>CAXXMW010000018.1:57500-94202 GCA_963669225.2 uncultured Arenicella sp. | reverse complement strand
CACAGTAACAAATAATCTAACACTACCCCCCACGGAAGATGACCAGCGAAATAGTCGAAAGCGCTTGGGCTAATATAGGGTACTTTACCAACTTCACTCAGACATAAGAAGACTAGTGAGAAGACTTAAACGTCTTTACTTAAAGATTTTACAAAAAGATGCAATACATGGTATTCAACCAAACCTGTTTAGATAATGGCTTGTGCCTAAGTAAACGATACATATATATATATATATATATATATATATATATATATATATATATATATAAAGTTAATAAGGACGGTGAATACCCAAACAATGGCTGCTCAATGTACGGCTATTTAATACAAAATATACCTGTAGAGTAAAATATATATTTTGGTTTAAATACAATAAGAGATTGTATTCCATGAAATATTTATTTCGCTTTTATTTAAATACGTTGAGGGCTTACTGCTAAATTGAAAAATATTTATTCGAAATTGTAAATAAAATAGTTTTCAAATGAAACTAAAATTCTAAATTCCACATGTGGCATTCAAATAAAACTCATAAACCTGAAATCAGGTTACTAATATGATATGAAATTGATAACGACAAAAATCCGTAACTGAAAAGAAAAACTTTGTTGCCGGTAATTTTTCAATACAGTAGATTACAACGAAATATAACGTGAAATATAAAAAAATTCTCTTTGAAATCCATCTGAAGAGCTTGTAAAAGCGAAATTAATTCATCATGGGATGCAATCTCTCTTCTAGTCTGCTTTATTTCTGTGTAGTGTACACAGAAGGCACAAGGCCTTGAAGTTTTTGGGGAGGGGAAGGGAGCGGTCATACTTTTCTATATAAACTAAGGAGACCTAGCTAGCCACATTCGCCGACCCATTCAACAATACAATAAATATCCATTCATCCATCGCCTTTTGCGCTACAATCACCACAATACCACATTTGCTCTATGAAGAAGTCCTACTTAAAATCCCGAGATTCATGAATGATTTTATGATTTATTTACAATGAATGTGATGGGAATGGGAGAAAAACCCCGAAATATATACAAAAACAAGGAAAAATCCCCCGTTTGGTTGCCCTCCCATCCCCCCGTCTATAAAATTGGAGGCCGACTGTTTTCCGGGGCGAAAGAACCGGAAACAAGTCGGACCTACCCTAGGTGGGGCAGGGATCCTAATCTACAGGGGTGAAAAGAATTTAGGGGTCGGGCGCGGTATGGGTTAATACAAGTAGGTGATATGATTTTTATACATATGAATGTTCAAGATCTTCAGTAAACGTGGACTGGGATACGGATTGAGGTACAAAAATAATGGGGATGGGGAAGATCTTGAGAACTAACAACTAGATGACGGGGACAATGACTCACAAACATACTGCTAACTAGGTACCTGGGTACCAAAAGAAAAAGGGAACAGTTTTACTCACCAGGGGTGGGGTCCCTAAGGACCCGTACCGTAGACGCCATGAGCCGGCAGAGGAGGGAAGGATGACTCCAACGTTGCTCCCTTTCGCACGACCAGGCTCGCTGCATTCACCCACCTTTTGCTGAATGTTATGCGATCCAAGCGTTTTCTATCGCATCTGATTTTGACCCTCAGCTGATGCCGAAAATACAAAATCAGATCACGATGAGAAAAGTTTGCATCGTCATACAATCCCTTGTTTCGCGTCGTCCAAATCACCATTCTAGCTACAGCTAGGATCGCGAGAAACACCACACGCTTCTCACCCTGATACGGAGGAAGAACGTTGTCCACGACGTAACCAACGTCGAGCAGCACGAGCTGTTTGGGTTCGATGCGAGCCGTCCACTCGCCGACGTGATCCCAAAACGGGCGAACTCGCTCGCAGTAGTAGAAGGCGTGCTCAGCCGTTTCTTCCAAGCCACTGCCGCAGCGAGCGCAATCGGGCATGTCTGCCAGGCCCGCTTTGTAGTTCAAGCCGACAAGGGGTAACGCATTTCGCACAAGTCGCCAGGTGAGCGAGAACTCGGAGTTGTTCAAGAAGCTCGATCCTGGCGCCCAATTCCAATGAGAGCGAATCTCCTCCGTCGTCCAGCCGTGCCGCTCGCTGAGAGGATCAGAAGCGGAACCCACCACTAGCTCCCGATATAGTTCTTTTCGAGGCCGTGAAAGGTCACTGGACCCAAGAAGGTTACGAAGGGCCGTTCGGCACTCGCGGACAAACAGTGTTTCGCCCAAAGGCCTACGTCGACCTTCAGCCTTTGGGTCTGACTTTAGGCGAGGAAAAGTCCGACTCGCCTTCAGTCTCCACACTGCGTCCCCCGTCAAAGCTCTGCCCAGGTATGCAAGTCTTTCAGCAAGCCAGTGGCTCTCCAGATCAGGCATACCTAGACCCCCGTTGCGTGTACGTTGGATACAGACCTGCCTACGGACCATCGGCCTTGCACCTCCCCAGAGCAATCTGGAAAGGGATCGTTGCAGCGCCAACCGATTTACCTTAGGCAGAGGAAGTACAGCCAATCGGTAAAGGATCAAGGGGAAGACGTACACGGCGCACGCCTCCGCCCTGCCCTTTAAGGACAACCTCCTTGAAAGCCAGATTCCCACCTGAGCATTCACCTTGGCTTGTATTTCCGACCAATTTCGCTCCAGTTGGAGGCCGGGCCCGAACCACACCCCGAGGATGCGGACGGGTCCGTCACTCCAGCGGAACGGCCCCGGAAGAGTATTGCTACCCCTCCAAGCACCGAGCCGCAAACCTTCGCTTTTGTCAAAATTGACCTTGGCTCCTGCAATCCGCTCGTACTCGCTAACCGCCTTCTTCACAGCCTTTATATCCAGACGGCGGGATACAAACACTGTGATATCATCGGCGAACGCGGAAACCCTTGCCGTAAGAGGGCCAGCAAAAGGGACACCGCGCAGGGCCGGATTTGCCGTCCTATCCCTAAGCCTACGGAGCAGGGGCTCCAAAGCTAGGACATAGAGAAGAGGAGACAACGGGCAGCCCTGCCGGACCGACCGCTCGACCGCGAACACCGTCGAACGCCTTCCGTTCACCTGCACCACTGCCTGAGGGTTGTGGTACATCATGCTAATCCATCTGCGGAACTCCGGTTTGAATCCGGCAGTCTCCAAAACAGTCGCCAAAAACCGATGGTCAACCCTATCGAAGGCCTTGGACTGATCTAAACTGATCAGCGCGGCCTCGGTGCCGTCTTCTATACCCTCTAGGACCTCGCGAATCAAGTGCAGGTTGTCCTGGATCGATCTTCCCTTCACAGCAAAGGTCTGCTCAGAGCCGATCAGATCGCTAATGACAAGCTGTAAACGATTCGCTAAGACCCGGGCCAAAATCTTTAACTCTGTGTTAAGCAGAGTTATGGGCCTGTAATCGTCTAAACCCTCCCAAACATGCCTGCCACCTTTCTTCAGCAATGTGATCACGCCCTTGGTAACGCTACCAGGGATGGCTCCCTGGGCGAACCAATGGTTGAACATATCCGTCAGAATAGGCACAAACATGTGCGACATCCTCAAGTACACTTCGTAGGGCAAACCATCTAGTCCCGGCGACTTGTTCAGGCCGACCTGCTTCAACGCGTCACGGACTTCGCATTCAGTAACCACACCCTCGCAGCTAGCCGCTTCAGCCACCCCAAGGCGGGGAAAGTCGGCAAGATAGCTACGAAACTCCCGGAGCGGGAGATCAGTACAGCGGGCAAAGCGATCCCGAAAGTGCGCCCGAAAGGCGTCACGAATCTCGCGAGCCGATCGCAGCAGTCGCCCATCCGGGGCCTTGACAGAACCGATATACCGATCGGGGAACCTTCGCACTTCTTCTTCACGCGCAGTCGCGTTCGTTTTCACAGCTTCGTTGAGAACTCTCTTTAACCTAGATCTAACTACGTATCCCTTGTAGCGCTCGCTACTCTCGCGCTCAAGGTCCCCCCTAGCTAGCTCTACGTTTAGGGAGTCCCCCCCAGCCACCGCCCGGGAAAGTCTATCGTCTATAGATTTCGCTTCCTTGGTCCTATCTAGGTTGAGCTGTTGACCGTACTTGGTAGCGAAATCTCTAATCCTATGTTTAAGAGATCCCCACCACCTATTCCCGGTAACCGCCCCCACTAACGCCCGCTGAATTAGGGATTCCAGCCGGTCCCGGAAGTCCCGTATCTCCAGTAAGGAGGTATTGAACTTCCAGTAGCCGGCCAGACTAGGCCTATTTGCTAACCGTAGACTGACTCTAACAAGTTTATGGTCAGTCCACGCTATCAAGTGGAACGTGGGACAACTAACAAAATCAATGTCAGCTCGTCTCACTAACACTCTGTCCAAGTAGGAGCCTACTTTGGCAGAGGGCGAACTATCTAGCCACGTCCACATCTCCCGCCCTGGGTGATCCAGACGAAACCTGTCGACGAGGTCATGACGAGTCATGAGGCCGGCAAGGCTGCTTTCACACCTTCCCACACGCCTAGCTCCCCGCCCGACCTTATCTATCTTGGGATCAAGGATCGCATTCCAATCACCCATTAAAACTAGCCGCTTCGTATCGTCCAGGAACGGCGCCAACCGACGAAAAAAGGAAACCCTCTCCACAACGATATTGGGCGCATAAACCGCAACCAGACGAAACTTGAAACTTTTCACGGCAACATCGGCCACAACCAGTCGGCCCCCGTCACCTGCAAAAACAACGTCAACATCAGCATCAAGGCTGCGTCCAACTAGCAAAGAAACCCCAACGCTGGTACGGCTGCCGTATGCTGAGAAAACGTTAAAATCGCTTTCCAGCACACGACAGTCGGCACCGCAAGTGAAGTGGGTTTCCTGCACTGCAGCAACATCTACGCCGAGAGTTTTAAGTTCACCAAGCAAGCGCGTACACTTGCCCGGATCCCTCAATCCCCTCACATTCAAAGTAGCAAGGTTTAGAGCCATCAATCCCACTTACCTTACTCAGTGTCGACTACGGGCCGGAAATCCTTCGGGGTGAGGATGCCGACGGCCTGACGCAGGGATCCGGTGCCGAGCTCAGTACTTACTCGGTCGTCCCTGGTAATTCCACCGACATCCATAGGGTACCGCAACTTTAGGGACCTATAGAATGATGGGTGAACCAAAATCGGGACCCTGCCCGCACAGAAGGGTAGCATTTTTTTCAGCATTGGATTTTTCGTATCGACCAGCATTACATCCGCCCGGCTGGCTTCGTCAATAAAGTTCCAAAGTTCTTTGGTCCGATTGCCAGCCAAGCGGACGAATGTGGTCAATTTTGGTGCGTCCTTGAATAGATGTGGTTTTGTGATGTCTTTAGTGTCAATTTTTTGGAGTGAGCGTAATGGTTTTAATGATTGTTTTAAAGTGTGGTCTATGTGTGGATTGTCCATGATATCTTCGCAGAAGTAAAAAGAGTTTATGGCACGTCGGGCTTCCGTAGAGCGTGCTCTTGGTTTTTGAACAGTTGCTGCTGATGTTGACGGTGTTTGGGGAGAGGGTGTAAGTCTGGTTGCTGAATAGGATCGAGTAAGCATTTTGGGGGTTTTAATTGGTGAAAGAGAGGGGGGTAATGGTGTTTCTGTTGGGATGATAGGGGTGGTTTTTGTTTTTTGTGGGAGAGGAATCAATTGTGCTGGTCTTTGTTTATTTTGGACTGGCGATTTTTCTGTTGTTTTTTCCCCCTTATGCTGAGGTATGGTGGTTGTTTGTGTGGGTTTTTTTGGATGTTTTTTCTCCCCCTCTTTAGTTGGTGAGTCCTCGCTGTCTCTCCTTCTTTTTAAATTCATGGACATATCCATCGGTTCAATGTTTTGATTGTCTTCTTTTGTTGATTGTTTTGCAGTTGATTGTTTCGTATTTGTTGTCGTTGGTTTCGTAGTTGTAGTCAAAAGAGTTGTTGTATCTGTTGTTGCTGGGTTTTTTGGGGGAGTTTTTTTCCCTCCCTTTTTTCTGGTGACTTGCGTCCACCCTTCCTCATTTTCTTTAGGGGTTTCTTGTTTGTTTTCTGAGGTTTCTGTTGGTATTATTGCTGCTATGACAGGTGAAGGAGTATCAGTAGTAGTAGCAGTAGTAGTAGTCGTTGTTGTGGTGGTGATTGTTGGTTTTTGAGGGCAGTTTTTTGAAAAGTGGCCGATGTTATTGCAGGACCAACATAGCGGTTTCCTGCCCTCAACGATGACTGTCATGGTTTGATCGCGGTAACGTATTTTATGGGGAATTTTGTTAAACCCTCCCCTATCGAGGCATATAACGAATACGTAGTCACCGTACGCAGTTCCCCGTGTTGACGTTACTTGTGTGACTTGTTCCACGCCGCCGTATATACTTAGATAGGCGGCGAGGACGTCACCACTCAATTGCATAGATACATTGCATACGGTGACTCGTATTCTTCTTTTGCCTCGATATTCCGGTTGTAGCCGGAAGAAGCGTGTGGTGATGTTACCACCGGCGAGGCTTTTCGCTACTTCCTCTGAGGGTAATAAGACATCCCAGGTCGCGAAACTTCTGCGGCAGAAGTACTTCCCTGGGATGTTTGCTGTTTTGAGAAGGTCCTCAAAAGTTTCCTTCTTAATCCCCGCTAGTCTCTTGGTCTTAATGTCTGTGACTACGAAGGACAGGGTCTTCGGTTCGACCGCCTCGACCAATTCGGGTATTGGGAGAATTTCCCCGTCCTTGAAATACTTTTCATACTTTTCGACCCTGTCTCTTGCGTAGTCACAAGGGGATTTTTTATTCACGCAATGTGAAGACCAAGAGACAGCTGTTTGTTTTTGTTTTTGTGCCGGTGGTATTGTACTTGCCGATGAAGAGAGGTCGAATGGAGCTTCTTCCGGCATTGGGGAGGGTTGCGTTTTGAATATGTCGGTCGGTGATTGCGATTTCATGTTGTTGGGCTCCCCCATAGTTGTGAAAACACAACCAGAGGGAGATGAAACGCGTATGGTGTTGCAAAAAATTCAGGCGAGACGAATAAATGTAGAACGATGAATGTTGATAAAAATGGCGGTCGTTTTTTTAAAAAAGTTCAACAAAAAAATCGAGTCGCGTTTGACCCTCCTCACAAACAAAGAACAATAGTTTGAGGGGGGTCACAAAACTTTAACAATGATAACAATATTCAATAACAATAATTTTAACAAATTTTTAACAATAAAGAACTTACTTTTTTTCGTGGTGAAAAAAGAACTCAGACAAAAAACTGAAGCTTCAGCTTGTAGTCTGCTTTATTTCTGTGTAGTGTACACAGAAGGCACAAGGCCTTGAAGTTTTTGGGGAGGGGAAGGGAGCGGTCATACTTTTCTATATAAACTAAGGAGACCTAGCTAGCCACATTCGCCGACCCATTCAACAATACAATAAATATCCATTCATCCATCGCCTTTTGCGCTACAATCACCACAATACCACATTTGCTCTATGAAGAAGTCCTACTTAAAATCCCGAGATTCATGAATGATTTACAAGTATGATTTATTTACAATGAATGTGATGGGAATGGGAGAAAAACCCCGAAATATATATAAAAACAAGGAAAAATCCCCCGTTTGGTTGCCCTCCCATCCCCCCGTCTATAAAATTGGAGGCCGACTGTTTTCCGGGGCGAAAGAACCGGAAACAAGTCGGACCTACCCTAGGTGGGGCAGGGATCCTAATCTACAGGGGTGAAAAGAATTTAGGGGTCGGGCGCGGTATGGGTTAATACAAGTAGGTGATATGATTTTTATACATATGAATGTTCAAGATCTTCAGTAAACGTGGACTGGGATACGGATTGAGGTACAAAAATAATGGGGATGGGGAAGATCTTGAGAACTAACAACTAGATGACGGGGACAATGACTCACAAACATACTGCTAACTAGGTACCTGGGTACCAAAAGAAAAAGGGAACAGTTTTACTCACCAGGGGTGGGGTCCCTAAGGACCCGTACCGTAGACGCCATGAGCCGGCAGAGGAGGGAAGGATGACTCCAACGTTGCTCCCTTTCGCACGACCAGGCTCGCTGCATTCACCCACCTTTTGCTGAATGTTATGCGATCCAAGCGTTTTCTATCGCATCTGATTTTGACCCTCAGCTGATGCCGAAAATACAAAATCAGATCACGATGAGAAAAGTTTGCATCGTCATACAATCCCTTGTTTCGCGTCGTCCAAATCACCATTCTAGCTACAGCTAGGATCGCGAGAAACACCACACGCTTCTCACCCTGATACGGAGGAAGAACGTTGTCCACGACGTAACCAACGTCGAGCAGCACGAGCTGTTTGGGTTCGATGCGAGCCGTCCACTCGCCGACGTGATCCCAAAACGGGCGAACTCGCTCGCAGTAGTAGAAGGCGTGCTCAGCCGTTTCTTCCAAGCCACTGCCGCAGCGAGCGCAATCGGGCATGTCTGCCAGGCCCGCTTTGTAGTTCAAGCCGACAAGGGGTAACGCATTTCGCACAAGTCGCCAGGTGAGCGAGAACTCGGAGTTGTTCAAGAAGCTCGATCCTGGCGCCCAATTCCAATGAGAGCGAATCTCCTCCGTCGTCCAGCCGTGCCGCTCGCTGAGAGGATCAGAAGCGGAACCCACCACTAGCTCCCGATATAGTTCTTTTCGAGGCCGTGAAAGGTCACTGGACCCAAGAAGGTTACGAAGGGCCGTTCGGCACTCGCGGACAAACAGTGTTTCGCCCAAAGGCCTACGTCGACCTTCAGCCTTTGGGTCTGACTTTAGGCGAGGAAAAGTCCGACTCGCCTTCAGTCTCCACACTGCGTCCCCCGTCAAAGCTCTGCCCAGGTATGCAAGTCTTTCAGCAAGCCAGTGGCTCTCCAGATCAGGCATACCTAGACCCCCGTTGCGTGTACGTTGGATACAGACCTGCCTACGGACCATCGGCCTTGCACCTCCCCAGAGCAATCTGGAAAGGGATCGTTGCAGCGCCAACCGATTTACCTTAGGCAGAGGAAGTACAGCCAATCGGTAAAGGATCAAGGGGAAGACGTACACGGCGCACGCCTCCGCCCTGCCCTTTAAGGACAACCTCCTTGAAAGCCAGATTCCCACCTGAGCATTCACCTTGGCTTGTATTTCCGACCAATTTCGCTCCAGTTGGAGGCCGGGCCCGAACCACACCCCGAGGATGCGGACGGGTCCGTCACTCCAGCGGAACGGCCCCGGAAGAGTATTGCTACCCCTCCAAGCACCGAGCCGCAAACCTTCGCTTTTGTCAAAATTGACCTTGGCTCCTGCAATCCGCTCGTACTCGCTAACCGCCTTCTTCACAGCCTTTATATCCAGACGGCGGGATACAAACACTGTGATATCATCGGCGAACGCGGAAACCCTTGCCGTAAGAGGGCCAGCAAAAGGGACACCGCGCAGGGCCGGATTTGCCGTCCTATCCCTAAGCCTACGGAGCAGGGGCTCCAAAGCTAGGACATAGAGAAGAGGAGACAACGGGCAGCCCTGCCGGACCGACCGCTCGACCGCGAACACCGTCGAACGCCTTCCGTTCACCTGCACCACTGCCTGAGGGTTGTGGTACATCATGCTAATCCATCTGCGGAACTCCGGTTTGAATCCGGCAGTCTCCAAAACAGTCGCCAAAAACCGATGGTCAACCCTATCGAAGGCCTTGGACTGATCTAAACTGATCAGCGCGGCCTCGGTGCCGTCTTCTATACCCTCTAGGACCTCGCGAATCAAGTGCAGGTTGTCCTGGATCGATCTTCCCTTCACAGCAAAGGTCTGCTCAGAGCCGATCAGATCGCTAATGACAAGCTGTAAACGATTCGCTAAGACCCGGGCCAAAATCTTTAACTCTGTGTTAAGCAGAGTTATGGGCCTGTAATCGTCTAAACCCTCCCAAACATGCCTGCCACCTTTCTTCAGCAATGTGATCACGCCCTTGGTAACGCTACCAGGGATGGCTCCCTGGGCGAACCAATGGTTGAACATATCCGTCAGAATAGGCACAAACATGTGCGACATCCTCAAGTACACTTCGTAGGGCAAACCATCTAGTCCCGGCGACTTGTTCAGGCCGACCTGCTTCAACGCGTCACGGACTTCGCATTCAGTAACCACACCCTCGCAGCTAGCCGCTTCAGCCACCCCAAGGCGGGGAAAGTCGGCAAGATAGCTACGAAACTCCCGGAGCGGGAGATCAGTACAGCGGGCAAAGCGATCCCGAAAGTGCGCCCGAAAGGCGTCACGAATCTCGCGAGCCGATCGCAGCAGTCGCCCATCCGGGGCCTTGACAGAACCGATATACCGATCGGGGAACCTTCGCACTTCTTCTTCACGCGCAGTCGCGTTCGTTTTCACAGCTTCGTTGAGAACTCTCTTTAACCTAGATCTAACTACGTATCCCTTGTAGCGCTCGCTACTCTCGCGCTCAAGGTCCCCCCTAGCTAGCTCTACGTTTAGGGAGTCCCCCCCAGCCACCGCCCGGGAAAGTCTATCGTCTATAGATTTCGCTTCCTTGGTCCTATCTAGGTTGAGCTGTTGACCGTACTTGGTAGCGAAATCTCTAATCCTATGTTTAAGAGATCCCCACCACCTATTCCCGGTAACCGCCCCCACTAACGCCCGCTGAATTAGGGATTCCAGCCGGTCCCGGAAGTCCCGTATCTCCAGTAAGGAGGTATTGAACTTCCAGTAGCCGGCCAGACTAGGCCTATTTGCTAACCGTAGACTGACTCTAACAAGTTTATGGTCAGTCCACGCTATCAAGTGGAACGTGGGACAACTAACAAAATCAATGTCAGCTCGTCTCACTAACACTCTGTCCAAGTAGGAGCCTACTTTGGCAGAGGGCGAACTATCTAGCCACGTCCACATCTCCCGCCCTGGGTGATCCAGACGAAACCTGTCGACGAGGTCATGACGAGTCATGAGGCCGGCAAGGCTGCTTTCACACCTTCCCACACGCCTAGCTCCCCGCCCGACCTTATCTATCTTGGGATCAAGGATCGCATTCCAATCACCCATTAAAACTAGCCGCTTCGTATCGTCCAGGAACGGCGCCAACCGACGAAAAAAGGAAACCCTCTCCACAACGATATTGGGCGCATAAACCGCAACCAGACGAAACTTGAAACTTTTCACGGCAACATCGGCCACAACCAGTCGGCCCCCGTCACCTGCAAAAACAACGTCAACATCAGCATCAAGGCTGCGTCCAACTAGCAAAGAAACCCCAACGCTGGTACGGCTGCCGTATGCTGAGAAAACGTTAAAATCGCTTTCCAGCACACGACAGTCGGCACCGCAAGTGAAGTGGGTTTCCTGCACTGCAGCAACATCTACGCCGAGAGTTTTAAGTTCACCAAGCAAGCGCGTACACTTGCCCGGATCCCTCAATCCCCTCACATTCAAAGTAGCAAGGTTTAGAGCCATCAATCCCACTTACCTTACTCAGTGTCGACTACGGGCCGGAAATCCTTCGGAGTAAGGATGCCGACGGCCTGACGCAGGGATCCGGTGCCGAGCTCAGTACTTACTCGGTCGTCCCTGGTAATTCCACCGACATCCATAGGGTACCGCAACTTTAGGGACCTATAGAATGATGGGTGAACCAAAATCGGGACCCTGCCCGCACAGAAGGGTAGCATTTTTTTCAGCATTGGATTTTTCGTATCGACCAGCATTACATCCGCCCGGCTGGCTTCGTCAATAAAGTTCCAGAGTTCTTTGGTCCGATTGCCAGCCAAGCGGACGAATGTGGTCAATTTTGGTGCGTCCTTGAATAGATGTGGTTTTGTGATGTCTTTAGTGTCAATTTTTTGGAGTGAGCGTAATGGTTTTAATGATTGTTTTAAAGTGTGGTCTATGTGTGGATTGTCCATGATATCTTCGCAGAAGTAAAAAGAGTTTATGGCACGTCGGGCTTCCGTAGAGCGTGCTCTTGGTTTTTGAACAGTTGCTGCTGATGTTGACGGTGTTTGGGGAGAGGGTGTAAGTCTGGTTGCTGAATAGGATCGAGTAAGCATTTTGGGGGTTTTAATTGGTGAAAGAGAGGGGGGTAATGGTGTTTCTGTTGGGATGATAGGGGTGGTTTTTGTTTTTTGTGGGAGAGGAATCAATTGTGCTGGTCTTTGTTTATTTTGGACTGGCGATTTTTCTGTTGTTTTTTCCCCCTTATGCTGAGGTATGGTGGTTGTTTGTGTGGGTTTTTTTGGATGTTTTTTCTCCCCCTCTTTAGTTGGTGAGTCCTCGCTGTCTCTCCTTCTTTTTAAATTCATGGACATATCCATCGGTTCAATGTTTTGATTGTCTTCTTTTGTTGATTGTTTTGCAGTTGATTGTTTCGTATTTGTTGTCGTTGGTTTCGTAGTTGTAGTCAAAAGAGTTGTTGTATCTGTTGTTGCTGGGTTTTTTGGGGGAGTTTTTTTCCCTCCCTTTTTTCTGGTGACTTGCGTCCACCCTTTCTCATTTTCTTTAGGGGTTTCTTGTTTGTTTTCTGAGGTTTCTGTTGGTATTATTGCTGCTATGACAGGTGAAGGAGTAGCAGTAGTAGTAGTAGTATTCGTTGTTGTGGTGGTGATTGTTGATTTTTGAGGGCAGTTTTTTGAAAAGTGGCCGATGTTATTGCAAAACCAACATAGCGGTTTCCTGCCCTCAACTATGACTGTCATGGTTTGATCGCGGTAACGTATTTTATGGGGAATTTTGTTAAACCCTCCCCTATCGAGGCATATAACGAATACGTAGTCACCGTACGCAGTTCCCCGTGTTGACGTTACTTGTGTGACTTGTTCCACGCCGCCGTATATACTTAGATAGGCGGCGAGGACGTCACCACTCAATTGCATAGATACATTGCATACGGTGACTCGTATTCTTCTTTTGCCTCGATATTCCGGTTGTAGCCGGAAGAAGCGTGTGGTGATGTTACCACCGGCGAGGCTTTTCGCTACTTCCTCTGAGGGTAATAAGACATCCCAGGTCGCGAAACTTCTGCGGCAGAAGTACTTCCCTGGGATGTTTGCTGTTTTGAGAAGGTCCTCAAAAGTTTCCTTCTTAATCCCCGCTAGTCTCTTGGTCTTAATGTCTGTGACTACGAAGGACAGGGTCTTCGGTTCGACCGCCTCGACCAATTCGGGTATTGGGAGAATTTCCCCGTCCTTGAAATACTTTTCATACTTTTCGACCCTGTCTCTTGCGTAGTCACAAGGGGATTTTTTATTCACGCAATGTGAAGACCAAGAGACAGCCGTTTGTTTTTGTTTTTGTGCCGGTGGTATTGTACTTGCCGATGAAGAGAGGTCGAATGGAGCTTCTTCCGGCATTGGGGAGGGTTGCGTTTTGAATATGTCGGTCGGTGATTGCGATTTCATGTTGTTGGGCTCCCCCATAGTTGTGAAAACACAACCAGAGGGAGATGAAACGCGTATGGTGTTGCAAAAAATTCAGGCGAGACGAATAAATGTAGAACGATGAATGTTGATAAAAATGGCGGTCGTTTTTTAAAAAAGTTCAACAAAAAAATCGAGTCGCGTTTGACCCTCCTCACAAACAAAGAACAATAGTTTGAGGGGGGTCACAAAACTTTAACAATGATAACAATATTCAATAACAATAATTTTAACAAATTTTTAACAATAAAGAACTTACTTTTTTTCGTGGTGAAAAAAGAACTCAGACAAAAAAAACGAAAAAAATTCAGCTTGTAGTCTGCTTTATTTCTGTGTAGTGTACACAGAAGGCACAAGGCCTTGAAGTTTTTGGGGAGGGGAAGGGAGCGGTCATACTTTTCTATATAAACTAAGGAGACCTAGCTAGCCACATTCGCCGACCCATTCAACAATACAATAAATATCCATTCATCCATCGCCTTTTGCGCTACAATCACCACAATACCACATTTGCTCTATGAAGAAGTCCTACTTAAAATCCCGAGATTCATGAATGATTTTATGATTTATTTACAATGAATGTGATGGGAATGGGAGAAAAACCCCGAAATATATATAAAAACAAGGAAAAATCCCCCGTTTGGTTGCCCTCCCATCCCCCCGTCTATAAAATTGGAGGCCGACTGTTTTCCGGGGCGAAAGAACCGGAAACAAGTCGGACCTACCCTAGGTGGGGCAGGGATCCTAATCTACAGGGGTGAAAAGAATTTAGGGGTCGGGCGCGGTATGGGTTAATACAAGTAGGTGATATGATTTTTATACATATGAATGTTCAAGATCTTCAGTAAACGTGGACTGGGATACGGATTGAGGTACAAAAATAATGGGGATGGGGAAGATCTTGAGAACTAACAACTAGATGACGGGGACAATGACTCACAAACATACTGCTAACTAGGTACCTGGGTACCAAAAGAAAAAGGGAACAGTTTTACTCACCAGGGGTGGGGTCCCTAAGGACCCGTACCGTAGACGCCATGAGCCGGCAGAGGAGGGAAGGATGACTCCAACGTTGCTCCCTTTCGCACGACCAGGCTCGCTGCATTCACCCACCTTTTGCTGAATGTTATGCGATCCAAGCGTTTTCTATCGCATCTGATTTTGACCCTCAGCTGATGCCGAAAATACAAAATCAGATCACGATGAGAAAAGTTTGCATCGTCATACAATCCCTTGTTTCGCGTCGTCCAAATCACCATTCTAGCTACAGCTAGGATCGCGAGAAACACCACACGCTTCTCACCCTGATACGGAGGAAGAACGTTGTCCACGACGTAACCAACGTCGAGCAGCACGAGCTGTTTGGGTTCGATGCGAGCCGTCCACTCGCCGACGTGATCCCAAAACGGGCGAACTCGCTCGCAGTAGTAGAAGGCGTGCTCAGCCGTTTCTTCCAAGCCACTGCCGCAGCGAGCGCAATCGGGCATGTCTGCCAGGCCCGCTTTGTAGTTCAAGCCGACAAGGGGTAACGCATTTCGCACAAGTCGCCAGGTGAGCGAGAACTCGGAGTTGTTCAAGAAGCTCGATCCTGGCGCCCAATTCCAATGAGAGCGAATCTCCTCCGTCGTCCAGCCGTGCCGCTCGCTGAGAGGATCAGAAGCGGAACCCACCACTAGCTCCCGATATAGTTCTTTTCGAGGCCGTGAAAGGTCACTGGACCCAAGAAGGTTACGAAGGGCCGTTCGGCACTCGCGGACAAACAGTGTTTCGCCCAAAGGCCTACGTCGACCTTCAGCCTTTGGGTCTGACTTTAGGCGAGGAAAAGTCCGACTCGCCTTCAGTCTCCACACTGCGTCCCCCGTCAAAGCTCTGCCCAGGTATGCAAGTCTTTCAGCAAGCCAGTGGCTCTCCAGATCAGGCATACCTAGACCCCCGTTGCGTGTACGTTGGATACAGACCTGCCTACGGACCATCGGCCTTGCACCTCCCCAGAGCAATCTGGAAAGGGATCGTTGCAGCGCCAACCGATTTACCTTAGGCAGAGGAAGTACAGCCAATCGGTAAAGGATCAAGGGGAAGACGTACACGGCGCACGCCTCCGCCCTGCCCTTTAAGGACAACCTCCTTGAAAGCCAGATTCCCACCTGAGCATTCACCTTGGCTTGTATTTCCGACCAATTTCGCTCCAGTTGGAGGCCGGGCCCGAACCACACCCCGAGGATGCGGACGGGTCCGTCACTCCAGCGGAACGGCCCCGGAAGAGTATTGCTACCCCTCCAAGCACCGAGCCGCAAACCTTCGCTTTTGTCAAAATTGACCTTGGCTCCTGCAATCCGCTCGTACTCGCTAACCGCCTTCTTCACAGCCTTTATATCCAGACGGCGGGATACAAACACTGTGATATCATCGGCGAACGCGGAAACCCTTGCCGTAAGAGGGCCAGCAAAAGGGACACCGCGCAGGGCCGGATTTGCCGTCCTATCCCTAAGCCTACGGAGCAGGGGCTCCAAAGCTAGGACATAGAGAAGAGGAGACAACGGGCAGCCCTGCCGGACCGACCGCTCGACCGCGAACACCGTCGAACGCCTTCCGTTCACCTGCACCACTGCCTGAGGGTTGTGGTACATCATGCTAATCCATCTGCGGAACTCCGGTTTGAATCCGGCAGTCTCCAAAACAGTCGCCAAAAACCGATGGTCAACCCTATCGAAGGCCTTGGACTGATCTAAACTGATCAGCGCGGCCTCGGTGCCGTCTTCTATACCCTCTAGGACCTCGCGAATCAAGTGCAGGTTGTCCTGGATCGATCTTCCCTTCACAGCAAAGGTCTGCTCAGAGCCGATCAGATCGCTAATGACAAGCTGTAAACGATTCGCTAAGACCCGGGCCAAAATCTTTAACTCTGTGTTAAGCAGAGTTATGGGCCTGTAATCGTCTAAACCCTCCCAAACATGCCTGCCACCTTTCTTCAGCAATGTGATCACGCCCTTGGTAACGCTACCAGGGATGGCTCCCTGGGCGAACCAATGGTTGAACATATCCGTCAGAATAGGCACAAACATGTGCGACATCCTCAAGTACACTTCGTAGGGCAAACCATCTAGTCCCGGCGACTTGTTCAGGCCGACCTGCTTCAACGCGTCACGGACTTCGCATTCAGTAACCACACCCTCGCAGCTAGCCGCTTCAGCCACCCCAAGGCGGGGAAAGTCGGCAAGATAGCTACGAAACTCCCGGAGCGGGAGATCAGTACAGCGGGCAAAGCGATCCCGAAAGTGCGCCCGAAAGGCGTCACGAATCTCGCGAGCCGATCGCAGCAGTCGCCCATCCGGGGCCTTGACAGAACCGATATACCGATCGGGGAACCTTCGCACTTCTTCTTCACGCGCAGTCGCGTTCGTTTTCACAGCTTCGTTGAGAACTCTCTTTAACCTAGATCTAACTACGTATCCCTTGTAGCGCTCGCTACTCTCGCGCTCAAGGTCCCCCCTAGCTAGCTCTACGTTTAGGGAGTCCCCCCCAGCCACCGCCCGGGAAAGTCTATCGTCTATAGATTTCGCTTCCTTGGTCCTATCTAGGTTGAGCTGTTGACCGTACTTGGTAGCGAAATCTCTAATCCTATGTTTAAGAGATCCCCACCACCTATTCCCGGTAACCGCCCCCACTAACGCCCGCTGAATTAGGGATTCCAGCCGGTCCCGGAAGTCCCGTATCTCCAGTAAGGAGGTATTGAACTTCCAGTAGCCGGCCAGACTAGGCCTATTTGCTAACCGTAGACTGACTCTAACAAGTTTATGGTCAGTCCACGCTATCAAGTGGAACGTGGGACAACTAACAAAATCAATGTCAGCTCGTCTCACTAACACTCTGTCCAAGTAGGAGCCTACTTTGGCAGAGGGCGAACTATCTAGCCACGTCCACATCTCCCGCCCTGGGTGATCCAGACGAAACCTGTCGACGAGGTCATGACGAGTCATGAGGCCGGCAAGGCTGCTTTCACACCTTCCCACACGCCTAGCTCCCCGCCCGACCTTATCTATCTTGGGATCAAGGATCGCATTCCAATCACCCATTAAAACTAGCCGCTTCGTATCGTCCAGGAACGGCGCCAACCGACGAAAAAAGGAAACCCTCTCCACAACGATATTGGGCGCATAAACCGCAACCAGACGAAACTTGAAACTTTTCACGGCAACATCGGCCACAACCAGTCGGCCCCCGTCACCTGCAAAAACAACGTCAACATCAGCATCAAGGCTGCGTCCAACTAGCAAAGAAACCCCAACGCTGGTACGGCTGCCGTATGCTGAGAAAACGTTAAAATCGCTTTCCAGCACACGACAGTCGGCACCGCAAGTGAAGTGGGTTTCCTGCACTGCAGCAACATCTACGCCGAGAGTTTTAAGTTCACCAAGCAAGCGCGTACACTTGCCCGGATCCCTCAATCCCCTCACATTCAAAGTAGCAAGGTTTAGAGCCATCAATCCCACTTACCTTACTCAGTGTCGACTACGGGCCGGAAATCCTTCGGGGTAAGGATGCCGACGGCCTGACGCAGGGATCCGGTGCCGAGCTCAGTACTTACTCGGTCGTCCCTGGTAATTCCACCGACATCCATAGGGTACCGCAACTTTAGGGACCTATAGAATGATGGGTGAACCAAAATCGGGACCCTGCCCGCACAGAAGGGTAGCATTTTTTTCAGCATTGGATTTTTCGTATCGACCAGCATTACATCCGCCCGGCTGGCTTCGTCAATAAAGTTCCAAAGTTCTTTGGTCCGATTGCCAGCCAAGCGGACGAATGTGGTCAATTTTGGTGCGTCCTTGAATAGATGTGGTTTTGTGATGTCTTTAGTGTCAATTTTTTGGAGTGAGCGTAATGGTTTTAATGATTGTTTTAAAGTGTGGTCTATGTGTGGATTGTCCATGATATCTTCGCAGAAGTAAAAAGAGTTTATGGCACGTCGGGCTTCCGTAGAGCGTGCTCTTGGTTTTTGAACAGTTGCTGCTGATGTTGACGGTGTTTGGGGAGAGGGTGTAAGTCTGGTTGCTGAATAGGATCGAGTAAGCATTTTGGGGGTTTTAATTGGTGAAAGAGAGGGGGGTAATGGTGTTTCTGATGATAGGGGTGGTTTTTGTTTTTTGTGGGAGAGGAATCAATTGTGCTGGTCTTTGTTTATTTTGGACTGGCGATTTTTCTGTTGTTTTTTCCCCCTTATGCTGAGGTATGGTGGTTGTTTGTGTGGGTTTTTTTGGATGTTTTTTCTCCCCCTCTTTAGTTGGTGAATCCTCGCTGTTTCTCCTTCTTTTTAAATTCATGGTCATATCCATCGGTTCAATGTTTTGATTGTCTTCTTTTGTTGATTGTTTTGCAGTTGATTGTTTCGTATTTGTTGTCGTTGGTTTCGTAGTTGTAGTCAAAAGAGTTGTTGTATCTGTTGTTGCTGGGTTTTTTGGGGGAGTTTTTTTCCCTCCCTTTTTTCTGACTTGCGTCCACCCTTCCTCATTTTCTTTAAATTTGGTGGCTGCTATGACAGGTGCAAATCAGTAGTAGTAGTAGTAGTAGTCCAGTTTTTCTTTATTGCAAAACCAACATAGCGGTTTCCTGCCCTCAACTATGACTGTCATGGTTTGTTCCTCCCTCCCCTATCGAGGCACATAACGAATACGTAGTCTTCAGCTTGTAGTCTGCTTTATTTCTGTGTAGTGTACACAGAAGGCACAAGGCCTTGAAGTTTTTGGGGAGGGGAAGGGAGCGGTCATACTTTTCTATATAAACTAAGGAGACCTAGCTAGCCACATTCGCCGAGAAATAAATATCCAGTGCCAAAGAAATCCTACTTAAAATCCCGAGATTCGGGAATGATTTTATGATTTATTTACAATGAATGTGATGGGAATGGGAGAAAAACCCCGAAATATATATAAAAACAAGGAATCCCCCGTTTGGTTGCCCTCCCATCCCCCCGTCTATAAAATTGGAGGCCGACTGTTTTCCGGGGCGAAAGAACCGGAAACAAGTCGGACCTACCCTAGGTGGGGCAGGGATCCTAATCTACAGGGGTGAAAAGAATTTAGGGGTCGGGCGCGGTATGGGTTAATACAAGTAGGTGATATGATTTTTATACATATGAATGTTCAAGATCTTCAGTAAACGTGGACTGGGATACGGATTGAGGTACAAAAATAATGGGGATGGGGAAGATCTTGAGAACTAACAACTAGATGACGGGGACAATGACTCACAAACATACTGCTAACTAGGTACCTGGGTACCAAAAGAAAAAGGGAACAGTTTTACTCACCAGGGGTGGGGTCCCTAAGGACCCGTACCGTAGACGCCATGAGCCGGCAGAGGAGGGAAGGATGACTCCAACGTTGCTCCCTTTCGCACGACCAGGCTCGCTGCATTCACCCACCTTTTGCTGAATGTTATGCGATCCAAGCGTTTTCTATCGCATCTGATTTTGACCCTCAGCTGATGCCGAAAATACAAAATCAGATCACGATGAGAAAAGTTTGCATCGTCATACAATCCCTTGTTTCGCGTCGTCCAAATCACCATTCTAGCTACAGCTAGGATCGCGAGAAACACCACACGCTTCTCACCCTGATACGGAGGAAGAACGTTGTCCACGACGTAACCAACGTCGAGCAGCACGAGCTGTTTGGGTTCGATGCGAGCCGTCCACTCGCCGACGTGATCCCAAAACGGGCGAACTCGCTCGCAGTAGTAGAAGGCGTGCTCAGCCGTTTCTTCCAAGCCACTGCCGCAGCGAGCGCAATCGGGCATGTCTGCCAGGCCCGCTTTGTAGTTCAAGCCGACAAGGGGTAACGCATTTCGCACAAGTCGCCAGGTGAGCGAGAACTCGGAGTTGTTCAAGAAGCTCGATCCTGGCGCCCAATTCCAATGAGAGCGAATCTCCTCCGTCGTCCAGCCGTGCCGCTCGCTGAGAGGATCAGAAGCGGAACCCACCACTAGCTCCCGATATAGTTCTTTTCGAGGCCGTGAAAGGTCACTGGACCCAAGAAGGTTACGAAGGGCCGTTCGGCACTCGCGGACAAACAGTGTTTCGCCCAAAGGCCTACGTCGACCTTCAGCCTTTGGGTCTGACTTTAGGCGAGGAAAAGTCCGACTCGCCTTCAGTCTCCACACTGCGTCCCCCGTCAAAGCTCTGCCCAGGTATGCAAGTCTTTCAGCAAGCCAGTGGCTCTCCAGATCAGGCATACCTAGACCCCCGTTGCGTGTACGTTGGATACAGACCTGCCTACGGACCATCGGCCTTGCACCTCCCCAGAGCAATCTGGAAAGGGATCGTTGCAGCGCCAACCGATTTACCTTAGGCAGAGGAAGTACAGCCAATCGGTAAAGGATCAAGGGGAAGACGTACACGGCGCACGCCTCCGCCCTGCCCTTTAAGGACAACCTCCTTGAAAGCCAGATTCCCACCTGAGCATTCACCTTGGCTTGTATTTCCGACCAATTTCGCTCCAGTTGGAGGCCGGGCCCGAACCACACCCCGAGGATGCGGACGGGTCCGTCACTCCAGCGGAACGGCCCCGGAAGAGTATTGCTACCCCTCCAAGCACCGAGCCGCAAACCTTCGCTTTTGTCAAAATTGACCTTGGCTCCTGCAATCCGCTCGTACTCGCTAACCGCCTTCTTCACAGCCTTTATATCCAGACGGCGGGATACAAACACTGTGATATCATCGGCGAACGCGGAAACCCTTGCCGTAAGAGGGCCAGCAAAAGGGACACCGCGCAGGGCCGGATTTGCCGTCCTATCCCTAAGCCTACGGAGCAGGGGCTCCAAAGCTAGGACATAGAGAAGAGGAGACAACGGGCAGCCCTGCCGGACCGACCGCTCGACCGCGAACACCGTCGAACGCCTTCCGTTCACCTGCACCACTGCCTGAGGGTTGTGGTACATCATGCTAATCCATCTGCGGAACTCCGGTTTGAATCCGGCAGTCTCCAAAACAGTCGCCAAAAACCGATGGTCAACCCTATCGAAGGCCTTGGACTGATCTAAACTGATCAGCGCGGCCTCGGTGCCGTCTTCTATACCCTCTAGGACCTCGCGAATCAAGTGCAGGTTGTCCTGGATCGATCTTCCCTTCACAGCAAAGGTCTGCTCAGAGCCGATCAGATCGCTAATGACAAGCTGTAAACGATTCGCTAAGACCCGGGCCAAAATCTTTAACTCTGTGTTAAGCAGAGTTATGGGCCTGTAATCGTCTAAACCCTCCCAAACATGCCTGCCACCTTTCTTCAGCAATGTGATCACGCCCTTGGTAACGCTACCAGGGATGGCTCCCTGGGCGAACCAATGGTTGAACATATCCGTCAGAATAGGCACAAACATGTGCGACATCCTCAAGTACACTTCGTAGGGCAAACCATCTAGTCCCGGCGACTTGTTCAGGCCGACCTGCTTCAACGCGTCACGGACTTCGCATTCAGTAACCACACCCTCGCAGCTAGCCGCTTCAGCCACCCCAAGGCGGGGAAAGTCGGCAAGATAGCTACGAAACTCCCGGAGCGGGAGATCAGTACAGCGGGCAAAGCGATCCCGAAAGTGCGCCCGAAAGGCGTCACGAATCTCGCGAGCCGATCGCAGCAGTCGCCCATCCGGGGCCTTGACAGAACCGATATACCGATCGGGGAACCTTCGCACTTCTTCTTCACGCGCAGTCGCGTTCGTTTTCACAGCTTCGTTGAGAACTCTCTTTAACCTAGATCTAACTACGTATCCCTTGTAGCGCTCGCTACTCTCGCGCTCAAGGTCCCCCCTAGCTAGCTCTACGTTTAGGGAGTCCCCCCCAGCCACCGCCCGGGAAAGTCTATCGTCTATAGATTTCGCTTCCTTGGTCCTATCTAGGTTGAGCTGTTGACCGTACTTGGTAGCGAAATCTCTAATCCTATGTTTAAGAGATCCCCACCACCTATTCCCGGTAACCGCCCCCACTAACGCCCGCTGAATTAGGGATTCCAACCGGTCCCGGAAGTCCCGTATCTCCAGTAAGGAGGTATTGAACTTCCAGTAGCCGGCCAGACTAGGCCTATTTGCTAACCGTAGACTGACTCTAACAAGTTTATGGTCAGTCCACGCTATCAAGTGGAACGTGGGACAACTAACAAAATCAATGTCAGCTCGTCTCACTAACACTCTGTCCAAGTAGGAGCCTACTTTGGCAGAGGGCGAACTATCTAGCCACGTCCACATCTCCCGCCCTGGGTGATCCAGACGAAACCTGTCGACGAGGTCATGACGAGTCATGAGGCCGGCAAGGCTGCTTTCACACCTTCCCACACGCCTAGCTCCCCGCCCGACCTTATCTATCTTGGGATCAAGGATCGCATTCCAATCACCCATTAAAACTAGCCGCTTCGTATCGTCCAGGAACGGCGCCAACCGACGAAAAAAGGAAACCCTCTCCACAACGATATTGGGCGCATAAACCGCAACCAGACGAAACTTGAAACTTTTCACGGCAACATCGGCCACAACCAGTCGGCCCCCGTCACCTGCAAAAACAACGTCAACATCAGCATCAAGGCTGCGTCCAACTAGCAAAGAAACCCCAACGCTGGTACGGCTGCCGTATGCTGAGAAAACGTTAAAATCGCTTTCCAGCACACGACAGTCGGCACCGCAAGTGAAGTGGGTTTCCTGCACTGCAGCAACATCTACGCCGAGAGTTTTAAGTTCACCAAGCAAGCGCGTACACTTGCCCGGATCCCTCAATCCCCTCACATTCAAAGTAGCAAGGTTTAGAGCCATCAATCCCACTTACCTTACTCAGTGTCGACTACGGGCCGGAAATCCTTGGGAGTAAGGATGCCGACGGCCTGACGCAGGGATCCGGTGCCGAGCTCAGTACTTACTCGGTCGTCCCTGGTAATTCCACCGACATCCACGGGGTACCGCAATTTTAGGGACCTATAGAAGGTAGGGTGAACTAAAATCGGGACCCTGCCCGAACAAAAAGGAAGCAATTTTTTTAAACTTTGGTGGCGCAAATCCGCCAACATTGCGTCCGCTCGACTGGCCCCCTCAAGAAAGTGCCAAAGCTCTTTGGTTCGGGGTCCAGCCGAACGGACGAATGTGGTCACCATTGCGGCACTCTTAAAAAGATACGGGTTGGTGATGTCCTTGCCGTCTATTTTTTTAAGTGATGATAAAGGTTTTAAAGTTTTTTTTAAAATGTGGTCCATGTTTTGGGGCTCGAGGATGTCCTCGCAGAAATGAAAAGCGGTGAAGGCACGTCGGACTTCGTTTGAAGCCGACCGTGACCTTGGCTTGAGTTCTGTTGATGATGGTGATGCTGCTGCTGTTGGTGACTCCCTGGTCACCGATTGTGCCCGTGTAAGGAGCTTAGGGGTTCTGATTGGTGAGAGTGAAGGTGATTTTGGGGAAAGTGGGAAGTCAGAGAGGTGTGCTGGGGTATTTTGATGTTTTTGTGGGGGAGGAATAATTTGGGCTGGTCTTTCAATTTTTTTCTTTTCGCCCTTTTCTTGAGGTTGGGAGGGTGTTTGGGACTGTGTTGGTGTTTCTTGGTGTGGTCCCTTAATGTGTTTTTTCTCCCCCTCCCCAGCTACCGAGTCATCACTATCCCTTCGCCGTTTTAGGTTAATTGAATAATCCATGGCTTCGTCTTCTTTTTCAATGTTATTTTCTTTGTTTTTCTTTTTTGTTAATGACGATGATGATGATGATCTTGCAGATGTCGATGATGATGATGGTTTGGCTGTGCTTGTGGTAGGAGTACTACTAGAGTCAATTTTAGCAGTCGTGGTGATGTTTGGTTTGTTTGAAACTGTTGCTGTTGCTGGTTCTTTGATGGGGGTTTGTTTTGCTGGTTCTTTGATGGGAGTTTTTTTCTTTTTTCCCCCTTTCACTACTTGGGTCCAGCCCTCTTCTTTGTTGGGGCTGTCCCCGGTTTTAGTTTTAGGGGTTTCGTTTTTGTTTACTTCGGTCGCTGTTGTCGCTGTTGCTGCTATAGTTGTCGTTGTGTTCGTTGTGTTCGTTGTCGTTTCTGTTGTTGTTGTTGTGGCCGGAGTTGTTTTGGTTGTTTTTTGAGGGCAGGATTTTGAAAAGTGCCCCAGCTGCTTGCAATTCCAGCACTGGGGCTTCCTGCCCTCAACAACGACTGTCATTATCTGGTGTTCGTACTCTATTATGTGAGGTATGGATGTGAACCCCCCTCTGTCCAGGCACATGGTGAAGATATAATCACCGTGCGCTGTCCCGTTAACCGACTTAGCTTTTGTGATGTCCTCGATTTCGCCGTGTTTTACGAGGTAGGCAGCCAGGACCTCCTCATTCAGTTGTATCGGGACATTACACACGGTGATTCGTATTTTACGTCTTCCCATGTACTCTGGCTGAAGCCGGAAGTACTTGGAGATGACATTTTCGCCGGCCAGCTTGGCTGCAAGGTCTTCTGATGGTAACAGAACATCCCATGTTGCGAAGCTACGTCTACAGTAGTACTTCGCGGGGATGTCTGCTGCTTTTAGTAATCCTTCAAAAGTATCTTTTTTGATACCTGCCAGCCTCTTTGTTTTTAAATCTGTGACAACGAACGAGATTATTTTTGGCTGTACTTCCTGTACAAGTTCGGGAATAGGGAGGATCCTATTCCCTTGGAAGTACTTCTCGTATTTTTCTCTTATTTTTGAATAGTCTTTTGGTGTTTTTTGAATTACTTTTGTTGTCCAAGAGGCTGGCAGTGAAGGTACCTTTTGCGCCGGTTGGATTGAACTGGCCGACGAAGATGGCTGCGAAAGTGCAGGCCATCTTTCTTCCGGCTTTGAGGGGGGACTTTGATCTTTAAAAATGTCGGGTGATAATGACCCTGGTGAATTTGGTGCCTCTGCCATAGCTGCTTATGAGGCAGCTAGGGGAGGATGACCGTCGAATGTTCTGTGTAGGTGAAAATACGTTGGATGATGATGATAGTAAGTCGTTATGTTTTTTCAAAAATGATCCGAGGATAACAAGCGTTGACCCCCCTCAACAAACAAAATAACAATTGTTTGGGGGAGGGGCAGTCAACAATAATAGTTCAAAAACAATAACAAACAAGTTTCAAAAGGTCCAACAAATAACAATATTTTTTCAAAGCAATAACAATAACAATTTTTAACAATAAAGAACTTACTTTTTTCAAGTGAAAAAGAACTCAGACAAAAAAATTCACTTCGAGTCTGCTTTATTTCTGTGTAGTGTACACAGAAGGCACAAGGCCTTGAAGTTTTTGGGGAGGGGAAGGGAGCGGTCATACTTTTCTATATAAACTAAGGAGACCTAGCTAGCCACATTCGCCGACCCATTCAACAATACAATAAATATCCATTCATCCATCGCCTTTTGCGCTACAATCACCACAATACCACATTTGCTCTATGAAGAAGTCCTACTTAAAATCCCGAGATTCATGAATGATTTTATGATTTATTTACAATGAATGTGATGGGAATGGGAGAAAAACCCCGAAATATATATAAAAACAAGGAAAAATCCCCCGTTTGGTTGCCCTCCCATCCCCCCGTCTATAAAATTGGAGGCCGACTGTTTTCCGGGGCGAAAGAACCGGAAACAAGTCGGACCTACCCTAGGTGGGGCAGGGATCCTAATCTACAGGGGTGAAAAGAATTTAGGGGTCGGGCGCGGTATGGGTTAATACAAGTAGGTGATATGATTTTTATACATATGAATGTTCAAGATCTTCAGTAAACGTGGACTGGGATACGGATTGAGGTACAAAAATAATGGGGATGGGGAAGATCTTGAGAACTAACAACTAGATGACGGGGACAATGACTCACAAACATACTGCTAACTAGGTACCTGGGTACCAAAAGAAAAAGGGAACAGTTTTACTCACCAGGGGTGGGGTCCCTAAGGACCCGTACCGTAGACGCCATGAGCCGGCAGAGGAGGGAAGGATGACTCCAACGTTGCTCCCTTTCGCACGACCAGGCTCGCTGCATTCACCCACCTTTTGCTGAATGTTATGCGATCCAAGCGTTTTCTATCGCATCTGATTTTGACCCTCAGCTGATGCCGAAAATACAAAATCAGATCACGATGAGAAAAGTTTGCATCGTCATACAATCCCTTGTTTCGCGTCGTCCAAATCACCATTCTAGCTACAGCTAGGATCGCGAGAAACACCACACGCTTCTCACCCTGATACGGAGGAAGAACGTTGTCCACGACGTAACCAACGTCGAGCAGCACGAGCTGTTTGGGTTCGATGCGAGCCGTCCACTCGCCGACGTGATCCCAAAACGGGCGAACTCGCTCGCAGTAGTAGAAGGCGTGCTCAGCCGTTTCTTCCAAGCCACTGCCGCAGCGAGCGCAATCGGGCATGTCTGCCAGGCCCGCTTTGTAGTTCAAGCCGACAAGGGGTAACGCATTTCGCACAAGTCGCCAGGTGAGCGAGAACTCGGAGTTGTTCAAGAAGCTCGATCCTGGCGCCCAATTCCAATGAGAGCGAATCTCCTCCGTCGTCCAGCCGTGCCGCTCGCTGAGAGGATCAGAAGCGGAACCCACCACTAGCTCCCGATATAGTTCTTTTCGAGGCCGTGAAAGGTCACTGGACCCAAGAAGGTTACGAAGGGCCGTTCGGCACTCGCGGACAAACAGTGTTTCGCCCAAAGGCCTACGTCGACCTTCAGCCTTTGGGTCTGACTTTAGGCGAGGAAAAGTCCGACTCGCCTTCAGTCTCCACACTGCGTCCCCCGTCAAAGCTCTGCCCAGGTATGCAAGTCTTTCAGCAAGCCAGTGGCTCTCCAGATCAGGCATACCTAGACCCCCGTTGCGTGTACGTTGGATACAGACCTGCCTACGGACCATCGGCCTTGCACCTCCCCAGAGCAATCTGGAAAGGGATCGTTGCAGCGCCAACCGATTTACCTTAGGCAGAGGAAGTACAGCCAATCGGTAAAGGATCAAGGGGAAGACGTACACGGCGCACGCCTCCGCCCTGCCCTTTAAGGACAACCTCCTTGAAAGCCAGATTCCCACCTGAGCATTCACCTTGGCTTGTATTTCCGACCAATTTCGCTCCAGTTGGAGGCCGGGCCCGAACCACACCCCGAGGATGCGGACGGGTCCGTCACTCCAGCGGAACGGCCCCGGAAGAGTATTGCTACCCCTCCAAGCACCGAGCCGCAAACCTTCGCTTTTGTCAAAATTGACCTTGGCTCCTGCAATCCGCTCGTACTCGCTAACCGCCTTCTTCACAGCCTTTATATCCAGACGGCGGGATACAAACACTGTGATATCATCGGCGAACGCGGAAACCCTTGCCGTAAGAGGGCCAGCAAAAGGGACACCGCGCAGGGCCGGATTTGCCGTCCTATCCCTAAGCCTACGGAGCAGGGGCTCCAAAGCTAGGACATAGAGAAGAGGAGACAACGGGCAGCCCTGCCGGACCGACCGCTCGACCGCGAACACCGTCGAACGCCTTCCGTTCACCTGCACCACTGCCTGAGGGTTGTGGTACATCATGCTAATCCATCTGCGGAACTCCGGTTTGAATCCGGCAGTCTCCAAAACAGTCGCCAAAAACCGATGGTCAACCCTATCGAAGGCCTTGGACTGATCTAAACTGATCAGCGCGGCCTCGGTGCCGTCTTCTATACCCTCTAGGACCTCGCGAATCAAGTGCAGGTTGTCCTGGATCGATCTTCCCTTCACAGCAAAGGTCTGCTCAGAGCCGATCAGATCGCTAATGACAAGCTGTAAACGATTCGCTAAGACCCGGGCCAAAATCTTTAACTCTGTGTTAAGCAGAGTTATGGGCCTGTAATCGTCTAAACCCTCCCAAACATGCCTGCCACCTTTCTTCAGCAATGTGATCACGCCCTTGGTAACGCTACCAGGGATGGCTCCCTGGGCGAACCAATGGTTGAACATATCCGTCAGAATAGGCACAAACATGTGCGACATCCTCAAGTACACTTCGTAGGGCAAACCATCTAGTCCCGGCGACTTGTTCAGGCCGACCTGCTTCAACGCGTCACGGACTTCGCATTCAGTAACCACACCCTCGCAGCTAGCCGCTTCAGCCACCCCAAGGCGGGGAAAGTCGGCAAGATAGCTACGAAACTCCCGGAGCGGGAGATCAGTACAGCGGGCAAAGCGATCCCGAAAGTGCGCCCGAAAGGCGTCACGAATCTCGCGAGCCGATCGCAGCAGTCGCCCATCCGGGGCCTTGACAGAACCGATATACCGATCGGGGAACCTTCGCACTTCTTCTTCACGCGCAGTCGCGTTCGTTTTCACAGCTTCGTTGAGAACTCTCTTTAACCTAGATCTAACTACGTATCCCTTGTAGCGCTCGCTACTCTCGCGCTCAAGGTCCCCCCTAGCTAGCTCTACGTTTAGGGAGTCCCCCCCAGCCACCGCCCGGGAAAGTCTATCGTCTATAGATTTCGCTTCCTTGGTCCTATCTAGGTTGAGCTGTTGACCGTACTTGGTAGCGAAATCTCTAATCCTATGTTTAAGAGATCCCCACCACCTATTCCCGGTAACCGCCCCCACTAACGCCCGCTGAATTAGGGATTCCAACCGGTCCCGGAAGTCCCGTATCTCCAGTAAGGAGGTATTGAACTTCCAGTAGCCGGCCAGACTAGGCCTATTTGCTAACCGTAGACTGACTCTAACAAGTTTATGGTCAGTCCACGCTATCAAGTGGAACGTGGGACAACTAACAAAATCAATGTCAGCTCGTCTCACTAACACTCTGTCCAAGTAGGAGCCTACTTTGGCAGAGGGCGAACTATCTAGCCACGTCCACATCTCCCGCCCTGGGTGATCCAGACGAAACCTGTCGACGAGGTCATGACGAGTCATGAGGCCGGCAAGGCTGCTTTCACACCTTCCCACACGCCTAGCTCCCCGCCCGACCTTATCTATCTTGGGATCAAGGATCGCATTCCAATCACCCATTAAAACTAGCCGCTTCGTATCGTCCAGGAACGGCGCCAACCGACGAAAAAAGGAAACCCTCTCCACAACGATATTGGGCGCATAAACCGCAACCAGACGAAACTTGAAACTTTTCACGGCAACATCGGCCACAACCAGTCGGCCCCCGTCACCTGCAAAAACAACGTCAACATCAGCATCAAGGCTGCGTCCAACTAGCAAAGAAACCCCAACGCTGGTACGGCTGCCGTATGCTGAGAAAACGTTAAAATCGCTTTCCAGCACACGACAGTCGGCACCGCAAGTGAAGTGGGTTTCCTGCACTGCAGCAACATCTACGCCGAGAGTTTTAAGTTCACCAAGCAAGCGCGTACACTTGCCCGGATCCCTCAATCCCCTCACATTCAAAGTAGCAAGGTTTAGAGCCATCAATCCCACTTACCTTACTCAGTGTCGACTATGGGCCGGAAATCCTTGGGAGTAAGGATGCCGACGGCCTGACGCAGGGATCCGGTGCCGAGCTCAGTACTTACTCGGTCGTCCCTGGTAATTCCACCGACATCCACGGGGTACCGCAATTTTAGGGACCTATAGAAGGTAGGGTGAACTAAAATCGGGACCCTGCCCGAACAAAAAGGAAGCAATTTTTTTAAACTTTGGTGGCGCAAATCCGCCAACATTGCGTCCGCTCGACTGGCCCCCTCAAGAAAGTGCCAAAGCTCTTTGGTTCGGGGTCCAGCCGAACGGACGAATGTGGTCACCATTGCGGCACTCTTAAAAAGATACGGGTTGGTGATGTCCTTGCCGTCTATTTTTTTAAGTGATGATAAAGGTTTTAAAGTTTTTTTTAAAATGTGGTCCATGTTTTGGGGCTCGAGGATGTCCTCGCAGAAATGAAAAGCGGTGAAGGCACGTCGGACTTCGTTTGAAGCCGACCGTGACCTTGGCTTGAGTTCTGTTGATGATGGTGATGCTGCTGCTGTTGGTGACTCCCTGGTCACCGATTGTGCCCGTGTAAGGAGCTTAGGGGTTCTGATTGGTGAGAGTGAAGGTGATTTTGGGGAAAGTGGGAAGTCAGAGAGGTGTGCTGGGGTATTTTGATGTTTTTGTGGGGGAGGAATAATTTGGGCTGGTCTTTCAATTTTTTCGCCCTTTTCTTGAGGTTGGGAGGGTGTTTGGGACTGTGTTGGTGTTTCTTGGTGTGGTCCCTTAATGTGTTTTTTCTCCCCCTCCCCAGCTACCGAGTCATCACTATCCCTTCGCCGTTTTAGGTTAATTGAATAATCCATGGCTTCGTCTTCTTTTTCAATGTTATTTTCTTTGTTTTTCTTTTTTGTTAATGACGATGATGATGATGATCTTGCAGATGTCGATGATGATGATGATTTGGCTGTGCTTGTGGTAGGAGTACTACTAGAGTCAATTTTAGCAGTCGTGGTGATGTTTGGTTTTTTTGAAACTGTTGCTGTTGCTGGTTCTTTGATGGGGGTTTGTTTTGCTGGTTCTTTGATGGGAGTTTTTTTCTTTTTTCCCCCTTTCACTACTTGGGTCCAGCCCTCTTCTTTGTTGGGGCTGTCCCCGGTTTTAGTTTTAGGGGTTTCGTTTTGTTTACTTCGGTCGCTGCTGTTGTCGCTGTTGCTGCTATAGTTGTCGTTGTGTTCGTTGTTCGTTGTCGTTTCTGTTGTTGTTGTTGTTGTGGCCGGAGTTGTTTTGGTTGTTTTTTGAGGGCAGGATTTTGAAAAGTGGCCGATGTTATTGCAAAACCAACATAGCGGTTTCCTGCCCTCAACTATGACTGTCATGGTTTGTTCGCGGTATCGTATTTTATGGGGAATTTTGTTAAACCCTCCCCTATCGAGGCACATAACGAATACGTAGTCACCGTACGCGGTTCCCCGTGTTGACGTTACTTGTGTGACTTGTTCCACGCCGCCGTATATACTTAGATAGGCGGCGAGGACGTCACCACTCAATTGCATAGATACATTGCATACGGTGACTCGTATTCTTCTTTTGCCTCGATATTCCGGTTGTAGCCGGAAGAAGCGTGTGGTGATGTTACCACCGGCGAGGCTTTTCGCTACTTCCTCTGAGGGTAATAAGACATCCCAGGTCGCGAAACTTCTGCGGCAGAAGTACTTCCCTGGGATGTTTGCTGTTTTGAGAAGGTCCTCAAAAGTTTCCTTCTTAATCCCCGCTAGTCTCTTGGTCTTAATGTCTGTGACTACGAAGGACAGGGTCTTTGGTTCGACCGCCTCGACCAATTCGGGTATTGGGAGAATTTCCCCGTCCTTGAAATACTTTTCATACTTTTCGACCCTGTCTCTTGCGTAGTCACAAGGGGATTTTTTATTCACGCAATGTGAAGACCAAGAGACAGCTGTTTGTTTTGGTTTTTGTGCCGGTGGTATTGTACTTGCCGATGAAGAGAGGTCGAATGGAGCTTCTTCCGGCATTGGGGAGGGTTGCGTTTGGAATATGTCGGTCGGTGATTGCGATTTCATGTTGTTGGGCTCCCCCATAGTTGTGAAAACACAACCAGAGGGAGATGAAACGCGTATGGTGTTGCAAAAAATTCAGGCGAGACGAATAAATGTAGAACGATGAATGTTGATAAAAATGGCGGTCGTTTTTTTAAAAAAGTTCAACAAAAAAATCGAGTCGCGTTTGACCCTCCTCACAAACAAAGAACAATAGTTTGAGGGGGGTCACAAAACTTTAACAATGATAACAATATTCAATAACAATAATTTTAACAAATTTTTAACAATAAAGAACTTACTTTTTTTCGTGGTGAAAAAAGAACTCAGACAAAAAAATTCACCTTCTAGTCTGCTTTATTTCTGTGTAGTGTACACAGAAGGCACAAGGCCTTGAAGTTTTTGGGGAGGGGAAGGGAGCGGTCATACTTTTCTATATAAACTAAGGAGACCTAGCTAGCCACATTCGCCGACCCATTCAACAATACAATAAATATCCATTCATCCATCGCCTTTTGCGCTACAATCACCACAATACCACATTTGCTCTATGAAGAAGTCCTACTTAAAATCCCGAGATTCGTGAATGATTTTATGATTTTATTTACAATGAATGTGATGGGAATGGGAGAAAAACCCCGAAATATATATAAAAACAAGGAAAAATCCCCCGTTTGGTTGCCCTCCCATCCCCCCGTCTATAAAATTGGAGGCCGACTGTTTTCCGGGGCGAAAGAACCGGAAACAAGTCGGACCTACCCTAGGTGGGGCAGGGATCCTAATCTACAGGGGTGAAAAGAATTTAGGGGTCGGGCGCGGTATGGGTTAATACAAGTAGGTGATATGATTTTTATACATATGAATGTTCAAGATCTTCAGTAAACGTGGACTGGGATACGGATTGAGGTACAAAAATAATGGGGATGGGGAAGATCTTGAGAACTAACAACTAGATGACGGGGACAATGACTCACAAACATACTGCTAACTAGGTACCTGGGTACCAAAGAAAAAGGGAACAGTTTTACTCACCAGGGGTGGGGTCCCTAAGGACCCGTACCGTAGACGCCATGAGCCGGCAGAGGAGGGAAGGATGACTCCAACGTTGCTCCCTTTCGCACGACCAGGCTCGCTGCATTCACCCACCTTTTGCTGAATGTTATGCGATCCAAGCGTTTTCTATCGCATCTGATTTTGACCCTCAGCTGATGCCGAAAATACAAAATCAGATCACGATGAGAAAAGTTTGCATCGTCATACAATCCCTTGTTTCGCGTCGTCCAAATCACCATTCTAGCTACAGCTAGGATCGCGAGAAACACCACACGCTTCTCACCCTGATACGGAGGAAGAACGTTGTCCACGACGTAACCAACGTCGAGCAGCACGAGCTGTTTGGGTTCGATGCGAGCCGTCCACTCGCCGACGTGATCCCAAAACGGGCGAACTCGCTCGCAGTAGTAGAAGGCGTGCTCAGCCGTTTCTTCCAAGCCACTGCCGCAGCGAGCGCAATCGGGCATGTCTGCCAGGCCCGCTTTGTAGTTCAAGCCGACAAGGGGTAACGCATTTCGCACAAGTCGCCAGGTGAGCGAGAACTCGGAGTTGTTCAAGAAGCTCGATCCTGGCGCCCAATTCCAATGAGAGCGAATCTCCTCCGTCGTCCAGCCGTGCCGCTCGCTGAGAGGATCAGAAGCGGAACCCACCACTAGCTCCCGATATAGTTCTTTTCGAGGCCGTGAAAGGTCACTGGACCCAAGAAGGTTACGAAGGGCCGTTCGGCACTCGCGGACAAACAGTGTTTCGCCCAAAGGCCTACGTCGACCTTCAGCCTTTGGGTCTGACTTTAGGCGAGGAAAAGTCCGACTCGCCTTCAGTCTCCACACTGCGTCCCCCGTCAAAGCTCTGCCCAGGTATGCAAGTCTTTCAGCAAGCCAGTGGCTCTCCAGATCAGGCATACCTAGACCCCCGTTGCGTGTACGTTGGATACAGACCTGCCTACGGACCATCGGCCTTGCACCTCCCCAGAGCAATCTGGAAAGGGATCGTTGCAGCGCCAACCGATTTACCTTAGGCAGAGGAAGTACAGCCAATCGGTAAAGGATCAAGGGGAAGACGTACACGGCGCACGCCTCCGCCCTGCCCTTTAAGGACAACCTCCTTGAAAGCCAGATTCCCACCTGAGCATTCACCTTGGCTTGTATTTCCGACCAATTTCGCTCCAGTTGGAGGCCGGGCCCGAACCACACCCCGAGGATGCGGACGGGTCCGTCACTCCAGCGGAACGGCCCCGGAAGAGTATTGCTACCCCTCCAAGCACCGAGCCGCAAACCTTCGCTTTTGTCAAAATTGACCTTGGCTCCTGCAATCCGCTCGTACTCGCTAACCGCCTTCTTCACAGCCTTTATATCCAGACGGCGGGATACAAACACTGTGATATCATCGGCGAACGCGGAAACCCTTGCCGTAAGAGGGCCAGCAAAAGGGACACCGCGCAGGGCCGGATTTGCCGTCCTATCCCTAAGCCTACGGAGCAGGGGCTCCAAAGCTAGGACATAGAGAAGAGGAGACAACGGGCAGCCCTGCCGGACCGACCGCTCGACCGCGAACACCGTCGAACGCCTTCCGTTCACCTGCACCACTGCCTGAGGGTTGTGGTACATCATGCTAATCCATCTGCGGAACTCCGGTTTGAATCCGGCAGTCTCCAAAACAGTCGCCAAAAACCGATGGTCAACCCTATCGAAGGCCTTGGACTGATCTAAACTGATCAGCGCGGCCTCGGTGCCGTCTTCTATACCCTCTAGGACCTCGCGAATCAAGTGCAGGTTGTCCTGGATCGATCTTCCCTTCACAGCAAAGGTCTGCTCAGAGCCGATCAGATCGCTAATGACAAGCTGTAAACGATTCGCTAAGACCCGGGCCAAAATCTTTAACTCTGTGTTAAGCAGAGTTATGGGCCTGTAATCGTCTAAACCCTCCCAAACATGCCTGCCACCTTTCTTCAGCAATGTGATCACGCCCTTGGTAACGCTACCAGGGATGGCTCCCTGGGCGAACCAATGGTTGAACATATCCGTCAGAATAGGCACAAACATGTGCGACATCCTCAAGTACACTTCGTAGGGCAAACCATCTAGTCCCGGCGACTTGTTCAGGCCGACCTGCTTCAACGCGTCACGGACTTCGCATTCAGTAACCACACCCTCGCAGCTAGCCGCTTCAGCCACCCCAAGGCGGGGAAAGTCGGCAAGATAGCTACGAAACTCCCGGAGCGGGAGATCAGTACAGCGGGCAAAGCGATCCCGAAAGTGCGCCCGAAAGGCGTCACGAATCTCACGAGCCGATCGCAGCAGTCGCCCATCCGGGGCCTTGACAGAACCGATATACCGATCGGGGAACCTTCGCACTTCTTCTTCACGCGCAGTCGCGTTCGTTTTCACAGCTTCGTTGAGAACTCTCTTTAACCTAGATCTAACTACGTATCCCTTGTAGCGCTCGCTACTCTCGCGCTCAAGGTCCCCCCTAGCTAGCTCTACGTTTAGGGAGTCCCCCCCAGCCACCGCCCGGGAAAGTCTATCGTCTATAGATTTCGCTTCCTTGGTCCTATCTAGGTTGAGCTGTTGACCGTACTTGGTAGCGAAATCTCTAATCCTATGTTTAAGAGATCCCCACCACCTATTCCCGGTAACCGCCCCCACTAACGCCCGCTGAATTAGGGATTCCAACCGGTCCCGGAAGTCCCGTATCTCCAGTAAGGAGGTATTGAACTTCCAGTAGCCGGCCAGACTAGGCCTATTTGCTAACCGTAGACTGACTCTAACAAGTTTATGGTCAGTCCACGCTATCAAGTGGAACGTGGGACAACTAACAAAATCAATGTCAGCTCGTCTCACTAACACTCTGTCCAAGTAGGAGCCTACTTTGGCAGAGGGCGAACTATCTAGCCACGTCCACATCTCCCGCCCTGGGTGATCCAGACGAAACCTGTCGACGAGGTCATGACGAGTCATGAGGCCGGCAAGGCTGCTTTCACACCTTCCCACACGCCTAGCTCCCCGCCCGACCTTATCTATCTTGGGATCAAGGATCGCATTCCAATCACCCATTAAAACTAGCCGCTTCGTATCGTCCAGGAACGGCGCCAACCGACGAAAAAAGGAAACCCTCTCCACAACGATATTGGGCGCATAAACCGCAACCAGACGAAACTTGAAACTTTTCACGGCAACATCGGCCACAACCAGTCGGCCCCCGTCACCTGCAAAAACAACGTCAACATCAGCATCAAGGCTGCGTCCAACTAGCAAAGAAACCCCAACGCTGGTACGGCTGCCGTATGCTGAGAAAACGTTAAAATCGCTTTCCAGCACACGACAGTCGGCACCGCAAGTGAAGTGGGTTTCCTGCACTGCAGCAACATCTACGCCGAGAGTTTTAAGTTCACCAAGCAAGCGCGTACACTTGCCCGGATCCCTCAATCCCCTCACATTCAAAGTAGCAAGGTTTAGAGCCATCAATCCCACTTACCTTACTCAGTGTCGACTACGGGCCGGAAATCCTTGGGAGTAAGGATGCCGACGGCCTGACGCAGGGATCCGGTGCCGAGCTCAGTACTTACTCGGTCGTCCCTGGTAATTCCACCGACATCCACGGGGTACCGCAATTTTAGGGACCTATAGAAGGTAGGGTGAACTAAAATCGGGACCCTGCCCGAACAAAAAGGAAGCAATTTTTTTAAACTTTGGTGGCGCAAATCCGCCAACATTGCGTCCGCTCGACTGGCCCCCTCAAGAAAGTGCCAAAGCTCTTTGGTTCGGGGTCCAGCCGAACGGACGAATGTGGTCACCATTGCGGCACTCTTAAAAAGATACGGGTTGGTGATGTCCTTGCCGTCTATTTTTTTAAGTGATGATAGGGGTTTTAAAGTTTTTTTTAAAATGTGGTCCATGTTTTGGGGCTC
>CAXXMW010000018.1:0-52500 GCA_963669225.2 uncultured Arenicella sp. | reverse complement strand
TTGTCTGGTTCGAAAAGACACATGGTCGTACACAAGACGATACAAGAGAACTAAGAGGAGAAGCAATAATATATATATTGTCACGTGGTCTCTCACTAAGAGAAGAGAAATGAATTTCCACTACCCTCCGTGTTTGAATTAACCAAAGATTGACCGTTAAAAGATAAATAAAGAATGTAGGTCAACTTCGGCCGGCCGTTGAAGGAAGAAAAAAATGTGGGTCAAGCTATCTGTACTCCGTGACCTCACTCGGGTCGCCTGACAGGGGAAGGAAGAAGGTAGAAGCTAAATGATTGGCTAGGACCCTAAAACGGAAGTGGAACCTTCTTCCCGTCAGCGGAAATAGGGAAAAAGAAAATCAGTTTTGGGACAGAGATCGTGGTGAACAGGTCTCATACCAAACTCCGGGTGAAGTAGAGTTTTGGAACAGAGATCGTCGTGAACAGAGGGGGGCGAATCTATCGCCAAACTCCGGGTAAAGAAAGCAGAAAGAATCTTGGACAAGAATAGGAACTTAATGCCTTCAATCCAGTGCGATATGCATAAATAAATTCCGTCAACCTGTAAAAAAGAAAATATTCTCCAAAGGAAAGTCGTCGAAAAGATAAGTAAACATTAAGATTGTTTCTCCCTACACCCAATTATATACTCTCTCTCTCTCTCTCTCTCTCTCTCTCTCTCTCTCTCTCTCTCTCTCTCTCTCAATTTAAAGAAAGACTAAAGAAAAGAAGAAAAGGAAGAAAAACATTTATCGTCATATATCATCCGCTGATAGTATAGCCGACACGTTGAACATGTGTATCCGCGTGCGTAGTAAAAATATTGATATATTTTAATGTTCCCACGTGTTGAAGTTGTTCATTTGTGTCGTCTATTGTCAAGTTGTTATTTCATGTTTCCTTTTCAGCTTCTTCCGCCTTATGTTATTCTCGCTTAAATTGTCCTATAAATTCCTTTTAAAAATATTATACGGGAAACCGGAGTTGTCGACTACTATAATTAATATTATTACATCTAAACCTAGAGGTCCATATCTCCCATTGTTCTAGGTGAAGGAAGAACTAGTGGCCTTGGTGGGTGTGTGTGTGGTGTGAAATTTGGAAACCCCTTGCCAACGGTGGTTAGTCTAGCCCTAAATTAACCCCCACATAATATGCCAGTTCCTATATGCCCGAGAAAGGACTCTGAACAAGGACTTATTCTACGAGGGATCAAGTGCCAGACCGCTCTGTCTTCACACGTGCGAAAAAAATAAACTCCCCATTTGGTGATAAAAATATTTAAATGCACCAGTTCCCATACGCTTTTAAATGGTTGCTCATCCGGGGATCTTTTTATTTTAATTTGCCGTCACAATATATATATATATATATATATATAGGGGTGTAACTTCGTATTTGATAGATAAGTAGTTCATTGACATTTTGCTTATTCCTCTATAGATTTGAAATCCAAATCCATCTCATTATTTAATTGTATACGATCAATGACGTTTGATATTTTCAATATGTAACGCTTAGTTTATTGATTGATTAATTTTCTGTTTTACACAAAATCACGGATTTGTAAAGTTTTAAAAATGTCGTTTTCATTTACGTCCAACTTGAGAGCGCCACTCCTGTTTCTAAAATAGCGAAGATAACACTGACTGAGCCTAGAAGATGACCTAACCATCTCCAAATAGATACTGGCCAAAATTCAAGACTGGCAATGGGATCGTAGATTAACTTTGTGAACTAATTAAATGACCAGTTGAACATTTAAAAACGATCCTTTTCACTAGGGTCCTATCTTTTGTCATAATTAAGTGGCAGAGTAAATAGTTTAGCTGGGTCTTTATTGCTTCACTGACACCGGACACTCCAAGATAAATTGCTTCTTAAACGTTGAATACCTTTTTTCTATGTTAAGAAATTTGTTTGTTGTTCATTCTTTAAAACCCATTTCTTTTGAGAATATGGAAAGATTTTATACAGAAATGTATAGAAGTTAGCAGAGGCTCCACAAAATCCCGCCATTACCTTTTTATAAAACTTTATTGTCTTAAAAACATTTTTATTCTTACAAAGTAATAACAAAGCAAGACCCGTTTTCTACTTGAGGCAAATGGTTACAAAATGACAAATGAAGAGTAAAGATATAAAAATGTGTATTTCTAAGGAAAAATCAGAAATCCACATAAAACCAGGGTAAAACATTTATCAACTCTGAATATTAAAAGTCCATTGGTGTAGCCGGAAGTAAAAACAATTATGAGGGAGTTTAGTTTATGATGCAGAATGGAATATGTATCTGGTGGGGATTCAAAAAGAACGAATGATGTTCGTTAGAGATTGCAAAACATGTTCTTACCAAAAATACTCATATGCTGGCATCGACTTCTGTAAAATATTATAGTACTAGCATGTTTACAGGATTTTCAGTTAGTTTTTTTTTTATTTAGCAGTTAATAAAATAATTACAGATAAGACGCAAAACATTTTTATTTGATAGCTGAATGTTCTGGTTTAATAAAATACATCTTTAACAAACTAGATCAAATTATTCAAATTGATAATACAATTTTTTTCAAGCCATGCAGAAGACGATATGATGGAATAACCCAATATTAAGGAATATACTATGGAAAATATTATACTCCTCAAAACTGAATTGCAATTTGAAATTATGTTTAATTTCAAGAAAACAAGTACGCTTAAATATTTGTCAAAAGAATTTTACAGAAAGTTTGCTCGTTATTCCTTTTTCCTCAGCTTTCAGTTTTTTGTTCAAATCAGTTAATTTTAACGAACTGTCATTTCCTCCATCTTTTAAAAATTTCATTTACAAATTTACTTTTAAAATTAAAGCCATTCCATCGAATGGTTATTAAATGTAATCGTTACAAGAAATGATAAATACCCTCAGTCGAAAACGTACGAAGGTGAGTTCAAAATTTATAATATATAATGCTTTTGCTGAGTGTATGAAGGTAACGATCCACACCCGACTATGAGATACCAAGCTCGCCTGATACTCTCCTTGTGCTAAATACTGGAGTTGTCTCTAGTGCTTTGAGCACAGCTTTGGGATACATGTCTTTAACATACTTGACTTTGCCAGAGGTTTGTCGAGGTTTTTGCAGCTCGAGCGAAATTCCTTGAACAATACGGTTCCAATACTGTGATCAACTCCGCCTTCACCTTTTACGCAACAAATGTTTTTGGTTGTATCCTCATCGTTTTGGGCCAGTTCGAACTCTTAACGCATAAGTTCCCGAATTAACGTTCTTAAATCCCACATTGTACAGCCATTCAGCGCACTAACTATAACAATACTACCAAGCACAGTGGGTAACTACGATGGTTTTTAACTACTCAATTCATGTGAAAAACAAGCCGCAAACTAACATGTGCCAAAATATTTTCAAAGTTTTGACTTACCCTAATATATTTCATAATTTTGATACATTTTTCAAATTTAATATTTTCCTAAAAAAAAACTTTCTCTAAGCTTTTTGTGAAGTAGTTTTTCAACTTTCATTTAGATTCCTAGATTTAAATATATTTGTTTTTATTCACTTTGTTTTAAAAATAAGGCAATGTAATTATATTCTTCTGAGAAAAACTCAATAAACGTCAAATAAATAATGTTTGATGATATATGAATAAATAATTTTTTGTAAGACGCGCAATTAACTTGTGTTTTGTTTTTTGTTTTTTTTAATTAGAACTATATATTTCGAACCGCTCACTTTCAACTTGTTCTCAAGAGATAAAGTCTAAAGATCCAACGGGTCATACTAACTGGTTTTATTGTTTGACGAGTTAGAAAAGCATACATCAGAGAGAAGCTTATAAAATACGCAATAATCATGAGTAATAAGAATAAAACGTTTAGAATAGCACTAACTTCATTTTCAGGGAGAGATGAAAGTGTCCCTGGTGAGGAATTGAAAGAAAATTATTTTGAATTCTGATTCACATCGACTTTCCTCTTAAATTTCCGGCCAATCAATTCGTTTACTTCGTAGTTTTCCTTTTCAGAATTATATTACATATTCAGAATTATATTACACAGTCCGTTAGAAGACCGAAATGTGTGGTCTATATATCAGGCTGGAGTTGGTCATTAAGATTTATGGATGTGATTGAGTGCATGTCAAGTTCACAGAAGAGAATTACTTGAATGTTTCTCTGAAAGTACTTTTATGAAAGAAAAAAAAATAGGGTTGCTTCTATGGTTTTTCTATTCTTGGCTTTTTATCTTATTTCCCAATGCTTATACATTTACAATGATCTATCTATGACCTAAAATATATCTTCCTTCATTCCTCTCTCTCTTTCTCTTTCTCTTTCTAGATAGATAGATATATTATAGGCATGTTTTATTGAAGATAACAGATAAGAAATGTGTATTTAGCTTTTTATTCAGCTTTGCTTTTCGGCAAATGAAATGTCGCATCTGTGGTTGGAGACAGTTTAAAAGTTGTTCCTAGGCTCTGTTAGCGTAGTCTGATTATGGGTACTTTCGACCATTTACGATTATTTTCGTGGACATAGGTACTTTGTGTTGTGGAGAGGTTGGTTGATTTAATGTTCAAAGAAATTTTAGGTCGACATGACGTCATATGTGGACAAGTAGGGTATTACTGCTGGTTTTAAAGTGTAGAGATAGCATCTTAAGAAACAATGAATCCTCAGTATACAGACTACGGATCCACTGAGGCTTTTGGACTATCTATATATGATGCATTTTAAGCCTCTCGCTTTCAAGTTAAGAGATATTTTAAGAGTGTCTATTTTTTCTGAATATCGCTTATAATACTTGAAATCCTTTTTTTTGCAATTTATACTATATTTTTAAGTTATCTATCAATCAATCAATGAATCAATCTATATATATATATATAATTGCAGAAAATTCTTACCGAAAACACAACACTATTAGAACATCAAAATAACAAGCAAAAACTACAGATGTTATATAACATATGCCATGGATTTTCAGTTCGTTCCTAGTGAGCCAGTGTGATTTGACAAGCTGTTACGTTGTGATTAGTAAACAGAACAGCACGATCATGGCACTCAGGTCGAACAGGTGTGTAACCGGAAGGAGACCACGTGACGAGAACCACGCGGTCAGATTTAGACCGAGTGCAGGGAAACACAGTGGAGCGAGGGACACGCAGCTGATCAGAGGCGTCACTGACGAGCTTGTAAGAGAGTGCAAGCGTTGGCACCCCCTGGCTCCTGAAATAAGATATGGGAAGAAGTCCTCTCTCTGAGTATATGTCTCTCCATCTATCTCTCAACTAACAACCAACAGTGCGCTCTTTTCGAGAGTAAAACGAGAGATATATTTTTATAAAGAAGTGTGTTACTAATAAAACTGTCTTGAGAAACTGAGGAAAGAATATATATATATATATATATATATATATGTGTGTGTGTGTGTGTGTGTGTGTGTGTATTTATTTCGGGAATACGTTCAAATCTATCTTCTCTATTTATCAATTATCTAAAATTGTGTTGTCTTTTCATAACTATCTCTCTCCCAACTGTATTTTATCCATCAGAAGTTCATTTTATAGATCTGAAATAAATTTATAATCGAACTACAAAATTGATTTTTTTCGTTTAATTTTATAAAAAAAGATTTTTGAATTATATATATATATATATATATATATATATATATATATATAAGGAAGTAAATAATAAAAAGGAATCCGAGAATATTGAGAAAATTTAAAAACAAGGTAATCCAAAAGTGTTGAATTTATTACGAAGGAAAATCAACGTTAAAATTTTACTTCCATTCTATCATTTTGGAAAACATTTTGCAAAATACATACATATATATATATATATATATATATATATATATATAATTTTTTCTTGATGGCTTCCTAGTGATGTGGTGGCAAACCCAGTCAATTGACATCGAAGTAAGCGAGTTTGAGCTCAAGATATTTGATGTGCCATTAAACAAAGAAACCAAAAACCAAAACCAATTTGTCTATCTCTATCCCATTCTTTGCTCAGCGTCTGTTTAGTAGCAAAGCTGCTTATTATTTTTATACCAACATTTGCGATCAATTTTCAAGCCTAGGTGTAAAATAAAATTGTTAGATTAATTTTCAAGTTAAGCTGACCTTCCTCGATAGATAAATCGACGCCACACAGTTCTGTTACAACTATGAAGGCATCATTATTTATTAGTGGAATATGAAAAACTAATATGTTGTAAATACGTACGGTGTGTGAGCAAAAAAAGGAACGAGGCTGAAACTATATTTCTTTTTAAATCTAAATTTTAAATCAAGACGTGTACAAAACCAAAGATCATATATGATGATAAGATGAAATAATGATGTTTAAGATTCAGGATATGAAAGTTACAATTTTTGATCAGCAGTCTTTAGCGAAATACAGGATTTTGCAAGTGCAGCTCAAGTCATATTCACTTTGTTAACTTACGATTTTTTCTGGTTTCCAAAGCTGAGAATTAATCTCAAGGGTAAAGTTTGCCCATGAGAAGATCATAACAAAAATACGACGACGTTACTTCACACCATGTAAAAGACATCACCGATACACTCCGACCAATGAACAACTCTCTGAAATAAGCTGGAGAAATACTAAGATGACGATTTTCATTCATTGTTTATTTCTGATCTTTAAAATACGTTTAATTTCGATATTAAACACATACAACTTTTTCATATGAAATATCTTGAAAAGTGAAAATGAAGTGAAAGGAAAATTGATCCTTCAAGACTCCTGGGAACAATACAAGAATGCTACGAACTCTCTTTAAGGAATCCTGAAAGTAACACCCACAAAACAACAGCTGTACGGCCACTTACTTCTGATCTCAAAAACCATCCGAGTAAGACGAACAGAACTTGTGAAACAGTGCTGAAGAAGCAAAGACGACATCATAAGTGACGTTCTTCATTGGACTCCTACACATGGACGTGCGAGTGTTGACTAACCAACAAGATCTTATTTACATCAGATTTCTGTGCGGACACAGGGTGTAGTTTAGAAGATCTACAGTGGGGGGTGATGGATGATAGGAACGAATGGAGAGGAAAAGTCAGGAAAATCTGTGCTGTCGTTGCAACTTGATGATGAGAATGATGATAATAAAACATTCTAAGCAATTTATCAATGCAGGCTTTTTTTATTTAATAAAGATCTCGTCATCGATATCAACGGACAATCATAGGCAGACATAACTATTAGACAAACGTTAAAAATCCCGACAAACTGTCCCTTTTTTCTGAACAATGTTTATTTCATAGCAAAAACACACACATACACTCACACACACTCACATATATATATGTATTCAAAGAATAGAAAAAAGTTATATATAACAGAATAAATAAATTAACAAATCATAAAATAAATATAATATAGTTACGTAAATAACTACGTCTAAGTATAAAATAGATCAACTTCTCCAGAATGCATTACAAACAAGTGTACCCTTCCCATCATGAACCACATAACAGTATATAAAAAGAGACACTCACCACATGGGAATCACTTGGACTAATGACTGTATAGGCGCTAAACAGTCAACCAGCGCTCTCGATTCTGTGTCTACATATAGATATATATGCAAGATCAACGAAATTGAGCATTCTTTATATATATATATATATGTGTGTGTGTGTGTGTGTGTGTGTGTGTGTGTGTGTGTGTGTGTGTGTGTGTGTGTGTGTGTGTGTGTGTGAATATATACATACATATTTTATCATGCGGAAAAGTCATATATATAGTTCATATAATTGCTGTTTAGTTCGCTTTTTAGAATTGTGTTCTGTTTAAGAAAAAAAATATTTTAATAGCGATTCCTATAGTGTATTATTCAATTACGGACGAGGCTGATAGACCATTTTTAATGATTTTGCTTCTAACCATGATTCCCGTTTGTCTGACATCGTGTGCTAAGATTAGAAAATTACTAAGAATAGATTTTTATTATTTCTTATTTATTCTTCTTCTAACTGAAAATGCCATGACATATCCATAATTGCTAGACTGAGATAAAAAGGTCATATATATATATATATATATATATATATATATATATATATATATATATATATATATATATATATATATTGAATGTTTACCAGTCGGCATTTGTAACAGCTAGGAATAAATTTTGTCGTGTAGTGGCTACCGTACTGGACTGTAACATTGTAATAAGTGAGTTCGAACACCACTTACGTACTTGAGTGAACTTTAGGACTAAAGCCTTTCGGAAAGGTATGAAATAGTTTATCCCGGCCAACTATGGGATGAAGGGGACCATTACTGTTCTTCTACAATGATAACTTTGACATTAAATAACCCATAATGGTTGATATACCATTAAGTAAAGAAAACGAAACTGATACCGCTATAAACTCAGCCAAATCAAAAGAATTATACAGGTAATATTTTGCCTTCAATGATTAATGGCATATTAACTTTCGAGGGTTATTTAGTGCCAAAGCCATTCTAGTAGAACAGCAGTGATACTGTTTAAACCATAACTGAGGAGATTATGATTTTCAGGGACTAATCGGAGTAGTTTCCCTAGTCACAGGGTTTGAGAAACTCTCCTATCTCAAGGGTCCATTTTGGTCACGTAACAGGATGAACCGGAAAATCCAGCCTCTTTCACAAACAGGACGTGAGAAGAGCTGAAGTCGTAATTCGCTCCTTAGCGGTGAACACATAGGGTTTCCCTCCTTCATTTTCCAAACCTGAAGAGAGCAAGTGGTTTTCAACTTTTTACTGTATGGACTTTTCTGTTTGTTCCTGGAACGCTTGTGAGTCTTGTATAACTTGGGACAGGAACTTAGTTCCCTATTTGTATTGTGTACAATTAAATTTCATATTATATCAATTGACTTTTTCTGTTTACAACCGAATATTCTGTGTTACGTTATTCTCTTTGGGATAACCGGATGCATTATAAGAAACGGTGTGTTATCTACGAGTCAACCGCTTGTTAAGAACTTATAAGGGGATTCATACCTTTCACATTAGGACGTTATAGTGCAACTGGAGTTCGAATTCATCAGCATCGAGGCTACAGTGTAATGCTTACCTTCGTGCAAAAGGAACATAGAGAACTGAGTTCAAATCCCAGACGACACTATTTACATTTCACATAGTGCTAATGCCCCCTTGAGAAAGGTAGGAATCCAACAATTCTGTCTCCATTTATGGATAAATACTTGAGGAGACTGGGCTCTTTAACCTTATTAAGGCAACCGATCTAGGAAAAAGAAAACTCTTAATTCAAACCTACTAAACTCCAGTTTAAAAATAGACCTTGTGTCACACCCTGCTCATTGTGAGGGACTGGTAAATTTATACTTCGTGGCTGCAGTCAGGTACTCTAGCCATTACACCTCGGAGATTTGTGTACTGAAATGAAATCTTGTGTAGAAGCCACAGTTTCTAGATGAACTGATAACATAAGAATAATTAATATGGGTACCGCAGATTCTGGAAACATCACTGCTCGAGTTTCGTATTCTTTTCCCTTGTCTGGTTGCTCTACCTAGGCTAGAAATCCCAGTGGCATCCGTTGCTATTACTCGTAAAGATGATAACGGATATATTCCAATTTTAAGAAATGCAATGAGAAAACATTTATTATAGGAGACATTTTTACTTTTATGATACATTGTATTCGGATGTCAACAAAATTTCAAATAGTTTTCTTGTCATGTTATTTACTAGTCTTTACTTAGCCGATTGCATAAACTTACAGTATCTACTATTAACAAGTGATGCCTTATCTAACTTCTTAGTCAACTCATATAGTCTCCCGCATAAAAAAAAAGTATATCCTTAACAACTTTTTAAAATAAAATTTTTATTTTCTACTAAAGCAAATAACCCAGAATTTTATAAATTTATGGAAAATAAAACATTCAATTCGATTGTAAAATATCATTTATTACTAAACTCTCCTGCATTGAAAGTTTGTCCCCCAAAATAAGAATACTAGATATTCTTATGCCGTTTTATACTTTCCTTACAGCAATACTTTAATTCTACTTTTGCTTACAATTTTGTAGAGGTTTTAGAGTAATTATAACTATTCATATATGTTTTTATTACATAATGTTCAATAAGGAATATGATTGATGTTCGCGTGGCAGAGTGTCTAATATACTGGACTGCAATATCATAGGAAGCTAGTATCACCCTATTCACGCTATAACATTCATTTTCGGGCTAATTCCCCGGAGAAAGATAAGAACTTCTTTTCCCCACAGCTATAGGTTAAATCGTACCACAGCTCTTATTTTAAAAGAATGATTTCGGCATTTCATAACCCAGGAAGCTTGACATGCCATTAAATAAAGAATTCAAACCAAACCAAACCGAAATCTATTAAAATAACATCTTCGTGTGTCTCATTTAGAAAAAAAAAGTTATATTCATTTATTTTTAATTGAAGTGTGTTTATTTATGAATAATACCGTAAATTATTGAAAATTGTTTTTGTAAAAATTAAACAATTTTTTTTTATCTAGGTGGTTGGTTTATTCTCCTGATTACTGCAGAGATGCTACTCAAGACAAACTGGTTTACAGATCAGTGAGCAGAAAGATATTTACAAAATTTTACTCGATTAGGCAAAATATATCTGTGTAGAGAATATAGTGAAGACTGAACTCATGAAAAAGACTGAGATAGAAGGAATAAAATCTAAACAATGCCAATGATTAATAGTGTTGAAAAAGCAATCAGCAATAGCCTCAAGAGGATTGTTAGTCTAAATTAATAACACTCTTAGAAGGGAAATGTTTCAAGATTTTATCTACCATCTGCAATAATTACTCGGCAGTTTGTGAAGAGAAAATAACAAACAACGTTTCAGTAATCGTTGGACCAGGCAAAAAAATTCAATTTGACGTGGGCAAAAAGAGATCAAATCAACATTAAAAGAAGAAAAAAGCAAAAGAAAAGTTTAACTAAAAATGATTCAACTACCAACATTACATATAAGAAAAAAAAAAACGGATAGGAAATTTGAAAAAAAAAAAAAAAGAAGAAAAAGGCGTTATCAAAATGGTATCACGTAGTATTTGAGTACAAAAGATTTTGAGAACTGTGTTGAATTAATTCATTCATGAAAATCTTGAAGATAGGCGATCTTTGCAGCTCAACAGGGCGGAATCAATCGTGCAGACTTCAATAGTTTCAATCATTCACTTTTCTGATTTTTCGTAGTTGGTAATTTGTGCTTTATAAGATCCGTTGCCCTATGGCCATAAAATCGTTCAGATCACAAGCCTGGAATACTGATTATAATCTGTAGTTAAGATTGAACAAAAAAGCTAATAGGTTGATCTATGAATAGTTCCTTCTTTTTTTTCCCGCCACCACTCTACACAGGAAGAAAAACAAATATTGGCTTTTCGAACACGCAAGAAAATTAGATTGTCAGTTAAATCGTTAATTACTTCTATCTCTCCGGTGCTTGTTTTAATGTCCCAAGCGTGAGTTATCTGAAAGATCATTGGTATAAGAATTATTTATACGTATATTTTTATACATACACTCGACGACTTGTGAATCCGTTCATCGGTCCATGATGATAATCATACTTCTATCTAAAATGAAGTGAAGATTTCTAGACAGAATTTCACAGTTGTTTCTATTATATTGAGAATTGGGATGATTGAAAAAATGCCGTTAAGCGTGAATGAAGAACCTACAAAAAACATCACTCAGTTTTATATTGGACTGTAAATTACTTTCTCCAGCAGTGCAGGGACGAACTCATAAGAGATGTACTCTTATGGACCCCCACACATGGCCGTGCAAAAGCAGGACGACCAGTACGAACATACATTCAGCAGCTATGTGAGGATACGGGATGTTGTCCTGAAGACCTGCCTAGGGCGATGAACGGTAGGGAGGAGTGGCGAGAGAGGGTCAGGGATAGCCGTGCAACCAGCGCGACATGATGATGATGTAAATTACTTTATCCTCTAATTTCCCGCATTGTAAGTGCGTCACTCAAGAAAAAAAAAAAAAGAAAAAAAACTCGCTACGATGTGCCGTTCTTGCTATCATACGAATATATATACAAATAAGAATTTTATTTAAATATACAACCCCCTGGAAAAAAAACTCTAATCAACACATGTAGAGGATGTTCACATTCGGTTTTTATTTAGAAGTAAATAAACTAATAACATCTAAGGCGCAAATTTTTTTTTTTAATTTTATTTTGATATAACTTTCTCAATATTAGGTTAATCCTTAATAATTTTATCTGCAAGTCTGGAAAAATGTTATTAAAGAAAAAAACTGTGAACATCTTTTAATTTAAATAATCTAATTGATTTTAAGAAGCCATAATATATAGTTAATAAAGAAAACTACTTTGCACATTATTAGATATCAGTTTATTTACTACTAAGTGAAAAAAACTAAGTAAACATCCTTTAAGTATTCCATAAATGTCGCTAAGTGTAGTAGATATATGCATTTTTATATACATGCACACAATGGAATTAATACACACAAGCACACAAGACCCAACATAAATGTTCATTTATAAAGAATGCATTAAAAAAATGGAATGAAAACTAAGTATATACAGATATTCTTATGGATTTAATTGATTAATTGGTTTAAAGGCATGTCAACTCGTATAGGGTAATTCTATTTCCACTGTACAGTCATATTTATGTTTTATGTCGAGTTTTTTCTTCAGAAAATTCCCCCACATTTACCGATGTTTTTTTTTACCCATTGAAGAAGTCTCCATGGTGTAGTCACTAACGTGTATGATTGCTGCCTCGAAACAAGCAAGTTTTTCTACAAGGTCGGTTTTGACATTAAATAACCCTCAAAGGTTGAAAATCCATTAAAATCCATCACTCCAGGTCAGAGCGGACCTGAAAAAAATGACAATGAAAGAGTACTCTACACTCTTAGTGCTCCTGACCTAATGTTCAGTGTTATAAAGAAGACAAAACGTTTGGGGGGGGTCTCTTAATCCTCTGCAAGTGATAGACTCGACATATTTTAAGCTCAGGCTTCAGAGCGATTGATGCATCAAATAAGCGACCAAGTTGATAGCAATAAGTTGCACCAGAAAACTGAACATGATACATCACTCCCAATAAGAAAGTAAGTAATCCTTGATCAGGTAACATTAATAAATACCATCTTCTTAGGAATCAGGGACTTGTAGTTTTGGATGGCAAATAGTCAAGAAGAAAAACAACACAAAATTCAAAATCAACAGTGCGAGAGTCACAATCATCTAAGGAAGATTCCTCATGGAGAAACTCTCACTGGCCAAGTATGTTGAGTACAGGAGAGACCTTTGTCAAGAGCCACAATGTCACCAACATCTTTGTGATAGGAGACGGGAAATATTTTTCCTTCGGAAATGAGAAAAAAAGTCCGATAAAAATCTTAAAACTAAGATGTAATTGTTACGAATAATTTTTATTGTGTTTCTTCTTTTAAAGAAACTTTGTAAAGACTGATTGTAATATACTGTTAGAATTATCAATATTAATCGATTGCCTTTTATATGTATGTGCAATACAAAAGGTTTCATTTCCAATTATTCATATATTCAAATATCAAACAACTCAACTAAATACTTCCTGTTCTTAGATTTAACGTTCTTTATTTTTCGCGTCTTTATGATGCAGTCAAAATAGGTAATATATATATATATATATATATATATATATATATATATATATATATATATATATATATATATAGTTACATAGTTTTTCATAGGTCAAAATAATGAGTGCTCAGTATCAGTCGGTGTTAGAGCACATGTAGATTTGAGTTTGATTAGCGTGAACATAGAGATTGTTGCGCTTGGTAACTGTCCGAAGTATGAAACAGAAATGATTTTGAATGGACATTATTTAGCAGCACCGGCTGCAAAAATAAAACTCAGAAGTTGCCTGTTTTATAAGCATAAGAATAAAATTAAAAAGAAAAACAACAAATAATCTTGTGTGTTCACACATAAATAGATTAAATAGGTTTTAACAAATAAAAAAGAAAGAAGAATTCTTGTGTGTATATGTTTGGTTTCAGTTTCTCTGTTTAATGGCATATCAGTCTTCGTGGGTTATTAAATAGCAATGATATCTTTGTAGGAGAACAGCAGTGGTACTATTTAACCCATAGCTGGAGGAAGGGGAAAAGAGTGCTCATGCCTTTCTTAAGAGTATTTGACGCAAAGTGAACGTAATAATACGACTGAGGTTTTAACTCCCTGACTACGATGTCATAGTCAAGCACTTTTGCCGCGACACCATAGGAACTCCTTTATACGCCACAGAGACTCTGTCTGCAATGGTTTACTGTGAAGAACTACTTAAATTGAATTAGTCTTTGAACAGACAACTAATATCTCTTCGAAGAGTTCTAATTCACATGTTCGTTTCGGTTTCTGTACCAAGGGGGTTCAATTTAGATATTCATTACGAGTCCGGTATTGCAGAAGGGTTAATATAGGATTTTATTAAATCTGGACCTCCTAGGGTTACCTAACCTAGGGCTTTTAGATGCTCTAATCCTGTACTGACCTTTCACCGTTGTTTTGACAATGGGACATTTTTAATTAAACAAGAATTCAGACATTTCCGCTGAAAGATCGACGCTGTCCCCGCCATCTCTCTCTCTCTCTCTCTCTCTCTCTCTCTCTCTCTCTCTCTCTCTCTCTCTCTCTCTTCTATAAGAATAGAAAGCTTCTTAATCACCTGCTTATCATTCCTCTCTTCGCATGAAAGACAGAGATTGGTATTCCCAAAGCATTAATTCTTTACCGTTCGTTTGTCACCGACACGCTGCGTTCGCCTACACATCCAGAAAACAAAGGACAATAGAAGCCTTGTCTGAAAACACAGAAGCCAGAGACAATTCATCTATATAGTAAAGCAAGTGCCAAAGAAACAGTCGACATGGCCTAAAATGGTACGGCTGTTCGTGTTAAGTTTGTCTTTGTTTAATGGTTGCAAGAAGATTTTAGCTTTTAAGGCGAGACGTGAATTTTAACAAAAATGACGAATGTTTTTCTTGTTCTTTTTGCGTTATACAACAAATATTTTATCAGATTCTTGTTTACTTTTTCCATTATGAATTATTATGTCTCATCTAAGCCATTATTTATTTCACTGAAAGGTAGTCATAGATTTAAAGTCACAACCTTCGTTGCCAAGTCTTTTATTTAAAAAATAGCACTTACACACACACACACACACACACACACACACACACACACACTCATATATATATATATATATATATATATATATATATGTGTGTGTGTGTGTGTGTGTGTACACGTAAGAACTTGGGTATTATATGTGCGTGGATGTTTATATAAACTGATGTTTATATGACAATGGCATAGATTGCAATTATGTATATTTAAGAGCAATTAGAAAGAATATTATGTTCTTTCGCAGAGAATCATGATGAAAATTTTGGTACATTCATATTTAACATGAAGAGAAGACAGAAACACACACACACACACACATACATACACACACACACACACAAACACACACACGTGCATACACACTCACAAATACACGCTCACACACTCACCCACACTCGTACCTACACACTTACATATACATATTATTTACATATATATATATATATATAATTGTATATGATATGGTAAGTATAGGATAAGTTTATAGATGCGTTTATATATACAATAAATTCTGTAAAAAATTTATGCATAAATTTATGTCATCATCATCATCATCATCATGTCGTACCGCTGGCACGGATATCCCTGATCCTCTCTCGCCACTTCTCCCTATCGTTCATCACCTCTGGCAGGTCTTCACGGCTGCATCCCGTATCCTCATATAGCTGCTGTATGTATGTTCGAGGTGGTCATCCTGCTTTTGCTCGGCCGTATGTGGGGGTCCATCGGAGTACATCACTTATGACCTCATCCCTGCTTCTCCAATAGTGTCCCGCATGTCTGGTTCGTCTAAATGTGTTGGCTTTCGTGATGGGAGGTAGGTGGCCGTTTCGTTGGTGCTTTGTGGGGTGTTGCCTTCAGGACTTGTTCAATATTGCTCGCAGCATTCTTGTGTAATTGCCGTCTAGCTTTTTCTCCAGACGTTTTGTTAGCGTTCAAGTAGTGCATCCATATTGCAGTATCGAAACGACCGCAAATCAATCAGAAAACATCAGGCTTGAACAGAGGTCTGTCATCAAAGTTTTGGTGGCTGAGAAATGCAAACCATGTAAAATTTTAAGAAGAATGTCTGATGTGTACGGAGAAACATATTTTAGTCAAAGCAATGTTTAAAAATAGGACAAACACTCCAAGCCATAGTGAAAAAGTCTTTTTCACTAGTCCAAGGGTGGAAAAAAATGACTATCCTGTGAAGAAAAAATTCCGGGCGCAGTGATCATTAAGGAAGATCATGTTGACAGTCGCTTAGAGATACTATCCACTATTGATTTACTTAAAAGAGCTGAAACTGTAAACAATGCCTCTTGTAAAAAACTTTGGTAAAATTCATCTGCTTTATTCAATGATCCTCAATTGTGTTTATTCAGGCATACATGTAATCTTAAATTTGGTTATAAATATAAAGGGACAAATCCTTTTTTATACCCTCAATTTTCCTCGCGCCTATATATATATATATATATATATATGTATGTATATTCATTATATTTCTGTGTAACCCAACAAAAGAGTCCTTCGTCTCCATGGTCCATCGCTTTTGATAGAGTCTCTAGACGGCATCAAATATCGGCAGAAAAAGATGAATATAGGTCTGTTCTGGTCAGTCAACAATGACGTGCCCATGTGTGAGAGCCCATAAGATAATTTTGTTTATGAGTTTGTTCCTACTACTCAAGCCAAGCTTGTCTGGTTCGTCTTGGATGGTCTGTGAGATGGAGAGCAAGTGACTGGAAAGTTGCTGTTTTGTGGGGTGTTTTGTTCAAAACGGCACGCAGCATAATAATCTTGGAATATTCTAATAAAATAAAACAATTTAGTCCAACTTAAAATTAGATAAGTTTTTTTGTGAAGTAAGCGTTCATGCTGATGTCATTTTTTATCTCTTAAATTATCGATAATAGGGGCCATAACTACGAAACTAAAATTAAAATCGTTTCCTAACAAGAAGCACCATTAAGAACACGTTCACGGGTCATTTTGTACACACACACACACAATGAGGAATGCATAGGGACTGGATATAGAGAAAGGTGTTAAAGTGAACAAAAATTATACGACATGGGGAAACATTTCGCTTTCTCCATTTAATGGCATATCGACATTTGAGGAGTATTTAATGCCAGTCTTGTACTTGTGGAAGAACAGTAGTGGTACTATTTGACCAATACCTGAATGGATACTGGGATTCTTACCTTTGCCCAGAGTATTAGTTCAAAACGCTTATCATCGTAGTGTTGTATTTTGACCTTCGGCCCGGGCAAACATGCCATTCCATAGTGATGCACCGGAAGGAAGTGACACATTCCAATGGCCAGTAATCGAAAGAGATCGCGTGGGCAGATTTGGCAGATGAAATGGGACAAGGTAAAAATCCCATGATACACTCATAGACTGATTCACCGGAAGAGAGTGAACTCAGAACTGCATGACAGTTATTTCCGCTTGATGACATTCAAACATGCCATTCCAAAGATCGAGTGGGCGATTGAGTGGACGTTGAACTATTATATAACTCAGTCAAGACAGGAAGACAGACAGTTGGAGTAGAGACGAGATGTGGTAGAGAAAGCCACACCAGGCCGAAGGGGCTCGGGGCCCCCGATTGAGTTGAGGTCCAGAGAAGTTGCTGATAAGATGCACTAAAGAAAGCCATCATCTAGCATAGAGCTGGGTCCCTGGGCCTCCGGTTGAGCAGCCCTGGAGAACGAGAAAGACACAACGCTGACGGCCATAAGAGTGGGGGTCAATATATTGCAGTCTTCGTTCGGTCTCCAGCTCCTTCTCACACACAAACGTTACAATCAAATGAGAGGTATATACCTTGTTAAAGAAGTCTTCGCTCGTCCTTTATCATTGTGTCCTTGTGATTCTTTCTGCATGAATTTGCATATGACAATATAACAGTATGACATGGAATTGACGAACAGGGTTTAAGTCCTTGACTAGACCGTTTACGTTCCCCTTCTCGCTAATGCCGTTGGGATAATCAGGTATTCATCAGCTCTCTCTCTCTCTCTCTCTCTCTCTCTCTCTCTCTCTCTCTCCAACTATGGTTAAATAATAGACTAGGTTCTATCAGTCCAAGGGAAGGAAAACTCTGAGTTAAAATCGGTTGTATCCTTTACTTAAAATCGACCTCATGTAATTTCTAGCTCGTCTCGGAGATTTCACACACACACACACACACACACACACACACACATATATATATATATATATATATATATATATATATTACGTATTATACATATTTATCTGATAGCATGGATGCTTCTCTGCGACACAAGTTTCATGCTGTCTAATTTCGACAATCATCATGTAGAGGTGCCCGTGGTGTAGTCGTTATCGTCGTAGGAAATGGACACGGCGACACGAGTTCAAATCTTGGACGAGACTGATTGCATTTCACATAGCACTAATACCCTTGGGAAAGGTATGAATCCAATTATTCTCCCTCCAGCTATGGGTAAATAGTAGGACAGACTAGGTTCTTCAGTCTTGGTTAGGCAACTAGTCTAGGAGAAGGAAAACTCTGAATTCAAACCTGTTAAACTCCGCTTAAAAATTGACCTTGTGTCATATCCTGCCCGAGCGGAGGGGGTTGGTAAATAGTATCATGTAGAGGACGAAACATATTGGAGGAATCGAAAAAATCGATTAATACAATCAAAAGAATGTTTACGTTGAGATTGTGTATAACATTTTTTTGTGTCTGCGTTCGTGTGTGTCTGTGTAGATTTTATTTGCGTATTATTGTGTGTAGTCGTATATGTGATCGGTAGTATGTGTGTGTATGCTGATACATGCGTTTCTCGTCAGATTTGAGGGTTTCTTCTAAACAGAAGTTTAGCGACTTGAAACGGATGTCGCAGTATCGACAAGAGTTTTGGACGAAAAAATTCTTTATGTGTTGTGATGATCTTTACTAAAGAACAAATTATCAATACCAATGCATTATAAAGAAAATGATTTTTTTTAATTTGACCTGTCAGTATAATATATGCTGAATCTAGAACTAATGGGTGAGGTGGTTAATATCATGGTGTAAAAGACATGTTATATTGTAATATTTCAATACTACAATTTATATGCTGGAATATGTTCTCTGTTAAGTTGCTGTAGCAATTTGTATTCGCTGTCACTGCTGTGTTAATGTTATATCACGTATACAATATTGTAATTTATGTTGGTATGTGCGTAAGGAATGGGGTAAATATACTGTATCAAGACGTTATAATGATTATTATATTATATTTATTTATCATTATTATTATCATTATCATTATTATTATTATTATTATTATTAATATTATTATTATCATATAATAGCTCTATCATAGATATTGAGCACTCTCTAAATTATACCGTGTTTGGGCTGCCACAAACCCAGCAAGTGAGATAGTGAGTAACATATACTACTATAATATATATATATATATATATATATATATATATATATATATATATATATATATATATATATTAAAATCGGTCGGTCCACGAAGAGATTAGTATTTTTTTAATTTATTCATTTTGATCTTACATATGTGTATGTTTCCAGATTGATCTTTCGTTAAAGAACATATATAGCTGGAGTCCTTGTTAATGAGACACTCAACGAGACTTGAAGTCACTCGTGTTTGCAGTTTGAATGATTTTCAGGTGGTTATGGGTTTATATCAAGGTCGTCCTCTTTTTTCTTAGAGTGTGTTTACCTAAGAGGGGTAAAGCAGACTAAATGACAGTGCATTTGGTGTGTTACCTTCCTTTGATTTGGTTTTTACTCCAGCCCTGACAAACCTAATCAAATTATTCTGGTAGTTTGGTGTATTTGTACGGATTGCCGTAATGACTACTTCCACTATCTCTTTTAATATTTGATCGTGGTGCTATCTGTATCGCCCATCAGCTAGTGCTGTCTGGCAGCTACTCAAGATATGGTTTAGTGATCCAACCCCCACATAACTGACACGAGGGTTTTTTTTTTCTTCCATAAATGGAGATTTACAGAACTGGGGAGGGTATCATACACGAACCGTATCAGAAATTTTATGGCTACATCATTATGCCATAAATCGGACTATTTGATTTTCTTATTTACTGTAGACTCCCATTTTGTCCAGGCACCCGATTGTCTCAACCCTACTATTTTTCCCATTCTGTCTTCTTCTTCACCTTTGCGTATTTCGCCTTTCATTAATTGTTGTTTCTCTTTACCTGTAACTTTATCGAACTTAATAGAGGGGAAAAACCCAGGTCTGCACGGCCAGTAGCTACTAAGCCAAGAATTTATTTTTCTCGAAGCCTTTCCTCTGCTATTTTTAATTCCTTTGCCGCCTTCCATTTCTTTTGTGTATAGACTTCGATGCCCGCTCCGGATTTTGGGATATTTGGAGAACTTAAACTGTATTGTTGTTCTCACTTTCGCGACTTGGTATATATATATATATATATATATATATATATATAAAGAAGAACGTTATGAGAGTTATATCTTTAACAAAGTTTATACATATGTTTATCTTCAGACGAGCCTATACACATTTCAGCTTATTTGCATATTGTAGATGTACTATATAATTAGATAGAAATATTTATATTTACAACGATGTCTGCGATGCCAAACCTAAATCGAGATTCTCCCAATCTCGTTGATAATTGGTATTGTGCCAAAGTTGAAACAAAGAATGAAAATTATGAAAATGGGAATCGCTTGGTAAAAATATCGCCAAGTCATTTGTAGAAAAATGTTTATTCCTTTTGCCAACAAATAAGTTTGTTTTGTTTATATTTGCTTCCTATTTACATATTAAAAAAGAAACGCTGACAATAAGCTTAACGTATAATGCTAACCTTACCTTCATTACTCAACAAAGATAGTGTCTCGTTCAAATTTTTTCGGTCAATTGAATTACTTCTTTGTGTATTTAAGACTGCTGATACAAAGTTTCAGTTTTTCTCGAGTTTTGGAATAGAAAACTACGAGTCTCTTTTCGTTCATTAAACAAAATCTCCAATGATCTAATGATTAGTAAAAGTTATCTATCATTGTTTTTTCCTAAAATAGAACGCAAGTCTCTTTTTTTTTTCTTTAGATAAAAACTGCAATGATCCAATGATTTGTAAAACGTTATCCATAATTGTTCATTCCTAAAATAAAAAACAAGATTGAATACGACAAAATTTGTATCTGTAATAAAGATTCCTTATGTAAAAAAAGTGCATTGAAACAAGTCTAAGAGGTTTGTCGTTATTACAACCTTAGATGGTATTCAGTAGAACTACTCCTGACAAAAATTATGGAATTAGAGGATGTTCAAATTATTTTTTTGTGCATTTTTTTTATCATTTTGCGGTAAATAAACTAACAAGAAACAAGAGAGGAAATATTCTTTTTTAAGAGCTGAACATTTTGGCTTCAGAAAACATTCCTTAAAAACGCCTCGATTAAATTATTTCAATTAAAGGCATAACTTTTTCCAACTGATGCTGCGGAAAATATGATGGAATAACCGAATGTTGAGGAACAAATTATGGAATGATCTTGTAATTTACATTCCTGAATCAAATATAAACAGAAGACAAAATACGCAAATCGATTTAACGTTAAAAGATTTTGCAAACCTCAAAAAACAGTTGGACATACGTAAATGAAAGAAAGCATGGATCCAACAAATAAATAGTCAATTAAAACAATCGAAAGGATCATAAAACTTTTTGATGAATGAAATCCCCAGACGAGTGTGACGAAAGACCATGGTTGCTTGTAGTCTAAGATTTTGTAGAAATACAAAATAAACGGTGTGTTTCAAAAAGGAAAAAAAATTGTTCGGCCACGAATGGCATCAAAACCTCAGGATAGAAAACTGAAAACAATATGCCTTTCATTCAAGGCGGTTGCGGCTGTAGGTTACACCAAATGCATTTCTGCAAAGAAGTGATACCGGCCACCGACGAGAGTTCTGGGTATAACACTAAACTGCATCTTACGGTGAGGATTAAGTCCCAGAGCTTTGAGGGATGAAGATAATACTTTCATTGCCATTAATCCCAGGTCCACTTCCACCCAGATTGGTTGAACATATTAGGGTCCTATCTATGGGTCAAATAGAACTGTTTAATCATTTACTATACTTGAAACCACTTAATGGAGTGTAAATAGAACTATCTGTGTTAGATCGCAATACTTGCAACCATCCAACTGCGTGAAAACAATAAATATTTATTGTGAAACGAACTGGGTGCAAACCAATGAGCTCTGGTTCTTTTAAAAATGTTTACTACAAACTATTTGTTTACAGATTGTATATATACATATGTGTGTATGAACAAAATTTGGCATTAAATATCCTACAAACGTTGATATGCCATAAGATCCAACCAACTAATGATATGCCCTTAAAATAAAAAATGGAAAAGCAATTGAAAAACAAATGGGTCGAAACAGGTTTCAATATTTGCGATTGAATTGTATGAAATAGATTGGATAAAATGGAATTTACATCGGAAAAAAGCCAAACGAAAGCAGTACTAACACATAGCCGAAGAAAATGAGATTAAAATTGGCGTAAAGAAAAACAATCATGCTCTATAGACAATTGGACAAAAGGGATGAATCAAGTATCTGCATTGACAGGACAACAACGCAAAAACTTTTATCTGATGCCGTTTAAATAATATATATATATATATATATATATATATATATATATATAACTGCCTGAAGAAAACACGTCAATTTTGCCAATCATATATGATATAGGGTTCATGTCATTGAAAGGACAAGGAGATAGGGCAATCATTATCTCAACAATCAATGCACATGTTCAAACTGAAATCCTGTATAACTTTCTTATTCGATCGATAGGAAATTGGTTTGGGGATGATGTGGTCATTTTTGAGACGATAATGCATCTTCTCTCAGAGAAAAAAGGGTTATAACATTTCTTCAGAAAGCGCATATAAAATCAATGACATAGCCAGCGAATAGTCTGGATTTGAATATAAATGAAAATTTATAATAGAAATTTTAAAGTATGGTCCATTGAGATTGCTTCTTCTACCAAAAGGGATATATCAACTGCCGATCGAAGAAGTTTCTTACCACTTTGATGAAGAATATTGCTTTAAATATAGGAAAATCGTGCCTAAATGCTCAACGATTAAATCAAAATGTTTCGCTTCTTATCCGTGATTAGTTTATATAAAACTGGTATATAAAAGACATTGGCAAACATCATCTAGGTGTGCTAATTTCATAAGTTTTACCTTGGGTAGTATAGATGTTCTTTTTTAATTCCTTACGAGTTGTCTCCATAAAAATCAAATTCGAAGAAAATTTGAAAAACAAAAAACAAAAAAAAAAGACGTATGAATAAATTTGGAATAACACAACTTTGTCCACATTGCCTCGTCTGGTTCGGACAGTTGTAAGAGATCAGTGTTTACGGTGAATATGGTGAAAGAGATGTCAGACATCGGTCTGCACATCGCAAGTCAGAAGAGTTATCAGTAATATATGTAATATGGTGAAAGAAATGCCAGACATAGGTCTGCACATTGCAAGTCAGAACAGATTTCAGTAATATATGTTTTTCATTTTTCAACATAAAAATGGTTGGGTAACTTTACGAAGAAAACATTTAAACTGGATAAGAGAAGAGCTGAGAAATATTAACCAAAGAAATAGGAATGTCAATGAAAAAGGCTTTACACTCAAGAGATAACTTTGACAGACTCTATGTGACAAGAAAAGAAGGAGAAAGCGTACTTGCCACCATTGTGGTTTGTTTCGCAAAAACCTAATGAGTTAGCCTTTGTAATTCACTTAAATAAAGGAACATAAGTAAAAGGAAAGGAGTATAGGACCTTTTAAAACAGACCTTTGTGAAAATCTATTAACTAATGGGTTTTAAAATAACTGAATAACATCTTGTCAGTTAAGAAATTAAAGAGACACCTTAAGCTGGCAACAAAGTCGAATCCAATCGCCTTTACCCCAAATGCTGGAGTGCAAGTATCTAAATATTGATGAAAATGATAATCCCGATCAATGAAAATTTAGCAGCATAAAATTGAAATTAAACTCCATCAAACTTAGATTAAAAAGGGATCTGTGAATTTTGAATTAAAACTTTAGAATTTTTAAGGCGGATTTATTTTTTTCTGAATCTTTTTAATTTATTTTATTCGGCGTGTGTGTGCGTGTGCGTGTGTGTGAATTGCCCGCTGAAGTGTCTTCTTCCTTGGAAGAGTACAAGGTCACATCTGTGACAGAAGTACAGATAGTAATTTACCCTTGGGTCTGGTATAGCAACAATATACTACCCATGAAAAATGACAGACCCAAATTCAAATCAATGTGGGATTCATATGACAAAATCTATCAAGATCGGCTGGTGTTCCTTTAATAGCCAACATGGGGGACCCGTCGACGTGCAGAGAACGTTGGCTATTCTTATTTCAGGTTCACTAAAAAAATACCAAAGCAGCAATGCATCGGAGAGACACCAAAGAAAAGAAAATGGACAAGAGAAGACAGAAGTAGTGCAATCTACTGTTGTTTTAATAACAACCCTGCGCAAAGAGGATATCGAAAAAGGATTATGGAAATCTGGTCAGAACCCGCTAAATGTAAAACAATACGAAGACTTGCCGATAAAACGAGAATGATTTGATAGAAAGGTTAATTTTCAAATCTTGTAAACAGGTAAGTCGTGAAGATCAACCTCAAGAAGAGCCCATACATGAACTGAAAGACAACATATTGCATACTAAAACACCACAGAACCCAGTTGCACAACATCAATAGAAAACGTATAACTGATAAGATCGCGTTGCCATCTAAAAAGAATCAAAACTGATGAGAGACAAGACTGAACATATAAATGATAGAAAAATGTCCCAACGGACAACATCAACAAACTAAACGGGCTAATTTATACTGGAGTAAGATTAATCAGTGATAACATTGGTATCCCTTTAAAAAAAAGTCGAACAAACATGAAAAACCTAAACAGGAAACTTTCCTAGGATGACAAATACAGAAACACTTGACAACAAACGAAACGATTAAAGAAAGAAAAATTAAGTAGAACACAATGGAATTAAAAAGCAAAAAGAGACAACAATTGAAAAGTCTTAAAATTCATCTGTAAAAAAAGACAATGACCAAAGAAGGGAGACTCAAAAGACATTAGAACAGGGTCAATCAATAAAAAAGAATTCTGCCAACAAATCGGTGGATAATGCACAAGGACAAACAGCCGAATGCAAAAAAAAAAATGGTGAATGATATGGGAACAGAAATAACATGAAAGGCCTAATGGATAAATAACATGAAAAAAGAATTAGACAAAACTTGTTGAAAGCCCTCAGATCGGCATACACTTATTAGCTTCTAGTCAGTCCTCTATCAAGGGAGTTTCGAATGAAATTCTGGTTGAATTATCAAATTCAGAGCTTTGGGTGACGAAACCAGAAGGATTGGAACCAAACTTCGATCTAGATCTTCCCCTTTCAGTGGTTTCTTTTATAGGATTCCAAACCTTCGACTGCAAGTCAACGATTGGTCGGCACATTAAAACTCTTGAAATTGGCCTCGTATAGTAATCATTGGAGAGGGAAAGAAAAGGCCCCTAGAGCCCAGATATGATTGGTCAGTCAATTAAAAATATGGCATTGTGTTGCACATATCAGGGAGGGAATAAAAGCTCCACTCCCCTTTTCTTTGAATAATGATCCAATCAATAATATTTTACTATTGTATCATGGCCTTGTGTCATACCTTTGGGGAAAAGCTGTCAAATTCCAATCATCTTAATACTGCCTCAACCCTGACCTTTCAAACGAATCATTTCCGCGCACCCAAATTCAAAATTAAAACGGAGACCTTTTCAAAATTATCATGTTTCAATAATTCAAACTAAGCGACCCAGAACTTCTATTGAGGACGATTTTAACAAAATAATTCTTATATCGATTCTTTATTTTTACACTACCTTATAAAAAAGTGATTTCTTTTAATAATTTCTCCCCATAATTTATGTAAATATTTAAATTATTATCGTCCATCAGCCTTTGACACTAATCATACGACCAAAAAAGACTTGGGAGTAGTTGCAACGAAAGGATGTCTTCAAACAACCCAAGAACAGGAACGTTACCATTGGATGCAGTTTAGCTTCATTTCCGGTAGAGTCTAACAATATTTAGTCAAATTATTTTACTAAGATAAATGATTCATTATGATTTTTTTGACATTTTGAAATTGAAATTCAGTATGATTAGTTGCGTGTTGGAAAAAAATGGAACCACAACTGCTTATGGTTAAAGACATTTACGATGAGAAGTTAATTTTACTCAATCGGAATCCCTATTTTTACGTTCAAAACCTCACAAACTAATTTCGGTAGCTCTTTGACAAACACACTTGTACTCTTCCTAGATATGAACGTAGTAACTTTTTCAATCTATTTCTTTCGCTCTACATGAAATTCCAAGCAGGTTAGCTTCATTCATCCAAAAATGCCTTCAAATCGAAGCTGGTTCCTACTAGCTTATTTTATCTAATTTGGACAAGATGAAGAACTAGTTAAATGGTCTTTTGAGAAAAGATCGCTACTCATTACTTAGATCTCTTTTCTATCGGCACGTTGGAGCCAGTTTGTATCTTTTCTCTCTCGATGTTATGGAAGATGTTTGAATGAGCTACACTCATTAGTTCTACCTATCTGAAAATTTCCAATAAGAACTTGTTTTAGTGTCTCTAGCGATTCATTCTAAATCTTTCCTACAGAAGGCACCTGTTCCATTCTAATAGTTTCTTTCTTTGCTGATCAAAACTGCCACCTAAATGTGTTCCCTCTAGCGACAACCGACGACTTTTAAAGTCCAGGGTTAATAAGTGCCTTACTCTGTTAATGTTTAATTTTCTGCTTTGTTCTTTCTTTCGTATTGTTTTTTCGTACATCATAATCTTTCATTTTATTTATGTCGTTAATCTTTTCCTATAAAGGCCAGCTGGTGACTTAGTGTATAAAAAAAAGTCTGGTTTCAAAACGAGTCAGTAAAACAAAAATAATGAAATAGAAGATAATAAAAAAACATATGGAAACCTATATTATGGTTTTAGAATAAAATCTGTCCTCGTATGTGAAGTGTATTCTAGTTCGAATTTTTTTTTTTTTTTACCAACGCAGCAGAAAACAAAACAGAAATTGATACTCATCCTAATACATTCTTTCTTTTGTGTCTTTCCTAACATTTCTGAGAAAGTATGACACCTGCCGAATTTCCTTCGTTATACTAAGAATTACAATGAATATACGAAGTGTGATAAAAAAAAATTATTGAAATAAAATTGTAATAACTCTCTAAAAAAATAAAACTGCATCTATCTATCTATGTATAGATAGATAGATAGACGGATTGATAGATAGATTGTGGGGGGAGGTATGTAATTTGGTTATTTCAGTAGATTGCTCTCTAAATTATTCCCACCACAAATACAACACAAAACTTTACAATCGCGCAAAAGAAATGGAATAGAACACAACGAACATTAAACAACAAACAATTTAATATGCATATAACAGAATATGAAAAACAAAATACATGATGTGTAAATGGCCTTTTGGAAAATAAAGTTTGAAGAAGAGAATAAATTTGTTGAAAGATGTGTGTATGTTCATGTTATCAGAGTCCGTAAATAAGTCGTTCTTACTTACATTAAGTTTATAGCGGGTTTTATGATTGTGGCGACGGCGTGTCTCGTTGATGAAAGTAGGTTTGTCGGGTTTTCCTTTTGAATATAATTCTCAGCCATTTGAAAAGAGGTCATGAACTTTAGCTGAGGAAGGAAAGGAATTGGTTGGACATAGTATCGGCTACTGGCTTAGTGGCTTGTGTTCGTCTGTCTTCGTTTGTGTGTAAGCTTGTGTCTTGTGTATGGCTTCCTAACTCTGTGTTATTTATATCCTACAGGATGGATCAAAGAATCGCCCCAAAATCTTTGCGCGTAGACATTTATTGACCAATCAGATTTGTATTTTACTATTTTATTTTCGAGCCTAAATATTTTCTGCTTGGTCACTTCCGATCCAAATTTTCTAGAATGTTCTATTCTATGTTTTTAGCTGATTGGTTGAAAAATATAAAAATGTAATTTAAATGCTAATGCGGTTTTGATCCTAAATTTCTAGAATGTTCTTAAGTATGTTTTTATTGCTTATTTTAAAGCTAGAAAAATTTGTATCCTATATACCCCACCGCAGATTGATAAATATTGAAAGTATTTATTAATATGTAATATAAGTCTTAAAATGTTTCGGCCAATGTACCTTTCTTTCAGATTTTGTGGTGATGTTTGCAGGTGTATTTGTCGGTGTGGAGGTTGGTTTGGATAATGTGGTTTTTGTAGGTGTAGATTATTCGGTCGTACTTTCCGTTATTGGTAAGTCCAAGTACGCCGGTTTTAGTCTGTCTATGGAGACTGTATCAAATTTGCCTTTTATGGCAAGCTTAAAATATTTGGGGTGTCGTTCAACTACCTGGAAAGGTCCGGAGTAAGTAGGACATAAGGGTTTTTTGACTGCATCATTTCGAATAAAAACGTATTTGCAGCCGTGAAGGTCTTTTGGTGTGTAAAGTTCTTCTGTTTGTGTTCTTGTGGGTGTGTTTTCCTTACTCTGTGTTATTTATATCCTACAGGATGGGTCAAAGAATCGCTCTAAAATCTTTGCGCGTAGACATTTATTGACCAATCAGATTTGTATTTTAGTATTTTATTTTCGAGCCTAAATATTTTCTGCTAGTTCACTTCCGATCCAAATTTTCTAGAATGTTCTATTCTATGTTTTTAGTTGATTGGTTGAAAAATATAAAAATGTAATTTAAATGCTAATGCGGTTTTGATCCTAAATTTCTAGAATGTTCTTAAGTATGTTTTTATTGCTTATTTTAAAGCTAGAAAAAATTTTATCCTATAAGATGCAGTTTTATGTTGCTATTTGCAAGTAAGTAAGTATATATATATATATATATATATATATATATACTTACTTACTTGCAAGTAAGTAAGTATATATATATATATATATATACATACATATATATATATATATATATATATATATATATATATATATACTTACTTACTTGCAAATAGCAACATATTCATGTTTTCGGTTCCCATACTAAAAGGTTGGTAATAAATAATATCTTATAGAATTTATTTTGATTTTAAAATGTTTCAGTAGAAATAATAAAATCCCGATATCTTTGGTTGAGAGTTAAATTAACTTTTTATCTTAAAATTATAACAGGGTCTACTTATTTGTGGATGATAGCGTATATATATATATATATATATATAAATGTAACTTCTAAAATTTTTCTTTCATTTCACTTATCTTTTTACATATTTTCTTCTATTCTACTCAAGTGATTTCGGAGGATTTCAGTCAACCGATGCCCCGTCACTTTCTACTCAACAACACGACTTATCTTACCATCTTGAAATCTATGGAGAAGCAGGAATACTGATCCATGCATATATAATTCTGCTATGAATAAGGGAAACTTAGCAAGCTATCATATTGATTCTACAGATGGGATATAAAGTCATGGAACTTAATGGCCACAAAAAGTATCCTTATACAAGGAAATCCTCAAATGTAACCATTTTAGACTTATAGAAATTTACAGTCTTAACATGTTTATTTTACTGTTTTTATTTGCTTGTTTTTATTTAATGGCATATCAACATCTTATGAGTAATTAGTTGCCAAAATTTGATTCATTTATTTTCCCAATTTGACAATAATTAATCTCCTACAGATTCAAGTATTCCTATCTAATACTAATAATTTATACATATTTGTAAGGTTTCTTGTAATTATTTTAAATGAATAATAATCATTCTTATCCACCAAGTTATGTGGTTCCAAGTAACTAATAATCATAATTCATAGTAAACAATTATAGATTCAAGTAACTATTCTTAACATAAATAATTTGCACACAGTCATGTGGGATCAAGTATTCATACTGAATACAAATAATTCTTATCATTAACGGATTTCAGACGCTGGACAGCAGGAAACATAGCGCAAGGTTTATAAGTGTTGGTTCCCTAAGCTTCTAAGGAGACAATCATCTGGAGGTTGCAGGTTCAATCCTGACTGCAGGCGAGAAACAATACAGGAATACTTAACACTTGTACTCGGTTATGGGTAACGGAATCAGAACAGGCGACCCCCTGTTACATAGCCAGATATGAATACGTGAAATAGACATATTCATACCGGTACGCAAAATGTTCATAATGTCCATAACGCACATATATATAACATAGGAATACCGAAACTCGAAAAACACTTACGACTTCTTAGTTCAGGTACGAAACTTTTTATTACCTTTGAGTTTAAAGGTTTTTCGACATAAGGAGAGAGATACCATCTTTCTATGCTGACTTTTCCACCTGCCCCAAACCACGTGCGGCACCCGCTGCAAGGCCTCAGCGAACCCCGAAAGTCAACCGTCTTCCTCGGACGCTAAAACCCAACTCTCGCGTTCAGCCGCAGGAACTCAACTAACTGACTTTTCTCAAATCTCAAAATCCTCAGCCCACGCTTCCGGTACATGACGTCATTCACACCTCCTGGTCTCATTTCCTATCTGGGGGTTTTATTTTGACATCTGTGAATGACACATCCTACCCGCGTGCGCATGGACACCTGCGCTCATGTTGTACCTAACTAACCCATGCGCTAAGCGAAAGGTTCTCACCCTAACTAAACCGAAAGGCAAGATATATAAAACGAAATCCCTCGGCCATTATATTACACCCCGTGGATTCAATAAAGGACGTAGTTCGAAGTTCCGTGTAGGTTTCCGAGTTCGACAAACACCTGAAAAAGGCTGGAGGACACATCGGCCGAAACGTTGTGGAATAACAATAGTCCGAAAACCCTTAATGATAAAAATCATCAAGCTGCGTCTCAGAAATTCAGACAACTAAATAATTTTTAAACAGACCTACTTGAGCCATAGATGGGACCCTAATAAACACTACCACTCCGGGTCAGAGTGGTCACGGAATTAATGGTAAGGAAAGAAGCACCACACTCCACAGAGCTCCAGAACTGGAACCTCACTATCAGACGCAGTAAAATAATATTGTGAAGTTTTATTATGTGTTATCAGCGCACTCAGAATCCAAATCACATAAAGAAATCAACTTTTTTTATTTAGTTCAAATGATGAAAAGATAAGAATATCATCATCATCATCATTGATATCATGTCGGGCTGAGTGCTTACATTCCCTAAACTCTCTCTCACACTCTCTCACACTCTCGCTCTCCTCTCATACACACACTCTTTCTCTCTCTCTCTCGTGCGTGCTCAGTCGATCCGTCCAAGACATGAAAGAGAAATAAAAACCCGACATTGGGATCTTAACAAAAGAAATAATTATACACTGAGGGCTCATCAACGTGTATCATGAGGAGACAATTGATAATTTTTATCTCCCTCTGTTTTTCTTTAATTACTTATTATTTCTTCTGTTTATTCGAGTTCATCTAAAAAGGATTTCGGTCAAGCAAAGCTCCTGAATCATCACTGATGATGTTATCTTGAAATCATAGACAATCAGAAATGTAAATAACTATGATATCTCTGACGAGAACTATGTCTGCAATACAATAGATTTTTAACTTTTCATTTGTATATAATAAAGAAATCGATTTTACACAATATTGGAAGAAAGATCTTCGATTTCTTTACAGGGGAATGTAGAAATTTCTAAGATTATTGAATCATTCTTTTTTTTTTTTTCGAACTCTTCCAGTGCAGAATCGAATCGAAAGAGAATCTTTGTCATTTATTTATCTACTTTGGCTATAACTGTCAGTTTTGAATAAACCTTCCGATAAACATTGACATGGCCTTTGACATGTGTCCGTGTAGCTGTTCCCGAACAGGCCAAGCAAACAAGCTAGCAAGTCAAGTACATGGCAGGAGAGGGGATTATTTTTGGAACTAAAAGAAAGAATAAAATTAGAATCATACAAAGCCAAATTCAAAACTCTCTGGTGTATTTCTTATAAACGAACATGGCTAGTGGGCGTTTTCAAAACAAATTCTATTTTTAAAGAACGTCATTACATTTTCTTTTCCTTTTTTCTTTTCAATATTTAAAAAGGACAAAATCAAGATGGAGACTGATACCGCAAAATACCCTGCATAAGTTTAAAAAGAAATCTTAAGAAGGTTTCAGTAAAAAATTGGGAATAATGCTCACCTTCTCGCCTAGAAATTCGACCTATTAAGAAATAAAACAGATTAAGTGTTTTTTATTAAAAATTATTTACGAATTTACCTTACAAAACAATTTCCTTGAGAAACAAGGCGTTTAGACGTTCTTTTTACTCTTGGTAACCGCTCGACAAATGTCAAACTAACACTAACTTCAGTTGGTTCATCACTATCCGTAGCATACATGCGCGCAATAGTTTCCAAATGACGACCATGGAGATAGGTTTTAATTTTAGGGAACAGAAAAGTTGGAAGGACTCAGATCAAGTACGTAAGGATTCTGTTCTATCATAGAAATTTTATTTTGAACCAAAGATTCATTTATATAGACCGTTCTTAGAGAATGATAATTTTTTTTTCTTTTTCAGATTGACAACTCTAATGATTTTTTTGTGTGACCTAGAATAAACATTTTACCTGACAGTGAATCACGAATCTGTTTAAATTTACTGAATATAACAATCAGAAGAGAATAATTTTTCTTCGGATAAAGTTTGTTTCTAAGACTAAACTGAGAATATTTGATTTTTTTAATTCCTGAAGCTAATGGTTCAACGTGTTACGATACAGGCTTATTACACGTTTTATTTTCGAGAGAAATGATATGTAAAATTTGGCTCGAGGGTACAACACTGGACGACTAAATAAGAGTAAAAAACATCAACAATGATCTGTGAGGCAATGCATTTAGATGTTTACTGTCGGTGATAGCAAATGAGGAAGGGGTCATAAAAACAGAAATCTTCTTAAGTGTTAAAACTTTTGTTGCTTTATTCTCCCTGTTCCCTTTCTGAGACTCTGAAATAAATGAATAACGGACACATTATGCGGGGTAGCTTCCTCGTTCTAGTTGAACCCGACATTTCCAGGATAATTGAAAGGTTCACTTTCTCTCTATTCACGCAAACGCTCGTCTTCTCGTACTCCAGCCACCAAAAGAGAGCGACTCCTATCGTCCTTTATAGAACATTCACTGAAAAATAACTCCAACTTTTACTCACACAGGCGGCATCCTCCGGCCCGCTCCTGCCACCACATAGATAACAAATCGGGTTTGGTGACCTTGGTAAGTCCTACTTAAGTGCAATTTTCAGTTTGGAATGAGAGATTAATCATATCTTGTTACATCTAGCTTACTGGAAGAGATGTTCGAAAGGCGTTTAAGATAGCATTTTTCTTCCTACTACTGGATTTTTTAATGGCTTAGCTATTCGCTTCCCGGTGCTATTATCTTACAGTGTTAAATGTCCAAGTGATGCCATATTGTATATCAAAAGATATTTCCTCCAACAGTTCAACGAGATAAACAATATTTCAACATCATAAATAGAATTTTAGTGATTCTACTACTTTTGGCTAAACTTGGACTTGTGAAGAACCTCATAAAAAATAGCACGGGTTGGATGTAAAATTAGCCTTAAAAAAGGGATACAAAACTAAAAGCTAATATTTTCATAGGGATAAAAAACGAGATTGATGACAAATAGGAAATTTAAAAGTCAACTAAATCCAGTTGGACTGGTAGCATAGGATTCTTTCGTGTTAGTCGAAGAGAATTTTCTATATTGATATAAAAAAATGTCGAAATCGCTAGTATTATCATTTCAATTTTCTTTCTACTAATATGTGTACCGAAAGCGATGATTATAGTTAAAGGTTTTACCAGGACATATTTAAGATATTAATGTGGTATCGAAGTTTGTTCAAGCCAAACACGATGAGTGACTACTTCTAGTTCCTATAACAAGAAACTAGTTCAATGTTCAAGTTCAAAAGCAAGTATTTCAAACGTTTCTGAAGATATCAGAAATGAAGGAAGTATTTCATATTAATATAATTTTCTTTTATTTATTTGATATAACTCCTAGGGCATCTCCACTTTTTATTATCTTCTCAAATCAACATTTTTTAAAAGAATATTTGCAAAGAACATATACACTCTGAATACACTGTTTTTATACTGCAGATCAAATTCTGTTAATTTATCAATCCAATAGTTCTCAAAAAGGCTCTCTTAAATGCTTTTCCTAATCATTTTTTTTAAATCAATTTAATCTTACATTTTTAACACTATTGCAATTTTTGATCAGATAAGAAAATTTGTTCCCAAACTATATTAATCTATAAGCAAAAAAATCTAATTGGTTAGTAGACAGGGTTTTTGAAATCTACCTTGGCAGTAAGTTTCCAGTTCGTGGAAAAATATAGAAAAAAATGTCTCCTATAATTAGAAATTCCCTTAATTATTTTGAAAGTTTTAATTAGATCACCTCCTTATTCTTCTTATTTGTAAAGTAGTTGATCCTAACTTCTCTACTATTTCAGTTTGAATATAATATTTTATTTTTTTTAAATTTTTGTCACTCTTCCTCGAATGCTCAATAATCTTAATATTATACTCCAAATTACCTGTCTTCGCCATGGAGCCCAGGCTGAATAACAATGTTCTATATTATGTCTTATTGGGGTTTATATATTTCAAAAATAACATCTGCCACCCTTGAAATAAAAGCTCTTTCATCCAGCCAATCATTCCATTTGCCCTCGATACAAAAGACACAATACAGATATATTATTTTCTGATATTTACGATCTTGACTATAAATGTACTATTTACTTGACCATTAATGTACTATATACAGCACTAAAATATTACTCTTATAATATTTAATTTGACTATAAATATGGCATATACTATTGCTATATTATTATTGAATTATCTAAAAATTCCGAACGTCTAAGAGTAATTTTTGGGTAGAGATTCGGAAGCAGCAGACTTGATTTAGTCGATATTTTTCTATGTAGCCAACAACTTTTTTGTCCTGTATAAACATCGTTAAAATGTATTTTCGAATTTTAACAGAATTTTAACTACCGTTCTGACAGCATATAAGATGCTCAGGTGTATAAAACGCACCCCAATTTCAGCAGGGCAAATCAAGAAAATTCTTTAGCGAAACAAAATACTAATGTTAAACGTGATGTAATAAATATAATGAATATTATCTGTGAGAACACTTGTAATCTGCACGATAGCCTTTTAAATAAGGAAAATAGGTACATGAAAGTTACTCTAAACTCTAAGCTAATAAGAGTTGCCAGGTAACCAATTTCGACTGACTATCGTGATTTTAAAATCTACACATGGCATATAAGACACAGGGGAATTTTAAAAGATACTTTCAGTAAAAAGTATTCCGTCAAATAGGGTAATTCGTCTGAAAGCAGAAATACATGCATATATTACAATAATTGTAATTATCAATATGGCAATACTTTTCTTTTTTCTTTTTTCTTTTGCCAGAGGTAATAATTGATCGTCTTCTTTTAAGTCCACAATCAAGCGATTTAGAATTATGGTTTATAATTTAAAATTAATATCAGATTCAATCTTCATGAAAAGTTTCAAATTTCTCCTCTGCTGAAGTTATTTAGTTTGCGTTGGTTTCTTTTTTATTGACTGAATTTAACAGCATTTCAATCGATATTGGATCATTTTATGTGTAGATGTTGGGAATCCCGTTTTTGTTTATATTTTCATGTAGTTGTTCCTTACACACAGTTATATGATATCAAGTATTCCAATTTAACACAAATAATTTGGCAACAATTATATGGTTTCAACTATCCCTGTCTCAAGCTAATAATTATATGGTTGCAAGTAATCATCTCTATTCAATAACAGTCATTTATTTACAGAAAATTTTTTGGTGTCAAGCAATTAATAATTATTCTTTGTAGACAATTGCAGAAGCAAAATATGAAATAATTTTACAGCGTTTTTGGTCGATTTGTCCAATTTTTTAAAAAAATGCAATAAATCTAAATTTTCATGATCTGCTCTATTATTCAAGCACTTTTTTCAAATTAGAATTCAGCCCAATATGCAGGAGCAAAAAAAGAAACGACAAAGGATGTATGATTTGCTTAATGCAGAAACTAAGTCGAAAAAATTCCGAAACAATTGGAGTTTCTTTATGGCGTCCATCAAACCTACACATTAACTCCTTTGATTACACTATATGAAGCATTTTCGAAAACACAACAAATGCAAGTTCCCATCGAAATATTGGTTCGCCTAAGAGTGCTATTGAGAAGAAATGGAATAATTTGTCTGAAGAATTTATTTTGAAGGCATGCAGATCGTTTCGAAGAAGTGTTGATACAATTATTTTTTATTCAAATCGGCGATCATATTGAGTAAATTAATAGTTTTGTGTCTATCTTCTTATTTTGTTGCTTATTTTTTAGTATTAAAATTAATCTTGTTTTATGATTGAGAGATTTATAATTATACTAGAATATTCCTTTTTTTTTTGGCTTCTGCAACTTGTACAGTTTCGAATAACAATTAACTCAAACAATTTTCAGTTATATGGTATCAAGTATTTCTTTTGAATACGAATAATTTTCAAATAATAATTATTTGACCCATAGAAGAAACCCTAACAGATTAACACTTCAAGTCAGAGTGGACCTGGGAGTAATAGCAATGAATGGGTGCTCCCCATTCCCAACCTCACCAGAACTGGAAACTCGCCATCAGATGCTGTTTAGTGTTTTACACTGAACACTCTTTTCTTTGAGCATCTTACCCTTCTACAAGGGGATGTAGTCAGAGTATTCTAAGCTTTGTGGTGAACCAATGTGTCAGGACTCATAATTGTGTAACCAGGAGTTAATTTTATTACAAGTTAATGGTATTTAGTAAGCTCAGACTGATCTCTCTTCAATTCTAAAAGTTTGCTCGTCTAGCTTGGTAAACATAGTTCCACGTCAAGGTACTTGATGGGTGGTTATGGGGTACATATTTACAATGTTCCTTCTTTACAGTGAATAAGAATTGACAACCCAACATTGTTCAAATCTTTTGGAAAAGACACCCGACCTAAAGCGTTCTCTGTTAAATAAAGACGTCCGACTACAACAGCAATTTCTTTAATGGATACCGTCACCATCATCTCTTCCCCTCCTAACAAAGTTATCTGTCTGATGACAGTACACCAACGCCAACGACGTCAGTAACATGAAAAAAGTAGCCCCAAGGGTACCTCCGTCTGATAAAGGAATCTCTTTGCCACACCCACAAGGCTCCCAGTCAGTGGCAGATCGATCCGTCTGATAAAGAGTCACTCAACAGTTATCAGTCAGATGAAGACTTTGTTAGTTGGCCAAATCGATATTAATCTGATCGACTCGTATAAGCAAGTGATAAAAGCCGAGTATCAAAACACAACTTATGAAAATATCTTATGCTTAAAACTTTTTATTTTTGCTATTCTCTTTCTTATATGAAAAGAGGGGAAAGGAGAGAAAATGAAAATTACTATTAGAAATATTTTAACAAATTGCCTTACTCTACATATTGCATTCTTACATTTGTCAGGAAGATTTTTTTTTTCTGGTCAAAAATCATTATTTGATATTTACACGTTTAAAAGATGCCTTCGTCGGCTATTAATTTCGAGTCACATACAATTTATAGAATTTATTTTATAACGACCATTATAAGTGTCATCAACTCCCTCTTTCTATATATCTCGAAATATCTCTATCTTTTGGTCTTCTATCTTAGCTGACTATATATAACCTGACAATATTTCAATCATGTCCATTATCTGTGTTAGAATTTTTTTCCGTTTTTCATTTCCATCAAAATGATTCTATGTTACTTGCTCTCTCTGTCTCTCTCTTTCACACACACACACACACACACGCTCTCTCTCTCTCTCTCTCTCTCTCTCTCTCTCTCTCTCTCTCTCTCTCTCTTGGTATATCTTCTCGCGTAATTCCTTATGTTAGTATAGCAAATTAAATTTTCATTAGTTTTTAGTTAGACGAAGATAAAATAATACATATAAACATTTCTGTTTTATCGAGTAATGCTTCGTTTGACTATACCAACGGAATTCCTCATTAATCCGTCGTGAGGTCACATTGTGTGACTGACACACACACACACAGATATATATATATATATATATATATATATATATATATATATATATATATTTATATAAGTGTGTGTGTATATATGATTATTAATCAGCTATAATCTACATATATCATATCTATTAGCGAATGACGTCTGTTTCATACTCCTCATTCGAAGGTGTGTCCTCCGACCACCGAATTGCCACGGTAAAAATACGACTGAGTCTACGAAAGAATGTGACACGATCAACATCCACTGGACAATATGACTGGGCCCTGCTTAATAACAAGGATATTAGAGATAAATTCGATGCACCACAGGAGAAGAAAGAGGTACATACTCCGAATGATGATTATGATTATTTCGTCAATGCCTACTCAGAAGTGGCAGCGGAATGCATGCAAACTAAACAAAGAACTAAATCTAGAGTCCCATGGGAGACATTAGCGGTTAGGGGAAAGCGTGTAGACGTGAAAACTGCCTCCAAATGCAATGGGAAGAACACAACTAATATTAATGCTCTGAAACTTAAAAAGGCACAAAATGAATTGGTTAAAATATTCCTAAAAGAACAAACAGGATACATACAAAATCAGATCGATAATTTTAGAGACTCGGTAGAAGATAGACAATCTAAGATAGCATAGCAAACGGTAAACGAAGTGAGCAGAAGGAAAAGCACTGCGAAAGCTAAACTGAAAGCTATCAACCAACAAGAACGAATACACTTTTGGAACCAGCATTTCGAGAATTTACTCGGAAACCCTCCGAAAGTTACTCATGAACAGGTCACGAGAATTATAAGTAAGCAATTAGACATCAAACTGGGACCGTTTACACAAGAACTCGACTCTGTACTGAGAAAAATTAAAAATTAAAAAGCAGTAGGGCTCGATGAAATACCCCGAGAAGTATTGAAAACAAGAAAATTCGACGAGATGCTAATCCGATACTGTAATGCCGTATTTAATCAAAACCTGAAAGACAGATGGACAAAGGGATGCATCCTCCCCTTCCCTATAAAGGCAACCTCAGATTAGCCAAGAACTACCGAGGTATAACCCTTATATCCATAGCGGCCAAGATATACAATGCTCTACTACGCAACCGCATGGAATCCAAAGTTGAGAACATACTTAGGAAGAACTAAAACGGCTTCTGGAGGAATAGATCCACGACAGCAAAAAATTTGACTAGCTGTCGAATTCTTGAAGGTGAACGTGCAAAATCCTAGAGGCAACAATATCATTTGTCGACTTCGCCAAGGCAGATGGACTGAATCGGCTACCTGTAGAGGACTATCTTACGCTATTACTCCGTCCAAAGAAAGTAGAACTTTCCATGTCAGTTTTGGACTTAACCACAGTCACGTCAAAAACAGATGGAGCAAATTCGACTCGCCTACCAAAAGAAACCGTCACAGCCATTATGATGCTCTATGGAAACACAAAAGTAAAATTCCTTTCCCTGGATATAGAAACAGACGAAGTAGCCTGTGTCTATATCCAGGGAACAGACATTGTAGCAGGTGTATTGCAAGGAGATACATTAGCCCCATACCTCTTTATCATCTGTCTAGACTCCGTGATTATTGATAAAATGAAAGAAAACGATTTCAAGTTAAGAAAGGAAAGAAGCAGTAGGTACCCCACACAAACAATTACGGACGCCGACAACGCCAATGAGATAGCGCTTTTGGCAAATACACCCGCCCAAGCCGAAACCCTGCTACATAGTCTGGAACGAGCAGCTGCAGGCGTAGGCCTCCATATCAATGCATACAAGGTGAGCTATATGTTCTTTAATCAAAGTGGTGACATCTCCACACTAAACAGTAGCTCTCTGAAACTAGTAGACAAGTTCACCTACCTAGTGAGCAGACATCAGTATGCGACTAGCATAGGTATGGACAGCTATCGATTGGCTATTGGTCATATGGAAGTCAGACCTGACCGATAAAATAAAACGCAGTTTCTTCCAAGCAGCGGTCGTGTCGATATTGCTATATGGATGCACTACATGGATGCCTACTAAACGTATGGAGAAAAAAGCATTCTTGTGTAGTTACACAAGAATGCTGCGAGCAATATTGAACAAGTCATGGAGGCAGCACCCAACAAAGCAGCAGCTGTACGGCCACCGACCACCCATCATGAAAACTATCCAAGTTAGACGAACCAGACATGCGGGACACTGCTGGAGAAGTAGAGACGAGCTCATAAGGGATGTGCTCCTGTGGACCCCTTCACGTGGACGAGCTAAGGCAGGACGACCAGCAAGAACCTACATACAGCAGCACTGAGTCGATACTGGATGTAGCCCAGAAGACCTGCCGGAAACAATGGACGATAGGGAGGTGTGGCGAGAGAGGATCAGGAATATCCGTGCTGATACCGTGACGTGATGATGATGAGTGATTTCGATGCTATTCTACAAATTCAATGTAAATGGCTGCATTGAATATAAAACAGCTTCTATGGAGTAAAAAATAAAAAAAGTATAATTTATCATTATTTTAATCCTCGAAAATTTTTCACCCCAGCGTTAGCTGATGGTCTTTCACTGGAGTCTGGGGGACACCATGTCTCCTCAGGTCTCCAGGATTCTTCTCAGTATTCTAGCCGATCTTTAAAATGCTGTAGCTTGGATAGTCTTGATTTTTACAACGATTTCCAATTATCCCAGCCTCCTTTCCATGACTTTGGTGACTGATTCAAGTGTGCCAATTAAAATTGGTATCACCATTATACTCATGTTCAATAGTTCTTTTTAGTTCTCTGGCAAGGTTTAAGTACTTGTCTCTTTTTCCACTTTCTTTAATTTTCACTCTGGTCCACCGGAACGGCAAGGTAGATTATACGGCAGGTTGTCTTTTTTTTTCTAATTATCACTAGATCTAGTCGTCTGGCCTGGATTGGGCGATCTGTTTGAATCTGAAAACCCCTGAGAATTTTGTGCTTCTCATTCATCAGGACAAACTCTGATTCGAGCATACAGAAGTTGGGAGTATGACCAAATTTCAATTTCTTGCACAATTCACAGTGTATAACTTTACCCACCCAGTCGTGTCTACTTTTATACTTTCTTTGTACTCGTTTACTATATTCGCTTACAATATGATTAATGGTTTCGTTTCTATCGCTACAAAACCAACATTTGCTAATATTCGTATTGTTTGTAGCATAGTTTTTATTCTATGTAAACAGTTTCTTCTTCTTCTTCTTCTTCTTCTTCTTATTATTATTATTATTATTATTATTATTATTATTTTTATTATTATTATCATAGCTATATTTTCAAATATTCAGCACTATGCATAAAATAACATGACAAAAAAGCTGATGAAAAGTTGTTCAAGTTTGCTTTAGCAAATACAGGCAGATAACCACAATAACGTAATCAAGTTGTCTGGGCTGTTGGAATCATCACTTCCGCTTCAATTATTAAAACCAGTCAAACATGGCCGAAACAGTACTTCCGTTTCCTAGAACAATATACAACATCGCTCCCTGCTTAGCTTGAAACTCCGTACATAGTCGACTCAATACTTTTAATGACATAGGTTTTTCTGTGATATGGTGCATATCTAACATGCTTAATGCCATTTAAGGCGCAGAACTTGGAAAATTCTTCACTAGTAAAACTGCTGGCATTGTCGGATACGATCACATGTGGACTCTCATGTGTGGTAAATGTGCGTCGCTGCATCGTTTCTGTTTCTGATGAAGATGATGATGACACTACTTATGCATCTATATATTTACTGTGGGGATCCACAATCACCAAAATCTACTTGCCCTGATCGGGCCTTCATAATCCATGTACACTCCGAACCCAGGCCTTCCTGGGCATTCCCATGGGTGTAATGCACTTGCCTGAGGCATATTTGCACTATCTTGACACATACCACAACGCCTCATATATAATTCAATATCCGCATCAAGCTTAGAACACCAAATGTGACAACGTGAAATTTCCGGATGACCCATATGCAATTCTTTTAGTAAAGTATCTCGACACTCTGCCGAGATAACCACCCGTAATCCCTGTAAAACACAACCAGGTTATTCCGATTATTCATCCTTCCTGTTTGTGTAGGGTGGAAAGTCAGGAGATACCTTGCCAGGCCATTCCTGTAAAATCTATTCATGCACTTGTGATAACACAGGATTTCTTGACGTGTAAAAAGCAACTGTTTTTGACGTGAATGGGGTTAAGTCCAAAACTGACATGAAAAGTTCTACTTTCTTTGGACGGGGTTATAGCATAAAATAGTCCTGTACAGGTAGCCGATTCAGTCCATCTGCGTAGGAAAATTTTTAGGTGTACACTAGCTGATTATGGTGATTCGCCCGAAGCAATGCCCAATGTTGCACTCTAGCACTTCCTTTTGGGGATATTATACGCTCCTCTATAAAAAGCCGAAGCGGTGATGGTAAATTTCAGACCATAAATATATTCATAGAATTTGGAGACTTCAAAAATGACTGCTAGTCCTTCCCGTTCTATCTGTACGTATTCCTGTTCTGTCCTGGATGCAAAATAAATCGGTTTTTCACTTCTGTCTGTAATTTTATGTGATAAGACTGCACCCACATCAACTGGTGATGCATCCACAGTCATGATATTTTAGTTAAGCATTGTAATGAATCAAAACATTAGTTGACATTAGCAACCTCTTTGATTGCCTAAAGATAAAGGCTACGCCTGGTCCCCATTTCCAAGGAATTCTTTTTTGTAATAATCTGTACAATGGGGCCAAAAGAGCGCTGATATTGCTTAAATAACGGTGATCGTAAATCACAACAGCTAAACTCTACGCAGTTCCGACTCATTCTTTGGGAGTGGGTTCTTTGCAAATTGGATTGACCTTCTTTTGAGTTGGATGGATCCCTTTTGCATCAATCCAGGTATGAAATTGATGACTTTTGGAATTTACATTTAACACCTCTAAGGCAGAGACCAGCATCTCGTAATATCTTTAACACTGCACGCAGGTTACTATTATGGTCTTCCATAGTTTGTCTCGAGATTAGTATGTCGTCGAGATAAGCGACTGCCTTTGGTATTCTTTGAATTAGTTGGTCTATAATTCGTTGAAATACTCCTGGTGAAGAAGCAATACCAAAACACAACAGAGTATACATAAAAAGACCTTGATGAGTCTCAATGATTTTTCTTCTAGAGGAACCTGTAAATAAGCGTCACTCAAATCCAGTCACGTAAAATAATACCCCCTCCCCCGAGACTTCAGAATGCCTGCCATTTATATTCAGAATCGGATACTTGTCTATCTGCAAACCGGGATTGATAGTCTGCTCAAAATCCATACAAATTCTAACTTGACTATTTCTCTTTAAAAATAGGACGATAAGGAAAGCCCGTTCTAAAAAAATCAACTGGTTTGATAACAGAAGTAGCAACCATTCGATCAGGTTCAGTTTCTACCTTCTTTAGAATCATTAATGGTACTGATTTAGCCTTCATAAAACGAAGGGTACAATTTTGCTTAATGTATAGTTTCAATATATCCAAGCCTGGTTTAAACAGTTCGAAAAATTTCTGATTCAAATCGGTCAACTTAATTTGGTCGCAGTTAGCAAATAGATTAATTGGCAAACTTTCCAGCCAATTCCTTCCAAGAAGACTTGGTCCCGATCCTGGTACAACAAACGTTCTTAAATTGTACATTTTTCCTTTGTATTTGACATTTAGGTTAGCCACTCCACCTCAGTATGTCCCCAAATCTCAATATTACCTCCTTTTTAGAAAACCTCAGGATCGGTGTGACAGGCTTTCCCGTTGTTCGTTTTTGCACTCTCTTGAAAAATGATTTTTTCTTTTGACATTTAAAAATATTTTTTCCCATACTGGACACTGTATATGCCATTTTTCTCCCCCAAAATAAGCTTCTCCCCTCTGTTTTGTCGTACACATTTTATATAAGTCCTCCATATCTTTGTTCTTTATGTGAGCCACATCGGCAGTCACCAATTCCATAGCCTGAATGATTTTTAAAAATTCTTCAAGTGACATATCCTCAGATAACAATCTTGAATCTTCACCTCATCCTACCCACACAAAAATTTGTCACGTAATGCTTTTTTGAAAATGTCCCAAATTCACAAGTAGAAGATAAATGTTTAAGACGAACAAAAAGATTAGAAACGGACTCACCTTCCACTTTTTAGGATTATAAAACCGATAACTTTCTGTAATTACAATGTGTTTTGGCTTGAAATTCTCAAGCAACAAATGCTTTATTTCCTAAAAAAAACTTCTCATTCGGTTTTTGAGGTGCACATAAATCTTTCAATATTCTCTACGTCTTTTCCCCGATAGTACTGAGCAAAATTGCTTTACATTTTGTCTCTGTTTGAGTGCCATGTGCGATATGATTTGCTATGAAAAACTGTTTCTACGCGGTTCAGGTAAGTTGAAATGTTTCTTAAATCAATGCAAAATTCATCCAAATGTCCGAATGTTAGAATATTTCAGTGTGAAAAAAAAAATCCACTTCGGTAAAATGTTTTTTTTTTTTTATATACCCGACTATGAGAGTTATTTTTGGGGAGAGGCAGGGTTGTTTCTCAGGGTGAAGTTGGTGATTTGAATGTTTTAAAGTGGTTAAGATTCGGCTAAGGCGGGCCATCTTTTATTTATATTCCGAGTCTGTAAATGTGTGATACGAAGAGGGTAACATCGACTGGAGTAGAGGACTGACACTACACCCTAGAAGAACAATTCAGCCAGGCTTTTTTCAGTCAGCCAAAATGTTTGCCTGCAGATCTCTCCTCAATATTGATTAATCTCACCTCGTGCCTCTCTTTTCTGTGATCTTTTATACTTTCAGTGTTCATCACTGAAAGCAAAAGAAAATTTTAACCAAAAGATTAGCCCTCTATACATTATTAATGAACAGTTTCACTTTTAGAAAATGGAACTAACGGATAGTCTTTTTCTTATGTGTTGTGCCAAGTTTGAAACTATAGTATGTATAGGAACTGAAAACGAATTTTTTTTAGGTTTTTACGAGGTCATGCTGAAAAGTTCTCGGCACTACAAAAAAAGAAATGACCTTTTTCTGCATTTTTATAAACATTTTTTGAGTCAAATAACTTTGAGAAATGATTTCAAAGTATGTTGAACGGCGAGATAAATATGAGGGATACCATGTTACTATTCATGGCCCCAGACTGTTTTTCTCTAAGAAGAGCCGAGAATCTTTCAAAAAGGAGAAATAATTATGCTATGTGAAATGCTTGAAGTAAATAAAACAGCCATTTGTATCTGTCATTATCGCACTTGCCAGGGAGTAATTGCTTTTGAAAGGTTGATATAATGATGAATAAGCAAGGCTACCAGATTATTATTAAAAGTTCAATTTTCTTTGAAAGTCTCATGTTTTGGGGCTAAATCCAGTAGACGCTAAGCTTAGAAAATTACAACTGTCTTCGCAAGGATGTCAATCTAGTCCTTTCTTGGGAAGACCTGGCTGATAGGCTAAATTTTAACCGATAAAAAATTACGATAATCTTCCCTTCTAAAATAAAATTAGCCGATTTAATTTTATTTCACTCAGAACATTGTGATAAATGTTGTTATTTTCAGTTTAATACTAGATAATATGAATCCTACTTGTATTTCTACTTATAAAATTCAAGCGTCGAAACTTCATTTGGTTTTTAGAAAAAATAAAAATTGCATCAATGGTTTCTTAATTATGAAGTATTAAAGTAAAAGGGTAACCCCAATAATTATGATTCACATATTTGCAACTTCTTATAAAACAGTTTAGCCGTTTATTAGTGACAGTGAGACTTCCAAATTACTAATAAACATATATATTCTCTTTACACTTGCAATTTACTGTCAATAAGTGCGACAATGACTTCTGAGTTGTATGTTTCAAACAAAGTATGTTATCAGATGTCACTAGAGTCTAATTCTGTCAACTTTTATCAATTTTTGTATTTTTTTTTCATTTATCAGTTAATATACTATAAAAGAATAAGATGTAAAACATGCTTTTTTTATTAGCTAAATACGAGAAGATTCCACCCACCAAAGAAAATCTACTGCCATTCAGTAGAGTTGAAAGCACTTTGATAAAGAATTTCCCTTATATACCAAGTGATCTGATGTTTTCCTCATCGCTAATTTCTTAATTCGTTTCCCTTTTATGTCTAATCTCAACCTTCTTCTTTACAATTTCACCTACGAAACATCGTTGTGAACGTCTTCCATATGGACGTTTAAGGTCTCTTGCATACCACTTGACTCAAGCTCACCTTTCATCTGAGAGCCTTTTGACGTGAAGAATTACAATCGGTGTATTCTACAATCCCAGCCAACTGGACCAGAAAAATGTTTTGGATTTTATCTGTTATTAATTAATAAAAAAAAGGTGTTTTATGAGTGTTAATTCCCTCTTTTTTGTCAGAGATAGAGTTTTTTTTTATTTAGACTGTTTTCTGAATGTTAACATAGTTTTCAACAAAATCTCTTCTTTTTAGGATTGAATGTTTCACAGTGGATTCTATGGCCGATATTAACACGTCTCTGCTTCCATAGAAGACACATTTTGTACATTCTTTATACTAATTAGTCAGTGTGTCCACATATCGAATTCACCTCGACAAAACAAGAATCTGACGCTGTTCTTTTGTATTGTTTAAGAGTTTTATATGAACAAATCAGAGCCAACTGACAACTGGTTATCAAATTGATTAAGAAATGGATTAAAGCAAACGGTGCATCCGTTTGTGCGCCTAGTTACCCAATCAACACTATGAACGCCCTTTTACATTGATATAGTTTGCAGTAATTTGAGACGAAAAACTTATTGCTATAGCTGAGCTGTTAAGTGCGTAGTGTCGGTATATGTGTTATATTTATTTAAGACAGACAATAGGAAGAAACAAATAAAGTAAGCTCACACACGCACGCACGCATATATATAGTTCATTATATTTATAAATAAGGAGTGCAAATGTTGAAGTAAGAATAGCGTAGATAAAAAATCAACGGTGTTTTGTGACTGTCAGTTTCTCGCCAAAGTGATCATCAGACTAAGAGAAGCTACCCAGAAAAATACCATTAAACAATAAAAAATACGAACATGGCTGCAAACTTTCTTGACGTCAATGGAACTTAAAAGAACAAGCTAAAATACACCAAAATAATAGCCTGGAAAGTGAGAAAAGTTGCTCCAGCTTACAACAACACTTCAGCGCTGAAGATTGCCTAGAAAAAAGAAAATAGACATGAAAAACTTCCCAGAACAAAACAAACATTTGAATAAATTATTAGTACTAAAATCCAAAAGTGACATGAAATATAGGCATGAAATATCGGCATGAAAACCGACTTCTTCCTGGAAACCAACGACTTCGCAGACTAATCAAACTAAACAAAATAAAGATAAAATCAGTTGATGAATTTTCTGCCTATGATATGGTACCATAAACATGGATAACAGAACGTCTGAAAATATTAAAAATATTAAACAAAGGCATTAACTTCATCATTAAAAGCTATGGAAAACTGGAAATTGGAATTTTCAGAAAAAACAACCCGGATGTGATAAAAATCGTGAGACATCTTCCTGAGAGACTCATTCTTACCACTAATATTTGTTATAGAAAAGATACCATGGAATCATATACATAGATAATGCATAGACGGCTACAAATTTACAAAATCACAAGAAAAGATGAATTCCTTAATGTATATGTATGATAATAAGAGCTTAAAATCAGTTCCTACATCCAAAATGTATATTTCAAAGGTTTGTACAAGTGTTTCTAGTTCTTTATCCTTTTATAAAGAAGAGAAACACTTATACAAAACCATTCAAATATACATTTTGGATGTAGGAACTGATTTTAGGCTTGAATATTTGTCATGTTTTGATCATGAAAGAGGATAAAGCGAAAGAAATGGAAAGAATAGCATTATGAAATTAGACAAATATCGGAAGACTTGAATTACAAGAAAATTACCTGTGTATAGTGAAAGTGAAAGTGAATATCATCAAACAAACAGAAATGACAGAAAAAGTAAGAAGAAATAAACCCAGAAAAACAAAAAGAAAAGCTTTCAAAACCAGGCTCAACAGTAGAAATCTCATCAAATGAATAAAAATATTCAGCAATCCCCTTTATATGTTACTCATGACAATTCTTGAAATGGAAAAAGGAAGAAACTCAGACAAATGGACCGAGAGACTAGAAAATTGAGGATGATGCAAAAAGCTTTATATCAGAGAAGTGACGTTGTCAGACAATATGAGACAAGTAAAACAGGGGAAGAAGATTTACCACCATTGAAGATTACGGAGATGCAACAATGTGAGGATTTGTAGGAAAACAGAAGAAAAAAAAGACAGCAAAGACAAAGTCTAATAATATCGACCATTAAAAGCATTTGGCAATATATGAATAAACAGAAACATAACACAATCAAGAAAACAGAAATGGGAAGAAAAAATTACAAGAAGAATCCAAGTGACAAACTTGGGAGACTGCATCCAAGAATACCTGGATATGGCTAAGAGAGAAACTAAAACTATTCCGGTAGAAAATGATGACATAAAGATTGAATTATATCGAATTAAAAATTGATAATACACAGCAAAATAGCAAATGTTGGTGATGTGGGGAAAGAGATGAAACGATTAATTACGTCATCAGTGAATGCAGCAAAGTTGCACAAACAGAATATAAGAATAGGCATGAGTGGGTTGGAAAAGAAGATCCATTGAAAATTATGCAAGTGATTAAAGTTTGATAATACAACCAAATGGTATATGCACAACGTAGAATCCGTCCGAGAAAATAAGATGCATAAAATTTTCTGTGATTTCGGGATGCAAACGGATCACCAAATATAGAAGAAAAAAAGAAGAAAAATAGTAATGATGATATTTAACCCATATCTGAGGGGACCATAAGGGATTTCTTACATTTTCTAAAAGTAGAAGTTCGAATGTGAGCGAAAGAACATGACTACAGTTCGAACTCATTTACTTTGAGGCTGCAATCCAAGTTTTTTAGCAATTACACCAGAGGACAAACTGAGACCAGTCAAACTACACCATTGTTTCGGTCGGCAAAATAGTGAGAAGAGATCTGGAGATTTGAAGAGATTTGCTCTCTATTGGACGCCAGTGAAAGGCCATCAGGCAACGCTAGTGTGAAAAACCTACAAGGGTTAATAATAATAATAATAATAATAATAAGAGAATACTATGAAAAACTGGAAAGTGGAATTGAAAACAGGAGGGAAAAACTTATCATGGGTGAAAATGCAGAGAGGAAAATCTTTGGGAGATGTGTTATCACCACAACTATTTGTAATAGTAATGATGTCATTCAATCACATGGATAGGAAATGCAAAGGAAGATACAAACTTCGTAAGAAAAAAAATCAACTACTAAAAGTACGTACACATCAAACTGTTGACCAAAAAATGAAAGAGAATTGGAAACCCGAATACAGTCAGTGAGGATATACAGTGACGAAATAGGTATAGAATTTGGTATCGAAAATGTGTCACGCTAATAATGAAAAGAAGAAAACTGCAAATGATGGAAGGAATAGAACGACCAAATCAGGAAAAATCAGAACGAACGGAGAAAAGGAAACTTACAAATATTTGGGAATATTGGAAGCTGACTCCATCAAAAAAGGTGGAGATAAAAGAAAAAAATTTAAAAAGAATACATCAGGAGAACGAGAAAACTACTGTAAACCCAACTATACAGCAGAAATCTCATCAAAATGGATAAACACCTGCGCTGTCCCCCTTGTAAGATGCTCAGGACCATTCTTAAAGTGAACGAAGGAAGAACTTCACCAAATGGACTCGAGAACAAAAAACACATGAGATGCATAAGACCTTACATGCTAGAGATGATATAAAACAGACAATATGTGTCAAGAAAAGGATGAGGAAAAGGACTCGCTAGCATTGATGATAGCCTCAATACCTCGATAAGACGTTCTGAAGACAACATAAAAATTGCAAGAAAGGCTAATAACAACCACCAGAAAAAAAAACAATAACTAAAAAAACAAAAAATTGAAAGAAAAAGAAAAATGTAGGGACATTTTCAAGCAACAAACAAGCGAAACCTCACACGAAAAAGACGGGGCTAAGAAAAGCAAATCTAAATAGAGACACTAAATCTCTTCTAATAGCGGCAAAAAAAAACAACGCCATAAGGACAAACTATGTTAAATCTAAAGTAGATAAGATGCAAAAAATTAGCACATTTAGGTTATGTGGTGATAGAGAGGGAACGATCATTCATATAATAAGCGAATCCAGTAAATGAGTGCAAAAAGAGTATAAGATGAGACATGACTGGGTGGGAAAGGTAATCAACAGGGAATTGTACAAAAAATGTTGATTTGACCATACATGGTATATGAACAATCCGGAATCTGTCCTGGAGAATGAAACTCACAAAATTCCCTGGGATATTGAGATACAAACGAATCACTTAATCTCGGTCAGACGACCAGACCTAGAAATAAACAAAAAAGAGTACCTGCCTAATTGAAAATGAAAATAAAAGAAAGCTGAAAGAAAGATAAGTGCCTTGCTAGAGAACTAAAAAAAATATGGAACGTGGTGACGGTGATACCCAATTGTAATTGGTGCACTTGGAACGATTCCCAAAGGCTTAGTAATTGTTGGAAATCGGAGGACGAGCCGAGATCATTCAAACTATGGCACTGTTGAGGTCGACCACAATACTGTGAAGAATCCTGGAAAATTGAGGAGACTTGCTGTCATTTTAACTGTAGTGAAAACTATCTGCTTACACTGTTGGGAAAAAAACTCTAAAGTGTAAAATAATAAGAGAAAGAACAAAAACAACAACAACCACAACAAGACTAGTCCATATCCCTAAATTTATTTTTCGCCGTTATTTTTAAGTATTTGGAATTTTTCGAATTTTCGTTTCTGCCTTCAGGAAGTAGAGAAGACTACAAATATGTACTTCACTGTTATTTTAATAGCAATACTACTCAAAGAGGGCATAGAAAAAGAATGATAGAAATTTTGAATCCGGTAGATTTAATACAAGCCAAAGGTTGATTGACCAAGAGAGAAAGATTTTAAAGAAAGGTTGGTTTTCTGACTTTCAAATAATAGAAATATGTGGAGAAATAAATCGAGAAGAATATGAACAAAATCCCGAATCGAAACACTAAATTCTGCAAAGAAAAAAAAAACATAACCGAATTGAAAACAGAACACTGAAACCCGAAATACCAAATACCCAGCAGCACAAAACAAATATTTTAACGCAAGAAGAGAAAATAAATCTAAATTTAAAAAAGAGAATCACAGCTACAAAGAAAATTATGTTACAATCCCTTAGGAACCAAAACTGCGAAAAGTTCTGGTCGAAACTGAAAAGATAAACAAATCATTAACAATTTTTCCAACAAGCAACATCACTGAACAAAACAAACTAATTTATGCAAGAGCGAAACTAGTTGGTGATAAAATCGATTTTCTCTAAGAAACAAGAAGAGAAATACAAAACCTGGATGCGAAATTAAACCAGAAGGAAAGTTAATGAAACTGCGACCAAAACCGAAAGTTTAAAGGAAGGAAAAGCTTGCGAGGATATGTTAGAATGAAAAACCCAAATAGAACAGCAGTGACAATGCAACTTGAAGAAATAAATCAAAAGATATTTGCGAAAAAAAGAATACTCAAGCGATACCGAGACAAGGTCAACAAATACCACAAAACTGGACATTCTAAAATAACGTAAGAAAATCATACCTTTAAGTAGGGGGAGAATGCATGAGGATAAGCCAACGACTAGATTTAAGGGACTCAAACAATTTCAGGGTGAAATACAGGAACAGAAAAAACAAAACAGAAAAGCAGATTGGATGAAAAAACATGAAAAAAGAATGAGTGGGACTCGAAGATGGACCTTACAGGAAAATACACATGGAATCACTCAGAGCAAGACTCAAGAAAGT
>CAXXMW010000017.1:0-18688 GCA_963669225.2 uncultured Arenicella sp. | reverse complement strand
AGGTATATTTCTCTGCAGAATTTGTACAGCATATCCTAGACACCACCGACCAAGAGTTAAGCTCATTTAAATGGATTTATATCCCACAGTCTGATACGCAAGCCTCGATATTATTAGGCTGCCTTATCTTCCTTTTTGCCCATCAATCTAAACACTCATCCTCAAGAACTATAGACTCACATATTCGTTTCAATTATTCCCAATTTCATTCTGAGCAGGTGAGGTAGCACCAGCTTGGGTCAAATTTCAGTGCCAAATAAATTGATTTGAAAATCATGGATTTGATAGTAATACATGAAACCATACAACTGTGGGAATATTATTCATATTATATAGGAATAAGAAATTATTCTTATTAAATACAAATATAAGAAACTATATAGAGTTTCCAATAAAGAATTCATAATAAATAAGAATAATTATTTTAAAACTTGAGTAAAAATTCTGTGTACTAAATAGGAAGACTTCATGGAGAGTCTTAATTGTGTAATGGCTAAAATGCTCGATTACAAACGTGAAGTCAACCAGTTTGAACTATAATCATGTTATCAAATTCCCTTTCGAACTCATGGTTTGGCGGAAGTTATGAACCCTCTTATTCTTTCTGCTACGGGTTAAAAAGAAGCTTTGTTTTACTTCTACCAGTATATCCAATAAATGTTCATATACAAAGCAAAATAAACCCACTGAAGAAAATGTGAAACCATACTTTTATGTAGATTATTAGAATAAAAAACGGATACTTGATATTATATCAGTGCAAACAGTGTTAAGTTCAAATCTTGTACAAGGCTGTTAGCATTTAACTTAGCCTTGATGCTCTTGGAAAATACATGATTCCACCTGTTTTTCCACCATCTATGAGCGAATCTTGTGCAAACTGGGTTTTTCAACCTTGCTTTGGATACTATCGTAGGAGAAGGAAATTTTGAAGTCAAATCAGCTTTACTTCGCAAAACTTTACCTTATGTTACATTCTGCTTCCAGTTGAGATTTTGGATAAATACATATAACTGTATACAAATTATTTGTATTCAGGTTTATCTGCAAATGATTATTAAACAAAAGTTACAAGAAACCGTTTTAGCCCAGCCGGCTGGGGCTGTAGAAAACGCCGACTTCATCTTCAACAAGTGTCTTGTATAAGATATTAAACCATCTAATGGCGACACCCTATCTTTGGAACTTGGGGAATATGGAAATGTCCTTTATTGTCATTGCTCCCTAGTCCTATCTGAACACGAGTGGAAGCATCAATAGGGTCCTATGTAGAGGTCAAATAGAACAGACATTTAAAGTGTGTGTAAACAAATGAATAATGCTTAATTGAATTGTTAGTGATATATAGCAATACTTGGAACCATTTAACTGTGTGCAATAGAATAAGTTTTATTGAATAGAATTATTGCTGTTAAATAGCAACACTAAAAACTCTTTAAATGCGTGTCTAAATTGGATTATTAGTTTTAGATAATACAACTTGGAACCCTTTTAACTGTGTGCAAATGAATGAATACAGTTGAAAAGAAGAAGTGTTAATAACAATACTTCTAACCTTTTCTACAAACAAATAATTAATACTGAATGGAATTACAAGTGTGAAATAGCGATAGTTAGAATCATTTAGCTATGTAGAAACTGTGTAGCAATACGAATGAGCTAACAAATTAGTTCTAGCCCATTTAAAAATTAAATAACCAACCATCTATTCACTTAATGTATATCCATGTAAATGTGTGCAAACAAACGAATGTTCGAAATTGTTAGTGATCCTATTTACCAACCCCTCTGCTCGGGCAGGATATGACACAAGGTCAGTTTTTAAGCGGAGTTTAACAGGTTTGAATTCAGAGTTTTCCTTCTCCTAGACTAGTTGCCTAACCATGGCTGAAAAACCCAGTCTGTCCTACTATTTTCCCAAGGGTATTAGTGCTATGTGAAATGCAATCAGTCTCGTCCATGATTTGAACTCGTGTCGCCATGTCCATTTCCTACGACGGTAACCATTACACCACTGGCACCTCCCAATTGTTAGTGATACATAGCAATGCTTGAAGCAATTTAAATGTGGGCAAACAAATGAGTAATACTAAATAGACATGTTACTCTTTGATAGAAATACTTGAAAGAATTTATCTTTGTACAACAATGAGCTGACACTCGTTTAAAATGTTAGTAACAAAAGGTTTTTGCACAACATATATATTTGTCATATATGTATAAACAGGATTTGGCATTAAATATACAATATTTGATAAACAATAAAACCCGAACCAACCCAACTTAAAACCAAATAAAGTCAAATTAAAGTTGGCGACCGTAGTCTAGGGCAACCAGAAGGACCCCTTTCCAATAGCTACTACACCGAGATGTAGTGGAGGGTGCAACTCCCTTCCCAGGATTGCTCCACTTTATCCTTGATACGTACCTTATATTGCTGAGTTTTAAGCAAGGAGGTATCAAGTATCATTTTTAAAGTCTGATATGGCGCGACCAGGGATGGAACCCAGGTCTCCCAAACCATTTGTTAACACTCTACCCTGTAGACCAAGGAGCCAGTTAGCATATCAAAGACTGACTTCGGCATTTAAACACACAACAACATTGATATTCATGAAAAAGACATATGTATGTATATAGCAGTTTACTTGTTTTCCAATCGATTTGCTGAGTCATATATGTGTTTGTGGAATAATCAGTGTCGAGTCAGAAAAACGGTGGCTGTGTATGACAGTGAATCCTCAGACCCCCCAAATCGTGTTTCTTCCCTGTTTTCACAGGCTGTACATGGCATTGCGTAAAGGACAATCATTAATGGAAAATATAAGCTTTAAAACTTCCAAGTCAATGATCGGACAAGAATCGTATCTTTAACCGTGATTTGTCAGTAATTATTCTATATTAGCACCGTATTTGTTCATGATCTGCGTAAACTAAGTAGTTCAAACGTCGATAAATCTAGTAAAATAAAATGGCTTTACTCTGAAAAATAAAACAAGCAATGAGCTGCCGATACCCTGTAGAAACGATATCTGATGCCAAGTATGCAAATGATCAAGTGCTTCAAGCAAATACTCCTGGCCAAGCCGATTCCCTGCTGGATACCCTAGACAAAGCAGCAGGTGGCATTCGCTTCCACTTAAATGCGAATAAAACAGAGTACATGTGTTTTAAACAAGAAGAAGCCATTTCTACCTTCAGTAGCAAGCACTCTAAAATTTGTAGACAACTTCGCATACTTCGGCAGCCATATCTCGTTTTCTGCAAGTGCTGTTTATTTGCGCCTTTCGAACGTGTACACTGGTATAGAATGGGTATCAATCACATGAATGTCTCATCTATCAGATAAAATAAAACATGATTTTTTTCCTAACTGTGGCTGTTTCAATAATATTGTATGGATGCGCATAAGTGAATCTAACAAAATGCTTGAATGGAACGACAGAAGAATACTATATGCTATTTTGAACAAATTCTGGAAGCAATGTCCCAGAAAATAGCAGCTGTAAGGTAATTTATTTACCATCTACAAAAGATGACCTAGACATGTTGGAAGCAAGAGAAGTAAGGACAAGCTCATATGTGACGTTCTTCGATGGACTATTACATATAAACGGGCTTGTGTTTGCAAACATGAAATAAATTAGTTCTATCATATTTACCAAACCCTCCGCTCGGGAAGGATATGACACAAGGTCAATTTTTAAGCGGAGTTTAACAGGTTTGACTTCAGAGTTTTTCTTCTCCTAGACTAGTTGCCTAACCAAGACTGAAGAGCCAAGTCTGCCCTACTATTTACCCATAGCTGGAGGGAGAATAATTGGTTTCATACCTTTCCCAAGGGTAGTAGTGCTATGTGATATGCAACCAGTCTCGTCCAGGATTTGAACTCGTGTCGCTGTGTCCTTTTCCTACGACGATAACCATTAAACCACGGGCACCTCCAAGATTAGTTCTATCAGCTCCTTGATGACATTGGATTTAATCTGGAGGACCCGATAGAGGCGTTGGATAATAGGTAGTGATGGAATGCAAGAGTCAAGGATATCTGTGCTGTCAGTATGACTTGATGGTGACCATGACGATTATTTATATATTATTTTATAGTTATTGTTTCTTACATTTGGATTCATGAAGAACACACCCGCTTTAAGGCATTCTGAAGCTGCGGTATGAATATTTTCTTAGTGATATTTACAACTGGATTCGACCGGGTTACAATAGCGTTTAATTAATGGATCTTCGGCTTTGTCTCTATTGATATTGTCTTTTCAATCTTCACAAAAATAATACCGTTTTTTTACGCTTGGTCTCTCTTTATATTTGTTCTTTGATTCTATCCACATTTAAAAGAGTATTTTATCTACTTTCATTCTCTTTACAATTCAGCATTATTATACAATTTCTTACTTCTTATGTATTCAGCTATTTTTCAGCATTTTTTCTCTTATTCATCCATTTCTTTTTTCGTTTTTAACTTTTTATATGATATTTTTTCGGCCCGCTTTCGACATCTTAGTTATGCTTTACTTGTCTTTTGAAAATTCCCTCATATAATTTTATTGCATCGTGAATGTTGACAGATTTCAATCCATTTTCTTTGCCAGTTACACTTATGTTTAATTTCATTTTATATGACGACATATGTGTCTTTCGTTATTTTTACATTATTCTAAATTTGCGTATATAACAATTTATCTTTTGAGTCCTGATCTCCGATGCCATATCTACAAAGGTTTTCATTATAGCAATTTTCTTTGGAATATTCACTCACGCATACCTATATACATACCTATATACTGATACCTATATATATATATATATATATATACATATATATATATATATATATATATATATATATTTTAAATGTAAAGGCACGCTTACTCTACTGTAAAGCCAATTTGATATTAAGCCTATCCACATGTCAGCGAACAAGGCAGAATGTTTTTAAATATCTTCTATCGAATAATTTAAAAATTCGTAAAGAAAGCCCTAACAGTAGTTTAGAAGAAAAAGCCTAGAATGCTACTACAGCCCCCCCCCCTCAGAAAAGGAAAAGGAAAAAAAAAAAAAAAAAAAAAAAAAAAACCAACAAAAACGAATTGTCCCCTTCACCCCACTAGACCGCCCCCAAAGCTACCTAAAATATCAGTAGTAAATAAAAGTCCAAACGAAGACGCATTTGAACTCAGGAGCCAAGTGGAAGAAATATGTCAATATTGGTCAGTATGTCTTTAATTCCAATTTAAAATGCTGAATTTTACAAAATGTTATGCTGTATTTTGTTTGTAAAATAATGCTTAAACTATGCGTTTTAAATGTAAAGGCACGCTTACTCTACTGTAAAGCCAATTTGATATTAAGCCTATCCACATGTCAGCGAACAAGGCAGAATGTTTTTAAATATCTTCTATCGAATAATTTAAAAATTCGTAAAGAAAGCCCTAACAGTAGTTTAGAAGAAAAAGCCTAGAATGCTACTACAGCCCCCCCCCCTCAGAAAAGGAAAAAGAAAAAAAAAAAAAAAAAAAAAAAAAAACCAACAAAAACGAATTGTCCCCTTCACCCCACTAGACCGCCCCCAAAGCTACCTAAAATATCAGTAGTAAATAAAAGTCCAAACGAAGAAGACGCATTTGAACTCAGGAGCCAAGTGGCACTGACTCTTCGTTATTCACGCCGTTACTTTGATTCGTGCAAGAATAAGCCTACTCGTTATTCACGCCGTTACTTTGATTATTACGATTTGGATTACTAAAAGTTAAAAATTGTTATTATCTCGGTAAGACTTGTTTTTTTTTTTTTTCCGTTGGACTTGATTTTTTCTTTTTTCAAGCTTACCTGAGAAGTTGTTACTTGTGACAATTTTGGTTTAATTTGGATTTGTCACTTGCTTTCGTTATCCGACGTTTGTTTCTCTTGTGGTCGGACTTGTTTTCCTTTCTTAAGTGTTTTGTCTTGAGTGTTTTTTAATTTTTCAGGGGGTATCTACGTGTTCTAATCTTTTTGTATTTATTCCGGCGTGTTGTACTATTGTCTAATTTTATAATTTTTACTTTTTTGAACAGTAGAACCCCCCCCACACACACTTGCAACAGGTGTGGGCCTTAGTTTACCCTCCTGGCTGCAAGCCCTACTGCAGTCATGGAGGGTTCCACTTCCAAAAAAAATGAAGACAACATTGAACCCTCAAAGGAACCCTCACAAGAGAGTTTAATTGGAGAGAATTGGCCATCACTACCGATCCCTGCTGATTCTCCAAGAACAATAGTGGACACATCACAGGACAGTCCAATACAGCCGGCCCAAAAGAGCCCCACACCTTGGAAGGGCCAGCAGAGGGGACCTGCCGACTATGAAAGGGATAGGGTAGAGAAGTACGCAAAGTACTTCAAAGGCAATGAAATTCTGCCCATCCCTGAATTAGTTGAAAAATTCACACCTAGGATCCTCTCGCTGGTCGTTTCGGATCTCAAAACCAAAAGGCTAGTGGGGCTCAAGAAAGAGACGTTTGAGGAGCTGTTGAGGAAGGCGGGCATCCCATGCCAGTACTTCTGTCGCAAGAGTTTTGCGACATGGGATGTCCTCCTTCCTACGGAAGAACAAGCCGCCAAGTTGGCGGCTAATAATATAACGACGAAGTATTTCAGGTTACAGCCGGAATATAGGGGCACCCGTAGGCTCCGAGTAACCATCTGTAACGTCCCGCCCCTCATTTCTGGGGAGGTTTTGGCCGCCTTATTTAAGCTCGTACGGCCAAGTGGAGGAGTATAACCTCCTCAGATCCCCAGCCGGGACAGCCTACGGGGATTATGCCTTCCGGCTGTGCCTGACGAGGGATGGCTTCAAAGCCATCCCCGAGATTCTAATCAGCGGGGACCGGGAGATGATCGTGATGGTGGAGGGGCGGAGACCGAGGTGTTGGTCCTGCAAAAAGATTGGCCACATCTCGAAGTTCTGCCCCGAGAAGCCAGAGAATGCAGCAACAGCAGCAGCAGCAACAGCAGCAGCAACAACAACAGCAACAACAACAGCAGCAACAGCTTCAACAGCCACCATCAGCAAAACAGCGGAGACCCAGGATCCGAGTCAGGACCAGCCCAAAACAAATGACAAAGAGGGCTGGTCCGAGGTGACCCGGAGGAGGAGGGGTTCCCCCAAACAAGGGGAAAAAGGCTTAATTTCACCCTCACCTCAAAAGCAGACCAAGCCACCGGAACCAGTACCAGCAGCAGCAACAGCGGAACAAGCAACAACGCCAACAGCTAAGAAAGGGCCACAGACCCCAACAACAACAACAACAAAGACAACAGCAACATCAACAACACCAGTATCACCAACATTGGCTAAAAAGAAAAAGAAAAAAAAAACCAAGGAAGACCATGAAAACATGGAAACAACAACAAACTTGAAAAGAAGAAGAGACAGCGGGGAGGGGGCTGCCAAAAAAGTGCGTGCAGGACCTTCCGACACAGAAGACCCTTTAGAAGGCCCTTCAAATGCACATCACCAAAAGCAGCCCCTCCCCCAACAAGTTCCAATGCAGATACCACTGCTGGCTCCTTTTCCGCCACTCTCCTTACCACCACCTCCCCTACCACTTCCGCCAATGTTCCCTCCTCAATATTGCATTCCTCAGAATGCTCCCTCTGACTCGCTACAACCCCCACAATTTTTACAACCCCCATTACCACCACCACAACTACCACAACCTCCTCTACCAACAGAAACACCCCCACTTCATCCCCGCCGACATCAAATTGTGCATATAAGGCGAGCACAATCCCTGGAAAGGCCGTCCCCCCCAAAATTACCCAGGTCACTATCGTTACCATCCCTGAGTCCAATGTCTTCTCCAGAACTCTTCCCAAAATGGACTCCCATCCAAACAAACCCCCAGACTACATCATCCCAAAATCCAAAAGAGGCGGCAAACGATGCCGAGAAAGACAAACAACAAAAGGCAAAACATTTTTGCACCGTTGGTGCAGAAGCAGTAACGGACCATCTATTAAAAAAGATGTTAAAGCCGTTACTGCAACTGGAAAAAGTGGAAAAGAAAAAAGTTAACAACCCTTTTAATTTTAAGAGTGCAGCCATGGTGACCACTTTCATCCGTTCGGCTGGTGACCGTACCAAGGGCGTATGGAAGTTCTTGGATACGGTCCGCCAGACCGACACGGGTGTAAAGCTGGCGGAATTGGAGCACTCTTCCTTGAAAAGATGCTTGCCGTTTTGCTCAGGGAGGGTCCCTATCTTAGTTCACCCCTCCTTTTATAGAGCCCTAAAAGTACGGTTCCCGCTGGATGTTGGCGGAGTGTCTAGGGATGGCCGAGTGAACACTGAGCTCGGCACCGGCTCTCTAAGACAGGCCGTTGGCATCCTCACCCCTGGGGATTTCCGGCCCATAGTCGACACTGAATAAGGTAAGTCGGATTGATGACTTTAAACGTTGCCAGTTTGAATGTGAGGGGACTGAGGGATTCAAGCAAGTGTGCGCGCTTGCTTGGTGAACTCAAGAACCTCTGCGTAGATGTTGCTGCAGTGCAGGAGACTCACTTCACTTGCGAGGCTGACTGTCGGGTGCTGGAAAGCGACTTTAACGTTTTCTCAGCATACGGCAGCAACTTCAGCGCTGGGGTCTCCTTGCTAGTTGGACGCAGCCTTGATGCTGATGTTGACGTTGTTTTTGCAGGTGACGGGGGCCGGTTGGTTGTGGCCGATGTTGCCGTGAAAAGTTTCAAGTTTCGTCTGGTTGCGGTTTATGCGCCCAATATCGTTGCGGAGAGGGTTTCCTTTTTTCGTCGGTTGGCGCCGTTCCTGGACGATACGAAGCGGCTAGTCTTAATGGGTGATTGGAATGCGATCCTTGATCCCAAGATAGATAAGGTCGGGCGGGGAGCTAGGCGTGCGGGAAGGTGTGATAGCAGCCTTGTCGGCTTCGTGACTCGTCACGGTCTCGTCGACAGGTTTCGTCTTGATCACCCAGGGCGGGAGATGTGGACGTGGCTAGATAGCTCGCCCTCTGCCAAAGTAGGCTCCTACTTGGACAGAGTGTTAGTGAGAAGAGCTGACATTGATTTTGTTAGTTGTCCCACGTTCCACTTGATAGCGTGGACTGACCATAAACTCATTAGAGTCAGTCTGCGGTTAGCAAATAGGCCTAGTCTAGCCGGCTACTGGAAGTTCAATACCTCCTTACTGGAGATACGGGACTTCCGGGATCGGCTGGAATCCCTAATTCAGCGGGCGTTAGTGGGGGCGGTTACCGGGAATAGGTGGTGGGTTTCTCTTAAGCACAGGATTAGAGATTTCGCCACCAAATACGGTCGACGGCTCAACTTAGATAGGACCGCGGAGGCGAAATCTATAGATGATAGACTCTCCCGGGCGGTGGCTGGGGGGGACTCCCTAGGTGTAGAGCTAGCTAGGAGGGACCTTGAGCGTGAGAGTAGCGAGCGCTACAAGGGATCAGTAGTTAGATCTAGGCTAAAAAGAGTTCTCAACGAAGCTGTGAAATCGAACGCGACTGCGCGTGAAGAAGAAGTGCGAAGGTTCCCCGATCGGTACATCGCATCTGTGAAGACCCCGGACGGGCGTCTGCTGCGATCGGGTCGTGAGATACGTGACGCCTTTCGGGCGCACTTTCGGGATCGCTTTGCCCGCTGCACTGATCTCCCGCTCCGGGAGTTTCGTAGCTATCTGGCCGACTTCCCCCGCCTTGGGGCGGCTGAAGCGGCTAGCTGCGAGGGTGTGGTTACTGAATGCGAAGTCCGTGACGCGTTGAAGCAGGTCGGCCTGAACAAGTCGCCGGGACTAGATGGTTTGCCCTACGAAGTGTACTTGAGGATGTCGCACATGTTTGTGCCTATTCTGACGGATATGTTCAACCATTGGTTCGCCCAGGGAGCCATCCCTGGTAGCGTTACCAAGGGCGTGATCACATTGCTGAAGAAAGGTGGCAGGCATGTTTGGGAGGGTTTAGACGATTACAGGCCCATAACTCTGCTTAACACAGAGTTAAAGATTTTGGCCCGGGTCTTAGCGAATCGTTTACAGCTTGTCATTAGCGATCTGATCGGCCCCGAGCAGACCTTTGCTGTGAAGGGAAGATCGATCCAGGACAACCTGCACTTGATTCGCGAGGTCCTAGAGGGGATAAAAGACGACACCGAATCCGCGCTGATCAGTTTAGATCAGTCCAAGGCCTTCGACAGGGTTGACCATCGGTTCTTGGCGTCTGTTTTGGAGACTGCCGGATTCGAACCGGAGTTCCGCAGATGGATTAGCATGATGTACCACAACCCTCAGGCAGTGGTGCAGGTGAACGGAAGGCGTTCGGGGGTGATCGCGATCGAGCGTTCGGTCCGGCAAGGCTGCCCTCTGTCTCCTCTTCTCTATGTCCTCGCGTTGGAGCCCCTCCTGCGCAGGCTTAGGGATGAGGGGACAAGTCCGGCACTGCGCGGTATCCCATTCGTTGGCCGCATTGCGGCTAGGGTTTCCGCGTTCGCTGATGACGTCACAGTGTTTGTATCCCGCCGCAAGGATATAGAGGCTGTGAAAGAGGCGGTTGTCGAGTATGAGCGGATTGCAGGGGCCAAGGTCAATTTTGACAAAAGCGAAGGTTTGCGGCTTGGTGCTTGGAGGGGTAGCAATACTCTTCCAGGGCCCTTCCGCTGGAGTGACGGACCCATCCGCATCCTTGGGGTGTGGTTTGGGCCCGACCTCCAACTGGAGCGAAATTGGTCGGAAGTACAAGCTAAGGTGAATGCTCAGGTGGGAATCTGGCTTTCAAGGAGGTTGTCCTTAAAGGGCAGGGCTGAGGCGTGCGCCACGTACGTCTTTCCCCTGATCCTTTACCGATTGGCTGTACTTCCTCTGCCTAAGGCACGTCGGTTGGCACTGCAACAATCCCTCTCCAGATTGCTCTGGGGAGGTGCAAGGCCGATGGTCCGTAGGCAGGTCTGTATCCAACGTACTCGCAACGGGGGTCTGGGTATGCCTGATCTGGAGAGCCACTGGCTTGCTGAAAGACTTGCATATCTGGGCCGTGTCTTGACGGGGGACTCAGTGTGGAGACGAAAGGCGAGTCGGACTTTTCCTCGCCTCAAGTCAGACCCAAAGGCTGAAGGTCGACGTAAGCCTTTGGGCGAAGCACTGTTTGTCCGCGAGTGCCGAAAGGCCCTTCGTAACCTTCTTGGGTCCAGTGACCTTTCATGGCCTCGGAAGGAGCTGTATCGGGAATTAGTGGTGGGTTCCGCTTCTGATCCTCTCAGCGAGCGGCACGGCTGGACGGCGGAGGAGATCCGCTCTCACTGGAATTGGGCGCCAGGATCGAGCTTCTTGAACAACTCCGAGTTCTCGCTCACCTGGCGACTTGTTCGGAATGCGTTATCCCTTCGCGGCTTGAACTTCAAGGCGGGCCTGGCAGACATGCCTGATTGCACTCGCTGCGGCAGTGGCTTGGAAGAAACGGCTGAGCACGCCTTCTACTACTGCGAGCGAGTCCGTCCGTTTTGGGATCACGTCGGGGAGTGGACGGCTCGCATCGAACCCAAACAGCTCGTGCTGCTCGACGTTGGTTACGTCGTAGACAACGTTCTTCCTCCGTTTCACGGTGAGAAGCGTGTGGTGTTTCTCGCGATCCTAGCTGTAGCTAGAATGGTGATTTGGACGACGCGAAACAAGGGATTGTATGACGATGCAAACTTTTCTCATCGTGATCTGGTTTTGTATTTTCGGCATCAGCTGAGGGTCAAAATCAGATGCGATAGAAAACGCTTGGATCGCATAACATTCAGCAAAAGGTGGGTGACTGCAGCGAGCCTGGTCGTACGAAAGGGGGCAACGTTGGAGTCATCCTTCCCTCCTCTGCCGGCCCATGGCGTCTATGGTACGGGTCCTTAGGGACCCCATCCCTGGTAAGTAGAATTGTTTTTTTCCCCCTTGTAACCTAGTTAGCAGTATGTTGTGTGTCATTGTCCCCGTCATCTAGTCGGTAGTTTCTCAAGATCTTCCCCCTCCCAATTATTTTTGTACCTCAACCCGAATCCCAGCCCGCTTTTATTGAAGATCTTGAAAATTCATATGTAAAAAATCATATTATCTGCTTGTATCGACCCATACCGCGCCCGACCCTTTATTTCTTTTATCTCTGTAGATTAGGATTCCCGCCCTACCTAGGGTAGGTCCGGCTTGTTTCCGGTTTCTTTCGACCCGGAAAACAGTCGGCCTCCAATTTTCTAGACGGGGGGATGGGAGGGAAACCAAACGGGGGATTTTTTCCTTGTTTTCGTGTATATATGTTTTTCGGGGTTTTTTCTCCCATTCCCATCATATCCATTGTAAAAAAATCATACATTGTAAATAAAAATCATGCATCACTTTCGGGTTTTAAGTAGGACTTTTTCATAGAGCAAATGCGGTATTTTGGTGGTTGCTGCGTGCAAGGAGATGGACGAGTGATTATATATTGTATTGTTGAATGGGTCGGCGAATGTGGCTAGCTAGGTTCCCCATAGAAAATATAGTTAAAGCATGACCGCTCCCTTCCCCTCCCCCAAAACCAAAAGGCCTCGTGCCTTCTTGTATTCTTTTACAAGGAATAAAGAACTCAGGAGCCAAGGAAGAAGCCTGCTCCTCAGGTCATTCTGCTAAAGTTATTTTCAGATTGAATTGTTGAACATCGTTATACCTGTTATTCGTTAAGTAAGACTTGTTTTGTTTTGTCCAAGTTAATTTATTTTGTGCAAGTGACGGTTTTTTTTATTTTGACTTGTTTTGACATATTTAATTTTTTGTCATTTACTTGTCTTTCGTCACTTGTTCTTCGTTCAACCTTTGTTATACGTTCGACTTGTTTTTCTGTTAAATTTTATTTCAGGGGTTCTACTTATTTTTGGTATTTTTTTCAGTGTCTTTTCTTTACAAGTGTTTTTGTATTGATTGTTTTCACTGTATTATTTGCCTTCTCGTCCTAAAGTAGAACCCCCCTCCATTCTTGCAACAGACGGAGGCTAAATTTTACCCTCCTGGCTGAGAATTTTTCTGCAGCCATGGAGGGGTCCACGACTTCTGATACCCCCCCAAAAAAAGACTCAACACAGGAAAGCCTTATAGGGGCAAACTGGCCTTCATTGCCGGTCCCCGCTGAGACACAGGAAATCATCAACAGTCAAGACAGCCCGATACAGCCGGCCCAAAAGAGCCCCACAGCTTGGAAGGGCCAGCAGAGGGGACCTGCTGATTTCGAGAGAGACAGGGTGGGCAGATACGCCAAGTATTTCAAGGGGAATGAGATACTGCCCATCCCTGAGTTGGTCGAAAAGTTAACACCCAGGATCCTCTCGCTGGTCGTTTCTGACCTCAAAACGAAAAAGCTTGTGGGGCTCAACAAAGACATCTTCGAAGAGCTAGTGAGGAAGGCAGGCATCCCATGCCAATACTTTTGCCGTAAAAGTTTTGCGACATGGGATGTCCTGTTGCCCACTGAAGAACAGGCAGCGAAGGCGGCAGCAAACAACATTGTCACCAAACACTTCAGGCTACAGCCGGAGTATAGGGGGACCCGTAGGCTGCGCGTCACGGTATCAAACGTCCCGGCCGTCATCACTGGGGAGGTTTTGGCCGCCTATCTAAGCGCATTTGGCCAGGTAGAGGAATTTAACCTCCTCAGATCCCCGGCCGGGACAGCCTACGGGGAGTACGCCTTCCGGCTGTGCCTGACGAGGGATGGCTTCAAGGCCATCCCCGAGACTATAATCAGCGGGGACCGGCAAATGATGGTGATGGTGGAAGGGCGTAGACCAAGATGCTGGGCTTGTAGACAAATTGGGCACATTGCCAGATTTTGTCCACAGAAAAATGAAAACACAGCAGCCACAACAACAACAACAGATTCAGCAACCGCCAGCACCACCACCACCACCATCAGTAAACAAACGGAGGCCCAGGGCACGAGTCAGGTCCAGCCCAAAACAAACGAACAGGAGGGCTGGACCGAGGTAAACCGGAAGAAAAAGGGGCCCCCTAAACAGGGAGAAAAAAATCAAAATGCATCCCCTTCTCAGAGACAAGACAAGGCCCAACCACCAGCAGCGCCGGAATCGCCAAAAACACCGGCAACAACTACGTCAAAAGTATCAGCAACACCGGCACCCAAAACCACACCAAAGTCATCAGCAACACCAGCAACCCCAACGACATCAACAGCACCAGTACCATTAGCAACCACAGCATCTCCAGCATCCAAAAAGATGAAAAAGAAAAAAACAACAAACCATACAGAAGAAATGGAGACCTACACCAATTTAAAACGGAGGAGGGACAGTGGGGAAGGGGCCGCGAAAAAAATGTGCCCGGAAAAACCCCAGCCCGAGGCAGGCCCTTCCTCCCAAAAACAACCACAACCACAGTCACCCCCTCCATCTCTACCATCACCATCACCTTCAACACTACCTCCACCACTTTTCCCCCCTCCAAAAATATCACTACAGTCTCCTCCCCAACAAATGGACCCTCCTTCACCTCTCTCACCACAACAAGAACACTTTCTGCACAAATACCATCGCCCTTATAGAATCCCCCTGCCTAGATCACAATCGGCAGAAAGGGCACAACCCTCGAGCCTAGCTCGAACCCCATCCCTTCCCACACTTAGCCCCAGAGACATATCATCCCAGGAACTATTCCCCGCGATTCCCTCACCTAAAAGAAAACCTGACCCCACTGCCGGAAAAAAGAAACCAAATCGGCAGGAGGAGAAACTTTCAATTGGACAGATACAGCGGGCAGCGGCTTTGTGTTCGGTGGAGCTGGAAGCAGTTGGGGACTTCCAGCTCCGGAAGGCACTAAAGCCGCTGCTCAGCTTGGAAAAGATAAATGATTTAAACATTACAAACCCTTCGAACTTTAGGAGTGCAGCCATGGTGACCACTTTTGTCCGGTCAGCTGGCGACCGTACCAGGGGCGTATGGAAGTACCTGAGTACGGTCTGTCAGACTGATACGGGCATAAAGCTGGCGGAGTTGGAGCACTCCTCCCTTAAAAAATGTATTCCTTTTTGTTCGGGCAGGGTCCCAATTTTGGTTCACCCGTCCCTTTACAGGTCCCTAAAGCTGCGGTTCCCGATAGATGTCGGCGGAATCACCAGGGACAACCGGGTTACAACTGAACTCGGCACCGGTTCCCTGCGTCAGGCTGTCGGCATCCTCACACCCAAGGATTTCCGGCCCATAGTCGACACTGAGTAAGGTAAGTCGGATTGATGGCTCTAAACCTTGCCAGTTTGAATGTGAGGGGACTGAGGGATTCAAGCAAGTGTGCGCGCTTGCTTGGTGAACTCAGGAACCTCGGAGTGGATGTTGCTGCAGTGCAGGAGACTCACTTCACTTGCGAGGCTGACTGTCGGGTGCTGGAAAGCGACTTTAACGTTTTCTCAGCATACGGCAGCAACTTCAGCGCTGGGGTCTCCTTGCTAGTTGGACGCAGCCTTGATGCTGATGTTGACGTTGTTTTTGCAGGTGACGGGGGCCGGTTGGTTGTGGCCGATGTTGCCGTGAAAAGTTTCAAGTTTCGTCTGGTTGCGGTTTATGCGCCCAATATCGTTGCGGAGAGGGTTTCCTTTTTTCGTCGGTTGGCGCCGTTCCTGGACGATACGAAGCGGCTAGTCTTAATGGGTGATTGGAATGCGATCCTTGATCCCAAGATAGATAAGGTCGGGCGGGGAGCTAGGCGTGCGGGAAGGTGTGATAGCAGCCTTGTCGGCTTCGTGACTCGTCACGGTCTCGTCGACAGGTTTCGTCTTGATCACCCAGGGCGGGAGATGTGGACGTGGCTAGATAGCTCGCCCTCTGCCAAAGTAGGCTCCTACTTGGACAGAGTGTTAGTGAGAAGAGCTGACATTGATTTTGTTAGTTGTCCCACGTTCCACTTGATAGCGTGGACTGACCATAAACTCATTAGAGTCAGTCTGCGGTTAGCAAATAGGCCTAGTCTAGCCGGCTACTGGAAGTTCAATACCTCCTTACTGGAGATACGGGACTTCCGGGATCGGCTGGAATCCCTAATTCAGCGGGCGTTAGTGGGGGCGGTTACCGGGAATAGGTGGTGGGTTTCTCTTAAGCACAGGATTAGAGATTTCGCCACCAAATACGGTCGACGGCTCAACTTAGATAGGACCGCGGAGGCGAAATCTATAGATGATAGACTCTCCCGGGCGGTGGCTGGGGGGGACTCCCTAGGTGTAGAGCTAGCTAGGAGGGACCTTGAGCGTGAGAGTAGCGAGCGCTACAAGGGATCAGTAGTTAGATCTAGGCTAAAAAGAGTTCTCAACGAAGCTGTGAAATCGAACGCGACTGCGCGTGAAGAAGAAGTGCGAAGGTTCCCCGATCGGTACATCGCATCTGTGAAGACCCCGGACGGGCGTCTGCTGCGATCGGGTCGTGAGATACGTGACGCCTTTCGGGCGCACTTTCGGGATCGCTTTGCCCGCTGCACTGATCTCCCGCTCCGGGAGTTTCGTAGCTATCTGGCCGACTTCCCCCGCCTTGGGGCGGCTGAAGCGGCTAGCTGCGAGGGTGTGGTTACTGAATGCGAAGTCCGTGACGCGTTGAAGCAGGTCGGCCTGAACAAGTCGCCGGGACTAGATGGTTTGCCCTACGAAGTGTACTTGAGGATGTCGCACATGTTTGTGCCTATTCTGACGGATATGTTCAACCATTGGTTCGCCCAGGGAGCCATCCCTGGTAGCGTTACCAAGGGCGTGATCACATTGCTGAAGAAAGGTGGCAGGCATGTTTGGGAGGGTTTAGACGATTACAGGCCCATAACTCTGCTTAACACAGAGTTAAAGATTTTGGCCCGGGTCTTAGCGAATCGTTTACAGCTTGTCATTAGCGATCTGATCGGCCCCGAGCAGACCTTTGCTGTGAAGGGAAGATCGATCCAGGACAACCTGCACTTGATTCGCGAGGTCCTAGAGGGGATAAAAGACGACACCGAATCCGCGCTGATCAGTTTAGATCAGTCCAAGGCCTTCGACAGGGTTGACCATCGGTTCTTGGCGTCTGTTTTGGAGACTGCCGGATTCGAACCGGAGTTCCGCAGATGGATTAGCATGATGTACCACAACCCTCAGGCAGTGGTGCAGGTGAACGGAAGGCGTTCGGGGGTGATCGCGATCGAGCGTTCGGTCCGGCAAGGCTGCCCTCTGTCTCCTCTTCTCTATGTCCTCGCGTTGGAGCCCCTCCTGCGCAGGCTTAGGGATGAGGGGACAAGTCCGGCACTGCGCGGTATCCCATTCGTTGGCCGCATTGCGGCTAGGGTTTCCGCGTTCGCTGATGACGTCACAGTGTTTGTATCCCGCCGCAAGGATATAGAGGCTGTGAAAGAGGCGGTTGTCGAGTATGAGCGGATTGCAGGGGCCAAGGTCAATTTTGACAAAAGCGAAGGTTTGCGGCTTGGTGCTTGGAGGGGTAGCAATACTCTTCCAGGGCCCTTCCGCTGGAGTGACGGACCCATCCGCATCCTTGGGGTGTGGTTTGGGCCCGACCTCCAACTGGAGCGAAATTGGTCGGAAGTACAAGCTAAGGTGAATGCTCAGGTGGGAATCTGGCTTTCAAGGAGGTTGTCCTTAAAGGGCAGGGCTGAGGCGTGCGCCACGTACGTCTTTCCCCTGATCCTTTACCGATTGGCTGTACTTCCTCTGCCTAAGGCACGTCGGTTGGCACTGCAACAATCCCTCTCCAGATTGCTCTGGGGAGGTGCAAGGCCGATGGTCCGTAGGCAGGTCTGTATCCAACGTACTCGCAACGGGGGTCTGGGTATGCCTGATCTGGAGAGCCACTGGCTTGCTGAAAGACTTGCATATCTGGGCCGTGTCTTGACGGGGGACTCAGTGTGGAGACGAAAGGCGAGTCGGACTTTTCCTCGCCTCAAGTCAGACCCAAAGGCTGAAGGTCGACGTAAGCCTTTGGGCGAAGCACTGTTTGTCCGCGAGTGCCGAAAGGCCCTTCGTAACCTTCTTGGGTCCAGTGACCTTTCATGGCCTCGGAAGGAGCTGTATCGGGAATTAGTGGTGGGTTCCGCTTCTGATCCTCTCAGCGAGCGGCACGGCTGGACGGCGGAGGAGATCCGCTCTCACTGGAATTGGGCGCCAGGATCGAGCTTCTTGAACAACTCCGAGTTCTCGCTCACCTGGCGACTTGTTCGGAATGCGTTATCCCTTCGCGGCTTGAACTTCAAGGCGGGCCTGGCAGACATGCCTGATTGCACTCGCTGCGGCAGTGGCTTGGAAGAAACGGCTGAGCACGCCTTCTACTACTGCGAGCGAGTCCGTCCGTTTTGGGATCACGTCGGGGAGTGGACGGCTCGCATCGAACCCAAACAGCTCGTGCTGCTCGACGTTGGTTACGTCGTAGACAACGTTCTTCCTCCGTTTCACGGTGAGAAGCGTGTGGTGTTTCTCGCGATCCTAGCTGTAGCTAGAATGGTGATTTGGACGACGCGAAACAAGGGATTGTATGACGATGCAAACTTTTCTCATCGTGATCTGGTTTTGTATTTTCGGCATCAGCTGAGGGTCAAAATCAGATGCGATAGAAAACGCTTGGATCGCATAACATTCAGCAAAAGGTGGGTGACTGCAGCGAGCCTGGTCGTACGAAAGGGGGCAACGTTGGAGTCA
>CAXXMW010000016.1:0-28521 GCA_963669225.2 uncultured Arenicella sp. | reverse complement strand
AGTTAGACTGCAGATTATTGTTAGTTTATTTTTTCTAGAATTTTTTCTTGAATTTTATATGACGTCTTTTTTCGGAAAAGAAAAAATGAAAAAATGACCAGATCGACGAAAATAAAAAGCGCGTAACACCACGGCCTAACGTGCGCAAGTGAAATGTGCACGTTATATAAATGATCGTTACAAACGATTTTTGCGAACAGATCTGAAAGCAAACGCTTTTAACTCTATTATGAACCTAAGCTACCGAGAGGAACTTTCGTTCTGTTTGTTTTCATAACCTGTCCAGTGGCAAAAGCTGCTGCTGGTGGTTCCAGAGGTGGCATTACCACCTTAGCCACCGAAACTGCGGCATCACCCCTGGTTGGTGCCTGATGAAGATAAGGTATCGCACCTGCTCTCACACGCTGTATGATAGAAAATATTAAAAATCTATATTTCTATTTCAAATATATATTTGATAAAAGTATATGCATGCATATACATCATTACACACACACACACACACACATATATATATTTATAAACATATACTTTTCCCTTTATAATATCGTATGTTTTTAGCAACAAAATACAGCTATATCTTGTTTTAACTTTTTTGCATACAGAATATCGTAAATACTTATATCGTCTAGCTTTATATCGCATATACTTATATCTATCCCTTATTAATTACACCTAGTAACCTGCTTTACTTCCAGGCTTATCTTATGTATATATCAAAGGTAAGTATTGACCCAAACCCTCCATCACTAGTAGGGTGTGACCTAAGGTCAAATGTTAAGCAAACTAAAGCCGGTATGAATTCAGACTTTTCCTTCACCTAGACTGGTTGCTATGCCAAGGTTAAAGAATGTTATGGCACCTACCTTACGGACTATAATGAACTCTTCCTATTACTATGAATACCGGGAGAATATTCATCTCGGTGTGAAGTCAACCCCAGCCGTTTTGGACTGTGTTTATTTTCTACAGAAAAGTAAGTCAATATTGTTAAAAAATTATTGTTATTGTTGAAAATTATTGTTATCGTTGTATTATAGTTCTTGTTTCGTGACCCCCCTCAAACAATTGTTATTGTTGTTTGTGTGTGAGGAGGGTCAAACCTCGACTTGAATTCATTGACTTTATTTTAAACAAAACGAAACGACCGCCATTTTGTCATTTGCATTTCTCAAAGTCAATTCGCATTTTTAAAACGCCATTCCCCCTAGTTGCCGTTTTAAAACGCAACTATGGGGGAACCATCCCGGATTCAACCTACTCAAACAAATTTATTACCAACACAAGACATGTTTAGCGAATCAGAACCCTCCCCGAAGCCGGAAGACTTAACTTGTTCAGACATACAACCAGCCCAGAAGCCACCAGCAACGCCAGTCTCCTGGTCGTCGCAGCTTCAAAAAAAGAAAAAATCCCCAAAAGACTACGAGAACGACAGAGTCACGAAATACTCGGCGTATTTTAAAGAAAATGAGATCCTACCTATCCCAGAATTGGTAGAGGCGGTTGAGCCAAAGACTCTGTCGTTCGTCGTGACCGATTTAAGGACTAGGAGACTGGCTGGCCTTAAAAAAGAGACGTTCGAGGAATTACTTAAAACTGCAGGCATCCCAGGTAAGTATTTTTACCGAAGGAGTTTTGCAACCTGGGATGTCTTGCTCCCGACAGAAGAAATAGCGAAGAAGCTGGCTAGAAGCAACATTACCACTAAGTACTTCCGGCTTCAACCAGAATATAGAGGACAAAGGAGAATTAAGGTCACCGTATGTAACGTGTCCATGGAGCTAAATGGGGACGTTATCGCCGCCTACCTCAGTTCCTATGGCGGCGTCGAAGACTACACCCAAATAACGTCAGCTCATGGCACGGCATACGGTGATTTCTCATTCATCATGATTTTAGATAGGGGAGGGTTCAATGCAATACCCCATACGATAACATATAAAAACACAACCATGACAGTCATCGTAGAGGGCAGGAAACCGCTTTGCTGGAATTGTAAACAGCTCGGACATTTCTCGCGGTCCTGCCCTCAGAAAGCCACCACCATCGCTACCAACAAAACAACCACCGCCACCAACGATACAAATGAAACAAATACGGAAGCTAAGAACAGCACACATCCAGAAAAAGAATCCCAACCCAACAAAGATGAAGGGTGGACCTTAGTAAAAGGAGGAAAAGGGAAAAAAGAAACAAAAACAAAAAATAAAGAAAAAACCGAAGAAATGGAAACAACAACCAACCTAAAAAGGAGGAGAGACAGCGGGGACACGGAGAAGGAGGGGGAGAAAAAACAACTGAAAACAAACTCCCCCAAACCAGAAAAACAAAAACCTCAGCCCCTCCAACCCCAGCAACCAGCACCCCAGCGACCAGCAGAAAAACAACAACCCAAGCGACCGGAACAAAACCCCAAACAACCGGAAAAAAACACACATCCTCCACCCCAACGACCAGCACAAATAATTCCTCCCCCTCAACAACCCAAAAGTACACCTGATAAACATCCCAAAACCCCCCTTCACCCAACATTACCTTCTCTATCACCAATTTCAACTCCCAAACAATTCACCCGGTCTCACTCTGAAACCAGATCACCGTCACCGTCACCATCAACATCTCAAAAGAAAAGAACAAAATCCGCATCTAACCAATTCAGGCAAGCCGTGAACGGTTTCTACTTTTGTTCAGATTTAATGGAATCACCCAACTTAGATCACCAACTTAAAAAAGCACTCAAACCTCTATCATCCATGAGAAACATCGATCAAAAAGACATTACCAATCCATATCTATTCAAGGGTGCAGCCATGGTGACCACCTTTGTCCGTTCGCCTGGCGTCCGAACTAAAGAGCTTTGGCAATTTATTGAGGAGGCCAGTCGGACGGACATAGTGTTGGCGGAAATGGGGCACCCCTCCCACAAAGATCTACTTAATAAATGTACGGGCAGGGTCCCGATTTATGTTCATCCCTGTTTTTATAGGTCCTTAAAGCTGCGGTTTCCCTTTGATGTCGGCGGAATCTCCAGGGACGGCAGAGAGTCTACTGATCTCTGTACCGGTTCCCTGCGTCAGGCCGTCGGCATCCTCACCCCGAAGGATTTCCGGCCCGTAGTCGACACTGAGTAAGGTAAGTTGGATTGATGGCTTTAAACCTTGCCAGTTTGAATGTGAGGGGACTGAGGGATTCAAGCAAGTGTACGCGCTTGCTTGCTGAACTCAAGAACCTCAGAGTGGATGTTGCTGCAGTGCAGGAGACTCACTTCACTTGCGGTGCCGACTGTCGGGTGCTGGAAAGCGACTTTAACGTTTTCTCAGCATACGGCAGCCGCACCAGCGCTGGGGTCTCTTTGCTAGTTGGACGCAGCCTTGATGCTGATGTTGACGTTGTTTTTGCAGGTGACGAGGGCCGGCTGGTTGTGGCCGATGTTGCCGTGAAAAGTTTCAAGTTTCGTCTGGTTGCGGTTTATGCGCCCAATATCGCTGCGGAGAGGGTTTCCTTTTTTCGTCGGTTGGCGTCGTTCCTGGACGATACGAAGCGGCTAGTCTTAATGGGTGATTGGAATGCGATCCTTGATCCCAAGATAGATAAGGTCGGGCGGGGAGCTAGTAGTGCGGGAAGGTGTGAGAGCAGCCTTGTCGGCTTCGTGACTCGTCACGGTCTCGTCGACAGGTTTCGTCTTGATCACCCAGGGCGGGAGATGTGGACGTGGCTAGATAGCTCGCCCTCTGCCAAAGTAGGTTCCTACTTGGACAGAGTGTTAGTGAGAAGAGCTGACATTGATTTTGTTAGTTGTCCCACGTTCCACTTGATAGCGTGGACTGACCATAAACTCATTAGAGTCAGTCTGCGGTTAGTTAATAGACCTAGTCTAGCCGGCTACTGGAAGTTCAATACCTCCTTACTGGAGATACGGGACTTCCGGGACCGGCTGGAATCCCTAATTCAGCGGGCGTTAGTGGGGGCGGTTACCGGGAATAGGTGGTGGGTTTCTCTTAAGCATAGGATTAGAGATTTCGCCACCAAGTACGGTCGACAGCTCAACTTAGATAGGACCGCGGAGGCGAAATCTATAGATGATAGACTTTCCCGGGCGGTGGCTGGGGGGGACTCCCTAGGTGTAGAGCTAGCTAGGAGGGACCTTGAGCGTGAGAGTAGCGAGCGCTACAAGGGATCAGTAGTTAGATCTAGGCTAAAAAGAGTTCTCAACGAAGCTGTGAAATCGAACGCGACTGCGCGTGAAGAAGAAGTGCGAAGGTTCCCCGATCGGTACATCGCATCTGTCAAGACCCCGGACGGGCGTCTGCTGCGATCAGGTCGTGAGATACGTGACGCCTTTCGGGCGCACTTTCGGGATCGCTTTGCCCGCTGCACTGATCTCCCGCTCCGGGAGTTTCGTAGCTATCTTGCCGACTTCCCCCGTCTTGGGGCGGCTGAAGCGGCTAGCTGCGAGGGTGTGGTTACTGAATGCGAAGTCCGTGATGCGTTGAAGCAGGTCGGCCTCAACAAGTCGCCGGGACTAGATGGTTTGCCGTACGAAGTGTACTTGAGGATGTCGCACATGTTTGTGCCTATTCTGACGGATATGTTCAACCATTGGTTCGCCCAGGGAGCCATCCCTGGTAGCGTTACCAAGGGCGTGATCACATTGCTGAAGAAAGGTGGCAGGCATGTTTGGGAGGGTTTAGACGATTACAGGCCCATAACTCTGCTTAACACAGAGTTAAAGATTTTGGCCCGGGTCTTAGCGAATCGTTTACAGCTTGTCATTAGTGATCTGATCGGCCCCGAACAGACCTTTGCTGTGAAGGGAAGATCGATCCAGGACAACCTGCACTTGATTCGCGAGGTCCTAGAGGGGATAAAAGACGACACCGAATCCGCGCTGATCAGTTTAGATCAGTCCAAGGCCTTCGATAGGGTAGACCATCGGTTCTTGGCGTCTGTTTTGGAGACTGCCGGATTCAAACCGGAGTTCCGCAGATGGATTAGCATGATGTACCACAACCCTCAGGCAGTGGTGCAGGTGAACGGAAGGCGTTCGGGGGTGATCGCGATCGAGCGATCGGTCCGGCAGGGCTGCCCACTGTCTCCTCTTCTCTATGTCCTCGCGTTGGAGCCCCTCCTGCGCAGGCTTAGGGATGAGGGGACAAGTCCGGCACTGCGCGGTATCCCATTCGTTGGCCGCCTTGCGGCTAGGGTTTCCGCGTTCGCCGATGACGTCACAGTTTTCGTATCCCGCCTCCAGGATATAGAGGCTGTGAAAGAGGCGGTTGTCGAGTATGAGCGGATTGCAGGGGCCAAGGTCAATTTTGACAAAAGCGAAGGTTTGCGGCTTGGTGCTTGGAGGGGTAGCAATACTCTTCCAGGGCCCTTCCGCTGGAGTGACGGACCCATCCGCATCCTCGGGGTGTGGTTTGGGCCCGACCTCCAACTGGAGCGAAATTGGTCGGAAGTACATGCTAAGGTGAATGCTCAGGTGGGAATCTGGCTTTCAAGGAGGTTGTCCTTAAAGGGCAGGGCGGAGGCGTGCGCCGCGTACGTCTTCCCCTTGATCCTTTACCGATTGGCTGTACTCCCTCTGCCTAAGGCACATCGGTTGGCGCTGCAACGATCCCTCTCCAGACTTGTCTGGGGAGGTGCAAGGCCGATGGTCCGTAGACAGGTCTGTATCCAACGTACACGCAACGGGGGTCTGGGTATGCCTGATCTGGAGAGCCACTGGCTTGCTGAAAGACTTGCATATCTGGGCCGTGTCTTGACGGGGGACTCAGTGTGGAGACGAAAGGCGAGTCGGACTTTTCCTCGCCTCAAGTCAGACCCAAAGGCTGAAGGTCGACGTAGGCCTTTGGGCGAAGCACTGTTTGTCCGCGAGTGCCGAAAGGCCCTTCGTAACCTTCTTGGGTCCAGTGACCTTTCATGGCCTCGGAAGGAGCTGTATCGGGAATTAGTGGTGGGTTCCGCTTCTGATCCTCTCAGCGAGCGGCGCGGCTGGACGGCGGAGGAGATCCGCTCTCACTGGAATTGGGCGCCAGGATCGAGCTTCTTGAACAACTCCGAGTTCTCGCTCACCTGGCGACTTGTTCGGAATGCGTTACCCCTTCGCGGCTTGAACTTCAGAGCGGGCCTGGCAGACATGCCTGATTGCCCTCGCTGCAGCAGTGGCTTGGAAGAAACGGCTGAGCACGCCTTCTACTACTGCGAGCGAGTCCGCCCGTTTTGGGATCACGTCGGGGAGTGGACGGCTCGCATCGAACCCAAACAGCTCGTGCTGCTCGACGTTGGTTACGTCGTAGACAACGTTCTTCCTCCGTATCACGGTGAGAAGCGTGTGGTGTTTCTCGCGATCCTAGCTGTAGCCCGAATGGTGATTTGGACGACGCGAAACAAGGGATTGTATGACGATGCAAACTTTTCTCATCGTGATCTGGTTTTGTATTTTCGGCATCAGCTGAGGGTCAAAATCAGATGCGATAGAAAACGCTTGGATCGCATAACATTCAGCAAAAGGTGGGTGACTGCAGCGAGCCTGGTCGTACGAAAGGGGGCAATGTTGGAGTCATCCTTCCCGCCTCTGCCTACCCATGGCGTCTACGGTACGGGTCCTTAGGGACCCCATCCCTGGTAAGTAGAATTGTTTTTTTTTTTTTCCCTTGTAACCTAGTTAGCAGTATGTTGTGAGTCATTGTCCCCATCATCTAGTCGTTAGTTTCTCAAGATCTTCCCCCTCCCTATTATTTTTGTACCCCAACCTGAATTCCAGCCCGCTTTTATTGAAGATCTTGAACATTCATATATAAAAAATCATATTACCTACTTCTATCGACCCATACCGCGCCCGACCCTTTATTTCTTTTATCTCTGTAGATTAGTATTCCCGCCCCACCTAGGGCAGGTCCGGCTTGTTTCCGGTTTCTTTCGACCCGGAAAACAGTCGGCCTCCAATTTTATAGACGGGGGGATGGGAGGGAAACCAAACGGGGAATTTTTCTTTGTTTCTCTTGTATATATAATTTTTCGGGGTTTTTTCTCCCATTCCCATCATTTCATTGTACATAAACCATATTTTGTAAATAAAAATCATATACCACCTTTGGGTTTTAAGTAGGTTTTCTTCATAGAGCAAATGCGGTATTTTGGTAACTGCTGCGCGCATGATGAAGGATGAATGGTTATATATTGTACTGTTGAATGGGTCGGCGAATGTGGCTAGCTAGGTCCCTTTAGAATATATAGAATAGCAAGACCGCTCCCTTCCCCTCCCCAAAAAACCTTAAGGCCTCGTGCCTTCTTTGTACTTACAAAGAAATAAAGTTAAGTTAACTCCAGCCGTTTTGGACTGTGTTTAATTTTCTACAGAAAAGTAAGTTAATATTGTTAAAAAATTGTTGTTATTGTTGAAAATTATTGTTATCGTTATATTATAGTTATTGTTTCGTGACCCCCCTCAAACAATTGTTATTGTTGTTTGTGTGTGAGGAGGGTCAAACCTCGACTCGACTTCATTGTTTTACTAAAACAAAACAAAACGACCGCCATTTTTTCATCGAACATTTATTTCACTCGTTGAAGTCCATTCGCATTTTAAACACCATTCCCCCTGGTTGCCCTTTTAAAACGCAACTATGGGGGAAACATCTCGGATTCCAAACGAGATGAACTTATCACAGGACATATTTATCAACACGGAACCCTCCCCGAAGCCGGAAGACTTATCATTATCTTCATCGGCCATACAACCAGCGCAAAAACCACCGGCAACGCCAGTCTCCTGGTCGTCGCAATTACAAAAAAAGAAGAAAACACCTGAAGACTACGAGAACGACAGAGTCAGGAAATACGCAAAGTATTTCAAAGAAAACGAAATTTTACCCATACCTGAATTGGTAGAGGCTGTTGAGCCTAAGACTCTGTCGTTCGTAGTGACAGATTTAAGGACCAGGAGACTGGCTGGCCTCAAAAAGGAATCATTTGAGGAATTGCTCCAAACTGCAGGCATCCCAGGTAAATATTTTTACCGAAGGAGTTTTGCAACCTGGGATGTCTTGCTCCCATCCGAAGAAATCGCCAAGAAACTGTCCACACAAAATATAACCACGAAGTACTTCCGGCTTCAGCCAGAATACAGAGGAAAAAGAAGAATAAAAGTCACCGTATGCAACGTGTCGATGCAACTTAATGGAGACGTCATCGCCGCCTATCTAAGTTCATACGGCGGCGTAGAAGACTATATGCAAATCAAATCAGCGCATGGCACGGCATACGGTGATTTTTTATTCACCATGATACTAGATAGGGGAGGGTTCAATACAATACCTCATATCATATCGTACAGAGACACAACAATGACAGTCATCGTAGAGGGCAGGAAACCGCTTTGCTGGTATTGTAAGCAATTAGGACACTTCTCGCGGTCCTGCCCTCAGAAAGCCACCATCGCCACAAACAAAACGACTACCACCGCCAACGATACAACGAATACCACGACGAAAACAACCACGACTACTACTACTACTACAGCAGCCAAGAATAATACCAACACGGAAACAGGGGTCCAACCCGATAAAGAAGAAGGGTGGACTCTAGTAAAAGGGGGCAAAAAGAAAAAAACATCCCCAATAAAAACAACAGAAACTACTAAAATATCAGCAGCAGCACCAGCAAATACAGAGACACCAATAAAAAAGAAAAAGAAACCAGAAGAGATGGAAACATCGTATAATTTAAAAAGGAGAAGAGACAGCGGGGATTCAGACAAGGATGGGGAGAAAAAACAGTGTACACCAAAACCAAAGAAACAACAACCACAAATAGAAAAACCACAACAACCCATGCCCACTCAACCCCAGAAACCCACAGAAAAAATCCAAGAACCATCACCAATCATACAAAATAACCCACAACGCCCAGCGCAAATCCTCCACTCCCCAGCTCAACATATACAAAAAGAACCCCCCCTCCTACCAATTCTTCCTTCTCTCTCTCCAATCACTACTCCCAAAATGTTCTCCCGATCCAGATCAGTCAACAGAATTGGACAATCACCATCACCGTCACCCACACAGACAAGGACTCATTCAGCCACAAATGAAGTCCGAAAACCACTAATTGAAATCACCCTTTGTTCAGAACCAGACCCATCTAAAATCACAGATCATCAATTAAAGACAATTCTGAAACCACTATTTTCATTCAAATCCATCAATGAAAAATCCATAGCAAACCCATACTTGTTTAGGGATGCAGCCAAGGTGACCACCTTTGTTCGTGCAGCTGGTACCCGTACAAGGGAGCTGTGGCGCTTCATTCAGGAAGCCAGCTGTGCAAATTTAAGGCTGGCGGAATTGGAGCATTCCTCCCTCAAAAAAATGCTTCCTTTTTGCTCGGGCAGGGTCCCGATTTTAGTTCACCCATCATTTTATAGGTCCCTAAAACTGAGGTATCCCATGGATGTCGGAGGAATTAGCAGGGACGACCGAGTGAGTACTGAGCTCGGCACCGGTTCCCTGCGTCAGGCCGTCGGCATCCTCACCCCGAAGGATTTCCGGCCCGTAGTCGACACTGAGTAAGGTAAGTTGGATTGATGGCTTTAAACCTTGCCAGTTTGAATGTGAGGGGACTGAGGGATTCAAGCAAGTGTACGCGCTTGCTTGCTGAACTCAAGAACCTCAGAGTGGATGTTGCTGCAGTGCAGGAGACTCACTTCACTTGCGGTGCCGACTGTCGGGTGCTGGAAAGCGACTTTAACGTTTTCTCAGCATACGGCAGCCGCACCAGCGCTGGGGTCTCTTTGCTAGTTGGACGCAGCCTTGATGCTGATGTTGACGTTGTTTTTGCAGGTGACGAGGGCCGGCTGGTTGTGGCCGATGTTGCCGTGAAAAGTTTCAAGTTTCGTCTGGTTGCGGTTTATGCGCCCAATATCGCTGCGGAGAGGGTTTCCTTTTTTCGTCGGTTGGCGTCGTTCCTGGACGATACGAAGCGGCTAGTCTTAATGGGTGATTGGAATGCGATCCTTGATCCCAAGATAGATAAGGTCGGGCGGGGAGCTAGTAGTGCGGGAAGGTGTGAGAGCAGCCTTGTCGGCTTCGTGACTCGTCACGGTCTCGTCGACAGGTTTCGTCTTGATCACCCAGGGCGGGAGATGTGGACGTGGCTAGATAGCTCGCCCTCTGCCAAAGTAGGTTCCTACTTGGACAGAGTGTTAGTGAGAAGAGCTGACATTGATTTTGTTAGTTGTCCCACGTTCCACTTGATAGCGTGGACTGACCATAAACTCATTAGAGTCAGTCTGCGGTTAGTTAATAGACCTAGTCTAGCCGGCTACTGGAAGTTCAATACCTCCTTACTGGAGATACGGGACTTCCGGGACCGGCTGGAATCCCTAATTCAGCGGGCGTTAGTGGGGGCGGTTACCGGGAATAGGTGGTGGGTTTCTCTTAAGCATAGGATTAGAGATTTCGCCACCAAGTACGGTCGACAGCTCAACTTAGATAGGACCGCGGAGGCGAAATCTATAGATGATAGACTTTCCCGGGCGGTGGCTGGGGGGGACTCCCTAGGTGTAGAGCTAGCTAGGAGGGACCTTGAGCGTGAGAGTAGCGAGCGCTACAAGGGATCAGTAGTTAGATCTAGGCTAAAAAGAGTTCTCAACGAAGCTGTGAAATCGAACGCGACTGCGCGTGAAGAAGAAGTGCGAAGGTTCCCCGATCGGTACATCGCATCTGTCAAGACCCCGGACGGGCGTCTGCTGCGATCAGGTCGTGAGATACGTGACGCCTTTCGGGCGCACTTTCGGGATCGCTTTGCCCGCTGCACTGATCTCCCGCTCCGGGAGTTTCGTAGCTATCTTGCCGACTTCCCCCGTCTTGGGGCGGCTGAAGCGGCTAGCTGCGAGGGTGTGGTTACTGAATGCGAAGTCCGTGATGCGTTGAAGCAGGTCGGCCTCAACAAGTCGCCGGGACTAGATGGTTTGCCGTACGAAGTGTACTTGAGGATGTCGCACATGTTTGTGCCTATTCTGACGGATATGTTCAACCATTGGTTCGCCCAGGGAGCCATCCCTGGTAGCGTTACCAAGGGCGTGATCACATTGCTGAAGAAAGGTGGCAGGCATGTTTGGGAGGGTTTAGACGATTACAGGCCCATAACTCTGCTTAACACAGAGTTAAAGATTTTGGCCCGGGTCTTAGCGAATCGTTTACAGCTTGTCATTAGTGATCTGATCGGCCCCGAACAGACCTTTGCTGTGAAGGGAAGATCGATCCAGGACAACCTGCACTTGATTCGCGAGGTCCTAGAGGGGATAAAAGACGACACCGAATCCGCGCTGATCAGTTTAGATCAGTCCAAGGCCTTCGATAGGGTAGACCATCGGTTCTTGGCGTCTGTTTTGGAGACTGCCGGATTCAAACCGGAGTTCCGCAGATGGATTAGCATGATGTACCACAACCCTCAGGCAGTGGTGCAGGTGAACGGAAGGCGTTCGGGGGTGATCGCGATCGAGCGATCGGTCCGGCAGGGCTGCCCCCTGTCTCCTCTTCTCTATGTCCTCGCGTTGGAGCCCCTCCTGCGCAGGCTTAGGGATGAGGGGACAAGTCCGGCACTGCGCGGTATCCCATTCGTTGGCCGCCTTGCGGCTAGGGTTTCCGCGTTCGCTGATGACGTCACAGTTTTCGTATCCCGCCTCCGGGATATAGAGGCTGTGAAAGAGGCGGTTGTCGAGTATGAGCGGATTGCAGGGGCCAAGGTCAATTTTGACAAAAGCGAAGGTTTGCGGCTTGGTGCTTGGAGGGGTAGCAATACTCTTCCAGGGCCCTTCCGCTGGAGTGACGGACCCATCCGCATCCTCGGGGTGTGGTTTGGGCCCGACCTCCAACTGGAGCGAAATTGGTCGGAAGTACATGCTAAGGTGAATGCTCAGGTGGGAATCTGGCTTTCAAGGAGGTTGTCCTTAAAGGGCAGGGCGGAGGCGTGCGCCGCGTACGTCTTCCCCTTGATCCTTTACCGATTGGCTGTACTCCCTCTGCCTAAGGCACATCGGTTGGCGCTGCAACGATCCCTCTCCAGACTTGTCTGGGGAGGTGCAAGGCCGATGGTCCGTAGACAGGTCTGTATCCAACGTACACGCAACGGGGGTCTGGGTATGCCTGATCTGGAGAGCCACTGGCTTGCTGAAAGACTTGCATATCTGGGCCGTGTCTTGACGGGGGACTCAGTGTGGAGACGAAAGGCGAGTCGGACTTTTCCTCGCCTCAAGTCAGACCCAAAGGCTGAAGGTCGACGTAGGCCTTTGGGCGAAGCACTGTTTGTCCGCGAGTGCCGAAAGGCCCTTCGTAACCTTCTTGGGTCCAGTGACCTTTCATGGCCTCGGAAGGAGCTGTATCGGGAATTAGTGGTGGGTTCCGCTTCTGATCCTCTCAGCGAGCGGCGCGGCTGGACGGCGGAGGAGATCCGCTCTCACTGGAATTGGGCGCCAGGATCGAGCTTCTTGAACAACTCCGAGTTCTCGCTCACCTGGCGACTTGTTCGGAATGCGTTATCCCTTCGCGGCTTGAACTTCAGAGCGGGCCTGGCAGACATGCCTGATTGCCCTCGCTGCAGCAGTGGCTTGGAAGAAACGGCTGAGCACGCCTTCTACTACTGCGAGCGAGTCCGCCCGTTTTGGGATCACGTCGGGGAGTGGACGGCTCGCATCGAACCCAAACAGCTCGTGCTGCTCGACGTTGGTTACGTCGTAGACAACGTTCTTCCTCCGTATCACGGTGAGAAGCGTGTGGTGTTTCTCGCGATCCTAGCTGTAGCCCGAATGGTGATTTGGACGACGCGAAACAAGGGATTGTATGACGATGCAAACTTTTCTCATCGTGATCTGGTTTTGTATTTTCGGCATCAGCTGAGGGTCAAAATCAGATGCGATAGAAAACGCTTGGATCGCATAACATTCAGCAAAAGGTGGGTGACTGCAGCGAGCCTGGTCGTACGAAAGGGGGCAATGTTGGAGTCATCCTTCCCGCCTCTGCCTACCCATGGCGTCTACGGTACGGGTCCTTAGGGACCCCATCCCTGGTAAGTAGAATTGTTTTTTCCCTTGTAACCTAGTTAGCAGTATGTTGTGAGTCATTGTCCCCATCATCTAGTCGTTAGTTTCTCAAGATCTTCCCCCTCCCTATTATTTTTGTACCCCAACCTGAATTCCAGCCCGCTTTTATTGAAGATCTTGAACATTCATATATAAAAAATCATATTACCTACTTCTATCGACCCATACCGCGCCCGACCCTTTATTTCTTTTATCTCTGTAGATTAGTATTCCCGCCCCACCTAGGGCAGGTCCGGCTTGTTTCCGGTTTCTTTCGACCCGGAAAACAGTCGGCCTCCAATTTTATAGACGGGGGGATGGGAGGGAAACCAAACGGGGAATTTTTCTTTGTTTCTCTTGTATATATAATTTTTCCCATCATTTCTTTGTACATAAACCATATTTTGTAAATAAAACTCATATACCACCTTTGGGTTTTAAGTAGGTTTTCTTCATAGAGCAAATGCGGTATTTTGGTAACTGCTGCGCGCACGATGAAGGATGAATGGTTATATATTGTACTGTTGAATGGGTCGGCGAATGTGGCTAGCTAGGTCCCTTTAGAATATATAGAAAAGCAAGACCGCTCCCTTCCCCTCCCCAAAAACCTTAAGGCCTCGTGCCTTCTTTGTACTTACAAAGAAATAAAGTGAAGTTAACTCCAGCCCATCACTTTGGCAGTCAGACTGACGTTCAACACTCTTACCTATGCTGTATTTATACTTTCGTTCAATATACTTTGTTTCATGTAATCCCGAGTTCTTGTCTTTCTTCCGGATCTTTTACTGGTCCACAACAAAGAACCCAGTATATCTTTACCTTTCACAGATATCCAAAGGGAGAAAAATTAAATTTTGTTGAATATAGATAATTCCAAAGAATAAAATAAGTAGAAAAGCTTTTTTACAACTTTTAGCGCTCAAAATCTTTAAAACTTTAAAAGTAAAAAAAAAAATGAATTGTTTGGTTTCTTTATTTAATGGCATATCAGCCTTCGTGGGTTATTTAATCCTATTTACCAACCCCTCCGCTCGGGCAGGATATGATACAAGGTCACTTTTTAAGCGGAGTTTAACAGGTTTGAATTCAGAGTTTTCCTTCTCCTAGACTAGTTGCCTCACCAAGGTTGAAGAAATCAGTCTGTCCTACTATATTGGGTTATTTAATGCCTAAACCATCCATGTAGAACGACAGCAGTGGGATTAATTAACCCATAGTTGGAGAGGGATAAGGAGGTGCTTTCGAAAGGTTTTAAGCCTCCCCAAGAAAAGTACAGAGTTGTACCAAAAAATATGACGACATAAAACTGGTTAATCTTGTGCAAACAAATGAAATCCTGCTAATAGAAAGTTTTACCTACCTAAGTTTTCGTTTTGAAATCTTTGGTTGAATATGTATATATATATATAGACAGAATTTGGCGTTAAATGACCTACAAGGGTTGATATGCCATAAAACCCAAACAACCAACCAACCAACCCAAGAAAAGTGTCTAAGAGTCAGAAGTCTCCTGGAAATCTTAACTCCTTTCACCTTGTTCTTTGCTGTCATAATTCCTGGGAGCCGTCTTGTAAACAACGTGCTCATCTCCCAAGATTTCAGTAAAAATATTCAGCTACGACTCTTCTTTTTGGTGGGGTTAAGAACTTTTTTACCAACTCTTGTACTTTTCTTATAAAGTGTATGACGATTCTTTGCACCGTCGAGCGTCCAAATGCCCTTAGTGGCACCTCGTGTGCAATTCATTTGCAGCTGTATCTTGATATCTTAGTGGCCGATCTCCATTAAGGACCATCGCTGCAAAATCAGCACCAGTTGTGGACATTCTTAGAAGTTCAGGTGAGGTACTCACAACTCGAACCCCCATAAAAAGGAATTATAAAAGACAAACTGTTATATACTCTACCTAAGAACATTAATAGGTATATCCCATTGGACACTATTATGAGGGAGTGAAAATATCCCAACTGCCTTTGGCGGTAGCGTTTCCCTTGGTCAAGGTTGCCTGATGTGGGCGCCGGAAAAGCCAAGCATTCACATCACGCAGCCGACCTTCCTCGAGCCTCAGGGGGCCGTCCCCACATTCTCTAACCCTTCTCGAAGAGGCTAGGTTTATCGCCTGGGGTCTGAGGCGCCCCTTTTTTAGAGAAATTCCAAAGGGGCCCGAGGCATTTTTGGAGCTGTCTGGCATGTCTGGGCTACGGCCCTACGTCGGACCTCCTTAAAAAAGGCCTTATGCCCTACTCGCCCATTTGGTGGAGCCCTTGATAAATAGCGAAATATCCTAACTGGAGGTGTTGCACACGGTCGAGACTGCTTGACATGGGTGCCGGGGAAGATCAGAATTCATGTCACGAGGTTGACCCTCTCTGAGCCTCAGAGGGCCGTCGTCCCAAGCTCTAAGCCTTTATGGAAGGGCTAGGTTTATCGCCTGTAGTCACCGCTAGCAGCGTTTACCTTCTTCCCACCGCTGGCAAGTATTGTATTTTATTAATGTTAGAAAGATTTCCATTCCATTTCATTTCCATGGAATATTCATTTATTTATTCATCTATTTTAGATATTCGATATTTCACGATAATATTCTATTTCCGTTCAGAGCGTTCTGTTTTTTAAATTCATCAGTGTCTCAGTTTTTATCCAACTCTGCGTTTACGTAATTTTGTAATGTTATGAAAAACCTAAAAAGCTCATTCAAAAACTCTTTAAAACACTCTTTATACATGGAAGCAACCCCTGATGATGGCCTATGAAATGTCTGAAAGCGCTCAGGACAATTTTAGTACATTCATCCACCAATCCCAAACAGAAACCAAAACACTTATAAAAAGGTGTTCTGGGTACGGTACTAAACTACAACTGATGGTGAGGCTCCAGTTCTGGAATTCTGAGGAATGTGGAGTACCTCTTCTTTGTCATTACTCCCAGGTTCACTCTGACCTGAAGTGGTTCAACCTGTTAAAATCCCATCAAAATAGATCTGTTTAAAACTTTTCGCATAGTACCTTGCTGAAAAAAAATTCTTAAGAAACAGCTACAAAAAAGTAAATATAAACGTATAATGAATGCGATTCCCAAACCTCTTGGCATAAGATAACCCAAGATGGTTTGATATGTTATTAAAATTAATCAATTATATATATATAAGTATGTGTGTGTGCGTGTATATATATATACATATATATATATAATGCATTGTGGCGTACTTATTAAGGAATACAGTTCAGTTAGTTGGATTTACAGACGTTAAGTCAAGGAAACATTCAATTGCACAAATATTCAGAAGAAAAATCATTCAAAATAAAAGATGAAATTAATCTGCGTTGGTCTTGATAGAAAAAAAAATGAAACCAAAAGTGGATATAATTAACAAACTTATGAGAAAACCCCTCCTCCTTTTAACCCTAAAAAAATGAAACGAAACAACAACAACAACAACAAAAATTAGACAATAAGATAAATTTTACAGTAAAGAAGAAGACTTTTGATAGCGACCGGAAGTAACAGCATGCATCACTTACTGATAGGAAAAATGTGTTTTAAGTCACGTGTTGTCAATGAAAATTCATATGACTTTTTAAAAAACTTTATTTTTATTTTTTATCATGGTTTCTTTGCTTGTGAACCACCTCGAAACATTCCACAATTCAAATTCGATGAATGTCAGTAAGTTGAGCTCAAGGACGTCAAAGAATGTCTTTCCTTCTTTCCTTCTTTCTTTATGTTCGAATGTGTTGATTCACAGCTGAATGTACAAATCTGTTTGACACACACAGATACACAGTGGCTTACATTCCGTTCTACCTAAGCGTATTATAAACTAAACAAATTATGGCACGTGGATTCTTTGCAAATAAGAACGTACAAGCAATTTTAATTATAAATTGTTCACCTTTAGAACACTCGACTTTCGGTCCTGGCAGGAAAATAGCTGAATGAATTAAAAAATGTAATTATAAGTGATAGAAGTGTAAAAATACTATCGTTAATAATAATAATAATAATCATAATAATAACAAATAAGATCACTCAATCTCGGCCAGGCAATCAGACCTAGTGATAATAAACAAAAAACAAAAAAAAAGAGGGACCTGCAGAATAGTGAACTTTGCCATCCTGTCAGATCACAGAATAACATTAAAAGAAAGTGAACAGGAAGATGAATACCTTGACCTTGCTAGAGAACTAAAAAAAAAAACTGTGGAACATGAAAGTGACGGTGATACCATGGTACTATTTACCAACCCCTCCGCTCGGGCAGGATATGACACAAGGTCAATTTTTAAGCGGAGTTTAACAGGTTTGAATTCAGAGTTTTCCTTCTCCTAGACTAGTTGCCTCACCAAGGCTGAAGAACCTAGTCCGTCCTACTATTTACCCATAGCTGGAGGGAGAATAAGGGGGTTCATACCTTTCCCAAGGGTATTTGCCCGAAAGTGAACGTAATAGCGCGACTGGAGTACGAACTCGCGTACTACGATTCCGCAGTGCATCGCTTTAACCATTACACCACAAGGACACCCCAATGGTAATTTGTGCGCTAGGAAAATCTCCAAAGGCTTGGTAAAAGGGACTGGGTGACTTGGAAATAAGAGGACAAGTAGAAACCACCCAGATGACAACATTTTTAAGATCGGCCAGAATACTGAGAAGAGTTCTGGAAACTTAAGAAGACTTGTTGTCATTCAAACAACAGAGAGAAACCATCTGCTAACACTGACGTGAAAAGCTCTCAAGAGAAAAATAATTAAAAAACAAATCATCTGATCTCGCCTACATCAAATGATAGTCAACAAAAAAAAAAAAAAGAAAAAGAAAAAAAAAAGAAAAGAAAAAGAAATCTTGCTGAATTGTGGGCTTTGCCTTCCCGGCAGACCACAGAATTAAATTCAAAGAAATAGAAAAGAGAGATAAATACCTAGACATTGCAAGAGAACTAAAAAAAACTATGGAACATGAAGGAGACGGTGATACCAATGGTTATTGGTGCACGTGGAACAATCCTCAAATGATTGGTAAAAGGTCTAAAGACTTGGAAATAAGAAAACAAGAGGAGACCATCCTGACTACTGCATTATTAAGATCGGCCGGAATACTGAGAAGAATCCTGGAGAGCTAAGGAGACGTGATCTTATTCTAAATCCGGTGAAAAACCATCTGCTAATGTTGGTGTGAAAAACTCTCAAAGGAATAACAATAATGATAATAATAATGATAATAACGATAATAAAATATTGTCAGAGAAGTAAAAAAAAACACATGAAGATGACGGTTTGTTTGTTTGTTTGTTTGTTTCTTATGGCATATCAATCTTTGGAGATTAATGCCAAATCCAATTGTATGCAAATAGATCTATTTGAAACAATTCAATTCAGCATAAGTAAACTGTTCAATTGTCCGAAACATTTCTATTTCAAGCTATTCAGTTTAGACAAACAGATCTAATTCAAACAATTCAGTTTAGTATAAGTTTTTGTTTACACACACTTAAATGTCAAAACAGATCTATTTCAAACAATTCAGTTAGCATAAGTACAGTTTCAATGACAAAAACAGTTCTATTTCAAACAATTCAGTTTAGCATAAGTACGCAGTTTGAATGTCAAAACAGTTCTACTCCAAGCAATTCAGCTGAGCATGATTACGCAGTTTAGTTCCATTTGACCCATAGATAGGACCCTATCAGTTGCTACCACTGCAGGCGTTGGTGGACCTGGGAGCGATGGCAATGAAAGAGTACTCCGCATTCCCCAAAGCTCCAGCATTACTGAAACCTCACCATTAGGGTAATATCAAGAACACTCGTTGTGGAAGGGGGTCATATCCTTCTAGAGAGATGCAATCAGTATATTCAACTGCCCCAGTCGAGTGGGCTAGATGACGGTTATACTAATAATAATTGGGGCATTTGGAACAGTCCCCAAAGGCTTGATAAGGGGGGAGGAAGATTTGGAAATCGGAGTATAGGTTGAAACCATCCAAACTATAGCATTGTTAAGATCGGTCAGAATACTGAGAAAAAGTCCTGGAGACCTGAGGGGAAAGTTCTGTCACTCAGTCTCCTGTGAAAGACCATCAGCTAATGCTAGTAAAAAAAAATGGTATTTTTGGGTTCAGTTTTTTCTTTTGTTTAATGGCATATCAATCTTTGTGTGTTATTTAATGCCAAAGTGATCATCGCTGAAGAACAGTAGTTGTATTATTTAACTAATAGCTGAACACGTATACGGAGATTCATGCCTTTCCCAAGGGTATGAATCCGAAAGCAAACACAATAGCGCTGCTGGAGTTCGAACTCTCTTTCTACGATGTCAGAGTCCAGCACATTCGCCACTACACCACGAAAACTCTCTTAACACGTCTGCATTATTTAGTGTTAATTATAGTCAATCGTAATAGACCCGTAACGTGCCTACCAATGTTGTGGCAAATACTGACGGCACAAATTAGGGAGAAGATCTACTACTCATTGAAAAGCCGCGGAATCTTCTCCGACGAACAAAAAGGATGCCATAAGAGAACCAGAGGCACATTGGAACTACTATATATTGATCAACACATCTTCAACGAAAGTAAAACGAGGCGGAAAAATCTAGCTATGGCCTGGATCGACTACAAAAAAGCTTACGATATGGTCCCCAAAAGCTGGATACAACACTGTCTCAAAATGTATAAAATACCCGACTAAATTGTTCAGTTTATCGAGAAGACCATCCAAACCTGGTGAGTGGAATTGACAGCAGGAGGATAAAGCTTAGCAGAGGTAAAGATCCAAAGAGGCATATTCCATAGAGATGCACTATCACCATTACTATTTGTAATAGCCATGATGCCAGTCAACCACATCCCCAGGAAATGCACAGCCGGATACAAACTCAGTAAATCGCAGGAAAACATCAACCACTTCATGTACATGGACGACATCTAACGTTTTGCCAAAAACGAAAAACAATTGGAAACCCTGACACAAACCCTGTGAATATACAGTCAAGATATAGGAATGGAATTTGGCATAGAAAAATGCGCCATGCTAATAATGAAAAGTGGTGAACGACACATAACGGAAGAAGTCAAACTACCAAATCAAGTATTCAGAACGCTCAGAGAAAAGGACACCTACAAATACTTGGGGATATTAGAGGCTGACACCATCAAACAACTGGAACTGAAAGAAAAATTTAAAAAGAGTATCCCAGAAGAGCTAGAAAATTACTCGAGACAAAACTCTATGGCAGGAACCTTGTCAAAGGGATAAAAACCTGGGATGTAACCTGGTAAGATACTCGGGACCTTTCTTGAAGTAGACCAGGGAAGAACTTTAAAAAATGGACCAGAGAACAAGAAAACTAATGACCATGCATAAGGCATTGCAGCCAACAGATGATATTCACAGACTATATGTGTCCAGAAGAGAGAGAAGAAGAGGACTTGCCAGCATTGAAGACAGCGAGGACACATCGATCCAACTTGAAGACCACATAGAACATCGCGGAGGAATACAGACAACAGCATTGTTGAGATCGGCCAGAATACTGAGAAGAATCCTGGAGTAGACTTGCTCTCACTAAGACTCCAGTGAAAAACCATCAGATAACGCAGGCTTAAAAAAACTTGAAAGAAGTTAAATAATAAGGATATTAATAAATAAGCGAATGCAGCAAATTAGCACAAAAAGAGTATAAGACTGGACACGACGAATAGGGGAGTTGATCCACAAGGAATCGTACAAGAAATTGAAATTTGACCATATGAACAAATGGTATATACTAAGGCAGAAAGAAACTTAAATTTTTGTATGGCGCGTAATTTAATTTGACCGTTAGAGTCGCCGAACATTTTCACCCAATCAGGATGACTTGTCCGATTCTGCCCGAACTATATTTCCTAGCAGCACCAAAAATTGAAGAAAGCCTGCGAATCTGTCTCTCGCTCAGAAATCCCCAAAGGGAACGGACGTCTTAACGAATAGTAGTAGCCTCATCAACCATTATGAGGAGAGCCATCTAGTTTATGGATCCCTTCGGTCTATTCTCCTAAACCGAGGGATTCTAGTTAAAAACAAATTAGATGATACACTCTAACAACTTCCTACCTTCTTTGCTTTATACGAGCTTCGCAGCATACCATCATAAAAGCCTTTACTTCATGCTGCCATTAAACCTTCCTTCAAAGCCTAATGACGTCTTCGTTCTTCTCCACTACCTTTATTTTCCATCAACATTTAGCGCGGGGATAACTACCAACGAAATACCAACGCAACCAAAGTAATACCAACAAAACCAACTTAAACCCTAAACCTAAAAACCCAACAACAACAACAACAATAATAATAATAATAATGTTATCCCCATCGCTATAAATGACGACCTTCCAACTTATGAGAACACGCAACCACATACAAAAACCAATTAAGTATACCACTACAAAATGGAAGTTAAATATCAAAACACAATGTAACCTCCTACAATACACAACCCAGAATCTGACGCACAAACTTCTCTGGGATTTTGAGATACAAACGGATCTCGGCAAGACAACCAGACCTAGTGATAGCCAATAAAAAAAGAGAAAGAAAAAGAACTTGCTGAATTGTGGACTTTGCTGTCCCGGCTGACCACTGAGTAAAATTGAAAGAAAGCGAAAAGAGAAATTAGTATCTGGACATTGCTAGGGAATTGAAAAAACCGTGAAACATGAAAGTGACGATTCTACCAATTATAATTAGTGCTCTTAGTGCAGTCACCAAATGAAAGGTATAGGGACTGGAGAACTTGGACGTAAGAGGGCGAGTGGAGACCATTTTAGATTACAGCATTGTTGAGATCGCTAGAATACTGAGAAGAGTCCTGGAGACTTGAGGAGACTTGCTGTCACTCAAACTCCAGTGTGAAACCATCGGCTAACGCTGATATGAAAAACACAAAAAGGAAAAAAACTAATTATGTTGGAATTCTGGTCGCTTATATATATGTATTTGTAGGTTACTCGGCTCATTGGACTAGTGGGTAGAGTGTTCGCTAATGGTCCGCGAAACCTGGGTTCAATCTCAGGTCGCATCATACCAAAGACTTTAAAAATGGTACTTGATACCTCCTTGCTTAACACTCAGCATTATAAGGTACCAATCAAGGGTAAAGTGGAGCAATCCAGGGAAAGGAGTAGCGCCCTCCCCTACACCTCTGTGTAGTAGCTATTGAAAAGGGAGCCTTGTGGTCGCCCTCGACCACGGTTGCTAACTTTACTTACATAAATATTGGTTTAATAAATGAAATTTTATCCTTTCTTTAAATCATTGATCTTTTTTCAGTTTTAATTAGTCAATTATCTTTTATTCAGTATTTTTTTCCCGTTCTTTCTTTCTTTTTTTACCCGCACCTTCTTTTCTTTCTTTCTTTTTTTGGTTCCGCTACAGTTATCTTTACAACTTCTTTCTTTCTTTCTTTCTTTCTTTCTTTCTTTCTTTCTTTCTACATCCTTCGTTCCTTTTCTTTGTTCTTTTCTTCACATCCCTTCCTCGCAATTTGTTTTGTTTGTTTGTTTGTTTCTTTTGTTTGTTTCTTTCTTTCTTTCAACATTCTTCGTTTTGTTTCTTCGGTTTTTTTTAGGTTCCTTCGTTCCTTTGTTCCTTCCTCTTTGTTTGCTTTTTTTTTGTTTGTTTGTTTGCTTGTTTGTTTGTTTGTTTCTTTCTTTCTTTCTGTTTCTCTGGGGGGGGGGATTCTTCACATCCCTTCCTCGCTATTTGTTTTGTTTGTTTGTTTGCTTCTTTCTTTTTTTTCTTTCTTTCAACATTCTTTGTTTCGTTTTTTCAGGTTTTTTCTTTTTTAGTTTCCTTCCTTCCTTCCTTCCTTCCTTCCTTCCTTCTTTCCTTCCATCCTCCTTTTCTCTTTATTCTATTTGTTTTTGTTTGTTTCTTTCTTTCTTTTAACGTCTTTCGTTCTTTTTCTTTTCCCACGTTTCTTTCTTTCTTTCTATTTTCAACTATTTTTTTCCTCTTATTCCCCTCACATCTATTTTCTCCTTTTTTTTTCTTCCATTCTGACTCTATCCCGATCATTTCTTCAGTTTTCTATTTCGTACAAAACAATTCTTATTTTATCCCTGCCATTCGAATCATTGCTACTATCTTCATTGAATTCATCCGACGAGTGAAAATTTGGTAAAAAGATATTCCAGTGGAAAACGTACATAAACCAAAAACGAAACAGTATAAAATTAAAAAAGAAAGAATTATAAAATGAAATCAAAACGAAACAAAATCAACTACAGAAAAGAAACATCGCAAAGAAAACGTGACAATAAAAAACTGAAAGAAAGCAAAGGTACAAAAATTGCTATAAATGAAAATAAAAGTCACAATAAAGGATATGTGTACGGGTTAGAGTGTGGGAGTGGACCAGAGTTGAATGTTTGTGGGGTTTCTGGAATTTAGGCCTACAGCAGTTCAGGAAATGAAAACAGTTTTTCAAACTGTTCTGTTGAGGGAAAAATGGTAAACCCGAGGAAAATATCAGATAATTATTTTTCATTTGTTTACATTCTTGTTATGAACAATGTATATTAGGATAAAGGAATTATGACGAGAATGTTTGTATGAATGTACAAGCTGGACTGTTTCAAGGAGCAGATTTAAGGTGGCTATATAAATATTCCTATCCCTGTCTCTAGTGTGGAAATGTCGCCTGCTTGATTAAAGCACATATATTCAGTTTTGTGTGCATTGACATAGAGGCCAATGCCTGCGGCGGCTCTTTCCAAACTATGCAGTAGTGTTTCGGCTTGGTTGGGTGTATTTGCAAGTATCGCTATGTCATCGGCGTAGTCGGCGTCGGTAATTGTTTTTGCGGGGTACCTTCTGCTTCTTTTCTTTGTCAGCTCGAAGCCGTTTTCTCTGATTTTATCGATCGATATTCTAAGCACGTAGTCTAGGCAGATGATAAAGAGGTGTGGGGCTAGCGTATTCCCTTGTAGTACTCCTGCTATATATATATATGTGTGTGTGTGTATATATATGCATATATATATATATATTCCCATATACACGCACACACACAAATATATATATATATATATATATATATATATACATATATATAAATATATACATTCATATATCAAGCTACACATCACCTTTTTCCTCGTGGTGTAATGGTTAAAGCGATGGACTACGGAATCGTAGTAAGTGAGTTCGTACTCCCGTTGCGCTACTATCTCACTTTCGGACAAATACCCTTCGGGAAAAAAAAACAACACCTTTAGCTCTCCAGCTATGGGTTAAATTGTAGCACTATTGTTCTTCTAGGAGAATGGCATTAAATCACCTACAAGTGTTCATATGCCATTAAACAAAGAAACCAAATCAAACCAAACACATCTCGTTTGTCGCAATCGTAATAGTACACACGAAGTAGATGATTCATTTTTTTGTGCGTGTTCTCAGTTGAATAAACACATGTATCTCTCTCTCTCTCTCTCTCTCTCTCTCTGCATATATATATATATATATATAGGATATCACTACTAATGCTTTCATATGTCTACCATAAAATAAAAGACATGTTATAGTATTTGTAATACGAAGACCAAATCCTAATTCACTTTAGTTTATTTCTCTCTAAAGTAAAAAATTGAGCTCTAATTAAAAACGCTCCTTTAAAACCTGAAAAAAAAAAGAAACAGTAAAAAGCCGCCATCGCAAGCGTTCACTATAACTGCTAGTTTCACGACTCAAGTCATACCTTTATATAATCATGCGTGTGTGTGTGCGTGTGTGTGTGCGTATGCGTATAGCTTGAAAATAAAAAGTTCAGACTCCAGTCGCATTATTCTGTTTGCTTCCGGACCGTGATAAATCCCATTATCTCCTAGCTATGGTTTAAATAGTATAAGTGCTGTTCTTCTAGAATGATAGCTTTGCCACTAAATAACCCACAAAGATTAGTATGCCATTAAACAAGGAAACAAAGCTATATATATATATATATATATATATATATATATATATATATATATATATATATATATTGTCATCCACAGACAGACTGTTTCATTGTATCACAACTCTTCAGTGTGGCTAGACACGCAGGACGCTTCAAGTTGGGATTGAAACCCGCCCAACTTAACGTTAGATTTAGTATCTTACTGCTCAGCCACCAGACGACTCACGTCAGCTCGGGAATTAAAACGCTATATGTATTAGTTTTCGTTTGTTTACATTTTGCCATAACGGATACTAGAGTGCTCAATTCATTTGAAGAGCTTTGCATTACGTGAGTGGCAGAGGTTAATTCCTTTGCCAGAGTGCTCAACCCCCATGAGGGGAGTGTAACTGACGATCTTTGTCGACATATTTTTGTTTCGATCATTTCAAATATCATTATCGTTGTTTTGATATCCGAGTGGAATTGACTGACAAATTTTCTGTATTTAACTGGTTCCCAAGTACTTTCGTTCCTTTCTCGGGTCATCAGCAGAGAGCAGTGTATATTGCAAAAGTACAATCCAGCATTTTATTTATACTGGTGTAATTTTTAAAAATTCTATGGCAACAGTACCTAAAAACATTTAAGTATATTTGGATGAGTTTCAAATTAATTTTGTTGGGGTTAGGATGTTTATTTCTTATATGAAAGGTTTCGAAAATTTCTCGTCTTTGTTCGTTATTTTGTTTTCCAATATTGTTGTGTTTCCGGTAAGAATTTTCTGAAATTCAGTTGTTGGGCAGGAATGTATTTTTACATGTTATGCTATTGAGCTACTTGACAAGTTCAACCAACCTAGGAAGCAGAGTCTCATCAACCGAGACAGTTATCGACACGCGAATAGCAAAAGCATCGACACCTATCGATAGCCTATCGGTCAATATTGAACAAGTCCTGGAGACAGCACCCCATAAAGCAGCAGCTATACGGCCACTTACAACCCATCCCTAAAACTAACAAAATTAGACGAACCCGACATGCGGGACACAACTGAAGAAGTAGGGACGAGCTCATAAGCGATGTACTCTTGTGGACCCCTTCACATGGCCGAGCAAAGGCAGGGCGACCAGTACGAACCTACATATAGCAGCTCTGTGCCGATACGGGATGTAGTCCTGAGGACCTGCCGGAAGCAATGGACGATAGGGAGAGGTGGCGAGAGAGGGTCAGGGATATCTGTGCTGATGATGCGACATGATGATGATGACGATGATGCTATTGAGCTAGTGTCGAAAGATGCATGGTAAGTCGCCTCGACAGAATACTTAGTGTTAAACCTACGTATATAGTTTTTTTTTCGGAGATACAATCTCCCAAAGGACATTTAAATTGATATATAACGTTTTTTTTTTTTTTTTTGCAAAACTCTAATCGTGGGGAGGGGGACTATGGTTAATAATCAAGTAACGGGTTTTAAATTTATCATAATATATTTGTTGTTTTTAGGGTCAGTGGAGATTATGTTTATTCGAATCAACGTTTTTACGGTCTTTTCATCTAATTTATAATTGTAGTGCATCTACAACATTAAACAGAGCCTACTGTCACGTGGTGTCCCACTGAGACGATTGAAATATGATTACTACTATCCTCGTGTTTGAATTGACAGTGGCACACCGTCAAAGAATGGCCGTTAAGACCAGATGTTTGTACTTAGGGACCTCACTCGGGTTGCCTGACACGGGAAGGAAGAAGAGAGAAGCCAAATGATTGGCTGGGACCCCAAAACGGAAGTGGGACTCCTTCCCGTCAGCGGAAATAGATAATAAGAAAGTGAGTTGTTGGACAGGGTTCGTGGTGGACGGAACCAAAAGCCAAGTACTCCGGGTAAAAGAAGACGAAAAGAATCTCGGACACGAAGGAGCCAAATCTTCAAGCCAGTACTAAAAATAAGATAAAGTCTGTCAGCCCGTAAAAGAAGAAAGATTCTCCACAGGAATCCATCTAAATAAGATAAGTAACTTTGGGACTGTTTCTCCTTATACCCAATTTTATATACTCTCTCTTTCTCTCTCACACAATTTGAAGAAAAACGAAAGAAAAGAAAAGAAGAAAGACATTTATGTTCATGGATTATTCAGTTATGCTATATTTGACACGTTGAAGGTGTATATCTATGAGTAGTAAAAGATTGATATATTTTAATGTTCCCACGTGGTCGAAGTTGTTATTTGCAGTGTCTTCTACGAGTTTTTTTATGTCATATTTCTTTTCCAGCTTCTATTCGCCTTATGTTATCTTGCTTAAAATTGTCCTATTAATTCCTTTAAAAATATCACACGGGAAACCGGAATTGCCGACTACTTTACTAATATTATTCCGACTAAATCTAAAGGTCCATATCTTCCATTGTTCTTGGGGAGGAAGTCTAGCGGCCTTGGTGGGTGTGTATAGTGTGAAATTTGGAACCCCTTGCCAGCGGCGGTCAGTCTGGCCATAATTAATCCCCCACATAATATGCCAGTTCTTATATGCCTGAAAAAAAAAACTCTGAACGAGGACTTATTCTACAAGGGATCAAGTGCCAGTTTGCCTCGTCTTCACACGTGCAAAAATAAAGTCCCGTTTTGGGATTTTAAAGAATTTTGCCGTCACACTACCTACTCACATATGCGCGAAAGCATATACACACTCACACGAATTTTAAAAAAACATTTCTTTGCATTTTGACACATCTTCAACCGACCCAGTGCCCACCCCCTCCCAAAAAAAAGCGTGTGTGTGAATGTATGCATTGGTACTATTTACCAACCCCTCCGCTCGACACAAGGTCAATTTTTAAGCGGAGTTTAACAGGTTTTGAATTCAAAGTTTTCCTTCTCCTAGACTAGTTGCCTCACCAAGGCTGAAGAACCTAGTCCGTCCTACTATTTACCCATAGCTGGAGGGAGAATAAGGGGGTTCATACCTTTCCCAAGGGTATTTGCCCGAAAGTGAACGTAATAGCGCGACTGGAGTACGAACTCGCGTACTACGATTCTGCAGTTCATCGCTTTAACCATTACACCACGAGGACACCCCCCCCCAAAATGAATGTATGCATTGGTGAACATTAATTTGTACGTGTCTTTGCGCAAAATGAGAGAGAGAGAGAGAGAGAGAGAGAAAAGGAAATAAGAGTACAACACCCCGGAATATATGTGTGCACGGGTGTTTGTGTGTATGGGAGTATGTGCATATATACGTGCTCTCTCTCTCTCTCTCACACACACAAATACAGAGAGAGAGAGAATATATGCTTATAAATAAATAAGGACATTTACATTGACAATGGTACTTTCACAAACACAAATATGAAAGAAAACCAAGTTAAGCAAAACCAACCTAGTTTATATATACACGAGAGTACATACATGTTTACGTGTGCACACACATACACACGCACACACACACACATACGCACACGCACACACACACACAAAAATTTGCCCTGTCGGCTGGGGCTGAAGAGGACACCGA
>CAXXMW010000015.1:0-25169 GCA_963669225.2 uncultured Arenicella sp. | reverse complement strand
GTTGGAGACCGTATTTTGCGAGAGGGTGGGGGTGGGGGCCCCAGTTGAGCTACTCACGGATAACGCCACGACCTTTAGCGGAGAGACGTTCTCTAAATTCGCCGAGCGCTGGGGCGTTCGGATGAGATTCCGATGCGCATACGTACCGGCTGGCAACGGGATTGTGGAGAGATCTCACCGAACCATTAAACGAATTCCACAAGAACACGGTGCTCGGTGATGGAGGCTGTATACTGGTACAATGTGACTCCCAAAGACGATGCGTCGGCGTCAACGGCACCAGCAAACATAATATACTCGTATCCAGCCCGTATAAAAGGTGTTGATGTCATGTTATCACCGGAGGATGCCGGATCCAGCAGTTACAAGGTAGGCGATAGTGTTTAGGTGAAGATCCCTCGTGGGCGATGTAGAACCCAGTTCGGAAAGGGGACAATTACGGGTGTGTACAGCCCACATTCGGTCGTTGTTGACGGGACACCTCGCCACGTAAAGGATGTTCGTCCATTGCAAGGAGCAGACGCCACTAATTGCAGCGTCACTTCCTCTGAAGACGAAGCGCCGATGCTGTATTTACCGCGAGAGGATCCAGCAGCATCTAAAAGCGACCACAGCGACCGTGGTCAACATGGGCCCGGAGATACGTCCGAGGACGAAGACGTTGCCGAGAGTGTTCCGCTCAGACGAAGTAGCAGACTAAAGAGACCTGCTCCGCGCTGTACGTTGCGTGATTCCCAAATCAGGGAGGAGTGTGAAGGTAACGGACGCAACGTACCTGGGCATTCGAAGCGCGCACGAACGTGTCTGGCTTGTAGAGCGGAAAAGCGAAACCGATATGGCTGCCTCGAGCATATTTGATGATGGGAGATCTCGACCAAGCGAGAGGTAATTTGCACGTATGCAAATTCTGGCGAGATCTCACGAACATAAAATACGCACGGTAACGGCGTAACAGGGATTTTTGTTCTGAGTGCGTCGCCCGACGAACTTGTTACAACTTAACGAACGAACGAACGAAGACGAGAGCAGGAAGGAGAGAGAGAGAGAGAGAGAGAGAGAGAGAGAGAAGGAGAGAGAGAGAGAGAGACGGAAGGAAGGAGAAAGAGGGAGAGAACGCTCGAATCAATACGCCCTTAAACTGACGTGCGAAATCCATCGCAGCCTACCGACACACAGAATTGGGATTTGGTCTTTGTCTTTAGTGTGAGGGATTCATTGAAGAGACGGGAGTTTGCGAAAGGAACTCCAAGAATCACTTTCACGGTGTCTTTTACGTCCGCTCTTGACAACAGTAGACTTAAAGAAAAATTATAGAAATGAAGAGATTGTAGTATCACCTCCCTTACTAAGTTTGCGAAAGGAACTCCAAGAATCCCTTTCACGGTGTCTTTTACGTCCGCTCTTGACAACAAGCTATTTCGGCAATTATTGTCTTCGACCCAAAATTGATTCCCCTCTTTGACGGGATCGATGCCGGGCAATCGTTGGTTGAATGGGTGGAGAGGGCAGAGTTGGTGTGCCGGTTGAGCGGAGTAAAAAATATCGAGTGCGTTGTGCCAATGCGCCTCTCGGGAGGCGCATACGCAGTGTATCAGCAGCTGAGTGAGGAGAAGAGGGCTGATTCTGTGCCTTTGAGACTGTCCTACAGTATTGCTCGGGCACGGGCCAATATTTCAGATATCGGCAAGTCGTCTACTCGGGTAGTGGCCTGAAGAAGATTCTCCGCATGCTCCTGCAACCCAGCAATAAATGCGCAGACCAGACCTCGAGTTAAAAATAAACATTATAAAGTTACAACTCTGCCGTGCTTGCAGCTGTGATGGCCGAGTGGTTAAGGCGTTGGACTTGAAATCCAATGGGCATTGCCCTCGCAGGTTCGAATCCTGCTCGCAGCGATCGTTTTCTCTTTTAAGTCGATCAACAAATTCTAGCTCACTTCCAATATAATGACACTTAAATCCATATTGATAATTGTGAAATGTCCCTTTGTAAACGGCGTCAGCATTTAATTCGAAACGGAAAGACATTTAATTCGTATATCTTGTATACACATGGAACGTTTTAGCGCAACTCTTTTTCTTCTTCTGGGGAATGGAGCCATATCTCACTTAGATGCCACCTCGAAATAGGAATCTTATTCAACGGAAAAGCTTATTTCTGCAAGACCTTCCTTCTTAAAATTACTATTATTTTTATCATTATTATTGGCATTAACTAAGCATATGGCCTGATGGAAGGAAAATAAAAACACTGCTATTGTGTGTAGAACACACTTAATCGATTATTTCACTGGCTGAGAGTTTATCACAACGCGATTAGTCAGTAGTCTTTCACTGAAATATCAGTGACAACCCATTAACCTGAGGTTACCAGCACTTTTCTGGTTATTTTAACCGATTTTAACAATGCTATCGTCTCTATCTCCTCAAATCGTCTTCTGATTTCCAATAATGACACAATATTTTCAAAACAATTCTCGGGGACTCTTCCTAACACACCATCTATTTGTGACATTATCGTCACCTTAATTTTCTGCTGCTAATTTCTGCTATTTGGCAGAATCGAAATACTATTATTTCGCTTTCTCTCATTTTCAGTCTGCACTTCACTGAAACAAGAAAATCCGCCAAATGACGAGTACCTTTTTTCAAGTTCGGCTTTTCCTTAATTCCAAGTTGAAGAAGCAGCAACTCGTGCTTAATCTTCTAGTCAATTTCTTCCACTTTAAAGCATTTCATTTTTATCTGAAAAACCACATTTTTATCATTATTATTTGCTCCTTTAGAGTTTTTCACATCAGTGTTAGCTGATGGTTTTTCACAATTGGCACAATCGTCAATTTCATGTTCCACAGTTTTTTCAATTGTCTAGCAAGGTCGAGGTAGTTATCCTTCTTTTGACATTCCTTCAGATTTATTCTGTGGTCCGCCGGGACAGAACACTCGACAATTTTGCAAGGTCTCTTTTTTTGTTGATTATTACGTATAAGGTCAGTCTGGTCTTCTGACCGGGATTAGGTGATCCGTTTCTATGTTAAAGTCCCATAGGAGTTTATGTGTGTCATTTTCTAGGACAGGTGCTGGGTTGTGCATATACGATTTGTTAGCATGGTGAAATTTAAATTTCTTGCACATTTCCCAGTGGATCACCTTGCCGACCTTGTCGTGTCTAGTCTTATACTCGTTCTGTGCTAATTTGCTGCATTCGCTTATTATGAGATTGATGGTTTCGTCTCTGTCACCGCATAGCTAACATTTAGTGTTTTGTTGCGTCTTATCTATTCTCGCTTTGATATTATTGGTCGTTATGGCGTTGTCCTGTGCTGCTCTTAGGAGAGATTCCGTTTCTCTCTTAAGGTTTCCTTTTCTTAGCCAGGTCCAGGTTTTCTGGTGTGTGCAGTTGTTTATTAGTGGTTTAAAGCGGACATTGAGTTGTTTTTTTCTCCCATTTTTGTTTCCTAGTTGTTGTTATTCTATCGTCTATCGTGTTATCAGTATCGTTTCTGATGAAATCAGTCCTCGTTCGTGTTTTTCTATGTAGTCTTCGAGACGTTGTATGAATGCGTCAATGTGATGAAGCGTTTAATGCCTTACTCTGCATAACCTACAATTGATATATTGTTGCGTTTTATTGCTTTTCGCTTTAGTATAATTCGTTCTTATGGCGTTGTTTTCCGCTGTTTCTCCTTTAGGCTTTCGCTTTCCTGGCCATTTTCTTGTCTTCTCCTGTGCAATGTTGGTCTAGTTTCATTAACTAAGTGAGAAGAGACGATGCATTCCAAATGATTGATAAGCAGAAATCTGGAATGAGAGGTCTCGAGTTAAAAAAACAAAAACATTATAAAACTATATAACATCGTCGCTTGCAGCTGTGATGGCCGAGTGGTTAAGGCGTTGGACTTGAAATCCAATGGGCATTGCCCGCGCAGGTTCAAATCCTGCTCGCAGCGACCGTTTTCTCTTTTAAGTAGATCAACGAACTCTACCTAACTTTCAATATAATGACTTAAATCCATATTGATAATTGTGAAATGTCCCTTTGTAGACGGCGTTGTGAAATCTCTTTCAGAAAAATCCACCGGATGAAAAGATCGTTTTTTAAAGTTCATCTTATCCTTAATTCCTAGTTAAATGAGGTGATCGTGTTTAGTCTTCTACACGATATCGGCAACTTTGTAGTATTTCGTTATAATCTGATAAACCAACCCATAATAGAATTTTTTCAACGCAGTGTTGGATTCTAGCAAAAGTTAGTTGATCTGTTTGTATGTGAAAATTGAAGAATACTTTTAGGCGTCTCGTTCTCTACGATTGTTTCTCGTTAAGGCATTCGCCGATTGGTCGTTTGATCACATTTCAATCTCATACAAAATTTGCTGTAGACAAATTTTCTCGAGGCGTCATATATTGTCTTGTAACTCTTTTATACCAGTTGACTGCATTCGCTTACTATTGTGATTTATTGGTTTTCATTTTAATATAATTCGTCTTAACGGCGTCATCAGCTATTATCAAAAGACATTTGCTTTCGCATTATTATTATTATTATTATTATTATTGTTAATCTTATTATTATTATTATTATTATTATTATTATTATTATTATTATTATTATCACAGTAGATGCGATTTTATCACATCAGGGTTAGTTGGTGCTCTTTCAGTGACGTCTAAGTAAGAGAAAGTCCCAACATGTTTGCAGGAATATTTTGGTCAATCTCAACAATGTTATCATATCGATCGTCTCTCTTGAAACTTTGATTTCCACTTCCTCCAGCCAGTCTTCCAAGCTTTTCGGAACAGTTACAATCGCAACAATTAATATTGCTATCAATGTTACTTTAGTGTGCCACAGCATTTACTTCTTTCTCATGCTCCAAGTGTTTGCTTATCTTTCCGTTTTCTTTTATTTTCAATCTGTAGTCAGCCTCAACGGTAAAATCCACTACGTTGAAATCGACGAGACGACGCCAAGTAGTTTTCCCACCGATGGGTACCTTGTCTTGTACTTCTTTCATGCCAGTTGAGTGCATTCTTTTATTATGTGATTAGGCGTTTAATGCCTTACTCTGCATACCCTACACTTGCTATTCTGTTGCGTTTTATTGCTTTTCGCTTTAGTATAATTCGTCCTTACGGCGTGTTTTTTTTTTTTGCTGTTATTAGAAGAAATTCAGTTTCTTCGTTGAGCTTTCGCTTTCCTGGCCAGATTGATGTGCAATGTGTGCCTAGTTTCATTAACTAAGTGAAAGGAGACGATGCATTCCAAATGAATGGGTCGACGGAAATCTGGAGGAAGACGTCTCGAGTTAAAAATAAACATTATTGTGAAGGTAACGGACGCAACGTACCTGGGCATTCGAAGCGCGCACGAACGTGTCTGGCTTGTAGAGCGGAAAAGCAGTATTTGTTGCTCGCCCCACCGAACGGGCAGGTATGGCACAAGGTCTTTTTATGGTGGGTCCGGGTGCAGGTTCCAAAAATGCCCTCGGCCCGGTCGGCACTCCCCTTTCTGGGGCGCCTCAGGCGCCGGGCGATAAACCCAACCCTCCCGAAGGAGGTAAAAGCCTGGGGGGGGGGAAGCCCCCCTTGAGACCGAAGGAAATTATTCCAGTCACCAAGCCACACCCGGCCGGATCCGTGCCTCCGCCAGCACGGCCGACCGAAATGATGGATTGGAGAGCGGAAAATCGAAACCGATATGACTGCCTCGAGTATATTTGATGATGGGAGATCTTGAACCAGCGAGAGGTAATTTGCACGTATGCAAATTCTGGCGAGATCTCACGAACATAAAATACGCACAGTAACGGCGTAACAGGGATTTTTGTTCTGAGTGCGTCGCCCGACGAACTTGTTACAACTTAACGAACGAAAGAACGGACGAAGGCGAGAACAGGAAGGAGAGAGAGAGACGGAAGGAAGGAGAAAGAGGGAGAGAGCGAGAGAGAAGGAACAGTGAAGGAGAGAGAGAGGGAGAGAACGCTCGAATCAATACGCCCTTAAACTGACGTGCGAAATCCATCGCAGCCTACCGACACACAGAATTGGGATTTGGTCTTTGTCTTTAGTGTGAGGGATTCATTGAAGAGACGGGAGTTTGCGAAAGGAACTCCAAGAATCACTTTCACGGTGTCTTTTACGTCCGCTCTTGACAACAAGCTATTTCGGCAATTATGGCCTTCGACCCAAAATTGATTCTCCTCTTTGACGGGATCGATGCCGGGCAATCGATGGTTGAATGGGTGGAGAAGGCAGAGTTGGTGTGCCGCTTGAGCGGAGTAAAAAATATCGAGTGCGTTGTGCCAATGCACCTCTCGGGGGGCGCATACGCAGTGTATCAACAGCTGAGTGAGGAGAAGAGGGCTGATTCTTTGCCTGTATAAAAGATGTTCTTCACACAGCATTTGCCACCAGTCCCTGACGGCTTATAAGCAGTTTGCAGCGTGCCGTTTGCGTCAGGGAGAAACGGTGGACGTCTTCTTGGCGGAGCTACGCAAGCTCACGACTCAGTTCGGAGGTATGACAGAGCGAGGTCTGGTCTGCTCATTTATTGCTGGGTTGCCGGAGCATGCGGAGAATCTTCTTCAGGCCACTACCCGAGTAGACGACTTGCCGATATCTGAAATATTGGCCCGTACCCGAGCAATATTGAAGGACAGTCTCACAGGCAGAGAATCGGCAGCTGCAGCAGCTCAACTACCGGGATTTCAGGAGAAGGGGGCCAAAAGCCGCCATAGTGGACCTGCGCCGGGCATATCTGCAGATCCACGTTGACAAGTCGCTGTGGCCGTTCCAAACGGTGAAAATTAAAGGGCAGAGGTACTGCCTCACCCGCTTGGGGTTCGGGCTTAATGTAGCTCCACAGATTATGCGGTCCATCGTAAAAGCTATGATCGGGCAAGATGAAACCGTCAGTCGCGCTACCTCTTCGTATGTCGATGACATATTTGTTAACGAGAGTGTGTGTTCGGCAGCCCAAGTGAAGAGGCACCTTGAACGGTTTGGGCTGACTTGTAAGACTCCGGAACAACTAAATAGTGGCGCTCGAGTGTTGGGCGTATACGTCTGGGAGGAGCGCGGTAAGCTTAGATGGCGACGCGACAGCGAGTGTCCGAAGGTTCCCAATGTACTTACGCGTCGTGCCGTCTTTTCTGTGTGTGGGCGGCTGACCTGGCATTTTCCAGTGTGCGGCTGGCTCCGTGTTGCAGCTGCATTTGTGAAACGGAGAGCTAACGCTGTGACAAGCGGATGGGACGACGAAACACAAGACCCCATGTTGCGTCGGATGCTTGACGAAATTGTGATGAGATCGTCACAAACTGATCCAGCACGTGGTGACTGGTGCGCGAATGGTCAGGAAGTCACTGTGTTGGTGGATGCCAGCTTCCTGGCCACCGGGGTGGCTATTGAATATGACGGAGCCATCATTGAAGACGCAAGTTGGCTACGACCGGTGCACGCAGATAAGCACATCAACCTGACAGAGCTTGACGCAGAGTTGAGGGGCATTAATCTGACGCTGCACTGGAAGGCGAGTGTGATTCACCTGCGGACAGACTCGGCCTGCGTGCACCGGTGGATTTCTGACACCCTGTCCGGGAAAGCAAGGGTGCGGACTAAGGCGGCGTCGGAGATGTTAATAAGACGGCGACTGAGTACGCTCCAAGAATTAGCGGCGGAGTATAGACTGACAATTGACGTGGCACTCGTTAAATCCCAGGTGAACCGAGCCGATCAACTCACTAGAGTGCCCCAACGATGGCTGCATGCACTTCGGAAAGAAGCAGAACTCATCGAGCCAGTATGCGCCGCATCTATGGGTGAGCTGGATCCCGCTCGCATTCGGACCATTCACCGATCTTGTGGGCACCCTGGCGTAAAGCGCACACTGTACTTCGTGAAACTGGTGAGTCCTGAGGTCTCTAAGGCAGCTGTTCGGGAGGTAGTTAGAGAATGCGAAGAGTGTCAGTCCATAGATCCCGCCCCGGTGAGTTGGAAGGCAGGCAGTCTGGACGTACGCGAGAACTGGAGGAGGGTTGGATTGGACGTGACTCACCTTGGAGGTCGTCATTACCTAACCTTAATCGACTGCGGTCCCAGTCGGTTTGCTATTTGGAGGCCGTTATAATGCCAAGATGCTGCCAGCATTGTTCGGCGGTTGGAGACCGTATTTTGCGAGAGGGTGGGGGTGGGGGCCCCAGTTGAGCTACTCACGGATAACGCCACGACCTTTAGCGGAGAGACGTTCTCTAAATTCGCCGAGCGCTGGGGCGTTCGGATGAGATTCCGATGCGCATACGTACCGGCTGGCAACGGGATTGTGGAGAGATCTCACCGAACCATTAAACGAATTCCACAAGAACACGGTGCTCGGTGATGGAGGCTGTATACTGGTACAATGTGACTCCCAAAGACGATGCGTCGGCGTCAACGGCACCAGCAAACATAATATACTCGTATCCAGCCCGTATAAAAGGTGTTGATGTCATGTTATCACCGGAGGATGCCGGATCCAGCAGTTACAAGGTAGGCGATAGTGTTTAGGTGAAGATCCCTCGTGGGCGATGTAGAACCCAGTTCGGAAAGGGGACAATTACGGGTGTGTACAGCCCACATTCGGTCGTTGTTGACGGGACACCTCGCCACGTAAAGGATGTTCGTCCATTGCAAGGAGCAGACGCCACTAATTGCAGCGTCACTTCCTCTGAAGACGAAGCGCCGATGCTGTATTTACCGCGAGAGGATCCAGCAGCATCTAAAAGCGACCACAGCGACCGTGGTCAACATGGGCCCGGAGATACGTCCGAGGACGAAGACGTTGCCGAGAGTGTTCCGCTCAGACGAAGTAGCAGACTAAAGAGACCTGCTCCGCGCTGTACGTTGCGTGATTCCCAAATCAGGGAGGAGTGTGAAGGTAACGGACGCAACGTACCTGGGCATTCGAAGCGCGCACGAACGTGTCTGGCTTGTAGAGCGGAAAAGCGAAACCGATATGGCTGCCTCGAGCATATTTGATGATGGGAGATCTCGACCAAGCGAGAGGTAATTTGCACGTATGCAAATTCTGGCGAGATCTCACGAACATAAAATACGCACGGTAACGGCGTAACAGGGATTTTTGTTCTGAGTGCGTCGCCCGACGAACTTGTTACAACTTAACGAACGAACGAACGAAGACGAGAGCAGGAAGGAGAGAGAGAGAGAGAGAGAGAGAGAGAGAGAGAGAGAGAGAGAGAGAGAGACGGAAGGAAGGAGAAAGAGGGAGAGAACGCTCGAATCAATACGCCCTTAAACTGACGTGCGAAATCCATCGCAGCCTACCGACACACAGAATTGGGATTTGGTCTTTGTCTTTAGTGTGAGGGATTCATTGAAGAGACGGGAGTTTGCGAAAGGAACTCCAAGAATCACTTTCACGGTGTCTTTTACGTCCGCTCTTGACAACAGTAGACTTAAAGAAAAATTATAGAAATGAAGAGATTGTAGTATCACCTCCCTTACTAAGTTTGCGAAAGGAACTCCAAGAATCCCTTTCACGGTGTCTTTTACGTCCGCTCTTGACAACAAGCTATTTCGGCAATTATTGTCTTCGACCCAAAATTGATTCCCCTCTTTGACGGGATCGATGCCGGGCAATCGTTGGTTGAATGGGTGGAGAGGGCAGAGTTGGTGTGCCGGTTGAGCGGAGTAAAAAATATCGAGTGCGTTGTGCCAATGCGCCTCTCGGGAGGCGCATACGCAGTGTATCAGCAGCTGAGTGAGGAGAAGAGGGCTGATTCTGTGCCTTTGAGACTGTCCTACAGTATTGCTCGGGCACGGGCCAATATTTCAGATATCGGCAAGTCGTCTACTCGGGTAGTGGCCTGAAGAAGATTCTCCGCATGCTCCTGCAACCCAGCAATAAATGCGCAGACCAGACCTCGAGTTAAAAATAAACATTATAAAGTTACAACTCTGCCGTGCTTGCAGCTGTGATGGCCGAGTGGTTAAGGCGTTGGACTTGAAATCCAATGGGCATTGCCCTCGCAGGTTCGAATCCTGCTCGCAGCGATCGTTTTCTCTTTTAAGTCGATCAACAAATTCTAGCTCACTTCCAATATAATGACACTTAAATCCATATTGATAATTGTGAAATGTCCCTTTGTAAACGGCGTCAGCATTTAATTCGAAACGGAAAGACATTTAATTCGTATATCTTGTATACACATGGAACGTTTTAGCGCAACTCTTTTTCTTCTTCTGGGGAATGGAGCCATATCTCACTTAGATGCCACCTCGAAATAGGAATCTTATTCAACGGAAAAGCTTATTTCTGCAAGACCTTCCTTCTTAAAATTACTATTATTTTTATCATTATTATTGGCATTAACTAAGCATATGGCCTGATGGAAGGAAAATAAAAACACTGCTATTGTGTGTAGAACACACTTAATCGATTATTTCACTGGCTGAGAGTTTATCACAACGCGATTAGTCAGTAGTCTTTCACTGAAATATCAGTGACAACCCATTAACCTGAGGTTACCAGCACTTTTCTGGTTATTTTAACCGATTTTAACAATGCTATCGTCTCTATCTCCTCAAATCGTCTTCTGATTTCCAATAATGACACAATATTTTCAAAACAATTCTCGGGGACTCTTCCTAACACACCATCTATTTGTGACATTATCGTCACCTTAATTTTCTGCTGCTAATTTCTGCTATTTGGCAGAATCGAAATACTATTATTTCGCTTTCTCTCATTTTCAGTCTGCACTTCACTGAAACAAGAAAATCCGCCAAATGACGAGTACCTTTTTTCAAGTTCGGCTTTTCCTTAATTCCAAGTTGAAGAAGCAGCAACTCGTGCTTAATCTTCTAGTCAATTTCTTCCACTTTAAAGCATTTCATTTTTATCTGAAAAACCACATTTTTATCATTATTATTTGCTCCTTTAGAGTTTTTCACATCAGTGTTAGCTGATGGTTTTTCACAATTGGCACAATCGTCAATTTCATGTTCCACAGTTTTTTCAATTGTCTAGCAAGGTCGAGGTAGTTATCCTTCTTTTGACATTCCTTCAGATTTATTCTGTGGTCCGCCGGGACAGAACACTCGACAATTTTGCAAGGTCTCTTTTTTTGTTGATTATTACGTATAAGGTCAGTCTGGTCTTCTGACCGGGATTAGGTGATCCGTTTCTATGTTAAAGTCCCATAGGAGTTTATGTGTGTCATTTTCTAGGACAGGTGCTGGGTTGTGCATATACGATTTGTTAGCATGGTGAAATTTAAATTTCTTGCACATTTCCCAGTGGATCACCTTGCCGACCTTGTCGTGTCTAGTCTTATACTCGTTCTGTGCTAATTTGCTGCATTCGCTTATTATGAGATTGATGGTTTCGTCTCTGTCACCGCATAGCTAACATTTAGTGTTTTGTTGCGTCTTATCTATTCTCGCTTTGATATTATTGGTCGTTATGGCGTTGTCCTGTGCTGCTCTTAGGAGAGATTCCGTTTCTCTCTTAAGGTTTCCTTTTCTTAGCCAGGTCCAGGTTTTCTGGTGTGTGCAGTTGTTTATTAGTGGTTTAAAGCGGACATTGAGTTGTTTTTTTCTCCCATTTTTGTTTCCTAGTTGTTGTTATTCTATCGTCTATCGTGTTATCAGTATCGTTTCTGATGAAATCAGTCCTCGTTCGTGTTTTTCTATGTAGTCTTCGAGACGTTGTATGAATGCGTCAATGTGATGAAGCGTTTAATGCCTTACTCTGCATAACCTACAATTGATATATTGTTGCGTTTTATTGCTTTTCGCTTTAGTATAATTCGTTCTTATGGCGTTGTTTTCCGCTGTTTCTCCTTTAGGCTTTCGCTTTCCTGGCCATTTTCTTGTCTTCTCCTGTGCAATGTTGGTCTAGTTTCATTAACTAAGTGAGAAGAGACGATGCATTCCAAATGATTGATAAGCAGAAATCTGGAATGAGAGGTCTCGAGTTAAAAAAACAAAAACATTATAAAACTATATAACATCGTCGCTTGCAGCTGTGATGGCCGAGTGGTTAAGGCGTTGGACTTGAAATCCAATGGGCATTGCCCGCGCAGGTTCAAATCCTGCTCGCAGCGACCGTTTTCTCTTTTAAGTAGATCAACGAACTCTACCTAACTTTCAATATAATGACTTAAATCCATATTGATAATTGTGAAATGTCCCTTTGTAGACGGCGTTGTGAAATCTCTTTCAGAAAAATCCACCGGATGAAAAGATCGTTTTTTAAAGTTCATCTTATCCTTAATTCCTAGTTAAATGAGGTGATCGTGTTTAGTCTTCTACACGATATCGGCAACTTTGTAGTATTTCGTTATAATCTGATAAACCAACCCATAATAGAATTTTTTCAACGCAGTGTTGGATTCTAGCAAAAGTTAGTTGATCTGTTTGTATGTGAAAATTGAAGAATACTTTTAGGCGTCTCGTTCTCTACGATTGTTTCTCGTTAAGGCATTCGCCGATTGGTCGTTTGATCACATTTCAATCTCATACAAAATTTGCTGTAGACAAATTTTCTCGAGGCGTCATATATTGTCTTGTAACTCTTTTATACCAGTTGACTGCATTCGCTTACTATTGTGATTTATTGGTTTTCATTTTAATATAATTCGTCTTAACGGCGTCATCAGCTATTATCAAAAGACATTTGCTTTCGCATTATTATTATTATTATTATTATTATTATTATTAATTTATTATTATTATTATTATTATTATTATTATTATTATTATTATTATTATCACAGTAGATGCGATTTTATCACATCAGGGTTAGTTGGTGCTCTTTCAGTGACGTCTAAGTAAGAGAAAGTCCCAACATGTTTGCAGGAATATTTTGGTCAATCTCAACAATGTTATCATATCGATCGTCTCTCTTGAAACTTTGATTTCCACTTCCTCCAGCCAGTCTTCCAAGCTTTTCGGAACAGTTACAATCGCAACAATTAATATTGCTATCAATGTTACTTTAGTGTGCCACAGCATTTACTTCTTTCTCATGCTCCAAGTGTTTGCTTATCTTTCCGTTTTCTTTTATTTTCAATCTGTAGTCAGCCTCAACGGTAAAATCCACTACGTTGAAATCGACGAGACGACGCCAAGTAGTTTTCCCACCGATGGGTACCTTGTCTTGTACTTCTTTCATGCCAGTTGAGTGCATTCTTTTATTATGTGATTAGGCGTTTAATGCCTTACTCTGCATACCCTACACTTGCTATTCTGTTGCGTTTTATTGCTTTTCGCTTTAGTATAATTCGTCCTTACGGCGTGTTTTTTTTTTTTGCTGTTATTAGAAGAAATTCAGTTTCTTCGTTGAGCTTTCGCTTTCCTGGCCAGATTGATGTGCAATGTGTGCCTAGTTTCATTAACTAAGTGAAAGGAGACGATGCATTCCAAATGAATGGGTCGACGGAAATCTGGAGGAAGACGTCTCGAGTTAAAAATAAACATTATTGTGAAGGTAACGGACGCAACGTACCTGGGCATTCGAAGCGCGCACGAACGTGTCTGGCTTGTAGAGCGGAAAAGCAGTATTTGTTGCTCGCCCCACCGAACGGGCAGGTATGGCACAAGGTCTTTTTATGGTGGGTCCGGGTGCAGGTTCCAAAAATGCCCTCGGCCCGGTCGGCACTCCCCTTTCTGGGGCGCCTCAGGCGCCGGGCGATAAACCCAACCCTCCCGAAGGAGGTAAAAGCCTGGGGGGGGGAAGCCCCCCTTGAGACCGAAGGAAATTATTCCAGTCACCAAGCCACACCCGGCCGGATCCGTGCCTCCGCCAGCACGGCCGACCGAAATGATGGATTGGAGAGCGGAAAATCGAAACCGATATGACTGCCTCGAGTATATTTGATGATGGGAGATCTTGAACCAGCGAGAGGTAATTTGCACGTATGCAAATTCTGGCGAGATCTCACGAACATAAAATACGCACAGTAACGGCGTAACAGGGATTTTTGTTCTGAGTGCGTCGCCCGACGAACTTGTTACAACTTAACGAACGAAAGAACGGACGAAGGCGAGAACAGGAAGGAGAGAGAGAGACGGAAGGAAGGAGAAAGAGGGAGAGAGCGAGAGAGAAGGAACAGTGAAGGAGAGAGAGAGGGAGAGAACGCTCGAATCAATACGCCCTTAAACTGACGTGCGAAATCCATCGCAGCCTACCGACACACAGAATTGGGATTTGGTCTTTGTCTTTAGTGTGAGGGATTCATTGAAGAGACGGGAGTTTGCGAAAGGAACTCCAAGAATCACTTTCACGGTGTCTTTTACGTCCGCTCTTGACAACAAGCTATTTCGGCAATTATGGCCTTCGACCCAAAATTGATTCCCCTCTTTGACGGGATCGATGCCGGGCAATCGATGGTTGAATGGGTGGAGAAGGCAGAGTTGGTGTGCCGCTTGAGCGGAGTAAAAAATATCGAGTGCGTTGTGCCAATGCACCTCTCGGGGGGCGCATACGCAGTGTATCAACAGCTGAGTGAGGAGAAGAGGGCTGATTCTTTGCCTGTATAAAAGATGATCTTCACACAGCATTTGCCGTCAGTCCTGTGACGACTTATAAGCAGTTTGCAGCGTGCCGTTTGCGTCCGGGAGAAACGGTGGACGTCTTCTTGGCGGAGCTACGCAAGCTCGCGACTCAGTTCGGAGGTATGACAGAGCGAGGTCTGGCCTGCTCATTTATTGCTGGGTTGCCGGAGCATGCGGAGAATCTTCTTCAGGCCACTACCCGAGTAGACGACTTGCCGATATCTGAAATATTGGCCCGTACCCGAGCAATATTGAAGGACAGTCTCACAGGCAGAGAATCGGCAGCTGCAGCAGCTCAACTACCGGGATTTCAGGAGAAGGGGGCCAAAAGCCGCCATAGTGGACCTGCGCCGGGCATATCTGCAGATCCACGTTGACAAGTCGCTGTGGCCGTTCCAAACGGTGAAAATTAAAGGGCAGAGGTACTGCCTCACCCGCTTGGGGTTCGGGCTTAATGTAGCTCCACAGATTATGCGGTCCATCGTAAAAGCTATGATCGGGCAAGATGAAACCGTCAGTCGCGCTACCTCTTCGTATGTCGATGACATATTTGTTAACGAGAGTGTGTGTTCGGCAGCCCAAGTGAAGAGGCACCTTGAACGGTTTGGGCTGACTTGTAAGACTCCGGAACAACTAAATAGTGGCGCTCGAGTGTTGGGCGTATACGTCTGGGAGGAGCGCGGTAAGCTTAGATGGCGACGCGACGGCAAGCGTCCGAAGGTTCCCAATGTACTTACGCGTCGTGCCGTCTTTTCTGTGTGTGGGCGGCTGATCGGGAATTTTCCAGTGTGCGGCTGGCTCCGTGTTGCAGCTGCGTTTGTGAAACAGAGAGCTAACGCTGTGACAAGCGGATGGGACGACGAAACACAAGACCCCATGTTGCGTCGGATGCTTGACGAAATTGTGATGAGATCGTCACAAACTGATCCAGCACGTGGTGACTGGTGCGCGAATGGTCAGGAAGTCACTGTGTGGGTGGATGCCAGCTTCCTGGCCACCGGGGTGGCTATTGAATATGACGGAGCCATCATTGAAGACGCAAGTTGGCTACGACCGGTGCACGTAGATAAGCACATCAACCTGGCAGAGCTTGACGCAGTGTTGAGGGGCATTAATCTGACGCTGCACTGGAAGGCGAGTGTGATTCACCTGCGGACAGACTCGGCCTGCGTGCACCGGTGGATTTCTGACACCCTGTCCGGGAAAGCAAGGGTGCGGACTAAGGCGGCGTCGGAGATGTTAATAAGACGGCGACTGAGTACGCTCCAAGAATTAGCGGCGGAGTATAGACTGACAATTGACGTGGCACTCGTTAAATCCCAGGTGAACCGAGCCGATCAACTCACTAGAGTGCCCCAACGATGGCTGCATGCACTTCGGAAAGAAGCAGAACTCATCGAGCCAGTATGCGCCGCATCTATGGGTGAGCTGGATCCCGCTCGCATTCGGACCATTCACCGATCTTGTGGGCACCCTGGCGTAAAGCGCACACTGTACTTCGTGAAACTGGTGAGTCCTGAGGTCTCTAAGGCAGCTGTTCGGGAGGTAGTTAGAGAATGCGAAGAGTGTCAGTCCATAGATCCCGCCCCGGTGAGTTGGAAGGCAGGCAGTCTGGACGTACGCGAGAACTGGAGGAGGGTTGGATTGGACGTGACTCACCTTGGAGGTCGTCATTACCTAACCTTAATCGACTGCGGTCCCAGTCGGTTTGCTATTTGGAGGCCGTTATAATGCCAAGATGCTGCCAGCATTGTTCGGCGGTTGGAGACCGTATTTTGCGAGAGGGTGGGGGTGGGGGCCCCAGTTGAGCTACTCACGGATAACGCCACGACCTTTAGCGGAGAGACGTTCTCTAAATTCGCCGAGCGCTGGGGCGTTCGGATGAGATTCCGATGCGCATACGTACCGGCTGGCAACGGGATTGTGGAGAGATCTCACCGAACCATTAAACGAATTCCACAAGAACACGGTGCTCGGTGATGGAGGCTGTATACTGGTACAATGTGACTCCCAAAGACGATGCGTCGGCGTCAACGGCACCAGCAAACATAATATACTCGTATCCAGCCCGTATAAAAGGTGTTGATGTCATGTTATCACCGGAGGATGCCGGATCCAGCAGTTACAAGGTAGGCGATAGTGTTTAGGTGAAGATCCCTCGTGGGCGATGTAGAACCCAGTTCGGAAAGGGGACAATTACGGGTGTGTACAGCCCACATTCGGTCGTTGTTGACGGGACACCTCGCCACGTAAAGGATGTTCGTCCATTGCAAGGAGCAGACGCCACTAATTGCAGCGTCACTTCCTCTGAAGACGAAGCGCCGATGCTGTATTTACCGCGAGAGGATCCAGCAGCATCTAAAAGCGACCACAGCGACCGTGGTCAACATGGGCCCGGAGATACGTCCGAGGACGAAGACGTTGCCGAGAGTGTTCCGCTCAGACGAAGTAGCAGACTAAAGAGACCTGCTCCGCGCTGTACGTTGCGTGATTCCCAAATCAGGGAGGAGTGTGAAGGTAACGGACGCAACGTACCTGGGCATTCGAAGCGCGCACGAACGTGTCTGGCTTGTAGAGCGGAAAAGCGAAACCGATATGGCTGCCTCGAGCATATTTGATGATGGGAGATCTCGACCAAGCGAGAGGTAATTTGCACGTATGCAAATTCTGGCGAGATCTCACGAACATAAAATACGCACGGTAACGGCGTAACAGGGATTTTTGTTCTGAGTGCGTCGCCCGACGAACTTGTTACAACTTAACGAACGAACGAACGAAGACGAGAGCAGGAAGGAGAGAGAGAGAGAGAGAGAGAGAGAGAGAGAGAGAGAGAGAGAGAGAGAGACGGAAGGAAGGAGAAAGAGGGAGAGAACGCTCGAATCAATACGCCCTTAAACTGACGTGCGAAATCCATCGCAGCCTACCGACACACAGAATTGGGATTTGGTCTTTGTCTTTAGTGTGAGGGATTCATTGAAGAGACGGGAGTTTGCGAAAGGAACTCCAAGAATCACTTTCACGGTGTCTTTTACGTCCGCTCTTGACAACAGTAGACTTAAAGAAAAATTATAGAAATGAAGAGATTGTAGTATCACCTCCCTTACTAAGTTTGCGAAAGGAACTCCAAGAATCCCTTTCACGGTGTCTTTTACGTCCGCTCTTGACAACAAGCTATTTCGGCAATTATTGTCTTCGACCCAAAATTGATTCCCCTCTTTGACGGGATCGATGCCGGGCAATCGTTGGTTGAATGGGTGGAGAGGGCAGAGTTGGTGTGCCGGTTGAGCGGAGTAAAAAATATCGAGTGCGTTGTGCCAATGCGCCTCTCGGGAGGCGCATACGCAGTGTATCAGCAGCTGAGTGAGGAGAAGAGGGCTGATTCTGTGCCTTTGAGACTGTCCTACAGTATTGCTCGGGCACGGGCCAATATTTCAGATATCGGCAAGTCGTCTACTCGGGTAGTGGCCTGAAGAAGATTCTCCGCATGCTCCTGCAACCCAGCAATAAATGCGCAGACCAGACCTCGAGTTAAAAATAAACATTATAAAGTTACAACTCTGCCGTGCTTGCAGCTGTGATGGCCGAGTGGTTAAGGCGTTGGACTTGAAATCCAATGGGCATTGCCCTCGCAGGTTCGAATCCTGCTCGCAGCGATCGTTTTCTCTTTTAAGTCGATCAACAAATTCTAGCTCACTTCCAATATAATGACACTTAAATCCATATTGATAATTGTGAAATGTCCCTTTGTAAACGGCGTCAGCATTTAATTCGAAACGGAAAGACATTTAATTCGTATATCTTGTATACACATGGAACGTTTTAGCGCAACTCTTTTTCTTCTTCTGGGGAATGGAGCCATATCTCACTTAGATGCCACCTCGAAATAGGAATCTTATTCAACGGAAAAGCTTATTTCTGCAAGACCTTCCTTCTTAAAATTACTATTATTTTTATCATTATTATTGGCATTAACTAAGCATATGGCCTGATGGAAGGAAAATAAAAACACTGCTATTGTGTGTAGAACACACTTAATCGATTATTTCACTGGCTGAGAGTTTATCACAACGCGATTAGTCAGTAGTCTTTCACTGAAATATCAGTGACAACCCATTAACCTGAGGTTACCAGCACTTTTCTGGTTATTTTAACCGATTTTAACAATGCTATCGTCTCTATCTCCTCAAATCGTCTTCTGATTTCCAATAATGACACAATATTTTCAAAACAATTCTCGGGGACTCTTCCTAACACACCATCTATTTGTGACATTATCGTCACCTTAATTTTCTGCTGCTAATTTCTGCTATTTGGCAGAATCGAAATACTATTATTTCGCTTTCTCTCATTTTCAGTCTGCACTTCACTGAAACAAGAAAATCCGCCAAATGACGAGTACCTTTTTTCAAGTTCGGCTTTTCCTTAATTCCAAGTTGAAGAAGCAGCAACTCGTGCTTAATCTTCTAGTCAATTTCTTCCACTTTAAAGCATTTCATTTTTATCTGAAAAACCACATTTTTATCATTATTATTTGCTCCTTTAGAGTTTTTCACATCAGTGTTAGCTGATGGTTTTTCACAATTGGCACAATCGTCAATTTCATGTTCCACAGTTTTTTCAATTGTCTAGCAAGGTCGAGGTAGTTATCCTTCTTTTGACATTCCTTCAGATTTATTCTGTGGTCCGCCGGGACAGAACACTCGACAATTTTGCAAGGTCTCTTTTTTTGTTGATTATTACGTATAAGGTCAGTCTGGTCTTCTGACCGGGATTAGGTGATCCGTTTCTATGTTAAAGTCCCATAGGAGTTTATGTGTGTCATTTTCTAGGACAGGTGCTGGGTTGTGCATATACGATTTGTTAGCATGGTGAAATTTAAATTTCTTGCACATTTCCCAGTGGATCACCTTGCCGACCTTGTCGTGTCTAGTCTTATACTCGTTCTGTGCTAATTTGCTGCATTCGCTTATTATGAGATTGATGGTTTCGTCTCTGTCACCGCATAGCTAACATTTAGTGTTTTGTTGCGTCTTATCTATTCTCGCTTTGATATTATTGGTCGTTATGGCGTTGTCCTGTGCTGCTCTTAGGAGAGATTCCGTTTCTCTCTTAAGGTTTCCTTTTCTTAGCCAGGTCCAGGTTTTCTGGTGTGTGCAGTTGTTTATTAGTGGTTTAAAGCGGACATTGAGTTGTTTTTTTCTCCCATTTTTGTTTCCTAGTTGTTGTTATTCTATCGTCTATCGTGTTATCAGTATCGTTTCTGATGAAATCAGTCCTCGTTCGTGTTTTTCTATGTAGTCTTCGAGACGTTGTATGAATGCGTCAATGTGATGAAGCGTTTAATGCCTTACTCTGCATAACCTACAATTGATATATTGTTGCGTTTTATTGCTTTTCGCTTTAGTATAATTCGTTCTTATGGCGTTGTTTTCCGCTGTTTCTCCTTTAGGCTTTCGCTTTCCTGGCCATTTTCTTGTCTTCTCCTGTGCAATGTTGGTCTAGTTTCATTAACTAAGTGAGAAGAGACGATGCATTCCAAATGATTGATAAGCAGAAATCTGGAATGAGAGGTCTCGAGTTAAAAAAACAAAAACATTATAAAACTATATAACATCGTCGCTTGCAGCTGTGATGGCCGAGTGGTTAAGGCGTTGGACTTGAAATCCAATGGGCATTGCCCGCGCAGGTTCAAATCCTGCTCGCAGCGACCGTTTTCTCTTTTAAGTAGATCAACGAACTCTACCTAACTTTCAATATAATGACTTAAATCCATATTGATAATTGTGAAATGTCCCTTTGTAGACGGCGTTGTGAAATCTCTTTCAGAAAAATCCACCGGATGAAAAGATCGTTTTTTAAAGTTCATCTTATCCTTAATTCCTAGTTAAATGAGGTGATCGTGTTTAGTCTTCTACACGATATCGGCAACTTTGTAGTATTTCGTTATAATCTGATAAACCAACCCATAATAGAATTTTTTCAACGCAGTGTTGGATTCTAGCAAAAGTTAGTTGATCTGTTTGTATGTGAAAATTGAAGAATACTTTTAGGCGTCTCGTTCTCTACGATTGTTTCTCGTTAAGGCATTCGCCGATTGGTCGTTTGATCACATTTCAATCTCATACAAAATTTGCTGTAGACAAATTTTCTCGAGGCGTCATATATTGTCTTGTAACTCTTTTATACCAGTTGACTGCATTCGCTTACTATTGTGATTTATTGGTTTTCATTTTAATATAATTCGTCTTAACGGCGTCATCAGCTATTATCAAAAGACATTTGCTTTCGCATTATTATTATTATTATTATTATTATTATTATTATTATTAATCTTATTATTATTATTATTATTATTATTATTATTATTATTATTATTATCACAGTAGATGCGATTTTATCACATCAGGGTTAGTTGGTGCTCTTTCAGTGACGTCTAAGTAAGAGAAAGTCCCAACATGTTTGCAGGAATATTTTGGTCAATCTCAACAATGTTATCATATCGATCGTCTCTCTTGAAACTTTGATTTCCACTTCCTCCAGCCAGTCTTCCAAGCTTTTCGGAACAGTTACAATCGCAACAATTAATATTGCTATCAATGTTACTTTAGTGTGCCACAGCATTTACTTCTTTCTCATGCTCCAAGTGTTTGCTTATCTTTCCGTTTTCTTTTATTTTCAATCTGTAGTCAGCCTCAACGGTAAAATCCACTACGTTGAAATCGACGAGACGACGCCAAGTAGTTTTCCCACCGATGGGTACCTTGTCTTGTACTTCTTTCATGCCAGTTGAGTGCATTCTTTTATTATGTGATTAGGCGTTTAATGCCTTACTCTGCATACCCTACACTTGCTATTCTGTTGCGTTTTATTGCTTTTCGCTTTAGTATAATTCGTCCTTACGGCGTGGTTTTTTTTTTTTGCTGTTATTAGAAGAAATTCAGTTTCTTCGTTGAGCTTTCGCTTTCCTGGCCAGATTGATGTGCAATGTGTGCCTAGTTTCATTAACTAAGTGAAAGGAGACGATGCATTCCAAATGAATGGGTCGACGGAAATCTGGAGGAAGACGTCTCGAGTTAAAAATAAACATTATTGTGAAGGTAACGGACGCAACGTACCTGGGCATTCGAAGCGCGCACGAACGTGTCTGGCTTGTAGAGCGGAAAAGCAGTATTTGTTGCTCGCCCCACCGAACGGGCAGGTATGGCACAAGGTCTTTTTATGGTGGGTCCGGGTGCAGGTTCCAAAAATGCCCTCGGCCCGGTCGGCACTCCCCTTTCTGGGGCGCCTCAGGCGCCGGGCGATAAACCCAACCCTCCCGAAGGAGGTAAAAGCCTGGGGGGGGGGAAGCCCCCCTTGAGACCGAAGGAAATTATTCCAGTCACCAAGCCACACCCGGCCGGATCCGTGCCTCCGCCAGCACGGCCGACCGAAATGATGGATTGGAGAGCGGAAAATCGAAACCGATATGACTGCCTCGAGTATATTTGATGATGGGAGATCTTGAACCAGCGAGAGGTAATTTGCACGTATGCAAATTCTGGCGAGATCTCACGAACATAAAATACGCACAGTAACGGCGTAACAGGGATTTTTGTTCTGAGTGCGTCGCCCGACGAACTTGTTACAACTTAACGAACGAAAGAACGGACGAAGGCGAGAACAGGAAGGAGAGAGAGAGACGGAAGGAAGGAGAAAGAGGGAGAGAGCGAGAGAGAAGGAACAGTGAAGGAGAGAGAGAGGGAGAGAACGCTCGAATCAATACGCCCTTAAACTGACGTGCGAAATCCATCGCAGCCTACCGACACACAGAATTGGGATTTGGTCTTTGTCTTTAGTGTGAGGGATTCATTGAAGAGACGGGAGTTTGCGAAAGGAACTCCAAGAATCACTTTCACGGTGTCTTTTACGTCCGCTCTTGACAACAAGCTATTTCGGCAATTATGGCCTTCGACCCAAAATTGATTCCCCTCTTTGACGGGATCGATGCCGGGCAATCGATGGTTGAATGGGTGGAGAAGGCAGAGTTGGTGTGCCGCTTGAGCGGAGTAAAAAATATCGAGTGCGTTGTGCCAATGCACCTCTCGGGGGGCGGGGGGCATACGCAGTGTATCAACAGCTGAGTGAGGAGAAGAGGGCTGATTCTTTGCCTGTATAAAAGATGATCTTCACACAGCATTTGCCGTCAGTCCTGTGACGACTTATAAGCAGTTTGCAGCGTGCCGTTTGCGTCAGGGAGAAACGGTGGACGTCTTCTTGGCGGAGCTACGCAAGCTCGCGACTCAGTTCGGAGGTATGACAGAGCGAGGTCTGGCCTGCTCATTTATTGCTGGGTTGCCGGAGCATGCGGAGAATCTTCTTCAGGCCACTACCCGAGTAGACGACTTGCCGATATCTGAAATATTGGCCCGTACCCGAGCAATATTGAAGGACAGTCTCACAGGCAGAGAATCGGCAGCTGCAGCAGCTCAACTACCGGGATTTCAGGAGAAGGGGGCCAAAAGCCGCCATAGTGGACCTGCGCCGGGCATATCTGCAGATCCACGTTGACAAGTCGCTGTGGCCGTTCCAAACGGTGAAAATTAAAGGGCAGAGGTACTGCCTCACCCGCTTGGGGTTCGGGCTTAATGTAGCTCCACAGATTATGCGGTCCATCGTAAAAGCTATGATCGGGCAAGATGAAACCGTCAGTCGCGCTACCTCTTCGTATGTCGATGACATATTTGTTAACGAGAGTGTGTGTTCGGCAGCCCAAGTGAAGAGGCACCTTGAACGGTTTGGGCTGACTTGTAAGACTCCGGAACAACTAAATAGTGGCGCTCGAGTGTTGGGCGTATACGTCTGGGAGGAGCGCGGCAAGCTTAGATGGCGACGCGACGGCAAGCGTCCGAAGGTTCCCAATGTACTTACGCGTCGTGCCGTCTTTTCTGTGTGTGGGCGGCTGATCGGGAATTTTCCAGTGTGCGGCTGGCTCCGTGTTGCAGCTGCGTTTGTGAAACAGAGAGCTAACGCTGTGACAAGCGGATGGGACGACGAAACACAAGACCCCATGTTGCGTCGGATGCTTGACGAAATTGTGATGAGATCGTCACAAACTGATCCAGCACGTGGTGACTGGTGCGCGAATGGTCAGGAAGTCACTGTGTGGGTGGATGCCAGCTTCCTGGCCACCGGGGTGGCTATTGAATATGACGGAGCCATCATTGAAGACGCAAGTTGGCTACGACCGGTGCACGCAGATAAGCACATCAACCTGACAGAGCTTGACGCAGTGTTGAGGGGCATTAATCTGACGCTGCACTGGAAGGCGAGTGTGATTCACCTGCGGACAGACTCGGCCTGCGTGCACCGGTGGATTTCTGACACCCTGTCCGGGAAAGCAAGGGTGCGGACTAAGGCGGCGTCGGGGATGTTAATAAGACGGCGACTGAGTACGCTCCAAGAATTAGCGGCGGAGTATAGACTGACAATTGACGTGGCACTCGTTAAATCCCAGGTGAACCGAGCTGATCCATTCACTAGAGTGCCCCAACGATGGCTGCATGCACTTCGGAAAGAAGCAGAACTCATCGAGCCAGTATGCGCCGCATCTATGGGTGAGCTGGATCCCGCTCGCATTCGGACCATTCACCGATCTTGTGGGCACCCTGGCGTAAAGTGCACACTCTACTTCGTGAAACTGGTGAGTCCTGAGGTCTCTAAGGCAGCTGTTCGGGAGGTAGTTAGGGAATGCGAAGAGTGTCAGTCCATAGATCCCGCCCCGGTGAGTTGGAAGGCAGGCAGTCTGGACGTACGCGAGAACTGGAGGAGGGTTGGATTGGACGTGACTCACCTTGGAGGTCGTCATTACCTAACCTTAATCGACTGCGGTCCCAGTCGGTTTGCTATTTGGAGGCCGTTATCATGCCAAGATGCTGCCAGCATTGTTCGGCGGTTGGAGACCGTATTTTGCGAGAGGGTGGGGGTGGGGGCCCCAGTTGAGCTACTCACGGATAACGCCACGACCTTTAGCGGAGAGACGTTCTCTAAATTCGCCGAGCGCTGGGGCGTTCGGATGAGATTCCGATGCGCATACGTACCGGCTGGCAACGGGATTGTGGAGAGATCTCACCGAACCATGAAACGAATTGCCACAAGAACACGGTGCTCGGTGATGGAGGCTGTATACTGGTACAATGTGACTCCCAAAGACGATGCGTCGGCGTCAACGGCACCAGCAAACATAATATACTCGTATCCAGCCCGTATAAAAGGTGTTGATGTCATGTTATCACCGGAGGATGCCGGATCCAGCAGTTACAAGGTAGGCGATAGTGTTTAGGTGAAGATCCCTCGTGGGCGATGTAGAACCCAGTTCGGAAAGGGGACAATTACGGGTGTGTACAGCCCACATTCGGTCGTTGTTGACGGGACACCTCGCCACGTAAAGGATGTTCGTCCATTGCAAGGAGCAGACGCCACTAATTGCAGCGTCACTTCCTCTGAAGACGAAGCGCCGATGCTGTTTTTACCGCGGGAGGATCCCGCAGCATCTAAAAGCGACCACAGCGAACGTGGTCAACATGGGCCCGGAGATACGTCCGAGGACGAAGACGTTGCCGAGAGTGTTCCGCT
>CAXXMW010000014.1:0-36491 GCA_963669225.2 uncultured Arenicella sp. | reverse complement strand
AAGTGCAGGTTGTCCTGGATCGATCTTCCCTTCACAGCAAAGGTCTGCTCAGAGCCGATCAGATCGTTAATGACAAGCTGTAAACGATTCGCTAAGACCCGGGCCAAAATCTTTAACTCTGTGTTAAGCAGAGTTATGGGCCTGTAATCGTCTAAACCCTCCCAAACATGCCTGCCACCTTTCTTCAGCAATGTGATCACGCCCTTGGTAACGCTACCAGGGATGGCTCCCTGGGCGAACCAATGGTTGAACATATCCGTCAGAATAGGCACAAACATGTGCGACATCCTCAAGTACACTTCGTAGGGCAAACCATCTAGTCCCGGCGACTTGTTGAGGCCGACCTGCTTCAACGCGTCACGGACTTCACATTCAGTAACCACACCCTCGCAGCTAGCCGCTTCAGCCACCCCAAGGCGGGGAAAGTCGGCAAGATAGCTACGAAACTCCCGGAGCGGGAGATCAGTACAGCGGGCAAAGCGATCCCGAAAGTGCGCCCGAAAGGCGTCACGAATCTCGCGAGCCGATCGCAGCAGTCGCCCATCCGGGGCCTTGACAGAACCGATATACCGATCGGGGAACCTTCGCACTTCTTCTTCACGCGCAGTCGCGTTCGTTTTCACAGCTTCGTTGAGAACTCTCTTTAACCTAGATCTAACTACGTATCCCTTGTAGCGCTCGCTACTCTCGCGCTCAAGGTCCCCCCTAGCTAGCTCTACGTTTAGGGAGTCCCCCCCAGCCACCGCCCGGGAAAGTCTATCGTCTATAGATTTCGCTTCCTTGGTCCTATCTAGGTTGAGCTGTCGACCGTACTTGGTAGCGAAATCTCTAATCCTATGTTTAAGAGATCCCCACCACCTATTCCCGGTAACCGCCCCCACTAACGCCCGCTGAATTAGGGATTCCAACCGGTCCCGGAAGTCCCGTATCTCCAGTAAGGAGGTATTGAACTTCCAGTAGCCGGCCAGACTAGGCCTATTTGCTAACCGTAGACTGACTCTAACAAGTTTATGGTCAGTCCACGCTATCAAGTGGAACGTGGGACAACTAACAAAATCAATGTCAGCTCGTCTCACTAACACTCTGTCCAAGTAGGAGCCTACTTTGGCAGAGGGCGAACTATCTAGCCACGTCCACATCTCCCGCCCTGGGTGATCCAGACGAAACCTGTCGACGAGGTCATGACGAGTCATGAGGCCGGCAAGGCTGCTTTCACACCTTCCCACACGCCTAGCTCCCCGCCCGACCTTATCTATCTTGGGATCAAGGATCGCATTCCAATCACCCATTAAAACTAGCCGCTTCGTATCGTCCAGGAACGGCGCCAACCGACGAAAAAAGGAAACCCTCTCCACAACGATATTGGGCGCATAAACCGCAACCAGACGAAACTTGAAACTTTTCACGGCAACATCGGCCACAACCAGTCGGCCCCCGTCACCTGCAAAAACAACGTCAACATCAGCATCAAGGCTGCGTCCAACTAGCAAAGAAACCCCAACGCTGGTACGGCTGCCGTATGCTGAGAAAACGTTAAAATCGCTTTCCAGCACACGACAGTCGGCACCGCAAGTGAAGTGGGTTTCCTGCACTGCAGCAACATCTACGCCGAGAGTTTTAAGTTCACCAAGCAAGCGCGTACACTTGCCCGGATCCCTCAATCCCCTCACATTCAAAGTAGCAAGGTTTAGAGCCATCAATCCCACTTACCTTACTCAGTGTCGACTATGGGCCGGAAATCCTTGGGAGTAAGGATGCCGACGGCCTGACGCAGGGATCCGGTGCCGAGCTCAGTACTTACTCGGTCGTCCCTGGTAATTCCACCGACATCCACGGGGTACCGCAATTTTAGGGACCTATAGAAGGTAGGGTGAACTAAAATCGGGACCCTGCCCGAACAAAAAGGAAGCAATTTTTTTAAACTTTGGTGGCGCAAATCCGCCAACATTGCGTCCGCTCGACTGGCCCCCTCAAGAAAGTGCCAAAGCTCTTTGGTTCGGGGTCCAGCCGAACGGACGAATGTGGTCACCATTGCGGCACTCTTAAAAAGATACGGGTTGGTGATGTCCTTGCCGTCTATTTTTTTAAGTGATGATAAAGGTTTTAAAGTTTTTTTTAAAATGTGGTCCATGTTTTGGGGCTCGAGGATGTCCTCGCAAAAATGAAAAGCGGTGAAGGCACGTCGGACTTCGTTTGAAGCCGACCGTGACCTTGGCTTGAGTTCTGTTGATGATGGTGATGCTGCTGCTGTTGGTGACTCCCTGGTCACCGATTGTGCCCGTGTAAGGAGCCTAGGGGTTCTGATTGGTGAGAGTGAAGGTGATTTTGGGGAAAGTGGGAAGTCAGAGAGGTGTGCTGGGGTATTTTGATGTTTTTGTGGGGGAGGGTTAATTTGGGCTGGTCTTTCAGTTTTTTCGCCCTTTTGTTGAGGTTGGGAGGGTGTTTGGGACTGTGTTTGTGTTTCTTTTGCTGGTCCCTTAATGTGTTTTTTCTCCCCCTCCCCAGCTACCGAGTCATCACTATCCCTTCTCCGTTTTAGGTTAATTGAATAATCCATGGCTTCGTCTTCTTTTTCAATGTGTTTTTCTTTGTTTTTCTTTTTTGTTAATGACGATGATGATGATGATCTTGCAGATGTCGATGATGATGATGATTTGGCTGTGCTTGTGGTAGGAGTACTATTAGAGTCAATTTTAGCAGTCGTGGTGATGTTTGGTTTGTTTGAAACTGTTGCTGTTGCTGGTTCTTTGATGGAGGTTTGTTTTGCTGGTTCTTTGATGGGAGTTTTTTTCTTTTTTCCCCCTTTCACTACTTGGGTCCAGCCCTCTTCTTTGTTGGGGCTGTCCCGGTTTTAGTTTTAGGGGTTTCGCTTTTGTTTTCTTCGGTCGCTGCTGTTGTCGCTGTTGCTGCTATCGTTGTCGTTGTGTTCGTTGTCGTTTCTGTTGTTGTTGTTGTTGTGGCCGGAGTTGTTTTGGTTGTTTTTTGAGGGCAGGATTTTGAAAAGTGCCCCAGCTGCTTGCAATTCCAGCACTGGGGCTTCCTGCCCTCAACAACGACTGTCATGATCTGGTGTTCGTACTCTATTATGTGAGGTATGGATGTGAACCCCCCTCTGTCCAGGCACATGGTGAAGATATAATCACCGTGCGCTGTCCCGTTAACCGACTTAGCTTTTGTGATGTCCTCTATTTCTCCGTGTTTTACGAGGTAGGCAGCCAGGACCTCCTCATTCAGTTGTATCGGGACATTACACACGGTGATTCGTATTTTACGTCTTCCCATGTACTCTGGCTGAAGCCGGAAGTACTTGGAGATGACATTTTCGGCGGCCAGCTTGGCTGCAAGGTCTTCTGATGGTAACAGAACATCCCATGTTGCGAAGCTACGTCTACAGTAGTACTTCGCGGGGATGTCTGCTGCTTTTAATAAGCCTTCAAATGTATCCTTTTTAATACCTGCCAGCCTCTTTGTTTTCAAGTCTGTGACTACAAACGAGATTATTTTTGGCTGTACTTCCTGTACAAGTTCGGGAATAGGGAGGATCCTATTCCTTGGAAGTACTTCTCGTATTTCTGTCTTATTTTGTTGTAGTCTTTTGGTGTTTTTTGGATTACTTTTGTTGTCCAAGAGGCTGGCAGTGAAGGTACCTTTTGCGCCGGTTGGATTGAGCTGGCCGACGAAGATGGCTGCGAAAGTGCAGGCCATCTTTCTTCCGGCTTTGAGGGGGGACTTTGATCTTTAAAAATGTCGGGTGATAATGACCCTGGTGAAATTGGTGCCTCTGCCATAGCTGCTTATGAGGCAGCTAGGAGAGGATGACCGTTGAATGTTCTGTGTAGGTGAAAATACGTTGGATGATGATGATATAAGTCGTTATGTTTTTTCAAAAATGATCCGAGGATAACAAGCGTTGACCCCCCTCAACAAACAAAATAACAATTGTTTGGGGAGGGGCAGTCAACAATAATAGTTCAAAAATAAAACAAGTTTCAAAAGGTCCAACAAATAACAATATTTTTTCAAAGCAATAACAATAACAATTTTTAACAATAAAGAACTTACTTTTTTCAAGTGAAAAAGAACTCAGACAAAAAAATTCACATTCGAGTCTGCTTTATTTCTGTGTTGTGTACACAGAAGGCACAAGGCCTTGAAGTTTTTGGGGAGGGGAAGGGAGCGGTCATACTTTTCTATATAAACTAAGGAGACCTAGCTAGCCACATTCGCCGACCCATTCAACAATACAATATAAAGCCATTCGTCCATCGCCTTTTGCGCTGCGATCACCAAAATACCACATTTGCTCTATGAAGAAGTCCTACTTAAAATCCGAGATTCATGAATGATTTTATTTACAAGTATGATTTATTTACAATGAATGTGATGGGAATGGGAGAAAAACCCCGAAATATATACAAAAACAAGGAAAAATCCCCCGTTTGGTTGCCCTCCCATCCCCCGTCTATAAAATTGGAGGCCGACTGTTTTCCGGGGCGAAAGAACCGGAAACAAGTCGGACCTACCCTAGGTGGGGCAGGGATCCTAATCTACAGGGGTGAAAAGAAATAAGGGGTCGGGCGTGGTATGGGTTAATACAAGCAGGTGATATGATTTTTATACATATGAATGTTCAAGATCTTCAGTAAACGTGGGCTGGGATACGGATTGAGGTACAAAAATAATGGGGATGGGGAAGATCTTGAGAACTAATAACTAGATGACGGGGACAATGACTCACAAACATACTGCTAACTAGGTACCTGGGTACCAAAAGAAAAAGGGGACAGTTTTACTCACCAGGGGTGGGGTCCCTAAGGACCCGTACCGTAGACGCCATGAGCCGGCAGAGGAGGGAAGGATGACTCCAACGTTGCTCCCTTTCGCACGACCAGGCTCGCTGCATTCACCCACCTTTTGCTGAATGTTATGCGATCCAAGCGTTTTCTATCGCATCTGATTTTGACCCTCAGCTGATGCCGAAAATACAAAATCAGATCACGATGAGAAAAGTTTGCATCGTCATACAATCCCTTGTTTCGCGTCGTCCAAATCACCATTCTAGCTACAGCTAGGATCGCGAGAAACACCACACGCTTCTCACCCTGATACGGAGGAAGAACGTTGTCCACGACGTAACCAACGTCGAGCAGCACGAGCTGTTTGGGTTCGATGCGAGCCGTCCACTCGCCGACGTGATCCCAAAACGGGCGAACTCGCTCGCAGTAGTAGAAGGCGTGCTCAGCCGTTTCTTCCAAGCCACTGCCGCAGCGAGCGCAATCGGGCATGTCTGCCAGGCCCGCCTTGTAGTTCAAGCCGACAAGGGGTAACGCATTTCGCACAAGTCGCCAGGTGAGCGAGAACTCGGAGTTGTTCAAGAAGCTCGATCCTGGCGCCCAATTCCAATGAGAGCGAATCTCCTCCGCCGTCCAGCCGCGCCGCTCGCTGAGAGGATCAGAAGCGGAACCCACCACTAGCTCCCGATATAGTTCTTTTCGAGGCCGTGAAAGGTCACTGGACCCAAGAAGGTTACGAAGGGCCGTTCGGCACTCGCGGACAAACAGTGTTTCGCCCAAAGGCCTACGTCGACCTTCAGCCTTTGGGTCTGACTTTAGGCGAGGAAAAGTCCGACTCGCCTTCAGTCTCCACACTGCGTCCCCCGTCAAGGCTCTGCCCAAGTGTGCAAGTCTTTCAGCAAGCCAGTGGCTCTCCAGATCAGGCATACCTAGACCCCCGTTGCGTGTACGTTGGATACAGACCTGCCTACGGACCATCGGCCTTGCACCTCCCCAGAGCAATCTGGAAAGGGATCGTTGCAGCGCCAACCGATTTACCTTAGGCAGAGGAAGTACAGCCAATCGGTAAAGGATCAAGGGGAAGGACGTACACGGCGCACGCCTCCGCCCTGCCCTTTAAGGACAACCTCCTTGAAAGCCAGATTCCCACCTGAGCATTCACCCTTGGCTTGTATTTCCGACCCAATTTCGCTCCAGTTGGAGGCCGGGCCCGAACCACACCCCGAGGATGCGGACGGGTCCGTCACTCCAGCGGAACGGCCCCGGAAGAGTATTGCTACCCCCTCCAAGACACCGACCGCAGCAAACCTTCGCTTTTGTCAAAATTGACCTTGGCTCCTGCAATCCGCTCGTACTCGCTAACCGCCTTCTTCACAGCCTTTATATCCAGACGGCGGGATACAAACACTGTGATATCATCGGCGAACGCGGAAACCCTTGCCGTAAGAGGGCCAGCAAAAGGGACACCGCGCAGGGCCGGATTTGCCGTCCTATCCCTAAGCCTACGGAGCAGGGGCTCCAAAGCTAGGACATAGAGAAGAGGAGACAACGGGCAGCCCTGCCGGACCGACCGCTCGACCGCGAACACCGTCGAACGCCTTCCGTTCACCTGCACCACTGCCTGAGGGGTTGTGGTACATCATGCTAATCCATCTGCGGAACTCCGGTTTGAATCCGGCAGTCTCCAAAACAGTCGCCAAAAACCGATGGTCAACCCTATCGAAGGCCTTGGACTGATCTAAACTGATCAGCGCGGCCTTGGTGCCGTCTTCTATACCCTCTAGGACCTCGCGAATCAAGTGCAGGTTGTCCTGGATCGATCTTCCCTTCACAGCAAAGGTCTGCTCAGAGCCGATCAGATCGCTAATGACAAGCTGTAAACGATTCGCTAAGACCCGGGCCAAAATCTTTAACTCTGTGTTAAGCAGAGTTATGGGCCTGTAATCGTCTAAACCCCTCCCAAACATGCCTGCCACCTTTCTTCAGCAATGTGATCACGCCCTTGGTAACGCTACCAGGGATGGCTCCCTGGGCGAACCAATGGTTGAACATATCCGTCAGAATAGGCACAAACATGTGCGACATCCTCAAGTACACTTCGTAGGGCAAAACCATCTAGTCCCGGCGACTTGTTCAGGCCGACCTGCTTCAACGCGTCACGGACTTCGCATTCAGTAACCACACCCTCGCAGCTAGCCGCTTCAGCCACCCCAAGGCGGGGAAAGTCGGCAAGATAGCTACGAAACTCCCGGAGCGGGAGATCAGTACAGCGGGCAAAGCGATCCCGAAAGTGCGCCCGAAAGGCGTCACGAATCTCGCGAGCCGATCGCAGCAGTCGCCCCATCCGGGGCCTTGACAGAACCGATATACCGATCGGGGAACCTTCGCACTTCTTCTTCACGCGCAGTCGCGTTCGTTTTTCACAGCTTCGTTGAGAACTCTCTTTAACCTAGATCTAACTACGTATCCCTTGTAGCGCTCGCTACTCTCGCGCTCAAGTCCCCCCTAGCTAGCTCTACGTTTAGGGAGTCCCCCCCCAGCCACCGCCCGGGAAAGTCTATCGTCTATAGATTTCGCTTCCTTGGTCCTATCTAGGGTTGAGCTGTCGACCGTACTTGGTAGCGAAATCTCTAATCCTATGTTTAAGAGATCCCCACCCACCTATTCCCGGTAACCGCCCCCACTAACGCCCGCTGAATTAGGGATTCCAGCCGGTCCCCGGAAGTCCCGTATCTCCAGTAAGGAGGTATTGAACTTCCAGTAGCCGGCCAGACTAGGCCTATTTGCTAACCGTAGACTGACTCTAACAAGTTTATGGTCAGTCCACGCTATCAAGTGGAACGTGGGACAACTAACAAAATCAATGTCAGCTCGTCTCACTACTAACACTCTGTCCAAGTAGGAAGCCTACTTTGGCAGAGGGCGAACTATCTAGCCACGTCCACATCTCCCGCCCTGGGTGATCCAGACGAAACCTGTCGACGAGGTCATGACGAGTCATGAGGCGGCAAGGCTGCTTTCACACCTTCCCACACGCCTAGCTCCCCGCCCGACCTTATCTATCTTGGGATCAAGGATCGCATTCCAATCACCCATTAAAACTAGCCGCTTCGTATCGTCCAGGAACGGCGCCAACCGACGAAAAAAAGGAAACCCTCTCCACAACGATATTGGGCGCATAAACCGCAACCAGACGAAACTTGAAACTTTTCACGGCAACATCGGCCACAACCAGTCGGCCCCCGTCACCTGCAAAAACAACGTCAACATCAGCATCAAGGCTGCGTCCAACTAGCAAAGAAACCCCAACGCTGGTACGGCTGCCGTATGCTGAGAAAACGTTAAAATCGCTTTCCAGCACACGACAGTCGGCACCGCAAGTGAAGTGGGTTTCCTGCACTGCAGCAACATCTACGCCGAGAGTTTTAAGTTCACCAAGCAAGCGCGTACACTTGCCCGGATCCCTCAATCCCCTCACATTCAAAGTAGCAAGGTTTAGAGCCATCAATCCCACTTACCTTACTCAGTGTCGACTACGGGCCGGAAATCCTTCGGGGTGAGGATGCCGACGGCCTGACGCAGGGATCCGGTGCCGAGCTCAGTACTTACTCGGTCGTCCCTGGTAATTCCACCGACATCCATAGGGTACCGCAACTTTAGGGACCTATAGAATGATGGGTGAACCAAAATCGGGACCCTGCCCGCACAGAAGGGTAGCATTTTTTTCAGCATTGGATTTTTCGTATCGACCAGCATTACATCCGCCCGGCTGGCTTCGTCAATAAAGTTCCAAAGTTCTTTGGTCCGATTGCCAGCCAAGCGGACGAATGTGGTCAATTTTGGTGCGTCCTTGAATAGATGTGGTTTTGTGATGTCTTTAGTGTCAATTTTTTGGAGTGAGCGTAATGGTTTTAATGATTGTTTTAAAGTGTGGTCTATGTGTGGATTGTCCATGATATCTTCGCAGAAGTAAAAAGAGTTTATGGCACGTCGGGCTTCCGTAGAGCGTGCTCTTGGTTTTTGAACAGTTGCTGCTGATGTTGACGGTGTTTGGGGAGAGGGTGTAAGTCTGGTTGCTGAATAGGATCGAGTAAGCATTTTGGGGGTTTTAATTGGTGAAAGAGAGGGGGGTAATGGTGTTTCTGTTGGGATGATAGGGGTGGTTTTTGTTTTTTGTGGGAGAGGAATCAATTGTGCTGGTCTTTGTTTATTTTGGACTGGCGATTTTTCTGTTGTTTTTTCCCCCTTATGCTGAGGTATGGTGGTTGTTTGTGTGGGTTTTTTTGGATGTTTTTTCTCCCCCTCTTTAGTTGGTGAATCCTCGCTGTCTCTCCTTCTTTTTAAATTCATGGACATATCCATCGGTTCAATGTTTTGATTGTCTTCTTTTGTTGATTGTTTTGCAGTTGATTGTTTCGTATTTGTGGTCGTTGGTTTCGTAGTTGTAGTCAAAAGAGTTGTTGTATCTGTTGTTGCTGGGTTTTTTAGGGGGAGTTTTTTTCCCTCCCTTTTTTTTGGTGACTTGCGTCCACCCTTCTTCATTTTCTTTAGGGGTTTCTTGTTTGTTTTCTGAGGTTTCTGTTGGTATTATTGCTGCTATGACAGGTGAAGGAGTAGCAGTAGTAGTAGTAGTATTCGTTGTTGTGGTGGTGATTGTTGATTTTTGAGGGCAGTTTTTTGAAAAGTGGCCGATGTTATTGCAAAACCAACATAGCGGTTTCCTGCCCTCAACTATGACTGTCATGGTTTGTTCGCGGTATCGTATTTTATGGGGAATTTTGTTAAACCCTCCCCTATCGAGGCACATAACGAATACGTAGTCACCGTACGCGGTTCCCCGTGTTGACGTTACTTGTGTGACTTGTTCCACGCCGCCGTATATACTTAGATAGGCGGCGAGGACGTCACCACTCAATTGCATAGATACATTGCATACGGTGACTCGTATTCTTCTTTTGCCTCGATATTCCGGTTGTAGCCGGAAGAAGCGTGTGGTGATGTTACCACCGGCGAGGCTTTTCGCTACTTCCTCTGAGGGTAATAAGGACATCCCAGGTCGCGAAACTTCTGCGGCAGAAGTACTTCCCTGGGATGTTTGCTGTTTTGAGAAGGTCTTCAAAAGTTTCCTTTTTAATCCCCGCTAGTCTCTTGGTCTTAATGTCCGTGACTACGAAGGACAGGGTCTTTGGTTCGACCGCCTCGACCAATTCGGGTATTGGGAGAATTTCCCCGTCCTTGAAATATTTTTCATATTTTTCGACCCTGTCTCTTGCGTAGTCACAAGGGGATTTTTTATTCACGCAATGTGAAGACCAAGAGACAGCCGTTTGTTTTGGTTTTTGTGCCGGTGGTATTGTACTTGCCGATGAAGAGAGGTCGAATGGAGCTTCTTCCGGCATTGGGGAGGGTTGCGTTTTGAATATGTCGGTCGGTGATTGCGATTTCATGTTGTTGGGCTCCCCCATAGTTGTGAAAACACAACCAGAGGGAGATGAAACGCGTATGGTGTTGCAAAAAATTCAGGCGAGACGAATAAATGTAGAACGATGAATGTTGATAAAAATGGCGGTCGTTTTTTAAAAAAGTTCAACAAAAAAATCGAGTCGCGTTTGACCCTCCTCACAAACAAAGAACAATAGTTTGAGGGGGGTCACAAAACTTTAACAATGATAACAATATTCAATAACAATAATTTAAACAAATTTTTAACAATAAAGAACTTACTTTTTCGTGGTGAAAAAGAACTCAGACAAAAAAATTCACCTTCTACTCTGCTTTATTTCTGTGTAGTGTACACAGAAGGCACAAGGCCTTGAAGTTTTTGGGGAGGGGAAGGGAGCGGTCATACTTTTCTATATAAACTAAGGAGACCTAGCTAGCCACATTCGCCGACCCATTCAACAATACAATAAATATCCATTCATCCATCGACTTTTGCGCTACAATCACCACAATACCACATTTGCTCTATGAAGAAGTCCTACTTAAAATCCCGAGATTCGTGAATGATTTTATTTACAAGTATGATTTATTTACAATGAATGTGATGGGAATGGGAGAAAAACCCCGAAATATATATAAAAACAAGGAAAAATCCCCCGTTTGGTTGCCCTCCCATCCCCCCGTCTATAAAATTGGAGGCCGACTGTTTTCCGGGGCGAAAGAACCGGAAACAAGTCGGACCTACCCTAGGTGGGGCAGGGATCCTAATCTACAGGGGTGAAAAGAATTTAGGGGTCGGGCGCGGTATGGGTTAATACAAGTAGGTGATATGATTTTTATACATATGAATGTTCAAGATCTTCAGTAAACGTGGACTGGGATACGGATTGAGGTACAAAAATAATGGGGATGGGGAAGATCTTGAGAACTAACAACTAGATGACGGGGACAATGACTCACAAACATACTGCTAACTAGGTACCTGGGTACCAAAGAAAAAGGGAATAGTTTTACTCACCAGGGGTGGGGTCCCTAAGGACCCGTACCGTAGACGCCATGAGCCGGCAGAGGAGGGAAGGATGACTCCAACGTTGCTCCCTTTCGCACGACCAGGCTCGCTGCATTCACCCACCTTTTGCTGAATGTTATGCGATCCAAGCGTTTTCTATCGCATCTGATTTTGACCCTCAGCTGATGCCGAAAATACAAAATCAGATCACGATGAGAAAAGTTTGCATCGTCATACAATCCCTTGTTTCGCGTCGTCCAAATCACCATTCTAGCTACAGCTAGGATCGCGAGAAACACCACACGCTTCTCACCCTGATACGGAGGAAGAACGTTGTCCACGACGTAACCAACGTCGAGCAGCACGAGCTGTTTGGGTTCGATGCGAGCCGTCCACTCGCCGACGTGATCCCAAAACGGGCGAACTCGCTCGCAGTAGTAGAAGGCGTGCTCAGCCGTTTCTTCCAAGCCACTGCCGCAGCGAGCGCAATCGGGCATGTCTGCCAGGCCCGCTTTGTAGTTCAAGCCGACAAGGGGCAACGCATTTCGCACAAGTCGCCAGGTGAGCGAGAACTCGGAGTTGTTCAAGAAGCTCGATCCTGGCGCCCAATTCCAATGAGAGCGAATCTCCTCCGTCGTCCAGCCGTGCCGCTCGCTGAGAGGATCAGAAGCGGAACCCACCACTAGCTCCCGATATAGTTCTTTTCGAGGCCGTGAAAGGTCACTGGACCCAAGAAGGTTACGAAGGGCCGTTCGGCACTCGCGGACAAACAGTGTTTCGCCCAAAGGCCTACGTCGACCTTCAGCCTTTGGGTCTGACTTTAGGCGAGGAAAAGTCCGACTCGCCTTCAGTCTCCACACTGCGTCCCCCGTCAAAGCTCTGCCCAAGTATGCAAGTCTTTCAGCAAGCCAGTGGCTCTCCAGATCAGGCATACCTAGACCCCCGTTGCGTGTACGTTGGATACAGACCTGCCTACGGACCATCGGCCTTGCACCTCCCCAGAGCAATCTGGAAAGGGATCGTTGCAGCGCCAACCGATTTACCTTAGGCAGAGGAAGTACAGCCAATCGGTAAAGGATCAAGGGGAAGACGTACACGGCGCACGCCTCCGCCCTGCCCTTTAAGGACAACCTCCTTGAAAGCCAGATTCCCACCTGAGCATTCACCTTGGCTTGTACTTCCGACCAATTTCGCTCCAGTTGGAGGCCGGGCCCGAACCACACCCCGAGGATGCGGACGGGTCCGTCACTCCAGCGGAACGGCCCCGGAAGAGTATTGCTACCCCTCCAAGCACCGAGCCGCAAACCTTCGCTTTTGTCAAAATTGACCTTGGCTCCTGCAATCCGCTCGTACTCGCTAACCGCCTTCTTCACAGCCTTTATATCCAGACGGCGGGATACAAACACTGTGATATCATCGGCGAACGCGGAAACCCTTGCCGTAAGAGGGCCAGCAAAAGGGACACCGCGCAGGGCCGGATTTGCCGTCCTATCCCTAAGCCTACGGAGCAGGGGCTCCAAAGCTAGGACATAGAGAAGAGGAGACAACGGGCAGCCCTGCCGGACCGACCGCTCGACCGCGAACACCGTCGAACGCCTTCCGTTCACCTGCACCACTGCCTGAGGGTTGTGGTACATCATGCTAATCCATCTGCGGAACTCCGGTTTGAATCCGGCAGTCTCCAAAACAGTCGCCAAAAACCGATGGTCAACCCTATCGAAGGCCTTGGACTGATCTAAACTGATCAGCGCGGCCTCGGTGCCGTCTTCTATACCCTCTAGGACCTCGCGAATCAAGTGCAGGTTGTCCTGGATCGATCTTCCCTTCACAGCAAAGGTCTGCTCAGAGCCGATCAGATCGCTAATGACAAGCTGTAAACGATTCGCTAAGACCCGGGCCAAAATCTTTAACTCTGTGTTAAGCAGAGTTATGGGCCTGTAATCGTCTAAACCCTCCCAAACATGCCTGCCACCTTTCTTCAGCAATGTGATCACGCCCTTGGTAACGCTACCAGGGATGGCTCCCTGGGCGAACCAATGGTTGAACATATCCGTCAGAATAGGCACAAACATGTGCGACATCCTCAAGTACACTTCGTAGGGCAAACCATCTAGTCCCGGCGACTTGTTCAGGCCGACCTGCTTCAACGCGTCACGGACTTCGCATTCAGTAACCACACCCTCGCAGCTAGCCGCTTCAGCCACCCCAAGGCGGGGAAGTCGGCAAGATAGCTACGAAACTCCCGGAGCGGGAGATCAGTACAGCGGGCAAAGCGATCCCGAAAGTGCGCCCGAAAGGCGTCACGAATCTCACGAGTCGATCGCAGCAGTCGCCCATCCGGGGCCTTGACAGAACCGATATACCGATCGGGGAACCTTCGCACTTCTTCTTCACGCGCAGTCGCGTTCGTTTTCACAGCTTCGTTGAGAACTCTCTTTAACCTAGATCTAACTACGTATCCCTTGTAGCGCTCGCTACTCTCGCGCTCAAGGTCCCCCCTAGCTAGCTCTACGTTTAGGGAGTCCCCCCCAGCCACCGCCCGGGAAAGTCTATCGTCTATAGATTTCGCTTCCTTGGTCCTATCTAGGTTGAGCTGTTGACCGTACTTGGTAGCGAAATCTCTAATCCTATGTTTAAGAGATCCCCACCACCTATTCCCGGTAACCGCCCCCACTAACGCCCGCTGAATTAGGGATTCCAACCGGTCCCGGAAGTCCCGTATCTCCAGTAAGGAGGTATTGAACTTCCAGTAGCCGGCCAGACTAGGCCTATTTGCTAACCGTAGACTGACTCTAACAAGTTTATGGTCAGTCCACGCTATCAAGTGGAACGTGGGACAACTAACAAAATCAATGTCAGCTCGTCTCACTAACACTCTGTCCAAGTAGGAGCCTACTTTGGCAGAGGGCGAACTATCTAGCCACGTCCACATCTCCCGCCCTGGGTGATCCAGACGAAACCTGTCGACGAGGTCATGACGAGTCATGAGGCCGGCAAGGCTGCTTTCACACCTTCCCACACGCCTAGCTCCCCGCCCGACCTTATCTATCTTGGGATCAAGGATCGCATTCCAATCACCCATTAAAACTAGCCGCTTCGTATCGTCCAGGAACGGCGCCAACCGACGAAAAAAGGAAACCCTCTCCACAACGATATTGGGCGCATAAACCGCAACCAGACGAAACTTGAAACTTTTCACGGCAACATCGGCCACAACCAGTCGGCCCCCGTCACCTGCAAAAACAACGTCAACATCAGCATCAAGGCTGCGTCCAACTAGCAAAGAAACCCCAACGCTGGTACGGCTGCCGTATGCTGAGAAAACGTTAAAATCGCTTTCCAGCACACGACAGTCGGCACCGCAAGTGAAGTGGGTTTCCTGCACTGCAGCAACATCTACGCCGAGAGTTTTAAGTTCACCAAGCAAGCGCGTACACTTGCCCGGATCCCTCAATCCCCTCACATTCAAAGTAGCAAGGTTTAGAGCCATCAATCCCACTTACCTTACTCAGTGTCGACTACGGGCCGGAAATCCTTCGGAGTAAGGATGCCGACGGCCTGACGCAGGGATCCGGTGCCGAGCTCAGTACTTACTCGGTCGTCCCTGGTAATTCCACCGACATCCACGGGGTACCGCAATTTTAGGGACCTATAGAAGGTAGGGTGAACTAAAATCGGGACCCTGCCCGAACAAAAAGGAAGCAATTTTTTTAAACTTTGGTGGCGCAAATCCGCCAACATTGCGTCCGCTCGACTGGCCCCCTCAAGAAAGTGCCAAAGCTCTTTGGTTCGGGGTCCAGCCGAACGGACGAATGTGGTCACCATTGCGGCACTCTTAAAAAGATACGGGTTGGTGATGTCCTTGCCGTCTATTTTTTTAAGTGATGATAAAGGTTTTAAAGTTTTTTTTAAAATGTGGTCCATGTTTTGGGGCTCGAGGATGTCCTCGCAGAAATGAAATGCGGTGAAGGCACGTCGGATTTCGTTTGAAGCCGACCGTGACCTTGGCTTGAGTTCTGTTGATGATGGTGATGCTGCTGCTGTTGGTGACTCCCTGGTCACCGATTGTGCCCGTGTAAGGAGCTTAGGGGTTGTGATGGGTGAGAGTGAAGGTGATTTTGGGGAAAGTGGGAAGTCAGAGAGGTGTGCTGGGGTATTTGGATGTTTTTGTGGGGGAGGAATAATTTGGGCTGGTCTTTCAATTTTTTTCTTTTCGCCCTTTTCTTGAGGTTGGGAGGGTGTTTGGGACTGTGTTGGTGTTTCTTGGTGTGGTCCCTTAATGTGTTTTTTCTCCCCCTCCCCAGCTACCGAGTCATCACTATCCCTTCTCCGTTTTAGGTTAATTGAATAATCCATGGCTTCGTCTTCTTTTTCAATGTGTTTTTCTTTGTTTTTCTTTTTTGTTAATGACGATGATGATGATGATCTTGCAGATGTCGATGATGATGATGATTTGGCTGTGCTTGTGGTAGGAGTACTATTAGAGTCAATTTTAGCAGTCGTGGTGATGTTTGGTTTGTTTGAAACTGTTGCTGTTGCTGGTTCTTTGATGGAGGTTTGTTTTGCTGGTTCTTTGATGGGAGTTTTTTTCTTTTTTCCCCCTTTCACTACTTGGGTCCAGCCCTCTTCTTTGTTGGGGCTGTCCCCGGTTTTAGTTTTAGGGGTTTCGCTTTTGTTTTCTTCGGTCGCTGCTGTTGTCGCTGTTGCTGCTATCGTTGTCGTTGTGTTCGTTGTCGTTTCTGTTGTTGTTGTTGTTGTGGCCGGAGTTGTTTTGGTTGTTTTTTGAGGGCAGGATTTTGAAAAGTGCCCCAGCTGCTTGCAATTCCAGCACTGGGGCTTCCTGCCCTCAACAACGACTGTCATGATCTGGTGTTCGTACTCTATTATGTGAGGTATGGATGTGAACCCCCCTCTGTCCAGGCACATGGTGAAGATATAATCACCGTGCGCTGTCCCGTTAACCGACTTAGCTTTTGTGATGTCCTCTATTTCTCCGTGTTTTACGAGGTAGGCAGCCAGGACCTCCTCATTCAGTTGTATCGGGACATTACACACGGTGATTCGTATTTTACGTCTTCCCATGTACTCTGGCTGAAGCCGGAAGTACTTGGAGATGACATTTTCGGCGGCCAGCTTGGCTGCAAGGTCTTCTGATGGTAACAGAACATCCCATGTTGCGAAGCTACGTCTACAGTAGTACTTCGCGGGGATGTCTGCTGCTTTTAATAAGCCTTCAAATGTATCCTTTTTAATACCTGCCAGCCTCTTTGTTTTCAAGTCTGTGACTACAAACGAGATTATTTTTGGCTGTACTTCCTGTACAAGTTCGGGAATAGGGAGGATCCTATTCCCTTGGAAGTACTTCTCGTATTTCTGTCTTATTTTGTTGTAGTCTTTTGGTGTTTTTTGGATTACTTTTGTTGTCCAAGAGGCTGGCAGTGAAGGTACCTTTTGCGCCGGTTGGATTGAGCTGGCCGACGAAGATGGCTGCGAAAGTGCAGGCCATCTTTCTTCCGGCTTTGAGGGGGGACTTTGATCTTTAAAAATGTCGGGTGATAATGACCCTGGTGAAATTGGTGCCTCTGCCATAGCTGCTTATGAGGCAGCTAGGAGAGGATGACCGTTGAATGTTCTGTGTAGGTGAAAATACGTTGGATGATGATGATATAAGTCGTTATGTTTTTTCAAAAATGATCCGAGGATAACAAGCGTTGACCCCCCTCAACAAACAAAATAACAATTGTTTGGGGGAGGGGCAGTCAACAATAATAGTTCAAAAATAAAACAAGTTTCAAAAGGTCCAACAAATAACAATATTTTTTCAAAGCAATAACAATAACAATTTTTAACAATAAAGAACTTACTTTTTTCAAGTGAAAAAGAACTCAGACAAAAAAATTCACATTCGAGTCTGCTTTATTTCTGTGTAGTGTACACAGAAGGCACAAGGCCTTGAAGTTTTTGGGGAGGGGAAGGGAGCGGTCATACTTTTCTATATAAACTAAGGAGACCTAGCTAGCCACATTCGCCGACCCATTCAACAATACAATAAATATCCATTCATCCATCGCCTTTTGCGCTACAATCACCAAAATACCACATTTGCTCTATGAAGAAATCCTACTTAAAATCCCGAGATTCATGAATGATTTTATGATTTATTTACAATGAATGTGATGGGAATGGGAGAAAAACCCCGAAATATATATAAAAACAAGGAAAAATCCCCCGTTTGGTTGCCCTCCCATCCCCCCGTCTATAAAATTGGAGGCCGACTGTTTTCCGGGGCGAAAGAACCGGAAACAAGTCGGACCTACCCTAGGTGGGGCAGGGATCCTAATCTACAGGGGTGAAAAGAATTTAGGGGTCGGGCGTGGTATGGGTTAATACAAGTAGGTGATATGATTTTTATACATATGAATGTTCAAGATCTTCAGTAAACGTGGACTGGGATACGGATTGAGGTACAAAAATAATGGGGATGGGGAAGATCTTGAGAACTACCAACTAGATGACGGGGACAATGACTCACAAACATACTGCTAACTAGGTACCTGGGTACCAAAAGAAAAAGGGAACAGTTTTACTCACCAGGGGTGGGGTCCCTAAGGACCCGTACCGTAGACGCCATGAGCCGGCAGAGGAGGGAAGGATGACTCCAACGTTGCTCCCTTTCGCACGACCAGGCTCGCTGCATTCACCCACCTTTTGCTGAATGTTATGCGATCCAAGCGTTTTCTATCGCATCTGATTTTGACCCTCAGCTGATGCCGAAAATACAAAATCAGATCACGATGAGAAAAGTTTGCATCGTCATACAATCCCTTGTTTCGCGTCGTCCAAATCACCATTCTAGCTACAGCTAGGATCGCGAGAAACACCACACGCTTCTCACCCTGATACGGAGGAAGAACGTTGTCCACGACGTAACCAACGTCGAGCAGCACGAGCTGTTTGGGTTCGATGCGAGCCGTCCACTCGCCGACGTGATCCCAAAACGGGCGAACTCGCTCGCAGTAGTAGAAGGCGTGCTCAGCCGTTTCTTCCAAGCCACTGCCGCAGCGAGCGCAATCGGGCATGTCTGCCAGGCCCGCTTTGTAGTTCAAGCCGACAAGGGGTAACGCATTTCGCACAAGTCGCCAGGTGAGCGAGAACTCGGAGTTGTTCAAGAAGCTCGATCCTGGCGCCCAATTCCAATGAGAGCGAATCTCCTCCGTCGTCCAGCCGTGCCGCTCGCTGAGAGGATCAGAAGCGGAACCCACCACTAGCTCCCGATATAGTTCTTTTCGAGGCCGTGAAAGGTCACTGGACCCAAGAAGGTTACGAAGGGCCGTTCGGCACTCGCGGACAAACAGTGTTTCGCCCAAAGGCCTACGTCGACCTTCAGCCTTTGGGTCTGACTTTAGGCGAGGAAAAGTCCGACTCGCCTTCAGTCTCCACACTGCGTCCCCCGTCAAAGCTCTGCCCAGGTATGCAAGTCTTTCAGCAAGCCAGTGGCTCTCCAGATCAGGCATACCTAGACCCCCGTTGCGTGTACGTTGGATACAGACCTGCCTACGGACCATCGGCCTTGCACCTCCCCAGAGCAATCTGGAAAGGGATCGTTGCAGCGCCAACCGATTTACCTTAGGCAGAGGAAGTACAGCCAATCGGTAAAGGATCAAGGGGAAGACGTACACGGCGCACGCCTCCGCCCTGCCCTTTAAGGACAACCTCCTTGAAAGCCAGATTCCCACCTGAGCATTCACCTTGGCTTGTATTTCCGACCAATTTCGCTCCAGTTGGAGGCCGGGCCCGAACCACACCCCGAGGATGCGGACGGGTCCGTCACTCCAGCGGAACGGCCCCGGAAGAGTATTGCTACCCCTCCAAGCACCGAGCCGCAAACCTTCGCTTTTGTCAAAATTGACCTTGGCTCCTGCAATCCGCTCGTACTCGCTAACCGCCTTCTTCACAGCCTTTATATCCAGACGGCGGGATACAAACACTGTGATATCATCGGCGAACGCGGAAACCCTTGCCGTAAGAGGGCCAGCAAAAGGGACACCGCGCAGGGCCGGATTTGCCGTCCTATCCCTAAGCCTACGGAGCAGGGGCTCCAAAGCTAGGACATAGAGAAGAGGAGACAACGGGCAGCCCTGCCGGACCGACCGCTCGACCGCGAACACCGTCGAACGCCTTCCGTTCACCTGCACCACTGCCTGAGGGTTGTGGTACATCATGCTAATCCATCTGCGGAACTCCGGTTTGAATCCGGCAGTCTCCAAAACAGTCGCCAAAAACCGATGGTCAACCCTATCGAAGGCCTTGGACTGATCTAAACTGATCAGCGCGGCCTCGGTGTCGTCTTCTATACCCTCTAGGACCTCGCGAATCAAGTGCAGGTTGTCCTGGATCGATCTTCCCTTCACAGCAAAGGTCTGCTCAGAGCCGATCAGATCGTTAATGACAAGCTGTAAACGATTCGCTAAGACCCGGGCCAAAATCTTTAACTCTGTGTTAAGCAGAGTTATGGGCCTGTAATCGTCTAAACCCTCCCAAACATGCCTGCCACCTTTCTTCAGCAATGTGATCACGCCCTTGGTAACGCTACCAGGGATGGCTCCCTGGGCGAACCAATGGTTGAACATATCCGTCAGAATAGGCACAAACATGTGCGACATCCTCAAGTACACTTCGTAGGGCAAACCATCTAGTCCCGGCGACTTGTTGAGGCCGACCTGCTTCAACGCGTCACGGACTTCACATTCAGTAACCACACCCTCGCAGCTAGCCGCTTCAGCCACCCCAAGGCGGGGAAAGTCGGCAAGATAGCTACGAAACTCCCGGAGCGGGAGATCAGTACAGCGGGCAAAGCGATCCCGAAAGTGCGCCCGAAAGGCGTCACGAATCTCGCGAGCCGATCGCAGCAGTCGCCCATCCGGGGCCTTGACAGAACCGATATACCGATCGGGGAACCTTCGCACTTCTTCTTCACGCGCAGTCGCGTTCGTTTTCACAGCTTCGTTGAGAACTCTCTTTAACCTAGATCTAACTACGTATCCCTTGTAGCGCTCGCTACTCTCGCGCTCAAGGTCCCCCCTAGCTAGCTCTACGTTTAGGGAGTCCCCCCCAGCCACCGCCCGGGAAAGTCTATCGTCTATAGATTTCGCTTCCTTGGTCCTATCTAGGTTGAGCTGTCGACCGTACTTGGTAGCGAAATCTCTAATCCTATGTTTAAGAGATCCCCACCACCTATTCCCGGTAACCGCCCCCACTAACGCCCGCTGAATTAGGGATTCCAACCGGTCCCGGAAGTCCCGTATCTCCAGTAAGGAGGTATTGAACTTCCAGTAGCCGGCCAGACTAGGCCTATTTGCTAACCGTAGACTGACTCTAACAAGTTTATGGTCAGTCCACGCTATCAAGTGGAACGTGGGACAACTAACAAAATCAATGTCAGCTCGTCTCACTAACACTCTGTCCAAGTAGGAGCCTACTTTGGCAGAGGGCGAACTATCTAGCCACGTCCACATCTCCCGCCCTGGGTGATCCAGACGAAACCTGTCGACGAGGTCATGACGAGTCATGAGGCCGGCAAGGCTGCTTTCACACCTTCCCACACGCCTAGCTCCCCGCCCGACCTTATCTATCTTGGGATCAAGGATCGCATTCCAATCACCCATTAAAACTAGCCGCTTCGTATCGTCCAGGAACGGCGCCAACCGACGAAAAAAGGAAACCCTCTCCACAACGATATTGGGCGCATAAACCGCAACCAGACGAAACTTGAAACTTTTCACGGCAACATCGGCCACAACCAGTCGGCCCCCGTCACCTGCAAAAACAACGTCAACATCAGCATCAAGGCTGCGTCCAACTAGCAAAGAAACCCCAACGCTGGTACGGCTGCCGTATGCTGAGAAAACGTTAAAATCGCTTTCCAGCACACGACAGTCGGCACCGCAAGTGAAGTGGGTTTCCTGCACTGCAGCAACATCTACGCCGAGAGTTTTAAGTTCACCAAGCAAGCGCGTACACTTGCCCGGATCCCTCAATCCCCTCACATTCAAAGTAGCAAGGTTTAGAGCCATCAATCCCACTTACCTTACTCAGTGTCGACTATGGGCCGGAAATCCTTGGGAGTAAGGATGCCGACGGCCTGACGCAGGGATCCGGTGCCGAGCTCAGTACTTACTCGGTCGTCCCTGGTAATTCCACCGACATCCACGGGGTACCGCAATTTTAGGGACCTATAGAAGGTAGGGTGAACTAAAATCGGGACCCTGCCCGAACAAAAAGGAAGCAATTTTTTTAAACTTTGGTGGCGCAAATCCGCCAACATTGCGTCCGCTCGACTGGCCCCCTCAAGAAAGTGCCAAAGCTCTTTGGTTCGGGGTCCAGCCGAACGGACGAATGTGGTCACCATTGCGGCACTCTTAAAAAGATACGGGTTGGTGATGTCCTTGCCGTCTATTTTTTTAAGTGATGATAAAGGTTTTAAAGTTTTTTTTAAAATGTGGTCCATGTTTTGGGGCTCGAGGATGTCCTCGCAAAAATGAAAAGCGGTGAAGGCACGTCGGACTTCGTTTGAAGCCGACCGTGACCTTGGCTTGAGTTCTGTTGATGATGGTGATGCTGCTGCTGTTGGTGACTCCCTGGTCACCGATTGTGCCCGTGTAAGGAGCCTAGGGGTTCTGATTGGTGAGAGTGAAGGTGATTTTGGGGAAAGTGGGAAGTCAGAGAGGTGTGCTGGGGTATTTTGATGTTTTTGTGGGGGAGGGTTAATTTGGGCTGGTCTTTCAGTTTTTTCGCCCTTTTGTTGAGGTTGGGAGGGTGTTTGGGACTGTGTTTGTGTTTCTTTTGCTGGTCCCTTAATGTGTTTTTTCTCCCCCTCCCCAGCTACCGAGTCATCACTATCCCTTCTCCGTTTTAGGTTAATTGAATAATCCATGGCTTCGTCTTCTTTTTCAATGTGTTTTTCTTTGTTTTTCTTTTTTGTTAATGACGATGATGATGATGATCTTGCAGATGTCGATGATGATGATGATTTGGCTGTGCTTGTGGTAGGAGTACTATTAGAGTCAATTTTAGCAGTCGTGGTGATGTTTGGTTTGTTTGAAACTGTTGCTGTTGCTGGTTCTTTGATGGAGGTTTGTTTTGCTGGTTCTTTGATGGGAGTTTTTTTCTTTTTTCCCCCTTTCACTACTTGGGTCCAGCCCTCTTCTTTGTTGGGGCTGTCCCCGGTTTTAGTTTTAGGGGTTTCGCTTTTGTTTTCTTCGGTCGCTGCTGTTGTCGCTGTTGCTGCTATCGTTGTCGTTGTGTTCGTTGTCGTTTCTGTTGTTGTTGTTGTTGTGGCCGGAGTTGTTTTGGTTGTTTTTTGAGGGCAGGATTTTGAAAAGTGCCCCAGCTGCTTGCAATTCCAGCACTGGGGCTTCCTGCCCTCAACAACGACTGTCATGATCTGGTGTTCGTACTCTATTATGTGAGGTATGGATGTGAACCCCCCTCTGTCCAGGCACATGGTGAAGATATAATCACCGTGCGCTGTCCCGTTAACCGACTTAGCTTTTGTGATGTCCTCTATTTCTCCGTGTTTTACGAGGTAGGCAGCCAGGACCTCCTCATTCAGTTGTATCGGGACATTACACACGGTGATTCGTATTTTACGTCTTCCCATGTACTCTGGCTGAAGCCGGAAGTACTTGGAGATGACATTTTCGGCGGCCAGCTTGGCTGCAAGGTCTTCTGATGGTAACAGAACATCCCATGTTGCGAAGCTACGTCTACAGTAGTACTTCGCGGGGATGTCTGCTGCTTTTAATAAGCCTTCAAATGTATCCTTTTTAATACCTGCCAGCCTCTTTGTTTTCAAGTCTGTGACTACAAACGAGATTATTTTTGGCTGTACTTCCTGTACAAGTTCGGGAATAGGGAGGATCCTATTCCCTTGGAAGTACTTCTCGTATTTCTGTCTTATTTTGTTGTAGTCTTTTGGTGTTTTTTGGATTACTTTTGTTGTCCAAGAGGCTGGCAGTGAAGGTACCTTTTGCGCCGGTTGGATTGAGCTGGCCGACGAAGATGGCTGCGAAAGTGCAGGCCATCTTTCTTCCGGCTTTGAGGGGGGACTTTGATCTTTAAAAATGTCGGGTGATAATGACCCTGGTGAAATTGGTGCCTCTGCCATAGCTGCTTATGAGGCAGCTAGGAGAGGATGACCGTTGAATGTTCTGTGTAGGTGAAAATACGTTGGATGATGATGATATAAGTCGTTATGTTTTTTCAAAAATGATCCGAGGATAACAAGCGTTGACCCCCCTCAACAAACAAAATAACAATTGTTTGGGGGAGGGGCAGTCAACAATAATAGTTCAAAAATAAAACAAGTTTCAAAAGGTCCAACAAATAACAATATTTTTTCAAAGCAATAACAATAACAATTTTTAACAATAAAGAACTTACTTTTTTCAAGTGAAAAAGAACTCAGACAAAAAAATTCACATTCGAGTCTGCTTTATTTCTGTGTTGTGTACACAGAAGGCACAAGGCCTTGAAGTTTTTGGGGAGGGGAAGGGAGCGGTCATACTTTTCTATATAAACTAAGGAGACCTAGCTAGCCACATTCGCCGACCCATTCAACAATACAATATAAAGCCATTCGTCCATCGCCTTTTGCGCTGCGATCACCAAAATACCACATTTGCTCTATGAAGAAGTCCTACTTAAAATCCCGAGATTCATGAATGATTTTATTTACAAGTATGATTTATTTACAATGAATGTGATGGGAATGGGAGAAAAACCCCGAAATATATACAAAAACAAGGAAAAATCCCCCGTTTGGTTGCCCTCCCATCCCCCCGTCTATAAAATTGGAGGCCGACTGTTTTCCGGGGCGAAAGAACCGGAAACAAGTCGGACCTACCCTAGGTGGGGCAGGGATCCTAATCTACAGGGGTGAAAAGAATTTAGGGGTCGGGCGTGGTATGGGTTAATACAAGCAGGTGATATGATTTTTATACATATGAATGTTCAAGATCTTCAGTAAACGTGGACTGGGATACGGATTGAGGTACAAAAATAATGGGGATGGGGAAGATCTTGAGAACTAACAACTAGATGACGGGGACAATGACTCACAAACATACTGCTAACTAGGTACCTGGGTACCAAAAGAAAAAGGGAACAGTTTTACTCACCAGGGGTGGGGTCCCTAAGGACCCGTACCGTAGACGCCATGAGCCGGCAGAGGAGGGAAGGATGACTCCAACGTTGCTCCCTTTCGCACGACCAGGCTCGCTGCATTCACCCACCTTTTGCTGAATGTTATGCGATCCAAGCGTTTTCTATCGCATCTGATTTTGACCCTCAGCTGATGCCGAAAATACAAAATCAGATCACGATGAGAAAAGTTTGCATCGTCATACAATCCCTTGTTTCGCGTCGTCCAAATCACCATTCTAGCTACAGCTAGGATCGCGAGAAACACCACACGCTTCTCACCCTGATACGGAGGAAGAACGTTGTCCACGACGTAACCAACGTCGAGCAGCACGAGCTGTTTGGGTTCGATGCGAGCCGTCCACTCGCCGACGTGATCCCAAAACGGGCGAACTCGCTCGCAGTAGTAGAAGGCGTGCTCAGCCGTTTCTTCCAAGCCACTGCCGCAGCGAGCGCAATCGGGCATGTCTGCCAGGCCCGCTTTGTAGTTCAAGCCGACAAGGGGTAACGCATTTCGCACAAGTCGCCAGGTGAGCGAGAACTCGGAGTTGTTCAAGAAGCTCGATCCTGGCGCCCAATTCCAATGAGAGCGAATCTCCTCCGCCGTCCAGCCGCGCCGCTCGCTGAGAGGATCAGAAGCGGAACCCACCACTAGCTCCCGATATAGTTCTTTTCGAGGCCGTGAAAGGTCACTGGACCCAAGAAGGTTACGAAGGGCCGTTCGGCACTCGCGGACAAACAGTGTTTCGCCCAAAGGCCTACGTCGACCTTCAGCCTTTGGGTCTGACTTTAGGCGAGGAAAAGTCCGACTCGCCTTCAGTCTCCACACTGCGTCCCCCGTCAAGGCTCTGCCCAAGTATGCAAGTCTTTCAGCAAGCCAGTGGCTCTCCAGATCAGGCATACCTAGACCCCCGTTGCGTGTACGTTGGATACAGACCTGCCTACGGACCATCGGCCTTGCACCTCCCCAGAGCAATCTGGAAAGGGATCGTTGCAGCGCCAACCGATTTACCTTAGGCAGAGGAAGTACAGCCAATCGGTAAAGGATCAAGGGGAAGACGTACACGGCGCACGCCTCCGCCCTGCCCTTTAAGGACAACCTCCTTGAAAGCCAGATTCCCACCTGAGCATTCACCTTGGCTTGTATTTCCGACCAATTTCGCTCCAGTTGGAGGCCGGGCCCGAACCACACCCCGAGGATGCGGACGGGTCCGTCACTCCAGCGGAACGGCCCCGGAAGAGTATTGCTACCCCTCCAAGCACCGAGCCGCAAACCTTCGCTTTTGTCAAAATTGACCTTGGCTCCTGCAATCCGCTCGTACTCGCTAACCGCCTTCTTCACAGCCTTTATATCCAGACGGCGGGATACAAACACTGTGATATCATCGGCGAACGCGGAAACCCTTGCCGTAAGAGGGCCAGCAAAAGGGACACCGCGCAGGGCCGGATTTGCCGTCCTATCCCTAAGCCTACGGAGCAGGGGCTCCAAAGCTAGGACATAGAGAAGAGGAGACAACGGGCAGCCCTGCCGGACCGACCGCTCGACCGCGAACACCGTCGAACGCCTTCCGTTCACCTGCACCACTGCCTGAGGGTTGTGGTACATCATGCTAATCCATCTGCGGAACTCCGGTTTGAATCCGGCAGTCTCCAAAACAGTCGCCAAAAACCGATGGTCAACCCTATCGAAGGCCTTGGACTGATCTAAACTGATCAGCGCGGCCTCGGTGTCGTCTTCTATACCCTCTAGGACCTCGCGAATCAAGTGCAGGTTGTCCTGGATCGATCTTCCCTTCACAGCAAAGGTCTGCTCAGAGCCGATCAGATCGCTAATGACAAGCTGTAAACGATTCGCTAAGACCCGGGCCAAAATCTTTAACTCTGTGTTAAGCAGAGTTATGGGCCTGTAATCGTCTAAACCCTCCCAAACATGCCTGCCACCTTTCTTCAGCAATGTGATCACGCCCTTGGTAACGCTACCAGGGATGGCTCCCTGGGCGAACCAATGGTTGAACATATCCGTCAGAATAGGCACAAACATGTGCGACATCCTCAAGTACACTTCGTAGGGCAAACCATCTAGTCCCGGCGACTTGTTCAGGCCGACCTGCTTCAACGCGTCACGGACTTCGCATTCAGTAACCACACCCTCGCAGCTAGCCGCTTCAGCCACCCCAAGGCGGGGGAAGTCGGCAAGATAGCTACGAAACTCCCGGAGCGGGAGATCAGTACAGCGGGCAAAGCGATCCCGAAAGTGCGCCCGAAAGGCGTCACGAATCTCACGAGTCGATCGCAGCAGTCGCCCATCCGGGGCCTTGACAGAACCGATATACCGATCGGGGAACCTTCGCACTTCTTCTTCACGCGCAGTCGCGTTCGTTTTCACAGCTTCGTTGAGAACTCTCTTTAACCTAGATCTAACTACGTATCCCTTGTAGCGCTCGCTACTCTCGCGCTCAAGGTCCCCCCTAGCTAGCTCTACGTTTAGGGAGTCCCCCCCAGCCACCGCCCGGGAAAGTCTATCGTCTATAGATTTCGCTTCCTTGGTCCTATCTAGGTTGAGCTGTCGACCGTACTTGGTAGCGAAATCTCTAATCCTATGTTTAAGAGATCCCCACCACCTATTCCCGGTAACCGCCCCCACTAACGCCCGCTGAATTAGGGATTCCAGCCGGTCCCGGAAGTCCCGTATCTCCAGTAAGGAGGTATTGAACTTCCAGTAGCCGGCCAGACTAGGCCTATTTGCTAACCGTAGACTGACTCTAACAAGTTTATGGTCAGTCCACGCTATCAAGTGGAACGTGGGACAACTAACAAAATCAATGTCAGCTCGTCTCACTAACACTCTGTCCAAGTAGGAGCCTACTTTGGCAGAGGGCGAACTATCTAGCCACGTCCACATCTCCCGCCCTGGGTGATCCAGACGAAACCTGTCGACGAGGTCATGACGAGTCATGAGGCCGGCAAGGCTGCTTTCACACCTTCCCACACGCCTAGCTCCCCGCCCGACCTTATCTATCTTGGGATCAAGGATCGCATTCCAATCACCCATTAAAACTAGCCGCTTCGTATCGTCCAGGAACGGCGCCAACCGACGAAAAAAGGAAACCCTCTCCACAACGATATTGGGCGCATAAACCGCAACCAGACGAAACTTGAAACTTTTCACGGCAACATCGGCCACAACCAGTCGGCCCCCGTCACCTGCAAAAACAACGTCAACATCAGCATCAAGGCTGCGTCCAACTAGCAAAGAAACCCCAACGCTGGTACGGCTGCCGTATGCTGAGAAAACGTTAAAATCGCTTTCCAGCACACGACAGTCGGCACCGCAAGTGAAGTGGGTTTCCTGCACTGCAGCAACATCTACGCCGAGAGTTTTAAGTTCACCAAGCAAGCGCGTACACTTGCCCGGATCCCTCAATCCCCTCACATTCAAAGTAGCAAGGTTTAGAGCCATCAATCCCACTTACCTTACTCAGTGTCGACTACGGGCCGGAAATCCTTCGGGGTGAGGATGCCGACGGCCTGACGCAGGGATCCGGTGCCGAGCTCAGTACTTACTCGGTCGTCCCTGGTAATTCCACCGACATCCATAGGGTACCGCAACTTTAGGGACCTATAGAATGATGGGTGAACCAAAATCGGGACCCTGCCCGCACAGAAGGGGAGCATTTTTTTCAGCATTGGATTTTTCGTATCGACCAGCATTACATCCGCCCGGCTGGCTTCGTCAATAAAGTTCCAGAGTTCTTTGGTCCGATTGCCAGCCAAGCGGACGAATGTGGTCAATTTTGGTGCGTCCTTGAATAGATGTGGTTTTGTGATGTCTTTAGTGTCAATTTTTTGGAGTGAGCGTAATGGTTTTAATGATTGTTTTAAAGTGTGGTCTATGTGTGGATTGTCCATGATATCTTCGCAGAAGTAAAAGGAGTTTATGGCACGTCGGGCTTCCGTAGAGCGTGCTCTTGGTTTTTGAACAGTTGCTGCTGATGTTGACGGTGTTTGGGGAGAGGGTGTAAGTCTGGTTGCTGAATAGGATCGAGTAAGCATTTTGGGGGTTTTAATTGGTGAAAGAGAGGGGGGTAATGGTGTTTCTGTTGGGATGATAGGGGTGGTTTTTGTTTTTTGTGGGAGAGGAATCAATTGTGCTGGTCTTTGTTTATTTTGGACTGGCGATTTTTCTGTTGTTTTTTCCCCCTTATGCTGAGGTATGGTGGTTGTTTGTGTGGGTTTTTTTGGATGTTTTTTCTCCCCCTCTTTAGTTGGTGAGTCCTCGCTGTCTCTCCTTCTTTTTAAATTCATGGACATATCCATCGGTTCAATGTTTTGATTGTCTTCTTTTGTTGATTGTTTTGCAGTTGATTGTTTCGTATTTGTTGTCGTTGGTTTCGTAGTTGTAGTCAAAAGAGTTGTTGTATCTGTTGTTGCTGGGTTTTTTGGGGGAGTTTTTTTCCCTCCCTTTTTTCTGGTGACTTGCGTCCACCCTTCCTCATTTTCTTTAGGGGTTTCTTGTTTGTTTTCTGAGGTTTCTGTTGGTATTATTGCTGCTATGACAGGTGAAGGAGTAGCAGTAGTAGTAGTAGTAGTAGTCGTTGTTGTGGTGGTGATTGTTGATTTTTGAGGGCAGTTTTTTGAAAAGTGGCCGATGTTATTGCAAAACCAACATAGCGGTTTCCTGCCCTCAACTATGACTGTCATGGTTTGTTCGCGGTATCGTATTTTATGGGGAATTTTGTTAAACCCTCCCCTATCGAGGCACATAACGAATACGTAGTCACCGTACGCGGTTCCCCGTGTTGACGTTACTTGTGTGACTTGTTCCACGCCGCCGTATATACTTAGATAGGCGGCGAGGACGTCACCACTCAATTGCATAGATACATTGCATACGGTGACTCGTATTCTTCTTTTGCCTCGATATTCCGGTTGTAGCCGGAAGAAGCGTGTGGTGATGTTACCACCGGCGAGGCTTTTCGCTACTTCCTCTGAGGGTAAAAGGACGTCCCAGGTCGCGAAACTTCTGCGGCAGAAGTATTTCCCTGGGATGTTTGCTGTTTTGAGTAGGTCTTCGAATGTCTCCTTTTTTATCCCCGCTAGTCTCTTGGTCTTAATGTCTGTGACTACGAAGGACAGGGTCTTCGGTTCGACCGCCTCGACCAATTCGGGTATTGGGAGAATTTCCCCGTCCTTGAAATATTTTTCATATTTTTCGACCCTGTCTCTTGCGTAGTCACAAGGGGATTTTTTATTCACGCAATGTGAAGACCAAGAGACAGCTGTTTGTTTTGGTTTTTGTGCCGGTGGTATTGTACTTGCCGATGAAGAGAGGTCGAATGGAGCTTCTTCCGGCATTGGGGAGGGTTGCGTTTTGAATATGTCGGTCGGTGATTGCGATTTCATGTTGTTGGGCTCCCCCATAGTTGTGAAAACACAACCAGAGGGAGATGAAACGCGTATGGTGTTGCAAAAAATTCAGGCGAGACGAATAAATGTAGAACGATGAATGTTGATAAAAATGGCGGTCGTTTTTTAAAAAAGTTCAACAAAAAAATCGAGTCGCGTTTGACCCTCCTCACAAACAAAGAACAATAGTTTGAGGGGGGTCACAAAACTTTAACAATGATAACAATATTCAATAACAATAATTTAAACAAATTTTTAACAATAAAGAACTTACTTTTTCGTGGTGAAAAAGAACTCAGACAAAAAAATTCACCTTCTACTCTGCTTTATTTCTGTGTAGTGTACACAGAAGGCACAAGGCCTTGAAGTTTTTGGGGAGGGGAAGGGAGCGGTCATACTTTTCTATATAAACTAAGGAGACCTAGCTAGCCACATTCGCCGACCCATTCAACAATACAATAAATATCCATTCATCCATCGACTTTTGCGCTACAATCACCACAATACCACATTTGCTCTATGAAGAAGTCCTACTTAAAATCCCGAGATTCGTGAATGATTTTATTTACAAGTATGATTTATTTACAATGAATGTGATGGGAATGGGAGAAAAACCCCGAAATATATATAAAAACAAGGAAAAATCCCCCGTTTGGTTGCCCTCCCATCCCCCCGTCTATAAAATTGGAGGCCGACTGTTTTCCGGGGCGAAAGAACCGGAAACAAGTCGGACCTACCCTAGGTGGGGCAGGGATCCTAATCTACAGGGGTGAAAAGAATTTAGGGGTCGGGCGCGGTATGGGTTAATACAAGTAGGTGATATGATTTTTATACATATGAATGTTCAAGATCTTCAGTAAACGTGGACTGGGATACGGATTGAGGTACAAAAATAATGGGGATGGGGAAGATCTTGAGAACTAACAACTAGATGACGGGGACAATGACTCACAAACATACTGCTAACTAGGTACCTGGGTACCAAAGAAAAAGGGAATAGTTTTACTCACCAGGGGTGGGGTCCCTAAGGACCCGTACCGTAGACGCCATGAGCCGGCAGAGGAGGGAAGGATGACTCCAACGTTGCTCCCTTTCGCACGACCAGGCTCGCTGCATTCACCCACCTTTTGCTGAATGTTATGCGATCCAAGCGTTTTCTATCGCATCTGATTTTGACCCTCAGCTGATGCCGAAAATACAAAATCAGATCACGATGAGAAAAGTTTGCATCGTCATACAATCCCTTGTTTCGCGTCGTCCAAATCACCATTCTAGCTACAGCTAGGATCGCGAGAAACACCACACGCTTCTCACCCTGATACGGAGGAAGAACGTTGTCCACGACGTAACCAACGTCGAGCAGCACGAGCTGTTTGGGTTCGATGCGAGCCGTCCACTCGCCGACGTGATCCCAAAACGGGCGAACTCGCTCGCAGTAGTAGAAGGCGTGCTCAGCCGTTTCTTCCAAGCCACTGCCGCAGCGAGCGCAATCGGGCATGTCTGCCAGGCCCGCTTTGTAGTTCAAGCCGACAAGGGGCAACGCATTTCGCACAAGTCGCCAGGTGAGCGAGAACTCGGAGTTGTTCAAGAAGCTCGATCCTGGCGCCCAATTCCAATGAGAGCGAATCTCCTCCGTCGTCCAGCCGTGCCGCTCGCTGAGAGGATCAGAAGCGGAACCCACCACTAGCTCCCGATATAGTTCTTTTCGAGGCCGTGAAAGGTCACTGGACCCAAGAAGGTTACGAAGGGCCGTTCGGCACTCGCGGACAAACAGTGTTTCGCCCAAAGGCCTACGTCGACCTTCAGCCTTTGGGTCTGACTTTAGGCGAGGAAAAGTCCGACTCGCCTTCAGTCTCCACACTGCGTCCCCCGTCAAAGCTCTGCCCAAGTATGCAAGTCTTTCAGCAAGCCAGTGGCTCTCCAGATCAGGCATACCTAGACCCCCGTTGCGTGTACGTTGGATACAGACCTGCCTACGGACCATCGGCCTTGCACCTCCCCAGAGCAATCTGGAAAGGGATCGTTGCAGCGCCAACCGATTTACCTTAGGCAGAGGAAGTACAGCCAATCGGTAAAGGATCAAGGGGAAGACGTACACGGCGCACGCCTCCGCCCTGCCCTTTAAGGACAACCTCCTTGAAAGCCAGATTCCCACCTGAGCATTCACCTTGGCTTGTACTTCCGACCAATTTCGCTCCAGTTGGAGGCCGGGCCCGAACCACACCCCGAGGATGCGGACGGGTCCGTCACTCCAGCGGAACGGCCCCGGAAGAGTATTGCTACCCCTCCAAGCACCGAGCCGCAAACCTTCGCTTTTGTCAAAATTGACCTTGGCTCCTGCAATCCGCTCGTACTCGCTAACCGCCTTCTTCACAGCCTTTATATCCAGACGGCGGGATACAAACACTGTGATATCATCGGCGAACGCGGAAACCCTTGCCGTAAGAGGGCCAGCAAAAGGGACACCGCGCAGGGCCGGATTTGCCGTCCTATCCCTAAGCCTACGGAGCAGGGGCTCCAAAGCTAGGACATAGAGAAGAGGAGACAACGGGCAGCCCTGCCGGACCGACCGCTCGACCGCGAACACCGTCGAACGCCTTCCGTTCACCTGCACCACTGCCTGAGGGTTGTGGTACATCATGCTAATCCATCTGCGGAACTCCGGTTTGAATCCGGCAGTCTCCAAAACAGTCGCCAAAAACCGATGGTCAACCCTATCGAAGGCCTTGGACTGATCTAAACTGATCAGCGCGGCCTCGGTGCCGTCTTCTATACCCTCTAGGACCTCGCGAATCAAGTGCAGGTTGTCCTGGATCGATCTTCCCTTCACAGCAAAGGTCTGCTCAGAGCCGATCAGATCGCTAATGACAAGCTGTAAACGATTCGCTAAGACCCGGGCCAAAATCTTTAACTCTGTGTTAAGCAGAGTTATGGGCCTGTAATCGTCTAAACCCTCCCAAACATGCCTGCCACCTTTCTTCAGCAATGTGATCACGCCCTTGGTAACGCTACCAGGGATGGCTCCCTGGGCGAACCAATGGTTGAACATATCCGTCAGAATAGGCACAAACATGTGCGACATCCTCAAGTACACTTCGTAGGGCAAACCATCTAGTCCCGGCGACTTGTTCAGGCCGACCTGCTTCAACGCGTCACGGACTTCGCATTCAGTAACCACACCCTCGCAGCTAGCCGCTTCAGCCACCCCAAGGCGGGGGAAGTCGGCAAGATAGCTACGAAACTCACGGAGCGGGAGATCAGTACAGCGGGCAAAGCGATCCCGAAAGTGCGCCCGAAAGGCGTCACGAATCTCACGAGTCGATCGCAGCAGTCGCCCATCCGGGGCCTTGACAGAACCGATATACCGATCGGGGAACCTTCGCACTTCTTCTTCACGCGCAGTCGCGTTCGTTTTCACAGCTTCGTTGAGAACTCTCTTTAACCTAGATCTAACTACGTATCCCTTGTAGCGCTCGCTACTCTCGCGCTCAAGGTCCCCCCTAGCTAGCTCTACGTTTAGGGAGTCCCCCCCAGCCACCGCCCGGGAAAGTCTATCGTCTATAGATTTCGCTTCCTTGGTCCTATCTAGGTTGAGCTGTTGACCGTACTTGGTAGCGAAATCTCTAATCCTATGTTTAAGAGATCCCCACCACCTATTCCCGGTAACCGCCCCCACTAACGCCCGCTGAATTAGGGATTCCAACCGGTCCCGGAAGTCCCGTATCTCCAGTAAGGAGGTATTGAACTTCCAGTAGCCGGCCAGACTAGGCCTATTTGCTAACCGTAGACTGACTCTAACAAGTTTATGGTCAGTCCACGCTATCAAGTGGAACGTGGGACAACTAACAAAATCAATGTCAGCTCGTCTCACTAACACTCTGTCCAAGTAGGAGCCTACTTTGGCAGAGGGCGAACTATCTAGCCACGTCCACATCTCCCGCCCTGGGTGATCCAGACGAAACCTGTCGACGAGGTCATGACGAGTCATGAGGCCGGCAAGGCTGCTTTCACACCTTCCCACACGCCTAGCTCCCCGCCCGACCTTATCTATCTTGGGATCAAGGATCGCATTCCAATCACCCATTAAAACTAGCCGCTTCGTATCGTCCAGGAACGGCGCCAACCGACGAAAAAAGGAAACCCTCTCCACAACGATATTGGGCGCATAAACCGCAACCAGACGAAACTTGAAACTTTTCACGGCAACATCGGCCACAACCAGTCGGCCCCCGTCACCTGCAAAAACAACGTCAACATCAGCATCAAGGCTGCGTCCAACTAGCAAAGAAACCCCAACGCTGGTACGGCTGCCGTATGCTGAGAAAACGTTAAAATCGCTTTCCAGCACACGACAGTCGGCACCGCAAGTGAAGTGGGTTTCCTGCACTGCAGCAACATCTACGCCGAGAGTTTTAAGTTCACCAAGCAAGCGCGTACACTTGCCCGGATCCTCAATCCCCTCACATTCAAAGTAGCAAGGTTTAGAGCCATCAATCCCACTTACCTTACTCAGTGTCGACTACGGGCCGGAAATCCTTCGGAGTAAGGATGCCGACGGCCTGACGCAGGGATCCGGTGCCGAGCTCAGTACTTACTCGGTCGTCCCTGGTAATTCCACCGACATCCACGGGGTACCGCAATTTTAGGGACCTATAGAAGGTAGGGTGAACTAAAATCGGGACCCTGCCCGAACAAAAAGGAAGCAATTTTTTTAAACTTTGGTGGCGCAAATCCGCCAACATTGCGTCCGCTCGACTGGCCCCCTCAAGAAAGTGCCAAAGCTCTTTGGTTCGGGGTCCAGCCGAACGGACGAATGTGGTCACCATTGCGGCACTCTTAAAAAGATACGGGTTGGTGATGTCCTTGCCGTCTATTTTTTTAAGTGATGATAAAGGTTTTAAAGTTTTTTTTAAAATGTGGTCCATGTTTTGGGGCTCGAGGATGTCCTCGCAGAAATGAAATGCGGTGAAGGCACGTCGGATTTCGTTTGAAGCCGACCGTGACCTTGGCTTGAGTTCTGTTGATGATGGTGATGCTGCTGCTGTTGGTGACTCCCTGGTCACCGATTGTGCCCGTGTAAGGAGCTTAGGGGTTGGGATGGGGTGCAGAGTGAAGGTGATTTTGGGGAAAGTGGGAAGTCAGAGAGGTGTGCTGGGGTATTTGGATGTTTTTGTGGGGGAGGAATAATTTGGGCTGGTCTTTCAATTTTTTCTTTTCGCCCTTTTCTTGAGGTTGGGAGGGTGTTTGGGACTGTGTTGGTGTTTCTTGGTGTGGTCCCTTAATGTGTTTTTTCTCCCCCTCCCCAGCTACCGAGTCATCACTATCCCTTCTCCGTTTTAGGTTAATTGAATAATCCATGGCTTCGTCTTCTTTTTCAATGTGTTTTTCTTTGTTTTTCTTTTTTGTTAATGGACGATGATGATGATGATCTTGCAGATGTCGATGATGATGATGATTTGGCTGTGCTTGTGGTAGGAGTACTATTAGAGTCAATTTTAGCAGTCGTGGTGATGTTTGGTTTGTTTGAAACTGTTGCTGTTGCTGGTTCTTTGATGGAGGTTTGTTTTGCTGGTTCTTTGATGGGAGTTTTTTTCTTTTTTCCCCCTTTCACTACTTGGGTCCAGCCCTCTTCTTTGTTGGGGCTGTCCCCGGTTTTAGTTTTAGGGTTTTCGCTTTTGTTTTCTTCGGTCGCTGCTGTTGTCGCTGTTGCTGCTATCGTTGTCGTTGTGTTCGTTGTCGTTTCTGTTGTTGTTGTTGTTGTGGCCGGAGTTGTTTTGGTTGTTTTTTGAGGGCAGGATTTTGAAAAGGTGCCCCAGCTGCTTGCAATTCCAGCACTGGGGCTTCCTGCCCTCAACAACGGACTGTCATGATCTGGTGTCGTCGTACTCTATTATCGTGAGGTATGGATGTGAACCCCCCTCTGTCCAGGCACATGGTGAAGATATAATCACCGTGCGCTGTCCCGTTAACCGACTTAGCTTTTGTGATGTCCTCTATTTCTCCGTGTTTTACGAGGTAGGCAGCCAGGACCTCCTCATTCAGTTGTATCGGGACATTACACACGGTGATTCGTATTTTACGTCTTCCATGTACTCTGGCTGAAGCCGGAAGTACTTGGAGATGACATTTTCGGCGGCCAGCTTGGCTGCAAGGTCTTCTGATGGTAACAGAACATCCCATGTTGCGAAGCTACGTCTACAGTAGTACTTCGCGGGGATGTCTGCTGCTTTTAATAAGCCTTCAAATGTATCCTTTTTAATACCTGCCAGCCTCTTTGTTTTCAAGTCTGTGACTACAAACGAGATTATTTTTGGCTGTACTTCCTGTACAAGTTCGGGAATAGGGAGGATCCTATTCCCTTGGAAGTACTTCTCGTATTTCTGTCTTATTTTGTTGTAGTCTTTTGGTGTTTTTTGGATTACTTTTGTTGTCCAAGAGGCTGGCAGTGAAGGTACCTTTTGCGCCGGTTGGATTGAGCTGGCCGACGAAGATGGCTGCGAAAGTGCAGGCCATCTTTCTTCCGGCTTTGAGGGGGGACTTTGATCTTTAAAAATGTCGGGTGATAATGACCCTGGTGAAATTGGTGCCTCTGCCATAGCTGCTTATGAGGCAGCTAGGAGAGGATGACCGTTGAATGTTTC
>CAXXMW010000013.1:0-27619 GCA_963669225.2 uncultured Arenicella sp. | reverse complement strand
TCAGAGTGAGACCGGGTGAATTGTTTGGGAGTTGAAATTGGCAATAGAGAAGGTAATGTTGGGTGAAGGGGGGTTTTGGGATGTTTATTAGGTGTACTTTTGGGTTGTTGAGGGGGAGGACTTATTTGTGCTGGTCGTTGGGGTGGAGGATGTGTGTTTTTTTCCGGTTGTTTGGGGTTTTGTTCCGGTCGCTTGGGTTGTTGTTTTTCTGCTGGTCGCTGGGGTGCTGGTTGCTGGGGTTGGCAGGGTCTGAGGTTTTTGTTTTTCTGGTTTGGGGGAGTTTGTTTTCAGTTGTTTTTTCTCCCCCTCCTTCTCCGTGTCCCCGCTGTCTCTCCTCCTTTTTAGGTTGGTGTTGTTTCCATTTCTTCGGTTTTTCTTTATTTTTTGTTTTTGTTCTTTTTTCCCTTTTCCTCCTTTTACTAAGGTCCACCCTTCATCTTTGTTGGGTTGGGATTCTTTTTCTGGATGTGTGCTGTTTCTTAGCTTCCGTATTTGTTTCATTTGTATCGTTGGTGGCGGTGGTTGTTTTGTTGGTAGCGATGTGGTGGCTTTCTGAGGGCAGGACCGCGAGAAGTGTCCTAATTGCTTACAATACCAGCAAAGCGGTTTCCTGCCCTCTACGATGACTGTCATTGTTGTGTTTTCTGTACGATATCGTATGGGGTATTGCATTGAACCCTCCCCTATCTAAAATCATGATGAATAGGAGAAATCACCGTATGCCGTGCCATGAGCTGACGTTGATTTGGGTGTAGTCTTCGACGCCGCCATAGGAACTGAGGTAGGCGGCGATAACGTCCCCATTTAGCTCCATGGACACGTTACATACGGTGACCTTAATTCTCCTTTGTCCTCTATATTCTGGTTGAAGCCGGAAGTACTTAGTGGTAATGTTGCTTCTAGCCAGCTTCTTCGCTATTTCTTCTGTCGGGAGCAAGACATCCCAGGTTGCAAAACTCCTTCGGTAAAAATACTTACCTGGGATGCCTGCAGTTTTAAGTAATTCCTCGAACGTCTCTTTTTTAAGGCCAGCCAGTCTCCTAGTCCTTAAATCGGTCACGACGAACGACAGAGTCTTTGGCTCAACCGCCTCTACCAATTCTGGGATAGGTAGGATCTCATTTTCTTTAAAATACGCCGAGTATTTCGTGACTCTGTCGTTCTCGTAGTCTTTTGGGGATTTTTTCTTTTTTTGAAGCTGCGACGACCAGGAGACTGGCGTTGCTGGTGGCTTCTGGGCTGGTTGTATGTCTGAACAAGTTAAGTCTTCCGGCTTCGGGGAGGGTTCTGATTCGCTAAACATGTCTTGTGTTGGTAATAAATTTGTTTGATCTAGGTTGAATCCGGGATGGTTCCCCCATAGTTGCGTTTTAAAACGGCAACTAGGGGGAATGGCGTTTTAAAATGCGAATTGACTTTGAGAAATGCAAATGACAAAATGGCGGTCGTTTCGTTTTGTTTAAAATAAAGTCAATGAATTCAAGTCGAGGTTTGACCCTCCTCACACACAAACAACAATAACAATTGTTTGAGGGGGGTCACGAAACAAGAACTATAATACAACGATAACAATAATTTTCAACAATAACAACAATTTTTAACAATATTAACTTACTTTTCTGTAGAAAATTAAACACAGTCCAAAACGGCTCTTTAGGCTGGAGTTAACTTTATTTCTTTGTAAGTACAAAGAAGGCACGAGGCCTTAAGGTTTTTTGGGGAGGGGAAGGGAGCGGTCTTGCTATTCTATATATTCTAAAGGGACCTAGCTAGCCACATTCGCCGACCCATTCAACAGTACAATATATAACCATTCATCCTTCATCATGCGCGCAGCAGTTACCAAAATACCGCATTTGCTCTATGAAGAAAACCTACTTAAAACCCAAAGGTGGTATATGATTTTTATTTACAAAATATGGTTTATGTACAATGAAATGATGGGAATGGGAGAAAAAACCCCGAAAAAATTATATATACAAGAGAAACAAAGAAAAATTCCCCGTTTGGTTTCCCTCCCATCCCCCCGTCTATAAAATTGGAGGCCGACTGTTTTCCGGGTCGAAAGAAACCGGAAACAAGCCGGACCTGCCCTAGGTGGGGCGGGAATACTAATCTACAGAGATAAAAGAAATAAAGGGTCGGGCGCGGTATGGGTCGATAGAAGTAGGTAATATGATTTTTTATATATGAATGTTCAAGATCTTCAATAAAAGCGGGCTGGAATTCAGGTTGGGGTACAAAAATAATAGGGAGGGGGAAGATCTTGAGAAACTAACGACTAGATGATGGGGACAATGACTCACAACATACTGCTAACTAGGTTACAAGGGAAAAAAACAATTCTACTTACCAGGGATGGGGTCCCTAAGGACCCGTACCGTAGACGCCATGGGTAGGCAGAGGCGGGAAGGATGACTCCAACATTGCCCCCTTTCGTACGACCAGGCTCGCTGCAGTCACCCACCTTTTGCTGAATGTTATGCGATCCAAGCGTTTTCTATCGCATCTGATTTTGACCCTCAGCTGATGCCGAAAATACAAAACCAGATCACGATGAGAAAAGTTTGCATCGTCATACAATCCCTTGTTTCGCGTCGTCCAAATCACCATTCTAGCTACAGCTAGGATCGCGAGAAACACCACACGCTTCTCACCGTGATACGGAGGAAGAACGTTGTCTACGACGTAACCAACGTCGAGCAGCACGAGCTGTTTGGGTTCGATGCGAGCCGTCCACTCCCCGACGTGATCCCAAAACGGGCGGACTCGCTCGCAGTAGTAGAAGGCGTGCTCAGCCGTTTCTTCCAAGCCACTGCTGCAGCGAGGGCAATCAGGCATGTCTGCCAGGCCCGCTCTGAAGTTCAAGCCGCGAAGGGGTAACGCATTCCGAACAAGTCGCCAGGTGAGCGAGAACTCGGAGTTGTTCAAGAAGCTCGATCCTGGCGCCCAATTCCAGTGAGAGCGGATCTCCTCCGCCGTCCAGCCGCGCCGCTCGCTGAGAGGATCAGAAGCGGAACCCACCACTAATTCCCGATACAGCTCCTTCCGAGGCCATGAAAGGTCACTGGACCCAAGAAGGTTACGAAGGGCCTTTCGGCACTCGCGGACAAACAGTGCTTCGCCCAAAGGCCTACGTCGACCTTCAGCCTTTGGGTCTGACTTGAGGCGAGGAAAAGTCCGACTCGCCTTTCGTCTCCACACTGAGTCCCCCGTCAAGACACGGCCCAGATATGCAAGTCTTTCAGCAAGCCAGTGGCTCTCCAGATCAGGCATACCCAGACCCCCGTTGCGTGTACGTTGGATACAGACCTGTCTACGGACCATCGGCCTTGCACCTCCCCAGACAAGTCTGGAGAGGGATCGTTGCAGCGCCAACCGATGTGCCTTAGGCAGAGGGAGTACAGCCAATCGGTAAAGGATCAAGGGGAAGACGTACGCGGCGCACGCCTCCGCCCTGCCCTTTAAGGACAACCTCCTTGAAAGCCAGATTCCCACCTGAGCATTCACCTTAGCATGTACTTCCGACCAATTTCGCTCCAGTTGGAGGTCGGGCCCAAACCACACCCCGAGGATGCGGATGGGTCCGTCACTCCAGCGGAAGGGCCCTGGAAGAGTATTGCTACCCCTCCAAGCACCAAGCCGCAAACCTTCGCTTTTGTCAAAATTGACCTTGGCCCCTGCAATCCGCTCATACTCGACAACCGCCTCTTTCACAGCCTCTATATCCTGGAGGCGGGATACGAAAACTGTGACGTCATCGGCGAACGCGGAAACCCTAGCCGCAAGGCGGCCAACGAATGGGATACCGCGCAGTGCCGGACTTGTCCCCTCATCCCTAAGCCTGCGCAGGAGGGGCTCCAACGCGAGGACATAGAGAAGAGGAGACAGTGGGCAGCCCTGCCGGACCGATCGCTCGATCGCGATCACCCCCGAACGCCTTCCGTTCACCTGCACCACTGCCTGAGGGTTGTGGTACATCATGCTAATCCATCTGCGGAACTCCGGTTTGAATCCGGCAGTCTCCAAAACAGACGCCAAGAACCGATGGTCTACCCTATCGAAGGCCTTGGACTGATCTAAACTGATCAGCGCGGATTCGGTGTCGTCTTTTATCCCCTCTAGGACCTCGCGAATCAAGTGCAGGTTGTCCTGGATCGATCTTCCCTTCACAGCAAAGGTCTGTTCGGGGCCGATCAGATCACTAATGACAAGCTGTAAACGATTCGCTAAGACCCGGGCCAAAATCTTTAACTCTGTGTTAAGCAGAGTTATGGGCCTGTAATCGTCTAAACCCTCCCAAACATGCCTGCCACCTTTCTTCAGCAATGTGATCACGCCCTTGGTAACGCTACCAGGGATGGCTCCCTGGGCGAACCAATGGTTGAACATATCCGTCAGAATAGGCACAAACATGTGCGACATCCTCAAGTACACTTCGTAGGGCAAACCATCTAGTCCCGGCGACTTGTTGAGGCCGACCTGCTTCAACGCATCACGGACTTCGCATTCAGTAACCACACCCTCGCAGCTAGCCGCTTCAGCCGCCCCAAGACGGGGGAAGTCGGCAAGATAGCTACGAAACTCCCGGAGCGGGAGATCAGTGCAGCGGGCAAAGCGATCCCGAAAGTGCACCCGAAAGGCGTCACGTATCTCACGACCTGATCGCAGCAGACGCCCGTCCGGGGTCTTGACAGATGCGATGTACCGATCGGGGAACCTTCGCACTTCTTCTTCACGCGCAGTCGCGTTCGATTTCACAGCTTCGTTGAGAACTCTTTTTAGCCTAGATCTAACTACTGATCCCTTGTAGCGCTCGCTACTCTCACGCTCAAGGTCCCTCCTAGCTAGCTCTACACCTAGGGAGTCCCCCCCAGCCACCGCCCGGGAAAGTCTATCATCTATAGATTTCGCCTCCGCGGTCCTATCTAAGTTGAGCTGTCGACCGTACTTGGTGGCGAAATCTCTAATCCTATGCTTAAGAGAAACCCACCACCTATTCCCGGTAACCGCCCCCACTAACGCCCGCTGAATTAGGGATTCCAGCCGGTCCCGGAAGTCCCGTATCTCCAGTAAGGAGGTATTGAACTTCCAGTAGCCGGCTAGACTAGGTCTATTAACTAACCGCAGACTGACTCTAATGAGTTTATGGTCAGTCCACGCTATCAAGTGGAACGTGGGACAACTAACAAAATCAATGTCAGCTCTTCTCACTAACACTCTGTCCAAGTAGGAACCTACTTTGGCAGAGGGCGAGCTATCTAGCCACGTCCACATCTCCCGCCCTGGGTGATCAAGACGAAACCTGTCGACGAGACCGTGACGAGTCACGAAGCCGACAAGGCTGCTCTCACACCTTCCCGCACTACTAGCTCCCCGCCCGACCTTATCTATCTTGGGATCAAGGATCGCATTCCAATCACCCATTAAGACTAGCCGCTTCGTATCGTCCAGGAACGACGCCAACCGACGAAAAAAGGAAACCCTCTCCGCAGCGATATTGGGCGCATAAACCGCAACCAGACGAAACTTGAAACTTTTCACGGCAACATCGGCCACAACCAGCCGGCCCTCGTCACCTGCAAAAACAACGTCAACATCAGCATCAAGGCTGCGTCCAACTAGCAAAGAGACCCCAGCGCTGGTGCGGCTGCCGTATGCTGAGAAAACGTTAAAGTCGCTTTCCAGCACCCGACAGTCGGCACCGCAAGTGAAGTGAGTCTCCTGCACTGCAGCAACATCCACTCTGAGGTTCTTGAGTTCAGCAAGCAAGCGCGTACACTTGCTTGAATCCCTCAGTCCCCTCACATTCAAACTGGCAAGGTTTAAAGCCATCAATCCAACTTACCTTACTCAGTGTCGACTACGGGCCGGAAATCCTTCGGGGTGAGGATGCCGACGGCCTGACGCAGGGAACCGGTACAGAGATCAGTAGACTCTCTGCCGTCCCTGGAGATTCCGCCGACATCAAAGGGAAACCGCAGCTTTAAGGACCTATAAAAACAGGGATGAACATAAATCGGGACCCTGCCCGTACATTTATTAAGTAGATCTTTGTGGGAGGGGTGCCCCATTTCCGCCAACACTATGTCCGTCCGACTGGCCTCCTCAATAAATTGCCAAAGCTCTTTAGTTCGGACGCCAGGCGAACGGACAAAGGTGGTCACCATGGCTGCACCCTTGAATAGATATGGATTGGTAATGTCTTTTTGATCGATGTTTCTCATGGATGATAGAGGTTTGAGTGCTTTTTTAAGTTGGTGATCTAAGTTGGGTGATTCCATTAAATCTGAGCAAAAGTAGAAACCGTTCACGGCTTGCCTAAATTGGTTAGATGCGGATTTTGTTCTTTTCTTTTGAGATGTTGATGGTGACGGTGACGGTGATCTGGTTTCAGAGTGAGACCGGGTGAATTGTTTGGGAGTTGAAATTGGTGATAGAGAAGGTAATGTTGGGTGAAGGGGGGTTTTGGGATGTTTATCAGGTGTACTTTTGGGTTGTTGAGGGGGAGGAATTATTTGTGCTGGTCGTTGGGGTGGAGGATGTGTGTTTTTTTCCGGTTGTTTGGGGTTTTGTTCCGGTCGCTTGGGTTGTTGTTTTTCTGCTGGTCGCTGGGGTGCTGGTTGCTGGGGTTGGAGGGTCTGAGGTTTTTGTTTTTCTGGTTTGGGGGAGTTTGTTTTCAGTTGTTTTTTCTCCCCCTCCTTCTCCGTGTCCCCGCTGTCTCTCCTCCTTTTTAGGTTGGTTGTTGTTTCCATTTCTTCGGTTTTTTCTTTATTTTTTGTTTTTGTTTCTTTTTTCCCTTTTCCTCCTTTTACTAAGGTCCACCCTTCATCTTTGTTGGGTTGGGATTCTTTTTCTGGATGTGTGCTGTTCTTAGCTTCCGTATTTGTTTCATTTGTATCGTTGGTGGCGGTGGTTGTTTTGTTGGTAGCGATGGTGGTGGCTTTCTGAGGGCAGGACCGCGAGAAATGTCCGAGCTGTTTACAATTCCAGCAAAGCGGTTTCCTGCCCTCTACGATGACTGTCATGGTTGTGTTTTTATATGTTATCGTATGGGGTATTGCATTGAACCCTCCCCTATCTAAAATCATGATGAATGAGAAATCACCGTATGCCGTGCCATGAGCTGACGTTATTTGGGTGTAGTCTTCGACGCCGCCATAGGAACTGAGGTAGGCGGCGATAACGTCCCCATTTAGCTCCATGGACACGTTACATACGGTGACCTTAATTCTCCTTTGTCCTCTATATTCTGGTTGAAGCCGGAAGTACTTAGTGGTAATGTTGCTTCTAGCCAGCTTCTTCGCTATTTCTTCTGTCGGGAGCAAGACATCCCAGGTTGCAAAACTCCTTCGGTAAAAATACTTACCTGGGATGCCTGCAGTTTTAAGTAATTCCTCGAACGTCTCTTTTTTAAGGCCAGCCAGTCTCCTAGTCCTTAAATCGGTCACGACGAACGACAGAGTCTTTGGCTCAACCGCCTCTACCAATTCTGGGATAGGTAGGATCTCATTTTCTTTAAAATACGCCGAGTATTTCGTGACTCTGTCGTTCTCGTAGTCTTTTGGGGATTTTTTCTTTTTTTGAAGCTGCGACGACCAGGAGACTGGCGTTGCTGGTGGCTTCTGGGCTGGTTGTATGTCTGAACAAGTTAAGTCTTCCGGCTTCGGGGAGGGTTCTGATTCGCTAAACATGTCTTGTGTTGGTAATAAATTTGTTTGAGTAGGTTGAATCCGGGATGGTTCCCCCATAGTTGCGTTTTAAAACGGCAACTAGGGGGAATGGCGTTTTAAAAATGCGAATTGACTTTGAGAAATGCAAATGACAAAATGGCGGTCGTTTCGTTTTGTTTAAAATAAAGCCAATGAATTCAAGTCGAGGTTTGACCCTCCTCACACACAAACAACAATAACAATTGTTTGAGGGGGGTCACAAAACAATAACTATAATATAACGATAACAATAATTTTCAACAATAACAATAATTTTTTAACAATATTAACTTACTTTTCTGTAGAAAATTAAACACAGTCCAAAACGGCTGGAGTTGGACTTAACTTTATTTCTTTGTAAGTACAAAGAAGGCACGAGGCCTTAAGGTTTTTTGGGGAGGGGAAGGGAGCGGTCTTGCTATTCTATATATTCTAAAGGGACCTAGCTAGCCACATTCGCCGACCCATTCAACAGTACAATATATAACCATTCATCCTTCATCATGCGCGCAGCAGTTACCAAAATACCGCATTTGCTCTATGAAGAAAACCTACTTAAAACCCAAAGGTGGTATATGATTTTTATTTACAAAATATGGTTTATGTACAATGAAATGATGGGAATGGGAGAAAAAACCCCGAAAAAATATATATACAAGAGAAACAAAGAAAAATTCCCCGTTTGGTTTCCCTCCCATCCCCCCGTCTATAAAATTGGAGGCCGACTGTTTTCCGGGTCGAAAGAAACCGGAAACAAGCCGGACCTGCCCTAGGTGGGGCGGGAATACTAATCTACAGAGATAAAAGAAATAAAGGGTCGGGCGCGGTATGGGTCGATAGAAGTAGGTAATATGATTTTTTATATATGAATGTTCAAGATCTTCAATAAAAGCGGGCTGGAATTCAGGTTGGGGTACAAAAATAATAGGGAGGGGGAAGATCTTGAGAAACTAACGACTAGATGATGGGGACAATGACTCACAACATACTGCTAACTAGGTTACAAGGGAAAAAAACAATTCTACTTACCAGGGATGGGGTCCCTAAGGACCCGTACCGTAGACGCCATGGGTAGGCAGAGGCGGGAAGGATGACTCCAACATTGCCCCCTTTCGTACGACCAGGCTCGCTGCAGTCACCCACCTTTTGCTGAATGTTATGCGATCCAAGCGTTTTCTATCGCATCTGATTTTGACCCTCAGCTGATGCCGAAAATACAAAACCAGATCACGATGAGAAAAGTTTGCATCGTCATACAATCCCTTGTTTCGCGTCGTCCAAATCACCATTCTAGCTACAGCTAGGATCGCGAGAAACACCACACGCTTCTCACCGTGATACGGAGGAAGAACGTTGTCTACGACGTAACCAACGTCGAGCAGCACGAGCTGTTTGGGTTCGATGCGAGCCGTCCACTCCCCGACGTGATCCCAAAACGGGCGGACTCGCTCGCAGTAGTAGAAGGCGTGCTCAGCCGTTTCTTCCAAGCCACTGCTGCAGCGAGGGCAATCAGGCATGTCTGCCAGGCCCGCTCTGAAGTTCAAGCCGCGAAGGGGTAACGCATTCCGAACAAGTCGCCAGGTGAGCGAGAACTCGGAGTTGTTCAAGAAGCTCGATCCTGGCGCCCAATTCCAGTGAGAGCGGATCTCCTCCGCCGTCCAGCCGCGCCGCTCGCTGAGAGGATCAGAAGCGGAACCCACCACTAATTCCCGATACAGCTCCTTCCGAGGCCATGAAAGGTCACTGGACCCAAGAAGGTTACGAAGGGCCTTTCGGCACTCGCGGACAAACAGTGCTTCGCCCAAAGGCCTACGTCGACCTTCAGCCTTTGGGTCTGACTTGAGGCGAGGAAAAGTCCGACTCGCCTTTCGTCTCCACACTGAGTCCCCCGTCAAGACACGGCCCAGATATGCAAGTCTTTCAGCAAGCCAGTGGCTCTCCAGATCAGGCATACCCAGACCCCCGTTGCGTGTACGTTGGATACAGACCTGTCTACGGACCATCGGCCTTGCACCTCCCCAGACAAGTCTGGAGAGGGATCGTTGCAGCGCCAACCGATGTGCCTTAGGCAGAGGGAGTACAGCCAATCGGTAAAGGATCAAGGGGAAGACGTACGCGGCGCACGCCTCCGCCCTGCCCTTTAAGGACAACCTCCTTGAAAGCCAGATTCCCACCTGAGCATTCACCTTAGCATGTACTTCCGACCAATTTCGCTCCAGTTGGAGGTCGGGCCCAAACCACACCCCGAGGATGCGGATGGGTCCGTCACTCCAGCGGAAGGGCCCTGGAAGAGTATTGCTACCCCTCCAAGCACCAAGCCGCAAACCTTCGCTTTTGTCAAAATTGACCTTGGCCCCTGCAATCCGCTCATACTCGACAACCGCCTCTTTCACAGCCTCTATATCCTGGAGGCGGGATACGAAAACTGTGACGTCATCGGCGAACGCGGAAACCCTAGCCGCAAGGCGGCCAACGAATGGGATACCGCGCAGTGCCGGACTTGTCCCCTCATCCCTAAGCCTGCGCAGGAGGGGCTCCAACGCAAGGACATAGAGAAGAGGAGACAGTGGGCAGCCCTGCCGGACCGATCGCTCGATCGCGATCACCCCCGAACGCCTTCCGTTCACCTGCACCACTGCCTGAGGGTTGTGGTACATCATGCTAATCCATCTGCGGAACTCCGGTTTGAATCCGGCAGTCTCCAAAACAGACGCCAAGAACCGATGGTCTACCCTATCGAAGGCCTTGGACTGATCTAAACTGATCAGCGCGGATTCGGTGTCGTCTTTTATCCCCTCTAGGACCTCGCGAATCAAGTGCAGGTTGTCCTGGATCGATCTTCCCTTCACAGCAAAGGTCTGTTCGGGGCCGATCAGATCACTAATGACAAGCTGTAAACGATTCGCTAAGACCCGGGCCAAAATCTTTAACTCTGTGTTAAGCAGAGTTATGGGCCTGTAATCGTCTAAACCCTCCCAAACATGCCTGCCACCTTTCTTCAGCAATGTGATCACGCCCTTGGTAACGCTACCAGGGATGGCTCCCTGGGCGAACCAATGGTTGAACATATCCGTCAGAATAGGCACAAACATGTGCGACATCCTCAAGTACACTTCGTACGGCAAACCATCTAGTCCCGGCGACTTGTTGAGGCCGACCTGCTTCAACGCATCACGGACTTCGCATTCAGTAACCACACCCTCGCAGCTAGCCGCTTCAGCCGCCCCAAGACGGGGGAAGTCGGCAAGATAGCTACGAAACTCCCGGAGCGGGAGATCAGTGCAGCGGGCAAAGCGATCCCGAAAGTGCGCCCGAAAGGCGTCACGTATCTCACGACCTGATCGCAGCAGACGCCCGTCCGGGGTCTTGACAGATGCGATGTACCGATCGGGGAACCTTCGCACTTCTTCTTCACGCGCAGTCGCGTTCGATTTCACAGCTTCGTTGAGAACTCTTTTTAGCCTAGATCTAACTACTGATCCCTTGTAGCGCTCGCTACTCTCACGCTCAAGGTCCCTCCTAGCTAGCTCTACACCTAGGGAGTCCCCCCCAGCCACCGCCCGGGAAAGTCTATCATCTATAGATTTCGCCTCCGCGGTCCTATCTAAGTTGAGCTGTCGACCGTACTTGGTGGCGAAATCTCTAATCCTATGCTTAAGAGAAACCCACCACCTATTCCCGGTAACCGCCCCCACTAACGCCCGCTGAATTAGGGATTCCAGCCGGTCCCGGAAGTCCCGTATCTCCAGTAAGGAGGTATTGAACTTCCAGTAGCCGGCTAGACTAGGTCTATTAACTAACCGCAGACTGACTCTAATGAGTTTATGGTCAGTCCACGCTATCAAGTGGAACGTGGGACAACTAACAAAATCAATGTCAGCTCTTCTCACTAACACTCTGTCCAAGTAGGAACCTACTTTGGCAGAGGGCGAGCTATCTAGCCACGTCCACATCTCCCGCCCTGGGTGATCAAGACGAAACCTGTCGACGAGACCGTGACGAGTCACGAAGCCGACAAGGCTGCTCTCACACCTTCCCGCACTACTAGCTCCCCGCCCGACCTTATCTATCTTGGGATCAAGGATCGCATTCCAATCACCCATTAAGACTAGCCGCTTCGTATCGTCCAGGAACGACGCCAACCGACGAAAAAAGGAAACCCTCTCCGCAGCGATATTGGGCGCATAAACCGCAACCAGACGAAACTTGAAACTTTTCACGGCAACATCGGCCACAACCAGCCGGCCCTCGTCACCTGCAAAAACAACGTCAACATCAGCATCAAGGCTGCGTCCAACTAGCAAAGAGACCCCAGCGCTGGTGCGGCTGCCGTATGCTGAGAAAACGTTAAAGTCGCTTTCCAGCACCCGACAGTCGGCACCGCAAGTGAAGTGAGTCTCCTGCACTGCAGCAACATCCACTCTGAGGTTCTTGAGTTCAGCAAGCAAGCGCGTACACTTGCTTGAATCCCTCAGTCCCCTCACATTCAAACTGGCAAGGTTTAAAGCCATCAATCCAACTTACCTTACTCAGTGTCGACTACGGGCCGGAAATCCTTCGGGGTGAGGATGCCGACGGCCTGACGCAGGGAACCGGTACAGAGATCAGTAGACTCTCTGCCGTCCCTGGAAATTCCGCCGACATCAAAGGGAAACCGCAGCTTTAAGGACCTATAAAAACAGGGATGAACATAAATCGGGACCCTGCCCGTACATTTATTAAGTAGATCTTTGTGGGAGGGGTGCCCCATTTCCGCCAACACTATGTCCGTCCGACTGGCCTCCTCAATAAATTGCCAAAGCTCTTTAGTTCGGACGCCAGGCGAACGGACAAAGGTGGTCACCATGGCTGCACCCTTGAATAGATATGGATTGGTAATGTCTTTTTGATCGATGTTTTTCATGGATGATAGAGGTTTGAGTGCTTTTTTAAGTTGGTGATCTAAGTTGGGTGATTCCATTAAATCTGAGCAAAAGTAGAAACCGTTCACGGCTTGCCTGAATTGGTTAGATGCGGATTTTGTTCTTTTCTTTTGAGATGTTGATGGTGACGGTGACGGTGATCTGGTTTCAGAGTGAGACCGGGTGAATTGTTTGGGAGTTGAAATTGGTGATAGAGAAGGTAATGTTGGGTGAAGGGGGGTTTTGGGATGTTTATCAGGTGTACTTTTGGGTTGTTGAGGGGGAGGAATTATTTGTGCTGGTCGTTGGGGTGGAGGATGTGTGTTTTTTTCCGGTTGTTTGGGGTTTTGTTCCGGTCGCTTGGGTTGTTGTTTTTCTGCTGGTCGCTGGGGTGCTGGTTGCTGGGGTTGGAGGGTCTGAGGTTTTTGTTTTTCTGGTTTGGGGGAGTTTGTTTTCAGTTGTTTTTTCTCCCCCTCCTTCTCCGTGTCCCCGCTGTCTCTCCTCCTTTTTAGGTTGGTTGTTGTTTCCATTTCTTCGGTTTTTTCTTTATTTTTTGTTTTTGTTTCTTTTTTCCCTTTTCCTCCTTTTACTAAGGTCCACCCTTCATCTTTGTTGGGTTGGGATTCTTTTTCTGGATGTGTGCTGTTCTTAGCTTCCGTATTTGTTTCATTTGTATCGTTGGTGGCGGTGGTTGTTTTGTTGGTAGCGATGGTGGTGGCTTTCTGAGGGCAGGACCGCGAGAAATGTCCGAGCTGTTTACAATTCCAGCAAAGCGGTTTCCTGCCCTCTACGATGACTGTCATGGTTGTGTTTTTATATGTTATCGTATGGGGTATTGCATTGAACCCTCCCCTATCTAAAATCATGATGAATGAGAAATCACCGTATGCCGTGCCATGAGCTGACGTTATTTGGGTGTAGTCTTCGACGCCGCCATAGGAACTGAGGTAGGCGGCGATAACGTCCCCATTTAGCTCCATGGACACGTTACATACGGTGACCTTAATTCTCCTTTGTCCTCTATATTCTGGTTGAAGCCGGAAGTACTTAGTGGTAATGTTGCTTCTAGCCAGCTTCTTCGCTATTTCTTCTGTCGGGAGCAAGACATCCCAGGTTGCAAAACTCCTTCGGTAAAAATACTTACCTGGGATGCCTGCAGTTTTAAGTAATTCCTCGAACGTCTCTTTTTTAAGGCCAGCCAGTCTCCTAGTCCTTAAATCGGTCACGACGAACGACAGAGTCTTTGGCTCAACCGCCTCTACCAATTCTGGGATAGGTAGGATCTCATTTTCTTTAAAATACGCCGAGTATTTCGTGACTCTGTCGTTCTCGTAGTCTTTTGGGGATTTTTTCTTTTTTTGAAGCTGCGACGACCAGGAGACTGGCGTTGCTGGTGGCTTCTGGGCTGGTTGTATGTCTGAACAAGTTAAGTCTTCCGGCTTCGGGGAGGGTTCTGATTCGCTAAACATGTCTTGTGTTGGTAATAAATTTGTTTGATTAGGTTGAATCCGGGATGGTTCCCCCATAGTTGCGTTTTAAAACGGCAACTAGGGGGAATGGCGTTTTAAAAATGCGAATTGACTTTGAGAAATACAAATGACAAAATGGCGGTCGTTTCGTTTTGTTTAAAATAAAGCCGATGAATTCAAATCGAGGTTTGACCCTCCTCACACACAAACAACAATAACAATTGTTTGAGGGGGGTCACAAAACAATAACTATAATATAACGATAACAATAATTTTCAACAATAACAACAATTTTTTAACAATATTCACTTACTTTTCTGTAGAAAATTAAACACAGTCCAAAACGGCTGGGGTTGACTTAACTTTATTTCTTTGTAAGTACAAAGAAGGCACGAGGCCTTAAGGTTTTTTGGGGAGGGGAAGGGAGCGGTCTTGCTATTCTATATATTCTAAAGGGACCTAGCTAGCCACATTCGCCGACCCATTCAACAGTACAATATATAACCATTCATCCTTCATCATGCGCGCAGCAGTTACCAAAATACCGCATTTGCTCTATGAAGAAAACCTACTTAAAACCCAAAGGTGGTATATGATTTTTATTTACAAAATATGGTTTATGTACAATGAAATGATGGGAATGGGAGAAAAAACCCCGAAAAAATATATATACAAGAGAAACAAAGAAAAATTCCCCGTTTGGTTTCCCTCCCATCCCCCCGTCTATAAAATTGGAGGCCGACTGTTTTCCGGGTCGAAAGAAACCGGAAACAAGCCGGACCTGCCCTAGGTGGGGCGGGAATACTAATCTACAGAGATAAAAGAAATAAAGGGTCGGGCGCGGTATGGGTCGATAGAAGTAGGTAATATGATTTTTTATATATGAATGTTCAAGATCTTCAATAAAAGCGGGCTGGAATTCAGGTTGGGGTACAAAAATAATAGGGAGGGGGAAGATCTTGAGAAACTAACGACTAGATGATGGGGACAATGACTCACAACATACTGCTAACTAGGTTACAAGGGAAAAAAACAATTCTACTTACCAGGGATGGGGTCCCTAAGGACCCGTACCGTAGACGCCATGGGTAGGCAGAGGCGGGAAGGATGACTCCAACATTGCCCCCTTTCGTACGACCAGGCTCGCTGCAGTCACCCACCTTTTGCTGAATGTTATGCGATCCAAGCGTTTTCTATCGCATCTGATTTTGACCCTCAGCTGATGCCGAAAATACAAAACCAGATCACGATGAGAAAAGTTTGCATCGTCATACAATCCCTTGTTTCGCGTCGTCCAAATCACCATTCTAGCTACAGCTAGGATCGCGAGAAACACCACACGCTTCTCACCGTGATACGGAGGAAGAACGTTGTCTACGACGTAACCAACGTCGAGCAGCACGAGCTGTTTGGGTTCGATGCGAGCCGTCCACTCCCCGACGTGATCCCAAAACGGGCGGACTCGCTCGCAGTAGTAGAAGGCGTGCTCAGCCGTTTCTTCCAAGCCACTGCTGCAGCGAGGGCAATCAGGCATGTCTGCCAGGCCCGCTCTGAAGTTCAAGCCGCGAAGGGGTAACGCATTCCGAACAAGTCGCCAGGTGAGCGAGAACTCGGAGTTGTTCAAGAAGCTCGATCCTGGCGCCCAATTCCAGTGAGAGCGGATCTCCTCCGCCGTCCAGCCGCGCCGCTCGCTGAGAGGATCAGAAGCGGAACCCACCACTAATTCCCGATACAGCTCCTTCCGAGGCCATGAAAGGTCACTGGACCCAAGAAGGTTACGAAGGGCCTTTCGGCACTCGCGGACAAACAGTGCTTCGCCCAAAGGCCTACGTCGACCTTCAGCCTTTGGGTCTGACTTGAGGCGAGGAAAAGTCCGACTCGCCTTTCGTCTCCACACTGAGTCCCCCGTCAAGACACGGCCCAGATATGCAAGTCTTTCAGCAAGCCAGTGGCTCTCCAGATCAGGCATACCCAGACCCCCGTTGCGTGTACGTTGGATACAGACCTGTCTACGGACCATCGGCCTTGCACCTCCCCAGACAAGTCTGGAGAGGGATCGTTGCAGCGCCAACCGATGTGCCTTAGGCAGAGGGAGTACAGCCAATCGGTAAAGGATCAAGGGGAAGACGTACGCGGCGCACGCCTCCGCCCTGCCCTTTAAGGACAACCTCCTTGAAAGCCAGATTCCCACCTGAGCATTCACCTTAGCATGTACTTCCGACCAATTTCGCTCCAGTTGGAGGTCGGGCCCAAACCACACCCCGAGGATGCGGATGGGTCCGTCACTCCAGCGGAAGGGCCCTGGAAGAGTATTGCTACCCCTCCAAGCACCAAGCCGCAAACCTTCGCTTTTGTCAAAATTGACCTTGGCCCCTGCAATCCGCTCATACTCGACAACCGCCTCTTTCACAGCCTCTATATCCTGGAGGCGGGATACGAAAACTGTGACGTCATCGGCGAACGCGGAAACCCTAGCCGCAAGGCGGCCAACGAATGGGATACCGCGCAGTGCCGGACTTGTCCCCTCATCCCTAAGCCTGCGCAGGAGGGGCTCCAACGCAAGGACATAGAGAAGAGGAGACAGTGGGCAGCCCTGCCGGACCGATCGCTCGATCGCGATCACCCCCGAACGCCTTCCGTTCACCTGCACCACTGCCTGAGGGTTGTGGTACATCATGCTAATCCATCTGCGGAACTCCGGTTTGAATCCGGCAGTCTCCAAAACAGACGCCAAGAACCGATGGTCTACCCTATCGAAGGCCTTGGACTGATCTAAACTGATCAGCGCGGATTCGGTGTCGTCTTTTATCCCCTCTAGGACCTCGCGAATCAAGTGCAGGTTGTCCTGGATCGATCTTCCCTTCACAGCAAAGGTCTGTTCGGGGCCGATCAGATCACTAATGACAAGCTGTAAACGATTCGCTAAGACCCGGGCCAAAATCTTTAACTCTGTGTTAAGCAGAGTTATGGGCCTGTAATCGTCTAAACCCTCCCAAACATGCCTGCCACCTTTCTTCAGCAATGTGATCACGCCCTTGGTAACGCTACCAGGGATGGCTCCCTGGGCGAACCAATGGTTGAACATATCCGTCAGAATAGGCACAAACATGTGCGACATCCTCAAGTACACTTCGTAGGGCAAACCATCTAGTCCCGGCGACTTGTTGAGGCCGACCTGCTTCAACGCATCACGGACTTCGCATTCAGTAACCACACCCTCGCAGCTAGCCGCTTCAGCCGCCCCAAGACGGGGGAAGTCGGCAAGATAGCTACGAAACTCCCGGAGCGGGAGATCAGTGCAGCGGGCAAAGCGATCCCGAAAGTGCACCCGAAAGGCGTCACGTATCTCACGACCTGATCGCAGCAGACGCCCGTCCGGGGTCTTGACAGATGCGATGTACCGATCGGGGAACCTTCGCACTTCTTCTTCACGCGCAGTCGCGTTCGATTTCACAGCTTCGTTGAGAACTCTTTTTAGCCTAGATCTAACTACTGATCCCTTGTAGCGCTCGCTACTCTCACGCTCAAGGTCCCTCCTAGCTAGTTCTACACCTAGGGAGTCCCCCCCAGCCACCGCCCGGGAAAGTCTATCATCTATAGATTTCGCCTCCGCGGTCCTATCTAAGTTGAGCTGTCGACCGTACTTGGTGGCGAAATCTCTAATCCTATGCTTAAGAGAAACCCACCACCTATTCCCGGTAACCGCCCCCACTAACGCCCGCTGAATTAGGGATTCCAGCCGGTCCCGGAAGTCCCGTATCTCCAGTAAGGAGGTATTGAACTTCCAGTAGCCGGCTAGACTAGGTCTATTAACTAACCGCAGACTGACTCTAATGAGTTTATGGTCAGTCCACGCTATCAAGTGGAACGTGGGGCAACTAACAAAATCAATGTCAGCTCTTCTCACTAACACTCTGTCCAAGTAGGAACCTACTTTGGCAGAGGGCGAGCTATCTAGCCACGTCCACATCTCCCGCCCTGGGTGATCAAGACGAAACCTGTCGACGAGACCGTGACGAGTCACGAAGCCGACAAGGCTGCTCTCACACCTTCCCGCACTACTAGCTCCCCGCCCGACCTTATCTATCTTGGGATCAAGGATCGCATTCCAATCACCCATTAAGACTAGCCGCTTCGTATCGTCCAGGAACGACGCCAACCGACGAAAAAAGGAAACCCTCTCCGCAGCGATATTGGGCGCATAAACCGCAACCAGACGAAACTTGAAACTTTTCACGGCAACATCGGCCACAACCAGCCGGCCCTCGTCACCTGCAAAAACAACGTCAACATCAGCATCAAGGCTGCGTCCAACTAGCAAAGAGACCCCAGCGCTGGTGCGGCTGCCGTATGCTGAGAAAACGTTAAAGTCGCTTTCCAGCACCCGACAGTCGGCACCGCAAGTGAAGTGAGTCTCCTGCACTGCAGCAACATCCACTCTGAGGTTCTTGAGTTCAGCAAGCAAGCGCGTGCACTTGCTTGAATCCCTCAGTCCCCTCACATTCAAACTGGCAAGGTTTAAAGCCATCAATCCAACTTACCTTACTCAGTGTCGACTACGGGCCGGAAATCCTTCGGGGTGAGGATGCCGACGGCCTGACGCAGGGAACCGGTACAGAGATCAGTAGACTCTCTGCCGTCCCTGGAGATTCCGCCGACATCAAAGGGAAACCGCAGCTTTAAGGACCTATAAAAACAGGGATGAACATAAATCGGGACCCTGCCCGTACATTTATTAAGTAGATCTTTGTGGGAGGGGTGCCCCATTTCCGCCAACACTATGTCCGTCCGACTGGCCTCCTCAATAAATTGCCAAAGCTCTTTAGTTCGGACGCCAGGCGAACGGACAAAGGTGGTCACCATGGCTGCACCCTTGAATAGATATGGATTGGTAATGTCTTTTTGATCGATGTTTCTCATGGATGATAGAGGTTTGAGTGCTTTTTTAAGTTGGTGATCTAAGTTGGGTGATTCCATTAAATCTGAGCAAAAGTAGAAACCGTTCACGGCTTGCCTAAATTGGTTAGATGCGGATTTTGTTCTTTTCTTTTGAGATGTTGATGGTGACGGTGACGGTGATCTGGTTTCAGAGTGAGACCGGGTGAATTGTTTGGGAGTTGAAATTGGTGATAGAGAAGGTAATGTTGGGTGAAGGGGGGTTTTGGGATGTTTATCAGGTGTACTTTTGGGTTGTTGAGGGGGAGGAATTATTTGTGCTGGTCGTTGGGGTGGAGGATGTGTGTTTTTTTCCGGTTGTTTGGGGTTTTGTTCCGGTCGCTTGGGTTGTTGTTTTTCTGCTGGTCGCTGGGGTGCTGGTTGCTGGGGTTGGAGGGTCTGAGGTTTTTGTTTTTCTGGTTTGGGGGAGTTTGTTTTCAGTTGTTTTTTCTCCCCCTCCTTCTCCGTGTCCCCGCTGTCTCTCCTCCTTTTTAGGTTGGTTGTTGTTTCCATTTCTTCGGTTTTTTCTTTATTTTTTGTTTTTGTTTCTTTTTTCCCTTTTCCTCCTTTTACTAAGGTCCACCCTTCATCTTTGTTGGGTTGGGATTCTTTTTCTGGATGTGTGCTGTTCTTAGCTTCCGTATTTGTTTCATTTGTATCGTTGGTGGCGGTGGTTGTTTTGTTGGTAGCGATGGTGGTGGCTTTCTGAGGGCAGGACCGCGAGAAATGTCCGAGCTGTTTACAATTCCAGCAAAGCGGTTTCCTGCCCTCTACGATGACTGTCATGGTTGTGTTTTTATATGTTATCGTATGGGGTATTGCATTGAACCCTCCCCTATCTAAAATCATGATGAATGAGAAATCACCGTATGCCGTGCCATGAGCTGACGTTATTTGGGTGTAGTCTTCGACGCCGCCATAGGAACTGAGGTAGGCGGCGATAACGTCCCCATTTAGCTCCATGGACACGTTACATACGGTGACCTTAATTCTCCTTTGTCCTCTATATTCTGGTTGAAGCCGGAAGTACTTAGTGGTAATGTTGCTTCTAGCCAGCTTCTTCGCTATTTCTTCTGTCGGGAGCAAGACATCCCAGGTTGCAAAACTCCTTCGGTAAAAATACTTACCTGGGATGCCTGCAGTTTTAAGTAATTCCTCGAACGTCTCTTTTTTAAGGCCAGCCAGTCTCCTAGTCCTTAAATCGGTCACGACGAACGACAGAGTCTTTGGCTCAACCGCCTCTACCAATTCTGGGATAGGTAGGATCTCATTTTCTTTAAAATACGCCGAGTATTTCGTGACTCTGTCGTTCTCGTAGTCTTTTGGGGATTTTTTCTTTTTTTGAAGCTGCGACGACCAGGAGACTGGCGTTGCTGGTGGCTTCTGGGCTGGTTGTATGTCTGAACAAGTTAAGTCTTCCGGCTTCGGGGAGGGTTCTGATTCGCTAAACATGTCTTGTGTTGGTAATAAATTTGTTTGAGTAGGTTGAATCCGGGATGGTTCCCCCATAGTTGCGTTTTAAAACGGCAACTAGGGGGAATGGCGTTTTAAAAATGCGAATTGACTTTGAGAAATGCAAATGACAAAATGGCGGTCGTTTCGTTTTGTTTAAAATAAAGCCAATGAATTCAAGTCGAGGTTTGACCCTCCTCACACACAAACAACAATAACAATTGTTTGAGGGGGGTCACGAAACAATAACTATAATACAACGATAACAATAATTTTCAACAATAACAATAATTTTTTAACAATATTAACTTACTTTTCTGTAGAAAATTAAACACAGTCCAAAACGGCTGGGGTTGGACTTAACTTTATTTCTTTGTAAGTACAAAGAAGGCACGAGGCCTTAAGGTTTTTTGGGGAGGGGAAGGGAGCGGTCTTGCTATTCTATATATTCTAAAGGGACCTAGCTAGCCACATTCGCCGACCCATTCAACAGTACAATATATAACCATTCATCCTTCATCATGCGCGCAGCAGTTACCAAAATACCGCATTTGCTCTATGAAGAAAACCTACTTAAAACCCAAAGGTGGTATATGATTTTTATTTACAAAATATGGTTTATGTACAATGAAATGATGGGAATGGGAGAAAAAACCCCGAAAAAATATATATACAAGAGAAACAAAGAAAAATTCCCCGTTTGGTTTCCCTCCCATCCCCCCGTCTATAAAATTGGAGGCCGACTGTTTTCCGGGTCGAAAGAAACCGGAAACAAGCCGGACCTGCCCTAGGTGGGGCGGGAATACTAATCTACAGAGATAAAAGAAATAAAGGGTCGGGCGCGGTATGGGTCGATAGAAGTAGGTAATATGATTTTTTATATATGAATGTTCAAGATCTTCAATAAAAGCGGGCTGGAATTCAGGTTGGGGTACAAAAATAATAGGGAGGGGGAAGATCTTGAGAAACTAACGACTAGATGATGGGGACAATGACTCACAACATACTGCTAACTAGGTTACAAGGGAAAAAAACAATTCTACTTACCAGGGATGGGGTCCCTAAGGACCCGTACCGTAGACGCCATGGGTAGGCAGAGGCGGGAAGGATGACTCCAACATTGCCCCCTTTCGTACGACCAGGCTCGCTGCAGTCACCCACCTTTTGCTGAATGTTATGCGATCCAAGCGTTTTCTATCGCATCTGATTTTGACCCTCAGCTGATGCCGAAAATACAAAACCAGATCACGATGAGAAAAGTTTGCATCGTCATACAATCCCTTGTTTCGCGTCGTCCAAATCACCATTCTAGCTACAGCTAGGATCGCGAGAAACACCACACGCTTCTCACCGTGATACGGAGGAAGAACGTTGTCTACGACGTAACCAACGTCGAGCAGCACGAGCTGTTTGGGTTCGATGCGAGCCGTCCACTCCCCGACGTGATCCCAAAACGGGCGGACTCGCTCGCAGTAGTAGAAGGCGTGCTCAGCCGTTTCTTCCAAGCCACTGCTGCAGCGAGGGCAATCAGGCATGTCTGCCAGGCCCGCTCTGAAGTTCAAGCCGCGAAGGGGTAACGCATTCCGAACAAGTCGCCAGGTGAGCGAGAACTCGGAGTTGTTCAAGAAGCTCGATCCTGGCGCCCAATTCCAGTGAGAGCGGATCTCCTCCGCCGTCCAGCCGCGCCGCTCGCTGAGAGGATCAGAAGCGGAACCCACCACTAATTCCCGATACAGCTCCTTCCGAGGCCATGAAAGGTCACTGGACCCAAGAAGGTTACGAAGGGCCTTTCGGCACTCGCGGACAAACAGTGCTTCGCCCAAAGGCCTACGTCGACCTTCAGCCTTTGGGTCTGACTTGAGGCGAGGAAAAGTCCGACTCGCCTTTCGTCTCCACACTGAGTCCCCCGTCAAGACACGGCCCAGATATGCAAGTCTTTCAGCAAGCCAGTGGCTCTCCAGATCAGGCATACCCAGACCCCCGTTGCGTGTACGTTGGATACAGACCTGTCTACGGACCATCGGCCTTGCACCTCCCCAGACAAGTCTGGAGAGGGATCGTTGCAGCGCCAACCGATGTGCCTTAGGCAGAGGGAGTACAGCCAATCGGTAAAGGATCAAGGGGAAGACGTACGCGGCGCACGCCTCCGCCCTGCCCTTTAAGGACAACCTCCTTGAAAGCCAGATTCCCACCTGAGCATTCACCTTAGCATGTACTTCCGACCAATTTCGCTCCAGTTGGAGGTCGGGCCCAAACCACACCCCGAGGATGCGGATGGGTCCGTCACTCCAGCGGAAGGGCCCTGGAAGAGTATTGCTACCCCTCCAAGCACCAAGCCGCAAACCTTCGCTTTTGTCAAAATTGACCTTGGCCCCTGCAATCCGCTCATACTCGACAACCGCCTCTTTCACAGCCTCTATATCCTGGAGGCGGGATACGAAAACTGTGACGTCATCGGCGAACGCGGAAACCCTAGCCGCAAGGCGGCCAACGAATGGGATACCGCGCAGTGCCGGACTTGTCCCCTCATCCCTAAGCCTGCGCAGGAGGGGCTCCAACGCAAGGACATAGAGAAGAGGAGACAGTGGGCAGCCCTGCCGGACCGATCGCTCGATCGCGATCACCCCCGAACGCCTTCCGTTCACCTGCACCACTGCCTGAGGGTTGTGGTACATCATGCTAATCCATCTGCGGAACTCCGGTTTGAATCCGGCAGTCTCCAAAACAGACGCCAAGAACCGATGGTCTACCCTATCGAAGGCCTTGGACTGATCTAAACTGATCAGCGCGGATTCGGTGTCGTCTTTTATCCCCTCTAGGACCTCGCGAATCAAGTGCAGGTTGTCCTGGATCGATCTTCCCTTCACAGCAAAGGTCTGTTCGGGGCCGATCAGATCACTAATGACAAGCTGTAAACGATTCGCTAAGACCCGGGCCAAAATCTTTAACTCTGTGTTAAGCAGAGTTATGGGCCTGTAATCGTCTAAACCCTCCCAAACATGCCTGCCACCTTTCTTCAGCAATGTGATCACGCCCTTGGTAACGCTACCAGGGATGGCTCCCTGGGCGAACCAATGGTTGAACATATCCGTCAGAATAGGCACAAACATGTGCGACATCCTCAAGTACACTTCGTAGGGCAAACCATCTAGTCCCGGCGACTTGTTGAGGCCGACCTGCTTCAACGCATCACGGACTTCGCATTCAGTAACCACACCCTCGCAGCTAGCCGCTTCAGCCGCCCCAAGACGGGGGAAGTCGGCAAGATAGCTACGAAACTCCCGGAGCGGGAGATCAGTGCAGCGGGCAAAGCGATCCCGAAAGTGCACCCGAAAGGCGTCACGTATCTCACGACCTGATCGCAGCAGACGCCCGTCCGGGGTCTTGACAGATGCGATGTACCGATCGGGGAACCTTCGCACTTCTTCTTCACGCGCAGTCGCGTTCGATTTCACAGCTTCGTTGAGAACTCTTTTTAGCCTAGATCTAACTACTGATCCCTTGTAGCGCTCGCTACTCTCACGCTCAAGGTCCCTCCTAGCTAGCTCTACACCTAGGGAGTCCCCCCCAGCCACCGCCCGGGAAAGTCTATCATCTATAGATTTCGCCTCCGCGGTCCTATCTAAGTTGAGCTGTCGACCGTACTTGGTGGCGAAATCTCTAATCCTATGCTTAAGAGAAACCCACCACCTATTCCCGGTAACCGCCCCCACTAACGCCCGCTGAATTAGGGATTCCAGCCGGTCCCGGAAGTCCCGTATCTCCAGTAAGGAGGTATTGAACTTCCAGTAGCCGGCTAGACTAGGTCTATTAACTAACCGCAGACTGACTCTAATGAGTTTATGGTCAGTCCACGCTATCAAGTGGAACGTGGGGCAACTAACAAAATCAATGTCAGCTCTTCTCACTAACACTCTGTCCAAGTAGGAACCTACTTTGGCAGAGGGCGAGCTATCTAGCCACGTCCACATCTCCCGCCCTGGGTGATCAAGACGAAACCTGTCGACGAGACCGTGACGAGTCACGAAGCCGACAAGGCTGCTCTCACACCTTCCCGCACTACTAGCTCCCCGCCCGACCTTATCTATCTTGGGATCAAGGATCGCATTCCAATCACCCATTAAGACTAGCCGCTTCGTATCGTCCAGGAACGACGCCAACCGACGAAAAAAGGAAACCCTCTCCGCAGCGATATTGGGCGCATAAACCGCAACCAGACGAAACTTGAAACTTTTCACGGCAACATCGGCCACAACCAGCCGGCCCTCGTCACCTGCAAAAACAACGTCAACATCAGCATCAAGGCTGCGTCCAACTAGCAAAGAGACCCCAGCGCTGGTGCGGCTGCCGTATGCTGAGAAAACGTTAAAGTCGCTTTCCAGCACCCGACAGTCGGCACCGCAAGTGAAGTGAGTCTCCTGCACTGCAGCAACATCCACTCTGAGGTTCTTGAGTTCAGCAAGCAAGCGCGTGCACTTGCTTGAATCCCTCAGTCCCCTCACATTCAAACTGGCAAGGTTTAAAGCCATCAATCCAACTTACCTTACTCAGTGTCGACTACGGGCCGGAAATCCTTCGGGGTGAGGATGCCGACGGCCTGACGCAGGGAACCGGTACAGAGATCAGTAGACTCTCTGCCGTCCCTGGAGATTCCGCCGACATCAAAGGGAAACCGCAGCTTTAAGGACCTATAAAAACAGGGATGAACATAAATCGGGACCCTGCCCGTACATTTATTAAGTAGATCTTTGTGGGAGGGGTGCCCCATTTCCGCCAACACTATGTCCGTCCGACTGGCCTCCTCAATAAATTGCCAAAGCTCTTTAGTTCGGACGCCAGGCGAACGGACAAAGGTGGTCACCATGGCTGCACCCTTGAATAGATATGGATTGGTAATGTCTTTTTGATCGATGTTTCTCATGGATGATAGAGGTTTGAGTGCTTTTTTAAGTTGGTGATCTAAGTTGGGTGATTCCATTAAATCTGAGCAAAAGTAGAAACCGTTCACGGCTTGCCTAAATTGGTTAGATGCGGATTTTGTTCTTTTCTTTTGAGATGTTGATGGTGACGGTGACGGTGATCTGGTTTCAGAGTGAGACCGGGTGAATTGTTTGGGAGTTGAAATTGGTGATAGAGAAGGTAATGTTGGGTGAAGGGGGGTTTTGGGATGTTTATCAGGTGTACTTTTGGGTTGTTGAGGGGGAGGAATTATTTGTGCTGGTCGTTGGGGTGGAGGATGTGTGTTTTTTTCCGGTTGTTTGGGGTTTTGTTCCGGTCGCTTGGGTTGTTGTTTTTCTGCTGGTCGCTGGGGTGCTGGTTGCTGGGGTTGGAGGGTCTGAGGTTTTTGTTTTTCTGGTTTGGGGGAGTTTGTTTTCAGTTGTTTTTTCTCCCCCTCCTTCTCCGTGTCCCCGCTGTCTCTCCTCCTTTTTAGGTTGGTTGTTGTTTCCATTTCTTCGGTTTTTTCTTTATTTTTTGTTTTTGTTTCTTTTTTCCCTTTTCCTCCTTTTACTAAGGTCCACCCTTCATCTTTGTTGGGTTGGGATTCTTTTTCTGGATGTGTGCTGTTCTTAGCTTCCGTATTTGTTTCATTTGTATCGTTGGTGGCGGTGGTTGTTTTGTTGGTAGCGATGGTGGTGGCTTTCTGAGGGCAGGACCGCGAGAAATGTCCGAGCTGTTTACAATTCCAGCAAAGCGGTTTCCTGCCCTCTACGATGACTGTCATGGTTGTGTTTTTATATGTTATCGTATGGGGTATTGCATTGAACCCTCCCCTATCTAAAATCATGATGAATGAGAAATCACCGTATGCCGTGCCATGAGCTGACGTTATTTGGGTGTAGTCTTCGACGCCGCCATAGGAACTGAGGTAGGCGGCGATAACGTCCCCATTTAGCTCCATGGACACGTTACATACGGTGACCTTAATTCTCCTTTGTCCTCTATATTCTGGTTGAAGCCGGAAGTACTTAGTGGTAATGTTGCTTCTAGCCAGCTTCTTCGCTATTTCTTCTGTCGGGAGCAAGACATCCCAGGTTGCAAAACTCCTTCGGTAAAAATACTTACCTGGGATGCCTGCAGTTTTAAGTAATTCCTCGAACGTCTCTTTTTTAAGGCCAGCCAGTCTCCTAGTCCTTAAATCGGTCACGACGAACGACAGAGTCTTTGGCTCAACCGCCTCTACCAATTCTGGGATAGGTAGGATCTCATTTTCTTTAAAATACGCCGAGTATTTCGTGACTCTGTCGTTCTCGTAGTCTTTTGGGGATTTTTTCTTTTTTTGAAGCTGCGACGACCAGGAGACTGGCGTTGCTGGTGGCTTCTGGGCTGGTTGTATGTCTGAACAAGTTAAGTCTTCCGGCTTCGGGGAGGGTTCTGATTCGCTAAACATGTCTTGTGTTGGTAATAAATTTGTTTGAGTAGGTTGAATCCGGGATGGTTCCCCCATAGTTGCGTTTTAAAACGGCAACTAGGGGGAATGGCGTTTTAAAAATGCGAATTGACTTTGAGAAATGCAAATGACAAAATGGCGGTCGTTTCGTTTTGTTTAAAATAAAGCCAATGAATTCAAATCGAGGTTTGACCCTCCTCACACACAAACAACAATAACAATTGTTTGAGGGGGGTCACGAAACAATAACTATAATATAACGATAACAATAATTTTCAACAATAACAATAATTTTTTAACAATATTAACTTACTTTTCTGTAGAAAATTAAACACAGTCCAAAACGGCTGGGGTTGACTTAATTTTATTTCTTTGTAAGTACAAAGAAGGCACGAGGCCTTAAGGTTTTTTGGGGAGGGGAAGGGAGCGGTCTTGCTATTCTATATATTCTAAAGGGACCTAGCTAGCCACATTCGCCGACCCATTCAACAGTACAATATATAACCATTCATCCTTCATCATGCGCGCAGCAGTTACCAAAATACCGCATTTGCTCTATGAAGAAAACCTACTTAAAACCCGAAAGGTGGTATGCATGATTTTTATTTACAATGTATGATTTATGTACAATGGATATGCTGGGAATGGGAGAAAAAACCCCGAAAAAACATATATACGAGAGAAACAAGGAAAAAATTCCCCGTTTGGTTTCCCTCCCATCCCCCCGTCTATAAAATTGGAGGCCGACTGTTTTCCGGGTCG
>CAXXMW010000012.1:0-19948 GCA_963669225.2 uncultured Arenicella sp. | reverse complement strand
CAAAAGGGAAAGGTTGAACTTCCAGTAACCAGACATCCTACGTCTAGCCTTATCTAACTTAATCGACACACATAAAAATTTGTGGTCGGAATTTTTAAACGGCTCAAAACTTGGACCACCTAAATAGTCTAAGTCGACTCGCTTAACTAACACTCGGTCCAAATAGCTATACAGCTGGGCCGAGGCGCCCCTACCGGTCCAAGTCCAAACTATCTTATTTGGATGCCTTTCGCGAAATTTGTCCACCAGATCTAACCGCTGGACAAACTCACGAAAATATCTGGCATCCAAGGGGTTAGTACCCGCACTAGTAGCCCCTCTATCTAAGTTGGGATCAAGGACGGCGTTCCAATCACCCACTAAAATTACCCGCTTTGATGGCACGACGTACGGCTCGATGCGCCGGAAAAAGGCAGGAAGCTCACTGGTAGCATTGGGTCCATAAACCCCAATCAATCGAAACACCTTACCCTTTATGGTAACGTCCAGAACACAAAGTCTGCCCGCCGGATCTGAAAGAACAAGAGCACACGAAGCGTCCAAACGTCTACTTACCAGCCAGGTGACACCTCTAGAACGACTATCAAAGCATGCTGAGAAGGACAAATAGTCTCTCGCCAGAATACCTTCATAGAAGTTGGAGTCGAAGTGAGTCTCCTGTAAACAACAAATATCAATGCCGCGACGCTGGAGGTATAACAATAGTTGGGATCGCTTAGAATCCGACCTCAGGCCGCGGCCATTTAAACTAGCCAACCTTAAATCCATCATGAACATTACAGGGGTTGAGTGCCCGGACTGAACATGGCTGGGGTCAGGACTCCGACGGTCTGGCTCATGGATCCCGTGGCCATCTCATTATCGATGGCTCCGTCATGAGCGAGACCCCCGACGTCCCGCGGAAATGTTAGTTTTATTGCCCTATAAAGGGAGGGGTGCAAAACAACAGGGACCCTCCCAACGAGCCCCTTACAAGATGAAAGATCGTCCTTAAGGAATGATAAAGGGCCGAGGGCCTCGTTAGCCTCTCCTAACATTTTCATAACTCCTTCCGACCCTCGGCCCTTTCGAATGACGGTGGTGATCCATGAATTTGGAAAGTTTTTAGGGTCCTCCACGTTTTGACCATTAACTTCCTTGAAGTTGTGGAGGACCCTCAAGTCTTTCAACAGCTGCGGCTGGACCTTATGAAGACGATCCAGAGCCCCCTCATCCACCCGGCAGATGTTTGTCCCGGTGTGATGGCGCGGCTTTTCTTTTTTGTTTTTATGTTTTGGGACCTCATCCCCCGAACTGTCGATGGATGAGCTCCGCTGCCGTTTCTTTGGTGAGGTAGATGGTGATGATATTGCTGCAGCTGTTGCTGGTGGTGCTGGTTTAGTTGGTGGTGATTCCAACGGCAGCGGAGGGGGGGGGGTCCCTTTTTTCCCCGGACTAGCACAGACATGAGAGGTGGCGGCATGGATCTATGGGGTGGTGTGGTTGGTGGTGGACGAATGGTTCTGGGGTGTCTTGGTGATGATGGTGTGGAATGAGAGGGCCCTGGTCGTGGAGCCGATTTTCTCTCCTGGTCCAGCCGCTTTTTGAATTCCAGGAGTTGTTCAAATTTCTCCCGGCCTGGGCTGAAAGATCTGACCCTGGGAGGTGTACGCTGTTTAGGAGGGGTTTTGGGTAGGGTTTTGTTTTTTTGGGGGGATGACTTCTGGGCATATGTGGGGGGTGGACTGTTGGACTTTTTAGAGGGGGGTAAACTGTCGGTGCCTACCTGGGCCGACTTTTGGGAGCGAGGATCCTCAGGTTGGAGCTTCCTCCCACCTTTTCCCACAGTCAGCCACTCAGCCTTCGCCTCTTCGGAATTAACCGTAGGGGACGAAGGGGGAGTGGGGTTTTTTTTACCCGCTGGTGTGGGCGAGACTACGGGAGCCTCCTTTTCCGTGTTTATTTTAACCACAGGTGAGAGGGTATCCTGTTTGTGGTCGGGCTTCTTCGGGGCCTTCTTCCCCGGGCAAACTGCGGAGAGGTGACCAATCTCGCCACAGTGCCAGCAGGCGGGTTTCCTTCCCGATACTATTACGGGAAGCCTGCGCCCTTCCACCTCCAACCAGTTGGGAACGGAGTAGAAGGTTTTCATATCCAACATGATATCGAACCTCCATTCCCCACGCATTCCATCGTGTGTTGCTGAGACGATGTCACCAAACTGAAGCATATAGGCGGCTAAGTTTGCGTCTCGAAGGAAGCTAGGGACCTCGTATATTGAAACCGTGGTCCGCCGTCGCCCCATATATTCTGTTCTAAAGAAATAATCCTTGTTCTCAAGGGTTTTTTTTGTTAGGGCGACGGCTTCTTCTGTGGTCGGTAACAATATATCCCAGAAAGCGTAAGAAGCACCAGCGATTATCGCTTGTGCCTTTACGCCCAGGCTGGACATTTGACGAAGGACCATGTCTTTTGCGGGCTTAACGATTTTTCTGGATCGTTTGTCCACTAAAAAGACAGACACCGTTCTTTTTTTCTGGTCTTGTCTTACCTCCTCCAAATTGAACATAAGGCCATGCTCCTGTACTTCACTGGAGATGGCCTTTGCTCGCTGGAGCAAGTCGTCGACATCGACCTGTATTTTCGGGGGGGCTGTCCAACTATTTTCCTTTTCTTTTTCATTTTTACTTTCTGGTGATGATTTTTTTTCCGGGGAGGGTAATATTTTTTGTGGTGTTTTTTCTTTTTGGTCAGGGGGAGGGGCATTTTTGGGGGTAGGTGTTTTGATTTTCTTTTTCACCTGGGGGGGAGGGTCACCCTTGATAGGGGAGAAAAGGGCCTTTATGGCCGAGCCGTCTGACCGGCCGGCCATAAATGATAGGCTGGTTGGAAAAAAAGTGGTTGTGAATATGATAATAAAAAACAAAAAAAAGGTGAAAAAATAAAAAAACTTAGCTTTTTTTTTTTTTTATCCAACCAGGTCAGAAATTTTCAGCCCGGTCGGGAGAAGTCACACAATGAAATGAGGTTCGGCGTTGGTGTAATCCGTATGATATGCTGAAAAACAAACAAACTTAATTCGGGTGAGGTCTGATATGAACACAAACTAGTCAAGAGCGAACTCAAGACCATTAAAGGGAAAGATATTTATTGTAAAAAAATACAAATTTGGCACGAGGCCTAAAAATGGAGGGGGAAGGCTGGTCTACACTATCCTAATCTCTAACTTAACTAGACTCATTCACTGACCAATACATATCTCCAAATTAAAAAAACACCAAAATACCTCAATTAAACATATCACTGTCAAACTGCATTCACCAAAAACAACAATCACCAAAACATTAATACTCCATGAAGATCTAAACTTAATCCCATATTTACAGAGTGAGGGGGAGGGGAACATTTTAAAAAAATCTAACGAACGCTATATACATCTTTATTTACAAAACTATTTACAAAACAATTCCCCTAAAAACGAAAGTGAACAAAACATATATACATTATGATGGTTAGTATGGGGTCCCCCCCACCTACTAAAACATGGCAGAAAGAGGAGTTAACCAGTCGAAAATAGTGTCGAAGGAGGAAAATAAACAAATAGGATAAATAAATGGTAAAAAAATAAGTAAACAATAAATATGAATAAACATAAGCCCTCCATCGCACTCCTGGAGAACTCCAATTCCTGTCACCTAACAGAGGGGAAGGGAAGGGAGAGCAAAACAAAAGAAGGGGACAAAAAAAAATGGGGGCCCAATGACCTTGCATACTCTAGCTAAGTTAACTAAATTAGGAACAAACTAAATCAAAATGGCCTAAAAAAAGTCTAACTTACCTGGGCTGGGTGGTCACGTCCTTCCGGTAACGCAAAATTCTTAGGTCCCTGGGACGTCCAAGGTGAAAATAAGGTTGGCTCCTACCACGCGACACAAGCGCGCAACAGTCACCCACCTTTCGCCAAACTCCAGTGAAGAGAGTCTCTTTCTCTCAGACCGGATTTTGACTTTGATTTGGTGTTTAAAAAATGCCACCAGGGTCTGAGAAGAAAAAGACTCATCCTCACAGAGTTCCTTCTTTCTCGTCGTCCAAATCACGACACGCATAACGCCGAGTAAGCAGAGAAACACATAATGTTCCTGTCTGTTCAACCTCGGCACCACATTGCTGCACACAGAACTGGCTTCCAGGACAAAAAACTTTCCATTGAGGATGCGGACCATGTAGCCTTCAAGAAGCTTGCACAGCGGCCGTACGACCGGGCAATGAAAGAAGGTGTGACTAATAGTCTCCTCCAAATCACCGCACCGGCCGCACTCAGGCGAAATGACCTGTTGCGCTGCAAACAATTTCTTGCCGACCCAGAGGGCATTCCGAATGACCAGCCAGGTGAGGGAAGCCTCGTCATTATTGAGGCACCTCATCCTGGGGGCCCAAGGCCACAGTAAGCGACCCTCCGCCTCCGTCACACCGAGCTCGCCAATCAGACCATCGCTAGCGGCCCCCCTCACTAAACATCGATATAATGCCCTACTCGACAACGGCCGGCTGTCAGAGAGACCTGTCTGCAGCCGAGAGAGAACTTTCAAAGCATGCCGGCACTCGCGATAGAAGGGGCATTCGCATCTGGGCAACCGATGGGCCTCCCCATCTGCAAAATGCACACTTCTTAGCGACGGGAAAGATTGTCTAGCGTCTTCTTTCCAGACGCTTCCCGTCGCTGTGTCCCGTGAACACATCCGGTCTAGGAAAGTAAGACGCAAAGTATGGCGCCGTACCTCGACGTTAGGTACTCCTAGACCGCCTTCAGAAGGGTGAAGGTAACAGATCTCCCGTCGCACCAAAGGATGTCTCTTAGCCCAGAGAAACTGGAAGAGAATCCTTTCCAGCTTGAATAGGATGGTGGCCGGGATAGGAAGCACTGAAAGTCGGTATACGGCTAGGGAGTAGATGTGCGAACTGCACACCTCTGCCCGACCCTTAAGGGAAAGCCTTCTACGCAGCCACAACTCAGTTGCGGCTACGACCTTATCCAGTACTTCCGACCAATTTTTCTCCAATTGAAGATCAGGCCCAAACCAGACGCCGAGTATCTTGCACGGACCGTCTTTCCAAATGAAGGGGCCGGGAAGAGCACAGCCTTTCCACGAGCCCAACCGCAAGCCGACAGACTTTTCGCGGTTAATCTTGGCCCCTGTTACAGCTTCGTACCTTCCGATTTCTTTGCTCACCTCCTCCACCTCGGCACTGCTCGTTACAAGCACGCTGACGTCGTCAGCGTATGCAGTGTACCTGGCCACCTCACTGGCGCCAGGTAACGTGAGGCCGCGTAGGACCGGGTTCGCCTTTATCCTGCGTAGAAAAGGCTCTAACGCCAGGATATACAACATGGGCGATAAAGGGCAACCCTGACGAATCGATCGAGTCAGAGTGAAGGGCTCCGACCTTACCCCATTCACCTCCACCATGACTCCGGGGGACGCATAAAGGAGACGTATCCAGGTGCGAAAGTCAACCCCGAAGCCAGCCGAAGACAAGACAGCCTCCAGAAAAGCATGGTCAACCCTATCAAAGGCCTTGGACTGATCTAAATTGATCAGCGCGGCATTTCCGTCGACTTTTTCTACGATCGTGCGGACCAGATGAAGACTGTCCTGGATAGTCCTACCCTTCACAGCACAAGTCTGCTCGGGGCAAATCAGACTAGGCAGGACAGTCTGCAAGCGGTTTGCCAAGATCTTCGCCAAAATCTTTAAGTCCGTGTTTAACATCGTTAAAGGGCGAAAGTTACTAATCCCATCCCCACCATGTTTGTTCTTACGAAGCAACTTCACTATACCCCTGGTGAAGCGTCTGGGTATAGTACCCTGCCTCATCCAGTTGTTATAGGTAGTTGCCAGCAAGGGGACAAACATGTGCGACAACCTCAAGTACACTTCATAGGGCAGACCATCAATTCCGGGGGACTTATCCAGCCCGACCGACTTCAGTGCATCCCGAATCTCCTCCTCCTTTATGCGCCCCTCACACCCAGCCGCTTCAGTCGCCGAAAGGCGAGGGAAGTCGGCAAGATAGGTGTCGAACTGAGCAGAACTCAGTCCGGGCTCCCTAGTGAAAAGCTTCAAGAAGTACTGCCGGAACTCCCCACAGATGGCTTCGTTTGTAGTTCGACGGAGCCCCTCCGGCGATGTGACACTGGCGATGTGCCGATCTGTAGCATGCCTGAGTTCCTCGGCCCGTAGTTCCTGGGCCATATTCGTCGCCTCGCAGGACATTCTCTTTAACCTAGCCCTAACTACCAGAGCTTGGTACTCCTTAATTTGCAAGGAGGCCAGCTCGGCCTTAGCTACGTTAACTTGCCCACTATCTCCCGCCAACACGGCCCTATCTAGCTTATCCTTAATCGACCTTTGCTCCGTTGCCCTAGCTGACTTGAGTCTCCTACTATAGTCGGCAGCAAAGGATCTAATGCTATCCTTAAGGTTAGCCCACCACCTATTACCCATAATAGCCCCCGTCAATTCCCGCTTTATCGTTAGTTCTAACTGGTTCCGGAAGTCAGCCTCCGCCAAAAGGGAAAGGTTGAACTTCCAGTAACCAGACATCCTACGTCTAGCCTTATCTAACTTAATCGACACACATAAAAATTTGTGGTCGGAATTTTTAAACGGCTCAAAACTTGGACCACCTAAATAGTCTAAGTCGACTCGCTTAACTAACACTCGGTCCAAATAGCTATACAGCTGGGCCGAGGCGCCCCTACCGGTCCAAGTCCAAACTATCTTATTTGGATGCCTTTCGCGAAATTTGTCCACCAGATCTAACCGCTGGACAAACTCACGAAAATATCTGGCATCCAAGGGGTTAGTACCCGCACTAGTAGCCCCTCTATCTAAGTTGGGATCAAGGACGGCGTTCCAATCACCCACTAAAATTACCCGCTTTGATGGCACGACGTACGGCTCGATGCGCCGGAAAAAGGCAGGAAGCTCACTGGTAGCATTGGGTCCATAAACCCCAATCAATCGAAACACCTTACCCTTTATGGTAACGTCCAGAACACAAAGTCTGCCCGCCGGATCTGAAAGAACAAGAGCACACGAAGCGTCCAAACGTCTACTTACCAGCCAGGTGACACCTCTAGAACGACTATCAAAGCATGCTGAGAAGGACAAATAGTCTCTCGCCAGAATACCTTCATAGAAGTTGGAGTCGAAGTGAGTCTCCTGTAAACAACAAATATCAATGCCGCGACGCTGGAGGTATAACAATAGTTGGGATCGCTTAGAATCCGACCTCAGGCCGCGGCCATTTAAACTAGCCAACCTTAAATCCATCATGAACATTACAGGGGTTGAGTGCCCGGACTGAACATGGCTGGGGTCAGGACTCCGACGGTCTGGCTCATGGATCCCGTGGCCATCTCATTATCGATGGCTCCGTCATGAGCGAGACCCCCGACGTCCCGCGGAAATGTTAGTTTTATTGCCCTATAAAGGGAGGGGTGCAAAACAACAGGGACCCTCCCAACGAGCCCCTTACAAGATGAAAGATCGTCCTTAAGGAATGATAAAGGGCCGAGGGCCTCGTTAGCCTCTCCTAACATTTTCATAACTCCTTCCGACCCTCGGCCCTTTCGAATGACGGTGGTGATCCATGAATTTGGAAAGTTTTTAGGGTCCTCCACGTTTTGACCATTAACTTCCTTGAAGTTGTGGAGGACCCTCAAGTCTTTCAACAGCTGCGGCTGGACCTTATGAAGACGATCCAGAGCCCCCTCATCCACCCGGCAGATGTTAGTCCCGGTGTGATGGCGCGGCTTTTCTTTTTTGTTTTTATGTTTTGGGACCTCATCCCCCGAACTGTCGATGGATGAGCTCCGCTGCCGTTTCTTTGGTGAGGTAGATGGTGATGAGATTGCTGCAGCTGTTGCTGGTGGTGCTGGCTTGGTTGGTGGTGACTCCAACGGCAGCGGAGGGGGGGTGGGTCCCTTTTTTTTCTGTATTAAGATGGACATGAGAGGTGGAGGCATGGATCTATGAGGTGGTGTTGTTGGTGGCGGTCGGATGGTACGAGGCTGTCTAGGTGATGAAGGGGTGGAATGAGAGGGCCCTGGTCGTGGAGATGATTTCCGCTCCTGGTCCAGCCGCTTTTTAAACTCTAAAAGTTTCTCGAACTTCTCCCGGCCTGGGCTAAAGGATCTGACCTTGGGAGGAGTGCGCTGTTTAGGTGGGGTCTTGGGAGGGAGTTTGATTTTATTTGGAGATGTTTTATCTGCATATGAGGGGGTTGAAGTGTTTCCGTTGGACTTGTTTTTTGAGGGGGGTAAACTGTCGGTGCCTACCTGGGCCGACTTTTGGGAGCGAGGATCCTCAGGTTGGAGCTTCCTCCCACCTTTTCCCACAGTCAGCCACTCAGCCTTCGCCTCTTCGGAATTAACCGTAGGGGACGAAGGGGGAGTGGGGTTTTTTTTACCCGCTGGTGTGGGCGAGACTACGGGAGCCTCCTTTTCCGTGTTTATTTTAACCACAGGTGAGAGGGTATCCTGTTTGTGGTCGGGCTTCTTCGGGGCCTTCTTCCCCGGGCAAACTGCGGAGAGGTGACCAATCTCGCCACAGTGCCAGCAGGCGGGTTTCCTTCCCGATACTATTACGGGAAGCCTGCGCCCTTCCACCTCCAACCAGTTGGGAACGGAGTAGAAGGTTTTCATATCCAACATGATATCGAACCTCCATTCCCCACGCATTCCATCGTGTGTTGCTGAGACGATGTCACCAAACTGAAGCATATAGGCGGCTAAGTTTGCGTCTCGAAGGAAGCTAGGGACCTCGTATATTGAAACCGTGGTCCGCCGTCGCCCCATATATTCTGTTCTAAAGAAATAATCCTTGTTCTCAAGGGGTTTTTTTGTTAGGGCGACGGCTTCTTCTGTGGTCGGTAACAATATATCCCAGAAAGCGTAAGAAGCACCAGCGATTATCGCTTGTGCCTTTACGCCCAGGCTGGACATTTGACGAAGGACCATGTCTTTTGCGGGCTTAACGATTTTTCTGGATCGTTTGTCCACTAAAAAGACAGACACCGTTCTTTTTTTCTGGTCTTGTCTTACCTCCTCCAAATTGAACATAAGGCCATGCTCCTGTACTTCACTGGAGATGGCCTTTGCTCGCTGGAGCAAGTCGTCGACATCGACCTGTATTTTCGGGGGGGCTGTCCAACTATTTTCCTTTTCTTTTTCATTTTTACTTTCTGGTGATGATTTTTTTTCCGGGGAGGGTAATATTTTTTGTGGTGTTTTTTCTTTTTGGTCAGGGGGAGGGGCATTTTTGGGGGTAGGTGTTTTGATTTTCTTTTTCACCTGGGGGGGAGGGTCACCCTTGATAGGGGAGAAAAGGGCCTTTATGGCCGAGCCGTCTGACCGGCCGGCCATAAATGATAGGCTGGTTGGAAAAAAAGTGGTTGTGAATATGATAATAAAAAACAAAAAAAAGGTGAAAAAATAAAAAAACTTAGCTTTTTTTTTTTTTTATCCAACCAGGTCAGAAATTTTCAGCCCGGTCGGGAGAAGTCACACAATGAAATGAGGTTCGGCGTTGGTGTAATCCGTATGATATGCTGAAAAACAAACAAACTTAATCCGGGTGAGGTCTGATATGAACACAAACTAGTCAAGAGCGAACTCAAGACCATTAAAGGGAAAGATATTTATTGTAAAAAAATACAAATTTGGCACGAGGCCTAAAAATGGAGGGGGAAGGCTGGTCTACACTATCCTAATCTCTAACTTAACTAGACTCATTCACTGACCAATACATATCTCCAAATTAAAAAAACACCAAAATACCTCAATTAAACATATCACTGTCAAACTGCATTCACCAAAAACAACAATCACCAAAACATTAATACTCCATGAAGATCTAAACTTAATCCCATATTTACAGAGTGAGGGGGAGGGGAACATTTTAAAAAAATCTAACGAACGCTATATACATCTTTATTTACAAAACTATTTACAAAACAATTCCCCTAAAAACGAAAGTGAACAAAACATATATACATTATGATGGTTAGTATGGGGTCCCCCCCACCTACTAAAACATGGCAGAAAGAGGAGTTAACCAGTCGAAAATAGTGTCGAAGGAGGAAAATAAACAAATAGGATAAATAAATGGTAAAAAAATAAGTAAACAATAAATATGAATAAACATAAGCCCTCCATCGCACTCCTGGAGAACTCCAATTCCTGTCACCTAACAGAGGGGAAGGGAAGGGAGAGCAAAACAAAAGAAGGGGACAAAAAAAAAATGGGGGCCCAATGACCTTGCATACTCTAGCTAAGTTAACTAAATTAGGAACCAACTAAATCAAAATGGCCTAAAAAATGTCTAACTTACCTGGGCTGGGTGGTCACGTCCTTCCGGTAACGCAAAATTCTTAGGTCCCTGTGATGTCCAAGGTGAAAATAAGGTTGGCTCCTACCACGCGACACAAGCGCGCAACAGTCACCCACCTTTCGCCAAACTCCAGTGAAGAGAGTCTCTTTCTCTCAGACCGGATTTTGACTTTGATTTGGTGTTTAAAAAATGCCACCAGGGTCTGAGAAGAAAAAGACTCATCCTCACAGAGTTCCTTCTTTCTCGTCGTCCAAATCACGACACGCATAACGCCGAGTAAGCAGAGAAACACATAATGTTCCTGTCTGTTCAACCTCGGCACCACATTGCTGCACACAGAACTGGCTTCCAGGACAAAAAACTTTCCATTGAGGATGCGGACCATGTAGCCTTCAAGAAGCTTGCACAGCGGCCGTACGACCGGGCAATGAAAGAAGGTGTGACTAATAGTCTCCTCCAAATCACCGCACCGGCCGCACTCAGGCGAAATGACCTGTTGCGCTGCAAACAATTTCTTGCCGACCCAGAGGGCATTCCGAATGACCAGCCAGGTGAGGGAAGCCTCGTCATTATTGAGGCACCTCATCCTGGGGGCCCAAGGCCACAGTAAGCGACCCTCCGCCTCCGTCACACCGAGCTCGCCAATCAGACCATCGCTAGCGGCCCCCCTCACTAAACATCGATATAATGCCCTACTCGACAACGGCCGGCTGTCAGAGAGACCTGTCTGCAGCCGAGAGAGAACTTTCAAAGCATGCCGGCACTCGCGATAGAAGGGGCATTCGCATCTGGGCAACCGATGGGCCTCCCCATCTGCAAAATGCACACTTCTTAGCGACGGGAAAGATTGTCTAGCGTCTTCTTTCCAGACGCTTCCCGTCGCTGTGTCCCGTGAACACATCCGGTCTAGGAAAGTAAGACGCAAAGTATGGCGCCGTACCTCGACGTTAGGTACTCCTAGACCGCCTTCAGAAGGGTGAAGGTAACAGATCTCCCGTCGCACCAAAGGATGTCTCTTAGCCCAGAGAAACTGGAAGAGAATCCTTTCCAGCTTGAATAGGATGGTGGCCGGGATAGGAAGCACTGAAAGTCGGTATACGGCTAGGGAGTAGATGTGCGAACTGCACACCTCTGCCCGACCCTTAAGGGAAAGCCTTCTACGCAGCCACAACTCAGTTGCGGCTACGACCTTATCCAGTACTTCCGACCAATTTTTCTCCAATTGAAGATCAGGCCCAAACCAGACGCCGAGTATCTTGCACGGACCGTCTTTCCAAATGAAGGGGCCGGGAAGAGCACAGCCTTTCCACGAGCCCAACCGCAAGCCGACAGACTTTTCGCGGTTAATCTTGGCCCCTGTTACAGCTTCGTACCTTCCGATTTCTTTGCTCACCTCCTCCACCTCGGCACTGCTCGTTACAAGCACGCTGACGTCGTCAGCGTATGCAGTGTACCTGGCCACCTCACTGGCGCCAGGTAACGTGAGGCCGCGTAGGACCGGGTTCGCCTTTATCCTGCGTAGAAAAGGCTCTAACGCCAGGATATACAACATGGGCGATAAAGGGCAACCCTGACGAATCGATCGAGTCAGAGTGAAGGGCTCCGACCTTACCCCATTCACCTCCACCATGACTCCGGGGGACGCATAAAGGAGACGTATCCAGGTGCGAAAGTCAACCCCGAAGCCAGCCGAAGACAAGACAGCCTCCAGAAAAGCATGGTCAACCCTATCAAAGGCCTTGGACTGATCTAAATTGATCAGCGCGGCATTTCCGTCGACTTTTTCTACGATCGTGCGGACCAGATGAAGACTGTCCTGGATAGTCCTACCCTTCACAGCACAAGTCTGCTCGGGGCAAATCAGACTAGGCAGGACAGTCTGCAAGCGGTTTGCCAAGATCTTCGCCAAAATCTTTAAGTCCGTGTTTAACATCGTTAAAGGGCGAAAGTTACTAATCCCATCCCCACCATGTTTGTTCTTACGAAGCAACTTCACTATACCCCTGGTGAAGCGTCTGGGTATAGTACCCTGCCTCATCCAGTTGTTATAGGTAGTTGCCAGCAAGGGGACAAACATGTGCGACAACCTCAAGTACACTTCATAGGGCAGACCATCAATTCCGGGGGACTTATCCAGCCCGACCGACTTCAGTGCATCCCGAATCTCCTCCTCCTTTATGCGCCCCTCACACCCAGCCGCTTCAGTCGCCGAAAGGCGAGGGAAGTCGGCAAGATAGGTGTCGAACTGAGCAGAACTCAGTCCGGGCTCCCTAGTGAAAAGCTTCAAGAAGTACTGCCGGAACTCCCCACAGATGGCTTCGTTTGTAGTTCGACGGAGCCCCTCCGGCGATGTGACACTGGCGATGTGCCGATCTGTAGCATGCCTGAGTTCCTCGGCCCGTAGTTCCTGGGCCATATTCGTCGCCTCGCAGGACATTCTCTTTAACCTAGCCCTAACTACCAGAGCTTGGTACTCCTTAATTTGCAAGGAGGCCAGCTCGGCCTTAGCTACGTTAACTTGCCCACTATCTCCCGCCAACACGGCCCTATCTAGCTTATCCTTAATCGACCTTTGCTCCGTTGCCCTAGCTGACTTGAGTCTCCTACTATAGTCGGCAGCAAAGGATCTAATGCTATCCTTAAGGTTAGCCCACCACCTATTACCCATAATAGCCCCCGTCAATTCCCGCTTTATCGTTAGTTCTAGCTGGTTCCGGAAGTCAGCCTCCGCCAAAAGGGAAAGGTTGAACTTCCAGTAACCAGACATCCTACGTCTAGCCTTATCTAACTTAATCGACACACATAAAAATTTGTGGTCGGAATTTTTAAACGGCTCAAAACTTGGACCACCTAAATAGTCTAAGTCGACTCGCTTAACTAACACTCGGTCCAAATAGCTATACAGCTGGGCCGAGGCGCCCCTACCGGTCCAAGTCCAAACTATCTTATTTGGATGCCTTTCGCGAAATTTGTCCACCAGATCTAACCGCTGGACAAACTCACGAAAATATCTGGCATCCAAGGGGTTAGTACCCGCACTAGTAGCCCCTCTATCTAAGTTGGGATCAAGGACGGCGTTCCAATCACCCACTAAAATTACCCGCTTTGATGGCACGACGTACGGCTCGATGCGCCGGAAAAAGGCAGGAAGCTCACTGGTAGCATTGGGTCCATAAACCCCAATCAATCGAAACACCTTACCCTTTATGGTAACGTCCAGAACACAAAGTCTGCCCGCCGGATCTGAAAGAACAAGAGCACACGAAGCGTCCAAACGTCTACTTACCAGCCAGGTGACACCTCTAGAACGACTATCAAAGCATGCTGAGAAGGACAAATAGTCTCTCGCCAGAATACCTTCATAGAAGTTGGAGTCGAAGTGAGTCTCCTGTAAACAACAAATATCAATGCCGCGACGCTGGAGGTATAACAATAGTTGGGATCGCTTAGAATCCGACCTCAGGCCGCGGCCATTTAAACTAGCCAACCTTAAATCCATCATGAACATTACAGGGGTTGAGTGCCCGGACTGAACATGGCTGGGGTCAGGACTCCGACGGTCTGGCTCATGGATCCCGTGGCCATCTCATTATCGATGGCTCCGTCATGAGCGAGACCCCCGACGTCCCGCGGAAATGTTAGTTTTATTGCCCTATAAAGGGAGGGGTGCAAAACAACAGGGACCCTCCCAACGAGCCCCTTACAAGATGAAAGATCGTCCTTAAGGAATGATAAAGGGCCGAGGGCCTCGTTAGCCTCTCCTAACATTTTCATAACTCCTTCCGACCCTCGGCCCTTTCGAATGACGGTGGTGATCCATGAATTTGGAAAGTTTTTAGGGTCCTCCACGTTTTGACCATTAACTTCCTTGAAGTTGTGGAGGACCCTCAAGTCTTTCAACAGCTGCGGCTGGACCTTATGAAGACGATCCAGAGCCCCCTCATCCACCCGGCAGATGTTAGTCCCGGTGTGATGGCGCGGCTTTTCTTTTTTGTTTTTATGTTTTGGGACCTCATCCCCCGAACTGTCGATGGATGAGCTCCGCTGCCGTTTCTTTGGTGAGGTAGATGGTGATGAGATTGCTGCAGCTGTTGCTGGTGGTGCTGGTTTAGTTGGTGGTGATTCCAACGGCAGCGGAGGGGGGGGGGTCCCTTTTTTCCCCGGACTAGCACAGACATGAGAGGTGGCGGCATGGATCTATGGGGTGGTGTGGTTGGTGGTGGACGAATGGTTCTGGGGTGTCTTGGTGATGATGGTGTGGAATGAGAGGGCCCTGGTCGTGGAGCCGATTTTCTCTCCTGGTCCAGCCGCTTTTTGAATTCCAGGAGTTGTTCAAATTTCTCCCGGCCTGGGCTGAAAGATCTGACCCTGGGAGGTGTACGCTGTTTAGGAGGGGTTTTGGGTAGGGTTTTGTTTTTTTGGGGGGATGACTTCTGGGCATATGTGGGGGGTGGACTGTTGGACTTTTTAGAGGGGGGTAAACTGTCGGTGCCTACCTGGGCCGACTTTTGGGAGCGAGGATCCTCAGGTTGGAGCTTCCTCCCACCTTTTCCCACAGTCAGCCACTCAGCCTTCGCCTCTTCGGAATTAACCGTAGGGGACGAAGGGGGAGTGGGGTTTTTTTTACCCGCTGGTGTGGGCGAGACTACGGGAGCCTCCTTTTCCGTGTTTATTTTAACCACAGGTGAGAGGGTATCCTGTTTGTGGTCGGGCTTCTTCGGGGCCTTCTTCCCCGGGCAAACTGCGGAGAGGTGACCAATCTCGCCACAGTGCCAGCAGGCGGGTTTCCTTCCCGATACTATTACGGGAAGCCTGCGCCCTTCCACCTCCAACCAGTTGGGAACGGAGTAGAAGGTTTTCATATCCAACATGATATCGAACCTCCATTCCCCACGCATTCCATCGTGTGTTGCTGAGACGATGTCACCAAACTGAAGCATATAGGCGGCTAAGTTTGCGTCTCGAAGGAAGCTAGGGACCTCGTATATTGAAACCGTGGTCCGCCGTCGCCCCATATATTCTGTTCTAAAGAAATAATCCTTGTTCTCAAGGGTTTTTTTTGTTAGGGCGACGGCTTCTTCTGTGGTCGGTAACAATATATCCCAGAAAGCGTAAGAAGCACCAGCGATTATCGCTTGTGCCTTTACGCCCAGGCTGGACATTTGACGAAGGACCATGTCTTTTGCGGGCTTAACGATTTTTCTGGATCGTTTGTCCACTAAAAAGACAGACACCGTTCTTTTTTTCTGGTCTTGTCTTACCTCCTCCAAATTGAACATAAGGCCATGCTCCTGTACTTCACTGGAGATGGCCTTTGCTCGCTGGAGCAAGTCGTCGACATCGACCTGTATTTTCGGGGGGGCTGTCCAACTATTTTCCTTTTCTTTTTCATTTTTACTTTCTGGTGATGATTTTTTTTCCGGGGAGGGTAATATTTTTTGTGGTGTTTTTTCTTTTTGGTCAGGGGGAGGGGCATTTTTGGGGGTAGGTGTTTTGATTTTCTTTTTCACCTGGGGGGGAGGGTCACCCTTGATAGGGGAGAAAAGGGCCTTTATGGCCGAGCCGTCTGACCGGCCGGCCATAAATGATAGGCTGGTTGGAAAAAAAGTGGTTGTGAATATGATAATAAAAAACAAAAAAAAGGTGAAAAAATAAAAAAACTTAGCTTTTTTTTTTTTTTATCCAACCAGGTCAGAAATTTTCAGCCCGGTCGGGAGAAGTCACACAATGAAATGAGGTTCGGCGTTGGTGTAATCCGTATGATATGCTGAAAAACAAACAAACTTAATTCGGGTGAGGTCTGATATGAACACAAACTAGTCAAGAGCGAACTCAAGACCATTAAAGGGAAAGATATTTATTGTAAAAAAATACAAATTTGGCACGAGGCCTAAAAATGGAGGGGGAAGGCTGGTCTACACTATCCTAATCTCTAACTTAACTAGACTCATTCACTGACCAATACATATCTCCAAATTAAAAAAACACCAAAATACCTCAATTAAACATATCACTGTCAAACTGCATTCACCAAAAACAACAATCACCAAAACATTAATACTCCATGAAGATCTAAACTTAATCCCATATTTACAGAGTGAGGGGGAGGGGAACATTTTAAAAAAATCTAACGAACGCTATATACATCTTTATTTACAAAACTATTTACAAAACAATTCCCCTAAAAACGAAAGTGAACAAAACATATATACATTATGATGGTTAGTATGGGGTCCCCCCCACCTACTAAAACATGGCAGAAAGAGGAGTTAACCAGTCGAAAATAGTGTCGAAGGAGGAAAATAAACAAATAGGATAAATAAATGGTAAAAAAATAAGTAAACAATAAATATGAATAAACATAAGCCCTCCATCGCACTCCTGGAGAACTCCAATTCCTGTCACCTAACAGAGGGGAAGGGAAGGGAGAGCAAAACAAAAGAAGGGGACAAAAAAAAAATGGGGGCCCAATGACCTTGCATACTCTAGCTAAGTTAACTAAATTAGGAACAAACTAAATCAAAATGGCCTAAAAAAAGTCTAACTTACCTGGGCTGGGTGGTCACGTCCTTCCGGTAACGCAAAATTCTTAGGTCCCTGGGACGTCCAAGGTGAAAATAAGGTTGGCTCCTACCACGCGACACAAGCGCGCAACAGTCACCCACCTTTCGCCAAACTCCAGTGAAGAGAGTCTCTTTCTCTCAGACCGGATTTTGACTTTGATTTGGTGTTTAAAAAATGCCACCAGGGTCTGAGAAGAAAAAGACTCATCCTCACAGAGTTCCTTCTTTCTCGTCGTCCAAATCACGACACGCATAACGCCGAGTAAGCAGAGAAACACATAATGTTCCTGTCTGTTCAACCTCGGCACCACATTGCTGCACACAGAACTGGCTTCCAGGACAAAAAACTTTCCATTGAGGATGCGGACCATGTAGCCTTCAAGAAGCTTGCACAGCGGCCGTACGACCGGGCAATGAAAGAAGGTGTGACTAATAGTCTCCTCCAAATCACCGCACCGGCCGCACTCAGGCGAAATGACCTGTTGCGCTGCAAACAATTTCTTGCCGACCCAGAGGGCATTCCGAATGACCAGCCAGGTGAGGGAAGCCTCGTCATTATTGAGGCACCTCATCCTGGGGGCCCAAGGCCACAGTAAGCGACCCTCCGCCTCCGTCACACCGAGCTCGCCAATCAGACCATCGCTAGCGGCCCCCCTCACTAAACATCGATATAATGCCCTACTCGACAACGGCCGGCTGTCAGAGAGACCTGTCTGCAGCCGAGAGAGAACTTTCAAAGCATGCCGGCACTCGCGATAGAAGGGGCATTCGCATCTGGGCAACCGATGGGCCTCCCCATCTGCAAAATGCACACTTCTTAGCGACGGGAAAGATTGTCTAGCGTCTTCTTTCCAGACGCTTCCCGTCGCTGTGTCCCGTGAACACATCCGGTCTAGGAAAGTAAGACGCAAAGTATGGCGCCGTACCTCGACGTTAGGTACTCCTAGACCGCCTTCAGAAGGGTGAAGGTAACAGATCTCCCGTCGCACCAAAGGATGTCTCTTAGCCCAGAGAAACTGGAAGAGAATCCTTTCCAGCTTGAATAGGATGGTGGCCGGGATAGGAAGCACTGAAAGTCGGTATACGGCTAGGGAGTAGATGTGCGAACTGCACACCTCTGCCCGACCCTTAAGGGAAAGCCTTCTACGCAGCCACAACTCAGTTGCGGCTACGACCTTATCCAGTACTTCCGACCAATTTTTCTCCAATTGAAGATCAGGCCCAAACCAGACGCCGAGTATCTTGCACGGACCGTCTTTCCAAATGAAGGGGCCGGGAAGAGCACAGCCTTTCCACGAGCCCAACCGCAAGCCGACAGACTTTTCGCGGTTAATCTTGGCCCCTGTTACAGCTTCGTACCTTCCGATTTCTTTGCTCACCTCCTCCACCTCGGCACTGCTCGTTACAAGCACGCTGACGTCGTCAGCGTATGCAGTGTACCTGGCCACCTCACTGGCGCCAGGTAACGTGAGGCCGCGTAGGACCGGGTTCGCCTTTATCCTGCGTAGAAAAGGCTCTAACGCCAGGATATACAACATGGGCGATAAAGGGCAACCCTGACGAATCGATCGAGTCAGAGTGAAGGGCTCCGACCTTACCCCATTCACCTCCACCATGACTCCGGGGGACGCATAAAGGAGACGTATCCAGGTGCGAAAGTCAACCCCGAAGCCAGCCGAAGACAAGACAGCCTCCAGAAAAGCATGGTCAACCCTATCAAAGGCCTTGGACTGATCTAAATTGATCAGCGCGGCATTTCCGTCGACTTTTTCTACGATCGTGCGGACCAGATGAAGACTGTCCTGGATAGTCCTACCCTTCACAGCACAAGTCTGCTCGGGGCAAATCAGACTAGGCAGGACAGTCTGCAAGCGGTTTGCCAAGATCTTCGCCAAAATCTTTAAGTCCGTGTTTAACATCGTTAAAGGGCGAAAGTTACTAATCCCATCCCCACCATGTTTGTTCTTACGAAGCAACTTCAATATACCCCTGGTGAAGCGTCTGGGTATAGTACCCTGCCTCATCCAGTTGTTATAGGTAGTTGCCAGCAAGGGGACAAACATGTGCGACAACCTCAAGTACACTTCATAGGGCAGACCATCAATTCCGGGGGACTTATCCAGCCCGACCGACTTCAGTGCATCCCGAATCTCCTCCTCCTTTATGCGCCCCTCACACCCAGCCGCTTCTGTCGCCGAAAGGCGAGGGAAGTCGGCAAGATAGGTGTCGAACTGAGCAGAACTCAGTCCGGGCTCCCTAGTGAAAAGCTTCAAGAAGTACTGCCGGAACTCCCCACAGATGGCTTCGTTTGTAGTTCGACGGAGCCCCTCCGGCGATGTGACACTGGCGATGTGCCGATCTGTAGCATGCCTCAGTTCCTCGGCCCGTAGTTCCTGGGCCATATTCGTCGCCTCGCAGGACATTCTCTTTAACCTAGCCCTAACTACCAGAGCTTGGTACTCCTTAATTTGCAAGGAGGCCAGCTCGGCCTTAGCTACGTTAACTTGCCCACTATCTCCCGCCAACACGGCCCTATCTAGCTTATCCTTAATCGACCTTTGCTCCGTTGCCCTAGCTGACTTGAGTCTCCTACTATAGTCGGCAGCAAAGGATCTAATTCTATCCTTAAGGTTAGCCCACCACCTATTACCCATAATAGCCCCCGTCAATTCCCGCTTTATCGTTAGTTCTAACTGGTTCCGGAAGTCAGCCTCCGCCAAAAGGGAAAGGTTGAACTTCCAGTAACCAGACATCCTACGTCTAGCCTTATCTAACTTAATCGACACACATAAAAATTTGTGGTCGGAATTTTTAAACGGCTCAAAACTTGGACCACCTAAATAGTCTAAGTCGACTCGCTTAACTAACACTCGGTCCAAATAGCTATACAGCTGGGCCGAGGCGCCCCTACCGGTCCAAGTCCAAACTATCTTATTTGGATGCCTTTCGCGAAATTTGTCCACCAGATCTAACCGCTGGACAAACTCACGAAAATATCTGGCATCCAAG
>CAXXMW010000011.1:0-31928 GCA_963669225.2 uncultured Arenicella sp. | reverse complement strand
AAGTAGCGTGGTCAAAAGCAAAGTCAAGACTCGGCGAGAAAAATGACTTTATTTCATTGTAAATGTACAATGAAGGCACGAGGCCTTGAGTTTTTGGGGGAAGGGGAAGGTAGCGGTCTTTCATTAACTATGTTATCTATGGGAACCTAGCTAGCCACATTCATCGACCCATTCAACAGTACAAAATATAATCATTCATTCGTCACCATGTGCGCAGCAACCACCAAAATACCACAATTTCTCTATGAAAGTGCCCTACTTAAAATCCCGAGTGCAGTGTATGATTTTATTTACAATATGATTTTACCGTGAAAGTATATGTTGGGGATGGGAGAAAAACCCCGAAAACGAAAGAAAAAGACGAAACCAAGGAAAAAAGGATTCTCCCCGTTTGGTTGCCCTCCCATCCCCCCGTCTTTAAAATTGGAGGCCGACTGTTTTCCGGGGCGAAAGAACCGAAAACAAGCCGGACCTACCCTAGGTGGGGCGGGGATCCTAATCTACATGGGTAAAAGAAATAAAGGGTCGGGCGCGGTATGGGTCGATATAAGCAGGTAATGTGGTTTTTTATACATATGAATTTTCAAGATCTTCAACAAAAGCGGAATGGGATAGAGGTTGAAGTGCAAAAAATAATGGGGATGGGGAAGATCTTGAGGGCTAACGACTAGATGACAGGGACGATGACTCACAGCATACTGCTAACTAGGTTTCAAGGGGGGCAAAAAAGAAATTACTACTTACTCGGGCTGGGGTCCCTAAGGACCCGTACCGTAGACGTCATGGGCAGGCAGAGGAGGGAAGGATGACTCCAACGTTGCCCCCTTTCGCACGACCAGGCTCGCTGCATTCACCCACCTTCTGTTGAATGTTATGCGATCCAAGCGTTTTCTATCGCATCTAATTTTGACCCTCAGCTGATGCCGAAAATACAAAACCAGATCACGATGAGAAAAGTTTGCATCCTCATACAATCCCTTCTTTCGCGTGATCCAAATCACCATTCGAGCTACAGCCAGGATCGCGAGAAGCACCACACGCTTCTCACCCTGAAACGGAGGAAGAACGTTGTCCACGACGTAACCAACGTCGAGCAGCACGAGCTGCTTGGGTTCGATGCGAGCCGTCCACTCCCCGACGTGATCCCAGAACGGGCGAACTCGCTCGCAATAATAGAAGGCGTGCTCAGCCGTTTCTTCTAATGCACTGCCGCAGCGAGGACAATCAGGCATGTCTGCTATGCCCGCTCTGTAGTTCAAGCCGAGAAGGGGTAACGCATTCCGTACAAGTCGCCAGGTGAGCGAGAACTCGGAGTTGTTCAAGAAGCTCGATCCTGGCGCCCAATTCCAGTGAGAGCGGATCTCCTCCGCCGTCCAGCCTCGCCGCTCGCTAAGAGGATCAGAAGCGGAACCTACCACTAATTCCCGATATAGCTCTTTCCGAGGCCGTGAAAGGTCACTGGACCCAAGAGGGTTACGAAGGGCCTTTCGGCATTCGCTAAAAAACAGTGCTTCGCCCAAAGGCCTACGTCGACCTTCAGCCTTTGGGTCTGACTTGAGGCGAGGAAAGGTCCGACTCGCCTTTCGTCTCCACACTGAGTCCCCTGTCAAGGACCGGCCGAGGTATGCAAGTCTTTCAGCAAGCCAGTGGCTCTCCAGATCAGGCATACCCAGACCCCCGTTGCGTGCACGTTGGATACAGACCTGCCTACGGACCATCGGCCTTGCACCTCCCCAGAGTAATCTAGAGAGGGATCGTTGCAGTGCCAACCGACGTGCCCTAGGCAGAGGAAGTACAGCCAATCGGTAAAGGATCAGAGGGAAGACGTACGTGGCGCACGCCTCCGCCCTGCCCTTTAAGGACAACCTCCTTGAAAGCCAGATTCCCACCTGAGCATTCACCTTGGTTTGTACTTCCAACCAATTTCGCTCCAGTTGGAGGTCGGGCCCGAACCACACCCCGAGGATGCGGATGGGTCCGTCACTCCAGCGGAAGGGCCCTGGAAGAGTATCGCTACCCCTCCAAGCACCAAGCCGCAAACCTTCGCTTTTGTCAAAATTGACCTTGGCTCCTGCGATCCGCTCGTACTCGACAACCGCCTCTTTCACAGCCTTTATATCCAGACGGCGGGATACAAAGACTGTGATGTCATCAGCGAACGCGGAAACCCTTGCCGCAAGGCTGCTAACAAAAGGTATACCGCGCAGGGACGGACTTGTCCCCTCATCCCTAAGCCTGCGCAGGAGGGGCTCCAACGCGAGGACATAGAGAAGAGGAGACAAAGGGCAGCCCTGCCGCACCGAACGCTCGATCGCGAATACCCTCGAACGCCTTCCGTTCACCTGCACCACTGCCTGAGGGTTGTGGTACATCATGCTAATCCATCTGCGGAACTCCGGTTTGAATCCGGCAGTCTCCAAAACAGACGCCAAGAACCGATGGTCAACCCTATCGAAGGCCTTGGACTGATCTAAACTGATCAGCGCGGCTTCTGTGTCGTCTTCTATCCCCTCTAGGACCCCGCGAATCAAGTGCAGATTGTCCTGGATCGATCTTCCCTTCACAGCAAAGGTCTGTTCAGGGCCGATCAGATCACTGATGACACGCTGTAAACGATTCGCCAAGACCCGGGCCAAAATCTTTAACTCTGTGTTAAGCAGAGTTATGGGCCTGTAGTCATCTAAACCCTCCCAAACATGCCTGCCACCTTTCTTCAGCAATGTGATCACGCCCTTGGTAATGCTACCAGGGATGGCTCCCTGGGCGAACCAATGGTTGAACATATCCGTCAGAATAGGCACAAACATGTGCGACATCCTCAAGTACACTTCGTAGGGCAAACCATCTAGTCCCGGCGACTTGTTCAGGCCGACCTGCTTCAACGCATCACGGACTTCGCATTCAGTAACCACACCCTCGCAGCTAGCCGCTTTAGCCACCCGGAGGCGGGGGAAGTCGGCAAGATAGCTACGAAACTCCCGGATCGGGAGATCAGGGCAGCGGGCAAAGCGATCCCGAAAGTGCGCCCGAAAGGCATCACGCATCTCACGACTCGAATGCAGCAGTCGCCCGTCCGCGGTCTTGACAGACGCGACGTACCGGTCGGGGAACCTTCGCACTTCTTCTTCACGCGCAGTCGCGTTCGATTTCACAGCTTCGTAGTGAACTCTATTTAACCTAGATCTAACTACGTATCCCTTGTAGCGCTCGCTATTCTCACGCTCAAGGTCCCTCCTAGCTAGTTCTACACCTAGGGAGTCCCCCCCAGCCGCCGCCCGGGAAAGTCTATCGTCTATAGCCTTCGCCTCCTTGGCTTTATCTAGTTTGAGCTGTCGACCGTATTTGGTGGCGAAGTCTCTAATCCTATATTTGAGAGAGGCCCACCACCTATTCCCGGTAACCGCCCCCACTAACGCCCGCTGAATTAGGGATTCCAGCCGGTCCCGGAAGTCCCGTATCTCCAGTAAGGAGGTATTGAACTTCCAGTAACCGGCCAGACTAGGCCTATTTACTAACCGTAGACTGACTCTAACCAGTTTATGGTCAGTCCACGCTATCAAGTGGAACGTGGGACAACTAACAAAGTCAATGTCAGCTCGTCTCACTAACACTCTGTCCAAGTAGGAACCTACTTTGGCAGAGGGCGACCTATCTAGCCACGTCCACATCTCCCGCCCTGGGTGATCGAGACGAAACCTGTCGACGAGACCGTGACGAGTCACGAAGCCGACAAGGCTGCTCTCACACCTTCCCGCACTACTAGCTCCCCGACCGACCTTATCTATCTTGGGATCAAGGATCGCATTCCAATCACCCATTAAGACTAGCCGCTTCGTATCGTCCAGGAACGGCGCCAACCGACGAAAAAAGGAAACCCTCTCCACAGCGATATTGGGCGCATAAACCGCAACCAGACGAAACTTGAAACTTTTCACGGCAACATCGGCCACAACCAACCGGCCCCCGTCACCTGCAAAAACAACGTCAACATCAGCATCAAGGCTGCGTCCAACTAGCAAGGAGACCCCAGCGCTGGCGCGGCTGCCGTATGCTGAGAAAACGTTAAAGTCGTTTTCCAGCACCCGACAGTCAGCGTCGCAAGTGAAGTGGGTCTCCTGCACTGCAGCAACATCTACTCCGAGGTTCTTGAGTTCACCAAGCAAGCGCGCACACTTGCTTGGATCCCTCAGTCCCCTCACATTCAAACTGGCAACGTTTAAAGCCATCAATCCGACTTACCTTACTCATCGTCGACTACGGGCCGGAAATCCTTGGGCGTGAGGATGCCGACAGCCTGACGCAGGGAACCGGTACCAAGTTCAGTCGTCACTCGGTTGTCCCTGGTGATTCCGCCGACATCTATCGGGAACTTCAGCTTTAGGGCCCTGTAAAGAGATGGGTGAACCAAAATTGGGACCCTCCCTGAGCAATATGTTAAACATTTTTTGAGGGAGGAGTGCTCCAACTCCACCAGCTTTATGCCCGTATCAGTCTGACAGACCGTACTCAGGTACTTCCATACGCCCTTAGTACGGTCGCCAGCTGACCGGACAAAAGTGGTCACCATGGCTGCACTCCTAAAGTTCGCGGGATTTGAGACTTTTAGATTATTGATTGTTTCCAGCCTGGCCAACGGCTTTAGTGCCTTCCGGAGCTGGAAGTCCCCAACTGCCTCCAGCTCCGCAGAGCACAAAGCCGCTGCCCGCTGCATTTGTCCGATTGTCAGTTCTTGTTTCTTTTTTTCAGGTGGATTTCTCTTTGGGGAGATCATAGCGGGGAATAGTTCCTGGGAAGAAAAGTCAGTAGGGCCAAGTGAGGGAAGGGATGGAGTTCGGGCTAGGCCCGAGGGTTGTGCCCTTTCGGCAGATTGAGATCTGGGGAGGGGGATTTTATAGGGGCGGTGATGCTTTTTAAAGAAAAGTTCTTGCTGGGGTGAAAGGGGGGCCATTTGTTGGGGAGGAGATGGCAATGTGATCTTTGGGGGTGGAAATGTTGGTGAGGGTAATGGAGGTAGTGGTGAAGGTACTGGTGGTGATGGTTGAGAGGAGGGGCCTGCCTCAGGAGGAGTTTTTTCTGGGCATAATTTCTTGGCCGCCCCCTCCCCACTGTCCCTTCTCCTCTTGAGATTTGTGGTTGTTTCCATGTCTTCGTATGTTTTTGTTGTTTTTTTCCCCTTTTTGGGTGATGGAGCTGTTGGTGTCTTGGGGGTTGCTGGTTTCTTGGGGGTTGCTGCTTTTCTGGGTTTTTTTGCTGCTGCTGCTGTCTGTTGTTCTGTTGTTGTTGTTGTTGTTGCTGCTGTTTCTGTTGTTTTTGTTACTGTTGCGTCTGCTGGTGTTCTTGTTGTTGTTGTTGCTGCTGTTTCTGTTGTTCTTGTTGCTGCTGCAACTGCTGCTGCCGCTATCGGTGGTTCTGCTGCTGCTACTGCTGCTGCTTGGGCCCTGGTCTGCTTTTGAGGAGGGGATGTATTTGGGCTTTTTTCTACCCCTTGTTTAGGGGATCCCCTCCTCTTTTTGGTTACTTCAGTCCAGCCCTCCTGGTTGTTTTGGGGCTGGACCTGACCCGGGCCCTTGGCCTCCGCTTCTTTGGTGATGGTGGGGGCCGCCGCGTCCTTTGTTGTTGTTGTTGTTGTAGACGTCGACGCCTTTTCCTTATTTTCAGGTCGCTGGGGGCAAAACTTTGCGATGTGTCCAATCTGCTTACACCCCCAGCACCTGGGGCGTCTTCCCTCCACCATCACCATCATCTGCCGGTCCCCGCAGATCAGTGTTTCAGGGATGGCTTTGAAGCCATCCCTGGTCAGGCACAGCCGGAAGGCATAGTCCCCGTAGGCTGTCCCGGCCGGGGATCTGAGGAGGTTGAATTCCTCGACGTGTCCGTAGGCGCTTAGATACGCCGCGAGGACCTCCCCAGTGATAATGGCCGGGACGTTACACACCGTGACGCGGAGCCTACGGGTGCCTTTATACTCCGGCTGCAGCCTGAAGTTCTTGGTAATTACGTCCGATTCAGCCACCTTGGCTGCCTGCTTTTCCGTAGGAAGGAGGACATCCCATGTCGCAAAACTTTTGCGGCAAAAGTATTGGCATGGGATGCCTGCCTTCCTTATCAGGTCCTCAAAGACCTCCTTGGTGAGCCCCACCAGTCTTTTGGTCTTCAGGTCGGAAACGACCAGAGAGAGGACTCTTGGGGCGATCTTGTCGGCTATCTCCGGGATGGGCAGTATTTCATTCCCCTTGAAATATTTTGCAAATCTGCCCACCCGGTCCGCCTCGTGTTCTTCCGGTCCCCTCTGCTGGCCTTTCCAGGCTGTGGGGCTCTTTTGGGCCGGCTGAATCGGGCTACCTTGTGATGTCTCTGGTTCCGTTGTGTCTCCGGGGATCGGCAGCGAAGGCCAGTTTGATCCGATTGGAGTGGTCGGTGTGGGAGTGGTCTGTGTAGGGGTTGTCATTTCACCCTCCATGGCTGATGTAGAATTATCAGCCAGGAGGGTAGAAGAATTAACCTCCACCTACAGTAAGTATGGAGGGGGGTTCTACTGTTAAAATAAGAGACGGACACACAAAAACACTGAAAAAAGGCCAATAAAAACACGTAGAACCCCTGAAAAATGAAAATAAAAATTAACACAGTCTTGACGAAAAAATACAAGTCGGATAACAAGTATACAGGTGACAAAACACAATAGACAGACCAACGTCAAAAATAACGTGTTCTCGGTAAGACTTTTTTTCCTTTTTTTAAAATAAAAAAGTTCAAACAAAAAAACAAAGTCTTACCGAGATAACCAAAATACACGTAATCCAAATGGGTTTTGCACACAGAAAAAAGTCAAGTAAACGCGAAGTAGCGTGGTCAAAAGCAAAGTCAAGACTCGGCGAGAAAAAAGACTTTATTTCATTGTAAATGTACAATGAAGGCACGAGGCCTTGAGTTTTTGGGGGAAGGGAAAGGGAGCGGTCTTTCATTAACTATGTTATCTATGGGAACCTAGCTAGCCACATTCGTCGACCCATTCAACAGTACAAAATATAATCATTCATTCGTCACCATGTGCGCAGCAACCACCAAAATACCACAATTTCTCTATGAAAGTGCCCTACTTAAAATCCCGAGTGCAGTGTATGATTTTATTTACAATATGATTTTACAGTGAAAGTATATGTTGGGGATGGGAGAAAAACCCCGAAAACGAAAGAAAAAGACGAAACCAAGGAAAAAAGGATTCTCCCCGTTTGGTTGCCCTCCCATCCCCCCGTCTATAAAATTGGAGGCCGACTGTTTTCCGGGGCGAAAGAACCGAAAACAAGCCGGACCTACCCTAGGTGGGGCGGGGATCCTAATCTACATGGGTAAAAGAAATAAAGGGTCGGGCGCGGTATGGGTCGATATAAGCAGGTAATGTGGTTTTTTTATACATATGAATTTTCAAGATCTTCAACAAAAAGCGGACTGGGATAGAGGTTGAAGTGTAAAAAATAATGGGGATGGGGAAGATCTTGAGAGCTAATTACTAGATGACAGGGACGATGACTCACAGCATACTGCTAACTAGGTTTCAAGGGGGACAAAAAAGAAATTACTACTTACTCGGGCTGGGGTCCCTAAGGACCCGTACCGTAGACGTCATGGGCAGGCAGAGGAGGGAAGGATGACTCCAACGTTGCCCCCTTTCGCACGACCAGGCTCGCTGCATTCACCCACCTTCTGTTGAATGTTATGCGATCCAAGCGTTTTCTATCGCATCTAATTTTGACCCTCAGCTGATGCCGAAAATACAAAACCAGATCACGATGAGAAAAGTTTGCATCCTCATACAATCCCTTCTTTCGCGTGATCCAAATCACCATTCGAGCTACAGCCAGGATCGCGAGAAACACCACACGCTTCTCACCCTGAAACGGAGGAAGAACGTTGTCCACGACGTAACCAACGTCGAGCAGCACGAGCTGCTTGGGTTCGATGCGAGCCGTCCACTCCCCGACGTGATCCCAGAACGGGCGAACTCGCTCGCAATAATAGAAGGCGTGCTCAGCCGTTTCTTCTAATGCACTGCCGCAGCGAGGACAATCAGGCATGTCTGCTATGCCCGCTCTGTAGTTCAAGCCGAGAAGGGGTAACGCATTCCGTACAAGTCGCCAGGTGAGCGAGAACTCGGAGTTGTTCAAGAAGCTCGATCCTGGCGCCCAATTCCAGTGAGAGCGGATCTCCTCCGCCGTCCAGCCTCGCCGCTCGCTAAGAGGATCAGAAGCGGAACCCACCACTAATTCCCGATATAGCTCTTTCCGAGGCCGTGAAAGGTCACTGGACCCAAGAGGGTTACGAAGGGCCTTTCGGCATTCGCTAAAAAACAGTGCTTCGCCCAAAGGCCTACGTCGACCTTCAGCCTTTGGGTCTGACTTGAGGCGAGGAAAGGTCCGACTCGCCTTTCGTCTCCACACTGAGTCCCCTGTCAAGGACCGGCCGAGGTATGCAAGTCTTTCAGCAAGCCAGTGGCTCTCCAGATCAGGCATACCCAGACCCCCGTTGCGTGCACGTTGGATACAGACCTGCCTACGGACCATCGGCCTTGCACCTCCCCAGAGTAATCTAGAGAGGGATCGTTGCAGTGCCAACCGACGTGCCCTAGGCAGAGGAAGTACAGCCAATCGGTAAAGGATCAGAGGGAAGACGTACGTGGCGCACGCCTCCGCCCTGCCCTTTAAGGACAACCTCCTTGAAAGCCAGATTCCCACCTGAGCATTCACCTTGGTTTGTACTTCCAACCAATTTCGCTCCAGTTGGAGGTCGGGCCCGAACCACACCCCGAGGATGCGGATGGGTCCGTCACTCCAGCGGAAGGGCCCTGGAAGAGTATCGCTACCCCTCCAAGCACCAAGCCGCAAACCTTCGCTTTTGTCAAAATTGACCTTGGCTCCTGCGATCCGCTCGTACTCGACAACCGCCTCTTTCACAGCCTTTATATCCAGACGGCGGGATACAAAGACTGTGATGTCATCAGCGAACGCGGAAACCCTTGCCGCAAGGCTGCTAACAAAAGGTATACCGCGCAGGGACGGACTTGTCCCCTCATCCCTAAGCCTGCGCAGGAGGGGCTCCAACGCGAGGACATAGAGAAGAGGAGACAAAGGGCAGCCCTGCCGCACCGAACGCTCGATCGCGAATACCCTCGAACGCCTTCCGTTCACCTGCACCACTGCCTGAGGGTTGTGGTACATCATGCTAATCCATCTGCGGAACTCCGGTTTGAATCCGGCAGTCTCCAAAACAGACGCCAAGAACCGATGGTCAACCCTATCGAAGGCCTTGGACTGATCTAAACTGATCAGCGCGGCTTCTGTGTCGTCTTCTATCCCCTCTAGGACCCCGCGAATCAAGTGCAGATTGTCCTGGATCGATCTTCCCTTCACAGCAAAGGTCTGTTCAGGGCCGATCAGATCACTGATGACACGCTGTAAACGATTCGCCAAGACCCGGGCCAAAATCTTTAACTCTGTGTTAAGCAGAGTTATGGGCCTGTAGTCATCTAAACCCTCCCAAACATGCCTGCCACCTTTCTTCAGCAATGTGATCACGCCCTTGGTAATGCTACCAGGGATGGCTCCCTGGGCGAACCAATGGTTGAACATATCCGTCAGAATAGGCACAAACATGTGCGACATCCTCAAGTACACTTCGTAGGGCAAACCATCTAGTCCCGGCGACTTGTTCAGGCCGACCTGCTTCAACGCATCACGGACTTCGCATTCAGTAACCACACCCTCGCAGCTAGCCGCTTTAGCCACCCGGAGGCGGGGGAAGTCGGCAAGATAGCTACGAAACTCCCGGATCGGGAGATCAGGGCAGCGGGCAAAGCGATCCCGAAAGTGCGCCCGAAAGGCATCACGCATCTCACGACTCGAATGCAGCAGTCGCCCGTCCGCGGTCTTGACAGACGCGACGTACCGGTCGGGGAACCTTCGCACTTCTTCTTCACGCGCAGTCGCGTTCGATTTCACAGCTTCGTAGTGAACTCTATTTAACCTAGATCTAACTACGTATCCCTTGTAGCGCTCGCTATTCTCACGCTCAAGGTCCCTCCTAGCTAGTTCTACACCTAGGGAGTCCCCCCCAGCCGCCGCCCGGGAAAGTCTATCGTCTATAGCCTTCGCCTCCTTGGCTTTATCTAGTTTGAGCTGTCGACCGTATTTGGTGGCGAAGTCTCTAATCCTATATTTGAGAGAGGCCCACCACCTATTCCCGGTAACCGCCCCCACTAACGCCCGCTGAATTAGGGATTCCAGCCGGTCCCGGAAGTCCCGTATCTCCAGTAAGGAGGTATTGAACTTCCAGTAACCGGCCAGACTAGGCCTATTTACTAACCGTAGACTGACTCTAACCAGTTTATGGTCAGTCCACGCTATCAAGTGGAACGTGGGACAACTAACAAAGTCAATGTCAGCTCGTCTCACTAACACTCTGTCCAAGTAGGAACCTACTTTGGCAGAGGGCGACCTATCTAGCCACGTCCACATCTCCCGCCCTGGGTGATCGAGACGAAACCTGTCGACGAGACCGTGACGAGTCACGAAGCCGACAAGGCTGCTCTCACACCTTCCCGCACTACTAGCTCCCCGACCGACCTTATCTATCTTGGGATCAAGGATCGCATTCCAATCACCCATTAAGACTAGCCGCTTCGTATCGTCCAGGAACGGCGCCAACCGACGAAAAAAGGAAACCCTCTCCACAGCGATATTGGGCGCATAAACCGCAACCAGACGAAACTTGAAACTTTTCACGGCAACATCGGCCACAACCAACCGGCCCCCGTCACCTGCAAAAACAACGTCAACATCAGCATCAAGGCTGCGTCCAACTAGCAAGGAGACCCCAGCGCTGGCGCGGCTGCCGTATGCTGAGAAAACGTTAAAGTCGTTTTCCAGCACCCGACAGTCAGCGTCGCAAGTGAAGTGGGTCTCCTGCACTGCAGCAACATCTACTCCGAGGTTCTTGAGTTCACCAAGCAAGCGCGCACACTTGCTTGGATCCCTCAGTCCCCTCACATTCAAACTGGCAACGTTTAAAGCCATCAATCCGACTTACCTTACTCATCGTCGACTACGGGCCGGAAATCCTTGGGCGTGAGGATGCCGACAGCCTGACGCAGGGAACCGGTACCAAGTTCAGTCGTCACTCGGTTGTCCCTGGTGATTCCGCCGACATCTATCGGGAACTTCAGCTTTAGGGCCCTGTAAAGAGATGGGTGAACCAAAATTGGGACCCTCCCTGAGCAATATGTTAAACATTTTTTGAGGGAGGAGTGCTCCAACTCCGCCAGCTTTATGCCCGTATCAGTCTGACAGACCGTACTCAGGTACTTCCATACGCCCTTAGTACGGTCGCCAGCTGACCGGACAAAAGTGGTCACCATGGCTGCACTCCTAAAGTTCGCGGGATTTGAGACTTTTAGATTATTGATTGTTTCCAGCCTGGCCAACGGCTTTAGTGCCTTCCGGAGCTGGAAGTCCCCAACTGCCTCCAGCTCCGCAGAGCACAAAGCCGCTGCCCGCTGCATTTGTCCGATTGTCAGTTCTTGTTTCTTTTTTTCAGGTGGATTTCTCTTTGGGGAGATCATAGCGGGGAATAGTTCCTGGGAAGAAAAGTCAGTAGGGCCAAGTGAGGGAAGGGATGGAGTTCGGGCTAGGCCCGAGGGTTGTGCCCTTTCGGCAGATTGAGATCTGGGGAGGGGGATTTTATAGGGGCGGTGATGCTTTTTAAAGAAAAGTTCTTGCTGGGGTGAAAGGGGGGCCATTTGTTGGGGAGGAGATGGCAATGTGATCTTTGGGGGTGGAAATGTTGGTGAGGGTAATGGAGGTAGTGGTGAAGGTGCTGGTGGTGATGGTTGAGAGGAGGGGCCTGCCTCAGGAGGAGTTTTTTCCGGGCATAATTTCTTAGCCGCCCCCTCCCCACTGTCCCTTCGCCTCTTGAGATTTATGGTTGTTTCCATCTCTTCATGTGATGTTTTTGTTGTTGTTTTTTTCTTTTTGGGTGATGGAGCTGTTGGTGTCTTGGGTGTTGCTGGTTTCTTGGGGGTTGCTGCTTTTTTGGGTTTTTTTGCTGCTGCTGTTGTCTGTTGTTCTGTTGTCGTTGTTGTTGCTGCTGTTACTGTTTTTGTTGCTGTTGCCTCTGCTGGTGTTCTTGTTGTTGTTGTTGCTGCTGCAACTGCTGCTGCTGCCGCTATCGCTGGTTCTGCTGCTGCTACTGCTTGGGCCCTGGTCTGCTTTTGAGGAGGGGATGGGCTTTTTTCTCCCCCTTGTTTAGGGGATCCCCTCCTCTTTTTGGTTACTTCAGTCCAGCCCTCCTGATTGTTTTGGGGCTGGACCTGACCCGGGCCCTTGGCCTCCGCTTCTTTGGTGATGGTGGGGGCCGCCGCGTCCTTTGTTGTTGTTGTTGTTGTAGACGTCGACGCCTTTTCCTTATTTTCAGGTCGCTGGGGGCAAAACTTTGCGATGTGTCCAATCTGCTTACACCCCCAGCACCTGGGGCGTCTTCCCTCCACCATCACCATCATCTGCCGGTCCCCGCAGATCAGTGTTTCAGGGATGGCTTTGAAGCCATCCCTGGTCAGGCACAGCCGGAAGGCATAGTCCCCGTAGGCTGTCCCGGCCGGGGATCTGAGGAGGTTGAATTCCTCGACGTGTCCGTAGGCGCTTAGATACGCCGCGAGGACCTCCCCAGTGATAATGGCCGGGACGTTACACACCGTGACGCGGAGCCTACGGGTGCCTTTATACTCCGGCTGCAGCCTGAAGTTCTTGGTAATTACGTCCGATTCAGCCACCTTGGCTGCCTGCTTTTCCGTAGGAAGGAGGACATCCCATGTCGCAAAACTTTTGCGGCAAAAGTATTGGCATGGGATGCCTGCCTTCCTTATCAGGTCCTCAAAGACCTCCTTGGTGAGCCCCACCAGTCTTTTGGTCTTCAGGTCGGAAACGACCAGAGAGAGGACTCTTGGGGCGATCTTGTCGGCTATCTCCGGGATGGGCAGTATTTCATTCCCCTTGAAATATTTTGCAAATCTGCCCACCCGGTCCGCCTCGTGTTCTTCCGGTCCCCTCTGCTGGCCTTTCCAGGCTGTGGGGCTCTTTTGGGCCGGCTGAATCGGGCTACCTTGTGATGTCTCTGGTTCCGTTGTGTCTCCGGGGATCGGCAGCGAAGGCCAGTTTGATCCGATTGGAGTGGTCGGTGTGGGAGTGGTCTGTGTAGGGGTTGTCATTTCACCCTCCATGGCTGATGTAGAATTATCAGCCAGGAGGGTAGAAGAATTAACCTCCACCTACAGTAAGTATGGAGGGGGGTTCTACTGTTAAAATAAGAGACGGACACACAAAAACACTGAAAAAAGGCCAATAAAAACACGTAGAACCCCTGAAAAATGAAAATAAAAATTAACACAGTCTTGACGAAAAAATACAAGTCGGATAACAAGTATACAGGTGACAAAACACAATAGACAGACCAACGTCAAAAATAACGTGTTCTCGGTAAGACTTTTTTTCCTTTTTTTAAAATAAAAAAGTTCAAACAAAAAAACAAAGTCTTACCGAGATAACCAAAATACACGTAATCCAAATGGGTTTTGCACACAGAAAAAAGTCAAGTAAACGCGAAGTAGCGTGGTCAAAAGCAAAGTCAAGACTCGGCGAGAAAAAAGACTTTATTTCATTGTAAATGTACAATGAAGGCACGAGGCCTTGAGTTTTTGGGGGAAGGGAAAGGGAGCGGTCTTTCATTAACTATGTTATCTATGGGAACCTAGCTAGCCACATTCGTCGACCCATTCAACAGTACAAAATATAATCATTCATTCGTCACCATGTGCGCAGCAACCACCAAAATACCACAATTTCTCTATGAAAGTGCCCTACTTAAAATCCCGAGTGCAGTGTATGATTTTATTTACAATATGATTTTACAGTGAAAGTATATGTTGGGGATGGGAGAAAAACCCCGAAAACGAAAGAAAAAGACGAAACCAAGGAAAAAAGGATTCTCCCCGTTTGGTTGCCCTCCCATCCCCCCGTCTATAAAATTGGAGGCCGACTGTTTTCCGGGGCGAAAGAACCGAAAACAAGCCGGACCTACCCTAGGTGGGGCGGGGATCCTAATCTACATGGGTAAAAGAAATAAAGGGTCGGGCGCGGTATGGGTCGATATAAGCAGGTAATGTGGTTTTTTTATACATATGAATTTTCAAGATCTTCAACAAAAAGCGGACTGGGATAGAGGTTGAAGTGTAAAAAATAATGGGGATGGGGAAGATCTTGAGAGCTAATTACTAGATGACAGGGACGATGACTCACAGCATACTGCTAACTAGGTTTCAAGGGGGACAAAAAAGAAATTACTACTTACTCGGGCTGGGGTCCCTAAGGACCCGTACCGTAGACGTCATGGGCAGGCAGAGGAGGGAAGGATGACTCCAACGTTGCCCCCTTTCGCACGACCAGGCTCGCTGCATTCACCCACCTTCTGTTGAATGTTATGCGATCCAAGCGTTTTCTATCGCATCTAATTTTGACCCTCAGCTGATGCCGAAAATACAAAACCAGATCACGATGAGAAAAGTTTGCATCCTCATACAATCCCTTCTTTCGCGTGATCCAAATCACCATTCGAGCTACAGCCAGGATCGCGAGAAACACCACACGCTTCTCACCCTGAAACGGAGGAAGAACGTTGTCCACGACGTAACCAACGTCGAGCAGCACGAGCTGCTTGGGTTCGATGCGAGCCGTCCACTCCCCGACGTGATCCCAGAACGGGCGAACTCGCTCGCAATAATAGAAGGCGTGCTCAGCCGTTTCTTCTAATGCACTGCCGCAGCGAGGACAATCAGGCATGTCTGCTATGCCCGCTCTGTAGTTCAAGCCGAGAAGGGGTAACGCATTCCGTACAAGTCGCCAGGTGAGCGAGAACTCGGAGTTGTTCAAGAAGCTCGATCCTGGCGCCCAATTCCAGTGAGAGCGGATCTCCTCCGCCGTCCAGCCTCGCCGCTCGCTAAGAGGATCAGAAGCGGAACCCACCACTAATTCCCGATATAGCTCTTTCCGAGGCCGTGAAAGGTCACTGGACCCAAGAGGGTTACGAAGGGCCTTTCGGCATTCGCTAAAAAACAGTGCTTCGCCCAAAGGCCTACGTCGACCTTCAGCCTTTGGGTCTGACTTGAGGCGAGGAAAGGTCCGACTCGCCTTTCGTCTCCACACTGAGTCCCCTGTCAAGGACCGGCCGAGGTATGCAAGTCTTTCAGCAAGCCAGTGGCTCTCCAGATCAGGCATACCCAGACCCCCGTTGCGTGCACGTTGGATACAGACCTGCCTACGGACCATCGGCCTTGCACCTCCCCAGAGTAATCTAGAGAGGGATCGTTGCAGTGCCAACCGACGTGCCCTAGGCAGAGGAAGTACAGCCAATCGGTAAAGGATCAGAGGGAAGACGTACGTGGCGCACGCCTCCGCCCTGCCCTTTAAGGACAACCTCCTTGAAAGCCAGATTCCCACCTGAGCATTCACCTTGGTTTGTACTTCCAACCAATTTCGCTCCAGTTGGAGGTCGGGCCCGAACCACACCCCGAGGATGCGGATGGGTCCGTCACTCCAGCGGAAGGGCCCTGGAAGAGTATCGCTACCCCTCCAAGCACCAAGCCGCAAACCTTCGCTTTTGTCAAAATTGACCTTGGCTCCTGCGATCCGCTCGTACTCGACAACCGCCTCTTTCACAGCCTTTATATCCAGACGGCGGGATACAAAGACTGTGATGTCATCAGCGAACGCGGAAACCCTTGCCGCAAGGCTGCTAACAAAAGGTATACCGCGCAGGGACGGACTTGTCCCCTCATCCCTAAGCCTGCGCAGGAGGGGCTCCAACGCGAGGACATAGAGAAGAGGAGACAAAGGGCAGCCCTGCCGCACCGAACGCTCGATCGCGAATACCCTCGAACGCCTTCCGTTCACCTGCACCACTGCCTGAGGGTTGTGGTACATCATGCTAATCCATCTGCGGAACTCCGGTTTGAATCCGGCAGTCTCCAAAACAGACGCCAAGAACCGATGGTCAACCCTATCGAAGGCCTTGGACTGATCTAAACTGATCAGCGCGGCTTCTGTGTCGTCTTCTATCCCCTCTAGGACCCCGCGAATCAAGTGCAGATTGTCCTGGATCGATCTTCCCTTCACAGCAAAGGTCTGTTCAGGGCCGATCAGATCACTGATGACACGCTGTAAACGATTCGCCAAGACCCGGGCCAAAATCTTTAACTCTGTGTTAAGCAGAGTTATGGGCCTGTAGTCATCTAAACCCTCCCAAACATGCCTGCCACCTTTCTTCAGCAATGTGATCACGCCCTTGGTAATGCTACCAGGGATGGCTCCCTGGGCGAACCAATGGTTGAACATATCCGTCAGAATAGGCACAAACATGTGCGACATCCTCAAGTACACTTCGTAGGGCAAACCATCTAGTCCCGGCGACTTGTTCAGGCCGACCTGCTTCAACGCATCACGGACTTCGCATTCAGTAACCACACCCTCGCAGCTAGCCGCTTTAGCCACCCGGAGGCGGGGGAAGTCGGCAAGATAGCTACGAAACTCCCGGATCGGGAGATCAGGGCAGCGGGCAAAGCGATCCCGAAAGTGCGCCCGAAAGGCATCACGCATCTCACGACTCGAATGCAGCAGTCGCCCGTCCGCGGTCTTGACAGACGCGACGTACCGGTCGGGGAACCTTCGCACTTCTTCTTCACGCGCAGTCGCGTTCGATTTCACAGCTTCGTAGTGAACTCTATTTAACCTAGATCTAACTACGTATCCCTTGTAGCGCTCGCTATTCTCACGCTCAAGGTCCCTCCTAGCTAGTTCTACACCTAGGGAGTCCCCCCCAGCCGCCGCCCGGGAAAGTCTATCGTCTATAGCCTTCGCCTCCTTGGCTTTATCTAGTTTGAGCTGTCGACCGTATTTGGTGGCGAAGTCTCTAATCCTATATTTGAGAGAGGCCCACCACCTATTCCCGGTAACCGCCCCCACTAACGCCCGCTGAATTAGGGATTCCAGCCGGTCCCGGAAGTCCCGTATCTCCAGTAAGGAGGTATTGAACTTCCAGTAACCGGCCAGACTAGGCCTATTTACTAACCGTAGACTGACTCTAACCAGTTTATGGTCAGTCCACGCTATCAAGTGGAACGTGGGACAACTAACAAAGTCAATGTCAGCTCGTCTCACTAACACTCTGTCCAAGTAGGAACCTACTTTGGCAGAGGGCGACCTATCTAGCCACGTCCACATCTCCCGCCCTGGGTGATCGAGACGAAACCTGTCGACGAGACCGTGACGAGTCACGAAGCCGACAAGGCTGCTCTCACACCTTCCCGCACTACTAGCTCCCCGACCGACCTTATCTATCTTGGGATCAAGGATCGCATTCCAATCACCCATTAAGACTAGCCGCTTCGTATCGTCCAGGAACGGCGCCAACCGACGAAAAAAGGAAACCCTCTCCACAGCGATATTGGGCGCATAAACCGCAACCAGACGAAACTTGAAACTTTTCACGGCAACATCGGCCACAACCAACCGGCCCCCGTCACCTGCAAAAACAACGTCAACATCAGCATCAAGGCTGCGTCCAACTAGCAAGGAGACCCCAGCGCTGGCGCGGCTGCCGTATGCTGAGAAAACGTTAAAGTCGTTTTCCAGCACCCGACAGTCAGCGTCGCAAGTGAAGTGGGTCTCCTGCACTGCAGCAACATCTACTCCGAGGTTCTTGAGTTCACCAAGCAAGCGCGCACACTTGCTTGGATCCCTCAGTCCCCTCACATTCAAACTGGCAACGTTTAAAGCCATCAATCCGACTTACCTTACTCATCGTCGACTACGGGCCGGAAATCCTTGGGCGTGAGGATGCCGACAGCCTGACGCAGGGAACCGGTACCAAGTTCAGTCGTCACTCGGTTGTCCCTGGTGATTCCGCCGACATCTATCGGGAACTTCAGCTTTAGGGCCCTGTAAAGAGATGGGTGAACCAAAATTGGGACCCTCCCTGAGCAATATGTTAAACATTTTTTGAGGGAGGAGTGCTCCAACTCCGCCAGCTTTATGCCCGTATCAGTCTGACAGACCGTACTCAGGTACTTCCATACGCCCTTAGTACGGTCGCCAGCTGACCGGACAAAAGTGGTCACCATGGCTGCACTCCTAAAGTTCGCGGGATTTGAGACTTTTAGATTATTGATTGTTTCCAGCCTGGCCAACGGCTTTAGTGCCTTCCGGAGCTGGAAGTCCCCAACTGCCTCCAGCTCCGCAGAGCACAAAGCCGCTGCCCGCTGCATTTGTCCGATTGTCAGTTCTTGTCTTCTTTTTTTCGGGTGGTTTTCTTTTTGGGGAGATCATAGCGGGGAATAATTCCTGTGAGGAAAAGTCAGCAGGGCTAAGTGAGGGGAGGGACGGAGTTCGGGCTAGGCCCGAGGGTTGTGCCCTTTCGGCAGATTGAGATCTGGGGAGGGGGATTTTATAGGGGCGGTGATGCTTTTTGAAGAAGAGTTCTTGCTGGGGTGAAAGGGGGGCCATTTGTTGGGGAGGAGATGGCAATGTGATCTTTGGGGGTGGAAATGTTGGTGAGGGTAATGGAGGTAGTGGTGAAGGTGCTGGTGGTGATGGTTGAGAGGAGGGGCCTGCCTCAGGAGGAGTTTTTTCTGGGCATAATTTCTTGGCCGCCCCCTCCCCACTGTCCCTTCTCCTCTTGAGATTTATGGTTGTTTCCATCTCTTCGTATGTTTTTGTTGTTTTTTTTTCCTTTTTGGGTGATGGAGCTGTTGGTGTCTTGGGGGTTGCTGGTTTCTTGGGGGTTGCTGCTTTTCTGGGTTTTTTTGCTGCTGCTGCTGTCTGTTGTTCTGTTGTTGTTGTTGTTGTTGCTGCTGTTTCTGTTGTTTTTGTTACTGTTGCGTCTGCTGGTGTTCTTGTTGTTGTTGTTGCTGCTGTTTCTGTTGTTCTTGTTGCTGCTGCAACTGCTGCTGCCGCTATCGGTGGTTCTGCTGCTGCTACTGCTGCTGCTTGGGCCCTGGTCTGCTTTTGAGGAGGGGATGTATTTGGGCTTTTTTCTACCCCTTGTTTAGGGGATCCCCTCCTCTTTTTGGTTACTTCAGTCCAGCCCTCCTGGTTGTTTTGGGGCTGGACCTGACCCGGGCCCTTGGCCTCCGCTTCTTTGGTGATGGTGGGGGCCGCCGCGTCCTTTGTTGTTGTTGTTGTTGTAGACGTCGACGCCTTTTCCTTATTTTCAGGTCGCTGGGGGCAAAACTTTGCGATGTGTCCAATCTGCTTACACCCCCAGCACCTGGGGCGTCTTCCCTCCACCATCACCATCATCTGCCGGTCCCCGCAGATCAGTGTTTCAGGGATGGCTTTGAAGCCATCCCTGGTCAGGCACAGCCGGAAGGCATAGTCCCCGTAGGCTGTCCCGGCCGGGGATCTGAGGAGGTTGAATTCCTCGACGTGTCCGTAGGCGCTTAGATACGCCGCGAGGACCTCCCCAGTGATAATGGCCGGGACGTTACACACCGTGACGCGGAGCCTACGGGTGCCTTTATACTCCGGCTGCAGCCTGAAGTTCTTGGTAATTACGTCCGATTCAGCCACCTTGGCTGCCTGCTTTTCCGTAGGAAGGAGGACATCCCATGTCGCAAAACTTTTGCGGCAAAAGTATTGGCATGGGATGCCTGCCTTCCTTATCAGGTCCTCAAAGACCTCCTTGGTGAGCCCCACCAGTCTTTTGGTCTTCAGGTCGGAAACGACCAGAGAGAGGACTCTTGGGGCGATCTTGTCGGCTATCTCCGGGATGGGCAGTATTTCATTCCCCTTGAAATATTTTGCAAATCTGCCCACCCGGTCCGCCTCGTGTTCTTCCGGTCCCCTCTGCTGGCCTTTCCAGGCTGTGGGGCTCTTTTGGGCCGGCTGAATCGGGCTACCTTGTGATGTCTCTGGTTCCGTTGTGTCTCCGGGGATCGGCAGCGAAGGCCAGTTTGATCCGATTGGAGTGGTCGGTGTGGGAGTGGTCTGTGTAGGGGTTGTCATTTCACCCTCCATGGCTGATGTAGAATTATCAGCCAGGAGGGTAGAAGAATTAACCTCCACCTACAGTAAGTATGGAGGGGGGTTCTACTGTTAAAATAAGAGACGGACACACAAAAACACTGAAAAAAGGCCAATAAAAACACGTAGAACCCCTGAAAAATGAAAATAAAAATTAACACAGTCTTGACGAAAAAATACAAGTCGGATAACAAGTATACAGGTGACAAAACACAATAGACAGACCAACGTCAAAAATAACGTGTTCTCGGTAAGACTTTTTTTCCTTTTTTTAAAATAAAAAAGTTCAAACAAAAAAACAAAGTCTTACCGAGATAACCAAAATACACGTAATCCAAATGGGTTTTGCACACAGAAAAAAGTCAAGTAAACGCGAAGTAGCGTGGTCAAAAGCAAAGTCAAGACTCGGCGAGAAAAAAGACTTTATTTCATTGTAAATGTACAATGAAGGCACGAGGCCTTGAGTTTTTGGGGGAAGGGAAAGGGAGCGGTCTTTCATTAACTATGTTATCTATGGGAACCTAGCTAGCCACATTCGTCGACCCATTCAACAGTACAAAATATAATCATTCATTCGTCACCATGTGCGCAGCAACCACCAAAATACCACAATTTCTCTATGAAAGTGCCCTACTTAAAATCCCGAGTGCAGTGTATGATTTTATTTACAATATGATTTTACAGTGAAAGTATATGTTGGGGATGGGAGAAAAACCCCGAAAACGAAAGAAAAAGACGAAACCAAGGAAAAAAGGATTCTCCCCGTTTGGTTGCCCTCCCATCCCCCCGTCTATAAAATTGGAGGCCGACTGTTTTCCGGGGCGAAAGAACCGAAAACAAGCCGGACCTACCCTAGGTGGGGCGGGGATCCTAATCTACATGGGTAAAAGAAATAAAGGGTCGGGCGCGGTATGGGTCGATATAAGCAGGTAATGTGGTTTTTTTATACATATGAATTTTCAAGATCTTCAACAAAAAGCGGACTGGGATAGAGGTTGAAGTGTAAAAAATAATGGGGATGGGGAAGATCTTGAGAGCTAATTACTAGATGACAGGGACGATGACTCACAGCATACTGCTAACTAGGTTTCAAGGGGGACAAAAAAGAAATTACTACTTACTCGGGCTGGGGTCCCTAAGGACCCGTACCGTAGACGTCATGGGCAGGCAGAGGAGGGAAGGATGACTCCAACGTTGCCCCCTTTCGCACGACCAGGCTCGCTGCATTCACCCACCTTCTGTTGAATGTTATGCGATCCAAGCGTTTTCTATCGCATCTAATTTTGACCCTCAGCTGATGCCGAAAATACAAAACCAGATCACGATGAGAAAAGTTTGCATCCTCATACAATCCCTTCTTTCGCGTGATCCAAATCACCATTCGAGCTACAGCCAGGATCGCGAGAAACACCACACGCTTCTCACCCTGAAACGGAGGAAGAACGTTGTCCACGACGTAACCAACGTCGAGCAGCACGAGCTGCTTGGGTTCGATGCGAGCCGTCCACTCCCCGACGTGATCCCAGAACGGGCGAACTCGCTCGCAATAATAGAAGGCGTGCTCAGCCGTTTCTTCTAATGCACTGCCGCAGCGAGGACAATCAGGCATGTCTGCTATGCCCGCTCTGTAGTTCAAGCCGAGAAGGGGTAACGCATTCCGTACAAGTCGCCAGGTGAGCGAGAACTCGGAGTTGTTCAAGAAGCTCGATCCTGGCGCCCAATTCCAGTGAGAGCGGATCTCCTCCGCCGTCCAGCCTCGCCGCTCGCTAAGAGGATCAGAAGCGGAACCCACCACTAATTCCCGATATAGCTCTTTCCGAGGCCGTGAAAGGTCACTGGACCCAAGAGGGTTACGAAGGGCCTTTCGGCATTCGCTAAAAAACAGTGCTTCGCCCAAAGGCCTACGTCGACCTTCAGCCTTTGGGTCTGACTTGAGGCGAGGAAAGGTCCGACTCGCCTTTCGTCTCCACACTGAGTCCCCTGTCAAGGACCGGCCGAGGTATGCAAGTCTTTCAGCAAGCCAGTGGCTCTCCAGATCAGGCATACCCAGACCCCCGTTGCGTGCACGTTGGATACAGACCTGCCTACGGACCATCGGCCTTGCACCTCCCCAGAGTAATCTAGAGAGGGATCGTTGCAGTGCCAACCGACGTGCCCTAGGCAGAGGAAGTACAGCCAATCGGTAAAGGATCAGAGGGAAGACGTACGTGGCGCACGCCTCCGCCCTGCCCTTTAAGGACAACCTCCTTGAAAGCCAGATTCCCACCTGAGCATTCACCTTGGTTTGTACTTCCAACCAATTTCGCTCCAGTTGGAGGTCGGGCCCGAACCACACCCCGAGGATGCGGATGGGTCCGTCACTCCAGCGGAAGGGCCCTGGAAGAGTATCGCTACCCCTCCAAGCACCAAGCCGCAAACCTTCGCTTTTGTCAAAATTGACCTTGGCTCCTGCGATCCGCTCGTACTCGACAACCGCCTCTTTCACAGCCTTTATATCCAGACGGCGGGATACAAAGACTGTGATGTCATCAGCGAACGCGGAAACCCTTGCCGCAAGGCTGCTAACAAAAGGTATACCGCGCAGGGACGGACTTGTCCCCTCATCCCTAAGCCTGCGCAGGAGGGGCTCCAACGCGAGGACATAGAGAAGAGGAGACAAAGGGCAGCCCTGCCGCACCGAACGCTCGATCGCGAATACCCTCGAACGCCTTCCGTTCACCTGCACCACTGCCTGAGGGTTGTGGTACATCATGCTAATCCATCTGCGGAACTCCGGTTTGAATCCGGCAGTCTCCAAAACAGACGCCAAGAACCGATGGTCAACCCTATCGAAGGCCTTGGACTGATCTAAACTGATCAGCGCGGCTTCTGTGTCGTCTTCTATCCCCTCTAGGACCCCGCGAATCAAGTGCAGATTGTCCTGGATCGATCTTCCCTTCACAGCAAAGGTCTGTTCAGGGCCGATCAGATCACTGATGACACGCTGTAAACGATTCGCCAAGACCCGGGCCAAAATCTTTAACTCTGTGTTAAGCAGAGTTATGGGCCTGTAGTCATCTAAACCCTCCCAAACATGCCTGCCACCTTTCTTCAGCAATGTGATCACGCCCTTGGTAATGCTACCAGGGATGGCTCCCTGGGCGAACCAATGGTTGAACATATCCGTCAGAATAGGCACAAACATGTGCGACATCCTCAAGTACACTTCGTAGGGCAAACCATCTAGTCCCGGCGACTTGTTCAGGCCGACCTGCTTCAACGCATCACGGACTTCGCATTCAGTAACCACACCCTCGCAGCTAGCCGCTTTAGCCACCCGGAGGCGGGGGAAGTCGGCAAGATAGCTACGAAACTCCCGGATCGGGAGATCAGGGCAGCGGGCAAAGCGATCCCGAAAGTGCGCCCGAAAGGCATCACGCATCTCACGACTCGAATGCAGCAGTCGCCCGTCCGCGGTCTTGACAGACGCGACGTACCGGTCGGGGAACCTTCGCACTTCTTCTTCACGCGCAGTCGCGTTCGATTTCACAGCTTCGTAGTGAACTCTATTTAACCTAGATCTAACTACGTATCCCTTGTAGCGCTCGCTATTCTCACGCTCAAGGTCCCTCCTAGCTAGTTCTACACCTAGGGAGTCCCCCCCAGCCGCCGCCCGGGAAAGTCTATCGTCTATAGCCTTCGCCTCCTTGGCTTTATCTAGTTTGAGCTGTCGACCGTATTTGGTGGCGAAGTCTCTAATCCTATATTTGAGAGAGGCCCACCACCTATTCCCGGTAACCGCCCCCACTAACGCCCGCTGAATTAGGGATTCCAGCCGGTCCCGGAAGTCCCGTATCTCCAGTAAGGAGGTATTGAACTTCCAGTAACCGGCCAGACTAGGCCTATTTACTAACCGTAGACTGACTCTAACCAGTTTATGGTCAGTCCACGCTATCAAGTGGAACGTGGGACAACTAACAAAGTCAATGTCAGCTCGTCTCACTAACACTCTGTCCAAGTAGGAACCTACTTTGGCAGAGGGCGACCTATCTAGCCACGTCCACATCTCCCGCCCTGGGTGATCGAGACGAAACCTGTCGACGAGACCGTGACGAGTCACGAAGCCGACAAGGCTGCTCTCACACCTTCCCGCACTACTAGCTCCCCGACCGACCTTATCTATCTTGGGATCAAGGATCGCATTCCAATCACCCATTAAGACTAGCCGCTTCGTATCGTCCAGGAACGGCGCCAACCGACGAAAAAAGGAAACCCTCTCCACAGCGATATTGGGCGCATAAACCGCAACCAGACGAAACTTGAAACTTTTCACGGCAACATCGGCCACAACCAACCGGCCCCCGTCACCTGCAAAAACAACGTCAACATCAGCATCAAGGCTGCGTCCAACTAGCAAGGAGACCCCAGCGCTGGCGCGGCTGCCGTATGCTGAGAAAACGTTAAAGTCGTTTTCCAGCACCCGACAGTCAGCGTCGCAAGTGAAGTGGGTCTCCTGCACTGCAGCAACATCTACTCCGAGGTTCTTGAGTTCACCAAGCAAGCGCGCACACTTGCTTGGATCCCTCAGTCCCCTCACATTCAAACTGGCAACGTTTAAAGCCATCAATCCGACTTACCTTACTCATCGTCGACTACGGGCCGGAAATCCTTGGGCGTGAGGATGCCGACAGCCTGACGCAGGGAACCGGTACCAAGTTCAGTCGTCACTCGGTTGTCCCTGGTGATTCCGCCGACATCTATCGGGAACTTCAGCTTTAGGGCCCTGTAAAGAGATGGGTGAACCAAAATTGGGACCCTCCCTGAGCAATATGTTAAACATTTTTTGAGGGAGGAGTGCTCCAACTCCGCCAGCTTTATGCCCGTATCAGTCTGACAGACCGTACTCAGGTACTTCCATACGCCCTTAGTACGGTCGCCAGCTGACCGGACAAAAGTGGTCACCATGGCTGCACTCCTAAAGTTCGCGGGATTTGAGACTTTTAGATTATTGATTGTTTCCAGCCTGGCCAACGGCTTTAGTGCCTTCCGGAGCTGGAAGTCCCCAACTGCCTCCAGCTCCGCAGAGCACAAAGCCGCTGCCCGCTGCATTTGTCCGATTGTCAGTTCTTGTTTCTTTTTTTCAGGTGGATTTCTCTTTGGGGAGATCATAGCGGGGAATAGTTCCTGGGAAGAAAAGTCAGTAGGGCCAAGTGAGGGAAGGGATGGAGTTCGGGCTAGGCCCGAGGGTTGTGCCCTTTCGGCAGATTGAGATCTGGGGAGGGGGATTTTATAGGGGCGGTGATGCTTTTTAAAGAAAAGTTCTTGCTGGGGTGAAAGGGGGGCCATTTGTTGGGGAGGAGATGGCAATGTGATCTTTGGGGGTGGAAATGTTGGTGAGGGTAATGGAGGTAGTGGTGAAGGTACTGGTGGTGATGGTTGAGAGGAGGGGCCTGCCTCAGGAGGAGTTTTTTCCGGGCATAATTTCTTAGCCGCCCCCTCCCCACTGTCCCTTCGCCTCTTGAGATTTATGGTTGTTTCCATCTCTTCATGTGATGTTTTTGTTGTTGTTTTTTTCTTTTTTGGGTGATGGAGCTGTTGGTGTCTTGGGTGTTGCTGGTTTCTTGGGGGTTGCTGCTTTTTTGGGTTTTTTTGCTGCTGCTGTTGTCTGTTGTTCTGTTGTCGTTGTTGTTGCTGCTGTTACTGTTTTTGTTGCTGTTGCCTCTGCTGGTGTTCTTGTTGTTGTTGTTGCTGCTGCAACTGCTGCTGCTGCCGCTATCGGTGGTTCTGCTGCTGCTACTGCTTGGGCCCTGGTCTGCTTTTGAGGAGGGGATGTATTTGGCTTTTTTCTCCCCCTTGTTTAGGGGATCCCCTCCTCTTTTTGGTTACTTCAGTCCAGCCCTCCTGATTGTTTTGGGGCTGGACCTGACCCGGGCCCTTGGCCTCCGCTTCTTTGGTGATGGTGGGGGCCGCCGCGTCCTTTGTTGTTGTTGTTGTTGTTGTAGACGTCGACGCCTTATTTTCAGGTCGCTGGGGGCAGAACTTGGCGATGTGTCCAATCTGCTTACACCCCCAGCACCTGGGGCGTCTTCCCTCCACCATCACCATCATCTGCCGATCCCCGCTGATCAGCATATCAGGGATGGCTTTGAAGCCATCCCTGGTCAGGCACAGCCGGAAGGCATAATCCCCGTAGGCTGCCCCGGCCGAGGATCTGAGGAGGCTGGATTCCTCGACGTGTCCGTAGGCGCTTAGGTACGCCGCGAGGACCTCCCCAGTGATAATGGCCGGGACATTACACACCGTGACGCGGAGCCTACGGGTGCCTTTATACTCCGGCTGTAGCCTGAAGTTCTTGGTAATTACGTCCGATTCAGCCAACTTGGCTGCCTGCTTTTCCGTAGGAAGGAGGACCTCCCATGTCGCAAAACTTTTTCGGCTAAAGTATTGGCATGGGATGCCTGCCTTCCTTATCAGGTCCTCAAAGACCTCCTTGGTGAGCCCCACCAGTCTTTTGGTCTTCAGGTCGGAAACGACCAGAGAGAGGACTCTTGGGGCGATCTTGTCGGCTATCTCCGGGATGGGCAGTATTTCATTCCCCTTGAAATATTTCGCAAATCTGCCCACCCGGTCCGCCTCGTGTTCTTCCGGTCCCCTCTGCTGGCCTTTCCAGGCTGTGGGGCTCTTTTGGGCCGGCTGAATCGGGCTACCTTGAGACGTTTCAGGTTCGGTTGTGTCTCCGGGGATCGGCAGCGAAGGCCAGTTTGATCCGATTGGAGTGGTCGGTGCGGAAGTGGTCGGTGTAGGGGTTGTCGGTTCTCCCTCCATGGCTGATGTAGAATTATCAGCCAGGAGGGTAGAAGAATTAACCTCCACCTACAGTAAGTATGGAGGGGGGTTCTACTGTTAAAATAAGAGACGGACACACAAAAACACTGAAAAAAGGCCAATAAAAACACGTAGAACCCCTGAAAAATGAAAATAAAAATTAACACAGTCTTGACGAAAAAATACAAGTCGGATAACAAGTATACAGGTGACAAAACACAATAGACAGACCAACGTCAAAAATAACGTGTTCTCGGTAAGACTTTTTTTCCTTTTTTTTTAAAATAAAAAAGTTCAAACAAAAAAACAAAGTCTTACCGAGATAACCAAAATACACGTAATCCAAATGGGTTTTGCACACAGAAAAAAGTCAAGTAAACGCGAAGTAGCGTGGTCAAAAGCAAAGTCAAGACTCGGCGAGAAAAATGACTTTATTTCATTGTAAATGTACAATGAAGGCACGAGGCCTTGAGTTTTTGGGGGAAGGGGAAGGGAGCGGTCTTTCATTAACTATGTTATCTATGGGAACCTAGCTAGCCACATTCGTCGACCCATTCAACAGTACAAAATATAATCATTCATTCGTCACCATGTGCGCAGCAACCACCAAAATACCACAATTTCTCTATGAAAGTGCCCTACTTAAAATCCCGAGTGCAGTGTATGATTTTATTTACAATATGATTTTACAGTGAAAGTATATGTTGGGGATGGGAGAAAAACCCCGAAAACGAAAGAAAAAGACGAAACCAAGGAAAAAAGGATTCTCCCCGTTTGGTTGCCCTCCCATCCCCCCGTCTATAAAATTGGAGGCCGACTGTTTTCCGGGGCGAAAGAACCGAAAACAAGCCGGACCTACCCTAGGTGGGGCGGGGATCCTAATCTACATGGGTAAAAGAAATAAAGGGTCGGGCGCGGTATGGGTCGATATAAGCAGGTAATGTGGTTTTTTTATACATATGAATTTTCAAGATCTTCAACAAAAAGCGGACTGGGATAGAGGTTGAAGTGCAAAAAATAATGGGGATGGGGAAGATCTTGAGAGCTAATTACTAGATGACAGGGACGATGACTCACAGCATACTGCTAACTAGGTTTCAAGGGGGGCAAAAAAGAAATTACTACTTACTCGGGCTGGGGTCCCTAAGGACCCGTACCGTAGACGTCATGGGCAGGCAGAGGAGGGAAGGATGACTCCAACGTTGCCCCCTTTCGCACGACCAGGCTCGCTGCATTCACCCACCTTCTGTTGAATGTTATGCGATCCAAGCGTTTTCTATCGCATCTAATTTTGACCCTCAGCTGATGCCGAAAATACAAAACCAGATCACGATGAGAAAAGTTTGCATCCTCATACAATCCCTTCTTTCGCGTGATCCAAATCACCATTCGAGCTACAGCCAGGATCGCGAGAAACACCACACGCTTCTCACCCTGAAACGGAGGAAGAACGTTGTCCACGACGTAACCAACGTCGAGCAGCACGAGCTGCTTGGGTTCGATGCGAGCCGTCCACTCCCCGACGTGATCCCAGAACGGGCGAACTCGCTCGCAATAATAGAAGGCGTGCTCAGCCGTTTCTTCTAATGCACTGCCGCAGCGAGGACAATCAGGCATGTCTGCTATGCCCGCTCTGTAGTTCAAGCCGGCAAGGGGTAACGCATTCCGTACAAGTCGCCAGGTGAGCGAGAACTCGGAGTTGTTCAAGAAGCTCGATCCTGGCGCCCAATTCCAGTGAGAGCGGATCTCCTCCGCCGTCCAGCCTCGCCGCTCGCTAAGAGGATCAGAAGCGGAACCCACCACTAATTCCCGATATAGCTCTTTCCGAGGCCGTGAAAGGTCACTGGACCCAAGAGGGTTACGAAGGGCCTTTCGGCATTCGCTAAAAAACAGTGCTTCGCCCAAAGGCCTACGTCGACCTTCAGCCTTTGGGTCTGACTTGAGGCGAGGAAAGGTCCGACTCGCCTTTCGTCTCCACACTGAGTCCCCTGTCAAGGACCGGCCGAGGTATGCAAGTCTTTCAGCAAGCCAGTGGCTCTCCAGATCAGGCATACCCAGACCCCCGTTGCGTGCACGTTGGATACAGACCTGCCTACGGACCATCGGCCTTGCACCTCCCCAGAGTAATCTAGAGAGGGATCGTTGCAGTGCCAACCGACGTGCCCTAGGCAGAGGAAGTACAGCCAATCGGTAAAGGATCAGAGGGAAGACGTACGTGGCGCACGCCTCCGCCCTGCCCTTTAAGGACAACCTCCTTGAAAGCCAGATTCCCACCTGAGCATTCACCTTGGTTTGTACTTCCAACCAATTTCGCTCCAGTTGGAGGTCGGGCCCGAACCACACCCCGAGGATGCGGATGGGTCCGTCACTCCAGCGGAAGGGCCCTGGAAGAGTATCGCTACCCCTCCAAGCACCAAGCCGCAAACCTTCGCTTTTGTCAAAATTGACCTTGGCTCCTGCGATCCGCTCGTACTCGACAACCGCCTCTTTCACAGCCTTTATATCCAGACGGCGGGATACAAAGACTGTGATGTCATCAGCGAACGCGGAAACCCTTGCCGCAAGGCTGCTAACAAAAGGTATACCGCGCAGGGACGGACTTGTCCCCTCATCCCTAAGCCTGCGCAGGAGGGGCTCCAACGCGAGGACATAGAGAAGAGGAGACAAAGGGCAGCCCTGCCGCACCGAACGCTCGATCGCGAATACCCTCGAACGCCTTCCGTTCACCTGCACCACTGCCTGAGGGTTGTGGTACATCATGCTAATCCATCTGCGGAACTCCGGTTTGAATCCGGCAGTCTCCAAAACAGACGCCAAGAACCGATGGTCAACCCTATCGAAGGCCTTGGACTGATCTAAACTGATCAGCGCGGCTTCTGTGTCGTCTTCTATCCCCTCTAGGACCCCGCGAATCAAGTGCAGATTGTCCTGGATCGATCTTCCCTTCACAGCAAAGGTCTGTTCAGGGCCGATCAGATCACTGATGACACGCTGTAAACGATTCGCCAAGACCCGGGCCAAAATCTTTAACTCTGTGTTAAGCAGAGTTATGGGCCTGTAGTCATCTAAACCCTCCCAAACATGCCTGCCACCTTTCTTCAGCAATGTGATCACGCCCTTGGTAATGCTACCAGGGATGGCTCCCTGGGCGAACCAATGGTTGAACATATCCGTCAGAATAGGCACAAACATGTGCGACATCCTCAAGTACACTTCGTAGGGCAAACCATCTAGTCCCGGCGACTTGTTCAGGCCGACCTGCTTCAACGCATCACGGACTTCGCATTCAGTAACCACACCCTCGCAGCTAGCCGCTTTAGCCACCCGGAGGCGGGGGAAGTCGGCAAGATAGCTACGAAACTCCCGGATCGGGAGATCAGGGCAGCGGGCAAAGCGATCCCGAAAGTGCGCCCGAAAGGCATCACGCATCTCACGACTCGAATGCAGCAGTCGCCCGTCCGCGGTCTTGACAGACGCGACGTACCGGTCGGGGAACCTTCGCACTTCTTCTTCACGCGCAGTCGCGTTCGATTTCACAGCTTCGTAGTGAACTCTATTTAACCTAGATCTAACTACGTATCCCTTGTAGCGCTCGCTATTCTCACGCTCAAGGTCCCTCCTAGCTAGTTCTACACCTAGGGAGTCCCCCCCAGCCGCCGCCCGGGAAAGTCTATCGTCTATAGCCTTCGCCTCCTTGGCTTTATCTAGTTTGAGCTGTCGACCGTATTTGGTGGCGAAGTCTCTAATCCTATATTTGAGAGAGGCCCACCACCTATTCCCGGTAACCGCCCCCACTAACGCCCGCTGAATTAGGGATTCCAGCCGGTCCCGGAAGTCCCGTATCTCCAGTAAGGAGGTATTGAACTTCCAGTAACCGGCCAGACTAGGCCTATTTACTAACCGTAGACTGACTCTAACCAGTTTATGGTCAGTCCACGCTATCAAGTGGAACGTGGGACAACTAACAAAGTCAATGTCAGCTCGTCTCACTAACACTCTGTCCAAGTAGGAACCTACTTTGGCAGAGGGCGACCTATCTAGCCACGTCCACATCTCCCGCCCTGGGTGATCGAGACGAAACCTGTCGACGAGACCGTGACGAGTCACGAAGCCGACAAGGCTGCTCTCACACCTTCCCGCACTACTAGCTCCCCGACCGACCTTATCTATCTTGGGATCAAGGATCGCATTCCAATCACCCATTAAGACTAGCCGCTTCGTATCGTCCAGGAACGGCGCCAACCGACGAAAAAAGGAAACCCTCTCCACAGCGATATTGGGCGCATAAACCGCAACCAGACGAAACTTGAAACTTTTCACGGCAACATCGGCCACAACCAACCGGCCCCCGTCACCTGCAAAAACAACGTCAACATCAGCATCAAGGCTGCGTCCAACTAGCAAGGAGACCCCAGCGCTGGCGCGGCTGCCGTATGCTGAGAAAACGTTAAAGTCGTTTTCCAGCACCCGACAGTCAGCGTCGCAAGTGAAGTGGGTCTCCTGCACTGCAGCAACATCTACTCCGAGGTTCTTGAGTTCACCAAGCAAGCGCGCACACTTGCTTGGATCCCTCAGTCCCCTCACATTCAAACTGGCAACGTTTAAAGCCATCAATCCGACTTACCTTACTCATCGTCGACTACGGGCCGGAAATCCTTGGGCGTGAGGATGCCGACAGCCTGACGCAGGGAACCGGTACCAAGTTCAGTCGTCACTCGGTTGTCCCTGGTGATTCCGCCGACATCTATCGGGAACTTCAACTTTAGGGCCCTGTAAAGAGATGGGTGAACCAAAATTGGGACCCTCCCTGAGCAGTAAGTTATACATTTTTTGAGTGAGGAGTGCTCCAACTCCGCCAGCTTTATGCCCGTATCAGTCTGACAGACCGTACTCAGGTACTTCCATACGCCCTTAGTACGGTCGCCAGCTGACCGGACAAAAGTGGTCACCATGGCTGCACTCCTAAAGTTTGCTGGATTTGAGATTTTCAGGTCGTTTATTTTTTCC
>CAXXMW010000010.1:0-13297 GCA_963669225.2 uncultured Arenicella sp. | reverse complement strand
GCCGACAAGATCGCCCCAAGAGTCCTCTCTCTGGTCGTTTCCGACCTGAAGACGAAAAGACTGGTGGGGCTCACCAAGGAGGTCTTTGAGGACCTGATAAGGAAGGCAGGCATCCCATGCCAATACTTTAGCCGAAAAAGTTTTGCGACATGGGAGGTCCTCCTTCCTACGGAAAAACAGGCAGCCAAGTTGGCTGAATCGGACGTCATTACTAAGAACTTCAGGCTACAGCCGGAGTACAAAGGCACCCGTAGGCTCCGCGTCACGGTGTGTAATGTCCCGGCCATTATCACTGGGGAGGTCCTCGCGGCGTACCTAAGCGCCTACGGACTCGTCGAGGAATCCAGCCTCCTCAGATCCTCGGCCGGGGCAGCCTACGGGGATTATACCTTCCGGCTGTGCCTGACCAGGGATGGCTTCAAAGCCATCCCTGATATGCTGATCAGCGGGGATCGGCAGATGATGGTGATGGTGGAGGGAAGACGCCCCAGGTGCTGGGGGTGTAAGCAGATTGGACACATCGCCAAGTTCTGCCCCCAGCGACCTGAAAATAAGGCGTCGACGTCTACAACAACAACAACAACAACAAAGGACGCGGCGGCCCCCACCATCACCAAAGAAGCGGAGGCCAAGGGCCCGGGTCAGGTCCAGCCCCAAAACAATCAGGAGGGCTGGACTGAAGTAACCAAAAAGAGGAGGGGATCCCCTAAACAAGGGGGAGAAAAAAGCCCATCCCCTCCTCAAAAGCAGACCAGGGCCCAAGCAGTAGCAGCAGCAGAACCAGCGATAGCGGCAGCAGCAGCAGTTGCAGCAGCAACAACAACACCAGCAGAGGCAACAGCAACAAAAACAACAGAAACAACAGCAACAACAACAACAATAGTAACCAAAACAACAGAAACAGCAGCAACAAAAACGACAACAGAACAACAGACAACAGCAGCAGCAAAAAAACCCAAAAAAGCAGCAACCCCCAAGAAACCAGCAACACCCCAAGACACCAACAGCTCCATCACCCAAAAAGAAAAGGGGCTAACAACAAAAACATCACATGAAGAGATGGAAACAACCATAAATCTCAAGAGGCGAAGGGACAGTGGGGAGGGGGCGGCTAAGAAATTATGCCCGGAAAAAACTCCTCCTGAGGCAGGCCCCTCCTCTCAACCATCACCACCAGCACCTTCACCACTACCTCCATTACCCTCACCAACATTTCCACCCCCAAAGATCACATTACCATCTCCTCCCCAACAAATGGCCCCCCTTTCACCTCAGCAAGAACTCTTACTTCAAGAAGCATCACCGCCCCTATAAAATCCCCCTCCCCAGATCTCAATCTGCCGAAAGGGCACAACCCTCGGGCCTAGCCCGAACTCCGTCCCTCCCCCTCACTTAGCCCTGCTGACTTTTCCTCACAGGAATTATTCCCAGCCATGATCTCCCCAAAAAGCAAAACCACAAACTGAAAAAAGGAAACACACACAAGAACTGACAATCGGACAAATGCAGCGGGCGGCGGCTTTGTGCTCTGCGGAGCTGGAGGCAGTTGGGGACTTCCAGCTCCGGAAGGCACTAAAGCCGTTGGCCAGGCTAGAAAAAATAAACGACCTGAAAAGTCTCAAATCCAGCAAACTTTAGGAGTGCAGCCATGGTGACCACTTTTGTCCGGTCAGCTGGCGACCGTACTAAGGGCGTATGGAAGTACCTGAGTACGGTCTGTCAGACTGACACGGGCATAAAGCTGGCGGAGTTGGAGCACTCCTCACTCAAAAAATGTATAACTTACTGCTCAGGGAGGGTCCCAATTTTGGTTCACCCATCTCTTTACAGGGCCCTAAAGTTGAAGTTCCCGATAGATGTCGGCGGAATCACCAGGGACAACCGAGTGACGACTGAACTTGGTACCGGTTCCCTGCGTCAGGCTGTCGGCATCCTCACGCCCAAGGATTTCCGGCCCGTAGTCGACGATGAGTAAAGGTAAGTCGGATTGATGGCTTTAAACGTTGCCAGTTTGAATGTGAGGGGACTGAGGGATCCAAGCAAGTGTGCGCGCTTGCTTGGTGAACTCAAGAACCTCGGAGTAGATGTTGCTGCAGTGCAGGAGACCCACTTCACTTGCGACGCTGACTGTCGGGTGCTGGAAAACGACTTTAACGTTTTCTCAGCATACGGCAGCCGCGCCAGCGCTGGGGTCTCCTTGCTAGTTGGACGCAGCCTTGATGCTGATGTTGACGTTGTTTTTGCAGGTGACGGGGGCCGGTTGGTTGTGGCCGATGTTGCCGTGAAAAGTTTCAAGTTTCGTCTGGTTGCGGTTTATGCGCCCAATATCGCTGTGGAGAGGGTTTCCTTTTTTCGTCGGTTGGCGCCGTTCCTGGACGATACGAAGCGGCTAGTCTTAATGGGTGATTGGAATGCGATCCTTGATCCCAAGATAGATAAGGTCGGTCGGGGAGCTAGTAGTGCGGGAAGGTGTGAGAGCAGCCTTGTCGGCTTCGTGACTCGTCACGGTCTCGTCGACAGGTTTCGTCTCGATCACCCAGGGCGGGAGATGTGGACGTGGCTAGATAGGTCGCCCTCTGCCAAAGTAGGTTCCTACTTGGACAGAGTGTTAGTGAGACGAGCTGACATTGACTTTGTTAGTTGTCCCACGTTCCACTTGATAGCGTGGACTGACCATAAACTGGTTAGAGTCAGTCTACGGTTAGTAAATAGGCCTAGACTGGCCGGTTACTGGAAGTTCAATACCTCCTTACTGGAGATACGGGACTTCCGGGACCGGCTGGAATCCCTAATTCAGCGGGCGTTAGTGGGGGCGGTTACCGGGAATAGGTGGTGGGCCTCTCTCAAATATAGGATTAGAGACTTCGCCACCAAATACGGTCGACAGCTCAAACTAGATAAGGCCAAGGAGGCGAAGGCTATAGACGATAGACTTTCCCGGGCGGCGGCTGGGGGGGACTCCCTAGGTGTAGAACTAGCTAGGAGGGACCTTGAGCGTGAGAATAGCGAGCGCTACAAGGGATACGTAGTTAGATCTAGGTTAAATAGAGTTCGCTACGAAGCTGTGAAATCGAACGCGACTGCGCGTGAAGAAGAAGTGCGAAGGTTCCCCGATCGGTACGTCGCGTCTGTCAAGACCGCGGACGGGCGACTGCTGCATTCGAGTCGTGAGATGCGTGATGCCTTTCGGGCGCACTTTCGGGATCGCTTTGCCCGCTGCCCTGATCTCCCGATCCGGGAGTTTCGTAGCTATCTTGCCGACTTCCCCCGCCTCCGGGTGGCTAAAGCGGCTAGCTGCGAGGGTGTGGTTACTGAATGCGAAGTCCGTGATGCGTTGAAGCAGGTCGGCCTGAACAAGTCGCCGGGACTAGATGGTTTGCCCTACGAAGTGTACTTGAGGATGTCGCACATGTTTGTGCCTATTCTGACGGATATGTTCAACCATTGGTTCGCCCAGGGAGCCATCCCTGGTAGCGTTACCAAGGGCGTGATCACATTGCTGAAGAAAGGTGGCAGGCATGTTTGGGAGGGGTTAGATGACTACAGGCCCATAACTCTGCTTAACACAGAGTTAAAGATTTTGGCCCGGGTCTTGGCGAATCGTTTACAGCGTGTCATCAGTGATCTGATCGGCCCTGAACAGACCTTTGCTGTGAAGGGAAGATCGATCCAGGACAATCTGCACTTGATTCGCGGGGTCCTAGAGGGGATAGAAGACGACACAGAAGCCGCGCTGATCAGTTTAGATCAGTCCAAGGCCTTCGATAGGGTTGACCATCGGTTCTTGGCGTCTGTTTTGGAGACTGCCGGATTCAAACCGGAGTTCCGCAGATGGATTAGCATGATGTACCACAACCCTCAGGCAGTGGTGCAGGTGAACGGAAGGCGTTCGAGGGTATTCGCGATCGAGCGTTCGGTGCGGCAGGGCTGCCCTTTGTCTCCTCTTCTTTATGTCCTTGCGTTGGAGCCCCTCCTACGCAGGCTTAGGGATGAGGGGACAAGTCCGTCCCTGCGCGGTATACCTTTTGTTGGCAGCCTTGCGGCAAGGGTTTCCGCGTTCGCTGATGACATCACAGTCTTTGTATCCCGCCGTCTGGATATAAAGGCTGTGAAAGAGGCGGTTGTCGAGTACGAGCGGATCGCAGGAGCCAAGGTCAATTTTGACAAAAGCGAAGGTTTGCGGCTTGGTGCTTGGAGGGGTAGCGATACTCTTCCAGGGCCCTTCCGCTGGAGTGACGGACCCATCCGCATCCTCGGGGTGTGGTTCGGGCCCGACCTCCAACTGGAGCGAAATTGGTTGGAAGTACAAACCAAGGTGAATGCTCAGGTGGGAATCTGGCTTTCAAGGAGGTTGTCCTTAAAGGGCAGGGCGGAGGCGTGCGCCACGTACGTCTTCCCTCTGATCCTTTACCGATTGGCTGTACTTCCTCTGCCTAGGGCACGTCGGTTGGCACTGCAACGATCCCTCTCTAGATTACTCTGGGGAGGTGCAAGGCCGATGGTCCGTAGGCAGGTCTGTATCCAACGTGCACGCAACGGGGGTCTGGGTATGCCTGATCTGGAGAGCCACTGGCTTGCTGAAAGACTTGCATACCTCGGCCGGTCCTTGACAGGGGACTCAGTGTGGAGACGAAAGGCGAGTCGGACCTTTCCTCGCCTCAAGTCAGACCCAAAGGCTGAAGGTCGACGTAGGCCTTTGGGCGAAGCACTGTTTTTTAGCGAATGCCGAAAGGCCCTTCGTAACCCTCTTGGGTCCAGTGACCTTTCACGGCCTCGGAAAGAGCTATATCGGGAATTAGTGGTGGGTTCCGCTTCTGATCCTCTTAGCGAGCGGCGGGGCTGGACGGCGGAGGAGATCCGCTCTCACTGGAATTGGGCGCCAGGATCGAGCTTCTTGAACAACTCCGAGTTCTCGCTCACCTGGCGACTTGTACGGAATGCGTTACCCCTTGCCGGCTTGAACTACAGAGCGGGCATAGCAGACATGCCTGATTGTCCTCGCTGCGGCAGTGCATTAGAGGAAACGGCTGAGCACGCCTTCTATTATTGCGAGCGAGTTCGCCCGTTCTGGGATCACGTCGGGGAGTGGACGGCTCGCATCGAACCCAAGCAGCTCGTGCTGCTCGACGTTGGTTACGTCGTGGACAACGTTCTTCCTCCGTTTCAGGGTGAGAAGCGTGTGGTGTTTCTCGCGATCCTGGCTGTAGCTAGAATGGTGATTTGGATCACGCGAAAGAAGGGATTGTATGAGGATGCAAACTTTTCTCATCGTGATCTGGTTTTGTATTTTCGGCATCAGCTGAGGGTCAAAATTAGATGCGATAGAAAACGCTTGGATCGCATAACATTCAACAGAAGGTGGGTGAATGCAGCGAGCCTGGTCGTGCGAAAGGGGGCAACGTTGGAGTCATCCTTCCCTCCTCTGCCTGCCCATGACGTCTACGGTACGGGTCCTTAGGGACCCCAGCCCGAGTAAGTAGTAATTTCTTTTTTGCCCCCCTTGAAACCTAGTTAGCAGTATGCTGTGAGTCATCGTCCCTGTCATCTAGTCGTTAGCCCTCAAGATCTTCCCCATCCCCATTATTTTTTGCACTTCAACCTCTATCCCATTCCGCTTTTTGTTGAAGATCTTGAAAATTCATATGTATAAAAAACCACATTACCTGCTTATATCGACCCATACCGCGCCCGACCCTTTATTTCTTTTACCCATGTAGATTAGGATCCCCGCCCCACCTAGGGTAGGTCCGGCTTGTTTTCGGTTCTTTCGCCCCGGAAAACAGTCGGCCTCCAATTTTATAGACGGGGGGATGGGAGGGCAACCAAACGGGGAGAATCCTTTTTTCCTTAGTTTCGTCTTTTTCTTGCGTTTTCGGGGTTTTTCTCCCATCCCCAACATATACTTTCACGGTAAAATCATATTGTAAATAAAATCATACACTGCACTCGGGATTTTAAGTAGGGCACTTTCATAGAGAAATTGTGGTATTTTGGTGGTTGCTGCGCACATGGTGACGAATGAATGATTATATTTTGTACTGTTGAATGGGTCGATGAATGTGGCTAGCTAGGTTCCCATAGATAACATAGTTAATGAAAGACCGCTACCTTCCCCTTCCCCCCAAAACTCAAGGCCTCGTGCCTTCATTGTACATTTACAATGAAATAAAGTCATTTTTCTCGCCGAGTCTTGACTTTGCTTTTGACCACGCTACTTCGCGTTTACTTGACTTTTTTCTGTGTGCAAAACCCATTTGGATTACGTGTATTTTGGTTATCTCGGTAAGACTTTGTTTTTTTGTTTGAACTTTTTTATTTTTTAAAAAAAAAGGAAAAAAAAGTCTTACCGAGAACACGTTATTTTTGACGTTGGTCTGTCTATTGTGTTTTGTCACCTGTATACTTGTTATCCGACTTGTATTTTTTCGTCAAGACTGTGTTAATTTTTATTTTCATTTTTTAGGGGTTCTACGTGTTTTTATTGGCCTTTTTTTCAGTGTTTTTGTGTGTCCGTCTCTTATTTTAACAGTAGAACCCCCCTCCATACTTACTGTAGGTGGAGGTTAATTCTTCTACCCTCCTGGCTGATAATTCTACATCAGCCATGGAGGGAGAACCGACAACCCCTACACCGACCACTTCCGCACCGACCACTCCAATCGGATCAAACTGGCCTTCGCTGCCGATCCCCGGAGACACAACCGAACCTGAAACGTCTCAAGGTAGTCCGATTCAGCCGGCCCAAAAGAGCCCCACAGCTTGGAAGGGCCAGCAGAGAGGACCAGAAGAACACGAGGCGGACCGGGTGGGCAGATTTGCGAAATATTTCAAGGGGAATGAAATACTGCCCATACCGGAGATCGCCGACAAGATCGCCCCAAGAGTCCTCTCTCTGGTCGTTTCCGACCTGAAGACGAAAAGACTGGTGGGGCTCACCAAGGAGGTCTTTGAGGACCTGATAAGGAAGGCAGGCATCCCATGCCAATACTTTAGCCGAAAAAGTTTTGCGACATGGGAGGTCCTCCTTCCTACGGAAAAACAGGCAGCCAAGTTGGCTGAATCGGACGTCATTACTAAGAACTTCAGGCTACAGCCGGAGTACAAAGGCACCCGTAGGCTCCGCGTCACGGTGTGTAATGTCCCGGCCATTATCACTGGGGAGGTCCTCGCGGCGTACCTAAGCGCCTACGGACTCGTCGAGGAATCCAGCCTCCTCAGATCCTCGGCCGGGGCAGCCTACGGGGATTATGCCTTCCGGCTGTGCCTGACCAGGGATGGCTTCAAAGCCATCCCTGATATGCTGATCAGCGGGGATCGGCAGATGATGGTGATGGTGGAGGGAAGACGCCCCAGGTGCTGGGGGTGTAAGCAGATTGGACACATCGCCAAGTTCTGCCCCCAGCGACCTGAAAATAAGGCGTCGACGTCTACAACAACAACAACAAAGGACGCGGCGGCCCCCACCATCACCAAAGAAGCGGAGGCCAAGGGCCCGGGTCAGGTCCAGCCCCAAAACAATCAGGAGGGCTGGACTGAAGTAACCAAAAAGAGGAGGGGATCCCCTAAACAAGGGGGAGAAAAAAGCCCATCCCCTCCTCAAAAGCAGACCAGGGCCCAAGCAGTAGCAGCAGCAGAACCAGCGATAGCGGCAGCAGCAGCAGTTGCAGCAGCAACAACAACAACAACAAGAACACCAGCAGAGGCAACAGCAACAAAAACAGTAACAGCAGCAACAACAACGACAACAGAACAACAGACAACAGCAGCAGCAAAAAAACCCAAAAAAGCAGCAACCCCCAAGAAACCAGCAACACCCAAGACACCAACAGCTCCATCACCCAAAAAGAAAAAAACAACAACAAAAACATCACATGAAGAGATGGAAACAACCATAAATCTCAAGAGGCGAAGGGACAGTGGGGAGGGGGCGGCTAAGAAATTATGCCCGGAAAAAACTCCTCCTGAGGCAGGCCCCTCCTCTCAACCATCACCACCAGCACCTTCACCACTACCTCCATTACCCTCACCAACATTTCCACCCCCAAAGATCACATTACCATCTCCTCCCCAACAAATGGCCCCCCTTTCACCCCAGCAAGAACTCTTCTTCAAGAAGCATCACCGCCCCTATAAAATCCCCCTCCCCAGATCTCAATCTGCCGAAAGGGCACAACCCTCGGGCCTAGCCCGAACTCCGTCCCTCCCCTCACTTAGCCCTGCTGACTTTTCCTCACAGGAATTATTCCCCGCCATGATCTCCCCAAAAAGAAAACCACCCGAAAAAAAGAAGACTGAACTGACAATCGGACAAATGCAGCGGGCGGCGGCTTTGTGCTCTGCGGAGCTGGAGGCAGTTGGGGACTTCCAGCTCCGGAAGGCACTAAAGCCGTTGGCCAGGCTAGAAAAAATAAACGACCTAAAAGTCTCAAATCCAGCAAACTTTAGGAGTGCAGCCATGGTGACCACTTTTGTCCGGTCAGCTGGCGACCGTACTAAGGGCGTATGGAAGTACCTGAGTACGGTCTGTCAGACTGACACGGGCATAAAGCTGGCGGAGTTGGAGCACTCCTCACTCAAAAAATGTATAACTTACTGCTCGGGGAGGGTCCCAATTTTGGTTCACCCATCTCTTTACAGGGCCCTAAAGTTGAAGTTCCCGATGGATGTCGGCGGAATCACCAGGGACAACCGAGTGACGACTGGGCTTGGTACCGGTTCCCTGCGTCAGGCTGTCGGCATCCTCACGCCCAAGGATTTCCGGCCCGTAGTCGACGATGAGTAAGGTAAGTCGGATTGATGGCTTTGAACGTTGCCAGTTTGAATGTGAGGGGACTGAGGGATCCAAGCAAGTGTGCGCGCTTGCTTGGTGAACTCAAGAACCTCGGAGTAGATGTTGCTGCAGTGCAGGAGACCCACTTCACTTGCGACGCTGACTGTCGGGTGCTGGAAAACGACTTTAACGTTTTCTCAGCATACGGCAGCCGCGCCAGCGCTGGGGTCTCCTTGCTAGTTGGACGCAGCCTTGATGCTGATGTTGACGTTGTTTTTGCAGGTGACGGGGGCCGGTTGGTTGTGGCCGATGTTGCCGTGAAAAGTTTCAAGTTTCGTCTGGTTGCGGTTTATGCGCCCAATATCGCTGTGGAGAGGGTTTCCTTTTTTCGTCGGTTGGCGCCGTTCCTGGACGATACGAAGCGGCTAGTCTTAATGGGTGATTGGAATGCGATCCTTGATCCCAAGATAGATAAGGTCGGTCGGGGAGCTAGTAGTGCGGGAAGGTGTGAGAGCAGCCTTGTCGGCTTCGTGACTCGTCACGGTCTCGTCGACAGGTTTCGTCTCGATCACCCAGGGCGGGAGATGTGGACGTGGCTAGATAGGTCGCCCTCTGCCAAAGTAGGTTCCTACTTGGACAGAGTGTTAGTGAGACGAGCTGACATTGACTTTGTTAGTTGTCCCACGTTCCACTTGATAGCGTGGACTGACCATAAACTGGTTAGAGTCAGTCTACGGTTAGTAAATAGGCCTAGACTGGCCGGTTACTGGAAGTTCAATACCTCCTTACTGGAGATACGGGACTTCCGGGACCGGCTGGAATCCCTAATTCAGCGGGCGTTAGTGGGGGCGGTTACCGGGAATAGGTGGTGGGCCTCTCTCAAATATAGGATTAGAGACTTCGCCACCAAATACGGTCGACAGCTCAAACTAGATAAGGCCAAGGAGGCGAAGGCTATAGACGATAGACTTTCCCGGGCGGCGGCTGGGGGGGACTCCCTAGGTGTAGAACTAGCTAGAGGGACCTTGAGCGTGAGAATAGCGAGCGCTACAAGGGATACGTAGTTAGATCTAGGTTAAATAGAGTTCGCTACGAAGCTGTGAAATCGAACGCGACTGCGCGTGAAGAAGAAGTGCGAAGGTTCCCCGATCGGTACGTCGCGTCTGTCAAGACCGCGGACGGGCGACTGCTGCATTCGAGTCGTGAGATGCGTGACGCCTTTCGGGCGCACTTTCGGGATCGCTTTGCCCGCTGCCCTGATCTCCCGATCCGGGAGTTTCGTAGCTATCTTGCCGACTTCCCCCGCCTCCGGGTGGCTAAAGCGGCTAGCTGCGAGGGTGTGGTTACTGAATGCGAAGTCCGTGATGCGTTGAAGCAGGTCGGCCTGAACAAGTCGCCGGGACTAGATGGTTTGCCCTACGAAGTGTACTTGAGGATGTCGCACATGTTTGTGCCTATTCTGACGGATATGTTCAACCATTGGTTCGCCCAGGGAGCCATCCCTGGTAGCGTTACCAAGGGCGTGATCACATTGCTGAAGAAAGGTGGCAGGCATGTTTGGGAGGGGTTAGATGACTACAGGCCCATAACTCTGCTTAACACAGAGTTAAAGATTTTGGCCCGGGTCTTGGCGAATCGTTTACAGCGTGTCATCAGTGATCTGATCGGCCCTGAACAGACCTTTGCTGTGAAGGGAAGATCGATCCAGGACAATCTGCACTTGATTCGCGGGGTCCTAGAGGGGATAGAAGACGACACAGAAGCCGCGCTGATCAGTTTAGATCAGTCCAAGGCCTTCGATAGGGTTGACCATCGGTTCTTGGCGTCTGTTTTGGAGACTGCCGGATTCAAACCGGAGTTCCGCAGATGGATTAGCATGATGTACCACAACCCTCAGGCAGTGGTGCAGGTGAACGGAAGGCGTTCGAGGGTATTCGCGATCGAGCGTTCGGTGCGGCAGGGCTGCCCTTTGTCTCCTCTTCTCTATGTCCTCGCGTTGGAGCCCCTCCTACGCAGGCTTAGGGATGAGGGGACAAGTCCGTCCCTGCGCGGTATACCTTTTGTTGGCAGCCTTGCGGCAAGGGTTTCCGCGTTCGCTGATGACATCACAGTCTTTGTATCCCGCCGTCTGGATATAAAGGCTGTGAAAGAGGCGGTTGTCGAGTACGAGCGGATCGCAGGAGCCAAGGTCAATTTTGACAAAAGCGAAGGTTTGCGGCTTGGTGCTTGGAGGGGTAGCGATACTCTTCCAGGGCCCTTCCGCTGGAGTGACGGACCCATCCGCATCCTCGGGGTGTGGTTCGGGCCCGACCTCCAACTGGAGCGAAATTGGTTGGAAGTACAAACCAAGGTGAATGCTCAGGTGGGAATCTGGCTTTCAAGGAGGTTGTCCTTAAAGGGCAGGGCGGAGGCGTGCGCCACGTACGTCTTCCCTCTGATCCTTTACCGATTGGCTGTACTTCCTCTGCCTAGGGCACGTCGGTTGGCACTGCAACGATCCCTCTCTAGATTACTCTGGGGAGGTGCAAGGCCGATGGTCCGTAGGCAGGTCTGTATCCAACGTGCACGCAACGGGGGTCTGGGTATGCCTGATCTGGAGAGCCACTGGCTTGCTGAAAGACTTGCATACCTCGGCCGGTCCTTGACAGGGGACTCAGTGTGGAGACGAAAGGCGAGTCGGACCTTTCCTCGCCTCAAGTCAGACCCAAAGGCTGAAGGTCGACGTAGGCCTTTGGGCGAAGCACTGTTTTTTAGCGAATGCCGAAAGGCCCTTCGTAACCCTCTTGGGTCCAGTGACCTTTCACGGCCTCGGAAAGAGCTATATCGGGAATTAGTGGTGGGTTCCGCTTCTGATCCTCTTAGCGAGCGGCGAGGCTGGACGGCGGAGGAGATCCGCTCTCACTGGAATTGGGCGCCAGGATCGAGCTTCTTGAACAACTCCGAGTTCTCGCTCACCTGGCGACTTGTACGGAATGCGTTACCCCTTGCCGGCTTGAACTACAGAGCGGGCATAGCAGACATGCCTGATTGTCCTCGCTGCGGCAGTGCATTAGAAGAAACGGCTGAGCACGCCTTCTATTATTGCGAGCGAGTTCGCCCGTTCTGGGATCACGTCGGGGAGTGGACGGCTCGCATCGAACCCAAGCAGCTCGTGCTGCTCGACGTTGGTTACGTCGTGGACAACGTTCTTCCTCCGTTTCAGGGTGAGAAGCGTGTGGTGTTTCTCGCGATCCTGGCTGTAGCTCGAATGGTGATTTGGATCACGCGAAAGAAGGGATTGTATGAGGATGCAAACTTTTCTCATCGTGATCTGGTTTTGTATTTTCGGCATCAGCTGAGGGTCAAAATTAGATGCGATAGAAAACGCTTGGATCGCATAACATTCAACAGAAGGTGGGTGAATGCAGCGAGCCTGGTCGTGCGAAAGGGGGCAACGTTGGAGTCATCCTTCCCTCCTCTGCCTGCCCATGACGTCTACGGTACGGGTCCTTAGGGACCCCAGCCCGAGTAAGTAGTAATTTCTTTTTTGCCCCCCTTGAAACCTAGTTAGCAGTATGCTGTGAGTCATCGTCCCTGTCATCTAGTCGTTAGCCCTCAAGATCTTCCCCATCCCATTATTTTTTGCACTTCAACCTCTATCCCATTCCGCTTTTTGTTGAAGATCTTGAAAATTCATATGTATAAAAAACCACATTACCTGCTTATATCGACCCATACCGCGCCCGACCCTTTATTCTTTTACCCATGTAGATTAGGATCCCCGCCCCACCTAGGGTAGGTCCGGCTTGTTTTCGGTTCTTTCGCCCCGGAAAACAGGTCGGCCTCCAATTTTATAGACGGGGGGATGGGAGGGCAACCAAACGGGAGAATCCTTTTTTTCCTTGGTTTCGTCTTTTTTCTTTCGTTTTCGGGGTTTTTCTCCCATCCCCAACATATACTTTCACGGTAAAATCATATTGTAAATAAAATCATACACTGCACTCGGATTTTAAGTAGGCACTTTCATAGAGAAATTGTGGTATTTTGGTGGTTGCTGCGCACATGGTGACGAATGAATGATTATATTTTGTACTGTTGAATGGGTCGATGAATGTGGCTAGCTAGGTTCCCATAGATAACATAGTTAATGAAGACCGCTACCTTCCCCTTCCCCCAAAAACTCAAGGCCTCGTGCCTTCATTGTACATTTACAATGAAATAAAGTCATTTTTCTCGCCGAGTCTTGACTTTGCTTTTGACCACGCTACTTCGCGTTTACTTGACTTTTTTCTGTGTGCAAAACCCATTTGGATTACGTGTATTTTGGTTATCTCGGTAAGACTTTGTTTTTTTGTTTGAACTTTTTTATTTTTTAAAAAAAAAGGAAAAAAAAGTCTTACCGAGAACACGTTATTTTTGACGTTGGTCTGTCTATTGTGTTTTGTCACCTGTATACTTGTTATCCGACTTGTGTTTTTTCGTCAAGACTGTGTTAATTTTTATTTTCATTTTTCAGGGGTTCTACGTATTTTTATTGGCCTTTTTTCA
>CAXXMW010000009.1:0-23010 GCA_963669225.2 uncultured Arenicella sp. | reverse complement strand
CTTAGTTGTTAGCACTCAAGATCTTCCCCACCCCCATTATTTTTGTACCTCAACCTGTATCCCAGTCCGCCTTTTGAAGATCTTGAACATTCATATGTAAAAAATCATTTACCCGCTTCTAAAATCGACCCATGCCGAGCCCGACCCTTTTAATTCTTTTATCCCTGTAGAGTAGGATTCCCGCCCTACCTAGGGTAGGTCCGGCTTGTTTCCGGTATTTTCGACCCGGAAAACAGTCGGCCTCCAATTTTATAGACGGGGGGATGGGAGGGAAACCAAACGGGGGATTTTTTCCTTGTTTTCGTGTATATATGTTTTTCGGGGTTTTTTCTCCCATTCCCATCATATCCATTGTAAAAAATCATACATTGTAAATAAAATCATGCATCACTTTCGGGTTTTAAGTAGGACTTTTTCATAGAGCAAATGCGGTATTTTGGTGGTTGCTGCGTGCATGGAGATGGACGAGTGATTATATATTGTATTGTTGAATGGGTCGGCGAATGTGGCTAGCTAGGTTCCCCATAGAAAATATAGTTAAAGCATGACCGCTCCCTTCCCCTCCCCCAAAACCACAAGGCCTCGTGCCTTCTTGTATTTATTACAAGGAATAAAAGAATAAGCCTACAATTCAGTTTTGGATTACGTTTATTTTCTCTACTATCGAAAAGTAAGTTACTGTTGAAAATTGTTATTTGTTATCTGTAAATTTTATATTATTGTTATTGCTTTGTGACCCCCCTCAAACAATTGTTACTGTTGTTTGTTTGGGAGGAGGGTCAAACCTCGACTCGAATTGTTGTTTTAACTCTTTTTTAAAAAAAACCACCACCATTTTTCATACCGGATTTTTCATTGTTTTTCATCGTTCTTGATCTCAACCACATCATTCGGATTCATCTCCTCCTAGCTGTGTTTCACAGCCATGGAGGAGGCTAACTCACCCGAGGACATATTTATAACGAGACCCTCCCCAATGCCGGAAGAAGCACCTTTTGACTTGTCGTCATCTGCAAGTACTATTCCACCGGCCCAGAAACCAAAAGAAACAACAGTCTCTTGGTCGTCACACTGTGTGAACCAAAAAACCCCCAGTGACTACGCAAGAGACAGGGCAGAAAAATATGCCAACTATTTTAAGGAAGGCGAAATACTTCCTATACCGGAACTTGTGAAAGAAGTTGAACCAAAGACCCTGTCCTTCGTAGTCACTGATCTTAAGACCAAGAGACTAGCAGGACTTAAAAAAGAGACTTTCGAAGACTTACTAAAAAGCGCAAACATCCCAGGGAAGTATTTCTGCCGCAGGAGCTTCGCAACCTGGGATGTTTTACTCCCTTCAGAGGAAGTAGCCAAGAAACTGGCCGGTGGTAACATTACAACACGCTTCTTCCGGCTTCAACCTGAATATCGAGGCAAGCGAAGAATAAAGGTCACCGTATGTAATGTCTCAATGCAATTGAGTGGGGACGTTCTCGCCGCCTACTTAAGCATATATGGCGGCGTTGAACAAGTTTCCCAAATAACATCAACACGAGGAACTGCATACGGTGATTATGTCTTCATCATGTGCCTCGATAGGGGAGGGTTTAACAACGTACCTCATAAAATAAAATACCGAGATCAAACGATGACGGTGGTCGTTGAGGGCAGGAAACCCTTATGTTGGGCGTGTAACAAAATCGGACATTTTTCTAAAAACTGCCCTCAAAAAACAACGACCACCGCAACAACGACTACTACCACTACTACTGCTTCAGAGATCATAACAACCAAGACACCCACCAAAAACATCGAAAATCATCAAGAAAACCCCAACAAAAAAGACGAGGAGGGGTGGACTCAAGTGACAAGAAAAAAAGGGGGAAAAAAAACTCCCATAAAAAAGTCAATAGCACCTACAGAAAACAAAACTAACCAAACAAATACCACAAAAGACTCAACAACTGTAATCATCGCTACTCCTACTGATACTACTACTAAAACACAATCATCAACATCGACCACTGCAACAGAACAATCATCAACACCAATAGAACCCATGGACATGAGCATTAACTTAAAAAGAAGAAGGAATAGCGAAGACTCGCCAACAAAAGAGGGGGAAAAAAGAAATCCCAAAAAAACAACACAACAACAAACACCCTCCCTACCTCAACCTAAGGGGGAGGGGAAAAAGAAAATATCAAAGTCACCAGCCACAAATGAGCGACCAGCTCAAATAATTCCTCCCCTCCCACAAATACAAAAAACCACTCCAATAAACCCAATCGAAATCCCACTACCCCCCTCACTTTCTCCAATCACAACCCCGAAAATTTTCACACGATCACAGTCAGTGACACGACTCTCACCTGATCCACAAACAGCATCAACATCATCATCAGGTCAAAAACCAAGAGCACGCTCGGCTTCAACAGAAGCCCGCCATGCAATGACAGCTTTTATCTTCTGCGAAGACATTTTAGAAAACCCAAATCATGACCACATTTTAAAAACCTCATTAAAGCCATTGCGCTCATTTAAAAAAATAAACAACAAAGACATCACTAACCCCTACATATTCAAGGACGCTCCAATGTTGACCACATTCGTCCGTACGGCTGGCAATCGGACTAAAGAACTATGGAACTTTATTGACGAAGCCAGCCGGGCGGACGTAATGTTGGCCAACACAAAAAATGCAATGCTAAAAAAAATGCTTCCTTTTTGTTCGGGCAGGGTCCCGATTTTAGTTCACCCATCATTTTATAGGTCCCTAAAGCTGAGGTACCCTATGGATGTCGGGGGAATTACCAGGGACGACCGAGTTAGCACTGAGCTCGGCACCGGTTCCCTGCGTCAGGCCGTCGGCATCCTCACCCCGAAGGATTTCCGGCCCATAGTCGACACTGAGTAAGGTAAGTGGGACTGATGACTCTAAACCTTGCCAGTTTGAATGTGAGGGGATTGAGGGATTCAAGCAAGTGTGCGCGCTTGCTTGGTGAACTCAGGAACCTCGGAGTAGATGTTGCTGCAGTGCAGGAGACTCACTTCACTTGCGGTGCCGACTGTCGGGTGCTGGAAAGCGATTTTAACGTTTTCTCAGCATACGGCAGCGGCACCAGCGCTGGGGTCTCTTTGCTAGTTGGACGCAGCCTTGATGCTGATGTTGACGTTGTTTTTGCAGGTGACGGGGGCCGGCTGGTTGTGGTCGATGTTGCCGTGAAAAGTTTCAAGTTCCGTCTGGTTGCGGTTTATGCGTCCAATATCGCTGCGGAGAGGGTTTCCTTTTTTCGTCGGTTGGCGCCGTTCCTGGACGATACGAAGCGGCTAGTCTTAATGGGTGATTGGAATGCGATCCTTGATCCCAAGATAGATAAGGTCGGACGGGGAGCTAGCAGATTGGGAAGGTGTGAAAGCAGCCTTGTCGGCTTCGTGACTCGTCACGGCCTCGTCGACAGGTTTCGTCTTGATCACCCAGGGCGGGAGATGTGGACGTGGCTAGATAGCTCGCCCTCTGCCAAAGTAGGCTCCTACTTGGACAGAGTGTTAGTGAGAAGAGCTGACATTGATTTTGTTAGTTGTCCCACGTTCCACTTGATAGCGTGGACTGACCATAAACTCATTAGAGTCAGTCTGCGGTTAGTTAATAGACCTAGTCTAGCCGGCTACTGGAAGTTCAATACCTCCTTATTGGAGATACGGGACTTCCGGGACCGGCTGGAATCCCTAATTCAGCGGGCGTTAGTGGGGGCGGTTACCGGGAATAGGTGGTGGGTTTCTCTTAAACATAGGATTAGAGATTTCGCCACCAAGTACGGTCGACAGCTCAATCTAGATAGGACCGCGGAGGCGAAATCTATAGATGATAGACTTTCCCGGGCGGTGGCTGGGGGGGACTCCCTAGGTGTAGAGCTAGCTAGGAGGGACCTTGAGCGTGAGAGTAGCGAGCGCTACAAGGGATCAGTAGTTAGATCTAGGCTAAAAAGAGTTCTCAACGAAGCTGTGAAATCGAACGCGACTGCGCGTGAAGAAGAAGTGCGAAGGTTCCCCGATCGGTACATCGCATCTGTCAAGACCCCGGACGGGTGTCTGCTGCGATCGGGTCGTGAGATACGTGACGCCTTTCGGGCGCACTTTCGGGATCGCTTTGCCCGCTGCACTGATCTCCCGCTCCGGGAGTTTCGTAGCTATCTCGCCGACTTCCCCCGCCTTGGGGCGGCTGAAGCGGCTAGCTGCGAGGGTGTGGTTACTGAATGCGAAGTCCGTGACGCGTTGAAGCAGGTCGGCCTGAACAAGTCGCCGGGACTAGATGGTTTGCCCTACGAAGTGTACTTGAGGATGTCGCACATGTTTGTGCCTATTCTGACGGATATGTTCAACCATTGGTTCGCCCAGGGAGCCATCCCTGGTAGCGTTACCAAAGGCGTGATCACATTGCTGAAGAAAGGTGGCAGGCATGTTTGGGAGGGTTTAGATGATTACAGGCCCATAACTCTGCTTAACACAGAGTTAAAGATTTTGGCCCGGGTCTTAGCGAATCGTTTACAGCTTGTCATTAGCGATCTGATCGGCCCCGAACAGACCTTTGCTGTGAAGGGAAGATCGATCCAGGACAACCTGCACTTGATTCGCGAGGTCCTAGAGGGGATAAAAGACGACACCGAATCCGCGCTGATCAGTTTAGATCAGTCCAAGGCCTTCGATAGGGTTGACCATCGGTTCTTGGCGTCTGTTTTGGAGACTGCCGGATTCAAACCGGAGTTCCGCAGATGGATTAGCATGATGTACCACAACCCTCAGGCAGTGGTGCAGGTGAACGGAAGGCGTTCGGGGGTGATCGCGATCGAGCGTTCGGTCCGGCAAGGCTGCCCTCTGTCTCCTCTTCTCTATGTCCTCGCGTTGGAGCCCCTCCTGCGCAGGCTTAGGGATGGGGGGACAAGTCCGGCACTGCGCGGTATCCCATTCGTTGGCCGCCTTGCGGCTAGGGTTTCCGCGTTCGCTGATGACGTCACAGTCTTTGTATCCCGCCGCCAGGATATAGAGGCTGTGAAAGAGGCGGTTGTCGAGTATGAGCGGATTGCAGGGGCCAAGGTCAATTTTGACAAAAGCGAAGGTTTGCGGCTTGGTGCTTGGAGGGGTAGCAATACTCTTCCAGGGCCCTTCCGCTGGAGTGACGGACCCATCCGCATCCTTGGGGTGTGGTTTGGGCCCGACCTCCAACTGGAGCGAAATTGGTCGGAAGTACACGCTAAGGTGAATGCTCAGGTGGGAATCTGGCTTTCAAGGAGGTTGTCCTTAAAGGGCAGGGCTGAGGCGTGCGCCGCGTACGTCTTCCCCTTGATCCTTTACCGATTGGCTGTACTTCCTCTGCCTAAGGCACATCGGTTGGCACTGCAACGATCCCTCTCCAGATTGCTCTGGGGAGGTGCAAGGCCGATGGTCCGTAGGCAGGTCTGTATCCAACGTACTCGCAACGGGGGTCTGGGTATGCCTGATCTGGAGAGCCACTGGCTTGCTGAAAGACTTGCATATCTGGGCCGTGTCTTGACGGGGGACTCAGTGTGGAGACGAAAGGCGAGTCGGACTTTTCCTCGCCTCAACTCAGACCCAAAGGCCGAAGGTCGACGTAGGCCTTTGGGCGAAGCACTGTTTGTCCGCGAGTGCCGAAAGGCCCTTCGTAACCTTCTTGGGTCCAGTGACCTTTCATGGCCTCGGAAGGAGCTGTATCGGGAATTAGTGGTGGGTTCCGCTTCTGATCCTCTCAGCGAGCGGCACGGCTGGACGGCGGAGGAGATCCGCTCTCACTGGAATTGGGCGCCAGGATCGAGCTTCTTGAACAACTCTGAGTTCTCGCTCACCTGGCGACTTGTTCGGAATGCGTTATCCCTTCGCGGCTTGAACTTCAAGGCGGGCCTGGCAGACATGCCTGATTGCCCTCGCTGCGGCAGTGGCTTGGAAGAAACGGCTGAGCACGCCTTCTACTACTGCGAGCGAGTTCGTCCGTTTTGGGATCACGTCGGGGAGTGGACGGCTCGCATCGAACCCAAACAGCTCGTGCTGCTCGACGTTGGTTACGTCGTAGACAACGTTCTTCCTCCGTTTCACGGTGAGAAGCGTGTGGTGTTTCTCGCGATCCTAGCTGTAGCCCGAATGGTGATTTGGACGACGCGAAACAAGGGATTGTATGAAGATGCAAACTTTTCTCATCGTGATCTGGTTTTGTATTTTCGGCATCAGCTGAGGGTCAAAATCAGATGCGATAGAAAACGCTTGGATCGCATAACATTCAGCAAAAGGTGGGTGACTGCAGCGAGCCTGGTCGTACGAAAGGGGGCAATGTTGGAGTCATCCTTCCCTCCTCTGCCGGCCCATGGCGTCTATGGTACGGGTCCTTAGGGACCCCACCCTTGGTAAGTAGGATTTTGTTATTTTCCCCTGCAACCTAGTTAGCAGTACGTTGTGAGTCATTGTCCCTGTCACTTAGTTGTTAGCACTCAAGATCTTCCCCACCCCCATTATTTTTGTACCTCAACCTGTATCCCAGTCCGCCTTTTGAAGATCTTGAACATTCATATGTAAAAAATCATTTACCCGCTTCTAAAATCGACCCATGCCGAGCCCGACCCTTTTAATTCTTTTATCCCTGTAGAGTAGGATTCCCGCCCTACCTAGGGTAGGTCCGGCTTGTTTCCGGTATTTTCGACCCGGAAAACAGTCGGCCTCCAATTTTATAGACGGGGGGATGGGAGGGAAACCAAACGGGGGATTTTTTCCTTGTTTTCGTGTATATATGTTTTTCGGGGTTTTTTCTCCCATTCCCATCATATCCATTGTAAAAAATCATACATTGTAAATAAAATCATGCATCACTTTCGGGTTTTAAGTAGGACTTTTTCATAGAGCAAATGCGGTATTTTGGTGGTTGCTGCGTGCATGGAGATGGACGAGTGATTATATATTGTATTGTTGAATGGGTCGGCGAATGTGGCTAGCTAGGTTCCCCATAGAAAATATAGTTAAAGCATGACCGCTCCCTTCCCCTCCCCCAAAACCACAAGGCCTCGTGCCTTCTTGTATTTACTACAAGGAATAAAAGAATAAGCCTACAATTCAGTTTTGGATTACGTTTATTTTCTCTACTATCGAAAAGTAAGTTACTGTTGAAAATTGTTATTTGTTATCTGTAAATTTTATATTATTGTTATTGCTTTGTGACCCCCCTCAAACAATTGTTACTGTTGTTTGTTTGGGAGGAGGGTCAAACCTCGACTCGAATTGTTGTTTTAACTCTTTTTTAAAAAAAACCACCACCATTTTTCATACCGGATTTTTCATTGTTTTTCATCGTTCTTGATCTCAACCACATCATTCGGATTCATCTCCTCCTAGCTGTGTTTCACAGCCATGGAGGAGGCTAACTCACCCGAGGACATATTTATAACGAGACCCTCCCCAATGCCGGAAGAAGCACCTTTTGACTTGTCGTCATCTGCAAGTACTATTCCACCGGCCCAGAAACCAAAAGAAACAACAGTCTCTTGGTCGTCACACTGTGTGAACCAAAAAACCCCCAGTGACTACGCAAGAGACAGGGCAGAAAAATATGCCAACTATTTTAAGGAAGGCGAAATACTTCCTATACCGGAACTTGTGAAAGAAGTTGAACCAAAGACCCTGTCCTTCGTAGTCACTGATCTTAAGACCAAGAGACTAGCAGGACTTAAAAAAGAGACTTTCGAAGACTTACTAAAAAGCGCAAACATCCCAGGGAAGTATTTCTGCCGCAGGAGCTTCGCAACCTGGGATGTTTTACTCCCTTCAGAGGAAGTAGCCAAGAAACTGGCCGGTGGTAACATTACAACACGCTTCTTCCGGCTTCAACCTGAATATCGAGGCAAGCGAAGAATAAAGGTCACCGTATGTAATGTCTCAATGCAATTGAGTGGGGACGTTCTCGCCGCCTACTTAAGCATATATGGCGGCGTTGAACAAGTTTCCCAAATAACATCAACACGAGGAACTGCATACGGTGATTATGTCTTCATCATGTGCCTCGATAGGGGAGGGTTTAACAACGTACCTCATAAAATAAAATACCGAGATCAAACGATGACGGTGGTCGTTGAGGGCAGGAAACCCTTATGTTGGGCGTGTAACAAAATCGGACATTTTTCTAAAAACTGCCCTCAAAAAACAACGACCACCGCAACAACGACTACTACCACTACTACTGCTTCAGAGATCATAACAACCAAGACACCCACCAAAAACATCGAAAATCATCAAGAAAACCCCAACAAAAAAGACGAGGAGGGGTGGACTCAAGTGACAAGAAAAAAAGGGGGAAAAAAAACTCCCATAAAAAAGTCAATAGCACCTACAGAAAACAAAACTAACCAAACAAATACCACAAAAGACTCAACAACTGTAATCATCGCTACTCCTACTGATACTACTACTAAAACACAATCATCAACATCGACCACTGCAACTGAACAATCATCAACACCAATAGAACCCATGGACATGAGCATTAACTTAAAAAGAAGAAGGAATAGCGAAGACTCGCCAACAAAAGAGGGGGAAAAAAGAAATCCAAAAAAAACAACACAACAACAAACACCCTCCCTACCTCAACCTAAGGGGGAGGGGAAAAAGAAAATATCAAAGTCACCAGCCACAAATGAGCGACCAGCTCAAATAATTCCTCCCCTCCCACAAATACAAAAAATCACTCCAATAAACCCAATCGAAATCCCACTACCCCCCTCACTTTCTCCAATCACAACCCCGAAAATTTTCACACGATCACAGTCAGTGACACGACTCTCACCTGATCCACAAACAGCATCAACATCATCATCAGGTCAAAAACCAAGAGCACGCTCGGCTTCAACAGAAGCCCGCCATGCAATGACAGCTTTTATCTTCTGCGAAGACATTTTAGAAAACCCAAATCATGACCACATTTTAAAAACCTCATTAAAGCCATTGCGCTCATTTAAAAAAATAAACAACAAAGACATCACTAACCCCTACATATTCAAGGACGCTCCAATGTTGACCACATTCGTCCGTACGGCTGGCAATCGGACTAAAGAACTATGGAACTTTATTGACGAAGCCAGCCGGGCGGACGTAATGTTGGCCAACACAAAAAATGCAATGCTAAAAAAAATGCTTCCTTTTTGTTCGGGCAGGGTCCCGATTTTAGTTCACCCATCATTTTATAGGTCCCTAAAGCTGAGGTACCCTATGGATGTCGGGGGAATTACCAGGGACGACCGAGTTAGCACTGAGCTCGGCACCGGTTCCCTGCGTCAGGCCGTCGGCATCCTCACCCCGAAGGATTTCCGGCCCATAGTCGACACTGAGTAAGGTAAGTGGGACTGATGACTCTAAACCTTGCCAGTTTGAATGTGAGGGGATTGAGGGATTCAAGCAAGTGTGCGCGCTTGCTTGGTGAACTCAGGAACCTCGGAGTAGATGTTGCTGCAGTGCAGGAGACTCACTTCACTTGCGGTGCCGACTGTCGGGTGCTGGAAAGCGATTTTAACGTTTTCTCAGCATACGGCAGCGGCACCAGCGCTGGGGTCTCTTTGCTAGTTGGACGCAGCCTTGATGCTGATGTTGACGTTGTTTTTGCAGGTGACGGGGGCCGGCTGGTTGTGGTCGATGTTGCCGTGAAAAGTTTCAAGTTCCGTCTGGTTGCGGTTTATGCGTCCAATATCGCTGCGGAGAGGGTTTCCTTTTTTCGTCGGTTGGCGCCGTTCCTGGACGATACGAAGCGGCTAGTCTTAATGGGTGATTGGAATGCGATCCTTGATCCCAAGATAGATAAGGTCGGACGGGGAGCTAGCAGATTGGGAAGGTGTGAAAGCAGCCTTGTCGGCTTCGTGACTCGTCACGGTCTCGTCGACAGGTTTCGTCTTGATCACCCAGGGCGGGAGATGTGGACGTGGCTAGATAGCTCGCCCTCTGCCAAAGTAGGCTCCTACTTGGACAGAGTGTTAGTGAGAAGAGCTGACATTGATTTTGTTAGTTGTCCCACGTTCCACTTGATAGCGTGGACTGACCATAAACTCATTAGAGTCAGTCTGCGGTTAGTTAATAGACCTAGTCTAGCCGGCTACTGGAAGTTCAATACCTCCTTATTGGAGATACGGGACTTCCGGGACCGGCTGGAATCCCTAATTCAGCGGGCGTTAGTGGGGGCGGTTACCGGGAATAGGTGGTGGGTTTCTCTTAAACATAGGATTAGAGATTTCGCCACCAAGTACGGTCGACAGCTCAATCTAGATAGGACCGCGGAGGCGAAATCTATAGATGATAGACTTTCCCGGGCGGTGGCTGGGGGGGACTCCCTAGGTGTAGAGCTAGCTAGGAGGGACCTTGAGCGTGAGAGTAGCGAGCGCTACAAGGGATCAGTAGTTAGATCTAGGCTAAAAAGAGTTCTCAACGAAGCTGTGAAATCGAACGCGACTGCGCGTGAAGAAGAAGTGCGAAGGTTCCCCGATCGGTACATCGCATCTGTCAAGACCCCGGACGGGTGTCTGCTGCGATCGGGTCGTGAGATACGTGACGCCTTTCGGGCGCACTTTCGGGATCGCTTTGCCCGCTGCACTGATCTCCCGCTCCGGGAGTTTCGTAGCTATCTCGCCGACTTCCCCCGCCTTGGGGCGGCTGAAGCGGCTAGCTGCGAGGGTGTGGTTACTGAATGCGAAGTCCGTGACGCGTTGAAGCAGGTCGGCCTGAACAAGTCGCCGGGACTAGATGGTTTGCCCTACGAAGTGTACTTGAGGATGTCGCACATGTTTGTGCCTATTCTGACGGATATGTTCAACCATTGGTTCGCCCAGGGAGCCATCCCTGGTAGCGTTACCAAAGGCGTGATCACATTGCTGAAGAAAGGTGGCAGGCATGTTTGGGAGGGTTTAGATGATTACAGGCCCATAACTCTGCTTAACACAGAGTTAAAGATTTTGGCCCGGGTCTTAGCGAATCGTTTACAGCTTGTCATTAGCGATCTGATCGGCCCCGAACAGACCTTTGCTGTGAAGGGAAGATCGATCCAGGACAACCTGCACTTGATTCGCGAGGTCCTAGAGGGGATAAAAGACGACACCGAATCCGCGCTGATCAGTTTAGATCAGTCCAAGGCCTTCGATAGGGTTGACCATCGGTTCTTGGCGTCTGTTTTGGAGACTGCCGGATTCAAACCGGAGTTCCGCAGATGGATTAGCATGATGTACCACAACCCTCAGGCAGTGGTGCAGGTGAACGGAAGGCGTTCGGGGGTGATCGCGATCGAGCGTTCGGTCCGGCAAGGCTGCCCTCTGTCTCCTCTTCTCTATGTCCTCGCGTTGGAGCCCCTCCTGCGCAGGCTTAGGGATGGGGGGACAAGTCCGGCACTGCGCGGTATCCCATTCGTTGGCCGCCTTGCGGCTAGGGTTTCCGCGTTCGCTGATGACGTCACAGTCTTTGTATCCCGCCGCCAGGATATAGAGGCTGTGAAAGAGGCGGTTGTCGAGTATGAGCGGATTGCAGGGGCCAAGGTCAATTTTGACAAAAGCGAAGGTTTGCGGCTTGGTGCTTGGAGGGGTAGCAATACTCTTCCAGGGCCCTTCCGCTGGAGTGACGGACCCATCCGCATCCTTGGGGTGTGGTTTGGGCCCGACCTCCAACTGGAGCGAAATTGGTCGGAAGTACACGCTAAGGTGAATGCTCAGGTGGGAATCTGGCTTTCAAGGAGGTTGTCCTTAAAGGGCAGGGCTGAGGCGTGCGCCGCGTACGTCTTCCCCTTGATCCTTTACCGATTGGCTGTACTTCCTCTGCCTAAGGCACATCGGTTGGCACTGCAACGATCCCTCTCCAGATTGCTCTGGGGAGGTGCAAGGCCGATGGTCCGTAGGCAGGTCTGTATCCAACGTACTCGCAACGGGGGTCTGGGTATGCCTGATCTGGAGAGCCACTGGCTTGCTGAAAGACTTGCATATCTGGGCCGTGTCTTGACGGGGGACTCAGTGTGGAGACGAAAGGCGAGTCGGACTTTTCCTCGCCTCAACTCAGACCCAAAGGCCGAAGGTCGACGTAGGCCTTTGGGCGAAGCACTGTTTGTCCGCGAGTGCCGAAAGGCCCTTCGTAACCTTCTTGGGTCCAGTGACCTTTCATGGCCTCGGAAGGAGCTGTATCGGGAATTAGTGGTGGGTTCCGCTTCTGATCCTCTCAGCGAGCGGCACGGCTGGACGGCGGAGGAGATCCGCTCTCACTGGAATTGGGCGCCAGGATCGAGCTTCTTGAACAACTCTGAGTTCTCGCTCACCTGGCGACTTGTTCGGAATGCGTTATCCCTTCGCGGCTTGAACTTCAAGGCGGGCCTGGCAGACATGCCTGATTGCCCTCGCTGCGGCAGTGGCTTGGAAGAAACGGCTGAGCACGCCTTCTACTACTGCGAGCGAGTTCGTCCGTTTTGGGATCACGTCGGGGAGTGGACGGCTCGCATCGAACCCAAACAGCTCGTGCTGCTCGACGTTGGTTACGTCGTAGACAACGTTCTTCCTCCGTTTCACGGTGAGAAGCGTGTGGTGTTTCTCGCGATCCTAGCTGTAGCCCGAATGGTGATTTGGACGACGCGAAACAAGGGATTGTATGAAGATGCAAACTTTTCTCATCGTGATCTGGTTTTGTATTTTCGGCATCAGCTGAGGGTCAAAATCAGATGCGATAGAAAACGCTTGGATCGCATAACATTCAGCAAAAGGTGGGTGACTGCAGCGAGCCTGGTCGTACGAAAGGGGGCAATGTTGGAGTCATCCTTCCCTCCTCTGCCGGCCCATGGCGTCTATGGTACGGGTCCTTAGGGACCCCACCCTTGGTAAGTAGGATTTTGTTATTTTCCCCTGCAACCTAGTTAGCAGTACGTTGTGAGTCATTGTCCCTGTCACTTAGTTGTTAGCACTCAAGATCTTCCCCACCCCCATTATTTTTGTACCTCAACCTGTATCCCAGTCCGCCTTTTGAAGATCTTGAACATTCATATGTAAAAAATCATTTACCCGCTTCTAAAATCGACCCATGCCGAGCCCGACCCTTTTAATTCTTTTATCCCTGTAGAGTAGGATTCCCGCCCTACCTAGGGTAGGTCCGGCTTGTTTCCGGTATTTTCGACCCGGAAAACAGTCGGCCTCCAATTTTATAGACGGGGGGATGGGAGGGAAACCAAACGGGGGATTTTTTCCTTGTTTTCGTGTATATATGTTTTTCGGGGTTTTTTCTCCCATTCCCATCATATCCATTGTAAAAAATCATACATTGTAAATAAAATCATGCATCACTTTCGGGTTTTAAGTAGGACTTTTTCATAGAGCAAATGCGGTATTTTGGTGGTTGCTGCGTGCATGGAGATGGACGAGTGATTATATATTGTATTGTTGAATGGGTCGGCGAATGTGGCTAGCTAGGTTCCCCATAGAAAATATAGTTAAAGCATGACCGCTCCCTTCCCCTCCCCCAAAACCACAAGGCCTCGTGCCTTCTTGTATTTACTACAAGGAATAAAAGAATAAGCCTACAATTCAGTTTTGGATTACGTTTATTTTCTCTACTATCGAAAAGTAAGTTACTGTTGAAAATTGTTATTTGTTATCTGTAAATTTTATATTATTGTTATTGCTTTGTGACCCCCCTCAAACAATTGTTACTGTTGTTTGTTTGGGAGGAGGGTCAAACCTCGACTCGAATTGTTGTTTTAACTCTTTTTTAAAAAAAACCACCACCATTTTTCATACCGGATTTTTCATTGTTTTTCATCGTTCTTGATCTCAACCACATCATTCGGATTCATCTCCTCCTAGCTGTGTTTCACAGCCATGGAGGAGGCTAACTCACCCGAGGACATATTTATAACGAGACCCTCCCCAATGCCGGAAGAAGCACCTTTTGACTTGTCGTCATCTGCAAGTACTATTCCACCGGCCCAGAAACCAAAAGAAACAACAGTCTCTTGGTCGTCACACTGTGTGAACCAAAAAACCCCCAGTGACTACGCAAGAGACAGGGCAGAAAAATATGCCAACTATTTTAAGGAAGGCGAAATACTTCCTATACCGGAACTTGTGAAAGAAGTTGAACCAAAGACCCTGTCCTTCGTAGTCACTGATCTTAAGACCAAGAGACTAGCAGGACTTAAAAAAGAGACTTTCGAAGACTTACTAAAAAGCGCAAACATCCCAGGGAAGTATTTCTGCCGCAGGAGCTTCGCAACCTGGGATGTTTTACTCCCTTCAGAGGAAGTAGCCAAGAAACTGGCCGGTGGTAACATTACAACACGCTTCTTCCGGCTTCAACCTGAATATCGAGGCAAGCGAAGAATAAGGTCACCGTATGTAATGTCTCAATGCAATTGAGTGGGGACGTTCTCGCCGCCTACTTAAGCATATATGGCGGCGTTGAACAAGTTTCCCAAATAACATCAACACGAGGAACTGCATACGGTGATTATGTCTTCATCATGTGCCTCGATAGGGGAGGGTTTAACAACGTACCTCATAAAATAAAATACCGAGATCAAACGATGACGGTGGTCGTTGAGGGCAGGAAACCCTTATGTTGGGCGTGTAACAAAATCGGACATTTTTCTAAAAACTGCCCTCAAAAAACAACGACCACCGCAACAACGACTACTACCACTACTACTGCTTCAGAGATCATAACAACCAAGACACCCACCAAAAACATCGAAAATCATCAAGAAAACCCCAACAAAAAAGACGAGGAGGGGTGGACTCAAGTGACAAGAAAAAAAGGGGGAAAAAAACTCCCATAAAAAAGTCAATAGCACCTACAGAAAACAAAACTAACCAAACAAATACCACAAAAGACTCAACAACTGTAATCATCGCTACTCCTACTGATACTACTACTAAAACACAATCATCAACATCGACCACTGCAACAGAACAATCATCAACACCAATAGAACCCATGGACATGAGCATTAACTTAAAAAGAAGAAGGAATAAGCAAATAGCGAAGACTCGCCAACAAAAGAGGGGGAAAAAAGAAATCCAAAAAAAACAACACAACAACAAACACCCTCCCTACCTCAACCTAAGGGGGAGGGGAAAAAGAAAATATCAAAGTCACCAGCCACAAATGAGCGACCAGCTCAAATAATTCCTCCCCTCCCACAAATACAAAAAATCACTCCAATAAACCCAATCGAAATCCCACTACCCCCCTCACTTTCTCCAATCACAACCCCGAAAATTTTCACACGATCACAGTCAGTGACACGACTCTCACCTGATCCACAAACAGCATCAACATCATCATCAGGTCAAAAACCAAGAGCACGCTCGGCTTCAACAGAAGCCCGCCATGCAATGACAGCTTTTATCTTCTGCGAAGACATTTTAGAAAACCCAAATCATGACCACATTTTAAAAACCTCATTAAAGCCATTGCGCTCATTTAAAAAAATAAACAACAAAGACATCACTAACCCCTACATATTCAAGGACGCTCCAATGTTGACCACATTCGTCCGTACGGCTGGCAATCGGACTAAAGAACTATGGAACTTTATTGACGAAGCCAGCCGGGCGGACGTAATGTTGGCCAACACAAAAAATGCAATGCTAAAAAAAATGCTTCCTTTTTGTTCGGGCAGGGTCCCGATTTTAGTTCACCCATCATTTTATAGGTCCCTAAAGCTGAGGTACCCTATGGATGTCGGGGGAATTACCAGGGACGACCGAGTTAGCACTGAGCTCGGCACCGGTTCCCTGCGTCAGGCCGTCGGCATCCTCACCCCGAAGGATTTCCGGCCCATAGTCGACACTGAGTAAGGTAAGTGGGACTGATGACTCTAAACCTTGCCAGTTTGAATGTGAGGGGATTGAGGGATTCAAGCAAGTGTGCGCGCTTGCTTGGTGAACTCAGGAACCTCGGAGTAGATGTTGCTGCAGTGCAGGAGACTCACTTCACTTGCGGTGCCGACTGTCGGGTGCTGGAAAGCGATTTTAACGTTTTCTCAGCATACGGCAGCGGCACCAGCGCTGGGGTCTCTTTGCTAGTTGGACGCAGCCTTGATGCTGATGTTGACGTTGTTTTTGCAGGTGACGGGGGCCGGCTGGTTGTGGTCGATGTTGCCGTGAAAAGTTTCAAGTTCCGTCTGGTTGCGGTTTATGCGTCCAATATCGCTGCGGAGAGGGTTTCCTTTTTTCGTCGGTTGGCGCCGTTCCTGGACGATACGAAGCGGCTAGTCTTAATGGGTGATTGGAATGCGATCCTTGATCCCAAGATAGATAAGGTCGGACGGGGAGCTAGCAGATTGGGAAGGTGTGAAAGCAGCCTTGTCGGCTTCGTGACTCGTCACGGCCTCGTCGACAGGTTTCGTCTTGATCACCCAGGGCGGGAGATGTGGACGTGGCTAGATAGCTCGCCCTCTGCCAAAGTAGGCTCCTACTTGGACAGAGTGTTAGTGAGAAGAGCTGACATTGATTTTGTTAGTTGTCCCACGTTCCACTTGATAGCGTGGACTGACCATAAACTCATTAGAGTCAGTCTGCGGTTAGTTAATAGACCTAGTCTAGCCGGCTACTGGAAGTTCAATACCTCCTTATTGGAGATACGGGACTTCCGGGACCGGCTGGAATCCCTAATTCAGCGGGCGTTAGTGGGGGCGGTTACCGGGAATAGGTGGTGGGTTTCTCTTAAACATAGGATTAGAGATTTCGCCACCAAGTACGGTCGACAGCTCAATCTAGATAGGACCGCGGAGGCGAAATCTATAGATGATAGACTTTCCCGGGCGGTGGCTGGGGGGGACTCCCTAGGTGTAGAGCTAGCTAGGAGGGACCTTGAGCGTGAGAGTAGCGAGCGCTACAAGGGATCAGTAGTTAGATCTAGGCTAAAAAGAGTTCTCAACGAAGCTGTGAAATCGAACGCGACTGCGCGTGAAGAAGAAGTGCGAAGGTTCCCCGATCGGTACATCGCATCTGTCAAGACCCCGGACGGGTGTCTGCTGCGATCGGGTCGTGAGATACGTGACGCCTTTCGGGCGCACTTTCGGGATCGCTTTGCCCGCTGCACTGATCTCCCGCTCCGGGAGTTTCGTAGCTATCTCGCCGACTTCCCCCGCCTTGGGGCGGCTGAAGCGGCTAGCTGCGAGGGTGTGGTTACTGAATGCGAAGTCCGTGACGCGTTGAAGCAGGTCGGCCTGAACAAGTCGCCGGGACTAGATGGTTTGCCCTACGAAGTGTACTTGAGGATGTCGCACATGTTTGTGCCTATTCTGACGGATATGTTCAACCATTGGTTCGCCCAGGGAGCCATCCCTGGTAGCGTTACCAAAGGCGTGATCACATTGCTGAAGAAAGGTGGCAGGCATGTTTGGGAGGGTTTAGATGATTACAGGCCCATAACTCTGCTTAACACAGAGTTAAAGATTTTGGCCCGGGTCTTAGCGAATCGTTTACAGCTTGTCATTAGCGATCTGATCGGCCCCGAACAGACCTTTGCTGTGAAGGGAAGATCGATCCAGGACAACCTGCACTTGATTCGCGAGGTCCTAGAGGGGATAAAAGACGACACCGAATCCGCGCTGATCAGTTTAGATCAGTCCAAGGCCTTCGATAGGGTTGACCATCGGTTCTTGGCGTCTGTTTTGGAGACTGCCGGATTCAAACCGGAGTTCCGCAGATGGATTAGCATGATGTACCACAACCCTCAGGCAGTGGTGCAGGTGAACGGAAGGCGTTCGGGGGTGATCGCGATCGAGCGTTCGGTCCGGCAAGGCTGCCCTCTGTCTCCTCTTCTCTATGTCCTCGCGTTGGAGCCCCTCCTGCGCAGGCTTAGGGATGGGGGGACAAGTCCGGCACTGCGCGGTATCCCATTCGTTGGCCGCCTTGCGGCTAGGGTTTCCGCGTTCGCTGATGACGTCACAGTCTTTGTATCCCGCCGCCAGGATATAGAGGCTGTGAAAGAGGCGGTTGTCGAGTATGAGCGGATTGCAGGGGCCAAGGTCAATTTTGACAAAAGCGAAGGTTTGCGGCTTGGTGCTTGGAGGGGTAGCAATACTCTTCCAGGGCCCTTCCGCTGGAGTGACGGACCCATCCGCATCCTTGGGGTGTGGTTTGGGCCCGACCTCCAACTGGAGCGAAATTGGTCGGAAGTACACGCTAAGGTGAATGCTCAGGTGGGAATCTGGCTTTCAAGGAGGTTGTCCTTAAAGGGCAGGGCTGAGGCGTGCGCCGCGTACGTCTTCCCCTTGATCCTTTACCGATTGGCTGTACTTCCTCTGCCTAAGGCACATCGGTTGGCACTGCAACGATCCCTCTCCAGATTGCTCTGGGGAGGTGCAAGGCCGATGGTCCGTAGGCAGGTCTGTATCCAACGTACTCGCAACGGGGGTCTGGGTATGCCTGATCTGGAGAGCCACTGGCTTGCTGAAAGACTTGCATATCTGGGCCGTGTCTTGACGGGGGACTCAGTGTGGAGACGAAAGGCGAGTCGGACTTTTCCTCGCCTCAACTCAGACCCAAAGGCCGAAGGTCGACGTAGGCCTTTGGGCGAAGCACTGTTTGTCCGCGAGTGCCGAAAGGCCCTTCGTAACCTTCTTGGGTCCAGTGACCTTTCATGGCCTCGGAAGGAGCTGTATCGGGAATTAGTGGTGGGTTCCGCTTCTGATCCTCTCAGCGAGCGGCACGGCTGGACGGCGGAGGAGATCCGCTCTCACTGGAATTGGGCGCCAGGATCGAGCTTCTTGAACAACTCTGAGTTCTCGCTCACCTGGCGACTTGTTCGGAATGCGTTATCCCTTCGCGGCTTGAACTTCAAGGCGGGCCTGGCAGACATGCCTGATTGCCCTCGCTGCGGCAGTGGCTTGGAAGAAACGGCTGAGCACGCCTTCTACTACTGCGAGCGAGTTCGTCCGTTTTGGGATCACGTCGGGGAGTGGACGGCTCGCATCGAACCCAAACAGCTCGTGCTGCTCGACGTTGGTTACGTCGTAGACAACGTTCTTCCTCCGTTTCACGGTGAGAAGCGTGTGGTGTTTCTCGCGATCCTAGCTGTAGCCCGAATGGTGATTTGGACGACGCGAAACAAGGGATTGTATGACGATGCAAACTTTTCTCATCGTGATCTGGTTTTGTATTTTCGGCATCAGCTGAGGGTCAAAATCAGATGCGATAGAAAACGCTTGGATCGCATAACATTCAGCAAAAGGTGGGTGACTGCAGCGAGCCTGGTCGTACGAAAGGGGGCAATGTTGGAGTCATCCTTCCCTCCTCTGCCGGCCCATGGCGTCTATGGTACGGGTCCTTAGGGACCCCACCCTTGGTAAGTAGGATTTTGTTATTTTCCCCTGCAACCTAGTTAGCAGTACGTTGTGAGTCATTGTCCCTGTCACTTAGTTGTTAGCACTCAAGATCTTCCCCACCCCCATTATTTTTGTACCTCAACCTGTATCCCAGTCCGCCTTTTGAAGATCTTGAACATTCATATGTAAAAAATCATTTACCCGCTTCTAAAATCGACCCATGCCGAGCCCGACCCTTTTAATTCTTTTATCCCTGTAGAGTAGGATTCCCGCCCTACCTAGGGTAGGTCCGGCTTGTTTCCGGTATTTTCGACCCGGAAAACAGTCGGCCTCCAATTTTATAGACGGGGGGATGGGAGGGAAACCAAACGGGGGATTTTTTCCTTGTTTTCGTGTATATATGTTTTTCGGGGTTTTTTCTCCCATTCCCATCATATCCATTGTAAAAAATCATACATTGTAAATAAAATCATGCATCACTTTCGGGTTTTAAGTAGGACTTTTTCATAGAGCAAATGCGGTATTTTGGTGGTTGCTGCGTGCATGGAGATGGACGAGTGATTATATATTGTATTGTTGAATGGGTCGGCGAATGTGGCTAGCTAGGTTCCCCATAGAAAATATAGTTAAAGCATGACCGCTCCCTTCCCCTCCCCCAAAACCACAAGGCCTCGTGCCTTCTTGTATTTACTACAAGGAATAAAAGAATAAGCCTACAATTCAGTTTTGGATTACGTTTATTTTCTCTACTATCGAAAAGTAAGTTACTGTTGAAAATTGTTATTTGTTATCTGTAAATTTTATATTATTGTTATTGCTTTGTGACCCCCCTCAAACAATTGTTACTGTTGTTTGTTTGGGAGGAGGGTCAAACCTCGACTCGAATTGTTGTTTTAACTCTTTTTTAAAAAAAAAACCACCACCATTTTTCATACCGGATTTTTCATTGTTTTTCATCGTTCTTGATCTCAACCACATCATTCGGATTCATCTCCTCCTAGCTGTGTTTCACAGCCATGGAGGAGGCTAACTCACCCGAGGACATATTTATAACGAGACCCTCCCCAATGCCGGAAGAAGCACCTTTTGACTTGTCGTCATCTGCAAGTACTATTCCACCGGCCCAGAAACCAAAAGAAACAACAGTCTCTTGGTCGTCACACTGTGTGAACCAAAAAACCCCCAGTGACTACGCAAGAGACAGGGCAGAAAAATATGCCAACTATTTTAAGGAAGGCGAAATACTTCCTATACCGGAACTTGTGAAAGAAGTTGAACCAAAGACCCTGTCCTTCGTAGTCACTGATCTTAAGACCAAGAGACTAGCAGGACTTAAAAAAGAGACTTTCGAAGACTTACTAAAAAGCGCAAACATCCCAGGGAAGTATTTCTGCCGCAGGAGCTTCGCAACCTGGGATGTTTTACTCCCTTCAGAGGAAGTAGCCAAGAAACTGGCCGGTGGTAACATTACAACACGCTTCTTCCGGCTTCAACCTGAATATCGAGGCAAGCGAAGAATAAAGGTCACCGTATGTAATGTCTCAATGCAATTGAGTGGGGACGTTCTCGCCGCCTACTTAAGCATATATGGCGGCGTTGAACAAGTTTCCCAAATAACATCAACACGAGGAACTGCATACGGTGATTATGTCTTCATCATGTGCCTCGATAGGGGAGGGTTTAACAACGTACCTCATAAAATAAAATACCGAGATCAAACGATGACGGTGGTCGTTGAGGGCAGGAAACCCTTATGTTGGGCGTGTAACAAAATCGGACATTTTTCTAAAAACTGCCCTCAAAAAACAACGACCACCGCAACAACGACTACTACCACTACTACTGCTTCAGAGATCATAACAACCAAGACACCCACCAAAAACATCGAAAATCATCAAGAAAACCCCAACAAAAAAGACGAGGAGGGGTGGACTCAAGTGACAAGAAAAAAAGGGGGGAAAAAAACTCCCATAAAAAAGTCAATAGCACCTACAGAAAACAAAACTAACCAAACAAATACCACAAAAGACTCAACAACTGTAATCATCGCTACTCCTACTGATACTACTACTAAAACACAATCATCAACATCGACCACTGCAACAGAACAATCATCAACACCAATAGAACCCATGGACATGAGCATCAACTTAAAAAGAAGAAGGAATAGCGAAGACTCGCCAACAAAAGAGGGGGAAAAAAGAAATCCCAAAAAAACAACACAACAACAAACACCCTCCCTACCTCAACCTAAGGGGGAGGGGAAAAAGAAAATATCAAAGTCACCAGCCACAAATGAGCGACCAGCTCAAATAATTCCTCCCCTCCCACAAATACAAAAAACCACTCCAATAAACCCAATCGAAATCCCACTACCCCCCTCACTTTCTCCAATCACAACCCCGAAAATTTTCACACGATCACAGTCAGTGACACGACTCTCACCTGATCCACAAACAGCATCAACATCATCATCAGGTCAAAAACCAAGAGCACGCTCGGCTTCAACAGAAGCCCGCCATGCAATGACAGCTTTTATCTTCTGCGAAGACATTTTAGAAAACCCAAATCATGACCACATTTTAAAAACCTCATTAAAGCCATTGCGCTCATTTAAAAAAATAAACAACAAAGACATCACTAACCCCTACATATTCAAGGACGCTCCAATGTTGACCACATTCGTCCGTACGGCTGGCAATCGGACTAAAGAACTATGGAACTTTATTGACGAAGCCAGCCGGGCGGACGTAATGTTGGCCAACACAAAAAATGCAATGCTAAAAAAAATGCTTCCTTTTTGTTCGGGCAGGGTCCCGATTTTAGTTCACCCATCATTTTATAGGTCCCTAAAGCTGAGGTACCCTATGGATGTCGGGGGAATTACCAGGGACGACCGAGTTAGCACTGAGCTCGGCACCGGTTCCCTGCGTCAGGCCGTCGGCATCCTCACCCCGAAGGATTTCCGGCCCATAGTCGACACTGAGTAAGGTAAGTGGGACTGATGACTCTAAACCTTGCCAGTTTGAATGTGAGGGGATTGAGGGATTCAAGCAAGTGTGCGCGCTTGCTTGGTGAACTCAGGAACCTCGGAGTAGATGTTGCTGCAGTGCAGGAGACTCACTTCACTTGCGGTGCCGACTGTCGGGTGCTGGAAAGCGATTTTAACGTTTTCTCAGCATACGGCAGCGGCACCAGCGCTGGGGTCTCTTTGCTAGTTGGACGCAGCCTTGATGCTGATGTTGACGTTGTTTTTGCAGGTGACGGGGGCCGGCTGGTTGTGGTCGATGTTGCCGTGAAAAGTTTCAAGTTCCGTCTGGTTGCGGTTTATGCGTCCAATATCGCTGCGGAGAGGGTTTCCTTTTTTCGTCGGTTGGCGCCGTTCCTGGACGATACGAAGCGGCTAGTCTTAATGGGTGATTGGAATGCGATCCTTGATCCCAAGATAGATAAGGTCGGACGGGGAGCTAGCAGATTGGGAAGGTGTGAAAGCAGCCTTGTCGGCTTCGTGACTCGTCACGGTCTCGTCGACAGGTTTCGTCTTGATCACCCAGGGCGGGAGATGTGGACGTGGCTAGATAGCTCGCCCTCTGCCAAAGTAGGCTCCTACTTGGACAGAGTGTTAGTGAGAAGAGCTGACATTGATTTTGTTAGTTGTCCCACGTTCCACTTGATAGCGTGGACTGACCATAAACTCATTA
>CAXXMW010000008.1:0-91473 GCA_963669225.2 uncultured Arenicella sp. | reverse complement strand
ACTTGTTTCCGGTTCTTTCGCCCCGGAAAACAGTCGGCCTCCAATTTTATAGACGGGGGGATGGGAGGGCAACCAAACGGGGGATTTTTCCTTGTTTTTATATATATTTCGGGGTTTTTTCTCCCATTCCCATCACATTCATTGTAAATAAATCATAAAATCATTCACGAATCTCGGGATTTTAAGTAGGACTTCTTCATAGAGCAAATGTGGTATTGTGGTGATTGTAGCGCAAAAGGCGATGGATGAATGGATATTTATTGTATTGTTGAATGGGTCGGCGAATGTGGCTAGCTAGGTCTCCTTAGTTTATATAGAAAAGTATGACCGCTCCCTTCCCCTCCCCAAAAACTTCAAGGCCTTGTGCCTTCTGTGTACACTACACAGAAATAAAGCAGACTAGAAAGTGAATTTTTTGTCTGAGTTCTTTTTTCACCACGAAAAAAAAAGTAAGTTCTTTATTGTTAAAAATTTGTTTAAATTATTGTTATTGAATATTGTTATCATTGTTAAAGTTTTGTGACCCCCCTCAAACTATTGTTCTTTGTTTGTGAGGAGGGTCAAACGCGACTCGATTTTTTTTGTTGAACTTTTTTAAAAAAAACGACCGCCATTTTTATCAACATTCATCGTTCTACATTTATTCGTCTCGCCTGAATTTTTTGCAACACCATACGCGTTTCATCTCCCTCTGGTTGTGTTTTCACAACTATGGGGGAGCCCAACAACATGAAATCGCAATCACCGACCGACATATTCCAAACGCAACCCTCCCCAATGCCGGAAGAAGCTCCATTCGACCTCTCTTCATCGGCAAGTACAATACCACCGGCACAAAAACAAAAACAAACGGCTGTCTCTTGGTCTTCACATTGCGTGAATAAAAAATCCCCTTGTGACTACGCAAGAGACAGGGTCGAAAAGTATGAAAAGTATTTCAAGGACGGGGAAATTCTCCCAATACCCGAATTGGTCGAGGCGGTCGAACCGAAGACCCTGTCCTTCGTAGTCACAGACATTAAGACCAAGAGACTAGCGGGGATTAAGAAGGAAACTTTTGAGGACCTTCTCAAAACAGCAAACATCCCAGGGAAGTACTTCTGCCGCAGAAGTTTCGCGACCTGGGATGTCTTATTACCCTCAGAGGAAGTAGCGAAAAGCCTCGCCGGTGGTAACATCACCACACGCTTCTTCCGGCTACAACCGGAATATCGAGGCAAAAGAAGAATACGAGTCACCGTATGCAATGTATCTATGCAATTGAGTGGTGACGTCCTCGCCGCCTATCTAAGTATATACGGCGGCGTGGAACAAGTCACACAAGTAACGTCAACACGGGGAACCGCGTACGGTGACTACGTATTCGTTATGTGCCTCGATAGGGGAGGGTTTAACAAAATTCCCCATAAAATACGATACCGCGAACAAACCATGACAGTCATAGTTGAGGGCAGGAAACCGCTATGTTGGTTTTGCAATAACATCGGCCACTTTTCAAAAAACTGCCCTCAAAAATCAACAATCACCACCACAACAACGAACTACTACTGCTACTACTACTGATACTCCTTCACCTGTCATAGCAGCAATAATACCAACAGAAACCTCAGAAAACAAACAAGAAACCCCTAAAGAAAATGAAGAAGGGTGGACGCAAGTCACCAGAAAAAAGGGAGGGAAAAAAACTCCCCCAAAAAACCCAGCAACAACAGATACAACAACTCTTTTGACTACAACTACGAAACCAACGACAACAAATACGAAACAATCAACTGCAAAACAATCAACAAAAGAAGACAATCAAAACATTGAACCGATGGATATGTCCATGAATTTAAAAAGAAGGAGAGACAGCGAGGACTCACCAACTAAAGAGGGGGAGAAAAAACATCCAAAAAAACCCACACAAACAACCACCATACCTCAGCATAAGGGGGAAAAAACAACAGAAAAATCGCCAGTCCAAAATAAACAAAGACCAGCACAATTGATTCCTCTCCCACAAAAAACAAAAACCACCCCTATCATCCCAACAGAAACACCATTACCCCCCTCTCTTTCACCAATTAAAACCCCCAAAATGCTTACTCGATCCTATTCAGCAACCAGACTTACACCCTCTCCCCAAACACCGTCAACATCAGCAGCAACTGTTCAAAAACCAAGAGCACGCTCTACGGAAGCCCGACGTGCCATAAACTCCTTTTACTTCTGCGAAGATATCATGGACAATCCACACATAGACCACACTTTAAAACAATCATTAAAACCATTACGCTCACTCCAAAAAATTGACACTAAAGACATCACAAAACCACATCTATTCAAGGACGCACCAAAATTGACCACATTCGTCCGCTTGGCTGGCAATCGGACCAAAGAACTCTGGAACTTTATTGACGAAGCCAGCCGGGCGGATGTAATGCTGGTCGATACGAAAAATCCAATGCTGAAAAAAATGCTACCCTTCTGTGCGGGCAGGGTCCCGATTTTGGTTCACCCATCATTCTATAGGTCCCTAAAGTTGCGGTACCCTATGGATGTCGGTGGAATTACCAGGGACGACCGAGTAAGTACTGAGCTCGGCACCGGATCCCTGCGTCAGGCCGTCGGCATCCTTACTCCCAAGGATTTCCGGCCCGTAGTCGACACTGAGTAAGGTAAGTGGGATTGATGGCTCTAAACCTTGCTACTTTGAATGTGAGGGGATTGAGGGATCCGGGCAAGTGTACGCGCTTGCTTGGTGAACTTAAAACTCTCGGCGTAGATGTTGCTGCAGTGCAGGAAACCCACTTCACTTGCGGTGCCGACTGTCGTGTGCTGGAAAGCGATTTTAACGTTTTCTCAGCATACGGCAGCCGTACCAGCGTTGGGGTTTCTTTGCTAGTTGGACGCAGCCTTGATGCTGATGTTGACGTTGTTTTTGCAGGTGACGGGGGCCGACTGGTTGTGGCCGATGTTGCCGTGAAAAGTTTCAAGTTTCGTCTGGTTGCGGTTTATGCGCCCAATATCGTTGTGGAGAGGGTTTCCTTTTTTCGTCGGTTGGCGCCGTTCCTGGACGATACGAAGCGGCTAGTTTTAATGGGTGATTGGAATGCGATCCTTGATCCCAAGATAGATAAGGTCGGGCGGGGAGCTAGGCGTGTGGGAAGGTGTGAAAGCAGCCTTGCCGGCCTCATGACTCGTCATGACCTCGTCGACAGGTTTCGTCTGGATCACCCAGGGCGGGAGATGTGGACGTGGCTAGATAGTTCGCCCTCTGCCAAAGTAGGCTCCTACTTGGACAGAGTGTTAGTGAGACGAGCTGACATTGATTTTGTTAGTTGTCCCACGTTCCACTTGATAGCGTGGACTGACCATAAACTTGTTAGAGTCAGTCTACGGTTAGCAAATAGGCCTAGTCTGGCCGGCTACTGGAAGTTCAATACCTCCTTACTGGAGATACGGGACTTCCGGGACCGGCTGGAATCCCTAATTCAGCGGGCGTTAGTGGGGGCGGTTACCGGGAATAGGTGGTGGGGATCTCTTAAACATAGGATTAGAGATTTCGCTACCAAGTACGGTCAACAGCTCAACCTAGATAGGACCAAGGAAGCGAAATCTATAGACGATAGACTTTCCCGGGCGGTGGCTGGGGGGGACTCCCTAAACGTAGAGCTAGCTAGGGGGGACCTTGAGCGCGAGAGTAGCGAGCGCTACAAGGGATACGTAGTTAGATCTAGGTTAAAGAGAGTTCTCAACGAAGCTGTGAAAACGAACGCGACTGCGCGTGAAGAAGAAGTGCGAAGGTTCCCCGATCGGTATATCGGTTCTGTCAAGGCCCCGGATGGGCGACTGCTGCGATCGGCTCGTGAGATTCGTGACGCCTTTCGGGCGCACTTTCGGGATCGCTTTGCCCGCTGTACTGATCTCCCGCTCCGGGAGTTTCGTAGCTATCTTGCCGACTTTCCCCGCCTTGGGGTGGCTGAAGCGGCTAGCTGCGAGGGTGTGGTTACTGAATGCGAAGTCCGTGACGCGTTGAAGCAGGTCGGCCTGAACAAGTCGCCGGGACTAGATGGTTTGCCCTACGAAGTGTACTTGAGGATGTCGCACATGTTTGTGCCTATTCTGACGGATATGTTCAACCATTGGTTCGCCCAGGGAGCCATCCCTGGTAGCGTTACCAAGGGCGTGATCACATTGCTGAAGAAAGGTGGCAGGCATGTTTGGGAGGGTTTAGACGATTACAGGCCCATAACTCTGCTTAACACAGAGTTAAAGATTTTGGCCCGGGTCTTAGCGAATCGTTTACAGCTTGTCATTAGCGATCTGATCGGCTCTGAGCAGACCTTTGCTGTGAAGGGAAGATCGATCCAGGACAACCTGCACTTGATTCGCGAGGTCCTAGAGGGTATAGAAGACGACACCGAGGCCGCGCTGATCAGTTTAGATCAGTCCAAGGCCTTCGATAGGGTTGACCATCGGTTTTTGGCGACTGTTTTGGAGACTGCCGGATTCAAACCGGAGTTCCGCAGATGGATTAGCATGATGTACCACAACCCTCAGGCAGTGGTGCAGGTGAACGGAAGGCGTTCGACGGTGTTCGCGGTCGAGCGGTCGGTCCGGCAGGGCTGCCCGTTGTCTCCTCTTCTCTATGTCCTAGCTTTGGAGCCCCTGCTCCGTAGGCTTAGGGATAGGACGGCAAATCCGGCCCTGCGCGGTGTCCCTTTTGCTGGCCCTCTTACGGCAAGGGTTTCCGCGTTCGCCGATGATATCACAGTGTTTGTATCCCGCCGTCTGGATATAAAGGCTGTGAAGAAGGCGGTTAGCGAGTACGAGCGGATTGCAGGAGCCAAGGTCAATTTTGACAAAAGCGAAGGTTTGCGGCTCGGTGCTTGGAGGGGTAGCAATACTCTTCCGGGGCCGTTCCGCTGGAGTGACGGACCCGTCCGCATCCTCGGGGTGTGGTTCGGGCCCGGCCTCCAACTGGAGCGAAATTGGTCGGAAATACAAGCCAAGGTGAATGCTCAGGTGGGAATCTGGCTTTCAAGGAGGTTGTCCTTAAAGGGCAGGGCGGAGGCGTGCGCCGTGTACGTCTTCCCCTTGATCCTTTACCGATTGGCTGTACTTCCTCTGCCTAAGGTAAATCGGTTGGCGCTGCAACGATCCCTTTCCAGATTGCTCTGGGGAGGTGCAAGGCCGATGGTCCGTAGGCAGGTCTGTATCCAACGTACACGCAACGGGGGTCTAGGTATGCCTGATCTGGAGAGCCACTGGCTTGCTGAAAGACTTGCATACCTGGGCAGAGCTTTGACGGGGGACGCAGTGTGGAGACTGAAGGCGAGTCGGACTTTTCCTCGCCTAAAGTCAGACCCAAAGGCTGAAGGTCGACGTAGGCCTTTGGGCGAAACACTGTTTGTCCGCGAGTGCCGAACGGCCCTTCGTAACCTTCTTGGGTCCAGTGACCTTTCACGGCCTCGAAAAGAACTATATCGGGAGCTAGTGGTGGGTTCCGCTTCTGATCCTCTCAGCGAGCGGCACGGCTGGACGACGGAGGAGATTCGCTCTCATTGGAATTGGGCGCCAGGATCGAGCTTCTTGAACAACTCCGAGTTCTCGCTCACCTGGCGACTTGTGCGAAATGCGTTACCCCTTGTCGGCTTGAACTACAAAGCGGGCCTGGCAGACATGCCCGATTGCGCTCGCTGCGGCAGTGGCTTGGAAGAAACGGCTGAGCACGCCTTCTACTACTGCGAGCGAGTTCGCCCGTTTTGGGATCACGTCGGCGAGTGGACGGCTCGCATCGAACCCAAACAGCTCGTGCTGCTCGACGTTGGTTACGTCGTGGACAACGTTCTTCCTCCGTATCAGGGTGAGAAGCGTGTGGTGTTTCTCGCGATCCTAGCTGTAGCTAGAATGGTGATTTGGACGACGCGAAACAAGGGATTGTATGACGATGCAAACTTTTCTCATCGTGATCTGATTTTGTATTTTCGGCATCAGCTGAGGGTCAAAATCAGATGCGATAGAAAACGCTTGGATCGCATAACATTCAGCAAAAGGTGGGTGAATGCAGCGAGCCTGGTCGTGCGAAAGGGAGCAACGTTGGAGTCATCCTTCCCTCCTCTGCCGGCTCATGGCGTCTACGGTACGGGTCCTTAGGGACCCCACCCCTGGTGAGTAAAACTGTTCCCTTTTTCTTTTGGTACCCAGGTACCTAGTTAGCAGTATGTTTGTGAGTCATTGTCCCCGTCATCTAGTTGTTAGTTCTCAAGATCTTCCCCATCCCCATTATTTTTGTACCTCAATCCGTATCCCAGTCCACGTTTACTGAAGATCTTGAACATTCATATGTATAAAAATCATATCACCTACTTGTATTAACCCATACCGCGCCCGACCCCTAAATTCTTTTCACCCCTGTAGATTAGGATCCCTGCCCCACCTAGGGTAGGTCCGACTTGTTTCCGGTTCTTTCGCCCCGGAAAACAGTCGGCCTCCAATTTTATAGACGGGGGGATGGGAGGGCAACCAAACGGGGGATTTTTCCTTGTTTTTATATATATTTCGGGGTTTTTCTCCCATTCCCATCACATTCATTGTAAATAAATCATAAAATCATTCATGAATCTCGGGATTTTAAGTAGGACTTCTTCATAGAGCAAATGTGGTATTGTGGTGATTGTAGCGCAAAAGGCGATGGATGAATGGATATTTATTGTATTGTTGAATGGGTCGGCGAATGTGGCTAGCTAGGTCTCCTTAGTTTATATAGAAAAGTATGACCGCTCCCTTCCCCTCCCCAAAAACTTCAAGGCCTTGTGCCTTCTGTGTACACTACACAGAAATAAAGCAGACTAGAAGGTAAATTTTTTGTCTGAGTTCTTTTTCACCACGAAAAAAAGTAAGTTCTTTATTGTTAAAAATTTGTTAAAATTATTGTTATTGAATATTGTTATCATTGTTAAAGTTTTGTGACCCCCCTCAAACTATTGTTCTTTGTTTGTGAGGAGGGTCAAACGCGACTCGATTTTTTTGTTGAACTTTTTTAAAAAAACGACCGCCATTTTTATCAACATTCATCGTTCTACATTTATTCGTCTCGCCTGAATTTTTTGCAACACCATACGCGTTTCATCTCCCTCTGGTTGTGTTTTCACAACTATGGGGGAGCCCAACAACATGAAATCGCAATCACCGACCGACATATTCCAAACGCAACCCTCCCCAATGCCGGAAGAAGCTCCATTCGACCTCTCTTCATCGGCAAGTACAATACCACCGGCACAAAAACAAAAAGAAACGGCTGTCTCTTGGTCTTCACATTGCGTGAATAAAAAATCCCCTTGTGACTACGCAAGAGACAGGGTCGAAAAGTATGAAAAGTATTTCAAGGACGGGGAAATTCTCCCAATACCCGAATTGGTCGAGGCGGTCGAACCGAAGACCCTGTCCTTCGTAGTCACAGACATTAAGACCAAGAGACTAGCGGGGATTAAGAAGGAAACTTTTGAGGACCTTCTCAAAACAGCAAACATCCCAGGGAAGTACTTCTGCCGCAGAAGTTTCGCGACCTGGGATGTCTTATTACCCTCAGAGGAAGTAGCGAAAAGCCTCGCCGGTGGTAACATCACCACACGCTTCTTCCGGCTACAACCGGAATATCGAGGCAAAAGAAGAATACGAGTCACCGTATGCAATGTATCTATGCAATTGAGTGGTGACGTCCTCGCCGCCTATCTAAGTATATACGGCGGCGTGGAACAAGTCACACAAGTAACGTCAACACGGGGAACCGCGTACGGTGACTACGTATTCGTTATGTGCCTCGATAGGGGAGGGTTTAACAAAATTCCCCATAAAATACGTTACCGCGATCAAACCATGACAGTCATCGTTGAGGGCAGGAAACCGCTATGTTGGTCCTGCAATAACATCGGCCACTTTTCAAAAAACTGCCCTCAAAAACCAACAATCACCACCACAACAACGACTACTACTACTGCTACTACTACTGATACTCCTTCACCTGTCATAGCAGCAATAATACCAACAGAAACCTCAGAAAACAAACAAGAAACCCCTAAAGAAAATGAGAAAGGGTGGACGCAAGTCACCAGAAAAAAGGGAGGGAAAAAAACTCCCCCAAAAAACCCAGCAACAACAGATACAACAACTCTTTTGACTACAACTACGAAACCAACGACAACAAATACGAAACAATCAACTGCAAAACAATCAACAAAAGAAGACAATCAAAACATTGAACCGATGGATATGTCCATGAATTTAAAAAGAAGGAGAGACAGCGAGGACTCACCAACTAAAGAGGGGGAGAAAAAACATCCAAAAAAACCCACACAAACAACCACCATACCTCAGCATAAGGGGGAAAAAACAACAGAAAAATCGCCAGTCCAAAATAAACAAAGACCAGCACAATTGATTCCTCTCCCACAAAAAACAAAAACCACCCCTATCATCCCAACAGAAACACCATTACCCCCCTCTCTTTCACCAATTAAAACCCCCAAAATGCTTACTCGATCCTATTCAGCAACCAGACTTACACCCTCTCCCCAAACACCGTCAACATCAGCAGCAACTGTTCAAAAACCAAGAGCACGCTCTACGGAAGCCCGACGTGCCATAAACTCTTTTTACTTCTGCGAAGATATCATGGACAATCCACACATAGACCACACTTTAAAACAATCATTAAAACCATTACGCTCACTCCAAAAAATTGACACTAAAGACATCACAAAACCACATCTATTCAAGGACGCACCAAAATTGACCACATTCGTCCGCTTGGCTGGCAATCGGACCAAAGAACTCTGGAACTTTATTGACGAAGCCAGCCGGGCGGATGTAATGCTGGTCGATACGAAAAATCCAATGCTGAAAAAAATGCTACCCTTCTGTGCGGGCAGGGTCCCGATTTTGGTTCACCCATCATTCTATAGGTCCCTAAAGTTGCGGTACCCTATGGATGTCGGTGGAATTACCAGGGACGACCGAGTAAGTACTGAGCTCGGCACCGGATCCCTGCGTCAGGCCGTCGGCATCCTCACCCCGAAGGATTTCCGGCCCGTAGTCGACACTGAGTAAGGTAAGTGGGATTGATGGCTCTAAACCTTGCTACTTTGAATGTGAGGGGATTGAGGGATCCGGGCAAGTGTACGCGCTTGCTTGGTGAACTTAAAACTCTCGGCGTAGATGTTGCTGCAGTGCAGGAAACCCACTTCACTTGCGGTGCCGACTGTCGTGTGCTGGAAAGCGATTTTAACGTTTTCTCAGCATACGGCAGCCGTACCAGCGTTGGGGTTTCTTTGCTAGTTGGACGCAGCCTTGATGCTGATGTTGACGTTGTTTTTGCAGGTGACGGGGGCCGACTGGTTGTGGCCGATGTTGCCGTGAAAAGTTTCAAGTTTCGTCTGGTTGCGGTTTATGCGCCCAATATCGTTGTGGAGAGGGTTTCCTTTTTTCGTCGGTTGGCGCCGTTCCTGGACGATACGAAGCGGCTAGTTTTAATGGGTGATTGGAATGCGATCCTTGATCCCAAGATAGATAAGGTCGGGCGGGGAGCTAGGCGTGTGGGAAGGTGTGAAAGCAGCCTTGCCGGCCTCATGACTCGTCATGACCTCGTCGACAGGTTTCGTCTGGATCACCCAGGGCGGGAGATGTGGACGTGGCTAGATAGTTCGCCCTCTGCCAAAGTAGGCTCCTACTTGGACAGAGTGTTAGTGAGACGAGCTGACATTGATTTTGTTAGTTGTCCCACGTTCCACTTGATAGCGTGGACTGACCATAAACTTGTTAGAGTCAGTCTACGGTTAGCAAATAGGCCTAGTCTGGCCGGCTACTGGAAGTTCAATACCTCCTTACTGGAGATACGGGACTTCCGGGACCGGCTGGAATCCCTAATTCAGCGGGCGTTAGTGGGGGCGGTTACCGGGAATAGGTGGTGGGGATCTCTTAAACATAGGATTAGAGATTTCGCTACCAAGTACGGTCAACAGCTCAACCTAGATAGGACCAAGGAAGCGAAATCTATAGACGATAGACTTTCCCGGGCGGTGGCTGGGGGGGACTCCCTAAACGTAGAGCTAGCTAGGGGGGACCTTGAGCGCGAGAGTAGCGAGCGCTACAAGGGATACGTAGTTAGATCTAGGTTAAAGAGAGTTCTCAACGAAGCTGTGAAAACGAACGCGACTGCGCGTGAAGAAGAAGTGCGAAGGTTCCCCGATCGGTATATCGGTTCTGTCAAGGCCCCGGATGGGCGACTGCTGCGATCGGCTCGCGAGATTCGTGACGCCTTTCGGGCGCACTTTCGGGATCGCTTTGCCCGCTGTACTGATCTCCCGCTCCGGGAGTTTCGTAGCTATCTTGCCGACTTTCCCCGCCTTGGGGTGGCTGAAGCGGCTAGCTGCGAGGGTGTGGTTACTGAATGCGAAGTCCGTGACGCGTTGAAGCAGGTCGGCCTGAACAAGTCGCCGGGACTAGATGGTTTGCCCTACGAAGTGTACTTGAGGATGTCGCACATGTTTGTGCCTATTCTGACGGATATGTTCAACCATTGGTTCGCCCAGGGAGCCATCCCTGGTAGCGTTACCAAGGGCGTGATCACATTGCTGAAGAAAGGTGGCAGGCATGTTTGGGAGGGTTTAGACGATTACAGGCCCATAACTCTGCTTAACACAGAGTTAAAGATTTTGGCCCGGGTCTTAGCGAATCGTTTACAGCTTGTCATTAGCGATCTGATCGGCTCTGAGCAGACCTTTGCTGTGAAGGGAAGATCGATCCAGGACAACCTGCACTTGATTCGCGAGGTCCTAGAGGGTATAGAAGACGGCACCGAGGCCGCGCTGATCAGTTTAGATCAGTCCAAGGCCTTCGATAGGGTTGACCATCGGTTTTTGGCGACTGTTTTGGAGACTGCCGGATTCAAACCGGAGTTCCGCAGATGGATTAGCATGATGTACCACAACCCTCAGGCAGTGGTGCAGGTGAACGGAAGGCGTTCGACGGTGTTCGCGGTCGAGCGGTCGGTCCGGCAGGGCTGCCCGTTGTCTCCTCTTCTCTATGTCCTAGCTTTGGAGCCCCTGCTCCGTAGGCTTAGGGATAGGACGGCAAATCCGGCCCTGCGCGGTGTCCCTTTTGCTGGCCCTCTTACGGCAAGGGTTTCCGCGTTCGCCGATGATATCACAGTGTTTGTATCCCGCCGTCTGGATATAAAGGCTGTGAAGAAGGCGGTTAGCGAGTACGAGCGGATTGCAGGAGCCAAGGTCAATTTTGACAAAAGCGAAGGTTTGCGGCTCGGTGCTTGGAGGGGTAGCAATACTCTTCCGGGGCCGTTCCGCTGGAGTGACGGACCCGTCCGCATCCTCGGGGTGTGGTTCGGGCCCGGCCTCCAACTGGAGCGAAATTGGTCGGAAATACAAGCCAAGGTGAATGCTCAGGTGGGAATCTGGCTTTCAAGGAGGTTGTCCTTAAAGGGCAGGGCGGAGGCGTGCGCCGTGTACGTCTTCCCCTTGATCCTTTACCGATTGGCTGTACTTCCTCTGCCTAAGGTAAATCGGTTGGCGCTGCAACGATCCCTTTCCAGATTGCTCTGGGGAGGTGCAAGGCCGATGGTCCGTAGGCAGGTCTGTATCCAACGTACACGCAACGGGGGTCTAGGTATGCCTGATCTGGAGAGCCACTGGCTTGCTGAAAGACTTGCATACCTGGGCAGAGCTTTGACGGGGGACGCAGTGTGGAGACTGAAGGCGAGTCGGACTTTTCCTCGCCTAAAGTCAGACCCAAAGGCTGAAGGTCGACGTAGGCCTTTGGGCGAAACACTGTTTGTCCGCGAGTGCCGAACGGCCCTTCGTAACCTTCTTGGGTCCAGTGACCTTTCACGGCCTCGAAAAGAACTATATCGGGAGCTAGTGGTGGGTTCCGCTTCTGATCCTCTCAGCGAGCGGCACGGCTGGACGACGGAGGAGATTCGCTCTCATTGGAATTGGGCGCCAGGATCGAGCTTCTTGAACAACTCCGAGTTCTCGCTCACCTGGCGACTTGTGCGAAATGCGTTACCCCTTGTCGGCTTGAACTACAAAGCGGGCCTGGCAGACATGCCCGATTGCGCTCGCTGCGGCAGTGGCTTGGAAGAAACGGCTGAGCACGCCTTCTACTACTGCGAGCGAGTTCGCCCGTTTTGGGATCACGTCGGCGAGTGGACGGCTCGCATCGAACCCAAACAGCTCGTGCTGCTCGACGTTGGTTACGTCGTGGACAACGTTCTTCCTCCGTATCAGGGTGAGAAGCGTGTGGTGTTTCTCGCGATCCTAGCTGTAGCTAGAATGGTGATTTGGACGACGCGAAACAAGGGATTGTATGACGATGCAAACTTTTCTCATCGTGATCTGATTTTGTATTTTCGGCATCAGCTGAGGGTCAAAATCAGATGCGATAGAAAACGCTTGGATCGCATAACATTCAGCAAAAGGTGGGTGAATGCAGCGAGCCTGGTCGTGCGAAAGGGAGCAACGTTGGAGTCATCCTTCCCTCCTCTGCCGGCTCATGGCGTCTACGGTACGGGTCCTTAGGGACCCCACCCCTGGTGAGTAAAACTGTTCCCTTTTTCTTTTGGTACCCAGGTACCTAGTTAGCAGTATGTTTGTGAGTCATTGTCCCCGTCATCTAGTTGTTAGTTCTCAAGATCTTCCCCATCCCCATTATTTTTGTACCTCAATCCGTATCCCAGTCCACGTTTACTGAAGATCTTGAACATTCATATGTATAAAAATCATATCACCTACTTGTATTAACCCATACCGCGCCCGACCCCTAAATTCTTTTCACCCCTGTAGATTAGGATCCCTGCCCCACCTAGGGTAGGTCCGACTTGTTTCCGGTTCTTTCGCCCCGGAAAACAGTCGGCCTCCAATTTTATAGACGGGGGGATGGGAGGGCAACCAAACGGGGGATTTTTCCTTGTTTTTATATATATTTCGGGGTTTTTCTCCCATTCCCATCACATTCATTGTAAATAAATCATACTTGTAAATAAAATCATTCACGAATCTCGGGATTTTAAGTAGGACTTCTTCATAGAGCAAATGTGGTATTGTGGTGATTGTAGCGCAAAAGGCGATGGATGAATGGATATTTATTGTATTGTTGAATGGGTCGGCGAATGTGGCTAGCTAGGTCTCCTTAGTTTATATAGAAAAGTATGACCGCTCCCTTCCCCTCCCCAAAAACTTCAAGGCCTTGTGCCTTCTGTGTACACTACACAGAAATAAAGCAGACTAGAAGGTAAAATTTTTTGTCTGAGTTCTTTTTTCACCACGAAAAAAAGTAAGTTCTTTATTGTTAAAAATTTGTTAAAATTATTGTTATTGAATATTGTTATCATTGTTAAAGTTTTGTGACCCCCCTCAAACTATTGTTCTTTGTTTGTGAGGAGGGTCAAACGCGACTCGATTTTTTTGTTGAACTTTTTTAAAAAAACGACCGCCATTTTTATCAACATTCATCGTTCTACATTTATTCGTCTCGCCTGAATTTTTTGCAACACCATACGCGTTTCATCTCCCTCTGGTTGTGTTTTCACAACTATGGGGGAGCCCAACAACATGAAATCGCAATCACCGACCGACATATTCCAAACGCAACCCTCCCCAATGCCGGAAGAAGCTCCATTCGACCTCTCTTCATCGGCAAGTACAATACCACCGGCACAAAAACCAAAACAAACAGCTGTCTCTTGGTCTTCACATTGCGTGAATAAAAAATCCCCTTGTGACTACGCAAGAGACAGGGTCGAAAAGTATGAAAAGTATTTCAAGGACGGGGAAATTCTCCCAATACCCGAATTGGTCGAGGCGGTCGAACCGAAGACCCTGTCCTTCGTAGTCACAGACATTAAGACCAAGAGACTAGCGGGGATTAAGAAGGAAACTTTTGAGGACCTTCTCAAAACAGCAAACATCCCAGGGAAGTACTTCTGCCGCAGAAGTTTCGCGACCTGGGATGTCTTATTACCCTCAGAGGAAGTAGCGAAAAGCCTCGCCGGTGGTAACATCACCACACGCTTCTTCCGGCTACAACCGGAATATCGAGGCAAAAGAAGAATACGAGTCACCGTATGCAATGTATCTATGCAATTGAGTGGTGACGTCCTCGCCGCCTATCTAAGTATATACGGCGGCGTGGAACAAGTCACACAAGTAACGTCAACACGGGGAACCGCGTACGGTGACTACGTATTCGTTATGTGCCTCGATAGGGGAGGGTTTAACAAAATTCCCCATAAAATACGTTACCGCGATCAAACCATGACAGTCATCGTTGAGGGCAGGAAACCGCTATGTTGGTCCTGCAATAACATCGGCCACTTTTCAAAAAACTGCCCTCAAAAATCAACAATCACCACCACAACAACGACTACTACTACTGCTACTACTACTGATACTCCTTCACCTGTCATAGCAGCAATAATACCAACAGAAACCTCAGAAAACAAACAAGAAACCCCTAAAGAAAATGAGAAAGGGTGGACGCAAGTCACCAGAAAAAAGGGAGGGAAAAAAACTCCCCCAAAAAACCCAGCAACAACAGATACAACAACTCTTTTGACTACAACTACGAAACCAACGACAACAAATACGAAACAATCAACTGCAAAACAATCAACAAAAGAAGACAATCAAAACATTGAACCGATGGATATGTCCATGAATTTAAAAAGAAGGAGAGACAGCGAGGACTCACCAACTAAAGAGGGGGAGAAAAAACATCCAAAAAAACCCACACAAACAACCACCATACCTCAGCATAAGGGGGAAAAAACAACAGAAAAATCGCCAGTCCAAAATAAACAAAGACCAGCACAATTGATTCCTCTCCCACAAAAAACAAAAACCACCCCTATCATCCCAACAGAAACACCATTACCCCCCTCTCTTTCACCAATTAAAACCCCCAAAATGCTTACTCGATCCTATTCAGCAACCAGACTTACACCCTCTCCCCAAACACCGTCAACATCAGCAGCAACTGTTCAAAAACCAAGAGCACGCTCTACGGAAGCCCGACGTGCCATAAACTCTTTTTACTTCTGCGAAGATATCATGGACAATCCACACATAGACCACACTTTAAAACAATCATTAAAACCATTACGCTCACTCCAAAAAATTGACACTAAAGACATCACAAAACCACATCTATTCAAGGACGCACCAAAATTGACCACATTCGTCCGCTTGGCTGGCAATCGGACCAAAGAACTCTGGAACTTTATTGACGAAGCCAGCCGGGCGGATGTAATGCTGGTCGATACGAAAAATCCAATGCTGAAAAAAATGCTACCCTTCTGTGCGGGCAGGGTCCCGATTTTGGTTCACCCATCATTCTATAGGTCCCTAAAGTTGCGGTACCCTATGGATGTCGGTGGAATTACCAGGGACGACCGAGTAAGTACTGAGCTCGGCACCGGATCCCTGCGTCAGGCCGTCGGCATCCTCACCCCGAAGGATTTCCGGCCCGTAGTCGACACTGAGTAAGGTAAGTGGGATTGATGGCTCTAAACCTTGCTACTTTGAATGTGAGGGGATTGAGGGATCCGGGCAAGTGTACGCGCTTGCTTGGTGAACTTAAAACTCTCGGCGTAGATGTTGCTGCAGTGCAGGAAACCCACTTCACTTGCGGTGCCGACTGTCGTGTGCTGGAAAGCGATTTTAACGTTTTCTCAGCATACGGCAGCCGTACCAGCGTTGGGGTTTCTTTGCTAGTTGGACGCAGCCTTGATGCTGATGTTGACGTTGTTTTTGCAGGTGACGGGGGCCGACTGGTTGTGGCCGATGTTGCCGTGAAAAGTTTCAAGTTTCGTCTGGTTGCGGTTTATGCGCCCAATATCGTTGTGGAGAGGGTTTCCTTTTTTCGTCGGTTGGCGCCGTTCCTGGACGATACGAAGCGGCTAGTTTTAATGGGTGATTGGAATGCGATCCTTGATCCCAAGATAGATAAGGTCGGGCGGGGAGCTAGGCGTGTGGGAAGGTGTGAAAGCAGCCTTGCCGGCCTCATGACTCGTCATGACCTCGTCGACAGGTTTCGTCTGGATCACCCAGGGCGGGAGATGTGGACGTGGCTAGATAGTTCGCCCTCTGCCAAAGTAGGCTCCTACTTGGACAGAGTGTTAGTGAGACGAGCTGACATTGATTTTGTTAGTTGTCCCACGTTCCACTTGATAGCGTGGACTGACCATAAACTTGTTAGAGTCAGTCTACGGTTAGCAAATAGGCCTAGTCTGGCCGGCTACTGGAAGTTCAATACCTCCTTACTGGAGATACGGGACTTCCGGGACCGGTTGGAATCCCTAATTCAGCGGGCGTTAGTGGGGGCGGTTACCGGGAATAGGTGGTGGGGATCTCTTAAACATAGGATTAGAGATTTCGCTACCAAGTACGGTCAACAGCTCAACCTAGATAGGACCAAGGAAGCGAAATCTATAGACGATAGACTTTCCCGGGCGGTGGCTGGGGGGGACTCCCTAAACGTAGAGCTAGCTAGGGGGGACCTTGAGCGCGAGAGTAGCGAGCGCTACAAGGGATACGTAGTTAGATCTAGGTTAAAGAGAGTTCTCAACGAAGCTGTGAAAACGAACGCGACTGCGCGTGAAGAAGAAGTGCGAAGGTTCCCCGATCGGTATATCGGTTCTGTCAAGGCCCCGGATGGGCGACTGCTGCGATCGGCTCGCGAGATTCGTGACGCCTTTCGGGCGCACTTTCGGGATCGCTTTGCCCGCTGTACTGATCTCCCGCTCCGGGAGTTTCGTAGCTATCTTGCCGACTTTCCCCGCCTTGGGGTGGCTGAAGCGGCTAGCTGCGAGGGTGTGGTTACTGAATGCGAAGTCCGTGACGCGTTGAAGCAGGTCGGCCTGAACAAGTCGCCGGGACTAGATGGTTTGCCCTACGAAGTGTACTTGAGGATGTCGCACATGTTTGTGCCTATTCTGACGGATATGTTCAACCATTGGTTCGCCCAGGGAGCCATCCCTGGTAGCGTTACCAAGGGCGTGATCACATTGCTGAAGAAAGGTGGCAGGCATGTTTGGGAGGGTTTAGACGATTACAGGCCCATAACTCTGCTTAACACAGAGTTAAAGATTTTGGCCCGGGTCTTAGCGAATCGTTTACAGCTTGTCATTAGCGATCTGATCGGCTCTGAGCAGACCTTTGCTGTGAAGGGAAGATCGATCCAGGACAACCTGCACTTGATTCGCGAGGTCCTAGAGGGTATAGAAGACGGCACCGAGGCCGCGCTGATCAGTTTAGATCAGTCCAAGGCCTTCGATAGGGTTGACCATCGGTTTTTGGCGACTGTTTTGGAGACTGCCGGATTCAAACCGGAGTTCCGCAGATGGATTAGCATGATGTACCACAACCCTCAGGCAGTGGTGCAGGTGAACGGAAGGCGTTCGACGGTGTTCGCGGTCGAGCGGTCGGTCCGGCAGGGCTGCCCGTTGTCTCCTCTTCTCTATGTCCTAGCTTTGGAGCCCCTGCTCCGTAGGCTTAGGGATAGGACGGCAAATCCGGCCCTGCGCGGTGTCCCTTTTGCTGGCCCTCTTACGGCAAGGGTTTCCGCGTTCGCCGATGATATCACAGTGTTTGTATCCCGCCGTCTGGATATAAAGGCTGTGAAGAAGGCGGTTAGCGAGTACGAGCGGATTGCAGGAGCCAAGGTCAATTTTGACAAAAGCGAAGGTTTGCGGCTCGGTGCTTGGAGGGGTAGCAATACTCTTCCGGGGCCGTTCCGCTGGAGTGACGGACCCGTCCGCATCCTCGGGGTGTGGTTCGGGCCCGGCCTCCAACTGGAGCGAAATTGGTCGGAAATACAAGCCAAGGTGAATGCTCAGGTGGGAATCTGGCTTTCAAGGAGGTTGTCCTTAAAGGGCAGGGCGGAGGCGTGCGCCGTGTACGTCTTCCCCTTGATCCTTTACCGATTGGCTGTACTTCCTCTGCCTAAGGTAAATCGGTTGGCGCTGCAACGATCCCTTTCCAGATTGCTCTGGGGAGGTGCAAGGCCGATGGTCCGTAGGCAGGTCTGTATCCAACGTACACGCAACGGGGGTCTAGGTATGCCTGATCTGGAGAGCCACTGGCTTGCTGAAAGACTTGCATACCTGGGCAGAGCTTTGACGGGGGACGCAGTGTGGAGACTGAAGGCGAGTCGGACTTTTCCTCGCCTAAAGTCAGACCCAAAGGCTGAAGGTCGACGTAGGCCTTTGGGCGAAACACTGTTTGTCCGCGAGTGCCGAACGGCCCTTCGTAACCTTCTTGGGTCCAGTGACCTTTCACGGCCTCGAAAAGAACTATATCGGGAGCTAGTGGTGGGTTCCGCTTCTGATCCTCTCAGCGAGCGGCACGGCTGGACGACGGAGGAGATTCGCTCTCATTGGAATTGGGCGCCAGGATCGAGCTTCTTGAACAACTCCGAGTTCTCGCTCACCTGGCGACTTGTGCGAAATGCGTTACCCCTTGTCGGCTTGAACTACAAAGCGGGCCTGGCAGACATGCCCGATTGCGCTCGCTGCGGCAGTGGCTTGGAAGAAACGGCTGAGCACGCCTTCTACTACTGCGAGCGAGTTCGCCCGTTTTGGGATCACGTCGGCGAGTGGACGGCTCGCATCGAACCCAAACAGCTCGTGCTGCTCGACGTTGGTTACGTCGTGGACAACGTTCTTCCTCCGTATCAGGGTGAGAAGCGTGTGGTGTTTCTCGCGATCCTAGCTGTAGCTAGAATGGTGATTTGGACGACGCGAAACAAGGGATTGTATGACGATGCAAACTTTTCTCATCGTGATCTGATTTTGTATTTTCGGCATCAGCTGAGGGTCAAAATCAGATGCGATAGAAAACGCTTGGATCGCATAACATTCAGCAAAAGGTGGGTGAATGCAGCGAGCCTGGTCGTGCGAAAGGGAGCAACGTTGGAGTCATCCTTCCCTCCTCTGCCGGCTCATGGCGTCTACGGTACGGGTCCTTAGGGACCCCACCCCTGGTGAGTAAAACTGTTCCCTTTTTCTTTTGGTACCCAGGTACCTAGTTAGCAGTATGTTTGTGAGTCATTGTCCCCGTCATCTAGTTGTTAGTTCTCAAGATCTTCCCCATCCCCATTATTTTTGTACCTCAATCCGTATCCCAGTCCACGTTTACTGAAGATCTTGAACATTCATATGTATAAAAATCATATCACCTACTTGTATTAACCCATACCGCGCCCGACCCCTAAATTCTTTTCACCCCTGTAGATTAGGATCCCTGCCCCACCTAGGGTAGGTCCGACTTGTTTCCGGTTCTTTCGCCCCGGAAAACAGTCGGCCTCCAATTTTATAGACGGGGGGATGGGAGGGCAACCAAACGGGGGATTTTTCCTTGTTTTTATATATATTTCGGGGTTTTTCTCCCATTCCCATCACATTCATTGTAAATAAATCATACTTGTAAATAAAATCATTCACGAATCTCGGGATTTTAAGTAGGACTTCTTCATAGAGCAAATGTGGTATTGTGGTGATTGTAGCGCAAAAGGCGATGGATGAATGGATATTTATTGTATTGTTGAATGGGTCGGCGAATGTGGCTAGCTAGGTCTCCTTAGTTTATATAGAAAAGTATGACCGCTCCCTTCCCCTCCCCAAAAACTTCAAGGCCTTGTGCCTTCTGTGTACACTACACAGAAATAAAGCAGACTAGAAGGTAAAATTTTTTGTCTGAGTTCTTTTTTCACCACGAAAAAAAGTAAGTTCTTTATTGTTAAAAATTTGTTAAAATTATTGTTATTGAATATTGTTATCATTGTTAAAGTTTTGTGACCCCCCTCAAACTATTGTTCTTTGTTTGTGAGGAGGGTCAAACGCGACTCGATTTTTTTGTTGAACTTTTTTAAAAAAACGACCGCCATTTTTATCAACATTCATCGTTCTACATTTATTCGTCTCGCCTGAATTTTTTGCAACACCATACGCGTTTCATCTCCCTCTGGTTGTGTTTTCACAACTATGGGGGAGCCCAACAACATGAAATCGCAATCACCGACCGACATATTCCAAACGCAACCCTCCCCAATGCCGGAAGAAGCTCCATTCGACCTCTCTTCATCGGCAAGTACAATACCACCGGCACAAAAACAAAAACAAACAGCTGTCTCTTGGTCTTCACATTGCGTGAATAAAAAATCCCCTTGTGACTACGCAAGAGACAGGGTCGAAAAGTATGAAAAGTATTTCAAGGACGGGGAAATTCTCCCAATACCCGAATTGGTCGAGGCGGTCGAACCGAAGACCCTGTCCTTCGTAGTCACAGACATTAAGACCAAGAGACTAGCGGGGATTAAGAAGGAAACTTTTGAGGACCTTCTCAAAACAGCAAACATCCCAGGGAAGTACTTCTGCCGCAGAAGTTTCGCGACCTGGGATGTCTTATTACCCTCAGAGGAAGTAGCGAAAAGCCTCGCCGGTGGTAACATCACCACACGCTTCTTCCGGCTACAACCGGAATATCGAGGCAAAAGAAGAATACGAGTCACCGTATGCAATGTATCTATGCAATTGAGTGGTGACGTCCTCGCCGCCTATCTAAGTATATACGGCGGCGTGGAACAAGTCACACAAGTAACGTCAACACGGGGAACCGCGTACGGTGACTACGTATTCGTTATGTGCCTCGATAGGGGAGGGTTTAACAAAATTCCCCATAAAATACGTTACCGCGATCAAACCATGACAGTCATCGTTGAGGGCAGGAAACCGCTATGTTGGTCCTGCAATAACATCGGCCACTTTTCAAAAAACTGCCCTCAAAAACCAACAATCACCACCACAACAACGACTACTACTACTGCTACTACTACTGATACTCCTTCACCTGTCATAGCAGCAATAATACCAACAGAAACCTCAGAAAACAAACAAGAAACCCCTAAAGAAAATGAGAAAGGGTGGACGCAAGTCACCAGAAAAAAGGGAGGGAAAAAAACTCCCCCAAAAAACCCAGCAACAACAGATACAACAACTCTTTTGACTACAACTACGAAACCAACGACAACAAATACGAAACAATCAACTGCAAAACAATCAACAAAAGAAGACAATCAAAACATTGAACCGATGGATATGTCCATGAATTTAAAAAGAAGGAGAGACAGCGAGGACTCACCAACTAAAGAGGGGGAGAAAAAACATCCAAAAAAACCCACACAAACAACCACCATACCTCAGCATAAGGGGGAAAAAACAACAGAAAAATCGCCAGTCCAAAATAAACAAAGACCAGCACAATTGATTCCTCTCCCACAAAAAACAAAAACCACCCCTATCATCCCAACAGAAACACCATTACCCCCCTCTCTTTCACCAATTAAAACCCCCAAAATGCTTACTCGATCCTATTCAGCAACCAGACTTACACCCTCTCCCCAAACACCGTCAACATCAGCAGCAACTGTTCAAAAACCAAGAGCACGCTCTACGGAAGCCCGACGTGCCATAAACTCTTTTTACTTCTGCGAAGATATCATGGACAATCCACACATAGACCACACTTTAAAACAATCATTAAAACCATTACGCTCACTCCAAAAAATTGACACTAAAGACATCACAAAACCACATCTATTCAAGGACGCACCAAAATTGACCACATTCGTCCGCTTGGCTGGCAATCGGACCAAAGAACTCTGGAACTTTATTGACGAAGCCAGCCGGGCGGATGTAATGCTGGTCGATACGAAAAATCCAATGCTGAAAAAAATGCTACCCTTCTGTGCGGGCAGGGTCCCGATTTTGGTTCACCCATCATTCTATAGGTCCCTAAAGTTGCGGTACCCTATGGATGTCGGTGGAATTACCAGGGACGACCGAGTAAGTACTGAGCTCGGCACCGGATCCCTGCGTCAGGCCGTCGGCATCCTTACTCCGAAGGATTTCCGGCCCGTAGTCGACACTGAGTAAGGTAAGTGGGATTGATGGCTCTAAACCTTGCTACTTTGAATGTGAGGGGATTGAGGGATCCGGGCAAGTGTACGCGCTTGCTTGGTGAACTTAAAACTCTCGGCGTAGATGTTGCTGCAGTGCAGGAAACCCACTTCACTTGCGGTGCCGACTGTCGTGTGCTGGAAAGCGATTTTAACGTTTTCTCAGCATACGGCAGCCGTACCAGCGTTGGGGTTTCTTTGCTAGTTGGACGCAGCCTTGATGCTGATGTTGACGTTGTTTTTGCAGGTGACGGGGGCCGACTGGTTGTGGCCGATGTTGCCGTGAAAAGTTTCAAGTTTCGTCTGGTTGCGGTTTATGCGCCCAATATCGTTGTGGAGAGGGTTTCCTTTTTTCGTCGGTTGGCGCCGTTCCTGGACGATACGAAGCGGCTAGTTTTAATGGGTGATTGGAATGCGATCCTTGATCCCAAGATAGATAAGGTCGGGCGGGGAGCTAGGCGTGTGGGAAGGTGTGAAAGCAGCCTTGCCGGCCTCATGACTCGTCATGACCTCGTCGACAGGTTTCGTCTGGATCACCCAGGGCGGGAGATGTGGACGTGGCTAGATAGTTCGCCCTCTGCCAAAGTAGGCTCCTACTTGGACAGAGTGTTAGTGAGACGAGCTGACATTGATTTTGTTAGTTGTCCCACGTTCCACTTGATAGCGTGGACTGACCATAAACTTGTTAGAGTCAGTCTACGGTTAGCAAATAGGCCTAGTCTGGCCGGCTACTGGAAGTTCAATACCTCCTTACTGGAGATACGGGACTTCCGGGACCGGCTGGAATCCCTAATTCAGCGGGCGTTAGTGGGGGCGGTTACCGGGAATAGGTGGTGGGGATCTCTTAAACATAGGATTAGAGATTTCGCTACCAAGTACGGTCAACAGCTCAACCTAGATAGGACCAAGGAAGCGAAATCTATAGACGATAGACTTTCCCGGGCGGTGGCTGGGGGGGACTCCCTAAACGTAGAGCTAGCTAGGGGGGACCTTGAGCGCGAGAGTAGCGAGCGCTACAAGGGATACGTAGTTAGATCTAGGTTAAAGAGAGTTCTCAACGAAGCTGTGAAAACGAACGCGACTGCGCGTGAAGAAGAAGTGCGAAGGTTCCCCGATCGGTATATCGGTTCTGTCAAGGCCCCGGATGGGCGACTGCTGCGATCGGCTCGTGAGATTCGTGACGCCTTTCGGGCGCACTTTCGGGATCGCTTTGCCCGCTGTACTGATCTCCCGCTCCGGGAGTTTCGTAGCTATCTTGCCGACTTTCCCCGCCTTGGGGTGGCTGAAGCGGCTAGCTGCGAGGGTGTGGTTACTGAATGCGAAGTCCGTGACGCGTTGAAGCAGGTCGGCCTGAACAAGTCGCCGGGACTAGATGGTTTGCCCTACGAAGTGTACTTGAGGATGTCGCACATGTTTGTGCCTATTCTGACGGATATGTTCAACCATTGGTTCGCCCAGGGAGCCATCCCTGGTAGCGTTACCAAGGGCGTGATCACATTGCTGAAGAAAGGTGGCAGGCATGTTTGGGAGGGTTTAGACGATTACAGGCCCATAACTCTGCTTAACACAGAGTTAAAGATTTTGGCCCGGGTCTTAGCGAATCGTTTACAGCTTGTCATTAGCGATCTGATCGGCTCTGAGCAGACCTTTGCTGTGAAGGGAAGATCGATCCAGGACAACCTGCACTTGATTCGCGAGGTCCTAGAGGGTATAGAAGACGGCACCGAGGCCGCGCTGATCAGTTTAGATCAGTCCAAGGCCTTCGATAGGGTTGACCATCGGTTTTTGGCGACTGTTTTGGAGACTGCCGGATTCAAACCGGAGTTCCGCAGATGGATTAGCATGATGTACCACAACCCTCAGGCAGTGGTGCAGGTGAACGGAAGGCGTTCGACGGTGTTCGCGGTCGAGCGGTCGGTCCGGCAGGGCTGCCCGTTGTCTCCTCTTCTCTATGTCCTAGCTTTGGAGCCCCTGCTCCGTAGGCTTAGGGATAGGACGGCAAATCCGGCCCTGCGCGGTGTCCCTTTTGCTGGCCCTCTTACGGCAAGGGTTTCCGCGTTCGCCGATGATATCACAGTGTTTGTATCCCGCCGTCTGGATATAAAGGCTGTGAAGAAGGCGGTTAGCGAGTACGAGCGGATTGCAGGAGCCAAGGTCAATTTTGACAAAAGCGAAGGTTTGCGGCTCGGTGCTTGGAGGGGTAGCAATACTCTTCCGGGGCCGTTCCGCTGGAGTGACGGACCCGTCCGCATCCTCGGGGTGTGGTTCGGGCCCGGCCTCCAACTGGAGCGAAATTGGTCGGAAGTACAAGCCAAGGTGAATGCTCAGGTGGGAATCTGGCTTTCAAGGAGGTTGTCCTTAAAGGGCAGGGCGGAGGCGTGCGCCGTGTACGTCTTCCCCTTGATCCTTTACCGATTGGCTGTACTTCCTCTGCCTAAGGTAAATCGGTTGGCGCTGCAACGATCCCTTTCCAGATTGCTCTGGGGAGGTGCAAGGCCGATGGTCCGTAGGCAGGTCTGTATCCAACGTACACGCAACGGGGGTCTAGGTATGCCTGATCTGGAGAGCCACTGGCTTGCTGAAAGACTTGCATACTTGGGCAGAGCTTTGACGGGGGACGCAGTGTGGAGACTGAAGGCGAGTCGGACTTTTCCTCGCCTAAAGTCAGACCCAAAGGCTGAAGGTCGACGTAGGCCTTTGGGCGAAACACTGTTTGTCCGCGAGTGCCGAACGGCCCTTCGTAACCTTCTTGGGTCCAGTGACCTTTCACGGCCTCGAAAAGAACTATATCGGGAGCTAGTGGTGGGTTCCGCTTCTGATCCTCTCAGCGAGCGGCACGGCTGGACGACGGAGGAGATTCGCTCTCATTGGAATTGGGCGCCAGGATCGAGCTTCTTGAACAACTCCGAGTTCTCGCTCACCTGGCGACTTGTGCGAAATGCGTTACCCCTTGTCGGCTTGAACTACAAAGCGGGCCTGGCAGACATGCCCGATTGCGCTCGCTGCGGCAGTGGCTTGGAAGAAACGGCTGAGCACGCCTTCTACTACTGCGAGCGAGTTCGCCCGTTTTGGGATCACGTCGGCGAGTGGACGGCTCGCATCGAACCCAAACAGCTCGTGCTGCTCGACGTTGGTTACGTCGTGGACAACGTTCTTCCTCCGTATCAGGGTGAGAAGCGTGTGGTGTTTCTCGCGATCCTAGCTGTAGCTAGAATGGTGATTTGGACGACGCGAAACAAGGGATTGTATGACGATGCAAACTTTTCTCATCGTGATCTGATTTTGTATTTTCGGCATCAGCTGAGGGTCAAAATCAGATGCGATAGAAAACGCTTGGATCGCATAACATTCAGCAAAAGGTGGGTGAATGCAGCGAGCCTGGTCGTGCGAAAGGGAGCAACGTTGGAGTCATCCTTCCCTCCTCTGCCGGCTCATGGCGTCTACGGTACGGGTCCTTAGGGACCCCACCCCTGGTGAGTAAAACTGTTCCCTTTTTCTTTTGGTACCCAGGTACCTAGTTAGCAGTATGTTTGTGAGTCATTGTCCCCGTCATCTAGTTGTTAGTTCTCAAGATCTTCCCCATCCCCATTATTTTTGTACCTCAATCCGTATCCCAGTCCACGTTTACTGAAGATCTTGAACATTCATATGTATAAAAATCATATCACCTGCTTGTATTAACCCATACCATGCCCGACCCCTTATTTCTTTTCACCCCTGTAGATTAGGATCCCTGCCCCACCTAGGGTAGGTCCGACTTGTTTCCGGTTCTTTCGCCCCGGAAAACAGTCGGCCTCCAATTTTATAGACGGGGGGATGGGAGGGCAACCAAACGGGGGATTTTTCCTTGTTTTTGTATATATTTCGGGGTTTTTCTCCCATTCCCATCACATTCATTGTAAATAAATCATAAAATCATTCATGAATCTCGGGATTTTAAGTAGGACTTCTTCATAGAGCAAATGTGGTATTTTGGTGATTGCAGCGCAAAAGGCGATGGATGAATGGATATTTATTGTATTGTTGAATGGGTCGGCGAATGTGGCTAGCTAGGTCTCCTTAGTTTATATAGAAAAGTATGACCGCTCCCTTCCCCTCCCCAAAAACTTCAAGGCCTTGTGCCTTCTGTGTACACTACACAGAAATAAAGCAGACTAGAAGGTAAATTTTTTGTCTGAGTTCTTTTTCACCACGAAAAAGTAAGTTCTTTATTGTTAAAAATTTGTTAAAATTATTGTTATTGAATATTGTTATTGTTGTTAAAGTTTTGTGACCCCCCTCAAACTATTGTTCTTTGTTTGTGAGGAGGGTCAAACGCGACTCGATTTTTTTTGTTGAACTTTTTTAAAAAACGACCGCCATTTTTATCAACATTCATCGTTCTACATTTATTCGTCTCGCCTGAATTTTTTGTAACACCATACGCGTTTCATCTCCCTCTGGTTGTGTTTTCACAACTATGGGGGAGCCCAACAACATGAAATCGCAATCACCGACCGACATATTCCAAACGCAACCCTCCCCAATGCCGGAAGAAGCTCCATTCGACCTCTCTTCATCGGCAAGTACAATACCACCGGCACAAAAACAAAAACAAACGGCTGTCTCTTGGTCTTCACATTGCGTGAATAAAAAATCCCCTTGTGACTACGCAAGAGACAGGGTCGAAAAGTATGAAAAGTATTTCAAGGACGGGGAAATTCTCCCAATACCCGAATTGGTCGAGGCGGTCGAACCGAAGACCCTGTCCTTCGTAGTCACAGACATTAAGACCAAGAGACTAGCGGGGATTAAGAAGGAAACTTTTGAGGACCTTCTCAAAACAGCAAACATCCCAGGGAAGTACTTCTGCCGCAGAAGTTTCGCGACCTGGGATGTCTTATTACCCTCAGAGGAAGTAGCGAAAAGCCTCGCCGGTGGTAACATCACCACACGCTTCTTCCGGCTACAACCGGAATATCGAGGCAAAAGAAGAATACGAGTCACCGTATGCAATGTATCTATGCAATTGAGTGGTGACGTCCTCGCCGCCTATCTAAGTATATACGGCGGCGTGGAACAAGTCACACAAGTAACGTCAACACGGGGAACCGCGTACGGTGACTACGTATTCGTTATGTGCCTCGATAGGGGAGGGTTTAACAAAATTCCCCATAAAATACGATACCGCGATCAAACCATGACAGTCATAGTTGAGGGCAGGAAACCGCTATGTTGGTCCTGCAATAACATCGGCCACTTTTCAAAAAACTGCCCTCAAAAATCAACAATCACCACCACAACAACGACTACTACTACTGCTACTACTACTGATACTCCTTCACCTGTCATAGCAGCAATAATACCAACAGAAACCTCAGAAAACAAACAAGAAACCCCTAAAGAAAATGAGAAAGGGTGGACGCAAGTCACCAGAAAAAAGGGAGGGAAAAAAACTCCCCCAAAAAACCCAGCAACAACAGATACAACAACTCTTTTGACTACAACTACGAAACCAACGACAACAAATACGAAACAATCAACTGCAAAACAATCAACAAAAGAAGACAATCAAAACATTGAACCGATGGATATGTCCATGAATTTAAAAAGAAGGAGAGACAGCGAGGACTCACCAACTAAAGAGGGGGAGAAAAAACATCCAAAAAAACCCACACAAACAACCACCATACCTCAGCATAAGGGGGAAAAAACAACAGAAAAATCGCCAGTCCAAAATAAACAAAGACCAGCACAATTGATTCCTCTCCCACAAAAAACAAAAACCACCCCTATCATCCCAACAGAAACACCATTACCCCCCTCTCTTTCACCAATTAAAACCCCCAAAATGCTTACTCGATCCTATTCAGCAACCAGACTTACACCCTCTCCCCAAACACCGTCAACATCAGCAGCAACTGTTCAAAAACCAAGAGCACGCTCTACGGAAGCCCGACGTGCCATAAACTCCTTTTACTTCTGCGAAGATATCATGGACAATCCACACATAGACCACACTTTAAAACAATCATTAAAACCATTACGCTCACTCCAAAAAATTGACACTAAAGACATCACAAAACCACATCTATTCAAGGACGCACCAAAATTGACCACATTCGTCCGCTTGGCTGGCAATCGGACCAAAGAACTCTGGAACTTTATTGACGAAGCCAGCCGGGCGGATGTAATGCTGGTCGATACGAAAAATCCAATGCTGAAAAAAATGCTTCCCTTCTGTGCGGGCAGGGTCCCGATTTTGGTTCACCCATCATTCTATAGGTCCCTAAAGTTGCGGTACCCTATGGATGTCGGTGGAATAACCAGGGACGACCGAGTAAGTACTGAGCTCGGCACCGGATCCCTGCGTCAGGCCGTCGGCATCCTCACCCCGAAGGATTTCCGGCCCGTAGTCGACACTGAGTAAGGTAAGTGGGATTGATGGCTCTAAACCTTGCTACTTTGAATGTGAGGGGATTGAGGGATCCGGGCAAGTGTACGCGCTTGCTTGGTGAACTTAAAACTCTCGGCGTAGATGTTGCTGCAGTGCAGGAAACCCACTTCACTTGCGGTGCCGACTGTCGTGTGCTGGAAAGCGATTTTAACGTTTTCTCAGCATACGGCAGCCGTACCAGCGTTGGGGTTTCTTTGCTAGTTGGACGCAGCCTTGATGCTGATGTTGACGTTGTTTTTGCAGGTGACGGGGGCCGACTGGTTGTGGCCGATGTTGCCGTGAAAAGTTTCAAGTTTCGTCTGGTTGCGGTTTATGCGCCCAATATCGTTGTGGAGAGGGTTTCCTTTTTTCGTCGGTTGGCGCCGTTCCTGGACGATACGAAGCGGCTAGTTTTAATGGGTGATTGGAATGCGATCCTTGATCCCAAGATAGATAAGGTCGGGCGGGGAGCTAGGCGTGTGGGAAGGTGTGAAAGCAGCCTTGCCGGCCTCATGACTCGTCATGACCTCGTCGACAGGTTTCGTCTGGATCACCCAGGGCGGGAGATGTGGACGTGGCTAGATAGTTCGCCCTCTGCCAAAGTAGGCTCCTACTTGGACAGAGTGTTAGTGAGACGAGCTGACATTGATTTTGTTAGTTGTCCCACGTTCCACTTGATAGCGTGGACTGACCATAAACTTGTTAGAGTCAGTCTACGGTTAGCAAATAGGCCTAGTCTGGCCGGCTACTGGAAGTTCAATACCTCCTTACTGGAGATACGGGACTTCCGGGACCGGCTGGAATCCCTAATTCAGCGGGCGTTAGTGGGGGCGGTTACCGGGAATAGGTGGTGGGGATCTCTTAAACATAGGATTAGAGATTTCGCTACCAAGTACGGTCGACAGCTCAACCTAGATAGGACCAAGGAAGCGAAATCTATAGACGATAGACTTTCCCGGGCGGTGGCTGGGGGGGACTCCCTAAACGTAGAGCTAGCTAGGGGGGACCTTGAGCGCGAGAGTAGCGAGCGCTACAAGGGATACGTAGTTAGATCTAGGTTAAAGAGAGTTCTCAACGAAGCTGTGAAAACGAACGCGACTGCGCGTGAAGAAGAAGTGCGAGGGTTCCCCGATCGGTATATCGGTTCTGTCAAGGCCCCGGATGGGCGACTGCTGCGATCGACTCGTGAGATTCGTGACGCCTTTCGGGCGCACTTTCGGGATCGCTTTGCCCGCTGTACTGATCTCCCGCTCCGGGAGTTTCGTAGCTATCTTGCCGACTTCCCCCGCCTTGGGGTGGCTGAAGCGGCTAGCTGCGAGGGTGTGGTTACTGAATGCGAAGTCCGTGACGCGTTGAAGCAGGTCAGCCTGAACAAGTCGCCGGGACTAGATGGTTTACCCTACGAAGTGTACTTGAGGATGTCGCACATGTTTGTGCCTATTCTGACGGATATGTTCAACCATTGGTTCGCCCAGGGAGCCATCCCTGGTAGCGTTACCAAGGGCGTGATCACATTGCTGAAGAAAGGTGGCAGGCATGTTTGGGAGGGTTTAGACGATTACAGGCCCATAACTCTGCTTAACACAGAGTTAAAGATTTTGGCCCGGGTCTTAGCGAATCGTTTACAGCTTGTCATTAGCGATCTGATCGGCTCTGAGCAGACCTTTGCTGTGAAGGGAAGATCGATCCAGGACAACCTGCACTTGATTCGCGAGGTCCTAGAGGGTATAGAAGACGACACCGAGGCCGCGCTGATCAGTTTAGATCAGTCCAAGGCCTTCGATAGGGTTGACCATCGGTTTTTGGCGACTGTTTTGGAGACTGCCGGATTCAAACCGGAGTTCCGCAGATGGATTAGCATGATGTACCACAACCCTCAGGCAGTGGTGCAGGTGAACGGAAGGCGTTCGACGGTGTTCGCGGTCGAGCGGTCGGTCCGGCAGGGCTGCCCGTTGTCTCCTCTTCTCTATGTCCTAGCTTTGGAGCCCCTGCTCCGTAGGCTTAGGGATAGGACGGCAAATCCGGCCCTGCGCGGTGTCCCTTTTGCTGGCCCTCTTACGGCAAGGGTTTCCGCGTTCGCCGATGATATCACAGTGTTTGTATCCCGCCGTCTGGATATAAAGGCTGTGAAGAAGGCGGTTAGTGAGTACGAGCGGATTGCAGGAGCCAAGGTCAATTTTGACAAAAGCGAAGGTTTGCGGCTCGGTGCTTGGAGGGGTAGCAATACTCTTCCGGGGCCGTTCCGCTGGAGTGACGGACCCGTCCGCATCCTCGGGGTGTGGTTCGGGCCCGGCCTCCAACTGTAGCGAAATTGGTCGGAAGTACAAGCCAAGGTGAATGCTCAGGTGGGAATCTGGCTTTCAAGGAGGTTGTCCTTAAAGGGCAGGGCGGAGGCGTGCGCCGTGTACGTCTTCCCCTTGATCCTTTACCGATTGGCTGTACTTCCTCTGCCTAAGGTAAATCGGTTGGCGCTGCAACGATCCCTTTCCAGATTGCTCTGGGGAGGTGCAAGGCCGATGGTCCGTAGGCAGGTCTGTATCCAACGTACACGCAACGGGGGTCTAGGTATGCCTGATCTGGAGAGCCACTGGCTTGCTGAAAGACTTGCATACTTGGGCAGAGCCTTGACGGGGGACGCAGTGTGGAGACTGAAGGCGAGTCGGACTTTTCCTCGCCTAAAGTCAGACCCAAAGGCTGAAGGTCGACGTAGGCCTTTGGGCGAAACACTGTTTGTCCGCGAGTGCCGAACGGCCCTTCGTAACCTTCTTGGGTCCAGTGACCTTTCACGGCCTCGAAAAGAACTATATCGGGAGCTAGTGGTGGGTTCCGCTTCTGATCCTCTCAGCGAGCGGCGCGGCTGGACGACGGAGGAGATTCGCTCTCATTGGAATTGGGCGCCAGGATCGAGCTTCTTGAACAACTCCGAGTTCTCGCTCACCTGGCGACTTGTGCGAAATGCGTTACCCCTTGTCGGCTTGAGCTACAAAGCGGGCCTGGCAGACATGCCCGATTGCGCTCGCTGCGGCAGTGGCTTGGAAGAAACGGCTGAGCACGCCTTCTACTACTGCGAGCGAGTTCGCCCGTTTTGGGATCACGTCGGCGAGTGGACGGCTCGCATCGAACCCAAACAGCTCGTGCTGCTCGACGTTGGTTACGTCGTGGACAACGTTCTTCCTCCGTATCAGGGTGAGAAGCGTGTGGTGTTTCTCGCGATCCTAGCTGTAGCTAGAATGGTGATTTGGACGACGCGAAACAAGGGATTGTATGACGATGCAAACTTTTCTCATCGTGATCTGATTTTGTATTTTCGGCATCAGCTGAGGGTCAAAATCAGATGCGATAGAAAACGCTTGGATCGCATAACATTCAGCAAAAGGTGGGTGAATGCAGCGAGCCTGGTCGTGCGAAAGGGAGCAACGTTGGAGTCATCCTTCCCTCCTCTGCCGGCTCATGGCGTCTACGGTACGGGTCCTTAGGGACCCCACCCCTGGTGAGTAAAAAGGTTCCTTTTTCCTTGGTACCCAGGTACCTAGTTAGCAGTATGTTTGTGAGTCATTGTCCCCGTCATCTAGTTGTTAGTTCTCAAGATCTTCCCCATCCCCATTATTTTTGTACCTCAATCCGTATCCCAGTCCACGTTTACTGAAGATCTTGAACTTTCATATGTATAAAAATCATATCACCTGCTTGTATCAACCCATACCCATGCCCGACCCCTTATTTCTTTTCACTCCTGTAGATTAGGATCCCTGCCCCACCTAGGGTAGGTCCGACTTGTTTCCGGTTCTTTCGCCCCGGAAAACAGTCGGCCTCCAATTTTATAGACGGGGGATGGGAGGGCAACCAAACGGGGGATTTTTCCTTGTTTTTGTATATATTTCGGGGTTTTTCTCCCATTCCATCACATTCATTGTAAATAAATCATAAAATCATTCATGAATCTCGGGATTTAAGTAGGACTTCTTCATAGAGCAAATGTGGTATTGTGGTGATTGTAGCGCAAAAGGCGATTGATGAATGGATATTTATTGTATTGTGAATGGGTCGGCGAATGTGGCTAGCTAGGTCTCCTTAGTTTATATAGAAAAGTATGACCGCTCCCTTCCCCTCCCCAAAAACTTCAAGGCCTTGTGCCTTCTGTGTACACTACACAGAAATAAAGCAGACTAGAAGGTAAATTTTTTGTCTGAGTTCTTTTTCACCACGAAAAAGTAAGTTCTTTATTGTTAAAAATTTGTTAAAATTATTGTTATTGAATATTGTTATTGTTGTTAAAGTTTTGTGACCCCCCTCAAACTATTGTTCTTTGTTTGTGAGGAGGGTCAAACGCGACTCGATTTTTTTTGTTGAACTTTTTTAAAAAACGACCGCCATTTTTATCAACATTCATCGTTCTACATTTATTCGTCTCGCCTGAATTTTTTTGTAACACCATACGCGTTTCATCTCCCTCTGGTTGTGTTTTCACAACTATGGGGGAGCCCAACAACATGAAATCGCAATCACCGACCGACATATTCCAAACGCAACCCTCCCCAATGCCGGAAGAAGCTCCATTCGACCTCTCTTCATCGGCAAGTACAATACCACCGGCACAAAAACAAAAACAAACGGCTGTCTCTTGGTCTTCACATTGCGTGAATAAAAAATCCCCTTGTGACTACGCAAGAGACAGGGTCGAAAAATATGAAAAATATTTCAAGGACGGGGAAATTCTCCCAATACCCGAATTGGTCGAGGCGGTCGAACCGAAGACCCTGTCCTTCGTAGTCACAGACATTAAGACCAAGAGACTAGCGGGGGTAAAAAAGGAGACATTTGAGGACCTTTTGAAAACAGCAAACATCCCAGGGAAATACTTCTGCCGCAGAAGTTTCGCGACCTGGGATGTCTTATTACCCTCAGAGGAAGTAGCGAAAAGCCTCGCCGGTGGTAACATCACCACACGCTTCTTCCGGCTACAACCGGAATATCGAGGCAAAAGAAGAATACGAGTCACCGTATGCAATGTATCTATGCAATTGAGTGGTGACGTCCTCGCCGCCTATCTAAGTATATACGGCGGCGTGGAACAAGTCACACAAGTAACGTCAACACGGGGAACCGCGTACGGTGACTACGTATTCGTTATGTGCCTCGATAGGGGAGGGTTTAACAAAATTCCCCATAAAATACGATACCGCGAACAAACCATGACAGTCATAGTTGAGGGCAGGAAACCGCTATGTTGGTCCTGCAATAACATCGGCCACTTTTCAAAAAACTGCCCTCAAAAATCAACAATCACCACCACAACAACGACTACTACTACTGCTACTACTACTGATACTCCTTCACCTGTCATAGCAGCAATAATACCAACAGAAACCTCAGAAAACAAACAAGAAACCCCTAAAGAAAATGAGAAAGGGTGGACGCAAGTCACCAGAAAAAAGGGAGGGAAAAAAACTCCCCCAAAAAACCCAGCAACAACAGATACAACAACTCTTTTGACTACAACTACGAAACCAACGACAACAAATACGAAACAATCAACTGCAAAACAATCAACAAAAGAAGACAATCAAAACATTGAACCGATGGATATGTCCATGAATTAAAAAGAAGGAGAGACAGCGAGGACTCACCAACTAAAGAGGGGGAGAAAAAACATCCAAAAAAACCCACACAAACAACCACCATACCTCAGCATAAGGGGGAAAAAACAACAGAAAAATCGCCAGTCCAAAATAAACAAAGACCAGCACAATTGATTCCTCTCCCACAAAAAACAAAAACCACCCCTATCATCCCAACAGAAACACCATTACCCCCCTCTCTTTCACCAATTAAAACCCCCAAAATGCTTACTCGATCCTATTCAGCAACCAGACTTACACCCTCTCCCCAAACACCGTCAACATCAGCAGCAACTGTTCAAAAACCAAGAGCACGCTCTACGGAAGCCCGACGTGCCATAAACTCCTTTTACTTCTGCGAAGATATCATGGACAATCCACACATAGACCACACTTTAAAACAATCATTAAAACCATTACGCTCACTCCAAAAAATTGACACTAAAGACATCACAAAACCACATCTATTCAAGGACGCACCAAAATTGACCACATTCGTCCGCTTGGCTGGCAATCGGACCAAAGAACTCTGGAACTTTATTGACGAAGCCAGCCGGCGGATGTAATGCTGGTCGATACGAAAAATCCAATGCTGAAAAAAATGCTTCCCTTCTGTGCGGGCAGGGTCCCGATTTTGGTTCACCCATCATTCTATAGGTCCCTAAAGTTGCGGTACCCTATGGATGTCGGTGGAATAACCAGGGACAACCGAGTAAGTACTGAGCTCGGCACCGGATCCCTGCGTCAGGCCGTCGGCATCCTCACCCGAAGGATTTCCGGCCCGTAGTCGACACTGAGTAAGGTAAGTGGGATTGATGGCTCTAAACCTTGCTACTTTGAATGTGAGGGGATTGAGGGATCCGGGCAAGTGTACGCGCTTGCTTGGTGAACTTAAAACTCTCGGCGTAGATGTTGCTGCAGTGCAGGAAACCCACTTCACTTGCGTGCCGACTGTCGTGTGCTGGAAAGCGATTTTAACGTTTTCTCAGCATACGCAGCCGTACCAGCGTTGGGGTTTCTTTGCTAGTTGGACGCAGCCTTGATGCTGATGTTGACGTTGTTTTTGCAGGTGACGGGGGCCGACTGGTTGTGGCCGATGTTGCCGTGAAAAGTTTCAAGTTTCGTCTGGTTGCGGTTTATGCGCCCAATATCGTTGTGGAGAGGTTTCCTTTTTTCGTCGGTTGGCGCCGTTCCTGGACGATACGAAGCGGCTAGTTTTAATGGGTGATTGGAATGCGATCCTTGATCCCAAGATAGATAAGGTCGGGCGGGAGCTAGGCGTGTGGGAAGGTGTGAAAGCAGCCTTGCCGGCCTCATGACTCGTCATGACCTCGTCGACAGGTTTCGTCTGGATCACCCAGGGCGGGAGATGTGGACGTGGCTAGATAGTTCGCCCTCTGCCAAAGTAGGTTCCTACTTGGACAGAGTGTTAGTGAGACGAGCTGACATTAACTTTGTTAGTTGTCCCACGTTCCACTTGATAGCGTGGACTGACCATAAACTTGTTAGAGTCAGTCTACGGTTAGCAAATAGGCCTAGTCTGGCCGGCTACTGGAAGTTCAATACCTCCTTACTGGAGATACGGGACTTCCGGGACCGGTTGGAATCCCTAATTCAGCGGGCGTTAGTGGGGGCGGTTACCGGGAATAGGTGGTGGGATCTCTTAAACATAGGATTAGAGATTTCGCTACCAAGTACGGTCGACAGCTCAACCTAGATAGGACCGCGGAAGCGAAATCTATAGACGATAGACTTTCCCGGGCGGTGGCTGGGGGGGACTCCCTAAACGTAGAGCTAGCTAGGGGGGACCTTGAGCGCGAGAGTAGCGAGCGCTACAAGGGATACGTAGTTAGATCTAGGTTAAAGAGAGTTCTCAACGAAGCTGTGAAAACGAACGCGACTGCGCGTGAAGAAGAAGTGCGAAGGTTCCCCGATCGGTATATCGGTTCTGTCAAGGCCCCGGATGGGCGACTGCTGCGATCGGCTCGCGAGATTCGTGACGCCTTTCGGGCGCACTTTCGGGATCGCTTTGCCCGCTGTACTGATCTCCCGCTCCGGGAGTTTCGTAGCTATCTTGCCGACTTTCCCCCGCCTTGGGGTGGCTGAAGCGGCTAGCTGCGAGGGTGTGGTTACTGAATGTGAAGTCCGTGACGCGTTGAAGCAGGTCGGCTGAACAAGTCGCGGGACTAGATGGTTTGCCCTACGAAGTGTACTTGAGGATGTCGCACATGTTTGTGCCTATTCTGACGGATATGTTCAACCATTGGTTCGCCCAGGGAGCCATCCCTGGTAGCGTTACCAAGGGCGTGATCACATTGCTGAAGAAAGGTGGCAGGCATGTTTGGGAGGGTTTAGACGATTACAGGCCCATAACTCTGCTTAACACAGAGTTAAAGATTTTGGCCCGGGTCTTAGCGAATCGTTTACAGCTTGTCATTAGCGATCTGATCGGCTCTGAGCAGACCTTTGCTGTGAAGGGAAGATCGATCCAGGACAACCTGCACTTGATTCGCGAGGTCCTAGAGGGTATAGAAGACGGCACCGAGGCCGCGCTGATCAGTTTAGATCAGTCCAAGGCCTTCGATAGGGTTGACTGTTTTGGAGACTGCCGGATTCAAACCGGAGTTCCGCAGATGGATTAGCATGATGTACCACAACCCTCAGGCAGTGGTGCAGGTGAACGGAAGGCGTTCGACGGTGTTCGCGGTCGAGCGGTCGGTCCGGCAGGGCTGCCCGTTGTCTCCTCTTCTCTATGTCCTAGCTTTGGAGCCCCTGCTCCGTAGGCTTAGGGATAGGACGGCAAATCCGGCCCTGCGCGGTGTCCCTTTTGCTGGCCCTCTTACGGCAAGGGTTTCCGCGTTCGCCGATGATATCACAGTGTTTGTATCCCGCCGTCTGGATATAAAGGCTGTGAAGAAGGCGGTTAGCGAGTACGAGCGGATTGCAGGAGCCAAGGTCAATTTTGACAAAAGCGAGGTTTGCGGCTCGGTGCTTGGAGGGTAGCAATACTCTTCCGGGGCCGTTCCGCTGGAGTGACGGACCCGTCCGCATCCTCGGGGTGTGGTTCGGGCCCGGCCTCCAACTGGAGCGAAATTGGTCGGAAGTACAAGCCAAGGTGAATGCTCAGGTGGGAATCTGGCTTTCAAGGAGGTTGTCCTTAAAGGGCAGGGCGGAGGCGTGCACCGTGTACGTCTTCCCCTTGATCCTTTACCGATTGGCTGTACTTCCTCTGCCTAAGGTAAATCGGTTGGCGCTGCAACGATCCCTTTTCCAGATTGCTCTGGGGAGGTGCAAGGCCGATGGTCCGTAGGCAGGTCTGTATCCAACGTACACGCAACGGGGGTCTAGGTATGCCTGATCTGGAGAGCCACTGGCTTGCTGAAAGACTTGCATACCTGGGCAGAGCTTTGACGGGGGACGCAGTGTGGAGACTGAAGGCGAGTCGGACTTTTCCTCGCCTAAAGTCAGACCCAAAGGCTGAAGGTCGACGTAGGCCTTTGGGCGAAACACTGTTTGTCCGCGAGTGCCGAACGGCCCTTCGTAACCTTCTTGGGTCCAGTGACCTTTCACGGCCTCGAAAAGAACTATATCGGGAGCTAGTGGTGGGTTCCGCTTCTGATCCTCTCAGCGAGCGGCACGGCTGGACGACGGAGGAGATTCGCTCTCATTGGAATTGGGCGCCAGGACCGAGCTTCTTGAACAACTCCGAGTTCTCGCTCACCTGGCGACTTGTGCGAAATGCGTTACCCCTTGTCGGCTTGAACTACAAAGCGGGCCTGGCAGACATGCCCGATTGCGCTCGCTGCGCCAGTGGCTTGGAAGAAACGGCTGAGCACGCCTTCTACTACTGCGAGCGAGTTCGCCCGTTTTGGGATCACGTCGGCGAGTGGACGGCTCGCATCGAACCCAAACAGCTCGTGCTGCTCGACGTTGGTTACGTCGTGGACAACGTTCTTCCTCCGTATCAGGGTGAGAAGCGTGTGGTGTTTCTCGCGATCCTAGCTGTAGCTAGAATGGTGATTTGGACGACGCGAAACAAGGGATTGTATGACGATGCAAACTTTTCTCATCGTGATCTGATTTTGTATTTTCGGCATCAGCTGAGGGTCAAAATCAGATGCGATAGAAAACGCTTGGATCGCATAACATTCAGCAAAAGGTGGGTGAATGCAGCGAGCCTGGTCGTGCGAAAGGGAGCAACGTTGGAGTCATCCTTCCCTCCTCTGCCGGCTCATGGCGTCTACGGTACGGGTCCTTAGGGACCCCACCCCTGGTAAGTAAAACTGTTCCCTTTTTCTTTCGGTACCCAGGTACCTAGTTAGCAGTATGTTTGTGAGTCATTGTCCCCGTCATCTAGTTGTTAGTTCTCAAGATCTTCCCCATCCCCATTATTTTTGTACCTCAATCCGTATCCCAGTCCACGTTTACTGAAGATCTTGAACATTCATATGTATAAAAATCATATCACCTACTTGTATTAACCCATACCGCGCCCGACCCCTAAATTCTTTTCACCCCTGTAGATTAGGATCCCTGCCCCACCTAGGGTAGGTCCGACTTGTTTCCGGTTCTTTCGCCCCGGAAAACAGTCGGCCTCCAATTTTATAGACGGGGGGATGGGAGGGCAACCAAACGGGGGATTTTTCCTTGTTTTTATATATATTTCGGGGTTTTTCTCCCATTCCCATCACATTCATTGTAAATAAATCATACTTGTAAATAAAATCACTCACGAATCTCGGGATTTTAAGTAGGACTTCTTCATAGAGCAAATGTGGTATTGTGGTGATTGTAGCGCAAAAGGCGATGGATGAATGGATATTTATTGTATTGTTGAATGGGTCGGCGAATGTGGCTAGCTAGGTCTCCTTAGTTTATATAGAAAAGTATGACCGCTCCCTTCCCCTCCCCAAAAACTTCAAGGCCTTGTGCCTACTATGTACACTACACAGAAATAAAGCAGACTAGAAGGTAAATTTTTTGTCTGAGTTCTTTTTCACCACGAAAAAGTAAGTTCTTTATTGTTAAAAATTTTGTTAAAATTATTGTTATTGAATATTGTTATCATTGTTAAAGTTTTGTGACCCCCCTCAAACTATTGTTCTTTGTTTGTGAGGAGGGTCAAACGCGACTCGATTTTTTTGTTGAACTTTTTTAAAAAACGACCGCCATTTTTATCAACATTCATCGTTCTACATTTATTCGTCTCGCCTGAATTTTTTGCAACACCATACGCGTTTCATCTCCCTCTGGTTGTGTTTTCACAACTATGGGGGAGCCCAACAACATGAAATCGCAATCACCGACCGACATATTCAAAACGCAACCCTCCCCAATGCCGGAAGAAGCTCCATTCGACCTCTCTTCATCGGCAAGTACAATACCACCGGCACAAAAACAAAAACAAACGGCTGTCTCTTGGTCTTCACATTGCGTGAATAAAAAATCCCCTTGTGACTACGCAAGAGACAGGGTCGAAAAATATGAAAAATATTTCAAGGACGGGGAAATTCTCCCAATACCCGAATTGGTCGAGGCGGTCGAACCAAAGACCCTGTCCTTCGTAGTCACAGACATTAAGACCAAGAGACTAGCGGGGATAAAAAAGGAGACATTTGAGGACCTTCTCAAAACAGCAAACATCCCAGGGAAATACTTCTGCCGCAGAAGTTTCGCGACCTGGGATGTCTTATTACCCTCAGAGGAAGTAGCGAAAAGCCTCGCCGGTGGTAACATCACCACACGCTTCTTCCGGCTACAACCGGAATATCGAGGCAAAAGAAGAATACGAGTCACCGTATGCAATGTATCTATGCAATTGAGTGGTGACGTCCTCGCCGCCTATCTAAGTATATACGGCGGCGTGGAACAAGTCACACAAGTAACGTCAACACGGGGAACTGCGTACGGTGACTACGTATTCGTTATATGCCTCGATAGGGGAGGGTTTAACAAAATTCCCCATAAAATACGTTACCGCGATCAAACCATGACAGTCATAGTTGAGGGCAGGAAACCGCTATGTTGGTCCTGCAATAACATCGGCCACTTCTCAAAAAACTGCCTCAAAAATCAACAATCACCACCACAACAACGACTACTACTACTGCTACTACTACTGATACTCCTTCACCTGTCATAGCAGCAATAATACCAACAGAAACCTCAGAAAACAAACAAGAAACCCCTAAAGAAAATGAAGAAGGGTGGACGCAAGTCACCAAAAAAAAGGGAGGGAAAAAAACTCCCCCTAAAAAACCAGCAACAACAGATACAACAACTCTTTTGACTACAACTACGAAACTAACAACCACAAATACGAAACAATCAACTGCAAAACAATCAACAAAAGAAGACAATCAAAACATTGAACCGATGGATATGTCCATGAATTTAAAAAGAAGGAGAGACAGCGAGGACTCACCAACTAAAGAGGGGGAGAAAAAACATCCAAAAAAACCCACACAAACAACCACCATACCTCAGCATAAGGGGGAAAAAACAACAGAAAAATCGCCAGTCCAAAATAAACAAAGACCAGCACAATTGATTCCTCTCCCACAAAAAACAAAAACCACCCCTATCATCCCAACAGAAACACCATTACCCCCCTCTCTTTCACCAATTAAAACCCCCAAAATGCTTACTCGATCCTATTCAGCAACCAGACTTACACCCTCTCCCCAAACACCGTCAACATCAGCAGCAACTGTTCAAAAACCAAGAGCACGCTCTACGGAAGCCCGACGTGCCATAAACTCTTTTTACTTCTGCGAAGATATCATGGACAATCCACACATAGACCACACTTTAAAACAATCATTAAAACCATTACGCTCACTGCAAAAAATTGACACTAAAGACATCACAAAACCACATCTATTCAAGGACGCACCAAAATTGACCACATTCGTCCGCTTGGCTGGCAATCGGACCAAAGAACTCTGGAACTTTATTGACGAAGCCAGCCGGGCGGATGTAATGCTGGTCGATACGAAAAATCCAATGCTGAAAAAAATGCTTCCCTTCTGTGCGGGCAGGGTCCCGATTTTGGTTCACCCATCATTCTATAGGTCCCTAAAGTTGCGGTACCCTATGGATGTCGGTGGAATTACCAGGGACGACCGAGTAAGTACTGAGCTCGGCACCGGATCCCTGCGTCAGGCCGTCGGCATCCTTACTCCCAAGGATTTCCGGCCCGTAGTCGACACTGAGTAAGGTAAGTGGGATTGATGGCTCTAAACCTTGCTACTTTGAATGTGAGGGGATTGAGGGATCCGGGCAAGTGTACGCGCTTGCTTGGTGAACTTAAAACTCTCGGCGTAGATGTTGCTGCAGTGCAGGAAACCCACTTCACTTGCGGTGCCGACTGTCGTGTGCTGGAAAGCGATTTTAACGTTTTCTCAGCATACGGCAGCCGTACCAGCGTTGGGGTTTCTTTGCTAGTTGGACGCAGCCTTGATGCTGATGTTGACGTTGTTTTTGCAGGTGACGGGGGCCGACTGGTTGTGGCCGATGTTGCCGTGAAAAGTTTCAAGTTTCGTCTGGTTGCGGTTTATGCGCCCAATATCGTTGTGGAGAGGGTTTCCTTTTTTCGTCGGTTGGCGCCGTTCCTGGACGATACGAAGCGGCTAATTTTAATGGGTGATTGGAATGCGATCCTTGATCCCAAAATAGATAAGGTCGGGCGGGGAGCTAGGCGTGTGGGAAGGTGTGAAAGCAGCCTTGCCGGCCTCATGACTCGTCATGACCTCGTCGACAGGTTTCGTCTGGATCACCCAGGGCGGGAGATGTGGACGTGGCTAGATAGTTCGCCCTCTGCCAAAGTAGGCTCCTACTTGGACAGAGTGTTAGTGAGACGAGCTGACATTGATTTTGTTAGTTGTCCCACGTTCCACTTGATAGCGTGGACAGACCATAAACTTGTTAGAGTCAGTCTACGGTTAGCAAATAGGCCTAGTCTGGCCGGCTACTGGAAGTTCAATACCTCCTTACTGGAGATACGGGACTTCCGGGACCGGTTGGAATCCCTAATTCAGCGGGCGTTAGTGGGGGCGGTTACCGGGAATAGGTGGTGGGGATCTCTTAAACATAGGATTAGAGATTTCGCTACCAAGTACGGTCAACAGCTCAACCTAGATAGGACCAAGGAAGCGAAATCTATAGACGATAGACTTTCCCGGGCGGTGGCTGGGGGGGACTCCCTAAACGTAGAGCTAGCTAGGGGGGACCTTGAGCGCGAGAGTAGCGAGCGCTACAAGGGATACGTAGTTAGATCTAGGTTAAAGAGAGTTCTCAACGAAGCTGTGAAAACGAACGCGACTGCGCGTGAAGAAGAAGTGCGAAGGTTCCCCGATCGGTATATCGGTTCTGTCAAGGCCCCGGATGGGCGACTGCTGCGATCGACTCGTGAGATTCGTGACGCCTTTCGGGCGCACTTTCGGGATCGCTTTGCCCGCTGTACTGATCTCCCGCTCCGGGAGTTTCGTAGCTATCTTGCCGACTTCCCCCGCCTTGGGGTGGCTGAAGCGGCTAGCTGCGAGGGTGTGGTTACTGAATGCGAAGTCCGTGACGCGTTGAAGCAGGTCGGCCTGAACAAGTCGCCGGGACTAGATGGTTTGCCCTACGAAGTGTACTTGAGGATGTCGCACATGTTTGTGCCTATTCTGACGGATATGTTCAACCATTGGTTCGCCCAGGGAGCCATCCCTGGTAGCGTTACCAAGGGCGTGATCACATTGCTGAAGAAAGGTGGCAGGCATGTTTGGGAGGGTTTAGACGATTACAGGCCCATAACTCTGCTTAACACAGAGTTAAAGATTTTGGCCCGGGTCTTAGCGAATCGTTTACAGCTTGTCATTAGCGATCTGATCGGCTCTGAGCAGACCTTTGCTGTGAAGGGAAGATCGATCCAGGACAACCTGCACTTGATTCGCGAGGTCCTAGAGGGTATAGAAGACGGCACCGAGGCCGCGCTGATCAGTTTAGATCAGTCCAAGGCCTTCGATAGGGTTGACCATCGGTTTTTGGCGACTGTTTTGGAGACTGCCGGATTCAAACCGGAGTTCCGCAGATGGATTAGCATGATGTACCACAACCCTCAGGCAGTGGTGCAGGTGAACGGAAGGCGTTCGAGGGTGTTCGCGGTCGAACGGTCGGTCCGGCAGGGCTGCCCGTTGTCTCCTCTTCTCTATGTCCTAGCTTTGGAGCCCCTGCTCCGTAGGCTTAGGGATAGGACGGCAAATCCGGCCCTGCGCGGTGTCCCTTTTGCTGGCCCTCTTACGGCAAGGGTTTCCGCGTTCGCCGATGATATCACAGTGTTTGTATCCCGCCGTCTGGATATAAAGGCTGTGAAGAAGGCGGTTAGCGAGTACGAGCGGATTGCAGGAGCCAAGGTCAATTTTGACAAAAGCGAAGGTTTGCGGCTCGGTGCTTGGAGGGGTAGCAATACTCTTCCGGGGCCGTTCCGCTGGAGTGACGGACCCGTCCGCATCCTCGGGGTGTGGTTCGGGCCCGGCCTCCAACTGGAGCGAAATTGGTCGGAAGTACAAGCCAAGGTGAATGCTCAGGTGGGAATCTGGCTTTCAAGGAGGTTGTCCTTAAAGGGCAGGGCGGAGGCGTGCGCCGTGTACGTCTTCCCCTTGATCCTTTACCGATTGGCTGTACTTCCTCTGCCTAAGGTAAATCGGTTGGCGCTGCAACGATCCCTTTCCAGATTGCTCTGGGGAGGTGCAAGGCCGATGGTCCGTAGGCAGGTCTGTATCCAACGTACACGCAACGGGGGTCTAGGTATGCCTGATCTGGAGAGCCACTGGCTTGCTGAAAGACTTGCATACCTGGGCAGAGCTTTGACGGGGGACGCAGTGTGGAGACTGAAGGCGAGTCGGACTTTTCCTCGCCTAAAGTCAGACCCAAAGGCTGAAGGTCGACGTAGGCCTTTGGGCGAAACACTGTTTGTCCGCGAGTGCCGAACGGCCCTTCGTAACCTTCTTGGGTCCAGTGACCTTTCACGGCCTCGAAAAGAACTATATCGGGAGCTAGTGGTGGGTTCCGCTTCTGATCCTCTCAGCGAGCGGCACGGCTGGACGACGGAGGAGATTCGCTCTCATTGGAATTGGGCGCCAGGATCGAGCTTCTTGAACAACTCCGAGTTCTCGCTCACCTGGCGACTTGTGCGAAATGCGTTACCCCTTGTCGGCTTGAACTACAAAGCGGGCCTGGCAGACATGCCCGATTGCGCTCGCTGCGGCAGTGGCTTGGAAGAAACGGCTGAGCACGCCTTCTACTACTGCGAGCGAGTTCGCCCGTTTTGGGATCACGTCGGCGAGTGGACGGCTCGCATCGAACCCAAACAGCTCGTGCTGCTCGACGTTGGTTACGTCGTGGACAACGTTCTTCCTCCGTATCAGGGTGAGAAGCGTGTGGTGTTTCTCGCGATCCTAGCTGTAGCTAGAATGGTGATTTGGACGACGCGAAACAAGGGATTGTATGACGATGCAAACTTTTCTCATCGTGATCTGATTTTGTATTTTCGGCATCAGCTGAGGGTCAAAATCAGATGCGATAGAAAACGCTTGGATCGCATAACATTCAGCAAAAGGTGGGTGAATGCAGCGAGCCTGGTCGTGCGAAAGGGAGCAACGTTGGAGTCATCCTTCCCTCCTCTGCCGGCTCATGGCGTCTACGGTACGGGTCCTTAGGGACCCCACCCCTGGTGAGTAAAACTGTTCCCTTTTTCTTTGGTACCCAGGTACCTAGTTAGCAGTATGTTTGTGAGTCATTGTCCCCGTCATCTAGTTGTTAGTTCTCAAGATCTTCCCCATCCCCATTATTTTTGTACCTCAATCCGTATCCCAGTCCACGTTTACTGAAGATCTTGAACATTCATATGTATAAAAATCATATCACCTACTTGTATTAACCCATACCGCGCCCGACCCCTAAATTCTTTTCACCCCTGTAGATTAGGATCCCTGCCCCACCTAGGGTAGGTCCGACTTGTTTCCGGTTCTTTCGCCCCGGAAAACAGTCGGCCTCCAATTTTATAGACGGGGGGATGGGAGGGCAACCAAACGGGGGATTTTTCCTTGTTTTTATATATATTTCGGGGTTTTTCTCCCATTCCCATCACATTCATTGTAAATAAATCATAAAATCATTCATGAATCTCGGGATTTTAAGTAGGACTTCTTCATAGAGCAAATGTGGTATTGTGGTGATTGTAGCGCAAAAGGCGATGGATGAATGGATATTTATTGTATTGTTGAATGGGTCGGCGAATGTGGCTAGCTAGGTCTCCTTAGTTTATATAGAAAAGTATGACCGCTCCCTTCCCCTCCCCAAAAACTTCAAGGCCTTGTGCCTTCTGTGTACACTACACAGAAATAAAGCAGACTAGAAGGTAAATTTTTTTGTCTGAGTTCTTTTTTCACCACGAAAAAAAGTAAGTTCTTTATTGTTAAAAATTTGTTAAAATTATTGTTATTGAATATTGTTATCATTGTTAAAGTTTTGTGACCCCCCTCAAACTATTGTTCTTTGTTTGTGAGGAGGGTCAAACGCGACTCGATTTTTTTGTTGAACTTTTTTAAAAAACGACCGCCATTTTTATCAACATTCATCGTTCTACATTTATTCGTCTCGCCTGAATTTTTTGCAACACCATACGCGTTTCATCTCCCTCTGGTTGTGTTTTCACAACTATGGGGGAGCCCAACAACATGAAATCGCAATCACCGACCGACATATTCCAAACGCAACCCTCCCCAATGCCGGAAGAAGCTCCATTCGACCTCTCTTCATCGGCAAGTACAATACCACCGGCACAAAAACAAAAACAAACGGCTGTCTCTTGGTCTTCACATTGCGTGAATAAAAAATCCCCTTGTGACTACGCAAGAGACAGGGTCGAAAAATATGAAAAATATTTCAAGGACGGGGAAATTCTCCCAATACCCGAATTGGTCGAGGCGGTCGAACCGAAGACCCTGTCCTTCGTAGTCACAGACATTAAGACCAAGAGACTAGCGGGGATAAAAAAGGAGACATTTGAAGACCTACTCAAAACAGCAAACATCCCAGGGAAATACTTCTGCCGCAGAAGTTTCGCGACCTGGGATGTCTTATTACCCTCAGAGGAAGTAGCGAAAAGCCTCGCCGGTGGTAACATCACCACACGCTTCTTCCGGCTACAACCGGAATATCGAGGCAAAAGAAGAATACGAGTCACCGTATGCAATGTATCTATGCAATTGAGTGGTGACGTCCTCGCCGCCTATCTAAGTATATACGGCGGCGTGGAACAAGTCACACAAGTAACGTCAACACGGGGAACCGCGTACGGTGACTACGTATTCGTTATGTGCCTCGATAGGGGAGGGTTTAACAAAATTCCCCATAAAATACGATACCGCGAACAAACCATGACAGTCATAGTTGAGGGCAGGAAACCGCTATGTTGGTTTTGCAATAACATCGGCCACTTTTCAAAAAACTGCCCTCAAAAATCAACAATCACCACCACAACAACGAATACTACTACTACTACTGATACTCCTTCACCTGTCATAGCAGCAATAATACCAACAGAAACCTCAGAAAACAAACAAGAAACCCCTAAAGAAAATGAAGAAGGGTGGACGCAAGTCACCAAAAAAAAGGGAGGGAAAAAAACTCCCCCTAAAAAACCAGCAACAACAGATACAACAACTCTTTTGACTACAACTACGAAACCAACAACCACAAATACGAAACAATCAACTGCAAAACAATCAACAAAAGAAGACAATCAAAACATTGAACCGATGGATATGTCCATGAATTTAAAAAGAAGGAGAGACAGCGAGGACTCACCAACTAAAGAGGGGGAGAAAAAACATCCAAAAAAACCCACACAAACAACCACCATACCTCAGCATAAGGGGGAAAAAACAACAGAAAAATCGCCAGTCCAAAATAAACAAAGACCAGCACAATTGATTCCTCTCCCACAAAAAACAAAAACCACCCCTATCATCCCAACAGAAACACCATTACCCCCCTCTCTTTCACCAATTAAAACCCCCAAAATGCTTACTCGATCCTATTCAGCAACCAGACTTACACCCTCTCCCCAAACACCGTCAACATCAGCAGCAACTGTTCAAAAACCAAGAGCACGCTCTACGGAAGCCCGACGTGCCATAAACTCTTTTTACTTCTGCGAAGATATCATGGACAATCCACACATAGACCACACTTTAAAACAATCATTAAAACCATTACGCTCACTCCAAAAAATTGACACTAAAGACATCACAAAACCACATCTATTCAAGGACGCACCAAAATTGACCACATTCGTCCGCTTGGCTGGCAATCGGACCAAAGAACTTTGGAACTTTATTGACGAAGCCAGCCGGGCGGATGTAATGCTGGTCGATACGAAAAATCCAATGCTGAAAAAAATGCTACCCTTCTGTGCGGGCAGGGTCCCGATTTTGGTTCACCCATCATTCTATAGGTCCCTAAAGTTGCGGTACCCTATGGATGTCGGTGGAATTACCAGGGACGACCGAGTAAGTACTGAGCTCGGCACCGGATCCCTGCGTCAGGCCGTCGGCATCCTTACTCCCAAGGATTTCCGGCCCGTAGTCGACACTGAGTAAGGTAAGTGGGATTGATGGCTCTAAACCTTGCTACTTTGAATGTGAGGGGATTGAGGGATCCGGGCAAGTGTACGCGCTTGCTTGGTGAACTTAAAACTCTCGGCGTAGATGTTGCTGCAGTGCAGGAAACCCACTTCACTTGCGGTGCCGACTGTCGTGTGCTGGAAAGCGATTTTAACGTTTTCTCAGCATACGGCAGCCGTACCAGCGTTGGGGTTTCTTTGCTAGTTGGACGCAGCCTTGATGCTGATGTTGACGTTGTTTTTGCAGGTGACGGGGGCCGACTGGTTGTGGCCGATGTTGCCGTGAAAAGTTTCAAGTTTCGTCTGGTTGCGGTTTATGCGCCCAATATCGTTGTGGAGAGGGTTTCCTTTTTTCGTCGGTTGGCGCCGTTCCTGGACGATACGAAGCGGCTAGTTTTAATGGGTGATTGGAATGCGATCCTTGATCCCAAGATAGATAAGGTCGGGCGGGGAGCTAGGCGTGTGGGAAGGTGTGAAAGCAGCCTTGCCGGCCTCATGACTCGTCATGACCTCGTCGACAGGTTTCGTCTGGATCACCCAGGGCGGGAGATGTGGACGTGGCTAGATAGTTCGCCCTCTGCCAAAGTAGGCTCCTACTTGGACAGAGTGTTAGTGAGACGAGCTGACATTGATTTTGTTAGTTGTCCCACGTTCCACTTGATAGCGTGGACTGACCATAAACTTGTTAGAGTCAGTCTACGGTTAGCAAATAGGCCTAGTCTGGCCGGCTACTGGAAGTTCAATACCTCCTTACTGGAGATACGGGACTTCCGGGACCGGCTGGAATCCCTAATTCAGCGGGCGTTAGTGGGGGCGGTTACCGGGAATAGGTGGTGGGGATCTCTTAAACATAGGATTAGAGATTTCGCTACCAAGTACGGTCGACAGCTCAACCTAGATAGGACCAAGGAAGCGAAATCTATAGACGATAGACTTTCCCGGGCGGTGGCTGGGGGGGACTCCCTAAACGTAGAGCTAGCTAGGGGGGACCTTGAGCGCGAGAGTAGCGAGCGCTACAAGGGATACGTAGTTAGATCTAGGTTAAAGAGAGTTCTCAACGAAGCTGTGAAAACGAACGCGACTGCGCGTGAAGAAGAAGTGCGAAGGTTCCCCGATCGGTATATCGGTTCTGTCAAGGCCCCGGATGGGCGACTGCTGCGATCGGCTCGCGAGATTCGTGACGCCTTTCGGGCGCACTTTCGGGATCGCTTTGCCCGCTGTACTGATCTCCCGCTCCGGGAGTTTCGTAGCTATCTTGCCGACTTTCCCCGCCTTGGGGTGGCTGAAGCGGCTAGCTGCGAGGGTGTGGTTACTGAATGCGAAGTCCGTGACGCGTTGAAGCAGGTCGGCCTGAACAAGTCGCCGGGACTAGATGGTTTGCCCTACGAAGTGTACTTGAGGATGTCGCACATGTTTGTGCCTATTCTGACGGATATGTTCAACCATTGGTTCGCCCAGGGAGCCATCCCTGGTAGCGTTACCAAGGGCGTGATCACATTGCTGAAGAAAGGTGGCAGGCATGTTTGGGAGGGTTTAGACGATTACAGGCCCATAACTCTGCTTAACACAGAGTTAAAGATTTTGGCCCGGGTCTTAGCGAATCGTTTACAGCTTGTCATTAGCGATCTGATCGGCTCTGAGCAGACCTTTGCTGTGAAGGGAAGATCGATCCAGGACAACCTGCACTTGATTCGCGAGGTCCTAGAGGGTATAGAAGACGACACCGAGGCCGCGCTGATCAGTTTAGATCAGTCCAAGGCCTTCGATAGGGTTGACCATCGGTTTTTGGCGACTGTTTTGGAGACTGCCGGATTCAAACCGGAGTTCCGCAGATGGATTAGCATGATGTACCACAACCCTCAGGCAGTGGTGCAGGTGAACGGAAGGCGTTCGACGGTGTTCGCGGTCGAGCGGTCGGTCCGGCAGGGCTGCCCGTTGTCTCCTCTTCTCTATGTCCTAGCTTTGGAGCCCCTGCTCCGTAGGCTTAGGGATAGGACGGCAAATCCGGCCCTGCGCGGTGTCCCTTTTGCTGGCCCTCTTACGGCAAGGGTTTCCGCGTTCGCCGATGATATCACAGTGTTTGTATCCCGCCGTCTGGATATAAAGGCTGTGAAGAAGGCGGTTAGCGAGTACGAGCGGATTGCAGGAGCCAAGGTCAATTTTGACAAAAGCGAAGGTTTGCGGCTCGGTGCTTGGAGGGGTAGCAATACTCTTCCGGGGCCGTTCCGCTGGAGTGACGGACCCGTCCGCATCCTCGGGGTGTGGTTCGGGCCCGGCCTCCAACTGGAGCGAAATTGGTCGGAAATACAAGCCAAGGTGAATGCTCAGGTGGGAATCTGGCTTTCAAGGAGGTTGTCCTTAAAGGGCAGGGCGGAGGCGTGCGCCGTGTACGTCTTCCCCTTGATCCTTTACCGATTGGCTGTACTTCCTCTGCCTAAGGTAAATCGGTTGGCGCTGCAACGATCCCTTTCCAGATTGCTCTGGGGAGGTGCAAGGCCGATGGTCCGTAGGCAGGTCTGTATCCAACGTACACGCAACGGGGGTCTAGGTATGCCTGATCTGGAGAGCCACTGGCTTGCTGAAAGACTTGCATACCTGGGCAGAGCTTTGACGGGGGACGCAGTGTGGAGACTGAAGGCGAGTCGGACTTTTCCTCGCCTAAAGTCAGACCCAAAGGCTGAAGGTCGACGTAGGCCTTTGGGCGAAACACTGTTTGTCCGCGAGTGCCGAACGGCCCTTCGTAACCTTCTTGGGTCCAGTGACCTTTCACGGCCTCGAAAAGAACTATATCGGGAGCTAGTGGTGGGTTCCGCTTCTGATCCTCTCAGCGAGCGGCACGGCTGGACGACGGAGGAGATTCGCTCTCATTGGAATTGGGCGCCAGGATCGAGCTTCTTGAACAACTCCGAGTTCTCGCTCACCTGGCGACTTGTGCGAAATGCGTTACCCCTTGTCGGCTTGAACTACAAAGCGGGCCTGGCAGACATGCCCGATTGCGCTCGCTGCGGCAGTGGCTTGGAAGAAACGGCTGAGCACGCCTTCTACTACTGCGAGCGAGTTCGCCCGTTTTGGGATCACGTCGGCGAGTGGACGGCTCGCATCGAACCCAAACAGCTCGTGCTGCTCGACGTTGGTTACGTCGTGGACAACGTTCTTCCTCCGTATCAGGGTGAGAAGCGTGTGGTGTTTCTCGCGATCCTAGCTGTAGCTAGAATGGTGATTTGGACGACGCGAAACAAGGGATTGTATGACGATGCAAACTTTTCTCATCGTGATCTGATTTTGTATTTTCGGCATCAGCTGAGGGTCAAAATCAGATGCGATAGAAAACGCTTGGATCGCATAACATTCAGCAAAAGGTGGGTGAATGCAGCGAGCCTGGTCGTGCGAAAGGGAGCAACGTTGGAGTCATCCTTCCCTCCTCTGCCGGCTCATGGCGTCTACGGTACGGGTCCTTAGGGACCCCACCCCTGGTGAGTAAAACTGTTCCCTTTTTCTTTGGTACCCAGGTACCTAGTTAGCAGTATGTTTGTGAGTCATTGTCCCCGTCATCTAGTTGTTAGTTCTCAAGATCTTCCCCATCCCCATTATTTTTGTACCTGAACCCGCATCCCAGTCCACGTTTACTGAAGATCTTGAACATTCATATGTATAAAAATCATATCACCTACTTGTATTAACCCATACCGCGCCCGACCCCTAAATTCTTTTCACCCCTGTAGATTAGGATCCCTGCCCCACCTAGGGTAGGTCCGACTTGTTTCCGGTTCTTTCGCCCCGGAAAACAGTCGGCCTCCAATTTTATAGACGGGGGGATGGGAGGGCAACCAAACGGGGGATTTTTCCTTGTTTTTATATATATTTCGGGGTTTTTCTCCCATTCCCATCACATTCATTGTAAATAAATCATACTTGTAAATAAAATCATTCATGAATCTCGGGATTTTAAGTAGGACTTCTTCATAGAGCAAATGTGGTATTGTGGTGATTGTAGCGCAAAAGGCGATGGATGAATGGATATTTATTGTATTGTTGAATGGGTCGGCGAATGTGGCTAGCTAGGTCTCCTTAGTTTATATAGAAAAGTATGACCGCTCCCTTCCCCTCCCCAAAAACTTCAAGGCCTTGTGCCTTCTGTGTACACTACACAGAAATAAAGCAGACTAGAAGGTGAATTTTTTGTCTGAGTTCTTTTTCACCACGAAAAAGTAAGTTCTTTATTGTTAAAAATTTGTTTAAATTATTGTTATTGAATATTGTTATCATTGTTAAAGTTTTGTGACCCCCCTCAAACTATTGTTCTTTGTTTGTGAGGAGGGTCAAACGCGACTCGATTTTTTTGTTGAACTTTTTTAAAAAAACGACCGCCATTTTTATCAACATTCATCGTTCTACATTTATTCGTCTCGCCTGAATTTTTTGCAACACCATACGCGTTTCATCTCCCTCTGGTTGTGTTTTCACAACTATGGGGGAGCCCAACAACATGAAATCGCAATCACCGACCGACATATTCCAAACGCAACCCTCCCCAATGCCGGAAGAAGCTCCATTCGACCTCTCTTCATCGGCAAGTACAATACCACCGGCACAAAAACAAAAACAAACGGCTGTCTCTTGGTCTTCACATTGCGTGAATAAAAAATCCCCTTGTGACTACGCAAGAGACAGGGTCGAAAAATATGAAAAATATTTCAAGGACGGGGAAATTCTCCCAATACCCGAATTGGTCGAGGCGGTCGAACCAAAGACCCTGTCCTTCGTAGTCACGGACATTAAGACCAAGAGACTAGCGGGGATAAAAAAGGAGACATTTGAGGACCTTCTCAAAACAGCAAACATCCCAGGGAAATACTTCTGCCGCAGAAGTTTCGCGACCTGGGATGTCTTATTACCCTCAGAGGAAGTAGCGAAAAGCCTCGCCGGTGGTAACATCACCACACGCTTCTTCCGGCTACAACCGGAATATCGAGGCAAAAGAAGAATACGAGTCACCGTATGCAATGTATCTATGCAATTGAGTGGTGACGTCCTCGCCGCCTATCTAAGTATATACGGCGGCGTGGAACAAGTCACACAAGTAACGTCAACACGGGGAACCGCGTACGGTGACTACGTATTCGTTATGTGCCTCGATAGGGGAGGGTTTAACAAAATTCCCCATAAAATACGATACCGCGAACAAACCATGACAGTCATAGTTGAGGGCAGGAAACCGCTATGTTGGTTTTGCAATAACATCGGCCACTTTTCAAAAAACTGCCCTCAAAAATCAACAATCACCACCACAACAACGAATACTACTACTACTACTGCTACTCCTTCACCTGTCATAGCAGCAATAATACAAACAGAAACCTCAGAAAACAAACAAGAAACCCCTAAAGAAAATGAAGAAGGGTGGACGCAAGTCACCAAAAAAAAGGGAGGGAAAAAAACTCCCCCTAAAAAACCAGCAACAACAGATACAACAACTCTTTTGACTACAACTACGAAACCAACGACCACAAATACGAAACAATCAACTGCAAAACAATCAACAAAAGAAGACAATCAAAACATTGAACCGATGGATATGTCCATGAATTTAAAAAGAAGGAGAAACAGCGAGGATTCACCAACTAAAGAGGGGGAGAAAAAACATCCAAAAAAACCCACACAAACAACCACCATACCTCAGCATAAGGGGGAAAAAACAACAGAAAAATCGCCAGTCCAAAATAAACAAAGACCAGCACAATTGATTCCTCTCCCACAAAAAACAAAAACCACCCCTATCATCCCAACAGAAACACCATTACCCCCCTCTCTTTCACCAATTAAAACCCCCAAAATGCTTACTCGATCCTATTCAGCAACCAGACTTACACCCTCTCCCCAAACACCGTCAACATCAGCAGCAACTGTTCAAAAACCAAGAGCACGCTCTACGGAAGCCCGACGTGCCATAAACTCTTTTTACTTCTGCGAAGATATCATGGACAATCCACACATAGACCACACTTTAAAACAATCATTAAAACCATTACGCTCACTCCAAAAAATTGACACTAAAGACATCACAAAACCACATCTATTCAAGGACGCACCAAAATTGACCACATTCGTCCGCTTGGCTGGCAATCGGACCAAAGAACTTTGGAACTTTATTGACGAAGCCAGCCGGGCGGATGTAATGCTGGTCGATACGAAAAATCCAATGCTGAAAAAAATGCTACCCTTCTGTGCGGGCAGGGTCCCGATTTTGGTTCACCCATCATTCTATAGGTCCCTAAAGTTGCGGTACCCTATGGATGTCGGTGGAATTACCAGGGACGACCGAGTAAGTACTGAGCTCGGCACCGGATCCCTGCGTCAGGCCGTCGGCATCCTTACTCCCAAGGATTTCCGGCCCGTAGTCGACACTGAGTAAGGTAAGTGGGATTGATGGCTCTAAACCTTGCTACTTTGAATGTGAGGGGATTGAGGGATCCGGGCAAGTGTACGCGCTTGCTTGGTGAACTTAAAACTCTCGGCGTAGATGTTGCTGCAGTGCAGGAAACCCACTTCACTTGCGGTGCCGACTGTCGTGTGCTGGAAAGCGATTTTAACGTTTTCTCAGCATACGGCAGCCGTACCAGCGTTGGGGTTTCTTTGCTAGTTGGACGCAGCCTTGATGCTGATGTTGACGTTGTTTTTGCAGGTGACGGGGGCCGACTGGTTGTGGCCGATGTTGCCGTGAAAAGTTTCAAGTTTCGTCTGGTTGCGGTTTATGCGCCCAATATCGTTGTGGAGAGGGTTTCCTTTTTTCGTCGGTTGGCGCCGTTCCTGGACGATACGAAGCGGCTAGTTTTAATGGGTGATTGGAATGCGATCCTTGATCCCAAGATAGATAAGGTCGGGCGGGGAGCTAGGCGTGTGGGAAGGTGTGAAAGCAGCCTTGCCGGCCTCATGACTCGTCATGACCTCGTCGACAGGTTTCGTCTGGATCACCCAGGGCGGGAGATGTGGACGTGGCTAGATAGTTCGCCCTCTGCCAAAGTAGGCTCCTACTTGGACAGAGTGTTAGTGAGACGAGCTGACATTGATTTTGTTAGTTGTCCCACGTTCCACTTGATAGCGTGGACTGACCATAAACTTGTTAGAGTCAGTCTACGGTTAGCAAATAGGCCTAGTCTGGCCGGCTACTGGAAGTTCAATACCTCCTTACTGGAGATACGGGACTTCCGGGACCGGTTGGAATCCCTAATTCAGCGGGCGTTAGTGGGGGCGGTTACCGGGAATAGGTGGTGGGGATCTCTTAAACATAGGATTAGAGATTTCGCTACCAAGTACGGTCGACAGCTCAACCTAGATAGGACCAAGGAAGCGAAATCTATAGACGATAGACTTTCCCGGGCGGTGGCTGGGGGGGACTCCCTAAACGTAGAGCTAGCTAGGGGGGACCTTGAGCGCGAGAGTAGCGAGCGCTACAAGGGATACGTAGTTAGATCTAGGTTAAAGAGAGTTCTCAACGAAGCTGTGAAAACGAACGCGACTGCGCGTGAAGAAGAAGTGCGAAGGTTCCCCGATCGGTATATCGGTTCTGTCAAGGCCCCGGATGGGCGACTGCTGCGATCGACTCGTGAGATTCGTGACGCCTTTCGGGCGCACTTTCGGGATCGCTTTGCCCGCTGTACTGATCTCCCGCTCCGGGAGTTTCGTAGCTATCTTGCCGACTTTCCCCGCCTTGGGGTGGCTGAAGCGGCTAGCTGCGAGGGTGTGGTTACTGAATGCGAAGTCCGTGACGCGTTGAAGCAGGTCGGCCTGAACAAGTCGCCGGGACTAGATGGTTTGCCCTACGAAGTGTACTTGAGGATGTCGCACATGTTTGTGCCTATTCTGACGGATATGTTCAACCATTGGTTCGCCCAGGGAGCCATCCCTGGTAGCGTTACCAAGGGCGTGATCACATTGCTGAAGAAAGGTGGCAGGCATGTTTGGGAGGGTTTAGACGATTACAGGCCCATAACTCTGCTTAACACAGAGTTAAAGATTTTGGCCCGGGTCTTAGCGAATCGTTTACAGCTTGTCATTAGCGATCTGATCGGCTCTGAGCAGACCTTTGCTGTGAAGGGAAGATCGATCCAGGACAACCTGCACTTGATTCGCGAGGTCCTAGAGGGTATAGAAGACGGCACCGAGGCCGCGCTGATCAGTTTAGATCAGTCCAAGGCCTTCGATAGGGTTGACCATCGGTTTTTGGCGACTGTTTTGGAGACTGCCGGATTCAAACCGGAGTTCCGCAGATGGATTAGCATGATGTACCACAACCCTCAGGCAGTGGTGCAGGTGAACGGAAGGCGTTCGACGGTGTTCGCGGTCGAGCGGTCGGTCCGGCAGGGCTGCCCGTTGTCTCCTCTTCTCTATGTCCTAGCTTTGGAGCCCCTGCTCCGTAGGCTTAGGGATAGGACGGCAAATCCGGCCCTGCGCGGTGTCCCTTTTGCTGGCCCTCTTACGGCAAGGGTTTCCGCGTTCGCCGATGATATCACAGTGTTTGTATCCCGCCGTCTGGATATAAAGGCTGTGAAGAAGGCGGTTAGCGAGTACGAGCGGATTGCAGGAGCCAAGGTCAATTTTGACAAAAGCGAAGGTTTGCGGCTCGGTGCTTGGAGGGGTAGCAATACTCTTCCGGGGCCGTTCCGCTGGAGTGACGGACCCGTCCGCATCCTCGGGGTGTGGTTCGGGCCCGGCCTCCAACTGGAGCGAAATTGGTCGGAAATACAAGCCAAGGTGAATGCTCAGGTGGGAATCTGGCTTTCAAGGAGGTTGTCCTTAAAGGGCAGGGCGGAGGCGTGCGCCGTGTACGTCTTCCCCTTGATCCTTTACCGATTGGCTGTACTTCCTCTGCCTAAGGTAAATCGGTTGGCGCTGCAACGATCCCTTTCCAGATTGCTCTGGGGAGGTGCAAGGCCGATGGTCCGTAGGCAGGTCTGTATCCAACGTACACGCAACGGGGGTCTAGGTATGCCTGATCTGGAGAGCCACTGGCTTGCTGAAAGACTTGCATACCTGGGCAGAGCTTTGACGGGGGACGCAGTGTGGAGACTGAAGGCGAGTCGGACTTTTCCTCGCCTAAAGTCAGACCCAAAGGCTGAAGGTCGACGTAGGCCTTTGGGCGAAACACTGTTTGTCCGCGAGTGCCGAACGGCCCTTCGTAACCTTCTTGGGTCCAGTGACCTTTCACGGCCTCGAAAAGAACTATATCGGGAGCTAGTGGTGGGTTCCGCTTCTGATCCTCTCAGCGAGCGGCACGGCTGGACGACGGAGGAGATTCGCTCTCATTGGAATTGGGCGCCAGGATCGAGCTTCTTGAACAACTCCGAGTTCTCGCTCACCTGGCGACTTGTGCGAAATGCGTTACCCCTTGTCGGCTTGAACTACAAAGCGGGCCTGGCAGACATGCCCGATTGCGCTCGCTGCGGCAGTGGCTTGGAAGAAACGGCTGAGCACGCCTTCTACTACTGCGAGCGAGTTCGCCCGTTTTGGGATCACGTCGGCGAGTGGACGGCTCGCATCGAACCCAAACAGCTCGTGCTGCTCGACGTTGGTTACGTCGTGGACAACGTTCTTCCTCCGTATCAGGGTGAGAAGCGTGTGGTGTTTCTCGCGATCCTAGCTGTAGCTAGAATGGTGATTTGGACGACGCGAAACAAGGGATTGTATGACGATGCAAACTTTTCTCATCGTGATCTGATTTTGTATTTTCGGCATCAGCTGAGGGTCAAAATCAGATGCGATAGAAAACGCTTGGATCGCATAACATTCAGCAAAAGGTGGGTGAATGCAGCGAGCCTGGTCGTGCGAAAGGGAGCAACGTTGGAGTCATCCTTCCCTCCTCTGCCGGCTCATGGCGTCTACGGTACGGGTCCTTAGGGACCCCACCCCTGGTGAGTAAAACTGTTCCCTTTTTCTTTTGGTACCCAGGTACCTAGTTAGCAGTATGTTTGTGAGTCATTGTCCCCGTCATCTAGTTGTTAGTTCTCAAGATCTTCCCCATCCCCATTATTTTTGTACCTCAATCCGTATCCCAGTCCACGTTTACTGAAGATCTTGAACATTCATATGTATAAAAATCATATCACCTACTTGTATTAACCCATACCGCGCCCGACCCCTAAATTCTTTTCACCCCTGTAGATTAGGATCCCTGCCCCACCTAGGGTAGGTCCGACTTGTTTCCGGTTCTTTCGCCCCGGAAAACAGTCGGCCTCCAATTTTATAGACGGGGGGATGGGAGGGCAACCAAACGGGGGATTTTTCCTTGTTTTTATATATATTTCGGGGTTTTTCTCCCATTCCCATCACATTCATTGTAAATAAATCATAAAATCATTCATGAATCTCGGGATTTTAAGTAGGACTTCTTCATAGAGCAAATGTGGTATTTTGGTGATTGTAGCGCAAAAGGCGATGGATGAATGGATATTTATTGTATTGTTGAATGGGTCGGCGAATGTGGCTAGCTAGGTCTCCTTAGTTTATATAGAAAAGTATGACCGCTCCCTTCCCCTCCCCAAAAACTTCAAGGCCTTGTGCCTTCTGTGTACACTACACAGAAATAAAGCAGACTAGAAGGTAAATTTTTTGTCTGAGTTCTTTTTCACCACGAAAAAGTAAGTTCTTTATTGTTAAAAATTTGTTAAAATTATTGTTATTGAATATTGTTATTGTTGTTAAAGTTTTGTGACCCCCCTCAAACTATTGTTCTTTGTTTGTGAGGAGGGTCAAACGCGACTCGATTTTTTTGTTGAACTTTTTTAAAAAAAAAACGACCGCCATTTTTATCAACATTCATCGTTCTACATTTATTCGTCTCGCCTGAATTTTTTGCAACACCATACGCGTTTCATCTCCCTCTGGTTGTGTTTTCACAACTATGGGGGAGCCCAACAACATGAAATCGCAATCACCGACCGACATATTCAAAACGCAACCCTCCCCAATGCCGGAAGAAGCTCCATTCGACCTCTCTTCATCGGCAAGTACAATACCACCGGCACAAAAACAAAAACAAACGGCTGTCTCTTGGTCTTCACATTGCGTGAATAAAAAATCCCCTTGTGACTACGCAAGAGACAGGGTCGAAAAGTATGAAAAGTATTTCAAGGACGGGGAAATTCTCCCAATACCCGAATTGGTCGAGGCGGTCGAACCGAAGACCCTGTCCTTCGTAGTCACAGACATTAAGACCAAGAGACTAGCGGGGATTAAGAAGGAAACTTTTGAGGACCTTCTCAAAACAGCAAACATCCCAGGGAAGTACTTCTGCCGCAGAAGTTTCGCGACCTGGGATGTCTTATTACCCTCAGAGGAAGTAGCGAAAAGCCTCGCCGGTGGTAACATCACCACACGCTTCTTCCGGCTACAACCGGAATATCGAGGCAAAAGAAGAATACGAGTCACCGTATGCAATGTATCTATGCAATTGAGTGGTGACGTCCTCGCCGCCTATCTAAGTATATACGGCGGCGTGGAACAAGTCACACAAGTAACGTCAACACGGGGAACTGCGTACGGTGACTACGTATTCGTTATATGCCTCGATAGGGGAGGGTTTAACAAAATTCCCCATAAAATACGTTACCGCGATCAAACCATGACAGTCATAGTTGAGGGCAGGAAACCGCTATGTTGGTTTTGCAATAACATCGGCCACTTTTCAAAAAACTGCCCTCAAAAATCAACAATCACCACCACAACAACGAATACTACTACTACTACTACTGCTACTCCTTCACCTGTCATAGCAGCAATAATACCAACAGAAACCTCAGAAAACAAACAAGAAACCCCTAAAGAAAATGAAGAAGGGTGGACGCAAGTCACCAGAAAAAAGGGAGGGAAAAAAACTCCCCCTAAAAAACCCAGCAACAACAGATACAACAACTCTTTTGACTACAACTACGAAACCAACGACCACAAATACGAAACAATCAACTGCAAAACAATCAACAAAAGAAGACAACCAAAACATTGAACCGATGGATATGTCCATGAATTTAAAAAGAAGGAGAGACAGCGAGGATTCACCAACTAAAGAGGGGGAGAAAAAACATCCAAAAAAACCCACACAAACACCCACCATACCTCAAAATAAGGGGGAAAAAACAACAGAAAAATCACCAGTCCCAAATAAACAAAGACCAGCACAATTGATTCCTCTCCCACAAAAAACAAAAACAACCCCTATCATCCCAACGGAAATACCATTACCCCCCTCTCTTTCACCAATTAAAACCCCCAAAATGCTTACTCGATCCTATTCAGCAACCAGACTTACACCCTCTCCCCAAACACCGTCAACATCAGCAGCAACTGTTCAAAAACCAAGAGCACGCTCTACGGAAGCCCGACGTGCCATAAACTCTTTTTACTTCTGCGAAGATATCATGGACAATCCACACATAGACCACACTTTAAAACAATCATTAAAACCATTACGCTCACTCCAAAAAATTGACACTAAAGACATCACAAAGCCACATCTATTCAAGGACGCACCAAAGTTGACCACATTCGTCCGCTTGGCTGGCAATCGGACCAAAGAACTCTGGAACTTTATTGACGAAGCCAGCCGGGCGGATGTAATGCTGGTCGATACGAAAAATCCAATGCTGAAAAAAATGCTACCCTTCTGTGCGGGCAGGGTCCCGATTTTGGTTCACCCATCATTCTATAGGTCCCTAAAGTTGCGGTACCCTATGGATGTCGGTGGAATTACCAGGGACGACCGAGTAAGTACTGAGCTCGGCACCGGATCCCTGCGTCAGGCCGTCGGCATCCTCACCCCGAAGGATTTCCGGCCCGTAGTCGACACTGAGTAAGGTAAGTGGGATTGATGGCTCTAAACCTTGCTACTTTGAATGTGAGGGGATTGAGGGATCCGGGCAAGTGTACGCGCTTGCTTGGTGAACTTAAAACTCTCGGCGTAGATGTTGCTGCAGTGCAGGAAACCCATTTCACTTGCGGTGCCGACTGTCGTGTGCTGGAAAGCGATTTTAACGTTTTCTCAGCATACGGCAGCCGTACCAGCGTTGGGGTTTCTTTGCTAGTTGGACGCAGCCTTGATGCTGATGTTGACGTTGTTTTTGCAGGTGACGGGGGCCGACTGGTTGTGGCCGATGTTGCCGTGAAAAGTTTCAAGTTTCGTCTGGTTGCGGTTTATGCGCCCAATATCGTTGTGGAGAGGGTTTCCTTTTTTCGTCGGTTGGCGCCGTTCCTGGACGATACGAAGCGGCTAGTTTTAATGGGTGATTGGAATGCGATCCTTGATCCCAAGATAGATAAGGTCGGGCGGGGAGCTAGGCGTGTGGGAAGGTGTGAAAGCAGCCTTGCCGGCCTCATGACTCGTCATGACCTCGTCGACAGGTTTCGTCTGGATCACCCAGGGCGGGAGATGTGGACGTGGCTAGATAGTTCGCCCTCTGCCAAAGTAGGCTCCTACTTGGACAGAGTGTTAGTGAGACGAGCTGACATTGATTTTGTTAGTTGTCCCACGTTCCACTTGATAGCGTGGACTGACCATAAACTTGTTAGAGTCAGTCTACGGTTAGCAAATAGGCCTAGTCTGGCCGGCTACTGGAAGTTCAATACCTCCTTACTGGAGATACGGGACTTCCGGGACCGGCTGGAATCCCTAATTCAGCGGGCGTTAGTGGGGGCGGTTACCGGGAATAGGTGGTGGGGATCTCTTAAACATAGGATTAGAGATTTCGCTACCAAGTACGGTCAACAGCTCAACCTAGATAGGACCAAGGAAGCGAAATCTATAGACGATAGACTTTCCCGGGCGGTGGCTGGGGGGGACTCCCTAAACGTAGAGCTAGCTAGGGGGGACCTTGAGCGCGAGAGTAGCGAGCGCTACAAGGGATACGTAGTTAGATCTAGGTTAAAGAGAGTTCTCAACGAAGCTGTGAAAACGAACGCGACTGCGCGTGAAGAAGAAGTGCGAAGGTTCCCCGATCGGTATATCGGTTCTGTCAAGGCCCCGGATGGGCGACTGCTGCGATCGGCTCGCGAGATTCGTGACGCCTTTCGGGCGCACTTTCGGGATCGCTTTGCCCGCTGTACTGATCTCCCGCTCCGGGAGTTTCGTAGCTATCTTGCCGACTTTCCCCGCCTTGGGGTGGCTGAAGCGGCTAGCTGCGAGGGTGTGGTTACTGAATGCGAAGTCCGTGACGCGTTGAAGCAGGTCGGCCTGAACAAGTCGCCGGGACTAGATGGTTTGCCCTACGAAGTGTACTTGAGGATGTCGCACATGTTTGTGCCTATTCTGACGGATATGTTCAACCATTGGTTCGCCCAGGGAGCCATCCCTGGTAGCGTTACCAAGGGCGTGATCACATTGCTGAAGAAAGGTGGCAGGCATGTTTGGGAGGGTTTAGACGATTACAGGCCCATAACTCTGCTTAACACAGAGTTAAAGATTTTGGCCCGGGTCTTAGCGAATCGTTTACAGCTTGTCATTAGCGATCTGATCGGCTCTGAGCAGACCTTTGCTGTGAAGGGAAGATCGATCCAGGACAACCTGCACTTGATTCGCGAGGTCCTAGAGGGTATAGAAGACGGCACCGAGGCCGCGCTGATCAGTTTAGATCAGTCCAAGGCCTTCGATAGGGTTGACCATCGGTTTTTGGCGACTGTTTTGGAGACTGCCGGATTCAAACCGGAGTTCCGCAGATGGATTAGCATGATGTACCACAACCCTCAGGCAGTGGTGCAGGTGAACGGAAGGCGTTCGACGGTGTTCGCGGTCGAGCGGTCGGTCCGGCAGGGCTGCCCGTTGTCTCCTCTTCTCTATGTCCTAGCTTTGGAGCCCCTGCTCCGTAGGCTTAGGGATAGGACGGCAAATCCGGCCCTGCGCGGTGTCCCTTTTGCTGGCCCTCTTACGGCAAGGGTTTCCGCGTTCGCCGATGATATCACAGTGTTTGTATCCCGCCGTCTGGATATAAAGGCTGTGAAGAAGGCGGTTAGCGAGTACGAGCGGATTGCAGGAGCCAAGGTCAATTTTGACAAAAGCGAAGGTTTGCGGCTCGGTGCTTGGAGGGGTAGCAATACTCTTCCGGGGCCGTTCCGCTGGAGTGACGGACCCGTCCGCATCCTCGGGGTGTGGTTCGGGCCCGGCCTCCAACTGGAGCGAAATTGGTCGGAAATACAAGCCAAGGTGAATGCTCAGGTGGGAATCTGGCTTTCAAGGAGGTTGTCCTTAAAGGGCAGGGCGGAGGCGTGCGCCGTGTACGTCTTCCCCTTGATCCTTTACCGATTGGCTGTACTTCCTCTGCCTAAGGTAAATCGGTTGGCGCTGCAACGATCCCTTTCCAGATTGCTCTGGGGAGGTGCAAGGCCGATGGTCCGTAGGCAGGTCTGTATCCAACGTACACGCAACGGGGGTCTAGGTATGCCTGATCTGGAGAGCCACTGGCTTGCTGAAAGACTTGCATACTTGGGCAGAGCCTTGACGGGGGACGCAGTGTGGAGACTGAAGGCGAGTCGGACTTTTCCTCGCCTAAAGTCAGACCCAAAGGCTGAAGGTCGACGTAGGCCTTTGGGCGAAACACTGTTTGTCCGCGAGTGCCGAACGGCCCTTCGTAACCTTCTTGGGTCCAGTGACCTTTCACGGCCTCGAAAAGAACTATATCGGGAGCTAGTGGTGGGTTCCGCTTCTGATCCTCTCAGCGAGCGGCACGGCTGGACGACGGAGGAGATTCGCTCTCATTGGAATTGGGCGCCAGGATCGAGCTTCTTGAACAACTCCGAGTTCTCGCTCACCTGGCGACTTGTGCGAAATGCGTTACCCCTTGTCGGCTTGAACTACAAAGCGGGCCTGGCAGACATGCCCGATTGCGCTCGCTGCGGCAGTGGCTTGGAAGAAACGGCTGAGCACGCCTTCTACTACTGCGAGCGAGTTCGCCCGTTTTGGGATCACGTCGGCGAGTGGACGGCTCGCATCGAACCCAAACAGCTCGTGCTGCTCGACGTTGGTTACGTCGTGGACAACGTTCTTCCTCCGTATCAGGGTGAGAAGCGTGTGGTGTTTCTCGCGATCCTAGCTGTAGCTAGAATGGTGATTTGGACGACGCGAAACAAGGGATTGTATGACGATGCAAACTTTTCTCATCGTGATCTGATTTTGTATTTTCGGCATCAGCTGAGGGTCAAAATCAGATGCGATAGAAAACGCTTGGATCGCATAACATTCAGCAAAAGGTGGGTGAATGCAGCGAGCCTGGTCGTGCGAAAGGGAGCAACGTTGGAGTCATCCTTCCCTCCTCTGCCGGCTCATGGCGTCTACGGTACGGGTCCTTAGGGACCCCACCCCTGGTGAGTAAAACTGTTCCCTTTTTCTTTTGGTACCCAGGTACCTAGTTAGCAGTATGTTTGTGAGTCATTGTCCCCGTCATCTAGTTGTTAGTTCTCAAGATCTTCCCCATCCCCATTATTTTTGTACCTCAATCCGTATCCCAGTCCACGTTTACTGAAGATCTTGAACATTCATATGTATAAAAATCATATCACCTACTTGTATTAACCCATACCGCGCCCGACCCCTAAATTCTTTTCACCCCTGTAGATTAGGATCCCTGCCCCACCTAGGGTAGGTCCGACTTGTTTCCGGTTCTTTCGCCCCGGAAAACAGTCGGCCTCCAATTTTATAGACGGGGGGATGGGAGGGCAACCAAACGGGGGATTTTTCCTTTGTTTTTGTATATATTTCGGGGTTTTTCTCCCATTCCCATCACATTCATTGTAAATAAATCATAAAATCATTCACGAATCTCGGGATTTTAAGTAGGACTTCTTCATAGAGCAAATGTGGTATTTTGGTGATTGTAGCGCAAAAGGCGATGGATGAATGAATATTTATTGTATTGTTGAATGGGTCGGCGAATGTGGCTAGCTAGGTCTCCTTAGTTTATATAGAAAAGTATGACCGCTCCCTTCCCCTCCCCAAAAACTTCAAGGCCTTGTGCCTTCTGTGTACACTACACAGAAATAAAGTAGACTAGAAGGTAAATAGATCTAGGTTAAAGAGAGTTCTCAACGAAGCTGTGAAAACGAACGCGACTGCGCGTGAAGAAGAAGTGCGAAGGTTCCCCGATCGGTATATCGGTTCTGTCAAGGCCCCGGATGGGCGACTGCTGCGATCGACTCGTGAGATTCGTGACGCCTTTCGGGCGCACTTTCGGGATCGCTTTGCCCGCTGTACTGATCTCCCGCTCCGGGAGTTTCGTAGCTATCTTGCCGACTTCCCCCGCCTTGGGGTGGCTGAAGCGGCTAGCTGCGAGGGTGTGGTTACTGAATGCGAAGTCCGTGACGCGTTGAAGCAGGTCGGCCTGAACAAGTCGCCGGGACTAGATGGTTTGCCCTACGAAGTGTACTTGAGGATGTCGCACATGTTTGTGCCTATTCTGACGGATATGTTCAACCATTGGTTCGCCCAGGGAGCCATCCCTGGTAGCGTTACCAAGGGCGTGATCACATTGCTGAAGAAAGGTGGCAGGCATGTTTGGGAGGGTTTAGACGATTACAGGCCCATAACTCTGCTTAACACAGAGTTAAAGATTTTGGCCCGGGTCTTAGCGAATCGTTTACAGCTTGTCATTAGCGATCTGATCGGCTCTGAGCAGACCTTTGCTGTGAAGGGAAGATCGATCCAGGACAACCTGCACTTGATTCGCGAGGTCCTAGAGGGTATAGAAGACGACACCGAGGCCGCGCTGATCAGTTTAGATCAGTCCAAGGCCTTCGATAGGGTTGACCATCGGTTTTTGGCGACTGTTTTGGAGACTGCCGGATTCAAACCGGAGTTCCGCAGATGGATTAGCATGATGTACCACAACCCTCAGGCAGTGGTGCAGGTGAACGGAAGGCGTTCGACGGTGTTCGCGGTCGAGCGGTCGGTCCGGCAGGGCTGCCCGTTGTCTCCTCTTCTCTATGTCCTAGCTTTGGAGCCCCTGCTCCGTAGGCTTAGGGATAGGACGGCAAATCCGGCCCTGCGCGGTGTCCCTTTTGCTGGCCCTCTTACGGCAGGGGTTTCCGCGTTCGCCGATGATATCACAGTGTTTGTATCCCGCCGTCTGGATATAAAGGCTGTGAAGAAGGCGGTTAGCGAGTACGAGCGGATTGCAGGAGCCAAGGTCAATTTTGACAAAAGCGAAGGTTTGCGGCTCGGTGCTTGGAGGGGTAGCAATACTCTTCCGGGGCCGTTCCGCTGGAGTGACGGACCCGTCCGCATCCTCGGGGTGTGGTTCGGGCCCGGCCTCCAACTGGAGCGAAATTGGTCGGAAGTACAAGCCAAGGTGAATGCTCAGGTGGGAATCTGGCTTTCAAGGAGGTTGTCCTTAAAGGGCAGGGCGGAGGCGTGCGCCGTGTACGTCTTCCCCTTGATCCTTTACCGATTGGCTGTACTTCCTCTGCCTAAGGTAAATCGGTTGGCGCTGCAACGATCCCTTTCCAGATTGCTCTGGGGAGGTGCAAGGCCGATGGTCCGTAGGCAGGTCTGTATCCAACGTACACGCAACGGGGGTCTAGGTATGCCTGATCTGGAGAGCCACTGGCTTGCTGAAAGACTTGCATACCTGGGCAGAGCTTTGACGGGGGACGCAGTGTGGAGACTGAAGGCGAGTCGGACTTTTCCTCGCCTAAAGTCAGACCCAAAGGCTGAAGGTCGACGTAGGCCTTTGGGCGAAACACTGTTTGTCCGCGAGTGCCGAACGGCCCTTCGTAACCTTCTTGGGTCCAGTGACCTTTCACGGCCTCGAAAAGAACTATATCGGGAGCTAGTGGTGGGTTCCGCTTCTGATCCTCTCAGCGAGCGGCACGGCTGGACGACGGAGGAGATTCGCTCTCATTGGAATTGGGCGCCAGGATGGAGCTTCTTGAACAACTCCGAGTTCTCGCTCACCTGGCGACTTGTGCGAAATGCGTTACCCCTTGTCGGCTTGAACTACAAAGCGGGCCTGGCAGACATGCCCGATTGCGCTCGCTGCGCCAGTGGCTTGGAAGAAACGGCTGAGCACGCCTTCTACTACTGCGAGCGAGTTCGCCCGTTTTGGGATCACGTCGGCGAGTGGACGGCTCGCATCGAACCCAAACAGCTCGTGCTGCTCGACGTTGGTTACGTCGTGGACAACGTTCTTCCTCCGTATCAGGGTGAGAAGCGTGTGGTGTTTCTCGCGATCCTAGCTGTAGCTAGAATGGTGATTTGGACGACGCGAAACAAGGGATTGTATGACGATGCAAACTTTTCTCATCGTGACCTGATTTTGTATTTTCGGCATCAGCTGAGGGTCAAAATCAGATGCGATAGAAAACGCTTGGATCGCATAACATTCAGCAAAAGGTGGGTGAATGCAGCGAGCCTGGTCGTGCGAAAGGGAGCAACGTTGGAGTCATCCTTCCCTCCTCTGCCGGCTCATGGCGTCTACGGTACGGGTCCTTAGGGACCCCACCCCTGGTGAGTAAAACTGTTCCCTTTTTCTTTTGGTACCCAGGTACCTAGTTAGCAGTATGTTTGTGAGTCATTGTCCCCGTCATCTAGTTGTTAGTTCTCAAGATCTTCCCCATCCCCATTATTTTTGTACCTCAATCCGTATCCCAGTCCAAGTTTACTGAAGATCTTGAACATTCATATGTATAAAAATCATATCACCTACTTGAATTAACCCATACCGCGCCTGACCCCTAAATTCTTTTCACCCCTGTAGATTAGGATCCCTGCCCCACCTAGGGTAGGTCCGACTTGTTTCCGGTTCTTTCGCCCCGGAAAACAGTCGGCCTCCAATTTTATAGACGGGGGGATGGGAGGGCAACCAAACGGGGGATTTTTCCTTTGTTTTTGTATATATTTCGGGGTTTTTCTCCCATTCCCATCACATTCATTGTAAATAAATCATAAAATCATTCACGAATCTCGGGATTTTAAGTAGGACTTCTTCATAGAGCAAATGTGGTATTTTGGTGATTGTAGCGCAAAAGGCGATGGATGAATGAATATTTATTGTATTGTTGAATGGGTCGGCGAATGTGGCTAGCTAGGTCTCCTTAGTTTATATAGAAAAGTATGACCGCTCCCTTCCCCTCCCCAAAAACTTCAAGGCCTTGTGCCTTCTGTGTACACTACACAGAAATAAAGTAGACTAGAAGGTAAATAGATCTAGGTTAAAGAGAGTTCTCAACGAAGCTGTGAAAACGAACGCGACTGCGCGTGAAGAAGAAGTGCGAAGGTTCCCCGATCGGTATATCGGTTCTGTCAAGGCCCCGGATGGGCGACTGCTGCGATCGACTCGTGAGATTCGTGACGCCTTTCGGGCGCACTTTCGGGATCGCTTTGCCCGCTGTACTGATCTCCCGCTCCGGGAGTTTCGTAGCTATCTTGCCGACTTCCCCCGCCTTGGGGTGGCTGAAGCGGCTAGCTGCGAGGGTGTGGTTACTGAATGCGAAGTCCGTGACGCGTTGAAGCAGGTCGGCCTGAACAAGTCGCCGGGACTAGATGGTTTGCCCTACGAAGTGTACTTGAGGATGTCGCACATGTTTGTGCCTATTCTGACGGATATGTTCAACCATTGGTTCGCCCAGGGAGCCATCCCTGGTAGCGTTACCAAGGGCGTGATCACATTGCTGAAGAAAGGTGGCAGGCATGTTTGGGAGGGTTTAGACGATTACAGGCCCATAACTCTGCTTAACACAGAGTTAAAGATTTTGGCCCGGGTCTTAGCGAATCGTTTACAGCTTGTCATTAGCGATCTGATCGGCTCTGAGCAGACCTTTGCTGTGAAGGGAAGATCGATCCAGGACAACCTGCACTTGATTCGCGAGGTCCTAGAGGGTATAGAAGACGACACCGAGGCCGCGCTGATCAGTTTAGATCAGTCCAAGGCCTTCGATAGGGTTGACCATCGGTTTTTGGCGACTGTTTTGGAGACTGCCGGATTCAAACCGGAGTTCCGCAGATGGATTAGCATGATGTACCACAACCCTCAGGCAGTGGTGCAGGTGAACGGAAGGCGTTCGACGGTGTTCGCGGTCGAGCGGTCGGTCCGGCAGGGCTGCCCGTTGTCTCCTCTTCTCTATGTCCTAGCTTTGGAGCCCCTGCTCCGTAGGCTTAGGGATAGGACGGCAAATCCGGCCCTGCGCGGTGTCCCTTTTGCTGGCCCTCTTACGGCAGGGGTTTCCGCGTTCGCCGATGATATCACAGTGTTTGTATCCCGCCGTCTGGATATAAAGGCTGTGAAGAAGGCGGTTAGCGAGTACGAGCGGATTGCAGGAGCCAAGGTCAATTTTGACAAAAGCGAAGGTTTGCGGCTCGGTGCTTGGAGGGGTAGCAATACTCTTCCGGGGCCGTTCCGCTGGAGTGACGGACCCGTCCGCATCCTCGGGGTGTGGTTCGGGCCCGGCCTCCAACTGGAGCGAAATTGGTCGGAAGTACAAGCCAAGGTGAATGCTCAGGTGGGAATCTGGCTTTCAAGGAGGTTGTCCTTAAAGGGCAGGGCGGAGGCGTGCGCCGTGTACGTCTTCCCCTTGATCCTTTACCGATTGGCTGTACTTCCTCTGCCTAAGGTAAATCGGTTGGCGCTGCAACGATCCCTTTCCAGATTGCTCTGGGGAGGTGCAAGGCCGATGGTCCGTAGGCAGGTCTGTATCCAACGTACACGCAACGGGGGTCTAGGTATGCCTGATCTGGAGAGCCACTGGCTTGCTGAAAGACTTGCATACCTGGGCAGAGCTTTGACGGGGGACGCAGTGTGGAGACTGAAGGCGAGTCGGACTTTTCCTCGCCTAAAGTCAGACCCAAAGGCTGAAGGTCGACGTAGGCCTTTGGGCGAAACACTGTTTGTCCGCGAGTGCCGAACGGCCCTTCGTAACCTTCTTGGGTCCAGTGACCTTTCACGGCCTCGAAAAGAACTATATCGGGAGCTAGTGGTGGGTTCCGCTTCTGATCCTCTCAGCGAGCGGCACGGCTGGACGACGGAGGAGATTCGCTCTCATTGGAATTGGGCGCCAGGATGGAGCTTCTTGAACAACTCCGAGTTCTCGCTCACCTGGCGACTTGTGCGAAATGCGTTACCCCTTGTCGGCTTGAACTACAAAGCGGGCCTGGCAGACATGCCCGATTGCGCTCGCTGCGGCAGTGGCTTGGAAGAAACGGCTGAGCACGCCTTCTACTACTGCGAGCGAGTTCGCCCGTTTTGGGATCACGTCGGCGAGTGGACGGCTCGCATCGAACCCAAACAGCTCGTGCTGCTCGACGTTGGTTACGTCGTGGACAACGTTCTTCCTCCGTATCAGGGTGAGAAGCGTGTGGTGTTTCTCGCGATCCTAGCTGTAGCTAGAATGGTGATTTGGACGACGCGAAACAAGGGATTGTATGACGATGCAAACTTTTCTCATCGTGATCTGATTTTGTATTTTCGGCATCAGCTGAGGGTCAAAATCAGATGCGATAGAAAACGCTTGGATCGCATAACATTCAGCAAAAGGTGGGTGAATGCAGCGAGCCTGGTCGTGCGAAAGGGAGCAACGTTGGAGTCATCCTTCCCTCCTCTGCCGGCTCATGGCGTCTACGGTACGGGTCCTTAGGGACCCCACCCCTGGTGAGTAAAACTGTTCCCTTTTTCTTTTGGTACCCAGGTACCTAGTTAGCAGTATGTTTGTGAGTCATTGTCCCCGTCATCTAGTTGTTAGTTCTCAAGATCTTCCCCATCCCCATTATTTTTGTACCTCAATCCGTATCCCAGTCCACGTTTACTGAAGATCTTGAACATTCATATGTATAAAAATCATATCACCTACTTGTATTAACCCATACCGCGCCCGACCCCTAAATTCTTTTTACCCCTGTAAATTAGGATCCCTGCCCCACCTAGGGTAGGTCCGACTTGTTTCCGGTTCTTTCGCCCCGGAAAACAGTCGGCCTCCAATTTTATAGACGGGGGGATGGGAGGGCAACCAAACGGGGGATTTTTCCTTTGTTTTTGTATATATTTCGGGGTTTTTCTCCCATTCCCATCACATTCATTGTAAATAAATCATACTTGTAAATAAAATCATTCACGAATCTCGGGATTTTAAGTAGGACTTCTTCATAGAGCAAATGTGGTATTGTGGTGATTGTAGCGCAAAAGGCGATGGATGAATGGATATTTATTGTATTGTTGAATGGGTCGGCGAATGTGGCTAGCTAGGTCTCCTTAGTTTATATAGAAAAGTATGACCGCTCCCTTCCCCTCCCAAAAACTTCAAGGCCTTGTGCCTACTATGTAATAACATAGAAATAAAGTAGACTAGAAGGTAAAGAGCAGCTTCTTATAGGAATAGTATTAGAGCGTTGGAGCCTGGAGATTGCATTAGATCACCTTACTTGCTACCGTAATAACGGAAGCCAATACTATCGTTGGACTATATCTTTATTCTGTATTCACTAATCCTATGTTCTTGTCTACTAATAGTCTCTCTAATGTATATACCTTTTCCTGAGAATATATCTCTATATTTCCTCTCATATCGTGGTTTGTCCTTTATTTAATATAACGAACGTTCACTAACCAGAACGCAACATGTTTATAGACACACAGATGCAGTCATTGAACGCGACACTTGTGTTTAATATTATTTGGAGATAATATATTATTATTAGGAAACTAAACTAAAACTAATAGCATTCGAAAGGAAAATTACATATTATATCTTAGTGAACTGCTCTTCGTAAGAACTGTAAATTAATAGTAAAATTGTTTGCTAAATTATATTATTAGTTATTGGAGACTATACAGGGTGAACCGATAAAATTGTCGCCCTAGAAAAGACGACATAATTCCATTTCCGTTTAATGAAAACCGGTTTTCGTTGCGGAATATCTACTAGTTGGCCAGTTGTGTACCAATCCCTAGAGCGATAGGAGCCTTCTATCGTGTCTGAAAATGACACAATCTTCAACGAGCGAGATCGGAGATGCGCCACTGTACAACTCATGTTCTCAACCGATCCAAGTTATGACAGCCAGAACCATTGCCAGCACCCTCAAAATGCATATCCGGACGGTTCAACGCTTGAGGGCACAGCTCAACGCATCGGACAACCCTTTAGACGTGGTGGAGCGGAAGGCCACATCATGCCACCTCACATCTTTGAAGTCGGCTTGAAAGTCAACACCAAAGTGTACCTGGATGTGCTGAAGAGTGTGGTGATCCCCTGGTGTAATCAGATGGCCGGCGGCAGACCCTGGGTGTGGCAGCAGGACTCGGCGCCGGCCCACAAGTCCAAAGGGACCCAGGATTGGCTTCAGAAGGAGTGCTTCGACTTTGTATCCTTCTTTCACTGGCCCCCTCCTCCCCCAACCTGAACCCTCTGGACTAATTCGTTTGGTCATACGTCGAGAACATCGCCAACATGACCTGCCACAACACCAAAGCCAGCCTGACCACCGCCATCCGCTGAGTATTCACCGAGCTCCCGCCGGCGCTTGTAGAAAAGGCATGATCCCAGTTTCGGATCCGTGTCGAGGCGGTGATTGAGGCTGAAGCTGGCTACATTGATTAGATGTCAGCACTACTACATAATCAAGTTACCTGAATTGATTTTTTTCAGAAAAAAGTTTTAAAATAAAGCTGTAGTGTTGTTTTCTTTAGGTTGACAATTTTATCGTTCCACCCTGTATAACTGTGCACCAAGTGATGACCATTATTTAGTAGAAATTATCACTTGAAACAATGCAATTATTCGTATGTGATAAGAATACGTGAAACCATAAACTTTTGAGCAAATTATTTGTATTAGATAGGAATACTTGATATCATATAAATGTATGCAAAGAATTGAAAAAATAAATTAACTAAAATCCTTGAGACACAACTGCATAAAAATGTAGATAAAAATGTATAATAAACGCGATTCTCTAATAGTTTGTTATAAAATAAAACAGGACGGTTTGAAATGCCATTAAATCAATCAAGCCAATCTCTCTCACTTTCTGTCTCTCTCAATCTTACTATCTCTCTCTCTCTCTCTCTCTCTCTTTCTCCATCTCTCTTCCTCCCACTGTTATCTCTTCATTTTCTATATTTTCTCTTGTCTTTTTGTTTCTTTAAATTATCTCAATTTTCCTTTTTATTCTTCATATTACTTTTATTCTCCCTCTTTCCTTATCAGACTTCTTCCTAGTTTAATTTCATCTTTTTTTTTTTTTTTTTTTTTTTTTTTTTTTTGCTGCCGACTCCTGCATCCAACCTTACTGCAGTCAGCTACACCTCTCATGCGTCGTGCCACTGGTGATCCTTTCCCGTCTTCTACCTCCCCACTATCGATTGTCCTGCCATTCGTTTGTTCATAGCGTTTGAATCATTAATGTTTCTCCTGTGTCCATCACTTGTGAGCCATCAGTTATTCTCTGATTTCACGCGTTTGCTTTGATACTGTCATTTCATGTTCTTTTCTCCAGCAACAATTTGGACTCCGAAAGCAATAAAACAACTAATTGACAGGCGACAAAGAACAGACAAACAGAACGACAGGTGTAATCAGTCGTATATATATATATATATATATATATATATATATATATATATATATATATAGAGAGAGAGAGAGTGAGAGATAGGTAGTCCTGCCAGAAATTAAGAGTTTAGATAGCGTGAAAAGATGGCCTAAATCGAAAAATGAAGGAAGGAAAATATCGAAAGAATAGATAATGGAGGATAATATCAAACGTAAATGTGAAACAAAAGAAGAGAAAAAATTCAGACAAGAGAGAGAGAGAGAAGAGAGACAGAGAGAGAGAGAGATTGGCAGTCCTGCCAGAAATTAAGAGTTTAGATAGCGTGAAAAATGGCGTAACACGAAAGATGAAGGAAGGAAAATATCGAAAGAAGTGGTAATGGAGGATACTATCAAAGGTAAATGTGAGACAAAAGACAAAAGAAGAGAAAAAAAAATTCAGATGAGAGCGAGAGAGAGAGAGAGAGAGAAAGAGAGAGAGAGAGAGAGAGAGATTGGTAGTTTGAAAGACATTAAAGGTGTAAAGACAAAATAACAGAATGTATAAAATCGAAAAGCCAAATGAAGGAAGGAAAAACGAAAGAAAAATGGCTGAAGGAAAGATGATGAAGACAATGAATGGGAACGAAAGAATAGTGAAATATGTCAAATTAGAAAAAGGAAAAAAAATATTAGTGGCACGGATTTGAATTAAAGAACATAGAAACGAAAACGAATAATAAAAATTAACGAAGAAAGAAAGAAAGAAAGAAAGAAAGAAAGAACTGGGAAATGGAAAGAATGCATTAAAAAGAAAAAAGAAAAGAAAGAAAAAAAATGAACAGTAGTACAGAAAAAAATGAAAATAAACGAAAGGAAAACCAATAAATAAAATGAAAGAAATAAAACAAGGAATAGAAAAGCAAAAAGAATGAAATAACAGACAAATGGAACGAAGAAAGAAAAAAAGAAAGAAGGAAAGAAAGATTAAATCCATTGGGAAAGTTTATAGAACCACTGTCCCGGTTGTCGATTCAATTATACAACTACTGTTCTTCTCTAAGGTTAAAGTTGGCATACAATAACCATCGAAAGTTGATATGCTGACAAAAGCAAAAAACGAAGAGTTATATATGTATATGCACACAAATGAATCTGCAATAAACCTTGTATCTCTAAGTTATGACAGTGAAGTCAGCGTCGAGGGTATTACGGAAAATGTCAGTTTCTCGCCCATTGCGTTCATCGGACCAATGGCCAGTCACTAAACTCCGGTGACTTTGTCTACGCTAACTTAACGTATATATATATATATATATATATATATATATATATATATATATATATATATATATATATATGTGTGTGTGTGTGTGCGTGTGTGTGTGTGTGTGTGTGTGAGTGAGATAGATAGATAGATAGATAGATAGATCTGTAAAAAAATTCATTGAATTGATTGAAGTTGTATTTACCAATACTGCAAATATTCCCTCTTTTAATCGAATTACTTGTTCCAATGATTTTTCTTTTGTTCAAAGCATCTCTATTTCAAAATGGGCATAGCCATCCAGATTATATACCCAATACTAAAAGTGCTTTAACGAAGAATATCGTATATCATAATGTTTCCGTAAAGCTCTTAAGCCAGATTAGAAGAAACTTGAACAAGTCTGTATTGATAGCCTAAAATCTTTGACCGACCTAGCCTTTATAATGGACATTGTTTTCCTATATGTTTCTTCCAACGATTTCTGATAACTAGAGCCTTACTGCTTAAAAAGATTGACACAACAAATTTATTATCAACAGTTGATTTTGTTTCGTATTTTCCTTTTTATTTTATTTTTATCGCAGTTCTAAAAGCATTTTCTTCTTTATTCTACGACTTGTAATTAGAATTCATAGATTGAACATAAAGAATACCCTTTAAACGATACATGAACGCACGAACTTTATACTTAGAGGCCACCATAAAAGTGACAGTGGATTATAAATTAGGCTACCAAAAGGAACAAGCAAGCGTTTGGTAAATATAGTTATATTTATGTATCTTTGATAAATTTTATCCATCGATTCAATTGCAACAATTGGAGATTAATAATAATTTTTCTACAAGGATCCCTAAAGATTTGCCTTATTTTGACAGTGCAGGGCATAGAAGATATTCTAATTATAACACAATCTTTTATCCGATGATGAAACTCCGATTCTGGAATCTTGATAATTATGAAATAATCCCTTCGTTGCTACTACTCCCAGGTCCACTCTGATATAGCCTTATCCAACTTGTTATTATCACAACTGTGGATGAAATATACCTGTGCAAATGACTACGACTGATTAGAATACTTAAAACCTTATATTTATTTACCTACCTCTCCGCATGATCAGGATGTGAGGAAAGATCAAGTTTTTGGTGGCCCACTCGGCTGAGGCTACAGAATACACCAACTGCATCTCTGCAGAGAGGTAAGACTTCCCTAACGAGTGTCCGGATATGACATTAAACTGTTTGATTGTGAGGCATCATTAATACTGGAACTTTTAGAAATGCAGAGTACCCCTTTATTGCCATCGCACCAAGGTCTACTCTTGCCCATATTAAAAGCACTTGATAGGGTCTTATCTATGGATAGAACAGTTTGATATTTAAACTGTGTACTTATGCTAAAATGATTTATTTGAAATTGAACTGTTTTTACATTTGACAGTGTGTAAACAAATGGCTGATGTTTGTTTAAATTGTTAGAGATACATATCAAATTTTGGGACTATTAACTTTGCTAAACTAAATTATTTGAAACTGAACAATTTGATCACTTAACTTTTTGTAAACGAATGACTTTTGTTTAATTGAATTGTTCGTGATACATAGCAGTACTTAGAACCTTTTAACTTTGTTGACATGATTAATTGAATTGTTTGAAATTAGACTGTTTGATCATTTAACTGGGTGTATCTAGATGACTGATGTTTAATTGAACATTTAGTGATACATAGCAATACTTGAAAACAATAAACAGTGTGCAAAGAAATGATTGATTGTAAATAGAATTGTTTGTATTTGATAGAAATAAGTGAAACAATTTAACTGTGGGAAAAATGAGCTCAGTCTCGTTAAAAGATTTTTTCTACAAAATACATTTATAAATCATATATTTAATGTATATGTAAAGAAAGGATTTGGCATTAAATAACCTACAATGGTTGATATGCCATAAAATCATACCAAACGAAACCAAATCAATTTTTGCAAAGTTTACAGGTTTGAATACGAATATTTCCTTGTAATCGACCAGTTTCCATATCAAAGCTGAAGAGCACAGGCTGTCCTACTATTTACCCATAGCTATAGAGAGAATACCTGTATTCATAACTTTACTTAGCGTATTAGCGCTATGTGAAATTCCCCCAGGGTAGGCAAGGATTTGAACTTGCGTCACCATGTCCATGTCCAACGACAGTAGCCATTGCACCACAAACGCCTTAAAACATTATAACCGTGTGAAACAAAGTATTATTGCATCTTAATTCTAACGATTTTTCCACCAGATTTTAACTGGTGTTTTTTTTACCGAATTCAGAGTGACAGGAAGTCACCACTGGTCATTAGGACTCTTCTAAGTATACTAGATGATCTGGAGGATTTGAATTCGCTCAGCTGTTCCTCTGATGAACAGTTCCCCAGTACCTTTCTGAAACTTTTGTGGACTGTTCAGCGGGCTCTAACAGCTACTGGTATCACCATAACACTCATGTTCCACACCAGGATCCAAATACTTCAGATTTTGATTTTTTCCACTTTCTGACTCTTTGCACCGCAGAATTCACCAAATAACATGATCTTTTTTTCTTAATTAACACTAGGTTGGGTTTTCTAGCTGAGATTTGGTCGACTTTTGTATTTGAAAAAAAAAAGCAGATAATTTGTGGGTCTCACATTCTTGCACATACTTTATTTGAGCTTTTAACATTCATCAGCATGGTTAAATCTGAATCACCCTCAAAATTCCCTGTGGGTCACATATGCTATTCTGTCTTTCCTCGTCTTTAATTCCTTTTGGGCTTCTTTGTTGGATTCGCCTTTGTAATTAACCGTGATGCCATATTATATAGTAAAGATTATTAGTATTAGATAATAAGAATTACCTTCAAATGAATATCATTAATTACTTGAAACTAATTAATTCATTGACAACCTAACGTGCTGGAAAACCAACCAACCAACTATGATCCAAGTAGATCTCTGAGATAATGTATCAAATCATTTTAATCTACCTTAGTACAATAAGTCTCAAAACGTCATATAGTAAATTCGTATAGAATGTTCACCTCTTCTAAAACAGTAAATTCTCAAATTTTATATGATTTTTTTAACATTGATAATATAACCAGATTTGAAGTCTTTCCTACTTTTCATGGTTCTAATGATATTTTGTAACTGTTTATAGCTTGAAAGCATAATTGTCAAACGTATTTCAGCATAAAGTAAGCCAACAAATATAGACCTTACTTTAGGTTTGGTTTGGTTTGGTTTCTTTGTTTAATGGCATATCAGCCTTTGTAGGTAATTTAATGTCAAAGCTATTCTCCTAGAAGAACAGTAGTGGTACTATTTAACTCATAGCCGGGAGGATAAGGGGGTTCATACATTTCCCAAGGGTATTTGCCCGAAAGTATATATATATATATATATATATATATATATATATATATATTATCCAAATCCTACTTTTTGAATGACAGTATATATATATATATATATATATATATATATATATATATATATTCTTTTGGTTCTAATTAACCGTTAATTCAGGAACATAGTTCTAAAATAAAAATATATATATATATTTTTCAGTTAGGTTTGAACCTACAACCCTGATTCTTAAAAGTATGCTTTACCACCAAAGCTCGTAACCAATTAGGCTGCAAAAGCTAATTAGCAGCCGTTATTCAATTTAAGCCATATCTTTATACTATTTCAAACACTCTTGGATTAATTGAATTGCTTGAATAGAGAAAAGAAAAAATAGGCGCGGTTCCAAAGTTAATCCTTGAATAAGCTTGACTTGATCCAGATAGCTGCTCACCAATTAGGCTACCAAAATCCAATCAAGCGATGGCCTTCAAATGATCGAGTTATGAATTTCCTTTGCAATATACGACTACGCCATATTGTTTGTTTATTTCGATTTTTAGAATTAGTTTTCCTGTTCTTAGCTTCTAAATCAAATTGTATGAGGTTTAGAATATGGTAGATTATGTATCTCCTGCAAAGTGGTAAGACCTCCGCTCCAAAAAAGATTTTTCTAGCTATGATATTAAACTATATTTGATGGAACTCACCAGTTCTGGAAATCTGGGGAGTGCAAAGTTTGCTTTTGTTGCCATTACTCCCAGTACCACTCTAATGAAGAATGTAATACCTATTAGGGTACCATTAATGGCACGAATAGATCAGTTTAAAAATTATTCGTAATCGATCAGACCGAATGAAAAAATATCTAAATAACTACAAAAATTTGTAAGTAGAAAGTACACTGAACGTGATTCTCTGACTTCTCGGCATATGATCATTTTAGACCGGTTAGATTTTGAAAAAACCTATTAAACAATCTATCAATTCATGTGTTTATTATTATTTTGTACGATAATATCCATATTTACCAACACCTCCACTCGGACAGGATATGACACAGGGTCAATTTTTAAGCGATGTTTAACGGGTTTGAATTCAGAATTTTCCTTCTCCTAGACTAGTTACCTCACCAAGGCTGAAGATCCTAGTCTGCCCTACTATTTACCCATAGCTGGAGGGAGAATAATTGGATTAATCCATTTCTCAAGGATATTAGTGCGATGTGAAATGCACTCAGTCTCGGCCAGGATTTGAACTCGTGTCGCCGTGTCCATTTCTAAAACGATAGCCATTACACCACGGGCTTCTCCTCATTTTTCACGATAATATCTTGTATTTTATTCACCTGCCTTTTGTTAATCGAAACTCACTCTTGAATTTGTCTATATCCATAATTGATTCTTATACATTATATAAAGTATTATGATTCTGAAATCAATCGCATACGCTGACTGTATCACTTACGGACTGGTAAGATTCCCCCACCCAGGGAAAAGAGGGTGCTCTGGCTATGATAGAAAAAACTACATCTGCTGGAAGTATCCACTTCTAGAGCCCTGGTAAATGTAGAGTACCATTTCATTGCTATTAATTCCAGGTCTACTTTGACCTGAAATAATAGTACCAATGAAGGTCTTATCTATGTATTAAACAGACATGGCAGCAAGTTATTTAATGTCATCTAACCATCCCCCAAAACCTTTAAGAAACTACACCAATAATGTAAATATAAACGTGTAAGAAACGCGAATCCCTAACCTCAACGCACAAATCAAATTTAAACGCGTTGACTTGCAGTTAAAATCAGTCAGTCAACTTGAAAAAAAAAATGATATAAATTGCTCGTGAGCTTATTTTAAGGTTTGGACGGTTTCTTTGTTTAACGCTATGTCAGTCTTCAAAAGTTATTAAATACAAAAGCCATCTTTGTAGAAAAAACAGTAGTGATACTATTTAAGCTGGATTGTTAATGACATTCGTAAACATTTTAAGGGCATTATTCCGAAAGTGAAATCGCGACTGAAGCTCAAACTCGTTTTCTTCGAGTTCGCAGTTTAGCACTTTAGCCCTTTATATCACTTAAACTCCCCCCCCACCAGTGAGCTTATGCTAAGCAACCAGATAGATAATGTTTTATTAAATCCCAAAAGCTAGCGATGGAAGTCTGTTCGATATCGTTGTGTTCTTCAAATGTAAATTCCATATGTGACAGTTAACGTTTTATTTCGGTTAAATGCCCCTAGGATATGTATCAAACCATCTCTTCTACAACATCTATAATTAAAGAGCTATGGGTAAATAGTAGGGCAGACTAGGTTCTTCAGCCTTGGTGAGGCAACTAGTCTAGGAGAAGGAAAACTCTGAATTCAAACCTGTTAAACTCCGCTTAAAAATTGACCTTGTGTCATATCCTGCCCGAGCGGAGGGGTTGGTAAATATGATAATTAAAGAGCGGGATGGCGTTGTCTCTATAGCCTTGTAGGTAAACACACTTGCCGAAGAGAAGAAAAAACAAAATTTGAATTAAAAGAAAAACAGGAGTCTTAGAGCTAGCAACTGCTCCTAATGCAATACTACTTGCTAAAGAAACCACTCCACTCTGAGTTATAGAGTGTGACTGCGTCCTTATGATGCTAAAACGAGGTCCTTAACCCTAACCCATACATGTACTTTATTGTGATCATGATACCAAACTGTCTCTGGTGTGGCTCTAGTGTTGAAGTTTAGGCTAATGTGAAGTACCCATTTATTGTCCTTACTCTCTAGTCCTCTTAGCCACAGAGTGATAGTACATCTTCCTGTTCTTTCTATGGATGAACTAGACCTGTTTGAATATCATTAATATTGGATAGGAGTGCTTGAAACCATATAACTTTTTATCAAACACATGATTATTAAGTAGATTTATTGATGTTTGGTAATGTCAGATAATAGACTATTTCGATCTATTATTGATATGAAGTTTAGCTAATTTAAAGGAGTCAACCGTTAAATAGGTGGAAATATGTCGCAGTATAACTTAGTATTGTCTTGTGGGGTGTTGCCTCCAGGTCTTGTTCAAGATTGCACGCAGCATTCCTGTGTAATTGTCGTCTAGCTTCTTCTCCAGCCGTTTTGTTAGCGTCCATGTAGTGAACCCATATAGCAGTATCGATGTGACCGCTGCCTGCCTTCTATCACGAAAACTATCCAAGTTAGACGAACCAGACATGCAGGACACTGCTGGAGAAGCAGGGACGAACTCATAAGAGATGTACTCTTATGGACCCCCACACATGGCGGTGCAAAAGCAGGACGACCAGCACGAACATATATTCAGCAGCTATGTGAGGGTACGGGATGTTGTCCTGAAGACCTGCCTAGGGCGATGAACGATAGGGAGGAGTGGCGAGAGAGGGTCAGACATATCCGTGCTACCTGCGTGACATGATGATGATGATGATAACTTAGTATAATTGGCAGCATATGAACCCGTTGATAATCTGAGTCAACATCTGTCATTGGATGGTGTCGATTATGTGACAAAAGAGTCGGAGAAGTTAGATGTCAACTTTTAGTTTGCCGAGTCCAGTCGAAGTAATTAGATAAAATTTTCCATCTGTGGTTCAAGTGCTCTTGACTCAAGTATTGGGTCAGCAATATATACATGGAATGAATAAGGTTATGTGTTCACACGAGAAAAGAAGACATCGTATTTGTTATTCATCTCCGTGAAGAGAATAAAGCAGCCAATAAAGGCGATCGAACAGTGGTTCGAAGAAGAACAAGATGGCTGTCATATATATATTCCCTAGAATTCATCCGTCCATAATGACGGTTGAATTTTATATAAAATACCTTTTTTCATAATCCAGAGTTAAAAGATTTTAGAATCTAAAAAGAATAAATCAATAAATGAAAAGTATCTCGTATGTTATTTTACTAAAAAGGCATAACTTTCACGTAGCAAACTTAGAATTATCTGCTGAAATATCAAATTGTCTGTAAAGTTGATAAATGGATACTCTCTCATTTTCTCTTTCCCCTTGTTGCTGTCAATGTAGATTCAAAAGATACATAGCCAAGCAGACGAACTCAAAAAAACGTTCCTTTGTGAAGCCATTCTATTTTCCCACAAATTTTCAGTCTTCCTTTCCTTTCTCTTTCAATGTAGCAAACCACAAATCACATGATTCGTTATTTCTTTCTTTCTTTCTTTCTTTTTTTTTCACTTTGATTTTTTTCTTTCTTTAAAGATTGACATAAAAACGTCAGAGATATCACCTTCCATTCTTTCTTTCTTTCTTTCTTTCTTTCTTTCTTTAATATTATATATACATACATTTTTTAGTTGTTTATTAAGAAATTTTATTTCTATTTTCAAGCAGTGCTATTGAATACCAATAAGTTTAAACAGTTATATGTGACACACAAATGGGACCCTAACAGCAATAAAAATTCAGCAGCCAATAAAGATGGAACAATATGAGGGTGAGAAGCGATGGAAGGCTGAAGAAGAGCAAGATGGCTAATCCAACGAGAAGATGCACCTACATATATCAACAGAAAGTCTTGAAACCATATAAATATTCATAAATTCTCTGTATTGAGACTGTAGTTTATTAGGGGTTAGTTACTTTGGCCCAGTCTGATGTGGCTATAGTATATACAGACAGCATCTCTATAGAACGACACCCCACAACGAGTACCCTGATTATGACATCAAACCATCTGATGGTGAGGCTCCGGCCTTTGAGCTCTAGGGAATCCGGTGTAGCCCTTCATTGTTATTGCTCAAAAGTCCACTCAAACCCGGAATGGTATCACGAGATGTGGCCCTCTCTATGGATGAAAGAGAACAAACTATGTCCAAACAAATAACTGATGTCAAATAGAGACTGTTATATAGCAAACCGGCACATTAGCCTTGTGGGTAGAGAGTTTGCTAACGGTCTGGGGGACCTGGGTTCAATATGTTTCATCCATCTTTTCTCCCTCAAGCAATGGGTAAATAGTTGAGCAAACTAGATCCTTAGCCGTGGTATGGAAACCGGTGGAAAAAAACAGAATTTTGACCAGTTGAACTCTGCTAAAAAATGACCTTGTGTGATATTCTACTTGTGTAGATTAATTAGGTATATATATATATATATATATATATATATATATATATATATGTATATATAAATGTATGTAAGTTGTAATTTGATAAGAATCTTACGTTGCAACTAGCAAGGTTCACCTGTTGAACGACACATCCCAATCATAGGGGGTTGGCTTGGTTTAATGGCACGTCAACCATCAAAGGTTGTTAATGCCAAATCCATTATTATACATATAAACAGTAATATTTCAAACAATTCCGTTTAGTATGAGTATAGTTGTTCTGTTTATCCACAGTTAAATGTCAATACAGTTCTATTTCAAAGAATTCAGTTTAGCTTAAATACACAGTTTCAATGTCAAAAACAGTACTATTTCAAACAATTCAGTTTAGCATATGCATACAGTTTAGTTATTTTTTATCCATACATAGAATTGTATCAGATGCTACTACCTTACGCCATAGTGAACTTGGGAGCGATTGCAAGGAATGGATACTTCGCATTCTCCAAAGATCCGTCATTACTGGATCTTCACCCTCAGCTTGTTGAGAGACATAACCTGGACACTCGTTGTGGGTAGTCTTGCCTCACTGCAAAGATGCTGTCGGTTTATTCTGCAGTCCCAGCTGACTGGGCCACTCACCAGTTTTAGTGGATTTTTGCTGCTTTTAATTTACAGTGTTCCTTTTATAAGTCCAGTTGCCATACCAAGGTTACAGAGCCCATTCTGCCCTACTATTTACTTAAAGAAGGGGGTGAATATTAAGATTCTTATCTTTCCCAAGGGTAGTAGCATTATGTGAAGTACATACTTCATTGTCCGGGACTTGCACTTCGTCTACCATGTCTGTTTCCTTGGACAGTAACCATTACATTATATTACAAAGCCCATATTAAGTAGATCCATTTAAGTCAACATTTGTTGGTCGCAGGTTTTAGCCACGAGTCAATTGCACAAGAAGAAAAAAAGAAGTAAAACGAATTATGAGAATACCCATACATAGACGACTTAATTGATGATGATTTGTTGGTTTATCCTGGTCGATATTCTATGTGGCACTTTGCAATATGAAGTTGAGCGATACGATCAACTGACGATGTTACGTATCTTCTATTGCGTTACGGTCAGCTCCTAACTTTCAAGGCAGTAGAATACACCGACTGCATCCCTGAAGGGGAGTAAAATACCTCCAACGATGTCCCGGATATGAGATTAAACAATCGAATAATGAGGATCCAGTAATGCTGCTTCTTTGGGGAATGCAGAGTACCCCTTTATTACTAACGTTCCCAAGTCGACTCTTGCCCGGGTGATATAAACTAATAGGGTCTTATCTAGGGGCCAAATCAAAGTAAACTGTGAAATTACGCTAAACTGAATTGTTTGAAATTACCAGTTATTAACATTCAAACGGCGTACTTACAGTAAACTAAATTGTTTCATTTTTTTTTTTTTACATTTAACTGTGTAAACAAAAGCCTCTATTTATACTGAACTGATTTTTTAAAAACTTTTATCAAAATGACTTAATTTGGTGCTAAATGACTCGAAACGGGTTGATACGCTGTAAAACGGAATAATCAATCTCTCATATCTATATTCTTTTTAAGACCAGTCATATTAGACGAAGGGATGCTAGTTACTCAGTCGCCGTTGTCTTCAGCTCATCTGCTAATCAACTGATTGCTTTTTTGAATGTACTTGCTTTCAAAAAAGAACCCCCCTCTAGTGGGTATCTTCAAGAATTAAAAGTACTTTAGTTAATTAAATCGTTTCCTAATGATTTATGACCATACGTGCAACAAAGACACCTATGTATTATAGACTTTAAAAAATCCAATGAAAGACATCTCCTTCGACAAAACATCTTTTTGTAAGCTAGTTGGAAATCAAATTGCCCTATTCGGATTTATACACCCAGACATATATGAACTATTTTATTCCGCGACCTTTTGGTTGAATAGTACTTATAATCTCCCTTTAAAAGAATGTATTTGGAATTAAATAACAAACAAAAGTTGATATGCCATTAAACAAAACAAACCAAACTAAACTTATAATTACACATTGAAAATAAACACAGGTGTGGTACTGTGCTTTTCACGGTCATGATATTGGCCGTGGTTCCGTGACTACCACATGCGTTTTCAGGTAATTGGTATATCAACTTTCTCTGTGCTCACGATACGTTTAAAAGATCCACAGATGGAGGATGACACAATCTATCCGGAACTTCATATGACGGTCAGGGTGGTTTGTTGGAATAATTGGCGTGCGTGTTGGCAACTCAAAGACAAGAAAAACTCCCCGTTAACAATTAACAATTATTTATTGAATCAATGTTGTAACAATTAAATATCCGATATATTAAGAGAAAGAAATTATCACTTTTGTTGTTTTTTAGAGAGACGGACGATTATCTTATTAAATTTTTCCGAGAAAGAGGTTTTTGTTGGAGAGGCTTTAGTTCTCGGAGATAATTATTTCCATTATTCTCTTGTTTTTGGTATGGACATCGTATTTCTTCTCTCATATAACCCTAAAAAAACATCTATTTTTATAGAATATTCCTCTGGGAACAAACATTCCCGACTGACTAACCAATCACAGACCATTTTGTATACTTTTAATAGATTTTGACAGATCAGCCAATCAGATGTCCAGATCTACGTCTGTGGGAAGAGTATTCCTTTCACATATCAGATTTTGATTGGTCATCCAATTAAACCACTATATAAGGTCTCGGTTAATTAAGGATCCCATCCCATGCCTTCTGGGGGTGTATTTCTTTTCACTTTAACCAAAACAAAAATCTGACCTTTTAACCCTTTCAGGTGTGCAAGTGATGTCATGATTTAAATTGGGTTAATGCACCGACAAACACCAAAAACCGTTTACCTTTTGTTTTGACAATCTGAAAGTTCGGTTAGTACAGACCTTTGAAATCGACTTTTTATTTCTTTCAAAGTATATAAGTTATTTTTACTTTATAATAAAAGGAAAGTTATATTTTCCTAAATGAAAAATGTATCATACTCTCCATAGGTTTTTAGCACCAGTTAATAGATAATATTGTCATACAGCTTTACTCCAGATGATAGAAATTTGGGACTCTCACGGATTTGCATAATTAAAATTTATTCTTAAGAGTTTTCGGACTATTGTCTTCGTATTTATTGATAAAAACGAAGACAATAGTCCGTACACTCTCACTGAAAAAAAAAATCATCAAGCTTCGTCTCAAAAATTTAGACAACTAAAATTTTTCCAAATAACAGTGATTTTGATCAATGTTAAATTCCTCTTAACGCTACTAGTCTATATTAAATTTCCGTTCAGGGAAGGGGATAACGTCGGGTGTTATGTCATTCAGCAGCATCAGCAAAGTCATAATGAAAATAAGTGAAATAAATAGATATTTCCTTTAAAATGAATTTATAAAAAAAAATGGAATACATAAAATTAACAATAAAAGATGAAAGAGACTAAAAATAATTGGAAATACAATAAAAGCACATTAAATTTATATAGAGTAAAATAAAATATTTACATAAAAAACACTGTAAGTAAATGTACACCATGACGTATTTCTGCCGTCTTCTATCTGTCATTATCTTTTTAAACTTAAATAAAAAGTGTTTTTCTTTTCTTTATCGTTTAATGATAGTTATATTTTCTAGTGCGTTATTTATGCAAGTTTTACAGTGTTTGCTCTCATTTTGAGTCCTGTTTAAGCTATTTCGTCCAGTTGATGTTATTAACCAGATTATGTCAGCTTTTGAAACCAATTAATGATGTAGGGCTTTGTGTTACTGCATATTTTAATATTAGATATTTGCATCTATTTGTAGAAAACAAAATTATTGGGAAGCAGGGGAATTTTAGCGTGAGCTTATCTCCGATGTTGTGCCCCAAGATTTACCAAGCGATAAAAGAGAAGCTGACTATGAATCAATTCATTTAGTAGGAGCCGAGTAATCGATGAAACTTTTACAAACTTTTCAGATCTTTAGCACACAACTACAATTATCTCCCTTTTTTCCCAACCTTTTTTAAAAGTAAATCACGACGGAAAAAAAGTAAATAGTATATCACTAAAAGTAAGAATTGCAAAAAGTATGATAAATAAGGCAAAGAAAACAAATAAAAATCAAGTTCTCTTTTTTGTTGCTTATCTATAAATATTAATTAATGAGATAAGAAAGGACTATAAAATAATAAGTAAAGTTGGCGACTGTATTTGAGAGGGACCCGAGGGCTCCTTTTTAAATAGCTACAATACTGAAGTGTAGGAGAGGCTGCTACTCCAATCCTTAGATTGCTTTACTGTACCTTTGATCCGTATCTTATAATGTTGAGTGCTAAGCAAGGCGGCATCAAGTACAATTTTTTAGTGTTGGTATGGCTCGACCTAGGATAGAACTCCGGCTCCGAGACCATTGTCAAACATATACTCATTTGGCCAATGGCTCGGTAAAATGATAAATATTATTAATTTTTCGGTGTTTTTGAATATTTTATCTTTAATGTAAAAACAATCAAAAAAAAAATAAAAGGTAGATATTTTAAAATCTTTTTTATCAGCCAGTAAGTTAGAAGTTGTTTTATATATCCATTTTTAGATTATCACAATTTTTCCCATTTTTTGTAATTTATAATTGAATACATTGCTTATTGATAGCAGGCAGATGTTATGTTGTGTAGTTATTAATGTGAAGCCATACAAGTGATTTCAAAGTCAAGCCACACAATTACATTTGGAACATAACGGTACTAAATAGACATATTTACCACCAGGTGCTGGAAAATGTAAATGGGCGTATCAATATGTCTATAGGAGTTGTCAGACCCTGCCGTTAAAAAAGTTAATGAACACAGGAATCTGTCTTCGTTAACTAACAAAAAAAGTTTATTCGCTACTACAATTTGAAAGCAGAGGCCAGGAAATAGAAAGAGATTAGGAAAGTCGAGTCGACCATGTTAGTTGGGCAAAGAGAAACATGTCATGTGGAGAAAGAGAGAGAAAACACCGACCTTGGATTTTCTTACTGTATTTTTTGTTCTAACGTCTTTGTTCACTGGTTTTGTTTTAACGTGGTGTGTCTGGTGCATTGCCCCTTTTTCAGAGCTCACTCAAAAATGGGGGTCCGAAATTTATCGTCTCTTTTTACATCTTCTTGGTTGGTGTTCAACTCTGTGAGTTTACCTCGTAACGTCTTCGAGCTAACTCCCTCAAAGCAAGTCGTCACTTTACTTCCGCCTGGTGTCGGCGGAAGGACCATATATGTTTTTGGGGGTTCCACACCTGCGCTGAAGATTAAGGATATTTAGTTTTTTCTACTCATTTTGATTAATGTAGTCACTTATCAATGAATGAGTCACCCACAAGTGCCTTGGCCTAAGTCAACCAGAAGTCAGTGGCTTAGACTTTCTGTCAATTTTGTCTTATTTTTCTACCCTCTCTCCTTCCCTAAAAGTAGCCTCTCGTTCTCTTATAACTTAGACCGGCCATATCACATTACACATTTACTTTTGAAAAATACCCTCGGGTTGAATATTACTATAATCATTCATATATAACGATGTCTTTGGTATTAGATAATCCACAAAAGTTGATATGTTCTAAAAGAAAGAAAACAAACTTAATAATAGTGTAATTGTCTCGAAATAACAATTGCTGGTATATTATTAATAATTTTATTATTTGTTTATTTGTTCAGTAATGAGTGTAATTATATGCTTAACGGTTTGATTTTCAAAAAGAATGTTTGAAATATATTCAAGTATGTTTTGTATGTCTTCTTTTGCTGCTTGGAGGAGCAGTTCCCATAGTGTAATGGCTTAAAGTGCTTGACTGACACCGTCGAGTAAGTGAGTTCAAAGTCCATTCTCTCTACTAAGTTCCCTTTCGGACACTTACCTTTTGGAAAGGCACCGTGCTCCCTTATCCCCGTAGCTATGGGTTAAAATGTATCGCTGCTTTTCTTCTAAAAGGATGACATTGATGATAAATAAACCGCGAGGGTTGATAGGTCATTAAAAAAATCAATCAGGACTGATTTTGGTGTCTCTCAGTCAATCTGCTGTCTGTCTATATATTTTTCTCTGTCTCTCTTTCTCTCATTATATATTAAAGATTCTGTGGTACGTGAAAAATTTAAAAAAGCATATACGTTTTAAAATCCCCAAAAAGAAACCCCTCGTCTCGATCATGTTTCATCAGAGAGAAATACCGTGCTATATATGGTGAAGAGGATATAGATATGATGTAGTGAGTGTCGAAAAGTTTTGGGCGGAGACGAAAACAGAGCCAAGAACAAAATCATCGTAAACCAGAGGGATAGGTACGGATAATAGTGTTTTCTTCTCATACTTATTGGGATTGGTTGAATTAATAACCAGTTTATACACTCTATTATCTGCACAATAAACTTGGACTGCTCTGCGGTATAGAGCAATCAGCATTCGTCATCCGCCATTGTGTGACACCTACTCGACAATCCGGCTTGCGCTGTTATTTATAACCAGAAAACGTTTACCACCTTGGACACCTCAAAAAATGAGTTTCATTTATCCGTACTCGAGGCCTTCCTCATCATAAAATTCCAGCTTGCATTGTTTTTTAAAAAAAGAACTTTTATTAACAATTTATTCAACTCAAGAATAATTAATTCAAGCAATATCAATTTAGTATGTGAAGAAAACAATATCATCCATACCTATTCATTTGATTCATCCTATTTACCCAACCCCTCCACTCGGGCAGGATATGACACGAGGTCAATTTTTAAGCGGAGTTTAACAGGTTTGAATTCAGAGTTTTCCTTCTCCGAGACTAGCTGCCTCACCAAGGCTGAAGAATATTGCCTTCCCTACTATTTACCCATAGCTGGGGGGAGAATAATTGGATTCATACCTTTCCCAAGTGCTATGTGAAATGCAATTAGTCTCGTCGAAGACTTGAACTCGTGTCACCGTGTCCATTTCCTACGACGATAATCGTTACACCACGAACACCTCCATTACACCAAGAACACCTATTCCTTTGGTTTATGGTGAATTCTTTCTTACTCTCGTCTTTGTTTTCTTCCCACCCCCGCACACATTTCGATGGTCACTACCTTCAGTCTATTTCTTATCACCACCCATTTATCCCAGGGTTTTTTTCCTCTGATGAGACGGGATCGAAGCAAAGAATTCTCTAGTTTAATTTTTTTTAGTATTTTAGAATGCATACGTGTGAAATAATTAGGGTGGTAATTAATTATAATGATTAATTATTAATGATTGATTATATTAATTATTTTGATTTTTAGTTTGGCGATATTGTGCACCGGTTACAAATAGTTGAATGTTAGTGTACTTCATCGCAAAACTTCAAACAGTGTAATGTCAAGTTTGATAGATTGTTTTGTAAATCGCCAATAATAATAATAATAATAAACAAAATTATAAAAGAATATCTCAGGAGAACTAGAAAAGTACTCGAGACAAAACTGTCAAGCCGAAACCTTATCAAAGGAATAAATACCTGGGCTGTACTACTCGTTAGATATACTGGATCCTTTTCAAGTAGACCGGAGATGAACTTAAACAAATAGACCGAAAGAAGAAGAAAACTTAAAACCACGCATAAGGCATTACATGCCAGAGAAGACGTTGACCGACTTTATGTATCAAGAAAAGAGGGAGGAAGAGGACTTGCCTGCACTAAAGACAGCGTTCATGCCTTGATACAACGATTCAAAGACTATATACAAAAACACGATGGAGGACTGATTACATCCATCAAAAAGGATACTGATAACACGATGGACAACAGAAAGACCATTACAAGGGAAAAAATTGGGAAGTAAAACAACTCTATGGACGTTTTAAACGACTAATAAACACCATCTAACATGACAAAACCAAGATCTAGCTAAGAAAAGGAAACCTTAAGAGAGAAACAGAATATCTAATAGCAGGACAAAACAACGCCGTAAGAACCAATCATATCAAAGCGAGAATAGATGAAACAACAAAATAACAAACGTACGCTATGCAGTGAGAGATATGAAACCATCGATCACGTAAGTGAATGCAGCAAATTAACACAGAAGGAGTATAAGACTCGACACGAATGGGTAGGCAAGTTGATCAACAGGGAAACGTGCAAGAAATTTAAATTTGACCCCACCAACAAATGGTGTATGCACAACCCAGCACCTGTCCTAGAAAATAACACACGTAAACTCCTATGTGACTTTGACATACACTTGGATCAGCTTATCTCGGCCAGAAGACAAGATCTATTATTAAACAAAAAAGAGAGAACTTGCAAAATTGTCGACTTTGCTGTTCCGGCTGACGACAGAATAAAACTGAAAGAATGTGAAAAGAAGGATAAGAACATACACCTTGTGTTATATAGTCATCTGCTGATTCATGCAGAAATATACATATATATGCTGGATACATACCGATGCAATAATAATTAAGACGCCCGATGATAAAGACACAGGAATAAACGACGCACGAAGGAAAGAAGACGCAGGAAGGCTTC
>CAXXMW010000007.1:0-27843 GCA_963669225.2 uncultured Arenicella sp. | reverse complement strand
TTGGGCGCATAAACCGCAACCAGACGGCGTCCAACTAGCAAGGAGACCCCAGCGCTGAAGTTGCTGCCGTATGCTGAGAAAACGTTAAAATCGTTCTTCAGCACCCGACAGTCAGCCTCGCAAGTGAAGTGGGTCTCCTGCACTGCAGCAACATCTACGCAGAGGTTCTTGAGTTCACCAAGCAAGCGCGCACACTTGCTTGAATCCCTCAGTCCCCTCACATTCAAACTGACAATGTTTAAAGCCATCAATCCGACTTACCTTACTCATCGTCGACTACGGGCCGGAAATCCTTGGGCGTGAGGATGCCGACAGCCTGACGCAGGGAACCGGTACCGAGTTCAGTCGTCACTCGGTTGTCCCTGGTGATTCCGCCGACATCTATCGGGAACTTCAGTTTTAGGGCCCTGTAAAGAGAAGGGTGAACCAAAATTGGGACCCTCCCTGAGCAGTATGTTAAACATTTTTTGAGGGAGGAGTGCTCCAACTCCGCCAGCTTTATGCCCGTATCAGTCTGACAGACCGTATTCAAGAACTGCCATACGCCCTTGGTACGGTCGCCAGCTGACCGGACAAAAGTGGTCACCATGGCTGCACTCCTAAAGTTCACGGGATTTGAGACCTTTAGGTCATTGATCTTTTCCAGCCTGGCCAACGGCTTTAGTGCCTTCCGGAGCTGGAAGTCCCCAACTGCCTCCAGCTCCGCAGAGCACAAAGCCGCTGCCCGCTGCATTTGTCCAATTGTAAGATCATGCTTCTTTGTTCCGGGTTGTTTTCTCTTTGGGGAGATCATGGCAGGGAATAATTCCTGCGAGGAAAAATCAGTAGGGCTAAGTGAGGGGAGGGACGGAGTTCGGGCTAGGCCCGAGGGTTGTGCCCTTTCGGCAGATTGAGATCTGGGGAGGGGGATTTTGTAGGGGCGGTGATGCTTTTTAAAGAAAAGTTCTTGCTGAGGTGAAAGGGGGGCCATTTGTTGGGGAGGAGATGGCAATGTGATCCTTGGGGGTGGAAATGTTGGTGAGGGTAATGGAGGTAGTGGTGAAGGTACTGGTGGTGATGGTTGAGAGGAGGGGCCTGCCTCAGGAGGAGTTTTTTCTGGGCATAATTTCTTGGCTGCCCCCTCCCCACTGTCCCTTCTCCTCTTGAGATTCGTGGACGTCTCCATTTCCTCGTGTGTTGTTGTTGTTGTCTTTTTCCCCTTTTTCGGTGATGGAGCTGTTGGTGTCTTGGGGGTTGCTGGTTTCTTGGGAGTTGCTGCTTTTCTTGTTTTTTTTGCTGCTGCTGCTGTTGGTTGTTCTGTTGTTGTTGTTACTGCTGTTTCTCTTGTTGTTGTTACTGTTGCGTTTGCTGGTGTTCTTGTTGTTGTTGCTACTGCAACTGCTGCTACCGCTATCGGTGGTTCTGCTACTGCTGCTGCTTGGGCCCTGGTCTGCTTTTGAGGAGGGGATGTATTTGGGCTTTTTTCTCCCCCTTGTTTAGGGGATCCCCTCCTCTTTTTGGTTACTTCAGTCCAGCCCTCCTGGTTGTTTTGGGGCTGGACCTGACCCGGGCCCTTGGCCTCCGCTTCTTTGGTGATGGTGGGGGCCGCCGCGTCCTTTGTTGTTGTTGTTGTTGTTGTAGACGTCGACGCCTTATTTTCAGGTCGCTGGGGGCAAAACTTGGCGATGTGTCCAATCTGCTTTGCACCCCCAGCACCTGGGGCGTCTTCCCTCCACCATCACCATCATCTGCCGATCCCCGCTGATCAGCGTATCAGGGATGGCTTTGAAGCCATCCCTGTTCAGGCACAGCCGGAAGGCATAATCCCCGTAGGCTGCCCCGGCCGAGGATCTGAGGAGGCTGGATTCCTCGACGTGTCCGTAGGCGCTTAGGTACGCCGCGAGGACCTCCCCAGTGATAATGGCCGGGACATTACACACCGTGACGCGGAGCCTACGGGTGCCTTTGTACTCCGGCTGTAGCCTGAAGTTCTTGGTGATTACGTCCGACTCAGCCAACTTGGCTGCCTGCTTTTCCGTAGGAAGGAGGACCTCCCATGTCGCAAAACTTTTTCGGCTAAAGTATTGGCATGGGATGCCTGCCTTCCTTATCAGGTCCTCAAAGACCTCCTTGGTGAGCCCCACCAGTCTTTTCGTCTTCAGGTCGGAAACGACCAGAGAGAGGACTCTTGGGGCGATCTTGTCTGCGATCTCCGGGATGGGCAGTATTTCATTCCCCTTGAAATACTTTGCAAATCTGCCCACCCGGTCCGCCTCGTGTTCTTCTGGTCCTCTCTGCTGGCCCTTCCAAGCTGTGGGGCTCTTTTGGGCCGGCTGAATCGGACTACCTTGAGACGTTTCGGGTTCCGTTGTGTCTCCGGGGATCGGCAGCGAAGGCCAGTTTGATCCGATTGGAGTGGTCGGTGCGGAAGTGGTCGGTGTAGGGGTTGTCGTTTCTCCCTCCATGGCTGGTGTATAACTATCAGCCAGGAGGGCAGAATAGTTAACCTCCACCTACAGTAAGTATGGAGGGGGGTTCTACTGTTTTTTTAAAGAAAGAAAAGGACGTACAAAACACTGAAAAAAGTCACAAAAAACACGTAGAACCCCTGAAAGAAAGATAAATAAAAACGACAAGCAAAAAATTAATACAGTCCAACGAAAAAAATACAAGTCGGATAACTAGTAAACAGGTGACAAAAACACAATAGACAGACCAGTGTCAAAGAAAAATAACGAATTCTCGGTAAGACTTTTTTAAAATTAAAAAGTTTAAACAGAAAACAAAAAAAATAAAGTCTTACCGAGACAAGCAAATTCAAGTTATCCAAACAAGTTTTGCGCACAGAATAAAAATCAAGTGAACGTGAAAAAAGACGTAGTCAATACTAAAGCCTCGCCTAAACGCTCATTAATTTACAAAGCTCTTTGCTTTTATTTCTGTAAATTTACAGGTAGGCACAAGGCCTTGAGTTTTGGGGGGAAGGGGAAGGGTGCGGTCATGCATTACCTATGTTTACTAAGGGGAACCTAGCTAGCCACATTCGCCGACCCATTCAACAATACAATATATAACCATTCATCCGTCGCCATATGCGCAGCAATTACCAAAACACCACATGTACTCTATGAAAAGTCCTACTTAAAACCCGAAAATTGATGGATGATTTTTATTCATGATTTATATACAATGCTTGTGATGGGGATGGGAGAAAAAACCCCGAAATAAACGAAAAACAAGGAAAAATTCCCATTTGGTTACCCTCCCATCCCCCCGTCTCTAAAATCGGAGGCCGACTGTTTTCCGGGGCGAAAGGAACCGAAAACAAGCCGGACCTGCCCTAAGTGGGATTGGGATCCTAATCTACGGGGGTAAAAGAAATAACGGGTCGGGCGCGGAATGGGTTAATACAAGCGGGTGATATGATTTTATAATTTGATATATACATATGAGTGTTCAAGATCTTCAGTAAACGTGGGCTGGGACACGGGCTGAGGTACCAAAAATAATGGGGATGGGGAAGATCTTGAGAACTAACAACTAGATGACAGGGACAATGACACACAACATACTGCTAACTAGGTACCTAGGTACCAAAAGAGAAAAGGGGAAACAGTTCTACTTACCAGGGGTGGGGTCCCTAAGGACCCGTACCGTAGACTCCATGAGTCGGCAGAGGAGGGAAGGATGACTCCAACATTGCCCCCTTTCGCACGACCAGGCTCGCTGCGTTCACCCACCTTTTGCTGAATTTTATGCGATCCAAGCGTTTTCTATCGCATCTGATTTTGACCCTCAGCAGATGCCGAAAAAACAAAACAAGATCGCGATGAGAAAAGTTTGCATCGTCATAAAATCCCTTGTTTCGCGTCGTCCACACCACCATTCTAGCTACAGCCAGGATCGCGAGAAACACCACACGCTTCTCACCCTGAAACGGAGGAAGAACGTTGTCCACGACGTAACCAACGTCGAGCAGCACGAGCTGTTTGGGCTCGATGCGGGCCGTCCACTCGCCGACGTGATCCCAAAACGGACGGACTCGCTCGCAGTAGTAGAAGGCGTGCTCAGCCGTTTCTTCCAAGCCACTGCCGCAGCGAGTGCAATCGGGCATGTCTGCCAGGCCCGCCTTGTAGCTCAAGCCGGCAAGGGGTAACGCATTTCGCGCAAGTCGCCAGGTGAGCGAGAACTCGGAGTTGTTCAAGAAGCTCGATCCTGGCGCCCAATTCCAATGAGAGCGAATCTCCTCCGTCGTCCAGCCGTGCCGCTCGCTGAGAGGATCAGAAGCGGAACCCACCACTAGCTCCCGATATAGTTCTTTTCGAGGCCATGAAAGGTCACTGGACCCAAGAAGGTTACGAAGGGCCGTTCGGCACTCGCGGACAAACAGTGTTTCGCCCATAGGCCTACGTCGACCTTCAGCCTTTGGGTCTGACTTTAGGCGAGGAAAAGTCCGACTCGCCTTCAGTCTCCACACTGCAGTCCCCGTCAAGACTCTGCCCAAGTATGCAAGTCTTTCAGCAAGCCAGTGGCTCTCCAGATCAGGCATACCCAGACCCCCGTTGCGCGTACGTTGGATACAGACCTGCCTACGGACCATCGGCCTTGCACCTCCCCAGAGTAATCTGGAAAGGGATTGTTGCAGTGCCAACCGACGTGCCTTAGGCAGAGGAAGTACAGCCAATCGGTAAAGAATCAGGGGGAAGACGTACACGGCGCACGCCTCCGCCCTACCCTTTAAGGACAACCTCCTTGAAAGCCAGGTTCCCACCTGAGCATTCACCTTAGCTTGTACTTCCGACCAATTTCGCTCCAGTTGGAGGTCGGGCCCGAACCACACCCCGAGGATGCGGACGGGTCCGTCACTCCAGCGGAAGGGCCCTGGAAGAGTATCGCTACCCCTCCAAGCACCAAGCCGCAAACCTTCGCTTTTGTCAAAATTGACCTTGGCCCCTGCAATCCGCTCGTACTCGCTAACCGCCTTCTTCACAGCCTTTATATCCAGACGGCGGGATACAAACACTGTGATATCATCAGCGAACGCGGAAACCCTTGCCGCAAGGCTGCTAACAAAAGGTATACCGCGCAGGGCCGGACTTGTCCCCTCATCCCTAAGCCTGCGCAGGAGGGGCTCCAACGCGAGGACATAGAGGAGAGGAGACAGCGGGCAGCCCTGCCGCACCGAACGCTCGATCGCGAATACCCTCGAACGCCTTCCGTTCACCTGCACCACTGCCTGAGGGTTGTGGTACATCATGCTAATCCATCTGCGGAACTCCGGTTTGAATCCGGCAGTCTCCAAAACAGACGCCAAGAACCGATGGTCAACCCTATCGAAGGCCTTGGACTGATCTAAACTGATCAGCGCGGCTTCTGTGTCGTCTTCTATCCCCTCTAGGACCTCGCGAATCAAGTGCAGATTGTCCCGGATCGATCTTCCCTTCACAGCAAAGGTCTGTTCAGGGCCGATCAGATCACTGATGACAAGCTGTAAACGATTCGCCAAGACCCGGGCCAAAATCTTTAACTCTGTGTTAAGCAGAGTTATGGGCCTGTAATCATCTAAACCCTCCCAAACATGCCTGCCACCTTTCTTCAGCAATGTGATCACGCCCTTGGTAACGCTACCAGGGATGGCTCCCTGGGCGAACCAATGGTTGAACATATCCGTCAGAATAGGCACAAACATGTGCGACATCCTCAAGTACACTTCGTAGGGCAAACCATCCAGTCCCGGCGACTTGTTCAGGCCGACCTGCTTCAACGCGTCACGGACTTCGCATTCAGTAACCACACCCTCGCAGCCAGCCGCTTCAGCCGCCCCAAGGCGGGGGAAGTCGGCAAGATAGCTACGAAACTCCCGGATTGGGAGATCAGTGCAGCGGGCAAAGCGACCCCGAAAGTGCGCCCGAAAGGCATCACGTATCTCACGACTCGAACACAGCAGTCGCCCGTCCGGGGCCTTGACAGAAGCGATATACCGATCGGGGAACCTTCGCACTTCTTCTTCACGCGCAGTCGCGTTCGTCTTCACAGCTTCGTTGAGAACTCTCTTTAACCTAGATCTAACTACGTAGCCCTTGTAGCGCTCGCTACTCTCGCGCTCAAGGTCCCCCCTAGCTAGCTCTACGTTTAGGGAGTCCCCCCCAGCCACCGCCCGGGAAAGTCTATCTTCTATAGATTTCGCTTCCTTGGCCCTATCTAAATTGAGCTGTTGACCGTACTTGGTAGCGAAATCTCTAATCCTATGCTTAAGAGATCCCCACCACCTATTCCCGGTAACCGCCCCCACTAACGCCCGCTGAATTAGGGATTCCAGCCGGTCCCGGAAGTCCCGTATCTCCAGTAAGGAGGTATTGAACTTCCAGTAGCCGGCCAGACTAGGCCTATCAGCTAACCGTAGACTGACTCTAACAAGTTTATGGTCAGTCCACGCTATCAAGTGGAACGTGGGACAACTAACAAAGTCAATGTCAGCTCGTCTCACTAACACTCTGTCCAAGTAGGAGCCTACTTTGGCAGAGGGCGAACTATCTAGCCACGTCCACATCTCCCGCCCTGGGTGATCGAGACGAAACCTGTCGACGAGACCGTGACGAGTCACGAAGCCGACAAGGCTGCTCTCACACCTTCCCGCACTACTAGCTCCCCGCCCGACCTTATCTATCTTGGGATCAAGGATCGCATTCCAATCACCCATTAAGACTAGCCGCTTCGTATCGTCCAGGAACGGCGCCAACCGACGAAAAAAGGAAACCCTCTCCGCAGCGGTATTGGGCGCATAAACCGCAACCAGACGAAACTTGAAACTTTTCACGGCAACATCGGCCACAACCAGCCGGCCCCCGTCACCTGCAAAAACAACGTCAACATCAGCATCAAGGCTGCGTCCAACTAGCAAGGAGACCCCAGCGCTGAAGTTGCTGCCGTATGCTGAGAAAACGTTAAAATCGTTCTTCAGCACCCGACAGTCAGCCTCGCAAGTGAAGTGGGTCTCCTGCACTGCAGCAACATCTACGCAGAGGTTCTTGAGTTCACCAAGCAAGCGCGCACACTTGCTTGAATCCCTCAGTCCCCTCACATTCAAACTGACAATGTTTAAAGCCATCAATCCGACTTACCTTACTCATCGTCGACTACGGGCCGGAAATCCTTGGGCGTGAGGATGCCGACAGCCTGACGCAGGGAACCGGTACCAAGTTCAGTCGTCACTCGGTTGTCCCTGGTGATTCCGCCGACATCTATCGGGAACTTCAACTTTAGGGCCCTGTAAAGAGATGGGTGAACCAAAATTGGGACCCTCCCTGCGCAATATGTGATACATTTTTTGAGTGAGGAGTGCTCCAACTCCGCCAGCTTTATGCCCGTATCAGTCTGACAGACCGTACTCAGGTACTTCCATACGCCCTTAGTACGGTCGCCAGCTGACCGGACAAAAGTGGTCACCATGGCTGCACTCCTAAAGTTTGCTGGATTTGAGATTTTCAAGTCATTGATTTTTTCCAGCCTGGCCAACGGCTTTAGTGCCTTCCGGAGCTGGAAGTCCCCAACTGCCTCCAGCTCCGCAGAGCACAAAGCCGCCGCCCGCTGCATTTGTCCAATTGTGAGTTCTTGTGTGTGTTTTCTTTTTTCAGTTTGTGGTTTTGTCTTTGGGGAGATCATCGCTGGGAATAGTTCCTGCGAGGAAAAATCAGTAGGGCTAAGTGAGGGGAGGGACGGAGTTCGGGCTAGGCCCGAGGGTTGTGCCCTTTCGGCAGATTGAGATCTGGGGAGGGGGATTTTATAGGGGCGGTGATGCTTCTTAAAGAAGAGTTCTTGCTGGGGTGAAAGGGGGGCCATTTGTTGGGGAGGAGATGGTAATGTGATCTTTGGGGGTGGAAATGTTGGTGAGGGTAATGGAGGTAGTGGTGAAGGTGCTGGTGGTGATGGTTGAGAGGAGGGGCCTGCCTCAGGAGGAGTTTTTTCTGGGCATAATTTCTTGGCTGCCCCCTCCCCACTGTCCCTTCTCCTCTTGAGATTCGTGGACGTCTCCATTTCCTCGTGTGTTGTTGTTGTTGTCTTTTTCCCCTTTTTCGGTGATGGAGCTGTTGGTGTCTTGGGGGTTGCTGGTTTCTTGGGAGTTGCTGCTTTTCTTGTTTTTTTTGCTGCTGCTGCTGTTGGTTGTTCTGTTGTTGTTGTTACTGCTGTTTCTCTTGTTGTTGTTACTGTTGCGTTTGCTGGTGTTCTTGTTGTTGTTGCTACTGCAACTGCTGCTACCGCTATCGGTGGTTCTGCTACTGCTGCTGCTTGGGCCCTGGTCTGCTTTTGAGGAGGGGATGTATTTGGGCTTTTTTCTCCCCCTTGTTTAGGGGATCCCCTCCTCTTTTTGGTTACTTCAGTCCAGCCCTCCTGGTTGTTTTGGGGCTGGACCTGACCCGGGCCCTTGGCCTCCGCTTCTTTGGTGATGGTAGGGGCCGTCGCGTCCTTTGTTGTTGTTGTTGTTGTTGTAGACGTCGACGCCTTTTCCTTATTTTCAGGTCGCTGGGGGCAGAACTTGGCGATGTGTCCAATCTGCTTACACCCCCAGCACCTGGGGCGTCTTCCCTCCACCATCACCATCATCTGCCGATCCCCGCTGATCAGCATATCAGGGATGGCTTTGAAGCCATCCCTGGTCAGGCACAGCCGGAAGGCATAATCCCCGTAGGCTGCCCCGGCCGAGGATCTGAGGAGGCTGGATTCCTCGACGAGCCCGTAGGCGCTTAGGTACGCCGCGAGGACCTCCCCAGTGATAATGGCCGGGACATTACACACCGTGACGCGGAGCCTACGGGTGCCTTTGTACTCCGGCTGTAGCCTGAAGTTCTTTGTGATTACGTCCGACTCAGCCAACTTGGCTGCCTGCTTTTCCGTAGGAAGGAGGACCTCCCATGTCGCAAAACTTTTTCGGCTAAAGTATTGGCATGGGATGCCTGCCTTCCTTATCAGGTCCTCAAAGACCTCCTTGGTGAGCCCCACCAGTCTTTTCGTCTTCAGGTCGGAAACGACCAGAGAGAGGACTCTTGGGGCGATCTTGTCAGCGATCTCCGGGATGGGCAGTATTTCATTCCCCTTGAAATACTTTGCAAATCTGCCCACCCGGTCCGCCTCGTGTTCTTCTGGTCCTCTCTGCTGGCCCTTCCAAGCTGTGGGGCTCTTTTGAGCCGGCTGAATCGGACTACCTTGAGACGTTTCCGGTTCCGTTGTGTCTCCGGGGATCGGCAGCGAAGGCCAGTTTGATCCGATTGGAGTGGTCGGTGCGGAAGTGGTCGGTGTAGGGGTTGTCGTTTCTCCCTCCATGGCTGGTGTATAACTATCAGCCAGGAGGGCAGAATAGTTAACCTCCACCTACAGTAAGTATGGAGGGGGGTTCTACTGTTTTTTTAAAGAAAGAAAAGGACGTACAAAACACTGAAAAAAGTCACAAAAAACACGTAGAACCCCTGAAAGAAAGATAAATAAAAACGACAAGCAAAAAATTAATACAGTCCAACGAAAAAATACAAGTCGGATAACTAGTAAACAGGTGACAAAAACACAATAGACAGACCAGTGTCAAAGAAAAATAACGAATTCTCGGTAAGACTTTTTTAAAAATAAAAAGTTTAAACAGAAAACAAAAAAATAAAGTCTTACCGAGACAAGCAAATTCAAGTTATCCAAACAAGTTTTGCGCACAGAATAAAAATCAAGTGAACGTGAAAAAAGACGTAGTCAATACTAAAGCCTCGCCTAAACGCTCATTAATTTACAAAGCTCTTTGCTTTTATTTCCTGTAAATTTACAGGTAGGCACAAGGCCTTGAGTTTTGGGGGGAAGGGGAAGGGTGCGGTCATGCATTACCTATGTTTACTAAGGGGAACCTAGCTAGCCACATTCGCCGACCCATTCAACAATACAATATATAACCATTCATCCGTCGCCATATGCGCAGCAATTACCAAAACACCACATGTACTCTATGAAAAGTCCTACTTAAAACCCGAAAATTGATGGATGATTTTTATTCATGATTTATATACAATGCTTGTGATGGGGATGGGAGAAAAAACCCCGAAATAAACGAAAAACAAGGAAAAATTCCCATTTGGTTACCCTCCCATCCCCCCGTCTCTAAAATCGGAGGCCGACTGTTTTCCGGGGCGAAAGGAACCGAAAACAAGCCGGACCTGCCCTAAGTGGGATTGGGATCCTAATCTACGGGGGTAAAAGAAATAACGGGTCGGGCGCGGAATGGGTTAATACAAGCGGGTGATATGATTTTATAATTTGATATATACATATGAGTGTTCAAGATCTTCAGTAAACGTGGGCTGGGACACGGGCTGAGGTACCAAAAATAATGGGGATGGGGAAGATCTTGAGAACTAACAACTAGATGACAGGGACAATGACACACAACATACTGCTAACTAGGTACCTAGGTACCAAAAGAGAAAAGGGGAAACAGTTCTACTTACCAGGGGTGGGGTCCCTAAGGACCCGTACCGTAGACTCCATGAGTCGGCAGAGGAGGGAAGGATGACTCCAACATTGCCCCCTTTCGCACGACCAGGCTCGCTGCGTTCACCCACCTTTTGCTGAATTTTATGCGATCCAAGCGTTTTCTATCGCATCTGATTTTGACCCTCAGCAGATGCCGAAAAAACAAAACAAGATCGCGATGAGAAAAGTTTGCATCGTCATAAAATCCCTTGTTTCGCGTCGTCCACACCACCATTCTAGCTACAGCCAGGATCGCGAGAAACACCACACGCTTCTCACCCTGAAACGGAGGAAGAACGTTGTCCACGACGTAACCAACGTCGAGCAGCACGAGCTGTTTGGGCTCGATGCGGGCCGTCCACTCGCCGACGTGATCCCAAAACGGACGGACTCGCTCGCAGTAGTAGAAGGCGTGCTCAGCCGTTTCTTCCAAGCCACTGCCGCAGCGAGTGCAATCGGGCATGTCTGCCAGGCCCGCCTTGTAGCTCAAGCCGGCAAGGGGTAACGCATTTCGCGCAAGTCGCCAGGTGAGCGAGAACTCGGAGTTGTTCAAGAAGCTCGATCCTGGCGCCCAATTCCAATGAGAGCGAATCTCCTCCGTCGTCCAGCCGTGCCGCTCGCTGAGAGGATCAGAAGCGGAACCCACCACTAGCTCCCGATATAGTTCTTTTCGAGGCCATGAAAGGTCACTGGACCCAAGAAGGTTACGAAGGGCCGTTCGGCACTCGCGGACAAACAGTGTTTCGCCCATAGGCCTACGTCGACCTTCAGCCTTTGGGTCTGACTTTAGGCGAGGAAAAGTCCGACTCGCCTTCAGTCTCCACACTGCAGTCCCCGTCAAGACTCTGCCCAAGTATGCAAGTCTTTCAGCAAGCCAGTGGCTCTCCAGATCAGGCATACCCAGACCCCCGTTGCGCGTACGTTGGATACAGACCTGCCTACGGACCATCGGCCTTGCACCTCCCCAGAGTAATCTGGAAAGGGATTGTTGCAGTGCCAACCGACGTGCCTTAGGCAGAGGAAGTACAGCCAATCGGTAAAGAATCAGGGGGAAGACGTACACGGCGCACGCCTCCGCCCTACCCTTTAAGGACAACCTCCTTGAAAGCCAGGTTCCCACCTGAGCATTCACCTTAGCTTGTACTTCCGACCAATTTCGCTCCAGTTGGAGGTCGGGCCCGAACCACACCCCGAGGATGCGGACGGGTCCGTCACTCCAGCGGAAGGGCCCTGGAAGAGTATCGCTACCCCTCCAAGCACCAAGCCGCAAACCTTCGCTTTTGTCAAAATTGACCTTGGCCCCTGCAATCCGCTCGTACTCGCTAACCGCCTTCTTCACAGCCTTTATATCCAGACGGCGGGATACAAACACTGTGATATCATCAGCGAACGCGGAAACCCTTGCCGCAAGGCTGCTAACAAAAGGTATACCGCGCAGGGCCGGACTTGTCCCCTCATCCCTAAGCCTGCGCAGGAGGGGCTCCAACGCGAGGACATAGAGGAGAGGAGACAGCGGGCAGCCCTGCCGCACCGAACGCTCGATCGCGAATACCCTCGAACGCCTTCCGTTCACCTGCACCACTGCCTGAGGGTTGTGGTACATCATGCTAATCCATCTGCGGAACTCCGGTTTGAATCCGGCAGTCTCCAAAACAGACGCCAAGAACCGATGGTCAACCCTATCGAAGGCCTTGGACTGATCTAAACTGATCAGCGCGGCTTCTGTGTCGTCTTCTATCCCCTCTAGGACCTCGCGAATCAAGTGCAGATTGTCCCGGATCGATCTTCCCTTCACAGCAAAGGTCTGTTCAGGGCCGATCAGATCACTGATGACAAGCTGTAAACGATTCGCCAAGACCCGGGCCAAAATCTTTAACTCTGTGTTAAGCAGAGTTATGGGCCTGTAATCATCTAAACCCTCCCAAACATGCCTGCCACCTTTCTTCAGCAATGTGATCACGCCCTTGGTAACGCTACCAGGGATGGCTCCCTGGGCGAACCAATGGTTGAACATATCCGTCAGAATAGGCACAAACATGTGCGACATCCTCAAGTACACTTCGTAGGGCAAACCATCCAGTCCCGGCGACTTGTTCAGGCCGACCTGCTTCAACGCGTCACGGACTTCGCATTCAGTAACCACACCCTCGCAGCCAGCCGCTTCAGCCGCCCCAAGGCGGGGGAAGTCGGCAAGATAGCTACGAAACTCCCGGATTGGGAGATCAGTGCAGCGGGCAAAGCGACCCCGAAAGTGCGCCCGAAAGGCATCACGTATCTCACGACTCGAACACAGCAGTCGCCCGTCCGGGGCCTTGACAGAAGCGATATACCGATCGGGGAACCTTCGCACTTCTTCTTCACGCGCAGTCGCGTTCGTCTTCACAGCTTCGTTGAGAACTCTCTTTAACCTAGATCTAACTACGTAGCCCTTGTAGCGCTCGCTACTCTCGCGCTCAAGGTCCCCCCTAGCTAGCTCTACGTTTAGGGAGTCCCCCCCAGCCACCGCCCGGGAAAGTCTATCTTCTATAGATTTCGCTTCCTTGGCCCTATCTAAATTGAGCTGTTGACCGTACTTGGTAGCGAAATCTCTAATCCTATGCTTAAGAGATCCCCACCACCTATTCCCGGTAACCGCCCCCACTAACGCCCGCTGAATTAGGGATTCCAGCCGGTCCCGGAAGTCCCGTATCTCCAGTAAGGAGGTATTGAACTTCCAGTAGCCGGCCAGACTAGGCCTATCAGCTAACCGTAGACTGACTCTAACAAGTTTATGGTCAGTCCACGCTATCAAGTGGAACGTGGGACAACTAACAAAGTCAATGTCAGCTCGTCTCACTAACACTCTGTCCAAGTAGGAGCCTACTTTGGCAGAGGGCGAACTATCTAGCCACGTCCACATCTCCCGCCCTGGGTGATCGAGACGAAACCTGTCGACGAGACCGTGACGAGTCACGAAGCCGACAAGGCTGCTCTCACACCTTCCCGCACTACTAGCTCCCCGCCCGACCTTATCTATCTTGGGATCAAGGATCGCATTCCAATCACCCATTAAGACTAGCCGCTTCGTATCGTCCAGGAACGGCGCCAACCGACGAAAAAAGGAAACCCTCTCCGCAGCGGTATTGGGCGCATAAACCGCAACCAGACGAAACTTGAAACTTTTCACGGCAACATCGGCCACAACCAGCCGGCCCCCGTCACCTGCAAAAACAACGTCAACATCAGCATCAAGGCTGCGTCCAACTAGCAAGGAGACCCCAGCGCTGAAGTTGCTGCCGTATGCTGAGAAAACGTTAAAATCGTTCTTCAGCACCCGACAGTCAGCCTCGCAAGTGAAGTGGGTCTCCTGCACTGCAGCAACATCTACGCAGAGGTTCTTGAGTTCACCAAGCAAGCGCGCACACTTGCTTGAATCCCTCAGTCCCCTCACATTCAAACTGACAATGTTTAAAGCCATCAATCCGACTTACCTTACTCATCGTCGACTACGGGCCGGAAATCCTTGGGCGTGAGGATGCCGACAGCCTGACGCAGGGAACCGGTACCGAGTTCAGTCGTCACTCGGTTGTCCCTGGTGATTCCGCCGACATCTATCGGGAACTTCAACTTTAGGGCCCTGTAAAGAGATGGGTGAACCAAAATTGGGACCCTCCCTGCGCAATATGTGATACATTTTTTGAGTGAGGAGTGCTCCAACTCCGCCAGCTTTATGCCCGTATCAGTCTGACAGACCGTACTCAGGTACTTCCATACGCCCTTAGTACGGTCGCCAGCTGACCGGACAAAAGTGGTCACCATGGCTGCACTCCTAAAGTTCACTGGATTTGAGATTTTCAAGTCATTGATTTTTTCCAGCCTGGCCAACGGCTTTAGTGCCTTCCGGAGCTGGAAGTCCCCAACTGCCTCCAGCTCCGCAGAGCACAAAGCCGCCGCCCGCTGCATTTGTCCAATTGTGAGTTCTTGTGTGTGTTTTCTTTTTTCAGTTTGTGGTTTTGTCTTTGGGGAGATCATCGCTGGGAATAGTTCCTGCGAGGAAAAATCAGTAGGGCTAAGTGAGGGGAGGGACGGAGTTCGGGCTAGGCCCGAGGGTTGTGCCCTTTCGGCAGATTGAGATCTGGGGAGGGGGATTTTATAGGGGCGGTGATGCTTTTTAAAGAAAAGCTCTTGCTGGGGTGAAAGGGGGGCCATTTGTTGGGGAGGAGATGGCAATGTGATCTTTGGGGGTGGAAATGTTGGTGAGGGTAATGGAGGTAGTGGTGAAGGTACTGGTGGTGATGGTTGAGAGGAGGGGCCTGCCTCAGGAGGAGTTTTTTCTGGGCATAATTTCTTGGCCGCCCCCTCCCCACTGTCCCTTCTCCTCTTGAGATTCGTGGATGTCTCCATTTCCTCGTGTGTTGTTGTTGTTGTTGTTTTTTTCTTTTTTGGTGATGGAGCTGTTGGTGTCTTGGGGGTTGCTGGTTTCTTGGGAGTTGCTGCTTTTCTTGTTTTTTTTGCTGCTGCTGCTGTTGGTTGTTCTGTTGTTGTTGTTACTGCTGTTTCTCTTGTTGTTGTTACTGTTGCGTTTGCTGGTGTTCTTGTTGTTGTTGCTACTGCAACTGCTGCTACCGCTATCGGTGGTTCTGCTACTGCTGCTGCTTGGGCCCTGGTCTGCTTTTGAGGAGGGGATGTATTTGGGCTTTTTTCTCCCCCTTGTTTAGGGGATCCCCTCCTCTTTTTGGTTACTTCAGTCCAGCCCTCCTGGTTGTTTTGGGGCTGGACCTGACCCGGGCCCTTGGCCTCCGCTTCTTTGGTGATGGTGGGGGCCGCCGCGTCCTTTGTTGTTGTTGTTGTTGTTGTAGACGTCGACGCCTTATTTTCAGGTCGCTGGGGGCAAAACTTGGCGATGTGTCCAATCTCTTTGCACCCCCAGCACCTGGGGCGTCTTCCCTCCACCATCACCATCATCTGCCGATCCCCGCTGATCAGCATATCAGGGATGGCTTTGAAGCCATCCCTGGTCAGGCACAGCCGGAAGGCATAATCCCCGTAGGCTGCCCCGGCCGAGGATCTGAGGAGGCTGGATTCCTCGACGTGTCCGTAGGCGCTTAGGTACGCCGCGAGGACCTCCCCAGTGATAATGGCCGGGACATTACACACCGTGACGCGGAGCCTACGGGTGCCTTTGTACTCCGGCTGTAGCCTGAAGTTCTTGGTGATTACGTCCGACTCAGCCAACTTGGCTGCCTGCTTTTCCGTAGGAAGGAGGACCTCCCATGTCGCAAAACTTTTTCGGCTAAAGTATTGGCATGGGATGCCTGCCTTCCTTATCAGGTCCTCAAAGACCTCCTTGGTGAGCCCCACCAGTCTTTTCGTCTTCAGGTCGGAAACGACCAGAGAGAGGACTCTTGGGGCGATCTTGTCAGCGATCTCCGGGATGGGCAGTATTTCATTCCCTTGAAATATTTCGCAAATCTGCCCACCCGGTCCGCCTCGTGTTCTTCTGGTCCTCTCTGCTGGCCCTTCCAAGCTGTGGGGCTCTTTTGAGCCGGCTGAATCGGACTACCTTGAGACGTTTCCGGTTCCGTTGAGTCTCCGGGGATCGGCAGCGAAGGCCAGTTTGATCCGATTGGAGTGGTCGGTGCGGAAGTGGTCGGTGTAGGGGTTGTCGTTTCTCCCTCCATGGCTGGTGTATAACTATCAGCCAGGAGGGCAGAATAGTTAACCTCCACCTACAGTAAGTATGGAGGGGGGTTCTACTGTTTTTAAAGAAAGAAAAGGACGTACAAAACACTGAAAAAAGTCACAAAAAACACGTAGAACCCCTGAAAGAAAGATAAATAAAAACGACAAGCAAAAAATTAATACAGTCCAACGAAAAAATACAAGTCGGATAACTAGTAAACAGGTGACAAAAACACAATAGACAGACCAGTGTCAAAGAAAAATAACGAATTCTCGGTAAGACTTGTTTTTTTTTTAAAAAGAGAATAAACAGTTCAAACAGAAAATAAAGTCTTACCGAGATAAGCAAAATTAACGTAATCCGAATAGGTTTTGCACACAGAAAAAATCAAGTCAACGTGAAAAAGGACGTAGTCAATACTAAAGCCTCGCCTAAACGCTTTTATTTCCTGTAAATTTACAGGTAGGCACAAGGCCTTGAGTTTTGGGGGGAAGGGGAAGGGTGCGGTCATGCATTACCTATGTTTACTAAGGGGAACCTAGCTAGCCACATTCGCCGACCCATTCAACAATACAATATATAACCATTCATCCGTCGCCATATGCGCAGCAATTACCAAAACACCACATGTACTCTATGAAAAGTCCTACTTAAAACCCGAAAATTGATGGATGATTTTTATTCATGATTTATATACAATGCTTGTGATGGGGATGGGAGAAAAAACCCCGAAATAAACGAAAAACAAGGAAAAAATTCCCATTTGGTTACCCTCCCATCCCCCCGTCTCTAAAATCGGAGGCCGACTGTTTTCCGGGGCGAAAGGAACCGAAAACAAGCCGGACCTGCCCTAAGTGGGATTGGGATCCTAATCTACGGGGGTAAAAGAAATAACGGGTCGGGCGCGGAATGGGTTAATACAAGCGGGTGATATGATTTTATAATTTGATATATACATATGAGTGTTCAAGATCTTCAGTAAACGTGGGCTGGGACACGGGCTGAGGTACCAAAAATAATGGGGATGGGGAAGATCTTGAGAACTAACAACTAGATGACAGGGACAATGACACACAACATACTGCTAACTAGGTACCTAGGTACCAAAAGAGAAAAGGGGAAACAGTTCTACTTACCAGGGGTGGGGTCCCTAAGGACCCGTACCGTAGACTCCATGAGTCGGCAGAGGAGGGAAGGATGACTCCAACATTGCCCCCTTTCGCACGACCAGGCTCGCTGCGTTCACCCACCTTTTGCTGAATTTTATGCGATCCAAGCGTTTTCTATCGCATCTGATTTTGACCCTCAGCAGATGCCGAAAAAACAAAACAAGATCGCGATGAGAAAAGTTTGCATCGTCATAAAATCCCTTGTTTCGCGTCGTCCACACCACCATTCTAGCTACAGCCAGGATCGCGAGAAACACCACACGCTTCTCACCCTGAAACGGAGGAAGAACGTTGTCCACGACGTAACCAACGTCGAGCAGCACGAGCTGTTTGGGCTCGATGCGGGCCGTCCACTCGCCGACGTGATCCCAAAACGGACGGACTCGCTCGCAGTAGTAGAAGGCGTGCTCAGCCGTTTCTTCCAAGCCACTGCCGCAGCGAGTGCAATCGGGCATGTCTGCCAGGCCCGCCTTGTAGCTCAAGCCGGCAAGGGGTAACGCATTTCGCGCAAGTCGCCAGGTGAGCGAGAACTCGGAGTTGTTCAAGAAGCTCGATCCTGGCGCCCAATTCCAATGAGAGCGAATCTCCTCCGTCGTCCAGCCGCGCCGCTCGCTGAGAGGATCAGAAGCGGAACCCACCACTAGCTCCCGATATAGTTCTTTTCGAGGCCATGAAAGGTCACTGGACCCAAGAAGGTTACGAAGGGCCGTTCGGCACTCGCGGACAAACAGTGTTTCGCCCATAGGCCTACGTCGACCTTCAGCCTTTGGGTCTGACTTTAGGCGAGGAAAAGTCCGACTCGCCTTCAGTCTCCACACTGCAGTCCCCGTCAAGACTCTGCCCAAGTATGCAAGTCTTTCAGCAAGCCAGTGGCTCTCCAGATCAGGCATACCCAGACCCCCGTTGCGCGTACGTTGGATACAGACCTGCCTACGGACCATCGGCCTTGCACCTCCCCAGAGTAATCTGGAAAGGGATTGTTGCAGTGCCAACCGACGTGCCTTAGGCAGAGGAAGTACAGCCAATCGGTAAAGAATCAGGGGGAAGACGTACACGGCGCACGCCTCCGCCCTACCCTTTAAGGACAACCTCCTTGAAAGCCAGGTTCCCACCTGAGCATTCACCTTAGCTTGTACTTCCGACCAATTTCGCTCCAGTTGGAGGTCGGGCCCGAACCACACCCCGAGGATGCGGACGGGTCCGTCACTCCAGCGGAAGGGCCCTGGAAGAGTATCGCTACCCCTCCAAGCACCAAGCCGCAAACCTTCGCTTTTGTCAAAATTGACCTTGGCCCCTGCAATCCGCTCGTACTCGCTAACCGCCTTCTTCACAGCCTTTATATCCAGACGGCGGGATACAAACACTGTGATATCATCAGCGAACGCGGAAACCCTTGCCGCAAGGCTGCTAACAAAAGGTATACCGCGCAGGGCCGGACTTGTCCCCTCATCCCTAAGCCTGCGCAGGAGGGGCTCCAACGCGAGGACATAGAGGAGAGGAGACAGCGGGCAGCCCTGCCGCACCGAACGCTCGATCGCGAATACCCTCGAACGCCTTCCGTTCACCTGCACCACTGCCTGAGGGTTGTGGTACATCATGCTAATCCATCTGCGGAACTCCGGTTTGAATCCGGCAGTCTCCAAAACAGACGCCAAGAACCGATGGTCAACCCTATCGAAGGCCTTGGACTGATCTAAACTGATCAGCGCGGCTTCTGTGTCGTCTTCTATCCCCTCTAGGACCTCGCGAATCAAGTGCAGATTGTCCCGGATCGATCTTCCCTTCACAGCAAAGGTCTGTTCAGGGCCGATCAGATCACTGATGACAAGCTGTAAACGATTCGCCAAGACCCGGGCCAAAATCTTTAACTCTGTGTTAAGCAGAGTTATGGGCCTGTAATCATCTAAACCCTCCCAAACATGCCTGCCACCTTTCTTCAGCAATGTGATCACGCCCTTGGTAACGCTACCAGGGATGGCTCCCTGGGCGAACCAATGGTTGAACATATCCGTCAGAATAGGCACAAACATGTGCGACATCCTCAAGTACACTTCGTAGGGCAAACCATCCAGTCCCGGCGACTTGTTCAGGCCGACCTGCTTCAACGCGTCACGGACTTCGCATTCAGTAACCACACCCTCGCAGCCAGCCGCTTCAGCCGCCCCAAGGCGGGGGAAGTCGGCAAGATAGCTACGAAACTCCCGGATTGGGAGATCAGTGCAGCGGGCAAAGCGACCCCGAAAGTGCGCCCGAAAGGCATCACGTATCTCACGACTCGAACACAGCAGTCGCCCGTCCGGGGCCTTGACAGAAGCGATATACCGATCGGGGAACCTTCGCACTTCTTCTTCACGCGCAGTCGCGTTCGTCTTCACAGCTTCGTTGAGAACTCTCTTTAACCTAGATCTAACTACGTAGCCCTTGTAGCGCTCGCTACTCTCGCGCTCAAGGTCCCCCCTAGCTAGCTCTACGTTTAGGGAGTCCCCCCCAGCCACCGCCCGGGAAAGCCTATCTTCTATAGATTTCGCTTCCTTGGCCCTATCTAAATTGAGCTGTTGACCGTACTTGGTAGCGAAATCTCTAATCCTATGCTTAAGAGATCCCCACCACCTATTCCCGGTAACCGCCCCCACTAACGCCCGCTGAATTAGGGATTCCAGCCGGTCCCGGAAGTCCCGTATCTCCAGTAAGGAGGTATTGAACTTCCAGTAGCCGGCCAGACTAGGCCTATCAGCTAACCGTAGACTGACTCTAACAAGTTTATGGTCAGTCCACGCTATCAAGTGGAACGTGGGACAACTAACAAAGTCAATGTCAGCTCGTCTCACTAACACTCTGTCCAAGTAGGAGCCTACTTTGGCAGAGGGCGAACTATCTAGCCACGTCCACATCTCCCGCCCTGGGTGATCGAGACGAAACCTGTCGACGAGACCGTGACGAGTCACGAAGCCGACAAGGCTGCTCTCACACCTTCCCGCACTACTAGCTCCCCGCCCGACCTTATCTATCTTGGGATCAAGGATCGCATTCCAATCACCCATTAAGACTAGCCGCTTCGTATCGTCCAGGAACGGCGCCAACCGACGAAAAAAGGAAACCCTCTCCGCAGCGGTATTGGGCGCATAAACCGCAACCAGACGAAACTTGAAACTTTTCACGGCAACATCGGCCACAACCAGCCGGCCCCCGTCACCTGCAAAAACAACGTCAACATCAGCATCAAGGCTGCGTCCAACTAGCAAGGAGACCCCAGCGCTGAAGTTGCTGCCGTATGCTGAGAAAACGTTAAAATCGTTCTTCAGCACCCGACAGTCAGCCTCGCAAGTGAAGTGGGTCTCCTGCACTGCAGCAACATCTACGCAGAGGTTCTTGAGTTCACCAAGCAAGCGCGCACACTTGCTTGAATCCCTCAGTCCCCTCACATTCAAACTGACAATGTTTAAAGCCATCAATCCGACTTACCTTACTCATCGTCGACTACGGGCCGGAAATCCTTGGGCGTGAGGATGCCGACAGCCTGACGCAGGGAACCGGTACCGAGTTCAGTCGTCACTCGGTTGTCCCTGGTGATTCCGCCGACATCTATCGGGAACTTCAGTTTTAGGGCCCTGTAAAGAGAAGGGTGAACCAAAATTGGGACCCTCCCTGAGCAGTATGTTAAACATTTTTTGAGGGAGGAGTGCTCCAACTCCGCCAGCTTTATGCCCGTATCAGTCTGACAGACCGTATTCAAGAACTGCCATACGCCCTTGGTACGGTCGCCAGCTGACCGGACAAAAGTGGTCACCATGGCTGCACTCCTAAAGTTCACGGGATTTGAGACCTTTAGGTCATTGATCTTTTCCAGCCTGGCCAACGGCTTTAGTGCCTTCCGGAGCTGGAAGTCCCCAACTGCCTCCAGCTCCGCAGAGCACAAAGCCGCTGCCCGCTGCATTTGTCCAATTGTAAGATCATGCTTCTTTGTTCCGGGTTGTTTTCTCTTTGGGGAGATCATGGCAGGGAATAATTCCTGGGAGGAAAAGTCAGTAGGGCTGAGTGAGGGAAGGGATGGAGTTCGGGCTAGGCCCGAGGGTTGTGCCCTTTCGGCAGATTGAGATCTGGGGAGGGGGATTTTGTAGGGGCGGTGATGCTTTTTAAAGAAAAGTTCTTGCTGAGGTGAAAGGGGGGCCATTTGTTGGGGAGGAGATGGCAATGTGATCCTTGGGGGTGGAAATGTTGGTGAGGGTAATGGAGGTAGTGGTGAAGGTACTGGTGGTGATGGTTGAGAGGAGGGGCCTGCCTCAGGAGGAGTTTTTTCTGGGCATAATTTCTTGGCTGCCCCCTCCCCACTGTCCCTTCTCCTCTTGAGATTCGTGGACGTCTCCATTTCCTCGTGTGTTGTTGTTGTTGTCTTTTTCCCCTTTTTCGGTGATGGAGCTGTTGGTGTCTTGGGGGTTGCTGGTTTCTTGGGAGTTGCTGCTTTTCTTGTTTTTTTTGCTGCTGCTGCTGTTGGTTGTTCTGTTGTTGTTGTTACTGCTGTTTCTCTTGTTGTTGTTACTGTTGCGTTTGCTGGTGTTCTTGTTGTTGTTGCTACTGCAACTGCTGCTACCGCTATCGGTGGTTCTGCTACTGCTGCTGCTTGGGCCCTGGTCTGCTTTTGAGGAGGGGATGTATTTGGGCTTTTTTCTCCCCCTTGTTTAGGGGATCCCCTCCTCTTTTTGGTTACTTCAGTCCAGCCCTCCTGGTTGTTTTGGGGCTGGACCTGACCCGGGCCCTTGGCCTCCGCTTCTTTGGTGATGGTGGGGGCCGCCGCGTCCTTTGTTGTTGTTGTTGTTGTTGTAGACGTCGACGCCTTATTTTCAGGTCGCTGGGGGCAAAACTTGGCGATGTGTCCAATCTCTTTGCACCCCCAGCACCTGGGGCGTCTTCCCTCCACCATCACCATCATCTGCCGATCCCCGCTGATCAGCGTATCAGGGATGGCTTTGAAGCCATCCCTGTTCAGGCACAGCCGGAAGGCATAATCCCCGTAGGCTGCCCCGGCCGAGGATCTGAGGAGGCTGGATTCCTCGACGTGTCCGTAGGCGCTTAGGTACGCCGCGAGGACCTCCCCAGTGATAATGGCCGGGACATTACACACCGTGACGCGGAGCCTACGGGTGCCTTTGTACTCCGGCTGTAGCCTGAAGTTCTTGGTAATGACATCCGATTCAGCCAACTTGGCTGCCTGTTTTTCCGTCGGAAGGAGGACCTCCCATGTCGCAAAACTTCTTCGGCTAAAGTACTGGCATGGGATGCCTGCCTTCCTCATCAGGTCCTCAAAGAGCTCCTTTGTGAGCCCCACCAGTCTTTTGGTCTTCAGGTCGGAAACGACCAGAGAGAGGACTCTTGGGGCAATCCTGTCTGCTATCTCCGGGATGGGCAGTATTTCATTCCCTTTGAAATACTTTGCAAATCTGCCCACCCGGTCTGCCTCATGTTCCTCCGGTCCCTTCTGCTGGCCTTTCCAGGCTGTGGGGCTCTTTTGGGCCGGCTGAATCGGGCTACCTTGGGATGTTTCGGGTTCCGTTGTGTCTCCGGGGATCGGCAGCGAAGGCCAATTTGATCCAATGGGACTTTGAGTGGTCGGAGTAGGGGTTGTCGTTTCACCCTCCATGGCTGGTGTAGAATTATCAGCCAGGAGGGCAGAATAATTAACCTCCACCTACTGCAAGTATGGAGGGGGGTTCTACTGTTTTTTTAAAAGAAGAAACGGACGCACAAAACACTGAAAAAATGTCACAAAAAACACGTAGAACCCCTGAAAGAAAGATAAATGCAAATAAAAAATAAAGTCTGACGATAACAATTCAAGTTGAATAACAGGTAGACAGGTGACAAAAAACAATAGACAGACCAGTGTTCAAAAAATAAAAAATTCTCGGTAAGACTTGTTTTTTTTTTTGTTTTTTTTTTTAAAAAGAGAATAAACAGTTCAAACAGAAAATAAAGTCTTACCGAGATAAGCAAAATTAACGTAATCCGAATAGGTTTTGCACACAGAAAAAATCAAGTCAACGTGAAAAAGGACGTAGTCAATACTAAAGCCTCGCCTAAACGCTTTTATTTCCTGTAAATTTACAGGTAGGCACAAGGCCTTGAGTTTTGGGGGGAAGGGGAAGGGTGCGGTCATGCATTACCTATGTTTACTAAGGGGAACCTAGCTAGCCACATTCGCCGACCCATTCAACAATACAATATATAACCATTCATCCGTCGCCATATGCGCAGCAATTACCAAAACACCACATGTACTCTATGAAAAGTCCTACTTAAAACCCGAAAATTGATGGATGATTTTTATTCATGATTTATATACAATGCTTGTGATGGGGATGGGAGAAAAAACCCCGAAATAAACGAAAAACAAGGAAAAAATTCCCATTTGGTTACCCTCCCATCCCCCCGTCTCTAAAATCGGAGGCCGACTGTTTTCCGGGGCGAAAGGAACCGAAAACAAGCCGGACCTGCCCTAAGTGGGATTGGGATCCTAATCTACGGGGGTAAAAGAAATAACGGGTCGGGCGCGGAATGGGTTAATACAAGCGGGTGATATGATTTTATAATTTGATATATACATATGAGTGTTCAAGATCTTCAGTAAACGTGGGCTGGGACACGGGCTGAGGTACCAAAAATAATGGGGATGGGGAAGATCTTGAGAACTAACAACTAGATGACAGGGACAATGACACACAACATACTGCTAACTAGGTACCTAGGTACCAAAAGAGAAAAGGGGAAACAGTTCTACTTACCAGGGGTAGGGTCCCTAAGGACCCGTACCGTAGACTCCATGAGTCGGCAGAGGAGGGAAGGATGACTCCAACATTGCCCCCTTTCGCACGACCAGGCTCGCTGCGTTCACCCACCTTTTGCTGAATTTTATGCGATCCAAGCGTTTTCTATCGCATCTGATTTTGACCCTCAGCAGATGCCGAAAAAACAAAACAAGATCGCGATGAGAAAAGTTTGCATCGTCATAAAATCCCTTGTTTCGCGTCGTCCACACCACCATTCTAGCTACAGCCAGGATCGCGAGAAACACCACACGCTTCTCACCCTGAAACGGAGGAAGAACGTTGTCCACGACGTAACCAACGTCGAGCAGCACGAGCTGTTTGGGCTCGATGCGGGCCGTCCACTCGCCGACGTGATCCCAAAACGGACGGACTCGCTCGCAGTAGTAGAAGGCGTGCTCAGCCGTTTCTTCCAAGCCACTGCCGCAGCGAGTGCAATCGGGCATGTCTGCCAGGCCCGCCTTGTAGCTCAAGCCGGCAAGGGGTAACGCATTTCGCGCAAGTCGCCAGGTGAGCGAGAACTCGGAGTTGTTCAAGAAGCTCGATCCTGGCGCCCAATTCCAATGAGAGCGAATCTCCTCCGTCGTCCAGCCGCGCCGCTCGCTGAGAGGATCAGAAGCGGAACCCACCACTAGCTCCCGATATAGTTCTTTTCGAGGCCATGAAAGGTCACTGGACCCAAGAAGGTTACGAAGGGCCGTTCGGCACTCGCGGACAAACAGTGTTTCGCCCATAGGCCTACGTCGACCTTCAGCCTTTGGGTCTGACTTTAGGCGAGGAAAAGTCCGACTCGCCTTCAGTCTCCACACTGCAGTCCCCGTCAAGACTCTGCCCAAGTATGCAAGTCTTTCAGCAAGCCAGTGGCTCTCCAGATCAGGCATACCCAGACCCCCGTTGCGCGTACGTTGGATACAGACCTGCCTACGGACCATCGGCCTTGCACCTCCCCAGAGTAATCTGGAAAGGGATTGTTGCAGTGCCAACCGACGTGCCTTAGGCAGAGGAAGTACAGCCAATCGGTAAAGAATCAGGGGGAAGACGTACACGGCGCACGCCTCCGCCCTACCCTTTAAGGACAACCTCCTTGAAAGCCAGGTTCCCACCTGAGCATTCACCTTAGCTTGTACTTCCGACCAATTTCGCTCCAGTTGGAGGTCGGGCCCGAACCACACCCCGAGGATGCGGACGGGTCCGTCACTCCAGCGGAAGGGCCCTGGAAGAGTATCGCTACCCCTCCAAGCACCAAGCCGCAAACCTTCGCTTTTGTCAAAATTGACCTTGGCCCCTGCAATCCGCTCGTACTCGCTAACCGCCTTCTTCACAGCCTTTATATCCAGACGGCGGGATACAAACACTGTGATATCATCAGCGAACGCGGAAACCCTTGCCGCAAGGCTGCTAACAAAAGGTATACCGCGCAGGGCCGGACTTGTCCCCTCATCCCTAAGCCTGCGCAGGAGGGGCTCCAACGCGAGGACATAGAGGAGAGGAGACAGCGGGCAGCCCTGCCGCACCGAACGCTCGATCGCGAATACCCTCGAACGCCTTCCGTTCACCTGCACCACTGCCTGAGGGTTGTGGTACATCATGCTAATCCATCTGCGGAACTCCGGTTTGAATCCGGCAGTCTCCAAAACAGACGCCAAGAACCGATGGTCAACCCTATCGAAGGCCTTGGACTGATCTAAACTGATCAGCGCGGCTTCTGTGTCGTCTTCTATCCCCTCTAGGACCTCGCGAATCAAGTGCAGATTGTCCCGGATCGATCTTCCCTTCACAGCAAAGGTCTGTTCAGGGCCGATCAGATCACTGATGACAAGCTGTAAACGATTCGCCAAGACCCGGGCCAAAATCTTTAACTCTGTGTTAAGCAGAGTTATGGGCCTGTAATCATCTAAACCCTCCCAAACATGCCTGCCACCTTTCTTCAGCAATGTGATCACGCCCTTGGTAACGCTACCAGGGATGGCTCCCTGGGCGAACCAATGGTTGAACATATCCGTCAGAATAGGCACAAACATGTGCGACATCCTCAAGTACACTTCGTAGGGCAAACCATCCAGTCCCGGCGACTTGTTCAGGCCGACCTGCTTCAACGCGTCACGGACTTCGCATTCAGTAACCACACCCTCGCAGCCAGCCGCTTCAGCCGCCCCAAGGCGGGGGAAGTCGGCAAGATAGCTACGAAACTCCCGGATTGGGAGATCAGTGCAGCGGGCAAAGCGACCCCGAAAGTGCGCCCGAAAGGCATCACGTATCTCACGACTCGAACACAGCAGTCGCCCGTCCGGGGCCTTGACAGAAGCGATATACCGATCGGGGAACCTTCGCACTTCTTCTTCACGCGCAGTCGCGTTCGTCTTCACAGCTTCGTTGAGAACTCTCTTTAACCTAGATCTAACTACGTAGCCCTTGTAGCGCTCGCTACTCTCGCGCTCAAGGTCCCCCCTAGCTAGCTCTACGTTTAGGGAGTCCCCCCCAGCCACCGCCCGGGAAAGCCTATCTTCTATAGATTTCGCTTCCTTGGCCCTATCTAAATTGAGCTGTTGACCGTACTTGGTAGCGAAATCTCTAATCCTATGCTTAAGAGATCCCCACCACCTATTCCCGGTAACCGCCCCCACTAACGCCCGCTGAATTAGGGATTCCAGCCGGTCCCGGAAGTCCCGTATCTCCAGTAAGGAGGTATTGAACTTCCAGTAGCCGGCCAGACTAGGCCTATCAGCTAACCGTAGACTGACTCTAACAAGTTTATGGTCAGTCCACGCTATCAAGTGGAACGTGGGACAACTAACAAAGTCAATGTCAGCTCGTCTCACTAACACTCTGTCCAAGTAGGAGCCTACTTTGGCAGAGGGCGAACTATCTAGCCACGTCCACATCTCCCGCCCTGGGTGATCGAGACGAAACCTGTCGACGAGACCGTGACGAGTCACGAAGCCGACAAGGCTGCTCTCACACCTTCCCGCACTACTAGCTCCCCGCCCGACCTTATCTATCTTGGGATCAAGGATCGCATTCCAATCACCCATTAAGACTAGCCGCTTCGTATCGTCCAGGAACGGCGCCAACCGACGAAAAAAGGAAACCCTCTCCGCAGCGGTATTGGGCGCATAAACCGCAACCAGACGAAACTTGAAACTTTTCACGGCAACATCGGCCACAACCAGCCGGCCCCCGTCACCTGCAAAAACAACGTCAACATCAGCATCAAGGCTGCGTCCAACTAGCAAGGAGACCCCAGCGCTGAAGTTGCTGCCGTATGCTGAGAAAACGTTAAAATCGTTCTTCAGCACCCGACAGTCAGCCTCGCAAGTGAAGTGGGTCTCCTGCACTGCAGCAACATCCACGCAGAGGTTCTTGAGTTCACCAAGCAAGCGCGCACACTTGCTTGAATCCCTCAGTCCCCTCACATTCAAACTGACAATGTTTAAAGCCATCAATCCGACTTACCTTACTCATCGTCGACTACGGGCCGGAAATCCTTGGGCGTGAGGATGCCGACAGCCTGACGCAGGGAACCGGTACCGAGTTCAGTCGTCACTCGGTTGTCCCTGGTGATTCCGCCGACATCTATCGGGAACTTCAGTTTTAGGGCCCTGTAAAGAGAAGGGTGAACCAAAATTGGGACCCTCCCTGAGCAGTATGTTAAACATTTTTTGAGGGAGGAGTGCTCCAACTCCGCCAGCTTTATGCCCGTATCAGTCTGACA
>CAXXMW010000006.1:0-33143 GCA_963669225.2 uncultured Arenicella sp. | reverse complement strand
GTCGAATTTTTTTGTCTGAGTTCTTTTTCACTTGAAAAAAGTAAGTTCTTTTATTGTTAAAAATTGTTATTGTTATTGCTTTGAAAAAAAATATTGTTATTTGTTGGACCTTTTGAAACTTGTTATTGTTTTTGAACTATTATTGTTGACTGCCCCTCCCCCAAACAATTGTTATTTTGTTTGTTGAGGGGGGTCAACGCTTGTTATCCTCGGATCATTTTTGAAAACATAACGACTTACTACATCATCATCATCCAACGTATTTTCACCTACACAGAACATTCGACGGTCATCCTCCCCTAGCTGCCTCATAAGCAGCTATGGCAGAGGCACCAAATTCACCAGGGTCATTATCACCCGACATTTTTAAAGATCAAAGTCCCCCCTCAAAGCCGGAAGAAAGATGGCCTGCACTTTCGCAGCCATCTTCGTCGGCCAGTTCAATCCAACCGGCGCAAAAGGTACCTTCACTGCCAGCCTCTTGGACAACAAAAGTAATTCAAAAAACACCAAAAGACTATTCAAAAATAAGAGAAAAATACGAGAAGTACTTCCAAGGGAATAGGATCCTCCCTATTCCCGAACTTGTACAGGAAGTACAGCCAAAAATAATCTCGTTCGTTGTCACAGATTTAAAAACAAAGAGGCTGGCAGGTATAAAAAAAGATACTTTTGAAGGATTACTAAAAGCAGCAGACATCCCCGCGAAGTACTACTGTAGACGTAGCTTCGCAACATGGGATGTTCTGTTACCATCAGAAGACCTTGCAGCCAAGCTGGCCGGCGAAAATGTCATCTCCAAGTACTTCCGGCTTCAGCCAGAGTACATGGGAAGACGTAAAATACGAATCACCGTGTGTAATGTCCCGATACAACTGAATGAGGAGGTCCTGGCTGCCTACCTCGTAAAACACGGAGAAATAGAAGATATTACCAAAGCTAAGTCAGTTAACGGGACAGCGCACGGTGATTATATCTTCACCATGTGCCTGGACAGAGGGGGGTTCACATCCATACCTCACATAATAGAGTACGAACACCAGATCATGACAGTCGTTGTTGAGGGCAGGAAGCCCCAGTGCTGGAATTGCAAGCAGCTGGGGCACTTTTCAAAATCCTGCCCTCAAAAAACAACCAAAACAACTCCGGCCACAACAACAACAACAACAGAAACGACAACGAACACAACGAACACAACGACAACTATAGCAGCAACAGCGACAACAGCTAAAGTAAACAAAAACGAAACCCCTAAAACTAAAACCGGGGACAGCCCCAACAAAGAAGAGGGCTGGACCCAAGTAGTGAAAGGGGGAAAAAAGAAAAAAACTCCCATCAAAGAACCAGCAAAACAAACCCCCATCAAAGAACCAGCAACAGCAACAGTTTCAAAAAAACCAAACATCACCACGACTGCTAAAATTGACTCTAGTAGTACTCCTACCACAAGCACAGCCAAACCATCATCATCATCGACATCTGCAAGATCATCATCATCATCGTCATTAACAAAAAAGAAAAACAAAGAAAATAACATTGAAAAAGAAGACGAAGCTATGGATTATTCAATTAACCTAAAACGGCGAAGGGATAGTGATGACTCGGTAGCTGGGGAGGGGGAGAAAAAACACATTAAGGGACCACACCAAGAAACACCAACACAGTCCCAAACACCCTCCCAACCTCAAGAAAAGGGCGAAAAGAAAAAAATTGAAAGACCAGCCCAAATTATTCCTCCCCCACAAAAACATCAAAATACCCCAGCACACCTCTCTGACTTCCCACTTTCCCCAAAATCACCTTCACTCTCACCAATCAGAACCCCTAAGCTCCTTACACGGGCACAATCGGTGACCAGGGAGTCACCAACAGCAGCAGCATCACCATCATCAACAGAAGTCAAGCCAAGGTCACGGTCGGCTTCAAACGAAGTCCGACGTGCCTTCACCGCTTTTCATTTCTGCGAGGACATCCTCGAGCCCCAAAACATGGACCACATTTTAAAAAAAACTTTAAAACCTTTATCATCACTTAAAAAAATAGACGGCAAGGACATCACCAACCCGTATCTTTTTAAGAGTGCCGCAATGGTGACCACATTCGTCCGTTCGGCTGGACCCCGAACCAAAGAGCTTTGGCACTTTCTTGAGGGGGCCAGTCGAGCGGACGCAATGTTGGCGGATTTGCGCCACCAAAGTTTAAAAAAATTGCTTCCTTTTTGTTCGGGCAGGGTCCCGATTTTAGTTCACCCTACCTTCTATAGGTCCCTAAAATTGCGGTACCCCGTGGATGTCGGTGGAATTACCAGGGACGACCGAGTAAGTACTGAGCTCGGCACCGGATCCCTGCGTCAGGCCGTCGGCATCCTTACTCCCAAGGATTTCCGGCCCATAGTCGACACTGAGTAAGGTAAGTGGGATTGATGGCTCTAAACCTTGCTACTTTGAATGTGAGGGGATTGAGGGATCCGGGCAAGTGTACGCGCTTGCTTGGTGAACTTAAAACTCTCGGCGTAGATGTTGCTGCAGTGCAGGAAACCCACTTCACTTGCGGTGCCGACTGTCGTGTGCTGGAAAGCGATTTTAACGTTTTCTCAGCATACGGCAGCCGTACCAGCGTTGGGGTTTCTTTGCTAGTTGGACGCAGCCTTGATGCTGATGTTGACGTTGTTTTTGCAGGTGACGGGGGCCGACTGGTTGTGGCCGATGTTGCCGTGAAAAGTTTCAAGTTTCGTCTGGTTGCGGTTTATGCGCCCAATATCGTTGTGGAGAGGGTTTCCTTTTTTCGTCGGTTGGCGCCGTTCCTGGACGATACGAAGCGGCTAGTTTTAATGGGTGATTGGAATGCGATCCTTGATCCCAAGATAGATAAGGTCGGGCGGGGAGCTAGGCGTGTGGGAAGGTGTGAAAGCAGCCTTGCCGGCCTCATGACTCGTCATGACCTCGTCGACAGGTTTCGTCTGGATCACCCAGGGCGGGAGATGTGGACGTGGCTAGATAGTTCGCCCTCTGCCAAAGTAGGCTCCTACTTGGACAGAGTGTTAGTGAGACGAGCTGACATTGATTTTGTTAGTTGTCCCACGTTCCACTTGATAGCGTGGACTGACCATAAACTTGTTAGAGTCAGTCTACGGTTAGCAAATAGGCCTAGTCTGGCCGGCTACTGGAAGTTCAATACCTCCTTACTGGAGATACGGGACTTCCGGGACCGGTTGGAATCCCTAATTCAGCGGGCGTTAGTGGGGGCGGTTACCGGGAATAGGTGGTGGGGATCTCTTAAACATAGGATTAGAGATTTCGCTACCAAGTACGGTCAACAGCTCAACCTAGATAGGACCAAGGAAGCGAAATCTATAGACGATAGACTTTCCCGGGCGGTGGCTGGGGGGGACTCCCTAAACGTAGAGCTAGCTAGGGGGGACCTTGAGCGCGAGAGTAGCGAGCGCTACAAGGGATACGTAGTTAGATCTAGGTTAAAGAGAGTTCTCAACGAAGCTGTGAAAACGAACGCGACTGCGCGTGAAGAAGAAGTGCGAAGGTTCCCCGATCGGTATATCGGTTCTGTCAAGGCCCCGGATGGGCGACTGCTGCGATCGACTCGCGAGATTCGTGACGCCTTTCGGGCGCACTTTCGGGATCGCTTTGCCCGCTGTACTGATCTCCCGCTCCGGGAGTTTCGTAGCTATCTTGCCGACTTCCCCCGCCTTGGGGTGGCTGAAGCGGCTAGCTGCGAGGGTGTGGTTACTGAATGCGAAGTCCGTGACGCGTTGAAGCAGGTCGGCCTCAACAAGTCGCCGGGACTAGATGGTTTGCCCTACGAAGTGTACTTGAGGATGTCGCACATGTTTGTGCCTATTCTGACGGATATGTTCAACCATTGGTTCGCCCAGGGAGCCATCCCTGGTAGCGTTACCAAGGGCGTGATCACATTGCTGAAGAAAGGTGGCAGGCATGTTTGGGAGGGTTTAGACGATTACAGGCCCATAACTCTGCTTAACACAGAGTTAAAGATTTTGGCCCGGGTCTTAGCGAATCGTTTACAGCTTGTCATTAGCGATCTGATCGGCTCTGAGCAGACCTTTGCTGTGAAGGGAAGATCGATCCAGGACAACCTGCACTTGATTCGCGAGGTCCTAGAGGGTATAGAAGACGGCACCGAGGCCGCGCTGATCAGTTTAGATCAGTCCAAGGCCTTCGATAGGGTTGACCATCGGTTTTTGGCGACTGTTTTGGAGACTGCCGGATTCAAACCGGAGTTCCGCAGATGGATTAGCATGATGTACCACAACCCTCAGGCAGTGGTGCAGGTGAACGGAAGGCGTTCGACGGTGTTCGCGGTCGAGCGGTCGGTCCGGCAGGGCTGCCCGTTGTCTCCTCTTCTCTATGTCCTAGCTTTGGAGCCCCTGCTCCGTAGGCTTAGGGATAGGACGGCAAATCCGGCCCTGCGCGGTGTCCCTTTTGCTGGCCCTCTTACGGCAAGGGTTTCCGCGTTCGCCGATGATATCACAGTGTTTGTATCCCGCCGTCTGGATATAAAGGCTGTGAAGAAGGCGGTTAGCGAGTACGAGCGGATTGCAGGAGCCAAGGTCAATTTTGACAAAAGCGAAGGTTTGCGGCTCGGTGCTTGGAGGGGTAGCAATACTCTTCCGGGGCCGTTCCGCTGGAGTGACGGACCCGTCCGCATCCTCGGGGTGTGGTTCGGGCCCGGCCTCCAACTGGAGCGAAATTGGTCGGAAATACAAGCCAAGGTGAATGCTCAGGTGGGAATCTGGCTTTCAAGGAGGTTGTCCTTAAAGGGCAGGGCGGAGGCGTGCGCCGTGTACGTCTTCCCCTTGATCCTTTACCGATTGGCTGTACTTCCTCTGCCTAAGGTAAATCGGTTGGCGCTGCAACGATCCCTTTCCAGATTGCTCTGGGGAGGTGCAAGGCCGATGGTCCGTAGGCAGGTCTGTATCCAACGTACACGCAACGGGGGTCTAGGTATGCCTGATCTGGAGAGCCACTGGCTTGCTGAAAGACTTGCATACCTGGGCAGAGCTTTGACGGGGGACGCAGTGTGGAGACTGAAGGCGAGTCGGACTTTTCCTCGCCTAAAGTCAGACCCAAAGGCTGAAGGTCGACGTAGGCCTTTGGGCGAAACACTGTTTGTCCGCGAGTGCCGAACGGCCCTTCGTAACCTTCTTGGGTCCAGTGACCTTTCACGGCCTCGAAAAGAACTATATCGGGAGCTAGTGGTGGGTTCCGCTTCTGATCCTCTCAGCGAGCGGCACGGCTGGACGACGGAGGAGATTCGCTCTCATTGGAATTGGGCGCCAGGATCGAGCTTCTTGAACAACTCCGAGTTCTCGCTCACCTGGCGACTTGTGCGAAATGCGTTACCCCTTGTCGGCTTGAACTACAAAGCGGGCCTGGCAGACATGCCCGATTGCGCTCGCTGCGGCAGTGGCTTGGAAGAAACGGCTGAGCACGCCTTCTACTACTGCGAGCGAGTTCGCCCGTTTTGGGATCACGTCGGCGAGTGGACGGCTCGCATCGAACCCAAACAGCTCGTGCTGCTCGACGTTGGTTACGTCGTGGACAACGTTCTTCCTCCGTATCAGGGTGAGAAGCGTGTGGTGTTTCTCGCGATCCTAGCTGTAGCTAGAATGGTGATTTGGACGACGCGAAACAAGGGATTGTATGACGATGCAAACTTTTCTCATCGTGATCTGATTTTGTATTTTCGGCATCAGCTGAGGGTCAAAATCAGATGCGATAGAAAACGCTTGGATCGCATAACATTCAGCAAAAGGTGGGTGAATGCAGCGAGCCTGGTCGTGCGAAAGGGAGCAACGTTGGAGTCATCCTTCCCTCCTCTGCCGGCTCATGGCGTCTACGGTACGGGTCCTTAGGGACCCCACCCCTGGTGAGTAAAACTGTTCCCTTTTTCTTTTGGTACCCAGGTACCTAGTTAGCAGTATGTTTGTGAGTCATTGTCCCCGTCATCTAGTTGTTAGTTCTCAAGATCTTCCCCATCCCCATTATTTTTGTACCTCAATCCGTATCCCAGTCCACGTTTACTGAAGATCTTGAACATTCATATGTATAAAAATCATATCACCTACTTGTATTAACCCATACCGCGCCCGACCCCTAAATTCTTTTCACCCCTGTAGATTAGGATCCCTGCCCCACCTAGGGTAGGTCCGACTTGTTTCCGGTTCTTTCGCCCCGGAAAACAGTCGGCCTCCAATTTTATAGACGGGGGGATGGGAGGGCAACCAAACGGGGGATTTTTCCTTGTTTTTATATATATTTCGGGGTTTTTCTCCCATTCCCATCACATTCATTGTAAATAAATCATAAAATCATTCATGAATCTCGGGATTTTAAGTAGGACTTCTTCATAGAGCAAATGTGGTATTTTGGTGATTGCAGCGCAAAAGGCGATGGATGAATGGATATTTATTGTATTGTTGAATGGGTCGGCGAATGTGGCTAGCTAGGTCTCCTTAGTTTATATAGAAAAGTATGACCGCTCCCTTCCCCTCCCCAAAAACTTCAAGGCCTTGTGCCTTCTGTGTACACTACACAGAAATAAAGCAGACTAGAAGGTGAATTTTTTTCGTCTGAGTTCTTTTTTCACCACGAAAAAGTAAGTTCTTTATTGTTAAAAAATTGTTAAAATTATTGTTATTGAATTTGTTATCATTGTTAAAGTTTTGTGACCCCCCTCAAACTATTGTTCTTTGTTTGTGAGGAGGGTCAAACGCGACTCGATTTTTTTGTTGAACTTTTTTAAAAAAAACGACCGCCATTTTTATCAACATTCATCGTTCTACATTTATTCGTCTCGCCTGAATTTTTTGCAACACCATACGCGTTTCATCTCCCTCTGGTTGTGTTTTCACAACTATGGGGGAGCCCAACAACATGAAATCGCAATCACCGACCGACATATTCAAAACGCAACCCTCCCCAATGCCGGAAGAAGCTCCATTCGACCTCTCTTCATCGGCAAGTACAATACCACCGGCACAAAAACAAAAACAAACGGCTGTCTCTTGGTCTTCACATTGCGTGAATAAAAAATCCCCTTGTGACTACGCAAGAGACAGGGTCGAAAAGTATGAAAAGTATTTCAAGGACGGGGAAATTCTCCCAATACCCGAATTGGTCGAGGCGGTCGAACCGAAGACCCTGTCCTTCGTAGTCACAGACATTAAGACCAAGAGACTAGCGGGGATTAAGAAGGAAACTTTTGAGGACCTTCTCAAAACAGCAAACATCCCAGGGAAGTACTTCTGCCGCAGAAGTTTCGCGACCTGGGATGTCTTATTACCCTCAGAGGAAGTAGCGAAAAGCCTCGCCGGTGGTAACATCACCACACGCTTCTTCCGGCTACAACCGGAATATCGAGGCAAAAGAAGAATACGAGTCACCGTATGCAATGTATCTATGCAATTGAGTGGTGACGTCCTCGCCGCCTATCTAAGTATATACGGCGGCGTGGAACAAGTCACACAAGTAACGTCAACACGGGGAACCGCGTACGGTGACTACGTATTCGTTATGTGCCTCGATAGGGGAGGGTTTAACAAAATTCCCCATAAAATACGATACCGCGATCAAACCATGACAGTCATCGTTGAGGGCAGGAAACCGCTATGTTGGTTTTGCAATAACATCGGCCACTTTTCAAAATCCTGCCCTCAAAAAACAACCAAAACAACTCCGGCCACAACAACAACAACAACAGAAACGACAACGAACACAACGACAACGATAGCAGCAACAGCGACAACAGCAGCGACCGAAGAAAACAAAAGCGAAACCCCTAAAACTAAAACCGGGGACAGCCCCAACAAAGAAGAGGGCTGGACCCAAGTAGTAAAAGGGGGAAAAAAGAGAAAAACTCCCATCAAAGAACCAGCAAAACAAACCCCCATCAAAGAACCAGCAACAGCAACAGTTTCAAACAAACCAAACATCACCACGACTGCTAAAATTGACTCTAATAGTACTCCTACCACAAGCACAGCCAAATCATCATCATCATCGACATCTGCAAGATCATCATCATCATCGTCATTAACAAAAAAGAAAAACAAAGAAAAACACATTGAAAAAGAAGACGAAGCCATGGATTATTCAATTAACCTAAAACGGAGAAGGGATAGTGATGACTCGGTAGCTGGGGAGGGGGAGAAAAAACACATTAAGGGACCACACCAAGAAACACCAACACAGTCCCAAACACCCTCCCAACCTCAAGAAAAGGGCGAAAAGAAAAAAATTGAAAGACCAGCCCAAATTATTCCTCCCCCACAAAAACATCAAAATACCCCAGCACACCTCTCTGACTTCCCACTTTCCCCAAAATCACCTTCACTCTCACCAATCAGAACCCCTAAGCTCCTTACACGGGCACAATCGGTGACCAGGGAGTCACCAACAGCAGCAGCATCACCATCATCAACAGAACTCAAGCCAAGGTCACGGTCGGCTTCAAACGAAGTCCGACGTGCCTTCACCGCTTTTCATTTCTGCGAGGACATCCTCGAGCCCCAAAACATGGACCACATTTTAAAAAAAACTTTAAAACCTTTATCATCACTTAAAAAAATAGACGGCAAGGACATCACCAACCCGTATCTTTTTAAGAGTGCCGCAATGGTGACCACATTCGTCCGTTCGGCTGGACCCCGAACCAAAGAGCTTTGGCACTTTCTTGAGGGGGCCAGTCGAGCGGACGCAATGTTGGCGGATTTGCGCCACCAAAGTTTAAAAAAATTGCTTCCTTTTTGTTCGGGCAGGGTCCCGATTTTAGTTCACCCTACCTTCTATAGGTCCCTAAAATTGCGGTACCCCGTGGATGTCGGTGGAATTACCAGGGACGACCGAGTAAGTACTGAGCTCGGCACCGGATCCCTGCGTCAGGCCGTCGGCATCCTTACTCCCAAGGATTTCCGGCCCGTAGTCGACACTGAGTAAGGTAAGTGGGATTGATGGCTCTAAACCTTGCTACTTTGAATGTGAGGGGATTGAGGGATCCGGGCAAGTGTACGCGCTTGCTTGGTGAACTTAAAACTCTCGGCGTAGATGTTGCTGCAGTGCAGGAAACCCACTTCACTTGCGGTGCCGACTGTCGTGTGCTGGAAAGCGATTTTAACGTTTTCTCAGCATACGGCAGCCGTACCAGCGTTGGGGTTTCTTTGCTAGTTGGACGCAGCCTTGATGCTGATGTTGACGTTGTTTTTGCAGGTGACGGGGGCCGACTGGTTGTGGCCGATGTTGCCGTGAAAAGTTTCAAGTTTCGTCTGGTTGCGGTTTATGCGCCCAATATCGTTGTGGAGAGGGTTTCCTTTTTTCGTCGGTTGGCGCCGTTCCTGGACGATACGAAGCGGCTAGTTTTAATGGGTGATTGGAATGCGATCCTTGATCCCAAGATAGATAAGGTCGGGCGGGGAGCTAGGCGTGTGGGAAGGTGTGAAAGCAGCCTTGCCGGCCTCATGACTCGTCATGACCTCGTCGACAGGTTTCGTCTGGATCACCCAGGGCGGGAGATGTGGACGTGGCTAGATAGTTCGCCCTCTGCCAAAGTAGGCTCCTACTTGGACAGAGTGTTAGTGAGACGAGCTGACATTGATTTTGTTAGTTGTCCCACGTTCCACTTGATAGCGTGGACTGACCATAAACTTGTTAGAGTCAGTCTACGGTTAGCAAATAGGCCTAGTCTGGCCGGCTACTGGAAGTTCAATACCTCCTTACTGGAGATACGGGACTTCCGGGACCGGTTGGAATCCCTAATTCAGCGGGCGTTAGTGGGGGCGGTTACCGGGAATAGGTGGTGGGGATCTCTTAAACATAGGATTAGAGATTTCGCTACCAAGTACGGTCAACAGCTCAACCTAGATAGGACCAAGGAAGCGAAATCTATAGACGATAGACTTTCCCGGGCGGTGGCTGGGGGGGACTCCCTAAACGTAGAGCTAGCTAGGGGGGACCTTGAGCGCGAGAGTAGCGAGCGCTACAAGGGATACGTAGTTAGATCTAGGTTAAAGAGAGTTCTCAACGAAGCTGTGAAAACGAACGCGACTGCGCGTGAAGAAGAAGTGCGAAGGTTCCCCGATCGGTATATCGGTTCTGTCAAGGCCCCGGATGGGCGACTGCTGCGATCGGCTCGCGAGATTCGTGACGCCTTTCGGGCGCACTTTCGGGATCGCTTTGCCCGCTGTACTGATCTCCCGCTCCGGGAGTTTCGTAGCTATCTTGCCGACTTTCCCCGCCTTGGGGTGGCTGAAGCGGCTAGCTGCGAGGGTGTGGTTACTGAATGCGAAGTCCGTGACGCGTTGAAGCAGGTCGGCCTGAACAAGTCGCCGGGACTAGATGGTTTGCCCTACGAAGTGTACTTGAGGATGTCGCACATGTTTGTGCCTATTCTGACGGATATGTTCAACCATTGGTTCGCCCAGGGAGCCATCCCTGGTAGCGTTACCAAGGGCGTGATCACATTGCTGAAGAAAGGTGGCAGGCATGTTTGGGAGGGTTTAGACGATTACAGGCCCATAACTCTGCTTAACACAGAGTTAAAGATTTTGGCCCGGGTCTTAGCGAATCGTTTACAGCTTGTCATTAGCGATCTGATCGGCTCTGAGCAGACCTTTGCTGTGAAGGGAAGATCGATCCAGGACAACCTGCACTTGATTCGCGAGGTCCTAGAGGGTATAGAAGACGGCACCGAGGCCGCGCTGATCAGTTTAGATCAGTCCAAGGCCTTCGATAGGGTTGACCATCGGTTTTTGGCGACTGTTTTGGAGACTGCCGGATTCAAACCGGAGTTCCGCAGATGGATTAGCATGATGTACCACAACCCTCAGGCAGTGGTGCAGGTGAACGGAAGGCGTTCGACGGTGTTCGCGGTCGAGCGGTCGGTCCGGCAGGGCTGCCCGTTGTCTCCTCTTCTCTATGTCCTAGCTTTGGAGCCCCTGCTCCGTAGGCTTAGGGATAGGACGGCAAATCCGGCCCTGCGCGGTGTCCCTTTTGCTGGCCCTCTTACGGCAAGGGTTTCCGCGTTCGCCGATGATATCACAGTGTTTGTATCCCGCCGTCTGGATATAAAGGCTGTGAAGAAGGCGGTTAGCGAGTACGAGCGGATTGCAGGAGCCAAGGTCAATTTTGACAAAAGCGAAGGTTTGCGGCTCGGTGCTTGGAGGGGTAGCAATACTCTTCCGGGGCCGTTCCGCTGGAGTGACGGACCCGTCCGCATCCTCGGGGTGTGGTTCGGGCCCGGCCTCCAACTGGAGCGAAATTGGTCGGAAATACAAGCCAAGGTGAATGCTCAGGTGGGAATCTGGCTTTCAAGGAGGTTGTCCTTAAAGGGCAGGGCGGAGGCGTGCGCCGTGTACGTCTTCCCCTTGATCCTTTACCGATTGGCTGTACTTCCTCTGCCTAAGGTAAATCGGTTGGCGCTGCAACGATCCCTTTCCAGATTGCTCTGGGGAGGTGCAAGGCCGATGGTCCGTAGGCAGGTCTGTATCCAACGTACACGCAACGGGGGTCTAGGTATGCCTGATCTGGAGAGCCACTGGCTTGCTGAAAGACTTGCATACCTGGGCAGAGCTTTGACGGGGGACGCAGTGTGGAGACTGAAGGCGAGTCGGACTTTTCCTCGCCTAAAGTCAGACCCAAAGGCTGAAGGTCGACGTAGGCCTTTGGGCGAAACACTGTTTGTCCGCGAGTGCCGAACGGCCCTTCGTAACCTTCTTGGGTCCAGTGACCTTTCACGGCCTCGAAAAGAACTATATCGGGAGCTAGTGGTGGGTTCCGCTTCTGATCCTCTCAGCGAGCGGCACGGCTGGACGACGGAGGAGATTCGCTCTCATTGGAATTGGGCGCCAGGATCGAGCTTCTTGAACAACTCCGAGTTCTCGCTCACCTGGCGACTTGTGCGAAATGCGTTACCCCTTGTCGGCTTGAACTACAAAGCGGGCCTGGCAGACATGCCCGATTGCGCTCGCTGCGGCAGTGGCTTGGAAGAAACGGCTGAGCACGCCTTCTACTACTGCGAGCGAGTTCGCCCGTTTTGGGATCACGTCGGCGAGTGGACGGCTCGCATCGAACCCAAACAGCTCGTGCTGCTCGACGTTGGTTACGTCGTGGACAACGTTCTTCCTCCGTATCAGGGTGAGAAGCGTGTGGTGTTTCTCGCGATCCTAGCTGTAGCTAGAATGGTGATTTGGACGACGCGAAACAAGGGATTGTATGACGATGCAAACTTTTCTCATCGTGATCTGATTTTGTATTTTCGGCATCAGCTGAGGGTCAAAATCAGATGCGATAGAAAACGCTTGGATCGCATAACATTCAGCAAAAGGTGGGTGAATGCAGCGAGCCTGGTCGTGCGAAAGGGAGCAACGTTGGAGTCATCCTTCCCTCCTCTGCCGGCTCATGGCGTCTACGGTACGGGTCCTTAGGGACCCCACCCCTGGTGAGTAAAACTGTTCCCTTTTTCTTTTGGTACCCAGGTACCTAGTTAGCAGTATGTTTGTGAGTCATTGTCCCCGTCATCTAGTTGTTAGTTCTCAAGATCTTCCCCATCCCCATTATTTTTGTACCTGAACCCGCATCCCAGTCCACGTTTACTGAAGATCTTGAACATTCATATGTATAAAAATCATATCACCTACTTGTATTAACCCATACCGCGCCCGACCCCTAAATTCTTTTCACCCCTGTAGATTAGGATCCCTGCCCCACCTAGGGTAGGTCCGACTTGTTTCCGGTTCTTTCGCCCCGGAAAACAGTCGGCCTCCAATTTTATAGACGGGGGGATGGGAGGGCAACCAAACGGGGGATTTTTCCTTGTTTTTATATATATTTCGGGGTTTTTCTCCCATTCCCATCACATTCATTGTAAATAAATCATAAAATCATTCATGAATCTCGGGATTTTAAGTAGGACTTCTTCATAGAGCAAATGTGGTATTTTGGTGATTGTAGCGCAAAAGGCGATGGATGAATGGATATTTATTGTATTGTTGAATGGGTCGGCGAATGTGGCTAGCTAGGTCTCCTTAGTTTATATAGAAAAGTATGACCGCTCCCTTCCCCTCCCCAAAAACTTCAAGGCCTTGTGCCTTCTGTGTACACTACACAGAAATAAAGCAGACTAGAAGTCGAATTTTTTTGTCTGAGTTCTTTTTCACTTGAAAAAAGTAAGTTCTTTATTGTTAAAAATTGTTATTGTTATTGCTTTGAAAAAATATTGTTATTTGTTGGACCTTTTGAAACTTGTTTGTTATTGTTTTTGAACTATTATTGTTGACTGCCCCTCCCCCAAACAATTGTTATTTTGTTTGTTGAGGGGGGTCAACGCTTGTTATCCTCGGATCATTTTTGAAAAAACATAACGACTTACTACATCATCATCCAACGTATTTTCACCTACACAGAACATTCGACGGTCATCCTCCCCTAGCTGCCTCATAAGCAGCTATGGCAGAGGCACCAAATTCACCAGGGTCATTATCACCCGACATTTTTAAAGATCAAAGTCCCCCCTCAAAGCCGGAAGAAAGATGGCCTGCACTTTCGCAGCCATCTTCGTCGGCCAGTTCAATCCAACCGGCGCAAAAGGTACCTTCACTGCCAGCCTCTTGGACAACAAAAGTAATTCAAAAAACACCAAAAGACTATTCAAAAATAAGAGAAAAATACGAGAAGTACTTCCAAGGGAATAGGATCCTCCCTATTCCCGAACTTGTACAGGAAGTACAGCCAAAAATAATCTCGTTCGTTGTCACAGATTTAAAAACAAAGAGGCTGGCAGGTATCAAAAAAGATACTTTTGAAGGATTACTAAAAGCAGCAGACATCCCCGCGAAGTACTACTGTAGACGTAGCTTCGCAACATGGGATGTTCTGTTACCATCAGAAGACCTTGCAGCCAAGCTGGCCGGCGAAAATGTCATCTCCAAGTACTTCCGGCTTCAGCCAGAGTACATGGGAAGACGTAAAATACGAATCACCGTGTGTAATGTCCCGATACAACTGAATGAGGAGGTCCTGGCTGCCTACCTCGTAAAACACGGAGAAATAGAAGATATTACCAAAGCTAAGTCAGTTAACGGGACAGCGCACGGTGATTATATCTTCACCATGTGCCTGGACAGAGGGGGGTTCACATCCATACCTCACATAATAGAGTACGAACACCAGATCATGACAGTCGTTGTTGAGGGCAGGAAGCCCCAGTGCTGGAATTGCAAGCAGCTGGGGCACTTTTCAAAATCCTGCCCTCAAAAAACAACCAAAACAACTCCGGCCACAACAACAACAACAACAGAAACGACAACGAACACAACGAACACAACGACAACTATAGCAGCAACAGCGACAACAGCTGAAGTAAACAAAAACGAAACCCCTAAAACTAAAACCGGGGACAGCCCCAACAAAGAAGAGGGCTGGACCCAAGTAGTGAAAGGGGGAAAAAAGAAAAAAACTCCCATCAAAGAACCAGCAAAACAAACCCCCATCAAAGAACCAGCAACAGCAACAGTTTCAAAAAAACCAAACATCACCACGACTGCTAAAATTGACTCTAGTAGTACTCCTACCACAAGCACAGCCAAACCATCATCATCATCGACATCTGCAAGATCATCATCATCATCGTCATTAACAAAAAAGAAAAACAAAGAAAATAACATTGAAAAAGAAGACGAAGCTATGGATTATTCAATTAACCTAAAACGGCGAAGGGATAGTGATGACTCGGTAGCTGGGGAGGGGGAGAAAAAACACATTAAGGGACCACACCAAGAAACACCAACACAGTCCCAAACACCCTCCCAACCTCAAGAAAAGGGCGAAAAGAAAAAAATTGAAAGACCAGCCCAAATTATTCCTCCCCCACAAAAACATCAAAATACCCCAGCACACCTCTCTGACTTCCCACTTTCCCCAAAATCACCTTCACTCTCACCAATCAGAACCCCTAAGCTCCTTACACGGGCACAATCGGTGACCAGGGAGTCACCAACAGCAGCAGCATCACCATCATCAACAGAACTCAAGCCAAGGTCACGGTCGGCTTCAAACGAAGTCCGACGTGCCTTCACCGCTTTTCATTTCTGCGAGGACATCCTCGAGCCCCAAAACATGGACCACATTTTAAAAAAAACTTTAAAACCCCTATCATCACTTAAAAAAATAGACGGCAAGGACATCACCAACCCGTATCTTTTTAAGAGTGCCGCAATGGTGACCACATTCGTCCGTTCGGCTGGACCCCGAACCAAAGAGCTTTGGCACTTTCTTGAGGGGGCCAGTCGAGCGGACGCAATGTTGGCGGATTTGCGCCACCAAAGTTTAAAAAAATTGCTTCCTTTTTGTTCGGGCAGGGTCCCGATTTTAGTTCACCCTACCTTCTATAGGTCCCTAAAATTGCGGTACCCCGTGGATGTCGGTGGAATTACCAGGGACGACCGAGTAAGTACTGAGCTCGGCACCGGATCCCTGCGTCAGGCCGTCGGCATCCTTACTCCCAAGGATTTCCGGCCCGTAGTCGACACTGAGTAAGGTAAGTGGGATTGATGGCTCTAAACCTTGCTACTTTGAATGTGAGGGGATTGAGGGATCCGGGCAAGTGTACGCGCTTGCTTGGTGAACTTAAAACTCTCGGCGTAGATGTTGCTGCAGTGCAGGAAACCCACTTCACTTGCGGTGCCGACTGTCGTGTGCTGGAAAGCGATTTTAACGTTTTCTCAGCATACGGCAGCCGTACCAGCGTTGGGGTTTCTTTGCTAGTTGGACGCAGCCTTGATGCTGATGTTGACGTTGTTTTTGCAGGTGACGGGGGCCGACTGGTTGTGGCCGATGTTGCCGTGAAAAGTTTCAAGTTTCGTCTGGTTGCGGTTTATGCGCCCAATATCGTTGTGGAGAGGGTTTCCTTTTTTCGTCGGTTGGCGCCGTTCCTGGACGATACGAAGCGGCTAGTTTTAATGGGTGATTGGAATGCGATCCTTGATCCCAAGATAGATAAGGTCGGGCGGGGAGCTAGGCGTGTGGGAAGGTGTGAAAGCAGCCTTGCCGGCCTCATGACTCGTCATGACCTCGTCGACAGGTTTCGTCTGGATCACCCAGGGCGGGAGATGTGGACGTGGCTAGATAGTTCGCCCTCTGCCAAAGTAGGCTCCTACTTGGACAGAGTGTTAGTGAGACGAGCTGACATTGATTTTGTTAGTTGTCCCACGTTCCACTTGATAGCGTGGACTGACCATAAACTTGTTAGAGTCAGTCTACGGTTAGCAAATAGGCCTAGTCTGGCCGGCTACTGGAAGTTCAATACCTCCTTACTGGAGATACGGGACTTCCGGGACCGGTTGGAATCCCTAATTCAGCGGGCGTTAGTGGGGGCGGTTACCGGGAATAGGTGGTGGGGATCTCTTAAACATAGGATTAGAGATTTCGCTACCAAGTACGGTCAACAGCTCAACCTAGATAGGACCAAGGAAGCGAAATCTATAGACGATAGACTTTCCCGGGCGGTGGCTGGGGGGGACTCCCTAAACGTAGAGCTAGCTAGGGGGGACCTTGAGCGCGAGAGTAGCGAGCGCTACAAGGGATACGTAGTTAGATCTAGGTTAAAGAGAGTTCTCAACGAAGCTGTGAAAACGAACGCGACTGCGCGTGAAGAAGAAGTGCGAAGGTTCCCCGATCGGTATATCGGTTCTGTCAAGGCCCCGGATGGGCGACTGCTGCGATCGGCTCGCGAGATTCGTGACGCCTTTCGGGCGCACTTTCGGGATCGCTTTGCCCGCTGTACTGATCTCCCGCTCCGGGAGTTTCGTAGCTATCTTGCCGACTTTCCCCGCCTTGGGGTGGCTGAAGCGGCTAGCTGCGAGGGTGTGGTTACTGAATGCGAAGTCCGTGACGCGTTGAAGCAGGTCGGCCTGAACAAGTCGCCGGGACTAGATGGTTTGCCCTACGAAGTGTACTTGAGGATGTCGCACATGTTTGTGCCTATTCTGACGGATATGTTCAACCATTGGTTCGCCCAGGGAGCCATCCCTGGTAGCGTTACCAAGGGCGTGATCACATTGCTGAAGAAAGGTGGCAGGCATGTTTGGGAGGGTTTAGACGATTACAGGCCCATAACTCTGCTTAACACAGAGTTAAAGATTTTGGCCCGGGTCTTAGCGAATCGTTTACAGCTTGTCATTAGCGATCTGATCGGCTCTGAGCAGACCTTTGCTGTGAAGGGAAGATCGATCCAGGACAACCTGCACTTGATTCGCGAGGTCCTAGAGGGTATAGAAGACGGCACCGAGGCCGCGCTGATCAGTTTAGATCAGTCCAAGGCCTTCGATAGGGTTGACCATCGGTTTTTGGCGACTGTTTTGGAGACTGCCGGATTCAAACCGGAGTTCCGCAGATGGATTAGCATGATGTACCACAACCCTCAGGCAGTGGTGCAGGTGAACGGAAGGCGTTCGACGGTGTTCGCGGTCGAGCGGTCGGTCCGGCAGGGCTGCCCGTTGTCTCCTCTTCTCTATGTCCTAGCTTTGGAGCCCCTGCTCCGTAGGCTTAGGGATAGGACGGCAAATCCGGCCCTGCGCGGTGTCCCTTTTGCTGGCCCTCTTACGGCAAGGGTTTCCGCGTTCGCCGATGATATCACAGTGTTTGTATCCCGCCGTCTGGATATAAAGGCTGTGAAGAAGGCGGTTAGCGAGTACGAGCGGATTGCAGGAGCCAAGGTCAATTTTGACAAAAGCGAAGGTTTGCGGCTCGGTGCTTGGAGGGGTAGCAATACTCTTCCGGGGCCGTTCCGCTGGAGTGACGGACCCGTCCGCATCCTCGGGGTGTGGTTCGGGCCCGGCCTCCAACTGGAGCGAAATTGGTCGGAAATACAAGCCAAGGTGAATGCTCAGGTGGGAATCTGGCTTTCAAGGAGGTTGTCCTTAAAGGGCAGGGCGGAGGCGTGCGCCGTGTACGTCTTCCCCTTGATCCTTTACCGATTGGCTGTACTTCCTCTGCCTAAGGTAAATCGGTTGGCGCTGCAACGATCCCTTTCCAGATTGCTCTGGGGAGGTGCAAGGCCGATGGTCCGTAGGCAGGTCTGTATCCAACGTACACGCAACGGGGGTCTAGGTATGCCTGATCTGGAGAGCCACTGGCTTGCTGAAAGACTTGCATACCTGGGCAGAGCTTTGACGGGGGACGCAGTGTGGAGACTGAAGGCGAGTCGGACTTTTCCTCGCCTAAAGTCAGACCCAAAGGCTGAAGGTCGACGTAGGCCTTTGGGCGAAACACTGTTTGTCCGCGAGTGCCGAACGGCCCTTCGTAACCTTCTTGGGTCCAGTGACCTTTCACGGCCTCGAAAAGAACTATATCGGGAGCTAGTGGTGGGTTCCGCTTCTGATCCTCTCAGCGAGCGGCACGGCTGGACGACGGAGGAGATTCGCTCTCATTGGAATTGGGCGCCAGGATCGAGCTTCTTGAACAACTCCGAGTTCTCGCTCACCTGGCGACTTGTGCGAAATGCGTTACCCCTTGTCGGCTTGAACTACAAAGCGGGCCTGGCAGACATGCCCGATTGCGCTCGCTGCGGCAGTGGCTTGGAAGAAACGGCTGAGCACGCCTTCTACTACTGCGAGCGAGTTCGCCCGTTTTGGGATCACGTCGGCGAGTGGACGGCTCGCATCGAACCCAAACAGCTCGTGCTGCTCGACGTTGGTTACGTCGTGGACAACGTTCTTCCTCCGTATCAGGGTGAGAAGCGTGTGGTGTTTCTCGCGATCCTAGCTGTAGCTAGAATGGTGATTTGGACGACGCGAAACAAGGGATTGTATGACGATGCAAACTTTTCTCATCGTGATCTGATTTTGTATTTTCGGCATCAGCTGAGGGTCAAAATCAGATGCGATAGAAAACGCTTGGATCGCATAACATTCAGCAAAAGGTGGGTGAATGCAGCGAGCCTGGTCGTGCGAAAGGGAGCAACGTTGGAGTCATCCTTCCCTCCTCTGCCGGCTCATGGCGTCTACGGTACGGGTCCTTAGGGACCCCACCCCTGGTGAGTAAAACTGTTCCCTTTTTCTTTTGGTACCCAGGTACCTAGTTAGCAGTATGTTTGTGAGTCATTGTCCCCGTCATCTAGTTGTTAGTTCTCAAGATCTTCCCCATCCCCATTATTTTTGTACCTCAATCCGTATCCCAGTCCACGTTTACTGAAGATCTTGAACATTCATATGTATAAAAATCATATCACCTACTTGTATTAACCCATACCGCGCCCGACCCCTAAATTCTTTTCACCCCTGTAGATTAGGATCCCTGCCCCACCTAGGGTAGGTCCGACTTGTTTCCGGTTCTTTCGCCCCGGAAAACAGTCGGCCTCCAATTTTATAGACGGGGGGATGGGAGGGCAACCAAACGGGGGATTTTTCCTTGTTTTTATATATATTTCGGGGTTTTTCTCCCATTCCCATCACATTCATTGTAAATAAATCATAAAATCATTCAAGAATCTCGGGATTTTAAGTAGGACTTCTTCATAGAGCAAATGTGGTATTTTGGTGATTGCAGCGCAAAAGGCGATGGATGAATGGATATTTATTGTATTGTTGAATGGGTCGGCGAATGTGGCTAGCTAGGTCTCCTTAGTTTATATAGAAAAGTATGACCGCTCCCTTCCCCTCCCCAAAAACTTCAAGGCCTTGTGCCTTCTGTGTACACTACACAGAAATAAAGCAGACTAGAAGTCGAATTTTTTTGTCTGAGTTCTTTTTCACTTGAAAAAAGTAAGTTCTTTATTGTTAAAAATTGTTATTGTTATTGCTTTGAAAAAAATATTGTTATTTGTTGGACCTTTTGAAACTTGTTTGTTATTGTTTTTGAACTATTATTGTTGACTGCCCCTCCCCCAAACAATTGTTATTTTGTTTGTTGAGGGGGGTCAACGCTTGTTATCCTCGGATCATTTTTGAAAACATAACGACTTACTATCATCATCATCCAACGTATTTTCACCTACACAGAACATTCGACGGTCATCCTCCCCTAGCTGCCTCATAAGCAGCTATGGCAGAGGCACCAAATTCACCAGGGTCATTATCACCCGACATTTTTAAAGATCAAAGTCCCCCCTCAAAGCCGGAAGAAAGATGGCCTGCACTTTCGCAGCCATCTTCGTCGGCCAGTTCAATCCAACCGGCGCAAAAGGTACCTTCACTGCCAGCCTCTTGGACAACAAAAGTAATTCAAAAAACACCAAAAGACTATTCAAAAATAAGAGAAAAATACGAGAAGTACTTCCAAGGGAATAGGATCCTCCCTATTCCCGAACTTGTACAGGAAGTACAGCCAAAAATAATCTCGTTCGTTGTCACAGATTTAAAAACAAAGAGGCTGGCAGGTATCAAAAAAGATACTTTTGAAGGATTACTAAAAGCAGCAGACATCCCCGCGAAGTACTACTGTAGACGTAGCTTCGCAACATGGGATGTTCTGTTACCATCAGAAGACCTTGCAGCCAAGCTGGCCGGCGAAAATGTCATCTCCAAGTACTTCCGGCTTCAGCCAGAGTACATGGGAAGACGTAAAATACGAATCACCGTGTGTAATGTCCCGATACAACTGAATGAGGAGGTCCTGGCTGCCTACCTCGTAAAACACGGAGAAATAGAAGATATTACCAAAGCTAAGTCAGTTAACGGGACAGCGCACGGTGATTATATCTTCACCATGTGCCTGGACAGAGGGGGGTTCACATCCATACCTCACATAATAGAGTACGAACACCAGATCATGACAGTCGTTGTTGAGGGCAGGAAGCCCCAGTGCTGGAATTGCAAGCAGCTGGGGCACTTTTCAAAATCCTGCCCTCAAAAAACAACCAAAACAACTCCGGCCACAACAACAACAACAACAGAAACGACAACGAACACAACGAACACAACGACAACTATAGCAGCAACAGCGACAACAGCTGAAGTAAACAAAAACGAAACCCCTAAAACTAAAACCGGGGACAGCCCCAACAAAGAAGAGGGCTGGACCCAAGTAGTGAAAGGGGGAAAAAAGAAAAAAACTCCCATCAAAGAACCAGCAAAACAAACCCCCATCAAAGAACCAGCAACAGCAACAGTTTCAAAAAAACCAAACATCACCACGACTGCTAAAATTGACTCTAGTAGTACTCCTACCACAAGCACAGCCAAACCATCATCATCATCGACATCTGCAAGATCATCATCATCATCGTCATTAACAAAAAAGAAAAACAAAGAAAATAACATTGAAAAAGAAGACGAAGCTATGGATTATTCAATTAACCTAAAACGGCGAAGGGATAGTGATGACTCGGTAGCTGGGGAGGGGGAGAAAAAACACATTAAGGGACCACACCAAGAAACACCAACACAGTCCCAAACACCCTCCCAACCTCAAGAAAAGGGCGAAAAGAAAAAAATTGAAAGACCAGCCCAAATTATTCCTCCCCCACAAAAACATCAAAATACCCCAGCACACCTCTCTGACTTCCCACTTTCCCCAAAATCACCTTCACTCTCACCAATCAGAACCCCTAAGCTCCTTACACGGGCACAATCGGTGACCAGGGAGTCACCAACAGCAGCAGCATCACCATCATCAACAGAACTCAAGCCAAGGTCACGGTCGGCTTCAAACGAAGTCCGACGTGCCTTCACCGCTTTTCATTTCTGCGAGGACATCCTCGAGCCCCAAAACATGGACCACATTTTAAAAAAAACTTTAAAACCCCTATCATCACTTAAAAAAATAGACGGCAAGGACATCACCAACCCGTATCTTTTTAAGAGTGCCGCAATGGTGACCACATTCGTCCGTTCGGCTGGACCCCGAACCAAAGAGCTTTGGCACTTTCTTGAGGGGGCCAGTCGAGCGGACGCAATGTTGGCGGATTTGCGCCACCAAAGTTTAAAAAAATTGCTTCCTTTTTGTTCGGGCAGGGTCCCGATTTTAGTTCACCCTACCTTCTATAGGTCCCTAAAATTGCGGTACCCCGTGGATGTCGGTGGAATTACCAGGGACGACCGAGTAAGTACTGAGCTCGGCACCGGATCCCTGCGTCAGGCCGTCGGCATCCTTACTCCCAAGGATTTCCGGCCCGTAGTCGACACTGAGTAAGGTAAGTGGGATTGATGGCTCTAAACCTTGCTACTTTGAATGTGAGGGGATTGAGGGATCCGGGCAAGTGTACGCGCTTGCTTGGTGAACTTAAAACTCTCGGCGTAGATGTTGCTGCAGTGCAGGAAACCCACTTCACTTGCGGTGCCGACTGTCGTGTGCTGGAAAGCGATTTTAACGTTTTCTCAGCATACGGCAGCCGTACCAGCGTTGGGGTTTCTTTGCTAGTTGGACGCAGCCTTGATGCTGATGTTGACGTTGTTTTTGCAGGTGACGGGGGCCGACTGGTTGTGGCCGATGTTGCCGTGAAAAGTTTCAAGTTTCGTCTGGTTGCGGTTTATGCGCCCAATATCGTTGTGGAGAGGGTTTCCTTTTTTCGTCGGTTGGCGCCGTTCCTGGACGATACGAAGCGGCTAGTTTTAATGGGTGATTGGAATGCGATCCTTGATCCCAAGATAGATAAGGTCGGGCGGGGAGCTAGGCGTGTGGGAAGGTGTGAAAGCAGCCTTGCCGGCCTCATGACTCGTCATGACCTCGTCGACAGGTTTCGTCTGGATCACCCAGGGCGGGAGATGTGGACGTGGCTAGATAGTTCGCCCTCTGCCAAAGTAGGCTCCTACTTGGACAGAGTGTTAGTGAGACGAGCTGACATTGATTTTGTTAGTTGTCCCACGTTCCACTTGATAGCGTGGACTGACCATAAACTTGTTAGAGTCAGTCTACGGTTAGCAAATAGGCCTAGTCTGGCCGGCTACTGGAAGTTCAATACCTCCTTACTGGAGATACGGGACTTCCGGGACCGGTTGGAATCCCTAATTCAGCGGGCGTTAGTGGGGGCGGTTACCGGGAATAGGTGGTGGGGATCTCTTAAACATAGGATTAGAGATTTCGCTACCAAGTACGGTCGACAGCTCAACCTAGATAGGACCAAGGAAGCGAAATCTATAGACGATAGACTTTCCCGGGCGGTGGCTGGGGGGGACTCCCTAAACGTAGAGCTAGCTAGGGGGGACCTTGAGCGCGAGAGTAGCGAGCGCTACAAGGGATACGTAGTTAGATCTAGGTTAAAGAGAGTTCTCAACGAAGCTGTGAAAACGAACGCGACTGCGCGTGAAGAAGAAGTGCGAAGGTTCCCCGATCGGTATATCGGTTCTGTCAAGGCCCCGGATGGGCGACTGCTGCGATCGGCTCGCGAGATTCGTGACGCCTTTCGGGCGCACTTTCGGGATCGCTTTGCCCGCTGTACTGATCTCCCGCTCCGGGAGTTTCGTAGCTATCTTGCCGACTTTCCCCGCCTTGGGGTGGCTGAAGCGGCTAGCTGCGAGGGTGTGGTTACTGAATGCGAAGTCCGTGACGCGTTGAAGCAGGTCGGCCTGAACAAGTCGCCGGGACTAGATGGTTTGCCCTACGAAGTGTACTTGAGGATGTCGCACATGTTTGTGCCTATTCTGACGGATATGTTCAACCATTGGTTCGCCCAGGGAGCCATCCCTGGTAGCGTTACCAAGGGCGTGATCACATTGCTGAAGAAAGGTGGCAGGCATGTTTGGGAGGGTTTAGACGATTACAGGCCCATAACTCTGCTTAACACAGAGTTAAAGATTTTGGCCCGGGTCTTAGCGAATCGTTTACAGCTTGTCATTAGCGATCTGATCGGCTCTGAGCAGACCTTTGCTGTGAAGGGAAGATCGATCCAGGACAACCTGCACTTGATTCGCGAGGTCCTAGAGGGTATAGAAGACGGCACCGAGGCCGCGCTGATCAGTTTAGATCAGTCCAAGGCCTTCGATAGGGTTGACCATCGGTTTTTGGCGACTGTTTTGGAGACTGCCGGATTCAAACCGGAGTTCCGCAGATGGATTAGCATGATGTACCACAACCCTCAGGCAGTGGTGCAGGTGAACGGAAGGCGTTCGACGGTGTTCGCGGTCGAGCGGTCGGTCCGGCAGGGCTGCCCGTTGTCTCCTCTTCTCTATGTCCTAGCTTTGGAGCCCCTGCTCCGTAGGCTTAGGGATAGGACGGCAAATCCGGCCCTGCGCGGTGTCCCTTTTGCTGGCCCTCTTACGGCAAGGGTTTCCGCGTTCGCCGATGATATCACAGTGTTTGTATCCCGCCGTCTGGATATAAAGGCTGTGAAGAAGGCGGTTAGCGAGTACGAGCGGATTGCAGGAGCCAAGGTCAATTTTGACAAAAGCGAAGGTTTGCGGCTCGGTGCTTGGAGGGGTAGCAATACTCTTCCGGGGCCGTTCCGCTGGAGTGACGGACCCGTCCGCATCCTCGGGGTGTGGTTCGGGCCCGGCCTCCAACTGGAGCGAAATTGGTCGGAAATACAAGCCAAGGTGAATGCTCAGGTGGGAATCTGGCTTTCAAGGAGGTTGTCCTTAAAGGGCAGGGCGGAGGCGTGCGCCGTGTACGTCTTCCCCTTGATCCTTTACCGATTGGCTGTACTTCCTCTGCCTAAGGTAAATCGGTTGGCGCTGCAACGATCCCTTTCCAGATTGCTCTGGGGAGGTGCAAGGCCGATGGTCCGTAGGCAGGTCTGTATCCAACGTACACGCAACGGGGGTCTAGGTATGCCTGATCTGGAGAGCCACTGGCTTGCTGAAAGACTTGCATACCTGGGCAGAGCTTTGACGGGGGACGCAGTGTGGAGACTGAAGGCGAGTCGGACTTTTCCTCGCCTAAAGTCAGACCCAAAGGCTGAAGGTCGACGTAGGCCTTTGGGCGAAACACTGTTTGTCCGCGAGTGCCGAACGGCCCTTCGTAACCTTCTTGGGTCCAGTGACCTTTCACGGCCTCGAAAAGAACTATATCGGGAGCTAGTGGTGGGTTCCGCTTCTGATCCTCTCAGCGAGCGGCACGGCTGGACGACGGAGGAGATTCGCTCTCATTGGAATTGGGCGCCAGGATCGAGCTTCTTGAACAACTCCGAGTTCTCGCTCACCTGGCGACTTGTGCGAAATGCGTTACCCCTTGTCGGCTTGAACTACAAAGCGGGCCTGGCAGACATGCCCGATTGCGCTCGCTGCGGCAGTGGCTTGGAAGAAACGGCTGAGCACGCCTTCTACTACTGCGAGCGAGTTCGCCCGTTTTGGGATCACGTCGGCGAGTGGACGGCTCGCATCGAACCCAAACAGCTCGTGCTGCTCGACGTTGGTTACGTCGTGGACAACGTTCTTCCTCCGTATCAGGGTGAGAAGCGTGTGGTGTTTCTCGCGATCCTAGCTGTAGCTAGAATGGTGATTTGGACGACGCGAAACAAGGGATTGTATGACGATGCAAACTTTTCTCATCGTGATCTGATTTTGTATTTTCGGCATCAGCTGAGGGTCAAAATCAGATGCGATAGAAAACGCTTGGATCGCATAACATTCAGCAAAAGGTGGGTGAATGCAGCGAGCCTGGTCGTGCGAAAGGGAGCAACGTTGGAGTCATCCTTCCCTCCTCTGCCGGCTCATGGCGTCTACGGTACGGGTCCTTAGGGACCCCACCCCTGGTAAGTAAAACTGTTCCCTTTTTCTTTTGGTACCCAGGTACCTAGTTAGCAGTATGTTTGTGAGTCATTGTCCCCGTCATCTAGTTGTTAGTTCTCAAGATCTTCCCCATCCCCATTATTTTTGTACCTCAATCCGTATCCCAGTCCACGTTTACTGAAGATCTTGAACATTCATATGTATAAAAATCATATCACCTACTTGTATTAACCCATACCGCGCCCGACCCCTAAATTCTTTTCACCCCTGTAGATTAGGATCCCTGCCCCACCTAGGGTAGGTCCGACTTGTTTCCGGTTCTTTCGCCCCGGAAAACAGTCGGCCTCCAATTTTATAGACGGGGGGATGGGAGGGCAACCAAACGGGGGATTTTTCCTTTGTTTTTGTATATATTTCGGGGTTTTTCTCCCATTCCCATCACATTCATTGTAAATAAATCATACTTGTAAATAAAATCATTCATGAATCTCGGGATTTTAAGTAGGACTTCTTCATAGAGCAAATGTGGTATTTTGGTGATTGCAGCGCAAAAGGCGATGGATGAATGGATATTTATTGTATTGTTGAATGGGTCGGCGAATGTGGCTAGCTAGGTCTCCTTAGTTTATATAGAAAAGTATGACCGCTCCCTTCCCCTCCCCAAAAACTTCAAGGCCTTGTGCCTTCTGTGTACACTACACAGAAATAAAGCAGACTAGAAGGTGAATTTTTTTGTCTGAGTTCTTTTTTCACCACGAAAAAGTAAGTTCTTTATTGTTAAAAATTTGTTAAAATTATTGTTATTGAATATTTGTTATCATTGTTAAAGTTTTGTGACCCCCCTCAAACTATTGTTCTTTGTTTGTGAGGAGGGTCAAACGCGACTCGATTTTTTTGTTGAACTTTTTTAAAAAACGACCGCCATTTTTATCAACATTCATCGTTCTACATTTATTCGTCTCGCCTGAATTTTTTGTAACACCATACGCGTTTCATCTCCCTCTGGTTGTGTTTTCACAACTATGGGGGAGCCCAACAACATGAAATCGCAATCACCGACCGACATATTCAAAACGCAACCCTCCCCAATGCCGGAAGAAGCTCCATTCGACCTCTCTTCATCGGCAAGTACAATACCACCGGCACAAAAACAAAAACAAACGGCTGTCTCTTGGTCTTCACATTGCGTGAATAAAAAATCCCCTTGTGACTACGCAAGAGACAGGGTCGAAAAATATGAAAAATATTTCAAGGACGGGGAAATTCTCCCAATACCCGAATTGGTCGAGGCGGTCGAACCAAAGACCCTGTCCTTCGTAGTCACAGACATTAAGACCAAGAGACTAGCGGGGATTAAGAAGGAAACTTTTGAGGACCTTCTCAAAACAGCAAACATCCCAGGGAAGTACTTCTGCCGCAGAAGTTTCGCGACCTGGGATGTCTTATTACCCTCAGAGGAAGTAGCGAAAAGCCTCGCCGGTGGTAACATCACCACACGCTTCTTCCGGCTACAACCGGAATATCGAGGCAAAAGAAGAATACGAGTCACCGTATGCAATGTATCTATGCAATTGAGTGGTGACGTCCTCGCCGCCTATCTAAGTATATACGGCGGCGTGGAACAAGTCACACAAGTAACGTCAACACGGGGAACCGCGTACGGTGACTACGTATTCGTTATGTGCCTCGATAGGGGAGGGTTTAACAAAATTCCCCATAAAATACGATACCGCGAACAAACCATGACAGTCATCGTTGAGGGCAGGAAACCGCTATGTTGGTTTTGCAATAACATCGGCCACTTTTCAAAATCCTGCCCTCAAAAAACAACCAAAACAACTCCGGCCACAACAACAACAACAACAGAAACGACAACGAACACAACGAACACAACGACAACTATAGCAGCAACAGCGACAACAGCAGCGACCGAAGTAAACAAAAACGAAACCCCTAAAACTAAAACCGGGGACAGCCCCAACAAAGAAGAGGGCTGGACCCAAGTAGTGAAAGGGGGAAAAAAGAAAAAAACTCCCATCAAAGAACCAGCAAAACAAACCCCCATCAAAGAACCAGCAACAGCAACAGTTTCAAACAAACCAAACATCACCACGACTGCTAAAATTGACTCTAGTAGTACTCCTACCACAAGCACAGCCAAACCATCATCATCATCGACATCTGCAAGATCATCATCATCATCGTCATTAACAAAAAAGAAAAACAAAGAAAATAACATTGAAAAAGAAGACGAAGCCATGGATTATTCAATTAACCTAAAACGGCGAAGGGATAGTGATGACTCGGTAGCTGGGGAGGGGGAGAAAAAACACATTAAGGGACCAGCAAAAGAAACACAAACACAGTCCCAAACACCCTCCCAACCTCAACAAAAGGGCGAAAAAACTGAAAGACCAGCCCAAATTATTCCTCCCCCACAAAAACATCAAAATACCCCAGCACACCTCTCTGACTTCCCACTTTCCCCAAAATCACCTTCACTCTCACCAATCAGAACCCCTAAGCTCCTTACACGGGCACAATCGGTGACCAGGGAGTCACCAACAGCAGCAGCATCACCATCATCAACAGAACTCAAGCCAAGGTCACGGTCGGCTTCAAACGAAGTCCGACGTGCCTTCACCGCTTTTCATTTCTGCGAGGACATCCTCGAGCCCCAAAACATGGACCACATTTTAAAAAAAACTTTAAAACCCCTATCATCACTTAAAAAAATAGACGGCAAGGACATCACCAACCCGTATCTTTTTAAGAGTGCCGCAATGGTGACCACATTCGTCCGTTCGGCTGGACCCCGAACCAAAGAGCTTTGGCACTTTCTTGAGGGGGCCAGTCGAGCGGACGCAATGTTGGCGGATTTGCGCCACCAAAGTTTAAAAAAATTGCTTCCTTTTTGTTCGGGCAGGGTCCCGATTTTAGTTCACCCTACCTTCTATAGGTCCCTAAAATTGCGGTACCCCGTGGATGTCGGTGGAATTACCAGGGACGACCGAGTAAGTACTGAGCTCGGCACCGGATCCCTGCGTCAGGCCGTCGGCATCCTTACTCCCAAGGATTTCCGGCCCGTAGTCGACACTGAGTAAGGTAAGTGGGATTGATGGCTCTAAACCTTGCTACTTTGAATGTGAGGGGATTGAGGGATCCGGGCAAGTGTACGCGCTTGCTTGGTGAACTTAAAACTCTCGGCGTAGATGTTGCTGCAGTGCAGGAAACCCACTTCACTTGCGGTGCCGACTGTCGTGTGCTGGAAAGCGATTTTAACGTTTTCTCAGCATACGGCAGCCGTACCAGCGTTGGGGTTTCTTTGCTAGTTGGACGCAGCCTTGATGCTGATGTTGACGTTGTTTTTGCAGGTGACGGGGGCCGACTGGTTGTGGCCGATGTTGCCGTGAAAAGTTTCAAGTTTCGTCTGGTTGCGGTTTATGCGCCCAATATCGTTGTGGAGAGGGTTTCCTTTTTTCGTCGGTTGGCGCCGTTCCTGGACGATACGAAGCGGCTAGTTTTAATGGGTGATTGGAATGCGATCCTTGATCCCAAGATAGATAAGGTCGGGCGGGGAGCTAGGCGTGTGGGAAGGTGTGAAAGCAGCCTTGCCGGCCTCATGACTCGTCATGACCTCGTCGACAGGTTTCGTCTGGATCACCCAGGGCGGGAGATGTGGACGTGGCTAGATAGTTCGCCCTCTGCCAAAGTAGGCTCCTACTTGGACAGAGTGTTAGTGAGACGAGCTGACATTGATTTTGTTAGTTGTCCCACGTTCCACTTGATAGCGTGGACTGACCATAAACTTGTTAGAGTCAGTCTACGGTTAGCAAATAGGCCTAGTCTGGCCGGCTACTGGAAGTTCAATACCTCCTTACTGGAGATACGGGACTTCCGGGACCGGTTGGAATCCCTAATTCAGCGGGCGTTAGTGGGGGCGGTTACCGGGAATAGGTGGTGGGGATCTCTTAAACATAGGATTAGAGATTTCGCTACCAAGTACGGTCGACAGCTCAACCTAGATAGGACCAAGGAAGCGAAATCTATAGACGATAGACTTTCCCGGGCGGTGGCTGGGGGGGACTCCCTAAACGTAGAGCTAGCTAGGGGGGACCTTGAGCGCGAGAGTAGCGAGCGCTACAAGGGATACGTAGTTAGATCTAGGTTAAAGAGAGTTCTCAACGAAGCTGTGAAAACGAACGCGACTGCGCGTGAAGAAGAAGTGCGAAGGTTCCCCGATCGGTATATCGGTTCTGTCAAGGCCCCGGATGGGCGACTGCTGCGATCGGCTCGCGAGATTCGTGACGCCTTTCGGGCGCACTTTCGGGATCGCTTTGCCCGCTGTACTGATCTCCCGCTCCGGGAGTTTCGTAGCTATCTTGCCGACTTTCCCCGCCTTGGGGTGGCTGAAGCGGCTAGCTGCGAGGGTGTGGTTACTGAATGCGAAGTCCGTGACGCGTTGAAGCAGGTCGGCCTGAACAAGTCGCCGGGACTAGATGGTTTGCCCTACGAAGTGTACTTGAGGATGTCGCACATGTTTGTGCCTATTCTGACGGATATGTTCAACCATTGGTTCGCCCAGGGAGCCATCCCTGGTAGCGTTACCAAGGGCGTGATCACATTGCTGAAGAAAGGTGGCAGGCATGTTTGGGAGGGTTTAGACGATTACAGGCCCATAACTCTGCTTAACACAGAGTTAAAGATTTTGGCCCGGGTCTTAGCGAATCGTTTACAGCTTGTCATTAGCGATCTGATCGGCTCTGAGCAGACTTTTGCTGTGAAGGGAAGATCGATCCAGGACAACCTGCACTTGATTCGCGAGGTCCTAGAGGGTATAGAAGACGGCACCGAGGCCGCGCTGATCAGTTTAGATCAGTCCAAGGCCTTCGATAGGGTTGACCATCGGTTTTTGGCGACTGTTTTGGAGACTGCCGGATTCAAACCGGAGTTCCGCAGATGGATTAGCATGATGTACCACAACCCTCAGGCAGTGGTGCAGGTGAACGGAAGGCGTTCGACGGTGTTCGCGGTCGAGCGGTCGGTCCGGCAGGGCTGCCCGTTGTCTCCTCTTCTCTATGTCCTAGCTTTGGAGCCCCTGCTCCGTAGGCTTAGGGATAGGACGGCAAATCCGGCCCTGCGCGGTGTCCCTTTTGCTGGCCCTCTTACGGCAAGGGTTTCCGCGTTCGCCGATGATATCACAGTGTTTGTATCCCGCCGTCTGGATATAAAGGCTGTGAAGAAGGCGGTTAGCGAGTACGAGCGGATTGCAGGAGCCAAGGTCAATTTTGACAAAAGCGAAGGTTTGCGGCTCGGTGCTTGGAGGGGTAGCAATACTCTTCCGGGGCCGTTCCGCTGGAGTGACGGACCCGTCCGCATCCTCGGGGTGTGGTTCGGGCCCGGCCTCCAACTGGAGCGAAATTGGTCGGAAATACAAGCCAAGGTGAATGCTCAGGTGGGAATCTGGCTTTCAAGGAGGTTGTCCTTAAAGGGCAGGGCGGAGGCGTGCGCCGTGTACGTCTTCCCCTTGATCCTTTACCGATTGGCTGTACTTCCTCTGCCTAAGGTAAATCGGTTGGCGCTGCAACGATCCCTTTCCAGATTGCTCTGGGGAGGTGCAAGGCCGATGGTCCGTAGGCAGGTCTGTATCCAACGTACACGCAACGGGGGTCTAGGTATGCCTGATCTGGAGAGCCACTGGCTTGCTGAAAGACTTGCATACTTGGGCAGAGCCTTGACGGGGGACGCAGTGTGGAGACTGAAGGCGAGTCGGACTTTTCCTCGCCTAAAGTCAGACCCAAAGGCTGAAGGTCGACGTAGGCCTTTGGGCGAAACACTGTTTGTCCGCGAGTGCCGAACGGCCCTTCGTAACCTTCTTGGGTCCAGTGACCTTTCACGGCCTCGAAAAGAACTATATCGGGAGCTAGTGGTGGGTTCCGCTTCTGATCCTCTCAGCGAGCGGCACGGCTGGACGACGGAGGAGATTCGCTCTCATTGGAATTGGGCGCCAGGATCGAGCTTCTTGAACAACTCCGAGTTCTCGCTCACCTGGCGACTTGTGCGAATGCGTTACCCCTTGTCGGCTTGAACTACAAGGCGGGCCTGGCAGACATGCCCGATTGCGCTCGCTGCGGCAGTGGCTTGGAAGAAACGGCTGAGCACGCCTTCTACTACTGCGAGCGAGTTCGCCCGTTTTGGGATCACGTCGGCGAGTGGACGGCTCGCATCGAACCCAAACAGCTCGTGCTGCTCGACGTTGGTTACGTCGTGGACAACGTTCTTCCTCCGTATCAGGGTGAGAAGCGTGTGGTGTTTCTCGCGATCCTAGCTGTAGCTAGAATGGTGATTTGGACGACGCGAAACAAGGGATTGTATGACGATGCAAACTTTTCTCATCGTGATCTGATTTTGTATTTTCGGCATCAGCTGAGGGTCAAAATCAGATGCGATAGAAAACGCTTGGATCGCATAACATTCAGCAAAAGGTGGGTGAATGCAGCGAGCCTGGTCGTGCGAAAAGGGAGCAACGTTGGAGTCATCCTTCCCTCCTCTGCCGGCTCATGGCGTCTACGGTACGGGGTCCTTAGGGACCCCACCCCTGGTGAGTAAAACTGTTCCCTTTTTCTTTTGGTACCCAGGTACCTAGTTAGCAAGTATGTTTGTGAGTCATTGTCCCCGTCATCTAGTTGTTAGTTCTCAAGATCTTCCCCATCCCCATTATTTTTGTACCTCAATCCGTATCCCAGTCCACGTTTACTGAAGATCTTGAACATTCATATGTATACAAAATCATATCACCTACTTGTATTAACCCATACCGCGCCCGACCCCTAAATTCTTTTCACCCCTGTAGATTAGGATCCCTGTCCCACCTAGGGTAGGTCCGACTTGTTTCCGGTTCTTTTCGCCCCGGAAAACAGTCGGCCTCCAATTTTATAGACGGGGGGATGGGAGGGCAACCAAACGGGGGATTTTTCCTTTGTTTTTGTATATATATCGGGGTTTTTCTCCCATTCCCATCACATTCATTGTAAATAAATCATAAAATCATTCATGAATCTCGGGATTTTAAGTAGGACTTCTTCATAGAGCAAATGTGGTATTTTGGTGATTGCAGCGCAAAAGGCGATGGATGAATGGATATTTATTGTATTGTTGAATGGGTCGGCGAATGTGGCTAGCTAGGTCTCCTTAGTTTATATAGAAAAGTATGACCGCTCCCTTCCCCTCCCCAAAAACTTCAAGGCCTTGTGCCTTCTATGTACTACTACATAGAAATAAAGCAGACTAGCCGGTAAAGTTTTTGTCTGAGTTCTTTTCAATTTGAAAAGTAAGTTGTTTTATTTGTTAAAATTGTTATTGCTTTGAAAAGTTTTGTTATTTGTTGGAATTTTCTTGTTACTGTTTTTGAACTATTATTGTAGACTGCCCCTCCCCCAAACAATTGTTATTTTGTTTGTTGAGGGGGGTCAACGCTTGTTATCCTCGGATCATTTTTGAAAACATAACGACTTAC
>CAXXMW010000005.1:0-28901 GCA_963669225.2 uncultured Arenicella sp. | reverse complement strand
AAAATGTGGTCATGATTTGGGTTTTCTAAAATGTCTTCGCAGAAGATAAAAGCTGTCATTGCATGGCGGGCTTCTGTTGAAGCCGAGCGTGCTCTTGGTTTTTGACCTGATGATGATGTTGATGCTGTTTGTGGATCAGGTGAGAGTCGTGTCACTGACTGTGATCGTGTGAAAATTTTCGGGGTTGTGATTGGAGAAAGTGAGGGGGGTAGTGGGATTTCGATTGGGTTTATTGGAGTGATTTTTTGTATTTGTGGGAGGGGAGGAATTATTTGAGCTGGTCGCTCATTTGTGGCTGGTGACTTTGATATTTTCTTTTTCCCCTCCCCCTTAGGTTGAGGTAGGGAGGGTGTTTGTTGTTGTGTTGTTTTTTTGGGATTTCTTTTTTCCCCCTCTTTTGTTGGCGAGTCTTCGCTATTCCTTCTTCTTTTTAAGTTAATGCTCATGTCCATGGGTTCTATTGGTGTTGATGATTGTTCTGTTGCAGTGGTCGATGTTGATGATTGTGTTTTAGTAGTAGTATCAGTAGGAGTAGCGATGATTACAGTTGTTGAGTCTTTTGTGGTATTTGTTTGGTTAGTTTTGTTTTCTGTAGGTGCTATTGACTTTTTTATGGGAGTTTTTTTCCCCCCTTTTTTTCTTGTCACTTGAGTCCACCCCTCCTCGTCTTTTTTGTTGGGGTTTTCTTGATGATTTTCGATGTTTTTGGTGGGTGTCTTGGTTGTTATGATCTCTGAAGCAGTAGTAGTGGTAGTAGTCGTTGTTGCGGTGGTCGTTGTTTTTTGAGGGCAGTTTTTAGAAAAATGTCCGATTTTGTTACACGCCCAACATAAGGGTTTCCTGCCCTCAACGACCACCGTCATCGTTTGATCTCGGTATTTTATTTTATGAGGTACGTTGTTAAACCCTCCCCTATCGAGGCACATGATGAAGACATAATCACCGTATGCAGTTCCTCGTGTTGATGTTATTTGGGAAACTTGTTCAACGCCGCCATATATGCTTAAGTAGGCGGCGAGAACGTCCCCACTCAATTGCATTGAGACATTACATACGGTGACCTTTATTCTTCGCTTGCCTCGATATTCAGGTTGAAGCCGGAAGAAGCGTGTTGTAATGTTACCACCGGCCAGTTTCTTGGCTACTTCCTCTGAAGGGAGTAAAACATCCCAGGTTGCGAAGCTCCTGCGGCAGAAATACTTCCCTGGGATGTTTGCGCTTTTTAGTAAGTCTTCGAAAGTCTCTTTTTTAAGTCCTGCTAGTCTCTTGGTCTTAAGATCAGTGACTACGAAGGACAGGGTCTTTGGTTCAACTTCTTTCACAAGTTCCGGTATAGGAAGTATTTCGCCTTCCTTAAAATAGTTGGCATATTTTTCTGCCCTGTCTCTTGCGTAGTCACTGGGGGTTTTTTGGTTCACACAGTGTGACGACCAAGAGACTGTTGTTTCTTTTGGTTTCTGGGCCGGTGGAATAGTACTTGCAGATGACGACAAGTCAAAAGGTGCTTCTTCCGGCATTGGGGAGGGTCTCGTTATAAATATGTCCTCGGGTGAGTTAGCCTCCTCCATGGCTGTGAAACACAGCTAGGAGGAGATGAATCCGAATGATGTGGTTGAGATCAAGAACGATGAAAAACAATGAAAAATCCGGTATGAAAAATGGTGGTGGTTTTTTTTAAAAAAGAGTTAAAACAACAATTCGAGTCGAGGTTTGACCCTCCTCCCAAACAAACAACAGTAACAATTGTTTGAGGGGGGTCACAAAGCAATAACAATAATATAAAATTTACAGATAACAAATAACAATTTTCAACAGTAACTTACTTTTCGATAGTAGAGAAAATAAACGTAATCCAAAACTGAATTGTAGGCTTATTCCTTTTATTCCTTGTAGTAAATACAAGAAGGCACGAGGCCTTGTGGTTTTGGGGGAGGGGAAGGGAGCGGTCATGCTTTAACTATATTTTCTATGGGGAACCTAGCTAGCCACATTCGCCGACCCATTCAACAATACAATATATAATCACTCGTCCATCTCCATGCACGCAGCAACCACCAAAATACCGCATTTGCTCTATGAAAAAGTCCTACTTAAAACCCGAAAGTGATGCATGATTTTATTTACAATGTATGATTTTTTACAATGGATATGATGGGAATGGGAGAAAAAACCCCGAAAAACATATATACACGAAAACAAGGAAAAAATCCCCCGTTTGGTTTCCCTCCCATCCCCCCGTCTATAAAATTGGAGGCCGACTGTTTTCCGGGTCGAAAATACCGGAAACAAGCCGGACCTACCCTAGGTAGGGCGGGAATCCTACTCTACAGGGATAAAAGAATTAAAAGGGTCGGGCTCGGCATGGGTCGATTTTAGAAGCGGGTAAATGATTTTTTACATATGAATGTTCAAGATCTTCAAAAGGCGGACTGGGATACAGGTTGAGGTACAAAAATAATGGGGGTGGGGAAGATCTTGAGTGCTAACAACTAAGTGACAGGGACAATGACTCACAACGTACTGCTAACTAGGTTGCAGGGGAAAATAACAAAATCCTACTTACCAAGGGTGGGGTCCCTAAGGACCCGTACCATAGACGCCATGGGCCGGCAGAGGAGGGAAGGATGACTCCAACATTGCCCCCTTTCGTACGACCAGGCTCGCTGCAGTCACCCACCTTTTGCTGAATGTTATGCGATCCAAGCGTTTTCTATCGCATCTGATTTTGACCCTCAGCTGATGCCGAAAATACAAAACCAGATCACGATGAGAAAAGTTTGCATCTTCATACAATCCCTTGTTTCGCGTCGTCCAAATCACCATTCGGGCTACAGCTAGGATCGCGAGAAACACCACACGCTTCTCACCGTGAAACGGAGGAAGAACGTTGTCTACGACGTAACCAACGTCGAGCAGCACGAGCTGTTTGGGTTCGATGCGAGCCGTCCACTCCCCGACGTGATCCCAAAACGGACGAACTCGCTCGCAGTAGTAGAAGGCGTGCTCAGCCGTTTCTTCCAAGCCACTGCCGCAGCGAGGGCAATCAGGCATGTCTGCCAGGCCCGCCTTGAAGTTCAAGCCGCGAAGGGATAACGCATTCCGAACAAGTCGCCAGGTGAGCGAGAACTCAGAGTTGTTCAAGAAGCTCGATCCTGGCGCCCAATTCCAGTGAGAGCGGATCTCCTCCGCCGTCCAGCCGTGCCGCTCGCTGAGAGGATCAGAAGCGGAACCCACCACTAATTCCCGATACAGCTCCTTCCGAGGCCATGAAAGGTCACTGGACCCAAGAAGGTTACGAAGGGCCTTTCGGCACTCGCGGACAAACAGTGCTTCGCCCAAAGGCCTACGTCGACCTTCGGCCTTTGGGTCTGAGTTGAGGCGAGGAAAAGTCCGACTCGCCTTTCGTCTCCACACTGAGTCCCCCGTCAAGACACGGCCCAGATATGCAAGTCTTTCAGCAAGCCAGTGGCTCTCCAGATCAGGCATACCCAGACCCCCGTTGCGAGTACGTTGGATACAGACCTGCCTACGGACCATCGGCCTTGCACCTCCCCAGAGCAATCTGGAGAGGGATCGTTGCAGTGCCAACCGATGTGCCTTAGGCAGAGGAAGTACAGCCAATCGGTAAAGGATCAAGGGGAAGACGTACGCGGCGCACGCCTCAGCCCTGCCCTTTAAGGACAACCTCCTTGAAAGCCAGATTCCCACCTGAGCATTCACCTTAGCGTGTACTTCCGACCAATTTCGCTCCAGTTGGAGGTCGGGCCCAAACCACACCCCAAGGATGCGGATGGGTCCGTCACTCCAGCGGAAGGGCCCTGGAAGAGTATTGCTACCCCTCCAAGCACCAAGCCGCAAACCTTCGCTTTTGTCAAAATTGACCTTGGCCCCTGCAATCCGCTCATACTCGACAACCGCCTCTTTCACAGCCTCTATATCCTGGCGGCGGGATACAAAGACTGTGACGTCATCAGCGAACGCGGAAACCCTAGCCGCAAGGCGGCCAACGAATGGGATACCGCGCAGTGCCGGACTTGTCCCCCCATCCCTAAGCCTGCGCAGGAGGGGCTCCAACGCGAGGACATAGAGAAGAGGAGACAGAGGGCAGCCTTGCCGGACCGAACGCTCGATCGCGATCACCCCCGAACGCCTTCCGTTCACCTGCACCACTGCCTGAGGGTTGTGGTACATCATGCTAATCCATCTGCGGAACTCCGGTTTGAATCCGGCAGTCTCCAAAACAGACGCCAAGAACCGATGGTCAACCCTATCGAAGGCCTTGGACTGATCTAAACTGATCAGCGCGGATTCGGTGTCGTCTTTTATCCCCTCTAGGACCTCGCGAATCAAGTGCAGGTTGTCCTGGATCGATCTTCCCTTCACAGCAAAGGTCTGTTCGGGGCCGATCAGATCGCTAATGACAAGCTGTAAACGATTCGCTAAGACCCGGGCCAAAATCTTTAACTCTGTGTTAAGCAGAGTTATGGGCCTGTAATCATCTAAACCCTCCCAAACATGCCTGCCACCTTTCTTCAGCAATGTGATCACGCCTTTGGTAACGCTACCAGGGATGGCTCCCTGGGCGAACCAATGGTTGAACATATCCGTCAGAATAGGCACAAACATGTGCGACATCCTCAAGTACACTTCGTAGGGCAAACCATCTAGTCCCGGCGACTTGTTCAGGCCGACCTGCTTCAACGCGTCACGGACTTCGCATTCAGTAACCACACCCTCGCAGCTAGCCGCTTCAGCCGCCCCAAGGCGGGGGAAGTCGGCGAGATAGCTACGAAACTCCCGGAGCGGGAGATCAGTGCAGCGGGCAAAGCGATCCCGAAAGTGCGCCCGAAAGGCGTCACGTATCTCACGACCCGATCGCAGCAGACACCCGTCCGGGGTCTTGACAGATGCGATGTACCGATCGGGGAACCTTCGCACTTCTTCTTCACGCGCAGTCGCGTTCGATTTCACAGCTTCGTTGAGAACTCTTTTTAGCCTAGATCTAACTACTGATCCCTTGTAGCGCTCGCTACTCTCACGCTCAAGGTCCCTCCTAGCTAGCTCTACACCTAGGGAGTCCCCCCCAGCCACCGCCCGGGAAAGTCTATCATCTATAGATTTCGCCTCCGCGGTCCTATCTAGATTGAGCTGTCGACCGTACTTGGTGGCGAAATCTCTAATCCTATGTTTAAGAGAAACCCACCACCTATTCCCGGTAACCGCCCCCACTAACGCCCGCTGAATTAGGGATTCCAGCCGGTCCCGGAAGTCCCGTATCTCCAATAAGGAGGTATTGAACTTCCAGTAGCCGGCTAGACTAGGTCTATTAACTAACCGCAGACTGACTCTAATGAGTTTATGGTCAGTCCACGCTATCAAGTGGAACGTGGGACAACTAACAAAATCAATGTCAGCTCTTCTCACTAACACTCTGTCCAAGTAGGAGCCTACTTTGGCAGAGGGCGAGCTATCTAGCCACGTCCACATCTCCCGCCCTGGGTGATCAAGACGAAACCTGTCGACGAGACCGTGACGAGTCACGAAGCCGACAAGGCTGCTTTCACACCTTCCCAATCTGCTAGCTCCCCGTCCGACCTTATCTATCTTGGGATCAAGGATCGCATTCCAATCACCCATTAAGACTAGCCGCTTCGTATCGTCCAGGAACGGCGCCAACCGACGAAAAAAGGAAACCCTCTCCGCAGCGATATTGGACGCATAAACCGCAACCAGACGGAACTTGAAACTTTTCACGGCAACATCGACCACAACCAGCCGGCCCCCGTCACCTGCAAAAACAACGTCAACATCAGCATCAAGGCTGCGTCCAACTAGCAAAGAGACCCCAGCGCTGGTGCCGCTGCCGTATGCTGAGAAAACGTTAAAATCGCTTTCCAGCACCCGACAGTCGGCACCGCAAGTGAAGTGAGTCTCCTGCACTGCAGCAACATCTACTCCGAGGTTCCTGAGTTCACCAAGCAAGCGCGCACACTTGCTTGAATCCCTCAATCCCCTCACATTCAAACTGGCAAGGTTTAGAGTCATCAGTCCCACTTACCTTACTCAGTGTCGACTATGGGCCGGAAATCCTTCGGGGTGAGGATGCCGACGGCCTGACGCAGGGAACCGGTACAAAGTTCAGGAGTAACTCGGCCGCTCCTGGAAATTCCACCGACATCATAAGGAAACCGCAACTTTAGGGACCTATAGAATGTGGGATGAACATAAATCGGGACCCTGCCCGTACATTTTGCAGATATTTCATTCAATGAGTCGTGCCCCATTTCCGCCAGCCTCATGTCCGCTCGACTGGCTTCCTCAATAAATTGCCAGAGCTCCTTAGTTCGGCCGCCAGCCGAACGGACAAAGGTGGTCACCATGGCTGCACCCTCAAAAAGATATGGATTTGTTATTTCTTTTTGATCAATTTTTTTAAAGTCTCTAAGTGGTTTCAGAAGAGATTTGATCTGGCGATCTAGTGATGGCGACTCCAGAATGTCCTGACAAAAATAAAATGAATTTAAAGCTTGTTGGACCTCTCTGGAGGCCGACTTGGAGCGTCGCCCAGTGCCAGATGTTGATGGTGATGGTGATGGTGTCGGGTTTCTTGTTGCTGAATGGGACCGGGAGAGTATTTTGGGTGTTGAAACAGGTGATAATGTAGGTGGTGTTGGGGATAGCGGGAGTTTAGTTGAGTCTACAGGGGTATTTTTGGCTTGTTGTGGGGGAGGAATAATTTGGGCTGGTCGCTGTTGTTGTTTTTTCGGTGTCGTCTTTTTCAATTGTTTTTTCTCCCCCTCTCCCTCTGTGGTAGAATCTCCGCTATCCCTTCTTCTCTTCAAGTTTATTGAGGTATCCATTTCCTCCTGTTGTTGTTGTTGTTGTTGTTGTTGTTCATTGTTATTTACCTTTTCTTTCTTTCTTTTCTCTGTTTTTGTGTCGGTTTCTTTTTTCTTTTCCTCTGGTTTTTGATTTTCCAGAGGTTTTCTTTTTTCGCCCTTTTTGTCAGTGGTTTTGGCAGGGGGTGATTTCGGGGCTTTAGGTGGGGACTTTTTGCCCCGCGTTACCTGGGTCCACCCCTCCTCATCTCTGCTATTGGGGTCGTTCCCAGCTTCTGCTGGAGTATTTATTTTACTTTCCAGCTTGTTTGCTGTTGCTGATGTTGATGGCGCTGGTGTGCTGTTTGTTGATACTGATATTAATGAGGTTTTAGATGCTATTGTAGCCTTTACTGTTGTTGGTGCTGTTGACGTCGTTGTTGTTGCTGTTGTTGTTACTGCTGCGCCGGTGGCCTTTTGTGGGCATGACCTCGCAAAGTGGCCTATTTGTTTACAGTGCCAGCATTGCGGTTTTCGGCCTTCCACAACCACCAGCATGGCTTGCTCCTCATACTCAACTGTGTGGGGGATTGCCTGGAACCCTCCCCTGTTAAGGCACATGGTAAATGAGTAGTCACCGTGTGCCGTGCCGCTAGGTGACTTCATGGTCGTAAATTCCTCGACGTCCCCATAGTCGCTGAGGAACGCCGCCAGGACGTCACCACTTAGTTGTATTGGCACGTTGCACACGGTGACCTTGATCCGCCTTCTGCCCATGTATTCGGGCTGCAATCTGTACTGCTTCGTATTAATGCAATTATTGCTGGCCAACTTGGTGGCCAGTTCTTGTGAGGGTAACAGAATATCCCAGGTCGCGAAACTTCTCCTGCAGAAATACCTAGCTGGGATTCCTGCTGCTTTTAAAACTTCCTCGAACTTGTCTTTTTTCAGTCCAGCCAGTCTCCTGGTCTTTATGTCTGAGACAATTAAGGACAGGGTTTTTGGCTGGACTGCTTCTACCAGTTCAGGTATTGGTAGAATTCTGTTCCCTTTAAAATATTGGGCATACTTTTCAACCCTGTCCTTTTTATAATCTTGTGGCAATTTTTTGTTTTTCTGCGTCGACCAGGAGACTGGTATTGACGGCACTTTTTGTGCCGGCGGAATTGTACTCGCCGGCGTTGGATTTTCTGCGGAGGTACTAGGCAATGACGGCCATTCCCGTTTTTCTTGGGATATAAATATATCCTCCTGGGTAGTAGGTATTGGTTCTCCCATAGTTGCTTTAGGCAACTAGGGAGATATAAAATCGTATGGTTTAAAAGGATGTGGATATGGTGACGGATGAAAAAACAGTAAATGCAGTATAAAAAAGTCTTTCAAGTTGACCCCCCTCAAAAACAATACAAAATAACGATTGTTTTGGGGAGGGGCACAAACGCAATAACAAGTCGTTCCAAAAAATCCAACAAGTGTAACAAGTTTAACAAAGTCAACAATAATTTTTTAACAATAAATTTAAACAAGGCACTTACTTTTCGTCACTTAACAATCCAAAAAACAGAATAGCACAACAATGAATTGTAGGCTTATCCTTTTATTCCTTGTAGTAAATACAAGAAGGCACGAGGCCTTGTGGTTTTGGGGGAGGGGAAGGGAGCGGTCATGCTTTAACTATATTTTCTATGGGGAACCTAGCTAGCCACATTCGCCGACCCATTCAACAATACAATATATAATCACTCGTCCATCTCCATGCACGCAGCAACCACCAAAATACCGCATTTGCTCTATGAAAAAGTCCTACTTAAAACCCGAAAGTGATGCATGATTTTATTTACAATGTATGATTTTTTACAATGGATATGATGGGAATGGGAGAAAAAACCCCGAAAAACATATATACACGAAAACAAGGAAAAAATCCCCCGTTTGGTTTCCCTCCCATCCCCCCGTCTATAAAATTGGAGGCCGACTGTTTTCCGGGTCGAAAATACCGGAAACAAGCCGGACCTACCCTAGGTAGGGCGGGAATCCTACTCTACAGGGATAAAAGAATTAAAAGGGTCGGGCTCGGCATGGGTCGATTTTAGAAGCGGGTAAATGATTTTTTACATATGAATGTTCAAGATCTTCAAAAGGCGGACTGGGATACAGGTTGAGGTACAAAAATAATGGGGGTGGGGAAGATCTTGAGTGCTAACAACTAAGTGACAGGGACAATGACTCACAACGTACTGCTAACTAGGTTGCAGGGGAAAATAACAAAATCCTACTTACCAAGGGTGGGGTCCCTAAGGACCCGTACCATAGACGCCATGGGCCGGCAGAGGAGGGAAGGATGACTCCAACATTGCCCCCTTTCGTACGACCAGGCTCGCTGCAGTCACCCACCTTTTGCTGAATGTTATGCGATCCAAGCGTTTTCTATCGCATCTGATTTTGACCCTCAGCTGATGCCGAAAATACAAAACCAGATCACGATGAGAAAAGTTTGCATCGTCATACAATCCCTTGTTTCGCGTCGTCCAAATCACCATTCGGGCTACAGCTAGGATCGCGAGAAACACCACACGCTTCTCACCGTGAAACGGAGGAAGAACGTTGTCTACGACGTAACCAACGTCGAGCAGCACGAGCTGTTTGGGTTCGATGCGAGCCGTCCACTCCCCGACGTGATCCCAAAACGGACGAACTCGCTCGCAGTAGTAGAAGGCGTGCTCAGCCGTTTCTTCCAAGCCACTGCCGCAGCGAGGGCAATCAGGCATGTCTGCCAGGCCCGCCTTGAAGTTCAAGCCGCGAAGGGATAACGCATTCCGAACAAGTCGCCAGGTGAGCGAGAACTCAGAGTTGTTCAAGAAGCTCGATCCTGGCGCCCAATTCCAGTGAGAGCGGATCTCCTCCGCCGTCCAGCCGTGCCGCTCGCTGAGAGGATCAGAAGCGGAACCCACCACTAATTCCCGATACAGCTCCTTCCGAGGCCATGAAAGGTCACTGGACCCAAGAAGGTTACGAAGGGCCTTTCGGCACTCGCGGACAAACAGTGCTTCGCCCAAAGGCCTACGTCGACCTTCGGCCTTTGGGTCTGAGTTGAGGCGAGGAAAAGTCCGACTCGCCTTTCGTCTCCACACTGAGTCCCCCGTCAAGACACGGCCCAGATATGCAAGTCTTTCAGCAAGCCAGTGGCTCTCCAGATCAGGCATACCCAGACCCCCGTTGCGAGTACGTTGGATACAGACCTGCCTACGGACCATCGGCCTTGCACCTCCCCAGAGCAATCTGGAGAGGGATCGTTGCAGTGCCAACCGATGTGCCTTAGGCAGAGGAAGTACAGCCAATCGGTAAAGGATCAAGGGGAAGACGTACGCGGCGCACGCCTCAGCCCTGCCCTTTAAGGACAACCTCCTTGAAAGCCAGATTCCCACCTGAGCATTCACCTTAGCGTGTACTTCCGACCAATTTCGCTCCAGTTGGAGGTCGGGCCCAAACCACACCCCAAGGATGCGGATGGGTCCGTCACTCCAGCGGAAGGGCCCTGGAAGAGTATTGCTACCCCTCCAAGCACCAAGCCGCAAACCTTCGCTTTTGTCAAAATTGACCTTGGCCCCTGCAATCCGCTCATACTCGACAACCGCCTCTTTCACAGCCTCTATATCCTGGCGGCGGGATACAAAGACTGTGACGTCATCAGCGAACGCGGAAACCCTAGCCGCAAGGCGGCCAACGAATGGGATACCGCGCAGTGCCGGACTTGTCCCCCCATCCCTAAGCCTGCGCAGGAGGGGCTCCAACGCGAGGACATAGAGAAGAGGAGACAGAGGGCAGCCTTGCCGGACCGAACGCTCGATCGCGATCACCCCCGAACGCCTTCCGTTCACCTGCACCACTGCCTGAGGGTTGTGGTACATCATGCTAATCCATCTGCGGAACTCCGGTTTGAATCCGGCAGTCTCCAAAACAGACGCCAAGAACCGATGGTCAACCCTATCGAAGGCCTTGGACTGATCTAAACTGATCAGCGCGGATTCGGTGTCGTCTTTTATCCCCTCTAGGACCTCGCGAATCAAGTGCAGGTTGTCCTGGATCGATCTTCCCTTCACAGCAAAGGTCTGTTCGGGGCCGATCAGATCGCTAATGACAAGCTGTAAACGATTCGCTAAGACCCGGGCCAAAATCTTTAACTCTGTGTTAAGCAGAGTTATGGGCCTGTAATCATCTAAACCCTCCCAAACATGCCTGCCACCTTTCTTCAGCAATGTGATCACGCCTTTGGTAACGCTACCAGGGATGGCTCCCTGGGCGAACCAATGGTTGAACATATCCGTCAGAATAGGCACAAACATGTGCGACATCCTCAAGTACACTTCGTAGGGCAAACCATCTAGTCCCGGCGACTTGTTCAGGCCGACCTGCTTCAACGCGTCACGGACTTCGCATTCAGTAACCACACCCTCGCAGCTAGCCGCTTCAGCCGCCCCAAGGCGGGGGAAGTCGGCGAGATAGCTACGAAACTCCCGGAGCGGGAGATCAGTGCAGCGGGCAAAGCGATCCCGAAAGTGCGCCCGAAAGGCGTCACGTATCTCACGACCCGATCGCAGCAGACACCCGTCCGGGGTCTTGACAGATGCGATGTACCGATCGGGGAACCTTCGCACTTCTTCTTCACGCGCAGTCGCGTTCGATTTCACAGCTTCGTTGAGAACTCTTTTTAGCCTAGATCTAACTACTGATCCCTTGTAGCGCTCGCTACTCTCACGCTCAAGGTCCCTCCTAGCTAGCTCTACACCTAGGGAGTCCCCCCCAGCCACCGCCCGGGAAAGTCTATCATCTATAGATTTCGCCTCCGCGGTCCTATCTAGATTGAGCTGTCGACCGTACTTGGTGGCGAAATCTCTAATCCTATGTTTAAGAGAAACCCACCACCTATTCCCGGTAACCGCCCCCACTAACGCCCGCTGAATTAGGGATTCCAGCCGGTCCCGGAAGTCCCGTATCTCCAATAAGGAGGTATTGAACTTCCAGTAGCCGGCTAGACTAGGTCTATTAACTAACCGCAGACTGACTCTAATGAGTTTATGGTCAGTCCACGCTATCAAGTGGAACGTGGGACAACTAACAAAATCAATGTCAGCTCTTCTCACTAACACTCTGTCCAAGTAGGAGCCTACTTTGGCAGAGGGCGAGCTATCTAGCCACGTCCACATCTCCCGCCCTGGGTGATCAAGACGAAACCTGTCGACGAGACCGTGACGAGTCACGAAGCCGACAAGGCTGCTTTCACACCTTCCCAATCTGCTAGCTCCCCGTCCGACCTTATCTATCTTGGGATCAAGGATCGCATTCCAATCACCCATTAAGACTAGCCGCTTCGTATCGTCCAGGAACGGCGCCAACCGACGAAAAAAGGAAACCCTCTCCGCAGCGATATTGGACGCATAAACCGCAACCAGACGGAACTTGAAACTTTTCACGGCAACATCGACCACAACCAGCCGGCCCCCGTCACCTGCAAAAACAACGTCAACATCAGCATCAAGGCTGCGTCCAACTAGCAAAGAGACCCCAGCGCTGGTGCCGCTGCCGTATGCTGAGAAAACGTTAAAATCGCTTTCCAGCACCCGACAGTCGGCACCGCAAGTGAAGTGAGTCTCCTGCACTGCAGCAACATCTACTCCGAGGTTCCTGAGTTCACCAAGCAAGCGCGCACACTTGCTTGAATCCCTCAATCCCCTCACATTCAAACTGGCAAGGTTTAGAGTCATCAGTCCCACTTACCTTACTCAGTGTCGACTATGGGCCGGAAATCCTTCGGGGTGAGGATGCCGACGGCCTGACGCAGGGAACCGGTACAAAGTTCAGGAGTAACTCGGCCGCTCCTGGAAATTCCACCGACATCATAAGGAAACCGCAACTTTAGGGACCTATAGAATGTGGGATGAACATAAATCGGGACCCTGCCCGTACATTTTGCAGCTATTTCATTCAATGAGTCGTGCCCCATTTCCGCCAGCCTCATGTCCGCTCGACTGGCTTCCTCAATAAATTGCCAGAGCTCCTTAGTTCGGCCGCCAGCCGAACGGACAAAGGTGGTCACCATGGCTGCACCCTCAAAAAGATATGGATTTGTTATTTCTTTTTGATCAATTTTTTTAAAGTCTCTAAGTGGTTTCAGAAGAGATTTGATCTGGCGATCTAGTGATGGCGACTCCAGAATGTCCTGACAAAAATAAAATGAATTTAAAGCTTGTTGGACCTCTCTGGAGGCCGACTTGGAGCGTCGCCCAGTGCCAGATGTTGATGGTGATGGTGATGGTGTCGGGTTTCTTGTTGCTGAATGGGACCGGGAGAGTATTTTGGGTGTTGAAACAGGTGATAATGTAGGTGGTGTTGGGGATAGCGGGAGTTTAGTTGAGTCTACAGGGGTATTTTTGGCTTGTTGTGGGGGAGGAATAATTTGGGCTGGTCGCTGTTGTTGTTTTTTCGGTGTCGTCTTTTTCAATTGTTTTTTCTCCCCCTCTCCCTCTGTGGTAGAATCTCCGCTATCCCTTCTTCTCTTCAAGTTTATTGAGGTATCCATTTCCTCCTGTTGTTGTTGTTGTTGTTGTTGTTGTTCATTGTTATTTACCTTTTCTTTCTTTCTTTTCTCTGTTTTTGTGTCGGTTTCTTTTTTCTTTTCCTCTGGTTTTTGATTTTCCAGAGGTTTTCTTTTTTCGCCCTTTTTGTCAGTGGTTTTGGCAGGGGGTGATTTCGGGGCTTTAGGTGGGGACTTTTTGCCCCGCGTTACCTGGGTCCACCCCTCCTCATCTCTGCTATTGGGGTCGTTCCCAGCTTCTGCTGGAGTATTTATTTTACTTTCCAGCTTGTTTGCTGTTGCTGATGTTGATGGCGCTGGTGTGCTGTTTGTTGATACTGATATTAATGAGGTTTTAGATGCTATTGTAGCCTTTACTGTTGTTGGTGCTGTTGACGTCGTTGTTGTTGCTGTTGTTGTTACTGCTGCGCCGGTGGCCTTTTGTGGGCATGACCTCGCAAAGTGGCCTATTTGTTTACAGTGCCAGCATTGCGGTTTTCGGCCTTCCACAACCACCAGCATGGCTTGCTCCTCATACTCAACTGTGTGGGGGATTGCCTGGAACCCTCCCCTGTTAAGGCACATGGTAAATGAGTAGTCACCGTGTGCCGTGCCGCTAGGTGACTTCATGGTCGTAAATTCCTCGACGTCCCCATAGTCGCTGAGGAACGCCGCCAGGACGTCACCACTTAGTTGTATTGGCACGTTGCACACGGTGACCTTGATCCGCCTTCTGCCCATGTATTCGGGCTGCAATCTGTACTGCTTCGTATTAATGCAATTATTGCTGGCCAACTTGGTGGCCAGTTCTTGTGAGGGTAACAGAATATCCCAGGTCGCGAAACTTCTCCTGCAGAAATACCTAGCTGGGATTCCTGCTGCTTTTAAAACTTCCTCGAACTTGTCTTTTTTCAGTCCAGCCAGTCTCCTGGTCTTTATGTCTGAGACAATTAAGGACAGGGTTTTTGGCTGGACTGCTTCTACCAGTTCAGGTATTGGTAGAATTCTGTTCCCTTTAAAATATTGGGCATACTTTTCAACCCTGTCCTTTTTATAATCTTGTGGCAATTTTTTGTTTTTCTGCGTCGACCAGGAGACTGGTATTGACGGCACTTTTTGTGCCGGCGGAATTGTACTCGCCGGCGTTGGATTTTCTGCGGAGGTACTAGGCAATGACGGCCATTCCCGTTTTTCTTGGGATATAAATATATCCTCCTGGGTAGTAGGTATTGGTTCTCCCATAGTTGCTTTAGGCAACTAGGGAGATATAAAATCGTATGGTTTAAAAGGATGTGGATATGGTGACGGATGAAAAAACAGTAAATGCAGTATAAAAAAGTCTTTCAAGTTGACCCCCCTCAAAAACAATACAAAATAACGATTGTTTTGGGGAGGGGCACAAACGCAATAACAAGTCGTTCCAAAAATCCAACAAGTGTAACAAGTTTAACAAAGTCAACAATAATTTTTTAACAATAAATTTAAACAAGGCACTTACTTTTCGTCACTTAACAATCCAAAAAACAGAATAGCACAACAATGAATTGTAGGCTTATTCCTTTTATTCCTTGTAGTAAATACAAGAAGGCACGAGGCCTTGTGGTTTTGGGGGAGGGGAAGGGAGCGGTCATGCTTTAACTATATTTTCTATGGGGAACCTAGCTAGCCACATTCGCCGACCCATTCAACAATACAATATATAATCACTCGTCCATCTCCATGCACGCAGCAACCACCAAAATACCGCATTTGCTCTATGAAAAAGTCCTACTTAAAACCCGAAAGTGATGCATGATTTTATTTACAATGTATGATTTTTTACAATGGATATGATGGGAATGGGAGAAAAAACCCCGAAAAACATATATACACGAAAACAAGGAAAAAATCCCCCGTTTGGTTTCCCTCCCATCCCCCCGTCTATAAAATTGGAGGCCGACTGTTTTCCGGGTCGAAAATACCGGAAACAAGCCGGACCTACCCTAGGTAGGGCGGGAATCCTACTCTACAGGGATAAAAGAATTAAAAGGGTCGGGCTCGGCATGGGTCGATTTTAGAAGCGGGTAAATGATTTTTTACATATGAATGTTCAAGATCTTCAAAAGGCGGACTGGGATACAGGTTGAGGTACAAAAATAATGGGGGTGGGGAAGATCTTGAGTGCTAACAACTAAGTGACAGGGACAATGACTCACAACGTACTGCTAACTAGGTTGCAGGGGAAAATAACAAAATCCTACTTACCAAGGGTGGGGTCCCTAAGGACCCGTACCATAGACGCCATGGGCCGGCAGAGGAGGGAAGGATGACTCCAACATTGCCCCCTTTCGTACGACCAGGCTCGCTGCAGTCACCCACCTTTTGCTGAATGTTATGCGATCCAAGCGTTTTCTATCGCATCTGATTTTGACCCTCAGCTGATGCCGAAAATACAAAACCAGATCACGATGAGAAAAGTTTGCATCTTCATACAATCCCTTGTTTCGCGTCGTCCAAATCACCATTCGGGCTACAGCTAGGATCGCGAGAAACACCACACGCTTCTCACCGTGAAACGGAGGAAGAACGTTGTCTACGACGTAACCAACGTCGAGCAGCACGAGCTGTTTGGGTTCGATGCGAGCCGTCCACTCCCCGACGTGATCCCAAAACGGACGAACTCGCTCGCAGTAGTAGAAGGCGTGCTCAGCCGTTTCTTCCAAGCCACTGCCGCAGCGAGGGCAATCAGGCATGTCTGCCAGGCCCGCCTTGAAGTTCAAGCCGCGAAGGGATAACGCATTCCGAACAAGTCGCCAGGTGAGCGAGAACTCAGAGTTGTTCAAGAAGCTCGATCCTGGCGCCCAATTCCAGTGAGAGCGGATCTCCTCCGCCGTCCAGCCGTGCCGCTCGCTGAGAGGATCAGAAGCGGAACCCACCACTAATTCCCGATACAGCTCCTTCCGAGGCCATGAAAGGTCACTGGACCCAAGAAGGTTACGAAGGGCCTTTCGGCACTCGCGGACAAACAGTGCTTCGCCCAAAGGCCTACGTCGACCTTCGGCCTTTGGGTCTGAGTTGAGGCGAGGAAAAGTCCGACTCGCCTTTCGTCTCCACACTGAGTCCCCCGTCAAGACACGGCCCAGATATGCAAGTCTTTCAGCAAGCCAGTGGCTCTCCAGATCAGGCATACCCAGACCCCCGTTGCGAGTACGTTGGATACAGACCTGCCTACGGACCATCGGCCTTGCACCTCCCCAGAGCAATCTGGAGAGGGATCGTTGCAGTGCCAACCGATGTGCCTTAGGCAGAGGAAGTACAGCCAATCGGTAAAGGATCAAGGGGAAGACGTACGCGGCGCACGCCTCAGCCCTGCCCTTTAAGGACAACCTCCTTGAAAGCCAGATTCCCACCTGAGCATTCACCTTAGCGTGTACTTCCGACCAATTTCGCTCCAGTTGGAGGTCGGGCCCAAACCACACCCCAAGGATGCGGATGGGTCCGTCACTCCAGCGGAAGGGCCCTGGAAGAGTATTGCTACCCCTCCAAGCACCAAGCCGCAAACCTTCGCTTTTGTCAAAATTGACCTTGGCCCCTGCAATCCGCTCATACTCGACAACCGCCTCTTTCACAGCCTCTATATCCTGGCGGCGGGATACAAAGACTGTGACGTCATCAGCGAACGCGGAAACCCTAGCCGCAAGGCGGCCAACGAATGGGATACCGCGCAGTGCCGGACTTGTCCCCCCATCCCTAAGCCTGCGCAGGAGGGGCTCCAACGCGAGGACATAGAGAAGAGGAGACAGAGGGCAGCCTTGCCGGACCGAACGCTCGATCGCGATCACCCCCGAACGCCTTCCGTTCACCTGCACCACTGCCTGAGGGTTGTGGTACATCATGCTAATCCATCTGCGGAACTCCGGTTTGAATCCGGCAGTCTCCAAAACAGACGCCAAGAACCGATGGTCAACCCTATCGAAGGCCTTGGACTGATCTAAACTGATCAGCGCGGATTCGGTGTCGTCTTTTATCCCCTCTAGGACCTCGCGAATCAAGTGCAGGTTGTCCTGGATCGATCTTCCCTTCACAGCAAAGGTCTGTTCGGGGCCGATCAGATCGCTAATGACAAGCTGTAAACGATTCGCTAAGACCCGGGCCAAAATCTTTAACTCTGTGTTAAGCAGAGTTATGGGCCTGTAATCATCTAAACCCTCCCAAACATGCCTGCCACCTTTCTTCAGCAATGTGATCACGCCTTTGGTAACGCTACCAGGGATGGCTCCCTGGGCGAACCAATGGTTGAACATATCCGTCAGAATAGGCACAAACATGTGCGACATCCTCAAGTACACTTCGTAGGGCAAACCATCTAGTCCCGGCGACTTGTTCAGGCCGACCTGCTTCAACGCGTCACGGACTTCGCATTCAGTAACCACACCCTCGCAGCTAGCCGCTTCAGCCGCCCCAAGGCGGGGGAAGTCGGCGAGATAGCTACGAAACTCCCGGAGCGGGAGATCAGTGCAGCGGGCAAAGCGATCCCGAAAGTGCGCCCGAAAGGCGTCACGTATCTCACGACCCGATCGCAGCAGACACCCGTCCGGGGTCTTGACAGATGCGATGTACCGATCGGGGAACCTTCGCACTTCTTCTTCACGCGCAGTCGCGTTCGATTTCACAGCTTCGTTGAGAACTCTTTTTAGCCTAGATCTAACTACTGATCCCTTGTAGCGCTCGCTACTCTCACGCTCAAGGTCCCTCCTAGCTAGCTCTACACCTAGGGAGTCCCCCCCAGCCACCGCCCGGGAAAGTCTATCATCTATAGATTTCGCCTCCGCGGTCCTATCTAGATTGAGCTGTCGACCGTACTTGGTGGCGAAATCTCTAATCCTATGTTTAAGAGAAACCCACCACCTATTCCCGGTAACCGCCCCCACTAACGCCCGCTGAATTAGGGATTCCAGCCGGTCCCGGAAGTCCCGTATCTCCAATAAGGAGGTATTGAACTTCCAGTAGCCGGCTAGACTAGGTCTATTAACTAACCGCAGACTGACTCTAATGAGTTTATGGTCAGTCCACGCTATCAAGTGGAACGTGGGACAACTAACAAAATCAATGTCAGCTCTTCTCACTAACACTCTGTCCAAGTAGGAGCCTACTTTGGCAGAGGGCGAGCTATCTAGCCACGTCCACATCTCCCGCCCTGGGTGATCAAGACGAAACCTGTCGACGAGACCGTGACGAGTCACGAAGCCGACAAGGCTGCTTTCACACCTTCCCAATCTGCTAGCTCCCCGTCCGACCTTATCTATCTTGGGATCAAGGATCGCATTCCAATCACCCATTAAGACTAGCCGCTTCGTATCGTCCAGGAACGGCGCCAACCGACGAAAAAAGGAAACCCTCTCCGCAGCGATATTGGACGCATAAACCGCAACCAGACGGAACTTGAAACTTTTCACGGCAACATCGACCACAACCAGCCGGCCCCCGTCACCTGCAAAAACAACGTCAACATCAGCATCAAGGCTGCGTCCAACTAGCAAAGAGACCCCAGCGCTGGTGCCGCTGCCGTATGCTGAGAAAACGTTAAAATCGCTTTCCAGCACCCGACAGTCGGCACCGCAAGTGAAGTGAGTCTCCTGCACTGCAGCAACATCTACTCCGAGGTTCCTGAGTTCACCAAGCAAGCGCGCACACTTGCTTGAATCCCTCAATCCCCTCACATTCAAACTGGCAAGGTTTAGAGTCATCAGTCCCACTTACCTTACTCAGTGTCGACTATGGGCCGGAAATCCTTCGGGGTGAGGATGCCGACGGCCTGACGCAGGGAACCGGTACAAAGTTCAGGAGTAACTCGGCCGCTCCTGGAAATTCCACCGACATCATAAGGAAACCGCAACTTTAGGGACCTATAGAATGTGGGATGAACATAAATCGGGACCCTGCCCGTACATTTTGCAGCTATTTCATTTAATGAGTCGTGCCCCATTTCCGCCAGCCTCATGTCCGCTCGACTGGCTTCCTCAATAAATTGCCAGAGCTCCTTAGTTCGGCCGCCAGCCGAACGGACAAAGGTGGTCACCATGGCTGCACCCTCAAAAAGATATGGATTTGTTATTTCTTTTTGATCAATTTTTTTAAAGTCTCTAAGTGGTTTCAGAAGAGATTTGATCTGGCGATCTAGTGATGGCGACTCCAGAATGTCCTGACAAAAATAAAATGAATTTAAAGCTTGTTGGACCTCTCTGGAGGCCGACTTGGAGCGTCGCCCAGTGCCAGATGTTGATGGTGATGGTGTCGGGTTTCTTGTTGCTGAATGGGACCGGGAGAGTATTTTGGGTGTTGAAACAGGTGATAATGTAGGTGGTGTTGGGGATAGCGGGAGTTTAGTTGTGTCTACAGGGATATTTTTGGTTTGTTGTGGGGGAGGAATAATTTGGGCTGGTCGCTGTTGTTGTGTCGTGTCTTTTTTCAAGTTGTTTTTTCTCCCCCTCTCCCTCTGTGGTAGAATCTCCGCTATCCCTCCTTCTTTTCAGGTTTGTTGAGGTATCCATTTCCTCCTGTTGTTGTTGTTGTTGTTGTTGTTCATTGTTATTTACTTTTTCTTTTTTTCTTTTCTCCATTTTTGTGTCGGTTTCTTTTTTCTTTTCCTCAGGTTTTTGGTTTTTCATGGGTTTTCTTTTTTCGCCCTTTGTGTCAGTGGTTTTGTCAGGAGGTGATTTCGGGGCTTTAGGTGGGGACTTTTTGCCACGCGTTACCTGGGTCCACCCCTCCTCATCCCTGCTATTGGGGTCGTTCCCAGCTTCTGCTGGAGTATTTATTTCACTTTCCGGCTTGTTTGCTGTTGCTGATGTTGATGGTGCTGGTGTGTTGTTTGTTGATGCTGATATTAATGGGGTCTTGGATGCTATTGTGGCCTTTGCTGTTGTTGGAACTGTTGACGTTGTTGTTGTTGTTACTGTTGTGTTGGTGGTTTTTTGTGGGCATGACCTCGCAAAGTGGCCTATTTGTTTACAATGCCAGCACTGCGGTTTTCGGCCTTCCACAACCACCAACATGGCTTGGTCCTCATACTCAACTGTGTGGGGGATTGCCTGGAAGCCTCCCCTGTTAAGGCACATGGTAAATGAGTAATCACCGTGTGCCGTGCCGCTGGGTGACTTCATGGTCGTAAATTCCTCGACGTCCCCATAGTCGCTGAGGAACGCCGCCAGAACGTCACCACTTAGTTGTATTGGCACGTTGCACACGGTGACTTTGATCCGTCTTCTGCCCATATATTCTGGCTGTAGTCGGTATTGTTTAGTATTTATGCTGTTGTTACTTGCCAGCTTGGTGGCCAGTTCTTGTGATGGCAACAGGATATCCCATGTCGCGAAACTACGCCTACAGAAATATCTCGCTGGGATTCCTGCTGCTTTTAAGATTTCCTCAAATTTGTCTTTTTTCAGTCCAGCCAGTCTCCTGGTCTTTATGTCTGAGACAATTAAGGACAGGGTTTTAGGCTGGACTGCTTCTACCAGTTCAGGTATTGGCAGAATTCTATTCCCTTTAAAATACTGGGCATACTTTTCAACCCTGTCCTTTTTATAATCTTGTGGCAATTTTTTGTTTTTCTGCGTCGACCAGGAGACTGGTATTGACGGCACTTTTTGTGCCGGCGGAATTGTACTCGCCGGCGTTAAATTTTCTGCGGAGGTACCAGGCAATGACGGCCATTCCGGTTTTTCTTGGGATAGAAATATATCCTCCTGTGTAGTAGGTGTTGATTCTCCCATAGTTGCTTTAGGCAACTAGGGAGAAATAAAATCGTATGGTTTTTCAGTAACTGCAGTAGAAAAAGAGTCTTTCAAGTTGACCCCCCTCAAAAACAATACAAAATAACGATTGTTTTGGGGAGGGGCACAAACGCAATAACAAGTCGTTCCAAAAAATCCAACGAATTTAACAAGTGTAACAAGTTTAACAAAGTCAACAATAATTTTTAACAATAAATTTAAACAAGGCACTTACTTTTCGTCACTTAACAATCCAAAAAACAGAATAACACTACTGAATTGTAGGCTTATCCTTTTATTCCTTGTAATAAATACAAGAAGGCACGAGGCCTTGTGGTTTTGGGGGAGGGGAAGGGAGCGGTCATGCTTTAACTATATTTTCTATGGGGAACCTAGCTAGCCACATTCGCCGACCCATTCAACAATACAATATATAATCACTCGTCCATCTCCATGCACGCAGCAACCACCAAAATACCGCATTTGCTCTATGAAAAAGTCCTACTTAAAACCCGAAAGTGATGCATGATTTTATTTACAATGTATGATTTTTTACAATGGATATGATGGGAATGGGAGAAAAAACCCCGAAAAACATATATACACGAAAACAAGGAAAAAATCCCCCGTTTGGTTTCCCTCCCATCCCCCCGTCTATAAAATTGGAGGCCGACTGTTTTCCGGGTCGAAAATACCGGAAACAAGCCGGACCTACCCTAGGTAGGGCGGGAATCCTACTCTACAGGGATAAAAGAATTAAAAGGGTCGGGCTCGGCATGGGTCGATTTTAGAAGCGGGTAAATGATTTTTTACATATGAATGTTCAAGATCTTCAAAAGGCGGACTGGGATACAGGTTGAGGTACAAAAATAATGGGGGTGGGGAAGATCTTGAGTGCTAACAACTAAGTGACAGGGACAATGACTCACAACGTACTGCTAACTAGGTTGCAGGGGAAAATAACAAAATCCTACTTACCAAGGGTGGGGTCCCTAAGGACCCGTACCATAGACGCCATGGGCCGGCAGAGGAGGGAAGGATGACTCCAACATTGCCCCCTTTCGTACGACCAGGCTCGCTGCAGTCACCCACCTTTTGCTGAATGTTATGCGATCCAAGCGTTTTCTATCGCATCTGATTTTGACCCTCAGCTGATGCCGAAAATACAAAACCAGATCACGATGAGAAAAGTTTGCATCGTCATACAATCCCTTGTTTCGCGTCGTCCAAATCACCATTCGGGCTACAGCTAGGATCGCGAGAAACACCACACGCTTCTCACCGTGAAACGGAGGAAGAACGTTGTCTACGACGTAACCAACGTCGAGCAGCACGAGCTGTTTGGGTTCGATGCGAGCCGTCCACTCCCCGACGTGATCCCAAAACGGACGAACTCGCTCGCAGTAGTAGAAGGCGTGCTCAGCCGTTTCTTCCAAGCCACTGCCGCAGCGAGGGCAATCAGGCATGTCTGCCAGGCCCGCCTTGAAGTTCAAGCCGCGAAGGGATAACGCATTCCGAACAAGTCGCCAGGTGAGCGAGAACTCAGAGTTGTTCAAGAAGCTCGATCCTGGCGCCCAATTCCAGTGAGAGCGGATCTCCTCCGCCGTCCAGCCGTGCCGCTCGCTGAGAGGATCAGAAGCGGAACCCACCACTAATTCCCGATACAGCTCCTTCCGAGGCCATGAAAGGTCACTGGACCCAAGAAGGTTACGAAGGGCCTTTCGGCACTCGCGGACAAACAGTGCTTCGCCCAAAGGCCTACGTCGACCTTCGGCCTTTGGGTCTGAGTTGAGGCGAGGAAAAGTCCGACTCGCCTTTCGTCTCCACACTGAGTCCCCCGTCAAGACACGGCCCAGATATGCAAGTCTTTCAGCAAGCCAGTGGCTCTCCAGATCAGGCATACCCAGACCCCCGTTGCGAGTACGTTGGATACAGACCTGCCTACGGACCATCGGCCTTGCACCTCCCCAGAGCAATCTGGAGAGGGATCGTTGCAGTGCCAACCGATGTGCCTTAGGCAGAGGAAGTACAGCCAATCGGTAAAGGATCAAGGGGAAGACGTACGCGGCGCACGCCTCAGCCCTGCCCTTTAAGGACAACCTCCTTGAAAGCCAGATTCCCACCTGAGCATTCACCTTAGCGTGTACTTCCGACCAATTTCGCTCCAGTTGGAGGTCGGGCCCAAACCACACCCCAAGGATGCGGATGGGTCCGTCACTCCAGCGGAAGGGCCCTGGAAGAGTATTGCTACCCCTCCAAGCACCAAGCCGCAAACCTTCGCTTTTGTCAAAATTGACCTTGGCCCCTGCAATCCGCTCATACTCGACAACCGCCTCTTTCACAGCCTCTATATCCTGGCGGCGGGATACAAAGACTGTGACGTCATCAGCGAACGCGGAAACCCTAGCCGCAAGGCGGCCAACGAATGGGATACCGCGCAGTGCCGGACTTGTCCCCCCATCCCTAAGCCTGCGCAGGAGGGGCTCCAACGCGAGGACATAGAGAAGAGGAGACAGAGGGCAGCCTTGCCGGACCGAACGCTCGATCGCGATCACCCCCGAACGCCTTCCGTTCACCTGCACCACTGCCTGAGGGTTGTGGTACATCATGCTAATCCATCTGCGGAACTCCGGTTTGAATCCGGCAGTCTCCAAAACAGACGCCAAGAACCGATGGTCAACCCTATCGAAGGCCTTGGACTGATCTAAACTGATCAGCGCGGATTCGGTGTCGTCTTTTATCCCCTCTAGGACCTCGCGAATCAAGTGCAGGTTGTCCTGGATCGATCTTCCCTTCACAGCAAAGGTCTGTTCGGGGCCGATCAGATCGCTAATGACAAGCTGTAAACGATTCGCTAAGACCCGGGCCAAAATCTTTAACTCTGTGTTAAGCAGAGTTATGGGCCTGTAATCATCTAAACCCTCCCAAACATGCCTGCCACCTTTCTTCAGCAATGTGATCACGCCTTTGGTAACGCTACCAGGGATGGCTCCCTGGGCGAACCAATGGTTGAACATATCCGTCAGAATAGGCACAAACATGTGCGACATCCTCAAGTACACTTCGTAGGGCAAACCATCTAGTCCCGGCGACTTGTTCAGGCCGACCTGCTTCAACGCGTCACGGACTTCGCATTCAGTAACCACACCCTCGCAGCTAGCCGCTTCAGCCGCCCCAAGGCGGGGGAAGTCGGCGAGATAGCTACGAAACTCCCGGAGCGGGAGATCAGTGCAGCGGGCAAAGCGATCCCGAAAGTGCGCCCGAAAGGCGTCACGTATCTCACGACCCGATCGCAGCAGACACCCGTCCGGGGTCTTGACAGATGCGATGTACCGATCGGGGAACCTTCGCACTTCTTCTTCACGCGCAGTCGCGTTCGATTTCACAGCTTCGTTGAGAACTCTTTTTAGCCTAGATCTAACTACTGATCCCTTGTAGCGCTCGCTACTCTCACGCTCAAGGTCCCTCCTAGCTAGCTCTACACCTAGGGAGTCCCCCCCAGCCACCGCCCGGGAAAGTCTATCATCTATAGATTTCGCCTCCGCGGTCCTATCTAGATTGAGCTGTCGACCGTACTTGGTGGCGAAATCTCTAATCCTATGTTTAAGAGAAACCCACCACCTATTCCCGGTAACCGCCCCCACTAACGCCCGCTGAATTAGGGATTCCAGCCGGTCCCGGAAGTCCCGTATCTCCAATAAGGAGGTATTGAACTTCCAGTAGCCGGCTAGACTAGGTCTATTAACTAACCGCAGACTGACTCTAATGAGTTTATGGTCAGTCCACGCTATCAAGTGGAACGTGGGACAACTAACAAAATCAATGTCAGCTCTTCTCACTAACACTCTGTCCAAGTAGGAGCCTACTTTGGCAGAGGGCGAGCTATCTAGCCACGTCCACATCTCCCGCCCTGGGTGATCAAGACGAAACCTGTCGACGAGGCCGTGACGAGTCACGAAGCCGACAAGGCTGCTTTCACACCTTCCCAATCTGCTAGCTCCCCGTCCGACCTTATCTATCTTGGGATCAAGGATCGCATTCCAATCACCCATTAAGACTAGCCGCTTCGTATCGTCCAGGAACGGCGCCAACCGACGAAAAAAGGAAACCCTCTCCGCAGCGATATTGGACGCATAAACCGCAACCAGACGGAACTTGAAACTTTTCACGGCAACATCGACCACAACCAGCCGGCCCCCGTCACCTGCAAAAACAACGTCAACATCAGCATCAAGGCTGCGTCCAACTAGCAAAGAGACCCCAGCGCTGGTGCCGCTGCCGTATGCTGAGAAAACGTTAAAATCGCTTTCCAGCACCCGACAGTCGGCACCGCAAGTGAAGTGAGTCTCCTGCACTGCAGCAACATCTACTCCGAGGTTCCTGAGTTCACCAAGCAAGCGCGCACACTTGCTTGAATCCCTCAATCCCCTCACATTCAAACTGGCAAGGTTTAGAGTCATCAGTCCCACTTACCTTACTCAGTGTCGACTATGGGCCGGAAATCCTTCGGGGTGAGGATGCCGACGGCCTGACGCAGGGAACCGGTACAAAGTTCAGGAGTAACTCGGCCGCTCCTGGAAATTCCACCGACATCATAAGGAAACCGCAACTTTAGGGACCTATAGAATGTGGGATGAACATAAATCGGGACCCTGCCCGTACATTTTGCAGCTATTTCATTTAATGAGTCGTGCCCCATTTCCGCCAGCCTCATGTCCGCTCGACTGGCTTCCTCAATAAATTGCCAGAGCTCCTTAGTTCGGCCGCCAGCCGAACGGACAAAGGTGGTCACCATGGCTGCACCCTCAAAAAGATATGGATTTGTTATTTCTTTTTGATCAATTTTTTTAAAGTCTCTAAGTGGTTTCAGAAGAGATTTGATCTGGCGATCTAGTGATGGCGACTCCAGAATGTCCTGACAAAAATAAAATGAATTTAAAGCTTGTTGGACCTCTCTGGAGGCCGACTTGGAGCGTCGCCCAGTGCCAGATGTTGATGGTGATGGTGTCGGGTTTCTTGTTGCTGAATGGGACCGGGAGAGTATTTTGGGTGTTGAAACAGGTGATAATGTAGGTGGTGTTGGGGATAGCGGGAGTTTAGTTGAGTCTACAGGGGTATTTTTGGCTTGTTGTGGGGGAGGAATAATTTGGGCTGGTCGCTGTTGTTGTACTTTTTGTGCTGTTTTCTTCAATTGTTTCTTCTCCCCCTCTCCCTCTGTGGTAGAGTCGCCGCTATCCCTCCTTCTCTTTAGATTACTAGAGGTGTCCATTTCTTCTTGTTGTGATGCGTTTTTATTTGCTTTTTCTTTTTTCTTTTTGTCTGTTTTAGTATTTGCTTCTGGTTTTCTTTTTTCCCCCTCTGTATCAGTGGTTTTTGCTGGGGGTGATTTTGGGGCTTTAGGTGGGGATTTTTTACCCCGCGTTACCTGTGTCCACCCCTCTTCGTCTTTGTTATTGGGGTCATTCCCACTTTCTGTCGGAGTATTTGTTTTCTCCGGATTGTTTGCTGTTGCTGGTGATGGTACTGGTGTATTGTTTACTAATGGGGTCTTTGCTGAGGTTGCTACTATCGTGGCCTTTGATACTGTTGATGTTGTTGTTGTTGTTGTTGTTGCCGTTGTGTTGGTGGTTTTTTGTGGGCACGACCGCGCAAAGTGGCCTACTTGCTTGCAATGCCAGCACTGCGGTTTTCGCCCTTCCACAACCACCAACATGGCTTGGTCCTCATAATCAACAGTGTGGGGGATTGCCTGGAAGCCTCCCCTGTTCAGACACATGGTGAATGAGTAGTCACCGTGTGCCGTGCCGTTGGGTGACTTCATGGTTGTATATTCCTCAACGTCCCCATAGTCGCTGAGGAACGCTGCCAGAACATCACCACTTAATTGTATGGGCACATTGCACACGGTGACCTTGATCCGCCTTCTGCCCATGTATTCGGGCTGCAATCTGTACTGCTTCGTATTAATGCAATTATTACTGGCCAACTTGGTGGCCAGTTCTTGTGAGGGCAACAGAATATCCCAGGTCGCGAAACTTCTCCTGCAGAAATATCTAGCTGGGATTCCTGCTGCTTTTAAAATCTCCTCAAACTTTTCTTTTTTAAGTCCAGCCAGTCTCCTGGTCTTTATGTCAGAGACGATTAAGGACAGGGTTTTTGGCTGGACAGCCTCTACCAATTCTGGAATTGGTAGAATTCTGTTTCCTTTAAAATATTGGGCGTATTTTTCCACCCTGTCCTTTTTGTAATCTTGTGCTGTTTTTTTATTAGCTTGCGTCGACCAGGAGACTGGTATTGACGGCGCTTTTTGTGCTGGTGGAATTGTGCTTGCCGTCGTTAATATTTCCGGGGAGGTCCCAGGCAATGACGGCCATTCGGGTCTTTCTGGGGATGCAAAGACATCATCCTGTGTATTAGGTTCTCCCATAGTTGCTTTTGGCAACTAGGGAGAAATGAAGTCGAGTGGTTTTTATAAAATGCGTTAATCGAGTGACGAATGATAAAACAACAGATGTAACAGTGTAACAAAAAGAGTCTTTCGAGTTGACCCCCCTCAAAAACAATACAAAATAACGATTGTTTTGGGGAGGGGCACAAACGCAATAACAAGTCGTTCCAAAAAATCCAACGAATTTAACAAGTGTAACAAGTTTAACAAAGTCAACAATAATTTTTAACAATAAATTTAAACAAGGCACTTACTTTTCGTCACTTAACAATCCAAAAAACAGAATAACACTACTGAATTGTAGGCTTATGCAACGAGTGTTAGCTCTCAGTAAGAAATAGATATGATGCTCTGCTGGAGATATCTGAAAAATATACTCCGAGAGACGAACATGAAAACATTGTCACCGTCCACATGGAAGTAGCAGCAGCGGGCATACAAATCAAACCAAGAGCCAAATGTAAAGTTCCATAGGAGTCACTTACATTTAGGAAAAAACAAGAAACTTAAGAAAACTCAGAAAGAACAGACCAACACATACCAAAGAGTAATTAAAATACATTCAAGGCCAAATCTATAAAATTAGAAATTCAGAAATTTGACAACATACTCCTCCGATTTATGCAACGCTGTCTATAAATAAAAAGAAAAACAATAGAGAAATGGAAGAAGGTTTGTATCTTCCCTTTTACCATAGAAAGGTAACCATGGATTCAGTAAGAAGTACAGTAGTATTGTTCTAACTGTAATAGATGCTAAACATTATGATGCATTTAATGCCCTGCTTTTTAATCATGTCCAACAAGAAATCTAGAAAATACTTAGGAAAAACATGAAAAATTTTCGGAGAAATCGATCAACATCCTCACGTTCTAAATATCTATCGAGTCATCGAAGTATTGTGGGCAAAGAATCTCGAAATATCTTAATGTTCATAGATTCTTCCACGGCAAGATATTCGATTCCACAAAAATGCACAGATGGAGCAAATAGTTTTAGCATATTGTCTTCCCAAACAAACTATTACCGCTATATATATATAAATATATATATATATATATATATATATATATATATATATATATATATATATATATATCGATTTAAGTTTGGAGTGTCCAGCGTGTCTAACCTCACTGAGGAGTTGTGATATAAGGAAACAGTCCGTTTCTGTTGATGACAATATATATATATATATATATATATATGTACATGACCAGAAAGTAATATTTATTAAATAAATCGATATACTGCCTAACTAGTTCATTTGTTGTTGCTTCTCTTAAAGCTTATCTACTCTTTAAAAAAGG
>CAXXMW010000004.1:0-72367 GCA_963669225.2 uncultured Arenicella sp. | reverse complement strand
TACAGGGCCCTAAAGCTGAAGTTCCCCATAGATGTCGGCGGAATCACCAGGGACAACCGAGTGACGACTGAACTCGGTACCGGTTCCCTGCGTCAGGCTGTCGGCATTCTCACGCCCAAGGATTTCCGGCCCGTAGTCGACGATGAGTAAGGTAAGTCGGATTGATGGCTTTAAACGTTGCCAGTTTGAATGTGAGGGGACTGAGGGATTCAAGCAAGTGTGCGCGCTTGCTTGGTGAACTCAAGAACCTCTGCGTAGATGTTGCTGCAGTGCAGGAGACCCACTTCACTTGCGACGCTGACTGTCGGGTGCTGAAGAACGACTTTAACGTTTTCTCAGCATACGGCAGCCACGTCAGCGCTGGGGTCTCCTTGCTAGTTGGACGCAGCCTTGATGCTGATGTTGACGTTGTTTTTGCAGGTGACGGGGGCCGGCTGGTTGTGGCCGATGTTGCCGTGAAAAGTTTCAAGTTTCGTCTGGTTGCGGTTTATGCGTCCAATATCGCTGCGGAGAGGGTTTCCTTTTTTCGTCGGTTGGCGCCGTTCCTGGACGATACGAAGCGGCTAGTCTTAATGGGAGATTGGAATGCGATCCTTGATCCCAAGATAGATAAGGTCGGTTGGGGAGCTAGTCGTGCGGGAAGGTGTGAGAGCAGCCTTGTCGGCTTCGTGACTCGTCACGGTCTCGTCGACAGGTTTCGTCTCGATCACCCAGGGCGGGAGATGTGGACGTGGCTAGATAGTTCGCCCTCTGCCAAAGTAGGTTCCTACTTGGACAGAGTGTTAGTGAGACGAGCTGACATTGACTTTGTTAGTTGTCCCACGTTCCACTTGATAGCGTGGACTGACCATAAACTTGTTAGAGTCAGTCTACGGTTAGTAAATAGGCCTAGTCTGGCCGGTTACTGGAAGTTCAATACCTCCTTACTGGAGATACGGGACTTCCGGGACCGGCTGGAATCCCTAATTCAGCGGGCGTTAGTGGGGGCGGTTACCGGGAATAGGTGGTGGGCTTCTCTCAAATATAGGATTAGAGACTTCGCCACCAAATACGGTCAACAGCTCAAACTAGATAAGGCCAAGGAGGCGAAGGCTATAGACGATAGACTTTCCCGGGCGGTGGCTGGGGGGGACTCCCTAGGTGTAGAACTAGCTAGGAGGGACCTTGAGCGTGAGAATAGCGAGCGCTACAAGGGATACGTAGTTAGATCTAGGTTAAATAGAGTTCTCTACGAAGCTGTGAAATCGAACGCGACTGCGCGTGAAGAAGAAGTGCGAAGGTTCCCCGATCGGTACGTCGCGTCTGTCAAGACCGCGGACGGGCGACTGCTGCATTCGAGTCGTGAGATACGTGATGCCTTTCGGGCGCACTTTCGGGATCGCTTTGCCCGCTGTACTGATCTCCCGATCCGGGAGTTTCGTAGCTATCTTGCCGACTTTCCCCGCCTCCGGGTGGCTAAAGCGGCTGGCTGCGAGGGTGTGGTTACTGAATGCGAAGTCCGTGATGCGTTGAAGCAGGTCGGCCTGAACAAGTCGCCGGGACTAGATGGTTTGCCCTACGAAGTGTACTTGAGGATGTCGCACATGTTTGTGCCTATTCTGACGGATATGTTCAACCATTGGTTCGCCCAGGGAGCCATCCCTGGTAGCGTTACCAAGGGCGTGATCACATTGCTGAAGAAAGGTGGCAGGCATGTTTGGGAGGGTTTAGATGACTACAGGCCCATAACTCTGCTTAACACAGAGTTAAAGATTTTGGCCCGGGTCTTGGCGAATCGTTTACAGCGTGTCATCAGTGATCTGATCGGACCTGAACAGACCTTTGCTGTGAAGGGAAGATCGATCCAGGACAATCTGCACTTGATTCGCGGGGTCCTAGAGGGGATAGAAGACGACACAGAAGCCGCGCTGATCAGTTTAGATCAGTCCAAGGCCTTCGATAGGGTTGACCATCGGTTCTTGGCGTCTGTTTTGGAGACTGCCGGATTCAAACCGGAGTTCCGCAGATGGATTAGCATGATGTACCACAACCCTCAGGCAGTGGTGCAGGTGAACGGAAGGCGTTCGAGGGTATTCGCGATCGAGCGTTCGGTGCGACAGGGCTGCCCGTTGTCTCCTCTACTCTATGTCCTCACGTTGGAGCCCCTCCTGCGCAGGCTTAGGGATGAGGGGACAAGTCCGTCCCTGCGCGGTATACCTTTTGTTGGCAGCTTTGCGGCAAGGGTTTCCGCGTTCGCTGATGACATCACAGTCTTTGTATCCCGCCGTCTGGATATAAAGGCTGTGAAAGAGGCGGTTGTCGAGTACGAGCGGATCGCAGGAGCCAAGGTCAATTTTGACAAAAGCGAAGGTTTGCGGCTTGGTGCTTGGAGGGGTAGCAATACTCTTCCGGGGCCTTTCCGCTGGAGTGACGGACCCATCCGCATCCTCGGGGTGTGGTTCGGGCCCGGCCTCCAACTGGAGCGAAATTGGTCGGAAGTACAAACCAAGGTGAATGCTCAGGTGGGAATCTGGCTTTCAAGGAGGTTGTCCTTAAAGGGCAGGGCGGAGGCGTGCGCCACGTACGTCTTCCCTCTGATCCTTTACCGATTGGCTGTACTTCCTCTGCCTAAGGCACGTCGGTTGGCACTGCAACAATCCCTCTCCAGATTACTCTGGGGAGGTGCAAGGCCGATGGTCCGTAGGCAGGTCTGTATCCAACGTACACGCAACGGGGGTCTGGGTATGCCTGATCTGGAGAGCCACTGGCTTGCTGAAAGACTTGCATACCTCGGCCGGTCCTTGACAGGGGACTCAGTGTGGAGACGAAAGGCGAGTCGGACTTTTCCTCGCCTCAAGTCAGACCCAAAGGCTGAAGGTCGACGTAGGCCTTTGGGCGAAGCACTGTTTTTTAGCGAGTGCCGAAAGGCCCTTCGTAACCTTCTTGGGTCCAGTGACCTTTCATGGCCTCGGAAAGAGCTATATCGGGAGTTAGTGGTGGGTTCCGCTTCTGATCCTCTTAGCGAGCGGCGAGGCTGGACGGCGGAGGAGATCCGCTCTCACTGGAATTGGGCGCCAGGATCGAGCTTCTTGAACAACTCCGAGTTCTCGCTCACCTGGCGACTTGTACGGAATGCGTTACCCCTTCTCGGCTTGAACTACAAAGCGGGCCTAGCAGACATGCCTGATTGTCCTCGCTGCGCCAGTGGATTGGAAGAAACGGCTGAGCACGCCTTCTACTACTGCGAGCGAGTTCGCCCGTTTTGGGATCACGTCGGGGAGTGGACGGCTCGCATCGAACCCAAGCAGCTCGTGCTGCTCGACGTTGGTTACGTCGTGGACAACGTTCTTCCTCCGTTTCAGGGTGAGAAGCGTGTGGTGTTTCTCGCGATCCTGGCTGTAGCTCGAATGGTGATTTGGAACACGCGAAAGAAGGGATTGTATGACGATGCAAACTTTTCTCATCGCGATCTGGTTTTGTATTTTCGGCACCAGCTGAGGGTCAAAATCAGATGCGATAGAAAATGCTTGGATCGCATAACATTCAACAGAAGGTGGGTGAATGCAGCGAGCCTGGTCGTACGAAAGGGGGCAACGTTGGAGTCATCCTTCCCTCCTCTGCCCGCTCATGGCGTCTACGGTACGGGTCCTTCGGGACCCCACCCCCGGTAAGTAGGCAAAGCTTTTTCCCTTGTAACCTAGTTAGCAGTATGTTGTCAGTCATTGTCCCCGTCATCTAGTCTTTAGTATTCAAGATCTTCCCCACCCCCATTATTTTTCGACCTCAACCTATATCCCAGTCCGCTTTTATTGAAGATCTTGAACATTCATATGTAAAAAATCATATTACCGTCTTGTATCGACCCACACCGTGCCCGACCCTTTATTTTCCTTTTTTTCCCCCCTATAGATTAGGATCCCAGTCCCACCTAGGGCAGGTCCGACTTGTTTCCGGTTCTTTCGCCCCGGAAAACAGTCGGCCTCCAATTTTATAGACGGGGGGATGGGAGGGCAACCAAACGGGGGATTTTTCCTTGTTTTTTTGTTGTTGTATATATTTCGGGGTTTTTTCTCCCATCTCCATCATATGAATCCATTTGTAAAAAATCATAATTTGTAAATAAAATCATACATCACTTCCGGGGTTTTAAGTAGGACTTTCTCCATAGAGCAAATGTGGTATTTTGGTGGTAGCAGCGCGCAAGGCGACGGATGAATGACTATATATTGTATTGTTGAATGGGTCGGCGAATGTGGCTAGCTAGGTTTCCTTAGTAAAAACATAGATAAAGCAAGACCACACCCTTCCCCTTCCCCCCAAAACATAAGGCCTAGTGCCTTCCTGTAAAGTCTCTACAGGAAATAAACAGTTGCGTTCCTCCACGTCAGACTTGTTATTTCACGTTTGCTTGTTTTGAAGACCAGTCTATATTGTTATTACCTTTGTTACGTGAATTGTTAAATTGGTTATCTCGGTAAGACTTTGTTTTTTTCTGTTTGAATTTTTTATTTTTTTATTTTTTATTTTTCATTTTTTTAAAGTCTTACCGAGAATTCGTTATTTGTGACGCTTGTTTAAATCACTTGTTTTTGTTATCCGACTTGTGTTTGTGTCGTCGGAATTTATTATTTTTGTGTCTTTTTTGTCGTTTCTTATTTTTTCAGGGGTTCTACGTGTTTTTTTGTGGCCTTCTTTTTCACTGTTTTTGTGTCTAATTAATTTTTTTGCGTCTTTTTTAACAGTAGAACCCCCCTCCATACTTGCAACAGGTGGAGGTTTTAGTTCCTTTACCCTCCTTGGCTGCTAATTCTACCTCAGCCATGGAGGGTGAAACGGCAACCCCTACAAAGACTACAAGCCTTATAGGATCAAATTGGCCTTCGCTGCCGATCCCCGACGATCCCCAAGTCTCCGAAGACAGTCCGATTCAGCCGGCCCAACAAAGCCCCACAGCCTGGAAAGGCCAGCAGAGAGGACCAAATGAATATGAAAAGGACCGGGTGGGCAGATTTGCCAAGTATTTCAAAGGCAACGAAATACTGCCCATCCCGGAAATCGCCGAGAAAATCGCGCCCAGAGTCCTCTCGCTGGTCGTTTCCGACCTCAAAACAAAAAGGCTAGTGGGGCTAACAAAGGATGTCTTTGAGGAGCTGCTGAGGAAGGCGGGCATCCCGTGCCAATACTTTTGCCGTAAAAGTTTCGCGACATGGGATGTCCTCCTTCCTACAGAAAAACAAGCGGCAAAAACGGCTGAATCGGACATCATAACGAAACACTTCAGGCTACAGCCGGAGTATAAAGGCACCCGTAGGCTTCGAGTCACGGTATGTAATGTCCCGGCCATCATCACTGGGGAGGTCCTCGCGGCATATCTAAGTGCCTTTGGCCACGTTGAGGAAGTTAACCTCCTCAGATCCCCGGCCGGGACAGCCTACGGGGATTATGCCTTCCGGCTGTGCCTGTCAAGGGATGGCTTTAAAGCCATCCCCGAAACTCTGATATGCGGGGATCGGCAGATGATGGTGATGGTGGAAGGGAGACGCCCCAGGTGCTGGGGGTGCAAACAAATCGGGCACATCGCTAAGTTTTGCCCCCAGCGACCTGATAACAAGGCGTCAACAACAACAACAACAACAAAAGACGTAGCGGCCACCACCATCACCATCAACAAAGAAGCGGAGGCCAAGGGCCCGGGTCAGGTCCAGCCCAAAAACAATCAGGAGGGCTGGACTGAAGTGACCAAAAAGAGGAGGGGATCCCCTAAACAAGGGGAAAAAAGTCAAACTTCATCCCCTCCTCAAAAACAAACCAGGGCCCCAGCAGCAGCAGCAGCAGCAAAAACAACACCGGAACCATCGGCAGCAGTAGCAGCAAAATCTCCGACAGCAGCAAGAACAACAACAACAACAACAACAGAACCACCGGCAGCAGCAGCAGCAGCAAAAACACCAACAAAACCACGGGCAACAGCAGCAGCAATCACAACAACATCAACAGAATCACCGGCAGCACCAGCAACAATGACACCAAAGAAACCAGCAACAACAACAGCACCATCACCAAAAAAAACTAAAAAGAAAAATAAACAAATCATTGAAGATATGGAAACATCGACCAATCTGAAGAGGAGAAGGGACAGTGGGGAAGGGGCAGCAAAAAAAATGTGCCCCGAAAAAAACCAACCTGAGGCAGGCCCCTCCTCTCAAATACCTCTCCCATCTCCACCAGTACCTTCACCGCCACCTACACTACCTCCACCACAGTTTCCACCTCCAAAAATCACTTTACAGCCTCCTCCCCAACAAATGGACTCTCTTTCACCCCAACATGAACTCTTTAAAAAATATCACCGCCCCTACAAAATCCCACTCCCCAGATCTCAGTCTGCTGAAAGGGCACAACCCTCGGGCCTAGCCCGAACCCCATCCCTTCCCTCACTCAGCCCAGCAGACTTTTCATCTCAGGAACTCTTCCCAGCAATCATTTCCCCAAAAAGAAAAACTGACCCCCCAAAGAAAACAAACCACAATGAACTATCCATCGGACAGATACAGCGGGCAGCGGCTTTGTGCTCTGCGGAGCTGGAGGCAGTTGGGGACTTCCAGCTCCGGAAGGCACTAAAGCCGTTGCTCAGCTTGGAAAAAATTAAAAACCTCAGTGTATCAAATCCAGTGAATTTCAGGAGTGCAGCCATGGTGACCACTTTTGTCCGGTCAGCTGGCGACCGTACCAAGGGCGTATGGAAGTTCTTGAGTACGGTCTGTCAGACTGATACGGGCATAAAGCTGGCGGAGTTGGAGCACTCCTCCCTCAAAAAATGTTTAACTTACTGTTCAGGGAGGGTCCCCATTTTGGTTCACCCGTCTCTTTACAGGGCCCTAAAGCTGAAGTTCCCCATAGATGTCGGCGGAATCACCAGGGACAACCGAGTGACGACTGAACTCGGTACCGGTTCCCTGCGTCAGGCTGTCGGCATTCTCACGCCCAAGGATTTCCGGCCCGTAGTCGACGATGAGTAAGGTAAGTCGGATTGATGGCTTTAAACGTTGCCAGTTTGAATGTGAGGGGACTGAGGGATTCAAGCAAGTGTGCGCGCCTGCTTGGTGAACTCAAGAACCTCTGCGTAGATGTTGCTGCAGTGCAGGAGACCCACTTCACTTGCGACGCTGACTGTCGGGTGCTGAAGAACGACTTTAACGTTTTCTCAGCATACGGCAGCCACGTCAGCGCTGGGGTCTCCTTGCTAGTTGGACGCAGCCTTGATGCTGATGTTGACGTTGTTTTTGCAGGTGACGGGGGCCGGCTGGTTGTGGCCGATGTTGCCGTGAAAAGTTTCAAGTTTCGTCTGGTTGCGGTTTATGCGTCCAATATCGCTGCGGAGAGGGTTTCCTTTTTTCGTCGGTTGGCGCCGTTCCTGGACGATACGAAGCGGCTAGTCTTAATGGGAGATTGGAATGCGATCCTTGATCCCAAGATAGATAAGGTCGGTTGGGGAGCTAGTCGTGCGGGAAGGTGTGAGAGCAGCCTTGTCGGCTTCGTGACTCGTCACGGTCTCGTCGACAGGTTTCGTCTCGATCACCCAGGGCGGGAGATGTGGACGTGGCTAGATAGTTCGCCCTCTGCCAAAGTAGGTTCCTACTTGGACAGAGTGTTAGTGAGACGAGCTGACATTGACTTTGTTAGTTGTCCCACGTTCCACTTGATAGCGTGGACTGACCATAAACTTGTTAGAGTCAGTCTACGGTTAGTAAATAGGCCTAGTCTGGCCGGTTACTGGAAGTTCAATACCTCCTTACTGGAGATACGGGACTTCCGGGACCGGCTGGAATCCCTAATTCAGCGGGCGTTAGTGGGGGCGGTTACCGGGAATAGGTGGTGGGCTTCTCTCAAATATAGGATTAGAGACTTCGCCACCAAATACGGTCAACAGCTCAAACTAGATAAGGCCAAGGAGGCGAAGGCTATAGACGATAGACTTTCCCGGGCGGTGGCTGGGGGGGACTCCCTAGGTGTAGAACTAGCTAGGAGGGACCTTGAGCGTGAGAATAGCGAGCGCTACAAGGGATACGTAGTTAGATCTAGGTTAAATAGAGTTCTCTACGAAGCTGTGAAATCGAACGCGACTGCGCGTGAAGAAGAAGTGCGAAGGTTCCCCGATCGGTACGTCGCGTCTGTCAAGACCGCGGACGGGCGACTGCTGCATTCGAGTCGTGAGATACGTGATGCCTTTCGGGCGCACTTTCGGGATCGCTTTGCCCGCTGTACTGATCTCCCGATCCGGGAGTTTCGTAGCTATCTTGCCGACTTTCCCCGCCTCCGGGTGGCTAAAGCGGCTGGCTGCGAGGGTGTGGTTACTGAATGCGAAGTCCGTGATGCGTTGAAGCAGGTCGGCCTGAACAAGTCGCCGGGACTAGATGGTTTGCCCTACGAAGTGTACTTGAGGATGTCGCACATGTTTGTGCCTATTCTGACGGATATGTTCAACCATTGGTTCGCCCAGGGAGCCATCCCTGGTAGCGTTACCAAGGGCGTGATCACATTGCTGAAGAAAGGTGGCAGGCATGTTTGGGAGGGTTTAGATGACTACAGGCCCATAACTCTGCTTAACACAGAGTTAAAGATTTTGGCCCGGGTCTTGGCGAATCGTTTACAGCGTGTCATCAGTGATCTGATCGGACCTGAACAGACCTTTGCTGTGAAGGGAAGATCGATCCAGGACAATCTGCACTTGATTCGCGGGGTCCTAGAGGGGATAGAAGACGACACAGAAGCCGCGCTGATCAGTTTAGATCAGTCCAAGGCCTTCGATAGGGTTGACCATCGGTTCTTGGCGTCTGTTTTGGAGACTGCCGGATTCAAACCGGAGTTCCGCAGATGGATTAGCATGATGTACCACAACCCTCAGGCAGTGGTGCAGGTGAACGGAAGGCGTTCGAGGGTATTCGCGATCGAGCGTTCGGTGCGACAGGGCTGCCCGTTGTCTCCTCTACTCTATGTCCTCACGTTGGAGCCCCTCCTGCGCAGGCTTAGGGATGAGGGGACAAGTCCGTCCCTGCGCGGTATACCTTTTGTTGGCAGCTTTGCGGCAAGGGTTTCCGCGTTCGCTGATGACATCACAGTCTTTGTATCCCGCCGTCTGGATATAAAGGCTGTGAAAGAGGCGGTTGTCGAGTACGAGCGGATCGCAGGAGCCAAGGTCAATTTTGACAAAAGCGAAGGTTTGCGGCTTGGTGCTTGGAGGGGTAGCAATACTCTTCCGGGGCCTTTCCGCTGGAGTGACGGACCCATCCGCATCCTCGGGGTGTGGTTCGGGCCCGGCCTCCAACTGGAGCGAAATTGGTCGGAAGTACAAACCAAGGTGAATGCTCAGGTGGGAATCTGGCTTTCAAGGAGGTTGTCCTTAAAGGGCAGGGCGGAGGCGTGCGCCACGTACGTCTTCCCTCTGATCCTTTACCGATTGGCTGTACTTCCTCTGCCTAAGGCACGTCGGTTGGCACTGCAACAATCCCTCTCCAGATTACTCTGGGGAGGTGCAAGGCCGATGGTCCGTAGGCAGGTCTGTATCCAACGTACACGCAACGGGGGTCTGGGTATGCCTGATCTGGAGAGCCACTGGCTTGCTGAAAGACTTGCATACCTCGGCCGGTCCTTGACAGGGGACTCAGTGTGGAGACGAAAGGCGAGTCGGACTTTTCCTCGCCTCAAGTCAGACCCAAAGGCTGAAGGTCGACGTAGGCCTTTGGGCGAAGCACTGTTTTTTAGCGAGTGCCGAAAGGCCCTTCGTAACCTTCTTGGGTCCAGTGACCTTTCATGGCCTCGGAAAGAGCTATATCGGGAGTTAGTGGTGGGTTCCGCTTCTGATCCTCTTAGCGAGCGGCGAGGCTGGACGGCGGAGGAGATCCGCTCTCACTGGAATTGGGCGCCAGGATCGAGCTTCTTGAACAACTCCGAGTTCTCGCTCACCTGGCGACTTGTACGGAATGCGTTACCCCTTCTCGGCTTGAACTACAAAGCGGGCCTAGCAGACATGCCTGATTGTCCTCGCTGCGCCAGTGGATTGGAAGAAACGGCTGAGCACGCCTTCTACTACTGCGAGCGAGTTCGCCCGTTTTGGGATCACGTCGGGGAGTGGACGGCTCGCATCGAACCCAAGCAGCTCGTGCTGCTCGACGTTGGTTACGTCGTGGACAACGTTCTTCCTCCGTTTCAGGGTGAGAAGCGTGTGGTGTTTCTCGCGATCCTGGCTGTAGCTCGAATGGTGATTTGGAACACGCGAAAGAAGGGATTGTATGACGATGCAAACTTTTCTCATCGCGATCTGGTTTTGTATTTTCGGCACCAGCTGAGGGTCAAAATCAGATGCGATAGAAAATGCTTGGATCGCATAACATTCAACAGAAGGTGGGTGAATGCAGCGAGCCTGGTCGTACGAAAGGGGGCAACGTTGGAGTCATCCTTCCCTCCTCTGCCCGCTCATGGCGTCTACGGTACGGGTCCTTCGGGACCCCACCCCCGGTAAGTAGGCAAAGCTTTTTCCCTTGTAACCTAGTTAGCAGTATGTTGTCAGTCATTGTCCCCGTCATCTAGTCTTTAGTATTCAAGATCTTCCCCACCCCCATTATTTTTCGACCTCAACCTATATCCCAGTCCGCTTTTATTGAAGATCTTGAACATTCATATGTAAAAAAATCATATTACCGTCTTGTATCGACCCACACCGTGCCCGACCCTTTATTTTCCTTTTTTTCCCCCCTATAGATTAGGATCCCAGTCCCACCTAGGGCAGGTCCGACTTGTTTCCGGTTCTTTCGCCCCGGAAAACAGTCGGCCTCCAATTTTATAGACGGGGGGATGGGAGGGCAACCAAACGGGGGATTTTTCCTTGTTTTTTTGTTGTTGTATATATTTCGGGGTTTTTTCTCCCATCTCCATCATATGAATCCATTTGTAAAAAATCATAATTTGTAAATAAAATCATACATCACTTCCGGGGTTTTAAGTAGGACTTTCTCCATAGAGCAAATGTGGTATTTTGGTGGTAGCAGCGCGCAAGGCGACGGATGAATGACTATATATTGTATTGTTGAATGGGTCGGCGAATGTGGCTAGCTAGGTTCCCTTAGTAAAAACATAGATAAAGCAAGACCACACCCTTCCCCTTCCCCCCAAAACATAAGGCCTAGTGCCTTCCTGTAAAGTCTCTACAGGAAATAAACAGTTGCGTTCCTCCACGTCAGACTTGTTATTCCACGTTTGCTTGACCAGTCTATATTGTTATTACCTTTGTTACGTGAATTGTTAAATTGGTTATCTCGGTAAGACTTTGTTTTTTCTGTTTGAATTTTTTATTTTTTATTTTTTATTTTTTATTTTTTTTTTAGTCTTACCGAGAATTCTTTATTTGTGACGCTTGTTTAAATCACTTGTTTTTGTTATCCGACTTGTGTTTGTGTCGTCGGAATTTATTATTTTTGTGTCTTTTTTGTCGTTTCTTATTTTTTCAGGGGTTCTACGTGTTTTTTTGTGGCCTTCTTTTTCACTGTTTTTGTGTCTAATTAATTTTTTTGCGTCTTTTTTAACAGTAGAACCCCCCTCCATACTTGCAACAGGTGGAGGTTTTAGTTCCTTTACCCTCCTTGGCTGCTAATTCTACCTCAGCCATGGAGGGTGAAACGGCAACCCCTACAAAGACTACAAGCCTTATAGGATCAAATTGGCCTTCGCTGCCGATCCCCGACGATCCCCAAGTCTCCGAAGACAGTCCGATTCAGCCGGCCCAACAAAGCCCCACAGCCTGGAAAGGCCAGCAGAGAGGACCAAATGAATATGAAAAGGACCGGGTGGGCAGATTTGCCAAGTATTTCAAAGGCAACGAAATACTGCCCATCCCGGAAATCGCCGAGAAAATCGCGCCCAGAGTCCTCTCGCTGGTCGTTTCCGACCTCAAAACAAAAAGGCTAGTGGGGCTAACAAAGGATGTCTTTGAGGAGCTGCTGAGGAAGGCGGGCATCCCGTGCCAATACTTTTGCCGTAAAAGTTTCGCGACATGGGATGTCCTCCTTCCTACAGAAAAACAAGCGGCAAAAACGGCTGAATCGGACATCATAACGAAACACTTCAGGCTACAGCCGGAGTATAAAGGCACCCGTAGGCTTCGAGTCACGGTATGTAATGTCCCGGCCATCATCACTGGGGAGGTCCTCGCGGCATATCTAAGTGCCTTTGGCCACGTTGAGGAAGTTAACCTCCTCAGATCCCCGGCCGGGACAGCCTACGGGGATTATGCCTTCCGGCTGTGCCTGTCAAGGGATGGCTTTAAAGCCATCCCCGAAACTCTGATATGCGGGGATCGGCAGATGATGGTGATGGTGGAAGGGAGACGCCCCAGGTGCTGGGGGTGCAAACAAATCGGGCACATCGCTAAGTTTTGCCCCCAGCGACCTGATAACAAGGCGTCAACAACAACAACAACAACAAAAGACGTAGCGGCCACCACCATCACCATCAACAAAGAAGCGGAGGCCAAGGGCCCGGGTCAGGTCCAGCCCAAAAACAATCAGGAGGGCTGGACTGAAGTGACCAAAAAGAGGAGGGGATCCCCTAAACAAGGGGAAAAAAGTCAAACTTCATCCCCTCCTCAAAAACAAACCAGGGCCCCAGCAGCAGCAGCAGCAGTAGCAAAAACAACACCGGAACCATCGGCAGCAGTAGCAGCAAAATCTCCGACAGCAGCAAGAACAACAACAACAACAACAACAGAACCACCGGCAGCAGCAGCAGCAGCAAAAACACCAACAAAACCACGGGCAACAGCAGCAGCAATCACAACAACATCAACAGAATCACCGGCAGCACCAGCAACAATGACACCAAAGAAACCAGCAACAACAACAGCACCATCACCAAAAAAAACTAAAAAGAAAAATAAACAAATCATTGAAGATATGGAAACATCGACCAATCTGAAGAGGAGAAGGGACAGTGGGGAAGGGGCAGCAAAAAAAATGTGCCCCGAAAAAAACCAACCTGAGGCAGGCCCCTCCTCTCAAATACCTCTCCCATCTCCACCAGTACCTTCACCGCCACCTACACTACCTCCACCACAGTTTCCACCTCCAAAAATCACTTTACAGCCTCCTCCCCAACAAATGGACTCTCTTTCACCCCAACATGAACTCTTTAAAAAATATCACCGCCCCTACAAAATCCCACTCCCCAGATCTCAGTCTGCTGAAAGGGCACAACCCTCGGGCCTAGCCCGAACCCCATCCCTTCCCTCACTCAGCCCAGCAGACTTTTCATCTCAGGAACTCTTCCCAGCAATCATTTCCCCAAAAAGAAAAACTGACCCCCCAAAGAAAACAAACCACAATGAACTATCCATCGGACAGATACAGCGGGCAGCGGCTTTGTGCTCTGCGGAGCTGGAGGCAGTTGGGGACTTCCAGCTCCGGAAGGCACTAAAGCCGTTGCTCAGCTTGGAAAAAATTAAAAACCTCAGTGTATCAAATCCAGTGAATTTCAGGAGTGCAGCCATGGTGACCACTTTTGTCCGGTCAGCTGGCGACCGTACCAAGGGCGTATGGAAGTTCTTGAGTACGGTCTGTCAGACTGATACGGGCATAAAGCTGGCGGAGTTGGAGCACTCCTCCCTCAAAAAATGTTTAACTTACTGTTCAGGGAGGGTCCCCATTTTGGTTCACCCGTCTCTTTACAGGGCCCTAAAGCTGAAGTTCCCCATAGATGTCGGCGGAATCACCAGGGACAACCGAGTGACGACTGAACTCGGTACCGGTTCCCTGCGTCAGGCTGTCGGCATTCTCACGCCCAAGGATTTCCGGCCCGTAGTCGACGATGAGTAAGGTAAGTCGGATTGATGGCTTTAAACGTTGCCAGTTTGAATGTGAGGGGACTGAGGGATTCAAGCAAGTGTGCGCGCCTGCTTGGTGAACTCAAGAACCTCTGCGTAGATGTTGCTGCAGTGCAGGAGACCCACTTCACTTGCGACGCTGACTGTCGGGTGCTGAAGAACGACTTTAACGTTTTCTCAGCATACGGCAGCCACGTCAGCGCTGGGGTCTCCTTGCTAGTTGGACGCAGCCTTGATGCTGATGTTGACGTTGTTTTTGCAGGTGACGGGGGCCGGCTGGTTGTGGCCGATGTTGCCGTGAAAAGTTTCAAGTTTCGTCTGGTTGCGGTTTATGCGTCCAATATCGCTGCGGAGAGGGTTTCCTTTTTTCGTCGGTTGGCGCCGTTCCTGGACGATACGAAGCGGCTAGTCTTAATGGGAGATTGGAATGCGATCCTTGATCCCAAGATAGATAAGGTCGGTTGGGGAGCTAGTCGTGCGGGAAGGTGTGAGAGCAGCCTTGTCGGCTTCGTGACTCGTCACGGTCTCGTCGACAGGTTTCGTCTCGATCACCCAGGGCGGGAGATGTGGACGTGGCTAGATAGTTCGCCCTCTGCCAAAGTAGGTTCCTACTTGGACAGAGTGTTAGTGAGACGAGCTGACATTGACTTTGTTAGTTGTCCCACGTTCCACTTGATAGCGTGGACTGACCATAAACTTGTTAGAGTCAGTCTACGGTTAGTAAATAGGCCTAGTCTGGCCGGTTACTGGAAGTTCAATACCTCCTTACTGGAGATACGGGACTTCCGGGACCGGCTGGAATCCCTAATTCAGCGGGCGTTAGTGGGGGCGGTTACCGGGAATAGGTGGTGGGCTTCTCTCAAATATAGGATTAGAGACTTCGCCACCAAATACGGTCAACAGCTCAAACTAGATAAGGCCAAGGAGGCGAAGGCTATAGACGATAGACTTTCCCGGGCGGTGGCTGGGGGGGACTCCCTAGGTGTAGAACTAGCTAGGAGGGACCTTGAGCGTGAGAATAGCGAGCGCTACAAGGGATACGTAGTTAGATCTAGGTTAAATAGAGTTCTCTACGAAGCTGTGAAATCGAACGCGACTGCGCGTGAAGAAGAAGTGCGAAGGTTCCCCGATCGGTACGTCGCGTCTGTCAAGACCGCGGACGGGCGACTGCTGCATTCGAGTCGTGAGATACGTGATGCCTTTCGGGCGCACTTTCGGGATCGCTTTGCCCGCTGTACTGATCTCCCGATCCGGGAGTTTCGTAGCTATCTTGCCGACTTTCCCCGCCTCCGGGTGGCTAAAGCGGCTGGCTGCGAGGGTGTGGTTACTGAATGCGAAGTCCGTGATGCGTTGAAGCAGGTCGGCCTGAACAAGTCGCCGGGACTAGATGGTTTGCCCTACGAAGTGTACTTGAGGATGTCGCACATGTTTGTGCCTATTCTGACGGATATGTTCAACCATTGGTTCGCCCAGGGAGCCATCCCTGGTAGCGTTACCAAGGGCGTGATCACATTGCTGAAGAAAGGTGGCAGGCATGTTTGGGAGGGTTTAGATGACTACAGGCCCATAACTCTGCTTAACACAGAGTTAAAGATTTTGGCCCGGGTCTTGGCGAATCGTTTACAGCGTGTCATCAGTGATCTGATCGGACCTGAACAGACCTTTGCTGTGAAGGGAAGATCGATCCAGGACAATCTGCACTTGATTCGCGGGGTCCTAGAGGGGATAGAAGACGACACAGAAGCCGCGCTGATCAGTTTAGATCAGTCCAAGGCCTTCGATAGGGTTGACCATCGGTTCTTGGCGTCTGTTTTGGAGACTGCCGGATTCAAACCGGAGTTCCGCAGATGGATTAGCATGATGTACCACAACCCTCAGGCAGTGGTGCAGGTGAACGGAAGGCGTTCGAGGGTATTCGCGATCGAGCGTTCGGTGCGACAGGGCTGCCCGTTGTCTCCTCTACTCTATGTCCTCACGTTGGAGCCCCTCCTGCGCAGGCTTAGGGATGAGGGGACAAGTCCGTCCCTGCGCGGTATACCTTTTGTTGGCAGCTTTGCGGCAAGGGTTTCCGCGTTCGCTGATGACATCACAGTCTTTGTATCCCGCCGTCTGGATATAAAGGCTGTGAAAGAGGCGGTTGTCGAGTACGAGCGGATCGCAGGAGCCAAGGTCAATTTTGACAAAAGCGAAGGTTTGCGGCTTGGTGCTTGGAGGGGTAGCAATACTCTTCCGGGGCCTTTCCGCTGGAGTGACGGACCCATCCGCATCCTCGGGGTGTGGTTCGGGCCCGGCCTCCAACTGGAGCGAAATTGGTCGGAAGTACAAACCAAGGTGAATGCTCAGGTGGGAATCTGGCTTTCAAGGAGGTTGTCCTTAAAGGGCAGGGCGGAGGCGTGCGCCACGTACGTCTTCCCTCTGATCCTTTACCGATTGGCTGTACTTCCTCTGCCTAAGGCACGTCGGTTGGCACTGCAACAATCCCTCTCCAGATTACTCTGGGGAGGTGCAAGGCCGATGGTCCGTAGGCAGGTCTGTATCCAACGTACACGCAACGGGGGTCTGGGTATGCCTGATCTGGAGAGCCACTGGCTTGCTGAAAGACTTGCATACCTCGGCCGGTCCTTGACAGGGGACTCAGTGTGGAGACGAAAGGCGAGTCGGACTTTTCCTCGCCTCAAGTCAGACCCAAAGGCTGAAGGTCGACGTAGGCCTTTGGGCGAAGCACTGTTTTTTAGCGAGTGCCGAAAGGCCCTTCGTAACCTTCTTGGGTCCAGTGACCTTTCATGGCCTCGGAAAGAGCTATATCGGGAGTTAGTGGTGGGTTCCGCTTCTGATCCTCTTAGCGAGCGGCGAGGCTGGACGGCGGAGGAGATCCGCTCTCACTGGAATTGGGCGCCAGGATCGAGCTTCTTGAACAACTCCGAGTTCTCGCTCACCTGGCGACTTGTACGGAATGCGTTACCCCTTCTCGGCTTGAACTACAAAGCGGGCCTAGCAGACATGCCTGATTGTCCTCGCTGCGCCAGTGGATTGGAAGAAACGGCTGAGCACGCCTTCTACTACTGCGAGCGAGTTCGCCCGTTTTGGGATCACGTCGGGGAGTGGACGGCTCGCATCGAACCCAAGCAGCTCGTGCTGCTCGACGTTGGTTACGTCGTGGACAACGTTCTTCCTCCGTTTCAGGGTGAGAAGCGTGTGGTGTTTCTCGCGATCCTGGCTGTAGCTCGAATGGTGATTTGGAACACGCGAAAGAAGGGATTGTATGACGATGCAAACTTTTCTCATCGCGATCTGGTTTTGTATTTTCGGCACCAGCTGAGGGTCAAAATCAGATGCGATAGAAAATGCTTGGATCGCATAACATTCAACAGAAGGTGGGTGAATGCAGCGAGCCTGGTCGTACGAAAGGGGGCAACGTTGGAGTCATCCTTCCCTCCTCTGCCCGCTCATGGCGTCTACGGTACGGGTCCTTCGGGACCCCACCCCCGGTAAGTAGGCAAAGCTTTTTCCCTTGTAACCTAGTTAGCAGTATGTTGTCAGTCATTGTCCCCGTCATCTAGTCTTTAGTATTCAAGATCTTCCCCACCCCCATTATTTTTCGACCTCAACCTATATCCCAGTCCGCTTTTATTGAAGATCTTGAACATTCATATGTAAAAAATCATATTACCGTCTTGTATCGACCCACACCGTGCCCGACCCTTTATTTTCCTTTTTTTCCCCCCTATAGATTAGGATCCCAGTCCCACCTAGGGCAGGTCCGACTTGTTTCCGGTTCTTTCGCCCCGGAAAACAGTCGGCCTCCAATTTTATAGACGGGGGGATGGGAGGGCAACCAAACGGGGGATTTTTCCTTGTTTTTTTGTTGTTGTATATATTTCGGGGTTTTTTCTCCCATCTCCATCATATGAATCCATTTGTAAAAAATCATAATTTGTAAATAAAATCATACATCACTTCCGGGGTTTTAAGTAGGACTTTCTCCATAGAGCAAATGTGGTATTTTGGTGGTAGCAGCGCGCAAGGCGACGGATGAATGACTATATATTGTATTGTTGAATGGGTCGGCGAATGTGGCTAGCTAGGTTTCCTTAGTAAAAACATAGATAAAGCAAGACCACACCCTTCCCCTTCCCCCCAAAACATAAGGCCTAGTGCCTTCCTGTAAAGTCTCTACAGGAAATAAACAGTTGCGTTCCTCCACGTCAGACTTGTTATTCCACGTTTGCTTGACCAGTCTATATTGTTATTACCTTTGTTACGTGAATTGTTAAATTGGTTATCTCGGTAAGACTTTGTTTTTTCTGATTGAATTTTTTATTTTTTTATTTTTTATTTTTTATTTTTTTTTTAGTCTTACCGAGAATTCTTTATTTGTGACGCTTGTTTAAATCACTTGTTTTTGTTATCCGACTTGTGTTTGTGTCGTCGGAATTTATTATTTTTGTGTCTTTTTTGTCGTTTCTTATTTTTTCAGGGGTTCTACGTGTTTTTTTGTGGCCTTCTTTTTCACTGTTTTTGTGTCTAATTAATTTTTTTGCGTCTTTTTTAACAGTAGAACCCCCCTCCATACTTGCAACAGGTGGAGGTTTTAGTTCCTTTACCCTCCTTGGCTGCTAATTCTACCTCAGCCATGGAGGGTGAAACGGCAACCCCTACAAAGACTACAAGCCTTATAGGATCAAATTGGCCTTCGCTGCCGATCCCCGACGATCCCCAAGTCTCCGAAGACAGTCCGATTCAGCCGGCCCAACAAAGCCCCACAGCCTGGAAAGGCCAGCAGAGAGGACCAAATGAATATGAAAAGGACCGGGTGGGCAGATTTGCCAAGTATTTCAAAGGCAACGAAATACTGCCCATCCCGGAAATCGCCGAGAAAATCGCGCCCAGAGTCCTCTCGCTGGTCGTTTCCGACCTCAAAACAAAAAGGCTAGTGGGGCTAACAAAGGATGTCTTTGAGGAGCTGCTGAGGAAGGCGGGCATCCCGTGCCAATACTTTTGCCGTAAAAGTTTCGCGACATGGGATGTCCTCCTTCCTACAGAAAAACAAGCGGCAAAAACGGCTGAATCGGACATCATAACGAAACACTTCAGGCTACAGCCGGAGTATAAAGGCACCCGTAGGCTTCGAGTCACGGTATGTAATGTCCCGGCCATCATCACTGGGGAGGTCCTCGCGGCATATCTTAGTGCCTTTGGCCACGTTGAGGAAGTTAACCTCCTCAGATCCCCGGCCGGGACAGCCTACGGGGATTATGCCTTCCGGCTGTGCCTGTCAAGGGATGGCTTTAAAGCCATCCCCGAAACTCTGATATGCGGGGATCGGCAGATGATGGTGATGGTGGAAGGGAGACGCCCCAGGTGCTGGGGGTGCAAACAAATCGGGCACATCGCTAAGTTTTGCCCCCAGCGACCTGATAACAAGGCGTCAACAACAACAACAACAACAAAAGACGTAGCGGCCACCACCATCACCATCAACAAAGAAGCGGAGGCCAAGGGCCCGGGTCAGGTCCAGCCCAAAAACAATCAGGAGGGCTGGACTGAAGTGACCAAAAAGAGGAGGGGATCCCCTAAACAAGGGGAAAAAAGTCAAACTTCATCCCCTCCTCAAAAACAAACCAGGGCCCCAGCAGCAGCAGCAGCAGTAGCAAAAACAACACCGGAACCATCGGCAGCAGTAGCAGCAAAATCTCCGACAGCAGCAAGAACAACAACAACAACAACAACAGAACCACCGGCAGCAGCAGCAGCAGCAAAAACACCAACAAAACCACGGGCAACAGCAGCAGCAATCACAACAACATCAACAGAATCACCGGCAGCACCAGCAACAATGACACCAAAGAAACCAGCAACAACAACAGCACCATCACCAAAAAAAACTAAAAAGAAAAATAAACAAATCATTGAAGATATGGAAACATCGACCAATCTGAAGAGGAGAAGGGACAGTGGGGAAGGGGCAGCAAAAAAAATGTGCCCCGAAAAAAACCAACCTGAGGCAGGCCCCTCCTCTCAAATACCTCTCCCATCTCCACCAGTACCTTCACCGCCACCTACACTACCTCCACCACAGTTTCCACCTCCAAAAATCACTTTACAGCCTCCTCCCCAACAAATGGACTCTCTTTCACCCCAACATGAACTCTTTAAAAAATATCACCGCCCCTACAAAATCCCACTCCCCAGATCTCAGTCTGCTGAAAGGGCACAACCCTCGGGCCTAGCCCGAACCCCATCCCTTCCCTCACTCAGCCCAGCAGACTTTTCATCTCAGGAACTCTTCCCAGCAATCATTTCCCCAAAAAGAAAAACTGACCCCCCAAAGAAAACAAACCACAATGAACTATCCATCGGACAGATACAGCGGGCAGCGGCTTTGTGCTCTGCGGAGCTGGAGGCAGTTGGGGACTTCCAGCTCCGGAAGGCACTAAAGCCGTTGCTCAGCTTGGAAAAAATTAAAAACCTCAGTGTATCAAATCCAGTGAATTTCAGGAGTGCAGCCATGGTGACCACTTTTGTCCGGTCAGCTGGCGACCGTACCAAGGGCGTATGGAAGTTCTTGAGTACGGTCTGTCAGACTGATACGGGCATAAAGCTGGCGGAGTTGGAGCACTCCTCCCTCAAAAAATGTTTAACTTACTGTTCAGGGAGGGTCCCCATTTTGGTTCACCCGTCTCTTTACAGGGCCCTAAAGCTGAAGTTCCCCATAGATGTCGGCGGAATCACCAGGGACAACCGAGTGACGACTGAACTCGGTACCGGTTCCCTGCGTCAGGCTGTCGGCATTCTCACGCCCAAGGATTTCCGGCCCGTAGTCGACGATGAGTAAGGTAAGTCGGATTGATGGCTTTAAACGTTGCCAGTTTGAATGTGAGGGGACTGAGGGATTCAAGCAAGTGTGCGCGCCTGCTTGGTGAACTCAAGAACCTCTGCGTAGATGTTGCTGCAGTGCAGGAGACCCACTTCACTTGCGACGCTGACTGTCGGGTGCTGAAGAACGACTTTAACGTTTTCTCAGCATACGGCAGCCACGTCAGCGCTGGGGTCTCCTTGCTAGTTGGACGCAGCCTTGATGCTGATGTTGACGTTGTTTTTGCAGGTGACGGGGGCCGGCTGGTTGTGGCCGATGTTGCCGTGAAAAGTTTCAAGTTTCGTCTGGTTGCGGTTTATGCGTCCAATATCGCTGCGGAGAGGGTTTCCTTTTTTCGTCGGTTGGCGCCGTTCCTGGACGATACGAAGCGGCTAGTCTTAATGGGAGATTGGAATGCGATCCTTGATCCCAAGATAGATAAGGTCGGTTGGGGAGCTAGTCGTGCGGGAAGGTGTGAGAGCAGCCTTGTCGGCTTCGTGACTCGTCACGGTCTCGTCGACAGGTTTCGTCTCGATCACCCAGGGCGGGAGATGTGGACGTGGCTAGATAGTTCGCCCTCTGCCAAAGTAGGTTCCTACTTGGACAGAGTGTTAGTGAGACGAGCTGACATTGACTTTGTTAGTTGTCCCACGTTCCACTTGATAGCGTGGACTGACCATAAACTTGTTAGAGTCAGTCTACGGTTAGTAAATAGGCCTAGTCTGGCCGGTTACTGGAAGTTCAATACCTCCTTACTGGAGATACGGGACTTCCGGGACCGGCTGGAATCCCTAATTCAGCGGGCGTTAGTGGGGGCGGTTACCGGGAATAGGTGGTGGGCTTCTCTCAAATATAGGATTAGAGACTTCGCCACCAAATACGGTCAACAGCTCAAACTAGATAAGGCCAAGGAGGCGAAGGCTATAGACGATAGACTTTCCCGGGCGGTGGCTGGGGGGGACTCCCTAGGTGTAGAACTAGCTAGGAGGGACCTTGAGCGTGAGAATAGCGAGCGCTACAAGGGATACGTAGTTAGATCTAGGTTAAATAGAGTTCTCTACGAAGCTGTGAAATCGAACGCGACTGCGCGTGAAGAAGAAGTGCGAAGGTTCCCCGATCGGTACGTCGCGTCTGTCAAGACCGCGGACGGGCGACTGCTGCATTCGAGTCGTGAGATACGTGATGCCTTTCGGGCGCACTTTCGGGATCGCTTTGCCCGCTGTACTGATCTCCCGATCCGGGAGTTTCGTAGCTATCTTGCCGACTTTCCCCGCCTCCGGGTGGCTAAAGCGGCTGGCTGCGAGGGTGTGGTTACTGAATGCGAAGTCCGTGATGCGTTGAAGCAGGTCGGCCTGAACAAGTCGCCGGGACTAGATGGTTTGCCCTACGAAGTGTACTTGAGGATGTCGCACATGTTTGTGCCTATTCTGACGGATATGTTCAACCATTGGTTCGCCCAGGGAGCCATCCCTGGTAGCGTTACCAAGGGCGTGATCACATTGCTGAAGAAAGGTGGCAGGCATGTTTGGGAGGGTTTAGATGACTACAGGCCCATAACTCTGCTTAACACAGAGTTAAAGATTTTGGCCCGGGTCTTGGCGAATCGTTTACAGCGTGTCATCAGTGATCTGATCGGACCTGAACAGACCTTTGCTGTGAAGGGAAGATCGATCCAGGACAATCTGCACTTGATTCGCGGGGTCCTAGAGGGGATAGAAGACGACACAGAAGCCGCGCTGATCAGTTTAGATCAGTCCAAGGCCTTCGATAGGGTTGACCATCGGTTCTTGGCGTCTGTTTTGGAGACTGCCGGATTCAAACCGGAGTTCCGCAGATGGATTAGCATGATGTACCACAACCCTCAGGCAGTGGTGCAGGTGAACGGAAGGCGTTCGAGGGTATTCGCGATCGAGCGTTCGGTGCGACAGGGCTGCCCGTTGTCTCCTCTACTCTATGTCCTCACGTTGGAGCCCCTCCTGCGCAGGCTTAGGGATGAGGGGACAAGTCCGTCCCTGCGCGGTATACCTTTTGTTGGCAGCTTTGCGGCAAGGGTTTCCGCGTTCGCTGATGACATCACAGTCTTTGTATCCCGCCGTCTGGATATAAAGGCTGTGAAAGAGGCGGTTGTCGAGTACGAGCGGATCGCAGGAGCCAAGGTCAATTTTGACAAAAGCGAAGGTTTGCGGCTTGGTGCTTGGAGGGGTAGCAATACTCTTCCGGGGCCTTTCCGCTGGAGTGACGGACCCATCCGCATCCTCGGGGTGTGGTTCGGGCCCGGCCTCCAACTGGAGCGAAATTGGTCGGAAGTACAAACCAAGGTGAATGCTCAGGTGGGAATCTGGCTTTCAAGGAGGTTGTCCTTAAAGGGCAGGGCGGAGGCGTGCGCCACGTACGTCTTCCCTCTGATCCTTTACCGATTGGCTGTACTTCCTCTGCCTAAGGCACGTCGGTTGGCACTGCAACAATCCCTCTCCAGATTACTCTGGGGAGGTGCAAGGCCGATGGTCCGTAGGCAGGTCTGTATCCAACGTACACGCAACGGGGGTCTGGGTATGCCTGATCTGGAGAGCCACTGGCTTGCTGAAAGACTTGCATACCTCGGCCGGTCCTTGACAGGGGACTCAGTGTGGAGACGAAAGGCGAGTCGGACTTTTCCTCGCCTCAAGTCAGACCCAAAGGCTGAAGGTCGACGTAGGCCTTTGGGCGAAGCACTGTTTTTTAGCGAGTGCCGAAAGGCCCTTCGTAACCTTCTTGGGTCCAGTGACCTTTCATGGCCTCGGAAAGAGCTATATCGGGAGTTAGTGGTGGGTTCCGCTTCTGATCCTCTTAGCGAGCGGCGAGGCTGGACGGCGGAGGAGATCCGCTCTCACTGGAATTGGGCGCCAGGATCGAGCTTCTTGAACAACTCCGAGTTCTCGCTCACCTGGCGACTTGTACGGAATGCGTTACCCCTTCTCGGCTTGAACTACAAAGCGGGCCTAGCAGACATGCCTGATTGTCCTCGCTGCGCCAGTGGATTGGAAGAAACGGCTGAGCACGCCTTCTACTACTGCGAGCGAGTTCGCCCGTTTTGGGATCACGTCGGGGAGTGGACGGCTCGCATCGAACCCAAGCAGCTCGTGCTGCTCGACGTTGGTTACGTCGTGGACAACGTTCTTCCTCCGTTTCAGGGTGAGAAGCGTGTGGTGTTTCTCGCGATCCTGGCTGTAGCTCGAATGGTGATTTGGAACACGCGAAAGAAGGGATTGTATGACGATGCAAACTTTTCTCATCGCGATCTGGTTTTGTATTTTCGGCACCAGCTGAGGGTCAAAATCAGATGCGATAGAAAATGCTTGGATCGCATAACATTCAACAGAAGGTGGGTGAATGCAGCGAGCCTGGTCGTACGAAAGGGGGCAACGTTGGAGTCATCCTTCCCTCCTCTGCCCGCTCATGGCGTCTACGGTACGGGTCCTTCGGGACCCCACCCCCGGTAAGTAGGCAAAGCTTTTTCCCTTGTAACCTAGTTAGCAGTATGTTGTCAGTCATTGTCCCCGTCATCTAGTCTTTAGTATTCAAGATCTTCCCCACCCCCATTATTTTTCGACCTCAACCTATATCCCAGTCCGCTTTTATTGAAGATCTTGAACATTCATATGTAAAAAAATCATATTACCGTCTTGTATCGACCCACACCGTGCCCGACCCTTTATTTTCCTTTTTTTCCCCCCTATAGATTAGGATCCCAGTCCCACCTAGGGCAGGTCCGACTTGTTTCCGGTTCTTTCGCCCCGGAAAACAGTCGGCCTCCAATTTTATAGACGGGGGGATGGGAGGGCAACCAAACGGGGGATTTTTCCTTGTTTTTTTGTTGTTGTATATATTTCGGGGTTTTTTCTCCCATCTCCATCATATGAATCCATTTGTAAAAAATCATAATTTGTAAATAAAATCATACATCACTTCCGGGGTTTTAAGTAGGACTTTCTCCATAGAGCAAATGTGGTATTTTGGTGGTAGCAGCGCGCAAGGCGACGGATGAATGACTATATATTGTATTGTTGAATGGGTCGGCGAATGTGGCTAGCTAGGTTCCCTTAGTAAAAACATAGATAAAGCAAGACCACACCCTTCCCCTTCCCCCCAAAACATAAGGCCTAGTGCCTTCCTGTAAAGTCTCTACAGGAAATAAACAGTTGCGTTCCTCCACGTCAGACTTGTTATTTCACGTTTGCTTGTTTTGAAGACCAGTCTATATTGTTATTACCTTTGTTACGTGAATTGTTAAATTGGTTATCTCGGTAAGACTTTGTTTTTTCTGATTGAATTTTTTATTTTTTATTTTTTATTTTTTATTTTTTTTTTTTTTTTTAGTCTTACCGAGAATTCTTTATTTGTGACGCTTGTTTAAATCACTTGTTTTTGTTATCCGACTTGTGTTTGTGTCGTCGGAATTTATTATTTTTGTGTCTTTTTTGTCGTTTCTTATTTTTTCAGGGGTTCTACGTGTTTTTTTGTGGCCTTCTTTTTCACTGTTTTTGTGTCTAATTAATTTTTTTGCGTCTTTTTTAACAGTAGAACCCCCCTCCATACTTGCAACAGGTGGAGGTTTTAGTTCCTTTACCCTCCTTGGCTGCTAATTCTACCTCAGCCATGGAGGGTGAAACGGCAACCCCTACAACACCAAGTTTAATTGGATCCAATTGGCCTTCGCTGCCGATCCCCGACGATGTAAATGAAGTCTCACAAGACAGTCCGATTCAGCCGGCCCAACAAAGCCCCACAGCCTGGAAAGGCCAGCAGAGAGGACCAAATGAATATGAAAAGGACCGGGTGGGCAGATTTGCCAAGTATTTCAAAGGCAACGAAATACTGCCCATCCCGGAAATCGCCGAGAAAATCGCGCCCAGAGTCCTCTCGCTGGTCGTTTCCGACCTCAAAACAAAAAGGCTAGTGGGGCTAACAAAGGATGTCTTTGAGGAGCTGCTGAGGAAGGCGGGCATCCCGTGCCAATACTTTTGCCGTAAAAGTTTCGCGACATGGGATGTCCTCCTTCCTACAGAAAAACAAGCGGCAAAAACGGCTGAATCGGACATCATAACGAAACACTTCAGGCTACAGCCGGAGTATAAAGGCACCCGTAGGCTTCGAGTCACGGTATGTAATGTCCCGGCCATCATCACTGGGGAGGTCCTCGCGGCATATCTAAGTGCCTTTGGCCACGTTGAGGAAGTTAACCTCCTCAGATCCCCGGCCGGGACAGCCTACGGGGATTATGCCTTCCGGCTGTGCCTGTCAAGGGATGGCTTTAAAGCCATCCCCGAAACTCTGATATGCGGGGATCGGCAGATGATGGTGATGGTGGAAGGGAGACGCCCCAGGTGCTGGGGGTGCAAACAAATCGGGCACATCGCTAAGTTTTGCCCCCAGCGACCTGATAACAAGGCGTCAACAACAACAACAACAACAAAAGACGTAGCGGCCACCACCATCACCATCAACAAAGAAGCGGAGGCCAAGGGCCCGGGTCAGGTCCAGCCCAAAAACAATCAGGAGGGCTGGACTGAAGTGACCAAAAAGAGGAGGGGATCCCCTAAACAAGGGGAAAAAAGTCAAACTTCATCCCCTCCTCAAAAACAAACCAGGGCCCCAGCAGCAGCAGCAGCAGCAGCAAAACAACACCGGAACCATCGGCAGCAGTAGCAGCAAAATCTCCGACAGCAGCAACAGCAAGAACAACAACAACAACAACAACAGAACCACCGGCAGCAGCAGCAGCAGCAAAAACACCAACAAAACCACGGGCAACAGCAGCAGCAATCACAACAACATCAACAGAATCACCGGCAGCACCAGCAACAATGACACCAAAGAAACCAGCAACAACAACAGCACCATCACCAAAAAAAACTAAAAAGAAAAATAAACAAATCATCGAAGATATGGAAACATCGACCAATCTGAAGAGGAGAAGGGACAGTGGGGAAGGGGCAGCAAAAAAATGTGCCCCGAAAAAAACCAACCTGAGGCAGGCCCCTCCTCTCAAATACCTCTCCCATCTCCACCAGTACCTTCACCGCCACCTACACTACCTCCACCACAGTTTCCACCTCCAAAAATCACTTTACAGCCTCCTCCCCAACAAATGGACTCTCTTTCACCCCAACATGAACTCTTTAAAAAATATCACCGCCCCTACAAAATCCCACTCCCCAGATCTCAGTCTGCTGAAAGGGCACAACCCTCGGGCCTAGCCCGAACCCCATCCCTTCCCTCACTCAGCCCAGCAGACTTTTCATCTCAGGAACTCTTCCCAGCAATCATTTCCCCAAAAAGAAAAACTGACCCCCCAAAGAAAACAAACCACAATGAACTATCCATCGGACAGATACAGCGGGCAGCGGCTTTGTGCTCTGCGGAGCTGGAGGCAGTTGGGGACTTCCAGCTCCGGAAGGCACTAAAGCCGTTGCTCAGCTTGGAAAAAATTAAAAACCTTAATGTCTCAAATCCAGCGAATTTCAGGAGTGCAGCCATGGTGACCACTTTTGTCCGGTCAGCTGGCGACCGTACCAAGGGCGTATGGAAGTTCTTGAGTACGGTCTGTCAGACTGATACGGGCATAAAGCTGGCGGAGTTGGAGCACTCCTCCCTCAAAAAATGTTTAACTTACTGTTCAGGGAGGGTCCCCATTTTGGTTCACCCGTCTCTTTACAGGGCCCTAAAGCTGAAGTTCCCCATAGATGTCGGCGGAATCACCAGGGACAACCGAGTGACGACTGAACTCGGTACCGGTTCCCTGCGTCAGGCTGTCGGCATTCTCACGCCCAAGGATTTCCGGCCCGTAGTCGACGATGAGTAAGGTAAGTCGGATTGATGGCTTTAAACGTTGCCAGTTTGAATGTGAGGGGACTGAGGGATTCAAGCAAGTGTGCGCGCTTGCTTGGTGAACTCAAGAACCTCTGCGTAGATGTTGCTGCAGTGCAGGAGACCCACTTCACTTGCGACGCTGACTGTCGGGTGCTGAAGAACGACTTTAACGTTTTCTCAGCATACGGCAGCCACGTCAGCGCTGGGGTCTCCTTGCTAGTTGGACGCAGCCTTGATGCTGATGTTGACGTTGTTTTTGCAGGTGACGGGGGCCGGCTGGTTGTGGCCGATGTTGCCGTGAAAAGTTTCAAGTTTCGTCTGGTTGCGGTTTATGCGTCCAATATCGCTGCGGAGAGGGTTTCCTTTTTTCGTCGGTTGGCGCCGTTCCTGGACGATACGAAGCGGCTAGTCTTAATGGGAGATTGGAATGCGATCCTTGATCCCAAGATAGATAAGGTCGGTCGGGGAGCTAGTCGTGCGGGAAGGTGTGAGAGCAGCCTTGTCGGCTTCGTGACTCGTCACGGTCTCGTCGACAGGTTTCGTCTCGATCACCCAGGGCGGGAGATGTGGACGTGGCTAGATAGTTCGCCCTCTGCCAAAGTAGGTTCCTACTTGGACAGAGTGTTAGTGAGACGAGCTGACATTGACTTTGTTAGTTGTCCCACGTTCCACTTGATAGCGTGGACTGACCATAAACTTGTTAGAGTCAGTCTACGGTTAGTAAATAGGCCTAGTCTGGCCGGTTACTGGAAGTTCAATACCTCCTTACTGGAGATACGGGACTTCCGGGACCGGCTGGAATCCCTAATTCAGCGGGCGTTAGTGGGGGCGGTTACCGGGAATAGGTGGTGGGCTTCTCTCAAATATAGGATTAGAGACTTCGCCACCAAATACGGTCAACAGCTCAAACTAGATAAGGCCAAGGAGGCGAAGGCTATAGACGATAGACTTTCCCGGGCGGTGGCTGGGGGGGGACTCCCTAGGTGTAGAACTAGCTAGGAGGGACCTTGAGCGTGAGAATAGCGAGCGCTACAAGGGATACGTAGTTTGATCTAGGTTAAATAGAGTTCTCTACGAAGCTGTGAAATCGAACGCGACTGCGCGTGAAGAAGAAGTGCGAAGGTTCCCCGATCGGTACGTCGCGTCTGTCAAGACCGCGGACGGGCGACTGCTGCATTCGAGTCGTGAGATACGTGATGCCTTTCGGGCGCACTTTCGGGATCGCTTTGCCCGCTGCCCTGATCTCCCGATCCGGGAGTTTCGTAGCTATCTTGCCGACTTTCCCCGCCTCCGGGTGGCTAAAGCGGCTGGCTGCGAGGGTGTGGTTACTGAATGCGAAGTCCGTGATGCGTTGAAGCAGGTCGGCCTGAACAAGTCGCCGGGACTAGATGGTTTGCCCTACGAAGTGTACTTGAGGATGTCGCACATGTTTGTGCCTATTCTGACGGATGTGTTCAACCATTGGTTCGCCCAGGGAGCCATCCCTGGTAGCGTTACCAAGGGCGTGATCACATTGCTGAAGAAAGGTGGCAGATATGTTTGGGAGGGTTTAGATGACTACAGGCCCATAACTCTGCTTAACACAGAGTTAAAGATTTTGGCCCGGGTCTTGGCGAATCGTTTACAGCGTGTCATCAGTGATCTGATCGGCCCTGAACAGACCTTTGCTGTGAAGGGAAGATCGATCCAGGACAATCTGCACTTGATTCGCGAGGTCCTAGAGGGGATAGAAGACGACACAGAAGCCGCGCTGATCAGTTTAGATCAGTCCAAGGCCTTCGATAGGGTTGACCATCGGTTCTTGGCGTCTGTTTTGGAGACTGCCGGATTCAAACCGGAGTTCCGCAGATGGATTAGCATGATGTACCACAACCCTCAGGCAGTGGTGCAGGTGAACGGAAGGCGTTCGAGGGTATTCGCGATCGAGCGTTCGGTGCGGCAGGGCTGCCCTTTGTCTCCTCTTCTCTATGTCCTCGCGTTGGAGCCCCTCCTGCGCAGGCTTAGGGATGAGGGGACAAGTCCGTCCCAGCGCGGTATACCTTTTGTCAGCACCTTTGCGGCAAGGGTTTCCGCGTTCGCTGATGACATCACAGTCTTTGTATCCCGCCGTCTGGATATAAAGGCTGTGAAAGAGGCGGTTGTCGAGTACGAGCGGATCGCAGGAGCCAAGGTCAATTTTGACAAAAGCGAAGGTTTGCGGCTTGGTGCTTGGAGGGGTAGCAATACTCTTCCAGGGCCCTTCCGCTGGAGTGACGGACCCATCCGCATCCTCGGGGTGTGGTTCGGGCCCGGCCTCCAACTGGAGCGAAATTGGTCGGAAGTACAAACCAAGGTGAATGCTCAGGTGGGAATCTGGCTTTCAAGGAGGTTGTCCTTAAAGGGCAGGGCGGAGGCGTGCGCCACGTACGTCTTCCCTCTGATCCTTTACCGATTGGCTGTACTTCCTCTGCCTAAGGCACGTCGGTTGGCACTGCAACAATCCCTCTCCAGATTACTCTGGGGAGGTGCAAGGCCGATGGTCCGTAGGCAGGTCTGCATCCAACGTACACGCAACGGGGGTCTGGGTATGCCTGATCTGGAGAGCCACTGGCTTGCTGAAAGACTTGCATACCTCGGCCGGTCCTTGACAGGGGACTCAGTGTGGAGACGAAAGGCGAGTCGGACTTTTCCTCGCCTCAAGTCAGACCCAAAGGCTGAAGGTCGACGTAGGCCTTTGGGCGAAGCACTGTTTTTTAGCGAGTGCCGAAAGGCCCTTCGTAACCTTCTTGGGTCCAGTGACCTTTCATGGCCTCGGAAAGAGCTATATCGGGAGTTAGTGGTGGGTTCCGCTTCTGATCCTCTTAGCGAGCGGCGAGGCTGGACGGCGGAGGAGATCCGCTCTCACTGGAATTGGGCGCCAGGATCGAGCTTCTTGAACAACTCCGAGTTCTCGCTCACCTGGCGACTTGTACGGAATGCGTTACCCCTTCTCGGCTTGAACTACAAAGCGGGCCTAGCAGACATGCCTGATTGTCCTCGCTGCGCCAGTAGATTGGAAGAAACGGCTGAGCACGCCTTCTACTACTGCGAGCGAGTTCGCCCGTTTTGGGATCACGTCGGGGAGTGGACGGCTCGCATCGAACCCAAGCAGCTCGTGCTGCTCGACGTTGGTTACGTCGTGGACAACGTTCTTCCTCCGTTTCAGGGTGAGAAGCGTGTGGTGTTTCTCGCGATCCTGGCTGTAGCTCGAATGGTGATTTGGAACACGCGAAAGAAGGGATTGTATGACGATGCAAACTTTTCTCATCGCGATCTGGTTTTGTATTTTCGGCACCAGCTGAGGGTCAAAATCAGATGCGATAGAAAATGCTTGGATCGCATAACATTCAACAGAAGGTGGGTGAATGCAGCGAGCCTGGTCGTACGAAAGGGGGCAACGTTGGAGTCATCCTTCCCTCCTCTGCCCGCTCATGGCGTCTACGGTACGGGTCCTTCGGGACCCCACCCCCGGTAAGTAGGCAAAGTTTTTTTCCCCTTGTAACCTAGTTAGCAGTATGTTGTCAGTCATTGTCCCCGTCATCTAGTCATTAGTACTCAAGATCTTCCCCATCCCCATTATTTTTTGACCTCAACCTGTATCCCAGTCCGCTTTTACTGAAGATCTTGAACATTCATATGTATAAAAATCATATTACCGTCTTTTATCGACCCACACCGTGCCCGACCCGTTATCTTCTTTTTTTCCCCCTATAGATTAGGATCCCAGTCCTTCCTAGGGCAGGTCCGACTTGTTTCCGGTTCTTTCGCCCCGGAAAACAGTCGGCCTCCAATTTTATAGACGGGGGGATGGGAGGGCAACCAAACGGGGGATTTTTTCCTTGTTTCTTTGTTATTGTATATATTTCGGGGTTTTTCTCCCATCCCCATCATATGAAATCATTTGTAAAAAATCACAATTTGTAAATAAAATCATGCATCACTTCCGGGGTTTTAAGTAGGTCTTTCTCCATAGAGCAAATGTGGTATTTTGGTGGTAGCAGCGCGCAAGGCGACGGATGAATGACTATATATTGTATTGTTGAATGGGTCGGCGAATGTGGCTAGCTAGGTTCCCTTAGTTAAAACATAGATAATGCAAGACCACACCCTTCCCCTTCCCCCCAAAACTTAAGGCCTAGTGCCTTCCTGTAAAATTTCTACAGGAAATAAACAGTTGCGTTCTTACACCACAGATTTGTTCCCTCACACGACCCGTGTTAAGGATTCTTCACCCCGTCTGGCGCCTGTCATCCGATACATCAAAAGCTTTCCGCAGCTACCAACGTTATCCTAATTCCGAGAAAACCATCCCTTCACCACGAGACAAGTACAGTACATGAACTTTTTAACTACTACCACTGAATTCATTCTTTGACTGTGAACGTATTTCTCCGTTCTACTCTCTGTACTTACTCTATCTATAAAAAATTTCTATAACCTCATTACTGTGTTATTGTGAGTATATATACGTTCTTTGTTTTGCAACCATACGCATTTCTCGCCCACAACTCAGAATATAACAGTTACATCCAATTTGACATGAAATTATGAACTATATTCATGGCACTAATTGCAAACTATAGCAATTCATAAACAGCCAACTTCTTGAAATCGGCCAAGGTCAGAAAAGAGCTGTAGAGTTTTGGTTGGGTTGTATCATTTGCAACCGAGAGAAAGAAACATTTTCGATTTTGTCATCAACCCCAACCCCAACCCCAATAAGTTACTAAGCGCATTACCTAGTAGATGTATCATGGGTCTGGTCAACAGGAGATACAAAGTGACTGGTTGAGAATTTTCACAATCATGTCACCCTTGATATGTGACCTTCTAATTCTCCTAATTAGAATCCTTTGGACTACAATGTTTGATGTCTTGTCAAGAGAGAGACCAACCAGTAGTTTTAATTGTTGAACACCACCATCATTGACATGATAGCCCAACATCAACAAGATGATCCAGATATCTAGTCTTTTTAAGGTTGCATCAAAGCTGTTTTCAAGAGTTTTATTGAATGAGTTTTTCCAGGTTGAACATCTGGGAATATTTTTGAAAATATACTGTTTTTCTGTTGAATATCTTTGTTAAAGTTTTCAATAATTTTATTCATGATGTGTATAAAAACTTATCTTATTTTCTGAGATTTGTCTTCACTTTATATTTTTGACAATTGTGTAGAACTGAAAGTGCCTGCATGGATTGTATGAAAAGAGAAAGAAGGAAACAATTTCCTAAAAATGTTTTCAATTCATAAAACTCAATAAAAAGTTTTCAATTCACTTTCTCTGTTTACTTATTTTTTATTCATTTGCTTATTTATTCTGGGCTTTTGTTTTGTCACATTCCTTTAAATCATACAAACTTTAAAAACAAATAAAACACAAATCATAAAATATATTGTCATATTTTTTATATCAATATTATCCTTATTTTTTTCCAAAATTACACCTTTATTTTAGAACATATTCAGTGGTACTAAATGACAGAATATTTCTTAGTTTCAGCAGATGTTTTGTTTTTTGTATTTTTATTAAAATTCCTTCTCGTTCATAAAAGTTTTCAAAGGTAATATATATTCAAGGTAATATATATTCCTTTTACTTTTAAGAAAATGCTGTACATAGCATGCAATAAATATGAGAATTGGTGAAAAACTGCTTAATTTTAGGTTCACTTTTTCAAAAATAAGTTTTTAAATTAACCCTATAAAAAGGAAAACATTGCAGTCAGAATCTTATTCAATGTACTTGCAAGCATTAAAAATTCATTGTACAGTATCAGAGGAAGAAAGAAAGAAATCTACAAGAATAAATCTGGATACCAAGATAAGCACGTCATCTGAAGGAGAGAAATAGATCTAAGTTTTGGAGAATTTTTAAAGTTTTACTGATTTTAAAGTGAGTGGAAATGTCATTCTTTTACAATCACAGATTAGTTTAAGTATTATTATGAACTAACATACACATTCAATATATTATTTTTTATAGGCATTTACAAAGAAAAGCTTTGTCTGGCACACATAGACCTGTGTTTTGAGCATGACTTGCCACTAAGCATTCCTTAGATTTAGCCCAAGCCTTGAAAAATGGGGAATTTAGTGAGGATCAAACTCACAACTCAGTTGTAACTGATTCACAAAACTAGATTTCTTATCATAGCAAACCACAAGATGCCCTGATTGTTGCTTGATTAAAAGATTTTTTTGCAATTCTTTTGGTTCATCTGTGACATTTTTCTTTTAAAAATACATGTCTTTCATGATGAATTTGCACAAAATCAACATGTTTTGTAGACTATAGACTGAACCTCTAATCTCTTAGGTTTGATTTCGTATCACATGAAATTGTTTTTCACAGAATCCTTGGTGTCCCTTATTACAAACAAGCTCTCTGTATACAAGGTTACATGCAAAAGAACATGATCTGCTCAATGAGTTTTAATGATCATGGATTCTATGTGGGTAGATTTGACACATTCTAGCAATTTCAGGTCACTGACGTTACAGCTTAAGTCAAATCTCATTAAGATTTATGACCCTTTTCATCATGAATAAAAATAGAACAGTTGATGGACTTTACAAAGCCACTGACTGTCGACTGTACAGGCATAGAGAAAAGCATGTCATGAGTGGAGGGACTGTGCAGTTTTGGCCAGTTGGAAGGTATTACACACTGACACAATCAATGCTTCTGTGGTCCAGCCAAAAATATATAAATATCCAAAATTCTTCATTGTTAGCCTCTTTTTTCACCACACCACCAGCCAACACAGAAGACAGACCCTTTGGCCAACACACATATAATACCTTTCTTTTTCATAGCTAATGCCAACCAAAGCACATGGTTAGTCATCTTATCCTCATGGATCATTCACACATATCAACTCCATTCTCAGCCATACTAACCACTCTGTTCATGTCACAGCAGCCTCACCAATGGCCTCTATGATCAGCCATAGATAACAGTTTTTCACATATCTTATTTGAACCACATCACTACACATCATAAATGCACAACATACTGCTTTGTCTATTCTTTGAACATTAAACAAGCTCTTCATTATCACAGAAATTGTCATTCAACTAAAGTAACCTTTCTTTCTAAAATTGTCTTGTATATTTCATTATATGATTCTATATAAACTGCACACTTTTTATTGTCATTGTTTGTTACATTATCATTTCATCTACCCTTACCCAACAAGAAAGTAGTACAAGTGTTGTCCCTGTCACGTTAGTTTTTCCTCCGCTCATGCCCCACACCACTTCCCTGCATTACCAAACATGAATATAAAACTCACTTGATCCTACTATTTGAATATGGAAGGAAGAGCTCATATGTATAGTTTTTCCAGTTTCTTAATCTGCCATTAATAAAGTGTCCAAAATTCATTGCCATAAAAGAAAATAGGAAGGACCACTGTTCTGTACACTTCTAGCTTTATCAACAGGTGTATGATGTGCTGATACAGAGTCTCTCTATTGCTCGGCTTATTTTACTGGTCTTTATTTCAATTTCACTGTCCAAAGAAACATTTAAATAGTGTGTGAATGTATAGAGGGAAAATTAACTTATACATAAAATGCCATCAATCCCATACACACACATCCACATATTATATCCAGTGCTTTTCCTTTCTACCTTTCTACCTACTTTCTACCAATATGATCCATGCTGGCCAATTCTTATACATAGTTGTATCGTTCGAACAATATCTGATTGAATGAAATAGCAAAGACTTTTTGATTATTTGAACCATAACTCTCAATGGCAACAAGATGTGAATAATCTATATATACCAAGAACATCACCATAACAGCTTTTACTTTTGAAGGATCTTTGGCATTTCCTGGAGGAACTGCATACTAAATGAATTCATCTTGGACCAGAACAACATACCAGATGTTTATGTCCTTTTCATGCAGTGACATATGAGCTGAACTATTCACATGATTACCACATGCAGGTTCATTGCATCCTGAAAGACATCTTGGGGTCCCAGCCTACAGGATACCTACTGTTATAATACAGGGATATCTGTGAAAAGGAGGTCCTTGGGAAATGCCAAGTTTGAATCACTGTGCTTGATGGTAAGTTGTATATATAGTCACCATCAATGAAAAGGAAGAAAGGACTTGATTATGGTCAGACATTCAGGAAAAAAAGAAATGACCATCCTGTAGCCTTTGTATATAGCAGGTGATCATGAGATGGCTACTGCTAAGGATTCAACATGTACAATCACAGATAAAACTTTAAAATCAAAATGAATTCTCAATGGGTTCACCCATTTTTTAATTAAAGTTGTCAGATATAAAAATGTCACCTTTTTCTGTTGAAAGCTTTGACAGAGGTGAATTCAAATAAAAAGATTAAGTGTGATGAATAGAAAATATGGTGTTTGATTAATTTACTCACTCAATAATATTTTAACTATTACTATACTCATCTACTAATATTATTATACTTCATTACCACAAAATTTTTATGTCTTTCAATAAAAATATATGGAACATTCATTTACTTGTCCTTAAATTATTGTACTGTTCTTTTTGTTTGTTTTATACAGAATATAAAAATTTTAAAAGTTTTTCTAACAATGAACATTAGAAAATAAAGAAAGAGACTAATGAAGCTTTGAAATGACCAAACACATCACTAAATAAATAAGTTATTTCTGAGAATAAATTCTCCATTGACACTTGCTAAATAGTCAAAAGGAAGAAGTGTTTAAATTCTTTATTAATATTAACATAAAGGCCTTTTAAGAGGAGTCATTAAGCTCAATATCAACTTAGTTTCAATTAATGAGATTAATATAATTATTGAAAAATAACTGAGTAGCAATGATAATAGAACATCAACAGATTTAAAATAAATAAATAAATTAATAATAAAGACACTAAAACCAAAGGAAAATTTTTGTTTTACATATCCCATTTTAGAAATTTCTCTTGAAGGTAAAAAGTGTATGATAAATATTCAAAAATGAGTATGGATATTGTATTTAATTATTTTGTTCAGCTATTCTAGTTATGTTATATAATTAAGGGATGATTTTTTTGTATTAATCATTTTTTGGTAATTATACTTTATCATTCAGTTTGTTTGGGCTTTGAACTATTCGGGTTAAGGGTTCTGGGGCATAGTCACTGGGTGCAGTTTTAGGCTCGCGCGCAAAGGATACGACAATCACCATTGTCAAAATAAACCCCCAGACAGGAAATAGGGCTGGAGTGTGGATGACGTCATGCCTGGAACAGATGGTCCTGAGAATTTGAGGATTTTGAAAGAGAGTCAGTTGAGAATGGACCATAGAGGCAGAGAGTTGAGTTTCTGCCATTGAGGCGAGAGTTGAGATTGAACCATTGAGGCATAGAGTTAGCTCTTCTGCCATTGAAGCATGTGGTCAAGTTTTACAGATCTCTACTGACAGAGATCTTAAACACCATGAGATATGCAGCACATTGGGGGTGGAGTCAGCATCGTAAGAATTGTGTCTCTCTCCTCGTGTCGCCATGAACCGAAGTCAAGAAATTAATAAACCGTTCATATCTGAAATGACAGAGTCCACCCGTGTTTGTATATGTATTGTATCACTGTTGTGATTGATATTATGACATGTCTATACAACAATGGAAAAGGAAAAGAAAATAATGATAGTTGTGGAATAGTGATGCAATTAAAATCAATCAACTATTTTTACTGGTCAAGCATTCAAACATGCAGAAATCAGATCAATGTCATAGTGAATGTAAACACAGACATTATTCCATTATTATCAAGTTGCAAATTGGCCTGGAAATTTTTATTCTCAAAGCTATAGCATTTTAGCAGTGTTGCATTTACAAAAATCTTACTCTAATACAATGTTTTTCCTTTAATAGTCACATACAGAAAATTTACATCATTAAGATATAAATGTAAAGTTTTATTTTTCTGAAATACCATTTTATCTTGCATCTCACCTGGTTTCTTTTTCCCCTCCTAAAATAAAAAATAAACAATACTTAATAAAGTATAAAGTGAATTTTAAAAAAAAAAGAATTGGTTTCAAAATAGAAATTTTTTTCTGAGCTTAACTTAATTTTAACACAAACCACTCAGTGGAGATTAAACACACTACTCATCAGTGACAATCAGTAAAACCAGCTTGGTGACATTAATTCACTTCAAGGAGCCTCTGTTTGACAATATATAAGTATCATATAGAATTCAATATGCTACAAAATCCCATTCATTAATCACTTATAAAAGGTGTGAACTACAAAAGAATATGAGAATCTAGTAACTTGTCTAAATTCTTGCATAATGGTTCTCTTATATGCCCAGTTAATAAAACTAAATTTAAAAAAAAAACTTTCTTGTTCTTAAAAGAACCAGAATGAGGCCACCTGTTCTAAAACATTTTTCACTGAATACATCATGTATATTATGTTTTAAGGCTTTCCTAATCACTTGCTAATCATAGAAAAAGTATTAGGGTGTTCAAGGAGTCAGTGTGCATTTTTTATAAACAGCTACAAATGTATTTATCCAAGCACAACTGGTTGCATTTAAAAATTCATTCTTTCTTTACAAGATACAAACTATGTCAACATTTGAGATTAAGTTGCTCAATAAAAAACTTTCTTCATTTTTATTCACCCAAAATCTTTTATTCACCCAAAATTTTCGAATTCTGAAAATCTTATACATTTTTGGGTAAAAAGTTACACTCATATTTATATATGTGTAATAGTATGAATATATTATATATGATGAACTTCAGAGAATTTTTAAACAGAGTGAACAGTTGAATTCCAACCATAGTTTTATCAATATTTAATAACAAAAATATTGTCAATTTGGCAAATAATCCAAATATTAAAGTTACATTATCTTTAGAACAAAATGAATAAAAATGATTAAAAGCTTCTTTTCAACAAAAATGGTTATTTATCAAGCTTAGCTTAGTTGTGGCACAAAACCAGAAGTATGGGGAACCCTGTGGAAATCAAACTTATTAGTAATATTTCCAAGCCTATATTACATGACAGAAAATACATTGAAAAAATGAGAGGAAAAAAGTGGGTGATTAAAACAGAAGCAAAAAGTGTTCATGTGTGTATTTACTCAAACACTCTGTCACAAGTAGAATGTAACACAAGGTCAGTTTTTTAAGCAGAATATAACAAGTTTGGATTCAGAGTTTTCTTTCATCAAAATTTGTTGCTGTCAAAATTAAAAAGCCCAATCTACCCCACTAATAACCCATAGTTAGATTGATACCTTTCCCAAGGATATTAATTCTATGTGAAATGGAAATAGCCTCATCCAGGATTTGAACTCTGGTTGCCATGCCCATTTCCTATGATGATAGCCATTACACTGTGAGTGTCTTCAGAAGTGTACACACACACACACACACACAAACACACACACACACACACAATTGCACACATATACACACATCCACAATTATATAGGTATACATAATTAGATACATACATTAAATAGAAATACATGTATCTATGTGTGAACATTCACAGAAGAAAAGATAATTATTATACCAACCATCCTAATATAAAGACTTCTGTTCTTATTTCTCTCTCTCTCTCTTTCTCTCTCTCTCTCTCTCTCTCTATCTATCTACCGACCTACCTATCTATCTATCTATCTATCTATATATATATATATATATATAAACAGAGATCATATATGCTTATATAATTCTATATTATAGTTAAGTATATAAAGTTAATAGAACAAGTTGTGTTCTAAATGTATCAAGACTCAAGCTGTATTTACCAAGATAGAAATAAAAAGAAAATGAGACATTGATTTTCTTTACAAAAGTTCCTTTTAGCATTCAAAATACAAATTCCAATGAGTTTTCCATTAGTTGAAGCATCTCTGAAATTCTTATTTTGATGTGGCATTATGCTTTACCATTTTATGATGATGAATTTTCTGAAAAAGTTTCATGAAACTAGGAATTCTAGTGAGTATAGAAGGTGCAGCACTTGTACAATCCTGTGTTTTACTATAAATATTTTTTATCATTTAGAGTATCTAGACTATTCATCTTTTTTATGGCTATATTCATAATGTTTCAACTGGTGCATCTTTCAGTCTTGTTCAGGTGTTTCTTGTCAAACTCGGGAAACTACACGGAACTTTGAAATTTCAAATATAAATAAACAAATATATATAACAATAAAAAAGTTGAAGGCAATAGTTTGAATACTCTAAATGATAAAAATTTTCAAGTGTTGTCCCAAAAATTTCAACAAAATAACAAAACATTTTCTTCAAAAATTATTGTAACTGGCTATGTAATTTTTTAAAAGTGGCACTAGTTCATCAAAACATTTTCTAGATATCTAGACAGCAGTTTCAGGAATATGTAATGAAAAGAAATGAATGAATACAAAGAAGATATCTCAATAGACAATATTTCACAAGAAAAGAAAACAAAATCAACATTTTTGGATGATTTGCTCTAAATCTTAACAATAAACCAATATATCTACAATCATTAAAATAAGTATATCATCATATGAAGTAATTAGTAGTCTTTTCATTTTTTCTCTCCTTTTTCTCCAAGTTTTCTTTTCTTTTCTACAAGATTACTTAATTACATGACCTTGAAGACTTTCAGAAGACTGGGGTTTTTTAACATTTTTACAGCTGAAATCAGAATTTTTAATTGGAAGAAAACTATTCTACTAGTTATATTCCTTGGTCAAACATTCAAACATACAGAAATTAGATTATCATTGAGGGTAAGAGTGAATGAAAAATACCTCACCAGGAAATAACAAATTGAATTAGAAATTGCTTTATTCTCTAAGTTAGAACATTTACTATGATGCCCAGTGTTTTTGTTGTTATGATTTCATATGTATCCAACAATATATATGAAAGCATTACAGCAAATGTTTCATGTACAAAAATCAAGTTTTTATAAGTTGTGACCCAAAAGTATCAATTTTTTTTTCAATTTTAAAATTCAAAACTTAATAGAAAACAAGTGCAGGTATAAGCAACTTATACAATGAAGTGATGATTTCTAGACATCTACATGAAGTCTATGTGTCAGTTTGAATTTTATAAGTTATAAAAAAAGTCTCAATTCTTTTTTTAAATAAATATTTTTGTTGAAACTCAAGATTATGTAAGTGCATCATCTTCTATAATCACTTGACTTAGCTTCACATTTCTAGGGGTTATTTTTTCTGAAACTAAAAATTCATCATACCAAAAGAAGATTATCAGAAGTGCTTTGACCCATGGAAAAATCTCTGGGATAATTGCATTGAATGCCAAGTGGAACATTTTGGAGAAAAGTATTGTTCCAATTGTATATATTCCAATTTTGGTGAATACAGTTTTTGTCTCAATATTTTTTGAACTCAAAGCATTGTAGAACTTTTAACAATCCAATGCTTATTGTAACTATGTTTATTGTAACTATGTTTATATTGCATAGAATAACCAATAATTCTAATGGGATTTTATTGTTATGACTTAATCTTCAAGAGTTCACAAGATTATATCATAAAGTTACAAGGACTTTGCAATAGGATTGTAAACTAGGAATTTTTTCATATTGCAGAAAATACAAACAAAAACATAATCAAATAAACAAAATAGCATGATGAAATTCATCCCCTGTGAAAATATTTCTATTATAATACTTTTATCATTCACTTGAGCCTTATATTGCAGGAATTGTCAAATCATGATTAAATTTTGCAATTCCCTTCTCAACTGGGGGTCTCAGGAAGCAGGGAAATACGACACAGTTCCTATTTTTGTTTTTCATGGGAAAAAAGAGAATATCTTTAAAGAAATGATGACAAAATAAAACAGTGTTGAGAAAATAATACAAGATTAGCAGTAGATGCCACCATCAATCGGCAGTGTATACAAATTTTGATAGACTGTGCTGATATATGGGTATTATAGCTTGTTGCATATCAAATTGGACTTTGTGATTTTTTCATAATACATCAGGAGAGATTCACTGTGGGAAATTATCAGTTGCACTTTCTTTTGATTGTTGAAATGAATGTGAAGTAGGTTTCAGAAATACAAATAGACATGCATCAGGTCATCTATTTTCATCTATTTTATTTATTTACTAATATTAAATTATTCTAGCATATGTATATACATATATGTGTGTGTATGTTATGTTTATGCCTGTGTATTCTGATATATATATATACATATATATATATGGGTAGAGATCACTTATACACACACACACACACACACATATATATATGCGTATGATGAGAAGATGTATATATATATATATATATATATATATATATATATATAAATAAAGTCAAGCACACATATCTTATATGGATAGGGAGCAAATATGTATGAATATCAATTCTATAATATTTTATGTATTTCAAAAGTTTCTTATTTTCCCTATGAACATGTATGAATAGTTAATTGTATATGATTGTAAACATGCATGTATGTGTGCTTTTATTACAAAAGAAAATCTATGCAATATATTTATGTATAAAGACAGAGAGAGAGAGAGAGAGAGAGAGACAGGCAGACAGAGAGAGAAGGTTTAAGATGAAATATGACAATATAAGAAAAAGAAAACTGTTTGGAAAATCAGATTGAGATATCTTGCTATTGAAATATTGTCATGAAAATGAATTTATTACTAAACAAAAAACGAAATCTTATGGTACAAGGGAGAGAAGTATGCTAATATTTTTTTTAGTTTTTTAATCTGTTAAATTTAATCATTATTTGTATTTTTGTCAGTTTTTTGTTATCTTATATCCCACATTCTTTGAATATTAATACATTATGGAACGGAGATATATTTTGTAAAAGCCTGGCTGTAAATTGACAGTAGAAGACACAGGAATTAATGCACTTTCAATTCAAGTTCTTAATTTTCTGCATGTTGGTATTTGTTGGGTTTCTTTCATTAAGTAAGGATGATAGTTTCATGTTGTCTCGTCTTTTTTTCACTACTGATGACTCCCATTAAAATTCACTTTTGGCTCTTGGTTTGGTTGGTATGCACTCAGCTGCTGCTTCCATTTGGGCAATGACAAAATTTTCATATTCGTCATTTGGAGTATGTGTTCTAGATATCTCCTCAAGAGTATCAAATTTGTTTCTTACATTTACTGCATGTTTATTGCTAATATCTCTCTTGGTAAATTACGACCAGTCATAACGTGTGGTTTTGACTGTTTGTTTCTTATTTCTGCATAGATTCAGGCATATCTTTGCTGTGATGATTCTGTGATTGGAAGATACTCCTTTAAAAGAGGAATATGCCTAACAGTTGACAGTGCAATTTATTCACTTGTTCATGAAAATATAATGCAGCTGTGCATTTGAGTTATTTTGGTCGGAGTAAGTCCATAGTTTTCCCTCTCTTTTTTGGAATTTAGCTTGCCTGTTCTCAAAAGAAAACTCTACTAGATATTCCCCATTACTATTTGATGAGCTGTGTAAACAGAATTTGTCAATTTCATCTTTGCCTACTTGAGCATTCATGTCTCCACCGAAGATTTGAATGTTGTGTTTGTGAATGTGTTTGACAAGGAAAGATAGCTCATTGTAGAGGGTGATGATATCCGTTTCCTCACTTGCATTGGTGGAATTGTAGTAAGAAACGCTTGTTGAGCAAGAGTTGCCATTAAATGATGCACACATTATTGTCAGTTGAATTTTCTCAATGCAGTTAAGTGATTTTTACGTACAAGAAAAAGCATTCCTTCACCTCCAATGGCGACATACAGATGCAGAGACCAATGTCCATTCTTTACCTGTATCGGGATTATTAATAGTTTTATTAACAGTAACGCAATGCACATGTATGAAGAGGGATCAAAAAGTACTGATGTTGAATTTTTACATTTTTTAAATCTAATTTTTTAAAATTTTAATTGAAAACCTGTTCACTACTGATCAACTTACATGGTGCCTTCAATAAGTTTCCAGACTTTTTTGTATGGCATTTAAAATTGTCGTAGACTCTTGAAAATTCACTATGTTATTGCTATACATCTTATGAGATGACTGACCAATTTTTATGATTTCAGGTTCAAATGAACAGCTACAGCAGCAATTGGAATACACCCTACTAAAGCCTGATTGTCACAGCTGGTGAATTTCAAAAATGCAATCTGGACGTGAGGACACTTTAGAAGAACTATATGCAATAAAATTGTGTTATAAACTTGTAAAAATGCCACAGAAACGTATGGAATGCTTCAGACTGCTTTTGGAGCATCTTGCATGAATCGAGCATCAGTTTTTGAGTGGCATAATAGATTCAAGGAAGGCAGGGAGTCTGTGAGGGATGATAAGTGGTGTGGGAGGAATAAGGAAGTTAATACACCAGAGTTGATTGGCCAAAGGGTTAGGGTTAGGGTTACTATGTTTAGGTTTTAAGAGAGTTCAAGAAGAGATTCCGTCAGCAGAGGCCAACACTCTTCAAATCGAGTCAGTGGCATTTCCACCAGGACAATGCACCAGTTTACAACTCCATCCTTGTCACAGACTATTTGACCAAGCTGGACATCAAGACAGTTCCTCAGCCTCCCTATAGTCCAGACCTTGCTCCCTGTGACTTTTCGTTATTAGACAATTGAGGAGATGAAAGAGGTTGTGACGAAAGTCATTGACATGCTCACACAAGAGGACTTCCATGGGGCCTTCCAGAAGTTGTTGGAACAGTACAACAAGTGCATTGCAGTTGGAGGAGATTACTTCGAATGGGACTAGAGTTTCATGTGTGTACTATCAATAAAAGTGCCCATACGAAAAAAAAGTCTGGAAACTTATACAATGATCCTCGTATATCATAAAGTAACGATGTCTTGACAAAATCTGGATAAATCTTTAATTATGAAATCAGTTTGATACATTTGAACAAACTGCGCGTGGTGAATATAGAATTGTGCAAATGCAGCACTACAGCTAGCCCTCTTTGACTTTTTTTGTGGTTGTTAAACTGAAAATTCATCTTAAGAGTAAGAGAATTAAAGACATGGAAGATATTAAACGAGACCTTCAACTGTATACTTCAACCAATGTACAATTTGCTGGAATAAGTGAATTGAATAACAATTTTGAAGAAAATTAACACTTCATACATTATTAATTTCAGTCTTCAGTCGTATTACTTTTTGAAAACTCCTCATATAACCTAATATATTTTAGTTTTTATCAACAAAAATATTTTTTCTGGGAATGTTACGGTTTTCGTTAAAACTGATCATGACTATATATAGTGGATCCATTACACTACGAACGCCTCCTTTTCACCAATAAAATATATTCACTAAAACGGAAATTATTAATAATTTTGCCTAATGTTATAGTCAAACGTATGATAGCCAGGAAAATTATCAGGGACAACATTTTAGAGTTAAATTTGTTTATTGTGTAACAAACAAAGGTTGTGTGGGGTAGAATTCTTAGTCCCAAAAAGGAATAATGTTCTTTCTCCTTCTGGACGCAATTGTCGGGTTATATCTGCGAGATGTGTCACAAGTATAAAATAAAGTTTGGAGGCAGTACGTGTTCCTCGCAAGTAATTTCCCGAACAAAACAAAAACAAAATCTGAATAACTATAAAATAAAGGTTTATTATTCAGTGAGAATATGTACCAAAGAACTCACAATGTTGTTGTTGTCGTTGTTGTTGCCGATTTCGCCTTTGGTGTAAGTGGAAATGGCAATGTCTTTGCTAGACAGTGTGGCGTCTCTCGTGTTTTGGTGGGTGAGGGAGCAGTCCAGTAGCGTAACATAGGTTCCTTGTTGTTAGCGGCTAGATCTCTGTTGAATTGTTCAATCGCTTTCTTTTTATAACACCTAAGAGGATCAAAACGGCTATGAATGTTTTTTTTGGGGGAAAGTATTTGATTGGTTAAAAAATCTATGGGTGCGAATTTTGTATATTGTAGTTTGGATCCTTTTTTTCTAGAATGTTCTAATGTTTGTTGATTGGCTTAAAAATCTATGGGCGCGAATTTTGTGTATGTTGTTTGGATCCTTTTTTTCTAGAATGTTCTAATGTTTGTTGATTGGTTTAAAAATGTGAGTGCGATATTTGTAGACGTATATGAAATTTACGCTACAATTACTCCCCTTCCGGATTAATATTTGTTAAATATTAAAAAATAAATAAATAAATAAATAAATAAAAAATAATTTATATGTGCAATTCTTGTCTTTTACTAAAAGAATTGCACGAACCTGGTGGGCCGGCGGATTGTTCTGCCAGATTTAGTATGTGGTTGGGGTGTACTTGTGGGTGCCCTGTCTGTAGCTGAAGGTGTTTGTGTTGGTGTGGTTAGTGGGGTATGAGGTTGGAGTGGTGATGATTCGACCGGAGCTTCTTCGATGACTGCTTTTTTAAGTCGATCGACAGAAACTGCCTTTTGCTTCCCGTTAATGTCCAGTATGAAATATTTGGCGTGCCTCCGGAGTACTTGGTAAGGACCAGAATATGATGGTCGAAGACGCGTTGATACTCCGTCGTTGCGCACAAATACATGAGTCCATTGGTTGATGTCCGAAGGGACATGTGTTTTTACTCTCTGTGGACGTGGATGTGTGTGTAATGGACGTGACATGAACTCTCGTAAGCGATGTACGTAGTTCGTCGGATCCGGAACATTGTGTGGTGTGATGGGTGCAACCATTTGACCAGGTAGGGTCAGCGTGGTTCCATACAGCAGCTCAGCAGGTGTATGCCCAATGTCTTCTTTGATAGAAGCACGGATGCCGAGGAGGACGAAAGGGAGGTACTCCATCCAGTTGGTGCTGGTAGGGTAGGCTTTGAGTGCGGCCTTTAGTTGACGGTGGAATCGTTCAACCATGCCGTTGGCTGCTGGGTGGTATGCTGTTGTGCGAATATGTTTGCATCCAAACAGGCGAGTTAGTTCTGTGAAGAGGTGGGAGTCGAATTGTCGTCCTCTATCTGTAGTTATTATTTCCGGTGTGCCAAAGCGAGATACCCACTGTGATGTAATGGTTTTGGCGATAGTCTCTGCCGAAATATCAGACAGAGGGAATGCTTCGGGCCATCTAGAGTATCTGTCGACGCAGGTGAGTAGATACGTGATGTTCTGTGAAGGTGGCAGTGGTCCCACGATGTCGATGTGCACATGTTTAAAACGTGCATCGGGTTCGTGGAAGGTTCCTAGAGGACTCCTGATATGGCGACCAATTTTCGCTTTCTGGCACGGGATGCAACTTCGAGTCCACTCGCGGGTGTCTTTGTTGATAGCTGTCCATAAAAAACGGGACGTTATCAACTTCTGTGTTGCACGAATGCCTGGGTGCGCTAGGTTGTGTAGCGCTAAAAAAACTTGCCGTCGGTGTTTAGCCGGTACATACGGGCGTTCATGTCCGGTGGAGGTATCACACCAGATGAGTCCAGCCGAAGAAGGTAATGGCATCTGCTGGAAGGTAAGGCTTTGGGACTTTTGCAGGGTTGCTAGTTCTTCATCGCCTTCTTGGTCGGCTGCGATCTGTTGAAGGTTGATTGCATCAACTGTTTGTACCCCATCTATATGCATGCGTGACATTGCATCGGCGGCCATATTTGCCGTGCCTTTTATGTGTCGTATGTCCGTAGTGAACTGGGTTATATAATCCAGGTGACGGGCCTCTCTGGGTGAATGACGTCCAGGTTTCGCGTGAAAGGCATGTGCTAACGGCTTATGGTCTGTATATATGGTGAAAACTGCCCCTTCCAACATGTAGCGGAAATGTCGGATTGCGGAATATGCTGCTAGCAGTTCTCGGCCAAAGGTGCTGTATTTAGTCTCCGCAGGTTGCAGTCGTCTGGAGAAGAAAGATAGTGGCTGCCAGGTGGTGTCTACCAGTTGCTGCAGTACTCCTCCCACTCCGACGTCAGATGCATCGACTAGTAAACAAAGAGGGGCGTCTGCTTTCGGAAAAACCAACATCGTCGCTTCGGCCAGTAATTGTTTCAGTTTCGAAAAAGAATTTAGCTCCTGTTCAGTTAGGATTATGGTCTCGTTCTTTTTCGTTCGGTGTCGTAGAAGGTCTGTGAGTGGCTGGGCCGTTTCTGCACAGTGAGGGAGGAACCGCCGGTAAAAGTTAATTAAACCGAGGAATTCCCTGAGCTTTCGTAAGGAAGTTGGCGCAGGGTAGTCCATGATGGATTTGACCTTCTCGGGCAGAGGGCGGATTCCGTCCTTATCTATGACGTGACCGAGGAAAGATAGAGAAGTGGCTCCGAACTCGCATTTGCTGGGGTTGACCACTACACCATATTGCGTCAATCGCTGAAATAGTTGATGTAGATGTCGCGTGTGTTCTTCTTCGGAAGCACTTGCTACCAACAGATCGTCTATATACGCGTATACGAAGGGTAGACCTCGTATAACTGCGTCAATGAAACGTTGGAAGGTTTGGGCAGCATTCCTAAGACCAAACGGCATCCGAAGAAATTCGAATAATCCGAATGGTGTGGTGATTGCCGTTTTTGGAATGTCTGCCGACGCGACTGGAATCTGGTTGTAAGCTCGCACAAGATCAATTTTGGAGAAAATGGACTTTCCGTGAAGTGAGCCTGAGAAGTCGTGCAGATGAGGAATCGGGTAATTATCCGGGGTGGTGCAGCTATTAAGTGCCCGGTAATCTCCGCAAGGGCGCCAGTCATCGGCCGTTTTCTTTGGAACCATGTGAAGTGGGGAGGACCAACTACTACTGGATGGGCGGATGATCCCGAGGTCCATCATGTGTTGAAACTCCTGTTTAGCCACTTTTAAACGATCCGGTCTGAGTCTCCTGGGTCGAGCTGCGACAGGTGGGCCCTGTGTCTGAATGTGATGAGTAATATCATGTTTGATGTGTTTATCTCGAAACACAGGTCGGGTGATGTCAGAGTACTGCTTGAGGATGTCCGCGTACCGGTTGGTTATAGGCTGGAAGACAACAGGGCTGATTAACGGCGTTCGGGTGGCTATACCACGCACAGTGAGGCCTGTAGTGTTGTCGACTAATCGTCCTCGTTTTACGTCGACTAAGAGCCCGAAGTGGTGCAAAAAATCTGCTCCTAAAATAGGGGTTGGTAATTTCGCTACGACAAAAATCCACTGGAATGTACGACGGAATCCCAAGTTCAAAGTAAGGGATTTCTCGCCGAATGTTGGGATAGGGGAATGGTTTACGGCCTGTAACTGTATCGTGGTTGGTGTGCGTTTTTCTCGCACCAATTTTACGGGGATGACGCTGACTTCTGCACCGGTATCCACCAGGAAGTGAATGCCGGTTGTATGGTCTCTGACATAAAATGTGCGACCCCTTCGGGCAGGGCCAGGCGTGTCGGTCGCTCTTACCACCTGGCTTTCTCGTTTCCCGGTGGTGAAGGGGTCGACTGTTTATATGAACAGGGACTCTCACACTTGCGTGCCTTATCGCCGAATCGTTGATGGTAGTAGCAATAACTACTAGGTCGGTCCCGACTACGAGAGCGGCGACGGCCAAAGTGTTGATTGTAGTTCCGTCGCGGTTGGTCCCTAGTGAAGGCCTGTAACTGGTCTGTGAGGGTCTGAATTTGTCGCGCTTGCTGCTGGGTTAGAGCTCGTAGCTCAGTAAGCTCTGAGCTGTCAGGGGTCGGCAGGAAAGGGTTGGTAGAAGATTGCGCCTGTGTCACCGGGGCTACGGTAGTTGTAACTTCCATGATCCTGTCCGCTAACTCGGCTAGTTCTTCCACTGGTGTGTTTTCTCCGGCGGAAGCGAGGATCATTTGTGCGTTTGGCGGTAATCGATTGACGAACAACTGTTTTAGGATGTCTGGCTGAAGTGGGTTTTCGCCCATCAGCTGTTTCATCCGTCTCAACAGCTGCGATGGCCTTCTGTCGCCTAGTTCCTCGTCCACGAGAAGCTGGCGTAGACGTTTCTGTCGTGAGTCGGAGGTTCGTCTAATCAATTCGGCCCGGAAAGTGTCGTACGGGACCGTACCAGGCGGAGCCATGATGTAGTCCCTGACTTCTGCCATCACCTCGTGAGTGAGTGATCCAATGATGTGGTTCAGTCGCGCTGCATCGCTGCGTATCCGGTGTGTGACGAATTGAGCATCGACATGTGCGAACCACAAAATGGGATCGTGTGTCCAAAACTGCGGTATCCTGAGAGCTGACTGGGTAGCTGGCTGTGACAATAAGGCGTCCATTTCTGTGTTTTCCATGGTGGTTTTTTTTTCTTTTCTTTGAATTTACGTGGTCGCGGTCACCAATTGTCGGGTTATATCTGCGAGATGTGTCACAAGTAAAAAATAAAGTTTGGAGGCAGTACGTGTTCCTCGCGAGTAATTTCCCGAACAAAACAAAAACAAAATCTGAATAACTATAAAATAAAGGTTTATTATTCAGTAAGAATATGTACCAAAGAACTCACAATGTTGTTGTTGTCGTTGTTGTTGCCGATTTCGCCTTTGGTGTAAGTAGAAATGGCAATGTCTTTGCTAGACAGTGTGGCGTCTCTCGTGTTTTGGTGGGTGAGGGAGCAGTCCAGTAGCGTAACATAGGTTCCTTGTTGTTAGCGGCTAGATCTCTGTTGAATTGTTCAATCGCTTTCTTTTTATAACACCTAAGAGGATCAAAACGGCTATGAATGTTTTTTTGGGGGGAAAGTATTTGATTGGTTAAAAAATCTATGGGTGCGAATTTTGTATATTGTAGTTTGGATCCTTTTTTTCTAGAATGTTCTAATGTTTGTTGATTGGCTTAAAAATCTATGGGCGCGAATTTTGTGTATGTTGTTTGGATCCTTTTTTTCTAGAATGTTCTAATGTTTGTTGATTGGTTTAAAAATGTGAGTGCGATATTTGTAGACGTATATGAAATTTACGCTACACAATCAAGAGGCGAGTGGCTATGAGTTTGTTCTTTGTCCAGTATGTGTGGTATGAGTGACCCAATTCTTGTAGTTTCAGCACGTTGTTGGGGCGAGGGTTCGTTGATAATCTGACGGCCGCCTTTATTCTTCTCCGAGTAATGGAATGAACTGCCCTCAAGTCGCTAGGTGCCCTTTTTTTAAATAAATTTACTGGAAAAAGAATCAGCTCCTGAAGGATTTGGGGAGAAGGCTTCTGTTTGGCTGGAAAAAATATTTTCTTATTTCAACCTGACGCATGCGCGGGGCCTACTTGTAATAATTTTGTAATCATTATTTGGTAATAATTTCTGCTACTGTGCAGACAACATTCAGTTAAGGGTATTTTTTTTCCACTGAAATGAATGCTCGTTGGATTTTCTGGCCAAGTGTTTTGGTTTATTTATTAATTTATTTTGCTGGAACACAAAATAGTACTAAACCGGAGGTGAACAACGCAATGGCTAAGTTATAGATTCTAGAAATAAATCTTTTACACATAATGTTAACGCAACTTCAATCGAAATCTTTTCTGATTTACAAATACATTTCATACCAACAACTCCAACAAGATAAATGAATAAATAAATAAAAACACCCAGCAAGGAAATTCAACAAGCATACATTTCGGTTAAAAAAAAAATGCTATTAACTGGACGTTGGCTGAACATGTTGCAGAGCCGATAAATATGTCGACCCCGCAAATGAATTATGTGAATGAGGAACAGCCAAAGCAATATGAAGGAACAAAGGTGAGATAATGATAATTACAAATGACAATTTATTTCGTCGTATTTACAAGCGTGAATGTAAATGTCCGTGGCGGTTGTATGTGTTCGCAGCTGGGCGTTCGACGAGGGTCGCTGGCGTAGGTCGAGTCGTTGGGTACAGCTAGATGTTGGATGCTGGTAAGCTGAGGTCGGTCGAGTCGTTGAGTTCAGCTAGATGGTCGGTGCTGGTCGTTGAGTACAGCTAGATGGTCGATGCTGGTCGTTGAGTACAGCTAGATGGTCGGTGCTGGTCGTTGAGTACAGCTAGATGGTCGATGCTGGTCGTTGAGTACAGCTAGATGGTCGATGCTGGTCGTTGAGTACAGCTAGGCAGTCGTCGCGGTTGGTAGATCGACATCCTCGGTTATGACGATATGTTGGATTAACCGGGGGTGTGTCGGCCTGGTTTCTGGCTCGTACAGCGGGTCGTACGTGAGCCAGTTGTTGCAGTGGTAGAACAGTCCGTAACAGCGAGTCGTAACGTGGACTGCGTTGTAACTTGCAAGAGCGTCAAGTTCGGTATATCGACATCCTCGGTTATGACGATATGTTGGGTTAACCGGGGTGTGTCGACCTGGTTTCTGGCTCGTACAGCGGGTCGTACGTGAGCCAGTTGTTGCAGTGGTAGAACAGTCCGTAACAGCGAGTCGTTACGTGGACTGCGTTGTAACTTGCAAGGGTGTCAAGTTCGGTATATCGACACCCTCGGTTATGACGATATGTTGGATTAACCGGGGGTGTGTCGGCCTGGTTTCTGGCTCGTACAGCGGGTCGTACGTGAGCCAGTTGTTGCAGTGGTAGAACAGTCCGTAACAGCGAGTCGTAACGTGGACTGCGTTGTAACTTGCAAGAGCGTCAAGTTCGGTATATCGACATCCTCGGTTATGACGATATGTTGGGTTAACCGGGGTGTGTCGACCTGGTTTCTGGCTCGTACAGCGGGTCGTACGTGAGCCAGTTGTTGCAGTGGTAGAACAGTCCGTAACAGCGAGTCGTTACGTGGACTGCGTTGTAACTTGCAAGGGTGTCAAGTTCGGTATATCGACACCCTCGGTTATGACGATATGTTGGATTAACCGGGGGTGTGTCGACCTGGTTTCTGGCTCGTACAGCGGGTCGTACGTGAGTCAGTTGTTGCAGTGGTAGAACAGTCCGTAATAGCGAGTCGTTACGTGGACTGCGTTGTACCTTGCAAGAGCGTCGAGTTCGGTAGATCGACATCCTCGGTTATGACGATATGTTGGATTAACCGGGGGGGTGTCGACCTGGTTTCTGGCTCGTACAGCGGGTCGTACGTGAGCCAGTTGTTGCAGTGGTAGAACAGTCCGTAACAGCGAGTCGTTACGTGGACTGCGTTGTACCTTGCAAGAGCGTCGAGTTCGGTAGATCGACATCCTCGGTTATGACGATATGTTGGATTAACCGGGGGTGTGTCGACCTGGTTTCTGGCTCGTACAGCGGGTCGTACGTGAGCCAGTTGTTGCAGTGGTAGAACAGTCCGTAACAGCGAGTCGTAACGTGGACTGCGTTGTACCTTGCAAGAGTGTCGAGGTCGAGGAAAGGCTAGGGCCTTGCTGGGCCCCCTAGCCGTGCGGATGTATCGGACGGGAGTGAAGGCTTTGTCGTGTCCAAAGCCGTGCGGACAATGGCTATGGCTAGGTTCGCGCCAAAGCCGTGCGGACGAGCGGACGAGAGCGAAAGCTTTGTCGGGTCAAAGCCGTGCGGGCGAGCTGATGGGAACGAAGGCTTTGTCGGGTCAAAGCCGTGCGGACGAGCGGACAGCAGCGAAGGCTTTGTCGGGTCAAAGCCGAGCTGACGAGCGGACAGCAGCGAGGGCTTTGTCGTGTCAAAGCCGTGCGAACGAGCGGACAGGCCATGAGGCCGAGGCTAAGATGGGCGTTATCTTAGCGCTGCGCAGATAGTGAAGCCGTAGCTAAAGGCTGGTCCGTGCCATTAGCGCTGCGCAGCTTATCGGACTATCGGAACCGAGGTTAAGACCGGTTGGTCTTAGAATCCGTCTTCGTGTTTGCCGCCTGGCCGTCTATTTCGACTGGTCATTACTGACCAGTCAGAGATGCTGTGACCCGCAGACAGAGACCTCTTGTGGTCCTAAAAAGGACCTTTGAGCATACCTACGTAGGTGGAAGTAAGGCAGGTCTACCACGAGAAGTGGGGCCAACGCCGTAAGTTAAGGTGGATTCGACCGCAAGGAATGCGGGATTCCTCCTTAATGAGCTTCGCCGGGGGCGTGCCGATATTTGTCGCTGCCTCCCACCAGACACGACTTGACACAAGGTCAAAAGCCCGAAGGCCGATTAAAGTGGGGATAAAGGGGAGGGGTAGGTCGGGAACGAGCCGAGACTCGAACCCTGCTTGTCTGTGCTGCTCATCGGCTCACTTAGTGCAATGTGAGCCTGATGAGGCAAGCAGTTTCACGAACCCAAATGTGGGTCCGGGCACGTATGCCAGTTAACGGCTTAAACTAGACGCTTGGTCTAGTGCCGTACAAAGGGGACAAAAGTGCAGCTCGCCCACCCGAAGGTTGCCCAGCCGAAACTGGGGGCCTATTCGGCCCCGAGTCTGCTCTTGGTTTCGAGCACCCATCCGGCACGAATGCCAGACGGCCCAGCTAAAAAGCCGGGGGCGTGCCTATATTTGTCGCTGCCTCCCACCAGACACGACTTGACACAAGGTCAAAAGCCCGAAGGCCAATTAAAGTGGGGATAAAGGGGAGGGGAAGGAGCCGAGACTCGAACCCTGCTGGTCTGTGCTGCTCATCGGCTCACTTAGTGCAATGTGAGCCTGATGAGGCAAGCAGTTTCACGAACCCAAATGTGGGTCCGGGCACGTATGCTAGTTAACGGCTTAAACTAGACGCTTGGTCTAGTGCCGTACAAAGGGGACAAAAGTGCAGCTCGCCCACCCGAAGGTTGCCCAGCCGAAGCTGGGGGCCTATTCGGCCCCGAGTCTGCTCTTGGTTTCGAGCACCCATCCGGCACGAATGCCAGACGGCCCAGCTAAAAAGCCGGGGGCGTGCTGTATTTATCCTACGTCCCACCAACGTACGAATATGGCACAAGGCCGTTTTTAAGGTGGGTCCTGTCGCAGGGCCGTAGCCCAACGCGATAGGCAGTTCCAAAAATGCCTCGGACCCCGTCGGCATTCCCCTTTTCGGGGCGCCTCAGGCGCCGGGCGATAAACCCAACCCCTCCGAAGAGGGTTAAAGCCTGGGGGGAAGGCCCCCTGAGGCCAGAGGTGATGTATCCAGTGGTGGAACACACCCGACCGAACCGTGCAGCACGCAACCACAGCCGGTCGAGAGCTGTATTTATCCTACGTCCCACCAACGTACGAATATGGCACAAGGCCGTTTTTAAGGTGGGTCCTGTCGCAGGGCCGAAGCCCAACACGAGAGGCAGTTCCAAAAATGCCTCGGACCCCGTCGGCATTCCCCTTTTCGGGGCGCCTCAGGCGCCGGGCGATAAACCCAACCCCTCCGAAGAGGGTTAAAGCCTGGGGGGATGGCCCCCTGAGGCCAGAGGTGATGTATCCAGTGGTGGAACACACCCGAACAGACTGTGCAGCTCGCAACCACAGTCGGTCGAGAGTGCCCCACCACAGGACACAAAGCAGCATCGTCTAAAAAAAAACGAGCCTGTGCAGCTCGCAACCACAGCCGGTCGAGAGCGCCCCACCACAGGACACAAAAGAACCGAGCGTTGAAAAGGGCCTGTTGATATCACGAAAGGGCTGTGACACACAGCCCAGCCACGTGAATAAGAAATTCCCTCATAAAAATGAGTGTAGCCATAAAGTGTTTTTCTAACCCGCCATAGGCTAGCGACGACTATTAGTTCTAGTCTTATCTAGTTATTTTCGGCCAAAGTGCTTTGTAAATGTTATTAGTTTTTAATTCATCCTTTTCTTTAGCTATAACGAGGTGTCAAGGTCGTTAGAAAGAAAAAGGGCTTAGTCAGTTCCGGTCGTACCCGGATATAGTTGTTCTACAGCGGGCGTGTAGCTTGACATGTTTATGTTTATCGGCCGGTCGCGGCAGACTGATGATTTTTGACAGTATGTTGTCGGTCGATTGTTCGGTAGCGATATTGATATAGTTTCTAATTTCATTGATGGAACTCGCTGAGGAGGAATGATTAGCAAACCCTACATCCGTAATACCTTTGTGATATCCGATATTTTGTGGTGTATGTGTCTCCGTAATTGGTTTCTAACTGTTGATTTCACCGACACACCATCATGGGACGTAAATAAGCTTAATTTTGAATGCTTTGCCGGCAGGATTAGGGTTGGCCGGCATTTTGCCCATCTTTTGACCGGGGATTTTGCTAAGCATGTCGGCCCAAACATTGAATTCCCCTTTAACGAATTCCAGTACAAGCGTGTAGCATGAAATTTCTTCCTACCATCGTCGAATATTGGCATTGTTTAATTCACGCTGGTCAAGATAAGTTAGTGACCAGTAGTCGCTGAAGGTGATGAGAGGGCGGTTACGTAGGAAATAGTCGAATTTCGATGTGAACCACTTTATCGCTTGTGCCTCCTGTTTAGATGTGCCCCAATATATGAGCTTCCTGCGTTAGGATGCCTCGCACGTAAAATCACTGGCATCAGTGGTGAGCATGAAGGGTCGTGCAAAGTCAGAAAACGAAATGATTGTTGGTAAAGACAGTCGCTTCTTGATTTTTTCGAAAGTCTTGTTATCCCATTCAATCCAAGCAAATGATCTGTTAACCGTGTTGAGCTAATGAATGGGAGTAATGATAATGGGAAATGTATCAAACTTGATTCGTTCATGTACATGTGTTTCGAGGAATTACCTTATTTTAATCAAACGGCCAATGAGGCTTTGTGATTCCCTTTTTTATGTTGAAAGTTTCATCTCCACCATGGTACGGGTGAATTCAAGATCAGTCCTGAATCAGTTTCTGTCTATGATGCATCCGAAGAACTTTGCTTCTATCATGAGAAAGGTGCATTTCTTTGGATTCAGTTCAAATTTTCAAAGGGTGACAAAAAGTTGTCCAAGTCCATTCATGTACTCCGCAAATGTTTTGGCATGAACCAGGTTGTCATCGGCGTAGGAGGAGATGTTAGCACGAGACGTAAACGTGGCCTCTAATTCGTCACTGTTTGGTTTGTTGGGCAGCGATAGTACCATATATGGTTTCAACCACTTCAGTTTTTGATTCAGTGTCTGGATGCTGGGCTGTGGTCTTGCAGGGAACGAATAAATAAATTAATTAATTAAATTTAAGAAAATAAATAAATAGATAAAAAGAAAACTATTAAATTTGAAGCAACTCCCAGAGGTCTCTAACGAAAAGGAAATGACGCATGCGTAAAAAGAAAAAAAGGATTTTCCTCTTGAAAAAGGAGACGATATTATCTTTCTCTTTCAGGAAGTATCCGTCGAACCAACAACACCATTTTGCTAAAGGAAAGTATAGAAGAAATGTTTTCGCCTCTTATCTGTTTCTATCTTTTCCTTTTGTATATTTCTTTTGGGACTTTCTTTATGCAAGGCATTGCACCGGTCAGTCAACGTGGGGTGAAACAGTGTAACCAAAATATGGAGTCAGATATCTACGGCAACACAGCCTTGCCCTTAGCCCCTGACCTTCAAAGCCTTTAAATTCTATATTGGTGAACCCCGAACACGTGAATGATGAACACCCAGGATAAAGAAGACATCCCAACAAAAAATTTTAAAAAGAAAAAAAAACAACAAAAACACCCTAAACTGGAGACAGACGACTTTTCACGTGGTACAAAAAAAAATGTTAACACAGAAATCAACATAGAAATGCAATGAACAACAACCTTCTGATAGATAAACACAGCCTTTACAACACGCAGCCTAATGGACACTCAGCATTCCTACGCGAAAAAAAATCTATCTTTTCTTTTTGTATATTTCTTTAGGGACTTTCTTTAGGCAAGGCATTGCGCCGGCCAGTCAACGTGGGGTGAAACAGTGTAACCAAAATATGGAGTCAGATATCTTACGGCAACACAGGCTTGCCCTTAGCCCCTGACTTTTAAAGCCTTCAAAATCCCACAGTCTCATAGATAGCTTGTTATTGTCACTGATGTTGTTTTGCGTCCTGTATGCAGGGTTATAGGTCGTAATTACATGTTTGGGAGCTGATATTATTGAGGCTGTGTTTGTTGTGTAGCCTGAGGCGAGTGTGTGTCTGAATTTAGCGGTTTTGTTCTGGTTGTTGATTGTGTGTTGTGATTTTGAATACTTTGACTGATTAAGATCGGTATTGTGCAGGGGTCGACGAACTGCAGCCCGCTGCAATGTTCTGTGCGGCCCGCAGGAGCCTCTAAGAAAATAAAAGTTAAACACTTGCACTTGAATTGAGACTAAATTCTTTTGATTTTAAAAGATGCGGCCCTTTGATAATTCATAACCCAGTGATGCAGCCCTTCCAGCAAAAAGTTTAACCACCCCTTGAGCAGTGGAATCGATCTCCAACATTTTGATGCCTCTAAAATTGGGTGAATTGTGATTGCCACTGGTATTGTAAGTTTAGTTCACCGAGAGTGGTAATGTTGCCATTGATTCCTTTCGCGTGAACGTCAGAATGGTTTCTGTTATTATTTATTTATCTGTTTTTGGCTTTTTTTGGAAATCGAAAGATAGGTACAATGCAAATGGGGTGCCTGTGGTGCCTCTGGTATAATGTTTACCGTCATAGGAAATGGACACGAGTTCAAATCAGAAGAATGGTACAATGTTATCTTCACTGGGACACCAATAAAGAAGATCCTGATCTTCTTTATTGGTGTCCCAATGAAAATAACAAGCTTTGACCTTTTGCTAAATAAGCAAATTTAAAATTTCATAATTTAAGTCACAAAAGCAAAGTTTTACAAAAAATATTGGTATTTTGCAATTCTTTAGTTAAGAAATAAATAGGAAATTATACTTTCTCTCCAGGAACAGCAAAAAGTAAAGGTTTTGTCACATAGCAACAGATTTCTTAGAGACTAAGTCAGTTATTCTCTTTGATTGAACATTAGCTGTTAATAAATATAACTTACTTCAGTCCTTTTGATATCATACATTCACAGTTTCATAAGTCCTATCAATCAAATAGAATTTTGTCAATTTAGTGATAAATGTAGAATAAATAAATTTTACCCATGTCTTATTCTTTCTTTTGATAATGATCAGAGAATGGTTGAAAATGCTTAGACCAGAAGAAAAGATACCAGCGAGTTATTAAATAGCCGTAATACTTTTTCTTCTAAAGAAACAAAGAAAATTGAATAAAAAAAAATCAATAAGACATACTTTTTCTACATCATATTCAATAAAGTTTGTTGAATGACAAATCGTTGTCCAAATATAATCAAATTGTAATAGCAATTATAAGGTCTTACACTCCATTAAACCATATATACATATTCCTTTGTAAAAACCCATTATATATTTATGTATATACATATATATATATATATATATATATATATGTGTGTGTGTGTGTGTGTGTGTGTGTGTGTGTGTGTGTGTGTGTGTGTGTGTGTGTGTGTGTGAATCTTAGTATTAAAAAAATGAGGAAATCTGGATTTTTGAAACATGGAATTTTATATATCCATTATACCTACTGTTAAGCATGCAAATTATCTCCCCTGATACTCTCGAGAAGAGAAGGCATTATTCAATGACCGGAAGTTAACAAACGGCCATATTGGTTTATGTGTGAGTGTAAGAAGATGTGTGTAATAAAGGTGTCTCCGTATGCAGAGTGTTAAAGTCTGAGTTCTTTGTTTTTAACAATGGTAGCAGAGCTAAAAGACACTATGGCTTCTAAGTATTTTCATCCACCCTCATTGCTTAAAGATAAATACAGTACATGGCGGAAAGAAATGCTAATATGGGAACTAGCCACTTCACTGGATAAAACGAAAAGAGCCCTCATGGTGTTTTTGTCATTGAAAGGAACAGCAAAAGAGGTTGTTTTGGAATTAGATACTGAGGTTCTTAATTCTGAGGATGGAATGAAAAAGTTACATGAAAAACTGGATACACTTTTTCTGGAAGATATAAACCAGTCTGCCTTTCGAGCATACGAAACATTTGAAAATTATCAGAGACCGCCTGGGACGTCGTTAGAAGATTTTTCGATTGAATTTGGCCGACTTGAAGCCAAATTAAAAGACTTTAACATTCTTTTACCAGAACCTGTACTGGCATTCAGAGCACTAAAGAGTGCCAATATCACCAAGGATAACGAAAAATTGGTCAAAACTACTGTCAGCGAATTAACGCTATCTTCCATGTCGAAACAGTCACGGAAGATTATGCATGGGCATTCTTCTAGCGATTCATCACCGAATAAATCCACTTGTCGTGAAAAAAAAACGAAATGGATATTGCTAACTATACAGAAAATAACTAAATGGACCCTACCGCAGTATATTATGGCCGCTCCTCATATAGACGTGATTCGCGTTTAAATAATTCGCGAGAAAAGATAAACCACGCTGGAAGACGACAGGGATATAAGAATAAAACACGCTACACGAACAAAAAGAAGTTAAATCCGCGAGACCGAACAGGTAACATTACAGTATGTTTTAATTGTGGCTGCAGGTTTCACTGGTCTTATGATTGTCCTTATGGTCATAGTAGCAGGAATAAAGATGGTGTCGAAATAGAGGAAGATTTATCCGTGTCGCACGTGGTCTTAATGAGTCAGCAAAAACGTAAGAACGGCGGAGACATTTTTTAGGGTGAGACGCTTGGCTCTGCGGTTCTAGATAGTGGTGCATCCAGCACCGTTTGTGGAACAAAATGGTATAAATGTTTTCTTGAAACATTAACGGATGCACAAAAGAAAAAAATAGTAAAAATAAAAAGAAGTGAAAACCTTTAAATTCGGCGATAGAAATAAACTGAACTCACTCTACAAGGTGATTCTACCATGTGTTATCGCTGATATTGAAGTCAGTATTATCACTCTTGAGTAAAGACGCCATGAAAAGGGCTGGAACTTGCCTCAGTTTTGAAGATGACACTGTTACGATGTTAAAAAAAGGAAATTCCATTAAGCTGCACATCGTCTGGACATTACTACATTCCTATTACCAAACCTCTGCCAGACAAACGTAAGTTCAAACACATACCTTTTATTAAAGAAAGCTCTTCTAAAAATACGGCCAAAAAAAATTAAAATTGCAACAAAGTTACATAGACAATTTAGTCATGCAAGTAGTAAGAAATTGTGTGACTTAGTTAAAAATGCAGGAGTGACAGATCCTGAATTCATAAAAATTTTGCAGACACTCCCAAATTCATGTGAACTATGCATTCGTTACAAAAAGACTGAACCCAAACCCATTGTTGGAAATTTTAATATGGCGTCGGTAACCAGTGGTTCAAATTCTGGGATTTCTAAAAAGGAAAGAATCAAGGCCAAGCATACAAGCAGAAAGCCATTAGCGCAGAGTCAGCTTGTTGATCTCAATAATCCTACATCAGCAAAAATCTGCAAGAATGGGATGAAATCATTACCTACTCTAGAATGTAACTTTTTATCTCCTGGTGTTCATAGAAGAGAAACAATTTGTACTCCAGGAAAAGGATCTATTTCTTGTAGACAATATGATGCTGAAGTTGATGACAAACTGAGTGAAACTATGAATGAGAAAAGAGAATCGGAATAAAGAGGATTCGGTTGCAAAAGTTTTTTTGCCATGCACAACATTCTGCAAAGAAGAAATTACTTGGTAAAAGTCCAGGTTCAACTTGCAAGAAAAATCCTCATGTAACTGTTTCGGCTACAGAAATAAAATCCAATTCTTCTTTCTTCAACAAAGATGCAAATACAACTTTACTAAACGATATGAATGCCACATGGCTTCATTTTGATTCCAGTGACAGTGAAGTAGATTTAAATAGTAAAAGAAAAAAAAGAGAGAGATGCTTGAAGGAAAAGAAATTGCAGAGATCTCTTGGGTACCAACTAACACACAAATTGCCCACCCCTTGACAAAGAAAGGAGTGCCTTCATTTAAGATCCTGGGGTTCATGACTGAGCCAAAAGAGTCCTCTGTTTAATGTTGTTACACTTTCCTATTTTCTTTTGCAGAACTTATGCCCTACAGAAATGAAAAGAAAAAGGGGGAAGAACTATTAAGCATGCAAATTATCTCCCCTGATACTCTCGAGAAGAGAAGGCATAATTCAATGACCGGAAGTAAACAAACTGCCATATTGGTGTATGTGTGAGTGGGGTGTAATAAAGGTGTCTCTGTATGCAGAGTGTTAAAGTCTGAGTTCTTTGTTTTTAACACCTACCTTGACTTTTTTGTAAGTAATTTTTTAAAATGAGATTCTCCTGTTGTCTCTGTACAATCTAGATGTCTCCTTCGTTTTGTATATTTTCATTCTATTTTCTAAATACATATTTCAGATCACATTTAGTTTTAGTGGTAGTGGTTTCTGTCTGTAAAAGAGGATGTTAGGTAACAAAAAAGTAAAAAGGTAGTAAAATTAAAAGACAAGAAACTAAAAGTGACACTTGACATTTCCTGTAACAATCAAAAAGCCAGGTAGGTGAGGAGAGATATGAATATGAAAAATAAAATGAATACTATACAAAAAGCAAAAGGCATGTAGATCATACAGAGACATCAGCAGAATCTTATGCTAAAGAAATCCTCAATCAGAGTATATTTATAAAAAAGTCAAGATGGCTATAATGGCAATATAACATTTCATTCTTCAAAAATCCAAATTTCCTCATTTTTTCATCTTCATATCTATATGGAGCATACATGGAAATAGCACTTTGAAATTATACATATATAAATATATAAACTTCCATTGATATCTATGGAAACCATTTCAAAATTAAAATATTCCAAACATTGAAATGTTACCATTTAAACAATTAAACCAACATATCTTCATGTTTTAATAAAACAACTCAAATGTTAGCAACTAAGAAAAGAACCAAAAACAAATTTCCCTATCTTGGTTTGTTTAAAACAACAACATCCATGTCTCATTTTTCTTCTTGATAATGGTCGGAAAATTGTTGGAAGTGGAGAATTCTTGCTCTCTCTCAATCTTTATGTTTCCTTGTAATGAAATTAGACAAATTGAATAAAAAGATAATTCTGATTTCTTTGTTTATCATATTCAATAAGACTTGTCTGCACATTTCACACACACATGCACATGCACACATATAAATATATATATCTAAAATATTTTGGTGGGTACGGAATTTAATCAAAGCAATGAAAAGACCCAAAGTTTTATTCATCATGGGACTAAAAACATAAAAAGCAAAAACAAAAATGGGTGACAAGCTTGCTGACTGGTTTCACTCCTTGCTCAACTGAGGTAAATTGAGGAAGATATCATATAAAACAAAACAAAAAAAATATGGGAAGTATTTAGGGTGGAGAAAAAAAATATTGTATTGGTGACTATATCAAAATAATACCAAGTTCTTGTAGACATTCTCTCTGCTTACAGAGAGATGGTTTGCTGGACAAAATATGTATTGTCTTCAATATATATATATATATATATATAAAGAGAGAGAAAAATAGGTAGCATAAAATAAATTAAAACCACATATAGCAACTTATAGTTTTCTATTTTCATGATAATCAAGCAATAATACATTCTGAAGAATTTTACACCTGATACATAGAAAGTACAGAAGATAGAATATGATATGGAATCAGATTTACTTTACAAAATATCTGAAAGGAAGTCTATAGAACAATACACTTTAATTCTATATATGCCTTATTCAAAGTATCTAGCACTCACTCAATAGATACTACAACCTTTAAACATAGTAATGGTGTATATATATATATATATATATATATATATATATATATATATATATATATATATATGTGTGTGTGACATTATACGCTCATATACACATAAATATATGTATATGTTTGCATAATACTATTACAAATATACTAAGCATTTTCAAAACATTTAAGTAATATATATATATATATATGTATATATGCACACACACACACACACACACTCACACACACACTAAAAAAGACAATATTTTCATTGCAATACATTTGAGATTGAACATATAAGCAAAGAATAAGAAACAAAAAAAATATGATTTTACTTACACAAAAGTATTAATGCATAAATGTGTATATTTGTGTGTGTGTAAATAAGAAATAGACAATGGAATGTGCTAATTCTATACATATATATATATATATATATATATATATGTGTATGCTATATAGACAGATAGATATATAAATCTTCATAGATAAGTCTGTGTGCAGGTATGCTTATATATGAGTAGAAACATATGCAAATGAAAGCATGAAACTTTCAAAGACTAGACGTTTATTTATCTGGGGACAGCTCAACCGTCCTGGCTTCAAATTTATACATGAGAATTTGGTTTTTAGCTGCACAAGAAAAGTCCATCTGGGAAAGTGATTCTAGTTTGTTTTTGTCTATTATTATTATTATTATTATTATTATTATTATTATCACCACCACCATATCTAATATCAGTATTGTCAGTATATATAGTTGTTTATATTTATTTTATACATTTCTATATACACATGTAGGTATGATTATTATTTTTATTATGTTTGCTGTTTTGACATTTCTTTATTTCATATTTACATCGTGTCTATAAATATATATAAAGTATGTATTATTTTGACTCTTTTGTGACACTTTAAAGGAGATTAGTGAATTTAATTATTATAGTTAATATATTGCTGTTCTTATCACCAACTTTATATATTGAATATATCATTGCCACTTTGATTGTTTAATATGTGCTGGGGAAGTCCTCATGGTATAATGGCAAAAGTGCTGGATTACGGCCTTAAAGTAATCAAGTTTGAACTACAGCCACATTGTTACATTTACTTTTGGACTAATACCCTTAGGAAAGGTTTTGAACTCCTTTATTACCCCAGCTATGGGTTAATTAGCATCATTGCAATTCTTCTACAAGAATAGCTTTGGCATTGAATTGCCCACGAAGGTTGATATGCCATTAAGCAAAGATACTATACCAAACCAACCAAAATATGATCAGTCCTGTTCATTGTTGTTGTTGCTGTTGATTTTATCATTATTGATTTAATAAATGAATGTAATCATCCTTATTAACTTTTAATAATTAGTTTGAGTCTCTATAATAATATTGTTATGATAATTGCAATAACTGGTTAGCATCCTTAATATTGTCCTTATTGTAATAATTAGTGTTTCTTCACTATTCTTTCCTTTACTGTTATCATTTATAAAATTAGTTTTATTTTTTAAATATTTCTTATACCATTGTTGCTTCTTCTGTTACTATCTTCCATATTGTTTATCAGAATAGGAAAAAATTAAAGGAGACAAAAATAGTTAGATAGTACAGTAATATACTGTTTAATCCTGGATATACATCTACCCTCTTTCTTAGCTTGACAGTATTGTTATTTTGGGATTCCCAGCTTATTAATTTGAACATTATGTCTGCGTATAAATGTAATCACTTCATATAAATCTGATCACTTTGTCCTTTTTGGCCTTTGGCTGGTGGATTTTTGAAATGAATAAATAATATTGCATTCATTGCATGAGTGGCTTTTGAAAGCCAGGAAAGCTCTTTTGTCAGTGATATCCACATTAGTTTTGTATTGTTTCTTTATTTCTTTGGTCTTTGTGTGATATTAAGGTTATTTCTAATGGCTTAATGATTAGGAATATACTTGACATTGTCTTCTTCTTAATAATAATAATAATAATAATGATAATAATAATAAATGGATCATCTAATCTCAGCCAGATGACCAGACCTAAGGATAGTCACAAAAAAAAAAAAACCTACTGAATCATAGACTTTGCTGTTCCTGCTGATTACAGGGTAAAACTAATGGAAAGCAAAAAGAGAGATAAATACTGAGACCTTGCCAGAGAGTTAAAAAAATTATGGAAGATAAAAGTGACGGTGATACCAATTGTAATTGGTGTGCTCAATATAGTCACCAAAGGATTGGTACAGAGACTGGAGGATTTGGAAATAAGAGGACAAGTGAAGACTATCCAAACTACAGCATTGTTGGGATCAGCCAGAATAGTAAGAAAAGTCCTGGAAACTTGTGGAGACTTGCTGTCACTCAGACTCCAGTAGAAAACCCAAGCTAACTCTGATGTAAAGAACTCTCAAATATGTAAAATAATATGAAGAAAGCAGTGATAAAATAGGGCATTACATTCATTGGAAAATATGCAAATACTATAGAATACTGAGATCTGAAAAATAGTATGAACACCAGTCAGAACCAATAACTGAAGCAAAAGGAGCTACTATTCTCTGGGACTTTACTATCAAAACTGATAGAAAAATAAAGAGATATAGACAAGATATAGTGGTTATGGACTATAAAAGAAAAACATGTTTTCTAATTGATATGTCTGTACCAACAGACCTGGAAATAGAAATTAAGAAAATGTGGTACCTTAAAACTATCACTGTACCAGTAATAGTAACAGTGCCAAAGTTTGAAATCCTGATGAATCAGTCCAAGAAGACTGAATGGTTGATATACCTTAAAACTAAACTAAACCAAACCATTTTCACATTACTACTACACCTATGAGAAGTACAAAATGATATAATATATTAAAGCTAACATTAGTAGTTGTAGGAGGAGGAAGAAAGGAGGAGGAAGAGAAGAGGAAAAAGAAGAAATAATATTTTGTATTAATTTCTTCTCAATAAAGAATTATATTATCGATTCTCTTTTTATATTTGATTGGTTAAAAAAGCAAATTCTGCTTTGGAAATTAGATTGTATGAGGATCATTTAGTTTTCATGATAGTTATAGTGTAATGGTTAACAAATTAGGTTAGCAGACCATTGTTAGTGAGTTTGATTCTCACTATGTGCCCCATATTCCTGCCTTGTGCTACATCTAAGCTAAGCTTAGTGAATAATTATATCAGCATGTATTTTTTCTTTTAAATTGGCAGAAATGCCATTTAACCAAGAACATTAGAAAAGTTTTGGACATATACCATTTTTTAAGAATGGTATAAATGCAACTAAAATGCATAAAAGATTTTGGGGTAGTCCCAATGGTGTAGTGGCTAACGTGCTGGACTGCAACTTCATAGTAAGTGAGTTCAAACTCTGGTCATGCAATTACATTTACTTTTGGACTAATACTCTTGGGAAAGGTATGAACTCCATAGTCTCCCCAAGCAATTGATTAAGTTGTACCACTATTATTCTTCAGCAAGGATGGCTTTGGCATTAAATAACCCACAAAGGTTGATATGCCATAAAACAAAGAAACCAAATCAAGATAATAAAAGATTTGGGCAATTCATGGAGAAGATCTTCTGGATGGTTAAATGTGCAATTTGAGAATTTTTGCACTGAATATTTCTCATTACACAATTCTCCACTGCTAGGCAGACCAAATGCAAACAAATAAAAACAATAGATGAGAATAATTATGTAGAAGAAAACCAATATAATTACAATATTCAAATCAAATATAATTTGCTGCACCTTATATATATGAGTTTCTTTGATTTTTGTCTTTTAGAAAAGTTTAGAAAAAAACTAGTTTGATGAGTAAACAATAATTTTTTTGTTTTAAAAATCATAAGTAATGAAAAGTGGGTAATCATAACAAAGGACAATTAAAAGAATCAGGATAAACCATAAAAAGGCCAATTTTCATTAAAAAAAAGATTGCATTCTATATTTATCTAGTGAGATAGGAAAGCACTCAAGGCAGTTGTTTGCCAAGAAAGACAAAAAGTTTAGAAAGGAAAGAGATATAAAATTGCCTGAAAGATGACTGAAAGAAAATAGTAAAAAATGGTCAATAAAATTCATATAAGAATACAAAAAAATTGTCTTTTCTTTTGACTTAATTAGAACATTTTACATATTATAGAGATGTGGGTAGCATAATCACTATTGGTATGAAAATAAAATCATTGTGCTTTGTTGAACTTCTGTACTCATTCACTTCTTATTAATGCCTTCAGGGTATCCATAAATGCACTTCCCCTCTTATGCTGAATGAAAATTTGAGTTCAAGAGGCAGGTAACAGAAAACATTTCCACTGTTACTCCCCACAAACAATTATGTTAATGTACATTTTGCATGGTAATGTACATTTTGCATGGTAATGCACATTTTGCATGGTAATGCACATTTTGCATGGTAATGTACATTCTACAGATAATAGAACCAGGAAGAGATATTATTCAGCATGGAAATGCACATTTTATAAATGATAAAGAAAGTGACAAAGAGACAGCATTATTTTTCATAGTAATGCATTTTTTACTGACAAAGGAAGCCGAGAAGAGACATCATTATTTTGCATAGTAATGCACATTTTACAGAAAAAGGAAGCTGAGAAGAGATATTATTACATTGTATGATAATGCACATTTTACTGATAAAGGAAGATAAGAAGAGACATCATTATTTTACTGATAAAGGAAGCTGCAATGAGACATTATTATTTTGCATGGTAATGTATATTTAAGTGATAAAAGAAACTGAGGAGACATTATTATTTTGCATTGTAATGTATATTTTACTGATGAAGGAAGCTGATAAGAGACATCATTATTTTGCAAGGTAATGTATGTTTTACTAATAAAAACCTGAAGAGATATTATTTTGCTAGGTAATGTACATTTTACTGATGAAGGAAACTATGAATAGACATTGTTATTCTAACTTAGCATTATTATTACTATCTTATGATAAAATTATTATTATTTTAATTATTTAATCTCTCAACTAATAAAATGAGTTATCTTTCTAATTCATTTCTTTCTTTTTTTCCACTTTTGTTAATTTTTCTGCTTTTATCTTTCCAATATAAATGACTGATAAAGTTAATCTCTTGGTAAACTGAAAGTACATAGAAGTTGTTTGGCCCAGTCAGCTGGAGATTTGAGAAATGCAGTGTACCCTTTTATTGCCATCACTCCCAGGTCCACTCAGATCCTGAGTGGTAGCACCTGATAGGGTCCTATCTATGGGTCGAATAGAACTGTTAGACATTTAAACTGTGTACTTTGACATTTAAACTGTGGGCAAACAAATGACTTATGCTAAACTGAATTGTTTGAAATAGAACTGTTTAATCACTTAACTGTGTGTAAACAAATCACTGATGTTTAATTGAATTGTTAGTGATACATAGCAATACTTGAAACCATTTAACTTTGTTGACAGACACTAAATGGAATTGTTTGAAATAAAACTGTTTGATCATTTGAATGTGTGTAAATAAATGACTGATGTTTAATTGGATTGTTAGTAGTAAATAGCAATACTTGAAAATATTTAACTACATGCAAACAAATGATTAATAGTAAATAGAATTATTCATATTTGATAGAAATAAGTGAAACCATTTAACAGTGTACAAAAAAAATAAGCTCAAGGTTTGTTTAAAAATGTGATCTACAAAATGTGTGTAGAAATCATATATTTAATATATATGTATAAAAAGGATTTGCCATTAAATAACCTACAATGGTTGATATGCCATTAAACCAAACCAAACCAAACCAAATCAAACCTATTAGTTGTAACTAGAAGACAATTCACCACAATCATTTGATGAATATTCTCTCAACTTGAACTGATCTGTTACATTTCCTTCTTTCTCTAATCACTTGACCATTTTCCTTTTTCTACTTTATCTTTTATATACACTTGATAATTGTATTTTTTCCTTTTTTCCAAGATTCACTCTAAGCAAGTTATAATGAGATAAAGTAAGAGAATAAAAAGAATGACTAGAGATTTGGGGATGACAGATAATAGCAATTATAAATTGATAGAGGGGTGAGGGGACTAACTTGGATGAGAGGACTGACTTGGATGGGGGATACTGACTTGGGTCGGGAGACTGACTTGGGTGTCTAAGGGTAAATAAGATATGCAGTATGTTAAAGAAGGATTAAGATTTATGATGCATTTACCAAAATAGAAATTAATTTTGTTCAAAATGGTTCCCATATCATTTGACACTTATTCCAGTGAGTCTTCCATTGGCCAAAGTATCTCTGAAACTCTTCTTTTGATCAGTGTTTTGACTGGAACCTCCCTGATTGATGGAACTAATGCATAGATTTCATCCATACACTGCTTTTCTGCGGCATTTTTCCTACTTAATTTTGTTTATTTGTTTTTATTTACTTTCTAATTTTCAACATATGCATTCCAATAAACTGAGAATTGTAAGTACATGTTTGATTGCTTTCCCATGAGGGCAGGATGTGAAGCAAAGTCAAGATTAACATTAGGCCCCACATCTATACATAAAAGTAATGATAGAAATTTCTTTTAGGGCATATTGGGCATCAGCGATTGACCCTGACCTCATATGTAATGGAGAAGAACTATCTAGGAGAATGGCCACACTTGAAACAGAACAACATCCTTCTTTTTCCTATATCATTTGGTATGAAAGACTGGCAATTCAAAATACATAACATCAAAAAACAAAAGCACTTCTGTTCATAATGCTAACAAAGAAAAATAAATGTTTATAAATGAACAGCAAAATATCAGCAAAATCACTCATGACTCTTGATTGATTATTGATTATCTATGAGCTCATTTTCACATTTAATTTCAAGAATTCAAAATTATCATTACTTATTCATTTATACTCAACAATTTCAGTTTATATTGATATGAGTAAAGTGCATTTTAATATCTTTTCAACTAAATTGAAATAGAAGGTTCTTTTTTAACTAAAAATTTGTTTCTATTTGATTCACAAATAGAAATATATTTTGTCTCACCCAGATATGAACAAATATAAATATAAAGCATGAAATAAAAGAATAAGATGTAGATTATAGATTTGCTTACATTCTCTTGAATTGAATAATTAATGAAGTGATTTTTTTCTCTGCTTAGAAAAATTAATAAATAAATGAGTAAAAAAAATAAAGGAAAAAGAATTTAGTCCAAATCTTCACTCATTTCAATCAGGAAATTTTTATAGAGATATTTCTTCCCACATGAAGTTTTACTTTTAAAGAAAATATTAGTTCAACTAATCTAATAATTATATTTTAGTTCAACTTATCTAATAATCATATTTTCAAATTATATTTTCAAATTATATTTTCAAATCCACCAAGTTATAAAAGAATTATTTTTTCTATTTAATCACTTTCACAAATAATCAATTGTTTATTTCTTTAAAAAAGAGATTACATAAAGTCAAGTGACACATTGGAGAAAGTTGTGTGGATCTTATCAAAAAATAGTAAAAAGTAAAAATAAACACACACACACACACACACACACACACACACACACACACACACACACACACACACGTATATATTTATATACACAAGCTTAATGGTTATCATTATTGAAACTAAACCCAGCAGACCAAGTTCAAATTCTGGACCAGACTATTTGCTTTTCACTTCAACCGCATGTTCTTGAAATAAGTATGTATTTATATCTCTCCTCCAGCTATGGGTAAAGTAATTGGATAGACTGGACCAGCCTAGAAGATAGAAAAAAATGAATTCAGAACCTGACAAGTATTGTTTGGAGAATCTGTAACACACTTGTTCACCATTCATTTGTTATCTACTCATCCAAAATCTATAGTTGGCTCTACACAAGCCTTAACTACAAGAAATATATCACCTATGCCATCCATTTGATAACTGTCCTCATAAATGTCGAAAAATAATCATCATTTATTATTTACATATAAAACAATTCAAGTGTTTAAGATCCTTGTTTAAATAAAACATTAATTAGACTGGATTGGATCTGGCTATTTGACCCATTTCAGTAAAAAAGCCACTTGATGTCTAATTGATTTATTTTTGTTTTTAGCTTATATCTAAAATACAACATGACATTTTAGAACAGATAACAGATAAAACAATTATTTTATAGAGTTGAATAGTAAAAAATACTAAAAGCATAAGCCTAAAAAAATCTTTTTAAGGATGCTATCAAAAATAATCCTTAAAATTTAGGCACTGAGATTCTGGGCAGAAATGTTAATGGAAAAGTAATCAAAGTGTAAAAAGCTGATTGCTGATGGATATGAATAAAAAGTTTAAAGAAAAGACAATGAATTATTTCGTCTTGAAATAGGCATTGTGAAAGACAGATCCTAATTCACATCCTGGTAACTTAAGACCTGAACATATTTGTAGCACTTGTAGTTGAGTTTTCTTTACAAAACAGAACTTGTTAGCTAAAGGGCAAAAATATGAAAATATGAAATACACTACAAGCATGCTTTTTACAGTTACCTTTAACCTCTGCATTTTATAAGGTAAATATGATTACTTTAATAATTGAATAAATGAAAAGATAGACAGAAACAAGATGAGAGTTGAAGAAGAGAAAAGAAAGAAAGAAAAAATAAAAACAGAATAAAAGAAAATAGAAAAAGTAATAAATGAAATATGATAAAAGGAGGAAGAAAGGATATAAAAAAGAAGGAATGAATGAAATGAAAAAAAAGGAGTGAGAAAGAAGGAGAAGATAGAAAAGAAAAGAATAAAGACAAAAGAAAGTTTAAAAAAATGAAACACAAAAATATAAAAGAAAGATAATATGATATCATACAAATATTTTCATCTTAAAAAATGCTTACAAGCCATTTTATTTTCACCAATGTAATACTGGATAGCTTTTCCAGATTATTATCTTAAAATGAAAATCTTACTGTTTCCTATTCAGTACTCTATCCAAAGATGAAGCACGCTGCAAAATTGGTCACGTTACTCAGAAATGAAAAAGTATTTCTTTTTCATTAATTTGAGGATAGATGGGATCAGTGTCTGCACAAAAGTCATACCTGCATTTTCAAAAGAATCTCATTAAATAGATTTTTTGTTGGGACTTACCTTTTAAGTTCTGGTGATGAATGCTTTGCAATAGACTAACTAGGAACATTCTTTTTACATCATGTATTACACCTGGACTTTTTGAGAAAAAAATCTTGTTTAGATTTAAAAAAAAAAAATCCTAAAGTAAATCTACAGTGAAAAAATGTCAATCATTATTAGTATTATGCAT
>CAXXMW010000003.1:0-19980 GCA_963669225.2 uncultured Arenicella sp. | reverse complement strand
ATCTGCTGTCGAGCGTAAAAGTAACATCATAATTCGTGCTCGAGCATAGATATTACCATAACGGACAATAATTAAAATACCAAATTACTGATAATAAATGGACATTCGTATCGGTATCTGTGCGGAAAAACTTCATCAATACCACAATAGGAAGCGTAAAAATGCATCTCAATCATCGCTCCTTAATACCGCGAAATAGCATTAGGAAAATTGAAGCAAGAATAATGTGTGCTATATTTAATAGCAACCCAAGCAGAGTAATCTGCTCTTGCTACTGTCTTACCAATGCGAATAATGAAACAGACATGACCAACATAAGCAAATCTCTGATAAAATAAAACGAGGTTTTTCCAAACGGTGGATAAATCAATACAATTATATAGTTGCACCATTTGGACGCTAAAGAAACGCATGGAGCAAAGCTAGATGGGAACTATGCAAGAATGGTACGTACTATTTTGAAAAAATACTGGAAGTAGCACCCTACGAAACAGCAATTGTTTTGCTTCTTACCTGGGGGTGTCCTCGTGACGTAATGGTAAAAGCACTGGACAGCGGAATAGTAGTAAGCGAGTTCAAACTCCAGTCGCGTTATTACGTTCACTTTCGGACAAATACCCTTGGGATAAACCCACTTATCCTCCCAGCTATGGCTTAAATAGAACCACTACTGTTTTTCTTAAAAAATGAGAGATCTGGCATTAAATAACCCAAGAAGGTTGATATGCAAACAAACAAAGCTACTTACCTCCGATTTCTTAAACCATCAAAGTAAGACGAAAAAGACATGTGGGACACTGTTGGAGAAGGAAGGACGAACTCATAAGCGACGTTCTTTTATTGGATTGTTTGAGATGTAATGGTTATAGTCGTACGAAAATGGACACGGCGATATGAGTTCAAATCCTAGACGAGGCTTATTACATTTCACATAGCACTAATACCCTTAGGAAAGAATCCAATTATTCGGTCTCCAGCTAAATTGAATTGTAGGACAGACTGAGTTTTTTAGCCTTGGTTAGGCAACTAGTCTAAAAGAAGGAAAACTCTGATTTCAAACTTGCTAAACTCTGCTGAGAAACTGACCATGTGTCACATCCTAGGCGTATGGAGGGGTTGGGTAAATACATATAAGTGACGTTCTTTTATGGACTCCTACACATGGAGGCGCCAGTGTAGCCTGATAAGTAAAAACTTATATACATCAACTCTATGCGGGCACTGGACGTAGTCTAGAAGACCTATCAGGAGCGATGGTCAAGTGAGACAGCTAAAACAAGAGAGAGAGAGAGAGAAAGAGAGTGAGAGAGAGAGAGAGAGAGAGTGTCAGGGAAACCAATGCTGTCAGCAGGACTTGGTGAGGATGATGATGTATTCAATTAAACCCTCTCCCTCACGAACAGGATGTGACACTAGGCAAATTTTTAAGCGGAGTACATCTGGTTTAATTTCTGAATTTTGTCTCATTTAATTCGATTGACTTACTACAGCTCATAATCCCGATCAATTCTACAATTTAACCATGATAGATGTAAGAAGAGATTGATACGTTACAACACCAAATATGAATAAAGGTATGGAGGTGCCCGTGGTGTAATGGTTATCATCGTAGGAAATGGACACGGCGACACGGGTTCAAATCCTGGACGGGACTGATAGTATTTCACACAGACTAGTTGCCTGACCAAGGCTGAAGAACCTAGTCTGTTCTACTATTTACCCATAGCTGGAGGGAGAATAATTGGATTCATACCTTCCCCAAGGGTATTAGTGCTATGTGAAATGCAATCAGTCTCGTACAGGATTTGAACTCGTGTCGCCGTGTCATTGGTAAGGTGAGGATTAGTTTTTTCCGGACCCTACATAATAACGAGTTCGTGTGAACGTTTAATGCAGTTAAAATCTACGGCCGGTATTAAGAAGAGGGGTTATGAAAAGACAAATGTATTTTTTGCGTATTTATTGTCATAACTTGTAGATAAACGCAGAGATACATTTTCGTGATAGATAAATCTTCCTCGATGAGAAATAAGGCTTCTGATTTAGGTTTTGCACTTCTTTCACCAAGTTTACACATGCGTGGGCGAACCGGAAAAGAAAGAGAAGAGTTTTCTTTATAGGGCTTTTTTCTGTTTTAAACAAGTAACGTTTAAACCGGATTTGGACAGTTTCCGATATAACTTCTGCTATGGGCGGCATGTTCCACAAAGAAAAAATTTAAACGAAGTAATGCTGGTATGAATTCAGATTTTCTATCCTATGGATGAGATGGATTCATGCCTTTTCAAAGGGCATTACAGCCACGTGAAACGCAAGCAGCTTCATATCGAATTCGAACTCAGTTGGTTGGTGTTTTATGCCATATCAAACGTTGTGGAGTATTTAATGTCAAATCCTGTCAACACAACCGCAAACACACACACACACACACACATATATATATATATATATATGTTGGGTATTATCCACCTTTTTCCACACAATGAACTAGTCCATCTGCCATATATAGCAGTAGCTTTTTTTGTCTGAGTTCTTTTTTCACCACGAAAAAAAGTAAGTTCTTTATTGTTAAAAATTTGTTTAAATTATTGTTATTGAATTTTGTTATCATTGTTAAAGTTTTGTGACCCCCCTCAAACTATTGTTCTTTGTTTGTGAGGAGGGTCAAACGCGACTCGATTTTTTTGTTGAACTTTTTTAAAAAACGACCGCCATTTTTATCAACATTCATCGTTCTACATTTATTCGTCTCGCCTGAATTTTTTGCAACACCATACGCGTTTCATCTCCCTCTGGTTGTGTTTTCACAACTATGGGGGAGCCCAACAACATGAAATCGCAATCACCGACCGACATATTCAAAACGCAACCCTCCCCAATGCCGGAAGAAGCTCCATTCGACCTCTCTTCATCGGCAAGTACAATACCACCGGCACAAAAACCAAAACAAACAGCTGTCTCTTGGTCTTCACATTGCGTGAATAAAAAATCCCCTTGTGACTACGCAAGAGACAGGGTCGAAAAGTATGAAAAGTATTTCAAGGACGGGGAAATTCTCCCAATACCCGAATTGGTCGAGGCGGTCGAACCGAAGACCCTGTCCTTCGTAGTCACAGACATTAAGACCAAGAGACTAGCGGGGATTAAGAAGGAAACTTTTGAGGACCTTCTCAAAACAGCAAACATCCCAGGGAAGTACTTCTGCCGCAGAAGTTTCGCGACCTGGGATGTCTTATTACCCTCAGAGGAAGTAGCGAAAAGCCTCGCCGGTGGTAACATCACCACACGCTTCTTCCGGCTACAACCGGAATATCGAGGCAAAAGAAGAATACGAGTCACCGTATGCAATGTATCTATGCAATTGAGTGGTGACGTCCTCGCCGCCTATCTAAGTATATACGGCGGCGTGGAACAAGTCACACAAGTAACGTCAACACGGGGAACCGCGTACGGTGACTACGTATTCGTTATGTGCCTCGATAGGGGAGGGTTTAACAAAATTCCCCATAAAATACGATACCGCGATCAAACCATGACAGTCATCGTTGAGGGCAGGAAACCGCTATGTTGGTCCTGCAATAACATCGGCCACTTTTCAAAAAACTGCCCTCAAAAATCAACAATCACCACCACAACAACGACTACTACTACTGCTACTACTACTGATACTCCTTCACCTGTCATAGCAGCAATAATACCAACAGAAACCTCAGAAAACAAACAAGAAACCCCTAAAGAAAATGAGAAAGGGTGGACGCAAGTCACCAGAAAAAAGGGAGGGAAAAAAACTCCCCCAAAAAACCCAGCAACAACAGATACAACAACTCTTTTGACTACAACTACGAAACCAACGACAACAAATACGAAACAATCAACTGCAAAACAATCAACAAAAGAAGACAATCAAAACATTGAACCGATGGATATGTCCATGAATTTAAAAAGAAGGAGAGACAGCGAGGACTCACCAACTAAAGAGGGGGAGAAAAAACATCCAAAAAAACCCACACAAACAACCACCATACCTCAGCATAAGGGGGAAAAAACAACAGAAAAATCGCCAGTCCAAAATAAACAAAGACCAGCACAATTGATTCCTCTCCCACAAAAAACAAAAACCACCCCTATCATCCCAACAGAAACACCATTACCCCCCTCTCTTTCACCAATTAAAACCCCCAAAATGCTTACTCGATCCTATTCAGCGACCAGACTTACACCCTCTCCCCAAACACCGTCAACATCAGCAGCAACTGTTCAAAAACCAAGAGCACGCTCTACGGAAGCCCGACGTGCCATAAACTCTTTTTACTTCTGCGAAGATATCATGGACAATCCACACATAGACCACACTTTAAAACAATCATTAAAACCATTACGCTCACTCCAAAAAATTGACACTAAAGACATCACAAAACCACATCTATTCAAGGACGCACCAAAATTGACCACATTCGTCCGCTTGGCTGGCAATCGGACCAAAGAACTCTGGAACTTTATTGACGAAGCCAGCCGGGCGGATGTAATGCTGGTCGATACGAAAAATCCAATGCTGAAAAAAATGCTACCCTTCTGTGCGGGCAGGGTCCCGATTTTGGTTCACCCATCATTCTATAGGTCCCTAAAGTTGCGGTACCCTATGGATGTCGGTGGAATTACCAGGGACGACCGAGTAAGTACTGAGCTCGGCACCGGATCCCTGCGTCAGGCCGTCGGCATCCTTACTCCCAAGGATTTCCGGCCCGTAGTCGACACTGAGTAAGGTAAGTGGGATTGATGGCTCTAAACCTTGCTACTTTGAATGTGAGGGGATTGAGGGATCCGGGCAAGTGTACGCGCTTGCTTGGTGAACTTAAAACTCTCGGCGTAGATGTTGCTGCAGTGCAGGAAACCCACTTCACTTGCGGTGCCGACTGTCGTGTGCTGGAAAGCGATTTTAACGTTTTCTCAGCATACGGCAGCCGTACCAGCGTTGGGGTTTCTTTGCTAGTTGGACGCAGCCTTGATGCTGATGTTGACGTTGTTTTTGCAGGTGACGGGGGCCGACTGGTTGTGGCCGATGTTGCCGTGAAAAGTTTCAAGTTTCGTCTGGTTGCGGTTTATGCGCCCAATATCGTTGTGGAGAGGGTTTCCTTTTTTCGTCGGTTGGCGCCGTTCCTGGACGATACGAAGCGGCTAGTTTTAATGGGTGATTGGAATGCGATCCTTGATCCCAAGATAGATAAGGTCGGGCGGGGAGCTAGGCGTGTGGGAAGGTGTGAAAGCAGCCTTGCCGGCCTCATGACTCGTCATGACCTCGTCGACAGGTTTCGTCTGGATCACCCAGGGCGGGAGATGTGGACGTGGCTAGATAGTTCGCCCTCTGCCAAAGTAGGCTCCTACTTGGACAGAGTGTTAGTGAGACGAGCTGACATTGATTTTGTTAGTTGTCCCACGTTCCACTTGATAGCGTGGACTGACCATAAACTTGTTAGAGTCAGTCTACGGTTAGCAAATAGGCCTAGTCTGGCCGGCTACTGGAAGTTCAATACCTCCTTACTGGAGATACGGGACTTCCGGGACCGGTTGGAATCCCTAATTCAGCGGGCGTTAGTGGGGGCGGTTACCGGGAATAGGTGGTGGGGATCTCTTAAACATAGGATTAGAGATTTCGCTACCAAGTACGGTCGACAGCTCAACCTAGATAGGACCAAGGAAGCGAAATCTATAGACGATAGACTTTCCCGGGCGGTGGCTGGGGGGGACTCCCTAAACGTAGAGCTAGCTAGGGGGGACCTTGAGCGCGAGAGTAGCGAGCGCTACAAGGGATACGTAGTTAGATCTAGGTTAAAGAGAGTTCTCAACGAAGCTGTGAAAACGAACGCGACTGCGCGTGAAGAAGAAGTGCGAAGGTTCCCCGATCGGTATATCGGTTCTGTCAAGGCCCCGGATGGGCGACTGCTGCGATCGGCTCGCGAGATTCGTGACGCCTTTCGGGCGCACTTTCGGGATCGCTTTGCCCGCTGTACTGATCTCCCGCTCCGGGAGTTTCGTAGCTATCTTGCCGACTTTCCCCGCCTTGGGGTGGCTGAAGCGGCTAGCTGCGAGGGTGTGGTTACTGAATGCGAAGTCCGTGACGCGTTGAAGCAGGTCGGCCTGAACAAGTCGCCGGGACTAGATGGTTTGCCCTACGAAGTGTACTTGAGGATGTCGCACATGTTTGTGCCTATTCTGACGGATATGTTCAACCATTGGTTCGCCCAGGGAGCCATCCCTGGTAGCGTTACCAAGGGCGTGATCACATTGCTGAAGAAAGGTGGCAGGCATGTTTGGGAGGGTTTAGACGATTACAGGCCCATAACTCTGCTTAACACAGAGTTAAAGATTTTGGCCCGGGTCTTAGCGAATCGTTTACAGCTTGTCATTAGCGATCTGATCGGCTCTGAGCAGACCTTTGCTGTGAAGGGAAGATCGATCCAGGACAACCTGCACTTGATTCGCGAGGTCCTAGAGGGTATAGAAGACGACACCGAGGCCGCGCTGATCAGTTTAGATCAGTCCAAGGCCTTCGATAGGGTTGACCATCGGTTTTTGGCGACTGTTTTGGAGACTGCCGGATTCAAACCGGAGTTCCGCAGATGGATTAGCATGATGTACCACAACCCTCAGGCAGTGGTGCAGGTGAACGGAAGGCGTTCGACGGTGTTCGCGGTCGAGCGGTCGGTCCGGCAGGGCTGCCCGTTGTCTCCTCTTCTCTATGTCCTAGCTTTGGAGCCCCTGCTCCGTAGGCTTAGGGATAGGACGGCAAATCCGGCCCTGCGCGGTGTCCCTTTTGCTGGCCCTCTTACGGCAAGGGTTTCCGCGTTCGCCGATGATATCACAGTGTTTGTATCCCGCCGTCTGGATATAAAGGCTGTGAAGAAGGCGGTTAGCGAGTACGAGCGGATTGCAGGAGCCAAGGTCAATTTTGACAAAAGCGAAGGTTTGCGGCTCGGTGCTTGGAGGGGTAGCAATACTCTTCCGGGGCCGTTCCGCTGGAGTGACGGACCCGTCCGCATCCTCGGGGTGTGGTTCGGGCCCGGCCTCCAACTGGAGCGAAATTGGTCGGAAATACAAGCCAAGGTGAATGCTCAGGTGGGAATCTGGCTTTCAAGGAGGTTGTCCTTAAAGGGCAGGGCGGAGGCGTGCGCCGTGTACGTCTTCCCCTTGATCCTTTACCGATTGGCTGTACTTCCTCTGCCTAAGGTAAATCGGTTGGCGCTGCAACGATCCCTTTCCAGATTGCTCTGGGGAGGTGCAAGGCCGATGGTCCGTAGGCAGGTCTGTATCCAACGTACACGCAACGGGGGTCTAGGTATGCCTGATCTGGAGAGCCACTGGCTTGCTGAAAGACTTGCATACCTGGGCAGAGCTTTGACGGGGGACGCAGTGTGGAGACTGAAGGCGAGTCGGACTTTTCCTCGCCTAAAGTCAGACCCAAAGGCTGAAGGTCGACGTAGGCCTTTGGGCGAAACACTGTTTGTCCGCGAGTGCCGAACGGCCCTTCGTAACCTTCTTGGGTCCAGTGACCTTTCACGGCCTCGAAAAGAACTATATCGGGAGCTAGTGGTGGGTTCCGCTTCTGATCCTCTCAGCGAGCGGCACGGCTGGACGACGGAGGAGATTCGCTCTCATTGGAATTGGGCGCCAGGATCGAGCTTCTTGAACAACTCCGAGTTCTCGCTCACCTGGCGACTTGTGCGAAATGCGTTACCCCTTGTCGGCTTGAACTACAAAGCGGGCCTGGCAGACATGCCCGATTGCGCTCGCTGCGGCAGTGGCTTGGAAGAAACGGCTGAGCACGCCTTCTACTACTGCGAGCGAGTTCGCCCGTTTTGGGATCACGTCGGCGAGTGGACGGCTCGCATCGAACCCAAACAGCTCGTGCTGCTCGACGTTGGTTACGTCGTGGACAACGTTCTTCCTCCGTATCAGGGTGAGAAGCGTGTGGTGTTTCTCGCGATCCTAGCTGTAGCTAGAATGGTGATTTGGACGACGCGAAACAAGGGATTGTATGACGATGCAAACTTTTCTCATCGTGATCTGATTTTGTATTTTCGGCATCAGCTGAGGGTCAAAATCAGATGCGATAGAAAACGCTTGGATCGCATAACATTCAGCAAAAGGTGGGTGAATGCAGCGAGCCTGGTCGTGCGAAAGGGAGCAACGTTGGAGTCATCCTTCCCTCCTCTGCCGGCTCATGGCGTCTACGGTACGGGTCCTTAGGGACCCCACCCCTGGTGAGTAAAACTGTTCCCTTTTTCTTTTGGTACCCAGGTACCTAGTTAGCAGTATGTTTGTGAGTCATTGTCCCCGTCATCTAGTTGTTAGTTCTCAAGATCTTCCCCATCCCCATTATTTTTGTACCTCAATCCGTATCCCAGTCCACGTTTACTGAAGATCTTGAACATTCATATGTATAAAAATCATATCACCTACTTGTATTAACCCATACCGCGCCCGACCCCTAAATTCTTTTCACCCCTGTAGATTAGGATCCCTGCCCCACCTAGGGTAGGTCCGACTTGTTTCCGGTTCTTTCGCCCCGGAAAACAGTCGGCCTCCAATTTTATAGACGGGGGGATGGGAGGGCAACCAAACGGGGGATTTTTCCTTGTTTTTATATATATTTCGGGGTTTTTCTCCCATTCCCATCACATTCATTGTAAATAAATCATAAAATCATTCATGAATCTCGGGATTTTAAGTAGGACTTCTTCATAGAGCAAATGTGGTATTGTGGTGATTGTAGCGCAAAAGGCGATGGATGAATGGATATTTATTGTATTGTTGAATGGGTCGGCGAATGTGGCTAGCTAGGTCTCCTTAGTTTATATAGAAAAGTATGACCGCTCCCTTCCCCTCCCCAAAAACTTCAAGGCCTTGTGCCTTCTGTGTACACTACACAGAAATAAAGCAGACTAGAAGGTGAATTTTTTGTCTGAGTTCTTTTTTCACCACGAAAAAAAGTAAGTTCTTTATTGTTAAAAATTTGTTAAAATTATTGTTATTGAATATTGTTATCATTGTTAAAGTTTTGTGACCCCCCTCAAACTATTGTTCTTTGTTTGTGAGGAGGGTCAAACGCGACTCGATTTTTTTGTTGAACTTTTTTAAAAAACGACCGCCATTTTTATCAACATTCATCGTTCTACATTTATTCGTCTCGCCTGAATTTTTTGCAACACCATACGCGTTTCATCTCCCTCTGGTTGTGTTTTCACAACTATGGGGGAGCCCAACAACATGAAATCGCAATCACCGACCGACATATTCAAAACGCAACCCTCCCCAATGCCGGAAGAAGCTCCATTCGACCTCTCTTCATCGGCAAGTACAATACCACCGGCACAAAAACCAAAACAAACAGCTGTCTCTTGGTCTTCACATTGCGTGAATAAAAAATCCCCTTGTGACTACGCAAGAGACAGGGTCGAAAAGTATGAAAAGTATTTCAAGGACGGGGAAATTCTCCCAATACCCGAATTGGTCGAGGCGGTCGAACCGAAGACCCTGTCCTTCGTAGTCACAGACATTAAGACCAAGAGACTAGCGGGGATTAAGAAGGAAACTTTTGAGGACCTTCTCAAAACAGCAAACATCCCAGGGAAGTACTTCTGCCGCAGAAGTTTCGCGACCTGGGATGTCTTATTACCCTCAGAGGAAGTAGCGAAAAGCCTCGCCGGTGGTAACATCACCACACGCTTCTTCCGGCTACAACCGGAATATCGAGGCAAAAGAAGAATACGAGTCACCGTATGCAATGTATCTATGCAATTGAGTGGTGACGTCCTCGCCGCCTATCTAAGTATATACGGCGGCGTGGAACAAGTCACACAAGTAACGTCAACACGGGGAACTGCGTACGGTGACTACGTATTCGTTATATGCCTCGATAGGGGAGGGTTTAACAAAATTCCCCATAAAATACGTTACCGCGATCAAACCATGACAGTCATAGTTGAGGGCAGGAAACCGCTATGTTGGTCCTGTAATAAAATCGGCCACTTCTCAAAAAACTGCCCTCAAAAATCAACAATCACCACCACAACAACGACTACTACTACTGCTACTACTACTGATACTCCTTCACCTGTCATAGCAGCAATAATACCAACAGAAACCTCAGAAAACAAACAAGAAACCCCTAAAGAAAATGAGGAAGGGTGGACGCAAGTCACCAGAAAAAAGGGAGGGAAAAAAACTCCCCCAAAAAACCCAGCAACAACAGATACAACAACTCTTTTGACTACAACTACGAAACCAACGACCACAAATACGAAACAATCAACTGCAAAACAATCAACAAAAGAAGACAATCAAAACATTGAACCGATGGATATGTCCATGAATTTAAAAAGAAGGAGAGACAGCGAGGATTCACCAACTAAAGAGGGGGAGAAAAAACATCCAAAAAAACCCACACAAACAACCACCATACCTCAGCATAAGGGGGAAAAAACAACAGAAAAATCGCCAGTCCAAAATAAACAAAGACCAGCACAATTGATTCCTCTCCCACAAAAAACAAAAACCACCCCTATCATCCCAACAGAAACACCATTACCCCCCTCTCTTTCACCAATTAAAACCCCCAAAATGCTTACTCGATCCTATTCAGCAACCAGACTTACACCCTCTCCCCAAACACCGTCAACATCAGCAGCAACTGTTCAAAAACCAAGAGCACGCTCTACGGAAGCCCGACGTGCCATAAACTCTTTTTACTTCTGCGAAGATATCATGGACAATCCACACATAGACCACACTTTAAAACAATCATTAAAACCATTACGCTCACTCCAAAAAATTGACACTAAAGACATCACAAAACCACATCTATTCAAGGACGCACCAAAATTGACCACATTCGTCCGCTTGGCTGGCAATCGGACCAAAGAACTCTGGAACTTTATTGACGAAGCCAGCCGGGCGGATGTAATGCTGGTCGATACGAAAAATCCAATGCTGAAAAAAATGCTACCCTTCTGTGCGGGCAGGGTCCCGATTTTGGTTCACCCATCATTCTATAGGTCCCTAAAGTTGCGGTACCCTATGGATGTCGGTGGAATTACCAGGGACGACCGAGTAAGTACTGAGCTCGGCACCGGATCCCTGCGTCAGGCCGTCGGCATCCTTACTCCCAAGGATTTCCGGCCCGTAGTCGACACTGAGTAAGGTAAGTGGGATTGATGGCTCTAAACCTTGCTACTTTGAATGTGAGGGGATTGAGGGATCCGGGCAAGTGTACGCGCTTGCTTGGTGAACTTAAAACTCTCGGCGTAGATGTTGCTGCAGTGCAGGAAACCCACTTCACTTGCGGTGCCGACTGTCGTGTGCTGGAAAGCGATTTTAACGTTTTCTCAGCATACGGCAGCCGTACCAGCGTTGGGGTTTCTTTGCTAGTTGGACGCAGCCTTGATGCTGATGTTGACGTTGTTTTTGCAGGTGACGGGGGCCGACTGGTTGTGGCCGATGTTGCCGTGAAAAGTTTCAAGTTTCGTCTGGTTGCGGTTTATGCGCCCAATATCGTTGTGGAGAGGGTTTCCTTTTTTCGTCGGTTGGCGCCGTTCCTGGACGATACGAAGCGGCTAGTTTTAATGGGTGATTGGAATGCGATCCTTGATCCCAAGATAGATAAGGTCGGGCGGGGAGCTAGGCGTGTGGGAAGGTGTGAAAGCAGCCTTGCCGGCCTCATGACTCGTCATGACCTCGTCGACAGGTTTCGTCTGGATCACCCAGGGCGGGAGATGTGGACGTGGCTAGATAGTTCGCCCTCTGCCAAAGTAGGCTCCTACTTGGACAGAGTGTTAGTGAGACGAGCTGACATTGATTTTGTTAGTTGTCCCACGTTCCACTTGATAGCGTGGACTGACCATAAACTTGTTAGAGTCAGTCTACGGTTAGCAAATAGGCCTAGTCTGGCCGGCTACTGGAAGTTCAATACCTCCTTACTGGAGATACGGGACTTCCGGGACCGGCTGGAATCCCTAATTCAGCGGGCGTTAGTGGGGGCGGTTACCGGGAATAGGTGGTGGGGATCTCTTAAACATAGGATTAGAGATTTCGCTACCAAGTACGGTCAACAGCTCAACCTAGATAGGACCAAGGAAGCGAAATCTATAGACGATAGACTTTCCCGGGCGGTGGCTGGGGGGGACTCCCTAAACGTAGAGCTAGCTAGGGGGGACCTTGAGCGCGAGAGTAGCGAGCGCTACAAGGGATACGTAGTTAGATCTAGGTTAAAGAGAGTTCTCAACGAAGCTGTGAAAACGAACGCGACTGCGCGTGAAGAAGAAGTGCGAAGGTTCCCCGATCGGTATATCGGTTCTGTCAAGGCCCCGGATGGGCGACTGCTGCGATCGGCTCGCGAGATTCGTGACGCCTTTCGGGCGCACTTTCGGGATCGCTTTGCCCGCTGTACTGATCTCCCGCTCCGGGAGTTTCGTAGCTATCTTGCCGACTTTCCCCGCCTTGGGGTGGCTGAAGCGGCTAGCTGCGAGGGTGTGGTTACTGAATGCGAAGTCCGTGACGCGTTGAAGCAGGTCGGCCTGAACAAGTCGCCGGGACTAGATGGTTTGCCCTACGAAGTGTACTTGAGGATGTCGCACATGTTTGTGCCTATTCTGACGGATATGTTCAACCATTGGTTCGCCCAGGGAGCCATCCCTGGTAGCGTTACCAAGGGCGTGATCACATTGCTGAAGAAAGGTGGCAGGCATGTTTGGGAGGGTTTAGACGATTACAGGCCCATAACTCTGCTTAACACAGAGTTAAAGATTTTGGCCCGGGTCTTAGCGAATCGTTTACAGCTTGTCATTAGCGATCTGATCGGCTCTGAGCAGACCTTTGCTGTGAAGGGAAGATCGATCCAGGACAACCTGCACTTGATTCGCGAGGTCCTAGAGGGTATAGAAGACGGCACCGAGGCCGCGCTGATCAGTTTAGATCAGTCCAAGGCCTTCGATAGGGTTGACCATCGGTTTTTGGCGACTGTTTTGGAGACTGCCGGATTCAAACCGGAGTTCCGCAGATGGATTAGCATGATGTACCACAACCCTCAGGCAGTGGTGCAGGTGAACGGAAGGCGTTCGACGGTGTTCGCGGTCGAGCGGTCGGTCCGGCAGGGCTGCCCGTTGTCTCCTCTTCTCTATGTCCTAGCTTTGGAGCCCCTGCTCCGTAGGCTTAGGGATAGGACGGCAAATCCGGCCCTGCGCGGTGTCCCTTTTGCTGGCCCTCTTACGGCAAGGGTTTCCGCGTTCGCCGATGATATCACAGTGTTTGTATCCCGCCGTCTGGATATAAAGGCTGTGAAGAAGGCGGTTAGCGAGTACGAGCGGATTGCAGGAGCCAAGGTCAATTTTGACAAAAGCGAAGGTTTGCGGCTCGGTGCTTGGAGGGGTAGCAATACTCTTCCGGGGCCGTTCCGCTGGAGTGACGGACCCGTCCGCATCCTCGGGGTGTGGTTCGGGCCCGGCCTCCAACTGGAGCGAAATTGGTCGGAAATACAAGCCAAGGTGAATGCTCAGGTGGGAATCTGGCTTTCAAGGAGGTTGTCCTTAAAGGGCAGGGCGGAGGCGTGCGCCGTGTACGTCTTCCCCTTGATCCTTTACCGATTGGCTGTACTTCCTCTGCCTAAGGTAAATCGGTTGGCGCTGCAACGATCCCTTTCCAGATTGCTCTGGGGAGGTGCAAGGCCGATGGTCCGTAGGCAGGTCTGTATCCAACGTACACGCAACGGGGGTCTAGGTATGCCTGATCTGGAGAGCCACTGGCTTGCTGAAAGACTTGCATACCTGGGCAGAGCTTTGACGGGGGACGCAGTGTGGAGACTGAAGGCGAGTCGGACTTTTCCTCGCCTAAAGTCAGACCCAAAGGCTGAAGGTCGACGTAGGCCTTTGGGCGAAACACTGTTTGTCCGCGAGTGCCGAACGGCCCTTCGTAACCTTCTTGGGTCCAGTGACCTTTCACGGCCTCGAAAAGAACTATATCGGGAGCTAGTGGTGGGTTCCGCTTCTGATCCTCTCAGCGAGCGGCACGGCTGGACGACGGAGGAGATTCGCTCTCATTGGAATTGGGCGCCAGGATCGAGCTTCTTGAACAACTCCGAGTTCTCGCTCACCTGGCGACTTGTGCGAAATGCGTTACCCCTTGTCGGCTTGAACTACAAAGCGGGCCTGGCAGACATGCCCGATTGCGCTCGCTGCGGCAGTGGCTTGGAAGAAACGGCTGAGCACGCCTTCTACTACTGCGAGCGAGTTCGCCCGTTTTGGGATCACGTCGGCGAGTGGACGGCTCGCATCGAACCCAAACAGCTCGTGCTGCTCGACGTTGGTTACGTCGTGGACAACGTTCTTCCTCCGTATCAGGGTGAGAAGCGTGTGGTGTTTCTCGCGATCCTAGCTGTAGCTAGAATGGTGATTTGGACGACGCGAAACAAGGGATTGTATGACGATGCAAACTTTTCTCATCGTGATCTGATTTTGTATTTTCGGCATCAGCTGAGGGTCAAAATCAGATGCGATAGAAAACGCTTGGATCGCATAACATTCAGCAAAAGGTGGGTGAATGCAGCGAGCCTGGTCGTGCGAAAGGGAGCAACGTTGGAGTCATCCTTCCCTCCTCTGCCGGCTCATGGCGTCTACGGTACGGGTCCTTAGGGACCCCACCCCTGGTGAGTAAAACTGTTCCCTTTTTCTTTTGGTACCCAGGTACCTAGTTAGCAGTATGTTTGTGAGTCATTGTCCCCGTCATCTAGTTGTTAGTTCTCAAGATCTTCCCCATCCCCATTATTTTTGTACCTCAATCCGTATCCCAGTCCACGTTTACTGAAGATCTTGAACATTCATATGTATAAAAATCATATCACCTACTTGTATTAACCCATACCGCGCCCGACCCCTAAATTCTTTTCACCCCTGTAGATTAGGATCCCTGCCCCACCTAGGGTAGGTCCGACTTGTTTCCGGTTCTTTCGCCCCGGAAAACAGTCGGCCTCCAATTTTATAGACGGGGGGATGGGAGGGCAACCAAACGGGGGATTTTTCCTTGTTTTTATATATATTTCGGGGTTTTTCTCCCATTCCCATCACATTCATTGTAAATAAATCATAAAATCATTCATGAATCTCGGGATTTTAAGTAGGACTTCTTCATAGAGCAAATGTGGTATTTTGGTGATTGTAGCGCAAAAGGCGATGGATGAATGGATATTTATTGTATTGTTGAATGGGTCGGCGAATGTGGCTAGCTAGGTCTCCTTAGTTTATATAGAAAAGTATGACCGCTCCCTTCCCCTCCCCAAAAACTTCAAGGCCTTGTGCCTTCTGTGTACACTACACAGAAATAAAGCAGACTAGAAGGTAAAATTTTTTGTCTGAGTTCTTTTTTCACCACGAAAAAAAGTAAGTTCTTTATTGTTAAAAATTTGTTAAAATTATTGTTATTGAATATTGTTATCATTGTTAAAGTTTTGTGACCCCCCTCAAACTATTGTTCTTTGTTTGTGAGGAGGGTCAAACGCGACTCGATTTTTTTTGTTGAACTTTTTTAAAAAAACGACCGCCATTTTTATCAACATTCATCGTTCTACATTTATTCGTCTCGCCTGAATTTTTTGCAACACCATACGCGTTTCATCTCCCTCTGGTTGTGTTTTCACAACTATGGGGGAGCCCAACAACATGAAATCGCAATCACCGACCGACATATTCCAAACGCAACCCTCCCCAATGCCGGAAGAAGCTCCATTCGACCTCTCTTCATCGGCAAGTACAATACCACCGGCACAAAAACAAAAACAAACGGCTGTCTCTTGGTCTTCACATTGCGTGAATAAAAAATCCCCTTGTGACTACGCAAGAGACAGGGTCGAAAAATATGAAAAGTATTTCAAGGACGGGGAAATTCTCCCAATACCCGAATTGGTCGAGGCGGTCGAACCAAAGACCCTGTCCTTCGTAGTCACAGACATTAAGACCAAGAGACTAGCGGGGATTAAGAAGGAAACTTTTGAGGACCTTCTCAAAACAGCAAACATCCCAGGGAAGTACTTCTGCCGCAGAAGTTTCGCGACCTGGGATGTCTTATTACCCTCAGAGGAAGTAGCGAAAAGCCTCGCCGGTGGTAACATCACCACACGCTTCTTCCGGCTACAACCGGAATATCGAGGCAAAAGAAGAATACGAGTCACCGTATGCAATGTATCTATGCAATTGAGTGGTGACGTCCTCGCCGCCTATCTAAGTATATACGGCGGCGTGGAACAAGTCACACAAGTAACGTCAACACGGGGAACTGCGTACGGTGACTACGTATTCGTTATATGCCTCGATAGGGGAGGGTTTAACAAAATTCCCCATAAAATACGTTACCGCGATCAAACCATGACAGTCATAGTTGAGGGCAGGAAACCGCTATGTTGGTCCTGTAATAAAATCGGCCACTTCTCAAAAAACTGCCCTCAAAAATCAACAATCACCACCACAACAACGACTACTACTACTGCTACTACTACTGATACTCCTTCACCTGTCATAGCAGCAATAATACCAACAGAAACCTCAGAAAACAAACAAGAAACCCCTAAAGAAAATGAAGAAGGGTGGACGCAAGTCACCAAAAAAAAGGGAGGGAAAAAAACTCCCCCTAAAAAACCAGCAACAACAGATACAACAACTCTTTTGACTACAACTACGAAACTAACAACCACAAATACGAAACAATCAACTGCAAAACAATCAACAAAAGAAGACAATCAAAACATTGAACCGATGGATATGTCCATGAATTTAAAAAGAAGGAGAGACAGCGAGGATTCACCAACTAAAGAGGGGGAGAAAAAACATCCAAAAAAACCCACACAAACACCCACCATACCTCAGCATAAGGGGGAAAAAACAACAGAAAAATCGCCAGTCCAAAATAAACAAAGACCAGCACAATTGATTCCTCTCCCACAAAAAACAAAAACCACCCCTATCATCCCAACAGAAACACCATTACCCCCCTCTCTTTCACCAATTAAAACCCCCAAAATGCTTACTCGATCCTATTCAGCAACCAGACTTACACCCTCTCCCCAAACACCGTCAACATCAGCAGCAACTGTTCAAAAACCAAGAGCACGCTCTACGGAAGCCCGACGTGCCATAAACTCTTTTTACTTCTGCGAAGATATCATGGACAATCCACACATAGACCACACTTTAAAACAATCATTAAAACCATTACGCTCACTCCAAAAAATTGACACTAAAGACATCACAAAACCACATCTATTCAAGGACGCACCAAAATTGACCACATTCGTCCGCTTGGCTGGCAATCGGACCAAAGAACTCTGGAACTTTATTGACGAAGCCAGCCGGGCGGATGTAATGCTGGTCGATACGAAAAATCCAATGCTGAAAAAAATGCTACCCTTCTGTGCGGGCAGGGTCCCGATTTTGGTTCACCCATCATTCTATAGGTCCCTAAAGTTGCGGTACCCTATGGATGTCGGTGGAATTACCAGGGACGACCGAGTAAGTACTGAGCTCGGCACCGGATCCCTGCGTCAGGCCGTCGGCATCCTTACTCCCGAAGGATTTCCGGCCCGTAGTCGACACTGAGTAAGGTAAGTGGGATTGATGGCTCTAAACCTTGCTACTTTGAATGTGAGGGGATTGAGGGATCCGGGCAAGTGTACGCGCTTGCTTGGTGAACTTAAAACTCTCGGCGTAGATGTTGCTGCAGTGCAGGAAACCCATTTCACTTGCGGTGCCGACTGTCGTGTGCTGGAAAGCGATTTTAACGTTTTCTCAGCATACGGCAGCCGTACCAGCGTTGGGGTTTCTTTGCTAGTTGGACGCAGCCTTGATGCTGATGTTGACGTTGTTTTTGCAGGTGACGGGGGCCGACTGGTTGTGGCCGATGTTGCCGTGAAAAGTTTCAAGTTTCGTCTGGTTGCGGTTTATGCGCCCAATATCGTTGTGGAGAGGGTTTCCTTTTTTCGTCGGTTGGCGCCGTTCCTGGACGATACGAAGCGGCTAGTTTTAATGGGTGATTGGAATGCGATCCTTGATCCCAAGATAGATAAGGTCGGGCGGGGAGCTAGGCGTGTGGGAAGGTGTGAAAGCAGCCTTGCCGGCCTCATGACTCGTCATGACCTCGTCGACAGGTTTCGTCTGGATCACCCAGGGCGGGAGATGTGGACGTGGCTAGATAGTTCGCCCTCTGCCAAAGTAGGCTCCTACTTGGACAGAGTGTTAGTGAGACGAGCTGACATTGATTTTGTTAGTTGTCCCACGTTCCACTTGATAGCGTGGACTGACCATAAACTTGTTAGAGTCAGTCTACGGTTAGCAAATAGGCCTAGTCTGGCCGGCTACTGGAAGTTCAATACCTCCTTACTGGAGATACGGGACTTCCGGGACCGGCTGGAATCCCTAATTCAGCGGGCGTTAGTGGGGGCGGTTACCGGGAATAGGTGGTGGGGATCTCTTAAACATAGGATTAGAGATTTCGCTACCAAGTACGGTCAACAGCTCAACCTAGATAGGACCAAGGAAGCGAAATCTATAGACGATAGACTTTCCCGGGCGGTGGCTGGGGGGGACTCCCTAAACGTAGAGCTAGCTAGGGGGGACCTTGAGCGCGAGAGTAGCGAGCGCTACAAGGGATACGTAGTTAGATCTAGGTTAAAGAGAGTTCTCAACGAAGCTGTGAAAACGAACGCGACTGCGCGTGAAGAAGAAGTGCGAAGGTTCCCCGATCGGTATATCGGTTCTGTCAAGGCCCCGGATGGGCGACTGCTGCGATCGGCTCGCGAGATTCGTGACGCCTTTCGGGCGCACTTTCGGGATCGCTTTGCCCGCTGTACTGATCTCCCGCTCCGGGAGTTTCGTAGCTATCTTGCCGACTTTCCCCGCCTTGGGGTGGCTGAAGCGGCTAGCTGCGAGGGTGTGGTTACTGAATGCGAAGTCCGTGACGCGTTGAAGCAGGTCGGCCTGAACAAGTCGCCGGGACTAGATGGTTTGCCCTACGAAGTGTACTTGAGGATGTCGCACATGTTTGTGCCTATTCTGACGGATATGTTCAACCATTGGTTCGCCCAGGGAGCCATCCCTGGTAGCGTTACCAAGGGCGTGATCACATTGCTGAAGAAAGGTGGCAGGCATGTTTGGGAGGGTTTAGACGATTACAGGCCCATAACTCTGCTTAACACAGAGTTAAAGATTTTGGCCCGGGTCTTAGCGAATCGTTTACAGCTTGTCATTAGCGATCTGATCGGCTCTGAGCAGACCTTTGCTGTGAAGGGAAGATCGATCCAGGACAACCTGCACTTGATTCGCGAGGTCCTAGAGGGTATAGAAGACGGCACCGAGGCCGCGCTGATCAGTTTAGATCAGTCCAAGGCCTTCGATAGGGTTGACCATCGGTTTTTGGCGACTGTTTTGGAGACTGCCGGATTCAAACCGGAGTTCCGCAGATGGATTAGCATGATGTACCACAACCCTCAGGCAGTGGTGCAGGTGAACGGAAGGCGTTCGACGGTGTTCGCGGTCGAGCGGTCGGTCCGGCAGGGCTGCCCGTTGTCTCCTCTTCTCTATGTCCTAGCTTTGGAGCCCCTGCTCCGTAGGCTTAGGGATAGGACGGCAAATCCGGCCCTGCGCGGTGTCCCTTTTGCTGGCCCTCTTACGGCAAGGGTTTCCGCGTTCGCCGATGATATCACAGTGTTTGTATCCCGCCGTCTGGATATAAAGGCTGTGAAGAAGGCGGTTAGCGAGTACGAGCGGATTGCAGGAGCCAAGGTCAATTTTGACAAAAGCGAAGGTTTGCGGCTCGGTGCTTGGAGGGGTAGCAATACTCTTCCGGGGCCGTTCCGCTGGAGTGACGGACCCGTCCGCATCCTCGGGGTGTGGTTCGGGCCCGGCCTCCAACTGGAGCGAAATTGGTCGGAAGTACAAGCCAAGGAGAATG
>CAXXMW010000002.1:0-19039 GCA_963669225.2 uncultured Arenicella sp. | reverse complement strand
CTAATCTACAGGGGTCAAAGGAAATAAGGGGTCGGGCGCGGTATGGGTTGATTCAAGCAGGTAATATGATTTTTTTATACATATGAATGTTCAAGATCTTCATTAAGGTACAAAAATAATGGGGATGGGGAAGATCTTGAGAACTAATGACTAGGTGACGGGGACAATGACTGACAACATACTGCTAACTAGGTTACCAGGGAAAAAAGCTTTGCCTACTTACCGGGGGTGGGGTCCCGAAGGACCCGTACCGTAGACGCCATGAGCGGGCAGAGGAGGGAAGGATGACTCCAACGTTGCCCCCTTTCTTACGACCAGGCTCGCTGCATTCACCCACCTTCTGCTGAATGTTATGCGATCCAAGCGTTTTCTATCGCATCTGATTTTGACCCTAAGCGAATGCCTAAAGTACAAAACCAGATCACGATGAGAAAAGTTTGCATCGTCATACAATCCCTTCTTTCGCGTAGTCCAAATCACCATTCGAGCTACAGCTAGGATCGCGAGAAACACCACACGCTTCTCACCCTGAAACGGAGGAAGAACGTTGTCCACGACGTAACCAACGTCGAGCAGCACGAGCTGCTTGGGTTCGATGCGAGCCGTCCACTCCCCGACGTGATCCCAAAACGGGCGAACTCGCTCGCAGTAGTAGAAGGCGTGCTCAGCCGTTTCTTCTAAGCCACTGCTGCAGCGAGGGCAACCAGGCATGTCTGCCAGGCCCGCTTTGTAGTTCAAGCCGAAAAGGGGTAACGCATTCCGTGCAAGTCGCCAGGTGAGCGAGAACTCGGAGTTGTTCAAGAAGCTCGATCCTGGCGCCCAATTCCAGTGAGAGCGGATCTCCTCCGCCGTCCAGCCTCGCCGCTCGCTAAGAGGATCAGAAGCGGAACCCACCACTAATTCCCGATATAGCTCTTTCCGAGGCCGTGAAAGGTCACTGGACCCAAGAAGGTTACGAAGGGCCTTTCGGCACTCGCGGACAAACAGTGCTTCGCCCAAAGGCTTACGTCGACCTTCAGCCTTTGGGTCTGACTGGAGGCGAGGAAAAGTCCGACTCGCCTTTCGTCTCCACACTGCGTCCCCCGTCAAGGACCGGCCCAGGTATGCAAGTCTTTCAGCAAGCCAGTGGCTCTCCAGATCAGGCATACCCAGACCCCCGTTACGTGTACGTTGGATACAGACCTGCCTACGGACCATCGGCCTTGCACCTCCCCAGAGCAATCTGGAGAGGGATTGTTGCAGTGCCAACCGACGTGCCTTAGGCAGAGGAAGTACAGCCAATCGGTAAAGGATCAGAGGGAAGACGTACGTGGCGCACGCCTCCGCCCTGCCCTTTAAGGACAACCTCCTTGAAAGCCAGATTCCCACCTGAGCATTCACCTTGGTTTGTACTTCCAACCAATTTCGCTCCAGTTGGAGGTCGGGCCCGAACCACACCCCGAGGATGCGGACGGGTCCGTCACTCCAGCGGAAGGGCCCTGGAAGAGTATTGCTACCCCTCCAAGCACCAAGCCGCAAACCTTCGCTTTTGTCAAAATTGACCTTGGCTCCTGCGATCCGCTCGTACTCGACAACCGCCTCTTTCACAGCCTTTATATCCAGACGGCGGGACACAAAGACTGTGATGTCATCAGCGAACGCGGAAACCCTTGCAGCAAGGCTGCTAACAAAAGGTATACCGCGCAGGGACGGACTTGTCCTCTCATCCCTAAGCCTGCGCAGGAGGGGCTCCAACGCGAGGACATAGAGAAGAGGAGACAACGGGCAGCCCTGCCGGACCGAACGCTCGATCGCGAATACCTCCGAACGCCTTCCGTTCACCTGCACCACTGCCTGAGGGTTATGGTACATCATACTAATCCATCTGCGGAACTCCGGTTTGAATCCGGCAGTCTCCAAAACAGACGCCAAGAACCGATGGTCGACCCTATCGAAGGCCTTGGACTGATCTAAACTGATCAGCGCGGCTTCAGTGTCGTCTTCTATTCCCTCTAGGACCTCGCGAATCAAGTGCAGATTGTCCTGGATCGATCTTCCCTTCACAGCAAAGGTCTGTTCGGGGCCGATCAGATCACTGATGACACGCTGTAAACGATTCGCCAAGACCCGGGCCAAAATCTTTAACTCTGCGTTAAGCAGAGTTATGGGCCTGTAGTCATCTAAGCCCTCCCCAACATGCTGGCCACCTTTCTTCAGCAATGTGATCACGCCCTTGGTAACGCAACCAGGGATCACTCCCTGGGCGAACCAATGGTTGAACACATTCGTCAGAATAGGCACAAACATGTGCGACATCCTCAAGTACACTTCGTAGGGCAAACCATCTAGTCCCGGCGACTTGTTCAGGCCGACCTGCTTCAACGCATCACGGACTTCGCATTCAGTAACCAAACCCTCGCAGCTAGCCGCTTCAGCCACCCCAAGGCGGGGGAAGTCGGCAAGATAGCTACGAAACTCCCGGATCGGGAGATCAGGGCAGCGGGCAAAGCGATCCCGAAAGTGCGCCCGAAAGGCATCACGCATCTCACGACCCGATCGCAGCAGTCGCCCGTCCGCAGTCTTGACAGACGCGATGTACCGATCGGGGAACCTTCGCACTTCTTCTTCACGCGCAGTCGCGTTCGATTTCACAGCTTCGTTGAGAACTCTATTTAGCCTAGATCTAACTACGAATCCCTTGTAGCGCTCGCTACTCTCACGCTCAAGGTCCCTCCTAGCTAGCTCTACACCTAGGGAGTCCCCCCCAGCCACCGCCCGGGAAAGTCTATCTTCTATAGCCTTCGCCTCCTTGGCCTTATCTAGGCTGAGCTGTTGACCGTATTTGGTGGCGAAGTCTCTAATCCTATATTTCAGAGAAACCCACCACCTACTCCCGGTAACCGCCCCCACTAACGCCCGCTGAATTAGGGATTCTAGCCGGTCCCGGAAGTCCCGTATCTCCAGTAAGGAGGTATTGAACTTCCAGTAGCCGGCTAGACTAGGCCTATTGACTAACCGTAGACTGACCCTAACAAGCTTATGGTCAGTCCACGCTATCAGGTGGAACGTGGGACAACTAACGAAATCAGTGTCAGCTCGTCTAACTAACACTCTGTCCAAGTAGGAACCTACTTTGGCAGAGGGCGAGCTATCTAGCCACGTCCACATCTCCCGCCCTGGGTGATCAAGACGAAACCTGTCGACGAGACCGTGACGAGTCACGAAGCCGACAAGGCTGCTATCACACCTTCCCGCACGCCTAGCTCCCCGCCCGACCTTATCTATCTTGGGATCAAGGATCGCATTCCAATCACCCATTAAGACTAGCCGCTTCGTATCGTCCAGGAACGGCGCCAACCGACGAAAAAAGGAAATCCTCTCCGCAGCGATATTGGACGCATAAACCGCAACCAGACGAAACTTGAAACTTTTCACGGCAACATCGGCCACAACCAGCCGGCCCCCGTCACCTGCAAAAACAACGTCAACATCAGCATCAAGGCTGCGTCCAACTAGCAGAGAGACCCCAGCGCTGATGCGGCTGCCGTATGCTGAGAAAACGTTAAAGTCGCTTTCCAGCACCCGACAGTCGGCATCGCAAGTGAAGTGGGTCTCCTGCACTGCAGCAACATCCACTCCGAGGTTCTTGAGTTCACCAAGCAAGCGCGCACACTTGCTTGAATCCCTCAGTCCCCTCACATTCAAACTGGCAACGTTTAAAGCCATCAATCTCACTTACCTTACTCAGTGTCGACTACGGGCCGGAAATCCTTCGGGGTGAGGATGCCGACAGCCTGACGCAGAGAACCGGTACCGAGTTCAGTTGTCACCCGGTTGTCTCTGGTGATTCCGCCGACATCTATGGGGAACCGCAGCTTTAGGGACCTGTAAAGGGACGGGTGAACCAAAATTGGGACCCTGCCCGAACAAAAAGGAATACATTTTTTCAATGAGGAGTGCTCCAACTCCGCCAGCTTTATGCCCGTATCAGTCTGACAGACCGTACTCAAGAACTTCCATACGCCCTTGGTACGGTCGCCAGCTGACCGGACAAAAGTGGTCACCATGGCTGCACTCCTAAAATTCACAGGATTAGAAACATTCAGGTTTTGTATTTTTTCAAGGCTCAGCAGCGGCTTTAGTGCCTTTCGCAGCTGGAAGTCGCCAACTGCTTCCAGCTCTACTGAGCACAAAGCCGCTGCCTGCTGTATTTGGGTGATTGTTAGTTCTTTTTCGCCCTCCTGCCGATTTGCTTTTTTTTTACTGGCAGGAGGGTCTTGTTTTCGTTTTGACGGGAACAGTTCTTGAGAGGATATGCTAGTGGGACTGAGTGAGGGAAGAGATGGAGTTCTGGTTAAGTTTAGGGGCTGGGACCGGTCTGCTGATTGTGACCTTGGGAGTGGGATTTGGTAGGGTCTGTGGTATTTCTTTAGGCACTGTTCTTGTTGGGGTGAGAGGGTGAACATTTGATATGGTGGTTGTGTGGGTTGTAGGATTTGAGGGGGGGGAAAGGGTGGTGGAGGTAGAGGTGGAGGAGTTGATTGCTTTTGCGGTTGAGGGGAGGGACCTGCCTTGGGTTGTTCGGGGCATATTTTTTTGCGGTCCCCTCCCCGCTGTCCCTTCTCCTCTTCAAATTAAAGTTGGTCTCCATCTCTTCCGGGGCGTTTGGTTTATTTTTCTTTTTTTGTTTTTTCGGTGATGTCTTTGTTGCTGCAGATGGTGCCGATGTTACTGGTGCGGGCGTTGCTGGAGTCTCTGTTGCTGGTGTGGCTGGTTTCGGAGTTATCGGTGGTTCTGATGTTGGTGTTGCTTCTGCTGCTACTACTGCTGCTGCTGCTGCTGTTTGGGCCTTTTTTTGAGGAGGGGATGAGGTTTTTTCCCCCTGCTTAGGGGATCCCCTCCTCTTTCTGGCCACCTCCGTCCAGCCCTCTTGATTGCTTGGTTTGAGCTGGGCTGGACCCGGGCCCTTGGCCTCCGCTTCTTTTCTGACTGTGTTGGTGATGGTGGCTGCTGCGTCCCCTGTTGTTGTCGTTGTTGTTGTTGACGTAGTTTTTTCTTTGTTTTCAGGGCGCTGGGGGCAAAACTTGGCGATGTGGCCAATTTGCTTACACCCCCAGCACCTGGGGCGTCTTCCCTCCACCAACACAATCATCTGCCGATCCCCGCAGATTACCGTTTCTGGGATGGCTTTGAAGCCATCCCTTGTTAGGCACAGCCGGAAGGCATAGTCCCCGTAGGCTGTCCCGGCCGGGGATCTGAGGAGGTTGAACTCCTCAACCTGGCCAAAGGCACTTAAGTATGCTGCCAGGACCTCCCCAGTAATTATGGCCGGGACATTGCAGACCGTAACACGGAGCCTACGGGTGCCTTGATATTCCGGCTGTAGCCTAAAGTTCTTCGTAATTATGTCTCTTTCTGCTGCTTTCGCCGCTTGTTGTTCTGTGGGAAACAGGACATCCCATGTTGCGAAACTTTTTCTGCAGAAGTACTGGCATGGGATGCCTGACTTCCTCAGCAGCTCTTCGAAAGAATCTTTATTGAGCCCCACCAGCCTTTTTGTTTTAAGGTCGGAAACGACCAGCGAGAGGACTCTTGGTATTATCTTGTCAGCTATTTCCGGGATGGGCAGAATCTCGTTTCCGTTAAAGTACTTGGCGTACTTGCCCACCCGGTCTTTCTCATAGTCTGCCGGTCCCCTCTGCTGGCCTTTCCAGGCTGTGGGGCTTTTTTGAGCCGGCTGTATTGGGCTGTCCTGGCTATCATTTGTTTCTTGGGATTCGGCGGGGATCGGCAACGAAGGCCAATTTGCCCCTATCAGGCTTTGTGTCTTTGTCGAATTAGTTGGAGTTGTTGCCCCCTCCATGGCTGCGAAAAAATAATAGCAGCCAGGAGGGTATGATTAAACCTCCAACAGTAGCTTAGTATGGAGGGGGGGCTCTACAGTTCCAACTGAAAGAATGTCAAAAATAAAACAAGTGAAATGACACCACGCAAGATTAAAAACAGGTAGAACCCCTGAAAATCAAAAAATAAATGGTAAGGCAACAAAATAAAATCCGACTAATAACAAAAAACAAAAAAGTCGGATAACAAGTGTCGAAAACAAAACAAGTCAGTCGACAAAACAAAGAGTTCTCGGTAAGACTTGAAAAAAATTAAAGTTCAAACAAAGTCACAAAAAAACAAAGTCTTACCGAGATAACAATTTTTCAACAAGTAATCCAACAATTTTTAACAAGTAATCCAATAGGTAATCCAATAATTGTAATAACGTAGATCAACACTTTTCGTAAGAATAATAGAGAAGTTCGTCTCCCTTTATTTCCTGTAAAAATGCAGGAAGGCACAAGGCCTTAAGTTTTGTGGGGAAGGGGAAGGGTGCGGTCTTGCAATAACTATGTTTTAACTAGTGGGACCTAGCTAGCCACATTCGCCGACCCATTCAACAATACAATATATAGTCATTCATCCGTCGCCATGCGCGCTGCTGTCACCAAAATACCACATTTGCTCGATGAAGAAAGAACCTACTTAAAATCCCGAGAGTGATGCATGATTTTATTTACAAATTGTGGTTTTTACAAATGAATTCATATGATGGGGATGGGAGAAAAAACCCCGAAATATGTACAGCAACAAAGGAAAAAATCCCCCGTTTGGTTGCCCTCCCATCCCCCCGTCTATAAAATTGGAGGCCGACTGTTTTCCGGGGCGAAAAGAACCGAAAACAAGCCGGACCTACCCTAGGTGGGGCAGGGATCCTAATCTACAGGGGTCAAAGGAAATAAGGGGTCGGGCGCGGTATGGGTTGATTCAAGCAGGTAATATGATTTTTTATACATATGAATGTTCAAGATCTTCAGTAAAAGCGGGCTGGGATATGGGTTAAGGTACAAAAATAATGGGGATGGGGAAGATCTTGAGAACTAATGACTAGGTGACGGGGACAATGACTGACAACATACTGCTAACTAGGTTACCAGGGAAAAAAGCTTTGCCTACTTACCGGGGGTGGGGTCCCGAAGGACCCGTACCGTAGACGCCATGAGCGGGCAGAGGAGGGAAGGATGACTCCAACGTTGCCCCCTTTCTTACGACCAGGCTCGCTGCATTCACCCACCTTCTGCTGAATGTTATGCGATCCAAGCGTTTTCTATCGCATCTGATTTTGACCCTAAGCGAATGCCTAAAGTACAAAACCAGATCACGATGAGAAAAGTTTGCATCGTCATACAATCCCTTCTTTCGCGTAGTCCAAATCACCATTCGAGCTACAGCTAGGATCGCGAGAAACACCACACGCTTCTCACCCTGAAACGGAGGAAGAACGTTGTCCACGACGTAACCAACGTCGAGCAGCACGAGCTGCTTGGGTTCGATGCGAGCCGTCCACTCCCCGACGTGATCCCAAAACGGGCGAACTCGCTCGCAGTAGTAGAAGGCGTGCTCAGCCGTTTCTTCTAAGCCACTGCTGCAGCGAGGGCAACCAGGCATGTCTGCCAGGCCCGCTTTGTAGTTCAAGCCGAAAAGGGGTAACGCATTCCGTGCAAGTCGCCAGGTGAGCGAGAACTCGGAGTTGTTCAAGAAGCTCGATCCTGGCGCCCAATTCCAGTGAGAGCGGATCTCCTCCGCCGTCCAGCCTCGCCGCTCGCTAAGAGGATCAGAAGCGGAACCCACCACTAATTCCCGATATAGCTCTTTCCGAGGCCGTGAAAGGTCACTGGACCCAAGAAGGTTACGAAGGGCCTTTCGGCACTCGCGGACAAACAGTGCTTCGCCCAAAGGCTTACGTCGACCTTCAGCCTTTGGGTCTGACTGGAGGCGAGGAAAAGTCCGACTCGCCTTTCGTCTCCACACTGCGTCCCCCGTCAAGGACCGGCCCAGGTATGCAAGTCTTTCAGCAAGCCAGTGGCTCTCCAGATCAGGCATACCCAGACCCCCGTTACGTGTACGTTGGATACAGACCTGCCTACGGACCATCGGCCTTGCACCTCCCCAGAGCAATCTGGAGAGGGATTGTTGCAGTGCCAACCGACGTGCCTTAGGCAGAGGAAGTACAGCCAATCGGTAAAGGATCAGAGGGAAGACGTACGTGGCGCACGCCTCCGCCCTGCCCTTTAAGGACAACCTCCTTGAAAGCCAGATTCCCACCTGAGCATTCACCTTGGTTTGTACTTCCAACCAATTTCGCTCCAGTTGGAGGTCGGGCCCGAACCACACCCCGAGGATGCGGACGGGTCCGTCACTCCAGCGGAAGGGCCCTGGAAGAGTATTGCTACCCCTCCAAGCACCAAGCCGCAAACCTTCGCTTTTGTCAAAATTGACCTTGGCTCCTGCGATCCGCTCGTACTCGACAACCGCCTCTTTCACAGCCTTTATATCCAGACGGCGGGACACAAAGACTGTGATGTCATCAGCGAACGCGGAAACCCTTGCAGCAAGGCTGCTAACAAAAGGTATACCGCGCAGGGACGGACTTGTCCTCTCATCCCTAAGCCTGCGCAGGAGGGGCTCCAACGCGAGGACATAGAGAAGAGGAGACAACGGGCAGCCCTGCCGGACCGAACGCTCGATCGCGAATACCTCCGAACGCCTTCCGTTCACCTGCACCACTGCCTGAGGGTTATGGTACATCATACTAATCCATCTGCGGAACTCCGGTTTGAATCCGGCAGTCTCCAAAACAGACGCCAAGAACCGATGGTCGACCCTATCGAAGGCCTTGGACTGATCTAAACTGATCAGCGCGGCTTCAGTGTCGTCTTCTATTCCCTCTAGGACCTCGCGAATCAAGTGCAGATTGTCCTGGATCGATCTTCCCTTCACAGCAAAGGTCTGTTCGGGGCCGATCAGATCACTGATGACACGCTGTAAACGATTCGCCAAGACCCGGGCCAAAATCTTTAACTCTGCGTTAAGCAGAGTTATGGGCCTGTAGTCATCTAAGCCCTCCCCAACATGCTGGCCACCTTTCTTCAGCAATGTGATCACGCCCTTGGTAACGCAACCAGGGATCACTCCCTGGGCGAACCAATGGTTGAACACATTCGTCAGAATAGGCACAAACATGTGCGACATCCTCAAGTACACTTCGTAGGGCAAACCATCTAGTCCCGGCGACTTGTTCAGGCCGACCTGCTTCAACGCATCACGGACTTCGCATTCAGTAACCAAACCCTCGCAGCTAGCCGCTTCAGCCACCCCAAGGCGGGGGAAGTCGGCAAGATAGCTACGAAACTCCCGGATCGGGAGATCAGGGCAGCGGGCAAAGCGATCCCGAAAGTGCGCCCGAAAGGCATCACGCATCTCACGACCCGATCGCAGCAGTCGCCCGTCCGCAGTCTTGACAGACGCGATGTACCGATCGGGGAACCTTCGCACTTCTTCTTCACGCGCAGTCGCGTTCGATTTCACAGCTTCGTTGAGAACTCTATTTAGCCTAGATCTAACTACGAATCCCTTGTAGCGCTCGCTACTCTCACGCTCAAGGTCCCTCCTAGCTAGCTCTACACCTAGGGAGTCCCCCCCAGCCACCGCCCGGGAAAGTCTATCTTCTATAGCCTTCGCCTCCTTGGCCTTATCTAGGCTGAGCTGTTGACCGTATTTGGTGGCGAAGTCTCTAATCCTATATTTCAGAGAAACCCACCACCTACTCCCGGTAACCGCCCCCACTAACGCCCGCTGAATTAGGGATTCTAGCCGGTCCCGGAAGTCCCGTATCTCCAGTAAGGAGGTATTGAACTTCCAGTAGCCGGCTAGACTAGGCCTATTGACTAACCGTAGACTGACCCTAACAAGCTTATGGTCAGTCCACGCTATCAGGTGGAACGTGGGACAACTAACGAAATCAGTGTCAGCTCGTCTAACTAACACTCTGTCCAAGTAGGAACCTACTTTGGCAGAGGGCGAGCTATCTAGCCACGTCCACATCTCCCGCCCTGGGTGATCAAGACGAAACCTGTCGACGAGACCGTGACGAGTCACGAAGCCGACAAGGCTGCTATCACACCTTCCCGCACGCCTAGCTCCCCGCCCGACCTTATCTATCTTGGGATCAAGGATCGCATTCCAATCACCCATTAAGACTAGCCGCTTCGTATCGTCCAGGAACGGCGCCAACCGACGAAAAAAGGAAATCCTCTCCGCAGCGATATTGGACGCATAAACCGCAACCAGACGAAACTTGAAACTTTTCACGGCAACATCGGCCACAACCAGCCGGCCCCCGTCACCTGCAAAAACAACGTCAACATCAGCATCAAGGCTGCGTCCAACTAGCAGAGAGACCCCAGCGCTGATGCGGCTGCCGTATGCTGAGAAAACGTTAAAGTCGCTTTCCAGCACCCGACAGTCGGCATCGCAAGTGAAGTGGGTCTCCTGCACTGCAGCAACATCCACTCCGAGGTTCTTGAGTTCACCAAGCAAGCGCGCACACTTGCTTGAATCCCTCAGTCCCCTCACATTCAAACTGGCAACGTTTAAAGCCATCAATCTCACTTACCTTACTCAGTGTCGACTACGGGCCGGAAATCCTTCGGGGTGAGGATGCCGACAGCCTGACGCAGAGAACCGGTACCGAGTTCAGTTGTCACCCGGTTGTCTCTGGTGATTCCGCCGACATCTATGGGGAACCGCAGCTTTAGGGACCTGTAAAGGGACGGGTGAACCAAAATTGGGACCCTGCCCGAACAAAAAGGAATACATTTTTTCAATGAGGAGTGCTCCAACTCCGCCAGCTTTATGCCCGTATCAGTCTGACAGACCGTACTCAAGAACTTCCATACGCCCTTGGTACGGTCGCCAGCTGACCGGACAAAAGTGGTCACCATGGCTGCACTCCTAAAATTCACAGGATTAGAAACATTCAGGTTTTGTATTTTTTCAAGGCTCAGCAGCGGCTTTAGTGCCTTTCGCAGCTGGAAGTCGCCAACTGCTTCCAGCTCTACTGAGCACAAAGCCGCTGCCTGCTGTATTTGGGTGATTGTTAGTTCTTTTTCGCCCTCCTGCCGATTTGCTTTTTTTTTACTGGCAGGAGGGTCTTGTTTTCGTTTTGACGGGAACAGTTCTTGAGAGGATATGCTAGTGGGACTGAGTGAGGGAAGAGATGGAGTTCTGGTTAAGTTTAGGGGCTGGGACCGGTCTGCTGATTGTGACCTTGGGAGTGGGATTTGGTAGGGTCTGTGGTATTTCTTTAGGCACTGTTCTTGTTGGGGTGAGAGGGTGAACATTTGATATGGTGGTTGTGTGGGTTGTAGGATTTGAGGGGGTGGAAAGGGTGGTGGAGGTAGAGGTGGAGGAGTTGATTGCTTTTGCGGTTGAGGGGAGGGACCTGCCTTGGGTTGTTCGGGGCATATTTTTTTTGCGGTCCCCTCCCCGCTGTCCCTTCTCCTCTTCAAATTAAAGTTGGTCTCCATCTCTTCCGGGGCGTTTGGTTTATTTTTCTTTTTTTGTTTTTTCGGTGATGTCTTTGTTGCTGCAGATGGTGCCGATGTTACTGGTGCGGGCGTTGCTGGAGTCTCTGTTGCTGGTGTGGCTGGTTTCGGAGTTATCGGTGGTTCTGATGTTGGTGTTGCTTCTGCTGCTACTACTGCTGCTGCTGCTGCTGTTTGGGCCTTTTTTTGAGGAGGGGATGAGGTTTTTTCCCCCTGCTTAGGGGATCCCCTCCTCTTTCTGGCCACCTCCGTCCAGCCCTCTTGATTGCTTGGTTTGAGCTGGGCTGGACCCGGGCCCTTGGCCTCCGCTTCTTTTCTGACTGTGTTGGTGATGGTGGCTGCTGCGTCCCCTGTTGTTGTCGTTGTTGTTGTTGTTGTTGACGTAGTTTTTTCTTTGTTTTCAGGGCGCTGGGGGCAAAACTTGGCGATGTGGCCAATTTGCTTACACCCCCAGCACCTGGGGCGTCTTCCCTCCACCAACACAATCATCTGCCGATCCCCGCAGATTACCGTTTCTGGGATGGCTTTGAAGCCATCCCTTGTTAGGCACAGCCGGAAGGCATAGTCCCCGTAGGCTGTCCCGGCCGGGGATCTGAGGAGGTTGAACTCCTCAACCTGGCCAAAGGCACTTAAGTATGCTGCCAGGACCTCCCCAGTAATTATGGCCGGGACATTGCAGACCGTGACACGGAGCCTACGGGTGCCTTGATATTCCGGCTGTAGCCTAAAGTTCTTCGTAATTATGTCTCTTTCTGCTGCTTTCGCCGCTTGTTGTTCTGTGGGAAACAGGACATCCCATGTTGCGAAACTTTTTCTGCAGAAGTACTGGCATGGGATGCCTGACTTCCTCAGCAGCTCTTCGAAAGAATCCTTATTGAGCCCCACCAGCCTTTTTGTTTTAAGGTCGGAAACGACCAGCGAGAGGACTCTTGGTATTATCTTGTCAGCTATTTCCGGGATGGGCAAAATCTCGTTTCCGTTAAAGTACTTGGCGTACTTGCCCACCCGGTCTTTCTCATAGTCAGCCGGTCCCCTCTGCTGGCCTTTCCAGGCTGTGGGGCTTTTTTGAGCCGGCTGTATTGGGCTGTCTTGGCTATCTTTTGTTTCTTGGGATTCGGCGGGGATCGGCAACGAAGGCCAATTTGCCCCTATCAGGCTTTGTGTCTTTGTTGACTTAGTTGGAGTTGTTGCCCCCTCCATGGCTGCGAAAAAATAATAGCAGCCAGGAGGGTATGATTAAACCTCCAACTGTAGCTTAGTATGGAGGGGGGGCTCTACAGTTTCAACTGAAAGAATGTCAAAAATAAAACAAGTGGAATGACACCACGCAAGTTAAAAGACAGGTAGAACCCCTGACAATCAAAAAATAAATGGTAAGGCAACAAAAATAAAATCCGACTAATAACAACAAACAAAAAAGTCGGATAACAAGTGAAAAAAAAAATAAAACAAGTCAGTCGTCAAAACAAAGAGTTCTCGGTAAGACTTGAAAAAAATTAAAGTTCAAACAAAGTCACAAAAAAACAAAGTCTTACCGAGATAACAATTTTTTCAACAAGTAATCCAACAAGTAATCCAATAAAGTAACAACGTAGATCAACACTTTTCGTAAGAATAATAGAGAATGTCCCCATAACAGTGACTTAAATGGCTTAGAAAATAGAATCGTAGACTTTAACCGTGAACATCGCTGTTGTATTTCACTTCGGAGTCATGGCTTTAGAAAATTCTCTTATCTATTGATCACTTCAATCTGTAGATTGTAAATAAGCTCTCTAGTTTGGGTCAATTAACAAGGTTAAGAGAAGGAAACTCTAAATTCAAACCAGCTGTACTCTTCCTAAAATAGTCTTGTGTAGTACCCTCCTAGAATCAATGGGCTTGCGAAAATACATACCTATGAGAGCTATTCACTATTTTAGAAAATATTTTCATAGCAGAAGCATAAGGTACTTCCAATTTTGTGTGCTGAATTGTCGGGCTGAACTGTCTAAATTATCACTGTACGCTTATGCTAGAGAAAATAATTTAAAAAAACAGTTAAATCTATGTCACAATGATTGAGTGTCTTTTATTATTATTTAAAATTCCCTGATTTTTATAGTAACATTTTGTACCAAATACAGATATCCCAAAATATGACATGATACCATTCATTATTTTGGAAATTTTAAGGACTGTCGATGGATTTTCAGAAAGCTCAACTGAGCTGGAGGTGATGAAAAGGAATATAACTGAGTATAATATATTGCATTATATAAAACCATTGTTGACGGCTATGTGATGATTCTCTTGACACATTCTTTCGTAATATTTTGTGGACATTACTGATTGGTGTGCAGAATCTAATTCACTTCTGCTCTCAAATGTCTGGAAAGTTTAGACAATTTGGGTATTTGGCCGTGGCAAGAATTACCTGAAGCGAAATAGTTTCATGAATTCAGATCAATGTTCGTTATATTAGCTTTTGAATTTCTTCGGTAACTTTCGTTATATGAGTGGATTGTCGCTCGATAATGACTCACTTGAATTAATAACTATGAATGATTTTTGAAATTTTGACTTTTCCTGCAAAGTTCCATTTTTATTACTTTCTTTAGAATGTGATGTCATTCTAATAATTTTGATGATCTTAACTTCAATAGATGATTATTTAGAAACATGAATAATATATCGTCAGACACGAGCTAGAAAAAAAAACAACTCTGATAAAGTCATGAATAATAATGAAAAATTTTTGAAATCTTTGAAAATTTAATAAATAATTCAAATACAGGGTGGAATGATAAAATTGTCGCCCAAGAAAAGACGACATGATTCCATTTCCGTTTAATGAAAACCAGTTTTCGTTTTTTGTTTTTTTTTTTTTTTTGTCGCAGACCATCTACTAGTTGGCCTGTTGTGTACAAATCGCAAGAGTGATTGGAGCCTTCTTTCATGTCTGAAAGTGACACAATGTTCAACGAGCGAGATGGGAGATGCGCCGCTGTACAACTCGTGCAATCTACCGATCAAAGTTATGAAAACAGGGACATTGGCAGCACCCTCAAAATGCAAATTCGGATTGCCACGAATAACAGGGAGGTACCCAGAGTAATGAAAACAGAGTTTTCGGCTACGGTTTTGGTCTTTGGTGTGGTTTCAAGTGCGGGCCACATCATGCAAACTCACATCTTCGAAGTCGGCTTGAATGTCAACTCCAAAGTGTACCTAGATGTGCTGAAGAGTGTGGCGATCCCCTGGTGCATTTAAGTGGCCCTCACTGGCTCCTCTCCTCCCCTGACCTGAACCAACTGGACTACTTCGTTTGGTCATACGTCGAGAACATCACCAACATGGCCTCCCACATTACCAAAGCCAGCCTGATCGCCGCCATCTGCCCGAGTATTCGCTTGTGGAAAAGGCATACTCCAAGATCCGGATCCATATCGAGGCTGAAGGCGGCTACATTGAATAGATGTCAGCTCTGCTACATAATCAAGTTACTTGAATTGATTTTTTTTAATAAAAGTTTTAAAATAAAGCTGTAGTGTTGTTTTCTTTAGGACGACAATTTTATCGTTCCACCCAGTATACGTAATTTTTCTCTTTTTTTGTTATATATCGACAGTATTACACTTTGAAGGAGAGGTAGGATGCTTGATATACATAATTATTAGTCCAATTGAAGCATTTCAAAAGGAATAAAATAAAATAATTTAATATTTAGTTTAAATAATTTTCTCGTTTTCACAATTATTAATATGTTAAACCAATAAAACCAAGAATCCTTCAAAATATTATTAATAATTTAGAAATAGCCATAATTAAAATTTTTACGGCCAAACGCCATATTAAATTTTTTCACTGTACAAGATCCGTGCGATTTCAAATCAAATAATTGCACGATAGGTCTTGGATTTTATGTTATGCAAAGGTCGAAAAATGAGTGCAAATATTTATTTATTATCATAAACCATGATCCAATATTTCAAAACGTACATCTAGACGAGAAAATGATTGTCAAACGTAAAAGTTGAATGAATTGTAAAAGAAAGATATTGTATTAAACCAACATAATTCAAATCCACAAATATCAAAATACAACAAATAGATAGATGCCGATTTATGTACTTATTTTAATATAATTATTTAGAATATTGCGAAATTGGTCAGAGATTGTTTTTAGGTAGATATATAAAAGCATTGATAAAATCACAGTTTTCGGACAAAGAATAAATTGTTTAAACTGACGAATAAAAAGAATAAACTCTCTTTCTAACATATTATAGTAGTGATTGAAATATATATAAATATAATGATCTAGTGAGTAGAGTGTTCGCCAATGTCCTTGAAGGTCGGGGTTCAATGCCAGGTCGAGTCATACCAAAGACTCAAAAATGGTACATGATGCCGCCGTGCTTAACACTCAGCATTATGAGTTAAAGTGGAGATATCCTGGGATTGGATTAGTGGCTACCCCTATCTCTTGGTGTAGTAACTAATGAAAAGGGAACCTTTGGGGCACCTTCGACTACGGTCGATAACTTTACTACACACACACACAATATATATATATATATATATATATATATATATATATATAAAAGCATACACACACATATATGTAGGGAATATACACCTGTATGAGAAGTAGTTATGTTGTTAGTGCGTTTAAAGACGTTATACTTTGGCATATTTTTAATTCCGTTAAATGCTTGTGACAAATATTTTATTGGCGAAATCCAACTTAATTTAGAAAAAAAGTTTTATAAACCATCAATTAAAATTATTGATCACCAAGATTCCTTTTTCTCGCTAAAGTTAGAAGTCAAGCATACTTTCAATTTTTCCCGGGTCACTTTTGAACAGATCCATTGTAGAATATCTGATTGTTATAATCTGAAATCATATCTAGATAAAAAAAGCACCAAAAAAAAAAAAAAAACACCATGAAACAAAGCACTGGCTTTCCATCATATTTCTCTCAACCTGGCTGACATTATTTTACAGTAGAAACTTATCGAAACTGGCATAGGATACGATACATTTTATAATAAAAGCTAAGACATTCATTCCCTTACATCTCTTTCTACTTCTTGATTTTAATTTACATATTTTTTTCTGGTGGTTATGCTTTGATTAAAGTTCGTACACTAACTACTAACTGTAGGCTATTATCTTTTGGTGCCCGTGGTGTAATGGTTACCGTCGTAGAAAATGGACACGGCGACACAAGTTCAAATACTGGAGGGGAATGATTGGATTTCACATAGCTCTAATACCCTTGGGAAAGGTATGAATCCAATTATTCTCCCTCCAGCTATGGGTAAATATTAGGACAGACTTGGTTTTTCAGCTTTGGTGAGGCAACTAGTCTAGGAGAAGGAAAACCTGTTAAACTCCGCTTAAAAATTGACTTTGTATCATATCCTGCCCAAGCGGAGGGGTTGGTAAATTGGATTATCTTTTGGTTTAGCCATTGCCCAGATTGTTTCAAAAATATATTCCTTATTTCTCGCCAGTAATCCTGCTGTCATATTTCGACACTTAAATTTCTATTTCTATCTTTCCCTTTCATTTTCTTTTTCATTTCAGTTTTCTGTCTCTCCTTCATTCAGGCCCCTCCTTCTTGTTTATCTAGTTCCCCTTATTGAAAAAGTATTTCGATGAAATAAAGATGAAAAATTAATACTTTAAATACTTTCATCTGTGTCCGGTTTATCCTCTTTTCAATTTATTTTTTTCACATCTCATCTGATTTGTCCAATTTCTACTATTTTCTACACACACACACACGCACACAAACACACACACACACACACACGTATATATATATATATATATATATATATATAGTAGGAAATCCAAGAGGTGTGTTATCCAATTTGAGTGTTTAATGTCAACTAGTATTGACGTATAATTAATTTGGGATCAAAAATACATCAACACTCGACGTGCAGAGTTAAAATTCTTTTTAGATAAAAATAAAAATTCACTTCCTTAGTGTCATAATAAATGTATTTCTGATCGTGATGACCATCATCAGATGTAGTTGCAAGAAAATTTCATTTGCTTGTTTTTATATTGTTTCCGTCGAGGATTGGATATAAAAAATATTTTTTATTGAAATAATTTCTTAATTAGAATAATTTTTAACATATTTTTATCATATTTTTTAATTAAGAAAAAACTCAAGAAGGAGATATTATATCTATAAATTCTTTTTTTTTATTTTTACAATGTTTATAAAATCCTTTAAAAAAAGAAAAAAAACTACTTTAGATTCTGCTGAAAATTTGAAAAAAAGCTATTTCCGGAAAAATTAAAAAGATGTATGCGACTAATTCAAAATTATAGATAAAATCTGCATTTAAACTTCCGTTGAAATTATTATGTTTTGTAAATATAAAAAAAAAATTATAATTTATGTGATCAAGAAATAATAATTCCATGCTTAGATTAATTTACAAAAACTAATCCTAATAATTTTAATTATCTAAAATTCATGTTGTTTATATTAGGAAGAAATATCAAACCAAATGTTAAGTCAATCGTAATAAGCAAAGAATTAATAAATAAATCACATATCGAATGTTGACTTATTCGTAATGAGTAAATAATTGATATGTAATAGATATTTATTCATGTAACTAATAATTTATAATGTAAATAAATATTCCTTGACTAAATGTTTGTTTGCATATGAAAAGAAACGGTGTAATAGGAACTGTATAGTACGAGGATAATTCCGACTTGTTATAAGGCTATATTAATCTTATCTTTATAATCTATCATTATTTTTTTGAATTTTCTAATCTTATTAAAAAAACATATTTATACTTTATCAATTAAATCTAAATGTATTCTTTATTAATAAAATCTATTTAAAATTATTTTTCATTTAATCTCTTTCCAATAAGCATGGATTAATATTCCAAACGAGTAGCGCCCTCCTTAACACCTTGGTGTTGTAGCAATTGAAAAGAGAGCCTTCAGATCACCATCGACAAAGATCACAAACTTTACTTTATATAGAATTAAAAATATATAAATCACTTAATTAATCGTAGTTAAAAAGATTTAATATCATTAATAAATCAAGTTAAATTACACAAATAATTTATTTCTATGCATACATGCCGAAATCATTTGCGTTGGCAGTAAGCAAATTTCCATTAGATTATTTTAATATACATATTTTCTCTTCTAAGTATAAATTGCACTTACCATGTAAACTGTTTGCAGAGATGGATCTTTTAATTATTTTGCAATTCATAATGAGTGTTAGTCCTAGTTTTATTAAGAAATAATAATTCAATGCTGATATTAATTTAGAAAAACTATTCCTAATTATTAAATTATCCTAAAAATTCGTTTTATCTATATTAGGAAGAAATTGACATATCCAATAAAAAGTCAATTATAATAAGCTCAGAATTAATAAGTAATTCACATATCGAATCTTACGTTAGTCATAATAAGTAAAGAATTAATATGTAAAATATAATTCATTTATGTAACAAATAATTTTTAATATGAATAAATTAAATATTAGTTTTTAAAATTTTTGCTTACAATATATATATATATATATATATATATATATATATGTGTGTGTGTGTGTGTGTGTGTGTGTGCGTATATAT
>CAXXMW010000001.1:0-33111 GCA_963669225.2 uncultured Arenicella sp. | reverse complement strand
GGACATCACGCTCTAGCAATATTGTATTCCACTTTGGCGTCAAACGCAGACGAAAAGCTGTTGACGTTCTCAGCTGTATGAAATGAAATTAGAATTTATTTCACCTTTAAATGAAATCGTTTTGATTTCTGCTTGGAATTTTCTTCTATTTAAATCGATCAAAGTAATATATTTCATTAAGGCAAAGCAGATTTTTGCAAAATCAAGTCAACTTTTCTCATAAGATCGTTCGTTGAGGCCACAACACCTGCAGCGGAAAGAACGAAGTGAAATGAAGAACTTGCAAAGCTGACAAGTATCTTTTAAAAATCAATAACGCAGTCATGGCCAGTATGGGGATCGAACCCACGACATTCGCGTTATTAGCACGACGCTCTAACCAACTGAGCTAACCGGCCGATCACGATCACGTTGTCAATGATGCAGTGTTTGTCACTACATGGAATCTAGGCAGCGTTATTCTAATACACACTGTGCCACTGATTAGATGTATTTCTCTATAGCCGACCAATTCCCTCCTAGGAGTAAATTACTTGACCTGAAGCAAGCAACTCCACTGGCCGAACGATACAAATAGCTAGACGTTCTGCGAGAAAGAAGCCAATTCTCTCTTTTTAACCAACAGCCGCCAATAAGTTAAAAACACACAATAAGCTCATCACCGATACATTGCTACTTCAACTGACAGGCGAAATACGTGTAGACACACACAGTTTTCTTACTGACAAAGACGTGCGAAATTTCAACACATGAAATCAGCAGATTTCACCGGATACTAGTCAGTTAAAAGCCTTTTATAAAGTGAAGCGGAAGCTTGCATAGACATTACTGCTCGCACACGGTGCGCCTGCTGTTCACTTTTCTTTGCTCATTGATAAATCAGCTACAACTGTAGGTGCAGTGTTGCAAGAGCAAGAGCAAGAAAAAGCTGTCGCATAGTTTTCGAGACGGCTGAAAGCGGCTGAAGGGCGTCTCAGCACATTCGGCCGTCAGCTTGTGGCTATGTAGCTGGCAGTGAAACACTTTCGGCATTGACTAGAGGCTGAGCAATTTGTGATTTATAGCAATGATCATCCGCTTAGGTTGGCGCTGCCTTCTAAGCCGAATAAATATTCAGGTGGCGGAAGTCGACACTTGGATTTTGTTTGCCAATTTAGCAGCGATATACGACAAGAGATATCCGCTGAAGAGAACTAGGCGGCCGACGCGTTGTCTCGCTTTGAAATCAATTGTCTTCAGGTCACCTTAGGATATCGACCTTCAACCAATGGCCTTAGAGCAGCCAGGTGTGGACACGTTGGATCAGTGATAGCCGGAATAATACGCTAGCGGCCAATTTACATGTGTGTGTGTGTTTGGCCACTTGTGCAAGAGCTCGAGCGAGGAAATCTTCGCTCTCGAAAGACATTAGCGATGGTAAGCGTTAAGCAAGTGGAATTTCCACAAGCTCTTACGAGCAACAGTGAAGCGATGAAGCGAAAAGCTAGATGTGGCTGTTCACAAAGACTCTTTATCAATCGATAGGCTAAAACGGGCCTTTACAGATAGATAGTGGCACGCAATTGCCCCACATATAGTTTTCAGCAGCCAAAGCAGGCTACTCATGCAACAATACACACAGCTCTTCCAGCTACGTGGTGGTCGGCCAGTTGATTGGCCGAAGATGCTGTGCAAAACAGTGTATATATGAACAATGCCAATGGACATCGGACTATTTCTGCTGGTCATTTTGATTTCTATTTTATTTTTCCTTTTTCTCTCCGTTTAGCACAATAGCCCGTATGACGATGGAAACAACGACATTGACTTTATGAAGACGACACTGTAAAATTCTATAGTAAGTGGCCAGACATACATGCATATGGTAGGAAATGTTTATTATTGATTTAGGAATATTATCTCGTCTTCAGCTATTTTAAATGTCATTGACATAATAAGAAATAATTTCAATTTGCCGCCTCTCAGAACATTGTTTTCTTTTCGTGTGTAAATTCTTAAATCACACTTGCTTTTAAATGAAAGAAAACAAAAATAAAATTAAATTAAAAAGCGGCAAAAGACACCAGTTGCTTATGAAGAGAGGATCAGAGAGAAATATGACGTGTTGGTCATTTTGTAGCATCCCTGGTGGGATTCGAACCCACGGCCTCTGGATTAGAAGTCCAGCGCGCTATCCCCTGCGCTACAGGGACATTACGCTCTAGCAATATTGTATTCCACTTTGGCGTCAAACGCAGACGAAAAGCTGTTGACGTTGTCAGCTGTATGAAATGAAATTAGAATTTATTTCACCTTTAAATGAAATCGTTTTTATTTCTGCTTGGAATTTTCTTCTATTTAAATCGATCAAAGTAATATATTTCATTAAGGCAAAGCAGATTTTTGCAAAATCAAGTCAACTTTTCTCATAAGATCGTTCGTTGAGGCCACAACACCTGCAGCGGAAAGAACGAAGTGAAATGAAGAACTTGCAAAGCTGACAAGTATCTTTTAAAAATCAATAACGCAGTCATGGCCAGTATGGGGATCGAACCCACGACATTCGCGTTATTAGCACGACGCTCTAACCAACTGAGCTAACCGGCCGATCACGGTCACGTTGTCAATGATGCAGTGTTTGTCACTACATGGAATCTAGGCAGCGTTATTCTAATACACACTGTGCCACTGATTAGATGTATTTCTCTATAGCCGACCAATTCCCTCCTAGGAGTAAATTACTTGACCTGAAGCAAGCAACTCCAGTGGCCGAACGATACAAATAGCTAGACGTTCTGCGAGAAAGAAGCCAATTCTCTCTTTTTAACCAACAGCCGCCAATAAGTTAAAAACACACAATAAGCTCATCACCGATACATTGCTACTTCAACTGACAGGCGAAATACGTGTAGACACACACAGTTTTCTTACTGACAAAGACGTGCGTAATTTCAACACATGAAATCAGCAGATTTCACCGGATACTAGTTAGTTAAAAGCCTTTTATAAAGCGAAGCGGAAGCTTGCATAGACATTACTGCTCGCACACGGTGCGCCTGCTGTTCACTTTTCTTTGCTCATTGATAAATCAGCTACAACTGTAGGTGCAGTGTTGCAAGAGCAAGAGCAAGAAAAAGCTGTCGCATAGTTTTCGAGACGGCTGAAAGCGGCTGAAGGGCGTCTCAGCACATTCGGCCGTCAGCTTGTGGCTATGTAGCTGGCAGTGAAACACTTTCGGCATTGACTAGAGGCTGAGCAATTTGTGATTTATAGCAATGATCATCCGCTTAGGTTGGCGCTGCCTTCTAAGCCGAATAAATATTCAGGTGGCGGAAGTCGACACTTGGATTTTGTTTGCCAATTTAGCAGCGATATACGACAAGAGATATCCGCTGAAGAGAACTAGGCGGCCGACGCGTTGTCTCGCTTTGAAATCAATTGTCTTCAGGTCACCTTAGGATATCGACCTTCAACCAATGGCCTTAGAGCAGCCAGGTGTGGACACGTTGGATCAGTGATAGCCGGAATAATACGCTAGCGGCCAATTTACATGTGTGTGTGTGTTTGGCCACTTGTGCAAGAGCTCGAGCGAGGAAATCTTCGCTCTCGAAAGACATTAGCGATGGTAAGCGTTAAGCAAGTGGAATTTCCACAAGCTCTTACGAGCAACAGTGAAGCGATGAAGCGAAAAGCTAGATGTGGCTGTTCACAAAGACTCTTTATCAATCGATAGGCTAAAACGGGCCTTTACAGATAGATAGTGGCACGCAATTGCCCCACATATAGTTTTCAGCAGCCAAAGCAGGCTACTCATGCAACAATACACACAGCTCTTCCAGCTACGTGGTGGTCGGCCAGTTGATTGGCCGAAGATGCTGTGCAAAACAGTGTATATATGAACAATGCCAATGGACATCGGACTATTTCTGCTGGTCATTTTGATTTCTATTTTATTTTTCCTTTTTCTCTCCGTTTAGCACAATAGCCCGTATGACGATGGAAACAACGACATTGACTTTATGAAGACGACACTGTAAAATTCTATAGTAAGTGGCCAGACATACATGCATATGGTAGGAAATGTTTATTATTGATTTAGGAATATTATCTCGTCTTCAGCTATTTTAAATGTCATTGACATAATAAGAAATAATTTCAATTTGCCGCCTCTCAGAACATTGTTTTCTTTTCGTGTGTAAATTCTTAAATCACACTTGCTTTTAAATGAAAGAAAACAAAAATAAAATTAAAAAGCGGCAAAAGACACCAGTTGCTTATGAAGAGAGGATCAGAGAGAAATATGACGTGTTGGTAATTTTGTAGCATCCCTGGTGGGATTCGAACCCACGGCCTCTGGATTAGAAGTCCAGCGCGCTATCCCCTGCGCTACAGGGACATTACGCTCTAGCAATATTGTATTCCACTTTGGCGTCAAACGCAGACGAAAAGCTGTTGACGTTGTCAGCTGTATGAAATGAAATTAGAATTTATTTCACCTTTAAATGAAATCGTTTTGATTTCTGCTTGGAATTTTCTTCTATTTAAATCGATCAAAGTAATATATTTCATTAAGGCAAAGCAGATTTTTGCAAAATCAAGTCAACTTTTCTCATAAGATCGTTCGTTGAGGCCACAACACCTGCAGCGGAAAGAACGAAGTGAAATGAAGAACTTGCAAATCTGACAAGTATCTTTTAAAAATCAATAACGCAGTCATGGCCAGTATGGGGATCGAACCCACGACATTCGCGTTATTAGCACGACGCTCTAACCAACTGAGCTAACCGGCCGATCACGATCACGTTGTCAATGATGCAGTGTTTGTCACTACATGGAATCTAGGCAGCGTTATTCTAATACACACTGTGCCACTGATTAGATGTATTTCTCTATAGCCGACCAATTCCCTCCTAGGAGTAAATTACTTGACCTGAAGCAAGCAACTCCACTGGCCGAACGATACAAATAGCTAGACGTTCTGCGAGAAAGAAGCCAATTCTCTCTTTTTAACCAACAGCCGCCAATAAGTTAAAAACACACAATAAGCTCATCACCGATACATTGCTACTTCAACTGACAGGCGAAATACGTGTAGACACACACAGTTTTCTTACTGACAAAGACGTGCGAAATTTCAACACATGAAATCAGCAGATTTCACCGGATACTAGTCAGTTAAAAGCCTTTTATAAAGTGAAGCGGAAGCTTGCATAGACATTACTGCTCGCACACGGTGCGCCTGCTGTTCACTTTTCTTTGCTCATTGATAAATCAGCTACAACTGTAGGTGCAGTGTTGCAAGAGCAAGAGCAAGAAAAAGCTGTCGCATAGTTTTCGAGACGGCTGAAAGCGGCTGAAGGGCGTCTCAGCACATTCGGCCGTCAGCTTGTGGCTATGTAGCTGGCAGTGAAACACTTTCGGCATTGACTAGAGGCTGAGCAATTTGTGATTTATAGCAATGATCATCCGCTTAGGTTGGCGCTGCCTTCTAAGCCGAATAAATATTCAGGTGGCGGAAGTCGACTCTTTGATTTTGTTTGCCAATTTAGCAGCGATATACGACAAGAGATATCCGCTGAAGAGAACTAGGCGGCCGACGCGTTGTCTCGCTTTGAAATCAATTGTCTTCAGGTCACCTTAGGATATCGACCTTCAACCAATGGCCTTAGAGCAGCCAGGTGTGGACACGTTGGATCAGTGATAGCCGGAATAATACGCTAGCGGCCAATTTACATGTGTGTGTGTGTTTGGCCACTTGTGCAAGAGCTCGAGCGAGGAAATCTTCGCTCTCGAAAGACATTAGCGATGGTAAGCGTTAAGCAAGTGGAATTTCCACAAGCTCTTACAAGCAACAGTGAAGCGATGAAGCGAAAAGCTAGATGTGGCTGTTCACAAAGACTCTTTATCAATCGATAGGCTAAAACGGGCCTTTACAGATAGATAGTGGCACGCAATTGCCCCACATATAGTTTTCAGCAGCCAAAGCAGGCTACTCATGCAACAATACACACAGCTCTTCCAGCTACGTGGTGGTCGGCCAGTTGATTGGCCGAAGATGCTGTGCAAAACAGTGTATATATGAACAATGCCAATGGACATCGGACTATTTCTGCTGGTCATTTTGATTTCTATTTTATTTTTCCTTTTTCTCTCCGTTTAGCACAATAGCCCGTATGACGATGGAAACAACGACATTGACTTTATGAAGACGACACTGTAAAATTCTATAGTAAGTGGCCAGACATACATGCATATGGTAGGAAATGTTTATTATTGATTTAGGAATATTATCTCGTCTTCAGCTATTTTAAATGTCATTGACATAATAAGAAATAATTTCAATTTGCCGCCTCTCAGAACATTGTTTTCTTTTCGTGTGTAAATTCTTAAATCACACTTGCTTTTAAATGAAAGAAAACAAAAATAAAATAAAATTAAAAAGCGGCAAAAGACACCAGTTGCTTATGAAGAGAGGATCAGAGAGAAATATGACGTGTTGGTCATTTTGTAGCATCCCTGGTGGGATTCGAACCCACGGCCTCTGGATTAGAAGTCCAGCGCGCTATCCCCTGCGCTACAGGGACACTACGCTCTAGCAATATTGTATTCCACTTTGGCGTCAAACGCAGACGAAAAGCTGTTGACGTTCTCAGCTGTATGAAATGAAATTAGAATTTATTTCACCTTTAAATGAAATCGTTTTTATTTCTGCTTGGAATTTTCTTCTATTTAAATCGATCAAAGTAATATATTTCATTAAGGCAAAGCAGATTTTTGCAAAATCAAGTCAACTTTTCTCATAAGATCGTTCGTTGAGGCCACAACACCTGCAGCGGAAAGAACGAAGTGAAATAAAGAACTTGCAAAGCTGACAAGTATCTTTTAAAAATCAATAACGCAGTCATGGCCAGTATGGGGATCGAACCCACGACATTCGCGTTATTAGCACGACGCTCTAACCAACTGAGCTAACCGGCCGATCACGATCACGTTGTCAATGATGCAGTGTTTGTCACTACATGGAATCTAGGCAGCGTTATTCTAATACACACTGTGCCACTGATTAGATGTATTTCTCTATAGCCGACCAATTCCCTCCTAGGAGTAAATTACTTGACCTGAAGCAAGCAACTCCACTGGCCGAACGATACAAATAGCTAGACGTTCTGCGAGAAAGAAGCCAATTCTCTCTTTTTAACCAACAGCCGCCAATAAGTTAAAAACACACAATAAGCTCATCACCGATACATTGCTACTTCAACTGACAGGCGAAATACGTGTAGACACACACAGTTTTCTTACTGACAAAGACGTGCGAAATTTCAACACATGAAATCAGCAGATTTCACCGGATACTAGTCAGTTAAAAGCCTTTTATAAAGCGAAGCGGAAGCTTGCATAGACATTACTGCTCGCACACGGTGCGCCTGCTGTTCACTTTTCTTTGCTCATTGATAAATCAGCTACAACTGTAGGTGCAGTGTTGCAAGAGCAAGAGCAAGAAAAAGCTGTCGCATAGTTTTCGAGACGGCTGAAAGCGGCTGAAGGGCGTCTCAGCACATTCGGCCGTCAGCTTGTGGCTATGTAGCTGGCAGTGAAACACTTTCGGCATTGACTAGAGGCTGAGCAATTTGTGATTTATAGCAATGATCATCCGCTTAGGTTGGCGCTGCCTTCTAAGCCGAATAAATATTCAGGTGGCGGAAGTCGACACTTGGATTTTGTTTGCCAATTTAGCAGCGATATACGACAAGAGATATCCGCTGAAGAGAACTAGGCGGCCGACGCGTTGTCTCGCTTTGAAATCAATTGTCTTCAGGTCACCTTAGGATATCGACCTTCAACCAATGGCCTTAGAGCAGCCAGGTGTGGACACGTTGGATCAGTGATAGCCGGAATAATACGCTAGCGGCCAATTTACATGTGTGTGTGTGTTTGGCCACTTGTGCAAGAGCTCGAGCGAGGAAATCTTCGCTCTCGAAAGACATTAGCGATGGTAAGCGTTAAGCAAGTGGAATTTCCACAAGCTCTTACAAGCAACAGTGAAGCGATGAAGCGAAAAGCTAGATGTGGCTGTTCACAAAGACTCTTTATCAATCGATAGGCTAAAACGGGCCTTTACAGATAGATAGTGGCACGCAATTGCCCCACATATAGTTTTCAGCAGCCAAAGCAGGCTACTCATGCAACAATACACACAGCTCTTCCAGCTACGTGGTGGTCGGCCAGTTGATTGGCCGAAGATGCTGTGCAAAACAGTGTATATATGAACAATGCCAATGGACATCGGACTATTTCTGCTGGTCATTTTGATTTCTATATTATTTTTCCTTTTTCTCTCCGTTTAGCACAATAGCCCGTATGACGATGGAAACAACGACATTGACTTTATGAAGACGACACTGTAAAATTCTATAGTAAGTGGCCAGACATACATGCATATGGTAGGAAATGTTTATTATTGATTTAAGAATATTATCTCGTCTTCAGCTATTTTAAATGTCATTGACATAATAAGAAATAATTTCAATTTGCCGCCTCTCAGAACATTGTTTTCTTTTCGTGTGTAAATTCTTAAATCACACTTGCTTTTAAATGAAAGAAAACAAAAATAAAATAAAATTAAAAAGCGGCAAAAGACACCAGTTGCTTATGAAGAGAGGATCAGAGAGAAATATGACGTGTTGGTCATTTTGTAGCATCCCAGGTGGAATTCGAACCCACGGCCTCTGGATTAGAAGTCCAGCGCGCTATCCCCTGCGCTACAGGGACATCACGCTCTAGCAATATTGTATTCCACTTTGGCGTCAAACGCAGACGAAAAGCTGTTGACGTTCTCAGCTGTATGAAATGAAATTAGAATTTATTTCACCTTTAAATGAAATCGTTTTTATTTCTGCTTGGAATTTTCTTCTATTTAAATCGATCAAAGTAATATATTTCATTAAGGCAAAGCAGATTTTTGCAAAATCAAGTCAACTTTTCTCATAAGATCGTTCGTTGAGGCCACAACACCTGCAGCGGAAAGAACGAAGTGAAATGAAGAACTTGCAAAGCTGACAAGTATCTTTTAAAAATCAATAACGCAGTCATGGCCAGTATGGGGATCGAACCCACGACATTCGCGTTATTAGCACGACGCTCTAACCAACTGAGCTAACCGGCCGATCACGATCACGTTGTCAATGATGCAGTGTTTGTCACTACATGGAATCTAGGCAGCGTTATTCTAATACACACTGTGCCACTGATTAGATGTATTTCTCTATAGCCGACCAATTCCCTCCTAGGAGTAAATTACTTGACCTGAAGCAAGCAACTCCACTGGCCGAACGATACAAATAGCTAGACGTTCTGCGAGAAAGAAGCCAATTCTCTCTTTTTAACCAACAGCCGCCAATAAGTTAAAAACACACAATAAGCTCATCACCGATACATTGCTACTTCAACTGACAGGCGAAATACGTGTAGACACACACAGTTTTCTTACTGATAAAGACGTGCGTAATTTCAACACATGAAATCAGCAGATTTCACCGGATACTAGTTAGTTAAAAGCCTTTTATAAAGCGAAGCGGAAGCTTGCATAGACATTACTGCTCGCACACGGTGCGCCTGCTGTTCACTTTTCTTTGCTCATTGATAAATCAGCTACAACTGTAGGTGCAGTGTTGCAAGAGCAAGAGCAAGAAAAAGCTGTCGCATAGTTTTCGAGACGGCTGAAAGCGGCTGAAGGGCGTCTCAGCACATTCGGCCGTCAGCTTGTGGCTATGTAGCTGGCAGTGAAACACTTTCGGCATTGACTAGAGGCTGAGCAATTTGTGATTTATAGCAATGATCATCCGCTTAGGTTGGCGCTGCCTTCTAAGCCGAATAAATATTCAGGTGGCGGAAGTCGACACTTGGATTTTGTTTGCCAATTTAGCAGCGATATACGACAAGAGATATCCGCTGAAGAGAACTAGGCGGCCGACGCGTTGTCTCGCTTTGAAATCAATTGTCTTCAGGTCACCTTAGGATATCGACCTTCAACCAATGGCCTTAGAGCAGCCAGGTGTGGACACGTTGGATCAGTGATAGCCGGAATAATACGCTAGCGGCCAATTTACATGTGTGTGTGTGTTTGGCCACTTGTGCAAGAGCTCGAGCGAGGAAATCTTCGCTCTCGAAAGACATTAGCGATGGTAAGCGTTAAGCAAGTGGAATTTCCACAAGCTCTTACAAGCAACAGTGAAGCGATGAAGCGAAAAGCTAGATGTGGCTGTTCACAAAGACTCTTTATCAATCGATAGGCTAAAACGGGCCTTTACAGATAGATAGTGGCACGCAATTGCCCCACATATAGTTTTCAGCAGCCAAAGCAGGCTACTCATGCAACAATACACACAGCTCTTCCAGCTACGTGGTGGTCGGCCAGTTGATTGGCCGAAGATGCTGTGCAAAACAGTGTATATATGAACAATGCCAATGGACATCGGACTATTTCTGCTGGTCATTTTGATTTCTATTTTATTTTTCCTTTTTCTCTCCGTTTAGCACAATAGCCCGTATGACGATGGAAACAACGACATTGACTTTATGAAGACGACACTGTAAAATTCTATAGTAAGTGGCCAGACATACATGCATATGGTAGGAAATGTTTATTATTGATTTAGGAATATTATCTCGTCTTCAGCTATTTTAAATGTCATTGACATAATAAGAAATAATTTCAATTTGCCGCCTCTCAGAACATTGTTTTCTTTTCGTGTGTAAATTCTTAAATCACACTTGCTTTTAAATGAAAGAAAACAAAAATAAAATAAAATTAAAAAGCGGCAAAAGACACCAGTTGCTTATGAAGAGAGGATCAGAGAGAAATATGACGTGTTGGTCATTTTGTAGCATCCCTGGTGGGATTCGAACCCACGGCCTCTGGATTAGAAGTCCAGCGCGCTATCCCCTGCGCTACAGGGACATTACGCTCTAGCAATATTGTATTCCACTTTGGCGTCAAACGCAGACGAAAAGCTGTTGACGTTCTCAGCTGTATGAAATGAAATTAGAATTTATTTCACCTTTAAATGAAATCGTTTTTATTTCTGCTTGGAATTTTCTTCTATTTAAATCGATCAAAGTAATATATTTCATTAAGGCAAAGCAGATTTTTGCAAAATCAAGTCAACTTTTCTCATAAGATCGTTCGTTGAGGCCACAACACCTGCAGCGGAAAGAACGAAGTGAAATGAAGAACTTGCAAAGCTGACAAGTATCTTTTAAAAATCAATAACGCAGTCATGGCCAGTATGGGGATCGAACCCACGACATTCGCGTTATTAGCACGACGCTCTAACCAACTGAGCTAACCGGCCGATCACGGTCACGTTGTCAATGATGCAGTGTTTGTCACTACATGGAATCTAGGCAGCGTTATTCTAATACACACTGTGCCACTGATTAGATGTATTTCTCTATAGCCGACCAATTCCCTCCTAGGAGTAAATTACTTGACCTGAAGCAAGCAACTCCACTGGCCGAACGATACAAATAGCTAGACGTTCTGCGAGAAAGAAGCCAATTCTCTCTTTTTAACCAACAGCCGCCAATAAGTTAAAAACACACAATAAGCTCATCACCGATACATTGCTACTTCAACTGACAGGCGAAATACGTGTAGACACACACAGTTTTCTTACTGACAAAGACGTGCGAAATTTCAACACATGAAATCAGCAGATTTCACCGGATACTAGTCAGTTAAAAGCCTTTTATAAAGCGAAGCGGAAGCTTGCATAGACATTACTGCTCGCACACGGTGCGCCTGCTGTTCACTTTTCTTTGCTCATTGATAAATCAGCTACAACTGTAGGTGCAGTGTTGCAAGAGCAAGAGCAAGAAAAAGCTGTCGCATAGTTTTCGAGACGGCTGAAAGCGGCTGAAGGGCGTCTCAGCACATTCGGCCGTCAGCTTGTGGCTATGTAGCTGGCAGTGAAACACTTTCGGCATTGACTAGAGGCTGAGCAATTTGTGATTTATAGCAATGATCATCCGCTTAGGTTGGCGCTGCCTTCTAAGCCGAATAAATATTCAGGTGGCGGAAGTCGACACTTGGATTTTGTTTGCCAATTTAGCAGCGATATACGACAAGAGATATCCGCTGAAGAGAACTAGGCGGCCGACGCGTTGTCTCGCTTTGAAATCAATTGTCTTCAGGTCACCTTAGGATATCGACCTTCAACCAATGGCCTTAGAGCAGCCAGGTGTGGACACGTTGGATCAGTGATAGCCGGAATAATACGCTAGCGGCCAATTTACATGTGTGTGTGTGTTTGGCCACTTGTGCAAGAGCTCGAGCGAGGAAATCTTCGCTCTCGAAAGACATTAGCGATGGTAAGCGTTAAGCAAGTGGAATTTCCACAAGCTCTTACAAGCAACAGTGAAGCGATGAAGCGAAAAGCTAGATGTGGCTGTTCACAAAGACTCTTTATCAATCGATAGGCTAAAACGGGCCTTTACAGATAGATAGTGGCACGCAATTGCCCCACATATAGTTTTCAGCAGCCAAAGCAGGCTACTCATGCAACAATACACACAGCTCTTCCAGCTACGTGGTGGTCGGCCAGTTGATTGGCCGAAGATGCTGTGCAAAACAGTGTATATATGAACAATGCCAATGGACATCGGACTATTTCTGCTGGTCATTTTGATTTCTATTTTATTTTTCCTTTTTCTCTCCGTTTAGCACAATAGCCCGTATGACGATGGAAACAACGACATTGACTTTATGAAGACGACACTGTAAAATTCTATAGTAAGTGGCCAGACATACATGCATATGGTAGGAAATGTTTATTATTGATTTAGGAATATTATCTCGTCTTCAGCTATTTTAAATGTCATTGACATAATAAGAAATAATTTCAATTTGCCGCCTCTCAGAACATTGTTTTCTTTTCGTGTGTAAATTCTTAAATCACACTTGCTTTTAAATGAAAGAAAACAAAAATAAAATAAAATTAAAAAGCGGCAAAAGACACCAGTTGCTTATGAAGAGAGGATCAGAGAGAAATATGACGTGTTGGTCATTTTGTAGCATCCCTGGTGGGATTCGAACCCACGGCCTCTGGATTAGAAGTCCAGCGCGCTATCCCCTGCGCTACAGGGACATTACGCTCTAGCAATATTGTATTCCACTTTGGCGTCAAACGCAGACGAAAAGCTGTTGACGTTCTCAGCTGTATGAAATGAAATTAGAATTTATTTCACCTTTAAATGAAATCGTTTTTATTTCTGCTTGGAATTTTCTTCTATTTAAATCGATCAAAGTAATATATTTCATTAAGGCAAAGCAGATTTTTGCAAAATCAAGTCAACTTTTCTCATAAGATCGTTCGTTGAGGCCACAACACCTGCAGCGGAAAGAACGAAGTGAAATGAAGAACTTGCAAAGCTGACAAGTATCTTTTAAAAATCAATAACGCAGTCATGGCCAGTATGGGGATCGAACCCACGACATTCGCGTTATTAGCACGACGCTCTAACCAACTGAGCTAACCGGCCGATCACGGTCACGTTGTCAATGATGCAGTGTTTGTCACTACATGGAATCTAGGCAGCGTTATTCTAATACACACTGTGCCACTGATTAGATGTATTTCTCTATAGCCGACCAATTCCCTCCTAGGAGTAAATTACTTGACCTGAAGCAAGCAACTCCACTGGCCGAACGATACAAATAGCTAGACGTTCTGCGAGAAAGAAGCCAATTCTCTCTTTTTAACCAACAGCCGCCAATAAGTTAAAAACACACAATAAGCTCATCACCGATACATTGCTACTTCAACTGACAGGCGAAATACGTGTAGACACACACAGTTTTCTTACTGACAAAGACGTGCGAAATTTCAACACATGAAATCAGCAGATTTCACCGGATACTAGTCAGTTAAAAGCCTTTTATAAAGCGAAGCGGAAGCTTGCATAGACATTACTGCTCGCACACGGTGCGCCTGCTGTTCACTTTTCTTTGCTCATTGATAAATCAGCTACAACTGTAGGTGCAGTGTTGCAAGAGCAAGAGCAAGAAAAAGCTGTCGCATAGTTTTCGAGACGGCTGAAAGCGGCTGAAGGGCGTCTCAGCACATTCGGCCGTCAGCTTGTGGCTATGTAGCTGGCAGTGAAACACTTTCGGCATTGACTAGAGGCTGAGCAATTTGTGATTTATAGCAATGATCATCCGCTTAGGTTGGCGCTGCCTTCTAAGCCGAATAAATATTCAGGTGGCGGAAGTCGACACTTGGATTTTGTTTGCCAATTTAGCAGCGATATACGACAAGAGATATCCGCTGAAGAGAACTAGGCGGCCGACGCGTTGTCTCGCTTTGAAATCAATTGTCTTCAGGTCACCTTAGGATATCGACCTTCAACCAATGGCCTTAGAGCAGCCAGGTGTGGACACGTTGGATCAGTGATAGCCGGAATAATACGCTAGCGGCCAATTTACATGTGTGTGTGTGTTTGGCCACTTGTGCAAGAGCTCGAGCGAGGAAATCTTCGCTCTCGAAAGACATTAGCGATGGTAAGCGTTAAGCAAGTGGAATTTCCACAAGCTCTTACAAGCAACAGTGAAGCGATGAAGCGAAAAGCTAGATGTGGCTGTTCACAAAGACTCTTTATCAATCGATAGGCTAAAACGGGCCTTTACAGATAGATAGTGGCACGCAATTGCCCCACATATAGTTTTCAGCAGCCAAAGCAGGCTACTCATGCAACAATACACACAGCTCTTCCAGCTACGTGGTGGTCGGCCAGTTGATTGGCCGAAGATGCTGTGCAAAACAGTGTATATATGAACAATGCCAATGGACATCGGACTATTTCTGCTGGTCATTTTGATTTCTATTTTATTTTTCCTTTTTCTCTCCGTTTAGCACAATAGCCCGTATGACGATGGAAACAACGACATTGACTTTATGAAGACGACACTGTAAAATTCTATAGTAAGTGGCCAGACATACATGCATATGGTAGGAAATGTTTATTATTGATTTAGGAATATTATCTCGTCTTCAGCTATTTTAAATGTCATTGACATAATAAGAAATAATTTCAATTTGCCGCCTCTCAGAACATTGTTTTCTTTTCGTGTGTAAATTCTTAAATCACACTTGCTTTTAAATGAAAGAAAACAAAAATAAAATAAAATTAAAAAGCGGCAAAAGACACCAGTTGCTTATGAAGAGAGGATCAGAGAGAAATATGACGTGTTGGTCATTTTGTAGCATCCCTGGTGGGATTCGAACCCACGGCCTCTGGATTAGAAGTCCAGCGCGCTATCCCCTGCGCTACAGGGACATTACGCTCTAGCAATATTGTATTCCACTTTGGCGTCAAACGCAGACGAAAAGCTGTTGACGTTCTCAGCTGTATGAAATGAAATTAGAATTTATTTCACCTTTAAATGAAATCGTTTTTATTTCTGCTTGGAATTTTCTTCTATTTAAATCGATCAAAGTAATATATTTCATTAAGGCAAAGCAGATTTTTGCAAAATCAAGTCAACTTTTCTCATAAGATCGTTCGTTGAGGCCACAACACCTGCAGCGGAAAGAACGAAGTGAAATGAAGAACTTGCAAAGCTGACAAGTATCTTTTAAAAATCAATAACGCAGTCATGGCCAGTATGGGGATCGAACCCACGACATTCGCGTTATTAGCACGACGCTCTAACCAACTGAGCTAACCGGCCGATCACGGTCACGTTGTCAATGATGCAGTGTTTGTCACTACATGGAATCTAGGCAGCGTTATTCTAATACACACTGTGCCACTGATTAGATGTATTTCTCTATAGCCGACCAATTCCCTCCTAGGAGTAAATTACTTGACCTGAAGCAAGCAACTCCACTGGCCGAACGATACAAATAGCTAGACGTTCTGCGAGAAAGAAGCCAATTCTCTCTTTTTAACCAACAGCCGCCAATAAGTTAAAAACACACAATAAGCTCATCACCGATACATTGCTACTTCAACTGACAGGCGAAATACGTGTAGACACACACAGTTTTCTTACTGACAAAGACGTGCGAAATTTCAACACATGAAATCAGCAGATTTCACCGGATACTAGTCAGTTAAAAGCCTTTTATAAAGCGAAGCGGAAGCTTGCATAGACATTACTGCTCGCACACGGTGCGCCTGCTGTTCACTTTTCTTTGCTCATTGATAAATCAGCTACAACTGTAGGTGCAGTGTTGCAAGAGCAAGAGCAAGAAAAAGCTGTCGCATAGTTTTCGAGACGGCTGAAAGCGGCTGAAGGGCGTCTCAGCACATTCGGCCGTCAGCTTGTGGCTATGTAGCTGGCAGTGAAACACTTTCGGCATTGACTAGAGGCTGAGCAATTTGTGATTTATAGCAATGATCATCCGCTTAGGTTGGCGCTGCCTTCTAAGCCGAATAAATATTCAGGTGGCGGAAGTCGACACTTGGATTTTGTTTGCCAATTTAGCAGCGATATACGACAAGAGATATCCGCTGAAGAGAACTAGGCGGCCGACGCGTTGTCTCGCTTTGAAATCAATTGTCTTCAGGTCACCTTAGGATATCGACCTTCAACCAATGGCCTTAGAGCAGCCAGGTGTGGACACGTTGGATCAGTGATAGCCGGAATAATACGCTAGCGGCCAATTTACATGTGTGTGTGTGTTTGGCCACTTGTGCAAGAGCTCGAGCGAGGAAATCTTCGCTCTCGAAAGACATTAGCGATGGTAAGCGTTAAGCAAGTGGAATTTCCACAAGCTCTTACAAGCAACAGTGAAGCGATGAAGCGAAAAGCTAGATGTGGCTGTTCACAAAGACTCTTTATCAATCGATAGGCTAAAACGGGCCTTTACAGATAGATAGTGGCACGCAATTGCCCCACATATAGTTTTCAGCAGCCAAAGCAGGCTACTCATGCAACAATACACACAGCTCTTCCAGCTACGTGGTGGTCGGCCAGTTGATTGGCCGAAGATGCTGTGCAAAACAGTGTATATATGAACAATGCCAATGGACATCGGACTATTTCTGCTGGTCATTTTGATTTCTATTTTATTTTTCCTTTTTCTCTCCGTTTAGCACAATAGCCCGTATGACGATGGAAACAACGACATTGACTTTATGAAGACGACACTGTAAAATTCTATAGTAAGTGGCCAGACATACATGCATATGGTAGGAAATGTTTATTATTGATTTAGGAATATTATCTCGTCTTCAGCTATTTTAAATGTCATTGACATAATAAGAAATAATTTCAATTTGCCGCCTCTCAGAACATTGTTTTCTTTTCGTGTGTAAATTCTTAAATCACACTTGCTTTTAAATGAAAGAAAACAAAAATAAAATAAAATTAAAAAGCGGCAAAAGACACCAGTTGCTTATGAAGAGAGGATCAGAGAGAAATATGACGTGTTGGTCATTTTGTAGCATCCCTGGTGGGATTCGAACCCACGGCCTCTGGATTAGAAGTCCAGCGCGCTATCCCCTGCGCTACAGGGACATTACGCTCTAGCAATATTGTATTCCACTTTGGCGTCAAACGCAGACGAAAAGCTGTTGACGTTCTCAGCTGTATGAAATGAAATTAGAATTTATTTCACCTTTAAATGAAATCGTTTTTATTTCTGCTTGGAATTTTCTTCTATTTAAATCGATCAAAGTAATATATTTCATTAAGGCAAAGCAGATTTTTGCAAAATCAAGTCAACTTTTCTCATAAGATCGTTCGTTGAGGCCACAACACCTGCAGCGGAAAGAACGAAGTGAAATGAAGAACTTGCAAAGCTGACAAGTATCTTTTAAAAATCAATAACGCAGTCATGGCCAGTATGGGGATCGAACCCACGACATTCGCGTTATTAGCACGACGCTCTAACCAACTGAGCTAACCGGCCGATCACGATCACGTTGTCAATGATGCAGTGTTTGTCACTACATGGAATCTAGGCAGCGTTATTCTAATACACACTGTGCCACTGATTAGATGTATTTCTCTATAGCCGACCAATTCCCTCCTAGGAGTAAATTACTTGACCTGAAGCAAGCAACTCCACTGGCCGAACGATACAAATAGCTAGACGTTCTGCGAGAAAGAAGCCAATTCTCTCTTTTTAACCAACAGCCGCCAATAAGTTAAAAACACACAATAAGCTCATCACCGATACATTGCTACTTCAACTGACAGGCGAAATACGTGTAGACACACACAGTTTTCTTACTGACAAAGACGTGCGAAATTTCAACACATGAAATCAGCAGATTTCACCGGATACTAGTCAGTTAAAAGCCTTTTATAAAGCGAAGCGGAAGCTTGCATAGACATTACTGCTCGCACACGGTGCGCCTGCTGTTCACTTTTCTTTGCTCATTGATAAATCAGCTACAACTGTAGGTGCAGTGTTGCAAGAGCAAGAGCAAGAAAAAGCTGTCGCATAGTTTTCGAGACGGCTGAAAGCGGCTGAAGGGCGTCTCAGCACATTCGGCCGTCAGCTTGTGGCTATGTAGCTGGCAGTGAAACACTTTCGGCATTGACTAGAGGCTGAGCAATTTGTGATTTATAGCAATGATCATCCGCTTAGGTTGGCGCTGCCTTCTAAGCCGAATAAATATTCAGGTGGCGGAAGTCGACACTTGGATTTTGTTTGCCAATTTAGCAGCGATATACGACAAGAGATATCCGCTGAAGAGAACTAGGCGGCCGACGCGTTGTCTCGCTTTGAAATCAATTGTCTTCAGGTCACCTTAGGATATCGACCTTCAACCAATGGCCTTAGAGCAGCCAGGTGTGGACACGTTGGATCAGTGATAGCCGGAATAATACGCTAGCGGCCAATTTACATGTGTGTGTGTGTTTGGCCACTTGTGCAAGAGCTCGAGCGAGGAAATCTTCGCTCTCGAAAGACATTAGCGATGGTAAGCGTTAAGCAAGTGGAATTTCCACAAGCTCTTACAAGCAACAGTGAAGCGATGAAGCGAAAAGCTAGATGTGGCTGTTCACAAAGACTCTTTATCAATCGATAGGCTAAAACGGGCCTTTACAGATAGATAGTGGCACGCAATTGCCCCACATATAGTTTTCAGCAGCCAAAGCAGGCTACTCATGCAACAATACACACAGCTCTTCCAGCTACGTGGTGGTCGGCCAGTTGATTGGCCGAAGATGCTGTGCAAAACAGTGTATATATGAACAATGCCAATGGACATCGGACTATTTCTGCTGGTCATTTTGATTTCTATTTTATTTTTCCTTTTTCTCTCCGTTTAGCACAATAGCCCGTATGACGATGGAAACAACGACATTGACTTTATGAAGACGACACTGTAAAATTCTATAGTAAGTGGCCAGACATACATGCATATGGTAGGAAATGTTTATTATTGATTTAGGAATATTATCTCGTCTTCAGCTATTTTAAATGTCATTGACATAATAAGAAATAATTTCAATTTGCCGCCTCTCAGAACATTGTTTTCTTTTCGTGTGTAAATTCTTAAATCACACTTGCTTTTAAATGAAAGAAAACAAAAATAAAATAAAATTAAAAAGCGGCAAAAGACACCAGTTGCTTATGAAGAGAGGATCAGAGAGAAATATGACGTGTTGGTCATTTTGTAGCATCCCTGGTGGGATTCGAACCCACGGCCTCTGGATTAGAAGTCCAGCGCGCTATCCCCTGCGCTACAGGGACATTACGCTCTAGCAATATTGTATTCCACTTTGGCGTCAAACGCAGACGAAAAGCTGTTGACGTTCTCAGCTGTATGAAATGAAATTAGAATTTATTTCACCTTTAAATGAAATCGTTTTTATTTCTGCTTGGAATTTTCTTCTATTTAAATCGATCAAAGTAATATATTTCATTAAGGCAAAGCAGATTTTTGCAAAATCAAGTCAACTTTTCTCATAAGATCGTTCGTTGAGGCCACAACACCTGCAGCGGAAAGAACGAAGTGAAATGAAGAACTTGCAAAGCTGACAAGTATCTTTTAAAAATCAATAACGCAGTCATGGCCAGTATGGGGATCGAACCCACGACATTCGCGTTATTAGCACGACGCTCTAACCAACTGAGCTAACCGGCCGATCACGATCACGTTGTCAATGATGCAGTGTTTGTCACTACATGGAATCTAGGCAGCGTTATTCTAATACACACTGTGCCACTGATTAGATGTATTTCTCTATAGCCGACCAATTCCCTCCTAGGAGTAAATTACTTGACCTGAAGCAAGCAACTCCACTGGCCGAACGATACAAATAGCTAGACGTTCTGCGAGAAAGAAGCCAATTCTCTCTTTTTAACCAACAGCCGCCAATAAGTTAAAAACACACAATAAGCTCATCACCGATACATTGCTACTTCAACTGACAGGCGAAATACGTGTAGACACACACAGTTTTCTTACTGACAAAGACGTGCGAAATTTCAACACATGAAATCAGCAGATTTCACCGGATACTAGTCAGTTAAAAGCCTTTTATAAAGCGAAGCGGAAGCTTGCATAGACATTACTGCTCGCACACGGTGCGCCTGCTGTTCACTTTTCTTTGCTCATTGATAAATCAGCTACAACTGTAGGTGCAGTGTTGCAAGAGCAAGAGCAAGAAAAAGCTGTCGCATAGTTTTCGAGACGGCTGAAAGCGGCTGAAGGGCGTCTCAGCACATTCGGCCGTCAGCTTGTGGCTATGTAGCTGGCAGTGAAACACTTTCGGCATTGACTAGAGGCTGAGCAATTTGTGATTTATAGCAATGATCATCCGCTTAGGTTGGCGCTGCCTTCTAAGCCGAATAAATATTCAGGTGGCGGAAGTCGACACTTGGATTTTGTTTGCCAATTTAGCAGCGATATACGACAAGAGATATCCGCTGAAGAGAACTAGGCGGCCGACGCGTTGTCTCGCTTTGAAATCAATTGTCTTCAGGTCACCTTAGGATATCGACCTTCAACCAATGGCCTTAGAGCAGCCAGGTGTGGACACGTTGGATCAGTGATAGCCGGAATAATACGCTAGCGGCCAATTTACATGTGTGTGTGTGTTTGGCCACTTGTGCAAGAGCTCGAGCGAGGAAATCTTCGCTCTCGAAAGACATTAGCGATGGTAAGCGTTAAGCAAGTGGAATTTCCACAAGCTCTTACAAGCAACAGTGAAGCGATGAAGCGAAAAGCTAGATGTGGCTGTTCACAAAGACTCTTTATCAATCGATAGGCTAAAACGGGCCTTTACAGATAGATAGTGGCACGCAATTGCCCCACATATAGTTTTCAGCAGCCAAAGCAGGCTACTCATGCAACAATACACACAGCTCTTCCAGCTACGTGGTGGTCGGCCAGTTGATTGGCCGAAGATGCTGTGCAAAACAGTGTATATATGAACAATGCCAATGGACATCGGACTATTTCTGCTGGTCATTTTGATTTCTATTTTATTTTTCCTTTTTCTCTCCGTTTAGCACAATAGCCCGTATGACGATGGAAACAACGACATTGACTTTATGAAGACGACACTGTAAAATTCTATAGTAAGTGGCCAGACATACATGCATATGGTAGGAAATGTTTATTATTGATTTAGGAATATTATCTCGTCTTCAGCTATTTTAAATGTCATTGACATAATAAGAAATAATTTCAATTTGCCGCCTCTCAGAACATTGTTTTCTTTTCGTGTGTAAATTCTTAAATCACACTTGCTTTTAAATGAAAGAAAACAAAAATAAAATAAAATTAAAAAGCGGCAAAAGACACCAGTTGCTTATGAAGAGAGGATCAGAGAGAAATATGACGTGTTGGTCATTTTGTAGCATCCCTGGTGGGATTCGAACCCACGGCCTCTGGATTAGAAGTCCAGCGCGCTATCCCCTGCGCTACAGGGACATTACGCTCTAGCAATATTGTATTCCACTTTGGCGTCAAACGCAGACGAAAAGCTGTTGACGTTCTCAGCTGTATGAAATGAAATTAGAATTTATTTCACCTTTAAATGAAATCGTTTTTATTTCTGCTTGGAATTTTCTTCTATTTAAATCGATCAAAGTAATATATTTCATTAAGGCAAAGCAGATTTTTGCAAAATCAAGTCAACTTTTCTCATAAGATCGTTCGTTGAGGCCACAACACCTGCAGCGGAAAGAACGAAGTGAAATGAAGAACTTGCAAAGCTGACAAGTATCTTTTAAAAATCAATAACGCAGTCATGGCCAGTATGGGGATCGAACCCACGACATTCGCGTTATTAGCACGACGCTCTAACCAACTGAGCTAACCGGCCGATCACGATCACGTTGTCAATGATGCAGTGTTTGTCACTACATGGAATCTAGGCAGCGTTATTCTAATACACACTGTGCCACTGATTAGATGTATTTCTCTATAGCCGACCAATTCCCTCCTAGGAGTAAATTACTTGACCTGAAGCAAGCAACTCCACTGGCCGAACGATACAAATAGCTAGACGTTCTGCGAGAAAGAAGCCAATTCTCTCTTTTTAACCAACAGCCGCCAATAAGTTAAAAACACACAATAAGCTCATCACCGATACATTGCTACTTCAACTGACAGGCGAAATACGTGTAGACACACACAGTTTTCTTACTGACAAAGACGTGCGAAATTTCAACACATGAAATCAGCAGATTTCACCGGATACTAGTCAGTTAAAAGCCTTTTATAAAGCGAAGCGGAAGCTTGCATAGACATTACTGCTCGCACACGGTGCGCCTGCTGTTCACTTTTCTTTGCTCATTGATAAATCAGCTACAACTGTAGGTGCAGTGTTGCAAGAGCAAGAGCAAGAAAAAGCTGTCGCATAGTTTTCGAGACGGCTGAAAGCGGCTGAAGGGCGTCTCAGCACATTCGGCCGTCAGCTTGTGGCTATGTAGCTGGCAGTGAAACACTTTCGGCATTGACTAGAGGCTGAGCAATTTGTGATTTATAGCAATGATCATCCGCTTAGGTTGGCGCTGCCTTCTAAGCCGAATAAATATTCAGGTGGCGGAAGTCGACACTTGGATTTTGTTTGCCAATTTAGCAGCGATATACGACAAGAGATATCCGCTGAAGAGAACTAGGCGGCCGACGCGTTGTCTCGCTTTGAAATCAATTGTCTTCAGGTCACCTTAGGATATCGACCTTCAACCAATGGCCTTAGAGCAGCCAGGTGTGGACACGTTGGATCAGTGATAGCCGGAATAATACGCTAGCGGCCAATTTACATGTGTGTGTGTGTTTGGCCACTTGTGCAAGAGCTCGAGCGAGGAAATCTTCGCTCTCGAAAGACATTAGCGATGGTAAGCGTTAAGCAAGTGGAATTTCCACAAGCTCTTACAAGCAACAGTGAAGCGATGAAGCGAAAAGCTAGATGTGGCTGTTCACAAAGACTCTTTATCAATCGATAGGCTAAAACGGGCCTTTACAGATAGATAGTGGCACGCAATTGCCCCACATATAGTTTTCAGCAGCCAAAGCAGGCTACTCATGCAACAATACACACAGCTCTTCCAGCTACGTGGTGGTCGGCCAGTTGATTGGCCGAAGATGCTGTGCAAAACAGTGTATATATGAACAATGCCAATGGACATCGGACTATTTCTGCTGGTCATTTTGATTTCTATTTTATTTTTCCTTTTTCTCTCCGTTTAGCACAATAGCCCGTATGACGATGGAAACAACGACATTGACTTTATGAAGACGACACTGTAAAATTCTATAGTAAGTGGCCAGACATACATGCATATGGTAGGAAATGTTTATTATTGATTTAGGAATATTATCTCGTCTTCAGCTATTTTAAATGTCATTGACATAATAAGAAATAATTTCAATTTGCCGCCTCTCAGAACATTGTTTTCTTTTCGTGTGTAAATTCTTAAATCACACTTGCTTTTAAATGAAAGAAAACAAAAATAAAATAAAATTAAAAAGCGGCAAAAGACACCAGTTGCTTATGAAGAGAGGATCAGAGAGAAATATGACGTGTTGGTCATTTTGTAGCATCCCTGGTGGGATTCGAACCCACGGCCTCTGGATTAGAAGTCCAGCGCGCTATCCCCTGCGCTACAGGGACATTACGCTCTAGCAATATTGTATTCCACTTTGGCGTCAAACGCAGACGAAAAGCTGTTGACGTTCTCAGCTGTATGAAATGAAATTAGAATTTATTTCACCTTTAAATGAAATCGTTTTTATTTCTGCTTGGAATTTTCTTCTATTTAAATCGATCAAAGTAATATATTTCATTAAGGCAAAGCAGATTTTTGCAAAATCAAGTCAACTTTTCTCATAAGATCGTTCGTTGAGGCCACAACACCTGCAGCGGAAAGAACGAAGTGAAATGAAGAACTTGCAAAGCTGACAAGTATCTTTTAAAAATCAATAACGCAGTCATGGCCAGTATGGGGATCGAACCCACGACATTCGCGTTATTAGCACGACGCTCTAACCAACTGAGCTAACCGGCCGATCACGATCACGTTGTCAATGATGCAGTGTTTGTCACTACATGGAATCTAGGCAGCGTTATTCTAATACACACTGTGCCACTGATTAGATGTATTTCTCTATAGCCGACCAATTCCCTCCTAGGAGTAAATTACTTGACCTGAAGCAAGCAACTCCACTGGCCGAACGATACAAATAGCTAGACGTTCTGCGAGAAAGAAGCCAATTCTCTCTTTTTAACCAACAGCCGCCAATAAGTTAAAAACACACAATAAGCTCATCACCGATACATTGCTACTTCAACTGACAGGCGAAATACGTGTAGACACACACAGTTTTCTTACTGACAAAGACGTGCGAAATTTCAACACATGAAATCAGCAGATTTCACCGGATACTAGTCAGTTAAAAGCCTTTTATAAAGCGAAGCGGAAGCTTGCATAGACATTACTGCTCGCACACGGTGCGCCTGCTGTTCACTTTTCTTTGCTCATTGATAAATCAGCTACAACTGTAGGTGCAGTGTTGCAAGAGCAAGAGCAAGAAAAAGCTGTCGCATAGTTTTCGAGACGGCTGAAAGCGGCTGAAGGGCGTCTCAGCACATTCGGCCGTCAGCTTGTGGCTATGTAGCTGGCAGTGAAACACTTTCGGCATTGACTAGAGGCTGAGCAATTTGTGATTTATAGCAATGATCATCCGCTTAGGTTGGCGCTGCCTTCTAAGCCGAATAAATATTCAGGTGGCGGAAGTCGACACTTGGATTTTGTTTGCCAATTTAGCAGCGATATACGACAAGAGATATCCGCTGAAGAGAACTAGGCGGCCGACGCGTTGTCTCGCTTTGAAATCAATTGTCTTCAGGTCACCTTAGGATATCGACCTTCAACCAATGGCCTTAGAGCAGCCAGGTGTGGACACGTTGGATCAGTGATAGCCGGAATAATACGCTAGCGGCCAATTTACATGTGTGTGTGTGTTTGGCCACTTGTGCAAGAGCTCGAGCGAGGAAATCTTCGCTCTCGAAAGACATTAGCGATGGTAAGCGTTAAGCAAGTGGAATTTCCACAAGCTCTTACAAGCAACAGTGAAGCGATGAAGCGAAAAGCTAGATGTGGCTGTTCACAAAGACTCTTTATCAATCGATAGGCTAAAACGGGCCTTTACAGATAGATAGTGGCACGCAATTGCCCCACATATAGTTTTCAGCAGCCAAAGCAGGCTACTCATGCAACAATACACACAGCTCTTCCAGCTACGTGGTGGTCGGCCAGTTGATTGGCCGAAGATGCTGTGCAAAACAGTGTATATATGAACAATGCCAATGGACATCGGACTATTTCTGCTGGTCATTTTGATTTCTATTTTATTTTTCCTTTTTCTCTCCGTTTAGCACAATAGCCCGTATGACGATGGAAACAACGACATTGACTTTATGAAGACGACACTGTAAAATTCTATAGTAAGTGGCCAGACATACATGCATATGGTAGGAAATGTTTATTATTGATTTAGGAATATTATCTCGTCTTCAGCTATTTTAAATGTCATTGACATAATAAGAAATAATTTCAATTTGCCGCCTCTCAGAACATTGTTTTCTTTTCGTGTGTAAATTCTTAAATCACACTTGCTTTTAAATGAAAGAAAACAAAAATAAAATAAAATTAAAAAGCGGCAAAAGACACCAGTTGCTTATGAAGAGAGGATCAGAGAGAAATATGACGTGTTGGTCATTTTGTAGCATCCCTGGTGGGATTCGAACCCACGGCCTCTGGATTAGAAGTCCAGCGCGCTATCCCCTGCGCTACAGGGACATTACGCTCTAGCAATATTGTATTCCACTTTGGCGTCAAACGCAGACGAAAAGCTGTTGACGTTCTCAGCTGTATGAAATGAAATTAGAATTTATTTCACCTTTAAATGAAATCGTTTTTATTTCTGCTTGGAATTTTCTTCTATTTAAATCGATCAAAGTAATATATTTCATTAAGGCAAAGCAGATTTTTGCAAAATCAAGTCAACTTTTCTCATAAGATCGTTCGTTGAGGCCACAACACCTGCAGCGGAAAGAACGAAGTGAAATGAAGAACTTGCAAAGCTGACAAGTATCTTTTAAAAATCAATAACGCAGTCATGGCCAGTATGGGGATCGAACCCACGACATTCGCGTTATTAGCACGACGCTCTAACCAACTGAGCTAACCGGCCGATCACGATCACGTTGTCAATGATGCAGTGTTTGTCACTACATGGAATCTAGGCAGCGTTATTCTAATACACACTGTGCCACTGATTAGATGTATTTCTCTATAGCCGACCAATTCCCTCCTAGGAGTAAATTACTTGACCTGAAGCAAGCAACTCCACTGGCCGAACGATACAAATAGCTAGACGTTCTGCGAGAAAGAAGCCAATTCTCTCTTTTTAACCAACAGCCGCCAATAAGTTAAAAACACACAATAAGCTCATCACCGATACATTGCTACTTCAACTGACAGGCGAAATACGTGTAGACACACACAGTTTTCTTACTGACAAAGACGTGCGAAATTTCAACACATGAAATCAGCAGATTTCACCGGATACTAGTCAGTTAAAAGCCTTTTATAAAGCGAAGCGGAAGCTTGCATAGACATTACTGCTCGCACACGGTGCGCCTGCTGTTCACTTTTCTTTGCTCATTGATAAATCAGCTACAACTGTAGGTGCAGTGTTGCAAGAGCAAGAGCAAGAAAAAGCTGTCGCATAGTTTTCGAGACGGCTGAAAGCGGCTGAAGGGCGTCTCAGCACATTCGGCCGTCAGCTTGTGGCTATGTAGCTGGCAGTGAAACACTTTCGGCATTGACTAGAGGCTGAGCAATTTGTGATTTATAGCAATGATCATCCGCTTAGGTTGGCGCTGCCTTCTAAGCCGAATAAATATTCAGGTGGCGGAAGTCGACACTTGGATTTTGTTTGCCAATTTAGCAGCGATATACGACAAGAGATATCCGCTGAAGAGAACTAGGCGGCCGACGCGTTGTCTCGCTTTGAAATCAATTGTCTTCAGGTCACCTTAGGATATCGACCTTCAACCAATGGCCTTAGAGCAGCCAGGTGTGGACACGTTGGATCAGTGATAGCCGGAATAATACGCTAGCGGCCAATTTACATGTGTGTGTGTGTTTGGCCACTTGTGCAAGAGCTCGAGCGAGGAAATCTTCGCTCTCGAAAGACATTAGCGATGGTAAGCGTTAAGCAAGTGGAATTTCCACAAGCTCTTACAAGCAACAGTGAAGCGATGAAGCGAAAAGCTAGATGTGGCTGTTCACAAAGACTCTTTATCAATCGATAGGCTAAAACGGGCCTTTACAGATAGATAGTGGCACGCAATTGCCCCACATATAGTTTTCAGCAGCCAAAGCAGGCTACTCATGCAACAATACACACAGCTCTTCCAGCTACGTGGTGGTCGGCCAGTTGATTGGCCGAAGATGCTGTGCAAAACAGTGTATATATGAACAATGCCAATGGACATCGGACTATTTCTGCTGGTCATTTTGATTTCTATTTTATTTTTCCTTTTTCTCTCCGTTTAGCACAATAGCCCGTATGACGATGGAAACAACGACATTGACTTTATGAAGACGACACTGTAAAATTCTATAGTAAGTGGCCAGACATACATGCATATGGTAGGAAATGTTTATTATTGATTTAGGAATATTATCTCGTCTTCAGCTATTTTAAATGTCATTGACATAATAAGAAATAATTTCAATTTGCCGCCTCTCAGAACATTGTTTTCTTTTCGTGTGTAAATTCTTAAATCACACTTGCTTTTAAATGAAAGAAAACAAAAATAAAATAAAATTAAAAAGCGGCAAAAGACACCAGTTGCTTATGAAGAGAGGATCAGAGAGAAATATGACGTGTTGGTCATTTTGTAGCATCCCTGGTGGGATTCGAACCCACGGCCTCTGGATTAGAAGTCCAGCGCGCTATCCCCTGCGCTACAGGGACATTACGCTCTAGCAATATTGTATTCCACTTTGGCGTCAAACGCAGACGAAAAGCTGTTGACGTTCTCAGCTGTATGAAATGAAATTAGAATTTATTTCACCTTTAAATGAAATCGTTTTTATTTCTGCTTGGAATTTTCTTCTATTTAAATCGATCAAAGTAATATATTTCATTAAGGCAAAGCAGATTTTTGCAAAATCAAGTCAACTTTTCTCATAAGATCGTTCGTTGAGGCCACAACACCTGCAGCGGAAAGAACGAAGTGAAATGAAGAACTTGCAAAGCTGACAAGTATCTTTTAAAAATCAATAACGCAGTCATGGCCAGTATGGGGATCGAACCCACGACATTCGCGTTATTAGCACGACGCTCTAACCAACTGAGCTAACCGGCCGATCACGATCACGTTGTCAATGATGCAGTGTTTGTCACTACATGGAATCTAGGCAGCGTTATTCTAATACACACTGTGCCACTGATTAGATGTATTTCTCTATAGCCGACCAATTCCCTCCTAGGAGTAAATTACTTGACCTGAAGCAAGCAACTCCACTGGCCGAACGATACAAATAGCTAGACGTTCTGCGAGAAAGAAGCCAATTCTCTCTTTTTAACCAACAGCCGCCAATAAGTTAAAAACACACAATAAGCTCATCACCGATACATTGCTACTTCAACTGACAGGCGAAATACGTGTAGACACACACAGTTTTCTTACTGACAAAGACGTGCGAAATTTCAACACATGAAATCAGCAGATTTCACCGGATACTAGTCAGTTAAAAGCCTTTTATAAAGCGAAGCGGAAGCTTGCATAGACATTACTGCTCGCACACGGTGCGCCTGCTGTTCACTTTTCTTTGCTCATTGATAAATCAGCTACAACTGTAGGTGCAGTGTTGCAAGAGCAAGAGCAAGAAAAAGCTGTCGCATAGTTTTCGAGACGGCTGAAAGCGGCTGAAGGGCGTCTCAGCACATTCGGCCGTCAGCTTGTGGCTATGTAGCTGGCAGTGAAACACTTTCGGCATTGACTAGAGGCTGAGCAATTTGTGATTTATAGCAATGATCATCCGCTTAGGTTGGCGCTGCCTTCTAAGCCGAATAAATATTCAGGTGGCGGAAGTCGACACTTGGATTTTGTTTGCCAATTTAGCAGCGATATACGACAAGAGATATCCGCTGAAGAGAACTAGGCGGCCGACGCGTTGTCTCGCTTTGAAATCAATTGTCTTCAGGTCACCTTAGGATATCGACCTTCAACCAATGGCCTTAGAGCAGCCAGGTGTGGACACGTTGGATCAGTGATAGCCGGAATAATACGCTAGCGGCCAATTTACATGTGTGTGTGTGTTTGGCCACTTGTGCAAGAGCTCGAGCGAGGAAATCTTCGCTCTCGAAAGACATTAGCGATGGTAAGCGTTAAGCAAGTGGAATTTCCACAAGCTCTTACAAGCAACAGTGAAGCGATGAAGCGAAAAGCTAGATGTGGCTGTTCACAAAGACTCTTTATCAATCGATAGGCTAAAACGGGCCTTTACAGATAGATAGTGGCACGCAATTGCCCCACATATAGTTTTCAGCAGCCAAAGCAGGCTACTCATGCAACAATACACACAGCTCTTCCAGCTACGTGGTGGTCGGCCAGTTGATTGGCCGAAGATGCTGTGCAAAACAGTGTATATATGAACAATGCCAATGGACATCGGACTATTTCTGCTGGTCATTTTGATTTCTATTTTATTTTTCCTTTTTCTCTCCGTTTAGCACAATAGCCCGTATGACGATGGAAACAACGACATTGACTTTATGAAGACGACACTGTAAAATTCTATAGTAAGTGGCCAGACATACATGCATATGGTAGGAAATGTTTATTATTGATTTAGGAATATTATCTCGTCTTCAGCTATTTTAAATGTCATTGACATAATAAGAAATAATTTCAATTTGCCGCCTCTCAGAACATTGTTTTCTTTTCGTGTGTAAATTCTTAAATCACACTTGCTTTTAAATGAAAGAAAACAAAAATAAAATAAAATTAAAAAGCGGCAAAAGACACCAGTTGCTTATGAAGAGAGGATCAGAGAGAAATATGACGTGTTGGTCATTTTGTAGCATCCCTGGTGGGATTCGAACCCACGGCCTCTGGATTAGAAGTCCAGCGCGCTATCCCCTGCGCTACAGGGACATTACGCTCTAGCAATATTGTATTCCACTTTGGCGTCAAACGCAGACGAAAAGCTGTTGACGTTCTCAGCTGTATGAAATGAAATTAGAATTTATTTCACCTTTAAATGAAATCGTTTTTATTTCTGCTTGGAATTTTCTTCTATTTAAATCGATCAAAGTAATATATTTCATTAAGGCAAAGCAGATTTTTGCAAAATCAAGTCAACTTTTCTCATAAGATCGTTCGTTGAGGCCACAACACCTGCAGCGGAAAGAACGAAGTGAAATGAAGAACTTGCAAAGCTGACAAGTATCTTTTAAAAATCAATAACGCAGTCATGGCCAGTATGGGGATCGAACCCACGACATTCGCGTTATTAGCACGACGCTCTAACCAACTGAGCTAACCGGCCGATCACGATCACGTTGTCAATGATGCAGTGTTTGTCACTACATGGAATCTAGGCAGCGTTATTCTAATACACACTGTGCCACTGATTAGATGTATTTCTCTATAGCCGACCAATTCCCTCCTAGGAGTAAATTACTTGACCTGAAGCAAGCAACTCCACTGGCCGAACGATACAAATAGCTAGACGTTCTGCGAGAAAGAAGCCAATTCTCTCTTTTTAACCAACAGCCGCCAATAAGTTAAAAACACACAATAAGCTCATCACCGATACATTGCTACTTCAACTGACAGGCGAAATACGTGTAGACACACACAGTTTTCTTACTGACAAAGACGTGCGAAATTTCAACACATGAAATCAGCAGATTTCACCGGATACTAGTCAGTTAAAAGCCTTTTATAAAGCGAAGCGGAAGCTTGCATAGACATTACTGCTCGCACACGGTGCGCCTGCTGTTCACTTTTCTTTGCTCATTGATAAATCAGCTACAACTGTAGGTGCAGTGTTGCAAGAGCAAGAGCAAGAAAAAGCTGTCGCATAGTTTTCGAGACGGCTGAAAGCGGCTGAAGGGCGTCTCAGCACATTCGGCCGTCAGCTTGTGGCTATGTAGCTGGCAGTGAAACACTTTCGGCATTGACTAGAGGCTGAGCAATTTGTGATTTATAGCAATGATCATCCGCTTAGGTTGGCGCTGCCTTCTAAGCCGAATAAATATTCAGGTGGCGGAAGTCGACACTTGGATTTTGTTTGCCAATTTAGCAGCGATATACGACAAGAGATATCCGCTGAAGAGAACTAGGCGGCCGACGCGTTGTCTCGCTTTGAAATCAATTGTCTTCAGGTCACCTTAGGATATCGACCTTCAACCAATGGCCTTAGAGCAGCCAGGTGTGGACACGTTGGATCAGTGATAGCCGGAATAATACGCTAGCGGCCAATTTACATGTGTGTGTGTGTTTGGCCACTTGTGCAAGAGCTCGAGCGAGGAAATCTTCGCTCTCGAAAGACATTAGCGATGGTAAGCGTTAAGCAAGTGGAATTTCCACAAGCTCTTACAAGCAACAGTGAAGCGATGAAGCGAAAAGCTAGATGTGGCTGTTCACAAAGACTCTTTATCAATCGATAGGCTAAAACGGGCCTTTACAGATAGATAGTGGCACGCAATTGCCCCACATATAGTTTTCAGCAGCCAAAGCAGGCTACTCATGCAACAATACACACAGCTCTTCCAGCTACGTGGTGGTCGGCCAGTTGATTGGCCGAAGATGCTGTGCAAAACAGTGTATATATGAACAATGCCAATGGACATCGGACTATTTCTGCTGGTCATTTTGATTTCTATTTTATTTTTCCTTTTTCTCTCCGTTTAGCACAATAGCCCGTATGACGATGGAAACAACGACATTGACTTTATGAAGACGACACTGTAAAATTCTATAGTAAGTGGCCAGACATACATGCATATGGTAGGAAATGTTTATTATTGATTTAGGAATATTATCTCGTCTTCAGCTATTTTAAATGTCATTGACATAATAAGAAATAATTTCAATTTGCCGCCTCTCAGAACATTGTTTTCTTTTCGTGTGTAAATTCTTAAATCACACTTGCTTTTAAATGAAAGAAAACAAAAATAAAATAAAATTAAAAAGCGGCAAAAGACACCAGTTGCTTATGAAGAGAGGATCAGAGAGAAATATGACGTGTTGGTCATTTTGTAGCATCCCTGGTGGGATTCGAACCCACGGCCTCTGGATTAGAAGTCCAGCGCGCTATCCCCTTGAGGCCACAACACCTGCAGCGGAAAGAACGAAGTGAAATGAAGAACTTGCAAAGCTGACAAGTATCTTTTAAAAATCAATAACGCAGTCATGGCCAGTATGGGGATCGAACCCACGACATTCGCGTTATTAGCACGACGCTCTAACCAACTGAGCTAACCGGCCGATCACGATCACGTTGTCAATGATGCAGTGTTTGTCACTACATGGAATCTAGGCAGCGTTATTCTAATACACACTGTGCCACTGATTAGATGTATTTCTCTATAGCCGACCAATTCCCTCCTAGGAGTAAATTACTTGAC
>OY769919.2:3477500-3829565 GCA_963669225.2 uncultured Arenicella sp. | reverse complement strand
CAAGACAGACATTAATGCGGGCGTACTCTGCGTAAAGGCGAACCCTATCGCCGGCCCCATAAATGGCGCTGTACACGGTGTGGCAACGACCACAGCTAAGACGCCAGTAAAAAACGACGTGGAGCTTCCACCGCGCTCGGTGTAACTTGATCCTATGCCCATTAAGGAAGATCCGATTTCAAAATAGCCTGAGAGGCTTAAACCCAGAACAAATAGAGTTAAGATCAAGACTCCAACGAAAACGGGAGACTGGAGTTGAAATCCCCATCCAATTTGCTCCCCAGCGGATTTGAAAACAACGACGGCGGCTCCAAGGATAACAAAGCTGGCCAACACACCCAGTGTATACAAAACTCCTTCTTTTCTAACCGAAGCAGCGTCTTCATGAGCGTGGGAAACCAAACTAAGTGCCTTCATGGAGAGAACCGGAAACACGCACGGCATCAAGTTCAAGATGATTCCTCCAAGAAGCGCAAACAACAAGGCTTTGAAAACTGATAACTGGCCGTGTACTGCCACGTCAATGCTCTCAACACGTTGATTTCCCTTAGTTACATTGAGCACGCCTGGTTCTGAAACAACTTCATAAGCTACGTGTGAACCGTCTGATTGCTCCGCTACTAAAATGCCTTGCAACGCCTCTGAAAAGTTAAGATCGCCTTTGACAGTAGTCAGAGACACAAATTGATTGTCGATGATTACGCTTTGTGTAGCGGCCGCACTGACCACACCCCAGTCATATGGAAAATATTCAAGTGATTTAGAATCGACCAGCTTAATGTCAGGCTCGAATTCAAAGCGTACTTGTCCATCGTCGCTATACTGATAACTCGATGCCACCGCCAACGGTGTAGGAAGAGTGGCTCTAATCGAGTCAAACAGAGCACGGCGGTTTTGCAGGATCACGTTGTCGTCAGACACATCGATCGACAATCGCACTTGCCCTTTTTCAGGAATGCATTCTTCTTCACAAACCAACCACCTTGCGTCGGCGGTCAACTCAACAGACCGACCAGTCGGCCAATCTTTCGGAAGGGAAATTTCGACGAGATGCTGCGCCACGCCATGATACCCATAGTTTGCAACGGGCCCGATGTACTGCCTTTCCGGAAAAGACCAGAATATGTCGGACGCCTCTACCCCATTTGGCAACTTCCAGTCGATGGTTGTTGGTTCACCAGAATCACCAGGGTTTCGCCAATAAGTGTGCCAACCCTCTCGTATATCCAGTTCGAGAGTTACGTAGAAAGTTGACCCGGGACTGACAGATTGCGCTTCGCTCACCAAGCGAGCTGAGACGTTATCCGTAACGACCACATTCGCGCTAGCTAAATGAGAATAAAAGAATATTAGTGTAAGGAAAAACCTGAAGAGCACAAGAAGATTGGATCAGCACTTAAATTTGATGTCTAGGTTACTACAGAGTAGTTGAAGAATATGCCCTCATAAATTCATTAAAAGAAAAGGTAGAAAACTCCGGCCGTTTATTCACGACGTTCCTCAATCAATGATGACTACTGCAAACAATGGAAGCAACTCATATATTGACTGTTAAGAGTTCATTAAAGTCGTCATTCTCCTCCCCTGGATATCCTTTAGGGTTACAAAGAACCCTCGTATTCCCAAGCAGGTAATCTGAGCTATTATGCAAATGGCCATGCAGCCATAGGCAAGGAGAGTGTTTTAGCACGAACTCATCCAGGGGCGAGACGTAAGCGGCGGTTGTAATATCATCATGGTAGCACTCTTCAACGGACTGAATAGACGGCCCATGATGTGTAATGACCACGTTATTTTGGCCACGCTTACGCTGCAATTGCTCATCCAACCAAGACAGGGATTGCTTGTGAAAGATCGCCGTATCGATAGAGCGTATTTTCGAGTATCCAGGCAACTTCTTTATCTTCTTGTAGTCGGTCATGACCTGCTGGCACTCATAACCGGCGATTCTGGCATCGCCAAATAATTCGAAATTGGTCCACAATGTACAGCCCAAAAAGTTAACGCCATCAATAGTTACCGAGTCCTGTTCCAGCACGTAAATATTGGTACCAGCAGACGCCTCTTTTAAGGCTTTTATGTGTTTTTGGAAAGTTTTGCCATAGAACTCATGGTTCCCTAGCACGTAAATTACTGGCTTGGCTTTTATATTATCTCTCGCCCACTGTAAGCCGTGGTCCTTAACATGAATATCCCCAGCCAAAACCACCACATCACAATCTACTTCCGTATAGTTATGGTCGGCAAACTCGATATGCAAATCACTTAGAAGCTGTATTCTCATTCTGTATTTCCATCAATCTGTAAAGCGAACTCGAGTGTGGTTTTCAAGCGAACCCTGGATTTCTAATCTTGATTGAGGCCGCCACAATAATGTAATTGCTCCTCGACCGTCATCCAAGTATTGCTATCAACATTGACGCTATTTATGACATGGGCGAGAGAACATGAACAGTTTTCGAGATCGGATTTAACCCCAGCTGACAAGTGATTGATAACGTTGGTTACAGTAAATATTGACACCACTATGCTGTGTAGGCGAATTTTCACACTAGTTAAATGATGGAGCAGCGTCTAACCCTAGTAATGCCTCGCGTATTGTCCATCTCAAATTGAGTCAACAGTTTCATCAGATAGAGCACACTTTAATCGATGATAGAAAGCCTTTACTACCGCAAGACAGAACATAATCAGTATGAATGAAAACAGAATAAGAGTGAAAATTGAGGGTATCCAATTCCCTGATAGATCATAAAAACCGTAGCCAATCATAACTAGCCAAATACCCAACGTCACCCTATCCAATCTATCTTCTTTATTCCATTTGTAATTAGTGCGGAAAAAAGTAAAAAGTAGAATAGACACAATAAATATCGGCGATGTCCACGCCATAAATCGATCGAAACGGTAGTTTTCCTCTGCCTTTTGCTCTGCCACCAAAAATGTTCGAAGTAAATCATTTAGGAGATGCACGTCTGCATCTGCTACTCGAAACAAAGAAACCTCAGGTGTATTTAGCCTGATAATAAAATCCAAATAATTTCCTGAAATCATCAAACCGGTCTGCGGATCTATTAAATCTACGAAATAGTTATTCTTTAATGCTTCTATGAAATCGTCTTTTTGAACTATCGATGTAGGGAGTCTTGCAAACTGAACAACCAACTTGAATATGCCATCTTTTTTATGTTTTCCGGACTTAGAAATCTCCTGTTCTAGATAGCCTCGCAACTCCGGCTCCATATTTTCAACTATCGGAAAAGAACCGCAGTTCGTTGTTCTCTTTTCTCCTATGCCAAATCGCAACTGACAAGTATTTTGATTGCACAGAAAATAGTATTCGAAATTTAGGGGTCTACAAGAGAGCGAAAAAGCGCTTTGAGATGACGCGAGGAGCCCCAAAAAGAGGAGACAATAAATAATCTGTTTTAGCCCGCTGAATCCAACCTGATTCTTGGTTGTCTTTGTTGCCCCCATATCAATATCCTACTGTGTGTGCTTAACAAACTAGCCGTCCATGGCATATGAACACATTCTAAGGAGGATGAAAGTCGACATAAATGAATGGTAAGTAAATAGCTTACTCATCATTGGAGCGAGTCACTTGATCGCGATTGAAGCCGATTCCAAATGACATCATTATGATCACAGTCAGAATGATGACTTCCCCCACTTTGGTAGCACCAATCACAACTGCGCTAGCGAAGAGCGCCGGTATGACAAACAACCATCCAATAAGCATTGGTCTTTGCCTGCTGCTATCTAGCGAACGTTTTGCGCAAATTGAGGCCGCATAGCAAGTAAGCCAACCCAACAAAGACAGATAAACTACACCACTGATCGAGAAAATGCCTGCATCCGATACGACCTGCATATAACTTGCTCCATTTGCGTCACGAGGACCTAGGATACGCAACACCGAAAACCAAAATAAAACGACAAACAGCCCAGCCAAATAGATAAATAACCCATAGACAACTCCCAAGATATTCGATCGCTTCATAAAAAAAACGTGCCCTAATTCAATGTGACTCTTATCCTTAAGTAAATTATACGATTTCTGTTTTACCTCTTCACGCACTGTCGCTACGCATCACTTTAAATGCGGTGTTTTGGAAAGAAATGCAACCATAATGCTTAATTTTACTATCGGTACTTAACGAAATAGCGCCATTTTTACTTCGATTGCATAGCCATATTATTTGTCCAGAAAACAACGACATGATAAATTGATCAAAACGCACAGCAGAGCCACTGCAGGTGCAGTAATTAGGATTGGGCGCAAGCACAGGTGTTGGGAGATCAGGAAGAAAATAAGGAGTATTCCACGGACAGTCTTGTGGATAGGATCTGTGCTGGTGACGCATCAGCCGAGACAGAGCTTGTAAACAAGTACTGGAAAAGCCTGTATTTTATTCTCAACAGAAGATGCAAGGATGAGCAATTGGCCAGCGATGTGGCACAAGACGCTTTTATCGTCATTATTTCTAAGGCCCGAAATGGTGAAATTCAAAACCCGAACGCCATTGCCGCATTTGTCCGTCAAACAGGGCTAAATATGCTACTTGGGCATTTCCGAAAGGAGCAGAGACGTGCCACTGATACGCATGGCGAAGTTGTTTTTGATATTCCTGACCACCGTACAAATACAACAAGAGCTGTTGAGTCAAAGCAGTCATTAGAGCTGGTACAGCAGTTAATTAATGAAATGACGGTTGAACGAGATAAAGACATCCTCTTGAGCTATTACGCCAGAGAAGAAGAGAAAAAGAGCATATGCGAGCGCTTAGATTTAAGTTCCGCACATTTTGACAGGGTACTATTCAGGGCTCGCTCTAGACTAAAACAATTAATCGATTTTAAGATGGGAGGCGCCAGTGCCTTCGACTAATTCAACATTTTTTGCCGACCAAGTGAGAGATATAGATTCTATGCCTCACCTATCCCCTAGAAGTTCACATAAAAGTGCACCACTAATACGGGTAATCCAACACTTCAAAGCTAGTTCTGAAGAGGTGCGTTTTTATGGATAGAAAATACATCGAAGAAAATGAAATTGAAATCAAATATCTCAGAAACCAACTCACGCCAGAGCAACTGGAGGAGTTTGAAGTGTATTTGATGGAGAACCCCGAGGCGATTGAAGGGTTGGAGCTTATAGAAACCTTGGGTTCCATAGAAACTGTTCGCGGAACTGAGAAAAAGCGAAGGCTAATGAAACCAAGTTTCTACTTCGAATTGATGCTATCTCATCGAGCGGCAGTCTCTTCTATAGCAATTTTGACGGTTGCTATGTCGTTTGTCATTTCTCAGTACCGCAACAGTTATGATGATCCAATCTACATTGGGATTGAGAGAAACCTAACAACACAAAAGACAAGGTTTCTTGACATCGATATATCTAATCCAGCGCAGTTCTCTATATTTGACAAACATCTCTCCTTTGAGATTGAGGTAAAAGATCTAGAACCGCAGCTTTACGAAATCACCTTAACTAGTGAAAAAAAACCTACAACAAAAGTAAGAATCGAACGGATATCTATCTACGACGAAGAGCTCGGAGCGTACATTCAATTCCATCTCAACACATCAAAATTAGATTCTGGAATTTATAGCGTCTCGGTAAAATCCATGGGGCCAAACATTGACCAATCAAATTTTAAACTGAGATTAATCAAGTGAACTAAAAGAGATGTTATGAAGATCCCTAAGTCCCAAATCGAACTGTTGCTCGAGAGACAAAGAGACACGTCAGCGAGCATCGCAGGAGATTCACATGGAGGAGTTTCCGATGAAGAGAAAGAAAATATCGAAGGTTGTCCTGCTGCAATAGCAGGAGGGCTACTATACGACTTCATACCCAACGCAGATCAGCCAACTATTTCGACTGGTTTCTCGCCTGACGCATTAAGTGCTTTAGCAGCACAAATGGTTCAGAGGAGACCAGGCACTGCGTTTACCACACCTGCGGGTTATACGTATTTTGCGCAGTTTATTACTCACGACATTGTTGGCAGTACAACTCTGTGCAACCCTCGAAACCCAGGAACAGCTGAACTCAATTTGGATAGTATCTACTTCGATTTTTCCGATTCAGAGTTCGAAACACTGATTGATAAATTTGGAAGATTTAGATTGGGAAGATCCAAAGGAGATCAGGACATCTCTGATTCTGACTTGCCTCGAAGGAAGATCTATCGTGAAAAAGATGGAATAACAAAGGCATACCATGTTGCCCTGGTTCCTGAACATAGAAATGATGGCAACAGCATACTCTCTCAGTTCCATCTACTTTGGTTAAGATTTCACAACATAATCGTGGACCAAGGACTCAAAGCGACGACTACCGTGGATAAAAAGGAAAGCTATACGTTTGCGCGAAACCTCGTAACACTAGTTTTTCAGCGACTGGTCGTTGAAGACTTTTTAAAAAAAATGTGCCATCCAGCCGTCTACGAATATTATTCTGAGAGAGATTTCAAGCTACATTTTTACAGCGGCTACTTCTCTAGCTTTCAAACAAATGGCCGCGAATTCAGACTGCCAATAGAGTTTAATAATGTTGTTTCGAGGCTATTTCACACTATGGTTAGAGATCGCTATAAATTGCATAATCAAGATACAAGGACTTTGTTAAATAAAATACTAAACAAAAACAATCAAGTAAAAGAAGACAAACTTGTAAATTGGAACCTTTTTTTCGGAGCAGATGCCTTCAACATCGCGGCTGCCATCGAGCCCAAGTATCAACTACCCTTACGCGAGCTCGATGAAGAATCTTTGGCGGTTTTATCTAAGGCCGAAATAGAAGCATATGAAAGAGCAAGAAAGGAGTCTACAGAAGCAATCAGGGACCTAGTTAAGATGGATTTGGAAGCCTCGAAAAGCCTACTTTCTGGCCGCTCATTTTTAGACGCGATGATCAAGGCAGCAAAAATACACCAAGGAGTGAAGTCTCCACTGGAAATAGCTGGAATAATGAAACCTACTGCATATTTTCGCTGGATTGAGAGAGCATACCTTCATTTGCTTGAGGCATCAGGTTTGAATTCATCAGAACATCCCTTCGATGAAATTCCATTGCTTCTATTTTTATTGATCGAATCTCAGCTATATCCTTTGACAGACAGTTTGAGTAGCGATTATCCAGAGCAAAGCCATATTGTGCAGTTTTTGAGATTTCAGGCTTCAGATTTGGGTAAGCTTGGGCCTACTTCTAGTGTGCTCCTAATCGAATCGCTTTTAACTGCTATCAAAGCATCCCCAATCAATTTCTTTCTTGATGAAGAGCAAGTTAACAATGAATTGGGACCACTCGCGTCTGTATACCAAGATATCCTTCGGCAATTCAGGCCGCTAAGAATAAAAGATTTAATCAATGAGTTTAAATTAAGTGCAATCAGCTAAACGAGACATACTATGAGTAGAGATAAAAAAGACCTGTCATTGACTGAAAACTGGCTCGCAGAATTAGGTCAAGCAATCCCACCCTCTGATTATATAAACGACCTTGAAATATACCACCCTCACTCCGATTCAGATGATCCAGCTGACTTCGCTCGTTTCCAATGCATAACAGAAAGACATCCATTAAATGAGAAAGACATTTTAATGTCATCGGCGAACAACTATGGTTTTGTTAGAGCCGCGGATGAATTAATGAAGTCACTTCAATTTAAGATTCATCCACATAACGATACTCACATTCTTCGAGCTCAAGGAAGTCAACCTGGGGTAAATTTAGAAGAATGGGAAGTAAGTCCACAAGTTTTGATTGGTGCCGAGGGGGCTTACTGGATTGAATCATGGGAGATTCACCAAGAGATTACAGATACAGATGAAAACGCTGTGCATCGCAAATTTATAGATATTTTGAATTGGACAGACTTGAAAAACGCGGGTAGAGCTTTTTCGACTAAATGGATTTGGGAGTGGAATGACTAGAATTCATCGGTAGCCTTAATTGAAGTTTTTTAGAACGAAAGTCTACAAACACGCGTTTCTTTTTTTTATTCGGTGGGAACTGGCAATTGCCGTATTTTCGTCGAATTATTCTGAGAATCATAATAAAAGAAGACTTCCAATTTTTGCGTTCTTAGTTTTTCTCTTTGTAAGCTTTGATATTCATGGATGCGAACAAAGGATCGATTTGAAAGACGGAATATCTCTGTTTCTATTTGGTTATAGTGAATCAGGGCCCGTATCTGTATCCAATTTGAGAACCAACGAGCATCTCGATATCCCAGCATCAGCAAAGCACGGTAAGCTACCGAATTGGGTGTCAACATACTATTTTAGCGCGCCTGGCACGTATCTAATAAAAGGCAACTGTCAACAGCAAGCGTTCAGAGCTCATCGACTATCAAACGAAAATGTATTAACAAAAGAATTCAAAAAAGTCGGCGTAACATTTGATTCGCCAGAAAGACTTCCAAATCAGGTTATTGATTCTGAGCTCAATTCCTCGCATGAGAGAACAAAATATTCCAATGCTATTTACCTGGAGTATATCGGTCTTTATATCCTAGAACTCTTTAAAACGGGCAACTATCAGGGGATAGTTGATTTTGTAGATGCACACGCGGAGCCGACCCTACTCTCTCTAATTTCTAAAGCGAGTGCACCACTCAAACTACAAACACTGTCATTAATAAGTAAAGCATATGGTGCAACCGGTTCCACTCGGTTGTCGAATAAGTATTCGAATGAGTTTATTGAACATTATAGACGCTCTAATAATGACTCGGACTACTGGAAGTATTTCTACCTCCTGCATCTTGCTGAAGTTGGACACAGTCATGCTCAGAAAGGTCTGCTGAATCAGAAAAGTGAGTCACTTATAGAAGCTGAGGCAATCATGCGAGAGGTAATAGACGTAATAAAGTCTGAGCCATTAGCAGATATCCAAATTGTTGGCGACATCCTTTCGACAGTGGCATCCTATCAGATGATCACGAATCAACCTATGGAGTCTGAAAAAAGCCATATAGAGGCCATAAATGTACTAAAGATATCGGGAGCTCCACGAAGAGCTGCTCAGACATTGAATAATCTGTATTTGTTGTACACATGGTACGCCAGAAAGGATCAAGCCCATCTGGCCATTACCGAAGCTCTACGAATTTCTAACAGTGTTGGATCCGTTCAAGACTCGCTAGTCTATCAATCTAACTTAGCCTCAAGCTACATCGAACTAGGTATGTTTGATAGGGCTAGAGATTCACTAGAAATTTCTATTAATAATTTTAAGGAAAAAAATAGAAACTTTAGCCTAGCATTAGCAATGCTCAAAAAGGGTAAGCTTTTAAGACTGAACGCCGAGCAATTAAGTGGGCCGGGGAATCAGAAAATCTACAATGAAGCGATTGAGATACAGCAAGATGTTGCCCTTTTTTTTCTTACTGGGGATTGGACAAAAAAAGATAAAACGACAACTGATGCCCTGAAACCTGTATCTATTACGCACTTTCTAAGAGCTAAGCGAGAGATCCTTAGGATAAATATTAGTCTCAACTTGAAACAAGAAGCAAAAAACAACTTTGATGAGATAACTAAATGGGAGAAAAGAACAGGTTCTAACTCTAACGTATTTCTACCAAGTCAAGTAGACTCCCTAAAAGCCAAATTGACTTTTTATGCCTACGTAAGGAACAAAACTCAGTTTTATAAGACCGCTCGAGCCCTTGAAGAAAAGCTGACAAGCAACGCCGACTTTTTCACTCTGGATAAACTCGACCTCGCATTCGAGAGTTTAAAGTTTAGGATTGAAAATGATCTACCCATTGTCGATGATCTGCTGTTTCAAACTGTAGCGAGCCATATTCTAGATGTTCACTCTCAGCTAGATAGTGATTATTTAGGAGTTTACTGGTCAAACAATATCAGCAAAAAGATCGACTATTTTTTTAAAGCTTTACTGGAGTTTAATCGTTCCAAAGATGACAAAGACACAAAGATAGCGAGTCTTTTCAATTTTCTAGAAACTTTCCATGCTTTAAGTTTTCGGGCGAGTCGAGATAGCACCTCAAGTAAATTTAACAGCAAGGAAGAACAACTCCTTAGAGAAAGGGCTTTAGCCTCCGCGATACAGGGTGAGGTGACAAAACTAAATTCTATAAACCCTCGATTAGATCGCGCCGATAATCACCAAAAACTCTGGTTGGCCTCATTGGACAGAACAGAATTAAAAAACAGAGGTGCCCTCTCAATTAACGAGATTCAGAATAAGTTAAGCCCAAACGAGATAATGCTCAGGTATTACTTACGTGCAAACATCTCACTTGTATTCAAAATTTCTAGTTTCCAGATTGAACTCGTAGAACTCGATAATAGCTTTGGGTTCGAGAAAGAGGTTCAACAATTCAATCAACTTCTAATAAACAGAAGTTCGAGCATTAAACTTAAGGCAAGTCTCTTAGCGAGCAATCTGAGTTTAAATGAACATGATTTGGAACCTTTTGATAAAGTTTTAATTGTCACTGATGGTCATATCAGTTCACTACCCTTCGGTGCCTTAGACATAAAAATACAGACAGAGCTTTACCGACCAATCGGAGTAGAAAAGCAGATAGTAGTTGTACCGAACATAACGGAGTACTTTGATTCCAAACGACAGACAGAAACAATACGGGAATTAGACATTGCCATATTTGCAAACCCACACTTCAAGAATCAAGGCTACGCTGAACGACAGCTTATCGATAGTGATTCTGCCAGATTTAGAAATTGGAGCGAAAGTCTTACGGCACTGCCTGGCACTGAGAAAGAGGCATATGAGATAAGAAAACTCTTCTATGACAAAAAGGTACTAGTCTTTAAGGGCCAGGAAGCGACCACAAATACTTTGATGTCGAATGTCATGAGAAGAGCCAAGATTCAGCACATCGCTTCGCATGGCTATTTCGATTCAAATACACCAGAACTAGTTGGTATCGCTACAACCCCAGATCCTCCCAGAGATGCAGCAGGTTTTTTGACTATTAGCGAGTTTCTATCGAAAAGTATGAACTCCAACTTGGTCGTCATCAGCGGTTGCGAGACAGCCAGAGGAAAATACTTGGTGAATGAGGGTTCTAACAGCCTCATGAGAGCGACAATGTCAAAAGGAGCTGGATCGGTGATCGCGACCCTTTGGAGTATACCCGATCGACCCACTGCGTTATTTATGAAAAAGTTTTACGAACATCTGAAACTTAACGAGGGAAATTCGAGTCGCGCATTGCAACTTACGAAGAAATTCTTTTTTGAGCACAAACGCTTTGGTGCACCGTATTACTGGGCAGGATTTGTCTTAGGATCTTCTTCACGAAACATTGAGCATGAGGCATTTCGTTGACCCTACCCCTCATGAGAATAGTATTTATCGGTGGCGACTCGGCATAACTCGACCATGTTCCTATAATTTTCAGCGACCTAGGTTGCTGAATTGGCGAATCTTTTAACGGGATAATACATTCGAACACCGACTCGCTTCACGACTCTGCCCGATACAAGTACAATACGCCCGCATATATAACTACTAATGCGCAAGCTTCGAGCAAATCTCACCGCCAATGACCAGCCACCTTCAAAGCGCCAAATACAGACCGGATATTGATGGGCTCAGGGCCCTAGCAATTATTCCGGTGGTATTGTTTCATGCCTTTCCAAGCCGATTGCCTGGCGGCTTCATTGGTGTAGACGTATTTTTTGTAATATCGGGGTTCTTGATCTCATCGATCATCCTAGAGAACCTAAACAAGCAGAAATTTTCATTTCTTGAGTTCTACGGAAGACGTATTCTGAGACTGTTTCCAGCGCTTAGCTTGGTCTTATGCTTCACTCTTGTATTTGGTTGGTTTAGCCTCGATGCCACCGAATTTAAAATGGTTGGCAAGCATATTGCCGCCGGTGCCGGATTTGTTCAAAACTTTGTTCTGTGGGATGAAGTTGGTTATTTCGACATTGGTGGTGAGAAGAAGCCTCTTCTTCATTTGTGGTCACTCGCCATTGAGGAACAGTTCTACATGTTCTTCCCGCTGCTGCTTTGGTTGGCATGGCGCTTTGGGTTTAGCCTGATTGGCACAATCCTAGTTGTCGCCATAGCGTCTCTGGCTGCCAATCTGTACAGTGTTCGAATAGACCCCAACACAACTTTCTATTTTCCACACACCAGGGTTTGGGAGTTGTTAGCAGGTTCTTTACTGGCGGCAGTAGCGTTCAAAAACAGACAGCTTGGTGTGCAAAACGACCAAGCAACTCTTGCCAAGTCTACACTGTCATTCATCGGGTTTGCCCTAATACTTTTGGCCGTCGTCTTTATCGAAAAAAAGCACAGCTTTCCAGGCTGGCGGGCCATGATCCCCGTGCTGGGTGCCATTCTAATCATATACGGTGGCAAAAATGCGTGGATTAACAGACATCTTTTCTCAAACAAGCTGATTGTATTTATTGGGTTAATCAGCTATCCCTTGTATCTCTGGCATTGGCCATTACTCTCTTTTGTCAGGATCATCGAGTCTGAACTTCCTTCGGCACAGCTACGAATTGGCCTAGTGATTCTAAGTGTTGTTCTAGCAACACTAACGTATTGGCTGGTTGAAAAGCCGATCAGATTTGGCAAATCAAGGCGAATTTGGATTACGATTCTCGCAACCATCATGGCGGTACTAGCTGCTATTGGTTTGTTGGCAAATGGAAGAGAAATCACGTCAAAGATTGGTAATGAAGAGCAGTACGTCAAGACTTGGGAACAAATGTTGCCAAGCCAGGAAGACAACTGTGCAGAAATGTTCCCTGATTGGAATAAGACTCGAGATACCTTTAAATGTACGATTCTCAGAAAAGGTAAGCCTAAAATATCGGTGATAGGTGATTCACACTCACGCCGTATTCACTACGGGGTGGCCTATCACATGGGCGATGATTACAACATGGCCCTTTTCCCAATGGGCTGCGCTATGCCCTTCTATGATATATCCGTCGCGCTGCCTAAATCGATTACAAAAGAAGGCTATTCTTTTGGTCGCTCACTAAAGATCAATCAAGCGTTGGATTTCTCAATTAACGATCCCGAGGTTGAGCTAATCTTGCTCACCACATCGGCGTGCTGGAACAACATCGTAGACATCACCAATTTGAAGGAAAAGAAATACGGCGTCATTGTTGAGCAAAAGATGCGTGAGACTTTGCAGCGTCTTACACAAAGTGGCAAGAAGATTCTTTACGTGCTCGATAACCCAATCTTGGATTTTGACCCCAAGTCTTGTGTTAGTAGACCATTCAGAATCAACACCAGTTCATTAGCAGGATCCTGCAGAATTGATCGCGAAAAGTTTGATAAACAACGAGTGGAGTACTTCAGTATTGCTCGACGCGTATTAGCTGAGTTTCCAGAAGTATTGGTATTTGATGTGGCGTCAAAGTTGTGCGATGAAGACTACTGTTACGCCACCATTGACGACAAACTTCTTTATCATGATGCTTCGCATCTTGGCTATTACGGCTCTCAATACGTAGGTCAATATATTGCACCAATAATAGAGCAGGCGTTAAAGGAAAAGTAGTCTGGGTCGAAAGAGAGCTTATTCTGGCGCTACTTCAGTAGCGTCATACCGATTTATAAATCGGTATTAATCGAGGGTTTAATTTACCGAAGCCTGGACACGGCATTCTGCGTCCTGAACAAAGTACCATGCTCGGTTGTTGATTAAATCCTTCTTACCACAATTAAGCTGGCACCTGATGCGGATAAAATCTTGACTTTGTGTCCTTTGTCTATCACCGTTGTTTCCTCTTCATCGGATAGTCTTGCTTTCCAAATAGCGCCCGAGTATCTGACCTTACCTTTGTACCTTGTAACGGGCTCCACCACTTCACCAACGTGGCCCTCAATACCTTCATACCGATCATTATTAAGGCCGTTAATTCTTTCAAAACGTTTATTAGGATATTGAAAAATTAATACTAGCACTACAGATAGCACATTCTTCGTAATCTCAAGGAAACGTTCGACTTTCTTGCCCATCTTATCTGAATCTCGATACCTGGCGACTCATTGAGACAATTCTGTGATATGCCACATTTCATTGGAAGGGCCCCAAAGATAAAGCACCCTGCCCCAGCGTTCATTTTTAATAGGTTCATATCTGATTCTTTTATCTTTTACACCTTGTATCGACGTGAGAACGGCATCCAAATCAGGCACGATTAGCTGAAACATTTTTGAATCGTTCTGATTTAGATCATCTTCTTGATATAGAAAGAAGGTACACGCGCCATTCATGACCAAAGTCAACTGCTCAGTCGCATCGTCACATGTGAAACCTAATGTGCTGTAAAAATCCTTGGATTCTGAGAGATCCTTTGCGGGAATAAATGGCCTAATTTCACTCGGATTCATGGATATCGCCTTGGTACACTAAATTGAAGCAAAACGCTAAAGATCGCCAGTTGAACGGCTACTACTCCGAAAATACTCTAGGATATAAACTACACACAAAATAAATAGTAGTCCAACAAGCTAGTACAGAATGAATCCACGAGGTGGCTTAATTTCCCCGGGGTCATACATGTTTAAGTAGAGGATCTTGGGTTCTGCAAGGCCGTCGTAGTTAACCTCATACATATCAAGAAGCCCTCCTCCAAGAAAGCCATTTGGGGTCTCAAATTCACAGCACGAGCCCAGCCTTTTAAACGAAACGTTTTCACCATTTGGACCACGTAAAGAGCTCAAAAATATCCTTTCGTTCATGGGCCCATTTGTTGCATCACCATCTCCAACTCTGATTGGATTCTCTGGAGAGTAACCATATTCCATGGTTACAGATTCGGTGCTCCGGGGTATATCCCCGATGGTACGCTTACCATTTGCACAGCCCACTAACACCATACAGATAAGTATCAAGGGTAGTTTTTTCATATTCGACTTAAACTCCTAATAACTAAATAATCTCGAAAAATAAACGCTCATTCGGACACTGTCATGGTCACACTTCCGTATTGTCCTGTCCTTGCCAGAGTATCCTTATCTTATGAAGGCGAACCAAATAAGGAATTTGTAATAAAGGCTCAAGCTGCAATGACGAGAAGCCGGACATGACCATCACAAATAGGCAAATTGCCAGACCCAAGTAGCCGTTGATGAGACAGGCCACTACCCCCCACGATTTACCAAAGAGTAATCCATAGGCACTGATGCCCATGAAGGCAATAATGGCCTGAACTATCAAAGCGCCAAAAAAGTAAGGTGGCCCAGCAGCGTAAATTCCGAATATTGCAAATACAGGTGGCTGAGAAACTTCGAGAAATGGATAGATTGCCCATAAAAAAGGAATAGTCGAGGCCATAATAATGAAAAGCCACCCGAAGAACTTTATCCAACGCGGGATCAGCGTTTTTCTGTAAGTAATGATATCCACAAAGTATTCCTATGCACTTCCTTTCTGATATGTGATGTCTAATTGCGCATCAGTTATCAATACAGACCAAAGCTGTTGCATACTTGCTAAAAGCTTTCCTCAGAAGCGTCTTTTACCGAAAACAGAATAGTCGTCTCCCCAATCGATAGTTTTGTTTCTTTGCCAAATTCGAACAACGTTGAAGGCGCAAGTGTTTCATCATTCAGATCCAACACAGTTTTAATCAACACTTTATCCGCGCCAGAAGGTGTGGCCAACAAAGAGAGTTTATAACGCCCCTCTTCTGAAATTTTGGATTCCATCCCTTGCTCTAGCAGCAAAGCTGGAGATCCAATGAGCTGCTCAGAATTAGTGATTTCTAATTTAACAAAATAAATCGACTTGGCTTGAACCAAAATAGGAAACATCAATAAGGCTAGTATAGGTAGTAATCGTCTCATCGGCTTCTCTCTATATTTATTAATTTATTAGAACTTAGCGGTCCATTGATGCGCTTAACTATCGATATCACTGTGGCTGGGCAGGAACACCAGCAAACTGGCTGGACAGCCAAATACGGCTTCGTCTTGACCTATAGATGATGATCAACACTATCTCCCAATATTGCGATCAATTCTTTATCCATGAATTTATATTCATCCGGGATGTCTAACACAATGACCCTTTTATAGTCCAAACGACGAGTGAGTTTCGCCACCAGTCTTTGCTTATGTTTGCGCTCCATAACAAAGATATGAGTCGCCCATTGAATATCCTTCATTGAAACCGTTCTTCTGGCACTGGGGCTAGTCCCCGCCGAACGAGTACTAAAGCCTTTTTGCGAATATATTTTCTCAGCCGTAGGACTTCGCCATTGGTTTCTGCTGCAAACAAATAGAAGGTTAACGTCGTTCATAGAATACGCTTAATCGAAGATAATACTCGTCTGAGGCGGGCTTGTTGTTTGTATGAATTCCTGATGATACAAGTTTTAAACATCCGAATATTGGTTCGTAATTGAATCCAAAAAACGCTGATCTCGTCAACAGACCCAACAAAGACAATATCTTCTGTAGTGAAGTTTTCTTCAGTGGAACCGCAATTTACTTGCATTGCCCTCACCGATTGAGTCAGCAGCAACACTAAAATAATAGATAAGTTTTATCATAATTTTCAGCAAAACGGATGCGCGTTACAGACTAAACCTTAAATGGCTGCTCAGCGATGCTAAACAATCTTTGTGATCATCCAGCTTTAGACATTACTTACTTACAAGAAACCGTCGTTGAATAGCCAATGAACAGCATCAGCTCTCCGACACTAACTCTTGTCCATTCAACACGCCCCTCTAATCCTTTTACTGAGACCTCACAATCACCACCAACAGACTCTTTAATCTTTATATTTTCAGCGGCAATCGCTCTCAGAATTTCATATCTGTATTGTTGAGGCTGGACGATGCTTAAGCCGATATCTCCTCGTTGTTCAATTTCAGTGCGGCCAATTAGCTTTGCATTTCTGATAAAAGAATTTAGCTTGGCTATCTGTTTTTTAGCGGACTGTTTTTTATCAAATGCCACCTTAACAAAAATATTCACATAGGAAGTATCTGACTTTCCACGTTCATCGATGAGCTCAATAGACTCGTCGTCAAGCTTGATGGGCTCCAAAAAACCGTCTCCATAGGACAGCTCAATCTTACTTATTTTCTTGGACGCACCAATTAACTTGTTTATGGTCTCAATTATTTCAGACTTCCTCAGCTGTGGAGATCGACTGTCATTGATGAGTCTAATATTTTGAACAAGGTAGTCTGCACTTTTTTTAACCGTAACGGCGGGAATATCATAATACTCATCGGCGCTGGCTCGCATACCTGTGACAACAACCTCCTCTAAGGCAACGTCTTGAGATTTTGCGATGCCACTTGCCGCTAGTACAGAAATTAATAAGATCAGTAATTTAAACAATGTAATACTCCTTTTTGATCGATGCTTTTTGCAAGCGAATGCACAAGTTGATCATCTTTTTAGTCAGCGGACATCAAGGTTAATCAGATACCTTGAGATATCCTTTATCCATCATACAGCCCTCGTAATGGGAATTATATTTTGATTCCCACTCTTCCAGCGCTATTCGGTTTCTTTGTCTGCCCCCAAGTTCAGTAAGACCTCGGCCAGTACTAGGTCGGTACTCAATTTCGATTTCTCTTTGCGGCTTGTCGCCAGCTAAATTCATACTCTTTTGCTCGCATACCCTTTGATCAGAAAGTCGATCTTCGGGGTTTTTATTCTCATTAATCCAAGAATAAGGCTTGTTTGCAGAGTTCGCACATCCAAAAGTCATGACAAAGAAAATGATAACAAAAGCCGGTTTAACCAATTGAATGGCAATAGATTTGAAATTTCGATTGTCGTTGTTTTTAAATCTCACATCTCCCCCACTACCGTTTCTTCTTACCAAGTAGCTCATCCACGACGGGCTCTATCTTAGATCCAGTGCTTTTCCACTTAGCTAAAGAGTAGCCGCCCTTGGCTTTCAGCTTGTACTCAGCACGGGCAACGGGTTCATTATTTTTTTCAAGGATCAATACGGCGTAATGAAGGTACCAAGCGAAATCCCAATTCTTCATTGCAATATAGCTGAGCAGGTACTCGCAGCCAATGGCATTAACGTTACGCACAACTCGGGTTGGATAGCCGTGATGCTCTATCCTCTTTTGCACCACTGGCAAAAAGTCCTTAACGTCTACGCGCGGGTTTTCAACTATGCAAATAGACTCCGGGCGAAAATTTGAACCCACTGGTTCTACGTTTATTGTGGTGCAACCAGCGGTTGCCATAACCAAAACCACAATCAACAGAAAATTTCTCATAATTTAACTCTCAACTCATCATTCGGTACGGCAACCTTTAAAGAATGCCAGGGATTAAACAAAGGAGATACCATTTACCCCTCTCTAACACGACAAACAAGATCGTGGGTTACCGTGGACCTACGGCTGCGGTGAGTAAGCGTGAATTGCCTTGTTATGCGTGTTCATTAAACCTAAAGCCTATTACTCTTTTCCACTTTGAATAATCTGCCATCTCTTTTTCAAAGAGTTGGACATCCAACTCTTTGCCCTTAATAAGATTCAAGTTTTTTCCATCATAGGTAATCAATGCATCAGAAAAAAACTTCGTCATTGGCTCATAGCGAACCGAATTAACGAAATATTCAGGGAATGGATGCATTTTTTCAAACACATCTTCTTCGTTCTTATATTGATGTTGCAATTTAACTGAAAACCAATCTATATCAGCAGAAATAAAGTGCCATGATAAAACAAAGGAGCGCTATGAGAGGAGCGTCCCGCCGTTAGGCGAACTTTTGGTTCTTGTTATGAGTTTTTTTAGTTCAACCATTCCTCAATATTCCTTACTTCAACCACTTCTGTAATGTGGTCTCCGGTTCCAAATTGACTTTTGATGAATATACCAAAGTATAAATCAACAGATACACTGTTCATTAATGATTTTCGTACATCGAAGGTTACCCCATGGAAAGGCTTCTCTGAATATTCAGTTTCAGCGACATCTACAATATTCAAACTTGTAGTTAGCAACAACTCGCCATCATTTCGAATGGAGAGATTACCACCATAAAATTTTCGACCCTTAAACTTTTTCGGTATTTGCATATACACTTGGCAGGTTGAATCATCGGAGAATTGATCTAAATAACATTTAATACTGAAGCCAGCGGACTCAAGCTCACTTTTGTTCAGTTTCCAGTTTGTTGACCCCAGCGATAGTGCAGTAGCGAGCCCAGGTATACAAAGAAGTATCAAAATTCGAACTATATCTCTCATCTAAGACTCAACGCTTTGTAAAGCAAATGACAGTTTTGCAAGTCCGTTGCAGCAACTTGTTATGACTATACTTCAATTATTACATCACCTTCGTGTAGTCTTACTTGCTTACAACTGCAAATTACCTCTTCCCAATATTTATTATCATCTGATTCGTAATCTTCAATAATCCGATATTCGGAACCAGGTGTACGAACTTTTTGATCAGGAAGCTTTGTAAATACGGACTTTAGTTTAACGTCGTATTCCTCATACTTCTTCAAAAGAGCGGATGAATATTCCACTAGATTTTTAATGCCGATTAGACCTGCTTTCATTTCAAGGGAATCGCAGGATTTGATTTCCTCAAGAAGCCTTTCCCGTTCTTTTTCTAGCAAGTCGTAAACATACTTCATTTTTCTTCCTAGCCATAACGGCATAGCAAGGGGCACGTTGACAAACGCGTTCCGCGGAGCCCATTCACGGGCGGAGAGAACTTTGGAAACTTGTTAGTGGTCCTTAGGAGAATCATTTTTTAATACCAGTGGTGTTTTAATAAACCCTAGCCAAAAAGCCCACAAAAGAATCGGTATGTTCAAAAACATTACAGGTGGTTTCTCGTAATGAATGGCCGCAAAAATTATGGGTAATGTAATTAGAAAAGCCACATTCAAGTACTTAAATTGAGGTGCTAAAGGCTTAAAAAATTTGGCGCCACATTTATTGCAGACACCTGGTAAAAGCCGATCAGCCCAAACCTTCTGACATAGCGAGATGCAACTTTCATTACATGATGGGCAATTGAACTTCATGCCGTTAAAACGGGCGCCGCGTAGTCACGGCATCCCAGCCAGCATTGCTGGCATTTTCGTTTTTGAACTTGTTATATGTTTTCACCATCCCAGTAATGCTCATATAACTTTGTTTTTAGGTCTTTATTTCTTTTATAGGGCAAAGGCATCTCATTTTTCTTCAATGCTCGCTCATAGTTATTAAGATATATTTCTATAACTTCAGTATGACTCAATGCCAATAAGAATTGCTCCCTACTCACTGTGCCTTCAAGCTTAGATAGCAGTTCCATAGCACTGACATACAAACTATACAAAGAATCCCCATTTAAAAAAACTCCTGGGTCCTCAGACTCATTTGTTTGCAATACGGACATATTCACAGTTTTTTGAAGAGACTTCATCTTACTTAGTAAACATACATATAACGCCTTTAAAACGGGCACCGCATCTTATGCGGCGTCCGTGCCAACTCTGCTGGTATACTCGTTTTTGAACTTTTTAGGTCTCTTTTTAGAAAAGAAGCCAGCTAGTTTAAAGACGACCAAGCTGATAGAGCCACCAAACATGGTAGCAAGGAATGGAATCACTGACTTCTCTCCAACAGCAAGATAGTGAGTCGTCACAGCGTAATCGATGTCTTTCAAAAGTGACCAAGCTACGATTGTGCCAATACCGAAGCAAACAACGGCGGTGATTATTTTATGTTTAGGAGCGCTGAAATACGCTACAAAAACAACGAAAAAAGCACATACAGAACCAGTAGCCGCCATTTGAAATAGTTGAGAAAAATCTGTCCCTTTAGGAAATAGGACTAGGAAACAAAGGAGTACTGAAATCAAAAAAGTACCAAGTACTTTCAGGGAAAAGGTAATCCATATAAAGATTTTGTAAATGCTGATCACGGTACACCTAACGCCGTGAACACTGGCGCATGAAATGCGTCCGAGCGAAGCTGTGTTTTACTTTGTTATGCTTTGACAATTCGATACCTACTTAAAAAAATTGTGCCTAACGAAACAATGAAAATATTCAAGGTGAAATTGATTAGCAATGATAATCCAGTAACACATTGATCAGATGAGTAAAAGACCATTTGTATGGCAACTAGGAACCAAGGTAATACAGCTGCACTGCCACATATAATAGTAGCTGGGAAAACCCAGATAGAGATCCACAAGATCAATACGGATTTATGAAAACGGTCTATCATAATTTTGCATATAAATACTCCAGTACTTAACCATACAAAAAGATACAAAAATACCCAGTATCCAGCCCACTCAATGCCATAAGACAAATAGGCTCCTGGAAGCGATAGTAAAAAATATATGTGAGTAAGAATTAATTCACTCATTACAGTATGCCTAACGCTCTTAAGACGGGCGCGCGTCCTTTTGCTCGTCCGTGCCAGCTTTGTTGGCATCTTCGTTTTTACGCTTATTAAGTTTCTTTTCCACCAGGGCCCTAAACCTCTCTTGCTGCGTTTCTTCTTGAGTACCTGTTATCATATTTTTTGAGGATCTAATTAAAGATCCTCCAAACTTAAAAACAGCATATGGGGCGAGGACAGCAAAAATAACTTTCACTACTCTTCTCTTCCCTAAAAGCCATTCTTGAAGAGGGGCTAGTAGTTCGTGTTCAAATACTAGCGAAGCAATAGGAACAAGTGACAATGGAAATATAAAGAGACACCAAAAAAATGAACCTATCAAAAAAATAATACCAATAGCCTTTTTCATAAAATATCTCGGTAAACCTAACGCCCGCTAAACCGGGCGCGTTGAAAACTCGTCCCACCCGACCATCGAGAGAGATTTTTAAAGCGCTTGTTAGCTGAATGAGTGTATAAGGTTTTCATATTCTGTTTTATCAAAAGTGAAGGGGCCAAAACTTTTCATAAAATCACTTTGGATAAATCCATCTTCCCAATTGTTCTCGTAACCAAATTCAGACCATATATACGCATCGTTTTCGAATTCTATTTTCACTGAAATACAACCACAACCGAGATCCGCACAATGGCCACAAACATATAGAGGAACACGCCCAGATTCCAAAGCGAACTCTCCCTTCAATAAGAACTGTGGCTTATACGTTTTACAAACATCTAAGGAAAAAATACTATCGTTTACGCCAAGATGTTTTACCACACTGTATCTCCCAAGTTTAATATCAGTTACGGAAACAAGCTTCTCACTTGGTATCGAATTTATACTAATCGAATCCATAATCGCCAAGCGTACAGCTAACGCCCATCAAACGTGCACGTTGAAAACGCGTCCCGCCCGACCACCGAGGCAGAATTATTAAAACGCTTGCTAGGTGTTTTTTAGTTGTAATCAGTTTCTCCATTTCTCTGATTCCTTTTCACACAGTACTAGAACCGCTGGCCTACCATGCTCTAAATCATCGAAATTTGGCTTCCTTATTTTTGAAGCAAAGTCTAATGCTGCCTTGCCAATCGTAAGCAGATCTATCGACGCCAAATCTGAATATTCAACACCGTATTCAACACTTCCATCGAAAATCTTAATAGAGTTTTGCTTCATATATTCCCGCACACAGCTATAAAAAAAGAAATCTTTGCTATCAACGGATCCTTGCCTAGGGTCCACAGGCGGAGATTCAGCAAAAACATGCGACGATAAAACTATCACTAAAGAGAGGCCTAGTTTTTTGATTAGATGCATAGGTCAACACACTTAACGCCTTGCCAAGGGGCGCGATAACAGGCGCGTCTCGGCGTTAGGCGTACTCTTGATTCTTGTAAAACACTCACTCATGAATAGCGCTAATGAACACACGATTTCGTTTTTTGGCAATAAATGATCTTTGAACAATTAGAGTCTCGTTCGTATCAATTTTGGTAAAACTCAAATCTTTAAACTCTGCCTCTTGTGAAAAGCTGCTTAACTCTAAAATCGATTGTTCCAACCAACCAGCTATGGCGCCCTCAAATTTTGCGGTTACTGGACGAAACCATTCAAACCTAACCACGCCCAGGATTCGGCCATCTTCGTCAGTGATTTTGTAGGAATGGTCTTTCTCTAACTCGGTCACGATATATTTAATGCCTTTAAAACGGGTGACGCGTTCTCGCTGCATCCGAGCCAGCTTTGCTGGCATTTTCGTTTTTGAACTTGTTAAGCTTCAATCGTACCAAAACCCTTCATTTTTGAGCCATGTACAATAACTTTTACGCATAATTTCTTTATTTACTGATTTTGAATCTAAATACGACTTTTTAAATATATACCCTCTAATTCGTTTCAGGCTATTTTCCTTGCCAAAGGAAATTAGACGACCCTCTTTGGTTAAATTTTCAGAGAGCCAATCAATAGCTTTTCGGGCACTTTGTTCCGTGAGATCGGCGTCATTAATTTGCATATCTGGTTCGATGTTAAATTTCCAACCTTCACATATGCTCCCTTTGGGGGCATCAAAGCGTCCGCCACACTTCCAATCTTGACAAAATTTTTTATCGCTACCGAATGCGGAAAGTGGGACGAACAATAAAAATAGAATGATCGACTTCATCAGTAAATTTGACGCCTTTAAAACGGGCGCGCGGCATTTTGCGTGCCCGTGCCAGCGTTGCTGCCACTTTGGTTTTTGAGATTGTTATGTTTCAGATAGATTGTACCCATTACTGAAATACATTGTTCCATCAATATTTTCTCTTTATCTTCCCAAGGTGGGACATACAAAGCCCTAACAAAAACAATAGGAGATGCTGGCCAGGGATCATCAGACTTGTAGTCAACAGGCACCCAAAACTTAGCAGTTGAATATCCATTTATCGAATCTAAACTAGTTCTAAGGTAGCCGTCATATTCCATTCTTTTATGTTCTTCGTATTTTAAAAATAGAAAAATTCCAAGTAGATCGTTGCCTTTATATTGGTTTGGAGCAGAATACTCTACCATCTGCTTTCCGTTCCTCTCGACATTTATAGCTCTAATCAATCCATTTAGTTGCAAAGTGTCTTTGCACTCATTAGCAAAGCCAATGTTAACAGTGGAAAACAACCAAGCAAAAATGAAATACCTCATTGCTGAGCACCTACAAGTAAACATAATGCCTTTGCAAGGGGAGCGTTGGAAACGCGTCCCGCGCAGTGAGTAAAACGAACGAAGTGCACTCGACGAACTTGTTATGCATTATTAAGAGCAAGTTCTCCACTTATACTTCTCCCATTAGAGAAAGCTAAACCAGTTTGATAAGAAATTTTGATATCTGATTTCAAACGCAGATATCCTTTTAGTTTTTTGATAGCTCTGGGGTTTTCGTCTTCGGCGAGCAGACGGGAGTCATCGAGAAACATCAATTCTTCATTCGTGTTTGGGTTTACCCAAACATGAATCGCAACAACCTCATTGCCGTCAGTAGACAAATATCCCAAAAAACTGTGTTTATCATCTATTAAGATCTTGGCAAAAATAAAAAGGAAAACCCTTTCTGGAATTGGGTTTTCAATGATCGGGTAGAAACTTTCCTTACCTTGTTCATAAGGCTCAATAAACTTAGATTGATACTCTTGTTCAGAGTCACAGAGATTTTGAATATAAGTGACCTTTCCCCAGATTTAGCGCCACCAGCTGGATGAGATTTGTTCATTCTATGCTGCTTGGTTTGCAAACGCCACTGGAGTTAAATAGTTAAGTGAGCTATGAGGCCTGACCGTGTTGTAGTGGTCTCGCCATAGATCAATTTCTGTCCTCGCGTCGTCGATTGATCTGAACCAATTCTGATTTAAGCACTCGCTTCTAAACTTTCCATTAAGGCTTTCTATGAACGCGTTTTGTGTAGGCTTACCTGGCTGGATGAACGCCAGTTTGACCTGACTTTCTTTTTGCCAGAAGAACATTGCTTTACAGGTAAACTCTGGGCCATTGTCACAAACGATTTGATCAGGCCTGTCACGTTGTTCAATCAACAGATCTAGAAATCGAGCGACCTGACGACCTCCAATTGACACGTCGGTCAACTGGCCAACCATTTCTCTGGAGTAGTCATCGATCACGTTCAAAACTCGAAAGCGTCGACCATTCGATAACTGATCACTCACAAAGTCCATTGACCATCGTTCGTTCGGTGCGCTGGGTACGATCGTTGGCATCCGTGGTCGTTTTAGTTTCTTACGTTTCTTGGTACGTACCTGAAGGCCTTGCTCGGTGTAAATTCTGTATGTTCGTTTCTTATTCTTTACGAGGCCTTCAGTTCGAAGCAACCGATGCAGGAATAAATAGCCGTAACTTGAATGTTGTGTTGCCAGTTCTAGAAGCCGAGTACGTAATTCACTATCATTACTCGGTCTAGCTTGGTAGCGATATCCTGTGCGGCTCACGCCTGCCAATATACATGCTCGTCGTTCACTGATCGCGAAATTGCTCTTTAAGTAAACAACGACTTGCTTACGACTGGCAGGCGCTACCACTTTTTTGAGAGAACATCCTTCATGGCTTCATTCTCGAGAAGTTTCTCTGCGAGCAATTTCTTGAGCTTAGCGTTCTCACTCTCAAGCTCTTTCAAGCGTTTAGCTTCTGATACTTCCATGCCAGCAAACTTACTTCGCCAGTTATAAAATGTGCCGCTTGATATGTTCATCTGACGACATATCTCGTCGACTTTAACGCCTGATTCGTGCTGCTTTATGGCGCTAATGATTTGCTCTTCGGTATATCTTTTTTGCTTCATTTTGAGATCTCCTAAATAGTAGATTAATTAGAAATCTCATCCATGTCATGGTGTTAATATCGGGGGAAAGGTCATCTGCTCTAGGTTTTGCTTATGTTTATCACCTGCTGTAAAACCTGGAACCCTCTTAGGCTTAGAAATTCTTGCTCGACGCAACAGTTCTGTCGACCTTACTCCAAATATTCTAGATAAAATCTTAGACACTGTTGCGGCCTGATGATAAAGCGTCTCTTGTTTGATTGAACCGTTTCTAACATCTATAAGTTTTGAAAAAACCCATTTTGAAAATATGTCTACAGAGTTGTTGTGAGAAAGTGGGTCTGGCAATCTATCCGCAAATAATACAAATTTGGTTACATTACTAATTCTTTTTTTTGCCATGCTAAGACTTCCACCGGCCACTAAATCATCTTCAATAACCTGGCAAAGTTCTTTCAACATTAAATAGCGATCAAATATTTTTTTCTTCTCATATAGACTAAGGTTTTGCTGCTCTTGATTTATCAAGTGATTGAGACTCAGTTGCAAATTTTTATCACCGGGGTAATTAATATCAAGGCTTCTAATCATGGAAACCTCTTTCTAAAAGTTTCCCAAAAAACGTTTTAGAAAATTGATTAGCCATTTGACTTTTCAGTTTGGTGCTCTCGATAAACTTAATATAGTTTAAAGATGTCGCTTCATTTTTATGCAGCAATAGTTCTTTTACTAAAGCTACGGCATTTATACCTCCTCCAACTCGCACACCAATCTCAGCAACAGAAGTCGCAAAAGTTGCTCGAGTCTGATGAAATTTGAAATTATTTATCGGCAGTCCTTCTCTTAATCCATTTTTTCGGAGCCTATACATTTCCGCATTCACACTTGAACTTTGAGAACTCATCGGCTTTGTATATGGATTTCCGTATCTCGTTAGAAACAATACATTCTTATTTTTATTTTCAGCTAAGGCTTCACGCTTCAGTCTTTTAATTGAATATCCGTAATTTAATAATTCATTCAACAAGGACTTGGGAATTATAACTTGCCCATCAATATCATATTTTGTTGAAACAGACGGTGCTGCCGACGGTCCAACCGCTAACCAATACATATTGCTCTCGCCTGGATCCGGCACAGCATTGATTAGAGTACCAATTTTCAAATCACAGATAGAACCAAGTCTCAGTCCAGTATAAAAACCCAAGGCAAGCATTAGTTTCAATTCTTCTGATGCCAAGCGCTTCGCAAGATCTAAAATTTTAGATCTTAGCTCACCACTCACTGGCATTAATCCCCCCTCGAGGCTGATTGATTTTCTCGATCTATTCGGAATTGAAAGGTCTGTCGACTTAATTTCCAGGGTTCGCTGCAAACCGAATTCATTATTAATTGGGATATGGAAAAACTCGTTATTCCAAAGAGGCCAATCTGTTGATAATAAGCCTGTACCATACAACCAACGATAAAAAGCAATAATACAGCGCATTCTTGCTGAAACAGTCGACGGTGAGAGTTCTCCTGTCGACCTTTTCTGGATTAGAAATCCTCTAAACTTAACTAAGCATCTTTCCGACTTTCTCCGCGGAAAGTCCCACCAATCAACGCCTTCCGACTCAAGCCAACTGGCATACGCAGACAAGGCTGCAGCATTTGATGTTAGTGTTTTTATCGATAGTTCACGGGAACGCGCTCTCTCGAAAAGCCAAAGATTTGCCTCTCGCCAAGGAGAACTATTTCCCCAAAAAATTTGAGGCAAACCATCAATCCTCTCTGCGCTACACTTATCCCATTTCACAACTGAATCAGAAATATCTGAACGCCATATATCTAATCTAACAACACAACTACTAGCCATATTCTTGAAAATCTAAAATCATTTCGTCAATCATCAATAACATATCTTGCTGGAATATCTGAGAAATCGTTATTGATAGCTGTATATAATAACAGGTATTATATGTAACCAGAATGTCCATACAACAACCATGTGTAGTGTTCATGTCCACATATCCAAACCAACCTGTAACGCAAATCTACACGCATGTTATTGGTCGGCATCATGCTGGGGCTATTAGCCCACTGGATAAAGTCCGAGAGCCATTAGCAAGCTACTGTTAGAGCTTCGTGAGTGCGTCTGAGTTAAGTCCGTGTTTGCTGAACTACAAACTAAATCCCATTACTCTTTCTTGCAGGGAGCGTCTAGCCCAGAAGAGTTAGTTTATCAGGCCGCGTTAAATGGTTACGCTGCTATTGCCATTACCGATGAGTGTTCATACGCCGGTTTGGTGAAAGCCCACAAGGCCGCTAAGGAATGCGACATTAAGTTAATTATTGGCAGCCAGTTTTGGGTTTCACACGGGGATTCTCGTTTTGCCTTGGTACTGTTGGCTAAAAACTTAAGTGGTTATGCCGAGCTGTCTGCCTTAATCACCAAGGCTAGGCGGCGCAGCCCAAAGGGAGAATATTCACTACTGTCGGACGATTTACTGTTTGGCCTGCAAAACTGTTTGGCTATTTGGTTACCAGCGTCTAACAAGTTCGATGATGAACATGCCGCCACTTTGGTGCGTTTTTTTAAACAGCGTTTATGGATTGGTGTAGGCCAGTTTTCTGTTGATAGTGATCAACAACACTATCTGCACTGCTATGACTTAAGCAACCGGTACGGTTTAAAGATGGTGGCTTGTAACGATGTGCACATTCATTGCAAACAACGTAAACCCTTGCTGGATACCGTTACGGCCATTCGTTTAAACACCAGTATCCAGCAACTGGGCCAACGCGCCTTTACCAATGCCGAACGCTACTTAAAACCACTACCGGTATTGCGCCAACAGTATCCAGAGGAGCTACTGCTTGAAAGTATTGTTATAGCCAACCAGTGCCACGTCAGCATGGACCAGTTGCGTTATCAGTACCCTAAAGAACTCGTACCTGAAGGCCTGTCGCCGTCTGACTATTTACGCCAACTAACCGAGCAAGGCGCAGCGCAATTATGGCCTAAAGGAGTACCCGAAGGCGTGTTAAAGCAAATCGAGTACGAGCTGCGCATTATCAAAGAATTAGAGTACGAGTACTATTTTTTAACGGTGTACGACATAGTCGCCTACGCGCGTTCGCGCGATATTTTGTGTCAGGGCCGAGGGTCAGCGGCAAATTCCGCGGTGTGTTATTGCTTGTTTATCACCTGTGTGGACCCTAGCAAAAGCCGTTTATTGTTCGAGCGCTTTATTTCCAAAGAACGCGACGAGCCGCCCGACATTGATGTGGACTTTGAAAGCCAGCGCCGCGAAGAGGTAATTCAATACATTTACAACAAGTACTCTCGCAAGCGTACGGCCTTAACCGCTACCGTAATTACCTACCGGCGTAAAAGCGCTGTCAGAGATGTAGCCAAGGCATTGGGCTTACCAGAGAGCTTTGCTAATGAACTTAACCGTTCTTTAGCTTGGTGGGATAAAGCCGATGCCTTGTTGGAGCGCTTTAGCAAACAAAAGTTTACCTTTAGCCACGCACTGGCCATGCAGTTCTACCGCTTGGTTAAGCAAATCATGGGTACGCCACGACATTTATCACAGCACGTTGGCGGCTTTCTAATTACTGAAAGCCCCACCAGCACACTGGTACCGATTGAAAACGCTTCTATGCCCGACCGGACGGTCATTCAATGGGATAAGTACGACATTGAAATTCTGGGCTTATTAAAAGTCGATGTGCTTGGCCTTGGTATGCTAAGTGCCATACAAAAATCCCTTGCCATGATTTCTGACTATTCTGGCAAAGCGTTGACCATGCAGAACCTACCGCGAGAAGTACCGGCGGTGTACGACATGTTGTGCCAAGGTGATAGCGTTGGTGTGTTTCAGGTCGAGTCGCGTGCGCAAATGTCCATGTTGCCCAGGTTAAAGCCGCGCTGCTTTTACGATCTGGTGATCGAGGTGGCCATTGTACGCCCAGGGCCGATTCAGGGCGATATGGTGCATCCTTATTTAAAACGCCGCAACGGCGAAGAGCCGGTAAACTACCCTACCCCTGAGATTAAAGCGGTATTAGAGCGCACACTGGGCATACCCATATTTCAGGAACAGGTTATCGAACTTACGATGGTGGCGGCGGGTTTTTCTGGTGGCGAGGCCGACGAACTGCGCCGTGCTATGGCCAGTTGGGGCAAAAACGGCAGCCTAGAACGCTTTGAGCAAAAACTCATTAATGGCATGCTGACCAACGGCCACAGTGAAGATTTTGCGCGCCGTTTGTTTCAGCAAATAAAAGGCTTTGGTAACTATGGCTTTCCAGAGTCACATTCAGCTAGCTTTGCCCTGCTGGTGTACATTTCGGCGTGGATCAAACGCTTTCACCCCGCGGCATTTTACGTTGGTATTTTAAACAGCCAACCCATGGGTTTTTATTCGCCGTCACAGTTGGTGCAAGACGCCAAGCGACACGGCATACGTGTGTCTGCCGTGTGCATCAACCAAAGTCAGTGGGAGCACACCCTAACCCATCACGAGCAAGGTATTGGTATTCGATTAGGGTTACGCTTGGTTAAGGGCTTATCAGAAGAATCCGCGCGGCGTATTGAGTCCTCTAGGGCCGCATCTGCGTTTCGCTCTGTGGACGATGTAAAGCAGCGTCAATTAATGCACAAGGATGAGCTTATGAAACTGGTCAATGCCAATGCCTTTAAGAGCTTTGAAGGCAACCGACGCCATGCGTATTGGCAGTCCTTACAAATGAATGACGGTTTAAACACACAGGTTAGTGAATCGTCAGTAAGTATTAAGCCATTATCGCCGGTGCAATCCTTATTGGCCGACTACCACCATGCTTCAGGCGTGTCATTGGACTATCACCCCATGCAGCTGTTACGCCAGTACGCACCATTTAAACACTGTACGGTAGCCAATCAGCTGCTGGCCAAGCGCAGCAATGGGCTGGTGCGTATTGCTGGCGTGGTAACGGGGCGTCAACGTCCTGGTACGGCCAGCGGCGTGTTGTTTCTGACGTTGGAAGACGAAACCGGTAACATCAACGTGGTAATCTGGAAGTCCATTCAAGACCGCTTTAAGCAGCAAATTTTGACTGGGCGTATTCTCTACATCAAGGGGCGTTTAGAACACGAACAGGGCGTCTCCAATGTAATTGCTGGCTACATAGAAGATCAAAGTGATGCGCTGCCGTCATTGGGCACTAAGTCGCGCAACTTCCATTAGCAGTGCAGAGTGCTAGTGACAAAACGGGCATTAGCCTGCCTTCCTAGGGCTAACGCATTTCGGCGGACTTTACGTATTCTTTGTATAGCTTTTCTTGCAGCGTGGTGTCGTTGTGCGCTTTCATGGCTTGGTCAACCACGTCACGCTTTAGATGTGAGGCAAAGATTTGAATAAATTCATACACGTACTCGCGTAGCACGGCGTTTTTGCGAATGGCCAAACTGGTGACACTGGAATCAAACAGGTTGCCCGCATCAATCACGGCTAAATCCTGATCCTGTGCGCGGTCATAGGCCATGCGCGCTACAATGCCAATGCCCATGCCATTGCGCACATAGGTTTTGATTACCTCGGCATCAGCCGCCATAAGCACAACGTTAATGTCCAATTCTTGCTGCTTAAATGCGCGGTTGATCACCGAACGATCAGCAATACCAAAGGTGTAGGTGATAATTGGATGCTCAGCAATGTCCTCTAGTTTGAGTTCGGCCTTCTTAGTCAGTGCGTGGCCCTTTGGCACAATCACACAACGGTTCCAGCGATAACACGGTAGCAATATCAAATTCTCAAACAGTTCCAGCGCCTCGGTAGCAATGCCTAGATCCGCATGACCACTGTCGGTAAGGCTGGCAATCTGCTCTGGCGTGCCCTGATTTATTTGTAACTGCACATTTGGGTAGCGCTTACGAAATTCGTTAATCACTGGCGGCAGTACATAGCGCGCTTGAGTATGGGTGGTGGCAATGGACAGGAGACCGGAATCAGGGTGACTGAAGTCATCGGCGATGCGCTTGACGTTGTCTACCTCGTCCAGAATTAGTTCGAATCGCGCGGCGAGTAACTCGCCCTCTGGCGTTAAACCATTGATATGCTTTCCACTGCGCTCAAAAATGGTTACGCCCAGTTCTTCTTCCAAACGTTTTATTTGGCTGCTTACCCCCGGTTGTGAGGTAAACAGCTTCTCCGCCGCGGCGGTGACATTCATGCCATTTTTGATAACTTCGGTGACGTATTGTAGCTGCCTGAGCTTCATAATCGTGATTGGAAAGACTGGAATGGCTTAAGTCTCACACACTTTAGGAATAATGTCACTGCTGCATCAAAGTTGTAGCGTCAGCCGAGGATAATCTGAAAACAGTACGATCCCGGGATCGCTAAGTAAATTAGCAGGCTTCTTCGTCTTCCGCCTTGAAACACGCTTCTGGGATAGCAAACTCGCTGTCTAGTGATCCATTTTTTTCATACAGATCACAGTTAGTCATGTAGTTGGCTGTCGTGACCGGCATGGGTACACGCACGCCAGCGAGGTAAGAGATGACGTCACCGCCCATGTGTAACAATCGTAAACCATCTTCCCAATAACGAATGCTGTCTTCGCGTTTGGCTAAGCCACAGGGCTTAAATTCGGTCACCGCTTCCTTAGCAGCTACGTAACGCGGCCATACTTCATAGATGGCTTCATCACGACGCATGGTCTCCACTTCCGTTTTTGACGCTTCGCGCAGTTCTTCTAGCAATGGAATAACGCCTTCAAATCCCTCTACATTACTGTAAAGGCCTTTCATACGGTCTACCACCTTATCGATAGCAGCGAAGGTCTGCGATAGCTTTACATAACGGCTTTCAAAAAAGCGATCTATTGGGTATGAAAACGCCTTAAATGGTTCACCCCAGAGCTCATCCACGCCTTCTTCGCCCGAAAAGTGCTTCACCTGTTTACCCAAAACCAAAGCTTCCATAAAGCAGTTTTCGCACTGCTTCATTAGTTCATTGTCCTCTTCGACGTGGATACCCTTTTCTTCTAGGTCTACCACTGTGGTAAAGATGTCGGTTGCACGATTGAACAAGGAACCCGCTAGCATGGCTGCTTTAACGCGTTTTTTAGCAGGGTCAGTCTCTTCCTCGTAATATTTTCGAGCAATCTCAGTACGCCAGCCTGGAGAATTGATACCCGCTTCAGTGTGGTGAAAGACTCGACGGCGCAAAGACAATATAAGCGCTCTTTTTTCCGCCATGGTGTTGGGCGGCGGTGCGTAATACCGGATCCAATAACCGTCGATATGGATACAAATCTTTCCCTGATGTTCGCGTATGGTGCCGTTTTCAATGACGTCTTCGTCTTCGGCTTCAGCGAGTTCGGCGGTTCTAGGATTCATGCTACTTCTCTGACTCTTAGGCTTGCTCGCTCATCACTTTTTATTGTTCGGTAAGCGCCTTGCGTTGCATCGACTTGCGTCGTTTGCATTGCTCTTTGATTTCGCAGATATCACAGGCCCCTTCGAGACCGTCAATATCGTTCAAACCACCACAGCTGCCCTTGATTTCTCGATTGCTTATGATGACACCAATGGCCATAGCGACCATCACAAGTAGAAAGACGGAAAAGGTGACGATAAAAAGATTCATAGTGATGTGTAAACGTCGTTGCCTACGCCGAACATACGGCGGCTATGAGCAAAATTTGGGATCAATTTGTGCAAATCAAACCCCTACTACCAATGCATGTAATGTAGTCAGACGGGCAATGACTTGCAAGTTTATTGAGGCAAATTAACTTTAAAGAGATCTGTCGTGTGAATTTGATAATTTTCTGCGTTTTCGCCACGAATTATTAAATAGGCTGCTATTTGGTTTTCTTCAGCGAAGCGGATTGCACCCTCTTCTCCCATGCTTAACATAGCAGTGGCCATGGCATCAGCCGTGCTGGCCTTGTCACTGATCACACTGACCGAGGCGAGTTTATGAAACACAGGCTTAAGTGTCTTTGGGTCGATAGTGTGCGAAAAATGCTGGCCATCAATCACATGGTAGTTGCGGTAATCGCCACTGGTGGCGATGGCTACATTATTTAGCTCCACGATTTGGGCAATTCCACCGGTGACGTGTGGCTTTTCGATTCCGATCCGCCAACTAATACCTTGCGCATTTTTACCCTTAGCTTTTAGCTCGCCACCTATGTTGACCAAATAGGCCTCAATCCCCAAGTCATCAATTGCCTTGGCTACTTGGTCGACCGCATACCCCTTGGCTATCGCTGACAGATTTACTTCCAGACCTGGCACTTCTTTAAGAACACGTTGATCTTTAATTTTAATGTGTTGATAGCCTGTGGTAGAGCGCAACTCACTCAGAACTTCAACGCTGGGTTGTTGGGTGATTTTTCCATCGCGTCCAAAGCCCCATGCCCGTATGGCTTTGCCTAGGGTTGCATCAAAGGCGCCTTGACTCATTTCACTAATTTGTTGAGCTTCGGTAAATACAGCGGCAAACTGGGGCGACATATCGAACCACTTCCCGGGGTCAATCCGATTAAATCGGCTAATCTCCGAATCCTCGATATAAGTCGACATACTCTGGTTTACGTCCTCCATGGCGGCCAATATTGACTTCTCGACCTGTTTAGATGGGATCTCTTTACCTTGATGATCCACCACAGTTACCACGTACTCCGTACCCATGATCGGGCCGGTTAGAGTCTCCTGCGTAGGCGTTGGCGCGCAAGCCGCTAAGCAGAAACCTATACAGGCGATCAGCAGAGTGTTTAAGTAGGTTTGTTTCATGCTTTTATACAAAAACAGCGAGCCAAGGCTCGCTGTTTAATTTTGCATCGATCAATACGATGTTATCCGCCGAAGTCATCCAATAAGATGTTTTCGTCTTCAACACCAAGATCGTGCAACATGTTGATTACTGCCTGGTTCATCATTGGCGGTCCGCACATGTAGAACTCGCAGTCTTCTGGCGCTTCATGATCTTTCAAGTAGTTTTCATGCAATACGTTGTGGATAAAGCCGGTGTAGCCTTCCCACTCGTCTTCTTCCATTGGATCAGACAAGGCAACGTGCCATTCAAAATTATCGTGTTCTTTAGCCAAACGATCGAAATCTTCCACATAGAACATTTCACGCTTAGAGCGGGCACCGTACCAGAAAGTAATCTTACGGTCGGTTTTGATGCGCTCTAGCTGATCGAAAATATGCGAGCGCATAGGCGCCATACCTGCACCACCGCCAACAAATACCATTTCAGATTCGGTTTCTTTAGCGAAGAATTCGCCGAATGGACCTGAAATTGTGACTTCGTCGCCCTCTTTCAAGTTAAAAATGTACGAGGACATCTTGCCTGGCGGCAAACCTTCTGTGCGGGGTGGAGGAGAAGCAATACGCACATTCAGCATGATAATGCCTTTCTCTAGCGGATAGTTCGCCATTGAGTACGCTCTAACCACTGGCTCGGCGACGACTGACTCGTACTGCCAAATATTAAAGTGGTCCCAATCTGAATGGTACTCTTCCTGTACGTTGAACTCTCGGTACTGAACTTTGTGCGGAGGACATTCAATCTGAATGTAACCACCGGCACGGAAGTCAACGTTCTCACCTTCTGGAAGTTCTAGAACGAGTTCTTTAATAAAGGTTGCTACGTTGTCGTTTGAACGAACCTTACACTTCCACTTCTTGACACCGAACACCTCTTCTGGGACTTCAATATCAAGGTCTTGTTTGACCGTTACCTGACAAGATAGTCGATCACCGCATGCGGCTTCACGCTTGGTGATATGCGATTCTTCAGTAGGGAGAATTGATCCACCACCAGAGTGAATTTTTACTCGGCATTGTGCGCATGTACCACCACCGCCACAGGCAGATGGTACGTACAAACCGTTGTCTGCTAATACACCCAGTAGCTTACCGCCAGCGGGTACTTCGATGTCTTTCTCGCCATTAATCGAAATCTTGATGTTGCCACTTGGGACCAGTTTGCTTTTTGCAAACAGAATCAACGCAACAAGCAATAGAACAATAGCGGTAAAGAAACCTACGCCTAAACCAACTTCTAACATGTTTACCCCGATTTAAAGTGAGATGCCTGAGAAGGCTAAAAAGCCCAGAGACATTAATCCAACTGTGATGAAAGTAATGCCAAGACCTTGCAATCCATCAGGCACATCACTGTATTTTAGTTTTTCACGAATGCCTGCCAACGCCACAATCGCCAATGCCCAGCCAATACCGCTGCCGGCACCATAGACCAAGCTTTCAGTGAAATTGTAATCACGCTCTACCATGAACAAAGAGGCACCTAAAATGGCGCAGTTCACGGTAATCAACGGCAGGAAAATACCCAGCGCGTTGTATAACGCCGGTACAAATCGATCAAGAAACATTTCTAGGATCTGTACCAAGGCAGCAATCACACCAATGTAGGAAATCAGACCCAGAAAACTCAAATCAACATTGGGTAATCCAGCCCAATCTAGGGCACCATCCGCCAAAAAGTTTTGATAGATCAAATTGTTTACAGGGACGGTAATGGCCAGTACCACAAATACCGCAAACCCTAGTCCCAACGCTGTTTGTATCTTTTTAGAAACGGCTAGGAATGTGCACATTCCTAGGAAGAATGACAGCGCGAGATTTTCAATAAATATCGCTTTGACAGCTAAACTTGCGAGATCCATTAGTGGCCTCCTGAAGCACCATGTGCTGGTGCATTGTGCGCATTCTGCATTTCGAAATCAGGTTTCTCTACCTGCTCTGGGTCAGCCGCTCGGATTACCCAAATCGTCAATCCAATGATGATGAAAGCACTTGGTGCTAATAGCATCAATCCATTTGGTGTGTACCATCCGCCTTCTGAAACCGGCGTTAGTAGTTGGTAACCAAGTAGTGAGCCCGAACCAAATAGCTCTCGAACCACTGCCACGATGATCAAAATCAAGCTGTAGCCTAAGCCATTACCGATTCCGTCTAGGAATGAGTTCCAAGGTCCATTTTTCATTGCGTAGGCCTCAGCACGACCCATCACAATACAGTTAGTAATAATCAAACCAACAAATACCGCCAGTTTTTTACTTACTTCAAACGCGTAAGCCTTCAAAATCTGATCTACTACGATTACCAAGGAAGCAATGATAGTCATCTGTACGATGATTCGAATGCTTGATGGAATGTGGTTTCGGATCAAACTGATCGACAGATTTGAGAATGCACAAACGCTAGTCAGTGCCAAACACATAATAAGCGCAACTGAAAGCTGAGACGTTACCGCCAGCGCTGAACAAATGCCTAGAATTTGTAAGGCAATTGGGTTGTTCGAGACCAGTGGTTCGAACAGTGCTTTTTTCGCTTCACTCGCCATGATTAACCTCTTACCTTAACGGTTTCTATATCAAGCGTTGCTGCTTGAACTTTGTTTTTTCTTACCTTGTCCAGATAAGGACCAAATCCGTCTTCACCCAGCCAAAACCTGACTAAGTTAGTCACGCCATTACTGGTTAGAGTCGCCCCGGCTAAGCCATCGATTTTGTACTCTGGCTCAGGGGTGGTTGGCGCAACCGTACCTTTAATCAGGCCAAGCACTGGCTGACCAGTGGCATCGCTGACTTTCTTACCAACCCAACTAGATTGCCATTTCTTGTTTTCGATCTCGCCGCCTAATCCAGGTGTTTCTTTGTGCTCATAGAAAGTGATTCCGCTAACTGTATTAGCGTCGCCTTCCAGTGCAATGAAACCGAACATTGTGCCCCATAAGCCATATCCTTTAACCGGTAAAATGATCTTCTCAATATTTGAGCCATCTTTGACCAAGTAGACATTAGCAAACTTTGAACGCCCGCCAATCTGAGCAATGTCTTCTTCTTTGCTCAAGTCGATACGAAAATCAGGATCTTTGGAAGCTTTACGTTGATCAAAGGTAGCTGCATCCACTTCATCTGTGTACTCACCACTAGACAAATCAACCACGTGAGTTTCTATCTGTGCAAAGGCTTCCTCGACCGATTTGCCGGCTGTATCAATTCCAGAAACGGCCAGAATGTTGTTTTTCTTATCTAAAAGCGCGTTTGCCACTTGCGTCGGCTTCAGCATAGTCGCTGCCCCCGAAACAATGATTGAGCAAACCAAACACAATAGCGTTGCGACACCGATGGTTTTGACCATGCTGTCGTTGGGCAGGTTAAAAAAGCCTGCTTGCCTTTTCATATTTTTGTTCATTGTTGGCCTCCTCTACGCTGAAATCGCATAACGCTTAGCGCGGCGCTTGATGTTGGATTGCACAACAAACCAATCAATCAACGGCGCGAAAAGATTCGCAAACAGAATGGCTAACATGATCCCTTCTGGGAATGCTGGGTTCACCACCCGAATCAGGATGGTCATCAATCCAATCAAAAAACCATACCAAAAGCGACCGGTGTCGGTCATTGAAGCGCTGACTGGATCAGTCGCCATAAAGACCATACCGAACGCCAAACCACCGATCACAAAGTGCCATTGTGGCGTTACAGAAAACATCGGGTTAGTGTCACTGCCGATTGCATTGAAGAGCAAAGTGGTTGCCACAACACCGGCGACGACGCCAAGCATAATTCTCCATGATGCGATTTTAGTCGCCAGCAAGAAGGCTCCGCCAATCGCGATAGCAATCAAGGAAGTTTCACCAATTGACCCGGCCATGTTGCCAAGGAAAGATTGTTGTAGAGTAAATCCAGCTTGTTGCAACGCATCAACACCGCCAGCAGCGGCCACGCCCAACGCAGTGGCGCCGGTGTAGCCGTCAACAGCAACCCAAACGGCATCACCTGAAATCTGGATTGGATATGCGAAATAAAGGAATGCGCGACCTGTCAGTGCGGGGTTTAAGAAGTTTTTGCCGGTGCCGCCAAACACTTCCTTACCGATCACAATCCCGAAGGAGATACCCAGAGCCGCTTGCCACAATGGCAAGGTTGCTGGAACGATCAAACTAAACAAGATTGAGGTAACGAAGAAGCCCTCGTTGATCTCATGGCCACGTACTGAGGCAAACAGTACTTCCCAGAATCCACCAACGACGAATATCGTTAGGTAAATGGGGAGCCACTGCCAGAAACCGAACCAGAAATTGTCCATGATGCTGCTTGGGTCGTTACCGACGCCAAAAAACGCCAATATATCGGCTCTCCAGCCCATGGCTGCGATCAAATCTGGATTGTTGGCAAGAACCGTATTGGCTTGCAGGCCCACGTTGTAGCTTCCAAAAAAGACACATGGCATGGCAGCCAACCAAACAAAGATCATCACACGCTTTAGATCGATCCCGTCACGAACGTGGTTACGACCTTTATTGACGTCTGCGGGAGAGTAGAAAATCGTATCTACCGCTTCGTAGAGCGCATAAAATTTTTCATACTTTGCACCCGGCATGACATGCGGGTGAATGTTATCTAGTGTACGACGTAAAAATGACATTTTATCCCTCCCTCTCGATTTGAGTTAAGGTGCTGCGTAGCACTGGACCGAAATCATGTTTACCCGGATCCACAAACGACAGCAACGATACATCTTCTTCCACCAATTCAAGCACGCCAAGTTCTTGTGCTGAGTCAGTATCTTTAACAAGCAAAGCTCTTACTAGCGGTGTTGGCAAAATATCTAATGGCATCACTCGCTCAAACACTCCGATTGGGACGATCGCGCGAGGCGATCCGTTTTGCGAACTGGTGATGCGGAACGTTTTAGGCTTAAAAAGGTTTGCGAAAAAGACACTGGAGGCAGAGAACTTGTTCATACCTGGTGCAATCCAGCCCATGAACTCCCGATTGTCGTCTTCTTCGATTACGGATACCTGATTATCGTAACGCCCTAGGAAGTCTCGCGAACCTTCGGCTGTGTGTCCGTTTAATACTGAGCCACTAATGGTTCGATTGCTGCCTTCGGCTAAACGGCCTTCAGTAAGTTGGGAAATGCTAGCGCCGGCAACAGTTTTGAATACTCTTGGAGAGTTGACCAATGGACCGCCCAATGCAACATAACGAGTATTGTCGATGGCGCCGGATGTGAAAAAAGAGCCCAAGCCGATAACGTCCTGATAACCAATCGTCCAAACGACTTTTTCGCCGAACACAGGGTCTACAAAATGAACGTGTGTGCTGCTCAATCCTGCGGGGTGCTTGCCTTCAAATGAAGCAACCTGGGTGTTGGCACCGTCGGCTGTCGGCAAGTCAGCGCCTTTGGCCTGGCAAACGTAAACCGGAACACCGAACTTATTCAGAATCGACAATCCCAACGCGTATTCAGCCGCCCGCTCGTTAATTACGAGACTTGGGTCTGCCGCCAATGGATTTGTGTCCATGACATTAACGAAGATCGAGTTAGGAGTAGAATCTACCGCAGGTACTTTTCCGTAAGGTCTGGTACGGAATGAATTCCAGACACCACCTTTTTGCATTGCGTCTCGAACTTCTTCGATAGAGATGTTCGCTACGTCCGCGTCTTTTGCAGCCTCGATTGTCTCGGCGTCGTCGCCTTCAACATTAATCGCTACAGAGATAAGCGCTCGCTTAGCACCGCGATTAATCGCCGCTACGGTTCCTGAAGCAGGAGATACAATAAGAACACCGGGGTTCTTCTTATCTTCAAATAGCGGAGTGCCTCGTTTAACGGAATCGCCTTCTCTAACGAGCATGGTTGGCTTTAAGCCAACATAGTCCTCGCCAAGAACAGCTACGGAAGATATTTCTGTCGCGGTATCGATGCGCGCATCTGGGCGCCCGCGTAAGGGTATATCTAGCCCTTTTTTGACTTTAAAAAACAATGACAACCTCACCGTGTTTATCAAGTAGTTGGCATAATCGCCAAGTCGCGATGCCCAAGTTGCGCAAAGTGGACACCACTTAGTTGAACTTTACGAGTCAAAATCGAGTCTCGTAGTTGCATTCAACCCCAAACCAACTGCGGGCGCGATATTATACAACTTTGGTAGCCGCAGCAATAGCCACTTCACTGGTTTGGACTATAGAACGAAACATTTCATTTTTATGGACGCTTTGGTAGGTATTTATTCGGTGAAAAACGCCGCCTTTCAATGATTTAGTGGCAGCATCTCCCAATCGGTTTCACTCGATCCAACCTATCTGTGCTAATCTTTGAGCGCACGCAATTTTAACTCGTTAAAATTCGTCGGTTTCACAGATATGAAACACTCTACTTTTAACGAATATCACTCATAAGAAGCGGACCTAAGACACGCTTTGCATCAAAGGGAAATCATTAGTAATGAATCTAGAAAAAGTCATATTCGCTTTTTTCATCATTTTGGCTCTTTCGGTCAATACCAGCTTTTTCATCTCTGGCATCATGGCTCCCGACAGCCTTCAAGCAATTGAACTAGCGTTAGCTTTAATCGTAAGCCTGATTTGCACCGTGTTGAAGTTCGGTGATCGAACTCAATTTGGCTCAACTGTACTCGCATCCAGTCTCGTTGTAGACATGTTATTGATTGCGGCGGCGGTTTTGTGGGGCATTGCAGCAGCGACAAATTCGATAGGACTTTCGACGGCGCAAACGGCCACTATATTATCCCTAGCGGGTGGCGCTTTGGTTGCCAACATGCTCTCCGTGATCTTGTTGATCATCGAAACAAGCCAGCTCAGGAAATAATGGTTTCAGACAGCTGACTCAACACGGCTAATTTCATGTCGAATATTTTCTTTTTAGTTCTGCGGCGTATTCGAATCCCGCTGATCGTACTGATCACCGTATACTCCGTTGCGACAATTGGCATGACCTTAATCCCCGGCGTGACACCAGAGGGCGAGGTCTGGCACATGGGTTTTTTCCATGCGTTTTATTTTGTCAGCTTTATGGGGACCACAATCGGGTTTGGAGAAATTCCCTATGAGTTCACTGACCTTCAACGCGCTTGGGTTTTAGTCTGTATTTATACCTCGGTCATATCTTGGCTGTACGGAATTGGTAGTGTGCTTCGGCTAGTTCAAGACGAAACATTTTTGCATGCGGTAGTAAAGCGTCGCTTCCAAAACAGCATCCAAGGCTTGGATACACCCTTTTACATCATCTGCGGCTATGGTGAAACCGGTGAAATGGTCAACAGAGGCTTGTGCCAATTAGGAGTCCAGACGGTTATTCTTGACTTGGATTCGGAGCGCATATCGAGCATTGAATTACATGACTACACGGTTGCCCCGGTAGCATTGACCGCCGACATTACGGACCCTAACAACTTGATTGCCGCGGGCATTAACAATCACTTTTGCGAAGGGGTCATTGCTCTTACCAGCATGGATCACGTGAACCTGCAAGTCGCAGTTGCAAGTAAGCTGGTCAACCCTTCGATAAAGGTGATAAGTCGCTCTGAGATTGAAGACGAAGCAAAGAACATGGCTTCATTTGGTACCAATATCATCATCAATCCATACTTGACCGTAGCCCAGAGACTCAAGCAGTTGACCGTCAATCCGGGCTTACACCAAATTCAAAATTGGTTCATTAACCAATACAGTTCGGAACGCATTAGTGAAGAATTAGCGGATTCTGGGTTACCGGCTGGCCGGTGGATTATTTGTGGTTATGGTCGTTTTGGGAAAGCCATCCATCAAGCCATGCAAGGTGCCGTCGATGACATGGTGATTGTGTCCCCTGATCCAATCGCAGCTAGGGCGCCCGATGGCACCATTACCGGCAGAGGAACAGAAGCAGATACTCTAAACGAAGCGGGTATTCTTGACGCTGATGTAATCGTGGCTGCCACCGATGATGATGCGAATAATCTATCTATTTTGATGACCGCAAAACAAATCAAGGCAGATATCGTGACGGTTGGTAGGGTGAACAAAGAAGCAAACAAAACGCTTTTCAGCCATGCGTATTGTCATTACATAATGCGTAGATCTTTGGTTGTAGCGAATGAAGCACTTACCGCGATTTCGCGACCATTGGTCACCAAGTTTTTGCGACACTCAGGAACGCTATCGACCGACGAAACGGCGGTACTGGCCCAACAAATTCGACGAGTGGTCCGGGACTCTGAACCCGTGACATGGCGACTGGTCGTTGACAGGTCCTCGTCACCAGACTTGGTAGACTTCATCAAAGATGGTGGAAGCATCAGTATTCGCAAGCTAACCAGGGGTTCCCGGGTCAATAGTGGAGACTGCGTACCGCTCTTGTTGTTGAGGAACGGCGTACCCGAAATATTGCCCGACGAAGACAAAGAGCTTTCCATCGGCGATCAGTTATTAGTTTGCGGCGCCAGAGGCAGCGTGTTGCTGCCTCAACGTTTGCAACAAAACGAGGAGCTTGTTGATTCAATATTCAACGGCAACCAACACCACATCCCTCTATTGCGATGGATGCACAGAAAAAAAACCAGAAAAAGTGTTTAGTTATCCATGAACAAAGTTGATCAACTCTTTGAAGAGCTCAATAAAATTATTCTAGGCAACCCGGAAGCGACGAAATTAGCCGTCGTTTGTATGCTTGCTCGAGGACATTTACTGATTGAAGATATTCCAGGCGTTGGAAAAACCACCCTCTCCCATGCACTCGCTAACTTGTTTGGATTGCCTTACAAGCGCGTTCAATTTACTAGCGACTTACTGCCCAGCGACATTATCGGGATGACCATTTTTGATATGGAGAGCAAGAAGTTTCATTTCAAACGCGGCCCCGTGTTCACATCCTTATTGTTAGCAGATGAGATCAATCGAGCAACCCCCAAGACACAAAGCGCATTACTGCAAGCCATGGAAGAGCGACAGGTATCGGTTGAAGGAAAACAAATAGACTTGGATACGCCTTTTTTTGTGATAGCCACGCAAAACCCATTAGAGCAAAGCGGTACATTCCCGCTTCCAGAATCTCAACTCGACCGATTTCTAATGCGCATATCGCTCGGCTATCCCGGCCCCGAATTTGAAAGACAGCTATTATTGAGAAAAGGCGGAAAAGCGGCCTTCGATCAACAATCCACGGTGTTTACCAAAGCAGAGGTACAGGACTTATGTGAGCAGGTAGACAAGGTCCATGTTAGCGAAGCCTTGGCAACCTATCTGCAAGAAATTCTTGCGCGCACCAGAAGCTCCGGTCGTTTTGTTAATGGCCTCAGCCCAAGAGCCGGATTACAGTGGTTGCAGGCCTCTAAGGCGCTGGCCTTTTTAGAGCAACGGGATGCAGTGCTTCCCGATGATGTTAAAGCGTTGGCCACGCACACGGCCGCACACCGCCTGCATTGCAATGATGGCGCCAACTCCGCTGAAGAGCTTGAAAAAATCATCAGTGGTGTGGAAGTTATTTAGGGCCTTCTTCGCGCTTCACTGCTTATGAAAGAATTCGTTATCGGCCGTCGAGAACTTTATATCCTGCCAACAAGGATGGGTTGGTACTTTGCGCTGATCATGGCATCTTTATTTGGCATTGCCGTCAAGTTCGATAATCAAGCCGCTTTCATGATGCTTTTTGTATTAGTGTCGGTCGCTTTGATCGGCATGGTCTACACGCACAACAACGTGATCGGATTGAAATTGAACGCGCATGACTGTCGAGCTGTGTTTCTCGGCGAACCGGCTCTATTTCCTGTTTTCGTTAGAAATTCCAGCCAAAAGCAAAGGCACGCTGTATGGCTCGTGGCTGGTGGATTTCACCAAGTTTTTGAACTGGAGCCGGATGCAACCAATCAGGTCGAAGTGTCTCTTCCCACTGTGCAAAGAGGGTATCTTAACTGTGAACCGATTTGCTTGACCTCTCAATTTCCGATAGGCATCTTTTTTTGCTGGTCAAAACGTTACTTTTCAGAAAAGCGTTGCTTAGTGTACCCACAACCACTCAACTTAATTGCCCTTCCATCAGATACATCCGCTGCCGGAAAACAAGAGGAACATACCGTTAGCAATCCTGGAAATGAAGACTACAGTGGTATGAAGCAATATCAACAAGGAGATCGGATTCGTGATATTCACTGGCCCAGTGTCGCCAAGACAAACAAGTTGGTAACCGTGGAATATGAATCTTTAAGTCCCAGCTCGATAAATATCAGCTGGCGACTTTTACCACCGGGCATGAGCGTGGAGGATAAACTGAGCCAGCTTTGTTATTGGATTGTTGAGGCAGAGAAAGATGGCCTTCGGTATCAGTTGGAAATGCCCAACAATACTTTAGCCTACGATAATGGGCCCACGCATTATCACAACTGTTTGAGGACATTAGCATTATGGGGCTTAGACAAAGCGGGAAACCGAATTAACCCCAGGGCAGTTCGCAAACAAAGAGATTTAAATGCGCTTAAACAACGCGCAGAGAAAAACAAAGCAGCATGACCCTCTCAGACGCGCTAAATAAGCTGAAAATAAGCTTGCCGCCGTTGCCGACTTCGCCGCCAACGCACGCACCTGACACGTTCACGCTAAAGCAAATGGCGATCGTGATTGCTTTGGCTCTATTTTTTCATTTTCAAATAGCAAGCATTGAGATTGCGGTTTTTTCTTGCGTGATTTTCCTATTCAAATGCTTGCTTATCTGGAGAGGCAAGACCGCTCCATCGCAGTGGCTGGTGATGATACTCACGGTGGCCAGCGTGGCACTGATCATTGTTGCCTATGGTGGATGGAATGGGCAGACCGCGGGGATCAGTTTCCTTGTTTTGCTGGTCTCGTTAAAATTTTTGGAGAGCCAGACTGTAAGAGACTATTTCGTGGTCTGCATTATTCTGTATTTTCTTGCTGCCTCAAGCTTTCTGTTTAACGCAACGTTACCGAGTATTGGACTCGTCATCGCGTATACAATTGCAATCACCGCTCTGCTATTCAAAATCACTAACCCAGCGTTGATACCTACGGGATCGGCGCTGAAAGACGCCTCGTTTATCATTGCCAAGGCAGTGCCATTAGCCCTATTTTTATTTTTCTTCTTCCCAAGAGTTTCTGGGAATTTTGGCTTCTTGCCATCTCTTGACAGAGATACGAATTCACTCGATGGCTCATTGGTCGCTGGTGATATGGCATCCGGTGCCTTCTCTACTGAGCTTGCTTTTAAGGTTGAGTTCGAAGGGGAAATCCCGCCAATATCTACAATGTATTGGCGCGCCAAGGTAATGACAGATGAGTTGAATTTCGCATGGAAGATAGCAGACGCGACCGTTCCAAAGTTGGATGTAAGACTTCCCAATGAAGGTCCAGAGTTAGAGAGACTGGAGAACCGGTTACATCGCTACACTATCTTACATGAGCCCACAACGGATACGTTTCTTCCCTATTTAGACTACATAGCAGAACCAGGTGAAGGCACTTTGCTGCAAGACCATACGGTAAGACTGGCTTCGAAAAAGAACGGAACGTTTAGCTACAATGGAGTGTCGGTTCCCGAAGCCGTTAATGAGCAAGTTTCAATCGACACGTCGACATTGCTTCAAACTGAGAGATCACCTTCAGGTCGAGTCCAGGCGTTAATTTCCTCAATTCGGCAAAACTCAAGAAGCGATCTCGATATCGCCAATGGATTCTATAATCATTTTCGAGATAACGAATTTAACTATTCGTTATCTCCCCCTCCCTTGGTCGGTCAAAGCCTGATTGATGATTTTCTGTTCAACAAGAAAACAGGCTACTGCGAGCATTACGCAAGCGCTTTTACGACTTTGTTGAGGTGGTCTGGAATCCAATCTCGCGTCGTTGTGGGATATCACGGTGGTACTGTGAATCGAGCCGGAAATTTCGTGGAGGTGAGATATTCTGATGCACACGCATGGAGTGAGGCGCTTATCGATGGCCAATGGGTGCGCTTTGACCCAACGGCAGCGATAAGCCCGGAGCGCATAGAATACGGTATGGGAGCACTTAGAGAGCTTTGGGATAATAATCTACTTGGATCAAATGCAACGGGAACTGCACTATCAGAATACTTGAACCCTACTGGCACCGCTCGATTGTGGCGAAACTTAAGTGACACATGGTCAAATGTGCAGTTCCAATGGAAAAAATGGGTGGTGGAGTACGACTTCGAAACTCAACAAGAGCTGTTGGCAAAAATAGGCCTAAATGCAAAAAATAGCTTAGTAACACTAGTTGGTGTTTTAGTCTCTGGGGTCATGCTAATTATGCTCGTTTATTTTTGGCAGCTTATTCCCAAGCAGAAAAGGCGAGACGACATTCAAAAGCTTTATGCAAACTACTTGAAAAAAGCTAAGCGCGCAGGCATCGAAATTGAGATATCAGATACTCCCAATGACTTGGCAAAAAAAATAACCCGCCAATATCCTGAGAGCGAAAAACACATTCAGAACATAACTGGTCTGTTTAATTCCATTAGATTCGGTAGAATTGGAGACGCTTCTGATAGCAAATCAGAGCTAAAGCAGAATATAAGCAGACTCAAATTACAAAATTAGGCCCTATGAAGTCACTACACAAACAACTACTGGTCGCTGGACAAATCCGTAAAGAAGATCTTCCATTCCTCAAAGAGTCTGGAGTCACGGCAATCATCAACAACCGACCCGATGGTGAGGAACCAGGACAACCAAGTGCTAGTGAAATATCAGTGGCAGCTTCCGAGCACGGAATCAGCTACCACTTTTTGCCAATGGCCAATGGCCAACCCATGCCAGCCAATCTTGTGGAGTCATTCAGGGAAATTGTCGAAAGCGAACAGGGGGCAGTACTCGCCCATTGTCGAAGTGGGATGAGATCTTCATTCATATGGGCATTAGGAGCCATTGCCGATGGTGAAGTATCCGTCGACACAGCCATTGAAAAAGCCATGGCCGCAGGAATACCTTTAAACAATGCACGTGCTGTGCTGGAAACGGTGCAACCTTAAAGGATATTCGGGCATCTTCCTTTAATGGCCCACAAGACACACTCATCAACAAGTATCCGTGAATCAGTCTAACGCAGCGTCCGCAGCCAGTCGACGGCAGCGAATCATCACCGATCCCATAGCCCCTACTCTGTTTAGGCTAACCGTACCCATGATGTATGCCCTAGTGGCAATTATGGGATTGGGCTTGGTAGACAGTTACTTTATATCCTTTCTCGGAACCAACGAGTTGGCAGCGATGGGATTTATCGTACCCATCACATTTACAATGACCAGCGTGTCGCTCGGCTTGGGTATGGCGATTTCGTCGCTTACCTCCAAGTTAATCGGCGCCAATCACATGAATCAGGCGGCACGCCTCATCACAGATGGCTTCTATCTCACCATAGGAACTTCAGTACTACTAAGTTTACTATTGGCATGGCAGTTGGAAAATGTGTTTGCCTTGGTCGGAGCTACACCGGAAATCATGCCCGCGATTATGGCTTACATGAAGACCTGGCTGGTCGGCTGTGTTTTTCTGATGCTAACACAGGTGTGCAGCAGCACATTCAGGGCCATAGGCGACACTCAAACGTCCGCAAATATCGCCATCGTGATGACGATCACTAATCTAATTTTGGATCCGTTATTAATCTTCGGACTCGGGCCCTTTCCAGAGCTCGGCATTCAAGGAGCAGCGATCGCAACCGTGGTTGCCGTCTTCGTTTCTTTTTTAATAGGTTTTTTCCAATTGGCGGTAAGAGAACGCCTGCTTATTGCAACTCTGCCGGGAATTTCGAAGTTTAAAGAAAACTTCTCTAAACTAATTGAGATTGCAGTGCCAGCGATGTTGGCGAATGCCATAGTTCCGTTGACCGGGGCAGCAATGACATTCTTTGTGGCGATGCATGGTACCGAGGCCGTAGCTGGGTACGGAGTTGGTGGTCGAATAGAAGCCGTCTGCCTGATGGTGGTTTACGCTCTGTCGGCCACCCTGCCGATGTTTATAGGACAAAACTTGGGAGCCAATGAAAAAGCGCGCGTAGCAGCGGCAATAAAAGTCTCATTTAAATTTATCCTATTGTTGCAGTTGTTGGTGTACGCTGCGCTGGTTTTGTTCTCTGAGGGGATTGCATCGCTATTTTCTACCGAAGAAGGAGTGATAGACGTTATTAAGCTCTTTCTTTGGATCATTCCCATCAGCTATGGATTCAGCGGCATCATAGTCCTTACAAATGTCGCGATGAACGTATTGGGAAAGCCAAAAGTGGCGTTGTACATCAATCTATTCAGGCTTGCCTTCATCTATGTCCCTCTTGTCTATATTGGCGGGCAACTCGCTGAATACAAAGGAATTTTCATCGGCATCTCTTTTGGAAACTTTTTAGCCTGCATCGTTGCCTCGGTAATGCTTTTACGCGTATTGAAAGAACTCGAGATAGACCTATTCAATAAATAGAGCAGTGCTGACTCATCGCTAAAATCTGCTGGACGATGCAAATTAATAGGCTAAACGTCGCAAAAAAAAATAACTTTTTTTTGAATCCAAATCTCAACTGACGACATCTAAAAGATCAGAGACACCAATAATGGTGGGCTCGATACCCAACAGGAGTCGTCATGAAAACTAACAAATTACAGTCACTAATCAGTGTACTTTTTTTATCCTCAATATTAGCCATATTGAGCACAGCTCACGCGTCAACGTCTAAGGTGTACCACCTTAAAGGCGAAGCACCGGTCGGAAGTAAAATTCCGACAATAGAAGCTGTATCGCCAATTTCATTCAGTAAACGCTTTGCTTCATTAAGCAATGAGGAGAAAGCGGTATTCAAGGCCAAATACGAAGAGTTAGGTGTTAACGACACACCTCCTTTTCCTAGCATGGGACTGCGCGCTATTTACAAGCCAGTCATCAAAGCTAACAAAGAATTGAACGCAACCGGTTCACTTCATCTTACAGCAACGATCAACGCCAATGGTTTCGTGGAATCCGTGAAGGTTATTGAAAGCCCGAGCGTGGAACTAACGGCAAGTGCAGAGAGAATTCTTCGAAGTACTCAATTTGATCCGGCGAGCTGCAACGGCGTCGCTTGTGAGATGACATTCCCAATTGAGATTACATTCAAGTAGGGATAAGCGGTGAGACCGCAGCCGGCTGCCCTATCAGCCGGCTGCGGTTATTTTGCGTTTTATCGACCGAATTCCGACTTCTGTTAAATCTAAAAAGGCCCACATGAAGTGGGCCTTTTTAGTGGATCAAATCCAGCTAGATTAAGAACTTGCTTTAATATGTTCCATGGCTTTAGCCACAAACTTATTGGTCTGCTCAAAGCCAGCTGTCAGCATCTTCTCTCCCTCTCGATCTAACACTTGATCGATCTGCGCTCGAACGTTTTCAGGAGTCTGATCGGCAGGTGGTAGAAAAATTCCATCCGTCTCGAAGATCATTGTTGAGGCATACCCACCAGCACCCGCACATAAAATTTGCCGATTAGGAGAATCTTGATCGCAAAGTGTGATTAATCCAGCCGTAACGGATTCGACTGACATGAGTTCCATAACCTTTTTATCATCGATCAAATCTTCCAACATTCTTGTTCCGGCAGTCGGAGAAAGGGTATTTACCTTGATGCCATACTTCTGCCCTTCTATAACCAAGGTATTCATTAAGCCCACAACGGCCGCCTTGGCAGCACCATAGTTTGTTTGTCCGAAGTTGCCATACATTCCGCTGGATGAAGTCGTCATGACGATGCGACCGTAGTTTTGCTCCTTCATGATATCCCAAACGGCCTTACAGCAATTAGCTGTACCCATCAAGTGAACGTCCACCACCAACTGAAAGTCGGCCATGCTCATTTTGGAGAAACTTTTGTCTCTGAGAATGCCTGCATTGTTTACCAGCACATCGACGCGTCCCCATCGATCCATGGTTTCTTGAATCATTGATTGCACTTGTTCAAAATCGGCAACGTTGGCGCCGTTAGCCATGGCCTCACCACCAAAAGCTTCAATCTCAGCCACGACATCAAGCGACGCTTGGCTTGATGCTCCAGTACCGTCACGAGCTCCGCCTAAATCGTTTACAACCACTTTGGCTCCGCGACGCGCTAACTCCAAAGCGTGGCTCTTGCCTAACCCATTTCCAGCGCCGGTTACAATGGCTACCTGACCGTCAAATCTAATTGTCATCTCAAAATCCTACTTCTATAAAATTTACACAATCACCATCGTTAACCACTCTGTGATTAACGCAGGCGTTTCAACTCCTTCAATTTCCACCGTCATTTCACTCTTGCAGAGGAATTGACCTGGCTTTTTTTCAACTAGTGAAGCTAGCACTGAGCGCCCTCGAATCTTTGATCCGACTCTTACTGGATTTAAGAAGCGCAACTTGTCTGAGCCATAATTCAAGCCCATCTTTGCACCCTCTACAGACACACCACACCCAGTTTCTGCAAAGTGCGACAACAAGGAAAGAGTGAAAAATCCGTGCGCGATGGTGCCACCAAAGGGTGTTTGGGCGGCTTTCTCCTCATCAATATGGATAAACTGATGATCCCTGGTGACATCGGCAAACTTATTAACGTCTTCTTGTGTCACTTCAAACCAATCTGATGTGCCAATCTCTTGGCCTATAGCCGAATCTAATTCGTCTAATTTTAATACTTTACCCATGCTTACCTCCTGCATTGTGGGTTTAACTTATGAGAATTTTTTCTAACCCGGCCCTTATGTCTTTCGGCATGGGTACCGGTTTATTCAGCTCTCTATCAACAAAAACGTGCGTAAAGGTGCCTTGCGCACAGGGATCTTTGGATTCAAGATCAAATATTCCGATACGATAGGTGACTGACGACGTGCCTAGTTTTTGAACTCCAACGCCAATTAGAATATCGCTTGGATATGAAAAAGCTCGGAAATAGTCACAGTGTGAAGACACGACATAGCCAACAACTTTGGCGTTGTGTATGTCTAAACCACAACGATTTATCAGATATCGATTTACGGCAGAATCAAAATAGGAGTAGTAGACGACGTTGTTAACGTGTCCATATACATCGTTGTCATTCCATCGAGTGCTGTGCTGACCAATAACCGGATATTGATCTTTGCTTAATACTTCCAATTTACACCTTAGAATGCGGCTGCGTAAATATCGTGCGCATCTTGCTGAGTTATTGTTCTGGGATTATTGATCAACAATCGCTCTTGTAACATGGCATTTTCAGCCAGTAAGTTGATATCTTTCTCTTGAATACCTACTTGAGACAATTTCGTGGGTAGTTCGCAGTAGAGTGCTAAATCAATAAAGTAATCAGCTAATGAATCGGCAGAATTTGTACTCAAGTATTTGGCCAATATTATGTTTGCCAGATCTTTGTATTGAGCACGAGCCTCTGGTCCATTAAAGCGAAGAACGTGCGGCAGGACTAAGGAATTGCTTAGGCCATGAGGCACATGAAATTGCCCGCCAATGGGATAAGCCAGAGCATGGACACCACCAACAGGCGCATTGGCAAAAGCTTGACCCGCCAACATGGCGCCTAACAGCATTGCACCCCTAGCCTCTACGTCTTCTCCGTTGTCCACGACTCGTTTGATATTTCCTGCTAACAATCCTAGTGCTTGTATCGCACAATTATCAGAGATGGGATTCTTAAGCCGCTTACTGGTAAACGCTTCGATAGCGTGTACCATCGCGTCAATACCGGTGGCCGCAGTTACCGCCTTGGGTAATCCAATGGTCAGGGTAGGATCCAATAGAACGGCGTCAGCGTAAAGTGCCTTATTGACAATGCCCGCCTTGCTATGTTCACCCGTAGTTAGGATAGAAATTGGTGTGACCTCAGAGCCTGTTCCTGCCGTCGTGGGCACTTGAACTAAGGGCACTCGGGTCAGTCTGACAACATCCACACCGTACATACTCTCAAGGTCAGCGGACGGATTGGCAAGGAGTACCGCAACCACCTTGGCCACATCCATTGAACTGCCTCCGCCTAAACCGATGACACAATCGCAGTTGGATTCTAGAGCTTGTTCGGCGCAGGCCATAACTTGATGATCGGGTGGATCGGCCACGACATCCGTGTACCAATGCGTTTGATCTACGAATTCTCTGCCCAGCGCAGCCTTAAAGAGACCAACTATACCCGCGTTTACAATCCCGGCATCAGTGATAACCATTGGGCGTTCGGCTCCCAGAGTGTTCAATACCGACCGTATTTTTTCAGTAGAGTTGGTCCCAAATTCAATTTGCGGAACAGTTTGAAATGTAAAACTCAATCGACCCTCCTATTGGTATCTTTTAGAAAGACTCAGGCACAAATATCACAGGTATAAAAAAAGCCGGTGCACTAACGTGCACCGGCCCTTTTCTTAGCTAAATTACAACAATCACTCGATTATTGGAACTCTTTACCCAGTGTAATACCGTAGGTACGTGGTTGAGTTCGGTAGCCACTGAAGCTGCCAGCTTGAGCAACTGATGGGAATGCACTGATCAATGAAACGTGATCCGTTGCATTACGCACCCATGCACTCAAACTCCAGCCGCTTGGTGTTTGCAAACCAGCAGAGACGTTTAGGTTTCTTGAGCTACGAGTAAATTGTGAAATATTTAGGTCACCGATTGGCGTATCGTCTTCGTAGAAGTAATCCGCACGGAAGAAACCGTCATTTTCGCCCCAAGTGAACTTGTAGTTCGCAGAGAGAGATAGGCTGGTTTCTGTGATGCCGCCTGGTGTTTCACCACTTAGGTCAACAACCGCACCGGTTTGTGGGTCACGACCAGCGCCTTCGAAAGAATCGTAAGTTGGATCAAGCAACGTACCCGCAAACTTAAGCTCTAGGCTGTCTAGTGGGTAGTACGTTAGATCAAACTCGATACCTTTAGTGGATTGCTCACCCGCGTTTGCTAGGTTAAATCCAGTACCGATAAAGGCGTTTGATTGGAAACCTTCGATCGATTGATCGAATAAAGCGACGTTTAGAGACGCACGATCCCATTGAGCTTTTAAGCCGATCTCGTAAACAGTGGCATCCTCAGGACCTGCGAAACGCGTACCGGCGATCAGGTTAGGAACACCCAAACCAGCCGCAGTTAAACCATTGATGTCCGCTGCGAATGGTCTTGAGTCACGACTTAAGTTCCAAGACGTGGCTTTAAAACCTGTTGAAACACCAGCGTATACATTGACACTGTCGCTCAAATCAAAAGCCAAACGTGCTGAGTAAGTTAGCTCGTCGTCATCAGTGCTTCCGCTTTCAACTGCATTCGGGAAATTCAAGAATGGAGTTTGGAATTGCAATGTACGTAGGCCAGCTAGTGGGGTTTGATCCGCTGGGATACCGCCCGCGATTTGCGCTGCTACTGGTAGTGGAATACCTTGAGCTAACAAGGATTGAATAACCAGTCCACGGCCCAATGCGATCAAATCAATAGAACCGAACAAATCAGTTCTTGGCTGTGTGATTGATACGTCTTTTTCGTCTTTGGTGTAGTTCAAGCCCAAAGTAGCCGTCAATGAATCAGTGATGTTGAAATCCAGCTGACCAAACAATGAAATAGCTTGGTTGTCTAGCGTTGAATTTTCTTGCGTGCCATCACCTGGACGGTAGAACGAACCAATCGGTAGACCTAGGGCTGATTCAATGCCTGCCAGTGCGTTTGGTGCGCCGGCAGCGGCTGAAAGCACGTCAGCGTATGTACGGAAGCCAGAACCCCAGTTCAAGCGGTCTGTACTTTCCACAGACTCATCAAAGAAGTAACCACCGATCATCCAATCGAAGCGATCACCACTTGTAGAAGTCAAACGGATCTCTTGAGTAAGAGTCTCGATTTGAGTATCAGTTGAGTTGTTAGCTAGATCCGCACTTGTGAAATCAGTGTCGATAATGAAAAACGTATCTAAATCACGCAATGATGTGATCGAGGTCAACTGAAAAGTGTCAAACTCTTTATCAATTTGCATTGAGATACCAGCGCTATCTTGCTCATTCGTTGAGTCGACATTGCCGAAGAAATCAGTGGCTTCTGGACTGTTGTCTACCAAAGAACCACCCGCTGCGCGTACCGCGAATGATGCTGGACCTGATACCAAGTTACCAGCGAAACAGCAGCGCTCATCAATTGTATCGAAATCAGCGATAAAGCGAACTTCAGTAGTGTCGCTTGGGTTTAATACCAATTGACCACGGACAGACTGACGATCACGGTTGTTCATGTCTTCGCCAGTAGCTACGTTGGTCGCGTAACCGTCACGAGTATTGTGAGTAGCCGCTACGCTGTATGCCGCTGTGTCTGAGATAGCGCCTTCGTAGTAACCTTTCAATACAACCTGGCTATAATTACCAACGGTTGCCGAAACCTGACCGAAAGACTCGCCTGAAGGCTTTCTTGTTACCACGTTGATAACACCAGCCGAAGCGTTTTTACCGAATAGTGTACTTTGCGGTCCGCTTAGTACCTCCACACGAGCTAAGTTAGGAAGGTCGGAGATCGCACCGGCAGAACGCGAGCGATATACACCGTCGATGAACACACCAACAGAAGGTTCGATGCCCGCGTTGTTGGCACCATTACCAAAACCACGGATCGAGAAGTTTGTGTTTGTTGAGCTTTGAAGTTGGCTCACGCGAAGAGTTGGAACTACGCTTTGCAAATCGTTGATGTCAAGGATTTGCGCCTCTTCAATAGTTTCCGCTGTTGTTACGGACACAGCAACGGGAATGTCTTGTAATGTCGCGGCTCTTTTCGTTGCTGTTACAACGATTTCCTCGAAGACAGTCTCGCCTTCCTGCGCCATTACCGCAGCAGGCGAAATTGCCGCGGACACGGCAGCTGCTACCGCTAATTTACGGAATGAGATTTTCATTTACTACTCCTCCTCAGACGGATTCGTTAAGTTGTTATTATTGGTGATTAAGACAGTCAGATGCTGCGCTTTAGAATCTTTTTAACCCCGAAAACATCAGCATCTCACCGTAAAATTCGCACGGTGAGAGTGTTAACCCAATGTGCCTCACCCTCTTTTTACCACTTTTGCGGTGAATATCAAAAACATATTGTCCATTTTTTTGATGAATGCCACTGTTTTTATCTATAAGTCTTATATTTGACTCAAAACCCACCCAATTATGGAACACTTGTCTATTATAAGTTATTGAGGTGGTTTCTCCGTGAAATCACCTAAACGCTTAATCTTAAACGAAAAGCCCTTGAATATTTTATGCGTCGCTGCCCGCCTCAAGTTCGTGCTTTAAAGCTTCAATGTCTTTTACAATGTATTTTCCAGACTTCTTGAAATAGATTTTTCGGTCCTGCCATTCACGAAATATTTTATTAACCCTCTGGCGCGACCCCATACTCATGCGGGCAAAGTCTTGTTGGCTGAATTTTAAATCCAAAACAACGCCTTCATCGCTCGGTTCACCAAACATCTCCAGCAAGTATAGAAAGCGTCCGGCTAAGCGAGCCCGCAACGGTAAAAACAGCATCCCTGCAATCAAGTCATAAAGAAGCTGTGTTCGCTTCATATGATCTTCTAGAATATTTTGATAAAAATTTGGCTTAGTGTTTACCGAGCTTTGCACGGCAGCAAGCGGCACCGCTAAAATTTCACAGGCAGTCGTTGTCTGAACTTCAATAACTTTGGTTTCGCCAAGAATTGCGCCTTCCCCAAACCATTGTCCGTCTTTCATCGTCGTGAGTATGAATTGATTGCCCGAATAACCAACGATTGATATCTGAACGGTTCCCGATAAAACACAATACAGATTAGTTTGTGTGTCGCCGGGCATGTAAAGAAATTCTCTGGACTGATATTGCTTAACTGAAGAACGCTGAGCGATCTGTTCCAGCACCACGTCATCGAGTCCCATGAACCAATCAGCTTCAGCTAGAGTCCTTTTTATAGCGTCTTTTGAAAAACCACTCACATCTAATTACCCTTTATCTGATCCTCCACAGTAAACCCACAAAATGATGAATGCAAATTGTATTTATGAGTCAAAGAGACGCGGTGATTCCTATCTAGACCTAACGAAGTACGATAAAAAGTCCGCTCAAAATTAGCAAATCCCGGAACCAATTCCAGAGATTGCGTCTACCTCAAAAGCGATACTCAGCCCAGCAGATACATTGCTAAGCTACTACCCATCGATTTGGGCAAATATGGAAAGACCAAACTGCTAAACTACTTTTTGCCCATTGTTTTACCCAACTTAGCCAGCTGTCTTCTGACTTCCTTTGGGTCTGCTTTTAACTTTCGGTAAATCTCTACCCTATCGCCTTCCTGCAATAGATAGTCGTGTGACACCTTTTGAGCAAACACACCTAATTCGAGGTCATTGAGAGAAGTGCATTGCAACTCCTCGAACTCATCAAAAATACCTGACATAGTGACAAGCTCGAACGCGGAAGTCCCTCTGGACACCTGGCTTTCCTTGATCAACTGTTTCTCGGGTGTTGCGTAAACTACCGAAACTGAGATTGAGTGCATGATGTTAGTTTCCGTTGTAAAGTGAGTGAGCTCGTTGCTCAAATGCATCGACCTGAGTTGTGACCACGGATTGAAATACTTTGGCAAAAAGACCATGCGTGATCGGATTAGAAAATGCGAAATTCATGTTTAAAGCGACCTTACAAGCCGATTCGTTCAGGGCGGTGATATGCCACTCCCCCTGCAAATCTTTAAACGGGCCCTCGACCAGCGTCATTGACACTTTCTCGTTTGTCACAAGTGTATTTAGAGTCTTAAACTTCAGATTCAACCGACCGTATTTAACCGCCAACATCGCGAGCATTTCGGCCTCATCATGATGTTCCACCTTGGCATCACTACACCAAGGTAGAAACTCAGGATATTGCTCAATATCATTAATGATATCGAACATTTGCTGTGAGGCGAATGGCAGTATGGCTGTACGTTCTACCTTCATAGATACTCTTGCGCTTCGTTGCGCCTAAGATGGAAATGCTAAAACCAATATCAGTGTGGCCGCGATTATAGTCGGAGCAATGACACGACTGCAAAAGCGCCAAACTCGATAGGTAAATCGTGGGCGCATACTCAAAGCATCTTTAGCGATCTTTGCGGGAATCATCCAAGATGCAAATAGAGTCAGCAACAGAGCCGTCAGCGGTAGTAAAAGATGTGTAGCAATGATATTGAACAAATCAAAATAGCCGTTGTCATACTCCTTTGAAAAATAGTAAAACTTAAATGAGTCTCCTTGCAGCGAATAAAGCGACAATAGTCCTAACATCCACGCCACCAAGCCTACCGCCCAAGCCGATGTCCTTCTTCCCAACTTAGTTTTGTCACGCAAAAAAGCAATAGCAGGCTCTAGCAAGGCGAATCCTGAGGTCAATGCGGCGATAAGAAGTAACAAGAAGAATAAACTGGATACCCAAAAGTAGTCAGTGCTTAGCTGCGAGAAGGCGACGGGCAGAGTTTCAAAGATCAATCCAGGACCAGCATCTGGATCCAAACCAAACTTAAAAACGATGGAAAATATGAGTGCCGCCATTGCCACGGCGAACAAAGTATCAAACACCGCAATGGCGCCAGCGCCGAGCAACAAGGGCCGATTATCGCTTAGGTAAGACCCGTAAAGGATGAGGATTCCGATACCAATACTCAGAGAAAACAGCGCTTGGCTTAGTGCACTGACAATCATTTCTGCTGAGATCTCGCTCCATGAAAATGTGAACATAAAATCAAACGCAGCGTTAAAGTCTCCAATCTGGTTTAAGTTTATGTACATCCACAGAACCGCGGCGCCAAACAACGGCATCAAAAACCGAACCGCTCTTTCCAAACCAACCCTTACAGGTTGAGATAAAACGGATACGACCATCAACACAAACACAGAGTGCCACACCATCATCTGGTCACTATTTCGGAGTAACGCACCAAATGAATGCTGCACAAATTCAGCAGGCACGTCCACATAGCTGCCGCTGAGCGACTGCATCACGTAAAAAAGTATCCAACTGCCCACCACGCTGTAAAAAGAAAATATCAGGAAACTAGTTAGTATTCCCAGCCAGCCGATCAGCTTCCACAGGCTGGAGTACCGATAGTCTTTGACGATGCGTGAAATACTCTTGAGTGGACCTCCTTGCCCTACTCGACCAATCATCAGTTCACTAATAATCAGAGGAAACGCCACGAGGATTACGCAAGCGATGTAAACGAATAAAAAAGTGCCCCCGTGAATGCCAAATTCATACGGAAACTTCCAGAGGTTGCCGAGCCCAATGGACGATCCAATGGCGGCCATCAAGAATGCCGTGTAAGAGCCCCAGCCTTTGGCTGTGCCAGTCGAATTGGTCTCAGCCATAATAGTTTTGTTCACCCTTTTTGTTTTGTTTTATTGCGAACAGAGTTATCATCCCGCGCAGCACGCCCTGCTATTTAGTTTATTGAGTATACCTGAGCACGTTAAATTACCAACCCCATGGCCAAACAGAAAAAAGCCCCCTCCAATACCATTGCCAGCAATAAAAAAGCGCGTTTTGACTTTTTTATTGAAGAGGAATTCGAAGCCGGTATTGAATTGGAAGGTTGGGAAGTGAAAAGCATGCGTGCTGGACGCGTTCAGCTAAAAGAGAGCTATGTGATTATAGACAATGGCGAGCTGTTCTTGTTCGGTGCTCACATTACACCATTGGCAACTACTTCAACGCATAAACCCGCTAACCCAACACGCAATCGAAAGTTGCTAATGAAACGATATGAAATCAATAGGCTTATCGGACAGGTAGAAAGAGCCGGTTATACGCTAGCCCCGTTGAGTCTGTACTGGGTTCGCGGCCGAGCAAAGCTGAAAGTGGGTTTGGCCAAAGGTAAAAAGCAGCATGATAAACGCGCGTCGATTAAAGAGCGCGATTGGAAACGTGATCAGCAACGCCTTCTGAAAGGTGGCTAAGAACCACAGTGTGCTTCTGAACGCGCACGGTAACTTTTAAAAACTCCGAATATCAAAAAGGGCGCTGATGCGCCCTTTTATCTTGTTTAATTCACGCGGCCTCGATGACCGTTTCTTTGGTTCAAATTCTTTTATAGAAAATCCGTCAAACTAAAGCCAAAGAACTTGATACAGACAGTATTAATAAAAACCAGTAACAACACGGCAGGGATCACCGTGCCCAAAGAACCATTGATGTATTTTTGGGTGAACGAGCCTTCGAAGTTTTCGTCGCCAACGGACATCTCTTTATTTAAGTTGGCTTTCTTCCAATGGTAGACAGCGAACATACAGATGATAAAGCCGTTTAGAGGCAATATGGTGTCATAGAACACATCGATGACGATGTCGAAAAACGATTTGGAAGCACCGCCGTATTCCGTAAAGTTGGTGAAGTAGTCCACCATTCCAAACGAAACTGTACAAGCCACAACGAGCAAAATTGCACAAGCCCCTAAACTGAGCACACTTTTTACTCGCGTAAAATTTAGCTCATCTTGAAATGCCGACAGAGGCACTTGCAGAATTGACACCTGGGAGGTGAGTGCCGCGAAGAACACCAACAAAAAGAACGTTGCTGCGAAAGCGCTGGCACCGAAGTAGCCGATCCATTCTTGAAGTTGTAAGAAAATTTGCGGTAAAAATGTGAACACCAAGCTTACCGAAGACGTTGAGAGTTCACTGGTATCCGTAGCCGGATTAAAAACAAAAATTGCTGGCAAAATTAGCAAACCTGCGAAAAACGCGACACTAGTGTCGACCAAGGCCACCATTTTGGCACCACCCGCAATACTCTCTTTACGACTGACATAAGATCCGTAAGTGATCAAAATACCCATACCCAGCGATAGAGAAAAGAATGCTTGCCCCAAGGCATTACTCACTACTTCCGGATTAATCTTGGAGATATCTGGTACCAAATAATACTTGATACCTACCAGCGCGTTTGGAAGGGTAAGCACAAAAATCGTCAATATGATCAGCATGACGAACAGGGTCGGCATCAGCGCTTTGGCTAATCGCTCAATCCCATTTTGCACACCTGAATTGAGTACAAATCCGATCAATACGGTTAAAATCACCAAATAGATGAATACGGTATTGCTATTAATAAAGGTAGTAAAGTAGCTCGGATCAGCCATCAAACTGAGGTTACCGCTAACGGCACCCACAAAATACGCCAATAACCATACGGTGAGCACTTGGTAAAACACGGCGATCATGAACGGAGTGATAAGAGCTAACCAGCCACCTATTTTCCATAAGGGGCTATTACCGGATACGGAACTGTAAGCGCCAAGTGGGTTACGCTGAGTGTGACGTCCCAAAGACATCTCCGCCATCATGACCGGCAGGCAGATGACCACCACAAAGAATGCGTAGACAAGAAGGAAAGCCGCACCACCACTTTTTGCAGCGTTAACTGGGAATCCAACCAAGTTACCTATTCCAACAGCGGAGCCCGCCGCAGCCAATATGAATCCGAGACGAGAGCCAAATTTTTCGCGTTGATTAGTCATTGTTATAGTCGCAAAATTTTCCTGTTGTTTGTGGTGCCCAAAGTCTAACTTTTGGTCGCCATCATCACAAGGAGTTCCTGCAGCAAGTTATACAATCTGGTCATTGTAGTTTTACGTTCCCGACTGTTGTGAAAGTCAATAAAGACACCCTATTTTTTGATGGTAAGTGCGGCTTGTGTGCTAAAGAAATCAAACTTCTCTCCAAACTAAAGAAAGACAGTCTGGAGTTAGTGGATATACATGATCTTAGCGACGAAGAGTGTTCAGATATGGGTGTTCGAAAGGACGACCTACTCACGATTTTGCATCTTTACACTAAAGAGTCAGTCTGGCAGAAGGGTCTCAAAGCCACGCAAGCAGCTTGGCGCCACACGGCTTTTGGCTGGATATTTGCACCATTAACTTGGCCGCTAATCCGCCCTGTAGCGAATCGTATTTATACCCGATGGGCTCAACGACGGGCCTGTCGTCTCGGGTACACAGGAAACTGTCAGATATAGAACTCTCAAGCGTTAAGCGTAGCTGTACTATTGTCACAGTAGCCACACTTCTGATCTCAGACTAAACCAGCTGCTTTGCTGCCGCGGCTATCTCATCACCGATCATATTCAAGGCTTTGATCCTGGCTGAATTCTTCCTAGTTAACATAACAATCTCTCGCTCAGGAACAGGGCTGTCAAATGGCAAGAACGCCACGCCTTGTATTTTATTTAGGGTAGCGAGTTTCGGAATAAGTGTCATTCCCGTCCCCGTGGCGACCATATGCAACAGTGTATCCATGCTAGTGGCCTTAAATCGATCATCCTCTTTTGCCCCAGCAGAAAAACAAACATCTAAGGCTTGATCTCGAAGGCAGTGCCCATCCTCAAGCATAAGTACTTCTCGATTATCCATAACGTTTAGGCTCACTGGTTCGGACTTCGCCGCCAATATATCATCTTCGCTAACCGCCAGATGCATGGATTCGGTGTACAAATCGCGCTGAATTACCGGATGATCCCACTCCAGCTTGGCCAGAATTGCTGCATCGATTTCTCCTCTTAAGAGTTTTTCGATGAGCTGTTCCGTACGTAGCTCGTACAGAAACAAGTTCGCATCCGGATACTTCTCGGTTAAGGGGGGCATAATCAATGGCAGAAGAAACGGACCAACGGTTGGAATGAGGCCTATATGAAAATCACCCACCATGGGATCGGTATTAGCCCTTGCCACGCGTCTTATCTGCTCTACGGTATTTAATGCCTCCCTTGCATAACTGACAACTTCTTCTCCTAGCTGGGTAAACAATACTTGACGAGTTGAACGTTCGATCAGCTCACTGCCGAGTTCCTCTTCAAGCTTTTTAAGCTGTCCGCTAAGGGTCGGCTGGCTGACATAGCAGCGTTCAGCCGCCTTGCTAAAGTTATTTAGGTCGTGAACGGCTACCAAGTATTGAAGATCGCGTATATTCATGAAATGTGTACTGTTATTCGAGCTTGAGAGATTAGCATTGGTTCCCGGATCTACTGGGCTTTAACAATTGATCTAGCCCTTCAATCTTGAGTGCTAAACAAAGCTGCATAAGTTCACCCAACTTTCCTTCGGGAAATTCAGTCTTGGTAAACCAAAAGAGATATTCCTCGGGCAGGTCTACCAGCTTTCGACCCTGATATTTACCAAATGGCATCTCCCAAGTTGTAAGTTTTTTTTAAGTCTTCGGTCGAAAAACCTAATGCTTGTTGTAATTCAACGTCCATTATCACCAATTGATATGCTTATGGGTGCAACTCTACCGTCGCACCCTTCGTAATTTGGATCGGATCAAGAATGGTTGTCTTGCAGATATGTTTGCAAATCGTCAGAACCTCCAATATTGACCCCATCAAAAAACACTTGAGGTACCGTCGCATTGCCTGAAATTGCTTTCACGCTTACTGAAGTGGCATCTTTCCCGAGTACGATCTCTTCGTATTGAATACCTTGCTCGCTTAATAGAGCCTTGGCTTTGACACAATAAGGACAGCCAGGTTTGGTAATAACTGCCACCGATTTTGGCTTACTCGCTTCAGGATTTATATATTCGAGCATGGTGTCCGCATCAGACACTTCAAACGGATCACCCGGTTTGTTCGGCTCTATAAACATTTTTTCGACCACCCCATCCCTAACCAACATAGAATAGCGCCAAGATCGATTTCCAAAGCCAAGATCCTCCTTACCTACAAGCATATTCATCCCTTGTGTAAACTCGCCATTGCCATCCGGTAACACCACTAAATTTTCCGCCTCTTGGTCTTGCTTCCAAGCATTCATAACAAAAGTATCGTTGACGCTAATGCAGACAATGTCATCTACACCGTTATCTTTAAAGGTTTTAGCCAACTCATTGTAACGAGGTAGATGGGTTGACGAACAAGTTGGCGTAAACGCTCCGGGCAATGAGAAAACAACAATGGTCTTGCCATCAAAAACTTCTTCACTGGTGACGTTCTTCCATTGATCGTCCTCACGCACTCGAAATACGACTGAAGGTACGCGCTGGCCTTCCATGTTAGTTTCAAAATTGATCTCTTTAGATTGGTTCATTTCTCACTCCAATAAATATACAGTAACAATAAATTACCGTTTTATGATAGGAAAAATTTATTTATTTAAAAAATTAAATAATTAGATCTTTTAATTCTATTTAATTAATCAATAGTTTTTAACACTGCGTAGGCACTCAAAGCGGTTTCCCTGGCTTGTTTGTGATCAACGACTGGGAAGGGATAATCTTCACCCAGCACTACGCCTAACTCCTTTAATACCAAGGAATCGCATTCCCAAGGCTTGTGAATAAACTTGTTGGGAACCTTTGAGAGCTCGGGCACCCATTTCTTAACATAAGATCCTTCTTTATCAAATTTTTCGCCCTGCAGTATGGGATTAAAAATGCGGAAGTAAGGCGCCGCGTCTGCCCCGCAGCCAGCGGCCCACTGCCAGCTGGCCGTATTGTTGCCGATATCTGCATCAAGCAAAGTATCCCAAAACCAATCCATGCCAACATGCCAATGAGTCAAACAGTGCTTAGTGAGAAATGACGCCACTATCATGCGCACTCGATTGTGCATGTAGCCCGTTTTCCAAAGCTCTCGCATTCCAGCGTCGACAATAGGATACCCAGTTTCTCCCTTGGTCCACGCATCAGACAACTCTTGGTTATCCCCCCATGGAAAATGATCGAATTTTGAATTAAACGGAGAACGCTCAAGATACGGGAAATGAACTAGCAGGTAACGACTGAACTCTCGCCAGCCTATTTCCGATAAAAACTTGTTGCCTTGCGTATGGCTCACTTCACCCGATGCCATAAGACCTTGAAGATCAAACCACAATTGGCGAACGCTAATCTCGCCAAAAGCCAAATGAGGTGATAGTTTTGACGTGCCATCTTTGTGCGGAATATCCCGGTCATCTTTATACCGCGCTATTGGGCCTTCAAGAAAGTTAGACCAGCTGTGTGTTGCACCAGACTCACCTGGTTTCCAAATATCTTCGAACCCAACCGCCCAATTAGGTTTACGGGGAAGGAGTCCAAGCTCATTAAGACTGCACTGCTCATCAGAGATTGGCTCACGGTGGTTAGTCGGTCTCAGAGCGGGTACCGGGAGTGGTGGTTCCGGAGCTAGCACACTCAAGCAATGTCTCCAAAAAGGGGTAAAGACCTTAAAGGGTGACCCCTGTTTATTCTTTATACGAGTTGGCTCGATAAGCAACTGATCGTTGAATGATTTAGCTATGATTCCAATGTGGTCCAGTGCCTCTTTTACCTTTGCACCCAACTCCATGCCGCTAGGTGAATAAACTCGTCCCCAAACCACTTGATCCGCATTAAGCTCCTTGCAGAGTTTGGGCAGAACGACCTCAGGCTTACCCTTGAACAGATTCAGTTGGGATCCCTGCTCGCTTAACGCTTTATCCAAATTGGCTAGTGAATGATGCAACCACCATTTACTAGCCCCGCCGAGACCCTTTGGCTGAAAAAAGACCGGGATTACTTCGCCCTGCTGACAGGCGTACGTTAGCGAGGTATTGTCAGATAATCTTAGATCCTCGCGAAACCAAATAATTGTTCTCATGCGCGGAGTTTATGAAAATTTAGTGAGCGGACTGTGAATCATCCGGGATCAGATTAGGAAGAAACTTCCAAGCAATGATCGATACGAATAGCATGAACAAACCCGAACAAATAAACAACGCTGAGTCGCCGAGCCCGTCCCATATATAACCTGATAGTAACGCGCCAAGCGCGCCACCCAAGCCATAGCTAATACTGCTATACAGCGCTTGGCCGCGAATCTGATAGCGGCCGACGAATAAGCGGTCTATCACTCGAATCATCGCAGTATGGTAGAGACCAAACGTAATGGCGTGCATTGCCTGCGTTCCTAGAACAACCAAGAGAGTCTCTGGAAAAAGTCCCAATAACATCCACCGAATGGAAGCAATTGCAAACGTGAAAACCAATAGTGTTACCAGTGAGTAGGTACGCAACAATCGTGAGGCAAGCAAAAAAATTCCTATTTCGCAGATGACGCCGACACTCCATAAAAGGCCTATCTGAAAATGACTGAATCCATGGTCGCGAAGATAGATACTCAAAAATGTCTGTAACGGAGCGTGACTCATTTGCATACACATACAGAGCAGCAGCACGGCGACGATTTTCGGCGTTAATAGCTGTGATACTCCAGCAGTATTCTCCCTTTCTACGGACCGAGTCACATGGCTTTTAATTCTTGAGCCGCTTAACAGCAAACTACTGAAAAAGAGTAACACCAGGGCTATAGCTCCGGCATGCAAGATTGACCGTTCTCCAGCAAGATCCATGCTATAGCCAAGAAGAATTACCGTAACGATAAATCCTACGGAGCCCCAGAGTCGGACACGACCGTACTGATTTTTGTCTGGTAGGTTATTTAGGGTGATCGCTTCTAACTGCGGCAGCGTGGCATTCCAGAAGACGCAATAGCCCAACATGACGGCGCCGACAGCCCAAAATCCTGAAGCCCAATACAATATCGTATAAATGATGACCGTCAATGCGGTAGCTATCTTAATTAGACCAATGGAGTTCCCACGACGCTCAGCTAAAGAATCGGCTACAGTCGCCCAAATGTTTGGAGCCACCATTTTGGTGGCTAAAAATATGGCCATAAGCTGACCGATTTCTTGTGCGTTGAACTCCAAATAATCCAGGTACACTCCCCAATACGGCATGACAATGCCAATAGTGGCAAAGTAAAAGAAATAAATATTGGAGAGACGCCAAGTAGCCACGCTGTTACCCTCTTTAGATCAATACATGCAATACTAAAGAGGGACTCAAAAGCTCTTTATTTTTAACGAGTAGCAGGGATGACCGGAGTGTCGACTTTCACGTCAGCGTTTTGTGCACGATGTCGCAAGTAATGATCCATCACCACGATAGCCAGCATGGCTTCGGCGATGGGAACCGCGCGAATACCAACGCAAGGATCATGTCGACCTTTGGTGACAACTTCCGTGGGGTTACCGTTTCGATCGATACTATTGCCGGTTTTGGTAATACTCGATGTTGGTTTCAATGCCAAGCTTGCAACCACATCTTGACCCGACGAAATGCCGCCAAGAATCCCACCCGCGTTATTACTTCCAAATCCATCGGGAAAAAGTTCGTCCCTGTGTTCTGAACCGCGCTGTGTAACCGATTCGAACCCGGCACCAATCTCGACACCTTTAACGGCATTAATACTCATCAACGCCTTCGCAATGTCCGCATCGAGTTCGTTGAACACTGGTTCACCCAGCCCGACAGGCATATTATTGGCGACAACGGTAATTTTTGCTCCGACCGAGTCTCCGTCACGACGAAGCTGAGTGATTAGGTCCGCCATCAATGGAACCTTATCAGCATCTGGGCAATTGAAATCGTTGTTCCTAGCCTCGGCTAGATCCACCTTCTCAGCTTTTATATCGCCCATCTGAGAGAGGTAGCCATGGATTTCGATACCTTCTTTTTCCAACAAATACTTTTTCGCAATTCCACCAGCCGCAACCAACATCGCCGTGGTGCGTGCAGACGAACGTCCTCCACCACGATAATCTCGATTCCCGTATTTATGATGGTACGTGTAGTCAGCGTGACCAGGTCTGAAAGTATCCATGATGTTGGAATAGTCCTTAGACTTCTGATCGGTATTCATAATCACCATACCGATCGAGGTTCCAGTTGTCTTACCTTCGAACACTCCGGAGAAAATTTGCACCTCATCCGCTTCTCGGCGCTGCGTGGTGAACTTTGACTGTCCTGGTTTGCGTCGATCGAGGTCCGGTTGAAGATCCTCCTCAGTCAACGCTAGTCCCGGTGGGCAGCCGTCAACCACACAACCTAATCCTTTACCGTGGCTTTCTCCAAAGGTAGTAACGCGGAATAATTTTCCAATACTGCTGTCACTCATAACTGATAATCCTTAATACTTCCTTACGATCTTTCGACCACGATGTTGGGGAATTTAGCACTGAAATCTTTTTTCTTCGCGGAAAGCTTGGCAACGATCGCGAGAGCAATATCAAAGTATCGTTGAGCTGTTTCTGAAGTTTCATCGCTGGCAACGGTCGGCTTTCCGGAGTCCGCCAACACTCTGATCGAGCGTTCTAGTGGGATCTTACCTAATAATTCCAGACCATATTCTTCCGCCATATTGGCGGCTCCGTTCGAGCCAAATATATCTTCCTCATGACCACAGTTACTGCAAATATGTGTACTCATGTTCTCGATGACGCCGTAGACAGGCACATCAACTTTTTCGAACATTTTATAAGCTTTCTTGGCATCTAAAAGCGCAATATCTTGTGGGGTCGTGACGATCACAGCTCCCGAAACTGGAACTTTCTGACTTAAGGTCAGTTGAATGTCACCGGTACCAGGGGGCAAGTCGATAATTAAATAATCCAACTCCTCACCATCATGGTTCCACGAGGTTCCGCGCAACATTTGCTCTAAGGCCTGCGTCACCATTGGGCCGCGCCAAATCATCGGCGTGTCTTCATCAATCATGAAACCAATGGACATCACCTTCATTTCATGACCGCTCATGGGAATCAGCATTTTGTTCTCTAATGCTTCGGGTTTACCACTAACTCCCAACATACGTGGCTGACTTGGGCCGTAAATATCGGCGTCCAACACACCGACTTTCGCGCCCGACTTTGCCAGTGCCAAAGCTAGATTCGCAGAGCACGTAGACTTACCGACTCCACCCTTGCCGGAGGCTACGGCAATGATGTTTTTAACCCCGGGAACAGCCTGTGCGCCCTGCTGAGCACTATGAGAGATAATGTGTTGCTCTATCTGGACTTCGACTCGCCTGCCCTCCAGGGGCAGCTCAGCCAAAGCATCATTAACCGCTTTGGCAATTGGCTCTACGGCAAACTTAATAGGATATCCACGGCGAAGGGACACCACTACCTTGTCTGCATCAACTGAGACAGAAGTAAGGCCTTTGTTGGCGGCTAGCTTGGATTTTGAAATTGGATCAATGACAGCTTGAAGCTGATTGGTTACCGCTGAGATTAGCTGGTCTGACATGCGAAGAAAGTGTGCAAGGATTTTAGGGGCGTAATGCTACCATTGTTCACATCAAGAGAAAATCAGTAGCGGACCATTAAGAAGCCGCGCTTACCAGGTTTTGCGATGACGCAGTTGCAACAATTATACAAACCGCTAATGCTATTGGGATGCTTGCCTTTTGTTCTGGGCGCCGCCGCACCATATCTGGGCGTTTACGACTTACCTATCATTGGCAATATTCAATCGGCGGTCGCCTATTATGGACTCGCTATCGTTAGTTTTATGGCTGGTGTTCAATGGGGTATGTGCATTGTCACTGACGATAATGCCTCTTTAAGTACAAAATCGCCGTTATGTCGAAAACGCATGATGCTGTATAGCAATGCATTTGTTTTAGCGCCGTGGTTAGCCTTAGCAACTATGCAAATTGGCATCACTTACTACTTCAGCTTGGCAGTTGCTTTGATGCTAATTCTATTGACCGACCATCGACTCATGGTTCGAGGCACAATTACAGAACAATACTATTCGATGCGCCTCCTCGTCACCGCGATTGTTTTGCCATGTTTAGTCAGCCTGGCCTTCACCGCTTAACAGGCCACAAACTCCCTTGAAACATCTCTAACCGGCTTGCCCCTATCACTGAAAGACCTTCTCTGGTATATCCCAAATCCAACTGAGAAGGTCTTAAACAATCAATGATCCTTTGCAGGCAGGCAGTGATGCTTATTGCGAGGCTTTAAGTTTCAACCGATAAGCATGCAATAACGGCTCAGTGTAACCACTTGGCTGTGCTTTTCCTTGCAAAACCAGATCCAAAGCGGCTTTATACGCAAAGCTTGAATCAAAATTGCCTGTCATCGGCTTGTACTCTGGGTCCCCGCTATTTTGTTCATCGACCACTTGGGCCATGCGTTGGAAGGTTTCGTGCACCTGTGCTTCGCTTGTGATTCCGTGCTCCAACCAATTGGCAATATGTTGGCTCGAGATTCTCAACGTAGCTCTATCTTCCATTAGACCGACGTTGTTAATGTCTGGCACCTTAGAACAGCCAACGCCTTGATCAATCCACCTGACAACGTAGCCCAGGATACCTTGAGCATTATTATCTAGCTCATTTTGAATCAGATCTGGGGTCAAATCCGCAAGATTTTCAGCCAACGGAATCGTTAATATATCGTCTAATGATGCTCGATTGCGCTTCGCGATTTCAGCTTGCTGCTCAAACACGTTGACGGTGTGATAATGCGTCGCATGTAGAGTGGCCCCGTTTGGAGACGGTACCCAAGCGGTATTCGCACCAGACTTCGGGTGGCCAATTTTCTGTACGAGCATCTCGGCCATTTCATCGGGCATTGCCCACATGCCCTTTCCTATTTGCGCTTTTCCGGAGAGACCACACTCCAAGCCAATATCAACATTCCAATCTTCGTATGCAGAAATCCAAGCCTGTTTCTTTATATCGGCCTTGGGAGCCATAGCTCCTAACAACATGCTGGTGTGAATTTCGTCGCCAGTTCTATCTAGGAAGCCAGTATTGATAAAAACAACTCGATCTTTTACCTGACGGATACATTCCTTGAGATTTACCGTCGTTCTTCGTTCTTCATCCATGACACCGATCTTGATTGTATGCCTAGCTAAACCAAGCTCATCTTCCACTCGATTGAAAAGTGTATTTGCGAACGCAACTTCCTCTGGACCGTGCATTTTGGGCTTAACCACGTAGACGCTGCCAGTTCTCGAGTTCTTATTTTTGCCATTGCCATTGAGGTCGTGCATCGCAATCAGCACGCTGACCATGGCATCCATAATACCCTCTTGCACCTCATCGCCATTCTGATCGAGAATGGCTGGGTTACTCATAAGGTGACCAACGTTCCGACAGAAAAGCAAGCTGCGCCCATGTAAGACTAGGTCGGAACCATCCAACGACGTTACCACCCGATCGGCACGTAGAGTCCGAGTCATCGGCTTACCTGCTTTGATAAAGGTGTCGGTCAGATCACCTTTCATTAGGCCCAGCCAATTCCGATAGACCCCCACTTTGTCATCGGCGTCTACTGCTGCTACCGAATCCTCAAAATCTTGAATTGTGGTGACAGCTGCTTCCATCGTAAGATCTTTAACGCCAGCTGCATCGGTTTTGCCTATGGGCGAGCTTGGGTCGATCTCGATAACGATTCGAAGGCCGTTATTAGTTAGGACCACGGCGTTAGGACTCTCCACTGAACCTTCGTATCCAATACATTTCTCTGGCGTTTGAAGGTTACTTTGGCTACCGTCAGAAAGGCTTACTGACAAAGCCCCATCGATAATTTTATAAGCTGTGGCATCGGCATGAGAACCTTGCGATAAGGCAAAATGTTGATCTAGCAACTGTCGACCAAATGCGATGACCTTGGCACCACGTACCTCGTTATAAGGACCGCTTTTATGTGCACCACCGTCTTCGGAAATCGCATCAGTGCCGTAGAGGGCGTCGTATAGACTACCCCATCTGGCATTCGTTGCATTAAGGGCAAATCGAGCATTGGACGTAGGCACCACCAATTGAGGGCCCGCTTGCCGTGCTATCTCAGAGTCAACGTTTTCGGTGCTAACCTCAAAATCATCGCCCTCTTCCACCAAATAACCGATTTCTTTTAGAAATGCTTTGTATGCGCCTGCAGAAAAAGATGTCGAATTCTGCTTATTCCAAGTATCCAGCTGGGCCTGAATGTCGTCGCGTTTCTTCAGCAAAGCCACATTGATGGGTGTCAGGTCACTAACAACTGAAGCAAATGAAGCCCAATAGTCTTGGCTGTTAATGTTTAGGCCAGGTAAAACTTCAGACTCAATAAAATTGGCCAACACGGACTCTACTTTCAGATTGGATCGATCAAGGTAGTTGCTCATCGCAATATCTCCTAACAACGGGTTGTTATGCAGTCACAGAAGTCAAATGAATACAAACAAAATTCTGTGGCGCCAAATTAATACAACTTAGCAAATCAGTAATTTATGCCAACAGTTGGCTTCACTAAATGGCTGAACGTCAACCTGTTCAGAGCCCATAAGTGACGAGACAAGATCTGTCGCTAAGTTTTTGAATAGACGGATTTTATCGCCTACTAAGAACACTGGCCTCAATACACACTATTCACAAATGAAATAGTGATGCGTTTTTGCAGAAAAACGGTGAATAACACACCCTTTATTCACGTGCGAAATGATAATCATACCATTCAGAATATTGGTGAATAGTGACGGGAGGTCTATCTTTGCACCATCTGAATATCGCGACATGCTCAGCTAACTCGCGTCCAAGATCCACGAAAGACTGTCCGAAAGCGACAGTGAAGTTGTAAAAGAGCATCAGGCAATTAGGCCTAAGCTCAAATTAAGTGAAAAAACAGGAGATCCTATGTCTACCTATCAAGAAGCTATCAACGCCGCTGACAAATTGATCGGCGAGAACGGAACTGCATTCGCGGGTATTAACCCAGAGTATGCAGCCCGCATGAAACTACAAAATCAATTCCAGACTGGCTTAGACATTGCACGCTACACAGCGGGCATTATGCGTAAAGACATGGCTGATTATGATGCTGACAGCGCAAGCTACACACAATCACTGGGTTGCTGGCACGGCTTCATAGGCCAACAAAAATTAATCGCCGTTAAAAAGCATCACGGCACCACAGAAAAACGCTACTTGTACCTTTCTGGTTGGATGATCGCCGCACTACGATCTGAGTTTGGTCCACTTCCAGACCAATCAATGCACGAGAAAACATCTGTTCCAGCATTGATCGAGGAGCTATACACTTTCTTACGCCAAGCAGACGCCAGAGAGCTTCGTCATTTGTTTACGGCTCTTGACGCAGCACGTGCTGCTGGCAACACAGCTGAAGCCGAGAAGATCCAAAACGAGATTGATAACTTCCAAACCCACGTTGTTCCCATTATTGCTGATATCGATGCAGGTTTCGGAAACGAAGAAGCCACTTATCTTTTAGCAAAGAAAATGATTGAAGCGGGCGCTTGTGCCATTCAAATCGAAAACCAAGTATCGGACGAGAAACAATGCGGACACCAAGACGGAAAAGTAACGGTTCCGCACGCTGACTTCTTGGCTAAAATCCGCGCTGTCCGTTATGCATTCATGGAATTAGGTGTTGATGATGGTGTGATCGTTGCAAGAACCGATTCTTTGGGCGCTGGTCTTACCAAACAGATCGCGGTTACGACTGAGCCAGGCGATCTTGGCGATCAATACAACTCGTTCTTGGATTGTGAAGAGTTAACGCCAGGCCAAATGCAGAACGGCGACGTAGTTTTACACCGCGACGGTCAATTGGTGCGTCCGAAGCGCTTAGCTAGTGGTTTGTTTCAATTTAAATCAGGCACTGGCGAAGATCGCTGCGTATTGGACTGCATCACAAGTTTGCAAAATGGTGCTGATTTGATCTGGATTGAAACTGAGAAACCACACGTTGGTCAGATCGGTGGCATGGTCAACAGGATTCGCGAAGTAGTGCCAAATGCTAAGCTTGTTTACAACAACTCACCTTCATTTAACTGGACACTGTCATTCCGTCAACAAGCTTACGATTTGATGGTGGAAGCTGGTGAAGATGTCAGTGCCTATAATCGTGATGAGCTGATGCAAGAAAAGTACGATGGGACTGCCCTAGCCGACAAAGCTGATGACATGATCCAAAACTTCCAACGTGATGGATCACGTGAGGCGGGTATCTTCCATCACTTGATCACGCTACCTACGTACCACACAGCGGCTCTGTCTACCGACAACCTAGCTCAAGGGTACTTTGGTGAAGAAGGCATGTTAGCGTACGTTAAAGGCGTACAACGTAAAGAGATTCGTCAAGGCTTGGCCTGTGTTAAGCACCAAGACATGGCGGGATCAAACATTGGTGATGATCACAAGGAGTACTTCTCCGGTGACGCCGCGCTGAAAGCTGCTGGCGAAGACAACACCATGAACCAGTTTGGATAATCTGTGACTTAGACCACAGATTCCAAAATTAGGGACAGAAGGATCTGTTTCGTGGAGCTTGAGAAGGCGGCCTGAACGGGTCGCCTTTTCTTTTTGCTGTAAGGAGAAGGTTTTCTTAATGGCGGCCTTCTGGTGCATTTTGCACTGATAAACTAAACTCTTTCCCCTATAATCCGCGCTCATTAACGGTATGAGGCTTACTATGAATTCCGAAGCTCCAAAAATTGGTTTTATCAGCCTAGGCTGCCCGAAAGCATTAGTCGACTCCGAACTAATCCTAACGGAGTTAAAAACTAATGGGTACGACATCGTGCCCTCGTATGAGAACGCCGATATGGTAGTGGTGAATACCTGCGGCTTCATAGATTCGGCCAAGAAAGAATCGTTAGATACCATCGGCGAAGCACTGAACAAAAACGGCAAAGTGATAGTCACAGGCTGCATGGGTGCGAATGAATCCGATATCACTGATATCCATCCCAGTGTTTTGGATGTATCCGGCCCACATGCCTATGAACATGTGCTTGGAGCGGTTCAAAAGTATCTTCCTTACGAGAAGGACTACAATCCACATATCGATCTGGTGCCGCCTCAGGGCATAAAGCTAACACCGAGACACTTTGCATATTTAAAAATTTCAGAGGGCTGCAATCATCGCTGCAGTTTTTGCATCATTCCTTCCATGCGCGGTGACTTAGTTTCCCGGCCGGCGAATGAAGTTGTTGCAGAAGCTGAGGGACTGGTCCGCTCTGGAGTAAAAGAGCTATTAGTAATCTCTCAAGATACCAGTGCTTATGGTGTGGACACAAAGTACCGAACCACATTTCACAATGGCAAGCCAGTAAAGACTAAGATGCTTGATCTGTGCAATGCGCTCTCTGAGATTGGCGGTAGCGAAGCTCCATGGGTCAGGCTTCATTATGTTTACCCGTACCCACACGTTGATAATGTCATTCCTTTGATGGCTGAAGGCAAGATATTACCCTACCTAGATATACCTTTTCAGCACGGTTCACCGCGAGTTCTGAAGGCGATGAAACGGCCCGGTTCAATCGACAACACCCTCGAGCGTATTAAAAAATGGCGCGAGATATGCCCCGATCTAACAATACGGAGCACGTTTATAGTTGGCTTTCCTGGTGAGACCGAGGATGAATTTAATCAACTTCTTGAGTTTATTGATACCGCCCAGCTAGATCGAGTAGGGGCATTTAAATACTCTCCGGTTGAAGGCGCGTCAGCCAATGATTTAGACAATCATGTACCCGAAGAAGTAAAAGAAGAACGCCTGGAAGAATTCATGAGTTTGCAGGCAAAAATTAGTGAGGCTAAGCTCGCAAACAAAGTTGGCAAAACCATCGATGTAATCATTGACGAAGTGGACGAACAAGGCGCTATTGCCCGCAGTAAGGCTGATGCTCCTGAAATAGACGGACTCGTCTATCTGAATGAGGAAACTCATCATCAAGTAGGAAGCATCGTATCAGTCAAAGTACACGCAAGCGACGAGCATGACCTTTGGGCAAACCAAGTATAAGAGCACGTATTGGGTTTGATTTTAAGAACGGTCAAAGCTATCGACCCAGTTCATAAAAACCTAGATCGATTGCAAACGCATCCATTTCAAGTTTCGGACAGAAAGACTTAGTAATAAGATTTTTGAGGATTTCTTGTCAGTAGTCTAGCTCGTCCGATCCCATATCCATTCTGATCAAATGATCACGATAATAGCGCATCTCTTCTATCGATTCTTTGATGTCATCAAGTGCCTGGTGAGTCGCCCTCTTCTCAAATCCGCCCAGAATACCTGGCGCCCATTGTCTGGCTGCCTCCTTGAAAGAGCTAACATCGATATTTCGGTAATGCAACCAATTGCTCAACTCAGGCATGTACTTGTATAAAAAACGGCGGTCCTGACAAATTGAATTTCCGCATAAAGGAGCGCGGTTTTTTAAAGTATGCCTCTGTATGAAATCCAGTGTTTCTATTTCGGCCTGGCGTTCGGTCACGCGCGACACTTTTACTTTATTAACCAATCCTGTGCGAGTGTGAGTGCGGGTATTCCACTCGTCCATAGAATCCAGTAATTCATTCGACTGATGAATTACCAATACCGGCCCTTCAGCGATTACCCGTAGGTCACCATCGGTAATAATCGTGGCCATTTCAATGATTCTTTCCTTCTCGGGATCCAGACCTGTCATCTCAAGATCCATCCAAACCCAAGCGTTATGATGTGGTGGCACTCGCCATCTCCTTACTATTAAAAATAGTGGTATAGTTCTAAAAAATAATGAGAGCGAAGGATACTATGAACCAAAGTCTCGATAAACTGCTTGAATCAAAATGCCAGCCCGTAAACGATGAATACCTGGCGTTGAATTTGTCTGATATAGAGACTTTACGCAAGCTGACTCCACGCTGGCAATATTGCGCCACTGAAAACGAAATTTCACAGACCTTCCATTTCAAAAACTACTCTCAGACCATTGAATTTGTAAATAAAATAGCAAGCGTGGCCGAACAAGAAGACCATCACCCTGAACTAGAGGTCAGCTTCAGTCGATGTAAAGTTCGATACAGCACACACAGCGTGAAAGGACTCACGGAAAACGACTTTATCTGTGCAGCCAAGATAGACAGATTGGACGATTGAAACCAAATCATGATCGGCCAATGACATTTGGTTTTGTAACCATCAATTTTGTGTTCTCTGCCGGACCGCCTCATAAAGACACACTCCGGTAGCCACAGACACGTTGAGGCTGGTCACTATCGTCCCGGCCATTGGTAGGCTGACGAGAATATCGCACAGTGTTTCAGTACGTTTACGCATGCCCTTGCCTTCGGTTCCCATCACTATGGCCAAATTGCCAGTGAGGTCAGTTTGATACAGCGATGCCTGCGCTTTATCTGACGTACCCATCACCCAAATTCCTGCCTCCTTTAAAACCGTAAGTGAACGCGCCAGATTGGTCACCCTAAAAAGTGGCACCGTCTCGGCTGCTCCACTGGCAACCTTATGCACCACAGGTGTCATTGGGCTGGAGTTATCCTTGGGTACAACAACAGCATCCACACCTGCTGCATCAGCGGTTCGCAGACAAGCACCTAGATTATGTGGATCTTGTATTTGATCGAGCACTAATATTAGTAGATCTGATGCTTCTGAACGTTGTTCCACCAAAGACAGCAAATCTCGTTCATTTAACTCCTTTCTCGCCTTTACTTCGACAGCAACGCCCTGGTGCCTCTCGCTACCACAACGACGCATCAAATCGGTTTTGTCCAAGCGTTGCACGGGAATACCTAAGTTTTTAGCTACTGCCTCAATTTCAACATGCCGTGTCGAATCAGAGTGTGCCAGATATAACCCTATTATTCGCTCCGGATTGGTTTTCATCACGGAATCTACCGCATGCTGACCACTGATCCATGATGTATTTTTTGCCATAAAATTGAACTTAATTCTCTCTCACTGAGTTAGATGATGAGTTATTTCCTTCGTTTTTTACTCTTAGTGTAAGTTTTCGAGCCGCTGGATTTATGCGCATAGCTTCGCCCTTGCTTAGTGGCTGGCTTTGCGCCGCGGCGATGCTTGTCGTTCACGACTTCTGTTAAAGCAAAATCTATTCGACCTTGCTCCATATCCACCCTTGCCACTTGAATTTCTAGTTTGTCGCCCGTTTTGTAGACCCTGCCAGAATTTTCACCTATCAACCGACGTCGGTCGGCATCGAAGCGGTAGTAGTCCTGCCCTAGAGACGTAATATGTACTAGTCCGTCCACATAAAACTCCTCAAGCTCAACAAACAACCCGAAATCAGTCACACTGGTTACTAAGCCCTCCAATCGATCTCCGATTTTATGGCTCATGAACTCGCATTTAAGCCATTGTATGGCCTCTCGAGTTGCGGACTCCGCTCGACGTTCCGCCATAGAAGACTGCTCAGCCGCTTTTTCCATCGCCATAACCGCGTCATCGCTATCAATTAACTCAGGGTCACTCAATAAGCGTCTTATCTGACGATGAACTAACAAGTCAGGATATCGCCTGATGGGCGAGGTAAAATGTGTATATGAATCAAAATCTAAAGCAAAATGTCCGGTATTTTCAATATCATAACGGGCTTGTTTCATACTTCTCAGGAGAGCGGTTTGGACAATCTTTGATACTACAGGATCATCAATTTGAGAGATAACCTTAGAAAAATCTTTAGGCCCCGGAGCGTCGCCGCCACCTAATAAAAGCTTGAATTGACGCAGAAACACTCGGGCATCTTCGATCTTGTCTTCGTCAGGCTGATCATGAACGCGAAATACACCTACGGCACTGGAATCATCCAGCATCAATGAGGCACAGATATTTGCCGCCAGCATGCACTCTTCAATGAGCCTATGAGCATCATTTCGTTGGCGAGCAACCACCCTCTCTATCTTCCGATCATCATCAAATATGATCACAGGTTCTGGGATTTCAAATTCAATAGCGCCTGATTGTCGACGGCGACTTCCTAGCTTTTTGGAGAGATCATAGAGTGATTCGATGGCGGGTATTAAATCTGGTTCTATTCCGCTTTCATGTGCCGATCCATCGATTAGTTTTGCCACTTGAGTATAAGTAAGCCGCGCATGCGAATGCATCACAGCCTGATAGAAATCGTAGGTAGCTATTTCGCCTGAATTGTCGATTTCCATATCGCAAACGAAACACAATCGATCGACTTTGGGGTTTAGAGAACAGAGTCCATTTGAGAGGACCTCCGGCAACATCGGAATCACATTATTTGGAAAATACACCGAAGTTGCCCTTTGAAATGCCTCTAGATCTAGAGGGCTCCCCTCTTTTACATAAGAAGAGACATCGGCTATTGCTACTATCAAACGGTGATGGCCATTATTGAGCTTTTCACAAAACACCGCGTCGTCAAAGTCGCGTGCATCCTCACCATCTATTGTGACTAAGGGTAAGTTACGAATATCTTTACGGCCCTGCTTTTCTTGCTCAGAAACCTCAGAAGCAATCTTGCTTATTTGCCTTTCCACGGCATCTGGCCACTGATGTGGCAGTTGATGCTTACGGATGGCAATCTCAATTTCCATTCCGGGTGCCAAGTAATCGCCAAGTACTTCGACGATCTCTCCAATGGGCTGAAAGTGTTTGGTTGGATGCTTGGTTATTTTAACAATAACCACCTGTCCGGGCTCTGCTCCTTGAGTATGCTCAGGCAACACGAAGATATCTTGTCCGATGCGCTGATCGTCGGGAACCACAAAATGCAGATTAGACTCCTGAAAATATCGACCAACAATCGTTTGGTTGCCACGTTCCACGACTTCCAATATGACTCCAAACAATTTTCCGCGTCGATCACGGCCAGTAATCCGAACATCAACTACGTCATTGTGGAGCACTTCCCGCATTTCATGCGAGCGTAAAAACACTTTTTCTTTGGTGTTGTCAGTGAGCACATATCCATGTCCATCAACGTGCCCGACAACTTTGCCGCGATGCTCAATGATTGCATGCTTCATCGCCCAGCGATGTTTACTTAACTGATTGACCTTTCCTTCGTCTCGAAGTTGTTCGAGGATAACGAAGGTCTCCTGTCTTCCCTCTTTACCGACCCTTCCAAGAGTCTCAGCGATCGCCTTAGTATTGGCCGGCTCACGTCGCTGAGACAGATATTTGAGCACTATCGATGTGCTTAGATTCTTATGTTTTCTATTTTTATTTTTCTTTGTCAAATTCCATTCTTTCCTGTCTGCATGCCGTGTAATTGAGGGGCAAATTCATGCCCCTGAAGCCTAAATAGCTTAAGCATACAGATCTTTTAATACGATAGTTTCCGCTCGATCAGGACCAGTGGATACGATATCGATCGGTACTCCCACTAGCTCCTGAAGTCGAGCAATATAATTTTTCGCGGCTTGAGGCAAATCATCGATAGATTTGCATCCAACCGTACTCTCTTCCCAACCTGGCATTGTTTCATATATGGGAACACAGGCTGCAAGTGCATCTGCCCCGACGGGGGCGACGCTTAGTTCTTTATCTTGGTACTGATAACCGTTACATATCTTCAATTCTTTCAGTCCATCTAAGACATCGAGTTTTGTAAGACACAAAGACGTTAATCCATTGACCTGACGAGAGCGACGCATCAACACCGCGTCAAACCATCCACATCGGCGCGACCTTCCCGTTGTTGCACCAAATTCATGCCCCTTTGTACCCAAATGTTCCCCGACTTCACAATCAAGTTCAGTTGGAAAAGGTCCAGCTCCAACACGGGTGGTGTAAGCTTTGACTATGCCCAAGACTTCGTCAAACACCGTTGGCCCAACACCACTGCCTGACGCAGCAGATCCGGCCGATGTATTGGATGATGTCACATAGGGATATGTGCCGTGATCTATGTCGAGCATCATGCCCTGCGCACCCTCAAACATCATTGGACGATCTTGACGAGAATATTCATCCAATAGTTGAGTCACATCGACCGTAAGAGGTGCTAACCGTGGCTTAAGTGCCATCATGGTATCCAGCGTCTCTTGATAGTCTACTTCATCCACACCATAGTAATTCTTTAATGCGAAATTATGGAACTCCATGACGTTCTGTAACTTGCTGGCAAAGTCGTTGTCATAGACTAAGTCACCGAGACGAATACCTCGACGCGCGACCTTATCTTCGTAGGCTGGCCCAATGCCTCTGCCCGTGGTACCTATGGCCTTATTCCCTCGCTTAATTTCGCGAGCCTGATCAAGCGCAATATGATGTGGCAAAATCAATGGACAAGCCTCAGAGATGCCTAAGCGCTCTAAGACCGGCACGCCAGTATCTTCAAGTTGATCTACTTCTTTGAACAAAGCATCCGGAGCCAAAACGACTCCATTGCCAATAAGACAATGAACGCCCTCGCGTAAAATCCCGGAAGGAATCAGGTGTAATACTGTCTTCTTGCCCTCGATGACTAAGGTATGGCCAGCATTATGGCCACCTTGGAAACGAACCACCACATTTGCGGTTTCAGTGAGCAGATCAACTATCTTCCCTTTTCCCTCATCACCCCACTGAGTGCCAACAACAATAACTTTTTTGCTCATAATACGCTTGGATAAATAATTCTAAATTCTGTTCTAAGTCAACTTTACTAAGGTTTTTAAATCGACACTAAAGCCAGTAGCTGGACGCGCCCTTCCAAAGTGCTCGCCAATGCTATCGTAGCGTCCACCCTTGGCTACTGTACGACCACGACCGGGAATATACGCCGAGTGTTTAATTCCAGTGTAGTACCGATATCCAGCCACATCGGCCAAATCGACATGAATATGCACTTTTGGAAACTCTTCCTCAACGAACCGAATTACGTCTTGCAACTCAATAACGCAATCGTTCAAGCCTTCATATGACCCCAAAGTCTCAATGGCGATGTCAAGAACCTGCTTGCCGCCATGAAGTGATATCAGACTCAAAAACGGTAACAAGCGATTGTGAAGTTGATCATTTAAATCACTTAGATCTGGAGTGGACTTTCTAAGTAATACATCTCGTAGTTGCTGCTCTTCGACGTCGCTCAAGTTACGGTCTTTAACCAACGCACGGTAAATGCCTATGTGTGAAAGACTCAAGGTAACGTCTGATATTTCAGCGATATCCAAGGTATCAAGCATCGCTGCTATTACCTCTTTATCCGCACTAGCATCATTGACACCAAAAATCTCTACGCCACACTGAAGTAGCTCTCTCTGACCACCCATCTCTGCGGGTTTGGTACGTAAAACAGTACTTGAGTAGCACAGACGATTGACCTCGTTATGCGCTAGATAATGAGAATCGATTCTAGCAATTTGCGGTGTAATGTCCGCTCGGATCCCCAACATCCTGTTGGTTTGTTGATCCATAAATTTGTATGTTTGAGTGTCTAATTCTTTACCTGTTCCGCTCAGGAGAGCATCAGCAAATTCCATCACTGGGGGCATAACCAGCTCGAAATTCTTGGCCGAAAACTCATCGACAATTTTCCTGCGAAGCATCTCCAACTTAATCGCTTCGTTTGGAAGAATCTCCTCTACGCCTTCGGGAAGCAGCCAGTTTGCATTATTGACCATGGCGTGTCGCCTTCTTTATTAAGAGCGGGGTTAATTACGGGCGGATTATACTGCTAACTCAGCTTCGAAAACAGTGAGAAAATAAAAAAGGCTCCTTGAAAAAGGAGCCTCTGTCATTCCGTCAACTTGCTATTGAGTTGCGGTATTGAAATGTTTGAAGAAATCCGAATCTGGATCCAAAATAATTAAGTCACCAGATGAATTAAATGTCTGCTTATACGCGTTAAGGCTTCTGTAGAATTCATAAAAGTCCGCATCCTGACCGAAAGATTCAGCGTAGGTCTTGGTAGCGACCGCATCGGCTTCACCACGGATTAACTGAGCCTTTTTTTCCGCCTCTGAGACCAATTCAACCTCAGTCCGTTCAGCGTTTGCTCGAATAGCAATTGCTTGCTCTTCTCCCTCAGCTCGAATTTCGTTGGCAATTCTTTCACGCTCAGTTCTCATTCTGTTATAGACGTTTCCTTGAATTTGGTCGTCGAGATCCACCCGCTTCAAACGTACATCTACAACCTCAACACCAATTGCCACTGACTCGCGATCTAACGCTTTTTGAACCACATCCATGATCTCACTTCGATCACCGGCCACGACACTTTCGGTTGTTCTTTTAGCGATTTGCTCTTTGAGACTGTTATTGATGATCTGCTCAAGTCGGTTCTCAGCTGATGCTTCCGTTCGAACAGCCGTGTAGAACTTTCGAAGGTCAGAGATTTTCCACTTAACAAATGAATCAACAAGGATTTCTTGTTTGTTTTCAGTAAGAAACTTTTCCGGTTCCGAGTCTAATGACTGAATTCTTGTGTCATAGATCTTTGTGGTATTGATAAAAGGTATTCTGAAATTCAAGCCAGGTTGCAATTCCTCACCTTGGAATTCTCCAAACTTGAACAGCAGCCCTCTTTCCCAATTCTTAACTGTGAATAGGCTACTTGCCAGCGCCACCACGACCAACGCCGTCGCAGCAACAACCAAATTAAACAAGGTATTGGATTTCATTATCGGCCCCCTCTACGAACGTTGTCGATGGTAGAGTTAATCGAGTTTTGCAAATTACTGGTTCGTCCATCCTCTTGAGGAAGTATGGAATCCGAGCTTAATCTTCGAGTGGAGTTACGGTTACTCGCGGCTTTTTGTTCAATCACTTTGTCGATAGGCAAATAGGTTAAAGTGTTACCATTCCCAGCGCTTTGGTCGATCATGACTTTGCTACTTCTGGCAAGCACGTCCTCCATAGCTTCTATATACAAACGTTTTCTCGTAATTTCTGGTGCCTTTTGATACTCCGCAAGGATTCGGTTAAAACGTTCGGCCTCACCCTCGGCTTCGGCTACGATTTTCGCTCGGTATGCTTCCGCTTCTTGAAGAATCTTTTCAGCCTGACCGCGAGCCTTTGGGACAATATCGTTGGCATAAGCTTCAGACCGGTTAATGAACGTGATCTGATCCTGTTCAGCTTTAACAACATCATCAAATGCTTCGCCTACTTGCGCAGGCGGTTTGACATCCTGAACCTCAATTGATTCTATTTTAATTCCTGAGCTATAACGGTCTAAGATTTTCTGCAATAAGTCCTTAGTATCGCGGTCAACCACTGGACGATCTGTAGTCATCAGTGCGTCCATCTGAGTGCGCCCAACAACCTCTCTGAGGGCACTCTCCGTAGCCGACCGAACAACTTCTTCGATCACCTCAGGACCAAAACGTTCATCACCATCGAAATCGCGAACATTAAACAAAAGATCTTCTAACGACTTAATGGTGTACTGAACCGCGAGTGTTACATCGACCACATTTAAGTCCTTAGTCACCATCAAAGCCTCATCTGCCCGAGAGGTTCCTCCCCGATATCCGATCTCAGCTATACGTCTGGTTTGCGTGTCGAATATTACCGTTTGATCGATCGGCCATATCATCCAGTTTAAACCCGCAGTCTGATGAGATTCGTTCAGTTTTCCAAATCGAAGTTCGATGGCCTGAGACCCCTCCTCGATCTGATAAACAGATTGGTATAACCAGTAGAAGAAGGCGAAAACCAGGAACATCACCAGTGGAAACACTGGGTTTGAGCTACCTGGAGCTCCACTGCCACCACCGAATCGCTTTCTTAAATTATCAACGATGTCGTCAATGTCTGGGTTTTGGCCACCACGATTTTTGTTGCCATTACCCCATGGGTCTTTGTTCCCATTATTCCCCGAACCGGGTTCATTCCAAGGCATGTTTTTCTCCGAAACGAATTAGAATGTGTTTTCAAACAGAACTCGCACTAGTCTATCAAAGTAAGAGTGATTAGTGCGATTACAAGAGCTCAATAGCATTAACATTTGGTTGTTTTTCTAACCAACCATGATCAGCTGGTGACAGGTCGCATTCAAGAACCACGTCTCCTTCTTCTGAATAACTCTCGTTGTGAATTACGTTTTTCTGATATAGCTCCGCACGCAACTTACCGTTGCTAGAAGGCAAAACTACGCGACAGCGAGTATGCAAGGTAGAAAGGTGCTCCTTGACCGCCAAAAGCAGTTCGTCTAGTCCATCGCCTGAGTGTGCGGAGCACCAAACTCGATCAATCATTCCATTGCTGTCACGATTGACTTTAGGAGGACTACTCAATAGATCAATTTTATTAAACACCATGATTGTCGGAATTTCTGATGCTTCTATCTCCTTGAGAACCTTATTAACCTCAGCAATGCATTCCTCTCGGTAAGAACTTGCCACATCCACTACGTGCAATAGCAGATGAGCGTTGCTCACCTCTTCGAGTGTCGAATGAAATGCTTGAACGAGAGAGTGCGGTAAATCTCGAATAAATCCAACGGTGTCGGACAAAATAGTCGTTCCAAATTCATCGATTTCAACACGCCTCATCGTGGTATCTAGCGTCGCAAATAGCTGATCTTGGGCATAGACTTCAGCACTGGTTAAGCGATTGAAGAGTGAGGACTTCCCGGCATTGGTGTACCCTACTAACGACACGGTCGGGACTGGAACTTTGGCTCTGGATTTGCGTCTTAACTTACGCTGGCCTGAAACCACCTCCAGTCGCTTATTTAAAGCTTTAATGCGATGTCCAATTAGTCTTCGGTCAGTTTCTAATTGAGTTTCACCTGGCCCGCGAAGACCGATACCACCCTTCTGACGTTCCAAGTGAGTCCATCCGCGCACAAGTCGTGTGGAGATGTGTTGCAACTGAGCTAACTCTACTTGTAACTTGCCTTCATGGCTCGACGCTCGTTGCGCGAAAATATCTAGGATTAAACCCGTACGATCTAACACCCTAACCTTGAGCGCACGCTCTAAGTTCCTCTCCTGGATTGGAGAGACCGAGTGGTTCAGTATCACTAAGTCGGCCGAATTATGGTCTATTTCGGACTTGAGTTCTTCAAGCTTTCCTTTGCCTATGTAAGTTGCTGGATCAGGAGTACGTCTAAAAGCCGTTATCGTTGATACGACAGCGGCACCAGCGGATTCGGCTAGAAGCTGAATTTCTTCCAACTTTTCTTCATCCTGATGTGATGTATCCCTTTGATACACGATTAGAGCCTTGTGCTCGGTTTTACTTTCAGAAAGTTCGAACAAGATAGTTTTACTGCAAACGATGTTAGAGAGAAGCTCTTTTACTTAGCTTGATACAAGACACATCAAAAGATGCAACAGACAGACACAAAGGTTCGGAAAGGTATTACGGCTCATGGTTGCCAAGGGCTTAACCACTTTGCAACGCTGAATTGATCCGAGCCTCGATACTAACCGAGGCTCGCAGGCGGATGCGAAGTGATCTAGTCCCCGTTCTCAAAGTCAATTTTAACTGCCTTTGCAGGCACCACCGTTGACACGGCGTGCTTGTAAATCATTTGATTAACCGTATTTCTCAATACGATTACAAACTGATCAAATGACTCTACTTGACCTTGCAACTTGATTCCGTTAACCAAATAGATTGAGACTGGAATTCTTTCCTTTCTGAGCGCATTTAGGAAAGGATCCTGAAGCGCTGTTCCTTTATTCTGTGCCATTTTTATTTTTCTCTTTGTATTAATTCTTATCGGTTTACTTATCGTAGCGCGTCAAAATGACATTGGAGTTAGGGGGGTACTTCACCCAGACGACCCTGAATTTTCCGAGTGCCCCTATTTGTGTGTCTTAAAATCTGACCGCGCTCACCACACAATAGAACTTAGAGTTTTGATCCATTATGTTTGACTATTATAAGCCAGATGGCTGTTGGAATTGTGTAATAGTCGTTAATTCTTAGAATTTTTGTTCTAAAAATTTTGTAAGTGACTGAAATTTAGGACATTCCTGCGCACCATCCATCCACCAGATAACATTGGACTGGTTTCTCAACCAAGTTAATTGACGTTTGGCTAGTTGCCGAGTGGCAGCAATACCTTTGTTTCTCATCTCCTGATAAGTAGTGTCACCTGTCAGATATTCAAGCATTTGTCGGTAACCAATCATTCGCATTGAGGTCGCCTCTGGATCCACACCCCGCTCGAGCAGACTTTTTACTTCCTCCTCTAATCCAGAATTTAACATTATGTCGAAACGCCGCTCTATTCGATGATGTAGAAAGCCTCTGTCAGTGAAAGCTAAGGCGACCTTTAGCATGGGGTTAGCCAGTGGCGGCTTACGGTTTTCTTCGTGCTCTCTGACGGTTTTACCGCTTAAGGAAACTATCTCAAGCGCGCGTTGCAATCGTTGCGTATCGCAGGGGTTAATGCGGTCTGCGCTTGCGGGATCTAATTCTCTGAGTTTTGCATGCATGAACTCCTGTCCTTTCGCCGCTAAGTCCGCATCAAACTCGGCGCGAAAACGTGGAGATGCTTGAGGCAGCTCGGTTAAACCTTTCTCTAAAGCGTTGTAGTAAAACATGGTTCCACCAGCCAAAACGGGTACCTTGCCTCGCGCAACAATATCGGCCACCAAGGCGGTACAGTCGTCATAAAAATCAGCGACCGAGTAAGTATCGTTTGGATGACGTATATCGACCAGATGGTGTGGATATTGCATCAAAAAGTCGGCATCAGGTTTAGCCGAGCCAATGTTCATCCATTGGTATACCAAAGAAGAGTCGACACTGATGATTTCGGCATCGAAGACATCGACAAGCGCGGCAGCGGCATCGGTTTTACCCGTGGCGGTGGGGCCCATCAGACAAACAACAGGCGTGTCATTGCGCACCTGTTTGGTGAAGCTATTGGCCACGCTTAAACCACCCATCAAGTTGATTTAGAGACATTTGTATCCAGGTAGGTCGCCCATGGTTACACTGACCGCTACGTTCCGTTGCCTCCATATCTCGAAGCAAGGCATTCATTTCAGCGATGGATAGGATACGATTTGCTCTTACAGACCCATGACAAGCCATTGACGAGAGAATTTCATGCATAGTCTCTTCTATCCGAGTGCTGTGCTCATGCGTCACAAGGTCAGCGAGTACATCTCTTACAAGTTGGGATACATCACTCTGAATCAACATGTCGGGCACACTTCGGATAACCAACACCGTTTTATCAAGCTGCTCGATTTCCATCCCTAAATCGGTGAAAACATCCCGGTGCGTCTCCCAACTGACCATCTCAGACTCGCTAATTTGAATCGTTACTGGTACTAAAAGCGGCTGCTGCTTTAGGGATTTATGAGCTTGCGCTGTCTTTAATCTTTCGTAAGTTATACGTTCGTGCGCGGCATGCATATCAACCAGAACAAGACCCTGTTCGTTTTCGGCCAATATATAAACACCTTTTAACTGCGCTAAGGCGTAACCCATGGGTGGTATTTGAGACGTAGCAGTCTCATTTTCAAGACCGCCCTCTAAGCCTGCCACTCCGCCAACATCGTCACTTAAATTTGCAGGGGATGCTCGAAACACAGAGTCAGCTATTTGTTTGTATGAACCAATCTCTTGCCTGATCGCTGACGAGTCAATGCGTTCAGTTTGGTAAAAGGAAGTAGGATCTCTAACCTCAGACTGATAATTTAGTGGCGCTTGATTGGTAATTTGTGGCTGGATCTGTGAAGCCGACGCATTGGGATTGGGAGTCGCGACACCGCTTGTTGCATCGACTCCCAGGCTGTCCACTTCGCCAGCGCTTGCGCTAAGTTGCCGCTGGACACTGCGAAATACAAACCCGTGCACTGATCGGCTATCACGAAACCGAACTTCGTGTTTAGTTGGATGTACATTGACATCCACAGCCGCGGGATCCATTTCTAAAAACAACACGTACACCGGGTGTCTACCGTGGAATAACACATCTTGATAGCCAAGTCGCATCGCATGGACAATTGTCTTGTCTCTAATCAAACGACCATTGAGAAAAAAGTACTGCATGTCGGTCTGGCTGCGCGAAAAACTAGGCAATCCTATCCAGCCAGACAAACGCATATCGTCACGCTGATCTTCGAAATAGATACTGTTATCAGGGACATTGTCGCCACAGACCATTTTCACTCTTCTGGAGTCATCTTTGGCCACACTCGGCAAATGCAACACGACTCGACCATTGTGTGACAGCTTAAACCCCACATCGAACCTAGAGAGCGCCATTTTTCGGACAACCATATCCAAATGCTTAAACTCGGTGGTTTCAGTTTTTAAAAACTTTCTTCGAGCCGGCGTGTTGTAGAATAAGTCTCGGGTTTCAATCGAAGTCCCGGTTGGATGCGCGACCGGAGTGGGTTCTGAACTTGTATTGTTGCCATCGCTGGAGACCATCCAAGCCTGTTCAGCATCGCGCTCCTTACTCTTTATTGTGAGTCTCGTTACGGAGGCGATACTGGGTAAAGCTTCGCCTCTAAACCCCAGCGTCGCTATTTGTTCGAGGTCGGTTAAGTCTGCAATCTTGCTGGTAGCATGTCTTGACAATGCCATGGCCAAATCCTGCTTCAGAATACCGTGACCATTGTCGGTAATTTTTAGTCTTTTTATACCCGCGTTCTCCACTTCGATATCAATACTGGTTGCTCCAGCATCCAGCGAGTTTTCAATTAACTCTTTTAACATCGATGCAGGACGCTCAATTATTTCCCCAGCCGCAATTTGATTTACTAACTTGGGGTCCAAAGAATGAATGCGGTTGCTTTGCATGTACCTTACTTATCGCAATCTGTTTTAAGGCGCGCTGACGGGCACCTTGAGTTTCTGACCCAACATAACAGTATTGGATCTTAATTTATTGAGTTTCTTGATCGCTGAAACACTTGAGCGATAGCTCTGAGCTATCTCCGACAGTGTGTCACCTCGCTTTACGGTGTGGATCTTAATCTTTGTAGCGCTAAAGGAGCTGGTTCCTGGAATTTTGAGCACCTGGCCTTTATAAAGAGTGTCGCGACTTAAATTATTGACTCTTTTTATTGAACGGATAGTCACATTGTACTGCGCGGATATCTTAGAAAGAGACTCCCCATTCTTAACCGTATGATTGAAGAATGAGCTCGTTGAGACATTCGATTTGGTCGTTGTTCCTTGATTCGCAGGCACTTTAAGTCGAACACCGAGCATTGCCGTATTATGCTTAATGTTGTTCAATCTCTTGAGCTCTTTAAGCGAAATTCCAAACTTTTCGGCTATAGTCGAAAGCGTATCACCGCGACGTACTTTATAGCGCGAGTATCGCGTTGAGTTGTTTGATGCAGCTTGCTCATCAATGCTCGGCGACTCGTATCTTGAGCGACTCGCGTAGGGAGTTTGATCAAAATAGTCGCTAACCGCCGTATAGATAGCGTTGGCGAGTTTATTCTGAAAACTAGAGCTTCGCAGCCGCTTTTCATCTCCTGGATTGGTAATAAATCCGGTTTCGACCAAAATTGACGGCATATCTGGGGACTTGAGAACCACAAATGAGGCTTGTTCCACGCGTTTGCTGTGTAACCTGCCAAGCTTCCCAAGCTCTTCTAGGACTCGGCCTCCAAGATTCACGCTCTCACTGATCGTATTCGTCATGGATAGATCAACCAAAACTTTAGCAAGAACATCGTCTTTATCTGCCAAGCTGACACCGCCAATCAAATCGGAAGCATTTTCTTTTTCTGCTAATGTCTTGGCCATGGCACTGGTGGCGCCACGCTGAGAGAGCGCGAAAACCGACATTCCATTGGCGCTTTTCTTGGTGAAAGCATCTGCATGAATCGAGATGAAGATATCCGCATCCTTATGTCGAGCTTTTTGTCGTCGCTCGGTTAGCTGTATGTAATAGTCGCCGGTCCTTACCATGACCGCTTCCATATTCGGATGGTCATCAATTTTCTTCTTTAGTTTCTTTGCGATTGAAAGAGTCAATTGCTTTTCTCTGGTGCCTCGAAATCCGATGGCACCAGGGTCGTCTCCACCATGGCCGGCATCAATGGCAACAATGTATTTTTTGGGCGACGGTTCGAGGGAAATCTGCGTGCTTTGTGTTGAAAGCGCGGTAGATTGGTTCGGCTCTTCGGCCACGACTTCTGTGTCTTCGACACTTGGCTTACCTTGCTCGGTAATAATGTCTGCAATCCGCTCTTCCTCGCTAAGTCGATCAGAAATGTCTACAACTAATCGATGCCCGTAGAGTTCATTCGGGTTCAAGACAAAACTTGTGAACTTAACAGCGGACCTCAGTTCAAACACAACCCTTAACACGCCCGGCTTGGGTCGCCCATATCGAATGGCCTTAATGTGTTGATTGTTCGGATCGATTTCAGGTAGTTGAACGTTCAAATCGGCTTGATTCAGATCAACCACCAGTCTTGGTGGAGAATCCAGCTGGAAAGCCTTATGTTGCAATGTCGCTGAAACGTCAAATACTATCCTTGTGTTGTCCGGCGAATGCCATAGTCGTAAATTATTAACAGATTCACGTTGTGCAGCACCAAAAGATCCGTAGAAAGCACTAAGTAAAAACACCAAGCTTAGAATTGCTTTGAGTCCCCCCGGACTCAGTACTATTTTATTAGTTTTCAAACCCCTTTGAGGTCGCATGGATTTGTGATCAGGCTGTTATTGTTTTTATTGCCAAATTAGAACAGTTTTTAGATTAGGTTGCGAGCACTATGACAGACATTAAATAATTGAGCCCTAGAAAAATTCAAGCATCAACATCACGTCACTTAGCAAGCACCTTTAGAAAAAAAAAAGCTGCGAGACATTCGACAAAAAGTCGCGATGAACTCGCAGCCAACAGGAGTCGTGCTGAGCTACTAATTTCACTCAGCTCAAAGAGGGTAAGTCTTTGATATGTGAATAACCCGCTAACCAATTCGAGTTGTTCACGGGGCCAGTATGCCTTGATTTAGAAGACAATATGTCAAACAATGTCAAATATATATGATAAATCAGAATATTCGACATCTCGCTATTTTTGGCGAACTTCCTTCTGATAACAGCGTTATAGCCAAAATAAAAATTAAGCACTCTCTTACCTCAGGTACCCACAGTGGGGAAGTTAGCTAAGAAATCTCAGGATATCGTTGTCGATCGCCGCGCGCAGGTTGCAATCACTCAGCCGAATTCGCTCAATCTGGCCTCACCATGAGGAAAATCGAATGGGCGGTTGAAGGGTGCGAACCGATAAAAGCTAAGAATTTAAGGTGAGACAACCAAAAGAAAATTGTTTGAAGTGAATTCAAAAAATAAAAAGTCGAGCCAGCTGAGGGGGATAGGGGGATTGCTGGCTCGACCGCGAGTCATTTTGAGAGAGCGCTCCGCGCTTTCTCAAACCAAAAGAGGGTAAGTCTTTGGGAATCGGATTTGTTTACATTCAAGACTCATCCGATTCGCGGCGTATTCTACACATTTTTAAACTAACATCTGTCTCCTAAGTGAAAGAAATAGGACATTTTGTCTATACGACTTTTGTCAGCACAATTTTCCGTTTTTCTCCGCTCTCGCAGGCCATTCTGTGCACAGAAATAATAAAGTCGGCAGCCGGCAATGCGCCCTCTCCTTTCTCTGGCCATTCAATTAGAAACAGGCTGTTTTCCGTCCAAAGATCCTCAATCGCCAGAAACTCAAGCTCTTCGGGGTCTTGGAGCCGATACAGATCCATATGCTGAACTACACCCTGCGCTATTTCATACTCTTGGATTAAATTATAGGTGGGACTTGTTACGGTGCCCGTATAACCTAGTTTAGCCAAAATAGCTTTACATAAGGTTGTCTTACCAGCTCCCATAGCGCCATCAAGATAAATGCAACTCGGCAAGGTAAGCTTATCCGCTATGTCAGCTCCTATGCGCTCGGTGTCCGCGACACTGTGTGCGATGTACTCGGTCATAATTTGCTGTATCGATCATTAAGTAAGGTATCATCGCGTATTATGACAGCGATAGAAGCAAAGACTCAAACCTCAATAGATTCTCAAGAGTTGGAGATTCTGGCTGCCCAGATCAAGGAGTGGGGTAAAAGCCTTGGGTTTAGTGACGTTGGCATATCAGATACTGACCTTCAAGAACACGAAGTGCATTTGAATAACTGGCTTGAGAAAGGACATCAGGGCGAGATGGACTACATGCATCGCCATGGGACAAAACGCAGTCGCCCAGAGGAGCTGATTGAAGGAACTCTTAGCGTCATTTCTGTTAGGTTAGATTATGCTCCCCAAGACATCTCTCAGTCCGAACAGTCACTGGAACGCGATGAAATCGCCTATATTTCACGCTACGCATTAGGTCGTGATTACCACAAAGTCATAAGGAAAAAGCTGGAACGTTTGGCTAAAAAAATACAGCATAAAATCGGTAAACTGGGCTATAGAGTGTTTACGGATAGCGCGCCCGTGCTTGAAAAGGCCCTTGCAGAAAAAGCCGGACTCGGTTGGATCGGCAAACACAGCAACCTTTTGAATTCAAAAAATGGATCTTGGTTCTTTCTGGGAGAGATCTATGTCGACATACCGCTACCAGCTGATCAGTCAGCTACAAATCATTGTGGTAGCTGTCGCAGTTGCATTGACCTATGTCCTACCAATGCGATCATTGCACCCTATACCGTGGATGCCAGACGCTGCATTTCTTACCTAACCATTGAGCTGAAAGGATCAATCCCAATTGAATTCAGAGAAAAAATTGGCAACCGCGTTTATGGTTGTGATGATTGCCAAATTGTGTGCCCGTGGAATAAGTTTGCAAAGCCTACTGAGGAAGAGGACTTTACACCCAGGGAACATTTAACAGATCGAGATTTACTAGAACTGTTTGACTGGAATGAGTCTACTTTCTTAAAGAATACCGAAGGCACTGCCATTCGAAGGATCGGATTTCAGTCCTGGATTAGAAACATGGCCGTTGGAATCGGAAACATGACGCCCAACGAATCGGTAGTAGAACGACTGGAGTCCAGACTCAAAGATCCAGAGATACAGGAAATGGCGCGCGAACACATCGCATGGGCGATCGCACGCCATCGGTGTGCGTTAAGCTAACTCTTCTTTGAGCTTGAATTTGAGTACTTTCCCAGCTGGGTTGCGTGGTAGTGCGTCCACAATATGCAATCTAAGTGGCAGCTTATACTTTGCAAGCTGAGTTTCAGCAAAAGCGCGCAGCTCTTCCAGTGTCAGTGATTGACCCTCGTGCAACGCCGCTACAGCCGTCACTGCTTCGCCCCATTTTTCGTCAGCGAGGCCAATTACCGCGACCTCAGCAATGGCTTCATGCTTGAACAAGACACTCTCAACCTCCGCTGGGTAAACATTCTCACCGCCAGAAATGACCATATCTTTTAAGCGATCACAGATAAACAGAAAGCCGTCTTCGTCTAAATAGCCCACATCCCCAGAGTGAAACCACCCTTGTGCATCGATCGCCGATGCCGTGGCTTCAGGCCTATTCCAGTACCCCTTCATGACATTGGCTCCTTTGATACAAACCTCGCCGCGCACGCCAGCAGCCACGGGTTTGTTGTCTTCATCAACAATCCTGACTTCCGTGTACATTGGAGCTTGACCGGCCGAACCCAACTTCGAATAACTCCACTCTGGGGTTAGAAAGGTGCCAAACGGCGAGGTTTCGGTCAGACCATAACCTTGGCAGAATGGCACTCCGCGATCTGAATAGGTGGTTAACAAGGACTCAGGAGGCGGCGCCGCGCCGCAGATAAAGGTTGCTACGCTGGAAAAATCCGTATCAGCAAACTTTGGATGTTGCATCATAAATTGAAACATCGCTGGAGCGCCGAACATGTGCGTGATTTTCTTTTCTGAAATAGTGTCCAAAACCGCTTCTGGCTCAAAGTTTCGCATAAGAACGAGCTTTGCACCGATAGCAAAATTTTGAAGTGTAAGTACATTTAAGCCGCCAATATGAAACAAGGGCGCAACGGTCAGCATAACGTCATCTCTGGAACCACCAAACGCCAGCTGAGAATTGATATTGTTCCAAAAAATATTGCCATGAGTAAGCATAGCGCCTTTGGGTAAACCCGTGGTTCCGGAGGTATACATAATCAAGCACAAATCATCGCGCGCGACAGAGCACATATCCTCTAAAGGTTCAGCGTCGGCTATCGACGCGTCCATGTTCTGCCAACCCTCGGCTTCTTGAGACACTGTAAAAAAATTCTTACAGCACAAATTACCTCGAACCCCTTGAAGCACTGGCTGTAGCATTTCATCAACCACTATAGAATGCACACCTGCATCATTGATAATAAAGGTAAGCTCCTCCCCCGTTAGTCGAAAGTTTAGGGGAACAAACACAGCGCCAAGTGTGTTAGCTGCGAAAATAGTCTCCAAAAATGCAGGTTGATTGAGACCCAGGAAACCAACTCTGTCACCTCTGTTCACTCCCTGACTTTTTAACACATTTGCCGCTCTTTTGACCCTATCGGCGAATTCAGCATAGTTCCAAACTTTACCCTCAAACTCGAGCGCATCGCGTTCCGGGTTTAACGCAGCTCTGCGCAGCAAGGTGTATGCAAGATTATATTCTGGTTCAACTGCAACCATTGACTCCTCCTAACTTGGTTTTAAATCTTATGTTATGTCTATTGAATGATCACTATTCAGCGCTACCACTTGAAGTGGGCATTAGTTCCAATAAAGCGTGAACCGTTGCCTCTACTCCACTGCGAACTGCAGGTTCTGGGCTAATTTTGAACAAAGGGCTGTGATGGCTGGGTACAGGTGCCCCGCCGCTCTGAGCCGCTAGAAAATCTGCCTCTGGAGTACCTCCCACAGCAAAGTAAACGCTCGGAATGTATGGGTCAGTCGTAAAGAACGGGTAGTCTTCTGCGCCCATGCCTTTGTTTGGTTTATTGCTGATGATTTCCTGCCCCATTTTATCCACCCATAGCTTGCGTAGTTTTTGTGCTAGCTCGGCGTTATTGATAGTCGGTGGCACGCTCTCGTTAGAAACAATAACCTCGGGCAACTTATCATCGGGCAATCCAGCAACGCGACCCATGTTTTCAGCAATTCTTTGTATTCCATCCAATAGAAGTGTTCGAGTAGCCTGCGAGGTATTCCGGACAGTGAGCTGCAGAACCGCACGATCTGAGATTATGTTGTGTTTTGTACCAGAGTGGAATGATCCAACGGTCACCACACCGGGATCTCGCGGAGGAAGTTCTCTGGCAACCAGTGTTTGCAAGGCCAAAACTATCTGGGAACCTAAGACAATTGGATCCTTCCCAGCGTGAGGGCTAGCCCCATGTGCACCGACACCATGGATAATGATGTCCACCGTGTCAGCACCGGCGTACGGGCTATCGTCTGTGACTGCTATCTTCCCTGCCTCGATACCGGAAGAAACATGAAAAGCTAAACCATAATCCGGCGTACCAAATCGATCATACAAGCCGTCATCCATCATCGCCTTAGCACCCAACACCCGCTCTTCTGCTGGTTGTACGATCAACATCAGGGTTCCAGACCAATGATCTTTGATCTGCTGCATGCGTCGCGCCGTACCAACAAGGCTGGTAATGTGCACATCGTGGCCACAGGCATGCATTACATACACTTCATTACCGGTGATAGGGTCAATCTGTTTTGCTCTGGAGGCATAATCCAAGCCAGACTTTTCCTCTACCGGGAGGCCATCCATATCAGCACGCATACTAACCAGTGGCCCGTCTCCGTTTTTGAGTATTGCGACCACGCCAGTACCACCAATGCCTTCAGTCACCTCAAATCCCGCGGCCCGAAGCTCCTTAGCCATTCTCGCCGCCGTTTTATTTTCTACGGTGCTCAGCTCTGGATTACGATGGAAGTGTTTAAACAAATCGTCAAGATAGGTGTCGTAATCTCTTTTTGCGGCCAAATGCTCTGGGTGTTCTGCAGCAATTGTGCTGCTTGGCAAAGCAATCAAAGCAGCAACTGCCATTGATAATGCTTGTTTTTTTAGCGTCATAATCTACCTACCTCACTATTTATTGTTATTTGAGCAAGTCATAGCTTATAGGACGAACACAAGTAGGTAAATCCACAATCCTTGTAGAACTTCATTCACCGAATGAATTATGAATCAAACGCGATTCTGTATTTAGTCAGATTCATAGACTGGAAATGTCTGGATCCAACAAAAAAGGCGAATGAGCTTTACTCATTCGCCTTTTCTTCAAGTCGTTACAAGACTTTAGCTTATTCAGCTACCACAGATACATTTACGTTGAATGTAACTTCGGGGTGAACGCTGACGCTAACTTCATAGTCACCAATAAGCTTGATAGGACCTTCTGGTAATTGAACTTCAGATTTGGCCAAATCCAAACCCTTGGCTGTGAATGCTTCAGCCACTTCAATAACACCAACAGAACCAAACAACTTGCCTTCATCACTTGCCAAGCCAGCGATTTCAACAGTTTGACCTTCAAGTTCTTTGGCTCTGGCTTTAGCAGCTTGTAATTTATCTGCAGAAGCTTTTTCAAGCTCAGCACGTCGCTCTTCAAAGATCTTGATATTTTCTTCGGTCGCTACCGTCGCAAGACCTTGTGGAACAAGGTAGTTTCTTGCGTAACCAGGCTTAACCTTAACAAGGTCGCCCAGGTTGCCTAAATTAGCGATTTTTTCCAATAGGATAACTTGCATGGTGCCCTCCTACCTTATTTATGGCTGTCAGTGTAAGGCAGCAACGCAAGATAGCGAGCATTCTTAATTGCACTGGCCAATTGTCGTTGGAAACGCGCCGCAGTACCTGTATTTCGGCTCGGGATGATCTTGCCTGATTCAGATACAAATGACTTCAATGTTGCCAAATCTTTGTAATCGATATGAGTTGCGCCTTCAGCAGTAAAACGACAAAAGCGTCGACGCATTTGGCGAAAACCGCCTCTTCTCTTTTTAGGTGCATTTCTTCTCATTACTCTGCCTCCTCTTCAGCTACTGCTTCTTCTTTCTCAGCAGACTCTTCAGCCGCTTTCGCATCAGCCGCCGCTTTTTCTTCTGCTGCACGCGCCTCAGCCGCTCTGGCTGCATCACGCTCTTCGTCTCGTTGACGCTCAGCTTCAACTTCTTTCATCATCACGGATGGTTCAGTTTCGGCTTTTTTCATCTTAAGAACCAAGCTTCGGATGATGGCATCGTTGAAACGGAAAAGGTTCTCGATTTCGTCCAATGTTTCTTGGCTTACTTCAACATTCATAAGAATGTAGTGAGCTTTGTGGATTTTGTTAATTGGGTAAGCCAACTGTCGGCGACCCCAATCTTCGTAGCGGTGTACTGTACCGCCGCCTTGCTCGATGACGCCTTTATAGCGGTCTGCCATGGCGCCAACTTGCTCGCTTTGATCTGGGTGAACCAGATAAACGATCTCGTAGTGTCTCATTGTGAGCTCCTCACGGTTAAATTAGTTTCCTGCCGGGTGCACATCTTGCAAAGTTGAAGAGTGCTACTCTCTGTAACAGTGAAACAAGGAGTTAAAATTCAACCTTTTAAGTGATTGAATTTATTGCTAATAACGCTTCAGACACGCACATAAAAACGGCAATATCATCAGCGAGGCGCGATTCTAACTAAATGCATTGAAAACTTCAAAGAAAATACATTGAAAACTTATTAAAATAAGCCCCAACCGAGACTGATGTTTGACTCCCAGATGCAACTCCGATACCGATTGTTAACTCACGCCAATATCACTGAACTTGACAACGAGGCCGTTGTGCTTAATCTCAATACTGGACAGTTTTATGGACTGAATGACGTTGGGTTAGAAACCGTGAGGATGCTAGAAGAAGGAGCGGAGTTAGAACACCTTGTCAATGAAATAAAAAAACGTTTCGACCACCCTGCTGATGCAATACGCAAGGACCTAAGTGTGCTTCTGGAACAGTTAGTTCAGGCAGGATTGATCGGAGTCGAATGAGTCGTGTTGAATACGCGAAAGCCAGCAGTCATGGGACACGACATGCAGCGGCTTGATCTGCGAGACCAAATCGAGCGCATAGCTAAAATTGTATGCGATCGAAAGAAGATTCACGATATCGATTTAAAATTATTGCGAAACCACGGTGCTATCGGCTTGGTATATCACCACACCACCTCGTCGGAGCTCAAAAAGTCTCTCAAGGCTTTTGCATTGGAGCAAATTGCCTCTGAAAAAATGCGCTCCGTGAGTACAGGCGAGATGCTTAATGCCTTGCACAATGACTTTGGTTTGGACTTCATTGTCTTCAAAGGCGGCGCTCTAGCTTACCAGCACTACCAAGAGCCTTGGTTACGACCCAGAACTGATACTGACATTTTAATATCAAAAGAATCCAAGCCCGCATTCCATAGAGCCCTAAACTCGTTGGAAATGCAAAAACTGCCAGCCGCTGAAGGCAGCCAGATATCGCAACAGATGAGTTATGGGAAGCTACTAAATGGAAAATCTACCATTAACCTGGATGTACATTGGAAAATAAGCAATCGACATGCCGTGTCGAATGTTTTGGACTTTGAAGAGATCCAAGAGAACAGCACTACCTTTAAAATTGGAGATACTTCGTTTCGATGTCCCTCGAATGTACATGCCCTGGTTTTGGCTTGTGTGCATCGATCGGGCCATCACTATAATGAAGAACGCTTTACCTGGCTGTACGATATACACCTGCTCTGTGCGTCACTCTCGAAACCAGAATGGCAACAAATTTTAAAAATCACGAAAGAGAAGCAAATCTCGTTCATAACACTGGACGCACTTGCCCGATGTCAGGAGTTATTAAACACTAAGGTTCCCTATTTCGTTTTAGAGGAGCTCAGGATGAGGCCCATGAGCGACGAGATTTCCGCCGAACTTGTTAGTGGCAATCTAACCGGTTGGAAAATTTTCTGGAACGATTTTCGAGCCTTAGCAGACATCAAAGATAAGTTCATATTCGTTTGGCAAACCGCATTCCCATCGATTGGTTATATGAGAGAAAAGTACTCAGGAGCTTGGCTTATCACCGCCTACTTGAAGCGAGCATGGTCAGGGCTTAGGAAGTGGGTTTAACTGTCTTGAGCAAAAAAGACCTTGTCGTAACCGGCCACCTAAATAGTTTTTAAATACTCCAAGATTTCTTCTCTAAGATCAGTTAGCCCCAATAAATCACGAGGATAAGCGAGTTCAATAAAAATGACTTTGTTAACTACATAGTTTGCGAACTTGGTATGTCGTTTCATCATCGCCATATCGAAAAGTTTGGCGCCAACAGTATGCCGAACGAACTGAAGCATGCCCTCAGCTTTGGAAAGTTTTTTGAACTCAATTGTTTTGCTTGGCTCTGGACGAATTCTGAAAATGTAGTCGATATTGGCATCCGAAGTAACAACCCCCGGAGCCTTTGCATTCTCAAGCTTTAGTTGAGGAAAATTCGCACTCAATCTAACACCGCTACGTCCCTTCTCGTATATCACTGGAAGAATATCATCTGCGGTTTGCTGCCAAGCTTCACCAGCTTGCCACGCCAAAGTAGATTTACCAACTCCTGATTCACCAACAAACACCAGATTACCCTGTGGAGTGGCCACGGCACTGGCATGCAAGCAATAGGTTTTAAGGCTGGCCATAACGATGATTAAGGCTGGGCCCGTAATTAGCTCGACATTAACCATATTGGCAAACCCACCGTCACGAACTAAGTGAATATGATTATGATTAAAATCTATCTCGCAAACTAACTCACCATCCAGTTCTAAAGCAGCAAATTGTTTTTTCCGGCGATAGGTAACTTCGCGAAGGCGATCCCCAAATGGAGCATCTCCCTGATAATGTATCTTAGTTGCTTGCTGTTCTGGACTTCGATCTAAAAACTCCTGCACGGCCATGGAAGCCTCCACCACTAACTCTACCGGAGCTTCGTCAACCAAAAATTCCTGCAAAAAACGACTTGGAGTTTGTAACAACACGTTCTCTTCGCCGAACCTGTAAACGGTTGCTTGAGACCAATCAAACGAGTTTTGTGTGCTTATAATAATCATGCGCGCTACAATTTAGATCAGACGGCGATGCGATCCCCTTCCTCTGCTCGGCGACTGGAAAAATAAGAATAGCTAATAACTTGTTGAACATAAAGTTATTAATCAAATATTTACAGCATTTATATGGCAACAATTCTAGATAGATACAGAGCAATAACCAAGCTACCTGCGGGGAAATACATTTTTTCGAAGCTCGTGGGATTCAACGCACCTTTTTTTTCAAAGATTAATCCTCGCTTCGTAGAGTTACGAGAGGCCTACTGCGAAACAACCATAAAAGACCGACGAGCTGTACGAAATCATTTAGGCACTATCAATGCTGGCGCACTTTGCTCAATGGCTGAAATGACTGGTGGGCTGGCTTTGGACACCGTTGTTCCTCAGCATATGCGCTGGATACCGAAAGAAATGACTGTCCACTACCATAAAAAAGCCACTGGACAGATTACTGCTGTTAGTGAGTTTGATTCCTCAATTGTCGTTCCAGGTGATGTCGCAATACCAATCCGGGTATCTGACTCAAACGCAGAATTAGTATTTTCTGCAGACATTACTTTCTATATAAGCGAGAAAAAAGCATGACTTCAGAAACAACTCGCTTTGGGATAATAGCGCCTGGCAACATTGCCGAAAAATTTGCTGATGCTATCAAGCATACTCCCGGAGCTGAACTCTATGGGGTTGCCAGTAGATCGAGTGAGAGGGCAAGAAGTTTCGCCAAAAGACACAATGCAAAAAAAGTATTTTCGAACTACGAAGAACTGATACAAGAACCGGATATAGATATTATTTATATCGCTTCTCCTCACCACCTTCATGCCGCTCAATCCCTCATGTGTCTAAATGGCCGTAAGGCCGTGATCTGCGAAAAGCCGATGACCGTCAATATTAAAGAGGCTAGAGAGGTTATCGATACCGCTCGCGCCAATCAGGTATTTTATACTGAAGCGGTTTGGACTCGGTTTATGCCCATTTACAAACAGATTCGGGGTTGGATTGATGATGGTGCAATTGGCAATATCAAACTGATCAAGGCATCTTTTGGTTTTGCTATGCAGCACGGCCCAGAACACAGAATAAATAACCCTCATCTAGCTGGCGGTGCGTTACTCGACCTCGGCATCTACCCCCTTACTTTTGTTGACTGGGTGCAAGGAAGAGAACCAATGCGAATTCAGTCGGCAATGCATCCTGCCAGCACAGGAGTAGATGAAAGCATTAGCATGCAATTGACCTATTCAGATGGAGTCATAGCCAGTGCGCTCTCGTCCTCAGAATCATTGTTGGAAAATAAAGCTTGGATATTCGGGACTGAAGGCAATATAGAGGTTCCTTTGTTTTGGTGTGCAGACTCGGCGACTCTAAATTTGAGAAGCGGAGAGTCACAAACGGTTGCCTTGCCTCACGAAGTTAACGGGTACGAATGGGAAATTAAGGAATGCCATCGATGTTTACAATCAAAACTTACTCAAAGTCCTTTGATGCCTTGGGACACAAGCTTGAGGCTCATGGCCATCATGGATTCAGTTAGAGATCAGATCGGCCTTAAATACCCCTTCGAGTAATAAACTGAGTAAGCCCCCAACACCAATGGCGCCGCAAAATATCGCGGGTTGTGGGCCCTACTTCTTTACAAAACTTCGCTTCATGGGTTGAATGCGCAATTCTTCCAACACCACATGCCGAGGCTGTCGCAATGTTGAGAGTACCGAATTGGCGACGTCGGATGGATTTAGATAGAACTCCTGCTCCTGAATCGGCTGGAAATTGAGATCGTCAAAGAAACTGCTATTAACTGGCCCAGGATTGACCAGAACCACCCTGATATTCGCGTTAGAGCAATCAGCTCTGAGACTCTGGGCGAATCCCCGTAACGCAAATTTAGTAGCACAGTAAACGCTTCCAGATTTGCCACCTGAAATTGCGGATTCACTTCCCATAATGACAATATCTCCACCACCCTGTCGCTTAAACAGAGGCAGGAATTCTTTCACCAAGAGTAAGTTACTGGTCAAGTTTAGGTCTATGAGTTCTCTTATCTGGGTAGTCGAAAACTGTTCTAGGCCACCAAACTGACCGATTCCCGCATTCAATACCAGAGTATCGACATTGTCGACAATACGCTTATGCAGATTTGGAATTTGATCCAACTTGCTTAGATCAATTGAATGCCAATGAACCAATTCATGGTCAAGACTCGGACTAGTGCTACGTGATAATGCGTGGACCTTACAGCCGCTGGCAACGAGAGCTTCTGTTATCGCAAGACCGATCCCACGACTTGCACCGCTGACCATAGCCGCCTTGAGAAATTGATCAGCTTGCATCTGACCGATAAACGAACAGTTGAGCTTGATCGATGTGCTGTAGACACAATTCACCTACTGCTTGCAACACTTGAGACTCAATGTCTGCACGATAATGAACCATCCCTTGCTTTTGTTCTAAGCCAATATTCAACATCCAATTCTCCGGGTACATTTCTTGGGTCTTCTTGTAGAAGTCTTTAGGCATTCTAAATCCTCCTAGTGTGACGCTATCAATAGCATCTGCACGCAAAGTTGAGAAGGTTTGCTGAATCGCTCGTTCATAATTTTGTAGATACTCCGCATGCCAAATTACTGGATCAAAGCGAATACCGATGCGCCAACCAGCTGCCTGAAGTTGCTCTAGAGCCTTAAGTCGCTTTTCAAAGCTAGGAGCACCATGCTCAATCTCCCTTGCCACCTGATCTGGAGCAAGACTGAAAGCCACGACAATATTATCGACAGGTTTTCGTGATAATAGGGATCTTATTTGGGTGCTTTTGGTACGCAGCTCAAGTACTGAATTAGGCAGGCTTTCGAACTTCGAAACGAAGTGGTCAGCAAAACCGGTTATCGGCTCGTAAGCCAGACTGTCGCAATCGTAACCTGAAAAAAACCACGTTGGTTTTTCCTCATGTATGTGTTCATTTGCCACGCGAGATATGTCTGACAAGAAATCTTCATAGTTTACGAACAACAAGTAGTTCGCGCTGCGCAACATCCCCTGTAAAAAACAATACCGACAGTCGTATACGCAGTTAAGCATATGCGAGAAGTAATAATGATGGCCTCCCCCTGTTTCATATTGAGCCGGAGTGCTGATGACTCTCGCACCTTCCTTCCTAGCTAGAATCAAAGAAGGGTTTGATTTTTGTATACGAAAATTTTGTCCAGTCGAATTAAATACCTCTCCGTAGTGCGAGATCTCAACAACCTCGGCCTTAGGATATTTGGATAAGACACGCTTTGAAATCTCATGCTCGAGAGCAGAAGATTCTACGTAGATCGTATCAACCACGACGATCTCCCGACATACCAATCGATGGCACAATGCCGTCCAATCGTGATTGCAGAAATGACGTCAATTGTTTGGCGCGGGTGCTCTCATTCACAGCAATTTGAAGCTGCTCGATCTCTGCGCTATCTAAAAACAACGCTAGACGTTTTAACTGATCCTTAATTATCCTGACTTGGCTGTGACTACATCTCAGCTCATCTGGGATGATGATTTTATTTTTAGGGCATGCTACCGCCAAAGTCAGTTTGGCTAGTTGTTCAGCAAAATCGAGTACCCTCTGTTTCTGACTATGCATCAGCTTCTGAATTTTTTGAGTATTCAACTGCTCTACTGGCTCACTCGGGTTATCCGAGACCACTTTTACAGATTGTACGAGTTCAGGGTAGGAAAATCTTAGCGCCACCTTATAAAACGCCGATGACTCCATGTCGACCCCTCCAGTGTCTGGATAGTTCGATGTGGGTTCCGCAACACATAGGCAAGCCTCCAAGGGGAACTGTCGCTTCGCTACTTGGGGCGGAAAATAAGCTCTTGCTAACGTAGTATCATCACTGCGGCCTACCGTAAACGCAGACCCTATTTCTTTGCTACCATGACCTGCGATGCCAACGTTCAGCCAAGCCGTTTGATAATCTTGCAATAATGCCCCGCACCAGCCAATCGCTGCAGCTGTATTTAACTTTCCGATACCACCAACCAATACGTACAGTTCTCCAAGTCCGTTAAAATCGTCACAGACATACATATCAAATGGTTTTGCGTACAGCTTTCGCATTTTCAATACGTCGAGGATGGCTTTGACCTCACAATGAAGAGCACTCACGATGACGATGGCAGTTTGATTCTTCATAGAGAAAACTTCTTGCTTCGAGTTAGACAGTCTTTTAGCAACTGATCATTGTTGCGTTTTCGCGCGCCGTTCAACAATATTTGATTTTTCTTAGTGAGCATCTCGATTGCCAAGCGTGCCTGCTCATCACTAAGGAATGCACTCTGTAAGTGATGCTCAATTAACTTTTCAAGGGCTTGTACGCGAAACCGATCCATTCCCCAATACTTTCTAGAGAGTTGGTCTGAGTGACCCCCATGCTTAACAATACAAGCTTTTTCAACGTAAGCAACCGCATGGCGTGAAGTTATTCGCAACCACATATCGTAATCCTCACACGCGGGGAGCCTGGTATCAAAAAGACCAAGCTCTTCAAAAATAGATCTATGGATTACTATAGACGAGGGAGACATAGCACAAAGCGCCAAACACTGATTAAAAATCTCACCCCCGTGCTTTTTGTGTTTAAGCATCTGGTTAACTCGTACACCATCGCGAATCCAAATTTCTTCAGTGTGGCTTACCTTTAATCCAGTCTCGCTGAGTACCTTCCACTGAGAGGTCAGCTTGTTTGGTAACCACTCATCATCTGAATCCAGAAAGGCGATCCACTCATGTTTAGCTAGCTCAATACCCAAATTCCTCGCAGCGCTCACACCAAGATTATCCTGATAAACGTACTTTGCATCGGGAAAGTGCCGATTCACTAACTCTCGAGTATTATCGGTGGAACCATCATCCACCACAATTAATTCTATTTCTTCAATAGCTTCGTTAACGCGCTGATTTATAACCGACTTTACTGCTCTAGAAAGTACTTTTTCACGATTATAAGTAGGGATAACAACAGAGACTTTCATAAAAAATTGTCAAAAAAGCAACGACCCACCGATGGAAATAAACAACAGCTGTTGCATTTTTACAACAAATATCGAATTAACCTTTCCTAAAGTTAACTGTAGGTTAAATGTCACGAATTTCGCTCCCCCGACCGTTAGAGTAGAGACATGAAACGTAAATGAGTATTTATTTTCATAACTCTCTCTTCTTTTTGTTATTTGGCCGCGTTTGCTTAGCACCCGCGGCCTTTTTATTGCCTACTGTTTACTACCGAATTTCATGTGGAGATAGCATTAAGCAGAAATACTTCGTGTTCACTGCTACATGTCTGAATAAACCGAGCGACAAAACATCATCAACAAGCAGATCAGCTCGGAGGTTTTCAAAGACAGGCTTGATATCGAGACCGTAAGGCCATCAAGCCTAGTCAACCCAGACTCGCGCGTTGCGGAACATGCGCATCCACGGTCCATATTGTCCCCATGAGTCATCCGCCCACGAGTTTGTAACCGATCTAAATATCCTCTCGGGATGGGGCATCATGATCGTCACTCGACCATCTGCATTCGTTAAACCTGCGATGCCTAGAGGCGAACCATTAGGGTTAGCAGGATAAGTCTCCGTAGCATTCCCCAGATAATCAACATAATTTAGCGCCACAAAGGTTTTGTCCACGGTACCAGAGTATTCCGCACGACCCTCTCCATGAGCCACAACAACAGGCAACTCAGAGCCTTGCATCCCCGCTAGCAGAACGGAGTTAGAGGATTCTGGAATCTTAGATTGCACGAGTCGAGCTTCAAACTGCTCAGATGCGTTGCGAACGAAATGAGGCCAATGTTCAGCGCCAGGTATGATCTCTTTTAAATTCGACATCATCTGACAACCGTTGCATATACCCAATGCGAATGCATCGTCACGCTGAAAAAATGATTCAAATTGATCCCGTAACCGATTATTAAACAGAATGGATTTAGCCCAACCTTCACCAGCACCAAGTACATCGCCGTAAGAAAATCCCCCGCAAGCGATCAGGCCTTTGAACCCATCCAATTGGACGCGCCCATCAATGAGGTCTGTCATCGTGACATCAATGGATCGGAAGCCAGATTGATCGAACGCGGCACCCATTTCAATATGGCCATTTACACCCTGCTCTCTAAGAATAGCGACCGATGGCTTATTCAGATTTAGATAGGGAGCGCTGACATTATCGTTTGGATCAAAGCTTAATTTAGAGTAAAGCCCAGTGTCTTTTTCGTCCTCGATACGGGCGAACTCTTGCTGTGCACAATCCGGATTGTCTCTTAATGATTGCATGTGGAAGGAAGTTTCCGACCAGAGTTTATGCAAATCGATTCTATCCAAGATAACTGGTTCCAATCCTTTTGGATTAATGACAACCTGCTTTCCTTTTATTGGACGACCTATCACACTTACGTGATCGATGAGATCGAATTGCGCTATAGCCTCTTTAAACAGCTTAGATTTACTCTCGGGAACCTCCACCACGGCGCCCAGCTCTTCACTGAACAGCCAAGACAAGGAGTCTTCAATAGGTACATCCAACTCCAACCCACATCGGCTTGCAAAGGCCATTTCTAAACATGATGTCACAAGCCCGCCGTCGGATCGATCATGATAGGCAGAAACCAATTGCTCGCTAACTAACTTTTGGATGAACTCGAACCCTTTTTTTAACAACCCGGCATCATCTACATCTGGCGTCTGCTCACCAATCTGGTCAAACACTTGAGCCAGTATTGAACCGCCTAATCGGTTTTGCCCACCTGACAAATCGATAAGGAACAGTTCTGAATTTTGCAATGACAACTCAGGTGTTAAGGTCTTGGCCGTATCGGTTACCGGGGCAAAGGCACTGATTACACAGGAAACCGGTGCTGTCACGGATTTTGTCCGTCCATCGGCATCGGCCCATACGCTTTTCATCGACATAGAGTCTTTGCCGACGGGTATGGATATCCCTAAGTCTGGGCACAATTCCATACCAATTGCCTTGACCGTTTCATACAGCGCCGCATCATCACCCTCATGCCCTGCTGCAGCCATCCAATTAGCCGATAACTTAACTTCGCTCAGGCTTCGAATTTCAGCAGCAGCAATATTGGTCAAGGCTTCGCCCACGGCCATACGACCACTGGCAGGAGCATTAATGGATGCCAACGGGGTTCGCTCCCCCATTGCCATAGCTTCGCCAGTAGAACCGGTGTAGCAAGACGTTGTGACAGCCACATCGGCCACAGGAACCTGCCAAGGCCCTACCATCTGATCACGAGCGATCATACCGGTCACACTTCGATCGCCAATGGTGATCAAGAATGTCTTGTCGGCCACCGCTGGATGTGTCAACACCTGTTGTAAAGCCACTTCAATACCAACGTCTGCAAAATCCAGTTCTCCCGATGCCAGCGCTTTTGATTGAACTTCTTTCAACATTTTTGGCGGCTTACCAAAAAGTGTCTCCATTGGTAGATCGATCGGCTTTTGTTGCCTCTCAGAGCCCTCACTAAAATGTGGATCTTCCAACACCAAGACTTGATCATCGCTGGCTTGGCCCACAACGCAATATAAGCAACGCTCGCGGGCACAAATGGCTTCGAATTCTTCGAGTCGCTCTGGTGAGACCGCCAATGTATAGCGCTCTTGTGCTTCGTTGCACCAGATTTGCATTGGTGACATGCCAGGCTCGTCGTTCAGTACTTTTCTAAGATCAAACTTTCCGCCCTTGCCCGCATCTCCGACAAGCTCCGGCAATGCATTACACAGTCCACCTGCGCCAATATCATGAATGGATACAATCGGATTTTGCTCACCGAGTGCCCAGCACGTATCGATAACCTCCTGACATCGACGCTGCATTTCAGGATTACCCCTCTGCACCGAGGCGAAGTCCAGGGCTTCTGAACTTTGGCCTGACGCCACGCTGGATGCGGCACCACCACCCAAACCAATCAACATAGCCGGGCCACCGAGGACCACAATGAAAGAGCCGTCTGGAATGATGTTCTTCTCGACATGCTGTTCCCTAATGTTTCCCATCCCACCAGCCAACATGATTGGCTTGTGATACCCACGTATGTGATCAGGTGAATGCATCTCCTGTTCGTAAGTACGAAAGTATCCCGCAATGTTAGGCCGACCGAATTCATTATTGAAAGAAGCACCCCCAATCGGTCCCTCTAGCATAATCTGCAACGGAGTTGCTATTCTGGCCGGCTTAGACTCTGGTCGCTCCCAAGATCGGGGTGCGTTTGGAAGTCGTAGATTCGATACGGTAAATCCTGTTAATCCAGCTTTAGGCTTGGAACCACGTCCGGTGGCACCTTCGTCTCTGATTTCACCTCCCGAACCAGTTGCCGCACCTGGAAATGGCGAAATAGCGGTGGGGTGATTGTGTGTCTCGACTTTACAGAGGATATGGATGTCTTCTTCACTGGATTGATACTCTTTGGTACTCGCGTCGGGAAAAAAACGATCACCAACAGAGCCACGTAGAACGGAAGAGTTATCGGAATAGGCAACGATGGTTCCATCGCTGTTTTGTAAGTGTGTCTCTCTGATCATTCGAAACAAAGAGTGCTCCCGCTCGTCGCCATCAATTATCCAATCAGCATTAAAGATCTTATGTCTGCAGTGTTCTGAATTCACCTGAGCGAACATCATTAACTCGACGTCGGTCGGGTTTTTGCCGAGCTGGGTGTACTGCTGGGTCAAATACTCTATTTCATCTTCAGACAGTGCAAGACCCAAAGACTGATTGGCTTCAGTCAGTGCTGAGGGGCCTTGAGTCAACAGGGGCACTTCAATCAGTGGCTGAGGTTCCTCCGCTCTAAACAATTGCGCGGCGTCGTCGATGTCAAACACCACAGATTCCGTCATTGGGTCGTGCATCATATTCGACACGCTTTCAAGTTCAGCGGCGGTAAGGGCTCTCTGAGACTGGACAAAGTAAGCGATTCCGCGCTCTACTCGCTTAACACCGTCCAATCCGCAAATCGAAACAATATCCGTTGCTTTGGTGGACCAAGGTGAAATAGTCCCAAATCTTGGTAGCACGAAAATTCGTTGGCCTTCGTGGTCCACATCTTGCATTTTCGGACCATATGTCAATAGCTTCTCTAGTTTTGAGAGGCTTTGTTCATCCAAGGCACTTACCCCATCCTCAAGATGAATAAGATGTTGGTATTCCGTATCGATGCGTGTAATTACTGGAAAGGCCGAGTTAACTGTCTCAAAAAGTTTATTGATGCGGAAATTTGAGAGTGCCTGACTACCACGAAGTCGTAACATTTCTGAACCCATTTTGTTTTGTATAAAAAGTAAGATGCGCCAGATTGCTTAAACAAATCTGACGCATCCTTATAAAGCCTGTATGAAACTTACTAAAAGCTTGGTGTTAGCTGATTAAAGTTCTAACCCTAATCTTGTTGCGACTTGCTCATAAGCTTCAATAACGCCACCTAAACCTTTGCGAAATCGATCTTTATCGAGTTTTTCTCGCGTGGTTGCATCCCAAATTCGGCAACCGTCCGGGGAGAACTCATCACCCAAATACAGTTGCCCATTTTGTTGCCCGAACTCCAGCTTAAAATCCACTAAGATCATGCCAGCATCAGCAAACAACTTGCTCAGAATGTTATTCACTTTGAAGGTCTGCTCTTTCATAAAAGCGATCGCCTCAGCACTGGCCCACCCAAATGATTCGATGTGATACTCGTTGATCATCGGATCATGCAGTGCGTCATTTTTCAGGAAAAATTCAAAGGTTGGTGGTGACAAATCCAAACCATCCTCAACACCAAGTCGACGGCAAATTGAACCCGACGCAACGTTTCGAACCACGCACTCGATTGGGAACATATCCAACTTTCGCACCAGCGCCTCGGTATCTGACAACAATTCAAGAAAATGTGTCTGTACACCTTCGGATTCGAGGTGCTTCATAATAAAGGCGTTAAACTTATTGTTAACCATGCCTTTTCTATCCAGTTGCTCCATCTTCTCACCATCGAAAGCCGATGTGTCGTCTCTAAAGTGGAGTATTAGCGCGTCATCTCGTTCGCAGGCATAGACCGATTTGGCTTTGCCGCTATATAACTCTTGACCCTTATTCATGCGTTGGTTTCTCTAATAAGTTATCGATAATTATGAAACTAGTTTCCGCTAATCCGACTTAAGACCGCCTGACCTAATTCAGATACAACTTCTCGACCAGCTCGATCCAATACGCTCACGCTGGACTCACCACGCTTGCCCACCATTTGCAGCGAACAGTATTCGGAAGCTTCGGTTTTGCGGCGATTGAAAATAGACCAACCACCCTCTCGTTTTACATCAACTACAGTGCTGTTACCGATGTCACCACAACCAATCGCAATCCGGCCAGCCGCTTTGTTACGACTAAACACCGTGACTTCCGACTTGGTGAGTTGGTTGGTTAAGTACTGCCAAGCCAAATCAAAGTCGGCATTAATCATCAAACGGCTGTATTCCCCTGCGTCCCGCAAACTTGAGGAGACCGTAGAAAGAGGATCTATCTGTTGCGTGGGTTGAGTCGCCGCTACCGGAGCCTCAACTCTCTTAGTTTGAGCCGGAGCTTGTACAGTTGGTTTGACAGGTGGATTATTCGCTGGTCTAGTTTGAGCAGGAGGTGATACAGGATTATTCGCTACTTGAGCCCGAGGCTTTTTCAGCGGCGGCAGTGCTTTCGCACTTCGATACTCTGCGCTGTCATCGGTAGTTTCGATCACTCTATTGTTCTGACAAGCTGATAGCGATATCAAAGTAATCAACACAAGAACCGTCACTTTGGTCAATCGTCCTAATGTTTTTATCATGTTCAAAAAATCACTTCTGCTTAACATATTGAATTTCTACCCACCCTGAGATGATTAATCTTATTATTCTACTTCTGCTTTGAGCATGGCAACTTCCACGCGATCTTCGTATTCTGCTGATAATGGGGTTAAAGGCAACCGCAAACGGTTCGCGCCAAAACCCATCTTATGTACAGCATACTTTACTGGAATTGGATTTGACTCCAAGAATAAATCCACATGCAACAATGCCAGCTTTTGATCCAGTTTTGCAGCTAAATCGAACTCGCCATCCAATGCAGCTTGGCACATTTGAGCCATTAACTTCGGAGCCACATTGGCTGTCACTGAAATATCTCCTCTGGCACCCAATTTCATGTACTCCAGTGCCGTAGGATCGTCGCCGGAGAGAATGGTAATCTTATCACCGACCATTTCTAGTAATTGCTTGCCGCGATTAAGGTCTCCAGTGGCATCCTTACATCCAACGATGTTGTCTATATCTGCCAAACGAGCAATCGTTTCATTACTCATATCCGCGACGGTTCTACCCGGGACATTATAGAGTATTTGCGGAATATCGACTGATTCTGCAATTTTTTTGAAGTGTCGATATAAGCCTTCCTGTGTGGGCTTGTTGTAATAAGGTACGACTAATAGAGCAGCATCAGCGCCCAATTCTTTAGCCTTATTGGTCAGGAAAATGGCCTCATGAGTTGAATTTGCTCCCGTCCCGGCTATGACAGGAATGCGTTTGTTTACAGTCTTGATAGTCTCTTCAATAACCGCCAGGTGTTCTTCAGGAGTCAAAGTGGAAGATTCTCCAGTTGTTCCGACCGACACAATAGCGTGTGTTCCGCTCTCAATATGATGCTCGATTAGGCCATGCAATGCTGGAAAGTCTACCTGTCCAGACTCGGTCATCGGCGTGACCAGTGCCACTATGCTTCCTTCGAATTTCATTTTAATTTTGCTTCTATCTTAATGAGGTTCTTAAGCGGGTGAGGGATTAATCGTTGTTCTGTGAATCACTGGCTTTAGCAGCGGCCCGCCTTCTCAAAAGCTTGACTGTGTAAGTAATTGCACCGCTGACAAAATAAATCGTGCCAATGAGTAGAAATGACAGTGGAGGAGATAAGTATATGATGGCAATCACCACCACCGTTAATATCATCCCAACGAAAGGCATTTTGTCTTTGAACTCGAAATCTTTGAATGATCGATATTTGATGTTACTAACCATCGCAAGAGCTAATAGAACCATCAAAAATGCAAGCAAGACGTTGATATTCTGAACACTTATAAACTCAGAATAATCACTGCACACCCAGACCACAGATGCGACCATTGCTGCAGCACCGGGGCTTGGAATTCCAGTAAAAAATTTCTTGTCGCTGATTTTTGCGACATTGAACCGCGCTAGACGAAGTGCCGCACAAGCAACATAGATAAAAGCAGCCAATGAACCAAATCGTTTAAGATCCACCAATGCGAACTCATACATCACCATTGCGGGTGCCACACCAAACGACACCATATCCGCCAAGCTATCGTACTCAGATCCAAAATCGCTCATGGTATTAGTGAGCCGTGCAAGCCGGCCGTCTATGATGTCCATTACCATAGCGCCATAGATAGCTAGGCAGGCAGCTTCAAAGTGCCCCAAGCGCGCTTGCATTATCGCGTAGAATCCCGCGAACAAACCGGCTGAAGTGAATAGATTTGGAAGTATATAGAAACCTTTAGCGGGTTTTTTATTTTCCATTTCAGAGGGCAGGAGCAACAGTTATTGAATAACGGCGGATTATACTCTTTGTTTCCACGAATTGCTGCAAATTAACAACATAATAAAAAAGCCCCAGTGTTCATAACTGAGGCTTATCAGCGATCAAATGAGCAAGGACCTCCTAGCTAAAGACGCCCAACCTAGAAGTTCCTGATGAAACATTTTGGCCAATGGCTACCTCTGGCTTGAAATCTTCTGGCAAGAACAGATCCACACGTGACCCAAACCGAATAAAACCATAACGCTCACCTTGTTCTCTTTGATCACCCTCTTGGACGTAACAAAGTATGCGCCTAGCGACTAGACCAGCAACTTGGACTGACACGACATCCGTTCCATCTTCCATCTGAAACCACACCGCATTCCTCTCGTTCTCTGCAGACGCCTTGTCCAGAGCCGCATTTACGAAGAGCCCATGATTATACCAAACATTTTTCACGGTCCCATTAACCGGCGCTCGATTTGAATGAACTGAGAAGACATTCATAAACACACTGATTTTAAAAGCTTTTCGGTCCAAATAAGGATCATCGACAACGCCAGTGAAAATCACTTTACCGTCGGCAGGGGACAATACGGCTGACTTATCTTGTGGAATTGCGCGGTGAGGATCTCGAAAGAACTGCAGAACAAATATGGCAATAATCCAAAAGAAAACGGCAACGTAGATTGGAAAGGCAACTGTCGTAATTACCGCAGAGGCCAGGGACAACAAAATATAAAACCATCCCTCACGGGCTAGCAAAGGATGCGAATCTATCTTTTTCATAAAACGTAGCTCGGATTTCGACTGTTTTGCCGAAGGATACCTGAGTTCGGCCGATAGGTTGAACTTTTTTACTTCAACCCTGACTATCCAGGCACAACAAGAGCTTCGACTCCGGACGCCAAACCGATGGCTCCAGAGCGCGCGACCTCGATAATACTGCCATTAGCAAGGCTTTTTAGGAGTTCATCAACTTTCTCGCAACTGCCGCTCATTTCCACAATAAACATATTGTCACTGACATCACTCAAAGATGCGTTAAATCCCTTAGCGATTCGCTTTAATGTGTCGACTTGATCAGATTCAACTTCAATTTTCACAAGCACCACTTCACGCTCAAGGTGCCCTGCAATTGTGATATCTTGAAGCGCGGCCACATCAACGAGCTTGTTTAGCTGCTTTTCTATCTGATCAATTTTACGGTCATCACCAGTGGTAACAATGGTCATCCTGGATAAAGTTGGATCATTAGTCGGAGCTACCGTTAATGATTCAATGTTATAGCCACGCGCCGAAAACAGGCCTGAAACCCGCGACAATGCTCCTGACTCATTTTCGAGTAATACGGAAATAATGTGTCTCACAACCCTCTCCTCACTAATCTAGGGTCTTTGAACCAGGTCGCATACGCATCTCGTGGTGACCTTTACCTGCTTCAATCATTGGATATACGTTCTCTTGTTGATCAGTAATGAAGTCCATAAACACCAATCTATCTTTTAGTGCAAACGCCTCTTTTAGAGCAGGCTCCACATCACTTGGATTTTCTATAAGCATGCCCACGTGCCCATAGGCCTCAGCTAAGGCAATAAAATCAGGCAATGAGTCCATGTAGGAATTGGAGTAACGCTTCTCATAAGAAAATTCTTGCCACTGTCGAACCATACCTAAGTATCGGTTATTCAAGTTAATTACTTTAACGGGCAAATCGTATTGCTTACAGGTAGCCAACTCTTGAATACACATTTGAATACTTCCCTCACCCGTTACGCAAGCCACATCAGCGTCTCGATGAGCGAATTTCACCCCCATTGCCGCTGGCAAGCCAAATCCCATGGTCCCTAGCCCACCAGAGTTTATCCAACGATGCGTGTCTGAAAAACCATAGAACTGCGCTGCGTACATTTGGTGCTGACCAACATCTGAGGTCACATATGCTTTGCCGCCAGTGACTTCGTGAAGCTTTTGAACCACATATTGAGGCTTAATAACATCATCACTTTGCTCGTACCAGAGACTGTCAAGAGATCTCCAGCTTTCGATCAAGCTCCACCAATCTCGAATTAACTCAGGATTAATATCTTTTATGCGACGGTCGAGCTCCTGATTAAACGCTGTTAACACTTCTTGTACGTCAGCAACAATTGGAATATCAGCCTTAATGTTTTTATCGATAACGGAAGGGTCTACATCGACATGTAGAATCTTTGCGTTTGGAGCAAAGTTATGCAAAGTACCAGTAACTCGATCGTCAAACCGAGCACCCAGAGCTATTATCAGATCAGCCTCGTGCATTGCCATATTGGCTTCATAAGTGCCGTGCATTCCGAGCATGCCGATGAATTTAGGATCTGTGTGTGGATACGCGCCCAACCCCATCAAGGTATTTGTGCAGGGAAACCCAAGTTTATCCACGAACTCTCTCAAAGACTCCTGAGCGTTTGCGGCCACGATGCCTCCACCAGTGTAGACAATAGGCTTCTTGGCATTCAGCACCGCTTCTATAGCCGTAAAGATCTCGTTCGGCATGGATTTCTTTGGTGGCTGAAAAGACCTCATCACCATAGAGTCTGGATACAAAAACTCTGTCACATCGGCCGTAATGTCCTTCGGAATATCAACCAATACTGGCCCCGGACGACCGGTTGTCGCGATTTGAAAAGCCTTCTTAATCGTTGATGCAATATCATCGACATGCTGGATAAGAAAATTATGCTTCACGCAAGGTCGACTGATACCCACTGCGTCGATTTCTTGGAATGCATCATAACCAATAAGAGGCTTCATCACCTGTCCAGACAAAATGATCATGGGCACCGAATCCATATAGGCAGTGGCGATACCTGTGATTGCATTTGTAATCCCTGGACCGGAAGTCACTAAGACCACACCAGGCTTGCCAGTGGAACGAGCATAACCATCTGCTGCATGAGTGGCACCTTGTTCATGGCGAACCAGGATGTGCTCGACGTCATCTTGCCGATGAAATGCGTCATAGATATGCAATGCGGCACCACCGGGATAACCGAAAACATAATCTACGCCCTCTTCTTTCAGACTTTTAACTACAATATCTGCGCCAGTTAATTGCACGACTTCTCCGTCTTAAGTATTCATAAAAGAACGTCGCCTGAACGTTTTCCGCCCAAGTCGCTTGTTCTATTTTGTTGGAAAGGAGTATTTTGCTCGCGAACGAGCGAGGATGCTTTGTCCCTATTATAAACAGTCGTAATGCAAAACCCAACAGAACAAATGGGAAATTTATGCGCAAAATCCAAACACAATTCTAAGCTAAACCTTGATAAAATATAGAAAAATGCTGCAAATTGCCTCTTGCGCAATGTAAAACATTCATCACACCAATAATCCAAGAGAATAAACATGGCCCGTATCCACTATCCGGCCAATAATAATTAAAGAATCATGCACACCCTATTTGTATCAGATCTGCACCTCACCCCTGAACGCCCGAATACAATCAAGGCATTTTTTGAGTTTTTAAGCTCTGAAGCACAGGCCGCTGACAAACTTTATATACTGGGTGATCTGTTTGAATATTGGATTGGAGACGACGCGGCTCAACTAATCGGGGCTGAGCCAGTGCTAAGTGCAATGAAACAAGCAAGCTCGAAGACGGATTGCTATTTCATCGCAGGAAATCGAGACTTTTTGGTACGAGAAAGTTTCAGTGAACACACGGGCTTTTCGATATTAAATGATGAGACGGTGATCGATCTCTATGGAGAGCCAACGCTACTACTTCACGGTGATAGTCTTTGTATCGATGATATTGCGCACCAACAGTTCAGACAAACCATGATGTGCAATAAAGCTTTTTGTGATGATTTTTTAAGCCTAAGCATTCCCGAGAGAATCGAAAAAGCCAAAGCTGCCAGAATGGAGAGTCAGACCCACAAGCAAAGCGTCAGCATGGAAATCATGGACGTTACTGAACGTGCTGTGATCGATGCTTTCACTAACTCGAATGTGAAGAGAATGATTCACGGCCATACACATCGTCAAAACATTCATCATTACGGTGATTTAGAGCGAATCGTGTTGGGCGATTGGGGTGAGACAAGCAGCGTGCTTAAAGTTTCAGAGAGTGAATCCAACTTAATTAATAGAGACATTTAATCTCTGTATGACAGGAGTCAACCAACTCAAAGTCTTCACTGTCAGTCTGACTCATTTTGGCCATTTTGGCTTTCGGGACTCTCGGGAATGATCCGATAAAACTTCTCGCCTTCACTGATGAACCCTAGATGACTTCTGGCTCTCTCTTCGAGAGCTTCTTCACCTTGCCTGAGTTCGCGGACCTCCGCATGAAGTTGTTCATTGCGCTCTATCATTCCCTCATTTTCACGCTTCAAGTCCAGTGTGGTTCTCTGTAATGACCAAAGCTGAAACACACCATGAGATCCAAACCATAATTGCGCCTGCAGGACTATGAGCAAAACGAATAGGATAGACGCAACGATTTTCATTCCGAAATTGTACCGCTGAACTCCATTCCAAAAAAACGATTTCGGTAAATTTTTATCAATTCAACATCACTCACTTGCCGTATCCTTAACCAACACTTTACTTAGAATTGCATTTAGAATTACAAGTTAAGCAATTGATATTACATAAAGTAAAGGATAAGATGATCGGCCGATCTGTCGAAAGCACTAATCTACCGAAACGAAGGTCAGATTACTTTTAGGATCAAGACAACGATGAGTGTTGTTAAGAGAGTATCAATGGCGATCCGTCTTTCAACAACCATCCAAATAGATAGCTAAATGGATAGATTGCGGCGGTGAGCCCACGTGGATTATCACACTTCTGAGGCCCTGACATTTAATGAGTCGTGGCTTAATGTGATCACACTGGTTGCTAACACATGAGAGCACAACACCCTACAAACCCGACGAGGAGATTGATTCAATGAGTCCTAATCGAAAAACGACACAGCTTCTTTCAACGATCTTAGCCCTTTGCGCCTTTTTTTCATTCAACGCACATGCCGATGGCCTTAGTGTTTTTGGAAATGAAGCGAAGGGTAAGTGGATCATTGGCGCTAAGGCAGTGAATATTGATGCCAATGAACCGGGTTTAAACGACGCAAGCGGCACAGGCGTGGTCATTGGATACGAATTCGACAAAGATGTTGCCGGTGGAAGATCTTCATTTGAGGTCGAATATATAAGTGGTGAAGAAGAACAGGTTTCCCAACTAAATGGCTTGGGATTCATTCCCTCTGAATTTGCAATAGGATCACTTAGCGGCACCTATGAAGTCGACATTATCAACGCGTTTTTCACCTACAAGAGCGCTGGGGATGTCTATTTCAAACTAAAAGGCGGTATTAGCTATGCCGACATTAACGTAAGAGTTGGCACCCTGCTAGACACAAGCTTCGAAGACACATCTTTAGCTGGTGGCATTGGAATTGGCTACCGACTGGGTGATCGCGGTCAAATCGAACTGGAATATTCAAAAGACGCCGGCAATTCTGATATCGGAGTGGTTGGGGTTAATGGCTTATTGAAGTTCTAAACCTAAGCCCGCTCGAAACTCTTGTTTAGATTTTAACCTAGGTTAAATCAAAGAATTGCTATGGGTGACTGCGTCACCCATTCATCGCTCGCTACCAGCTCAGTGTATTCGACACCGATCGGCTCACAGAGACAAATCGTCAACTAGATCTCGCCAATCCTCTAGTCCAACCGCAATTCGAATCAAATTTTGTTTGATGCCAACAGCGGCTTTCTCCTCATCACTCCATCGCGCATGGGTAGTAGTGTAAGGATGAGTGATCGTTGTCTTTGTGTCTCCCAAATTGGCGGTAATAGACATTAACTGAGTATTATTAATAAGCTCGTAAGCCTCAGCCATTCCTCCTTCCACTTCAAAAGAAACGACAGCACCACCTCTCGACTGCTGTTTTAATACTAGATCATATTGCGGGTGAGTATCTATCCCAGGATAGTAGACTTTAACCACTTTTGAAGAAGCAGAAAGCTCTTGGGCAATTTTCAATGCGTTATCGCAAGCTTTATTGATTCTTAAATCCAGGGTTTCCAAACCTTTGGCAAACACCCATGCGTTAAATGGGCTAAGTGAGGGTCCAGCGGTACGCATGTATGCAAGCACCTTTTCACCAACAAACTCTTGCGTTCCGACTATCGCACCTCCGACACATCGACCTTGACCATCAATGAATTTTGTCGCCGAGTGAAGCACAACATCGGCTCCCAGTGAAAGTGGCTTTTGTAGGATCGGCGTGCAAAAACAGTTATCCACTACAACCAAACAGTCCTCATTTTTTGCATGCGCTATATTGGATATTTTCTCTATATCTCCAACTTCCATCAGTGGATTCGTTGGCGTCTCAAAGAACACCATCGCTGTGTCTTTACGTATGACGCTCTCCCACTCGGATAGGTCGGTTAATTCCACAAAGTCGACACTAACACCAAACTTTCCGAGCAAGCCCGAGAGCAAGACTTTGCTAGCTCCAAATATGGATGATGAGGAAACAACGTGGTCACCTGCAGTCAAACCGGACAAACACACAGCAAGCATTGCCGACATCCCACTTGAGGTTGCAATGCAGGCTTCGCCCCCTTCCATCGCGGCCAAGCGATCTTGAAACAAGGAAACAGTTGGATTAGTAAAACGCGAATACACGTCCCCCGGCTCTTCATACGAAAACCTAGCTTTGGCTTGTTCTGCCGAGTCAAAAACGAAACTCGAAGTGGCGAAGATAGGCTCGCTATGCTCTCCGAACTGGCTCCTTTGATGGCCGGATCGGATCGCCACGGTGGCCGGGCGGTATGATTTTTTTTCGTTTGTCATAAGTTGAGGTCGAAGTAATTTTTCTCCGCTACCTAAGCTGACTCGTTCATTTGGCTCATATCTCGTAGCTTTGAAGGCTTGGCTTCACTGGCCTTTTTTGCATCATCACTTCTCACAAGCTCCAATGCGGCGAGATACTCCGAGTTTACATCGCCTGTTACGTACTCATTGCTGAAGCAAGAGGTATCAAACTTCACAATCTGAGGATTGCCCTCTGATGCAGCTTCTATCAGGTCATTAAGATCTTGGTAGAACAATCGATCAGCGCCAATCAAGCTTTCCACCTGTTCAACGGTGCGATTACTCGCTATTAGCTCGTCGGCCGCAGGCATGTCGATTCCATAAACATTTGGATACCGTACTGGCGGAGCGGCCGAAGCAAAATAAACTTTATTAGCTCCCGAATCCCGCGCCATCTGCACAATTTGTTTTGATGTCGTCCCTCGAACTATTGAATCATCAACCAACATCACGTTCTTTCCCTCGAACTCTATACCAATGGCATTGAGCTTTTGCCGAACCGATTTTTTACGCTGTTCTTGGCCAGACATTATAAAGGTTCGACCAATATAGCGATTCTTAATAAAGCCCTCTCGATATCGAACACCCAGCACCTGCGACATCTCTAATGCAGCGGTTCTACTGGTGTCCGGGATGGGAATGATTACATCTATATCATGATCAGGCCACTCTCGGGCAATCTTGCGTGCTAGTTTCTCGCCCATACGCATTCGTGTTCGATACACTGATATTCCATCAATCATCGAGTCTGGACGTGCCAAATATACCTGTTCAAATATACAAGGAGCATAGGTGGACTGTCCTGAACACATCTGAGTTTCAATATCGCCTTCTAGCGGCAGGATTATCGCTTCACCCGGCTTCACATCGGCCAGCATGGTGAAACCTTGACTGTCCAAGGCCACACTTTCTGACGCTACCATGTACTCTCGGCCGAGCTCAGTATCTCTGTAACCGTAAACTAGTGGCCTGATCCCAAAGCGGTCTCTAAACGCCACTAAGCCGACCCCCATGATAAATGCTACGACAGCATAGCCGCCGTGACAGCGCTTGAAAACACCCTCGACAGCCTTAAAAATCTGACGATTTTCGAGCTTGTAGGAGCCTTCCTCTAAATTTTTATATATTTCATTAGCTAGCACATTCAGCAAAATTTCTGAATCTGAGGAGGTGTTAATATGCCTCAAATCGTCCTTAAAAATCCCAGATCGCAACTGATTCGCGTTGGTTAAATTACCGTTGTGCCCCAGAGCTATCCCAAACGGAGAGTTGACATAAAAAGGTTGCGCTTCGGCTGGCGAGCTTGAGCCAGCAGTGGGATAACGACAATGCGCGATACCAACATTTCCGGTTAGCCTTTGCATATGTCGCTTGTAAAATACGTCCTTCACTAGACCGTTATCCTTACGCATGTTGACGAATCCATTTTCGTCACAGGTGAGAATACCGGCAGCATCCTGCCCACGATGTTGAAGAACGGTTAGCCCATCGTAGAGACTTTGAGCAACGGGATACTTCCCAACTATACCAAGAACACCACACATAAGAACGGTCTCGTTAATATTGCGCTTGTGCGCAAAAAATTCAGCAAATGTCGGCGATACTAATGCCGTGAACAGGCGCGAATTTTAACCCATTTGTTACAGGTTTATAACGAAAAGAATGATTCTTGGTCGGAATTTTTTATGTCGTGGCTTGTTCTTTTATATGCTCAACACCCTGTTCAATTAATTTATCCTTAAGTTCGCCATCTTCCAACGGCTCGTCGCTTTGCCATAGTCGTGGTAACACCCTCTGCATGAATTCAACAGCCGGCATAAGGTGCGGCACAAACCTAGAGTCTTTCCAGAAACCGCTTGAGTTCATACCCAACGCCTGCATTAAAACCAATAGAACCGCCGCAATCGCGACGCCTCTCACGAAACCCGTGGCTATACCGAGTACCCGATCGACTCCTTTAATCGGTCCTCTAACGATCAGACTAGTAATCACATAAGAGACGATAGCAAATGCGAACAGTGTAACTACAAAGAGTAGAATGAAGCCCGCGGTATTCCTTATGGTGCCATCACCAAGACTGGCAAACTGCGCCAACCACTCGCCAGCTTCAACACAGTAGGTATAGGCGAGCCAGAAGGCCACAATCCAAGAGATTATAGATAGGGCCTCTTTTACGAAGCCTCTCATTACACCAACTACTGTTGAGATGACAAATATAGCCAAAATGATTAAATCGAAGGCAGTCATTTAATTATCCTGTGATTATTGTGCGACGACTCTAGCTCTAAATCTACGAATTGTGAACCAGAATGGTTTGAAGTTTACACTCATTTGAGATTAAGGATAAACACGGATGAACCCTCGTTTTCCCATTTGTTTCTCTAAGCGATCATTTTCTCTTCCGGCCCCAGCTCTCTCTGCAAAAGGCCCCAGCCAAATACGCGTACCAGTCGATTTTCCCAAATTGGTGTCTACGGTGGTAGTTTGAGGACGAAAACCATTGTCGTTCAGTTTTTTGACCAGGCGATTGGCGCCCTCTTTATCCGTCAGGAGCTCAACTTGAACCACCCATCCAACATCTACTTTAGTTGGTACGTTCGCATTCAATTCAGGGTCTTTCGAAGTTTCGTTATCCCCGTTTGTTGAGTTAACGGCTTCGGTTTTGATCTCAGCCGAACCGGCTATCGCGGATGGTTTTTCAGTTTGTGTTTCAACAACATCGCCTACCTTTGACTTATCAATCGCTTTTTTTAATACCGCCGCCATTGACTTAGATTTTTGTTGGGAAACACTGTCATCAGCTGATGAACTCGCACTGGCTTCATCAATGACCTTCTTTGGTTCACTCCCCGCGCCGCCAACTGGAGTAATCTTGGAGACATAGACCGATTCTTCGGGCTCCACAAAGTCGGGGTCAGCTCCCTCTAACTCAGCGAGCACTTGATCTTCAAAAGTAGAATGCAGTGGGGCAATAACTTCAGCATCAGAATCATCAACCGAGGTGGTTTTTTGTGCCTCGCTAGGCGGCCCTAAGAGCCAAGGTAAAACCAAAACGCCGAAAAAAATTAACACGCCGGCTCCTGTCACCCTGTGTTTTAGGTTAAATTCTTGCGACGCGGTCGCCTTGGCTTTAGATTTCGAAGTCATTGAGTTTATTTACGCTATCTCGAGGTCTTGGTTGCCTGATTCAGACAACGCTAGTATATCACCGGCCACAAAAAACGAGCCGAATACCAACATACAGTCATCATTATTTAATGATTTAATCACCGAGTTAAAGGCCTCTGTTGCACTGGGAAAAAGATTCGAGTCGGAAACACATGATTGTGTACCAAGCGAATTATAAATTTCACGAAGGTCTTCGCAAGTCGCACCTCGCGGACTATCAATGGAAACGAAGTTCCACTCATCGATTTGTGACTGCAGTATTTCCAGACACTTCCCTACTTGCTTGTCTCTCAACATCCCGCAGATTGCTACGGTCTTGCCCTTAACCTTGAGTTGCCGCATAAACGCGGAGAGCGACGATACTGAATCTTCGTTGTGGGCCACATCCAGAATCACGGTGGGATTGCGTTGCAGAACCTGGCATCGCCCTAGAATCCGCGCGTTTCTAAGACCAGTTTTGACATCAATATTAGGTAGACCAACTTGTTGATGTAACTCCATTACGGCTTGAATTGCGAGACTCGCATTTTTAGACTGAACACCCGATTGATCAAATGGCCGAGGCAATGAATTGAGGTCATGTAAATCGGATTGAAACTGAAATTTATTAGCAGATTCGATAAAGTCAAAGTCGACTCCGAGTTGGACCTTCTGAGCATCGATTTCAGTTAAGTGTTTCAAAATCGAAGCTTGTGGTTTCCTAAGCCCCAAAACGCAAGGTTTATGCTTTCTAGCCACCCCGGCTTTTTCATAACCAATTTTCTCCAGGGTTTCGCCCAGCCAGTCAATATGGTCGAAAGATATGCTCGTGATTACACTGACATCAGCATCAAGAGCGTTCACGGCATCCAGTCTTCCACCCAGCCCCACTTCCAATACCGCAACATCAACACCCGCTGTAATAAAGCAATCTATCGCCAACAGGAAACAATACTCAAAGTAAGTTATGCCGGTCTCACCTCTGACTGACTCTATTCTAGAAAAGGATTCCAATAGCAAATCATCGGCGATCTGTCGTCCATTAATCTCTATTCTTTCGTTAAACCTAACTAGATGCGGTGAGCTAAACTTACCAATGGTCAATCCCGTCGTGCGCAGAATACTGGATGTGAGCTCGGCGACTGAACCTTTGCCGTTCGTACCGGCAATGGTGATGACCTTAAAATCGACGCGATCATGAACAATATCAGCCAACACTTTTTTGACACGATCTAACGTCATGTCTATTTCTCGAAAATGTAAAGTTTGGATGTGCTCCACCCATTCCCCTACCGTCTCGAAACTTACTTTAGACATAGCAGTCCTACTCTGAGTCGGCCAGCTTAACTTCATTGATAAAGCGAGCTAATCGTTCTATATTTTTTGAACCAGGGCTGTCTTCTAGACCACTATTAGCATCAACGGCGTAGGGTTTTAATGCACGCACTCTCTCTTTTACATTCAGGTCCGACAAGCCGCCGGCGAGAATGAAGTTTTTATTAGACATTGCGTTGTTTGGCCAGAGTGACGCATCAAGTGTTTGCCCAGTCCCTCCGTGTTGCCCCTCTACGTAAGGATCTAGGAGAAATGTCTGTGTATTGGGATACCCTTTCACTGTATCCAGCACTTGCTCGAGAGTTTGAGCTCTAATTGCCTTAATATGCTTGGCTCCGAGTGAATCTATTACAGAACATGATTCTTGGCCATGATATTGGACTAGATCAATACCGACCTGTTCTATCGTTCTCTGTACGAGGGAGTCAGGTGCATCAACAAAGACACCGACCAGACTCACAAACTCTGGAACGACCTCACGAATTGATCTAGCCTGAGATAAAGATATTGTTCTTGGACTCTCTGCATGCAAAATCACGCCGATCGCATCAACACCCATTTCGACCGCTTGTTCAACTTGATGTACTTGGGTCATCCCACACACTTTAATACGAGTTCTTCTCATCGTAGCTACCAATAATTCACCAAGGATAATTCGCTTGGCAAAGCAAACCTTTCTGGATACTCAACCCCAGTTAAATATAGGCCATAGGGCTCTGCAGTAACACCTGCCTTGGTACGATCTTTTAGTGTCAATAAGCTCTCAAACCAAGACGCATCACGCTTTCCATATCCCACCTCAATCAAACTTCCAGCAATATTGCGAACCATATGTTGCAGGAATGCATTGGCTGTGATGTCAAACCAAATCCAATCCGCTTTGGAATGCAGCACAAACTGACTTACCGTCCTGATTGGCGAATGAGCCTGGCAACCTGCAGCGCGAAATGAAGAGAAATCGTGCTCGCCTAACAACGATGCTCCAGCCGCTTGCATACTCGCCACATCAAGCCTTCGATACTCATGCGTACAGTAATTTCTGAGAATCGCGCTTTTAACCTGATTGTTATAGATAACAAATCGATATGATCGGGTTAATGCTGAAAATCGCGCATGAAAGTCCTCGTGCGTTGGTTTGACCCATTTGATCCTAACATCTGAATCTAGAAAACGATTCGCTCCTCGGCACCAGGCCAAATTAGTGCGTTTAGCGCCCGATGTAAAATGAATCACTTGGTGAGTAGCATGTACTCCAGTATCTGTACGTCCGGCTGTAATTACAGAAACCTCTTCGTCTGCCACACGAGACAGGGCTGCTTCTACGGTACTTTGAACCGTTCTAACATTGTGCTTTTGGGCTTGCCATCCCGAGAATCGGGACCCATCGTATTCAACGCAAGCGGCGTAGGTAGGACTCTGCATTAACTTCTATAATAGGCAAATAAAAATGAGCTCATGTCAAATCGACATGAGCTCACCTAGGTTAACTCGGGTTATCGTGATTCTGATAGTGTTAACTCATTGAATCCAATAGTTCTTGAGACTTTTCTTTGAGCTCGGCACTGTTGTCGGGGTTGGAGACAAGTTCTTCAAGAATTTTTCTTGCTCCATCTTCATCACCAAGATCAACAAACACTTTCGCTAATTCATATTGAGTCTGCGATTCGTCATATTCTGGGTCAATCACCAAATCACTGACTTCTGGCACCTCGCTGACGCGTCTTTCCTCACCAAATTCGGCTTCGCTTGATTCATCCGTCTCTGAGTCCTGGTCATCAAAGTCAAGAACAAGGTCCGAAGCCTCAATGTCTTCAATTTGTTCAGAGAGATCCAGTTCATCACCAACATTGGGTTCTTGGTCATCAGAAGTATCGAAACTCAAAACATCCTCGTCATCGTCTTCAAGCGCCAACGCATCAATCTCTACTTCGTCTAGCTCGCTAATTTCTGACCTACCGTCATCGAAGTTGATCAGCTGGATGGATGCATCCTCGTTCAATGAATCAACCACCATTTCAGAATGATCAGACGATGTGGAGTCTTGACCTGCAATCTCAGCGGCTTGGGCTGCTAGGTCTTCTTCGTCGCTTTCATCAACCGTATCAAAAACGAGTAATTCTTCATCGTCTTCATCGTCTTGCTCAACGGGCTCGGTGACGGCTTCTATATCGTCTTCGACCTCGGCTGCTTGGGCATCATCGCTGCCTGCACCTACTTCGGCAGGTGGCAGATCAAACAATGGATTTTCTGGTGAAAGTTCCTTACCCATGTCCGAGATTTCTTGCCAACCCTCGGCGCCAATTTGATCGGCCTGACCATACAATTCTTCGGCGATACGCTCAAAGCCTTCGACGTTCTTGTTCTTGTAGTATAAGCCGATGAGCTTTTGCTTAACATCCGCTCGATCCGGATTGCTGGCAATGCCATCTAACAAGACTTCTTCAGCTTGTTCGTCTCTACCATAAGCTATATACACATCCGCTTCGGCGATTGGATCTACTTCATCAGCTTGCACTACAGCATCGCTGTCACTGTACACCGTTAGGAAAGATGTCTCTTTGTCGCCACCCTCTTGTGTGGACGTATCGTCGCTCAACACAGAGGTACTTGCCGTGGTCGACATGGAAGCAGACATGCCTGTTTCTGTATCGATATCAATACTCTGGCTGTTACTTTCAATCGATAGCATGCTGATTTCAAACTCTTCATCAGCTTTTCGACGTCGCAGGAAGAATAAACCAAGACCACCTAGCAGGATAGCACCTAGACCACCCAACACCGGGACCAAACCACCAATTTTATCCAGAAATGAGTCTTGTTCTATTGAGTCGCTGGAAGAATCTAGAGGCAAAGTGGAAATGGCCGATTCTTCGTCAAGTTCTTCGATAACGCTTTGTGTGTCATCTAAAGTCAGTGGGTCGCCGCTCGTATCAGCATCTTCATCACTTAGATCATCGACCGAAGCCAACGGGTCTTGAATATCGAGATTTTGGGCAATATCGTCACCGGATTCGAGTGGATCATCCAAAAATTCACTCAACACGTCGTCCACCGATGCAGTCGCATCTGCATCCTGGGTATCGAGAGAATCGCCTTCATCGAGGAGGCTACTACCGCCACTCTCAAAGCTCTCTAGTGCATCCTGCTCGTTATTATTTTGAGCCGCCAAGTTAGATTCAAGGCTAGCGAGCTCAGCGTCTTCAACACTGATGTCGATCAATCTGTTCACATCAGCGAGTTGACCTTCAAGGATTGAGACGCGTTCCCGTAATTCCTGGTTCTCTAGTTCACTAGAAGCCAAAGATCCCTGGAGTTGAGCGAGTTCTTGACGAAGAGCCAACACTTCGCCTTCATTATTCCCGCCTTCAGCGGTAGAGACAAAAGAATCTAGATCCGACGAAGCGCCAACTTGGAAACTATCCGTTGTTGCAAGTGATTCAGAGGAAGTTGTGTCTCCAAAAATGTCATCAGAATCACCGCTGTATGTATCTTGACCGACGCCAATGCCTGAATCACGATCACTAGCCGCAATTAAATAGCTTGGATCCCATGCTTCAACTTGTTGTTGGAAAAACTGTCTGGCTTCAACCAGGTCGGCATTACGTATTCTGTCTAAACTACCAATTTTAAGCACCGAGCCTTTAATCAAACCGTTGATGTTACCCTGGATAAACGCATCTCGGTTTTCCTCAAAAAGAACCTGCATGATGGCGTAAATACTTAAATCCGGCACCTGCCTCTGTAACTCTTGTGCGATCAAGCTCAAAGATTCACCCGCAGCCACTGGTCCGTACTGAGCATCTTCAGATGAAGCGGGCGATGGCGCGGAGGGTTGAGAAGTAACCGCTTGTTCAACTGACCTTTGCGCAGGCGCTTGTGGTTGTTGAACGACTGGAGCCGCTTCCTGTGTAGGAGTCTCAGCTTGCTGCTGTTGCGGTGCTGGTCTTGGTGTGTATGTCTGATCGGTACCGACGGCTCTGGGCTGTGCCACTGACTTAGGTGTTTCGGCAGCATATACCGGCGGGTCTATGAGCGCAGTGTATTCACGGATAAAACTACCACCAGACCAAGTCACTTTAACTAGGAAGTGAATAAACGGTTCTTTTATGACGACATCTTGGCTGCTTACCCGTAATACGCCGCCCGCCCCGCTTCGTTCTACTTCGAGAACAATATTTTTCAAATACTCAGGGTAGTCTACTCCCAAAGATTCAAACTCTTCACGACTGGCTACCACCGCCTCAAGGCTAGAGAGATCGTCCCCTGGCGCCACACTGATTGTGATGACACCATTCAATGGCTGATCAAGATTCGACTGAATATCCAACACCCCCAACCCGAGTGCATTAACATTCGCAGACGTCGCCAACATTGAAGAAGCCATACCGACCACCATCAATGTTTTCTTCGTTTTTGATCTCACTGTCTTCAGTATTGCTTTTGCCGTAATACTGAGTTTCGGCTGCTTTTCCAGATATGGCATATTACTTTCCGATTCTTGAACGGCTTTACGCTGAGCCGATTCGACTGACCATTGTCTTCGACGACGATTTGGGTTGGGTTGGGTATTCATCTATTCGAATTTAACCATTCATTACTTCTTTATTGCTAGCTTAGACCGTCGCAAATCATTGAATCCTTTGGCTAAAACTACGAAAGACACCGTTTCATCATCAACGACGCCCCCCTAATTTTAGAGCCTTCTCTTTCAACGAAAATAGCAACAGAAGTTGAAATTTTATTTTAGTTTTAGGTAGTTAGCGACTTATTGTAACAATTTACATCACTTTTAAGCAAATTGTACAGTGTTCATTCAAAAACTATTGACTAAAAACTAAAAAGGGCGGAGGAAGCTTGCGCAACTCCGCCCGTAATACTTTGATGTTGTTTATAAATAGTCTCTTATCAAACACTCGGCAATTTGAACACTATTGGTCGCGGCACCCTTGCGTACATTGTCAGCTACGACCCAAAGGTTTATGCCCTTAGGATGAGAAATATCCTCTCTAATCCGCCCCACGAATACAGGGTCTTTACCTGCTGCATCAGTGACAGCCGTTGGATAACCACCATCCTTATGCTCATCCATAACAACCACATTTTCGGCTTTCTCGAGCAACGCCCTAACCTCTTGAGCGCTAATTTTCTGTTTGGTCTCTATATGACAAGCTTCGGAGTGGCCAAAAAAGACAGGTATACGGACCGCTGTTGGATTGACTTCGATACTGTCGTCACCCATGATTTTTTTGGTTTCCCAAACCATCTTCATCTCCTCTTTGGTGTATCCATTATCTTGGAAAACATCAATATGAGGTAAGGCATTAAATGCAATTTGTTTGGGATACACTTTCGACTCAACTTTCTTGGCATTCAGCAAGTTAGCCGTTTGACCAGCCAGTTCCTCCATGGCGTCTTTCCCAGTACCAGACACGGCTTGATAGGTGCAAACATTCACTCGAGTGATTCCCACCGCGTCGTGAATCGGCTTGAGGGCAACCAACATTTGTATGGTTGAGCAGTTTGGATTAGCGATAATATTCGTCTTTTTGTACTCTGCAATAGCCGCCTGATTGACTTCTGGAACGACCAGCGGCTTGTCATCGTCATAGCGAAAATGCGATGTGTTATCAATCACCACACATCCAGCCTCCGCAGCAATTGGCGCGTACTTTGCCGAAATCGACCCACCAGCGGAAAACAATCCAATGTCGGCCTTTGAAAAATCAAACTCGGCCAAATTAGTTACTCGAACTGTCTTTCCTCTAAACGTTTTTGTTGTGCCTGCAGAACGTTCGCTGGCTAACAAATATAGATTATTAACGGGAAAGTCTCGCTCTTCTAAGACTTCCAACAAGGTCTCGCCGACGGCACCAGTGGCACCCACTATAGCCACGTTAAATAGGCGAGGTTCTGATTGAGCACTCATTTTTCACTAACTTCATTGATTAAGGGTTACGATAGGGTGACCATCATGGATATGCATTGACAGCCAAAGAGGCCCGCGCTACCTTGAATACAGCATTCACGCAGCGCTGAGCCGCGCGAGTTTAGCATGGAGCAAAACCCGTAGGTAGTCATAATAAGTAGTTTTAGTAATAGAGTGAGCAAGCATAAAAACCACACGCAAGATATCAGCTTACAGAGTCCGAGTTTCAGTGACTTTTGGGGAACCGTATGTGATCAGCTCGGTGATCATAGAATTGCGATAAACTGCTGCGCCGACTCTAAACGCGATCTACTAGACGCTGAATCCTTACACCCAGAGTTTGTCAAAGAGTTAATCTATGCTTGCTTCGATCGATCGCAAAAAACGAAGCAACATCGCGTCGACTTTTGCATGTTACTCGACCACATGGGAATCCTAGCTCACGGGATGAGGGAGTCTCAGAGTGACGACTTGCTGGATATTGAGCTTTTGGAAGAAATAGCCTGGGTAATAAATACTCATTATCCGTATTGCATTGACTCCAATCTACTAGCTCGACAACTCGATGCACGTGACTTGCTCGAATCTTCCCGCCAGCCGGAAACTTCAGAAGTCATTCCCATCAAGCGATACAAATCTAAGACCTCTGATCAGCTCTCCCGATAAGGCAACGATAACTGGAACAGTAATTCAGTCTCCGTTGAGTAAGGAGATGAGGCCCTGCTCATCAATCATCTCGATGCCCAACTGTTCCGCTTTTTGCGCTTTACTTCCAGCTTCCGCGCCCACTACCACTAACGTGGTCTTTTTAGAGACACTGCCAGTTACCTTTGCTCCTAAATCCTGCAACTTCTTTTTGGCTTCGGTTCTACCCATTGAATCGAGACTACCAGTCAACACGATGATTGAGTCGCGCAAAGGAAGGTCAGCAGGATCCTTAACCGCATGCACATCGATCTCCTCGTACCTAACTCCTTGACTCAGCAAGCCTTCAATAATTCTTTGGTTTTGCTCAGCTGCAAAAAATGTAACTACTCCATTAGCAACAATGGGTCCGATATCCTGCAAAGCAACCAGATCTTCGACTGTCGCGACGGACAAGGCATTAATAGAGCCAAAGCTTGCGGCAAGTTGCTCTGCCGTAGTTTCGCCTACCTGTGGAATACCAAGGGCGTATAGCAAGCGAGATAACTCTGTGCGCTTGCTGTTGTCGATGGCCGCAATCAAGTTTTCCGCTGACTTTTTGGCAAAGCCCTCTTGGCCAATGACATCATCAACTTTTAATCGATAAAGATCGCTGACATTTTCAACGAGCTTTTGATCGACCAACAAATCCACTATTTTTTCGCCCAAACCATCGATATCCATGGCCTTTCTGGACACAAAATGAGCAATGGATTGTTTGACCTGTGCACCACATACAAGACCACCAGTACATCGCGAGATAACGCCGTCTTGCTCTACCTCAATCGGCGAATTACAGACTGGGCATTGCGATGGAAAAACATAGTCCAGCGACTCATCGTTTCGCTTATCGAGGTTTACCGAGACAATTTGCGGGATCACATCCCCCGCTCGTCTGACAATTACCGTATCGCCGACTCTTACGCCCAGTCTGGCAATCTCTTCTCGATTATGAAGAGTTACGTTTGACACAGTGACGCCACCAACAAACACAGGCTCAAGGCGAGCAACAGGGGTGACCGCCCCGGTTCGTCCAACTTGTACGTCGATTGCCCTAACGATGGTGCTTTTCTCTTGTGCGGGGAACTTATGGGCAAGAGCCCAGCGTGGTGCCTTGGCGATGAATCCTGCCTTCTTTTGGTGCTCAAGATTATTTAACTTATAAACTATGCCATCTATTTCATAGTCTAAGCTGTCGCGTTGCGAGCCCATTCGATTGAAGTAATCCAGACATCCCTCAACACCAAGCACACTTTCAACCAACGGACAAACCGGAAAACCCAGCTTCTCTAGCTGCTCTAATGACTGTTTGTGGTTCAAGGCAAAAGTAGCTTCGCTGTTAACTCCAAAGGAGTAAACAAACAAATCTAGCGGTCTTTTCGCTGTTACTCGACTGTCAAGCTGCCGCAAACTTCCCGCGGCGGCATTGCGCGGATTAGCGAAGGTTTTTTTTCCTGCCTCTAATTGCAAGCTATTAAGCTTTCGAAAACCTGCGTGAGGCATAAATATTTCACCTCGCACCTCAAGCCTGAGTGGAGCAAACTCAGGCAGCTTTATTGGGACATTTGCTATGGTCTTTACGTTTTCGGTAATGTCCTCACCTATCTTTCCATCCCCTCGAGTGGCGGCATAAGACAATTGATGATTTTCGTACATTATGCTGACGGCCAAGCCATCTAATTTCGGCTCGGCAACGTACTCTAGCGAGTCGCTCTCTGGAAGACCAACCTCCTTCTTTAATCTTCGGTCAAAATCATGAATGTCCTGGTCTGAAAAACCATTGCTTAACGAAAGCATTGGCAGTTCGTGCCTGATTTGCTTGAATTCTTCTAGTGGCGCCGAGCCAACACGCTGACTTGGTGAATCACTGGATTGAAGTTGCGGATACGTTGCCTCAATTTCAAGCAATCGACTCATCATCTGATCGTACTCGAAATCGGTAATGGTTGGTTGATCCTCAGTATAATATCGACGGTTGTGGATCTCGATCTCCTTGCACAGAGACCGATACAGTTTTTCGATACCTTCGGGAATTTGTTTATTCATACTTGCACGACCTTCAGTGCTTTACCAGTGAAGGAATTTGAAGCCTCAAAAGAGTTTTTTTGTTACGACATCACCAGGAGTGAGCCCTTCCTGCTGCATACTGAAAGCGATATCGGATATTTGTTGCATCAGTGTTGCGTATGAGCGCTGCGTCATACCCCGACCGTTACGATCAACCACCTTGCCATCCAACCAAGTAGCCAGGTCATTTGCGTCTTTGACCATTTGCTGAAAAACGTTTTCGGGATCAGGCGTGCTTGGGACATTCATGTAAACAACAAGATCATTAACGGACGATGAAGGTGAAAGCCCGGACTGAACACCAAAATGGCCTTGCCCATCCGTGCAGGCCAAGCGATACAACACGGTAATATTATTCTTTTGCCCCTCAGTCTTCATAAAAATTCCGTTTTTATCTGTGGATAACATCAAGTCTCGAGCGCAACTTTGGATATCCGCGATTCGGAATCCAGACTTTGATTTAGGCACTACATTTAATACCGCCATTGAATCGTATCTTCGACCCAACTGATCCAGGGTTTGAGCTTGCTTCAGGGCATCGTCTATCGCCATAGAAAACTCGAATGGAGCGTCATATCGTTCACAAAACTGATATACCATTTGCTGAAAGTCATGAAGCTCCTTCTCGGTCATTGCACCTTCGCGATCACAAAGCTGGATCGAGATTCCCAATTCCAGAAACCGCGCACTTGGGAGCTCGAACTCGACATCGCGCCACATATCGGTTAGCTCATTTAATCCGTAGATGTGGACCTTTCTGTGAAATTTAAAATCATGCTCTCGAAATAAGACCAACAATTCATTCTGAGAAATCGGATCAGGATTATGAACCTTAGCCACCAGGTCCGTAACCACCTTGTCGTTTGCAATTAAAATGGGGCTAGACTCGTTCTCCGCCACACCCTGACCATTCGAATCGCTATTTGTTTGTTTATCAGGCGCTGACGCTGCTACGGATTCCTTTGAATCGCTTGTCTTCTGGATGTTTGCCTTCTTGTTCGAATCGCTGCGCCGCGAAGAACCCTCCTTATGGGTTTTCCCCTTAGATTGATTCTTGGCATTTTGTTTACGTCTTGATCGACGCTTTAACGCAGCCAGTGCGGACTTCGTTTTTACAATAGACTGTTTTTTTAACGCCTCCTCTTTGGTCTCATTCTGATACCCAGCATCGAGTGCGTCGCTGCGGTCAGTGCGACCGCCATGCTCTTCACCATCTCTTCCTTTCCTCTGCTGGAAATAAGAATAGCCTACGATGCCCATAAATAAGGCAAAACCCACCAACGAAAATATAAGATACAACTCAGTCATGGATTCAATGCATCAGCTAGTTCTTATTGAGCTACCATTGCAGCTGCTTCGGCAACGTCAACCGCCACCAATCTCGAAACACCCGGTTCGGCCATGGTGACGCCCACCAAAATATCAGCCACCTCCATCGTGATTTTATTGTGCGTGATAAACAACAATTGGGTTTTTTCACCCAGTTGTTTTAGCACACCCGCATAGCGTTCTACATTCGCGTCATCCATAGGCGCATCCACCTCATCAAGGACACAGAAAGGCGCTGGGTTTAGTTCAAAAAACGCAAACAAGAGAGAGACGGCTGTGAGAGCCTTCTCTCCACCGGACAATAGAGCAATGGTGCTATTGCGTTTACCAGGAGGTCTGGCCATTACGCCCACCCCGGTATCTAACAAATCATTACCTGTGAGCTCAAGGTAAGCGCTGCCGCCGCCGAATAGCTTAGGAAAAAATTGTTTAAACCCCTCGTTGAGTTCATCGAATGTGTCTTTGAACCGAGTGCGTGTCTCCTTATCAATTTTATTGATGGCTGATTCCAAAGTAGCCATGGCTTCAGTGAGATCTGCATGTTGTTTATCAAGGTAAACTTTACGCTCAGAGCACTCTTCATACTCATCGATTGCAACCAGATTAACAGCACCAATGCGTTCGATTTTACGAATAACGTCTTTCAAGCTTTGGTCGATTTGTACCAGATCAAACTCCTCTGGTAGCGCTTGCTGTAACAACAACATTTGCTCTTCATCCTTGCCCAAGTCTTCTGAAATTGTATTGCGACGAACAACCAGTTCTTGACGAGACATCCGAATTTTTTCGAGGCTATCCCTGACAACTTGCGATTTGCGGTCAAAGCCCAACCTGGCTTGATCAGCATTCTTCATCTGGTTTTCGAACTCACTTAAATCATTTCTAGCACCAGAAAGTTTGGACTCTACTCCCAACCTTCGCTCAATCAGCTCTTGCAATTGCAATTGCAACTCAGCGGTAGGATCATCTTGGGATTCCAGCACTGTTGCCAGCTCAGCTCGACGAGCAGACTGTCCTTCAAGTTGTTGCGTCAGTCGAGTGATGCTCTCTGTAAGACTTATCTTATTGGATTGAGCGCGCTCATAGTCTATTTGCTTTGACTGTTTTTGATCGCGAGCGGCGCGCTCTTCACTTTTCGCTATTTCGAGCGTTGCGGCCAAAGAGGAACGCTGATTAGTTAACTCTTCGCGTTTGGCCTCAAAGTTTATTGCCAATTCCTTCGCATCTTCCATGAGCTTTTGAGCCTGACTTACAGCATCTTTTGCGGCAGCCAGACGGTCGGATAACTCTTGTTGCTCCATCAACAAATTATCTCTCTGGGTAAGCAACTCAGCACTTCGTGCCTCGATTCCACTCAACGTGTTTCTTAACTCGCTGCGTTGGTGAGATTTACTTCTAAAATCATTGCGACTCTGCTCACGATTTGACTCTAACTCTTTAATCTGAGCTTGCAATGTCTCCAACTGAGACTGAATATTTTGCAAATCATGACTGGCAATATCTACCGAATCCGTCAACTTCTCGATTTGCGCTTCACGCTGTAATAGTCCACCTTCGGTCTGATCAGATCCAAAAGATGCCCAATTGGTGCCAATCCAACAGCCATCACGTGTGACAATCGATTCATGGGCGCTAAGGAGCTGGCGATGCTTGAGTGCGTCCGACACGGTATCGGTAACGTAAACCCCATGAAACCAACCCTCAACCTGCACATCTTGAGCACTCACTTTATCAGCCAAAGAATCCAATTCTGAGCGATTAACCTCTGTGGGAGCGGAGCTCTGATCAACTAACCAAACACGGCCAGCCTCAAAGTCTTCAAAGTCATTGGCCAAATCTTCAAGCTTTTTTACCGCGACTGAATTTAGCTGCTTGCTGAGTACCGTATCCACAGCTAACTCCCAACCTTGCTTGACTTCAAGTTTAGAGGCCAATCGCTCGTTATCCTTTATTCCCCGCAACTGCATCCATGTATTGATGTCCTTGTTGTCATCACCGAGCGCAGCAGCTTGTAGTGCCTTCAAAGAATTCAACTGCGCCGAATCATCTTGTAGCTTGTGGCGAACCAAATTGTAGCGCTCGCGGCTTTCTTCTAAGCCTGCCCTCAGGTCTATAATTTGTTGATCTTGTTCCTGCAGCGACAGCTCCAATTCAGAGCACTCGCCGTCGATACTTTCAACCGCCTCTTTAAGCTGCTCAATCTCTTCGATATTTAGCTTTTCACCGATTTCATTGAGGGTGTTCGAAACCTGCTCACTGCGTTGGGTGAAATGATGAATCTGCCTTTCTTGCTCCTCGATACGTGTTTGTTGGACCTCTTTTTCCCTTTCAGGATCAGCCGCATCGCGGTTAAGTTGTTGCCATTCTTCTTGCCAAGCTTGAAACTCTTCATCCGCTTGTTGAAAACGAGTTAACGAATGCTCATAAACTTCCGTTAGCTCTTCGACCAAGGGTTCGAGCTCCAGCAACGTAGCTTCGGATTCTTCTAAGCGAACTTGGTCCTGCTCCAAGTGCTGCCGCGCCTCACGCTCAGTTTCCGCCAAACGATTGAACTCGTCTTGTTGCTGTTGATGTGTCACTCGAGCGTGTTCTATGGATTGCTCTAATGCGGCAATTTCACCGCCGACACCGTAGTACTCCGCCTGAACCACATTAAGCGCTTCAGTCAACTCAGCCTGCTCTTGCCGCATGGCTTCGATCTGCGATTCAACATCCCGTTGTTCGGATACTTGTGCTTCAAATTCGGTTTGCAACCTCTCGAGCTCGACATCTTTGTCTTTTACTTGATCATGCAGAGCCGACCAACGAAGAGTTTTCAATGTTGAATCTAACTCACGTTGCTCTTCTTTTAGTTTCTTATAGCGTTCAGCCTCGTTGGCTTGACGTTTTAGGCGTCGCAGCTGGGTCTCTAACTCACCAATGATATCTTCAACGCGGCTCAGGTTATCGCGCGTATGACGAATTCGGTTCTCGGTTTCCCGACGCCGTTCTTTGTATTTAGATATCCCTGCCGCCTCTTCGATTAAAACCCTCAAATCTTCTGGCTTAGACTCAACAATCCGTCCGACCATTCCTTGCTCTATGATCGAATAAGATCTTGGTCCCAGACCGGTTCCCAGAAAAATGTCCTGGATATCTTTCCTGCGACAGCGGCCTTTATTGATAAAGTACTTGGACCCACCATCTCTCACGAGTTCTCGTCGAATGGCAATTTCGGCGAACTTAGCCCAAGACCCGGGCGCCTTGCCATCGGAATTATCGAAAACCAGCTCAACATACGCTCGGTTCACGGGTTTTCGAGCCGCTGAACCGTTGAAAATGACGTCTTCCATGCTGTCACCTCGCAAATTCTTTGCAGATGACTCCCCCATCACCCATCGAATTGCGTCGATGACGTTTGATTTACCACACCCGTTCGGGCCAACGATACCTATTAAGTTATTCGGGACGGACACCTTTGTCGTGTCTACAAACGACTTAAATCCAGAAAGCTTGATGTGTTTTAGGCGCATTAATATTCCTTCGTCGACTAGGTTGCATCGCCCCATTTTTTCATAACCACAAATGTAATGTAAGCCAATGAAATAATTGGGTTAAATGACCATAGCGTAACCAGATTTGAAGTGTACTACACATTGAAAATACACTGCTATGCTACTGATAACAGTGATTTTTACAATGGCCATCGACCCCAACAACCAGAGCGCAAACCTCGACGTAAATACTGTATTTTTAGACACGCCCTCAATAGAGCGGCGTTGTCATTATTGTTTTAGGTTAATCCCTAAGAGTAAGGTAAAATTGGCCTGGTTAAAACCGTTGATTTGGCTTTGAGTGAAATTTTAGTGATCTCAATTTTTACAACGGTCTATCTACGCTCTGCTGACGAACATATATGCTCTCTCACGCCCAAATACAGCAATTTAAAATTGACGGCTATCTAGTAATACCAAAGCTACTCAATGAATCTGAGTTAAGAACGCTTCGAGAGTTATCATTGAGGCATTTAGAACAAAGAATTCAGCCATTTGAGCTAGAAGCGGAGGTCAAGTATCCCGGCGCACCACTGAGTCAGGACTCACCCGGCGGCGAAACCATTCGACGCCTGCGAATGGCCTATCAACGAGGCAATCAATTTGCTAAAACCGCCACAACGCCAGTGATCCTGAGGGCCATTCAGCAAATTTTGGGTGGGGAAAAACTGTTTATCAACCCAAATCATCACAATTGCGTCATGACTAAACTGCCGCAATACAGCTCGGTGACACATTGGCATCGAGACACTCGCTACTGGAACTTCGACAATAAATATCTTGTTAACGCGTGGATCGCATTGGGTGACGAGCGAGAAGCCAATGGGTGCATGAAGATATTACCTGGATCGCATCGCTGGGAAGTCAGACGCGAAGCCTTGGATAGCGCTCAGTTTCTGATTCCAGAACATCCTGACAATGCAGGAAGGCTTGATACTCAAAGATTAGTCGAGTTAGACGCTGGGGATCTTCTACTATTTAGCGCGCATTGTTTTCATGCTGCTGGGAAAAACCAAACTCAGCAGCCTAAATACTCCATGGTGTTCACGTATCACAATGAAACAACCAAGGCGATAGAAAACACGAATTCGGCAAAGGAGACAGCAATCCAGGTTTACTAATTGCGGATGTCTGATTTGTTAACCTTGCCCAGAAATGGCGCCGTTAGGCTGGTGATGTAAATAACGTTCTCTGCTTCGGCAGCGCCCGTAGTGGTGAAAAGACTACCACTCGGCGCTTGTAAATTTTGAATCACTTTTCCAGTTTCGTCTATCTCTAATACCATGCCGTACTCTATGGCTTTGGGACGCATAAAGGCCGGCAGGCGCATCAGCATTCGGCGCCAAAACGGTTTGGCGGCTAAGGCATCAACTTGATCCGATCTTGGTGAAACAATCCCTACCCAAAAATTATTACCCAAGCCTCGAGCGATATTATCTGGAAACCCAGGAAGCGCATCTAAAATGACTTCGGCCTCTCCACGTTTCTCACCGGTTATCCAAATCTTCCAAACTCGATATTCACAGGTCTCGTTGACAAGAATAAAGTCACCGGCTTCGGGTGCTGCCACGCCATTCGCAAACGACAAATCGGCTTTTATGACCGACGCCTTTTGGGTCATTGGATCAAACTCAATAATCCTTCCGGTTTTTTGGTGTTCAACAATATCCAAAATACTTGCAGGATAAGTGCCACCCCACTCCTCAGCAGGAAAACGCATAGTCGCGTCACTTAAATACAACAAACCATTGGGTGCAAATGCCAAATCGTCGGCATAACGAATCTCGGTACCGTCAACTTCAGTCAACTCTGATGTGACCTGCCCCGATGGAGTGATTTTTTGAAGTCCCTCATACGCATTCGCAACCCAGATATTTCCTTGGGAATCAATATCAAGGCCCAAGGGGCGGCCACCAAGATTAACCCAGGGAATGGCCTTACCCGAACCACCCTGAAACTTGACTAGCCAACCCTCGTGTGAGGTCGCGATCACATCACCTGAATCATCGATAACAGCGGCTTCGGGCCCAGAGAACTCACCCATTGACAATTTTTCGAATTTTTCAAGCTGCTCATTTCGAGCGAATTTGCCAGTGTAGCCAGGGTTAGTCGTGGGCTTCCAAACCATTGGTTCAACGGGAACCGGCCAGAAACACAGGTACAGTCCGAGCAGTGACACGATAAAAATCAGTACGGTTAAAGTTCTTCTCATGCCACCCCTCTGTTCAATGTATGTCTTGTTCCTAAATTGTAAATCCGCCGTCCACAACGATCGATTCTCCGGTGGTGTAACTGCTTGCATCAGAGGCAAGATACAGCACCGTTCCAGCCATTTCGTCCGGTTCAGCATGCCGAGCCATCGGTATAGTCGCCATGGCTAGCTTATGCATTTTCTCGTTTTCAAACAAGGCACCCGCAAACTTGGTCTTTGTAAGCCCCGGCAGCAATGCATTCACGCGTATATTCAGGGATGCACACTCCTTGGCAAACGACTTAGTCATATTGATGACGGCGGCCTTCGTGATGGAATAGATGCCTTGATTCATACCTGGCTGTAATCCGTTAATGGATGCGGTATTTATGATGCTCCCACCACCACTTTCGCGCATGAGCTTTGCACCTTCGATCGACATGAAGAAATAACCGCGAATATTTACTTCAACCGTCTTGTTGTAGGCACCTAAATCGGTATCCAAGATGTGGCCAAAATACGGATTGGCGGCTGCATTATTGACCAAAATATCTAGGCGGCCGTGTTTCTCACGAATCGCTGCAAAAGTGGCTGTAATGTCATCCATATCGCCAATGTGGCAACCCATGGACTCGGCTGAACCACCTGCAGAGGTAATGCTAGCAACCACATCGACACAAGACTCAGCTTTTCGGCTGGAAACAATGACGTGGGCTCCCTGCTCGGCAAATAGTTTAGCGATGGCTTCTCCGATGCCTCGACTTGCACCCGTAACCAGGGCAACTTTCCCAGTGAGATCAAACAGTTTGGTGGACATAAAATACTCCCTTGTCTTGGTTAAACACCGATCCGCATCTTGCCAAGGTAATCGGCCTTCTCGAGAGGCACACCTTGAGCTCGAAGCAAATCATAAGCGGTAGTAGCATGAAAATTTAGATTTGGAAGAGAAAATGACATGACGAAATTTTCAGCCGTGAAGGGAATCTCCATTTCGTCCATCTTGAACTTCATTGCCTTGCCCGCCAGTGCGTTAACTTCATCTTTATCCAGCTCCAACAGCTCCTTTTGGGTCTGTTCAACGATTTCCAAAAGCCCCTCGAAATTTGTGGGTGTAATACTTTTTGGAGGTGTAAATACGCCTTCTTTTATGCCCTTGATGGCTTCAGTCGAGTGCATCGGAATGCACACTATCTGAAACAACATAGGCAGCATTGTGTCGTGGATCTTAAGGCCAACGAAGGTATCTGGGTCAATATTATTGTCTTTGGCAAACTCTTGTCCCTTTTTAAGAACGCGTTTCATGCCAGACACGGTTTGTAGGAATGATCCCACGCTCAATTCATAGAAAGAAGTACTCATAGCCTATTCCTCTTATATCAAATGGTTTCCAAGCTTCCGCTGCATAATAACTGACACCGGGGGAATGGCGTATGAAGCTGTCTCTAGGAACAGTATGAATAGGAGTCATCTGAACAATTGGAACCCGGCAACTGAGAGAAATGACTTTGCACGAACACGAAAAAGGCCAAGATATCCTTGGCCTTTTAGTAGATGATTTTCGAAGATACGTTAAACGGTTACTCCTTAGAGGAGATCAGATCCTCTACTACCGAAGGATCGGCCAGCGTACTGGTATCACCCATGTTGTCAAACTCATGCTCCGCAATTTTACGCAGTATCCGGCGCATGATTTTTCCAGATCGCGTTTTAGGAAGACCTGGTGCCCAATGAATGACATCGGGCGTTGCTACAGGCCCAATTTCTGTGCGAACGTGCTTGACTAATTCATGCTTTAATTCATCCGTGTACTCTTCACCCGCCATTAATGTGACGTAAGCGTAAATGCCTTGGCCTTTAATATCATGTGGATACCCCACAACCGCAGCCTCGGCAACGGCTTCATGCAATACCAACGCGCTTTCCACCTCTGCTGTGCCCATTCTATGGCCTGAAACATTAATCACATCGTCTACCCGACCGGTAATCCAGTAGTATCCATCCTCGTCTCTACGACAACCATCTCCAGTGAAGTAATAGCCCGGATACATAGAAAAGTAAGCTTCATGAAAGCGCTTTGGATTATTATAAACACCACGCATTTGTCCAGGCCAGGATCTGGGTATCGCCAGATTTCCTGAAACTGCGCCCTCGAGCACATTACCCTCGTCATCAAGGAGCACTGGCTCAACACCGAAAAATGGCAGTGTTGCCGATCCCGGTTTCGCATCAGTAGCACCAGGCAAAGGAACGATCATAATTCCACCGGTCTCTGTCTGCCACCAAGTATCCACAATCGGACATCTCTCTTTGCCTACTTTGTGAAAATACCACTCCCAAGCTTCGGGGTTAATTGGTTCACCCACTGTACCCAGAATTCGTAAGCTATCTCGACTCGTATCCTCCAAGTACTCTTCGCCAGCTCCCATTAAAGCCCTTAAAGCGGTTGGCGCAGTGTAGAAAATATTTACGTGGTGCTTGTCGACAACCTTCCAGAATCGACTTGCGTCCGGATAGGTTGGAACACCTTCAAAAACCAAAGTGGTCGCCCCATTTGCGAGTGGACCATAAGTCAGATACGAGTGACCGGTGATCCAACCTACGTCAGCCGTACACCAATAGACTTCACCATCCTTATAATCAAATACATATTTGAAGGTCATCATGGCGTACAACAAGTAACCGCCGGTCGTATGCATCACTCCTTTTGGAGTTCCGGTGGATCCAGATGTATACAGGATAAACAAAGGATCTTCTGCATCCATAATTTCGGGTTCGCATTGTAAAGGCTGCTTGGACACTACATCCTCATACCAAACATCTCGCCCGTCTTGCCAACCAATCTCGCCAGAGGTCACTTTGCACACCAACACGTGCTCGACAGAAGGTGTTTCTTCGCAGGCCTTATCCACATTGGACTTTAATGGGATTGGTTTAGCTCCTCTAACACCCTCATCAGCGGTGATTACCATCTTACATTCTGAATCATTAATTCTTCCCCGTAATGCCTCAGGTGAAAAACCGCCAAAGACCACAGAGTGAACCGCCCCGATCCGCGTACACGCCAGCATTGCGTATACGGCCTCAGGAATCATTGGCATGTAAAGGCATACACGATCTCCTTTACCCACACCCAACTCGCGCATGGCGTTCGCTAATTGACATACATTGTCATGGAGTTGCTGATAGGTAATCAGCTCACTCTGATCAGGATCATCGCCTTCCCAGATTATTGCGGTTTGATTCGCCTTCTTATCAAGGTGACGGTCTATGCAGTTCACGGAAACATTTAACTTACCGCCGCGAAACCATTCAATCTCGGCCGTATTAAAGTCGAACGAACTGACACTGTCCCATTTTTCAAACCAATCGAGGTTCTGCTCGGCTTGCTCAGCCCAGAAGCCCTCTGGGTCGCTAAGCGATCTGGCGTACATTTCTGCATACTGATCTTTGGTTAAATTTGTGGACTCCTTGATGGAATCAAAGACGGGATAAAATAACTTTTCTGACATGATCAGGACCTACTAGGAAGACTTACTTTTGCATTTACAATTTGCCGATTTAGCAACTTGTCTGAGGATTAATTATTTCTAAAATCTTTTTCAAAACCGGTTTTATACTCAATAAAGGACATTCCGGTTTCCGCGTAGTAAAACGCGTCGTTTGCTTGCAATGCTATTCGCGCAATGGAGTTTTCGTCGACGAGATCAACGGTGTCCAAACGCCATTGTGTTCTAGCGGCATCAACCGGCAACATGCTCACCGGCACGCTCTCGCTGTTCTCTTTAGAGAGAAACCCAATCGTTGCATTTTGCAATGCGTGAGAGGATTCAAGCAGCAGTACCTTGGACTCCTGATCAAAACTAATGGTTGATCGGAAACTGGCATTTTCCAAATCGCAAGCACCACTGGTGTAACGGCAATTGGATTGAGCCACCAAAGGATACGCCTGTCCTGAGACTGCAACATGAGGCTTTTCGCCCACCAGCGCATCAACTGCAAAATAGGACATCACCGCCAACAAAGGAGCCACTATCATCGCCACTATCACGTGTTTATTCTTCAAAAATTGCATACATACCTACTCAAAAAAGACCGCCAACTTATCCTCTCGTTACCAAGAGGATAAGTCAACGATCAAGTTTTAGCTCAATTAATGAGCAACGGCCGATCCAGCGCCATGGGGGGAGCGAATATCATCCACCAAATCCTGAATCTCTTTCGGTGGCTCGGCAGTCATCTTCGCTACCGCAATGGCTACCGCAAAGTTAACCAACGCACCCACTGCACCGAATGCATTGGGTTCAATACCGAGGAACCAATTCGGGCTCATATCACCTAAGAAAGCGGTGCTTTTGATGAACATGATGCCCTTGTGTTGGAACACATAGAACAGTGTCACCCCGATACCAGCAAGCATTCCAGCGATAGCGCCTTGAGTATTCATACGCTTATAGAATATACCTAGCATCAGCACCGGAAAGATCGAGGAGGCGGCCAGCCCAAAGGCCAGGGCCACCGTACCTTCAGCGAAATCCGGAGGATTAAACCCGAGATAACCAGCAAGTAAAACGGTAAATGCCATGGCTATACGGGAGGCTTGCAACTCTCCTTTCTCAGAGATATCTGGCCGTATTACCCCTTTAAGTAAATCGTGCGAGATGGCCGAAGATATTGCTAATAGAAGACCCGCTGCGGTCGACAGCGCCGCCGCCAATCCACCAGCCGCCACTAAGGCAATCACCCAATTTGGCAGTTTGGCGATCTCCGGATTCGCTAACACTAAAATGTCGTTATCAACTTTCACCATTTCATTGGTGGCCTTATCAGCACTGTATTGAATCAGGCCATCACCGTTCTTGTCTTCGTACTTAAGCAGACCGGTTTTTTCCCAGTTTTTAAACCACTGCGGTCGCTCGTCGTACGCCAGATAATTACCTGGAGTCGGTTCAATTGTGTCCATCAAGTTTAATCTGGCCATTGCCGCTACAGCCGGTGCGGTGGTGTACAAAATGGCGATGAATACCAACGCCCAACCCGCTGATCTTCGCGCGTCCTTTACACTAGGTACAGTGAAGAAACGAATGATTACATGCGGTAAACCTGCCGTGCCGATCATCAAGCTGAGGGTGTACACGAACATATTTAGGGTACTCCCCCGCGTGGATGTCGTGTACTCGGCAAACCCCAACTCAGTCACCGTTTGGTTTAGCTTATCTAAGACATAGGTGCCATCTGCTAAGGTACTGCCCAAACCTAACTGTGGAAATGGGTTGCCCGTGAGATTGAGTGAGATAAAAATCGCTGGAATTGTATAGGCGAAAATCAAAACGACATACTGTGCGATTTGCGTATAAGTGATGCCCTTCATATCGCCCAGTACCGCGTAGATGAAAACGATCACCATGCCCGCAGTCAATCCGGTTTCATAAGAGGTTTCAAGGAATCGACTGAACGCGACGCCAATTCCTTTCATTTGACCAATCACGTAGGTAACCGATGCAATGATCAAACAAATCACCGCGACAATTCGCGCCGCATTAGAATAATAGCGATCACCTACAAATTCAGGAACGGTAAATTTCCCAAACTTTCTTAGGTAAGGCGCCAAGCACATGGCCAGTAAAACATAACCGCCAGTCCAACCTAGTAAGAAGACTGAACCGCCATAACCTTGATAAGAAAAACCGATCAGGCCAGCCATGGAAATAAATGAAGCGGCAGACATCCAATCAGCAGCCGTCGCCATTCCATTCGAAACTGGATGAATTCCTCCACCCGCGACATAAAATTCCTTCGTGGAGCCGGCCCTCGCCCAAATAGCGATCCCGATGTACAGTGCGAAGGTAAACCCAACGACGATATAGGTAAGCATTTGTAAGCTCATATTATTCCCCTCCCCCGTATTGATCATCTAGCTCCGCCATCTTTTTGGCATAGTAGAAAATCAGCACGACAAATAGGTAAATCGAGCCTTGTTGCGCTATCCAGAAGCCTAAGGGGTAACCGCCAAGTTGAATTGAGTTAAGTGCATCCGCAAAGACGATACCGCCTAAGAAAGGAACAACAAACCAAATTACCAGCAGCTTCACAATCAGACTCACATTGGCCTTCCAATAGGCCTCAGCGTTGTTCTTCATAGTGGCATTCTCCATCCAATTATTATAGGAAACACCAGTGTACGCCCGAGCAACACACGATAGTATTCGACGATAGTCTTAGGGGGTTTGAGTCTGTTGTACTTGCTTTAAAATCAGCCTGTTAGCTATAGTAATTGCCATGACTAAGAACATATTAATAGCTGATGACCACCCTCTTTTTCGCGCGGCGTTGAGCTCTATAGTAAAGTCCGTGATACCCGATTGTGCGATTCATGAAGCAACGGATTACGGCGAGACGAAATCTGCCCTCGGGGCGCAAAAGTTCACTATGCTTTTTTTAGATTTAAACATGCCTGATTCAAATGGGTTAACGGACTTAGCCTTACTGAAAAAAACGTATCCGCAGATACCAATCGTGGTCGTCTCTGCTCACGAAGAGGCAAAGATTATTAATGAATGCCTCGATCACAATGCTTCGGGCTACATCATAAAGTCATCTCCCCCTGAAGAGATTAAAAGTGCAATCAGCGAAGTTGTTTGTGGAAATACCTACATTCCAGAAGCGGCTTCACAGGGCGATTCGGACTCTCCAAGTACCGCGTCCTTACTGAGCACGTTAACGCCATCTCAATTAAAGGTATTCGTTGAGATGGGCAAGGGAAAGCTCAACAAACAGATTGCTTACGATCTTGGAATCACAGAGGCAACTGTCAAGGCACACATAACAACGGTTTTCAAAAAACTCGGAATTAACAACCGAACGCAAGCTGTGTTGCTAGCACAGGAACAGCAGGCGAAGTCACCTGAACTTTAGGCAGCTGATTTTTTAAGTATTTGATTGCCGACTACGCGCTATCTAGTAGCTGCTTACAATAGGTAAACTGGCGCAAGCACCACTAGGAGTGGCTAAACTCAGCTATGACTTTAGCAATTTCATCCAACACACTCGGATCATCAATGGTTGGTGGAACGGTCACTGCTTGATCGTTCAACATCATTTTTAGTGTTTTTCTGAGAATCTTGCCCGATCGAGTTTTCGGCAGTCTCGACACAACGAATGTCTGTTTGTAACAGGCTATTGCACCCAGTTCCTTTCGGACCAACGACACCAAGGATTTGCAAACGTCTCCGTCAATCTCACCCTCTTTCAACACCACAAAGCCTATCGGGATCTCTCCTTTTAATTCATCGAACGCAGCCACCACCGCACATTCGGCGATGGAATCATGTTTACTGATGATCTCCTCCAAATCACCAGTAGAGAGTCGGTGTCCGGCTATATTGATAACGTCATCGACCCGCCCCATAACAAAGAGATAGCCATCCTCATCAATGTAACCGCCATCACCACTACAGTAGTAACCCGGAAACTCTGAGAGATAGGCTTCATTGAATCTCCGATCATCTCGCCAAATAGTGGTCATGCAACCTGGAGGAAGTGGTAACTTCAGTGCAATTTTGCCCTGTTGATTTGCTGCCAATCTATTACCCTGATCACTCAAGATTTCAATACGGTAGCCGACCGACGGCACCGTCGCAGACCCGGGCTTAACCGCTAATTCTTGTATCCCCACTGGGTTGGCTGCTATCGGCCAACCAGTCTCAGTTTGCCACCAATTATCGACCACAGGCACGCCAATCTTTTCTTGCATCCATGTGATTGTGGTTGGGTCTAATCTCTCCCCCGCCGCAAACACATGCCGAAGACTGCTCAAATCGTGCTCAGATATTCTGCGTCCCTCTGGATCCTCACGTCGAATTGCCCTGAAGGCTGTTGGTGCGCTAAAAAGTACGTTAACACTGTGTTGTTCAACAACTCTCCAAAACGCACCAGAATCTGGTGTGTTTACGGGCTTTCCCTCGTAGAAAATACTGGTGCAGCCGCGAATTAATGGACCGTAAACAATGTAGCTATGGCCTACGACCCAACCAACATCCGAAGCCGACCAAAAAACATCTCCACGATCAACGCCAAAGATATTGGTAAGGCTGTAATTGAGTGCAACAGCGTGGCCTCCATTGTCCCGTACAACCCCTTTTGGTTTTCCGGTGGTGCCAGAAGTGTACAAAATATATAGCGGATCCGAAGAGTTAACTGGCACACACTCCGCTGGGAGAGCGTCATTCGCTAAAGTCTGCCAATCGAGTTCAGATTCACCGACGAGCAATTCCTGATGTTCTGATCTTTGAAAAACCACGGTGGCATCAACGGTTTTTTCTACCAGACTGAGCGCTTCTCGAACCATGGGCATATACGGAATAATCCTATCCACCTCGATGCCACAAGACGCGGTCAAAATCACTTTGGGCTCGGCATCCTTGATTCTGGATGCCAACTCAGGTCCGGCAAATCCGCCAAATACAACGGAGTGAATAGCTCCCAACCTAGCGCAGGCAAGCATGGCGATGGCCGCTTGCGGAATCATGGGCATATAAATAATCACCGTATCACCCTTGCTGACTCCCAGGTCACGCAGCACGCCTGAAAACCTAGAGGTCAATTCAAGCAAGCGTGAGAAGGAATATTCCTCTACCTTTGATGTGACCGGTGAATCATAGATCAACGCAATTTGTTCACCCCGCCCTTGTTGCACATGATGATCAAGGGCGAGATGACACGTATTTATCTCGCCATCCGCAAACCAATTCGGTGAAGATGCTGGGCCAGCATTCAAACTGGATTCTGGTTCACGGTACCAAGCAATTTGCTTACTTTGGGTGAGCCAAAACTCATCTGGATTCTCACACCAGTCGTTGTATTGTTCTATGTATGACATCTAGATCACCGTGGGTGGATACGCGCTTTTCTAGATTGCCCTAACTTTGATAAAAGATGTATTCGACCATGGTATGAGCAAAATCAACTGCCGATTTATTAACTGGAAACCAAATACATCAACACCGATCTTAATGCTGCTGGATCTAGCGGCTTTGCAAGATACATAAAACCGTGATCTGAGGCCTTGTCCTCCAACGACTTGTCTTGCTCTGCGGTTATCAATACCCCGGCTGGGCCGCCCTGAGGACGCTTGGATTCAATCAAAAAATCCAACCCTGTCTGCTCATCATCGAGGCGATAATCTGCCAGAATAACCTCGAAGTCATGTTGCTCAAATTCAGCTTTCGCCCCGTCGTAATCGTCCACACAAACCACATCGCAACCCCAGCCTGTTAATAATGTCTCCATGGCTTCCAAAACCTTGACATCATTGTCCAAGCATAAAATCTTTGTGCCCAAGAGTTTTGACACAACGGTCTTTCGGCTAGTCACTATTCTGTCCTCAGCTTTATCGAGACCGTGCGCAACCGGAAGCCGCAGCATAAAGGTACTTCCACTTCCCACAACTGACTGAACGTCCACCTCTATCTGTAACAGCTCACAAATTCTTTTTACAATAGAAAGACCTAGCCCCAGACCCTTGCTCTCCTTTTTGTTTGAGCCTTTAACTTGAAAAAACTCATTAAAGATTAAATCGAGATGTTTTGGTTCGATACCGATCCCGTTGTCTTCTACTATGATGCAAACAGATTGTTCATTTTCGATAGAGGATCGCAGGATAACATCGCCACCGGCTTGACTGTAACGTAATGCATTGGCTACCAAATTTAATAACACTGAAAAGAGAAGTTGTTTGTCGGTATTGATAAAAACCGGCTTAGATTCAACACTCAGATTAACCCCTTTACTGGTAGCACTGGCTTGGAGTTCTGATTTAATCGACTCCAAAAATTCTGGAACCGACAATAACTTTGGCTCAGGAACAATTCCTCCGGCATACAATTTAGAGATATCCAGCAACGCTCTGAGCAGATCGTTCGCCGTGGTAAGGGACTGATCGATATTTTGCGCTAACCGTTTCACTTCCATGGGCTCATCAGCTCTCTCAGAAACGCTGTGTGTGAAAAGTCTTGCGGCATTTATAGGCTGAAGCAAATCATGGCTAGCCGCAGCGAGAAAATGTGTTTTACTCTGCGTGCTTTTCTCTAACTCTTGAGTCAGCGCCTCAAGCTCCAGAGTTCGCTCCTGGACCCTAGTCTCTAAATCTTCGTTAGCTTCTTTGAGTAGCCGAGCGGCCTTAACACTCTCGGTAATATCTTCGTAGGTGGTCACAAAACCGCCATCGGGCATGGGCTCCCCCGTAGCCTTGATTATTACGCCCTCAATTGTCTCGCGAGTTGTTGTATAAGGTGACCTTGCTTGAAGATAATTGAGACGTTTCTTGATCTCCTTTTTTGCGTCTTTTCCGTAAAAATCTCCACGAGAAGCACTGTATTCAAAGACTTCACGAATCGGCTTACCGACGTAAATCATATCTTCGGGATAATCAAACATCCGTAGATAAGTGTCGTTCCAGATTACGAGATTTAGGTCTTCATCGACCACGGCAATGCCATGTGTGATGTTTTGCAACGTGGTCTGAAGAAGGTTTCTGTTGAACTTGAGTACACTGGAAGTTTCATCCACAAGGTGGGTAAGCTCACCAATGTACTCTTGATCACCCAATAGCGTTTCGGAAATCACCCGTTGCGCGGACGCGGTTCCAATCACACCGGCGATGGCTGTTTGTACCGCCGAAATTAGGGATTGATCAGCTTGGGATTGACCTCGAAGATCGAGACCCATTCGTTGTTCATACTGCGAAAATAATGCCCTGGAGCTTTTTGTTCCTATAATTCTCTCTGCAACGATAAACAACTGGTCGGAGCTAACGTCGTACCGTCGTTGCTCTTCCGAATCCGAGCTAGAATTACCACGGTTTGCATCAGCAAAAAAGAATCGGCTTGCTTGTAAGGTTTCAATTACGGGTTGGGTTCCCTTGATTGATAACGCAACAGTCAAGATTAAGTTGATCCCGATGCTCCATACAACCCCGTGAGTAAGAGGGTTATCCATCTCAAAACCAAGTAAAGCTTGCGGATTAAGTAACGAAGCCCCAAAAATGTCCTGAACAGTCTCATCGGTTAAAACGGTAGGCAATAACAACGTGTAGAACCACATCACAAAGCCACCGACTAAACCAAAAAACACACCTCGACTTAGAGCACCGCGCCAAAATAGAGCAAATAGTGTTGCTGGCAGTAACTGAAAAATTGCTGCGAATGAGACTAATCCAATATTGGCTAGCTGCTCATTTGTATCAATAAGTCGAAAATATCCATAGGCGCCAAGGATAAGCGCCAAGATCGCAAATCGCCGAATTGAAAGAATAATATTATTTAAATCCGGCCGGTTTAAGAACTCAATCCCACGCCTTCGAATTAGGAACGGCATCACCAGATCATTACAGATCATGGTGCTGAGTGAAATTGCGGCGACGATAACCATACCCGTAGCGGCCGATAGCCCACCAATAAACGCCACTACCGCTAATGTGTTATTGCCAGCAGTCAGCGGCAGCGATAACACATACATATCCGCGGGTGCAGCCGGCTGCAATACCATGCCAGACAGAGCGATTGGAATAACGATGACACTGGTCAAAATTAAGTAGATTGGCATCACCCACATGGCCGTTTTAAATTGCCGATGGTCTCTGGCCTCAACCACGGCAACCTGAAATTGCCTTGGTAAGAGAATGATTGCCGTCATACTAAGCAACAACTTTGTGGTAAAACTGGCGAACGTGGAATCGCCCCCCGCCATCGCTTCTTGCAAGCTACCGCTTTGAATAAACTGTGAGAAGTTCGCGTGGTTACCTGAATCAAGGAGTAAATATATCGCGTAGTAACCTACTGCTAAAATCGCCAACAACTTGACAACGGACTCAAAAGCGACGGCCAAAATCATTCCTCTGTGGTGCTCTGTCGCATCCAAATGCCGAGTTCCGAAAAGTATGGTGAAAAGCGCTAAACCAGCGGCCACAATAAAAGCAACGTTCTCAGCAATAAAACCAAGGTTGGCAGCTTCGGCGCCATCGGTGGCACCGCTGATAACATAATATGAGGTAGAAACGGCTTTTAACTGCAAGGCAATGTAAGGAAGCGATCCAGCAACGGCCATCAGCGTGACCAGAACGGCGATCCGTCGGCTTTTTCCAAACCGGCTCGATAAAAAGTCTGAAATACTTGTAATGCTGTTTTGCTTACTGACTAAAATAATCCTACGAATGATCGGGTAGCCAAACAGGAACACTAAAATCGGCCCCAGATAAATAGTCAGATAATCCATGCCCGTTACGGCAGCCGTACCCACAGCGCCGTAAAACGTCCAGGACGAACAGTATACCGCCAATGACAGCGCATAGATAATATTACTGTTGTAGGGCCTACCGGCTCTAACGGCTGTCCTATCACCAAAATAGGCGATCAAAAACAGTATAAAAATATAGATAAATCCAATTAACGCAATTGCTTCGACGCCCGACATTGCGCATCCTCCCCAACGGCCAATTTTTGTTGTTTATTATTATTCTCAACAGAATATCACCACGATGATTTCTGCATAAATCCCCTCACTCAAGTCTCACAGCATAAAGCAAAAAAACCGAAGCAGCTAACTTCGCTGCTTCGGTAATAAGTGGGAGCCGCCTTACGTACAAAAAGTACGGGGGGACATCAGGCTTCTCTCATTCCAGTAACCTAGAAACCATACTTTGCTGTGAACTGTAACCTCGTTAGATCACCATCGGTGCCGTTTTCAAGCTCTCGACTGGCTTGGATAATTTCCCCACCAAAACTTAACTTAGGTGTTGGTGAGTACATAAGATTAAGATTAATGTTTGAAACCTTTTCGGTGTTAGTACTGGCAAGACCGTCAGCTAAATCAGCGCTCGAGTAAGCTAACTGCAAAGTAGATCGCCATTTATCAGACCATTTGTGTCTGTAGGCGAAGTAACCGCCGGTAACTGTGGTGAGATCCAAATTGCCGTTGGCATCTATTCCACCATCTCGAAATGCATTCAAAGCAATGTATCTGCCTAGATTTCCATGAGCAAATGAGTAACGAATGTCATTACCGTTCTCCAATACATACTTTCCGGCAATGTTCATGGCAAAGCCAAGGTCCTTCTCGCTAGTAATACCGTTATCAAAGCCAATTTCTCTTGCCAATCCAGAGATCGCGTAAGAGTGAGCGCCGGACTTGCCGTTATATCTAGCAATGAAATCAGGAAGCGTATTGTCGTCAAAGTTACTTCCGGATATACCACCACCTGCTTCCGCTAAACTGGTCGATGGGTTTTCGATCGAGAACATTAAGGAGTTTCCACCACCTAAGCCCTTGGTCCAGCGAACCTGTTGCTGTCGATTGAAGATGGTACCCGCAGTCGGACCGATAAATTCAACGGACTCGGGCAATGCACCTGGATTGAAAAACGTACTCCAAGTTTGGCCCGCCAGCAACGAAGAGTCGTCTGAGTATTTCCAATCCAATACAGCGTGTCGGATTCGTGCGGAGTTGGAGTTTGACACTCGTTCATCACCGCCGCCAGCAAGAAAATCAAGTTCCACATACGAGTTAATTTTTCCCGCAGAGGTATCGGTTGACGTTTTGAAAAAGAAGCGTGAGGTGGCAACGTCGGAATTGAACTCAAAACCCTCACTGGAGCTAGAGTCGCCGACGGGTATCAGGCTAGGCACCAAAATTCTTGACGCAACTGAGGCACCTGGAGTGGCGCCGTCTTGATAGTCATCGTACATAGCATTGTACTTAATGAAGCCACCATAACTCAGCGTTGTATTGGGTGATAAGCTGATGGAGTTTCCACCTTGTTTTGGATCACCGCTTATTTTGGCAACCTCTTTAGTGAGCTTAACCGCTTCCTGCTGACGATCTTGCTTTTCTTGCAGGATCATTGTCTTGAGTGCAGCCAATTGCTCCTCAAGTGCTTTTACCTTCGCTTCTAGCTCGGGACTGGCATAGGCCGTTTGTGGAGCTAAGGCCATCGCCGTGAGTCCTGCACAAAAACTCGCAACCAGTTTCCTCTTCATGTGTCTAATCCTCGTATCGTTATTATGATGAAGCAACTATGTCAGGCGAGAATTAAGCAGGGTATTAGGCGATAGTCGAACTACGACTAAAGTCGTATATTAATTCTGGTTCAGAGGGGTTGCACTTGATCACAACCAAGAGGGATTACTTATGACCAACGACTATCCAGCCGAATTTAGAGAACTCGCTTTGTTTTTGGAGAACATTCGCCCCTTTTCCGATCTCTCACGCAGTCAACTTCTTGACTGCTGTCGTAAGCTCGAATCGACCTATCATCGGTCTAGAAAAAGTTCGGAGCACGAGGAAGAAATTTTAGACTACGACAATCCAACTTTGTTTATCGTTCGAGCGGGCATCTTTGATGTTCGCAGCGCCGACGGCGAACTTATAGATCGCGTTGCTGAAGGAGGCTTTTTTGGTTTTATCTCCTTACTTACGGGTAAATCAACCGATCACAAACTGCATGTAGTGGAGGATGGCCTACTTCTTAGGCTAAACCAGGTTGAATTTAAGAAGCTACGATCTTCATCAATCAATTTCGATCAATACTTCAATCAAGCTTTTGCTCAACGACTGAAAGTGGGCCTTAAGCGAAGAAAAGAAAATCAGGCTTTGGCAACCAGAGTTTCTTCAATAATGTCAGCTTCCTTTATTTCCACGAGTCCACAGACCCCCATCGCCCAAGCGGCTAAAGCCATGACAGAGCACAATATTGCGTCCATTGGTATTTGCGACGGAGCCGGGGCACTGCTTGGGATATTCACGGATAAAGACTGTCGCTCAAGAGTCGTTGCTCAATCCAGGTCGACCGATCAACCATTATCTTCTGTGATGTCGAGTAATCCAATTGTCATAGAACATGACTCTATGATTCATGAAGCGACCATACTAATGATGCGACATCGGGTTAAGCACCTTCCAGTGATTAAAGATGGCAAACCCATTGGCATGATCACTCTGAGCGACATTATCCGCCTACACAGAAGCGACCCGGTACTTCTAATCGATGAAATCAACAAAGCCACATCCGTACCTGAGCTAGTTGAGATATCCAAAAAATTTCCGGAGTTGCTACTTCACCTTATTCAGCAAGACGTCAGAGCTGATGACCTAGGACGAGTCTTGACGTCATTAACTGGCTCGCTCACGCGTCAATTAGTCCGACTGGGCCAAGAGAAATTCGGACCCGAGCCCGTGCCTTTTGTTTGGATGGCCTTTGGCTCTCAAGGGCGGCAGGATCAATCGGCCAAATCGGATCAAGACAATGGACTACTGCTATCAGACCATACCCAACCGGAGCATCAAGATTATTTTAAAAGCTTGGCTGAATTTGTGAATCATGGGCTTGATGCTTGTGGTTATGTGTACTGCCCAGGGGACATTATGGCGAAAAACGATCGCTGGCGGCTACCATTGCATCAATGGAAATCAACCTTTGAGGAATGGATACACACTCCAACACAGAAGGCGCTCATGCATTGCAATATCTTTTTCGACATGCGCGCCATTTATGCTAGTGACGGAGCAGATGGTTTATTTGAAGCGCTTCAAGGACACGTATCGGAGATTGCCAAAGAGAGTCAAATATTCCTAGCATTACTTACCGATAATGCGCTGACACTCAAACCTCCATTAGGGATTGTTCGCGATTTCGTGCTTGAGACATCCGGTGACAAACGAGATACGTTTGATATCAAGCTCAAAGGCATCATGCCAATCACTGAAATAGTCAGAATTCATGCGCTCGCACACGGGGTGAACGCGGTTAATACAAATGCCAGAATTGATGCGTTAATGAACGCGGGAAACATCACGTCGATCGATGCAAAAAATCTTAAAGATGCCTTGGAGTTTATTAGTCACCAACGATTAATTCATCAAGGTAGACTGCTGGAAAAAGGGTTGAAAGCCGATAACAACGTAAACCCAAAGGATCAAAGCCATCTCGTTAATCAGCAGCTTAAGGATGCATTCAAAGTAGTCAGAGAATCCCAAAAAGGCTTAAAGCAAAAGTTCCAGAGTGGCTTGTTGTGAGTCTATTGTCTCGTCTCAGGTACTATTGGATAGCGCGGCAGCGACGTCGTTTTCAGCGTAAATCAACACCACGGGTAATCAGACAGTTTCTTGAAGGCACACTTCCCAGCTTGAACGCTAAGGCATCGGCGACTCCGATAGTCTCAATAGACTTAGAAATGTCTGGTCTGGACTGTAGGCAAGATAAAATAATCAGTATCGGTTGGGTAAGGATCGAGGCTAGTTCGCTCAAGTATGGCTCGGCAAAGCACTATGTGATAAATCAAAATAGTGTAAACCTCAACACCACAGCGAAGATCCATGAGCTATTTCACAAAGACCTTCAAAATGGCAAATCGCTTAGTGAAGTGTTGGAGATGTTTTTAACGGATGCTGAAGGGTGTATCTGGCTGTTCCACCACGCCAAACTCGACCTAGAGTTTTTACAAAAGGCGTTCGCTGAACTTTTCGACTTTCAACTTCCTGTGCTGGTAATTGACACCTTAGTAATTGAACGTCAACTCAATTCGCACAAACACTTAGATCCCTCTGAATTTTCACTGTCGAAAAGTCGAGAGCGATATGGCCTACCTACTTACAAAAGTCACAATGCGGCTGTGGATGCTATTGCCACAGCCGAACTCTATCTGGCTCAGCTAAAATGGAAAGATCTAGACCAAAACCTGAATATCGCTGATCTAATTTAGGAACCAAATCTATTTTTAAAGTGCAAGCATCACTAGGGTCGTATCACTAGGGTCTCTGATATTTTGTCTTGAATGGTCTGTCGATTCCCATCCCAATAAATTTGTATGAACCCCAAAAGACCCGTTGCTAGGCCAGCACTGTAGCCCCCATAACGACCCACGCTTTCCCACAAATCGATAGGCTTTCCATCAATGCGCACAACCTTAATTCCAAAGATACGTTTGCCTAACGTTTGGCCGTTCCACCAGGCCGTCAAAGTACTAAAATACAGAGCCGCCCAGCCAAAGCTTCGACCTAAGTCTTCGACAATCCCAGCAGCCCAATCGAGAACACCCACTCCCGATGAGGTTTCACCTGACTCAACAATGAGTTGATGGTAAATCGGTTCAGAAAATTCAAGAGATTCTGCTCTGGGGTCTAACTTGTTATTGTCGCGCAAAAATTGTTTTAAATCTTGAAAGGTGTTTTTTGCATCGTCATAAGCCAACCCATTGTTGGCCATGTCACCAATGGCCGCACCCAAAAACTGTTCCCCACACTTTGTTTCGGGAAAACACACCGGCCCGTCAGCGCCAGCTAGACCGTCGATCTTTAGAGAGTATTCATCGTTTGAAAATTCGAGACTCTGAACAACGTCAGCATCGGATTGTTGCGCATCCTCACTGGACGAATCATTAACAAATAATTGAAACGCAAGAATAAAGCCCGCCAATAGACCCGCCAATAGCAAACTAAATTTTGCCCATGTCTTACCCGACTCGTTTCTTATGTGCCAAAGCGCGTTGGCGACAACAAGCAGAATAATGATGCTTAGCCAGATACTGCTCAGCAACGACAGCAATCCAACACACAGCAAATCAATCAAAATGGCTGCGAACCGTCTTCTGGGCGTGGCAAGCCTTTGCCCCAATAAACTCTCATCAACATTAAACGCAAAGGGGGTGACCACCTTCTTAGTTTGTTTATCAGCGGAAAACTCGGTATTGGGTGCTTGCTGTGACATCAACGTAATCCTGAGGGTGCGTCTCGATTGGCGTTGGTATTATGCCTAAATAGCACCAAAAATGTTTGATTACCCAAGAATGCCCCCATATACTTCCCAACCCGTTAGTGAGCAGAGACGAATTAACGAGGTTATTTTCTGGGGGCGACATGGCTTCGACATGGGTCGCGAAACCTTCGGTGCATGTAGAGCATAGTGGCTTGACTCTCAAAACCAGCTACTAAAGTTATAGTTGCAAACGACGATAACTACGCACTAGCAGCTTAAGTCTGTTAGGGTCTTGCCAAAGTTGTTCATGGCTTTGGATTTGAGATCTCATCTCACATGAAATCGCTGAGGCTTGTGTCGATTAAGCCAACGCTAAACTGCAAGTCGACTCACCTTGAATCGAGTGCGTTTGCCCACTTGATCAAGGCTAAACTAACGGCAAACTAAACATGTAGATCCGTAGAGCGGAGGGCTTGTGGACGCGGGTTCGATCCCCGCCGCCTCCACCAGATTAAGGTTTAACAGGATCCAAGAAAATTCATTAAACCAAGCAAATAAGCCACCTTAGGGTGGTTTTTTTGTGTCCGAAGATATCACAACATCCAGTGACATCCACAATGATTGGGGGTATATTTGGGGGTATATCAATTCGACCACAAAAATGTACCCCCAAGTGCTTACAGATACTAAGATAAAATCTCTTAAACCTAAACACAAACCATACAAAACTGGGGATGCTCATGGTTTGTATATCTATGTTACGCCATCGGGTGGTAAACATTGGCGCCAAAAGTATCGAATCAATGGCAGAGAGAAACTTCTCACACACGGAGAGTATCCATTTGTTTCACTCCAAGAAGCCAGAAAACTCAGAGACCGTGCACGAGAGCAACTTTCTAAGGGTCTAGATCCTGGTGTGGAAAAGAAGGCTTCTAAGGAAAGTAAGCTAAATACATTCGAGTCAGTAGCTAGAGACTGGCACAAGACAATGGCTCCAAGTTGGTCTGAAAACCACATTCAGAAAGTGATTGTTTCTCTTGAAAAAGACATCTTTCCCAAACTAGGCAACTGTCCTATTTCAGAGATCAAGGCTCCAGAGATTAAATACACGCTTAAACGAATAGAGAAACGAGGATCATACGAGCAAGCTAATCGAGTTGCCCAACGTGTGAACGCCGTTTTTAGATTTGCTCTTTCGAGTGGTCTTATCGAATACAATCCAGCCCAAACCATTCGAGACGTCTTAAAAAAGCCTGAGAAAAAGAATTACAACTCGATTGACCCTAGCGAGATACCTGAATTTCTCGAAGCATTGAACAGGTATGAGGGTCATCCAATTGTCAAACTAGCGACAGAGTTTTTAATGTTAACTTTTGTACGCACGAGCGAGATGAGGCTAGCGCAATGGAACGAATTCGATATGGAAAGAAGAATATGGGAAGTGCCTGCAAACCGCATGAAGATTAAGAAGAACAAAAACGGCGAGCCCATGCCTCACTTAGTGCCACTTTCAGACAGAGCTATTGAGATTTTGGAGTTACTTAAGAACTACACAGGCAATCGAGAATACGTATTTGCCAGCCCCACCAAACCAAAAAACCCGATCAGTAACAACACCATACTTAAAGCTATTGAGAGAATGGGTTTCAAAGGTAGGATGACTGGTCATGGATTCAGACATTTGGCCAGCACAGTATTAAATGAAAATGGATTTAATTCTGATGTGATAGAGAGACAGCTTGCTCATTCAGATGGTTCAGTTCGAGGTATTTATAACAAGGCTGAATATCTTACCGAGAGAATTAGGCTAATGAAAAAATGGCAAGATTTCGTTAACGAATCATCTAGGGCGTTCATTAACAAATAGACAATTGAACATCATGCGCAAAATAGTCATCTAATGAAGCTAATAGTTCAAAAAAGCTTTTTCCATCAGGGATAAACGTTTTTGTGGTTAACATTACTCAATACATCAATATGAACAATACAATTTATAGAAATCATATCGAATCGATAAGGCAAAGGATTTTGATTACTAAGGAGTTGTATGACACGAAGAGCTTATACTCTCAAATTGATTCTGATATTCCAGAAAATCACCAGAAGGTTCGCAACATGTATAAATCTGTTCACCTGTTTATCGAAAAGGTGGAGAGGTTTATTCAGACGATTACAGCGACCCCAAAAGCTAATTTTGAAGAGTTGATACGACGCGACTTAAGTTCAAGCGAAGGGAATCGTGGACTTATTTTTGTTCCACCTTTCATAGCCGCAGGTCTAAATCCTCCGTACCAACTGCCCGATAGGTATGATCGGAAAGGAATCGGAGAGTATAAAAAGTCACTATTACAGTCTCGGGAAACAATGTTTATGGAGGTATGTGAAGACTATTCGATTCAAGGCCAAGGAAATTTCTATTTTAAAGAAATGCGCAGAATAGTGGTTTCGGATCCTAACGAGCCCAGTTTTAACAAGCTAGCGATAAAGAGGGTTGACGATTGTGAGCCTTTTATCAGTCTAGAGTTTGCCTTATCTAGCGCTAATCTAGACAGTTTAGATCTGCCCATTACGTCTTTGTTTTGGGATTTAAACGGTCGTTTAACAGACTTTACTAAATCATTTACTGATTCCTATACGAAAGAATTAGAGTTAAGACTAGATCATTTTGAGGAACTTCAGTTCAAATGGCTAAGCAAGATTGGTTTTAATGAACTTACGGAAAAATTCCCTAAAGTATATCGTCACGAAATCATAGGGTGGATGAGAGAACACGCCTCTTCTCACGTCGATGAAATTATTACTCCGGACATAACCTGGGGCAATAGTAGCAACGAGAATCAGCTGAACCTAAACCAAAACTCAAAGTTCGACAGAGATAAAGAGAGCTCCCCTCAGAATCAAAGGGAGTTAATTCTATTAGGCTGGATGGCCGCAAACGGATATGTAAGAGGCAGCAAGATTAACGAAACCAGAAAAATAGTATGGAATGAATTAGAGAAATACTGCTACGAAGAATTTTCGAAAAGAGATGGGCACCCCTTGAGCCAAGGCGCAATCAAGAAGTTTTTCGACGCTGCTATTAATAATGGGATTTGCAGATTTAGTTAGTACCCACCACTACCCACGGGTAACCTAAACTGTTAAGCAACCTTTCAAATTATGTGAATAATAAGTAGTCATCTTTTAACAGCGCATACAAGCGCAGGAGAAAACAAGATGACTTTTAAAATACTTAGACTTCCAGAAATAAAGGAAATCTGCGGCATATCTAGAAGTGCCATTTATCAAGGAATGAAAGACGGAACCTTTCCTAAATCTATTCCATTGGGAACACGAATGGTTGGATGGAGCCAGGAAGAAATAGAAAACTGGATCGAATCTAAACTAATCGAACGTGATTCCGGGGGTGCTTAATGAGAGATTCCCAAAACGAGAAATGCCCGACCTTTGCGGGGTCGAGCATCTCGGAAAATATTCACTTGGATAGCGTGAATGGTTTACAGGTTAACACAGTAAACGGGCCAGTCAACATCCATAGGTTTGTATGCAGAGCTCTAGCAGATCATCAGAATCTCCTCGAGAGATATACTCCAATAGAGTGCTTGGACTACCAAGAGTTGGACTACAAATTGCATAGATATCTTTTGAGAAAGGAACTGATACAACAGCAAGATGGAGGTGCACATGCCGAGTTATAAAAAAGCAATTGAACTGCACTGTAAGTCATGTGGGTATGATCCTCTAAGTGGCCTAGGTGGCTGGAGACAACAAATTAATGACTGTCCCTGTACATCTTGCTGCCTATACGAAGTTCGCCCGAAAATCACCGTAAAACAGACACTTTCTCAGCGAGAAAAGGTACTTTCAAGTGAGAATGAGGTAACTGCATGCAAATAACCGAGGAAGTATCTAGAAAGTTGAGATCTAATCTAAACGGTATTGCCGCAGTTTCTCTGGATGACTTGCTCTCGATGGATATACCGCCAAGATCTTGCCTAATGGAACCTTGGTTGCCGAGTAGCGGTTTGGCTCAGGTCTACGCATATCGAGGCGTGGGCAAAACATTTTTCGCTTTAAATGTTGCGTATGCAGTTGCCACGGGTGGTTCCTTTCTGGGTTGGAACTGCCCTACTCCAAAACGAGTTCTATACATAGATGGTGAGATGCCTGCAGCAGACATGCAGGCGAGGCTAAGGGGCATACGTGATCAGCAAGCGCTATCCGCTGAGAACTTCATTTTGATCACACCCGACTTCCAGGATGTGTTAACTCCAAATCTTGCAAATGAGGATTGTCAAAATGAATTAATCAGTTTCACCAATGAAGCTGACCTAATCATAGTAGATAACATCAGCACACTCTGCAGAACGGGCAAAGAGAATGACTCTGACAATTGGACGCCTGTCCAACGGTGGGCACTAAATATGCGCTCTGAGGGTCGTTCTGTTCTTTTTGTTCATCATGCGAACAAAAGTGGTGGTCAACGCGGTACTTCAGGAAGAGAAGACGTACTAGACACAGTAATTGCTCTTAAGAAACCCAAAGGAAGCGCCCCTTCGGAGGGCGCTAACTTTGAAGTCCATTTTGAAAAAAATCGAGGATTTAGTGGGCCCAGTGCACAAGCCTTTAATGCAAGCATGCAAGTGTCAGATGATAGGCAGACTTGGAAAAGAGAAAGCCTAATAGACTCAACCTTTAATCGCTGTTTAGCTCTGGCAAAGAGGGGGCACTCTCAAACAGAAATTGTTGAGAAGCTAGGAATCAATAAGTCCAATGTATCTAGACATTTAAAGAGAGCCAGAGAACAAGACCTGCTAGAAGTATCGACAGAGGGTTGAGAGTTGCGCGTTGCGTTTACTAAGCTAGTGCAACGCGCAACCAAACACCAGAACAAGGAAAACAACTTAATTTTAACTAATGATTTCGGGTAAATACTATGGGGGGCTTCGGCAGTGGCAATCATGGAATGCAGCGAACAACAGAAACTTGCAAGCGAATTGATATTCGATGGCTGAAGAAAAAAGGTCTTCTAAATCAAGTTCGGACTGGACAACTTAATTGGACACAGAATGGTACTAATGTTGGCTCTATCGGGTATTCGATGACACAGAAACAGATTGAACTGAAGTATCGATTTAAAGCAGTTTTCAGCAAGGACTGGGAAGATGTCAATCAAACGATACTTTTTCAATCAACGCCCTGTAACTTCGGCGGAGAGAGGAAATGGTTTACCTGCCCCAGATGTAATGGAAGGTGTGCAGTTTTGTATGGAGCACAGAAATACTTCTGCTGTCGCAAGTGCTACAACCTACGTTATCAATCTCAATTGCAAACACCTATTGATAGAGTCATTAGCAAAAAGCATGAACTAGGCGAACAGATATTCGAGCGCTATGAATACGGCGAAGGGTGGCAAAAGAAAAAGGGAATGCATCAGACAATTTTCGATAAAAAGCTAACTGAATACAAATCTCTTTCAACTACTGTCAACGCATACTCCGCAAAGCTTTTATCACGGTTATATTTAGATTCATGATTTAGTCAATGACTTGCCCTAAGCGGTCATTCTCATTAGTTTAATTCCCAAGTATCACCTGAAAACTGCGCACGACCTAAAGCTTCTAGCGCCTCTAGTACAGACTGCACCTGTTTTATTGGTTTACGTTTGAAGTTACTAGCTATTTGCTCACTTGTTGCTGGAACGGCTAATAACTCAATGACGGCTGCGATTTGCTCGCTGAGCACTTTGGGCCAAGTCGCTTTTGTTGTTTTGCTGACGGTAGCAACTTTATTTAAGGAGACATCGGCTAATGTCATATCCACCTGCTTTTGCTTTTCCTCCACCTTAGCATCGGGATTCTGATAGTCAGGGCGTAGCCAGCGGATCTTGCCGGATTTTTCTTCGGCGGCACGTTGGTGGTTTAATGTGACTAGACGATTTAGGAGCTCTTCTTCAGCTTGAGCCTGTTCGTCGTTTTTATCTAGGAATGGCGTGGTAGCCCCTCCTTTACCAACCAAGGCAGCGGCTAAATCCAGCCAGCCGTAAGCGGCGAATACTTGATGATCTAGTTCATCGTGCAGCTCGCGTAATATAGAAACCAAGCCTTGTTGATTAATCAGCTGTTCTTTCTTATTGAGAATTTCTTCTTTTCGTATTTTCTCTAACACATTATAAATGTTGGTTAGAGTTAGCTTAGGGTGCTGTCCCAGCTGCCGTTTACGGTGCACATCGATTTCTTTTGCTACGCTTCCTACTTTGATTTTTTGATCCTCATTGAGTTCGGGGAAAGGAAACTTCTCGAAGCAAGTAGACTTCACATAAACCGGATCATTACCAACCCCCATTCTTCCCCCCGTCCTTAAGGACCAACAACTGTGCACCCTACTATTCAAAACTCCCAATATAGAGTCACTATCTACTGATATTGCAATCAATTTATCATCAGGAATAATGTCTCCGTCGAGAAACTGGAATATCCGATGTTTTCCTGTTTGTCCAGTAACTATGTATTTTTCTAATCCTTCATTAACTTTTCGGAAGACTTTTCTCGGCTCACCAAAAAGCCACCAATTTTCACGGACTGCTTTTCGCTTATTTTGAAGTCTTACTGGCTTTACTCGCTCTAGAAGCCATTGATAAGACTCTGGGTAATTTTCTTTCAATTCATATTCTGATAATTCAAAGGTATCTATAACAAATATATTCCTACTGATCCCTGTTAGGTCTTTGTTGTTCCTATACCTTTTTAATAACCTACCATTATCTAAGTTCGGAAACTCTGTTTCTGAAACCCAGAACCCGCCTCCATTAGGAATCATCCCTCGGTTGCTTAATGAGGAATTTGAATCCAGATCTACACATGAGTCAGTAGGTGCACCAATCATCAGGTTGGAATGGATTTTTCCGGTTGATACTCTAAAAGAAAGATCGAATTCAAAGTCATTGGACCTAGACTCTTTGATTATATTAAGTAACTTTCCATTAGCTACGTTTGAGCCAAAAACGGTCATTGAAATTCTAACGTCTGCCCCATCAGACGAGTCAACCCAAGGGTGGTCAGGAATAACAAATGATAATCCGCAACTGTCTAGCTCAAGTTTTTCTGAGATTACCCTTCGATTAAACTCTTGAGAGAGAGAATTTGTCGTAATGAAACCGAAATAACAGTCACTATTTAGGGCTATATTGTCTGCGGCTAGGCTCCACCAATACATAACAAAATCTATTGAATCAGGCAGCTCTGGCCACGCCAATCTCAATGCATCAACATAGCCATCACCCAAAGCTTTCCTCATTCGCTTATTACCTATAAACGGAGGATTACCGATAATATAGTCAGCCTTAGGCCAATTAGCTTTACGGGGATTCTCATAGCTATAGACCGGAGTCCGCTGACATTCATCAGGTATTAGCTCACCAGTCGCAGCACTGGTTTTTAAGCTAAGACCATCCCAAATAGTTACAATTTCGCCGCTCTCGTCACGTAATTCCGATTTACTGTCGTATTCAATCAGCGCATCGCGATTCTCGATATTTTTAAAGTCACGCAGAATTGGGTCAGGTAAATCCAGTTTCCCATGAATACGGTAGTGCCATTGGAGGTAACCAATCCACAAGACTATTTCGGCGATGGCGGCTGCTCTTGGGTTGATTTCTATACCTAAAAACTGGTGCGGGTCTACGGTAAGGCCTTCTGCATCCATGGAGGCTTGCCCACCACTTAAGTCACGAATCGAGTTCATAACCTCACCCTCTAAGCGCTTTAGATGCTCAAGTGCTACATATAAAAAGTTAGCGCTACCACAGGCGGGGTCTAAGACCTTTATATTACACAGATAAAGGTGGAACTTACGGAGCACACCGAGTGCTCTCTCATCAGCATTTTTGGAGTCGCTCTGTAACAAAATTTCCACTTCTACCTGAACACTATTCCACTCCCTACGCAATGGTTCGATTAATGTAGGCATTACTAAGCGTTCTACATAAGCCCTAGGAGTGTAGTGAGCCCCCAGTTTGTGGCGCTCACGGGGATCAAGCGCCCGCTCAAGTAGTGTTCCGAAGATAGCGGGCTCCACATAACGCCAGTCAGCCTTGGCGGCATCAATTAATAATTGGATTTGCTCTCCGTTTAAGGGGATGGGGTCAATATCAGTAAACAAGCCGCCGTTAAATCTACGCAACTTAGTGCGCAACTGGCCTTCGAAGCCTCCTGTGTGCATGGCGCTCCATAGACTTGTCATGGAATCGACAAAATGTTCGGGAGTTTGCTTTATACCCTCTAATAGCTCAGTGAAGCTGCCCTCAGGAATTAAGTCAACGTCTTCACTGAACATGGTGAATAGGCATCGTTTTATAAAGTGGGCGGTTCGCGCAACTTCAAAACCCCTCTGCTCTAAAGATTTAGCTAGCTCCGCTAAAGTGGCACTGACTTCACGAGTAACTTCAGCAGCGTATTTGCTTTCATCCAGCGCGTGTGGTTCTAACCACAAGGTCTGCAAGCGCTGTTGAATATCCGTTTTAGCAATGTCGGCAAGAGTAATGGTGAAATTGCCAGTGTTGGGGTAGTGCTGATAAAGCCCACCTGAACAACTGAACTCTGAATACAGCTGGATACTGCGGCCTACATCTACTACAACAATAAACGGTGGGCGGCCTTCATCGGCTGGAAGGGTGCGCACATAGTTTTCAGCTTGATGGAAAGCCTTTTTCATTTCGGTATTCCAGCCGTGAGAGCCGATCTTTTTACCAGTCTGTTTACTCTCCATAACAAAGCTGTCGCGACGGTACAAATCAATGCGATTCTTGCCTTGCTTTAGTTGGCCATCGGCATCAAAGCTGTCTACTGGGCGCTCAAAAATATACGCCCAATCTTTACTAACATCACTTTTAGGGTCGGGATGTGGCAGATTCAGGGCGTCGCATAAGTCGCGAGCGAAAGATTGAAAATCGGCTAGCTCTGAACCCTGGCCTTGGGTGTTCTCCCACTTTGCGATGAAGGCGGCAATGTTTGTTTGGTCGATGGTTGGAAAATCGAGCTTTCTGCGATTCATGACGCGAGCCATAGGTTCATCCTGAAATTAGAGTATTACTGGGTGAGAACAATAGACACCTAATGAAGTCCAATGTCCGTCATGAGTATGCGGGGGCTTGGGCTTAATATCAATTTAGACTTTTCCAAAAGTGACTCTGACCCCATTAGTTATTCGTTTGACTTGTTACGTTGCATCTATTACGACCTTTCCTTTGTTTAGACTTAAATTCACTTTCCCATTTAGTTCATGGAAATTCTCAAAAGGAAACCGATTCACAAACTCTTCGATTGATCTAGCATTAGTTCTTATAGATACTTTAAAGTTAACGAGCGAGTCGCTCACCCCGATAAATGAATGGCTATTTGCTATAACCCGACATTCTTGAGCAGAGATCTCTCTAAATTCTGGCTCAACAACACTATCAATTCCAAAATATGACTTTGACCCACTTTCATAGACCTGAAAGTACTTGTTGAGCATCGAAGGCAATCGATACCAGAAAAAATTATCTACTGAGTCCAATTTAGTAAACACAGCAGCTGTTGGTTGAGCGTGTGTTTTTAGCTTTCAAAACTTATATCTGATACTTGACCACTTTGAGTTATAGAGATCGACATGAGGTAATTGGTGAATTCTGGAGAAAATTGAATATCAAAAACTGAAAACATGTCCGTATCTTCAGGATATAGACCAATTCTTACAAGGGATAGCGCTCTAATGAAAGTATCCTTATCAATCTCATTCGTTCCAAACAATTTGAATACCTCTTCCTGGGCAAACTCATCAAGATGGTGCTGAAGATAGAATCTAGCTGTTATAGATTCTTCATCTAAGTCCCAATCATCTGATATCGCCTTCCAAGCTAGTTCTGAATACTTGGGAAGTTGGGCCATCGTTTTTTCTATTTCGGCTAGCAGGGATTCACAGGCAGATTCAGATTCGAAATTAAGATCGATAGCTACACTATCGCCATCTAAATTTACGCTTCCGTCATAATAGTCTTCGATATTATCTGGATCGATTTTTCCGAATGGTACGATATTCAATTATTCCTCCTTAAACCTACCGCCTTTGCAAGGGGCGGTGATCTGGGATCACTTCCCTAGACATTTCTTTAAACACATTCAACCTGCAAATCATACCGATAAGATCGCCATCATCGAATGTCCGAAATGAGTATATAACGGTTAATCGGTATTCCCAACCTAGGCTCCACAAAACCGGCGTTTTACTGGATGGCCAATAATAAAAAGTTCTTTATGATCGAGGGTCCCTAGACCTAAATCTAAATCAGGGGGTGCTTAAGGATCACTTAAAACCCGACTAGTTCGTATCACAATGAACAATCAACAATCACGTGGTTAGTAGCGCAGGAAGATAAGCCAATATCTAATTTGCTACAACTGAAACCAAGAAGCGATCAATCCAAAAAATCGAGCCTACAACCAAGTGGCGTCAGGGTACCATCTACGCCAATAGATATTCTTGTTCGAATGTCGAGGCCCACCGCATCAATCACACCCACCGCTTTTGTTGGACCGGAGCCATCACATGCTTCATAGCCTTGTGTAACTGAAGAAAAAAAGCTGTAATTACCATCATTGTCGCCCGACATCGTGCCATCCTCTTCAAATGTGACAGAAAATGGACCAAGACTCTGGACCATGTAATTAAACGTTTTACCAACAAGTGTCCGATAGGCGGTATTTTTAACAGTAAGGTCGATTGGAAATGAAATGTCACATGAATTTACTGGGTCATTTATCGCAAACGAAAAGTCCACTTCCACATCAGCGTTAGACCGATCGACTGTTGGGAAACGAATTATTTCTTGAAAGACACCCGAACTGGGAATATCTTCCCCGTCCCGAGTCAATGCAGCATAGAGCCATTGACCGTTTTCTGCAGCAAATGGATCACCAGGATTTAATGTTGCTATCAAAGGAGAGTCTTGAGGATCATTTGTAAATTCGCCGATTCTTAACTTGTATCTTTCTATAGCGCACTGATCAAGCTCTTTTATTTCAAAATCTACTTCGGCGCAGGAGGAGTCTCTTCCTGATGCATGTCCTAACCTAGAGGCTGGCCTGCCATCGTTTCCTGTAAATCGTGCTTCAGCAGAACTCACGCTCCCTTGTAGTTCTGTATTAGAAACACAAACTTTCGCCTTATAATCTCCCGGCTCTAAGACAGGAGTTTGAAAACCTCCTTCTGTTGATCGGACAGTAACAGCGTCTATCCTATTTCCGTCTTTGATTAGAAACCATCTATAATTTGCGCATGAGTAGAATTGTGATTCAAATTGACTTAAACCAGCCTCTTGATTTTGGAATTGATCAATCGCCTGAAACCGAATCGTTTCTCCTGGAGCGATAACAACAGGAATCAATTCATTTGCTTCGTTAAACTGCAGTGAAACGCCATTTGGAGCAAACACTAATCTTTCTCCTGTCTCTCTAAATGCGTAGATACCATCACCTGACAAAGTTGGAGATGAGGTGGGCCTAAAGTACGCTGGAGCTGGACCGATCACTATTGGGTCAATATCATTTTTTGTTAGATCTACATCGTATGCCGTAAAAGTGGCCAAACCATTTCTAACATTAGATTTTTCAAATTCTAACGTAGCTGTTCTGTAGGACTCCTGATTAAACTCACTTTCCATGTGAGCGTTGTAGGCCTCCAGAGCACAAGTTTTAATAATTCCTTCTCTCGTTGTATCAATAACAATTTTTTCATAAAGCGTACTAATAACAAAGTCCGTAAAAGCACCAGTAACGCCTCCAATAATACAACCTAGACCCGGAAGAACAGTATTTCCCGCAAGACAGCCTGACCCAACACTCGACGCGAATCCTACGGAATTTAGAGCAAGAACAATTCTTTTGAAGCCTGTGTTATAGGCCAATTCACAGCAGTTTTTCCACTGAGAAAATTCTGGGTTTGCTGAAGGTATACTGATCTCGTAATTATAGAAGTTACTACTCAACAAAAACTCTGTGCCGGGTGTACCAATATTGTTGGGGTCAATGGTTACAGGGCCATAGCCTGCGATGAAAACTTCATCGACCTGCGAAAGAGGAACTCTTTCCTGAGTCTTTGGGTTGCGACCTGAATATGAAAACCTCAATGATCTGGGAAAGTATTTGTCTTGAAATACATCATAATCGGCGTCTTCAATTGATACATTGTCGCAAGCGAAGGTTACAGTGCCTACATTGGTCATCCAAAAGTTCGAATCATTTAGTAAGCCACAGGATTGCAGGCTGGTTTCCGTATTCGATATAGGGGGCGGACTTTCGTCTAGAATCTTGTGGGATTTGGCTTTAGCATAAAAGTCATCGATTTCTGTTGATTCAGAATTACCATTGCTATCTGTAGCAGTTACCCTGATGCGTCCATTGCCTAGGTACTCGAATACGCCCTCTCCATATATGGACAGTATCTTTGAAACTCTTTCTTCACTATCAAAAAACATCCTAACAGAATTGGTCCAATCATCGCCAACTACCATTGAGACTTCTGTAACTAGAGCAGTATCCCCAGATTTATCAGCCATGATGTTAAACACGGCGTCATTCGACAGCGCGACCGTGGCAAATTTCTCACTGTTTGGATCGTAGTTAAAAAAAACAGACTCTATTTCTGCTTCGTCATCATCAAGGAGAAGTAATGAAAATATACTTGTAATAGCGCTCGTGCTTTTAGTTTCATTTTGCGCCAGGAGCTGTCCAGAAAATATAAAACAAAGCAACAATATGGACTTAACAAGTATCTTCATATTCATATAGCTAGAGGATGTTGATTTTATATAAGATGACCAATAAAGGTATACATCACGGCATCTAAGAGTCAAGAAAAATGGCCAAAGTAGTCTAGCGAATAGACTCGTTTACTGTAAAGTACAATGCCCAACGATAGAAACGAGGCACCTAAAAGTTTAAACTTCCTCAACGCCAGGAATTGATTGGTGACTCCGTTCTGTGGGGGTACTTTTGGGGGTATAAATAAATAATTTTTAAATTTAATTTTTTTAATTCATAAACTTATCATGAATTTCCTGTAGCCGCCGCCTCCACCAGATTCTAAGGCCATCATTTCTTGATGGCCTTTTTATGTCTTGATGAATTTGATATGCACGCTGTCTATTCACTCAACAGCTTCTTAAATAATCACCACTCAGCTTATGTTGAGAGTTGAATACTATAGGAATAGTATAGTGACCCTACTTCACTGATTTTTTGCTCAAATGAAAAAGTATCTCGCTGAGAGTGCCTTGATAGTGTTCAGTGTTCTGTTCGCACTATTGATCAATAAGCTCTTTGATGATTACCAGCAAACACAGCGTGCGCAAGAAGCGCTACAAAGCATCAAGCAAGAAATAATCCGTAATCAAGCGGTTATCAATACTTGGACGGAGTCTCATAAAAAGATGCTGGAAAAGATCATTGAGTACAATCGAAGCAATGACATCACGCTGAAACAATCCATTACCGAATCAGGTTATTTTGATTTTTCAAAAATCAGTAGTGAGGGTTCTCTAGTTGACGCTACGCTTATTGATGCATCTTGGCGAACAGCCATCAACGTTGGCGTTCTAAAAGAAGTGGATTACAAAACGCTCGAAGCGATTACACAGGTTTATGAGTTACAGGAAGTCATAAACGATAGAACAATACAGAGTATCGTCAATTTCTATTTTCAACCTTCAACACATTCAGACGAGCACATTGAGGATACTTTGATGCAACTACAACTCAGGTTTCTGGAGTTGACTGGCCAAGAAGTGGTACTCGGTGGCTTGTACGCCAATGCAATAGATTTGCTGGAAGACTAGTCATCACTAACAAAGCCAACCCTGTTATGACTACCATCACAATAAGGCTTGTTTGCCGAGGCGCCACATCGACATAAAAATACTTGCTCTGTTCGATCAACTGTTCTTCCAGTACCAGAGCAAATTTCCAAACTTCCATTAACTGAAAGTGGCCCATTTTCAATAGTCTTTAACTCCACCAGTCCACCTCGATTTTCTAATGGCTTTGAGACTTTTGTTTCTGGCTCGCCGCTAGCTACAAAGCTTATTTGTGTATGTGAACCATCACAGAATGGTTTGTTCTTCGATGCACCACACCGACAAAGTGTTCTATTGATTCCCTCTTTCTGCTCATTAAGTGCTAATTCCGCCTTGAACGTGTATGGGCCATTTTCTCGTATATGAAGTGTGTTGACGAGTGGAGCGCTTGTTGGACTAGTAGAGGCTTGGAACTCTATGGCTCCGGAGGGGCAAGCGTCAGCCAGCTGTATTAGCTCCGCGGTGGTTGCTTTATCTGGATGAATCCAATCGCCTTGCACATTTGGCACAAATACATCAGGGCGATTCAAGACACAATTACGGGAATGAATACATTTACTCCCATCGAATGTAAGAACGCCGTCAGACGTTTGAAATTTCTCTTTACTCATATCGTTGCACCGTTTATCGAGTTCATTTTTCCAAAATTATTGGTCTTGTATGAACTACTATAATCAAGTTCAACGCTGCGAATTAGAGTCTATATATCGAAATCTTTATTCAACATTTAGCAACAAATTACTCATCTGCACAGTCAATAAAGAGACATTTCTAAGAAAGTGACTTAATGCATTCGTCTGATACAAAATCAATTAATTGACGCGCACTCGCGGAAAGATAACGTGTATTGGGATACAAAGCCGATAGGGTTAACTTCGGTAATTGGTAACTCTCAAGAACAGGCAGAAGCATTCCTTCTTCTAATTCCTGTTTTACTAAAAAACTGGGTAGATAGCTTATCCCTAACCCCTTTACACAAAGGTATTTCAAATAATCAGCTGAATTCGATTCGATCAAATTATTAGTTTTGACCATTATCTTTTCACCGTTACTGTCTTGTAGCGATAAACTCTGATTTGCAGACTGGTGGACCGCCAAGTTAAACCTCAAAAACTTATGGTTCGAAAGTTCATTCGCTGTTTTGGGCACTCCATGTTCGATCGTATACTGAGGACTGACAACTAGACTGTGAGTTACCGTGCCTAAACTTCTACCCCTTAGGCTTGAGTCCTTCAACTCACCAATTCGAATTGCCAAATCGTAGCCCTCTTCAATAAGGTTTACATGCCTATCGCTCAGGTCTATCTGGTACTTTAACTGATCATGCTCACGACAAAACTGTTCCAGCACAGTATTTAAGTAGTTCATGCCGAAAGAAAGTGGAGCAGCAATGCGAATGTGACCCGTTAGTTTGGAGCTACTGTTTGCTATTACTGAGCTATTTAGTGACTCAACTTTCTGCAGAATATCCTTGGCTTCATCATAGTATCGTTCTCCCGCTTCGGTTAACGTCCATGCGCGGGTGGTACGCTGAATCAACTGAGTTTCTAGCGATTCTTCTAATTTACTAAGACGTCGGCTAATGACAGACCGCGTCAGACCGAGTTGCCGTGCTGCACTGCCAATACCGCCTGCCTCAACAATTCGTACAAAAGTAGATACGTTTTCGAGCCACCCCATGATCTACCTCAAATGACCAAATTAAAAATTCCACTTTATCATGGCTTGTGGAACATGTTCATGGATACCTGATATGCCGAACTTGTTTCTCCATAACTGCAGCTCAACACCCGCAAACAGCTTTTGATCGATACCAATCAGATCCCCAACATCGAGCAAGAGTTTAGGCGCTGCATTAATATTATTCTTTTTGGGATCAGAGCCCTTATTCTCAGAGAAAGCAAAATCCACATGTCCAAGGAACACCCATTTAGTCGACCCAAGTGAGAATGGACGGTGCCACGAAAGATTGATTTGTCCACCGACTCCGGACTGCACGTCTACAAACTCTCTACGGGTCTTTCTCAAATAGGCATTTAAGTTCACATAGGTAAATCCCTTTACATTCAGTTTTACACCAAGCCCAACAAGATATCCTCTCACACCCGATGCTCGTTCTAGCCCATAAGTTGCATAGAGATTGTCAAATGGTAACGCACTGGCTTTTAATTCCGCTAACTGGTGCCTGCCGGCCAGTTCGGCATACACCAGGGTTGATCCTTCGCTGAATGGTTCTGAGACATCAACAAATGCAAAAATATCTCCACGATCATATTTATGAAGAGATTCAAATGTGATTATGCCACGTTCCTCAGGGCCTAGTTCGAACCCACTTCCACGAACGAATTGCATATTGGAATCCGCAAAAACCTGACTACTCAAAGCCAATAAACTAAACGCTAATAATACTCTTAAGGCTATAGGTACATTTGCCCTACTCGATGGAGACCGAAACAAGTATCCGCAGATTCTAATCAACCTCAGCATGCTAAACGCTACTTGCTCAGATCTTTATACGCCGCCGGAACATTCAAACTAGGGTGGACCCAACCGTGTAGAGCATAGCCTTCGTACTCAGGTAGCTTCACCCGCTCCACGGTTTGCTCAAGGCTTAAGCCGTCGTCAATTGCCGCCTGAACCTCTGTCTTGATGTCATTTAAATAGTTGATGTGCCATTTCAAGTCTGATTTCTTCATCGGGCTCCCATGCCCTGGAACGACCTGAGCTTCTTCGGGCAAAAAGTCATAGACTTTTTGGAGTGACGCTAAAGTCTCTAGTAAATGTCCATCTAACAACCAAGGTAGAGAGGGCTTAACTGTGATAATAGGATTGCCAGTCCATAAGGTTTGACTATCTGCTTCCCAAACAAACAAATCGCCACCCGTTTGTGCAAACCCAAAATCGATAATCTCTACTCTCTTTGAGCCGAGATTTATCGACATTTGACTGTCATTCCCAATCAACACATTAGCGTCTACAGGAACAATTTCTTCGATCCCCCTACCCTGGCCGAAGTTCTGGATCATAAACTCTGTGTCTTTTACAAAGTGATCTCTGATGTACTCACTGGTCACCTCATGCTGAATAATGAGCGCAGACTCCGGCAGATACATATTTCCATAGGAATGATCACCGTGGTAACTGGTATTCACAGCAAACAGGATCGGCTTTGATGATTTTGTCCTTATGAGTGATATAGCCTGCTCATAAAGTCTCTTATTAAGCATGGTGTCGACCATCAGTATTCCTTCTTGGCCTACAACAAAACCTCCAGAGGTTGCTAACGGTAACCCCTTAGATTCAAACTCGGATGCATTATCGTCATAAAATGCAAAAACTCCTTCGCCAAGTTGATGAAGCTTCAACTCCACTTTGTTGCCATCCCAAACTGGCTCTGAAGCAGCACTGATATTCAAAAAGATTGATGTCAATCCGAACAACATCAAAACAACACTAAGTTTTCTCTGGTTCATAATCGTCTCCGAAGGTTTGAACGAACTGCGAGAAACTTAGTGCTTTGGTGTCATATCCTCAATACGATAAATCAGCAAATGACCGTTGCAAGAAATGCAACAATCCCCTTTTAACCATTGTGCTACTGACTGGCCGCGAAAATTCTTGTATTGCTTTACAGGGGACTCACACCACCAAAGGTGCCAGCTTGATCACTATCGATGGTTGGCTTGATGGACAGTACCCAGTGATCCGCCAAATTTGTTGCGCCTTCAAACACTTGAGAGATTGGCAGGTACTTGGGCTTTTTTATGTCTAAACTGACGCCCTCTGGGACGACAAGTTGCTTTTTCAGTTGAGACAGACGTCTCTGCGTTAGCTGCTTTTCAAAAGCACGGTCTCTGTCACTGAACACAATGGGAATAATCTCTAATTTTTTGGTCGACTTTAGCGTTGCCATGGCACTGTTTAGATCATCCAAGGTCGCCGCTCCATCAGCTGTGTTACTGGTGGACCCTCGAGCAAAACTAAACGGTAGGCCGGCCTCTTCACCCAATTCACGATCTAGATGTTGTTTGAGCTTCCAATACAACGCTCCTTCTGCCTCTTTATCGAACTGGGTCAATCCAACTTTATCGGGCGTGCGCTTGGCGACGACGATCAAATCAGGAAGGACATAGCCACCTTGGCTAAAAGCTGGGTTTGCAACAGTGACAGCTACAATCGCGGCCACGAATAACTTCAAAATACGTCCAGTATTTTTCATAGCGGGTAGGTAGTAGGGTTCGAGTACAACACGTCTAGTATAACGCAAAAAATGTGAAGAAATTTTACAATCGTGGAGAATCTTTGGTTCCAAATCAAAGACATAGACTTAGTTCTAATATTAAAGAATCTACCTTAACTTCCTTCACATAGAAGATCTGTAGGCGCAATCAATTTTGATTTTATCCGGTCACATTAATAACCAAATTCTTGATTACAGATTACAAATACCATGACCAAACGATTTTTAAATGTATCTCTTGTCGCCATCACTCTGTCACTTGGAAACTCAGCAGCTATGGCTTCGGGTAGCTATGGCGGCGGACGATCTTACGACACCAGTCCGCAGGTGCGACAAATCGACCAAACTTATGAAACGGGAAAAGCAATATACAAGGGCCGTGCATCCAGTGCGGGCAAATTAAAGTATTGTGTTGCTCTAGACGATGAAATTGTGCCGCTAAAAAGAAAATCTTTGAAGCCGTTCAAAAATGCAAGTTATAACGATGTTGCGAATAAGTTATACAACTGCGACTCGCCAGAGACCAAGATTGCCGAACAACTTAGCAAAGATGAAATGCTCTACGTTCTTTACTACCTAAATAAGCGCTTCAAGCTAAACCTGGGCTGATTGTTTTTGTTTTGGGTTGGTGATCAAGTACGCAACGATCACTAACCCAAATTCGACGCAAACCAGCCAAATTGGTTGTTGATACAATGCCAAGGATGAGCCCGGTAAGTTTATACCACTGAAATAAGCGAGCAATACAGCAACGGAAGCCACCCAAATCCAGAGCCTTGGTCGAATCGCTCCCAAAGCAAGCAGCCATACCAAGTACCAAGCGTTCACCACTGGTGAACAAAGAAACAGCAAGGCAAACGCTAATATAGCCCGCTCTATTGTCTTGTCTGAGACAGGCCCTTCATCAGAACGAATCTCTCGGTAGAAAAGCATCAGCAATGACACCGCTAGCGCCAATGTCAGTACCGTTTTAATCACTGGGTAGGATTCGTATTCAATAAACAGGAGGTGAACTGGGGCGTTAAATGCCCATGCCTGGCTCATTTGCTTAAGCCCTTCCGGCAACCAAGCGTTCACGAAGCCGAACGGCAAGGCAATTAATACCATGGTTCCGAACATGGCTAACCAAGCTCTCCAGTTAAATCGAATCAGCAATGGTATCGCGACGATGGCAATAATCTTTATGCCAAGTGCCGCTGCAAAGGAGCAACCAGCTATCCATGCTCTATTGGACCGTAAGAGCACAATTCCTAACACAAGAAAGAAAGCGCCAACCGCATCCGGATGCGCCGTAAACGCAAACTCCTTCACTATCAATGGAGACCATGCGTAGAGTAATAAGTTTCTTGTCCTTGTGATCTTTGCTAGTAGAACAATTAACAGTAAATCGAATAGGCTTACCAAAAACTGCAGCGGCCAAACGGCTCCAGAGTCAATTAGATACGATACGGCAAAACTATACTGCGCCACCGGGCCGTAGACGGTTGCAACATCTGGATGGTTGATACCTCCTACTATGTCTCGCCACTGTTCACTCAGTGTTTCATCTTCAAAGTATCGCGACGGTGATTCTAAGTATGGTGAACCAATTTCAACCGTCTGCCTTCCGTCCCACAGAAACCGATAAACATCGTCCTCCAGTATTGGAAATGCCCCTACTCCCAATACGCGAAAGGCGACTGCATAGACTAATACGACTAGTAGAGAAACATCCCGTTCGGATTTATACGAGTGATACCAAACCACAAAAGTGGCAACAGAAAATACAAAACTGGTCAGGATAAACGGCCATACACCCAAACTGCCTTCACTAACTGAAGCAGACCTCCAGTAGAGAAAGACTGCAAGTCCCATCAGACCTGTAAAAATCACATGGATACTTAATGATTTGTTTGGTTGGTTTGGTTGGTTTGTCACTGATTTACACAAGGGCATTAAAAGTCTCGAAAGATTGTATCTTGGCCTCCGGTCATCTAAGACCATGAATAGACATCAAAAATTACAACCTGACGATGCGCGAGTGTTTGTAATCATTCCAGCATTTAATGAAGCACTAAATATTAAGTCCGTCGTGACTGAGTTGCTGGAGCTTCAAACTGGTTTTACGTCGGTGGTTAACCGGGTAATCGTTTGCGATAACGGCTCTTCAGACCATACCGGTGTTATCGCACAAAATGCCGGTGCCACGGTCGTTTACGAATCCACTCAAGGCTACGGGGCGGCTTGCCTCAGAGCAATATCAGAGCTGGATTCTTTGGGAGCTAAACACCACGACATTATCGTATTTGTAGATGGTGATCATTCAGTTAAAACAAGTGAATTGCCAAGACTTCTATCAGCCTATGAATCCAATTCCGGGTTGGTAGTTGGCGCCAGAACCTCCAATTTAATAGAGCTCGGCGCGATGGGCCCGCATCAACGGGCGGGTAACTGGATGGCTAGCAAACTGATTAACTATTTTTGGGGAGTCTGCGTCTCTGACTTAGGACCATTTAGAGCAATCAGTTACAAGGATTTAAAAAAATTAGATATGCAAGACAGACGTTTTGGCTGGACCACGGAAATGCAGGTCAAGGCTATTCAGCGAAAGATGCGATATACCGAAGTTCCTGTAACAACACTCAAACGCAATGGTGTTTCAAAAATTAGCGGCACTCTAAGCGGGACAATCGGAGCCGCCCTAGGCATATTCTCAACGGTGTTCAAATTGAGGTTTGTTGAATTAGTTCGCCTGCGCAAAAGACGCTTAACCGCACAACAGAACTTGGAGAATTCTCAGTAGTTTCGGAAACTTTATTTATGAAAGCCATCAAATTAACACTCATCATCCTTACTGTGTTGGCAGCAGGTTTGGCACTAGGCTACAAACTGTTTGCTCCTGGCCAGGACACATCAGTAACTGTTAAATGGACACCTTCAAATGAGGCCAACACTGAATCTATTGATCATTCACAATGGCAAGAGGTTCTAGATAATTATCTTGTTGCGGATGACGAATCCGGAGTCAATTTATTCGACTATCAAGGGCTGATAGATGACGAAGACGAATCGCTTCGCTCTTACATCGACACCATGTCTCAGTTAGATCCTAGGGATTTCAATAAGCAGGAGCAATTCGCGTATTGGGTTAATTTATATAATGCCCTGACTGTGCGTACCGTAGTTGAGAACTACCCCATTGATTCCATTAAAGAAATTGGTGAGGCAACCTTTCCGCCTGGGCCTTGGAACGACACCGTGATCGGGGTTGCGGGTCATGATCTGACACTCAATCATATAGAGCACAGTATTTTAAGACCCATCTGGCAAGATTACAGAATACACTTTGCCGTTAACTGTGCCAGTATCGGCTGCCCAAATCTTCAAGAGTCGGCGTTTGATTCTTCCAATACAGAGACACTTTTAGACAAAGCCTCTAAGCAATTTATTAACCATCCAAGAGCATTCTCACTCACTGATGAGGGCCTCGTATTGTCCAGTATCTTTACTTGGTACTCAGAGGACTTTGGGAATTCGGAAAAAGAGGTAGTGGAAACGATCGCAAAGTATCTAGATAATCAGGCTCTGCAACTCGATGAAGAATCCCATCTCCAGATCAGTTACTTCTATGATTGGTCCCTCAATAAGCTGGAATAGACAGGAAAACAAACTAGCGGCGAGTTGCCATGTTTCTTAGCCTCGGATCCTGAGATTCCTGCGCCAATTCTTGAGCCAGCGAAATATGTTGATCTGTTTTGCCATACTGCATTAAAGAACTGATGAAAGTGGTCCGTTCTGATCTGGAACTTAATAGACTAAATGACTCTCTGAGTAGCTCGGTGTCCTTTATGTTCCCTGCGAGATTTGCAGCGAACATGCGGCTGGTTTTATGCTGTGATGAAAAAAGATCTGAGATGGCGCTTTCCTGGCTAGCACTGAGATCAATCTGTCCACCAAATTGATTTTCCATCCACTTTCGGTTGTTGGCGGCAAGTAATTGATCAAGATGGTTTTCGTAGAAAAGCTCTACTAATGATTCGTCTTTGTAGACTAAACTGGCGACAAGTCGCGTCTCCATTAGCTCATCTAACGGGGAATTTTTGATCTTTGTCGTCACAAACTCAGGGTCAAGTCGGAATAGCTCCTCGTAAAACTCATGCGATAGATAGGTATTGGCATCCGCACTTTGTAACAGAGATTTGGCTAGTTGCAATCCTTGAGAATCGTCTTGCTCCATAAGATGAGTGACAACCTTACCGCGATACCACAGGCCCACATCATCATTAGATGCATCTAAGTCATTGAATAAAGATATCAATCCATAGGAATCGAGCTCATCAAGCTTTTCATTCACAATGGTCTGCAGCAAGGTCTGACGTTCCATAATCGATTCTGACTCTAAATAAGCATCGAGCGCTTGCTGGCCAGTGTAATTTTTGAGTTCCTTCTGTTTTTCACGTGCGTCCTGCCAAGACTCCATTTGCTGTTTCATCACTACTTCACCAAATTCTTGGCTAAGCATTAAGTCCTTTACGGAGCTTTGTACCAGACGCTGAAGCTCGCGCGTATCGATTGAACCATCTTCTGATGTGACTTTAATCGGCGGTTGCGAAGTGCGTTTTGGCGCGGAGTCTTTTTTATTGCTTTCCTGATCCAAAGCTAAAGAACTTGTAGTCGAAGATGCGCCGGGCAGAATTGTCTGTTGGGTTTGATCGGCGGCCTGATCGGCTTGACCGTCAAAATACCCGATAAATTTCAGCAATAGTATGTTGTTGATCAATAGCATCACTGCCAAGATCAAAATCCATTTAAGTTGGCTCATGATTCCTCCTTTGAGCTAGATTAACTCTACCAACCTATCATACGATCCCCAACTAGCCCAAGTACTTAGTTACCGACCAGTCGTTTTGGTTCGCCATGGTTAAGGATTAATCGTCCCAAGGGTTTTTAGAATTCATCACCTGCTCGGTGTGTTGTCCGAGGGAAGGAGGCGCACTAGGCTGAAGTTTTTCTTCACCAACAAAGGTAATTGGGTTTAGCAATGAGAGCATTTCCCGATTGTTTGAATGCGGGATCTTGCGAATCATGTCTCTGGATAAAAGTTGTTCATCTTTAAAGACTTCATCCATCGAGTTGATCGGACCACAAGGGACATTATGCAGCCTAAATTGGTCGAGCCAATATTGTTTTTCCTTGGCCACAAACACGCCCGACAGAATCTTGGAAAGTTCTCTCTTGTTTTCTACTCTATCTGAATTCTTTTGGAAACGAATATCGTTACTCATTTCAGGGTGGCCAATCAATTCACACAATCGCGTGAATTGTTCGTCGTTACCTACAGCCAAGATAAAGTGGCCATCCGACGCTTTGAAGCTCTGGTACGGGACGATATTCGGATGAGCATTTCCTAATGGTCCCGGAACCAGACCTCCCACCAAGTAATTAGAAGCCTGGTTTGCCATCCCTGCAACGGCCACGTCAAACAATGCCATATCGATATGCTTACCTTGGTCGGTACTGCGCCTTTCATGCAAGGCCGACAAAATCGCTATGGTTGAATACAGACCTGTCATTACGTCGGTAACCGCAACACCAACCTTTTGCGGCTCTCTACCCTCTTCGCCGGTTACACTCATCAAGCCAGACATACCTTGAATCATAAAATCATAGCCCGGTAAAGAAGCTTTGGGACCCGTTTGTCCAAAGCCGGTGATTGAGCAATAAATCAGCCTTGGGTTTTCTTTCGACAGGGAGGTGTAGTCCAATCCATAAGATTCGAGCTGGCCGACCTTAAAATTTTCAATTAAGACATCCGCTTGCGACGCCAATCGTCTTATATGGTCTTGGCCGTCATCGGATTTTAAATCCACGCACACAGACTTTTTTCCTCTATTAGCGCTTAGAAAATATGCCGATTCATAGCTTAGATTCCCCTGTTCATCCTTCAAATAAGGCGGCCCCCACGATCGAGTGTCGTCACCTTTGACGGGTTGCTCTATCTTAATTACCGAAGCTCCCAAGTCGGCCATTGTTTGGCTCGCCCACGGCCCAGCTAGCACCCTAGAAAGGTCTAGCACTCGTACATTTTGCAAAGGCTTCATATTTTTTTTAATAAAGATCAATCACTTAAGAATGTGGCCTATTCTACTTAGCAAGCATCGGTTTTGATGAACTTTTTCTAGGAAAAACTCCCAAAGCACAGTTTGGTATTAGATTTCTTATATATTATCTTATATATCTTTCAATATTAGATCGCTCATTTTGACAGAGTGTCTACAAATCTGCGGACCAACACACCGCATCAATAATCAACTCAATACACAACCAAAAACAGGAGAAATATCAAACCACGAAACATTCAACAGTAGTTTGCAGTACACCAAAGGAAGTTAGTAATTAACGATTAAGCGAAAAACAAAAAGGTTAAAAAACCATGAAAATAAACGCATTATTAGGAGTACCAGTAGTTGCATTCACTCTCTTTTTTTCTACCTCAGCATTCAGTGGCGGTGGTGGAGGCGGCGGTAATAGCGGCGAACTCCCAGCACCGGACCCCTGTACCTCTAACTGTGGATATGAGCTAGGCCCTAACCCTAGTTTAAGTTTTGTCCAAGCCAACCGCGGACCTTTTCCCTACTCTACGTCCAGCGTATCAAGTTCAGTTGATGGCTTTGGCGGCGGTACTATTTATTACCCAACCAATATCTCCCAAGAGATGGCCACGATATCAATCGCCCCCGGATTCACCAATACGCAAGAAGCTGTTGCTTGGTGGGGCCCGGTATTAGCATCGCACGGATTCGTAGTGATTACGATCAATACTAATGGTCGTTTTGATCAACCTGAAAGTCGTGGACGCCAGCTCGACGCGGCGCTCAACCATCTCATTAGTGAAGGTAAACGCTCTAGCAGCCCAATATTTGGTTTGGTAGACGAGAATCGCTTGGGAACCATGGGTTTCTCTATGGGCGGCGGCGGCTCATTGCACAGTGCATCAAGAAATAGAATCAGCGCAGCAGTGCCTTTAGCCCCATGGAATTCAGGAGGCAACAGCTTTAACCAGATTGGCGTACCCACCATGATCATGGCTTGTGAAAGTGACGGTACGGCCCCGGTTAATTCTCACGCAAGTCCGTTCTACAATACAATTCCATCATCAACTGATAAGGCATTTATGGAGCTAAACAACGGCCCGCATAACTGCGCCAATGGAAACAATTCGTACACTGCCACGCTTTCCACTTACGGTGTCTCATGGATGAAACGTTTCTTAGATAAAGACGGGCGCTACAATCAGTTCCTCTGTGGACCTAATCATGTAGCAAACAGTCAAATCTCTGAGTACAGAGATACTTGCGCTTACTAGCGCACTAGTTGTATCAAACTTATGGTGTACTCCGTCGGGGAGCTGTTATGGCTCCCCGATTGACATTTCACCTTTGGATGTTCGAAACTAAATCAAATGGATCTCTATCGAATCGTTTGATCCCCGTAGAATAATAATAAACCGATGAACACTAAACTGACCCTACTCTTACTTTTCTTCGTTGCGCTGATTGCCGGACTTATCGTCACGGCTAAATTCTACGGCGAAGACTCAAACAGACCTTATTCAACCAGTTCCTCAACTGAGTCAGTCACTCAAAATGATAAAACAATAACGGACATCGCTTTAACATCTGAGGAAAGTCCAACCGGCTCAACTATCAAGCAGCACTGGCAGTGGAACGACTTATCCAAGAGCGGCAACCAGCAAGAGGATGACCTTAGCGAGCCCACAGCCCCACCACTTTTCACAGCTCAAACTGTTCACGATGCGCTTTACGCTGTGAAACTAGACGAAGACAAAAATCTAATTTTGGATAACGACGCGCTCGTTTCCTTGGATGAAGCACTAGAAGGCATCTATCACAAACTTGACGAGCAGTCCTTACTCGAGCTTACCGATCTTATTGAGTCGGCATTACCCGGAGAAACTGGAGTCGAAACTGCGACTTTGGTTAAGAATTACCATGGTTTTCTTGTTGCACAGGATGCGTTTAATCAGATGCACTCTAGCGCCCCGGGGGCCCAGGGCATACAAAGCATTGCCTCTATTGAGTACGACCAAAATCTTTATACTCAGCTTCAGGGATTACGATCGTTGCATCTTGGCGAAGACGCCGCAAACCGTTTGTTTCACGAATCAGATGTCAACTCTGAATACATGTTTGAAAGCATCAAGTTGAGCATGGATGAGTCAATCTCTGAACAAGAAAGACTGTCAAGAAGACAAGCCTTGGAAGAGCGCAGGTTAGCTGCGTTAGATCTAGGTCAGTAGGCCAAGAGACTTAGTTGATAATCCCAGATAAATCTCGCACGATTGCGGCCATTCTGGCGCTTATCTTGGCTTGGCTTATCAATTGTCACGGCCAATTACACAGTGTGGACGCTAACTTAGATCAACAAGCAGATCTTGCCAACCCTCAATGGTCTACCGACTTTTATCGAGCTGAACAGATCCTTATTCGCGCTGACGTAACCCCAATCGAAGGTAAGTTAATGTACGGTCATGACTTGCTGATGATCATTGAAAAAGCCGTTGCCGCTCTTCCATCCTCATTGCCTAAAAGTGAGGAAGATCGAGTTAGAAAACTCATCAAGCTGGCGCACCCTCAGGGAGACACTCTCTCAGACTTAGTCACGTCCTACCGAGATTACCAAAAGGAGATCGGAAACTTTGAAACTCAACTAAGCACATCCAACGTAGACCGACAGATAGAGCTGTTGAAACAACAACAAAAGCGTTTTGAGCACCTACAAACAAAACTTTTCGGCAAAGAACAAGCCACGAAGTTGTTTGCTAATAAGAACGAAACGACAAATTTTTTGTATGCTGCGCGACTAGAGCTATTGATTAATCAACACAAGCAGAATGAAGATAACTCGCTGTGATTGTCAGTCAAAATAAAGAGTCTATAGACCCCCATAGCCAGTACTCTTTCGGGATCACCTACGGGCTAGTCTTGAGTTTAATATTCGCATTGGCACTCTCTTATTCATTTTTGAATCTCAATGCCTATTGGTTAGCATGGATTGCTTACGTGCCATTACTTCTGGCCGTCCAGAACAGCTCGTTCAAACAGACCATACTTATAGGATTAATTGGTGGGGTAGCACTTTTTGTTTTGGGCACCTATTGGATGGTGCCGTTCATAGAGAGGTCAAAAGGCTTTGACACGTACCAAGCGTTGATGACTGCATCGGTTGTATGGCTTTATTGCGCGGGCTCAGTGGTATTGCAGGTATCCCTTTTTCGATTACTAAAGCGATACACCTCCGTGGCTGAGGTAATTCTATTCCCCGCTGTGATCGCTTCAACATTGAATTTCTATCCAATGATGTTTGAAATGCATTTGGCAAACACGCAGGTATTTTTCCCCCTTGCGTTACAACTGCTCCCCGTAGTCGGAATCATGGGCGTGGATGCTCTAATCGCATTGGTCAATATCCTAATATTCATAGGAATAAGAAGAATTATCGGGTTAACCGGCTCAAGAAGAAGGGTTAGATTTGATAGGGCACTGGTTGTCGCCGCCGCAGGCTTGGTTTTGATGATGACCACTGTTTCAGTCATTCAATTCACTAAATGGGATAAACATTCGAGCCCGCTCGGCCTAAGAATTGGAATCATTCAACCAAATGAGTCTCCTGAGATCGGAAAAAACTATCAGCCCTTGGGTTACTCAATGAGCTACCCACCCGAAATGGAGACGTCGCATAAACTCGCTGCTGAAGGGGCCGATTTGATAATTTGGCCTGAAGGCAGACGTAAACACTATTTAGATGACCCACGTATTGCCCGCTCTTTTCATCAGCAGGTCGATTCATTGGATACGGCCTTACTGTTTCAGGATTTCAAAAACCTAACACAAGTACCTGACCAGCTTCGTCACAACGCAGCCGTGTTTATACAAAGCAACTCACTTCAACCTCAGATTTATAACAAAAGGGAGCTGATCCCTTTTGGGGAAAGCGTTCCAGACGTATTCGCAAGTTCAATGCTCTCGACGGTCTTCAAATCACTGATGGGCGAGTTTTTTGCGGAAATCAAAGCTGGCGATTCGTTTGCCTCCTTTTCTTACGAAAACATCCAGATTGTGCCATTAATCTGCTTTGAAACGACAAAACCGAGTTTTGTTAATAACGCCCTCAATTCGGCTAGACACTCAATGCAAGAGGACTCTCAACCTGTTCTGGTAGCCTTAAGCAACGATGGCTGGTTCGGCTCAAAGCATCAAGCTAGACAACACATCTACTCTTCCGCGTTGAGGGCAATTGAAAATCGAACCCCTTTGCTGCACGTGGTCAACAATGGGCCGTCTATATTCGTGACACCTTCAGGCAGAATCACCAAACTTCTGCCTGAAGGAAAACCAGGATCTTTATTAGTGGACCTATAGACTGCTTTAACTAGTGAGAGTTCTCTAATCGATAGAACCGTACTTGGTCAAAGTCATTAGCCCAGCCGGTGTTATTTTGGGTATAAGCACCGGCTTTAAAATACATCCACTCGTCGACGATGTCGTAGCCACTACCTCCATCAACGATGGTATCCATATCGATGGTTAGTTCGCCAATAATCTCACCGTCTTTATCACCACGTCGAATAATGATCTCAATGTCCGCTCCCACGTTATTGATCTCGTAAGAAAAGAGCTCACCGAGCGCTATGCCATCTTCGATTGGATCAGGTGCTGTGTTAGAGCGACTCCCAATGATTTCAATATTAATATCATCACCGTCTCGAATTTCATGCGCAGCATAAATGCTGCCCTTGGTATTGTTTGGCAACTTTCGATAGTAAAGTCGTAACGGTTCATCACTCGACGCATGTATTTGACCAATAATCACTCGACCAACTTGTCCGCTAGTACCGGTACTTGTTACTTGATCAATACTGAGAGTAGCCGTGAGTCGCCCTCCTCTTGCACCTATGTCTGGATTCACGGGCTGGTGATCCAGAGCCCAGTTATTAGCATTAACACCTTGTGTACTAATGCTGGTATCTCCGGCCCTCAACATCTCTCTCAGTTCGGATCTAGGGAAACTTGTGTTTTGCGATGTTCTTGCGCCCCCTACTATCGACTTGAACACCATGGCACCATCCGAACCTGTGAAGAAAAATGGCTCGGAACCTGGAAATAGCGAGCCATTTCCAAAATCTTCATCCGTCGTTCTCGCAGACAGTCCATCTGACGGATCAATATTTGGCGCGTCTAAAGCCCAGTCGGTTAAATCGAAGTTCTCCCAAGGCGGCAAGTTCGGATTAAGCGAAAAGTAGTTTGCTATTGAAAGTGCGTTACTCTGCACAGGCGGCTCAGGAGCATCATCGAGCAATACTAAAGACAATATCGCAGGAACAACCTCAGGGTTACCAACACCAGAGCCCTGTACTTCTGGACTTCCATTAATGTCTGGAGAATCAAATTCTGAATCATTGCCCCCGCCTTCTGGCAGCGTCGGAATTACTTCAACATCGGGATGATCACCTGTTGGCGGTACCACTGGCGGAATCTCTATCTCTTCGGGATCAAAGAACGGAATATAGCTGACCGAGAAGCTTGTTAAATCAATTCCGTTATCATTGACCAGGGCTGGGTCAGCACCCGCAGAACTACTGGAACCAACTGCACCAGTCGATGCATAAAACGCCAACATTCCTACGTTATACGACTCCGGCGTCGCATCCGTCACAGTTTGAGATTGACCTGCAAACGTCGTTGTTATATCGATACCATCGGAGTCATTTCGCTCTAAATGGAAATCAACCTGATATTGAGTATTGGCTTCAATAACGTATCCAATATCCGGCCCACTTCCAAAAGCGGTAAAGCCACTAGAGGTGGTTAACAGCCTACCAGTCTCAGATGGATCAGAACGGCGTACATCAATGTCAGTAGCTGCATCTGCACTCTCTATGTCCAGCTCCAAGTAAAATCCTGGCAGACCACTAAAATCTGCATTCGGTGACGACGAGCTAAAACTAGTATCTTGACCTAGCTGATCGGCGGCCGTTCGTTCGAGATGATCAAACAAACCGATTCGCAAATCTTCATTGCTAGATGCAACCGTAGCTGGTGTTAAAAAGGTTAATGATGCCTCGATTACATCGCCAGCGCGTTCTAAAGTAAGGGTGTCGAAAAGCGCGTGTATTTGTCTACCCGAAGATCCACTAACTAAGCCTATCGAGGTATCGTTAATTTCAATCGCATTCGACCCACTCGAACCAAAGTAATTCGCGTCCGTTGAATCCGTTCCGTCAACCGAGAAGTTATCAACCACAGGATTACCGCGTATGAACTCAACCGAAACATTAGTGATATCGATACCATTGTCATCCTGACCGGGTGAATTGACTGAACCGAAAGCCTCAGAGGAGGAATGCATGGCTAGCATGCCAAAGTTATACGACAGGGGTGAGCTATCATTAACCGTAAAAGATCTACCTAGAAAATTTGCATTGATATCCAACGAATCATCTTCCTTTCTCTCAACCGTCACGAATAAAGTGTATTGAGTATTGGCATCAATTGTGTAGCCAAGGTCAGGCCCGTTACCCAAGGAATCAAATCCATTAGATGTATTTAATAACCGACCTGATGTAGTTGGCCTAGATTTACGTATATCTAAATCGGAAATTGGACTGGCGCTCTCGACGTCAAGTTCGACATAAAACCCCGGAAGATCATTGAATAGTGCATTGGGATTTGATGAGCTATAGGTGAGGTTCTGTGCCAGTTGCTCAGAAATATTTCGTTCTAAATGATCGAAGATACCAAACCGAAAATCTTCATTCCCAATGCCCACCGTAGCAGGGGTTGTAAATGTGATGGCGGCTCGGATCACATCACCAGCGCGCTCCAAGGTTTGCTGGTCAAACAGCGCATGAATACCCCGACCCGAGGTACCACTAACCAAGCCAATAGAATTGTCGTTAAATTCAATAGCACTCAGGCTGCTGGAAGTAAAATAATCAGCATCCGTGCTCACGGTACCGTCATTTAGAAAGTCGTCATCAACGACTTTATCGCTCTCATCTTCTGCCGTTGTAAAAGGCGTGTACTCGACAGCGAATTTGGTTATATCAATGCCGTTATCGGCTTCGCCAGCCACATTAGAGGAACCAAACGCATTGGTTGATGCGCCAAGAGCCAACATGCCAACAGAAAAGGAAGCCGGAGTTGAATCTGTGACCGAAAATGATTCATCTCCAAAATCAGCGGTAATAGTAAGTGCGTCTGCAGCGGTTCTAACTAGCGTAAAAACCACCGTATATTCTGTGTTTGCGGAAATTGCATAGCCAATATCAGGACCACTTCCGAAGGCGGTAAAACCACTGGATGTCGATAACAATCTGCCGGATGTTGAAGGGTCAGACCTTCTGATATCTAAGTCGGAACTGGCATCAGAGCTCTCCACATCCAACTCCAGATAAAAGCCCGGCAACCCAGAAAAATCGGCATTTGGACTGCCAGAGCTGTAGCTTGTATCTTGGCCTAATTGATCAGAACCGGTGCGTTCAAGGTGATCGAACAATCCAATACGTAGATCATCAGAACCCGCACTCACTGTATCTGGCGTAACAAACGTTACCATCGCCTTCAACATATCGCCGGCGTTTTCCAAGGTTTGCGTCTCAAACAGAGCATGCAACTGTCGACCCGACGAACCGCTAACTAAACCAATCGAATTCGAGTTCACCTCGATCGCGTTCGAACCACTCGAACCAAAGTAGCTAGCATCAGTTGTGCCAGTTCCGTTTGCCACAAAGTCATCATTCACGACCTTACTTCCCTCGGAACTGGATGATACAAATGGAATTAGTTCAACGGCAAACTTATCAATATCAATACCATTATCAGCCTCACCAGCCACGCTAGACGAACCGAAAGCATCGGTAGAAGCGCCAATGGCGAGCATACCGAAGTTGAAAGACTCTGGAGTCAGGTCGATGGACGTAATACTGTTATCGCCAAAATCGGCAGTAATATTTAATTCACCACGAGCTGTTCGAACTAAAGTAAAGACCACCGTATATTGGGTATTGGGGGAAAAGGAATAACCAATATCTGGCCCGCTACCAAATGCAGTAAAACCGGTCGACGTGGAAAGCAAGCGACCGGATGTTGATGGATCGGATCGACGAATGTCGAGATCCGTCGCCGGATCACTACCCTCCACATCCAATTCTAAATAAAACCCCGGTAAGCCCGAAAAATCGGTATTTGGACTGGAGCTACTGTAACTTGTATCTTGGCCTAGGCTGTCAGCACTGGTGCGCTCCAAATGATCAAACAAGCCTATTCGCAAATCATCCCCTGCTGCACTAACCGTAGCCGGGGTTGTAAATGTCAATGAGGCTTTGAGCATATCGCCAGCGTTTGACAGCGTTTGCGTAGCAAAAAGTGCATGTATTTGCCGACCTGAAGAACCACTGACTAAGCCAATAGAATTGGGATTCACTTCAATTGCATTGGATCCGCTGGAGCCAAAGTATTGAGCATCGGTAGACGAGGTGCCATCAACAGCAAAGTCATCATTTACGGCTTTTTCAGCAAATGATAAGGGGGCGAAGAATGCACTAAATAAGAAAACGATAAATGTTTTGAGATGGGTTCGCATTGGTCACTTATTATTTTTATGTTCCTTCCTCAGTGTTCTGTCGCTATGTAGGGTCCGACTGAGACAGGGAAGTTTCGGACTACGCCCGAAAATAGATTTAGTTTGACTGTCTGCCGCAACAATCACTGCTCCTCCAAAATTGCGGCTCAGGCATTTTAAAACCAATATTTTTTTTCAGTCAATATATTTATTCTTACATTTAAATATTTATTGGTATGACCAATTTATATAAAAATGCAATTAATCGATAACTATCAACATTTTAAAGAACAACCACCTAAAAAATTCCTTCCAGAATAAAACTAGGAACATAGTGATAATTATAAATTCTTAAACAACCATTGAAAATTGGTAATACAATAATTTCATTCATATCGAGTTTCCTTCGATACTCACAGAGTCTTCCTTGAATTTTTATCCAGACCAAATGCATCCTTTGCTATCCCAAAATGGAGCTCACAGGATCAATCTTAGCCCTACAGAAAGACCTTCGAAATTGAACTCAAAATAGACTGCAATATCAGTGATTTTGGGGAGGTTTTGCTTGACTAGCCAACAGGTGAAGTGTATCTTCTCGCCTCGCTCAAAGAGGTCTTTCCTAGACCTTGATCAGAAAGTGTGGCTATGTAGCTCAGTTGGTTAGAGCACAGCATTCATAATGCTGGGGTCACTGGTTCAAGTCCAGTCATAGCTACCATTCTTTCAAATAAAACCTTTTTAAATCAAGGACTTAATTTTTCAAGGTTTTCTTCCTCGGATCCACTCTGTTACAAAGGTCATTTACATGACATTTCGTAACCCTACATACATCACTAAAACAAAGCATGGTGTTTACTATTTTCAGGCGAGAATACCTCGGTTCTATTGTCAGAAATATGGAATCAAGAAGCGACTAATTCGCAAATCACTTAGAACGAAGAACCGAAAGCTTGCACTTTCTCTAGCTTCAAGGATATGGTCTAGATACTGTGTAATGATTTATCTCGATCAACCTATGAGCGAAAAGTCTAAAGGACAGAAACAACTCGAAAGTTTGTTTGAAGGAGAAGCGCATCTTCTCCAAGAGGATTTTAAACTGACTCAGAATGCGACCATCGCTATAAAGGTCTTCGATCGTTATGACGAAATATCTCCCAACAACACCTATCTACAAAGCATATTTTGGGATTCTCTAGAAGACTATGAACATAATGCTATCCGTTTTGTGCAAGAGAACGAGATTGACCTAGATCACTATAGGCCTAAACTAAAGCCTGCCTCGATCAAACCACCTCAGCCAGAATCGACGTCAAATAGTCTAAGAATTTTGGATTTCGATGAGCTGCTAGAAAAATACTTAGCCTTCAGAAAGGCGAATAAAGTAGTCCAAAAGTCTCTCAACCTGTACAGGGACCAAATAACCCTATTCAAAGATTTAACGAATATTAAGAGGTCTAATGAAATTACTCTAGAAACAGTTGAATCATTTGCAATCTTACTTCCTAAAGTACCATCCAGAAGAAAAATTAGACCAGAATATAAGAATCGTAGTTTGGAAGAACTTTTGGTTGCTCAAATTCCAGATGAAGACTATTTGAGCGAGTACACAATCTCGACGTATTCCACAAACGTAAAATCCTTCCTCGATTGGTGTATCAAGTTCAAATATTGTGCTCAAGGCGTTACAGTCGCGTTAGATGGAGCATTCACAAAAGCCACCTCTTATCCTTACTTGCATTATACCGATGATGATATTCGGCTTCTGTTCTTGAGTGAAAGGTACCTAAAAGGGAAACATACGCAGAAAAGTCACTACTGGGTTCCATTGATCGCTTTGTACACCGGAGCAAGGCAAAACGAAATATGCCAACTGTTATGCGAAGATGTTAAAGAAATTTATTTAAGTTCAGGAGTTAAAATTTTCTATTTTGATTTTAACGATGAGGACTTTAAATCACTAAAAAATCAAAAAGCTAAACGAACCGTTCCTATTCATTCTGAATTGGTAAAACTAGGATTTTTAGACTTTGTTGAACGGCAAAAACAAAAAGGCAACGACAGAATATTCAATGACTTGAAAGAAAAAGCTGGCAAATTTAACGCTGACTTTAGCAAATGGTTTGGCAGATACAGAGTAGAGTGCGGAGTGGTAAGCTCTCCACCAGACAAGCGAAAAGTGTTCCACTCATTCAGACACACATTGACTACTCAACTCCGAAACCACCCTGACGACATACCAATCGAAAATATTCAAGAAGTTATCGGCCACTCACATAAAGCAACTATCCTTAGAGTTTACGCTAGGGAACTTTCTATGGAGAAGAAGTATGAGATCATCAAAAAAATAAAATTTGATGTCGATCTTAAAAAAATACGTCGATGGGTTAAAAATTAAACTCGTGGGAACAACTCCCCTACCTGAACACCTAAAGCCTTAGCGATACAGACCAAATTTATAGCTGAGACGTTCCTTGTTCCACGCTCAATATCACCGTAGTAAGAGCGAGCTAAATCGGCATAATGGGCAACCTCTTCTTGGGTGAAGTTTTTTGACTTCCTCACCTCTCGAATCTGCTTGCCAATTAGCTTCAATGTCTCGTCTTTGTTCATAAGACGAAATTATTTCAATGTCTACTATGAGTCGACCTGTTATCAGTGTCATTTTTGCGTATAATAATGACACTTATAAAAGTCATTTAGAGTCTGCAATAAACTGATTAAGAGGTAATTAATGGATTTCTATCAAGTCTTTTCAAAGACTCGTTTATATATTTTTAGCTTAGCAATATTTTCTTTTGTGACCCTTACTGCTTGCTCAGGTGACTTACAATCAAAAAACAGTCCTGATACCAACGCCTATGAACAAGTTGTCAGCGGAATTTGGAGAGTGGACTCAACAGGTGAGACTGCAGTCATTGATTTTTTGAATAATGAGAAAACTATCTCAATTGAAACTGAAACCTTAAGTGTAGACGTCCTAGGATTAGACGAGGAGGAAGCATTATTTAAGCTTTCAGTAGAAGGTATGGCCGATGTTTGGCTACTTCAAGCAACTCAAAATGAGCAAGGAGAAGTTGAGTTATACCTCTACTCCAATGAAGAAGCGCATTCAACATTGACTTTTATGGGTGAACTTGGTTCACAAATTTCATCAGTTCAAGAGACGAGCTATTTAAATATTACTTTACAAGACCTGCGGCTTGATTTGAATGAACTTGTAGGTGAGGACGTGGAGGTTTCAGCACAAGGTATGTATGTGTCGGATATGTTCATGCTTAAATCGAAGCAAATGGATGCGAATCCTCTATTAATTCAAGTTGACAATTTATCTAGAGAAGAACGTAAGAACATTATGAATAAGTGCTCTGACCTGACAAAAGACTGTCAAATCACAATTTTCGGAAGGGTTGAATTGGACATTTTCGAAGCCCCAATTTTCGTAGCGACCAAAGCTGAGTTCTAGGGAAATAAAATGGTACGAATTGAACTCGAGAGCTGTGTTAACTCAATGTTAAGCCTCACTGTCGCTTCGGTATCGAAACATTATTCAGTTTTTTAGTGACGATACGATTTTTGGTTATTCCGATGTTGATCAACTATAAAGAACGACCCCCTATCTATCGGGGTTATACATTAACCAAAATTTTGAAATCACGAGAGGAGTAAGTCGATGAGATTTTGCTACAAACGAGTTTCCACAGCTGAACAAAACTTTGACCGACAACTCAATGGACTCATTTTTGATCGTGAGTTTATTGAGAAGGTTAGCGGAAAAAACACGGATAGACCACAGTTGCAAGCTTTGCTGTCTATTCTTAGAGAAAATGATGAGGTCCATGTACATGAACTGTCGAGGTTAGCAAGGAACACGAAAGACCTGTTATCAATCGTGGAACAGATATTAGAATCTGGTAGCGGCATAAAGTTTCATAAAGAAAATCTACACTTCGTATCTGGTGAAAAAAGACCTCCTGTTCAAGATCTGATGCTAAGTCTATTAGGGTCTATCGCTCAATTTGAGCGAGACTTACTACTTGAACGTCAACGAGAAGGAATCGCGTTAGCGAAGCAGAGAGGCGTTTATAAGGGTAGACAATCACGATTCTCGAAGGACGATCTCAGGCAGATAAGCGTAGACTTCAAGAAAACAAAAAATAAATCAGGTTTGGCAAAGAGATGGGGAATTTCGAGAGCATATTTGTACAAGATTGCCCGAGAGCATCAACACATTATATCAAAGTATTGAGGCGTGTACTTTTGACGACACCTAAAGTGCAAAAGTTAGAACTCGATCTGAAGCTATATTAATCGAGGTTAGACGAAGCCTGACAAGAACGGCTTTACTTTTCGAAAAGGAAGAAGAATACTCAAAACGGCCATTCGAAGGAGACTGTCGTAAAGGTATGATCTACAGGGTATTTATGTTTACAAAGCGTCCACGGAAATGGTTCTAGATGAACGCGCGTATTAGAGGCTTTATGTCTATTGGTAATTAGCAAATGTTTAATGTAATAAAAGGCTTTCAATCGCAAGCGGAGCGACGCGTAACTGAGAAACATGCTAAGCGTTTCATTTTAATTTCAATTTCAATGATTGTCGGGATACTGATAGCTCGTTTGTACAATGGTCATCAGCCACTTAATGAAGTTACATTCGAAAATATAGGCTTTTTTATCGGTATATCTCTGCTTGCTACTCGAGACTATTTGAAAGAAATTACAGCTTTAAGAAATAACACCGAAGATGAGAAAGCATAACAAGTATCCATCGGTTACTCCGCCAACAAAAAAATGGGGTCGGAGTCACTTTTAACCTGAGCGCGTTTAGGCGTTTAAATTTATATTTAGTAAGACAATCGCATACTCAATGCAGTCATTCGTGGATTAGCGTCTTATAGGTATGATTCGTAGGTAAATATGATTAATAAAGTGTCCATGGAAATGGTTTTAGGTCAGCGCCCGTTTGAGGGGCATTAAGTGTATAACCATGAACAGCGATCTAATTGAAGAGTTATCTGAAGGCTCAAATAGAATCGTAGTTACTCAAAACTCTACATTTAATCCTAAGCGCAAGAAAGAAAATATCGTATTAAGTGACGTTCGAAGTATCAGAACGGTTAATGATTTCATATCGAATTTTAAAATAGATATTCATAGTCAAACATATCCTGGGTGGATGACTGCGCCTGATGTCTATATAAACTTTTTGATCGATAAAGAATCGATATTCAATTTTGGAGTTGTACTAAATAACTTAGTTAGAAGTAGCCATTGGAAGGGCGATTACGCTATTGAAAATGCAAGTTGGTTTCATAGTTGGTTGCTTGAGAACAAGGTAAAGTATTTTGAGAGAAACACTTAACAAGAATAAAAACAAAAGCCTTCGACTCGGACGCATTCAAGTTCGCCCGTTTTAACGGCGTTATGAGCACTCTTTAATTTCGTGAACATGAAATCTCTGAGAACCATTTCTTTTGCGTTGCTTGGTTTTCTATTTCTTTTCTTAGCTATTACTTTTTCCATCGAGCCAGATAAGATGGGTTGCCAAGAATCTAGTCTAGGATACTCGCATTGCAGTTTGGCTGGAATAGATGTTTCCGCTATAAAAACGATTCAAACTTGGATTAGAATTGATAGAATCTACTAGATAGAAGCATGAAAAATATTTTTGAACTAAATGGGGTCAGAGTCACTTTTGGAACAGTCTAAATTGATATCAAGCGCAGGCAGTCGCATACTCGAAGAGGACATTCAAGCAGTAAAGTCTACGATCAACCAGTTACATGCATTCGTGAATAATGAATAGGAACAACCTAGAGAGAATTGAGTTAGGGAGGCACAATGCCTGATCCGTTGACCGCAGTCGGGGCTGGGCTTGCAGTACTCGGGTCCAAAGATGTTTTGACAAAAATTTTAGGTCCTTCGGCTGATTATCTTGGCGGCGAGCTCGCAGGGCTCATTGAAAAATGCAATATAAACTTAGACGAGATTTTTTCTAGAGCTGAAAAAAAACTTGGAGATAGACTCGACTTAGAAGGAGGGGTCAGTCCTAGAGTTCTTCATCAAATACTTAGTGATGGCCGGTTTTGTGAAGATGAAATTACGGCAGAATATTATGCTGGATTGTTAGCGGGTTCCCGAGAGGAAAACAGCAATATTGCTGCTCCTTTGCGGTTTTATGACTATAGCCTTCCATTTCTATCGAAAGTGCGAGAAATGCCTGCCCACCAGCTAAGACTTCATTTTTCATTCTATTATGAAGTCCTAAGGCTCCATAAAAACAAAGATGTTAATCTTGGTCATTGGCATGAAAGCGGTAATGTAGGCTTACTTCTGACGTTACCATTCATAGCTAAAATGTTCCCACATGAAGACCCACTAGAGTCATGGGAGCTTATGGTTAGCACAGTTGTAGGTTTATTTTCTTTGGGACTTATCAGTAACAACTATGCATATGGATACCCTAGCGACCTTAAAAGGGCACATCCAAATGCGTCGATGCCTGGTGCATATTTGGAGCCTAATATAGTAGGCGGAGAACTCTTTCTCTGGGCAATCGGAGCATCCAACCCAAATGCCCATAGATTTTTCGAGCTAGATATTGATTCTATAGATAAACCTGTCGAAATACCTGATGGTTGCTTAGCTATGCCCTCACTTAATAGTTTAGAGGCAAAGCACCCCCCTGAGTGTCGCTGAAATTAATGGCCGCTTTGGGCAATTTTCTGCCAATTTATTCACAATCATTGCCAGATAATATCTAAACTCAGGGTGCATTTTGTCAGATCAAGTTTGGATGTCGACACCTAAAGCTGAACCGGTATCAGCGCCTTTAGATTTCGATCCCAAAATGACGAATTATTTTTCATCATCTTTGACGCGATATTCAACCTTGACTCAGCTAGGCCAAATTTTACGTATCAAACTGAATTGATTGATGCCCTCGACCAGTCGGTTGAAGTGTTTTATCGGTTTACGTGTGCTGCCAATGCCCGATTGAGTTCTGAGTTTTGATTTACGAGATTGCATCGAAGTCGAATGATCTACACTTATCGTTCTACGTTTCCATCTTCAACAGACCTTAAGTCTCAATCCCTGCTATTGGCAAATGCCCGCATTGGTTTGACATTGATGGACTTCAAAGGAGCTGTGATTTGGAAAGCTCGATTCCTACGCTCTTTTAAATCAAGCCAGACAAGGAAGTGTTTCCATTGCTGCTCCTTTGCGGTTTTATCGATTTAGTGGTCGATTTTTTCGCAATAGGAAAAAGCCGCTTAACCTGAGTAGGATGCCAAGGTTTAACGTCACCTCGCAGATTTGGGATTTGGTGTCTCGTTAAAATCCTCGCAAGTCCTCTGTATTCGAAACAGAATGACGTGTAATTTCCAGTACTGCATTGAGAGTTTGGACAAGTACAGTACTTTTTGAAAATATCGCGCTGAATTTGAGTGATTAAGGCATCACGCTTTAGCCGAGCAACACTTTGTGCTTGTTTCGTCGCGGCTTCAGTTCTAAAGCTCGTTTTGGCAGTCTTCATTAACGGATTGTAACACCCTTTTTCTAAATACTGAGTAGATAAGTTAAAAAGTATTTTTTTGCTATCTATTTGTGTTTAGTAACATTACGCATCACATCAGCGGATGTAAAAAACACATCTACAGCGCTAACGAAAAACAACGGGATTTGTTTAATCACCGTTTGCTTTTTAGTGCCTAAAATAAAAATATAATTTCAGTGATAATGACAAAGATAACTAGGCAATGAATGATTTTTGACCTTTCCCCCGATATTAACACCATGACATGGATGAGATTTCTAATTAATCTACTATTTAGGAGATCTCAAAATGAAGCAAAAAAGATATACCGAAGAGCAAATCATTAGCGCCATAAAGCAGCACGAATCAGGCGTTAAAGTCGACGAGATATGTCGTCAGATGAACATATCAAGCGGCACATTTTATAACTGGCGAAGTAAGTTTGCTGGCATGGAAGTATCAGAAGCTAAACGCTTGAAAGAGCTTGAGAGTGAGAACGCTAAGCTCAAGAAATTGCTCGCAGAGAAACTTCTCGAGAATGAAGCCATGAAGGATGTTCTCTCAAAAAAGTGGTAGCGCCTGCCAGTCGTAAGCAAGTCGTTGTTTACTTAAAGAGCAATTTCGCGATCAGTGAACGACGAGCATGTATATTGGCAGGCGTGAGCCGCACAGGATATCGCTACCAAGCTAGACCGAGTAATGATAGTGAATTACGTACTCGGCTTCTAGAACTGGCAACACAACATTCAAGTTACGGCTATTTATTCCTGCATCGGTTGCTTCGAACTGAAGGCCTCGTAAAGAATAAGAAACGAACATACAGAATTTACACCGAGCAAGGCCTTCAGGTACGTACCAAGAAACGTAAGAAACTAAAACGACCACGGATGCCAACGATCGTACCCAGCGCACCGAACGAACGATGGTCAATGGACTTTGTGAGTGATCAGTTATCGAATGGTCGACGCTTTCGAGTTTTGAACGTGATCGATGACTACTCCAGAGAAATGGTTGGCCAGTTGACCGACGTGTCAATTGGAGGTCGTCAGGTCGCTCGATTTCTAGATCTGTTGATTGAACAACGTGACAGGCCTGATCAAATCGTTTGTGACAATGGCCCAGAGTTTACCTGTAAAGCAATGTTCTTCTGGCAAAAAGAAAGTCAGGTCAAACTGGCGTTCATCCAGCCAGGTAAGCCTACACAAAACGCGTTCATAGAAAGCCTTAATGGAAAGTTTAGAAGCGAGTGCTTAAATCAGAATTGGTTCAGATCAATCGACGACGCGAGGACAGAAATTGATCTATGGCGAGACCACTACAACACGGTCAGGCCTCATAGCTCACTTAACTATTTAACTCCAGTGGCGTTTGCAAACCAAGCAGCATAGAATGAACAAATCTCATCCAGCTGGTGGCGCTAAATCTGGGGAAAGGTCAGGATCAAGGATTAAACAATCTAAAACCAACATTATGTTGAATAGTTATCTATTCATAAATGAGTTATCCTAGGTCTACGTTGATGAGCTTATTGATATTTTTATTGGCTCTTTTGTTACAGGACTACGTATATGAACTTAAGGATTATCGAAAAACGATCAACTGTTTTTTTTATTCTCATAACCCTTATATCGTCTTTAATCAGTAATCATGCCTTTGCTCGTCGTGGGGCTGATGAGTGTTACAAGCGAGATGCTAATGGAACTGAAGTAGTTGTTGAGTGCTTTAGCGGCTATAAAGTACTAAATGACGATGAGATTCAATTGATTCTTGATGAGTTTAAGGCCTTTGAAAAAAGCGAGTCTAAATCACTTGTTCATGATGAGGCTTTAAAGCGTAAGGAGCGCTTGAAAGATAACCCTATCCCTGTTCATCCGAGAAAAAAGAAGTTAACAGAGCAGGAGATAATTGAGAGACAAAATATGTCGCCCCGAGAACACACTCTACGACTTCTCGAGGAAGACAAGGTATCTTCGCAGATAGTTAGAGCTAGTATGAAGTTGAGGGCTTTAGAGTCTCATCTAGATCCAGATGTAAGGAGGAAAATTGGGTACGTAAAGGAAGACCGTTATCAAGTGTATGCAGTATTGGTTAATACAAATAAATACCCTGAGAAGAGTGTCAATCACGACGTGTTTCGAGAAAACATATCGACTGACTATGCTATTCAAAAAAAGCACGAAATTTATGAAGATATATTCGGTAACAAATTTGAAAAATATCAACCAGAGCTAAACTCTATTTATGATGTCATCACTATTTACTTTTATATTAAGAACAGCGCTGAACTTAAAAATTTTCTTAAGAGAAACAAAGTTATAAGCGTTAATCATATAGGTTCACCTCCTCCATTGAATGAAAACCCATATGGGACCCCATCAATAAGAGTTAAAGACCCAGAGTAGGTGTTGTCATGAAAAGATATCTCGTAGTTTTAGCCATCGCTTTGATGGCTAAAACATGTAGTGCCATAACAGTTATTGTCTTAGACGAGGGAATAAACTCAGACAGACCATGGAAAGCAAAAGCAGTAACTGAACCATTTCAGTTGTGTAGCTCTTCTGACACAATTTACCAGATTAATTCCGAGACAAATGAGGTATCGTTCTCACACTTATCTCTTTGTAAAGATGGTACAGCCATTCTGTTCGATTCTGAGAACGCTTCAGTGTACAAAGACGAGAAGAATTACACTGTCAACGGTCAAGACTACGAACAGATAATCTGGGCAAAAGATGAAGGACAAACACTCAGAGGAGAGCATGGAAATACTGTAAGTAATGCTTTATTCAGTTTTGACAAGAGTATCCTCCAAAGTCCAGTTCAAGTGTTTGGAATAGAGCTTAATCTATCAGACCCTACACAGAGAGTTTGGACTACTTCATATTACGATCCGAGTAAAACTCCAGACAAACAAAACGAGCCTCCTGCATTTCGTATACTGAGAATGCTCAACCATATTGCCTACGGAGATTTATCAACCACCCCCGGTTTTAATCAATTACTTGATTTAGGTGCTATTAACATTTCAGTAGTGGTTCGTGGGGCGCGAGGAAGACATCTTTGTAATACTAATGAGGGGCTAGATGAAGTCATTAGATTACGTGATAAGGGTATCGCTGTTGTAGCGGGTCTAGATAATAAAGACTACAAGGAAGACGATATCTCATGGCCAGCTTGCCTACCATATGTAATTGGCGTAGCAGGTCTTAACAGCCCAGGAATTGGAGCTGGCCAGAATAATATGGATTTTTTTGCTGATGATCATCAAAGTGAATTTAACGGTTTTACTGCAATTGGAAACAGTAATGCGGCGCCTAGGGTAGCCGCAGCATTTGCGATTCTTCATGAAATTTATCCTAGCTCGACTTGGATACAAAAATACACTGCACTAACGCAGTCCAACAATTCGAAGACCAGAAGAACGGGAGATGCAACCTACAAAAGACCTTTTGTTGATCGAAGAAATATGATTAAAGCGATTTCTGAATTGGGCAAGGTAGCAGCGCCTGCGCCACTGAAGTTGCCTGATGACACATTCAAGAGAAACTATGGTGATTTTTGGGGCCCTGTGTTTAACGACAATTCAGAACAAGCTTCTATCCTAATTGACTTCCCAAATATAAACCCTTCCTCCAAGGTTTCAGAAGGACTTTATCAGAAGTCCACAGCTGAGCTAGAAGGCTTGCCTAGAGATATTCTTGTGACTTTCTCTGCAATAGTGGGGGGCAATGGGGATGCAATGAGACTATGGGTTAACGGCCGTGAGTTAGCCGAGTTTCGGGGCTTTCCAACAGGAGTTACTTCTCAAGCCCAGTATGTCATTCACAGAAAACATCTAAGTTCAGGTACAAATCAAATTTCTATTCGTCCTCAAAATGCTAGCAGTGATTGGGGAGTGACGAATATTAAATTTGAATACCTTCCAATAGTCGAGCTGAACGTAGGTATTGCGGATACATCCGAATATGGATACGAGAGCGTTCCAAGATATCCTTCCGGTTTAAGAGCCAGCTTCGATCTAACAAGTGTGCCAAGCGGCGGAGTTGATATACTTATGAGAGGAAAGGATATCGATGTTCCGAGTGAAATATCGGTGTTCGTTAATGGTCTCTTCTTGGGTAGATTATCTGAGACAGATAGCAATGCATTCGGTGATGTAGATGCTTTTGAGGTTATGCCAGCAAGGCTTAAAACAGGCACGAACTATATTGAATTGATTCAAAGAGAGACGGGTACAGTATGGTCTGGATCTGACGACGAATATTGGGGCGTTAAAGACATTCTTATCCAACCACGCTCTAGTTCGAGTTATTTTAATCCCCTACAACAAGTACCTCCGGTACTGCCAGCTATAAACTTTCTATTGTTAGACGATTAGTTCTACAAGTTTGAAACCAAATTTCTGTATGTACAAAATGGGCAAAAAATAGGCAATTCCCATAACGTAAAAACCTAGCTAGATAAAACATTTTGAGAATGAGTCTCCGGTTTTTCATTTTTTGTGCTTATTTGATTCGAAAAAAATCTTGACATTGTCTTTAAAATGACTTAGGGTTCGCCTCCGATGGAGATGTGACCAGGGTGGGTCTAGCGTCTAGTTAAAACTTCAATCCAAAAGTTTAGACGCAAACAGCATAATTTTTCTCGTCAGACCGCGGCAGCTGGTGCATTTGCATATTTTGTCGCGCTTTTGTCGCATAGCTTCTTTTGCAATGCAATTTTAAGCCGTGCATTTTCAGAACAGTTGTTTGCTAATACTTAAATAAAGCAAATGCAGAATAAAGGAGAAAATATTATGTTTTCAAATCATCGAATTAAAAACTCAGACGTAGTGCTTCCGAATGAGCCAGTAGTCAATATCATGGAAGTACAAATAACTGATGCATTAGAGATACTTCCAGCTAGCTTTGTAAATACGCTGCTCCAAAAGTTCTTAGACAATTACTTCGCTCTTACAACTCCCAAGCGTGAGCACTGTTTGTGCAGCTACGATATACAGCCAAAAGTTAGAAAGCAGGATACACTAACTTTCACAGTTGTTGTCGCACAGCCAGCAAGCGTGACTGCTTCAAACGTAAAAGCAAATGTATCCAAAGCTTCTGCACGCACACTTAGAAATCTGCCATTTATAGATAAAATTAGTGTGTGCTTTAAACACATAGCTGTAGCACAGGAAATTTATTACAACGCAGCTTAAAAATTAAATCAGTCTGAGATAGTTAGACAGGGATGTCGCTATCGAAATACCTTAAAACTCTTTTTGTCATGTCTAGAGTGATATCTGCTGAACTATTACATCACAGTATCTTCATGAGGGATCAAATTCTAGGAACAGAGTTGGAGTGTGTAATTAGCCTCTAAGAACAAAAATATTTTTGTAAAGTATACATCTATATCTACAGTGCTTACGCTCAGTTTTTAAGGTTTAGTCAAAGTATTGATACCTGTGGCCGCTTCTCCTTGCTTCAAACTAACAGCGTCTCAGAGTAAATAAGTAGCCAAAGTTACAACAGTAGATCAGAGTCCTGTCTATTATCATCTTGATCCCAGTTACAGATATCAACAATTTAAATGGAAACTTTGGTATCCTTGTTTACTTCTGAGCCAAATGGACCAAAGAATTGAAATTCTCAGATTATTACCTCACTCTTCCGACAAAGAGAAAGCTGAGCGATGTAAAGCAGAAGATACTAACTCGATTGTGGCACTCTGATGATGAACCCTTTCCTAAGCCTTGGGTGTCCTCCGATGAGCTCTTAGCGCTAACTGAACAAAAATATTTCGATCGCAGAACGCGCGAGCTAAGGGAGAAGCTTGGATGCGATTTAGAATCAAGTTACAGAAAAGAGTTCAATGCTCATGCATGGAGGCTAAAATCTTCAACACTTTCATCACCTAAAGTTAGAGAATACCTCACAGAAAAGCAGAAACAGAAGCTCTTTTCTGACTCAAAATATATGTGTGCTGTATGTGGTTGCGAAGTAGAACCAGGCTTGAGAGGGTTGCAAGCGGATCATAAGGTACCAGTTCAAAGAGGAGGAGGTAACGAGCTCTCTAACTGGCAACCTCTTTGTGTTACTTGCAATGTTGGAAAAAGACGGGCTTGTGAGGGTTGCGAATTAGACTGCTCTATTTGCTCCTGGGCATATCCTGATAAGGTGGGCATAAGATCAATATTTATGATTGAAACCGATGTAGTAACCAAACTAAATGAATATATAAAAACAAATCAGATGAATGCAGACGAAGTCGTAACGTTAGCTTTGGAACATTTTTTATCCAGGTCAACAGCAGGTGATTAGAGTGAAACTGCTACACAAGATAATAGCTGTTTTTTATAGGTATTAGCTTTGTTATTATCAATGCTCGGTTTTTTGGACACAATGGGCTCACAAACGTCGTACTAGAAAATGTTAACTTCAATTGAATTGTGTGCTGGTGCAGGTGGACAAGCTTTAGGGCTTGAGAAAGCAGGGTTTAAACACGTAGCTCTTATCGACGAGGATTATCACTCTTGTAAAACTCTGCAGTTTAATCGTCCAAAGTGGAACGTGATAGAGGGGGATCTGAGAGAGTTTTACGCTCATGATTACAAGGGAATAGATCTAGTCGCAGGAGGCGTCCCCTGCCCTCCTTTTTCAGTGGGTGGAAAGCAGTTGGGAGCCCAAGATGAAAGAAACCTATTTGATGAGGCCATCAGAGTAGTATCTGAATGTAGACCTAGAGCAGTGATGCTGGAGAATGTTAAAGGCCTTCTGGAATCAAAGTTCGAAGAATATAGATCGACAATCGATAAAGAATTTTTAAGAATGGGATATAGGACTAAGTGGAAACTCCTCAATGCATGCGACTTTGGAGTTCCTCAGTTGAGGCCACGAGTCGTCCTTGTAGCTCTCAGAGAGCAAATAGCCGAGAATTTTGAATGGCCAGTGCCACGAGTTGAGCTAGCACCAACAGTGGGTGAAACGCTCATCGATCTAATGAAAACGAATGGCTGGGAAGGTGCCGATGAATGGAAAGTCAAAGCGAACAGGATAGCTCCAACACTTGTTGGCGGATCTAAGAAACATGGGGGGCCAGATTTAGGGCCTAGTCGCGCAAAGAAAGCATGGGCAGACATAGGAATTAACGGCCATTTGGTGCAATATGATTCCCCTGAAAAAGGTTTCATTGGCAAGGAAGGATTTGAGGGAATGCCTTACCTTAGCCTTAGAATGGCAGCTAGAATACAGGGCTTTCCAGATAGTTGGGAGTTTTCTGGCAAGAAGACACACGCCTATCGACAAATTGGAAACGCATTTCCTCCTCCTGTTGCTCAAGCCGTGGGAGAATCAATTCGTAATTGCTTATTAGCTAACTGCAATCGCGAAACGAGAGCTGAAATCAGTAAAGACTCTTCGAGCCTAGTTTGCGCTTAGTTAATAGAGGATAGATAAGGTGGCAAATAAAAAGCTGGCTTGCATTTTGGGAAACGGATTTACAATAGACTTCATAAACCATATCAACAAAACGAAGTGTATTGATGTCTCTAATCTTTTTAGACTCGGTTCACAGGTTCCCTGGCCACCTACAAATGTCCCAGGCTTCCTCTCATTTAAGCACTGCCCAAATTTATGGAATTTGGGCGCAAGACCCAATATGAGTGGCGAGGAAGCGATGAGTCTGATAGAGGATATAATAACTTGCGTCAATGTTTACGCTTCTAGAAAAAACCCATTACCCATCACTGAAGACAAACCTAACGATATCTACATCAAGGGATATCAAGAGTTATCTGAGTATCTCAGACACCTATTTATTTACTACAACGAAAAGATAACAACGTTTCCTTCGGAGCATAGTACTTGGAGTTGGTTGAAGTTCTTACAAAGCGCATTTTCAAGCGCTGAGATCGAGGAAATAAATATTATTTCCTATAACTATGACATATGGCTTGAAAGAGTCTTAATCGAATCAAATATTCCATTTAATGTTGCAGGGTTTGATACAGCTTCTGATGCAAAAATATGTATTTTCAAACCACATGGATCTATAAGTTTCGTCCATAATATTTCTACAGACATAGACTCGTATACAGTTAAATATCGAGAGGAAATACTGAGTGACACACCACTCAGCGACTTTTCGGTGAAATATCAGGATCTCCAAAAAAATTATCTAGCAAGCGCTCTAATACCCCCAGCGGGAGAATCCGGCAGACTAGATCAAACCTGGGCAAGAGAGCTTAAGGAGCTTGCATCAGATGCAATTGAAAGGATGACCGATCAAGATGAGATGATTATTTGTGGTCTGTCATACTGGCACGTTGATCGAGCAGAGATAGATGAATTGCTAATAAAATGTAGCCCTAATGTTGATCTTACATTAGTGAACCCAAATCCGGACAGGACATTGGATGCGGTTTTAACTAGTATTTTCACAAACCTCGTTGTTTATACATCGTCAAAAATTCTGGAGGACAGGATAAGTGTCTAAATATCTTGAGAGAGAATCAAACACTATTACTATCTCTACTTTTTGGGAAAACTATCTTTTGAAAAAGTATGACTTCAATCCTCCTTATCAGAGAAAGAGTATTTGGAGTGATGAAAAGAAATCATTTTTTATAGATAGCATACTAAAGAACTTCCCAATACCCCCTGTATTTTTACATCAAATAATTGATGAAGATAGTGGCAGCACCAAGTATGATGTTATTGATGGAAAACAAAGACTTAGCTCAATAATAGACTTCATCGAAAATAAAATTCCTGTCTCGGATGAAAATGATCATTCACCCTTTTATGATGAAAGCATAGATGGAGTTTTCTTTGAAGATCTAGAGACAGAAGAGCTGAGGCAATATAAGAAGAAGTTTTGGAAATACCCAATCCCGATAGAGTATGTCGACTCGACAGAGAAGCCGATTATCGACAATATTTTCGATAGATTGAATCGAAACGGTGAACCACTAAATGGTCAAGAATTAAGAAAGTCTCAGTACTATAATTCTCCGTTTCTAAAGAAGGTTGAGGAGTTTTGTAATATTGAGTTTTGGAAAACCCGCCTAGAGAATGTAGATTTGCTACGCATGGAAGACACTGAGTTTATTTCCGAGGCAGTATTCGTGATACTAGAGGGTGAACCTCAGCATGCGAATCAGCAAACCCTTGATCAAATGTATGAAAAGTATGGTGGTGACCAGCAGAGTTTCGAATCATTGCATAATCAGTTTCTAGAAACTTCAAAATTTATGGAGGAATTGGAACTTGAATACTCAAACTTTAAGATAACTGGTGTTTCACATTTGTACGGTATCTGGTGCTTTTGTCATTACTGTGTCCAACAAGATCTAAGCTCAATTGAAGTTGCTCCAGTCATTAAATCCTTCTTCACTCAACTGCGAGAAAACGCCGAGATGAACGAGCATACTAAGCTTTATAAAGAGAGTATGACTTCAAGAACTAAGGATAAAACTCAGCGTTCACGAAGATTGCGATCCATGATCGACTTTATGAACTCCAACCTGACGTCTTAACTTTAATGGACGGTGTTTTATCATAGAATTGCAAAAATTCGCCGATTAACACAAAGAATCTACAATATTTTGTTCGGATTTAAGTAGTGACATTCGGCGATCAGTTCAAGAACCCAAGAGCTACTGTCTAAGAATCAAATAATATATGCCGTGCTACATTTGTATATTTTATGATCGAGAAAAGCGATATACAGTTTAAAGTGATCCTTGCTTTTTGTCTGATAACTTCGCTATCAATAAAAGAATATGGAAAGGGAAAAAATGGATTCATTCACAAAACTACAGGTAAAACTTAAAGATATAGGAATCAGCTCGTCTAGACTATTTGAAGACAAGTACACGACCTTACCGGACTTGGCTAGATATCGACTATCCGGGCTAGAAGAAGCTTACTCCTCCTACATAAAGAACGACGCTGACAAAGTTTTGAGTTTCATGAAAAATGAAAACGCAAGTATTGAAAACTTGATCCATACAGCTCTCAACGACAGGGAGAAGTTTCGCTATTTCGGCAATTTAGTCGAACAGCTTAAATTTCAGTCTATAGATTTTTTGTTTGTTGCTAGGTTGATTCACTTGATGGATGGTGGAGCTTTTTTCACGATCAAAGATGGTTTGAATAGACAACTTGAATTGAGTGATTTCAGCGACCGTGTCCCCTCATCGATGTTACAGCTGCCCTTAAGAAGCGTCTACATCAAGTTTGGTGAGACACTTTCCTCAAACATTCGATTGAAAGACTTTTCAAGCGGAGATCACATCGTGGAAGGATGCTATCTAACAGTGTCAAAGGATGTTGTTGCCAAATACGGAATAACATGCCCGATAAAAGAAATTGCTCAGCCAAAGGGTGTAGAGGAAGGTCAGCTAATAGACATATATGATATTGCTATCATCGGCTCTCCAATGGGTAAGAGAGGAATAATTGATGATTCCTTCAGGACAGCTCAGATAATAATCAACGAGAAGAATAAAAACGAACCTATTGGAGACGTTGTAAAAGACCAGCTAGAAAAAGGTTTTAAATATGATAATCGATACAGCCCCAAGCAGATTAAACAGATTTCGACGGAAATTCTCGTGAGCGTGGAGCATGCGGTAAAATGCCTACTTTATCTGAATATCAAAGACATTCGGAGAGTTGAAAAACCGGAATATAGTGAATTCAAACAACGTGTCGACTCTGCAGGTCCAAGCAAGAGAAAAAAACTAGAGAGAAAACTCAACAAACTGCATGACACGATCTACATTGGACCAGAGGATTCTAATTACGAACATCAAAGCCTTCTAGAGAACAAGTCGGATTCAAAGGTTAGCCCTCACATTAGAAGAGGACATTTTCATACAGTGAAATATGGGAAGGGTAAGAAATTTTCGAAGCTTGTTTACTTCAATCCAATTATTGTTAACTCTGAGAATATAGGTGATAACGAACCATCACCAAAATCATACGAAGCAACCTAAAACAAAAGGAAACATTGAATCCACTAAATGGTTTTGTTTATCTAAATCATCTTATTAGAGGCAAAGTTGAGAGTGCTTCCAAATTAATATGTTACAGCGGTCGTATACATTCGCTTTTGATATTATTCTAAGTATATGAAATCAACGACTTACGACATTTTAGTAGCTATTCCAGTCATAGCTACCACTCTTTCTCCATAAAAATCATAAGGATACGAGAAAACTGGTGATTCTTGAAGAACGGATAGTCGGTGCTGGAGACAATATGGAGACAATATGGAGACACCTAGCCTCGATGACTAAGCTCTCGCAGGCCGCTTGTTGCTGTGAGTTCAATCGGTCGACGCAACGCATGCATTAAATCTTTCGGCGGGTGTTTCGTACTGCAACGTTTTACGAGGTCGTTCATTTAGCTGTCGAGCAACCGCACTGAGTTTTGATTGCGAGTGTATCGATAAATCAGTTCCCTTTGGATAGTATTGCCGCAGCAATCTATTGGTGTTCTCATTTGAACCTCGTTGCCATGGGCTGTGTGGATCGCAGAAGTACACCTGTATATCTGTCGCTAAGGTAAAAGACTCATGAGCAGCCAGTTCAGTGCCCCTATCCCAAGTAAGCGATTTATATAATTCCGACGGCAACTTTCGAGACTGTTTGATCAATGCATCGATAACGGTATCAGTACGACGATCTTCCACCTTTGCCAGCATCACATAGCGCGAGTGTCGTTCCACCAACGTGGCTATATAGCTGTTGTTTGAACCAGCGATTAGATCGCCCTCCCAATGGCCTGGTACGGCACGATCCTCTACGGATGCCGGTCGCTCGCTGATGGGTATCGCGCCTACAATCGAACCGAGCCCTTGTCTTTTTAGACTTGAGTATCGGGAGCGTCGCATCGCACGACGGCTTCTCAAACAAGCCAGCAGCTCCTTTTTCAGCACGCCTCGCGTCTGAATGAACAAACTCTTATAGATGGTTTCGTGGGACAACTGATAGCTCCTATCGCTCGGATACTGGCGCTTTAACCAGCCAGCGATTTGTTCGGGAGACCAATGACATTGCAGTTTCTGACTTACTAATCGTATCAAGTCTAACTGACCTTCTAATTTGCAGGGTTTTGGCCGCAGGGCGCGTCGCCAAGCCGCATCATCAGCATTTGCCGCTCGATACTCAGCATACCCGCCATTGCGTTTTATTTCCCGGCTAACTGTTGAAGGCGACCGTCCCAACTGGGCCGCTATCGTTCGCATCGATAATTTCATCGCCAAGCCTCTGGAAATAACTTCTCTCTCAGCTAGGGAAAGCGCCAATTGCGAGCGCTTTCGATCCCTTGGACGATAGCCTCCGGTTTCTTGCAATATCCTTTGAATTGAAGAGTGGCCTCGATCAAATAACCGGGCGATATCGTGCAGCGTATCTCCCTTTTTCCATCGATCCCACATCAAGGCCTTTTGCTTGGCCGTATAATAAATTCTAGTTCGGTAAGACATTTACAACACCTCATATCAGTAGATAAATATAAAGTGTTGCGTTGATCAGTTGAACTCACCGCCCTTAACGGACATTCAGAAATTTAGCTTTTAGAGCGATTTGAGTCCACAAATGTGGTGTCAGTTTAGCGCGATTAGAAGCGCGTCCCGCCGCAAGCGGCTTTTTTATTCTTAATTAGATGAATACTGCGAAAAGCTCTTCATAATCTTGAATGCACTCTCTAGTTGCTGCAACTAAATCATTAGTGTCTTTTCAAAACTGATAATCTGTACCAGTGTATTAACTAACCTCTCGTGACCATAGTTCGAAGGATTTTACAAATTCTCATTTCATCTAGGGATTTCGCATATAAAACCTCAGTTATACTTCAAGCGTAATAAAATATTTCGTCAGGTTGATAAGTAATGATCTCCGAACTCAGAACGCAGTACCTTCTTGTCAACCTTCCCAGTAGCTGTCATCGGCAAGTTTTCGACAAAAATAATATCATCTGGAATCTGCCACTTTGCTAGCTTGTCTCCAAGTAGTTTCAAAATACCATTTCTACTTTGTTCGCCATCTTTTGAGCTAACAATAATAAGCAATGGTCTCTCTTCCCACTTTTCGTGCGCAACACCAATACAAGCTGCAGCACTGACGCTCGCATGAATGAGCGCTGCATTCTCAACTTCAATTGAAGAAATCCATTCCCCGCCAGATTTTATTACGTCTTTAAAGCGATCGGTAATTTCCATTACACCATTCGGGTCAATCGTGGCTATATCTCCAGTATCAAACCAACCATTGCTATCTAAAGCAGATTCCTTGGCCTTATAGTATTGGTCAATAACCCAGTGTCCTTTTACAAATAATCGCCCTGAAGCATTTCCGTCTCTTGGGAGCATAGAACCAGAATCATCTACGATTTTCATCTGTATACCAAAAGGTGCTCTCCCTTGTTTGCATTTTACACGGAGTTGTTCACCTTTTGACAGTGCGTCCCAATATTTTTGTTTTCTATTTACAGTTCCCAAAGGACTCATCTCTGTCATACCCCAAGCATGAATAACATCTACACCATAATCGTTTTCAAACCGATCGATCATTGTCGAGGGCACCGCGGAGCCTCCAATGACGGTCTCGGTTAATGTGGGTATCAATTGGGAGGTGCGATCAAGATAGTCCAGCAGCCCGGTCCACACAGTCGGAACTGCTGCAGACGCGGTACATTCTTCTGATTGAATCAACCTTGCGATACTCTCCCCATCCAAACCAGCACCCGGCAAAACCATTTTTGCCCCGACCATAGGCAAGCTAAATGCTAACCCCCAACTATTAGCGTGAAACATCGGCACAACCATCAAGAAAGTATGGTCTGAATTTAAGTTAAATACCTCAGGTTGAATTGACGTTAACGCATGGATCATATTTGAACGATGTGTATAGATGACTCCCTTAGGATCACCAGTAGTCCCAGAAGTGTAACAAAGGGAACTAGCGACGGTCTCATCAAACACAGGCCATTGAAAATGCTCGGAATGCGCTGACAATATTTCCTCGTAGCAATAGAAAGGAACATCTAACTCTGAACAATCAGGCATGTTGTCTCTATCAGTTAAAACAATAACGGCTTCTAATGTCTTCAGTCTATCAAGCAAATCAACGACCAATGGCACAAAAGACAGATCAACAAATATATATCTGTCTTCCGCATGATTCACGATAAAATCAATTTGATCTGAGAATAGTCGTGGGTTGATCGTGTGGCAAATAGCACCAACACCTCCGATCGCATACCAACACTCTAGATGGTTTGAGGTATTCCATGCCATAGTGCCTATGCGATCACCATGCTGCACACCCAAAAAAGAATTCAGTGCATTAGCTAATTTCTTCGTCCGTGAATATACCTCCAAGTAATTTGTACGCTTAACCCCACCTTCTACGCAAGAACTGACTACAGACACATGACCGTGATAATGGGCTGCATGGTCGAGAATATTACAAATATTAAATTCTTTGAATTGCACCTTTTTTACTCCAAATTTTGTCTTAATTATTACTGATAGCTTGTAGAAAACCTAACCTCTGAGTGCGGCGATGAAAATTCGGGGAATCTTGAATAGGCTTTTTTTGTATTGAAAGTCAGTTAACAGCTTCCCCAGCAAATCAGCCTTTTTATTGGTAATAAACCATGGTGGTCTGGGTAGTAATGAGGGGTTCCCGTTGAACACAGATCTAGGAAATGGCTTGAACGGAGCTTTAACTATGCATCGTTCGACGTTCTCTAACATAAAGGTGTTATGCACAAACCCTATTCCGCTCCTAACGTCTTCTAATGTGTGTCCAGGGTATGCCCCCCAAGGACACTGTGGCATGAGAAAATTAAGTCCAGTCCAAGCATTAATCGCAATTCCACCGTACTTTAGTTTGCTGATCTCTTCTTCAAATTTCTCTTCGCCAATCTCTTTCAAGGTCTCAGGATGCACTATTACGTTAGCGCCCAAGGTTCCGTGCAATTGAGTATTAGCAAATTGGATCGAGCTTCTTAAAAAATCAAGGGGTGTGGAACCATCTAGCCTTGTGACAGTAAGTGCCGGGGCAAAAACCTCATGAGTGTGTAAATCACTCTTCTCATCTACTTTTGTCTCTGTAATGATGCATTCAGAGCCTCGTGCTCGTTGTACTGTTCGTGAATCATTCGTGTTCCCAACAAATTTTTGCATACGTCCTTCGCTGCCAGGGTAGTAAGGTGGTCTATCCGGTGCATCAGAGATCGCCCTTGTAAACTCTGATAAAAGGGAATCTGCGAGGTCCCACTGAGAATTTATAATAAGAGACTGTAGAGCGACACAATTGAACCCAGAGTTATGGAGTTTCTGAGTGGCTAGTTGCTCAGCTTGAAACTGGATGTCCTTCTTGCTCCACGGCCCAGGAACAACTATCGTTGGACAAACGGCCCCTAGCTCGGAGGTTATTCTTTTGGATATCAATGGTGTTTTAGACATTTTATTGGCTTGCCCTTCTTCGCCAAAACCCCAAACGATAGCATCATGAGTCGACTCTGCGCCTGTTATGTGTATCTCGTCTACGAGTCGATGCTTGCAGAGGTATGAGCCAGTTTCTGCATCTCCCTTAACTATTTCTAAGACTCCTCTGAGGATCAAAGACTTTAGGGCCTTTCTGAGATATTTTTCCAGGTAATCATTTACGGGATTCATTTTCAGTAAAACAACCGAGTTTTCCGAAAACAATTTCTGAAAACAGTCAAGAGGCGAAATCGCAGCAATATTTCCAGCGCCTAGCACCAATGATAGAGCCCCTTTGGATAAGTGGGATTCTTGTTTGTGATTAACTGCTACATAATCAAGAAAATTGCTCCGGGTGACCGAGGTGCCCATCCATACTTCAGCGGAAACACCTGACAGGAGAAGTCGATCCCACAAATTCAAAGGCATTATTTCAGCAACACAATTGCCTGTAAGGCTTTGTCTTATTCTTAGTGGGTATTTCTTACCGTCCTTCAAGAATGAGAATGTTTGGATAAGCTGGTTGCATGCAGCCATTACTGCATATGGTCCTGAAAGCCACTCTTCACCAACCAATGGGGAGCCCGCCGGTATTTTCTTACGCATACTAGCTTCCTCAACCCATTCAGCAGCAACCTCATTGAGATCCTCCTTAATAGACTCAAGTACATGTATTTTTTCCTCAATCGAAGATCTCGCCCAGCTGACTTTATTTTCAGATAACTTGTGGATCGCAATATCCAGATGCTCTTTATTCATATATGTCTTATTTATTGAATTAAATTAACTGCTCCCTGCAGTCGATATGGCTGACGGATAAGTACTAGTCAGATAAACTTCTAGCTTCAGATAAAATATAGGCTCGAATCGCTTCGACATCCTCTGTTGAGAGCACATCAGCAAAACTAGGCATACCCATGGGCCTCAAACCTCCGTCATGTACAATAGCCTTCCATGCTGCTGAGTTAGATAGAATTTTCGACTTTCTTAAGTCAGGCACTAAACCTGAAGAGATCGCTCGATCACCATGGCACCCTAAACAATGCTGGTTATAATTTGCTTTGCCTGAAGCTATGTCACTGTCAGAGAGATCAGCTTTTATCTCAGGAACAATCGTAGAAACGTCACCAGATTCCTTAATTCGGCTATCAGTCAGAGAAGACTGCCCATCTAGCTTAAACACTAAGATTCTGCCCGTCTGTTTTTGGGTCGATAAGTTAGTCACGCCTCCATGGGTCAACGCGAAAACACCGCCCCAACCAGTTGCAATAGCCACATACTGTTGCCCATCTATAACGTATGAGATTGGAGCAGCAACTATTCCTGTCTGAGTAAAGTATTTCCAAAGCCTCTGTCCAGTCTTCGCATTGTATGCAGCAAAATGAGCATCAGCAGTACCTTGAAAAACGAGATTGCCACCTGTGGATAGCAACCCACCATTCCAAGGAGCTGGATGTTCAAAAGCCCAAGCTTGCTCTTGCTTAACAGGATCCCAAGCGACAATACGACCTTTCACGCTTTTAAAAAAAGCTTCTTCCTGAGATTTATCCTCCGGTAAAGACGCCAACCCGATGTCCGCACCGGTATTCCATTTGCCCGGAGCGTACTTAAATTCTTTATCATCAGCATACGGAAACGGAATCTCTTGCGCGGGTATATAGACCAAGCCACTATCAAGGCTATAGGACATTGGGTGCCAATTATGAGCTCCGTACGGTCCCGGCAATTGTAGGTAAGGTTGCTTGCCTGGCCATCGAGCCTCCTCAACCTCGACAGGTCGCCCATCTTCATCAATATGCGTCGCCCAATTTACACTGACATAATTTTTAGCGGAAATGAACTCCCCGTTCGTACGATCAATGACATAGAAAAATCCATTTTTTGGCGCCTGCATTATTACCTTACGCATCACTCCCTTAACAGGAATGTCAGCAAGCACCATATGTTGCGTGGCGGTAAAATCCCAAGTGTCACCTGGCGTAGTTTGGTAATGCCAAACGTAATCCCCTGAATCTGGGTTTAGTGCGACTATTGAAGAGAGAAAAAGGTTATCACCACCTCCAGGACTTCTGAGTTCTTGATTCCAGGGAGATCCATTTCCGACACCGATATATAGAAGGTTTAGCTCTGGATCGTAGGCCATAGAATCCCAAACAGTACCTCCCCCGCCGATCTTCCACCATTCGCCGTTCCAAGTAGAAGCCGCTAATTTCATCGCATCAGATTCGAATCCGTCGGCAGGATCTCCAGGAACGGTATAGAATTTCCAAAGTTGGGATCCATCATTTACATCATATGCTGCAACAAAGCCCCTCACTCCAAACTCTGCTCCACCGTTTCCGATTATCACTTTGCCATTGATAACGCGCGGTGCGCCGGTAATTGTATAAGGCCTGCTTTTGTCGATGGTCAAAACATCCCAGTTTACTTTCCCGCTCTTCGAGTCCAATGCAATTAAGCGACCGTCAATAGTAGCTACAAAAACTTGATTCTCCCAAATCGCTACTCCTCGATTTACGGCATCGCAACATAAAAATGCCCCTCTTGATCTATCTACCTCGGGATCGTACGTCCAAAGATGAACTCCGCTCTTGGCATCAAGTGCGTGCACTAGGTTCCAAGTCGAGGTAGCGTACATTACGCCGTCGAGGACGATCGGGGTGGCCTCGATTCCTCTACTTGTTCCAAACTCAAAAGACCACTCAAGACCTAAGTCACTAATATTCTCAGTGTTAATAGAGGTAAATGGCGCGTATCTCTCCTCTGCATAAGTCCTGCCGTGACTTAACCATTCTTCAGATTTTAGATTTTTATCTTCATTCGCAGGGATCGAGAAAGCAACTTTACTTTTTGCATCGCCTCCCGCTATTGAACCTTCGATTTGCCTCTCATGAGAACACCCAACGGATAGCAAAATGCCCAGAGAACCCAGCAAAACAAAAAACACTCGTAGAATCATCTTTAAACCACCTAGAGAAGTGAGCTCAGTCAAGACAGAAAAATCTCAGAAACCTGAAATGAGCTTTTAATATCGAAGACGATTATTTTAAATCGACGATATAATGTAAAATGATAATTCTTTATGCGGCCATACCTAAAAAGTATATCAATATAAGACGTTATAACGAGTAAACGAAAATATGATTGATTTTCTAGACATAAAATATCTCATTGCAGTAGCTGAACACGGCGGAATTAGCAAAGCCGCAGATAAGGTTGGCATAACTCAACCTGCAATGACTCGAAGGATTAAGAAGCTCGAGGATCTATTCAATGCTAAGTTTTTGATACGGAGTAGCGACGGAGTATCTCTTACACCTCTAGGTGAATCGTTTGTAAAGTCTGGTCAAGGACTCATGGCTCACCTCGGAGACTTTGAGGAGCGAATCAGGCTTCATAGCAAAGGAGAGGGAGATAAACTGGCGATAGGATTGAAACCTGGATTGTTTAATATACTCTTTAGGGCTGTATTGTCTGATTTTCTCGAGAGCTTTCCATACACATCGGTAAAAATCGAAATAGGTGCAACTCCGAATTTGATGCGTCTCTTATCTATCGGGGAAATCGATTTCGCATTCGGCGCAACCGGCTATGCGGATGAGAAGGATTCTGAAATTGTTCTGAAGAGAGACCTTGAGTTCCAACCTATGTTTAGACTTCCAATGGTTTGTTTAGTTCGAAAAGAACATCCACTTGTGGGAAGAGACTTCACTGAAGAGGATTTATTCAACTTCCCACTCGTCGCACCCAAACCTCCTCTATCGATAATCAATGTACTCAAAGACAAATATCGACGTTATGGAATGTCATATTCAATTCCAAAGCTGGTAGTAGACGATTTCATGATTGCCGCTCAGATTTCTGCTCAAACTGACTACATTACCTTCGTTTTCGAAGATGACGCTGAATTTATTAAGACCCAAGCCGATGTTGTTGAGTTAAAGCGAGCAATCAGACTCGAGCCTCTGCAAATAGGGTTGGTCAAGAGGTCCACTTGGGAGGTTTCAGAGTCTGCGAAGAAGTTCATTAGTTTAACAAAGGAGCACTCGAGTAAATGGAGTATTTAGTTACTCAAATAGCCTGAACAGATAGACAAGCCATTTGAATATCAGAACTGTTTTTAAAGGTGGCTGCACCGCTCGTTCAAAAACTCAGCTGACCTTCGAGTCGACTCGGATAGTTCTCTTTTAAGGAGTAACGATATTAAACTTAGTATCAAATTTGTCCAACATACTGAATAAGTTGGCGAGTACAGACACATCTCCCTGCCGCTCTACCTCTCCCTTTTCGACACTATCATTAATATCAGACAATCCAAGAACTATTTGTTTAAATATCGAGGAAGACAACACCAGCAATAGATCTTGCTCGCTAGAATGAACCCCGATCGAGTGGTTTAATACCGAATTCTCCAACGCGAGAGTGGCTTTTAAATCTGAATCTGTGAATACAAAATTAATTGTAAATATTTGACCTTCGGATAACTCTGGGTTTAATCGTATCGCAATTAAATCGAACAGAGACTCAAGTGACATTGCCCCTATCATATCTGCAGTGACCGTATTAACAGCAGCTGATTTAGCTACCCCAAGTCGAAGCTCCTTGGCACCACTAAGATAAAAATTCCGCCATGGTCCAGATTCTGATTGGTACCCTAATTGCTCAAAGCTGTTCGCTAACAGTTCTTTTGCCGAACCACTTTCGGGCTGAGCGAAAACCGCATGACTTAGAAGTTCAGCTGCCCAACGATAATCGCCCTCTCGATAAGCTAAGTCAGCTACCTGCATAAGCCTATCCATTCCACCAATCGCATCAACATATCTATGAGCGACTTCTTCAGGAGGAAGCCTGTCCAAGTTAGCAGGGTTTGCATCATACCAACCCAAATAAAACTGATAAACAGCACGACTGTTGTGTTTGAGGGTTCCATAGTAACCGCGATTCCAGAAAGCTTTATCAAGCGAATCCGGAAGTCTTATTTGTTCAGCAATTTCCCTGGCAGTGTGCCCATGATTTATTAGTCGTACAGTTTGATCATGAATGTATCTGTATAAGTCTCTTTGTTTTTTGAGGTAGTTAAGCGAACTTTCCTTGCCCCATCTAGGCCAATGGTGACTACCGAAAATAACATCCGTGCGATTGCCAAATAACTGAATTGTCTCATTGATATACTTACTCCACTTCAACGCATCACGTACCTTGGCACCGCGCAAGGTATACACATTATGCATCGTTCCATTAATGTTCTCCGCGGCACAGAGGGCCTTAAACTTAGGAATATAGAAAAGCATTTCAGCAGGTGCTTCAGCTCCAGGTGTGTTTTGAAATATAAGCTCAACACCATCGATAGTTACTGTTTCGACCCCATCGTCAATGGTATGAGTAGGAGGAATAAGTGTTATCAGTCCAGTTGAGATTGTCATCCCCAGACCAGCTCCGACATCACCAACAGGAGATTTTTCCAGCAAATTCCCATACATATAACTAGCCCGGCGGCTCATGGAATTACCAACCAGAATATTCTCGCTCACAACCTCTTCCATAAAACCTTTTGGTGCATAAATCTGGATTTTTCCTGCATCCACGTCTTTCTCGTCTACAATGCCTCGAACTCCGCCAAAGTGATCTGCATGGCTATGAGTGTAAATTATTGCTTTAACTGGCTTTTTGCCCAGCTCACGATTGACAAGCCCTAATGCGGCGGCAGCGGTTTCTTGTGATAAAAGTGGATCGACTACGATCCATCCTGTTTCACCTTCAATAAATGTTACATTTGAAATATCAAAGCCTCGAACCTGATAAATACCCTCAATTACTTTAAAAAGCCCGCCTTTCGAAAGTAAGCTACTTTGACGCCAAAGACTAGGGTTCACGCTATCCGGCGCTTCCATATCCGGTCTTATAAAGCTGTAAGCATTTTGATCATAAACGACCCTATTTCTATCATTATGAATAGGATCCTCTAAAGTCGCGATAAAGCCTTTGCCGACAAGTTCAAAATCGGTTCGATCTGTAAAAGGTAGGTCGTTACTAATGGCTCGATTTATACGTATAGTCTCGTCAGAAGGTTCAAGATTGTGAGCATACGCGATCCTCTCGAAGTCAGTGGTTACCAAAATCACGAGAATTAGGAGGATAAGAGAGTGCTTATTCATTGTACGGCGTCTCCATTAGTAACGGGCATGAGTGAGTAAATTTTGGTTGAAGGAAGGTCTCTAATCTTTCCTATCCCTTCGAAAACCAGTTGTACCGAATTCCAAAGTAGGTAGTCCTAGCCCCCTGAGAAATATCGTGCATCACTGAACGAAGTGTAATCTGCTCGTTCCGCGTATCTCTCGTTGCAGTCACAACTTGGATGTCAGGACCAGAAGCTGCTGACACCTCATTCTGTGCCTTAATAATGAATAGGTAGCCAGTAAGAAGGGTTTATTGTTGAATATTCGCTCAAAGTAGTCTTTAAACTCATCGTAATCACCGAGATAGAAGTAATGAGTGAATCGATAACGTTCCACAGAGTAGGAAAACCAACTAGACCAAGACTTCATGTATACGAGTCTGAGTGACTAGAACTCCATATCTACGATGCTCCAGCATCATTAAAGATGATGTAATAAAAAGAGTTGTCAACTCACGAGCTCCTACCGTCGGGGGGTTGAGGAGTAGTGAGGCATACTATTGCGAGCTCGCGAGTTGACTAAAGGTAAATGAAAATTAACTGGTGTTTTAGAATCTATATGTGAGTCTCACAGCAACTGTGCGAGGTTGATTTGGCGCGAATTGCCTACCTGTATCAATCAGAGGAGTATCATTCGCGTACGAGAATGTCTCTTCATCTGTAAGATTTTTCACTAACAAATCCAACGACCAAGTGTCATCTATAGACCCTAGGCCAACCAACGCATTTACTTTCAAGTACGACTCTTCAAGAGTAAGAGGGTCTAAATCTGCTTGCCTAAACTGATCATCTGAATAAATTAAATCCCAGTTGGTGTAGATTCTGAGAGACTGCGTTAGATCCCACTCACCATTAACACCGAAAGCCGCTGAAATTTCCGGGGTGTTCTCCGAAGTACGACCAGAGAGATCATTGATCTCCGCTGAAGCGCAGGTTTGCAATGTCGCGAGAGGATTAGAGGTAGTTGCTCTGAAAGCCAAGAGTTGGTCAACTGTACAGCCAGCATTTGGAAAGCTGTCAAAAGAAAAATCAACGTAGGCAGCCGATCCATATATCAACACATCATCAGAGATAGCCCATCTTCCATCAACTTCGATACCAGTAGAGGTCGCTTCTGCTGCATTTTGAACGATAAACGAAGTCGAGCCGGTGAACAGAGCAGTTTGCAAATCATCAAAAGTTGAATGAAACGCCGCGACATTTACCTCAGCTGCTCCGCCAGCTAAAGTAAATTTAGCGCCTGCCTCAAAGCTAAGAACTTCCTCTTCGTCATACTCTGCTTCGGAGGGGTATACAAAGTGCGAAGCTATTAAACCCGCCTGCCTTGAATCCCGTAGAACCTTTGGCGTACAACTTCGTAGAGTCGCTAGGAGTGAATTGCCAAACCAGAGATCCGGTCAAGCTTTTCTCTTCTCGATCAAGAAGATTGGTATGGATCTGAGCTTCGCCAAGTGCAAGAAATGGATCTGGCGCGCCGAATGCTCCTCATAATGCTGAGTTGCCATAGAAATCGTTCCGATTACGAGTCCCAAAATCCGTCGCAAAAGCAGACTGCTCTGCAGACTTCTCCTCAATTGTGTATCGCAACCCTAAACCAAGTGTAGACCGTTCTGTCACATCCCAATCCAGTTGTGCGAAAACAGCAAGAACTTCTGTTTCTTGATCCAACACATGCAGACGACCAAAATCTGTATAAGCTAAAGGTGTACCATCAAACGCCGTCACCAAACCATTTAATATGCAAGACCGGTTTGTAGCTGGATTTGCACCCGCTGCGATAGCCCCGGCACATCCTGCTCCTAATAAAGTATCTACCGCAAGCTCTCGCCCCGATCCTCTGGTATTAAATTGAGCATCACCTATCGCAAGCAACTCGTTATCTTGGTAGTAACCACCAAAAATATAATTAAAAGGACCCTCATTGTCAGAGGCATATCTCAACTCCAAACTAACTTGTTCGAAATCTTCCTCGTCGTCGAATCTAACAATGTCAGCAACCGAGAAATCACAATCACACTTCCTGTCAAAATCATACTCAGAATATGCAGCTATTGCGGTTAACGTACCTCCTTCTAAATCGTGAGTGATTTTAAACATCCCCTCCGTGGTCTGCCCTTCAAAGAGGCCTGCAGCTCCGATGTCCAATACAGGATTTACAGAACCGATTGTTGCTCTCTCAAAATTTGCATCCTCAATACCGAAAGCAGCAAGTGGGCCTGCTGTGAGCGTTGAGAAAGGTTGACCTACTTGATCCCAGTTACCGTGCTCAATTTTTGCAAGTATCTCAGTCTTATCGCTGAGACTGGATGCGATTGATAGACGAACAGTACCTTCATCGCCCGTGGGTTCATCTTGCCCGTAAAACTCGTTAAAAACCCACCCTTCGTTAACATCCCGCCCCATAAAAGCGACCCTAGCTCTGGATTTCTCTGAAATAGATCCTGACAGATACCCTTTCACCTCCGTAGCCTCTACGCCGTCAAATGTGTGCGTAACATCTATCAGACCCTCGAACTCTTCCGTGGGAGCAGCGGTCGTAATATTTATTGCTCCACCGATCGTATTCTTTCCAAAAAGCGTTCCTTGTGGACCACGCAATACTTCGACAACCCCTGGATCGAGGAATGAAAACCTAGATTGAGTACCTCTACCTCTATAAACACCGTCAACAAACGTAGAAACGGACTGCTCTAATCCAGCATTATTACCCGACTGGACGCCTCTTATATTTATCTTATCGCCGATTGGATCCTGTTGAATGCTAAAGTTAGGAACGAGAGCAGATAATTCATCTAGCCGCTGTATACCAGATTCCCATATCCGGTTACCGCTCAAGGCAACAATTGAAATTGGAACATCTTGTAAGTTTTGCTCTCTTTTCTGAGCAGTAACTACGAGTTCTTCTAGAAGCACGCTGGCTCCCTCTTCTTGAGAGTGAGCCTCTCCTGCAACCAACATACCAGAGATAGCCGTGGCGACTCCAGAAAGTACTAGTCTTTTCATCATGATTCTCCTCTATATATAATTATTAAATTCACAGAGTAATAAGCAGGCTTTCTTCTATGCTTACAAGAAACAACACTTACCTTCTCACGAACTAGCATCGTCTAGAGTTACGTAAGACATGCTCAAACGCATGTGGCCTCTGTTACATAAAATGAAATAGATCATCCTCCCAAAGACGTGTAACGATGCCCCTAGCTCTTACTCCGACTCTAATTTTCACCACAACAAAACATAATGTAAAATGATATATTCTGATGCATACATGCATATACGTTATACCCCTGCATCCTCTTCAGCAGACAGATAGTTTCTTGTGGTAGGCCCCTAACTTAGCTTTGGAAACCAAGTAGTTGAACAAATGCAGCTTCAACGTTCCTAATTCAATTAAGATAAAAGTTTTTCAGATAATTAGAGTTTTCCGAATGCTAGAGTTTGTCGTTGTTCAAAAGCTACTCTCCCGTAATCAGAATCAAAACCGAAACATCATAAGCAAAGATGATGCGTCTTTTCACTAAATTGAACGCCGTATGCATAACGACAAACTCTCGCCTTCTGAATGGACAGCTTTCTATTTGTTGCGCTGATATCACTTCTAAGCGGGGGTAAATTTCCATTTAAAGCCGACTAGTTCTTCACTCATTTCACCACGCGAGTGGTAAGGCCTGAGTTTCCTACACACTTTCCTGCTTCAAAAAATACTCTTGTTCATATACCGTTGGTGGCACCCGATCGTTATGGGTATGTCGCCGCCTAGGGTTGTAAAACATTTCGATGTAGTTAAACACATCCGCTCTTGCGTCGTCACCGGTTTTGTAGATTTTGCGTCGGACTTTCTCTTTCTTTAAGTTTGAGAAGAAACTCTCAGCAACGGCATTGTCCCAACAGTTCCCTCGTCGACTCATACTCGGTTCAATGTTGAGTGTCATGAGTACCTTTTGACAATCACGACTCGTGTATTGTGACCCTTGGTCTGAGTGAAGCATAATCTGATTGGTCGGCTTACGGCGCCAATAAGCCATTGTGAGCGCACTCAAGACAAGGTCATCAGTCATGCGCGAACTCATCGACCAAACCACGATATTACGAGCGTATAAGTCCATAACGACAGCCACAAACAAGAAACCCTCGTAGGTTTTGATGTACGTTATATCACTGACCCACCATTGATTCGGGCGCTCAACCTCAAACTCACGATCAAGCGTATTTGGAATCAGGGTATGCGGCTTTCCAGCATACATATTCTTAGGCTTGCCATATCCTCGCTGAGCTTCGATACCTGCTCGCCTCATGAGGCGCAATACACGATCTCGACCACATGGAATTTTTGCTTCCATCAGATCTAGGTAAATGTTGCGATAGCCTGAATGACAACCGCTTTCCAGCCAGAATTGCTTTATAAAAGTAATCAGACGTTTATCTTCTTGTTCTCGGCGTGACTGAGGTTCACGCAACCAGTCATAGTAGCCACTGGGGTTAACCTGCATCGCACTACAGAGTCGGCGGACAGCATACCTATTGGTACGAGCTTTTATGAACGGGTAACGTTCTTTGACTCGCCTGCAAAGAACACCGCTGTAGATTCAACTGAACAATGCAACACATATACTGAATTATTGACTTGCATGAGACCAGTTTATGAAACGTACATTTACAGCAGACGAGAAAGATTTAGTTTTTGATTTATGGAAGAACGGTGCCGGATTTAGTGATATCGGTCGCGTATTAGAAGCTAAACCAGGTTCAATTTTTACCATACTGAGAGAACATGGTGGTATCAAGCCTCGGAAGAGAACTCGCAATCAAACTCACTTAACTTTAGAGGAGCGGGAGGAAATACGAGCTGGGCTCTCTGCGAAAAAAGTATTAGAGCTATAGCAAGAACACTAAATAGAGCGCCATCTACAATCTCTCGAGAAGTTAACCGCAACCGAGGACGCCGTTGGTATAAGGCAGTAGACGCGGATAGGCGCGCCTCCCGACTCGCGAGAAGACCAAAGCTATGTCTTTTAGAAAAGAACCCTGAATTGAAGGTTGTGGTAGTCGAAAAGCTAAATTTAAAGTGGTCCCCTGAGCAAATATCTGGCTGGCTAAAAGCGAATATGCCTCGCAGAAAGACTATACAAATCAGCTATGAAACCATTTACAAAACACTGTATGTCCGCTCTAAAAAAGTCATTGAGCACTCGGTAATACAGCACCTTCGCAGAGCGCATAGGATGCGTCATGGGAAGCATCATTCTAGAGTTGGGGACAGAGGAACTATTAACATCGTTAATGGGATATCAATACGCTGTCGTTCGAAAGACATTGAAAATAGAAAATCTATCGGTCATTGGGAAGGTGATTTAGTAACTGGCTCTGGTAACACTCACATTGCGACATTAGTTGATAGAAAGACTCGCTTTACTTACATATTGAAGTTAGCAGGCAAAGATGCCGAATCGGTTAATGATGCTCTGATAGCGACGTTCTCCAAAATGCCTTCTTTTATGAAACGATCTCTTACATGGGATAGAGTAATGGAGTTAGCGAAACATGCCGAGTTCACCAAATCGATTGGAATTCCAGTTTACTTCTGTGATCCTCAAAGCCCTTGGCAACGCGGGACAAATGAAAATACCAATGGCTTGATTCGCCAGTACTTTCCGAAAAAAACATGCTTAGGGCAACGCTCACAAGCTAAATTGAATGAAGTAGCAAACCAGCTAAATGAGCGACCAAGAAAAACGATGAAATTTAGAACACCAAAAGAGATGATTGAAAGACGTGTTGCCTTGACCAATTGAATCTACAGTATTTTTGAATACAAAAACAATGGTCGCGGACAAAAGCTCTTTTACAACTATGCCCACCAAATACTTTAATCAGGGTTAGTCGCTATTCGCTTAAGCTCTTCGACATCATATACATCGTATATCTGATTTTTACGTCCAATCAACCCTTCCTCATTCCATCGAGAAAGAACCTTATTAACTCTCTGTCTACTTCCTCCAGTCATTTTCGCGATCTCGGCCTGATTAATCTGTATCGTCAATTGAGTGCAATTAGGTTTTTTAACTCCGTATTGCTGTAGCAGATTCAGTAATCTAGAAGCAATTCGTGACTCCAAGCTACTAAATAATAGGACATCAACAATCTTGTACATTTGTTTTGATCGTTCAATCAGGTCCTTGGAGATATTGGCTTGGAATCTTTCAAACTCTGGGCCTAGAACTCTTTTAATGTCTAAGGTGGGCATAGCCAAAACGCTTGTCTCACCATCGGCCCTGGCTTCTAAAGGCATAATGCCGTCTTCACTCAACGCGCTTTCACCAAAACAACGTCCTTGTTCCCAGACAGCCAAGACAAATTCACTGCCTGAGCTACTTAATATCGTGAACTTGATACGCCCCTTTACGATCAAGTAGACATTGTGGCTTTTCACACCACTCAAATACACAGGATCATGATCGTTAAGCGATCTGAGAGTGCAACGTTCAAGTAAATTGTTTATGTGTGTGTTTGATATCCCGTTAAACCAGCTGTTGGATAACATCTGTTGAATCGAATCCCTATCCACCCTCTAATACCCCCCCATATTGTGAGATCTTCTTATTGTTGTTTACAGACAGTGTATCTACGAATGTTAAGATATGTCACATGAGTTACATGTGTAAAGTGACTTTTGATATTACCGTTAGTCCATTTGTCATGAATGTGTTTATTGATGACCTGATACAATTTGCAGTCAGTGTGGCCACACCCTAGCGGGCTTCACTTACTGGGGAGCATGTTGTACTAGTTCTTAGACCAAACGGGTTGGTTGGGTCGAAATGGGTTGGATTAGAGTTGCTCCCCAGTTTTCATACTAATATCTCTATGAGATACATTCATATCCGTGAGCTTATTCGAATGACCGAAATGAGTACGGAGCGGCTCAGATGATGATTCAACAGTCGCTTCTCAAGAGCGCCAGCATGAAACTAAAACTGATGTGCTCATCTGTGTTTGTTTATCAAATCGATTTGTCTGCAGAGAGGTTCATTACTCACTAGTCTGACCACCTCTAAGCGATACTTTTACTAGTTTGAGACGCCTAATTGCCACGGTGCGACGCATGGGATTAAATCAGTTGACTGGAAAATATGGAATGCTACTTTGATCTTGCTCAAGCTGAAACTTAAGAGCTCTACCCCGCGGTACCGCATTCTATTCCCTGGCCGTCCCCCCACCCGTTTCAGCTCTGCGGCTATGCGGTATCGCGCTAACAGCTCGTAGCTCCAACGGAAAACATAAGCACCGATTTAACAGAATTTTTCTTGGCCAACAAACACCTATGGCTACAGGGCTGATATGATTTTCATTAGCGTTTCCCCAAGAGATGCTCCGCAGCGGAAAGTCAACCCTCTTCAGTTTCCGTTGCAAGAGCGCACTGTCTTTCGAGACAGTGCGTTTTTTGTTGATGCATCAAGCATCTCACTTAGGAGACTAGACGTAGAGTGATGAAACCGAAATCTAATTAAAGAGATTATCTAGTCCGACAACACACTCTCTTGCTTGTTCAAAGTGTGTAGGCCAATTATTGACATAGTTCAGATACGTAAAGAACAAGCTGGCTGTATTACGCCCAGTAGCTATAAGTTATGGAGAGAGCTCAAAGGTGGTCTTAACTAGATAGGTTCTCCAAGAGCCTCTTATTTTCTCTCGCATTAAATCATTTATTCGAGAAAACAAACCGAACCGATGATCGAGGTTCCATTTTGAGCCAAATGCACATCGAACAGATTTGCGGCCTAGACTAGAAAGTGATCAGACGGCACTTCACTCAGGAGATTTATGCCAAATCAGCCTTGCTTGACCATGTAACTTTTGAGTTTGGACTGATGCTCCTGTAATAGCTTGTAATAGTGCGATTCTCTGAAAGCCGCTAACTTCATTTAAAAGGAATTAAACAATACTTAGACATTGGAGGACACATGGTACAGAGCGCAATAGGCACGGAAAATCTACCAGTTATTTTTCCCACATCAGGAAGGCACTTCGGACTTACACAAATAGCCGCAATCACAATTTTGGATCAAGCATATTTAGATGCGGATCATATTGGCACTGAATTATCTTTGAAAATAAAGTTTTATCAGTATCAGCTGAACATGTCTTCGATTAAGTACTCGAACGACGTGGTTAACAAATTCATCTTACTACTATCTAGTGGCAGAAATTTTGCGAACCTTTATAGATCTTTTTCGGAAATTGATGCACCGCTAATACCCAACATCATCAACAACCCGATAGATAAAAAACAAATCAAAGCAGCTATTGATGCGTTAACACAAACTGCTAACGAGGTTTCATATAGCGTTAAACTCCTTAGAACCGAAATCGACTTGATTCAAATTACTTTTGATGAAGTTCAAAAAGAATATGTTTCAACAATCGAATCAATCATCAAGAGTCAAGATCAAAAGGTCGCCAAACTCAACGACGAAATTGAACAGCTTAACGCCAAAATAATCGATGACCTTTCCAAAATTGTTGAAGGAGGGAATGACTTAGCCAAAGGGCTTTCGGACCTTGGCAATGGTGTTATTACTTCGATAGCCAATATTCCAAGTGAGAAGAAGGAAAAGAAAGAGAAAGTTCTTATTCGAAGGTTTGAAGATGATCCCGAGCCGGACTTTGCTATACAAGCAATTTCAGCTAGTGCAGAAGGAGCGGCTAAAGGCAGTAAAGCGGTTAAATCTTTAGAGTCTGACAATAAGAAGCTTGCCCGACTCTATCAGGAGTTGGCATCAGAGAATGCAATGCTGACCGTTGCTATTGCAACTCAGATACAAAATTCACAATTCATTGAGTCTTTCGCAAAGGCTTCAAGTGACGTTGGTTCCTTGGAAGATCAATGGAAAAAAGTAGAGATTGAATGCGAATCTCTGAACAAAAAGATTGAGACTCTCGACGATGAACAGGATGCTCTTAGACTCAAGGCAGAGGTCGAAGCATCTACCAAGGAATGGAATTCACTATCGGATCAATTAAGACAGATAAGGAAAGCATTTACAGGCACATAGTTACGTTTTTGTGCCGTTTTCAACTCTAAACAAGCTCAAGAAATTATAGGAGGAGCAACCACATGAGATATAACTCAACATTACTCAGCGACAACAGTCTTAATCAAGCGGCCACGCAGATTAATCAAGGAATGATCGCACAAGGAAAGCAAGGCCTTATGCTACAAAACTACTGTCAGGCTATTAGTTCGCAGCCCTTTGTCAATTTTGGGGAAATACAAAAACTCCAGGAGATTCAAGGTTCAATTAACACTGGATTAATAAAGGCTAAGGAACACGCAGATTATTACCTTGGGGAACTTCAGCCACAGATTATAAAGAATCTTGTCAATATAGACGCTTACTACAATTTATACACTTCTGTACCAACCATCTTACCAGAGGGATCTAGTAAGGATGAGTGGAACAACTTACTCTGGACAATGAAAGAGCAAAGCGAGGAGTACTCAAAATTAGCTCTGTCAACCTCTGATAAAATAGGCGTTTACTATAAGGACTTGAGCAATGACTCACAGAACTTTAAATCCAACGTAGCGAAAATGAACGCACTTGTTGACGGTAATGAAGGTGTTCTAAAGGATCTAGAGAAACAAATTGAAGAAATTGACGGTGAAATAACGGGAGTCATTGTCGGGATCGTTGGCAGCGGTTTAGCGATTATCGGAGGGATATTCATTACGGCCGTAGGTGCCATCGGTAGTTTCGTAACCGCAGGGACATCTTCTGCATTGGTAGTTGTTGGTGCCGGTTTAATTGTTGCTGGGGTGGCTGGATCAGTTGGATTTGGAGTGGCATTAGCGAACCTACTTGAGTCCAAATCCAGCGTCTTAATGCAAAAATCAACGCTACAAGCCGAGGTGAAAGCGATAGAGGGAATATCTTCGTCTTACAACCTTTTGGCTACTCAAGCAGGAGAAGCTCAAAAAGCCGCCATTGAGATGAAGAATGCGTGGGAATTTTTAGGCAGAGATCTGGATGTTTTGGCCCAAGACTTAAATAACGGCGTGCTATCCACCGGAAAGCTCAGAGAACTATGGCTGACTGCAGCCAATAAGGGAGTAGTGACTGTTCAGGAGGATGTTTCAACCATCAAAGGACAAATGACCGGCGTGAATACAGCTACCGCGCCAAATAGCGAAGATCTTGCAACTTTTGTTAGACATGAAGCAAGAAGTAAAAGCGCAGCCGACTTTCCATCAAACTTTACATACTGGAGGGCCTGCTAAAATGAATTACTTAAAAAATGAGTTCACACAGTTTGTAGAAGGCTTAGAAAATGGTGATCTAAAATCTAGAAGCTATGATAATGAGATACTCGGAAAATTTCTAAATAGTTCATATGAAAGCTTAAACGCAATCGAAAACATCAAGCTTAGAGAGGAAAAATTAAAGCGTATATCGTCAGACTTACGTCGGTTTTTGGAGCGATTTGGAGACTATCTTTACCTTGATGCAGAATCACAAGGCGGTCTGAGCCAACTTATAGAAAGTGTACAGGCGGCAGTTGCTGGCATTGGTGATATCAAAAACCTACCACCGCAAGGGACTACGATACAAACAGCGACAGTTGACTTGATGGAAACCAGCATTAGTAGAGTACTGGAGGTTCAAGAAAGAGGCAGTACGTTTATAAATTCAAACGAACCGATACTTACCTCAATTGCACAGGAGCTCGAAGGAGAAGAAACTCCAATATCCGAAATTCGTTCGAAAATGCATTCCGTATCAGATGCAGCGTTAGATTTTCAAAAGTCTCTAATTTCGCTAGATCTTAACGAAATACGCTCATCACTAGCTTCATATTCATCCGAAAGTCTTACGCTTAAACAACAATACGAATCTGAAAAAGTATCGCTAGCAGCTCTGATTGAAGACACCAAAAAAAGGTTGGCTGAAGCAGAGAATAACCGTTGGTATTATCTCACTCTTGGTATTTTGGGTCTTCCTGGGCTTGCTGCCGCCGCGATAGTCATTGCGACGATTAGCGGCGATTTGGAAAACTTGCAAAACCAGATTACCGCTTTGGAGGCACAGCTCAATACATCCATTCAATTGGAAGCCTCTGTTTCCAGCTTAACCGTATCCTTTGGAAGTCTAATTGAGCAAATCGGTTTTCTTCAAAACCAAATCGAATTTCTAATTGGCGAATGTAATACCGTCACGTTGAATTTGGATAAGGATGACGTCGATAGAAAAGCTACTCGACTCTACGTATTAGCTACCGTTGAATCTATGAAAGAACTAAAAACGGATCTCGCTTAATGAGACAGACCAAGTAAAAATACAAGGAAACAAAAGATGAAAACTAACTTAAAAACCAAATCAATTAATTCGAAACTATTGGGACTCACTTTCATAAGCTTCGCTCTCACCGCTTGCACAACTCAATCGGTTGAGAACACCCAAAATGAAGAGCTTACGTCTAAGCTTCAAAAAGGACTAGTTATTCGTGGTGGTAGCTGCAGCCGACAAGCATTTATCGACGGAGCAGAGCATGTTAGTCCTGATGGATCTTATATTACTAATTTGAGTGTGAACTGCACCAATGCAACTAGTGACAAAGCTAATTTTGTAAACTATCTTACTCCGCCTCCATATGGTCAGTATTGTGTGGCCAAATGGTCTGCTCTTGAAAAGTTAAACGTTAAGATTAAGAAAGATCCTATAACGGGGAATGACCTCCACTGCTTAGTTTCAGGCAAAACTAAGGACATCGTAGCTAAGCTAACAAGATACTGATTAGTTATTGTAAGCAGTAAGCGCTCCATTTCAATATTGCAAGCTACTCTCTTTTACTGATTGATATGGATGGGAGAGACGACGCATGGTCTTTTAGATCATGCGTTGTTTTTTTGGGGATTACAATGAAGTTTGCGACCTGTAAATCTTCTAGACTGATAGAAGTTGTTGATCGGCTTTAGGTTGCCCTTAGCGGACGTTCGATATTCAGTTGATGTCCAATAAATCCAAGAAAAATAGTTTGGAAAACATTGAAATGACGGATGCAAAATTAATCCTGCTGAGCATATAAAGTCGACTGGCATGAGTACGTCTATTATAAGTCACGTAATTGTCTCGTAGGGACTCTCTCTCCCCAACGGTTCCAAAAGTGTTCATATATATATTCTCTAGAATTAATCCTTCTTTTGGTTTCTTCGCTCTTGATTGAATTCCTGAACCATCGTTCTTCCAGCCGTAGATCATTATCGAAGTCAAAAGTGATTCTTAGCCGCAGATTCCCATTATCAAACCAATACTTCATTAAACCTGGTTTCTTCTCATAGCGCTTTTGGCCATTCTCAAACCATCCCATCTCTAACAAGGTTAGATTGTCTGATCTTGGATCCCATACTTCATGCCTGCTTCGGTTACCATTTTCATGCCAGCTATCTGTAACAAATAACTCGCCTTTCTTGTAAAACTCAAGACTCAATTGACCGTTCTTATACCAATATTTGCTTCCAGTTTGCTCTATTCCATCGATTATTTCCTTGTCTGTGCGCTTTACACCGTTTTCATGCCATGCCTCATATTTCCCGTGGGGACGATTATTCTTATAGTTAATAGCCGATTTTATACTTCCATCCGTATGCCATTCTGTAGAAAGATGCTGAACCTTCCCATCTAACACTAATGCTTGCCTGATAATAAGGTCATGATCATTCTTCTGTACAAATAATCCAGTAATTGGCAGGGATTGCTCGTCTCGTGAACTAACATACTTTCCTTCATTGAGTTCTAGATCTGACCACTCTTCTAAACACCCTATTTCTTGGACACAATCTAGTTGTAAATTTATTGATAGATCCACACCGCTCTCGATCAATATCCTTTTGGATCGGCTGCACCAATGGTATTGCTCACTCAGTGGAATACAAGCTCTAATCTCGTGCGTACCACTATCTAATCGAATGTTATAAGCTTGGCTTTCTGTGAGATCTAACTCTCTTTTTAATAAACCGTCGATGTATATCTGAGCTCCATTTGGTTCCGTGCTAATTTTGACTTCGGCGTAAGCAATATTTACTGACAATACAATCAAAGCCAGGTTTAGTAGATTTTTGCTAAGCATAAGAATTATTCAGTTTAGTTTTAAAGAGATTTTGGCTTTAACTGAACTTATTAAGTCAGTCCACAGCAAGCTCTAATGAAAACGCAGGTTTTAACTATGAGTGACCAGCTTAGTTTATATGGGTCGAAGTCACTTTCTAAACCATTTATTCCACTTCGAATGTCCGTTTTGAGTATGCGGCTGCCTGCGCTTGATATCAATTTAGACTATTCCAAAAGTGACTCTGACCCACTTATTTTCCCATGGGTCATTCTGCTTGATCTGAGATGTAATCTGATGATCCATCTGTTGGATATCTTCTCGGCGTAGCAACAACCTTTCATGTAGCAATGCCAAGGTGTGCCGATACGCATCCGGCAGTTCATTATCACCATCCTCGAGAATATCTGGAAGATGGGCATGCAGAGAATGAAAGCCCTTGCGTAGCGCAAAGCCAAACTCAAGAAGAATTCCTCGGATGTGGTTCGAAAGTGTGGTGCGTTCTGTTACCAGAAGACCTCGCGATCGCTGTATCGCTTGGAGCGCTTGTTGATCAATGGATTTGATCGGTGCTTCTTTGATATTAGGTCGATTCGACGCTTCGGCTACTGCTAAGGCGTCATTGCGATCAGTCTTATGTCCCTGTCGAAATGGAGCCATTGCCAACGCCGGCAGTATCTTGGTGTGGTGACCAAAGGAGCGTGTCACTCTAGACCAATAATGCGCTGTAGCACACGCTTCAAAAGCAACTAGCGAGATCGACTGTGTGGACAAATACTGACGAAACTTTGCACGACTTAACTCTTTAGTGTGCGAGAGCTTCCCGCTCTTTGATAGACGAGCAACGACAATAGTGTTTTTGGCTAGATCGACACCAATGGTAGTATGTTCTGACATGTATGGATTCCTCTTGAGGGTTTGAGAGTTCTCAACCCTAGCACTTCAATGAGCTGGGGTGGAGGAGTCCATACATTGAGTATGCGGCGGTCCAGTCAGAATTTCAATTTAGGCTTTTACAAAAAGCGACTATGACCCCATTAGTTCGTATGCGATGAGTGGAGCTTTAAAAAATGGTGGCCAGGGACAGAGCCGAACTGCCGACACGGGGATTTTCAGTTGTACGATATAACAGTAAATCTATTTAAATCAAAAACTTAATAAGCGAAATCAAGCGAAGGAAAAAATAATTAAAATCAGTAATTTATCGATGTTGGTCGTTATCCACCAAAACTAATTGGTGTACTGATTTTGCTACTTGTCATGAACACTAATTTCCATACTAATAATTTGAATTCAGATAAAATTAAACGACAACGCCCGACAAAATGTGGCCACTACCACTATGGTCAAAGACTAACTACATAAAACTCTACTCTGACCCGACTTTTTTCTAAGCAAACTGAGCGACAACTACGACCCAACAGGCCGAGTCAACGCTATCAAAGTCCTGCATGAGCACAAATCAGACGACAAACTGTTAACTGGCTTAATCTACTTAGAACCCGAATCCGACAACTTTCACGATATTCTGAATTTACCTGATACACCGCTAAATCAGTTGCAAGAAGACACTCTTTGCCCAGGCTCTAGCGCGTTAAACAGCATCAATTCCGGCTTGAAGTAAACCAAATTAGTTACCCAAGGAGCTTGTCTTTATCTAAGTTGACAAGCTCTATAGTCAGTCCGCTGCTTTTTGGCCTGCCAGCTTTTCATTCTTTTGAAAAACTATCGACTGGAAAAAGGTCGGGTTGAATGTCCCAGAGCCATGGCAATAAAAAGTAGACGGCCAAGGTTATGGTGATTATCGAAATTATATTCATCCAGAATCCTCGATAAAACATATCTCTAATCGTTAAATATCCGGAACCGAAGACGACTGCGTTCGGTGGTGTTGCGACTGGTAACATGAATGCACAGGATGCGGCGACAGCTGCCGCTGCCATAATCACAAAGGGGTGCACGTTAATTGAGACTGCTAGCGCCCCAAGAATAGGCAACAACATAGCAGTAGTTGCAAGATTAGATGTGATCTCAGTTAGAAAATTTACAGAAGCTACGATCGTAAATATCAGCAGGAATAAGGATATCCCATTTAATAGCGACAGTTGTTCACCTAGCCATACGGCCAATCCTGATATTTGAAAAGCACTTGCTATCGCGATTCCTCCTCCAAACAGAATGATAATACCCCAAGGTAATTTGACCGCCTCATCCCAAGTTACTAGTTTTTTTGATTCACCCTTTGCAGGAACTATGAATAACAATATGCTCGCCATTACCGCGATAATCGAATCATCAAGGGCCGGGATGTATCTCTGCAAATAGGCCCTGAATATCCACATGACTGCTGTTAGAACGAATATTGCCAGTATTATTTTTTCTTCATAGGTGATTTTTCCTAGCTCGTTCTTTAGTCGCTCTATTTCTTTAGCGCCACCTGGAAACTCTTTCAAGTTTGTTGGAAATGCCAGTTTAGTTAAGTAAAACCAACCCACGATTAACAAGAATGACGCCACCGGAAATCCAAATTTAAACCACTGCGCGAAAGAAATTTCTACCCCATAGAGTTCGTCTATAACCCCAGCTAACACCAAATTTGGCGGAGTACCTATCAAACTAGCCATACCACCAATGGACGCAGAATAAGCTATTGCCAACATTAACCCTTTGGAAAATGCAGTTTGATCAGCGTTATTTACTTTCGAATTTTCTTTTAGCTGAGTAATGATAGCCAAGCCAATTGGCAGCATCATGACAGACGTAGCAGTATTAGAAATCCACATAGACATAAATGCGGTAGCAAGCATAAACCCTAGGAATATTCTGCTAACACTCACACCAATCACACTTATTATGGTTAAGGCGATTCGTTTATGTAAATTCCATTTCTCAATTGCGATAGCAATAATGAAGCCTCCCATATACAAAAATATGTACTTATGGCCATAGGAAGCAGAGATCACCTTAAGGTCTAATTGAGCCGCTAAAGGGAAAAGAACTATTGGTAGGAGTGCAGTCACGCTTATGGGGATCGCTTCAGTAATCCACCATAATGCTATCCAACAAGTGGCCGCTAGAACAACAACCCCTTGATAACTCAAGCCGCTTGGCTCAAAGAAAACCAGTATTAAGGTAAATACCAACGGGCCTGAGAACAGAGGCATCGATTTCAATATATTATTCATATTTCTAATAATGTGCCTATTAACAACAAGCCCAGCACTGAGATGGGCATGCTAATTGACGGCATTGTTCGGCATATTTTTTTATTTAAGCCCGCCTCTGCTGCCAACACTGATGCGGCATGCATAGAACCGGCTCCTGCCATTAATACACAAATTTTCGCAATGATGTCAGTCAAGCCAAAGATATACCAAAGCACCACATAGGTTAACAAAGGTGCGAAAAGCAACTTAAACAAAAGTGCCAATAGCAACAAAACTCGTTCACTTTTAAAATCATCGACCTGAAATTGTGCTCCTACTGCAATAAAAGCGAACGCTGGATAGGTTGATAACATTGGGTCGATTAAGTTAATAACTCGGATTGGCACCAGTAGGTCGAAAGACCACATAACCGTCGCCGCACAAAACGCGATAAACGGTGGAAGAAAAAGTGATCTACGTCCTAGTGAGCTACCTTCATTTCCAAGACCAGCAGAGTACCGAATGGTTGAAATCAACCCTAAGGTATTGAACACCAAAAATGTTCCTGCCGTGCTCGCAATAATTGCATAAGCCAACCCTATATCACCATAAAACATCTGAGCTATGGGAAAACCGACAAACGACACACTCCCAATTCCACTTGTGATCAATAAGGCACCCTCATCTTTACGTGAACATACTTTGCTAAAGGCTCGAGGGACTACTTGCCAATAAAAATACGCCATAATGAAGATCACAAATGGCGAAATTGTTAAAGCGATAATAGTCAATTCAACGTTGACCGCCGGCAAATGAATCAGTGTCAATATTGGAATAAATAGCCAAATTAGTGTTTTGTTTAAAAAACTCACACCGACATCATCGATAACACTCAATCGTCGGAGCAGCATTCCAACCAATAAGAACAAGTAAAGATGAAAGATAGAAATCAAATGTCGCGTGCCTGTTCAATATTGGTAAAAAGAGGAGCCTAGCAACATACTAGGCTCGTTGACCCGAATAGATGTTAAGTTCCAATTTCAACACTCGTAAACATCTATCGTCATAGGGTCGTAAAACTAAAAGTCTACGTTTGCAGTCATATAGTAATAAGCTCCATTAAAGCCGAATTGATTGGAATTTCTGCTGTATGGAATTTGACCGCTGGCATAGGAACTGGCTTGACCTACAAAACCGTCGCGTGTGTTGTTATATTTATCCGGGTAAACATCAAACACGTTGTTGGCCCCAAACGTTAAACGAAAATTCTCGTTAAACGCGTAGGTTGCACTAATATCCGTGACCGTTTTAGCTCCAAAAGTCTGCACACAACGATTATTGCTGTCACACTCAACATTCGAATCCAATGGTGATAAACCGCGGCTAAATGCTTCTACTTCACCAAATCGAGTAGCTCGTGCCACAAAATTCCAATTTTCTAACCTATAAACCGCAGATAACACTATTTTTTCTTGTGGTTGAGCCACTTCGATTAACTCAATTGCCGTCTGACCCAGTAACTGAATATCGCGATTGGCGGCCGACGCACCTGTAAGAATTTGACTCGGAGTGTCTTTTTGACCAGTTACTTCTGTTTGATTGAAAGTAGCGGCTAGTGTGAGATCTAGTTCACCTCCGTTAGAAAACTCAGTACCGTAATTAAGGACTAAGTCTATACCCTTGGTTTCAGTATCAATATGATTGGTGAAGAATCTAATTTCCCGAGCATTTGGAAATAGAGTAGCCACCGCTGGAAACCGTGAGGTGTTCAATCGCTCAGAGACCACAATACGCTCATCAATGTCGATGTAAAACGCATCCAAGGTGACATCTAATGCACCTCCTAGCATTGTGCCAGTGATACCAAAGTTAAAACTATTAGAAATTTCTGCTTCTGGTTGATCAATACCCAAACTTTGCAATCGAGTATCATCACTGGAAACTTGTTGAGTGATGACCACCGCACCATTTTGTACTGTGGATGTGTTTACCCGATTACCAATTTGGCCTAGTGATGGAGCACGAAAGCCGCGATTGTAGGAACCTCTGACTGCTAAATTATCGTTTACTCTGTAACGGCCACCGAACTTACCGGAGATATTACTGCCAAAATCGCTGTAGTCTTCATAGCGCAATGCGGTAGTTAATAAAAACGATTCGTTTAAGTCAGCTTCAAAATCCGCGTAGAGCGCAAAGTTATCCCTATCCAGGTCATTTACACTCGCAGAGGATATTCCCGGTCTCGCGCTGGACCCTACATCTTTACCAATTGACGCCAAAGGGCCAACTTCAAATGACTCTGGGCTGCCTTGATGCAACTGAAAATTATCCTTCCGGTAGCTAGCACCAAACGCAGCACTTAGGTTATCAATTGCTCCCCACTCACCCAGATTTTTCGCAACGTTCAGCTCTAAAATATCTTGATTGAACTCGTACCTTCCAACATAAAACTCAGTTGGAGTTGCAGCTCCTAGAGAAGGGTTGGTACTGTTGTTGTTCCATTGATCGAGATGATTGTGACCAGTCGAATATGAAAAATCGACGTTCCATTCATTTCCTAAAATAGTCTTGACGCCCGCCACCAAGGAATAGTCCACGGATTGACCCGGCAATACAGGCACATACCCATCAGGAAATACCTCCAGCACAGCTCGAGAAAAACGAGATGGGTTTCTAAAAAATCCATAGGCCACAATGTCCTTTTCAGAGGTGCCGCCAAACGCGTACAACTCAGTCGTATCAGAGAGAGGATAGGCAGCATTAAAGAAAGTTTGAACCGTGTCATTTTCATTACTGCCATAGTTGCCAACTACAAAAGGCTCTTGAGGGTAAACGCCTCTATCTTGTCTAGGATTAGTTGTAAAATAAGGATAGTTGGGGGTTGGGCCAGTTTCACCATAGTCGGCAGGTGCAGAAGGATATATAGCACCAGTGTAGGTATCTGATCTATTCGTACCCTCAAAAGAAAACCCTTCGACTGTAAAATTGAGGAAGCTTCCTTCTTTACCTAGACTCATACCACCGTTCAGGGATGCCTTAAAAGTATCACCATCCCCCTCTTTCATCGAACCAGCTGTAAGAGACACACTGCCTCCCTCATCAGAATCATTCAAAGCAAGATTTATGATGCCTGCAATTGCATCAGACCCGTATTGGGCGGCAGCGCCATCTCTCAATACTTCAACTCTCTTGAGTGCAGCAGCGGGGATTGAATTCAAATCCGTGACGATTGTGCCTAAACCAGGTGCCACATTTAAGTTCAGCGTTGAGAACTGGTGCCGCCTTTTGCCGTTGACCAGAACCAACACTTGGTCGGGGGACATACCGCGCAGTGTGGCTGGCTCGGCATAGTTTGTTGTTCCGTTCACGCCGTATTTAGCTGAGTTAAATGACGGTGACGCAAACTGGATCATTTGCCCCAGATCCGTTTGGCCGGTGGACTTAAGTTCCTCGGCCTGCACAACATCCACTGGAACAGGCCTATCTACGTCACTACGAGGTTTGGATGCCCTGGTACCTATAGTTACAATCTCTTCTATCTCAACGGCATCTTGAGCATTGACGGCATAACTTCCTGAGCCCGCAGCGAGCGCAGCAACCAGAAGACTAAGTTTTTTAACCTTCATTCTAAACTCCTCCTAATTTATTTGATTATTCTGATTTTTAGTTGGCTAAGTTTGAGCACGTCGGTGCCAGACAAACAACTTGCCAATGGCTAGTAGACTAGGCCAGAACAAAATTATGGGTCAATGAACATACAAAGCGAATTTGGGCAGCAATCCGCCCGACACAATCGATACGGGTGGATTTCCACCCATTTTAATGAGGCATGGAAGTCTATTTGTATTCCTTTTTCTCCAAACCGTACTTTTTCATCTTCTCATATAGGGTCTTACGAGGCACGTTCAGTTGTCGCTGGACCCTTTTTAGATGTCCCTTACATTCTTGCAAAGCCGATTGCAAAACAGTACGCTCAAACCGCCTTACCTGCTCAGCCAAGCTGAGATTAATCTCGCCATTATCAGCGCTACCTCTGTTGGAAAAAACTGAATCATCTCCAACTAACAAAAATCTCTCAGCAATACTTTGCAACTCCCGCAGATTGCCTGGCCAATCATATGTTCGCAACCAAGAAAGTTGGGCCGAAGTGACCCTAGGAACTGCAATTCCATATCTTGAACTCGCGATACGTAGATAGTTTTGAAATAACAACGGAACATCTTCTGGGCGCTCTCTGATTGCTGGAATTTCGACGCTCATCACATTTAAACGATAGAACAAGTCCTGCCTAAACCGGCCCAATTCAACCAAATTCGATAATTTTTCTTCGGTTGTAGAAACCAGTCGAACTTGGAGCTTGGAGGTCTCAATTTGATCTAACAACATAGCAAAACCATCATCGACAAGATCGACCAAAACAGTCTGATCCTCGGCTGATAAACGCTCCGCCTCATCTAAAACCAAAGTTGCCTGTACTTTCCCTTTGTAACAACTGCTGGACTGAATGGCGTCCTTAAAGCTAGACAGAAAGCTCTTTTCAAGCTCTTGCTTGATATCAGAGTTAGCAACAGCACCACATTTGTAAGAAATCAATGGAGAATCGCAAAACGGGCCATGCATATGAAGAAATTCAGCTGCCAGCTTTTTACCAACCCCAGACTCACCACTAATCAGCACATTAGCTGGAGCCTCACTGAGCCTCATCAACAGGCGACGAATCGCCTTTATCTGTGGACTACTTCCAAATATTCTTGGCCCAGGCCCACTTTGAGCGTCTATTTCGGCTCTCAAGTCTCGGTTTTCAAGTATTAATGACCGCTTTTCAAACGCCTTAGAAATGCGATCCAATAACTCCTCTACCTTGAAGGGCTTTTCCAAAAAGTCGTATGCTCCCAATCGCATTGACTCCACTGCTTTTGATACATCACCATGGCCAGTCAACATAATTATCGACAAATCAGGGTCACTTTTTATGCACTCTCGTAAAAACGTGATGCCATTCATTTCTGGCATGTTGATATCTGAAATAATGACCCCTGCCCAATTCTCCTGAAGCTTGCATAACGCCTCTTTTGCACTAGCAAATCCTGTCGTCTGATAACCTTCCAATTCCAAACTTTGAGCGAGCGAGCGACGGATTTCGGCATCATCATCAACAAGATATATTTCGCACCTTTGATTAGCCACTAATTACTCCTACTGGGATGTATATCGTGGTTTAGCAATTCAATTACAAACTGCGCCCCATTGTCGGGCAGGTTTGTAACACTAATAGAACCATTACATGATTCAACAATACGTTTTGACAACGTCAAACCAAGGCCTAAACCAGCTTTTTTCGTAGTAAAAAACGGCTCAAAAATACACTCCAATATTTCTTCGTCAACCCCCTTTCCATTATCCGAAACCAAGACCTTGGTAGACTTTTTGTTACTGCTTACGCTGACTATGACTCTCGGGTCAGCGGCTTTACTGGCTGCATAAATAGCGTTATTGATGATATTGACAAAAACTTGCTCTAAAAGAGTCGAATCTCCCATTACTTGTGGTGTGGAGGTCTCACTTATGATATCCACTTGCACATTTAATCCGCGAATCTGACTATTTAGAATAACTAAGGCGTCTTCTAGCAAAGGCAGTATTGGTATTGAGCTTAGCTTATATTGGGATTTTCGAGAAAACACTTTTAATTTTTTAATAATTTTCGCCATCTCCAAGTTGAGATTAACAATAGCGTCTAAGTTTTCTGATACGCAATCGTCACGTCCCAAATCGAGGAATTTCTTTGCATTCTCTGCATACGCTCCCATCGCCGTTAGCGGCTGATTCAACTCGTGATTAATCCCTGCCGACATTTCTCCCAGAACCGCTAATTTTTCGGCATGAATTAACTCGTTTTGAGTTTGTTTCAACGATTCTTGGGCATAGCGGTACTTTGTTATCAAGACTTCCAGATCTTGATTCGTTTGAAGTAGCGCAGAAGTACGCGCTTCAACTCTCATCTCAAGCTGATCATTCAGATCCTGCAATGCTTGTTTACTTTCAATAGTACCTCGCCAATACAACCCAAAAAACAGTCCCAGCAAATACAATCCAGTGCCTGCAGAAAGCACGTGCATGTGGTATCGATTAGCTAAAGAACTCGGAGCCAATACAATAAGAAACCATTTTTCTTCTTCCATAAATCGCGCCTGCATTCGATACGGTTTTCTTGCTCCATTTGAAACCAAACTAATATCCTTTTTAGCTCGAAGATCCGTGGATTCGCCTTTTATGTACAGATTCTCAATTGAACCCTCGCCAAACTGTTTTTGAACAGCCACATCATTTACCACCTTTTCTTCCAAGGGAAGTAAGGTTTTGTAATTCCATTGTTCTTGAGAACTGACAAATACAATCCCATTTACGTCACTTAAAATAAACTCAAAGCCTTTTCTTGGTGGTCTATATTTTTCAAATGTAGATAATGATACTTTAACCACCACCACACCTAATAACTCGCTACCGTTTCGTATTGGAGATGAGAAATAATAGCCACGTTTTCCTGACTTCGTACCAAGTGCAAAATAGTTCGTATTACGTCCCTGCATTGCAAGTTTATAGTACGGACGAAAATGGTAGCTTCCTCCTATAAAACTGCTTGGCGACTGCCAATTACTAGATGAGACAGCCAAACCTCTTTTGTTGAGAAGATAGATAGCTTCTGTACCAGAATCCAATGCATGCTTTTCAAGTAGCTTGTTAGACAAATCGATATTTGATTTCGAATCGTCAAGCAACGCGTCTTTGAATACGGTATTTTCCGCCAACACAATTGGTAAGTTCTGATATTTCGCCAACTCATAAGAAAGTCGCTCTGACATTTCATCTAGTTCTTCTAAGATAGCCTTTGATAAAGCGATATCTCCGAAGTAAGAACTTATTAGCCCCGATGCGATAAGCATCAGAAAGAACACCAAAAGAGGCAGTTTTATTTTATGTTTTTTATCAGCAGTCATTTTGACTACTGTAACTCGAACTCAATGAAAGCGAAAATACCTCTTAAAAATTAAGGGGACTGGTAAGGCCTGAGTTTCCTACACACTTTCCTGCTTCAAAAAATACTGATCTGGATCCATTTCCATGGACACTTTTTAAACAAATTTACCCCGCAAATCATAACTACATACGGTTATTTTCGAATGGCCGTTTTGAGTATGCAAATGTCTTAACTTAGTTTTCATCCAAAAGCCCTTTGTTTAAAAGTGACTCCGACCCGCTTAAACTAATAGGTCTTTGCCACTTAACTTGGCCTCCGTATTCTCGTACCACTGCAAAAACTCTTTTACCGTTTTGAGATACATCATGCTAGAGCAACAGTACTCATTCACATGAGCTTCATCAGTATAATCTGACGCTTGTAAGATTCGTAATTTGTCTTCTGAAGCTTTAAAGATAAAGCACTTATTTGTTTGATCAAACATTTCTCCCCAATTAGTGAGAAAATTATGCAACAGATAGTCTTCTGGACTTTCAGTTGTGTCTTCATCAACTAGTTCATCATCTACCCACTTACCATACAGAACTTCGTCTACCTTGTGATAAAGCTCTTCGCAGGAAAGTGAGTTCAACTTCTCATCAGCTAGTTTGTTGAAGTTCTCTACCGTATCTTTAAAACCAGAGTAAGCACAGTACAAAGAACAATTAGGGTCATCTATATCTCCAAAGGATTGTCCATCCACCCACACTCTCATACGACCCCACATCGCAGATGGAACTTCTAAATAATCCTCAACCATTGCTTCTATGGCAAATTCTTCAAACTTTCCAAATTTCATCATAACTTTAGAGACGTATAACGCCTTTAAAACGCGCGTTGATCTGGATCCATTTCCACGGACACTTATTAAACAAATTTACCCCGCAAATCATAACTACATACGGTTATTCCGAATGGCCGCTTTGAGTATGCGGTGGCCTGATTTGAGTTTCAATGCAAACTCGAAATTGAACAAAGTAAACCCGCCCTAAATGGTACCTTAAGGAACTCTAAATCACTCAATTCGCTATTAACTCACCTCTATATGAGTCGTATTTTTATTCCTTAATCCAGGTCTGTAAAGCAGCGTATGCTTCTTCGTATGTCGAAAAATATTTATCATGATCTGGATCATCCTCATCAATCACCCAGAATTCTACCCACACACCAATCTCGTCTTCCATGACTTCGGCTGAGTTTGAAGCACCTTTAACGTATATAAATGCTCCATACCCATGTCCAGATACCCGAGATTCTACTTTTCCAATTTTCTTCAACTTGCGATCGAAGGCATGCAGGTTGGAGATATAGTCCTCTTTATTTTTACTAATCTTGAAGTTGTTACTACTCATAGCGCTATGGGAACTTGAAGGCTAAAGAGCATATATGGATCAGAGTCATTTTTTAAAATCTCAATACCAGTCTCGAATAACCGAAATGAGTATGCGGCGGCCCGGGACTAATTTCAAATTAGGCTTTTAAAAAAGTGACTCCGGCCTTTAAGTTTAAATGGCCTGGTTAGGTATTTTTGCGGGCCTCTTCGATTAACGGCTTAAGCGCTACCCAATGGAAATTTGTATAACGTCGCAATATCCAAGGTTTACGTTTACCAAAACGGTGTTTCTTCAAAATACGAGAAACTAACCATTCTGTTTGAAACCCGACCCATTCGGGGGCAGGCAGATCAAACATATTAAATTTTAGAGCGGGCAAAACCTCGTTAAATAGAATTTTCTCAAGTTCATCTAAAGTATATTTTGAGCTAGCGCAGGCCTTACTTATAGGTGCATAAGATAGCGTGACGTCTGTATCCATAAACAAATCTTGCAATAGATCCCAAATCGGGGTGCGATCATCTATATCTTCTTCAGGCCTTTTCATTTTGTATGTCTAACGCTGTAAATGCGGGGCGATGAAACCCGACACACTGGTGCGAACTTTTTATACACAGATAACCTGCAAATCATAGCCATCATCGAATGGCCGTTTAAGTGTATTCAATTGCCCACCATGCATTTCAATACAAACTCAGTTAAATCTCTGACTCTGATTTCGGCGTTCCACATACTCCTCTCTCAAAGGCGGCTTTAGTGAGTGTAGCCATATCGACGAAGCAAACCACACATGCCTATTGGGCCAGAGTTTAAACCCTCGTCACTCTGACTGTTTGCTGGATAGCATTCATCTAATAATTCTTGGTAGACAGATCTCCAAGCGTCAGAGAGGTCGGTTTCTTTCAGGAACTCTCGTGCTGCATCAATGTCCTTTCTAGCCAATCGACCAATGTGGGATGTCACGGCGTATCTCCTTGAACTCGCATCTGAAATATTACTGATAAGGTCGTTGACCTCAGTATTTTTCGCCAATGGTATGAGGGCCATAAGTGCACTATCCCTGACATTGTTTTCTTCTATGTCATTAGCCCATTTCAATGCACTCGAAATATCTGATTTACCCAACTCTCTGGCAACTACCATAGATGCGAATCCTTGGGTTTCGCTGTTGGATATCTGATTTAGTATCATTTTGGCCCGGACTGGGTTTTCACCTGCGAGATACTGAGTCACCGAAAAGAGTATATCGTCCTTACTCTTCCCAGCATCCAAATTTTGTGCGAGAGAAAGTGATATCTCCGGATCTATGCGCACGAATTTTACCGCGCTTTGTTCAAGGAGAGTCTGATGGATTGATGTCCCTTCATATCGGGAGACAAACCCAAGAAGTTGTTCATTCTTTATGTCTGAAGTTGCCTTATTAAAAAGTTGAGTCGCCAAGTATTTATTCAAAGACGTTGATGTCGAAATTGCCTCGAGAGCTGTTGCCGCCTGCTCTGGAGCAACATAATTCACATACCAAGAAATCTCTCTCAGTTGCTTATCGTTGAGTTGATCTACGTTATCGATTAGCAGTGTCAATGCCACCGAACTGGCTTGCGGAAACAACTGCCTGAGCATACTCGTCAATGCTTCGTTCCTTTTTTTGGTGATAGGCAGTTCACGAAATTTTTGAGTAGCCAGATCGCTATCCACTAATGCCAATGCTCCGATAACCGAAATCCTCGCTTGAAGACCATGTTCTCCAAAGTCATATCTGTCGATCAAATCCAGTGCTGCCATTGGATCTGAAACCGCAAAGGATTCAATTGCTTTGTGCATTAATCCCTTATTGCCAGCCGCCTCCATTTGCTCTGCCCAATTTAGCGCGCTTTCGATGCCCGTTTGTGATAGCTGATCAATGATAATCTTGCCCATTGTTAGACGAGTTTCGGTGTCTTCAATTTGTTGCCAATACGCAGTTGCTTTGTCGAGATCTGTACGGGTCAGTTGTTTAAACGCAATCTTTAAGGTGTTGAGATCAGCGCCTCGTGATTGATCAGCTAACATATCACTCACAGCCATTTCTGGCGCCACTACTGTCAGTCTCTGAATAGCCGCTTTTAAGTACTCCTGTCGGCCCAAGCTGGAAGTAATTTCTTTCGCTAGTTGGGTATATTGCTGTGGAAACATATCGGCATGTAAGGTCCCCAATCTTACTGCGAGCTGAATTTGTGTCTCTACGTGAGAGACGTTGTTTACATACAATATTGCTTCCAGCGGCGAAGACATCGACAGCTTCCTCGCATGATCGAACAACGCTCCCCTACTTGGTGGAACGCCAAGAACTTCCTCAACACGTCTTGCGGCGGCGGGATCACCCAAGCCAATTGCATTATAAATTTGGTTTGCAGCTCTCTCTCGTTGTTCGGCAGACTCAAGTTTTGCTGCTGTGGCAATTGCTTCTTCAAAATCAGTTTCAATCCAACCTCGCCAAATAGCTCGCTCGGCGCTCTTATCGAATTGAAACCGAGGCTCAGAAACTAATGCTAAGGCGCCGTGAGGGTCTAACTCCGCGTAACGCGCAACCAAGATATAGAGCGCTCCTCTGCGGTCATCTAATCGTTGAAGATTGAAGGCTTGTGATATAAGTTGCTCTAGTTCGTTTAAATCCGCTTTATAAGCTAACTCGTAGAGTCGCAGTGTCTGCTGAAATTCGGAAGGATATTCCAGCACTGAATCCAGTCGTAATGACTCGATTAGTTCCTGATTCGGAGTGAATGATTCTTTATCGACGATCAGTGGGACACGGGTAGGACTTGATTCAACTTTAGCTTCAGCTGGCGTATTCCCTTCGGATAATCTGTTAAGCGATACTGACGAAACTGAACCGATCAATATCCCGCTTATTACTAGAATGCTACTGCGTAAAGTATCCATCTATCTAACTCCTAATAATTGCTAAACGTCTTGTTATGCAGGGTAAGCTGATCTCAGGACTCATTGAAACCAGCAGAAATGTCTTCCGTGCAATTTAGATTCAGCACATTTTTCTTAACTCCCGTCACGAGTATGCATTGAACAAGCCAATCAACACAACGAAAAAGTAAATCAGGGTTCTAACGACAACTCGTAACCAGGAGCAAAGGAAATCGGGATTACATAGGTGAACTTAGCTTGATCAAAGCGATCATCAATTGGAGCCGAATCGTCAGCTACTTGTGGATTCCAAATCACTTGAATCTTGTGCAGTCCCGGGTCAAGCCCCAAGGTCGGCACCAAGCCAATAAGGCCGCGCATGCCTATATCAGCTCGCTCAGCAGGTTCAAAATTCGACATCGGCACCAGCGTGCCATCAATAGAGACTTCCCAAAGTTTGCGCAAACAATCAACCTTGTTCGGCGCTTGATCAGCACTGCCGCAAAGTTGATCCAATACTAAATTATCTCGAAGCGGCTGGTATGGAAGGAACAAACGAACGAAGCTTCCATTTTGATTAAAGCTATCAACTCGGGGTAAGCCATTCAACCGATCAAGCGAACTTGGCATATCCTCATAATAGGTGCTTCGAAATCCTTGAGCGACTTGTTCACCACCTAGGTATGAGAACTCTTCAGAGATAGTAAAGTTATTCCATGATCGTGCACTTGTACCACCGACAACGGCGATTATGACGGTACTAAAGACAATCGTTGCAAAAACCACAAATGGGCGTGTATTGCTCTGCAAGGTTAATTGAACAGGCAACACAAGACGGCGTGGATAGGCCAGCCCGGTTATATGTCTGAGCAATCGAACGAAGGCACCGTAGAGTCGGCTCTCAAGCAGACGAGGCATACGCGATGCAAGTTGTGCATCAAGTAGGTACAAAAGCACAGGCGCGCCGATGAAAATGGATGCCAAAACCAGACCGCACACGCCCATAGCAAAGTTTGGCGCACCAAACCGCTCACCAATTGTGCCGGCCAGGACAAGACAACCTGTTAAGATCGCTCCAAACCAAAGCATGTTTAGTGTTAACAGGCTGATGACGGCAAATAACGAAGAAGCGAATCGATCCGTCTTCTCGATAACAATGTCGATATGGGGCAATGTATCGCGATAGTGCTTTCGACTCATTGGCCCCAAGCCGGGCGTATTGCTCCAGTTAATGCCGTCCGGAAACGCTGAGCGCAAACCAATCAAGCCGACCCAATATGCACGTGCCACCAAGTGTAATATGAAGCAAGCGGCTAATCCGTAACTCACACCGGCTAATATTTGCGACCCAATGTTACCAACAATGAACCAGCTTATAGAGAGATGCGTATAAACGCTGGATATTTTACTAAACAACCAACCAGGCAGAGACAACAACGCAAATATGGTTAAGCTGGAGATGATTAGCTCCAGCTCGTCAGTTCGATCACGCAACTTATCCATAGTTTCAGAATCGTTGATGTGTTGATTTGTATCTTTCTTCTGTTCCGTCAAACTCTATCGCCCTGTCAATCTCATAGTGATATCCAGATCAAGTATAGTTTTTCTACTTAGGAATGTCTGTTTGAGAATGCAATTACCCCGCATGAGTATCAACACAACCTCAAATGAAAGCGCAATCCATCAACGACCCTTTCCAACTTAACTGAGCTGTCTTGTTTGGTGATTTTTTTAAGAGTAAACAGTATCAAGCTCGGTGTCTGCGCGTGCGCCAAACTCTTGCAAAACTTGTTTACCTAGAACTTCAAGATTTGTATCTTCAACTCTAAGGTAGCTAACACCATTCATTTCTCGTTCCTCTATATGCAAACCTAGCGATCGTATCAAGCGGCGAAACTTATCAGCTCTCTTCATATTTCCGGGAGAAATTAAGACCCAATCAAGCCCCACTACTCCTTTCTCTATGGAGTATTGGATGTTCATCATCTCTTGATCTGGCTTATTTTGATCAGACAAAATAAGCACAATAAATGTTCCATCAGGTTCGCCATCCAGGGCAGCAAGTAACTCTCCCAATTCCCCCATAGTGACGCTAGATTTGGGTTCCGAACTCTGTTGAACGTTTGAGCTTTCTGGCTTTATTAGAATCACAACGAGTTGATAAAGCACTGCGCCAAAAAAGAGTGAGCCACACAACAGAAACACTGTTACACCTATGACATCAGCTCTGCCAGAAACAATCAAGGGAATAGCCATGATCAACGGAACGGTGAACAACGATAACATTAAAAATATAAGCGCTATAAAAAACACTTTCCCGGATGTTTTAAAGTTTTCAAATTTCATAAATAGACTTTATAGATCTCAATGAGGAAGGAAATGAACACCACAATGACCAAACTTCGCGCCCCATGGTACGCGACTTACACCATTGGTTGTTTTTATATTCTCCTCAATAACAACACATTCTCTCCATTGCGTCTTAACACTTGATCTATATCTTCACAATTCGATCGCGTAACACAATACCAACACATAGGTCACCCACCCAATGACTGACAGCAAACACTCGAGAAACCCAAGATGAAACCTTTATTTATCACCACCGTTTTGACAACTTTTCTTTTAGCGGGTTGCGCGAGCCAAAGGCATAAAACACAGTCAGATCAAAGCGAACTGATTACCTCTATCCTACCTGGCGCAACGCTACTGATAGGTTTCAATCGAAATGAAGACTATCAAATTGATAAGGACGAGTTTATCTCAGGACGCCACAGCTCGTTTGAAAATGCAGACCTAAATAGTAATGGTGTCATCAATCCCTCCGAGTTTCGAACTTGGCATGCCAAAGCAATAGGTGCGCGGGGAGCTCTACCAAACTTTTACCATTTTGACAGAAACTTCAATGATCTAATCACTCGGTCTGAATTTAACTCGGGGCTAGACAGACTCTTCGCATCAGCCGATAAAAACAACGATGAGATCATCGGCTTTTATGAACTCGTATCACTGAAGGTTCCTCCGGTGCAGCGGAGCCGTCCAAACTCAACTGAGCGAGGCAACAGGGACCAAAAGCGAAGGAGATAATGAGAAGAGAGATGTCACTAAAAAGAGAGACACGCACCAAATAGATTTAAACCAAACATTAAACCGAATGTCTTATTTTACGTAACTTCATTTCCTTCTGACTATCACTTTGGCCTCATTCCTGCTGCAAAAAAAATGTTAACAAGTGGCTTTAGGACGTACAGAAGAATTCTAAATCCCAAACATCATACAGAGTATGCATTGCTTTATTCTTAGACTCAAACCTTGGGAACATGACGGGTCAGTTTACTGAAACTTGAGTGGCATTCCACCTGTGCTATAAACTCATTGCATGAACGTTCTGCAGTCCTCGTTTTACGCAATTGGAATAGGCCTATGCCTGTTAACGTTGTTGCTCTTAAAGAAACACAATGGCGACACGCCGCTGCGTTTCTTTAAATTGATTGTCCTGGTCCAAACACTTCGGTTTACGTTCGAATGGTTGATGATTCACCCCAACGTTCCGCTGGCCATGCTGTGGCTATTTGGTGTGATGAGTCTGTCGCTGTTAATTGCCCCGCTGGCATGGGCATTTGCACACGACCTTAGCACGCTTAAAAAGAACTTTACGTTTCAACATGCCGCGCCGCACCTTGCAGTTATCGTGCTTGGGAATGTCTTGTTGATTCCTCTGATCGCCACCCTATTTCCAGATAGCGTATTTAGGCAAATGCGCTGGCCGGGTGCTCCTGAATACGCCGTTGTGCACGTCACTATGCTGTTGATGGCAGGCGTATTTTTTGCACAATCGGCTTTCTATCTGCGTCGTTGTTTTCGATTATTTCAATTGAGAGTCTCCCAGAATAAGGGACTGCTCTCGGTAGTAGATGATAGCGGTAGCGATACGCTACGCATTTTACTTGTGGCGGTTATTGCTAATAGTGCGGTTAGCTTGTTGCGCGTGGTGTATTGTTGGGCTTTAGATGAAACGCCTGTTCTGAATGTCATACTCGCTTACTTGCAAATAGTTTGCATGGCTTACCTAGCGTACGCAGTCATGCAGCAAGTATTTTCTCAGCGGGCGGTATTGGATCAAACCAGACAAGATTTGTTTGAAGCCAAAAACAGTGTATCCAAATATCAACACTCTGGTTTAACCGAACCCAAACGTGCCGATATTTTGAATCGCTTAGAATCGCTGTTAGATAAAGACAAACTGCACAGACAGAGTGACGTGAATCTCGGTCTGTTATGCGAGCTACTCGCAGCATCGGCGCAAGATGTGTCGCAAACGATTAACCAAAGCCATTACCAAAGCTTTTATCAAATGATCCACCGGCATCGCATTGCAGACGCACAACAACTTCTGCTCCAGAACCCAGATCGGTCGGTTCTGGAAATCGCGTATGAGGTTGGATACAACTCTAAATCGACATTCAACTCTGCATTTAAACGCCTGAGCGATTGCAGCCCCAGCGCCTATCGAGATGCGCACGTCGCCGAAGGTACAGCAACACAATTCCCAGCCTAATACAGTCTGATCCTAATTAAAGCGTATCGTCCGATCGGGTAGGACGCCAAACAAAATAAAACCCGCCACAGTACTCATGGTTTAACCACTAGGACAAACACAGGACCAAACCATGAATAGTATTTACAAATTTATAAGCACAACACTTTTGATCGCACTTTGTTCATTTCAGACAATGGCCGCCGATTACAATCAAACCGACTGGACAATCGATTCGTTTACTTTCGAATCAACGGTTTTATCAGCAAACAAAATTGACTTAAAAACTGACCGAAACGTGATGGTCTGGTTACCCCCCAGTTACCATAAAAGCGATAAGTCCTACCCCGTTATCCACTACCTACACAACGTGAATTGGAGCAACGAACAAATGGCCGAGATTGAGCGAGTGCAGGAATCCTTCTCGCGAGCACTACAACGTGGCTTAGTCGGTGAATTTATCTTTGTGGTTGGGGACTTCACCACCACTCACAGTGTGGGCACGTTCTTCGGCAACAACGAAGTCAGTGGCCATTGGCAAGATCATGTGGTGACGGAATTAGTCCCAGAGATCGACCGTCGCTACCGCACCTTAAAGCACAAGGACTCGCGAGCAATCAGTGGCGATTATTTGGGAGGGTACGGTGCCTTACGCATTGCCATGCATCACCCAGATACGTTCTCTAGCGTCTATGCCCTGCACCCAGTTGGCACCGGCACAGGGGATCGAGTATTAAACGTCAACCCAGAATGGGAACTGTTGAATACGGCCAGCTCATACGCCGACTTGAGCGAAGCCAACGGTTACACGCAAGTGTTTATGGTCATGGCGCAATCCTACCTTCCTAACCCCTCCAGCCCACCTTTTTACGCTGACTGGATTGTGGAAATCATCGACGGAGAGCGAGTTCCCAACGCTCAAACAATCGAACGCCTCCGCAACAACTTCGCGTTTGATCGCTACTTAATGAACCACGTTGATGGTTTAAAAGCGTTAAAAGGAATCGGCTTTGACTGGGGCCGACATGACCCAAACTTAGCCCACGTAGAAGGCAACAGAAAGTTAGCTAAGACACTGCATGACCTTGGGATTGATCACCAAGCCGAAGAGTACAACGGAGATATGTGGTCAGAAAAATGGATACCGTTTGGACGCGTAGAAAACGACATGCTGCCCTTTTTTCAAAGACATCTCAGGTTTGAGTGATCTGGTATCTGATAAGACAAAGATGTGGGAAGAAATATTCCTTCCCCACTCTTCTCTTGGCAACAACTGACTCTGACCGTCTTATATCGATGTACACTAGTTACGAAAGAAGCTCATATGAGCCTCCTTTACTTTCCCAATTTGTACACCCGTACTGTTTGAATCGCTGAAATTGTTGTTGTGGTCAAGATAATTATAGCCAAAAACTCTGTTTGTCTTATATCTACAGATAGCAAGTTCGACAAAACCATTAAAAAGCTAAGCATGAAAAGGAAACTGGTATGCCAACCCAAAGTGCCTTTCTGTTTGAAAAGTGCATGACAAACTAGGACGAGACATACCAAGTAACTTAGAAGAGATAAAATAATCATGGTGTTTCCAAACATTTACTCAAATTCAAGAACAAACCTCCCAACAGAGATCTTGTAACTCCCTATTCCAGTTTCTTGATTAAGCCAGTTTATAACCTGCGTTGAACTTTGGCGTCTTTATCTTCATCGTTGGGTTCCACGGTGTTGGCGAACAAAGTGTTGAATGCCGCGACATCGGTTTGAACGCCTCTTGGAATACCAGAGAACAAATACACGTTTGACTCGCAGTCGTAGCTGGCGTGGGCAAACTCTAATTTGTGATTGCCTTAGCTTTGCAGTGCGACTAAGTGACTTAAACCATTATATTGATAAAAGTATCCCAGACCACCCGCCTAAAATAAGTCACCTAAAACCTGATCACGAGTGAGTGATTCTAATTGCGCTTGATCACCGCTTTCCAAAGTCGCTCTGGTTGCTTCCACCGCAATTAATTCGGCTCTGACCCCTTTTCTTTACTCTTACCTTTTCTTTACTCTATTTCTCTTTGATGCCGTATCAAGTGGGGCGGGTCCATCCCATCACGTCTATTTCGGAGTTTTTTTAATGACCATCAACCAACCCCAAAGACTGCAGAGCATCGCTGCTATGATAACGAAAACCTTGTATTGATGACTATCAATAAAAATAGTCGCCATTAGAAGTAATGGAACCCACCCTCTTAATATACTCATATACAAAGTACTCTTCACCTTGCGAGTAAAAAATAGCAAGAAAGAATATTGAACAAAAAAAATCAAAAAATAACTACTCTTCATTAGTTTTCACTTCTTTTTATACATTCACTAGGATCTAAAAAATCGGAAAATGGTTCATCAACCAAAACATTTCCTCCATAAATAAAGCTTAACCAAGCATTTAAGATTCCACCACCAGCAATCAGGCCAGCGCCCCCTAGGCCAGATAGCAATAAAAGCCCCATCAATAAACCAGCTAGCAACCCTAAATTAAAACACTTTGCTGTTACAGTAGTGCCTCCATCAAGGTCAAATAGAGCCGTCAGCAGAACCAGAGATGGAAATACACCTATAGCAAGTGAAGCAGCAATGGCCGCCAAAATTGTTCCACCAGATGTTGCTACGAAGAGAGTAACTAATAGCAAACCTATAACAAAACCGATGTAAAAACCCCCAATACCCCCACCAGTAATCTTATAACTTCCAATACCTGTATCTTGGTCGAGCAGTATGTACCCTGCTCCCGTCCATCCGGGTACGGAGATATTGCTGCTGTGCGCTATGGCAATTCTGTTGTTTCTGACGTAGGTGCGTATTTCGTCTTCCACGCTCGCATCTAAGCTGATTTGTGATAATACGGTATTGACGTTACTTGCATCAATTTGATAAATCCGCTGCCCTTCTTGCGCGGCCAGTTGCAGTGCTTTGACGGCACTGACGCCGTCGGTTGGGTTGTCTGGGTCAGAGAACATTTGTTCTGGCACGGCGTGTTCCAGTGCGCTGGAGATTAGGCCAGTTTGAAACCTAAGTTGCACTCTGGCGTCTTTATCACCGTCATTACGCTCTACGGTGTTGGCAAACAGAATGTTTAATGCCGCGCCGCCGGTTTGAATGCCTCTTGGAATACCAAAAAACGAATCCAAGTTTGGCTCATAGCCGTAACTGCCATAGGCGAACTCTAATTTGTGATTGCCTTGGCTTTGCAGTGCCGCTATGTGACTCAAGCCATTGTATTGCGCAAAATAGCCTAGACCACCCGCGTAAAATAAGTCACCTTAAACCTGATCACGGGTGAGTGAATCTAATTGCGCTTGGTCACCGCTTTCCAAAATCGCTCTGGTCGCTAATTAATTCGGCTCTGACCCCTTTTCTTATTGATAATAGTCGCACTGACTAAAAGCCTACTCGTGTTAATTCGGCTCTGACCCCTTTTCTTCCCTAAATAACCTCTCTACGCTTATTATGGATAGCAAAATACTTTTTCTTCCCTATTCATTCAACAGAATTTAAAGTTCAAGACGTGACCCTCTATTTCGTATTTCGCGTCGAATGCCAATAGCAAGCTACCGATTACTGTGCCAATTTCCGCAGCTGAGGCTGTTCCAGCAATTATAGCTGGCCCTAAAAGTAAGCGGCTCTGACCCCTTTTCTTTTATTTTTTTTTTGCTTCTATTGATCCAGTTCTGACTCCTTTTCACTTTTTACTTTCCTCAAATCAATAAAAGAAAGTATGAACGCCAACAAAATACAGCTGACCAACATAACCACTAAGAAGGTCCCTTCTAACACTATCTCAAAAAAAACTTTTAAAAAAACGACTAAAGCAAGAAATGAAAGAACGTTTACAAAAATGTTCAAAGACAACTTTTTGAGAAAGCTATTTAAGGACATGTCAATACTCCAAAGCCTGTAGAAACCAACGTAATACCACTTCCTGCCGCGGTGGAAGCATACCCGCCGAGAGCAGTTGCACTTAGAACAGGAGTAAGAAGTATACCTATAGATATCGTAGTAAATGCAACGGAGAAAGAACACAGTGCTGTATCTACAGGTGAGTTTGGTACAATTTGCCTGAGACCTTGAGCCATACCAGCTAAAGCTGCTGTCATACCTGCAAGAACAATGGGGAGCGCCACACTAACTGCTAGAGCGAGTGCTATGAACAATAAAAAAGAGAAAATAAATAGAAGTACACCCCCATTACCCCCACCAGAAATCTTGTAACTTCCAATACCTGTATCTTGGTCGAGCAGTATGTACCCTGCTCCCGTCCATCCGGGTACGGAGATATTGCTGCTGTGCGCTATGGCAATTCTGTTGTTTCTGACGTAGGTGCGTATTTCGTCTTCCACGCTCGCATCTAAGCTGATTTGTGATAATACGGTATTGACGTTACTTGCATCAATTTGATAAATCCGCTGCCCTTCTTGCGCGGCCAGTTGCAGTGCTTTGACGGCACTGACGCCGTCGGTTGGGTTGTCTGGGTCAGAGAACATTTGTTCTGGCACGGCGTGTTCCAGTGCGCTGGAGATTAGGCCAGTTTGAAACCTAAGTTGCACTCTGGCGTCTTTATCACCGTCATTACGCTCTACGGTGTTGGCAAACAGAATGTTTAATGCCGCGCCGCCGGTTTGAATGCCTCTTGGAATACCAAAAAACGAATCCAAGTTTGGCTCATAGCCGTAACTGCCATAGGCGAATTCAAGCTTATGATTGCCTTGGCTTTGCAGCGCGGCTATGTGGCTCAGGCCATTGTATTGAGCAAAGTAACCTAGACCACCCGCGTAAAATAAGTCACCTAAAACCTGATCACGAGTCAGTGATTCTAATTGCGCTTGATCACCGCTTTCCAAAATCGCTCTGGTAGCTTCTACTGCGGCTTGAAGGTCCTGCAGCTTGTTAGGGCTAACACTTTGCGCAATCAATGGCACATTCAGATAACTGCCCGCAATCACGCTGTAGTTATACGGTGCGTAGGTCGCCAATGGGCCTGAGATCTGATAAGTAAGGTTAATTTCATTACCTAAGCTCATGGCGCTGTCTTGCACTATTACTTCGCCATTTAGGCTAATTTCTGGAATCACGCGCGCAAGGTAGGCTGGAATATTGCTTGGCAATTGGCTGACGTCGGTGATTTCACCTTCGGGCAATAGCGCGGCTAGCGCGTCTTCGTCGGCTTGCGTTGCTGGGGTGAATTGTAAAGTGACTTTTTCATTGTTCACCTTGGCAAACGGATAGGTCACGCGGTTGTTGTTGAAGCCGATTGACACTTTATTTTGCAAGTTACTTGGTATGGCGCCATAAGTCGCGCCTTGATTGAACTTAGTGTACGGCAACCCACTGGCAAGCACAGGGTAGTCTTCTATAATTGTGCGTCGGCCTCCAATCACGTCTCTCACGGTGGGGTCGGTGAGGTTGTTTTCGATGTAGTCTTGCAGCTGGGTTTGCGCTTGTTCTTGCGCGGCCAGCAATTCACTTGGATCTAGTTTTTGCACAAAACCCGCGTCTTCGTCTACCGTGCCGGAGTTCACGAATTGCGTGGCCAAGGCTTCCGCGTCGATGCCGGTGATGTCTAATACATCTAGGCCTTGTTGGTATTCGTATTGTTTAAAGCTGGCGTCCAGATCCACCCATGAATCGGCGCTGCGGTTTTTGGCCCCGCGGCTAGGGAAGTAATCAATGGCGGCTTGCACCCACATGTGTTGGCTGCGCACTTTGGTGATTTTGCCACCGGCGGTGACCACCTGCACGGCGATGCCGTTTTGCGTGGCGTAGTCGCTGGCGACGTCGGCGTTATCAAAATTACCTAACCAGTTGGTGTAGCGATCGGCGTCTACTTCCGCCACGCCCATGGCGTAACGTGCGGGGATTTGTGAGGCTCTTAACAGTGCAATTAACAACGAGGCAACATCAAACGAGTTACCGCGCCTTGCGCCCAGAGTTAAGTCGGCGTTCTGATAGCTGCCCCAACCGGGTAGGGTTTCAATGTTATTACGAACCCAGTGATAGATTTTAACGGGGTCGTGCTCAAGTGCGGCGGCTTGATCTCTTACCGCTTGGGTGAGAACCACTTCGTCGGTTTCAGCGAGAAAGGCGGGATCGTCTGCGCCCGGTAATTGGCTGAAATCGAAATCACCTAAAGCTGCTATCTGAATTTTTGGATTGCTCTCTGCTCCGGCACGAAAGTAATCCAGGCTTGAGAGCAACAATGGTTTTCCTTCAGCTGAGACAGGGGCACTATTGCCCATGGTTTCACCATCGAATTCTTGATGCTTTCGGCCAAATTGCTGATCTTCTAGAAAAGCATTCAGTTTTTTGAGAGTGTCAATTTGCGCTTCTTCACTGTCTCTCTGAATGGCTTTTTGTAACGGTTTAAGGCGACTGAGAAATTCGCTGTATCGCTGTTCATATTGACTATAGGCTTCAGTATGGCGCTGCAGAAAGAGATCAGGTAATTTTTTAGTCTGTATCCAATCTTGAACGGCACGAAAATCCTTATCTACAGATTCGTTTAGTTTAACTGCTTGACTCGCCAAGTTTAACCCTAGGTTTAGTTCTGATCTCCAACGATCGTCGTTGCGAAACAGTGAACCACCATTCTCAATAGCGTTATCTATGTCTGTGACTTGGCCAATTAAACTGTCCTTCTGGGCTGAATAAAGCCTTTCGGCTTCACTAAAATGGCCTTTCATACGTTTAAGTTTTAGCGTGTAGTTAGCCGTATCACTCTGGTTTTCCGGCAGGCTAGATTCGATTTTTGCACGGTAGTCTTGCTGTTCGATTCCCGTTTTTATCGCCAACGCACTGGGCGCATAAAGAGTGGTTACAAAAAACGCCAACACCGCAATGTTAAGTGAACGTAGCCAACCCGTTGGCGTGCGCAGTGCTTGCATAATGATGTCCGTATTAATGTTTTGTTTTATTGTGGTTTCTAACATGATCTGCTACCTACCCTCGTGGTCTTGACTGAGGTCGAGCTCTTTCTGAGCGCTAAACTTGTATCCCTTACTTTTGTGGTGCCTGCTGTTCCAATGGTTATAACGACAGGATTTGGGGTATCTCGGATAATGATAGTTGCCCCATGAACCACGCATGATGCAGCGATGACTTCCTTCATTTACTACTAATTGCTTAGCGGTTTGTCGAATAAGCAAACCAATATTTACGCGCAACGCGGTGAGATTGTCACTCTGGTAGTGCTTTTGGATATGAGCCACGTGATTAGCGGCAATCAACAGGGATCTTAAGGCGTGCTCAGTATGACCTTTGTCTTGGTACCATCGTGCGTACCTCACGCTTTTCTTCACCTTCTTGAGCGCGCGGGCTTGCGTGGTCGACTCAATCACATCTTCAAAACTCATCGCCTGTTCTGGTGAGAGTCTAATAGAAGCTGAGGCCTGCTCTACCTGACTGGGTTCTTCACCGGTTATAACGGACGCCCGCAACGTCACATCCGCACTCGGCATTTCTACCCAAACCGGAATTTCAACAACTTCAGCTTCCTCTAGGTTTAGTGTCCAGGATATGGTTTGCGCTTCGGCATCAATGACTCCAATACCTGCATCCACGACAGACACATTATCAGGTAAGGGCAGCAATAAGGTTGCGGGGGTGGCATTACCAATATTGCTAATTGTAAACACAAGCGGATAGTCTGACCCTATTGTCGTTAGCGGCGGATCAGGATTAACCGTGCTAAGAGCTTTCAACAAAAGCTCTGAAAACAAATTAGACTCACCACCCAAGGTAGATGCTTCTGATAGAAGATCAAAACCCATGAATATTGCCTTGCCTAAACCATATTCGTTCAGCGTTATCGCAGGTGCTGTTTTTGGTACAGGAGGCCACCAATTCAAGTAATGCTTCTTCGAGAAGCGAGACTGAGATGGTTGCTTTCCAGATTTATGTTTAGGCGTGCTAGCTTGACCATTGAGGTACTCAGCTATGAGTTTCGCTCCTTGGGTTGCAATCTTAATGTTTCTATCTCGATGGCTAAAGAGAATCGAGTTTTCCGAACCTAACTCGCCTTCAAGCAGCTCAATGCCCTGAGCTCTGTGATCTTGCCCTCTGTGCTGGATTCCAAGAGCACTGCCGACGACTTCATGTGGTTGCAAACGTTTGCCGGCTTCAATCAGACCTTCCCCGCGATAAACGGCCTCACGTAGCTCTTTTTGAGCAAAGTGAGAAAGACGTTCTATTTCAGCTAACAGAAGGTAGCTTCCGTAACCGCCTGTGCGTAATTCTCGAGTAAAGTCACGATCATTTAGCGTAATCGTGTAGGACCACCCAGCATTGCTCAGCACACTCTCTAAGAAAGCTTGCTGAGTAGCCAAATCAGGCGTATTCCTTGGCCCAAACGGTTCGTCAGTACATTGTGCGGAGTTATCAAGCAATACCAGCACACGACCTTTTTCACCCGCAGCAGCGGTCAATTCGATCTTGATAGGAGGCTCAAAGACTTCAAAAACTTGATTATCAAATGTTACCCATTCTTGTCCGATGAACGCTTGTAGCGCACAACTGTGGGTACCTATCAACAGCTCTTCTGTTTTGATACCCCTAACATCAAGCGCGAGTTCATTGTTCGCCGCTACGTTGACAGTTGAGACATCGCTATTGACGATCTCTTCACGTTCAAGATCCACCAAAAGTTGCCTGATCTCAACATTCTGAAGGTCAAAAGACGATTGATTTTGAAGAATATCACTACACGTGATCTTAGTCCCCGCCTCTACCTCATCGGCCGATAATGTGATCGTACCTGCTAAGGCGATACCAAGCTGATTCTCCACCAGAAAGTTGGTTACATTCTCTGCCAAAATTTGACCGTTGGCATCAAGTAATTTTGCGACTACTGAGTACGAACCTAGACCTGCGATCAAATCAAGCGCGTAGGCAGTGTTATTTATTCGTGACCCAGATGCGCTGATATCACCAAGCGACATGCTATTTGTGAACACCGGTTGGAAATTGTCGTTGTAGACTTCAATCAGGACGACCGCATCCTTAATAACAGTACCAACGAGCGTACTCTGGGTTAAGGTTTCGAGACCAACAGACTCTGTAATGTCATAAACTGGCTTGTCTGTTGAAACTCGTATCGACGTACTTGCGGACGCGGCCTCGACCAACGCAAATGGAGTGTCGACTTGGACTAATGTCTCTCCTTCCGCGTTGAGTGCCACACTTACCAGACTGTACTGCCCGGTTAATATGTCTTGGGTTGACCATTGAGCATCAACGCTGACAATGCCATCTGGTGCTAAAGCTGCAAACGTCTCTTCTGGAAAACTGAAAACCGTATTACCGGAAGAGTCGACAACCGTTTGCTGAACAACAATATCACCAGCGGTATTACCCGTATTTTGCACCATCGCTACGGCTTGAAATGTGTCACCAATAACGACAGTAGGCTCCACTGCGGTAACCTCTAACGCGGCATCTAGGAAAGGATCTAGGCCAATTGCAATTGAAGTTTCTATTATAAACGAGCTATTACTTGTCTGGCGCTCAGCAAAGAAAAGATCAAAGCTATAACGCTCACCAACTTGTAAGCCCAATCCAGACGCAATATCGTCAAGCTTAATAGTAGATGACAATGGACCATGAACACCGCCCAAATTTACAACCAAGCTTCCATCAATAAATAGCCAAAGATCATCGTCTCCAGTAAAGGTAAATTCTTCACCCCCGCGATACACAAAATCGGAATTGATTTCATACGTAAAGTGGTGATTGTGGGAACGAATTTGATTTCCAAATAGACGGTTATCGATTGGAAAAAACTCATCCGAGCTATAGATAAACATGCCGGAGGCGGGATCCAACTCGAGAATAATAGTCAGATCTTCGGCCAGATTCACACCGTCCACATTTCGATACCACTGATCAAAGAACGGCCTACCGTTGGTGGTTTCAGTGCTAGGATTGCCGGCGTAAACTGGTTTGTCATCTGACCCGAGCTGATCCAGAACAATATCCAAATCGACAGAACCTATCCCTTGTTCAAAGTCAGGGTGCGAATCAAGAAAATCTCGCACTGTCCCTGTAATAGCAATACTTGTGACAATTCCGTCTAGCGACTTTGAAATAACATTGTTACTTTCATCACACTCAGCAAAAATATTATCCGAATCAACCACAACATAGACTTGATCGGCATTCTCAAGACCGCCAATATTTTCAAAGGTGATGTCAATAAACTCACCCGCCGCCGGCGCAGTGATTTCTTTTGTCTCTAATTCAATACCACCTGATTTTGGATCGCCTTTGTATGCTGTGACTTTGACTTTCTTAGACTTAGGCCCACAAAAAGCTCGGGGAGTCTCATCCACAAGCCAAGACGGTGCTGCATCACCGAGCGGAAAATTTGTATCTAACCCGGATGGTGACTGGTCGATAACACGAGTACCCTCTGCTTCATTTAACGGCCAATAGAGAGATAAACCATCTTCTGTTCCATCCAGTTCCGTACAGATGCGCGCAGAAATTTCTTCCTGTGACAGTGCTCGACGCCACAATCTTACTTCATCAATATCTGCCCTAAGGAAAGATCTAAATGGAGCAAAAGAATCAGTACCAAATATCAAATTTGTGCTCGGAGTATAGCCCGCGGGAGACTCATCGATAAACTCGCCATTAAAATAAAAACGTGCCACTGAGCCATCGTAGGTCCCAACAACATGATTCCACTCGTCATTTATCTCTACACCATTTAATCTTGAGGTGTTGACCCCCCCACAACCAGCGGGGTCGACATACCAGGTGAGAATCCTATTAGCATCAACTCTGAACAAACTACCTTGACCACACGCAAATGGACCGTTTAGCTGCCCTATCCCTCCAGGCCCAGGCCCGCCAAGGTTGTTTTGAGGTGCAGTATCACCAGCCGGAACCCGTAACCAAAATTCAATAGTGTGTTCAAAAACAGGCTCGATATTGTTGACGAGTAAATAATCATTGCCATCAAGCATCAAGCTGATAGGCGGTTCGTTCACGCTTGCATTTGGTTTGATACCCGCGTTACCAATCCTGGTACTGATATCCGTGAGCCCACTAGTTCTGTTGTAAGCAAGTGTCATCCTTGAAACACTGTAATCTGATTCATCACCTGTCGCTCTGGGTAAGGATTTAACAGCCGTAAACCCGATATTATTAAAGTCTACTTCACCATTTGTTCCAGATAGTGTCGCCTCCAAATATCGAACATTTGCTGGAGCAGGTAATTGAATATCCTCTGCTGAAATTGGATTGCCTCCGCTTCCACCAAGCCGAGGCTGTATACCTTCTAAGGTTCCGACAAGCTCGTTATCGTTATTAAAAAACTTGAAATCTATATTGTCTACGTCAAAATCCTCGGAGAAATAATTCCAAAAATGAATGGTTCTAAGGTCGTACTCAGTTTGAAAGTCGAACCGCAGTCCCAGCGATCCACCCTTGACCCAAACATGTGTCGATTGTGTGTGATCCTCCAATGTTTGCGCGGTCTGTGCGTCTATCACGCTGGCCAAGGAGTCCACTGTGGATCGATTTTCGAATGGCTCAGCTGCCTGACCTTCGATTAAATCCACGGTTATTAATGAATCATTTAAATATATTTCTTCTCTCGCTTGATTTGCCGCTTCAGCGCACTCAGGGAAGCTATTGAGCCTAAATGAATTGTGCGTCAGCCAGCTCTTTGCAGGATTAGAAGGAATAGATCCATCATCGTTCACATTGTCGATCGAATAAGCGTGTTGATTCCAAATTGATCGAGTACCTACCCAACTGTCATTGGCTTCCTTATAAACTCTGATACCCACGCCAGGTGTCGGGCCGGGCCTAAATATATTGTTTAACGCAACAACAATTTCAGCGCTATTATCATTATCTACATCTGCGACTACCGGGTATTCATAGGTCGTTGCACTACTGTGCGGCAATGTGAAAACGGAGCTTCCGTCAAAACCGTTAAATACGTGCAAGTTACGCTCATCTGCGTATACCACCTCCGGATTCCCATCATTATTGAAGTCAAATACAGAGGAACCTGTAGCCCTTGAAGACGTATCAAAGGTGGCGGCACGCCACAAAAGAGAACCGTTGGTGTCATAAACGGCATAATACGTTGAACCCGCTATGCCAATTTCTACCTGCCCGTCATTATCAAAGTCAGCAACCGTAGGAGCACCTCCTTCGCCATTAACGGTATTGGTCGTCCAAATCGTTTCACCTGTATGATCAATTAATACAATTCTGCCATTCTTAACCACAACGACTTCTGGGTTTTCATCGTCGTCAAAGTTTCCAATGGCATTCAAACCATCCTTCACCGTAGCATTTTGCCAGAGTTGCTCCCCGGTATATTTAAACGCAGTTCCACCGTAGATGACTTCTTGAATTCCGTCCAAATTGACATCTACCGCTATCGGCACCGTACCCCGATAGATAACCCTTGAGCCTGTGCCAAATTGACCCTCAAAAACGTCGCTCTGCCAGAGTACCTCACCTTCACTTGAGAGAGCCGCACCAGCTGCAAGAATTTCGACCTCACCATTCCCATCCAAGTCTGCGAGGGTTATACCACCATAAAAAATTGAGGGCGTATTTGGCTGGTACCACTTGAGCGTCCCATCTAATTCATAGGCATAGATGCCGGTTGTGTGGGCTGCTGCTAGAACTTCAATTTCCCCATCACTATCGATATCTCCTAACGCCAAACTTGCATAGGCTTCGACAACTGGACCAATCTCAGAGAAGGTTCTTATCTCGGTTCCGTCTTCGCCACTGATGATTCTGACATATCCAGCTGCTGCTCCACCTGTAGACGTGCCGACAGAAGCGGCAGTGAAGAAAATATCCGGCGTATCAAGGGCGTCAATAACACCATCACCATTGTCGTCATTTGCCTGAGCAACAAGTGGAAGCATGGTGACCTGATTAAATTCAGGAAAACTCGATCCGGCACCATCCCATGCAAACTTCAACTCAGGACTGCCCAACGGCACAACGTCTAAACTACATATAGATTCAAATCGACACTGTCCCGATGACACCACGGTATTGTTACCTTCATCAGATTCGACAACGATGTTAGACCAATCAATTTGAATGCTAATCGGTGCATCACGAAACGATAGAGTACCGTTGATATCGACAACAGATTCAATTGAACTTCCACTAGCAATAGAATCAGAAACTAATAAGGTTCCCAAAGTGTTGTCACTACTTGGAGTATAAATGCCATCTGAATTTATATCTTGGTAGGCAATTAGTTCGAAACCTCCTACGGAATCCGAATTGCCAACATTCTCTATCGTAATAGGTAACGAACCAGCCACAGTATTTGTATCAATGTCTTGAATGATTGATGACGCGTCGAAGGGTTGAGCGGTCAAATCCGGTAAAAAGGATTCAATCTCTACTTTTGACAGCCTTATATCTGTGAGAGTCCGGCTTTCTGGCTGACTGTAAATAGTCGAATAACTTTCGCTATCGTACTCTGCAAGAGAGAACTCTACTCGAGTAACTCTGGGAACATCATCGAAGGTGTAAAAGCCGTTGGCGTCACTCGTCGTTGAGGCAATGATGTCAGCTTGCATCATTTCCTGGTCATAGACCGTAATACTCACTCCTTCGAGTGCAGCATTACTCACACTATCTACTACGCGACCATTCAATTTATAGGCGCCAACCGGATCTACTCTTAAAAGTTCAATCGTTTCAAGACTTAATTCAGTATTCGGTAAGCCAGCATCCGTTCTAAAGGATTGAGTCTGGTAACCCGAAAAGCTTATTTGAGTAAAACTATTTCCGGGTTGTATTCCAGTTACAGCAAAATCTCCGTTCAAATCAGTGCTGGAAGAAACGGAACCTTGATTTTCAACGTAGGTAGTGACACTAACCCCTTGCAGTGCCTCTCCGCTTTGCTGATCAATAACTCGACCGCGCACAGTATTAGTGGCTATGTCGCCGGGTTGAGCACCCTCAGGAACTATTGATGGCGAAAAATTGATTGATGATTTCGCTGCAATTGCTGCTTGACCCGTAATTGGCTGATACCCCGTTGCTCTAACTGTTAGAGAAACATCACCCGATTGGATATCCTCCAAACGATATTCACCGAGTGCATCAGTGATCGCTAATTTGGACTGAGTATCACTCTGAATGGCGATCTCTGCTCCTACAACGGCATTACCAGTCTCGCTATCCGTTATGATCCCGAAGACGTTAGCATATTGTGAGGCAATATTCGCCAGAGTTGGCGAAAACACCAACGTTTCTCCAAAGTTTACAGTCGCGCTTCCCGATACATCAGTGAACCCATTCAATGTGGCTGTTAGCTCAATAGCTCCCTCCGAAGGCAGCACTAACTGATATTCACCGGACTGGTTAGTTGTTGTGGCTACAGAAGATACAGTCTCTTCTACGACAACTCCTGCTAGAGGATTGCCAGTATCAGTCTCTCTGATAGTGCCAATCACAAAGGTCACAGTTGGCTCTTCAACTGATTGGCGCAACAGTAAATCACCTAAATCAAGTTTTTGCGATTGGGACAGCTGCAGCTCCGAAAGAATAGAATCATATCCAGGCAGTTGTATTTGCAATTCATATCTACCCGCCTCAAGGTTTTCAGACTGAAACTCGCCTTCATCGCTCAAAGCCAGAGACAAATTTGCCCCATCGCGTCCAAGTGTCACACTGGCTGCCGTTAGAGGAAGCCGGGTTTCAGCGTCCACGACTCTACCTGATACAAGAGTGCTGTCTTCAGCGGGTTGTTCAGCCAATGAAAGAACTTGAGAGATGAGAGCTGTTAAATAAACATCACCATTAAAGCTGCCATTGCTGCTTAAGGATGACCTCAGCGAGTTAACTCTTGCCCCGAATTCGTCTCGATCAATTGATGTGATCAACAAAGCGCGTAATGCCAGAGCACTCTCTTCTGTGCTAGCCCAGAGTGAATTCGCGCCAGATGCCTGACTCAGCAAAAATGTTCTTGCTTCGGCGATACTTGAATCAAGATTAAATATCTTTCGGAATCTCCAAAGCGCTTGCAATGCATAACTAGTAACTTCTACGCTAACTGAATTGATTTCTGACAAAGCCCATCCGCCATTGTTGGCTTGCTGATTTAGCAAATACAAAATCGCGCCCTGGGCTGACTGACTGGAGTTAGCTTCTATTGCATTCAAAGCCAAACTAGTGCTCAAAATATCAGAGGAGTAGCCCATTAGAAATTTAAAACCGCCATCGGCGGGATTTTGGTACTCCAAGATTTGAGAATCATCTCTAGCGCCCTCGCCATTTAGAAGCAGCTCAGACAATGACTTTCTAATCACGTTCTCGATTGAGAACGTTTGATCAGAAAATGAAGCAACTGCGGCCTGACTATCAATACGGTCTAAGGTGTCCGCTAACGACAAGGCCAACAACGCTTCGTTTGTAGATTGGCCAGAATTCGCCACATCTTCAAAATCAGCAATACTGCCATCCGCGTTTTGTTGCAAAGTTAACCAATCGGTAGCAGGAGTAGCACTACTAATCTGCATTCCCAGCAGCGTTAAGACGAGTGTGTATAAAGGAAGCTTAAAGCGTCGCATAGCAAATCCCTGAAGGTTTCAGCTTAAATTTTTGAGTCTTTTAAATATTTGGCGGGAATACTGCACAAAATCCCTTTCCGCATTGCAGCGCGCGCAGTGTAACAGTTTTGCAATATGAAAAACAACTGCCGCCAGCCGGCGGTTGTTACGCGCTAATTGATAAAGTCTGCTTGAATTTAGTTACTTAAACTCAGGCCCACCACTACCCTTTCGGTGATGTACACATTCATGCTTGTCTCCAAGGAAATTTATCAACCCTTGTTTTAGGAGTCGCCCGAACCATAACGGCAGCCAGTTTGATGGCTTCCTTTTTGTTTTTTAAAATAACTTCTAAATATCTGATTTAACGTAACTATTAAACTTTTTAAGGTGTTAAGATCGGTCTTTGGAACAGTGAAAGAAGTGAATTGCAATCGTAACACTTGGTGCACTTGATTCCATTCGAGCTCCAGACATAGTGAAATCAACTCAAGAATATCCTGTTACTCAATCCGTCTAACTCGACAAGCTAACGTAAACGCAAAATACCCCGCTAGATTCATAATCTAGGTTTATCCATGGTATCAATATCAGAAAGTCACAGACAGAATAAAGAGAAACGATTGAAAATCTTGTCGACAACGACTTCTTACCCTTGCGTTGTAAATCCCAGTTCAGGGGTTTTTATTTACAACCTAAATCAAGCTATGGCCGAGCGCGCTGACGTTGAGGTAGTTGCACCATCATGTTTGGGTATTACCACTAGATTGGAGGATAAATGCCGCGTTTTGTACTTTAGGTATGCACCCTCAAAAAGTGAGATTATCGCGAATATGCCCGGGGGGCTTCCTTCAGCAATGAACGGAGGTGGAATCAAGAAGTTGGCACTAATTCTGGCGTTTGTTCTGAGCTACTTCGCATCCATAATGAAGCACGGTTTCAAGGTCGATGTGGTTCACACTAATTGGGCTGTTTCTGGGTTACTTGCGCTGCCTCTAAGACTGTTTGGTGTCAAAATTATCACGACATTTAGGGGCGAAGATGTCACCAGAGCCAAGACTAGTCGAATTTGGAAAGAGATTGTCAGAGCGGTATTGATTGGCGGCAATCACTGTGTTGCGGTCAGCGCAGATATGAGCGAATGGATAAGAGATACTTATTCGACAGACAAAATCACACATATAAACAACGGAATATCAGAGCGCTTCTTTACGCTGTATCAAGATCGAGACTATTCTGACAAAAACCAAGTGTCCTTTATTTGTGTCGGCTCTCTGATTGAACGAAAGAACATCGGTTTCTTAATCAAAGCACTAAGCTACATTGGCAATCAATTTGATTGGAAATTAAACGTAATTGGCGATGGCCCCTTATGCAAAGATCTGATGTCTCTTTGCGAGTCTCTGGGCTTAAAAGATCGGGTTGATTTTTTAGGAAATCTAAAACATGAGGATGTTTTAGAATATTACGCGATTGCCGACGTATTTTTATTTTCAAGTATTTCAGAAGGTAAACCCAACGTGTTATTCGAGGCCATGGCCTCAGGCGTACCGGTTATTGCTCCAAATATCTCGGGTGTCTCTGAATTAATTGATCATGAAGCGCAAGGAATGATATACGAGCTAAATGACCAGCAAGATTTTTTGGACAAGCTAGCCCTGATTCTTAAAGACTCTTCACTACGTGAGACACTTGCAGAAAGTGCCCACGAGAAGGTTAAAAATGAAAACGGATCGTGGCAAGATGCGGCCGAAAAATACATTGAGCTGTTTGATCAATCCTTAGGCAGATAACCATGTGTGGCATCACCGGACAAGTTTTTGAAGATCCAAACGCAAAAGACCCTGATGGTTTTGAGCAGGCCTTTGCGGCAATACAGGCCAGAGGGCCGGATGATTCAGGGGTGTACCAGAACGAGTCAGTGTTGCTGGGCCACCGACGCCTCAGCATTATAGATGTAGCCAATAATACACAGCCGCTTGAATCAAAATGCGGCCGCTATGTAATGATCTACAATGGCGAGATTTACAACTACATCGAACTAAACGATGTTCTTGTCAAGAAAGGCGTCGTTCTAGACAAGGTTAATGATACAGCCGTATTACTGGAACTGTTCGCGCTGGAGGGAGAGAAATGCTTAAAGCGCCTAAATGGCATGTTCGCATTTGCCATCTGGGACGTGGTTGAGAAAAAACTGTTTGCCGCCAGGGATAGACTTGGTGAAAAACCTTTATTCTACGCTCACTCAAATGGGACCTTTTGTTTCTCTTCCACCGTTGCGTCTCTGGTACGTTATAAAAGCATCTCATCTAAGCTAAATCCTCATTCAGTAAGAGAGTATTTTTCTCATCAGTTCATCAAAACCAGCAGCATCTACGCTGATGTTAAAAAGCTAGATCCAGGATCTTTGCTCACTTTCGATTTTAAAGAGGGACTTAATTTCAAAGTATATTGGGGCATTGACTCTGAGCAGAATCAAGCCGACAGCCCCAGCTCCGAAGAGCTAAAAGACTTAATCGATGACGCAATAACAATTCGTTTACGCAGCGATGTACCAGTTGGGGTTTTTCTTAGTGGCGGCGTGGATTCTTCGATAATTACCAGCGTGGCCAGTAAGGCGATTGAAGGTGTGAGCACGTTTTGTGCGGGTTTCGATAGCGATTCCTTCGATGAGTCCGGTTTGGCCAGAAGGTCGGCTGAGCGCTATGGTACCAATCACAAGGAATTCAAAATATCAGACTCACCCGATCAATTAGTCGATACCATCAGGGACATCATTTCGGTGATTGGCGAGCCGTTTGCTGATCCCTCGATTGTTCCGTTTTGGAAATTGTGTGAACAAACGTCGAACCATCTTAAAGTTGTTTTGAGTGGCGATGGCGCGGATGAGGTATTTGGCGGTTATAGACGGTACTATGCGGCGAATTATTCGCGGTTTATCTATCGATATCGATGGCTTAGTAAAGTTTTTTATACGACCACTCGTTGGTTAAATACGGACGGCACCTACTTCGCTCATAGTCTGCCAAAAAAGCTTTCCCTCCTGGGGGATTATGTTCACGAGCGCAGCCTCAATAAAGAGATGCGCACACCAGTGCATTTCCTAGCTCGTGAGCTAGATGAATTACTGAAGACAGGTAAAAATAAGGTACTTGAGGATACGCTAGATCTGAAAGACACACTGTCGGAAATACAAAAGTGTCAAATAGACGATATCTACAATTACCTTCCAGATGACATACTGGTAAAGACAGATCGTATTAGCATGCATTTCGGTCTGGAGACTCGCGCACCATTTTTGGACCATAGGGTTGTCCAAGCCGGTGTTGGACTGCCAGATTCGGATAAAATTTCGCCCAAAAACCAGAAAATTTTATTGAAAGACATTTATAAAGAAGCGTTGATTGACGACGTTTATACTTCACCAAAGCATGGCTTTGTTTCCCCTCTTTATGCTTGGCTTCTGGGGCCACTTAGAGGTATTGTTGAAGAAATGTTAAGCGATGCGTCGATGTCTGAGTTCGTAAATTTAGAAACGCTAAAAACTTTGTGGACAATTCACTTGAGTGGTAAGAAAGATAATAGCCAAAAACTTTGGATCGCCTTGGTGTTCTTTATATGGTTGAAAGAGGTTTATCAAAAATGAGCAACCTTCAAGAAGGTCTGTCCGATATCACACCGGACCTACTCGATTTTGAGTACAAGAAACCCAAGGTAGACAAGATGCTGAAAGTGCTGGAGTCTACCGGAGTGATTGGAGACACTAAGGTACAAGGCACGGCTGTTGACATTGGTTGCTCGGCAGGATTCTTTTGCGAGGCATTAGCCGACTATTTTACCGAAGTGATTGGCATCGACATTGACGACAAAGCATTGAAGATGGCCGAAGAGAGATCAACCAATCACGTTGTTCAGTACAAGCTGATAGACGACGATACGATCCCTCTGGCCGACAACAGCGCTAAACTAATCGTATGCAATCATGTCTACGAGCATGTCCCTAGCTCGGAGAAATTGTTTGCCGAGATTCACCGGGTATTGGAACCTAATGGCGTCTGTTATTTGGGGGCTGCTTCAAAGCTCACCATTATTGAGCCACATTTCAAATTGCCGTTTCTATCTTGGTTGCCAAAATTTATTGCCCACCCGTACATGAGATTGTTTAAGCGAGGCGACTTTTACTATGAAAACCTGCGTACACCGTGGGGAATCAAAAAACTCATCAAGGCTTTCGAAGTTGAAGACGTGACTCTCAAGATTTTGAAAGACCCAGCTTCTTATGCAGCAACCGACATGATCAATGAGAATGGCATCATCCCGAAGATTCCCTTATCTGTGCTGAAGCTACTACATCCCCTATTACCATCGTATATATTGATTCTGAGGAAAAAATGAAGACGTTTTTTAGAAGAAGACATTCCAGTTTGTAAACTGGGTTTCGAGGAGATTCTTTTCGAGTCGACTTTCTTATTCCCATGTAGAGGCCTTTATATACAATAATTCTTTCAAGAAGCTCTATAACCTTATTCGATGCCATTGGGAAGTTCACCGAGGCACATCGATAGTTAAGTCACGGCCCTACTTAATGATTCTTGAGGTGACAAATATCTGCAATCTGAAGTGCCCCTTCTGTTTGACTGGTAAAGGAATCTCTGGTGGTCGAGACAGTCGACACATGACTTATGAAGAAGCAAAGAATCTTATCGATCAGGTTTCTGACTACGTGTATATGTTGCAGCTGTATACATGGGGTGAACCCCTTTTAAACAAAGACTTGGTCAAGATCGTCGAGTACGCGAAGACGAAAAACGTGTACGTCATGCTTTCGACAAACGCCACCGCGCTGAACGAAGTGAATGTCAGAAAAATGATTTCATGCGGTATTGACTACATAACACTTGCAATTGATGGCACTGACCAAGAATCCTACGCCAAGTATAGAATCGGCGGAAACTATGAGCGTGTGTTTAATAACGTCAAACTTCTTCTGGATATCCGAAAACAGCTTAGTTCCACAAAACCATTTGTTGAATGGCAGTTTATTGTTTTCAGACATAATGAAGACCAGGTATCTGATGCAGAACTTATGGCTTATGATCTTGGCATCAACAAATTTACGCCTTTGCCAGCGTATGTTGAAGACGAGGAATGGATGCCGGTCTCTGATAAATACAAAACCGAAATGCTTAACCCCGAGAGACTTAGGCATTGCGAAAGACCCTGGACTCATCTAAACATCCGATCAGACCTTGGAATAGCGCCGTGCTGCTACGAGTTCTTCAAAGAAGATGATTTCGGTGATGCCGGTGAGGATACCTTTGACGTTATTTGGAACAATGCGGCATTCCAGGCCTCTCGTAGAATGATTGCGCAAAAAACCAAAGGTCAGGAACTAGAAGAATCAAAGTTGATATGCCGAGATTGTATAGAGACTGGAGTTCGCCCTTCCTATATCGACCTAAAAGCAGAAGAAACGGCCTCGGCTTCAGTTGGGGGGATTCAGGTTCAGGTCGTTCAGACTCAGGATGAAAACTAAATACAATCTCAGCGATCAGTTTGCTAACGAGAGCGGCTTAGAAAAGTACAAACGAGTTATGGTTGGGGCCGATGGCTCCTGGGCTTTTCTATTTTACTTTGAACTGGTCTACTTTGTTTGCAACTGGGTACCAGGCATTCTTGGCATCGCCTTGAGAAAACTTGTCTACAAGAGCATTTTCAGACGCACGGCTTCATCCGTTACACTGAACAGAAATGTAACTTTACGCAGTCCCAATAAGATCAGTCTGGGGCCCAGCGTGTTTATCGATGAGTATGCCCAAGTTCAGGCAATATCATCATCTAAAAATGCGATTTCGATCGGTGAGGGAACGACGATTAATAGTTTTGCCGTGTTAAATGCTGGTGCTCCTGACGGTGAAATATCCATTGGCCCTCGAACAAACATAGGTCAAAGCACAGTCATATATGGAAACGGTGGTGTCGATATAGGGGCGGATGTGCTTGTTGCCGGCCAGTGCTTTATCGTATCGACTTCGCACATTTATGGCAGTCCCGATGTTCCTATCTCCCAACAAGGAATAGTTGCTGGAAAGATCACCATCGAGGACGGCGCTTGGGTTGGTGCAGGCTGTAAAATTCTGAATGGCGTTAAAATAGGTAAAGGGGCGATCGTTGCCGCGAATGCCGTCGTCAATGAGGATGTGCCAAGTTTCACCATCTACGGCGGCATACCGGCTAAGCAAATTGGGAGCGTGATTGAAAAACCTAATTAAGAGAAGCCAATCGTTCTTACTGGTTCTTGGACTCGCTTTTGCGTTTTTCTATTTTTACCAAGAACTGAAGGATATCAAGTGCTCAGAACTAAACATCACCCTATCCTTTCCTTACCTTGCAATCTCGTTCGCTATTCTTGTTTTAGTGTACTTTTTGGATGCCACAGGTTGGTGGCTAATCAATCGAGGTATCGGAGTTAGGTCGCGATGGTTTTCGGCTACCTATTCTTGGATAACATCATCAATTGTCAGGTACATTCCTGGCGTTGTGTGGGGTTATATAAACAGAACAGCATTTTTGATCGAGCGAAAAGCCGATTCGCGTCAAATAGCCACTAGCTTTATTGTCGAAAGCCTTATGCTGGCACTGAGCAGTATGCTGGTTGGCCTCCTATTTTTGCTTAACGATGACGCATTAAATTGGCTGGCAAACCTTGCCTTAGAGTATGTTACGGAAATTACGACGGCGATTATCGTTCTCTTATTAATTTTTACTGGTGTTTCTCTTCTCTTAAAATCCAAATTGGAGCAAATCAGTGCACTGATAAGCGGCAAGACATTAAAAGAATTTGCGAAGGTCATTTTATTTTATTTGGCTTTGTGGTTAGTTTTTGCATTTGCATTTTCGCTGTTCGTCTATTCGCTGGTCGGGTTAACGTTTGAGCAAATTTGGCTTTCCGGTGCCGCATTCTCTCTATCATTCTCTTTAGTGTTTATCCTGATCTTGTTCCCAGGAGGGCTTGGTCTGAGAGAGGTTGTGCTGTACTTTCTACTTTGCTTCATCATGCCTAATGGAATTGCCGCCGTGGTGTCGCTGACCTCCAGAATTTGGCTAATATTAGGAGAACTTTTCTCTGTCTTTTTGGTTGTTGGGATCAAAAGGTTATTTCCAACATTGGCATCAGATGGCTGAACTCATGATTTTGTCAGACTGACGCCGATGGTTATGACCTGACCTGGGATCAGAAGTGTCTAAGCTATCAGAGTGTTGATATAGAAGTCGTCATTTAGACTGCATACTCACTTTGATCAACAACATGCTAACAATTCGCTTCTCAAGCGCGGTGGCAACCACCCACGCTCTCCCCCCCCAATCCCCTTATCATTCTTCTGACTTAGTCGTCATCAGACCTGACTTTATTACGATCGGCAACTTTCGCTAATGAATTGCAGATCTTGAGCATCTTTTCGGTATTGATCAATACGTCAAAACTATAAAAATAATCCTATATCATGCTTCGATTTACCTCATCTTCGGTAAGGATAGACATCGAAGACTCCAGAAGACTAAACCTTATTGACTTTTATACAATTAAAAATAAGTCATGAAATCGCATATTTTCACCTTATTTTTGGCCTTTTTCGTGCTAATCTTGAAAAAAATACGCCAAATAGGCACCAAAAACATAAAACAAAGGAGGAAAGATGGCTAAAAGGTCAAATTTATTTAAACTATCGTCAATAGCGGCTGCTTTATTGACATCAAACACTACCTTCGCGCAAAACACGCTCGAGGAGATCATTGTTACAGCGACCAAGCGCCAGCAAACCTTACAAGAGGTTCCTGTTGCCGTATCGGTAACCTCGGCTGAGACTATCGATCAAGCGCGCATCCTAGATATTCTGGATTTGCAATCGGTGGTCCCGTCACTACGAGTCGGTCAGCTGCAAAATTCCGCTTCCACCAATTTCATCATCCGTGGCTTCGGCAATGGCGCAAACAACGCGGGCATCGAGCCATCAGTGGGCGTGTTCATTGATGGCGTATATCGATCTCGTTCGGCAGCCCAAATTGCAGACCTGCCAAATATTGAACGAGTTGAAGTATTAAGAGGCCCTCAGAGCACCTTGTTTGGTAAAAACGCCTCTGCAGGTGTAATAAGCATCGTAACCGCTAAACCCCAATACGAAAAAGAAGGCTACATTGAAGGCGGCCTATCTAACTACTCGGGCAGGCAGATAAAGGCGTATACAACCGGGCCCCTAGGTGATGGTTTAGCCTATAGTCTTGGTGGAACTTATAACGAAAGAGATGGGTACACACGAAACCTCGCACTAGGCACCGATATAAGCGATCGCAACCGTTGGTCCCTGCGTGGAGAGCTACTTTGGGAACCAAATGAAAATACAACCTTCCGACTCTCTGCGGACACTAGCAACTTAGACGAACGTTGTTGCACCATCGCGAATTTGGTGAGCGGACCGACCGCTGGTGCAATTACATTGTTAGGCGGACAGTTAGACAATGAAAATCCATTCTCATATAACGTCTATCAAAACCGCGATCCGAGACAAGAAGTTGATAACAGCGGCGTATCACTGCATGCGGAGTTCGACTTCGACCAGCTCACATTAACATCGATCACGGCCTATCGAGATGTTTCCCTAATTCCAGTTAGTGAAGATATCGATTTCTCCAGTGCGGATTTAATTGCATCAACCCTCCCTGGCGTTGGCACGGATGTAAAAACATTCACTCAAGAAATAAGACTTACTTCTAATAACGATGGCGACTTTAATTGGTTGTTGGGCGCCTATTACTTTGATGAAGAAATCGACGGCGAGGGAGGTATCGCCTTTGGTCCTCGTTTTAGAAACTACGCGGACCTGTTGACCGGAGCGCCGGGAACCATCGGGTTTGTAGAGGCAATCTTGGGAATTCCAGCAGGAACGTTCTATAGACCAGGAACAGGTACTCGCGAGTTTTCATCGCAAGATGATCGAGCCATCTCGATCTTCGGGACTTTAGACTGGGATATCACCGACAGTCTAAGAGCCACCTTAGGACTCAACTATACCGATGATGATAAGGAGGTATCTCTACGCCAAGAAAATACCGACGTGTTCTCGAGTTTAAACCTGCGTGCTATCGGCCTGGGAGCTTTATCTGGCTTGCAGTTTTTACCGCAATTGGTTGAGTTTCCAAATGTTGGCGAAAGTGGCAAGTCAAATGACACCAATACCGATGTAACGGTTAGATTAGCGTATGACCTAAATGATACCGTCAATGTTTATGCCAGCTACGCAACCGGATTTAAATCTACCTCTTGGAATTTATCGCGTGACTCGAGGCCTACTACAGCCGAGTTGAATGCGCTGATAGCCGCCGGCATTTCATTACCAAACAATTTGTTAACGGGTACGCGACTGGCGGGGCCCGAGGAGGCGGAAGTCGTCGAGCTCGGATTAAAAGCTCAGTTTGATAGAGGTTCCGTAAATATGGCTTTGTTTGATCAAACTTTAGAAGGCTTTCAATTCAATGCGTTTACTGGTGCCGCATTTACTCTGGCAAATGCCGGTGAGACTAACGTCAAAGGCTTTGAAATAGACGCCAGTTACTTCCCAACAGACAATCTGTCGCTAGGGCTAGCCGCGACATTTTTGGACCCGGTTTATGAATCGTTTCCACTTTCGGCGTCGGGAGATTTGTCTGGCCAAGAAGTCGCGGGTATTGCTGATACCAGTATTTCGCTATCCGGTACATGGAATTGGTCCAGAGGCGACTGGGATGGCTACGTCAGAGCGGATTATCAACATGAATCAGATACGCGCATATCGGACGATCCCGATCTGACGGCCGCATTGGAAGCGGTGGGACATGCCACCCGAAAAGTCGATGTGGTCAATGCCAGTGCTGGCTTTAGAAAGGATAATTACGAGATTACCCTTTGGGCCAGAAACCTGTTCGAAGATGAGTATTTAATTTCGGCATTCCCGTCTGTTGCTCAGCCAGGCAGCATCAGTGGATATCCAAACCAACCACGCACTTATGGCGTGACGTTCAGACTTAAAATGTAGCTTTAATCCTTCAATTTAAGTTTACTACTCTTGTGGGTCAGCCAATTAATTTATTGGTTGACCCTTTTTTTAGCCCACATCTTTTCCATAATGCGCGCGAGGCTCAATGCGAATATTCTGTATTCAGTGTGCTTTTTAAAACCCTTTACAGATCGATTTAAGTAGACTGATGGCAATATAACAGCTCTGGTTCTCATAGAGAGTTATGAGTGACAGGGGCAAATATGAGATAGAGGTAAAACCCCTCCTTTGCAGGCGAACTAAAAAGAAAGCGGTCTAATTTAGTTCAAGAAAGCTCGAATTCGATCACCTACATTGGCACGAATGTTCATATGAAAGAGGTTCCAATCATTAGGATGCAAGCTCTTATCTTCGCCACTGCCCGGGTTAGCAAATGGTGTGTCTTCTTGAGAATCAACCATCAAAGAACCATCTTCAGCGCAGCGCGCTGAAGAATGCGCCGGCAACGGTTTTGGCAGCTCAGGGTAGACATATCCGCGGCTTTTGTCTTGCAGTAGATTCATTACCGAGAACAAACGGGCCATGGGTACCGCACCTTGGTTAGACTCTTTAGCTACCAATGCATTACTGGTAGTCCAAGACAAAGGATTAACACACAGTGTATCTTGACTTCTAGCCATATACCAACCCTTGGTAGGCGACCAAAATGGCAGTTTGCCTTCTGGGTCCCTGCCCGGCCCAGTATTGTCATAAGTGTCGTAGGTGATCACGCAACCCGTCATATTTGGTTCAGAGCATACTTTCATGTCGGTCAATGTGGTTTCAAAAATCCGTGCCGGAATCCAGTAGCCAATAACGTACGCAGCTATCAATTTTTCTTGTAGCGGCTTAGCATTTACGTACTTTTCGAGCAATCGAACCGAGTGCAAGGTACCCTGACTGTGTCCCGCTAAAATAAATGGAGTATCCGGATTTCGTTCTGCTAGGAAATGCTCAAACGCTTTTTCCACATCAAGATAGGCGAGATCCAAGGCTTGGTATGAAGCTGATGAGTCAGGCCGTCGGAAGGCACTCAAGTGTGCCTGACGATACTGTGGCGCGTATACGTTACAACACTGACTGAAAACACTGGCCATGGTCGCCATGATGTGTTCGGTACCTTGGGCTGAAAAACTGTCTAAACGCATATCAGAATTCCAATTTCCCGGCCCGAAATAAGTAGTGGGATGCACAAAGAAGACATCTACCCTCTCACTCGGTTCAGTTACTTTCCCATCACTTGGAGTCAGATCAGCACTGTCATTGACCTTTGGGTGAGCCGCCCAATATCGTAAGTCTGCGTAATCAGGCTGCGCTGGCACCGCCGCGACAATAAATTCTTCGGCGGGTTCAAGATAAGCGATGATTGCCCTCTCAGCGAACAGAAAAAACAAAACGATCAGTAAGACCAGTCCTAAGACAATTTTCTTTAATGGTGAATTGATTAACCAGCTCATAGAGGGCTCCGATCAGCGTTATTATTTTGTTGTTTATTAGGTGCGTTTATAAAGTCAATCAATAAGTCGTTTACCAAAGAAGGATCACGCAACTGAGGCACATGAGCATAATCTTCAAGCTCTTCAATTCTGACGTTGGCAGCGTAGTTTTGAAGTTCTTGCAGAAAATCTGGCACAAATATCGTATCTTTCTTGCCCCAAATCAACAGGCTTTCAACTTTAGTTTTAGCAAACTCAGAGGGCCAGTAATTATCAACATCAATCGCACTGAATTCGGGAACGTTGGCTGTATACCAGTTAAGCCCGCCCCGAGCAGCCCCCTCTCGTGCTAACGCGGTTCTAAATAGTTCCGATTCCTCTTTTGTCAAAATGCCTTCACCGACAAATCGATCATAGCCACCGATTTGCCACAGCCTTTTGGCACGATCAGCCTTCATAACGTCTATTGTCCCTGGCATCTTAAGCCGATTGATGTAAGCCGAGGCCTCGCGTTGTTTCTCGTCTGTGGCCAGAAGTTTCAGTAATTGATTGTAAGGTGGTGCCGCTATCACCACCAGTTTATCTAGATTGGGTGGATTGGTTTGCGCAAAGGCCCAAGATAGGGCACCACCCCAATCGTGACCCACTAAAGCATAGGATTGATCTCCAACAACACGCTCAGTAAACACCAATAAGTCAGCCGCTAACCTCTCAATATCATAGGATTCGATATCAATGGGTTTGTCTGACAAGTTAGCCCCCAGCCCATCAATCGCTATTACCCTATAGTGTTGACTCAGTTCCAACAGCTGAAACTTCCAGATATACCAAAAACCTGGAAACCCATGATAGAAGACGACTGGCGTACCCTCGCCCGCTTCAACATAGTGATATCGAGTGCCGTTAATATCAACATAGCCCTCTTTCATTGACCGACCTTGCTCATCCGCCTCATTAGCTAAAACATGATCATTTAAGTAGACCAGCGCTGGATCGCGACCCATTTCATCGCCTAGTACGGATTGAGACGTACTAAGAAGGAATACGCACAATAGAGCCTTAGCGAGTGAAGTAGCTTTAGGAACAGAAATATATTCACTAAGTTCACTAGCCCTCAGCGAACGGGGTGAACGTAAACTCCATCTAAACATATAAATTACACTCTCTATTTCGGTCAGCTTGGCATCAACAATTAACGCCTCGCCACGACTGAATACCAAAATCATTACTAAACACTAAGATAATTAGAAACCGATCAAACACGGCTTTAAAACCTATTTACCCCAGTAAAATAGTATTTTTGACTTCACTATTTAACATATAGTCAATATAGCATTGACCCATAGATTTCACTAGGTTAAGTTTAAAGAGTGTTTGATATTGATGTGCCCGTGCATTTATCTTAGGTACTCTTGTCAATATTACTGTTCTAACAATTAAGTTTAACCAATCGAGAATTCCATCTTGCTTCATTCAATAAGTGCTACTAAACGCCATTGTGGGCTGCTGTTTACTCTGATCATTACGCTTAGTTTCACAATAGCCGCCAAGGAGGCCGACTCGAATAGCGATGGTGAGGATCTTTTTAATAAGTACTGCTCAATCTGTCATACCGGAGCGATGCCTGAAGCCCCCCGAGTAGAGGCATTTAAGGAATACTCAGCAGCGCGCATAGTCGACTCATTAAATTTTGGTGTCATGAGCACACAAGGATTAATGCTGTCGAAAAACGAAATCAGTGTGGTGGCGGAATACCTTAGTGGTAAACCTTATACACCGAAATCGAGCACGAAAAAAATACCATTGTGTGAGCGGTCAATTTCCGAGGATTTTGGCAAGGGTGACGAAGAGCATAACTGGGTAGCGTGGGGTGGAAAGTATGGAAACAAGCGCTTTCAAGCTCACGAGAAACACTTGTCGACAAAGAATGTGGAAAAGCTGGAATTAAAGTGGGCATTTGGTTTTGATCATGCCACACGCTCTCGCTCACAACCCACACTTTACGACGGCACACTGTATATTGGTGGGCAAAACGGCACTATTTACGCACTGGACGCTGATAGTGGATGTGTACATTGGTTGTATGAGACTAACAACGAAGTTCGCGGCGCATTGGCTATTACACCGTCCTCAAACTTAAACAACGGAGCTGTTGTATTCGGTGACTTTAAAGCGAATATCTATGCGCTCGATCGGTTAACCGGCGAGCTAATATGGAAAAACAAGGTCCATACTCATCCATTAGCCACCATCACAGGCTCGGTGACGGTGGCTAATAATACTGTCTACGTTCCCATTTCCTCTTCGGAGGTTGTGCCCGCGGCACAAGCGAGCTACCCCTGTTGCACTTTTCGTGGGGCCGTTGCTGCTCTTGATATTCAAACTGGCAAACAAAATTGGATTTACTACACCACACCCGAACCAAAGCCGACTGGCACTAATAGCCAAGGCACCGACCAATTTGGTCCTTCTGGGGCGCCTATTTGGTCGACTCCAACGTATGACCCTACACGAAACTTGGTGTACGTTACGACTGGGCAAAACTATTCTTCGCCAGCAACGGGTACTAGTGACGCGGTCATCGCCCTCAATGCAAACAATGGCTCTGTAAACTGGATCAGGCAGGTTTGGGAAAATGACGCCTGGAACGGGGGCTGCTCCGTCAAAACTGCCAACTGCCCGAAAGAAAATGGGCCAGATTTCGATATCGGCGCTGCTGCGATTCTTCACCATGACTTTCAAGCCGGAGACCTTGTTTTAGTTGGTCAAAAGTCCGGCTTAGTGTTTGCCTTAGACCCAGAAAAACAAGGTGAAATTGTGTGGACGACTCGGGTGGGTCGTGGCGGCACCATGGGTGGCGTACATTGGGGAATGAGCGCAAATGACAACACGCTATTTGTGGGTATCTCTGATTTATATACTAGAAACCCCTACGCAGAAGGATCAGCACAACCAGGAGTCCATGCCCTAAATCCGGCCGATGGAAGCTTTCTCTGGCGATCTACCCTAGACAACCAATGCCCAAAGGACATCAAGTTTTTATGCTATCAGGGAATTTCAGCACCAGTTAGTACCAGCCCAGGACTTGTGTTTGCGGGTGGACTGGATGGAATGCTGCGTGCTTTTGATGCAAGTAACGGAAAGACGCTATGGGAATACCCAACCGCACGGCCGTTCGAAACGATCAACAATGTCCAAGCCAAAGGCGGTGCAATCGAAGCAGCCGGCCCAGTCATTTACAACGGACATGTCTATGTCACCTCTGGATACGACAAATGGGGCGAAATGCCCGGCAATGTTCTGTTAGTGTTCGGTTTACCCAAATAGAGACAAGATGAAACAATACCTATTATTACTTTTTGTACCCCTCTTTACTTTTTCAAGTGAGTACGCCGCCACCCAAGCAACCACTATTGAGGTCAACAAAGAAGCCACAATCGAAGATACCCCAACCAGTATTAAGGGTATTAACCACGTTGGTCTATCAGTAAAAGACATAGAGACTGCACTTGCTTTTTATCAAGGTGCTACAGGCTTTGAATTAGTAAGCAGATCAACCATTAAAGACGATGCAGAGGCAAATAGACTGTTTGGCTCTGATGCGATTGAGGTAGAGATCGCTATTCTCAAAGCGCCCAATCTATGGTTTGAACTTTATGAGTTTAAGGCTAATGAGGATACGCCACTTAACAAGATGCCACCGCAAGGGCCCGGCATGACCCACACGTGTTTTCAATCAACCAACGATGATTCTGCCTACGAGAAGTTTATCAAAGAGGGGGCTACTTTGATTTCAAAGGGAGACACTCCCGTAGATCTCGGAGGTTATGGCGTTACTTATGCCTATGCTCACGATCCAGAAGGAAACATGATCGAGATGGAACAACTGGATGAGCATGTACTAAAAAGAGCTGGGTACACGGACGAGATGCGCGATAGCGGGTTTAACTTGTGGATGACGCAAGTTGGGCTGGCCACCTCAGATATAAATCGACTTATGCGGTTTTATCAAAAAGTGTTATCGATTGCCCCTTATCGAGTAGCCGAATTAAAAGATAACCCGCGTGCTGATGATATCGCCGGTGTTGATGATCTGCACTTACTTGGTGGTTGGTTTAAAATGAACAAGAAGGCCAAAGTCATTGAAATTTGGCAGTACAAAAAACCAGAAACGGTGATGGCCACCAAACAACGACAACCCTCTACATTAGGTTATTCCTTCTCTTTAGAAGTTGGAGATATCACTGCCGAATACGATCGATTAACAGATCTCGGGGTTAAGTTCATTAGCAAGCCAATCAAGTTTGGCCCCTATTTGCAGACTTACGCGCGTGATGTCGATGGAAATGTTTTTGCCCTTCGACAACCAATTGAGCCTGACTCTCCCTACTCCCTAAACTACTTTGATTCGGATATGTAGACGCTGTTATTAATGATTACCTAGTACTCACTACTTTTTAAGAGGCCTTAGTGAGAGATCATAGTTTTTCTTAACGCCTTCGAGACTGCCCAATAACATCTGAACTGTAATGTCTTCGATTGTCTGGGCATCGACGCCGTCGTGCTTCTGTAGATACTGGCCTGCAGCCGCGGGTAATCCATAAGAAATATCAACTACCGCTTCGGCTATATCCATTTCAATATCGAAGCTCTTATGAAATATCTCAGCAATGTACCTGACCGCAGCGCTCCGACTGTATTCTGTTGGGTCGCCAGAGTTTGCTACCGAAGGCTCCATCGCCAAACGATCGATAATGAGTCCTCGATCGTTGATGTACGAAATATAAACCTTTGTCACCCTACGAACTAATTGCTCGATGGTCTTCGCTGATTCAGCCGCTTCAAATTGCAAACTGCGTAAGTGCTTGTACTCACGCGTGAGTAGCTCCTGCAAAATATTAGTGACCTTAGGGAAGTAGTTGTAAATGAGTCCTTTACTAATATTGGCTTCCTTGGCCAAGCGATCCATGGTTACCGCCGAAACGCCCTCATCAGCAATGATCTGGGCGGTGTGATCCAGCAACATCGATCGTCGCGCTTCTGGTGAAAGACGTATTCGAGATTTCTTTATGGGTTCTGTACTTGTCATTGTGGGTCAACAAACCGGCTCCTAAAGCCACATTTTAACAGCTATTTTTAACAAATATTGGGTATTGAGCTCCTTATATGAAACAACGTCATTAGTGAACGCAAGCGTGAAGCCAGGAGTTTAGCGTCATGGTATCTTTAGGTCATAACAATCAGAGCGATGGACGGAGCATGACGACAATAAAAGTAAACGGCACAACCTTTAATGTTGATGTCGAAGCGGACACCCCTTTATTGTGGGTGATCCGCGATGAGGTGGACCTAAAAGGTACCAAATTCGGCTGTGGATTAGCGCAGTGCGGCGCATGTACGGTTCACTTAAACGGCAACCCAATTCGATCGTGTGTTACCCCGATTAGCGCAGTTGGCGATGCTGAAATTACTACCATCGAAGGTGTATCCACTCCGGACAGTTTGCACCCATTGCAGCAAGCTTGGATTAAAGAGCAAGTTCCTCAGTGTGGCTACTGCCAAAGCGGTCAAATCATGGCGGCAGCGGCCCTGCTGGAAAAAAACCCGCAGCCAAGCGATGAAGACATTGATCTGGCCATGTCGGGGAACGTCTGCCGATGCGGTATGTACGGTCGAATCAAAAAAGCGATCAAAACCGCAGCGGCATCGATCGACGCACAGCCCTCGCCCGAGATAACCATTGGTACTGACGATGCGACAATGGAGGTGGAAAATGGGTAAGTGGACGCGCAGAGCATTTTTGGCCACTGGCGGAGTCGTTGGCGGCGGACTCATTATCGGTACAGGAACGGCTGTATTTATACGTCCAGGCCATCGAACACCTGAACTGGCAAAAATGTTTCAAGGCGAAGATGAAGTCATGATCAATGCCTGGGTCAAACTGTTGCCCGACAACAGCATTAAGGTAATTGTTCCACACGCAGAAATGGGCCAAGGAGCGCACACCGCGTTGCCCATGATGTTAGCGGACGAAATGGACGCAGACTGGTCTCAGGTTTCGATGGAAGAGGCACCGGTGCATCCGGAATACGCCAGTATGCACATAGCTCGTGATTTCATCATGCCGATGGAGGTGCCCACTGTGCTTGAAGACACGCTCAATGGAGTGTTTTTAACCGCCGCCAAGTCGATGAATATGCAAATTACCGGGGGCAGCTTCTCCGTCCGTGGAACTGGGCTTTGGGGTATGCGTCGCGCAGGCGCCGCGGCGCGTGAGCTGCTTATTCAAGCGGCGGCGAATGAATGGAACGTACCAGTAGACGAAATCAGCACCGAATTGAGTCACGTCATTCATAAGAAATCTGGCAAACGCGAACCCTATATCAACTTCGCAGAAGCTGTGGCCGCTCAACAAGGCAGTCATCAACCAAGACTAAAAGAACCCGGTGAATTCAAAATCATGGGCACGCACGTAGAGCGCTATGACATTCCATCAAAAGTTGATGGCACGGCGGTTTTTGGTGTGGACGTGTCAGAGCCTGACATGCTGTACGCCTGTGTGAAGTGCGCTCCCGTGTTTGGCGCTTTGGTTGCATCGATTGACGATACCAAAGCCAAAAGTATGCCCGGCGTTAAAGCCGTGGTGCCGTTAGACAACGGTGTTGGTGTCGTAGCTGATAAGTATTGGCGCGCTAAGAAAGCGCTCGAGCAAGTGGAAATAGAGTATTCCAACCACGATGAGAAGCTCTTGGACACCGAAGAGATTTACGCGCAGTTCAGAAAAGACATGGACTTAGCGATTCAAAATGGCGATGAACAAGAGGACTTTGCCAAAGGTAATGCTCGCGATGTACTTGAACAAAGTACAGATATATTTGAGGCCGAGTATCTTGTACCCTACCTTGCTCATGCCACTATGGAACCACTGAATGCCACAGCGAGAGTGAGTGATAACAAAATCGAATTGTGGAGTGGTTTACAAAACCCACTGGGCACTCGAACTCATATCGCTGAAGAATATGGCCTAGAGCTAGAACAAGTCACCGTCAATAATTTGTATTTAGGTGGTGGGTTTGGCCGAAGAGCCCAGCAAGATTATCCTTCGCAGGCGGTCAAGTTGGCTAGCGCCGTTCCAGGCAAAGCCGTCAAAATGATCTGGTCGCGAGAAGAAGATATTCAGCAAGACCGATATCGCCCAGCCATCATCAGTCGCTTTAAAGCCGCATTGGATGATAAGGGCTACCCTACTGCTTGGGAAAATCAATTCGTTGATAAACACGAACCAGTGGAAGCGCCCACCATTCCATACGCAATTGATAATCAGTTCGTTCACTACACTGGCAGCCCGACGCATATTCCTTTTGGACCATGGCGCAGTGTGGATCATACCCAGCATGCCTTCTTCACCGAGTCTTTCATCGATGAGTTGGCTCATGCAGCCAAGGCTGACCCTTACGAATATCGAGCGGCACTTTTGAAGAACGAACCCCGATTTTTGAACGTATTGAATAAGGCCGCAGAAATGGCTGACTGGGGATCCGAGCTGCCCGAGGGTTGGGGCCGCGGCATTGCCCTGCAACGCTCTTTTGGCACAATTGTTGCGGAAGTGGCCGTTGTCAACATGACGTCCGGCAAGCCTAAAGTCGAAAACGTGTACTGCGCCGCGGACCCAGGGTATGCGGTCAGCCCTGATGCTTTTAAAGCGCAAATGGAGAGCGGTATTATCTATGGACTAACCGCGGCTTTATTCGGCAAGATCGATATACAAAAAGGTGCTGTTGTACAAAGCAACTTTCATGACTATCGAATGCTGCGCATGAAGGATTCGCCGGACATTGAGATTGAGATCATCAACAGTGGTGAGAAAATGGGTGGTGCTGGCGAACCTGGAACTCCCCCGATTGCGCCAGCGGTCACCAACGCTATTTTCGCAATCAATGGACAACGAATTAGAGAGCTACCCATCGGCTAGAAGAGTCTAAGTTGGGTAGGATTGGGTTATGTTCTACGTCGCAATTATCGTACTTGGTATCAAACTGTATTTGAGCCGTTTTTTCGCTTCGGCAGCTCAAGGACGTTACCGTAACATCAAGGGTGAGCTGTATTTGTATATCGCTCTTGGTGTGGTGTTTTCTATCTTTCAAATATTATTATTTGCGCCGGTTGAGATCACAAACGTTTTTAATTTAAGTAGATCTGAAATACTGGTTTACTATTACGTCGCTGATACCTTTTGTTACGCCGCCGGGGGCTTCCTGCTACTGAGCCTCTGCGAAATCGATGATCACCGGAACTGGAGGATATACTCACTTATTGCCGCTCTGACAGCAGGCGGAGTCTATTTCGCATTTTTCGGCAGCGGTTTTGTGGGAGAATTAAACCCCACAAAGAGCTCTGTCAGTATAGAGTCAAACGCCTATACGGTTATTCCCCAGGTGTTAGCCATCACAATCTATCTAAGCGTTGGCGCAAGTCTCATCAAGAACTACGGTAAAACCCGATCTAGAGAAGCTCAGATAAGAAACTCATACTGCATCGCCATTTTTGCAATGTTTGGCCTCAACTACATCGTGGGTCTATGGCAGGCTACTCCACTACTGATGGCGACACGTGGAATTGTTTTCTTTATTGTTGTCGCTTACACCTTGAGCGATTCGGATAAGTTCGATATTCGACAACTGCTTCCAGGCACTCGCGAAAATGGGACTTCGGCGACTATTCGACAGATCTACCGACTCTATGCCAATGAGAAAATTTCATACAACGAAGCGGTGATGAGAATTGAGAAACATTTGGTTGATTACAAGCTCTTAAAGGCCTCGGATTTTGAGCCTGAAGCACATGCAATGATTAAACGAGGAGCAGACAGTATGGGTATGAGCAAAGGCGCCTTAAAGGATGTTATTAAAAAAACTGACCTAAAGTTAGGAGCCTATCTCCCTGAAGAACGTTAAGCCGACAACTTAGTTATATAAAGGCTGCTACATCAAATAAGCTAAAGAACCCCAATTGTGATTAGCTCGCCACTTCGGCTATTCGATCGCTGCACTGATCTTCGAGTGCAATATTTCTGGCTCAATGGGTTTGTACATAAAGTCAAAGCCATTCATCACACTTGCCTCTCTAACTCGGTAATCGAGATCGCCACTAATGATGAAACAAGGAATGCGAAGGTCTAATTTAGATCTAAGCGATTTCAAAAGATCCACCCCATTTGCCCCAGCCCCCAAGCGATAATCACACAACACCAAGTCAGGCCTAAATTGAGCCGCGATTTCTAAAGCTTGCTCGGGGTTTTGCGCGCAAAATACTTCACAGTCCCAACCAGACAGTAACGATTCCATACCAGTCAGAATTTCCGCTTCATCATCGACCACCAAAATTCTGAGTCCGTAAAAGGCATTTAGTTCGACAGCCTTCGGCTCGTGCAGACTGAACTCCTCTGCCAACGGTAATTCAATGGAGAATGTTGAACCCTCACCTTGTACCGAATGAATTTGAATCCGATGATCTAACAGATCACTAATACGTTTAACGATGGATAGACCCAAACCAAGACCTTTACGTTCCTCTCTGGGTTGATCCTGCACCTGATAGTACTCCTCAAATATCTTCGATTGTTGTTCGGCCGAAATTCCCACCCCCGTATCGGCAATATTAAGGATTAGTGTAGACCCCACTACTTCGGAACTTATATCCACGGAGCCGTACGGCGTGTATCGAATAGCATTCCCGATCAAGTTTCGGCACATACGAGCTAGCAGGAACGGATCGGTATCGACGTTTTGATCAGAACGTTCATAATTGAGTGCAATGCCACGTTCTTTTGCTACGGGATCAAGCTCCATGACTAACGGTTCCAACAATGAGTCTAAGCTAATCGAATGCCGATTTACTTCGATGTCTCTGGCATCAATGGTTGCCATTTGAGCCAAACCAGAGAACAGCTCATTTAAAGACTTGTATGAGTTCTCAACACCTTGAAGAGCCGCTTTTTTCTCAGCTGAGTCCTCTTTTAGCTGTTGTCTTAGACTGTACAAAAACATGCCCATCGAATTCAACGGTTGGCGAATATCGTGATTCGCTGCGGCAATGAACCGAGTCTTCTCATCATTTGCCGACTCAGCCTTGGCTTTCTCAACCAATAGTTCACGCATGTGCCTAGTGTTATGGACGTCTCGCATAGCGGACTTGGCTATTTGAGTTGCCATCCTTGCAATCATTGTGTTCATCAGAACAACAAAAAAGAGTAACTGAAAAAAGAACTCGTAATAACCATATTCGAGCATTCTTATCATCGGGCCCAACATTAGCGGGTGAACATACAGTGTTCCAGCTAGCCTGGAGGACCAATAAAAATTCTGTAGGTTTGAAGCGACCAAACCCGAGAGAATCATAATCACACCAACAAATTCAAACGTATGATCGATTTCTGGCAAGAATAGATAGCCACCTACTCCAAACAAACAGCCAGTCACAAACCACATAAATAGAATCAAACGGTACTCAAGCTGAATATCTCGTCGTCGACCCTGCTTTATCCGCCTATTGATTGGTCCAAAAATAAATAGCCAGCGCGAGGCAAAGTAAAGCACGACAATCAGAAACCACACCAGCAATGGAACCGTGGGCGCCACGCCGTACAACAAAAGAACGAATACTGACGCGACCAACGTTCCGAAGAACCCCGTGGTGTTCATTTGCCTAAGCACGAGGTCCAGTTGTCGCTGATGGATCGCCTCGTAATCGATGTTAGTTTCTGATTCTTCTAGACGTAACATAGTTATTTCTGAGCGTCACTGAAACTGATGCGATGCTTACTACTCTCCTTCTAGGTAACCATTTTTGATGGCAAAACGCATCAACTCCACCGTATTCTTAAGGCTGAGCTTTTGCATTAAATTGTGTCGATGATTTCCCACCGTTTTGATAGATATGCCAAGTCGGTCTGCCATTTCAGTATTACTTAAACCCTCCAATATCAATTCCATGACTTGATATTCTCTGGCTGACAGTTGAGCTTTTTTACTGTCTAAATAATTTCTGACTTCTGCTGCCACCACTGTGTCTCCGCTGACCACTTTGGCCACCGAACCCAACAGCTCCTCAGAGGAGATTTCTTTGATCAACACTCCATCAGCTTTAAGGTCGACAAACTGTTGAAAGATAGGACTGACGTCCATTCCCGTCAACAAAATGACTTTGGTGGTTGGAAAACGTTTTTTGATGTATTCCAGCGCGGCTAACGACCCTCCGCCCGGCATCCTGTAATCCAGGAGTACCAGATCCACTGATCTAATTTGTAATTCTGTTTTTAGTGAAGCCGCGTCACCGACTTCGTGTACCACCTTATAGCGTCCATCACTCTCCAGCGTAGATCGCAACCCTTCCCTAAAGAGCTTATGATCATCGGCCAAACAGACCGTTACTTCATTACTCATGTACTTTATACCTCACACCCCGTATGTCGTTTTACCACAATCAGATCAATGGTGCTAATCGCGAGCAATCGTCCAACAGCAAGGGATTGTTACATCTGTTCATTCAAAGAGGATTTTTCGGGCTTTTTTGTATAGGGAAAAGTCCCATAATTGAATTGCGCAATGGACAACAAAAAGGACGCCTGCTTTAATCCGCGGCAAATAAATATTGGAACTTGCAGATAGGGTAATTGTAGGTCTGCAAATAGGAAATGGATAAGAAACAAGCCACTAAAATTAGACTGTCGGATATACCGTTATCGTGGTTGAATTCTCGATGTCTGGACTTGATCGCACACTATGCAACTCGAGCCTATGAGTACGATTGCACGGAGTTCAAGCCGATGTCTAGAGACATTCTTTCAGAAGTATCAAGTCATGCTCGATCCACACAAAGCCAGTCGCTAACATGGATCTACTCAAAGCTAAAGCATGAGATAAAACAAGCCCTAGAGCACCCAGAGATGACCAACAAGGTCATCTCACTAAGTAAAAATAGCCTTGGCTTTACAGAGCGCCAGGCAGCATAAGATTCCTAACGAGATTTACATATTGTAGATCAAATTAAGGCTTATTAAGTCTTTGAAGAGAGCCCATCATTTGATGGGCTTTTTTTCTGCCTAAATTTTACCATCTGCTCATACAAGGTGGTGATTCGGCGGCTTCCGGTTTGAGTAAAAAAGAAAGGAAACAGACCATGTACCAAACAGGACAGCGAAGCGATTAGCAGTGAAGTCGAAAAACATGAAGCGGTCCAGAGGTGCTCAAAATAGGATTCACCAACGGAGTTAGGATGTGATGTAAAAAGCTTCTTCATGTTGTTCAAAACCAAGACTGTCACTTCAAGAACCAAATTTACACCCAAGACAGCGGCACCTCATCCCAATATATGCTACTATTTTTATAATATTTGAAACATATATTTCATTTTTAATATATTTATGAAACTTGATGCTAAAGACAGGCAAATCTTAGACATTCTTAAAGAAAACTCTCGCCTATCCGTTCAAGAAATTGGGCTTCGTGTTAACTTGACCAATAACCCGTGCTGGAGACGAATTAAAAGACTAGAAGAGTCTGGAACCATTAAAAAATACACCGTCGAAATAGACCCTACGGCATTAGGTTTGGGCACAGTTGCTTTCGTCAGTCTCAAATTGGAAAGACATGAAGCGAGCTGGTTACAACAACTCTCCGCCGCTGTTGACGAAATGCCTGAGATAATAGAGTGTCACCGAATGGCCGGGGAAGTGGATTATTTATTAAAAGTTCTTGTCAGGGACCTGCGTCACTACGATGAAGTTTATCAACAGTTAATCTCCAAAGTTCCTGGACTTGCCGACGTTAGCTCCACCTTTTCAATGGAAGAACTCAAATCATTGAGTCACTAACTAACACCAAAAAAGTTGTTCACTTTTTCACCAGAGCTGACGAACGAATGGAATTAGATCCGTCGCCAATAAATGCTTGCCCAGAGAGTTGCGTGCCATGTCGCCTGCTGAGGCATGAGCCCAAACGCCTAATTTGGCAGCTTCCCTAAGGTCCAAACCCTGAGCCGCCAAACCTGCGATTACACCAGTCAACACATCTCCAGCACCCGCCGTCGACATGGAGGAGTTTCCTCGATCGCAAACATGGACAGATTCCGAATCGGCGATTAATGTCCCAGCTCCTTTGAGTACGACGACCCCACCGTAGCGAGCTTGCAGTTCATTAACCGCAGCGAAGCGATCACTCTGTACCTCGGCGGTTGTCACATTCAGCAACCTGGCGGCCTCTCCTGGATGTGGAGTAAGCACCCAGTGGTCGTAGAAAAGATTAGCAAGCTTCAGTAAATCCAATCCTCCAGCATCAACAATAATCCGCTTTTTCTCATTTAGCGCGAGATTTAAAAGCGCGACCTCTTTTTTATCTGGGATCAATCCTGGACCAATCGCCAACACATTTGATTGATTCAATTTAGTTTGAACATGATCTTCCAAGGATGTGTCAATGCACATCAGCTCCGGCCTTCTGCAGATGATAGTTTGAAAGTTAGCCGCATCAGTCGCCACCGTGACCAATCCGGCCCCCGAGACTAAAGCAGACTCAGCCGACATAAGCGCAGCACCTGCCATACCGGCGCTTCCACCCACAATAAGCGAATGCCCGAAGTGGTTCTTATGCGTATTTTTTAATCTGCATGGTAATAATGGCGCAGAATAATCCAACAGCAGAGCGGCTGGCGAGCTGTGCTGGTAAACCTCAAGAGGTAGCCCTAAGGATTGAAACACAATATCACCACACTTCTGTTTTGCATCAGAAGTATAAAGGCCCCGCTTTAGGCCAATAAAGGAAACTGTAACATCAGCTTGTACAGCATCACCCAGAATGGAGCCAGTGTCTGCACAAATTCCGGATGGTACATCGATTGAAAGTACCGGGTTACCACAGCCATTAATCACAGAAATCACGCGTTGATACAAACCTCTAACTTGGCCCTTTAGTCCAATGCCCAAGCAGGCATCTACGATAACCCCCTCTATCGAAGCATCAATCATTTCTGTTTCAATGAGATTAACCACTTCGATGTTGGCATCCATGGCCTGTAAGTACGCGAGTTTCGCTTCATTCTTTAGCTGTTGGGGGTCACTGACTGCATAGCAGATCACCTTATAATTTGCTTCCTTTGCAAGCTTTGCTACTACGTAGCCGTCACCGCCATTATTCCCGCCTCCACAAAATACGGTAACAGTCTTTCTGTCGGTCCATCGCATGGCCATTTCTTGGAACGCGGCTTCACCTGCTTGGCACATCAGCGCAAAGCCATTGATCCCGAATTTATTGATGGCGCGCCGATCAATAGCTTGAGCCTGAGCCGCTGTAAATAGTTCTCGCTGAAGATTCCGCATAGCCGACAATGGGTAAATTTCCCTGATGCATAACTGGATTTCTTCTTATACTCTCAGAATAGACACAAATCCCCAAATCGCATTTATGGAAAACACCAATAAATCTATATCGCTAGTTCTTGGCAGCGGCGGCGCTCGAGGTCTAGCGCATATTGGCGTCATTCGATATCTTGAAAAATACGGATATGAAATATCCTCTATTTCTGGTAGCTCGGCTGGGGCATTAATTGGTGGAGTCTATGCCGCTGGAAAATTAGATGAGTTTGAAGAATGGGTACGGGCCATAACAAAACTGGATATGGTCCGACTACTTGATATCTCGTGGAGTCGTGGTGGTTTTTTTCGTGGCGACAAGTTTATCAATACACTGGTAGAACTGGTCGGCACTCAAGACATTGAAAACTTGCCGATAAAGTACACCGCCGTTGCAGCCGATATTCGAAACGAGAAAGAGGTGTGGCTGAATTCTGGAGATCTATTTGAAGCCATTAGGGCTTCTATATCATTGCCTTTGTTTTTCACGCCACTGGATCGAAACGGAGCTAAGTTAATTGACGGTGGCGTTCTTAATCCGGTTCCCATTGCGCCTACTTTTGGCGATGAAACAGATCTGACCATTGCCGTAAACCTAGGTGGTCGAGTTGACCCCTCTCTGAATCCCAAAAAACAGAAATCAAAAAAGCCTATTGAGGTAGATGATTCATCGCCGGTCAGATTGAAGATACTGAACTATATACAACGGATGCAGTTAGGCAGACCGAACAACAATGAAATGGACATGGGTATGTATGATGTGGCAAACCAAGCCTTTGAGTCGATGCAAGGCTCCTTGGCAAAACAGAAGCTAGCCGCGTACCCGCCGGATCATACTATTGAAATCCCAAGGAATGCTTGCCGAACATTGGAGGTTGATCGGGCCGACGAAATGATTGAACTGGGATGGGAAAGAGCGAAACGTTACTTCGATCGATTGCACGTTCCTGAGACCCAAAGTCAAGACGATAAATCGAACCAGGCTAATAAATCAGGCAACGCAATTCAGGGCCTGTGAGCCTGATTTCTATCACCTATTCTGCCAGGCTCTAATGAGCTGATTGATTAGACGCTGGCTATAGACTCGCTTTAACCATTGAATATTCTCAAATCCATGCCTAACTCAAAACATATTACGTTTACGTTAACGTAAACTTAAGCTAAACTGATCCAAAACCAAGATAAGAGCGATCCTTGAATCTATCATGAACAAAGCCGTCACAAAGTCTTATGGAATTCGCGAGCTTGCCGATGAGTTCGACGTGACAACCCGCACGCTTCGCTTTTATGAAGAGAAAGGTCTACTGAATCCCAGTCGCGAGAACACCACTCGACTTTATAGTGCGAGTGATCGTACGCGACTAAGACTGATACTCAGAGGAAAGAGGCTTGGACTCACGCTTGAGGAGAGTAGCAACATCATCTTGATGTACAACTCAGATGAAAAAAACACTGAGCAGTTACATGCACTAATCTCAAAGATTCATGAAAAGCGAGAACAACTGCTTCAACAACAGAAAGATCTAGAGCTGATGTTGTTAGACCTCGAAGATGCAGAGAATCGCTGCCTAGAGAGTCTTAAGTCAGTTTCTTCTTAAACTTAACCCACACTGAAATAATTATGAACGCACCATACACCACATTGAACTTTGGACTTGGCGAAGAAATCGACATGCTACGTGACATGACCTTTCAGTTCGCGAAAGATGAGATTGCACCAAGGGCCGAGAGAATAGATCTCGACAATCAGTTTCCAATGGATCTGTGGAAAAAGTTTGGCGATTTGGGCTTATTGGGTATTACCGTTGAAGAGGAGTACGGCGGCAGCAATATGGGCTACCTAGCACATTGTGTTGCCATGGAAGAGATCAGTCGTGCGAGTGCATCTGTTGGTCTCTCTTACGGAGCGCATTCAAACCTTTGTGTTAATCAAATTCGCAAAAACGGCTCAGAGGCTCAGAAACTAAAATATTTACCTAAGTTATGTTCTGGCGAACACGTTGGTGCATTAGCCATGTCAGAGCCGAATGCGGGCTCCGACGTGGTAAGCATGAAGCTTCGTGCCGACAAACGTGGTGATCACTACGTACTCAACGGTAACAAAATGTGGATCACCAATGGTCCAGATGCTGACACTTACGTTATTTACGCCAAAACCGACGTCAATGGTGGCTCAAAAGGTATTACTGCCTTCATCGTTGAGCGTGGCTTTAAGGGATTCAGTCAAGCGCAAAAACTAGATAAGTTAGGTATGCGCGGCTCGAACACTTGCGAGCTGGTCTTTGAAGACTGTGAAGTTCCAGAGGAAAACATCCTGGGTTTCGAAGGCGGCGGTGTGAGAGTACTGATGTCCGGCTTAGACTACGAAAGAACGGTTTTGTCAGGTGGCCCAGTTGGCATCATGCAAGCATGTATGGATGTTGTGGTGCCTTACATACACGAGCGCAAACAATTTAATAAATCGATTGGCGAATTCCAATTGATGCAAGGAAAAATCGCGGACATGTACACCTCACTCAACGCGAGTCGAGCCTACCTTTACGCAGTAGCACAATCCTGTGACCGAGGCGAAGACAGTCGAAAAGATGCCGCTTCAGTGATCTTATACACGGCAGAGCAAGCCACTCAGATGGCACTGCAAGCCATACAAACATTGGGTGGCAACGGTTATATCAATGAGTATCCGACTGGAAGACTCTTACGCGATGCCAAGCTTTATGAAATCGGAGCAGGAACATCAGAAGTAAGACGGATGCTCATCGGACGTGAACTCTTTAACGAGACTCGATAATCGATCAAATCACCTGTCGCGAGGATTACCATGCCGGTCATAAAATCAAAAATTAATACTAGAGCTCAGGATTTTTTAGACAACGAGCAGCACATGAAAGACGAAGTGTCAGTGCTGCGAGAGATTTGTCAGAAAATCAAACTTGGTGGTGGTGTGGCACGCCAAGAGCGTCACAAAAGCAAAGGCAAACTTCTCGCGCGGGAACGCATCAACGAGTTGATCGATCCCGGTTCGGCTTTTTTGGAAATTGGCCAACTAGCAGCGCATGAAGTATATCCTGGTGAAGACGTTCCCGCGGCAGGGGTTGTTGCCGGCATAGGTCGAATTGAGGGCAAAGAGTGCATGATTGTGGCAAATGATGCCACGGTCAAAGGCGGTAGTTATTACCCGTTGACCGTTAAGAAACACCTACGAGCGCAAGCAATCGCTGAACAAAATCACCTACCCTGTGTATATTTGGTTGACTCTGGTGGTGCCAACCTTCCACGTCAAGACGAGGTGTTTCCGGACCGGGAGCATTTTGGCAGAATTTTTTACAATCAAGCCAGAATGTCCGCACAAAATATCCCCCAAATCGCGGCCGTTATGGGCTCTTGCACTGCCGGCGGAGCCTATGTGCCGGCCATGGCTGATGAAGCAATCATCGTAAAAGAACATGGCACCATTTTTCTTGCCGGACCACCGTTAGTCAAAGCAGCCACGGGCGAAGTTGTTTCTGCACAAGACCTTGGTGGTGCTGATGTGCATACCCGTGAATCAGGGGTGGCTGACCATTACGCGCGTAATGATCATCACGCTCTTGAGTTAGTGCGTCGCTCGGTCAATCGATTAAACCGAGTCAAGCCAAATCAACTAGAACGCCGCGAGACGATTGCTCCACTCTACCCCAGCGAAGAGATCTATGGAATATTGCCAAAGGACATGCGCAAGGGCTTTGATGTCAGAGAAATCATCGCGCGCGTCGTCGACGGTTCAGAGTTTGACGAATTCAAAGCAAACTTTGGCGAAACATTGGTTTGCGGTTTTGCGCATGTGTATGGCTACCCTATCGGCATCGTAGCCAATAACGGCGTATTGTTCAGTGAGTCTGCTCAGAAAGGCGCGCACTTTATCGAGTTATGTGGCCAACGAAAAATCCCGCTGGTGTTTTTGCAGAACATAACTGGCTTTATGGTTGGACGACAGTATGAAGCTGGTGGTATCGCCAAACACGGCGCGAAGATGGTGAACGCAGTAGCAAACGTGAACGTGCCAAAGTTTACGTTTTTGATCGGCAACTCCTACGGCGCTGGCAATTACGGCATGTGTGGACGCGCCTATGAACCGAACTTTTTATTTATGTGGCCTACGGCTCGAATCTCCGTTATGGGGGGCGAACAGGCGGCCGGAGTACTGGCTCAAGTCAAACGTGCACAAAAAGAGCGGGCGGGCGAAGAATGGTCACAGGAAGCCGAAGCGGAGTTCAAGAAACCAACATTGGATATGTACGAAAAACAGGGCCATCCATTTTATGCTTCAGCACGGCTTTGGGACGATGGCGTTATTGACCCGGCGGATACGCGACGTGTTTTGGGCTTGGCGCTTTCTGCATCATTGAACAAACCCATTGAAGAAACACGCTACGGCGTATTTCGCATGTAGGAGCTTTGCTATGTTAGATGTAAACATCAACAACAAAGTGGCCCATGTCACCTTGGATCGCCCAGAAAAGCACAACGCTTTTGATGATGAATTAATCAAAATGCTAACCAAAGAGTTCGAGGCAATTGACCAATCGAACGATATCCGCGCTCTGGTCCTATCTGGCAACGGTAAGAGCTTTTCGGCTGGCGCGGACCTTGGTTGGATGAAACGTATGGCGAGCTACTCCTATGAGGAAAATCTTGAGGATGCCAAATGCCTAGCGGCCATGTTAAGCACACTTAACAAGCTCTCAAAGCCAAGCATAGCGCGCGTACAAGGCGCGGCTTTTGGCGGAGCCGTAGGATTAGTAAGCTGTTGTGATATTGCCATTGCAACACCGAAGGCCAGCTTCTCTCTCAGTGAAGTAAAGATTGGCTTAACCCCGGCAACAATCTCGCCTTATGTGATGGCGGCCATGGGTTCACGAGCAGCAAGACGGTATTTTCTGACTGGTGAACGTTTTTTCGCAGACACAGCGCTCACACTGGGCTTAGTACACGAGGTGGTGGACGAAAATGAACTGGATGACACCGTCGATAAAATGGCTAAACAGTTGCGGGCTAATAGTCCTCAGGCTGTATCTCAAGCCAAGGCACTAGTATTGGATTTCTCCAGCCGTCGAATCGATGAGAATCTGAAAATTGAGTCCAGTGAGCGGATCGCGAAGATCCGAGTCTCGCATGAAGGTCAAGAAGGTTTGTCCGCGTTTCTCGAGAAGCGAAACCCAGCTTGGATAAAAGGTGAAGCCGATGTTTAATAAAATTCTGATCGCCAACCGTGGCGAAATTGCCTGTCGCGTTATGCGTACCGCTAAGGACATGGGCATTAGCACCGTCGCCGTTTACTCTGATGTGGATCAACATGCACTGCATGTAAAATCGGCCGACGAGGCAGTTCGAGTGGGTACGGCAGCCTCAAGCGAGTCCTATTTACTCATTGACCGAATAATAAATGCTGCGTTAAAAACGGGCGCTCAGGCCATTCACCCTGGCTACGGCTTTCTATCAGAGAATGCTGAGTTTGCAAAGGCGTGTAAAGAACATAACCTAGTCTTTATTGGGCCGCCAGCAAGCGCCATTGAAGCAATGGGCTCCAAATCCGCGGCCAAATCAATCATGGAAGATGCGGGGGTTCCACTGGTTCCTGGATATCATGGAGCAGACCAATCGTCCGATAAACTCAAAAGTTCGGCGGATGAAATGGGCTACCCAGTGTTACTCAAAGCCGTGGCTGGTGGCGGCGGCAAGGGCATGCGCCAAGTGTGGTCCGAAGAGGAGTTTTCATCCGCTTTTGAACAAGCTAAAAGTGAAGCCATTGCCAGCTTTGGCAATGGCGACATGTTGGTGGAAAAGTACTTAACCGAACCGCGACACGTCGAAGTTCAGGTTTTTTGTGATACGCATGGCAACGGCGTCTATTTGTTTGAACGTGACTGCTCTGTTCAACGCAGACATCAAAAAATCATCGAAGAAGCCCCGGCTCCAGGTTTGAGCGAATCATTGCGTCAAGAGATGGGCGAAACGGCCGTGAGGGCCGCAAAAGCCATTGATTACGTCGGCGCCGGGACGGTGGAATTTTTACTTGATTCGGACGGCTCATTTTACTTCATGGAAATGAATACTCGCCTTCAGGTTGAACACCCAGTAACGGAAATGATCACGGGGCAAGATTTGGTTTGTTGGCAATTAAAGGTTGCTTCTGGTCAACCGCTCCCGAGGTCTCAAGAGCAACTGCAAATCAATGGACACGCATTTGAAGCCCGAGTTTATGCGGAAGATCCTAATAACGATTTTCTACCCACGGCAGGCCTTTTACGGCGGCTAATTCCACCCACGGAGTCCGATTCGGTAAGAGTCGATACTGGGGTTGTTGAAGGCGATGAAGTCAGCTCCTTCTACGACCCGATGATTGCAAAACTCGTTGTGTGGGCTGAAGATCGAAAGCAAGCTCTCAACAAGTTAAGTATTGCCCTGAGGCAATACCGTATTCAAGGTGTCACCACCAATCTTAATTTCCTCCACGATGTTGCGAATCATTCAGCATTCCGAGATTTTGATGTGGATACGAGCTTTATCGACAAACATTCAGACCAACTCTTCGCGAATGAAAATCAAACAAATTCGATAGACGCGGTCATTGCCGCTGTTTATTGCGTCAAGTCGACACAAGCACAATCGTTAGACGACCCATGGAATGAAAACGATTGGTGGAGAATGAACGATGTCAGCGCTGTGACGCTGAACTTCAATGTCGAAGGCCAAGAAAGGACTGTACATTGTCGGCTTTCAGCCAACAAAGTGTTGGTCAGCTTGGCGGGTATCGACTATCGGATTGACGCCAATCTCGTTCAAGACGAGTTGACTCTATTTATTGATGGGCATAGACGCACGCTAACCGTGTGTGAAGAAGAATCGTCATTGACACTATTTGATGAATTCGGAACCCGAGAAGTTGGAATCATAAAACCTGATCTGGGTGCAGATGTCGAAGATAACTTTTCCAGTCCATTTGTGGCGCCAATGAATGGCACGATCATCGACATCATGGTGGACGCGGGTGGAACGGTCAAAGAAGGTGATGCAGTGATAATAATGGAAGCAATGAAGATGCAGCACACCATGCACGCCCCAGCCGATGGAATTATTGGTGAACTATTTTGTTCAGTAGGCGAGCTGGTCAATGGCGGCACCACGCTAGCAGATTTTGAAACTTCAGAGAGCGAAGATTCTGATGGCTGATTTTGTGACCCTTTATGAGGTGGGGCCGCGCGACGGGCTCCAGAACGAGTCTCAACTAATAAAAGTGGATGACAAATGCCTAATGGTTGATGGTCTGGCAGCTACTGGCCTAAGAAAAATTGAAGTAGGTAGTTTCGTCTCACCAAAATGGGTGCCTCAAATGGCTGACAGCGACAATGTGTTTGCAAAGATTGAGCGGAGACAAAATGTTACCTACAGCGCGCTGACACCCAACGAGAGAGGCATGCGGGCAGCATTGCAAAGCAAGGTTGATGAGGTGGCCATTTTCGCGGCTGCCAGTGAGAGTTTTTCGCAAAAGAACATTAACTGCAGTATTGAGGAAAGCATCGAGCGATTTAAGCCCGTCATTGAACTGGCAAACGAACACAATATCCCGGTCCGAGGCTATGTATCTTGCATTGTGGGGTGTCCCTACGAAGGTGAGATCGACCCGAGCGCCGTTGCCGAGGTAAGCGCCAAACTGATGCACATGGGGTGCTATGAAATATCGCTTGGCGACACCATCGGTGTTGGCACGCCGAAGTCGGTAAAACGAATGCTCGATGCCGTTGTTTGTGAAGTACCCGCAGCACAGCTTGCCATTCACTGCCATGACACCTACGGGCAGGCAATTGCCAATGTTTGTGCTGCTTTAGAACACGATATACGTACGGTTGATGCCTCCGTCGCTGGCTTGGGAGGGTGTCCTTACGCGAAAGGGGCTAGCGGCAATGTAGCCAGTGAAGATGTGCTTTATCTACTGAATGGATTAGGACTGGAAACCGATATAGATCTCAATAAATTGGTTGAAGTTGGCAACGCCATTTCAGCCATTCTTGGTAAACCGACCCAATCAAAAGTGGCGAGAGCCTTAAGCTCCGATAATGCCTAAGAACCGATTGGACTTTCTATCAAATTACACGGTTCACTTTATCGAACCTATCACTAAGACTAAAACATGAAAAAAATCTATATATCCGGCACGGCACGAACTCCTTTAGGCGGGTTTCAGGGCGTATTTTCATCGCTTTCTGCTACGGATTTGGGAGCACAAAGCATACGTGCCACTGTATCCAGAGCGGGCATCAAAAGCACAGATGTCGAGGAAGTGTATTTTGGTAATGTCGTCAGTGCCGGTCTAGGCCAAGCACCTGCTCGTCAAGCTTCTCTGAAAGCAGGATTGCCCCTAGCCGCTCCGTGCACGACCATCAGTAAAGTCTGTGGCTCGGGCATGAAGGCAGTGATGTCTGCTGCCGCTACAATACGCGCTGAGGACAGCCAAGTAATAGTTGCGGGTGGTATGGAGAGCATGAGCAATGCACCGTATCTTTTACAGAAAGCCAGATCCGGGCATCGCCTTGGACATCAAAAGACCATGGATTCGCTTTTCGTGGATGGACTAGAAGACGCAGAAAGCGGAAACTTGATGGGTGTATTCGGGCAGCAGACGGCCGACAAATACAATATTTCTCGAGAGCAAATGGACGACTTTGCTCTGGAATCACTGGAGCGAGCTCAAAAAGCAACTGCTATGGGATTTTTCGATTCTGAAATAGATCCTGTAACAATAAACGAACGTAAAGGAACCATAGAAGTTAAATCAGATGAGCAACTAGCAAGCGCTAAGCCCGAGAAGATCAGACAGCTTAAACCAGCTTTCGCAAAGGATGGTTCTGTCACAGCGGCGAATTCTTCCTCAATTTCTGATGGCGCCGCAAGCATGCTAATCCACTCTGAGGAAGCGATCGAATCACTTGGTCTGACACCCGAAGCAGCATTGGTGGCTTCAGCCAGCCATGCACAGCTACCATCTGAGTTCACCATCGCCCCAGTTGGCGCGGTTAAAAAAGTATTGGAGAAAGCGGGTTGGTCAGTTGAAGATGTTGACTTGTTTGAGATAAACGAGGCATTTGCAGTTGTTGCCATCCATGCGATGGACTCACTAAACATTCCTCACGAGAAGGTCAACATTCATGGGGGGGCTTGCGCCATTGGACATCCATTAGGCGCTTCCGGGGCTAGAATAATCGTCACGCTAATCCATGCCTTAAAGCGCATTGGTGGTAAAAAAGGCATTGCGAGCCTATGTATTGGCGGGGGCGAGGCGACGGCAGTAGCGATCGAGTTGGTCTAACCGAAACTGCCCAGCATTAGAGTGGATGACGAACAGAAACCGCTTGGCTTTCACTCTCATAGACACCAACCTAGTATCAATAGGACCCAAAAACGGTTCTAATTATCTGGATACGATGTCTTCTGGCCACGGCTTTTGGCCACATCCACCGCAAACCACATCAATCTTGAGTGGATGCCCGCAGTGCTTGTGTACCAGACTTTCAATGCGTAGATTTTCGGGTAAGTAGTCAATTACCCATTGCCTGAGACTCATTACAAATGGAAACAGGGACTTTCCTTTTTGAGTCAGTACATAATCATGTCTGGGAGGATTCGCTTGGTACTGCTTTTTCTCCAACACATTAGCGCCATGAAGAAATTTCAGTCTGGACGAGAGAACACTCGAGGGAATACTTAACTGCTCTAAGAACACATCGTATCGACGCGCATCGAAGAAGCTGGCAATTAGAATCAAAATAGTCCAGCGGTCACCGATCAAACTCTCTAATCCCGGATCTAGATTGCCATCATCATCTACCTTGTCTTGGCCCCGTTTACGATGTCGCTTATTGCTAGCACGAATTTGATGCATCTGTAAGTCTACGCCTTCAGGACTAACATTCCAGCCCACGTCCGACAATGTCACCTCCTCACGACAGTGACGACAAACTGCTTCGGGATTCAATTGGGCACCACATACCGAGTGATGCAACTTTTCAACCACCCTGATTTGCCGATCATTATCGCTGCGCCATTCGGCCTCCCACTGAACAGCTAAAAGCGAGGCACTCATGAGCGCAATCCCTCGTGACGTAAAGCGATACTCAAATCGACTTTCGGAATCCCCATAGGGAGCTCTATAAAGAATCTCATTAGCTACTAGTGCGGTAAGTCGACGGGTCAATGTGGCACGGCTGATTGATAGTCGACGACGAAACTCATCAAATCGGCAACTACCATAAAAGGCTTCTCTTAGGATCAGCAATGTCCAACGATCCCCAATCAAATCAAGACCGCTGGCAATGGACTCATTGAGTACGAGGTGATGGTTCATGCGCGGAGTTTAGCAAATATTGGAAGTGTTTATGACAAGGACCTAGGCTTGATGTGCGCAGCATTGCCAAACTTAATATTGATCTCATAGACATAGTCTAATTTGTGGCTATATATATAATTAAATAAATGATTTGACTAATTACTACAATGTATTTTAGTCTCATAATCGAAGTTACTAGTCAAATTCATTAAAAATGAAAATTCTTGAGAAAAATACGGTAAAACACACCTTAAAACGTAGCATCCACCCCTATTTAAATGGCGCATGGAAACCAAATTACACGGAATACACAGCAATCGATCTTGAGGTGATCGGTGAGATCCCAAGCGATATTGATGGCGTATACATCCGTAATACTGAAAATCAATTGCATCAGCCTATTGGCCACTATCACCCGTTTGATGGAGATGGCATGTTGCATGCCATTTCCTTCAAAGACGGCAAAGCTGAATACAGAAACCGCTTTGTTCGAACCAAGGGTTTCGAAGAAGAAGCCAAAGCAGGAAAGTCACTATGGACCGGATTTGTTAATGACCCCAAAAAATCCAAACGGCCGGGATGGGGCGCACAAGAGCATTTAAAAGACGCTTCCTCAACGGATGTAGTGGTGCACGCTGGGCAGGTTCTTTCGACTTTCTGGCAATGTGGAGATGGCTATCGCCTCGATCCATACACCCTCGAACAGTTTGGTGCCGAAAACTGGGTGCCCGCTGAAGGCATATCAGCGCACCCCAAGGTCGATGAGAATACGGGCGAATTACTGTTCTTCAACTATTCGAAGAAAGCACCGTATCAACACTATGGAGTAGTGGATAAAAACAACAATTTAATTCACTACACCCCTATCCCACTGCCGGGGCCGAGACTACCTCATGATATGGCATTTACCAAGAACTACTCTATTTTGGTTGATCTCCCCTATTTTTGGGATCCTGAGTTACTAAAAGACAACAAGCATGTGCCGACGTACTATGGCGACAATACCCCCACTCGATTTGCTATTTTTCCGAGGTATGGCACGGCCGAGGATGTAATGTGGTTTGAAGCTTCGCCGACTTACGTACTTCATTGGATGAATGCTTACGAAGACGGTGACGAAATAATACTGGATGGATATTTTCAAGAAAACCCCGACCCGGCTCCATTGAGAGGCATGCCCAAGAAGGTGGGAAAATTCATGGCTGGGCTAGATGAACGTTCCTTTAAATCAAAACTGCATCGATGGCGCTTCAATCTAAAAACCGGGGAAGTCTCAGAAAAACATCTAGATGATCGAATCTTGGAGTTTGGAACGTTCAACCAAAAATATGCTGGCGTGAAGTCTCGTTACCTTTACTCTACTTGGACGAAACCGGGCTGGTTTCTATTTTCGGGTATCGTGAAACACGACTTAGAAACCGGAGAATCTTGGAGCCTACCCTTTGGTAAAAAACGCTATGGAAGCGAGGCGCCGTTTGCACCTAGAATTAACGCTAAAACTGAGGACGATGGATATCTGGTCAGCTTTATTACGGATATGGCTGAAAACAAATCTGAATGCATACTAGTTGACGCCCAGGATATTGAAGCAGGCCCAGTCTGCCGCATCGTACTACCACATCGTATTTGCAGTGGTACGCATGCCACCTGGGCAGATGGTCCTACGGTCAGAGCTCACTCCCAACAAAACAATGACTCTTAGGTTGAAACGAGCATGACTAACCCTGTGTACATTCTAGGTGGTGCTCAGTCTGACTTTTCCCGCAATTGGACCCGCGAAGGAAAGACGATCTTCAATTTATTCAGCGAAACGCTGCAGAGCGCGTTTGAGGTTACCGGACTTGATTCCAATGATGTTGATGTTGGACACGTAGCTAACTTCGAAGGTTCACTTTACACGGGTCAGTCACATTTAGGCGGCTTATTCGGGCACGTAGACGAAAACCTTAGCAACCTACCAGCATCACGCCATGAGGCAGCATGCGCCTCCGGATCGATGGCTATTTTAGCGGCGATGGCAGATATTGAATCAGGCCGGTATCAAGTGGCTTCGGTGGTCGGTATCGAAGTCATGCGCACAGAAAACTCGGATGACATTGACCGACTTCGAGGCGCGGCCTGGGTCGGCCAAGAGTTTAATGAAGCGACTTACGTTTGGCCCAGAGCTTTTAGTGAATTAATTGAAATATATGAAAATCGATTTAACCTCAAGCGATCACATCTGGAAGCAATTTCACAGAAAAATTATCAAAACGCAAAGCTAAACCCAAATGCTCAGACGCGTAATTGGCATTTCAATCAAGATGCATACCGTTTAGACCATCCCTCAAACCCCAACATAGAAGGAAAAATTCATCGAATGGACTGTGGTCAGATAACCGATGGAGCTTGCGCTATATTTTTGGCGAGTGAGGAATTCGCTAAATCCTATGCACATCAACATGATATCCCCCTGGACTCCATTCCCAAAATAAAAGGTTGGTCGCACATCAATGCACCGCTACAGCTTCAAACCAAACTGGACAGAACATCCGAAAGCGAATTTGTCTTTCCACATGTAAACAAGCTTACTTGTCAGGTATTGCTGCGAGCAGGACTCACTTCTATTACTCAAGTCGACGGAATAGAATTGCACGATTGTTTCAACATTACTGAGTACATGATCCTAGACCACCTAGGGATCGAGCGACCGGGAGAAATCTGGAAAAGTATCGAATCTGGAAAGTTTGAACAAGGAGGCTCCATTCCAGTCAATACTAGCGGTGGTCTGATCGGATTGGGACATCCCGTCGGTGCCACTGGCGTGCGTATGCTATTGGATGCCAGCAAGCAAGTTGGATCGGAGGAACAAGAAATTCAAATTAACAAAGCACAAAATATGCTGACTATTAACATCGGCGGCACCACCACCACTTGTGCCAGCTTTATAGTCGGAGTGTGAACATCAAGAAGATTTACTCCTCCTGAGAGGAGTAAAGTGATTCTCAATCAGCTCACCTCCTTGTCGGAGTCCTTGTATTTCTGCTCCCAAACAAACGAACCCACCGCCCCTGCTATCATAAAAACACCGAGCACGTAGTTGAAAAGCACACCGGTGAAGGTGGGAAAAACCAGGATTTGCGGGACGCTCATTGAGATAAACGTCAAAACTAAAATAGAAAATGCGACTCTAGACTTTTTGAAGGTAAAGCTTGCTAACCCCAGCAATGAGATGACGATCGCGCTTCCTAATACTGGGTTGTTCTGAATCTCCCCTCCAATTAATGCGATGACTCTTGCGACAAATAACGATGCGGCCGTGGCACCTGTTCGGATTAACAAAGAGCATCCGTCACGTGAATCAAACCCCTTTCTATGCTCGAGAAAGAGCAATTCTTCGGCGGACATGTCGCCATCATTTCTACGGTTTTCGATATGCTCGAGTATTTGTTGGTATCGATCCGGGAAGCTGCCCCGATCGATATTATCCCTAGCTGAGTAGAGCTCCTCTATCGTGTAACTTGGATAATTAGGTTCCATAGATCACATTTCCTGTGCGTCAGTAGTTACTGTTGGACACACTATATAGCAAATTTGCCATGCAAACTGCCTGAGATTTACTATGTCGACCTGATCCAACAGTGGCCTTACAACCGACTTAAAAGACTTAGAAACCTGTAAGCTTAGGTTCGTCCTACGTTTCTTTTCGGTCATCGACTATATTCATGGATGCAACACCGCTGTTACCTAATTCCACTGAAGCGAATGGCCCACCAAGATAAAGATGTTCAGGGTCATTCAAGTCCAGCGCTGGCGTGTCCGCTAAGACCTGTTCAGCAAATTGCTCAGCATTATCTTTGGGCTTGTAACCAAGAAAAGCCGCCTTACTGTTATCCACGGGGCAACGGTCGTTGTTAGATATTCCATAAACAACCGTAAATTTAGTGACTGGCGTATCGATAGATCTTTCCACCATATGAATCAAATCATCGTACGACAGCCATGTACCCAGGGCTCGAGCATTATTAACTTGCGCACAGCTGAATATGCGCATGCAGACGGATTCGACACCGCGCTTATCCCAGTACAAGCTGGCCAGGTCCTCGGCAAAACACTTTGCAAGTCCGTAAAAAGTATCAGGTCTGTGAGGAGCATCCAGACCAACCCCATCAGTGCGTGAATGCATACCAACCGCGTGGACCGAACTAGCATAAATAACTCTTCTAACACCCTTACGGTAGGCTGCTTCCCAAACGTTATACGCACCGACGATATTCGGGCCCAGTATTTGCTCAAATGGCGCCTCATCACCGATTGCACCAAAGTGCACTACCATATCAGCTCCATCAATGACTTGTTCCATTTGTTCTAAGCTGGCCAAGTCTGCTTTCACATAGGTCTCTCCAGCATAGAGGTTGCCAATATCATCCACTATATCCGTGCTAACGAGCTCTTCAGCCAGTTTAGTCAACGGCTCGCGCAGATACGACCCTAAACGCCCCGCTGCTCCGGTCAATACAAGTTTCTTCAATTTCATTTATCGCCTCTAGGTGTTCTATCTTTTACTTATTTAAATGTCAGTTTATCAATGCTGCTGGCTATTCGATCCAGCGCGATTGATAGAGTTTTATCGTCCGTAGCCGTGGATATTCTAAAAAAGGGAGACAATCCATAGGCACTACCTGGCACAGCTGCGACTCCGGCATCTTCAAGCAAGTATTCGGTAATGGCCGCATCGTCAGTCAACTCGTCCCCGGTCTCAGTAGTAGCGCCGATTAGCTCATCACAACCAATGAAGGCATAAAATGCTCCGTGTGGCGCGTCTAATGTGATTCCGCTAATGCCTTTCACCTTATTGACCACCAAATCACGTCGACGCTCAAATGCGGCCTTAAAATCGGCTACACTTTGCTGAGAACCGGTCAGAGCAGCAACGGCGGCGGCTTGCGCCACCGAGCAAGCGCCAGATGAAATCTGCGATTGGACCTTGGTCATTGCTTTTATTAATCCTTCAGGTCCAGCTCCATAGCCAATTCTCCAACCGGTCATGGCATAGGCCTTGGAAACTCCATTAACGGTAAGCGTTCTTGATCTCAAATCTGAGCAAGCGGTGGTAAAGGATACAAATTCAAAGTCGTCGAACACGATGTGTTCATATATTTCATCAGAGAGAATAAGTACGTTGCTATGTTTATCCAAAACCTTCTCTAATTCTAAATAGTCGCTTTCTGTATAGGTAGCTCCACTAGGATTAGACGGGGAGTTCAGGATTAGCCATCTAGTCTTTGGCGTGATAGCCGCTTCCAATGCCTTAGGTTCAAGCAAAAAGTGCCGCTCTGAAGTACAAGGTATCTCAACTGGCTGCCCCCCTAAAATGGTAACCATATCGCTGTATTGACCAAAGTATGGCGCGCACAACAACACCTCATCGCCAGGATTTAGCGTTGCCATTAAGGCGTCGAAGATCACTTGCTTTGCGCCATTACTAACAATAATTTCACTCGGATCAAAGGTAAGCTGATTGTCACGAAAAAACTTATCAACAATGGCTTGTTTTAGTGAAGGTGTGCCATCAGTGGGTGGATATCGGGTCTCCCCTCTCTTAGCTGCATTGTAGGCCGCCTCGATGATGTGAGAGGGCGTATCAAAATCGGGCTCACCCAGACCTAGGTCAATAACATCCCTACCCTCGGCGATTAACTTTTTGGCTGTTTGACTCACCCATGCCGAAGCGGATGGTTGCACACGACCCAGAATCTTCGCGGAATAACTGTTTTTTTGCTCTACTGACATTCGAATTACAGGCGGCTAATAAGGTTGTGTACCACTCTTTAGATTACTTTTTATCTGATCGATGATCTGTTGCTCCAAACCGTATTGCTCTCGAGCAGATTCCTCAGATATGTATCCGCGTGCGAAATCTCTTTTCACCAATTCGATCGATCTATCTTCAACCTTCCCATAACCTGCGCCACCGGGAAACTCCATTAAGATTCTTTCTCCGTGCGGTACAAACTGCTTACCTTTACCACGCATGACCAAACCATCAGATCTTTTAATCAATGTGGCTGCGCCATCGCCACCACCATGTCTTCCCCGTGGTGGATGATTTACTCGATCGAACATGGCTTGAAAATCAAACTCATGACCTTCAACGGCACCCAACTCCATATATTGTCCTAAGCCGCCACGAAACTCTCCAATACCCCCTGAATCCGGCTTTAACTCTTTTCGCCAAATAACAACTGGGCCCGCATGTTCAGTTGCCTCCACGGGCATGGTCATTACACCGGAAGGAAACGCGGTAGCACTAAGACCATCAACCGTGGGACGCGCTCCTGTGCCGCCAGAATTGAACGTAAGAACTTCACCCCGACGAGCTGAAGAAGGCGCAGGTTGGTCTGTTCGCGGACGCACTGAAACTTGGAAATTACACAGTGTGGAAGAACCCTCTGCTGGTACGGTTTTGGGTAAAACCTTGTCTAATGCGTTGTAGACAGTGTCTGGGATCAACTGACCAACCACGTGCCTTAATGCCACAGGCGCTGGCCTTAAAGCGTTTAGGATGCTGTTTTCCGGTGCGCTGATAACAAAAGGCGCAAGCGAGGCGGCGTTGTTCGGAATTTCAGGAGCTATTGCACATTTTAAGGCGTAACAAGCATAGGCTTGGGTGTAAACCAACGGTACGTTAATGCCTTTTTTGTCCAAACCTGAGCTACCGGTAAAGTCGCAAACTACTTTGTCGTCCTGAATCTCGACTTTCACTTTTAGATCAATCGGATCATGATACCCATCAATCCTCATGCTTCCTTCAGCACTGTCATTTTTTAAATCAGCTATCTTGGCAAGAGTCGCAGCGCGAGAATTCTCTAAAATAAAGGAAGAAATTTCGATTAGATTCGGCAGTTCAAATTCTTCCATCATCTCAAGAAGTCGCGCATACCCGATGCCATTACAAGTAGCTAACGCAAAGATATCGCCAACTACCTGATCGGGCTCTCTTACATTGCCCCGCAGTAAATTTACAAAGGCTTGATCTACCTTACCTTTTTCTACCAACTTCATAATCGGGATGTAAAGCCCCTCTTCGTATACCGAAGCAGCATCTGCGCCGAAACCTCGACCACCGATATCTACTACGTGAGACGTCGCGGCAAAGAAACCGATCAAAGTTCCATTTTTAAATGCAGGACTGACTACCGTGATATCGTGAAGGTGACCGGTACCTTCCCATGGGTCGTTGGTTAAATAGACGTCTCCCTCGTACATATTCTCGACGCCTATTCGGCGAATGAAGTGAGCTACCGAAGCCGCCATTGCATTAACATGGCCAGGCGTTCCTGTTACGGCTTGCGCTAACATATTTCCATGCTGATCATAAACGCCGGCGGACAAATCCCCAGCTTCGCGTACAGAGGTTGAAAACGCCGTCCTAATCAGTGCCTGTGCTTGCTCTTCAACAACCGATATCAACCGGTTCCACATCACTTGCTTGGTAACAGCATTTAGTTTAGTTGAGTGTGTCATGTGTTCTGCTCTCTATTTAGTTACCAAGTCGATACAACCATCGGGTTGCTTAATGGCTCGTCGGCTGGTTGGCACAATAATGGTGGTTTCAGCTTCAGTAATCGCTGCTGGTCCGTCCACAAAATCACCATCTTGCATGCTCAACCTTTCCACAACCACCGCATCAGTTTCATCCCCAATAGCTGGGTCGAATAGTGCTCGAGAAGCCAGCGCATGAGCCTCTTTTCTAGCTGGTTTAGCTTCCACTAACTCCACCCGTTCTGTGGGCGTGGTGGCGTTAACCGCCCAGACTGTAATTTCGATATCCATACCATCAACTGGTCGACCAAACAAATTGGTGTATTCAGCAACGAAAAGCTCTTCGAACTCTTTTCGATCCGGCGTACTAACCTGTTGCTCTGTTAGTGTGACGGGTATCTCCCATCCCTGACCGGAGTAACGCATATACACCTTATACTCAGCAAGAATTGTAGCTGCTGCATCGCAACCTCGAACAAAGCCCGTGGCTTCTTCTTCAAGCTCATTAAGTAAAGAAGTGATCTTATTGGCGTCGAAATCCGACAGCCGCATGAACACGCTTCGATTGGCTTCGAAACTGTAAGGAGCTCGTAAAAATCCAATCGCAGAACCAACGCCGGCGCCCGTCGGAACCAGCAACCTATCTACACCAAGCTTTTCGCAAAGTCGGCCGGCGTGCAACGGCGCCGCGCCGCCAAAGGCAATCATGGTGTACTCAGAAAGATCTTCGCCATTCTCAACGGCATGAACTCGCGCAGCATTCGCCATGTTCTCATCCACTACCTCGGCCACACCGTAGGCCGCAGTAATCGCGTCCATGTCCAGCTCGTTTCCAAGAACATTTGTTAATACTTCTCTGGAGCTGTCAGGATGAAGTTGAATGGATCCCCCGGCAAAATTGTGTGGGTCTAATTTCCCAAGAACGAGATCGGCGTCTGTCACGGCGGGTTTCTCTCCCCCTCTGCCGTAACATGCTGGCCCTGGCTCCGAGCTGGCTGATTCTGGTCCGACTCGGATCTGACGCATGGAATCTACGTGGGCCAGAGATCCACCACCCGCGCCAATTTCAACCATATCAATAACGGGAATGGAAATAGGCATTCCCGATCCCTTTTTAAAACGATAGGTTCTAGCGACCTCAAAAACCCGGCTGGTTTTAGGTGTTTGGTTATTTATTAAACAAATCTTTGCTGTGGTGCCTCCCATGTCGAATGACACCACCTTATCAAGACCGTATCTTGCCGCAATATTAGCGGCAAAAACCGCACCGCCTGCGGGACCGGATTCGACCAAACGCACGGGAAATTCCGCAGCGCTTTCGATCGAAATAATTCCACCGCCGGAGTGCATGAGGAAGATTGAGCATCCCACCCCTTGCTCTCTTAACCTGCCTTCGAGACGACCCAAGTAACTCTTCATTAGCGGCTTAATGTAAGCATTAGCGACTACTGTATTGAAACGCTCGTATTCCCGCATTTGCGGAGATACTTCACTTGAAATAGACACCATCACATTGGGAGCCTTTTTGCTCAAAACGTCCCTGACCAGTTTCTCGTGCTCGTCGTTAAGATAAGAGTGTAGGAAGCCAACTGCAATGCTCTCGTAGCCCGCTTCTACAATTTCATCTATCAACACCTCGACGTCGGATTCTTTAAGAGCTATTAGCACACCACCATCGGCACCGATTCGTTCCTTGATGACATATCGCTGCTGTCTTGGTAGCAGAGGTTCAGGAAGTTGAAGATTCAGATCATATTGCTCGAACCTGGACTCGGTGCGCATTTCGATCACATCTCGAAATCCTTCGGTCGTGATCAAAGCAGTTTTCGCGCCACGACGCTCGATCAAAGCGTTAGTAGCAAGCGTGGTTCCGTGAATTATTTGATCGATATCATTCGGTGTGACACCCGCTTTTTTACAAACCTGTTGCATGCCGTCGATGATGGCATCTTCAGGAGCCGCGTAGGTCGTCAATACTTTGGTTGAAAATTGGTCCCCATCAACCTCCAACACCACATCGGTAAACGTGCCACCGATATCGACACCCAGTCTTATTTTATGCGCGCTCATTTTCGGCACTCCAAAATGTCAATTACTGGCTCGAATTTTACGCTTGACAGTGAATAAATTTAAATTATTTTATTTTATTCGATCGATAAATAATCATGATTCTTTGACTCTTTGTTCAAACGCCTTCGATATTGACTGACCAAGCACTGCAGCTCTTCGCACCACGGCCGACGCGCGGTTCTCATGATAACGAGCGAAAAAGGATAGCTTTGATGGCACCCAAGAATAATCGATTTTCTTCAGCCTTCCCGCATCGATACTTGCGTCGACCAGAGGCTTGAGTAAAGCACCGGCGCCATACCCATCTTCCACCATTTGTACTGAAACCGCCAAGTTGCTAGATGGAATCAATCGAACCGAAGAGTTTGGTCCGGCCGCAAAGTGATTCGAAATTTCACTAAAGGCGACGGTATTCTTTGCGTGTGTAATGATCGGGTTCTGAGTTAACTGTGCCGCTGAAACTTGGTTAATCTCGGTCAACTTATTTTCCGGTGCAGCAACCCAAATCATGGGGAAGTCACCTAGATCTAAGCAGCCGGTAGTTTGGTGAGTAAAGGGGCCGCTTTGAAACGCTAAATCGATGTTGTAGTCATGCAGCTCGCGTTCTAAATTTGCTGCTAAATCGACGCTAAGCTCCAATGACGTATTTGGATATAGAGATCTAAACTGCTTCAGAAAGGTATTCAACCAAGTATTCGCCACCATCTCAGTCACGCCTAATCGAACGACGCCATCAAACAAGTCAGTCGTATCCATGGCTTCGATAAGGTTACTGACACTGTCAAGAACACGCCGAGCATGACTCAATAGCTCAACGCCTTTCGCCGTGAGTCGAACCGATCCTGCGTCTCGCTCCATGGTGACTACACCGAGAGAGTTTTCTAAGGCTGATATCCTAGCCGAAACATTGGGCTGAGTGGTATTTAGCTGCTTGGCTGCAAGCCGAAAACTCCCTAGATCAGCAACCCAGACAAAAGTCTCCAACTGTTTCAAATTCACTTTCAAAATTTAAGCCCTAGTGACAAGTCTTAGTTTGGTTGGTAAGTGACTTAGCTATGATGAGTCACTAATTTCGATAATTACAGAATCGGGTGATAGCCGAAAACTTTGGTTTGCGGTCGTGTTATTCTGAACAGATGATCCGCTGAGAACAACTCAACGGACAAAATAAAAATAGTGACACACAATGAGCACATCCACGCCAAATATTCTCTCCGCACAATATAAGTATATAAAACTGGGAATCTTGGTTCTGATTGCAGGAAACATATATCCGCTGATATACCTACGTCAAAACTTCGAAGTCAGCATTCTACAAACCTATGGGATTGATGCGCAGCAACTCGGGCAACTTTACAGCATGCTCGGGATCATTTACATAATTACTTACCTTCCAAGCGGGTGGCTAGCTGATAGGGTGGCACCCAGGATTTTAATGTCCATTTCCCTCGCCGCGGCAGGATTGCTAGGGGTATGGTTTTCAACCGTACCGTCTTTCACAGTATTACTGATTATCTTTTCAGGTTGGGGCTTGGCTGCAGGTTTGACCTTCTGGGCCGCTCTGATCAAGGCGACCGCACTATTGGCCGCCCCCAATGAACAGGGACGGTTTTTTGGTATCCTCGAGGCCGGCAGAGGACTGGTAGAAGCGATCTTGGCTTCCATTGCGATAGCCATTTTCGCCTACTATACACAAAACTTAGGACAAGACACGCAAGCCGGTTTAAACAAGGTAGTTTGGATGTATATCGCCTGTATGCTGCTCTTGGCTCCGGCTTCTTACTTTTTATTGAGCGAAAGGAATCCCGTCGAAACGAGTCTAAATCATTTAAATCCGAACCAGCCAGGCAGAAGCATGTGGAAGGATCTTAAAGTAATCGGTGCGCGTGTAGAAATTTGGCTTTGTGGTATTTGTATCTTGACGGGCTACCAACTGTTTTGGGCCACGTACTCCTTTTCTGCCTACCTTCAAAATGTCTATGGATTGACCGCCGTCACAGTAGGTTCAATCACTGTTGCCAAGTTGTGGATGCGTCCGATTGGAGCCGGGATAGCAGGCTTCGTAGGCGATTACTTGAACCGCGAAAAAGTATTGGCTGGCTTGCTTATTTTTGGTTCACTGGCATTATCGAGTCTCGCATTCTTACCAGCCTCTGCCAGCGCGACCATGTTACTTATGGTGGTTTTAATCATCGGTCTATTAACCTACGCTATCCGCGGAATATACTGGGCAACCCTGGAAAGCTGTGGCATTTCGAATAAAATTAAAGGACTGGCTATAGGGGTATTGTCGCTGGTGGGGTACTCACCGTATATTTATCTTCCAAGCCTCAGAGCGAGTCTTATAGATAACCATCCAGCCCAACTCGGATACGCATACTATTATGGAATTATCGCATCCATGGGACTAATCGGGGCTTTTGCAGCTTGGTATTTGGCTAGAAGAACTGCCTCTTAAGTTTCATTAAAAATTTGTTCTAGTTTAAGTAAGCTGAAGCTTCGCTTTTCCTTCCAATTTGTTCCAGTTTAGAGGGTGATGTCAAACACAAGCCTCGATACTTTCTAGCAATGATTCCTGCTCTTTCCCAGGCTTTGAGGATTTTATTGATGCTTTGACGCGATACTCCAAGTAGGTCACTGAGATCTTGTTGGCTCATGGTGATTTGATTGGAACCACCTTGCCGCTGATCAATCTCTAATAAGCGTTTAGCCAAACGTTGCTCCGGCGACAAAAGCAGAAAATCATCAAGCGCTTTGAACGCTTCACGACAATGACCACAAAGCAACATTACTAGCCCATTTTGTACCTGGGGATATTTTTCACATAACCCCGTGAGGGCTGCAACAGGAAACAAAGCAATTTCACAATCTTCATGAGCGTAAGCATCATGAGTTCTGGGCTTGCCATCAAGAATTGAAATTTCTCCAAACCACTCGCCCTCCATGACCGTAGTCAGTAAGAACTCGGCACCCGATGTCGTCGTAGCGCCGGCTCGAACCCGACCTTTCAAGACGCGAATTAAACCGTCTGGCGCATCACCTTTGCGATGAATGACTGACCCTCTGTGAAACTGCTTAAACAAAGATGCAGAGATCATTTCAGCCTGAGCCTCAGCGGGAAATTGTTTTATCCAAGGATCGTTTTGAAGCTGGTGTTTAATATATTTTCTCATTTTAGCTCCTCGATTTATCATCAATTGTAAACTAGTTTACAGTCTTGGCATAACTTCAGTCCTATAGTGCGCTCGTAAGCAACTACCAAATAACTTGAAGCAAAATGAACAACAGTCAGACTAAGTCCGAAAGTATCCGAAACCAAGTTAGTGAGACCGAATGGAACCTAAGAGTCGATCTTGCGGCTGCCTATCGTTTGATCGCCCACTACGGCTGGGACGACTTAATTTTCACTCATATTTCAGTGAGAATCCCCGGACCTGAACACCATTTTTTGATCAACCCCTATGGTTTTCTGTTTGAGGAAATCACCGCCAGCAGTCTGGTTAAAGTCGATCTTCAGGGTCGCAAAGTCATGGATTCGCCTTATGAAATCAATCCTGCTGGGTTCACAATTCATAGCGCTATCCACGAAGGTCGGGACAACGCTCAATGCGTTATGCATACCCACACCACCAACGGTGTGGCTGTGTCGGCCCAAGCAGGAGGATTGAAGCCACTCTCTCAACAATCGCTATTCTGCCTTTCATCAATGTCCTATCATGACTACGAGGGCGTAGCCTTAAGAGATGATGAAAAGCCTCGACTCGTCAGCGACTTGGGTAACGCAAATTTTATGATTCTCAGAAACCATGGATTGCTCACCTGTGCGCCGACCATTGCCGACACTTTTCTGGCCATGTATACCTTAGAGACCGCTTGCGACATTCAGATTAAAGCTCAAACGGCAAAATCGATAATTTCGGTACCAGAGTCCGTCATGCAAAACATGATGGAGCAAGCTGTTCAGTCTACGCATGGTTTGGGTGGATCTCTTGCCTGGCCTGGATTATTGCGCAAACTGGACCGCATGGATCCCTCGTACAAATCCTAGCGACCAATAGAGGCACGCTTCACCCACTCAACTCAAGCCGCATCTACGCCTTAACGACTGAGAAAATGGTAAAGCCATTCGAACTTTTTGCTCAATCAATGACATACGTATTCATTACTGGAAATCAATGAATACGTATTCATAAAATGCATCATGAGTTAAGGCTAATTTTTGCTTTCGTCCTTGTTATTACGCATAGCCAGTGCATTTTGAAATCGCTGATGTATGTCGTCTGACACCGTCTGAAGGTCACGCATGGTTTCTTTATCCAATAAGGCCTTTTTGCTTTTGGGGGCTGCTACCTCTGATGAAGCGGTCGCAGGAGACTCGTCTATCTGTATCGACCCTTCATCAGTCTGAGACAGAACCGAGGTAACCTCTTCGGTGAGTCTTCTTCGTATCTCTGCCTTGTTATTAGGGTCGATACGATATCTCTTACCTAGCTCCCTTAATTCCTCATCATTGAAGGACACACCGATTCGAGCACGCTTGGGCGGACTGGACGGCATTCCTAAAATTTCTCGAATCATTGAACTCGGAGCTTTATGCTCTCTGGCCGCCAGGGTTCGCAGCATGATGTCCGCCGCATCAGGAAAGTCTAGACTAATTTGTACCTTGCGAATCTTTTCAGATTCTTTTTCCCATTTTTCATGGGTGGCAGCCATCGACTTTTTCTTATCTTGAGACATCTTTAAATTTTTATCCTGAGTACCGAATCTCGTTCGTCAGCTTATGCCATTGAACAACAAGCGTATGGGCCGGCGAAACGGTAAAGTGAACTGTCGTTTTCGCCGTAGATGAAAGTTTATCATCAAAGATGCCGGCTAGGATAAACACTGTTTTAAATGTGATTGCTCATTCTGGAGTGGAATGCAAATAGGGCCATTGAAGGCACCGCCCTCAATGGCCCGAAGCTAAATTAGAACCCTTTATCAATGCTTACTTCTTAAGGTTAGCCAAAACTTCTTCGGCAGTTATGCCTTTCTTGTTTAAGCCGGCCGCATCAAGTTCCGCTTGCAGGTCAGAATCTTTTTCCAAATCGGCTAACCATTGATCGGCATCCATCTTATTCTCAGCTTCCTGGTGCTTAGCCTTAACTCTGTCCATGGCATGTTGGACACGCTTGGCTCCTGAGTCGTTAGTTGGCATCGCTTCGGCCACCGCAGCTTGAGTCTTTTGAACTTGAGCAAAGGTTTTTAATTTCTCTAACTCTATCTTGTTTTTCTCAATCGAAGCTTCTCGGTCCTTCACAATCCGATAGAGTTTTTCGGTTTGGCTTGCTAGGTCGATGGCTTGGGTATCAACCTCGTCCTTGTCATTCGTTAAGCCAGCGATCTTTTCAGCCACTTTCTGTGCGAGCTCTTCGTTTCCCATTTTAAGCGCTTCCTTTGCTTTTGCCGTGTAGTCTTCTATTTCATCAGCAAGCTCAACGCTTTTCTTCTCAAACCTTATGGCCTCCGCCTTAAGATTTCGAATATTCACGGTAGCTTTAGAAATCCCCTCTTGCGCTTCGCGAATTTCTTGCTCTAGTATCGTCATTGCTTGACTATCCACTAGCGCCTCACCAGCTTTATTGACATTGCCCTTAAAGGCGGAAAATAAGTCTTTCAGAATACTCATAAAACACTCCTAATTAATAAAAAATATTCATTTGGTTACTGTATATAGTCAGCAACCGCCTCCAATACATCATTGTAGTTGTCGATTTGCACTTCGATTTCATGAAACACGTTGGCCATGGTCGTCTCGATCGCCATCGCACCAAACAGAACATATCGACTGTCTTGTATGCCTACCGATGAAAGCGCCATCGGCAGTGAGATGGTCAATAGACCACGGTTCAACTCTGCTCGAAGCTCTTCTCGAACACTTGATTCTTCAAATAGCGGCGTAATAGTCAGAAGCTGCGTATCCGTTGACACAATGATAACCACAGCGTCCGGTGACCGCCTATTTTCGATCGTCACTGTGCCGGTTTCGGCATCGTAAACCGCCGAAAAGGTGTTGCCATCGGGTACATCACCACGATTTATTTCATTTGTTATTTCAAGTAGCCGGTTTGACATATTTTTGTTTCACCAATACACGTAAAAGTTTCTAGATTAAATTCAGTTTCGATCTACAACTGTGGTTAAGATCCCGATTGAGCTTATGGTTAAAATCAATGCAATGAAAATTTGTATAAATGCTCCCTGCGAGATGAGATCACTCATGGCAACTCCGATTGAAATGCCCAAGGTTAACCATATCAGAAACATATTAACCTCATTCAACTCAATCGCAACTATTCTATAGCTCATGAAAGTCTCCTAATCTAACTCCAGAAACCACTTCCTCAGTCTTTAATAAGGGCTTTAATTTAGAGAGAGTCGATTCCGAGTGGCTAAACCTCTCTAAGACCTTTATCTCTGTTATTTGCTGAAACTTTCCGTTCGGGTCATTCGCTCTATAGACCGAAAAAGCCGATTCAATTGAAGCCGCCCCGAGATGTCCTCCGCCCATACGAACAAACAAGTCCATTTCAGAGTAGTTATATTCGGGCCAGGTGTGGACTGATAACCGACCTCCGGTCAGCATCAGCACACCTTCCTTCCCTGCCCCACTTCCGCATCCTCGGAAGTCACTCCGTAATACCTTAGCCTCCATGGCCGCGGCAGCGTCCCTCAGCAACAACTCGAGTTCTAAGCAGTCCATGCGACTAATTACACCCCTGTGCTTTAGTGTCGCGCTCATCCCTATTGTCGTTTCTGAAGATTCCATTTGCTCTTCCGTGTTTGTCATAATATGTCATTATAGTGCCGCAAATGTCATAATATGTCAAATAATATTTTGAAAAATTTACAGACGAACGAATCTATCTTTTAAATTGGGCAACAATAAGACCCGCAATAACACCACCAACATGGCCAACCCAACTGACTCCTGCTTGAAACCGAAACAAGCTAAAAAGGAGCGCTCCGAACAACAGAATGGTCAGCAGAGCAAACAGTAGAGACTTCCAATTCTTGGTTGATATTCCATTAGCAATAAGAAATGACCAATAGGCGAATACAAGACCAGAGGCGCCAATCACAACCCCTGACGGAGAGAAGATCCAGGTAAACATACCTGCGATGAAAACCAAAAGCATGGTCGTGGACAAAAAGCGTTTGGCATCAAGTGCCGATACCATGCAAGCCATAACAAATAGTGGCAAAATATTTGAACCTAGGTGTTTCAAGTTTGCGTGCAAGAAGGGTGAAAAAAAGATTCCCGGCAGACCATTGAGTGTTCTGGGACGTATACCGAGCCAAATGAAGTTCCCCGGCAGCAACAGCTCAATCACAAAGGTGGTTATGATCGTCCCACAAAGTATTGATGGTAACTTTATCGCTCCTTGTATCTGACTTCGCATCGCAACCTCGCTTAGACTAATTTGGTGTATGCTGACATAGGTTATCTAAAAAACAATTATTATCAATGAAAGCCAGTTCGACTTTGATTCCCTCTTCGACTGTCATCTTGTTAAGACAAGGTGAAGATTCAATCGAGAGCTTGATGCTCCAAAAAAATAAAGCGATCACGTTCGGCGGATCCTGGGTTTTCCCAGGCGGAAGATTGGAAGATTCGGACTTCGACACAGACTTGGAGTGTGAATACGCCTCAGAAGCAAGCGCTGTTGTCAGGGAATGCGTGGAAGAAACTGGTTTGGAGATCAACCCTGCTAATTTAATTCCACTATCGTACTGGATCACACCGGTGATTAGGCCGAAACGATTCAAAACCATTTTCTTTATTTATGATGCCACCCACCTATCAGACAAAATCAAGATTGATCAAGGTGAGATTGTGGATTGGCGTTGGATGCCGATTGACACAGCGGTCAAGCAACACCAAGCCAAAGAATTAGTGTTGTCAGGCCCTGCATTCGTAACGCTCTCAGAGTTCGCAGTCTACAACTCTCTTGAAAATCTTATCGAAACGGTAACACCCTCGCCTGTGAAACCATATGCCCCTAGAGTCCAACTTTCCAGAACTGGGGCGATATGTCTTTATCATGGTGACGAATGCTATGAGCTGCTTAATGACCACCACACATCAGATGATGAAGCCATGCTTGAAAAAATCGAAAACTGCTCGCAGAAACACCGCTTATACATGGATAAGCTGACGGCATGGAAGTATGTGCACAGCTTGACTGACTAGTCCTCTAATTCTCCATAAATCCATACTATTAATTTGATAAAACGGCCTCGAAGTGGGCAATTGCATCCTTAACAATCTCATCATACACGTCATAATACTCACGAGTTATGCAGTGTCTGGATTCAGGATAATGCTGCGTGCTGCACTGAGCGAGGTTCTTACAAAATTGATTAGCCGCGTTTGTACTGACTAACTCATCAATTCCGGCTGTATAGATTTTTACAGGTTGAGTGATCGCAGCAACATATTCAGGATTCATCAATTTTTCAGTAGAGCGAGTAGTTTCGTACAGCCATTTGAACGTCACACTTCGTGTTCGAAGCTTTTCATTCAAAGCGAACAATGCGCTTTGAGCCTGTGCTGTTTCAGGATTAGCGTTACAACCATTTGCCTCACCAAAAACTAGCTTCTCTCCCGGCCACTGCTTGCCTCCGGGTGCGTAAGCTGAACCCAACCCCATAGTTGTGACCCCCGCTGCCACAGTTTTTAGAGTCTGATAGGACAGCTCTCCCGAGTTGATCTGGATCATCGGCACTATCAATGCGTAAGCATCGACATCCACCTTATCCATGGCAGCCATCCGCATGGTTATGTGCGCGCCTTTGGAGATTGAAAAAAAGAACAACGGTTCACCTTCGCGCTTCACGCTGTTTGCATACTTCGCCAAATCATTTCCTAGAAGGCTGTAATCTTCTACATAGCCTTTCTCTGGATGATTTGATAGCGGGCGATAGGACATACCCTGACCGCGATACTCTAGCGTTGCCACTCGAAACCCAGCTTGATTGATCATGACAATTTCTCTCATGATCATTTCAATTGATCCGGTGAAGCCAGGAACTACAATAACTGTACCCTTGGAGTCATCCGCTTCCAACAAACCGGAGCGTAGCTCGACACCTTGGTCTGCCTCAAACATAGACCATTTAAACGTAGAGGGAGTAGCCGTAATTTGATCTCCTAAGTATTCCATTGCCTCTACTTTCTGCTGAGCTGTGACAGGGGTATAACTGTGTTCAGAGAACTTGAGTGTCAAAAGTGCTGCGCCCCATCCTAGTAGCAGCAGAATGAGCAATACCTGAAGCCCTCGTTTAATAATTTTCATGTTATGGCTACTTCTTTCGTTTTAACCTTCAGTAGACATCATGTTAACTAATAATCGAATAAATATCAGTGAATACATACAAAGGAAAAACGGCGGTCATCAGTGGTGCTGCCGAAGGCATTGGCTATAGCATAGCTAGCGCGCTCGGAGCCGAGGGCATGAATCTGGTGCTTGCGGACATTGATCAAAAGAAACTTCAGTCGGCTGAAAACAACCTCAGTGAAAAGGGCTTTAAAGTTGCATCTATTGTGATGGATGTCACCAAACCAGATGATTGGCAAGCTACCGCTGAAATGGCTCTGAAATCCTTTGGTAAAATTCACATGGTGGTTAATAACGCAGGAGTTGCCTCCGCGCCTGGCACTATCGAAAGGACTAGCCATGAGGATTGGCGCTGGGTGGTGGACGTAAACTTGATGGGTGTCGTTTTCGGAGCTGAAGCTATTATTCCGCACATAAAGGCACATGGAGAAGGGGGCTGGATGATTAATACTGCTTCCATGGCGGGAATGCGTGGAGTGCCTTTTGCTGGCGCGTACACAGCAACAAAGGTGGCGGTAGTGGGAATGTCCGAAGCATGGGAAGTTGAGCTAGAAAAACACAATATTCATGTATCGGTACTCTGCCCAGCATTTGTACAAACGAGAATCCATCTTGCTGGTCGCAATCGGCAAAGCAACTATGTAGACGAGCAGCCAAAGATGACATCCGAGCAAATGGCTTCCTCAGGAAATGCGGCAAAAGAATTAGTGGAAAATGGAATTGATCCTACAATCGTCGGAAAAAGAGTTGTGGAAGCTTTGAACGCCGGTGAACTCTATATATTCACTCATCCCAGCCATCGAAAGCATGTTGCCGCGAGAGCAGAACGCATTGACCAAGCCTTCTCAAGGGCAGAAAAGAGTCCTCTTTTGCAAGATATTGACGATCCCGGCCCCGCCGATTTCATGTGAACTTCAAAAACCGACAAAATACACTGAGTGAGTTGGAAACAGAGCCACTCACTCAGCGTTTGATGTTATTCATTCGCCTAAACGAATTTCACGTAACCCTCTAAATGAGTCGAGGTATTCCCGATTTATACTATCCAAATCTTGATAGTTTCGAATAACCTTGGGTGTCAGTAAGGCCACTAACTCCGTTCGTCGTATTTGATCGGTAGTTGTGCTAAACAATTTCCCTACGGCGGGGATGTCCTTGAGGACCGGAACACCGGAGTCGCCACCAAATTCTCGCTCCTGGATTAAGCCGCCCAGGACCACAGTCTGACCATCTTGCACCGCAATCGTGCTAGCCAATCTTCGCTGCTGAATTATCGGAGCATCAATCTCTGAAACCGTATTTCTGCCGACACTGCTCACTTCTTGAGACACGTCTAATGTCACCATCCCCCCTTGATTAATTCTGGGCGTAACTTTAAGAACAATCCCAGTATCTCGGTACTCGATTGAATTAACGGTTGGCGCCTCTGGTGCGAAGTTACTGGTAGACTGTACTCTTGGAATGGGCACCTCATCACCCACCTGAATTTTGGCAGTACGATTGTTAAGCACCAAAAGAGATGGAGAAGACAATACTTTTAGCCGCGAATCGTCCGCAAATGCGTTTAAAGCTGAGCGAATTTCGCCTGCTCGTTCAATAACATAATTGAAGCCCGGGACCGGCAACTCTGGCCCCGCAACATTGAAATCGAGGCTCCCGCTAGTGTTGGAGCTAGCTCTTGATCCATTCAAGTACCACTCAAGTCCGTACTGTAATTCTCCGGTGAGCGTTAATTCCATAATTCGAGCCTCAACTAAAACTTGCATGGGTCGCACGTCCAATTGTTGCATGGCTTTTTTAACTTTCACAAAGTCGTAGTGCGTACCAGACACAACAACACTGTTTGTTGACTCATCAGAAAAAATTCTAGTCCCCTGCGGGAAAGCCGCTGACTCTTGATCTTGGTTATCTTCGTCCCCTACATAAGATGATGTAAACATTTGTTGTGCCAATTTCGCTAGGTCTGATGCCTTGCCGTTTTTAACCCGATAGACAAAGAAACCATCTTGAGAATCCATCGCTGACTTATCCATTTTTTCCGCAATGGCTTTAACGCTTCTAACGGTGTCAATCGAAGGGGCGCTAATTAGGAGACTATTGCTTCTTTCGAGTGCCGCAACTCTTAGCGTGCCCGTTCCATCCGTTTCACCACTCAGAACCGTTTCATTCAGTTTTTCTAGTAGCGAAACGACCGACCAATTCTCAATCGGAATAATGGCGAGCGACTGATTTGACAACCAATTAACATCAAACGTCTTGGCCAATCTACGGATACTTCTCAACTTCTGAGGTGAACCGCTAACCACGATCATATTTCCGCTTGCAATTGCCGTAGAGTTTATCCCGTGCGAACTCAGTACTTTTGCGAACTCATTGGCACCGATGTGTCTTAGCGGGACTATATCAAGATTACCGCTCAGTGAAATGCTGGGGGAGCTCGCTCCCTTGCGGATCCTGTAACCTTCGCCTTCTGGCTCGATACGCGCGTTAATTTTCCCCAATAAAACATTAAAAGCGGGTACCAAGTCCTGTTTAGAGTATCCAGAACCCGATCCAAAATTGATGTTCCCTTGAACCTCAGAGTCTACGATTACTGAAGAACCAAGCTGATCTTCGATTATTAACTTAGCCGCATCGCGAACGGGCGTATCAACCAAATTAAGCTGAATAGAACCACCTCTGGGTTGCCACTTTCTTTTTACATTCGACTTGTCCAGTGAAGGCCTAGACGCATTTCCCTCGATAACGATGGCTTGGTCAAAACTTGAGCTTGATGATTGCTCTGCAACAGCCTGCTCGCCAGTTGGAATGGATGTCGAAGATGATGGTAGAAAGTCTTTGCCAATTTGGCTTTGCTTGTCATGCCCGATTGGAGCTGATGCACAGCCTACAAGCGCAGTGGTTCCTGCCACTGTCATAAAATTCGAAAAGATCGAGATAAAGCGACGTTGTTTCCTAATCATTATTTTTATAGTTTTGTTTTGTATATATCACTCTTACCGACTCAACCATATTCAGTAAGGTTTTATTGAGGGTATATGCAGCGTGTATAAAATCTACTCAGTGTTGCTGAACTGAATACACACTGATATTGTGACTACCTGTTAATAGGAAACTGACATACTCCTTGAAATGAATCAAGCGCTTAACACTGAGCTGCTCAAGTACTTAGAATCGCAAGGTCATCTCGAGACTCAAGCGATCTCGAGGCTAAAGCCAGCAGAACAAATAAATGCAGAGGGCCAAATCCGACAGTTATTTGATCATGGATTGGTGGATGAGAGGTTTCTAGCAGATTCAATTGGAAAAGTGTTTAATCTGGAGAGAATAGACACCACTGATTTCCCTCAATACCCAGTAGGGTCAACATCGAAATTGAGTTCATTTCTTATTGAGCATGAAGCATTGCCACTAAGAGAAGACGATACTAATCTCTACCTCGCCATGTGCGACCCTACAGACCAGTTGGTGCGCAATGTACTGGAGTCGAAGGTCGGTAAAAAAATTGTGCCTCAAATAGCGGTCCGCAGCGAATTAAACGCCCAGCTTCGTGCACTGTACTTGGGGCAAGACAAGAGCCCCTCATTTTCAAGTCGCCATGACACTCCAAATGACCTCACTAATGAAGATCCAGGAGTCAGGTCACTGCATCAAGTCATTCAAGCTGCGATTGCTACGCAGGCATCTGATATTCACTTTGAGCCTGCAGGTAGTGACCTTAGAGTACGTTTCAGAGTCAATGGCATCCTACATAACCACCGATCTTACACAGATTCGGTAGCCACACGAATTCAGGCTCGCTTAAAACTCATTTCCGGAATGGATGTAAGTCAAAAGCGCCTGCCGCAGTCAGGGCGTTTTCAATTTCCTCATGATGGTCGCGTTTTTGATTTTCGAAGTTCAACACTTCCGCTGTACGATGGCGAAAGCATCGTTTTGAGAATTCTTGAAAGCAAATTGGGGACAGATAGTCTGGAAAACTTGGGTTTCCGAGCTTCGCTTGCTGCGGAGCTCAAGAAAGTCATTACCTCTAGACATGGATTATTCTTGGTGACGGGTCCGACTGGTTCCGGCAAGAGCACCACCCTATATTCATTGCTAAATATGTTAGACGGAGATCAACTCAAGATCGTCAGCATTGAAGATCCAGTGGAACTTGCGATGCCCAAGGTCAATCAAATTCAAGTTGATCGTGATCACGGAGTCGATTTTGCCTCTGCCTTGAGAGCCGTCATGAGACAAGATCCAGATGTTGTTATGGTCGGTGAAATTCGAGATGAAGAAACAGCTCTTCTCGCCGCTCAAGCTGCGTTAACAGGACATTTGGTGTTGAGTACTTTGCATACTAACTCAGCCGTATCTACCATAAACCGCTTACGCAACTTGGGGCTAAAAGACTATTTAATCGATGGCTCACTCAAAGGAATATTAGCGCAAAGACTTATCAGAACCACAGGTAAACCAACTTCAGTTTTGGAAGACATTGAGAACACGTCAGGAAAGCTGGCTTTAGCCTCCAGAACTGTCATCGCCGAGTACCTTCCCTTTCGTGAACTGCATACATTAAAAACAGACCCACTGGAGCTGAGCAACGAACTATTTGAAAAAATTAACTTACGATCCGATGCTCAGCGCGTCTTAGATAGCGGCGAGACGCTGCAAGAAGAGATACACAGAGTGCTTGGTGAGTTTGATTCAATCGTAGGTTAACGGCAATGCAGTTTTCGCAAACCTTTGCTGAGGATCTTGCCTTAATTTTGGAGTCTGGCGGAACGCTCGAGCAGGGAATATCCTCAATTTTGGAAAATTCAAACTGCTCCGAAGCTCAGCCCATTCTCGAGCGATTACTCGTTTTAATCAGATCGGGACAATCGCTTGATCAGGCTGTGCGAACAGAGCCGTCTGTCTTTCCACCTATAGCCAGCAACTTGATTCGCGCCGGGGAACAAAGTGGCAATTTATCGGCATCTTTATTGTTGCTAGCACAACAACTCGACAAACAGGAAAAACTTCGCGCTAAGGTCAGTAATGCGCTGATTTACCCCACAGTTCTGTTGATTGTTCTGACGCTCAGCATGCTGGGCTTATTGATCTTTGTGATTCCCAACTTCGCTAGCCTCTTCAGTGAAAATGAAGTTCAGCTGACCTTTTCCATGAGAGCTTTATTGGCGGTCAGTGACTTTTTGATTAGTTATGGTTTCTTTTTTCTGGTTGGCTTGTCGGTGCTCATTTTGCTCGCCAGATACAAATATGGATGGCGGCTAAAAGAATCCATTGTTTTACTATTTCGACAAAGCAGAGCGGGCTCTGAATTAATAGGTTTAAGTGAGGGCGCCAAGTTTTGTCGATGCATGGCCAGCTTATTGCAAGGAGGGATCGACCAGCCGAACAGTTTGCTACTTGCTGCCGACTTATATGAGTCAGCACTTTCAAAAGAGAGAGTAATACAGGCCGCGGAACATGTGAAGAACGGCACCACGTTGTCGGAGAGCCTGAGAGAAACTTCGGTCTTACCAAGGCCTTACCTATCAAGCCTAGGAAATGCTGAGAAAGCAGGAAAACTGGCCTATTCGTTTGAGCTAATCGGCAATCGAATGGAAGCAAATTTCGATCGCAGAGTCCAAACCATGACCAAGTTAGCGGAGCCGGCTCTGGTGGTGTTCATGGGGCTAATCATCGGCTTGGTAGTCTACGCGGTGTTTGGTTCAATGCAGAACATCAGTAATCTGTCTTTCTAATGATGATTTCCGTTAAAAATCAGGTGGGGTTCACCCTGCTTGAATTGATCGTCTCTCTGACCTTAGTTGCGGTCGCACTAACTGGCGCCTACACCATGATAGGCGCCGTCTCTCAAACGGTCATCAAGTCAAAATCAATTCAGGATATCGCTTATCTCGGTGATCGGCATTTACGGGAACTTGAACTCTCCAAAAGCCTGGAACCAGGGTTATCCGGTGGCACGTATCAAGATAACATCCATTGGAGTCTCGAACTAAAAAGTATCAATGGCTACCCGCTTGCACTCTCAGCAAACCTACGCGTGTGGAATGATTTTTCAGCACAACAATTTCACACCATCGTGTTTCGAGAAATGGCAAATCAATGAACTTCGAGGCAGAGACTCAATGAGCTTCCAGACAAACAGAAGCCGAGAAACCGGATTTACACTACTGGAGTTACTCATTTCGAGCTCTCTGACGATAGTGATCATTGGGCTTTGTTATCAGTCAATATACACGCTCAATAGCGCAAGGCAGAAGCTTCAACAACAGACGACTTTGATGCAGCAAAAACAATTGACGCATCGCACCTTAGGCAGACTCGTAGCGGACGCGACTGAGATTGAAATCAGAGCATCCGAAATTAAGTTTAGCGTCATAAGTGAGAATGAAGGACAAGGAACCAAACGAATCTCTCACATCATCAAATTAGATGGCAATGACGGGCGACTGTTGCATATCTCAAGAGGTGAGCAGACCCTCTTACTTGAGAATATTAGCTCAATTGCATTCAGCCCCGTCACCAGGAAAGCCCAAAGCAATTCAGCTTATTCATCTCAACGCGATCAATCCGAAAAATCACAAGGCATGTGGCCAAATGCTCTTACAGCGTCAATAAAAACGGATGCGGATTCTTGGCGCTGGCAATTTAATCGAGAAGAATTTTAATGCGACGGTTTCATCTAAGACACGGAGGAATTGCACTCGTTTCGACCATCGCATTAACCATGCTTGTCGCTTCGTTTGCTGCCATTTTTTTACGCAACACGACTCAGGTCATCGCTGTAGCCACCAACGAAAGAAACAGAATTCAAGTAAATCACCTAGAAGACGCTGCCGTGCGTCATACTGTAATAAACCTAATCACTCCGCGCGATTCTGTAGTCGCCAACGCCTTACCTGTCACACGATTCACTTACGAACACGGAGAGTTTCCGGTGAAGGTTTGGGTCAGTAATGAAAGCGCGAAACTCAACCCCGTCAAAATCAATGCCAACATCTTGCAGGAGATTGTTCATAATTTAGGATATTCAGATCGAGTTTCATTGACGCTGGAGAAAATAAAGCGAGATTTACATGACAGTTTAGACAAGCCCTCGGAGTACTCAATTTCAAGCTTATTTAAAGGGAGTAACATCGCCGAGAGCGAGTTAGAGCGATTGAAAAAGCATTTTTCTTTTTATAACAATAGCGGCTCTATCAACATAAATCTGGCTGAAGAAGAATTATTGCGTGCCATACCAAACCTAGATAGAGTGGATGTAAACAATATCCTGGAAGAGAGACTGACACACAACTTAGTGAGCAGTTCGATATCACACCCACTGATCAGCAATCGAGCGTCTGATCATTATAAGATTCAAACTCAGGTCGTTACCCCATCTGGAGTCAAGAGCTCTTCTAGAATAATCAAGATCAGTCTACAGTCTTTTCCGCCTTTTAGGCTGATCGAAAAAAGCTAACTCACGTTAGATTTAACATACATGTTGAAACACATAACACAATTTTTGAACTGGTGGGCTTTGGGGCTTCTGGGAAAGTCTCCACAAGAACTATACAGGCGAGAGGCCTTAGTGGTTCTAAAGGCAAGCGGTGAATCATTAGAGCAAGCACCCGCGCCCGAAACGCCTTGTTGGGTACAACTTGGCTCTAGTCAAATGCTGGTCAAGAAGCTCAATGCTGTACAAAAATCGGCTTCCTTTAAAGAACTCTCCGAGAGTCTACTACCTTTCGAAGAAGCAGAGCTCACTGGTGAAGTAGTGGATAATACCCTGATAGCCATAACCAATACGGATCTTGATGGCATAAGGGATGTGGTAACGAACGCAGGATATCATCTCAGAGGAATCGAGTTTCCTATCACACCGACGCCGCATCGAATAGGGTTTTCAAGACCTGAGAAAGTCACTTCTACAATCAGGCACCTAGGTTGGCTCCTAGCACTGCTTCTAATTGGCTTGGGGGTTATTGTTTATCACAGTACACTGATCGAAAAAGAAATCTCAGGTCTGTCTCAACAACAATCTAATTTAGCAAATGTTACTCCACTAGCGATAGAAGCCCCTAGAGCCAGAGGTACTACCAGCAAAGAGGTTAAGCAAATTTTGGAGCACCTAGCTACTTCCTTGCCAATTGACGCGGAGGTGAGTCAGATCCAGCTAGATCATGAGTCTGGGACAAGCTATTTACTCGTTGATCTAGAAGCTGACAATGCACTAGAAGCAATCAGACGAATCTCTGCATCCGAGAACATAAAACTCGTGGAATTAATTTCATCAATCACTCCAGCGCTGGGCGCAAATCGAGACAGATTTCGCATAAAAGTCCAGACCATAATTTCTGATTTTTCTATCGGGGGCACGGGGTGATCTCCACTTCAAAACCAGACTCATTGCTAGCCTATGCGATTCTCGTGGGCATGATTATCTGCTTGTATTCGCTCTATTCTCCTTTCTTGGAAAACATGAAATCTTTGAAGATCAAACGAGATTCACTAGAGCAAAAAATCGTGTTGTTAGAAGAAGACAATTTAATTAAAAGCCGAGTTTTTCAAAAAAACCTAGAGGATCTTAACTCTCTTTCTGCGACTGGACTACTCCATCGTAGCTCTGAAATTGCCATTCAGGTGGAGACTGCACATGGATTCATCAAAGACACTCTAAAAGCTCATCAAGGTAGAGTATTACAATTTCAAACATCAACAGATGAACAAAATGCGTATTTCACCGAGGCTAACCTGGACATCAGTTTCGTATTGCCTGTCGAGAGTTTTCCGAGTTTTATTGCACAATTGAATTCCTCGAAAATGACCGGAACAATTGAGTCATTGATGCTTGCCAAGACCAACGGCGGTCAGCTTCCCTCGATTAGTGGCCATCTTCGAATAAAGATCCTGTCAGTGGACAATGCATCAATTCCAGTAAATCTAGATTTCCGCCCTTCAGAAATAGAAGAAACGTTGAATCATGGTAACGGTATTTTGTTATCCGGACTGCTTAATCGTCAATTCAGGCAAGCTATTCGCTCTGAGGATCTGGAGCATCTCGACTTGCTGGGAATCACTCTATCTGATCAGTCAGGGAGCGCATTGTTCCGTGATTCTGTAACCAATGAAACAGTCAAAATAAATTCTGGAGAACATTATTTTGACTGGAAGCTGGTTGAAATAACGGCGAATTCGGTATCGCTGGAGCACTCACAATCCAACTCAAGTGTGCGGTTTGATCTTCGTAAGGATTGACGTAGCGCAATTGGCCACACTCTTTGACAGCAAAAGGCGTTTGATACCTGCTAAAATGAAAAAAAGAACAAAAAAATCTGTGTTGAATGACTAATTCGAAAACACTCATTAACAATCTAAAGAGAGAATTAAAGCGCCAGGGAATGAGCTATGCCGATCTTGCTGTAAAGCTCAACATTGCCGAGTCTACAGTTAAGAAGATGTTGGCCAAGGGAAACTTCACGCTAGAGAGATTAGATCAGATATGTAATGCACTTGGCTTAGAGCTTCTGGACCTAGTTGAGAATGTAAATGATGAGGTCGTACGGCTGTCGCGATTTACGGTATCACAAGAACAACGATTGGTAGACGACATCAAACTATTGATGATTGCCTATGCGGCAATCAACTTTTGGAGGTTGGAGGACATTCTGCACCGGTACAACATTTCTGAGCCAGAAGTCATTGAGCGCTTGAAGATCTTACAAGGCTTTGGCCTACTGGAACTCAAGCATAACAATAGAATTAGGCCTTTAGTCTCAAACAACTTTCAGTGGTTGCCGGATGGTCCACTGTCCGAGTTTTTTCGAACCAACTTTTTACCAGACTTCTTCGACGATGAATTTCGTGAACCTGGCGCTTTAAGACTAATTCGATATGGCGACCTCAGCGACACATCGAAAAAAACCATCGAGCGCAAAGCACAGGAGCTGGCCGAGTTATACGATAAGCTGAGCTATCAAGATCGACACTTTCGACCAGGCAACCGAGAGCGCAAAGGCACGACCTTGGTAATTGCCTTCAGAACTTGGATGTTTGAAGGGTTTGGAAAGTTAGCCAAACGCGGATAGTCGGAAATTCGCGAGCACAAAAGCTTTGGATTTTTATAGAAATACCTGTCTGAGGCTAAATAAGCCCTAACACTCAATCACGCTGACGGCCAACCCGCCAAGCGAAGTCTCTTTGTATTTTGTCTGCATATCGGCGCCAGTATCTCGCATGGTTTGTATGACTTTATCCAAAGAAACAAGATGCTCACCATCCCCACGACTTGCTAACCTAGCTGAGTTTATTGCTTTGACAGCCGCCATGGCATTGCGTTCGATACAAGGGACTTGAACCAGACCACCCACTGGATCACAGGTCAGACCGAGATTGTGCTCCATGGCAATTTCTGCCGCGTTTTCAACCTGGCGGGGTGAACTACCCAAAGCCTCCGCTAATCCGCTCGCGGCCATCGAACAAGCACTACCGACTTCCCCTTGACAACCCACTTCAGCACCGGAAATCGATGCATTCTTTTTGAATAATGATCCAATAGCGCCCGCTGTGAGTAAAAACTTGATAATGCCCTTTTCGTTTGCGCTTGGAACGAATCTTGCATAGTAGTGCAAGACAGCCGGCACAATCCCAGCGGCTCCATTAGTTGGAGCCGTAACAACTCGTCCACCCGCTGCATTTTCTTCATTCACAGCAAGCGCGTATAAATTTACCCAATCCATTACCGTCAACGGATCCTGCAAGCTTGCTTCCGGATTTCGACATAAATTCTGATAGAGTTTAGCTGCTCTCCTCTTAACGCCTAGCCCTCCAGGCAACACTCCTGTTTGCGAACAACCTCGTTCTACACAATCTTTCATCGCCTGCCATATTTCGAGGAGGCCAGTATTAATTTCCTCTTCGCTACGCCAAACTTTTTCATTCTCGAGCATTAATTCGCTAATAGAAATATTGTGTTGCTCACACAAGCCCACCAGCTGCTCTGCCGAATTAAATTCATAAGGAAGCACAACATCGTTTTCTAGTCTTTGATCAGATTCGATTTCCGCCAGACTTAATACAAATCCACCCCCAATTGAAAAATAGGTCGATTCATGCAGTAGCTGCGAATTTGTGTCATAAGCCCTGAGAACCATCCCGTTGCTGTGCTGCGGCAAGGCTTTGGTTCGGTGCATCAACATATCGCTCTGGTCACAAAACGAGACCTTGTGTGATCCATTTAGCAGAACGTGCTTGGTATCGCGAATCATTGATATCTTACGATCCACCGAATCAACATCCAGAGTTTCGGCTTGTTCGCCTTGTAAGCCAAGTAACACGGCAATGTCGGTTCCATGTCCACGTCCAGTCGCTCCTAATGAACCAAACAACTCAACTTCCAACTTTTTAACACGATCTATTTTTGAGCTCGCCTCTAACTCATCAATAAATCGATTTGCGGCGCGCATCGGCCCTATCGTGTGTGAACTGGATGGACCGATACCAATGGTAAACAAATCAAATACGCTAACGCTCATGAATGTAGACAAATATCTATTTTAACTGACCACAGTCTACCCTTGAGCCGACAAAGTTGCCCCTGATTAGCTGCGAAGTTTAGACCACAAATCAGAATATTCTTCGAGTGAGCGTGTGTGCCGTAATTACAAAGATTGATAACTTGAAATCAACTTGTGACCAACTTGATGTGTGTGATGCTGTCGCTCTGCAGAGGGCGTTACCCCAAATACTTCTTTATAAGACTTGCTGAAATGTGAGGCGGACACAAAGCCGCAAGATGAAGCGATTTCAGCGATTGAGTTTGGAGTCTGTAAAACCATATTCCTCGCTTTCTTTAGACGCAGCTCTAAATAGTATCTTCTTGGAACACTCCCCAAGTATTTCTTAAACAACCGTTCCAGTTGTCGCCTTGAGATCCCAACCAATGCAGCAACCTCGTCGACGCCAAGAAGTTCCTCTAAATTGGCTTCCATTAACTCAACAGCCTCAGTCAGCTTGGGCTGATTTACTCCGATTCGTTCTGCGACCTCCAATGCAGGACTGCTGCCACCCTGTTGTCGATCACATGACATTTGGTCCGCCACTTTCAGCGCTAGCTGTCTGCTTTGACGCGTCGCTACTAGCTCAGTCATCATTTGAATAGGCGCAATACCCCCACTGGATGTACAAACATCGCCTTCTATCTCATAAAGGCTGCCTGTGACGGTACCCTCGTTTATCAAGGCGCGTAAACCAGACACGTACTCCCAGTGAATGGTGCTACTAATTCTCTCTAGGAGACCCGCTCGAGCAAGGATTACGGCTCCAGTGCAAATCCCTCCTAATAAGGTACCCTTGTCGGCGTAAGCTCTCATCTGCGCGCCCAGTGAACTGCTCCAAGCATCATCAATATCTACTCCACCAACAACAATCAGGGCATTCAGTGAAGGCAAAGAGCTCAGACTGAATTGCGCTTGCATTGTAATTCCATTACTGGCGGTTACCTGGGTACCTTCAATCGCAATAAGCGGCCACTCATAAATCTTTTCACGACTGACCTTATTGGCTACCCTTAGCACCTCTATCGCCGAGCTGAGTGCTAGCATAGAAAAGCCGGGCGTCAATAAAAAACCGTATTTTAACGGACTAACTGGACGGACATCCAAATTCATAATTCCCCCACTACTTACTAGACGTACAAACTGCACGCTAAGACTTGTTGTCAACCCTTAACTGATTTTTTTGGGGGGGGTGGTTGAGCCTTTGATATTGAGAATCAGAGATGGCTCTTCTTACTGATTCAATAGAAGTGCCAAGCGACCACACACATCGCCTGACAGACTCAGCTTACCAGTAACAAATCGAAAAATACAGCGTGAAATAATAGTAGGGTACTTCAGTCCAACCTTCAAATATTATGCATCTTGGGGCGACTTTTCTAAATTTGCTGCTGCAAAACTCTCGTGTACAGAATATAAATCAACGAATTTCAAAGCCGAATCCAGCGCCAGACCAATAAATAAGCCAAATTCCCACGATTAAACGATGAATTTATGAGGCAAGCTTGTTTGAATTGTTTTAAAATTGCGCACCTTTTGTGGATAACTAACTGAAAATGGAGCCAAACGTGCGCCTCAATTACTTTAATACTTTGCCACTACGTGTGCAGTTGGAAGAACTTGCTAAATGTCGATTCATGGGAAGCGACGAGTTCGAAAATGGTGTCGACTATATTAAAGACAAGAAAATCGTGATCGTCGGATGCGGTGCACAAGGTTTAAATCAAGGCTTGTGTCTGCGCGACTCAGGTCTCGACGTCAGCTATGCACTTCGCCCAGAAGCTATCGAGCAAAAGCGACAGTCGTTTCTAAATGCGTCTGAAAATGGATTTACCGTAGGCACTTACGAGGAATTAATTCCAACGGCCGATATCGTCATGAACTTGACGCCCGACAAACAACACACGGCTGTTGTCTCGGCTGTCATGCCGCTTATGAAAGCTGGCGCGTGCCTAGATTATGCTCATGGTTTCAACCTAGTGGAAGAAGGCATGCAGATCAACAAAGACATTACGGTTGTTATGATGTGCCCGAAATGCCCCGGCTCAGAGGTGCGTAATGAATATGTGCGTGGCTTCGGTGTTCCAACACTGATAGCGGTACACCGAGAGAACGATCCAAACGGTGATGGCCTCGAGATTGCCAAGGCACTAGCGGCCGGAACGGGCGGTCATCGTGCCGGCGTTTTACAGTCGTCACCTATCGCAGAGGTGAAATCTGACTTGATGGGAGAGCAAACCATTCTCTGCGGCATGTTACAAACTGGCGCTATTCTAGGTTTTGACAAAATGGTCGAAGAAGGGGTTGAACCAGGCTACGCGGCCAAGCTTATTCAATACGGTTGGGAAACCGTGACCGAAGCGCTAAAGCATGGTGGCATTACCAACATGATGGACCGCTTGAGCAATCCCGCAAAGATACGCGCATTCGAATTGTCGGAGCAGCTTAAAGACGTACTTCGTCCATTGTTCCAAAAGCATCAGGATGACATTATGTCCGGAGAGTTCTCTAGCACCATGATGGCAGATTGGGACAACGATGACGTTAATCTGTTGAAGTGGCGTGCAGAAACCGCAGAGACTAATTTTGAGAAGCAAGAGCTGACTGACGCCGACATTGATGAACAAGATTACTTCGACAAGGGGATTTTCTTGGTGGCCATGGTCCGTGCGGGCGTAGAGCTCGCTTTCGAGACGATGGTAGAAGCCGGCATCATTGAAGAGTCTGCCTATTATGAATCACTTCATGAAACACCACTGATCGCCAACACCATAGCCAGAAAGAAGCTTTATGAAATGAACGTTGTCATTTCAGACACGGCTGAATATGGCTGTTATCTATTCGACCAGGCTGCTCGTCCTCTGTTGGCAGAACACATTATGCCCAACATTTCTTCGGCTGACCTGGGTGTAGGTTTGGCGGAAAATCATGCAAGTGTAGATAACGCTGAACTTGTTGATATCAACTTCGCTATTCGCAATCACCCTGTTGAAATCATTGGGGAAGAATTGCGCGGCCATATGCATGGAATGAAAGCAATCGTCTAACTTTCCGAATTCCAGTGAGCATTATAGAAAAAGCCGACTAAATGTCGGCTTTTTCATGCCCTAACTCAAAGGAGCACTGAAAAATATATACTTGGGATTTATTCCCATTAGTTTAGAAATCGCTTTCTAACTATTGAGTTGTGACTGGTAACCACCTGTAATCGACCATAGAATCAATTTCTGTCATACACATGCAAAGAAGCCGTAGACTAAAGTTTGATTTCTGGCCTCTTTGTAAGCAGGAAGTAGTAACTCTGCGGTATTTCACAGAAGATTAATGGGTTTTACGTTTTGTTACATGCGGCGGCTGTATGACAAAATTACTGTCGTGTAATATTACGAACTCGCGAAAATATCCAAGAATTATGACTATTATGAGCTTTAACAACGGGTTGGTGTTGAAGGGTGTAGCATTGATAATGGTATCGCTACTTTCAACAAGCTTTACACATACCGCTAGTGCCGAAGATATGGGCTTTACCATTTGGGAAGTCGATAACGAGCAAGAGTGCCGCGCGCGAATCACCTTTTTGGGCTCCAAAGAGTTCCTGTTCGAAAGTGGTGAGCAGGTCGCGACTAAGTCCTACAAAATCAAGCCATTTGGAAAGAAGGGTTTCCACAAACTGCACATGCGGACTACGTCACACAATGTAAACCGAATTGTGCTGGCACCATCGGAGTAAACGTAGGGGATCGCCAAGACACCTTTATCAAGTTTAGCCAAGAGCAAGATGAAATGACCTTCTACTCGGCGCCTAAACCGGATGCCAGCTTTGATATCACTTTTAAGAAGAAGGACATCCCGGAGGGATAAGTTCGCCAGACTCTGAACACAATTAAAAAAAGGAGGCTAAGGCCTCCTTTTTTATTTCACTTTACTATTTTTGCCTTCGCAAAGCTAAGATAGCTTTATACATGAGTCATCCAGCTCAAACATTGAGCCAGTAATGCTCCACGACTGGAAATGGGTCATAGAACTGATGTAAAAGGCTCTTCCACTCTAGGTAGGCTTCGGAACCTCTAAAACCTTTCTCATGATCTTCTAGAGTCACCCAATCAACACTTAATAAATACTTATTCTCCTGCTCTACGCAGCGATCTAAGCGGTGCGTTACATACCCTGGCATTGATGAAATGATATTCTCAGCCTTTGAAAACGCCGCCTCAAACTCTTGGCTTCGACCACCACTAATTTCTAACAAGGCAATCTTTCGCACCGCTGTCTGATCCTCAAGACGCTTGAATCTAGGTATTTCCTGACCGTCGACATTCACCGTTTCTGTAAACATGGATAGAGGGCGAATCCACAAACCCTTTTCTCCGTATAAAGCGCGATACACCACGTGCCGCTCTTCCGATTCAGAATGGGTTGCAACATCAGTGACTTGATATAAAGGGCCTTTGTAGTGCTTATAAAGTCCGGGTTTGACAATTGATTCCATAATTTTAAGTGATTTGAGCCTGATCGCCTTTATTGCTCAACCATTTTTTCCTAGCCGGAACTTGCTTCTTACCCAACAACATATCCATAGTCTTGGATGTACCGTCCCCCATTCCGATTGTCATCTGCACCAATCGTCTGGTCTCCTCCTGCATCGTGGTTTCACGCAATTGAGAGGGGTTCATTTCGCCCAGACCTTTAAATCGCTGCACATCAATTTTAGCCCTGGGCTTCTCTGATCGGATCCGCGCGATTATCTCATCGTGTTCCGCGTCGTCGAGGGCATAGTAAACTTCCTTGGCCACATCGATTCTGAACAGCGGTGGCATGGCCACATAAAGGTGACCTGCCTCCACCAGCGCTCTAAAATGCTTAACAAATAATGCGCAAAGCAGGGTTGCAATATGCAAGCCATCTGAGTCGGCATCAGCCAAAATACAGATTTTGCCGTAACGTAAGCCGTCCAAATTGTCAGAGCCAGGATCAACGCCCAAGGCAACCGAAATATCATGGACTTCCTGTGAGGCTAAGACTTGGCCAGACTCTACTTCCCATGTGTTCAGAATTTTCCCTCTAAGAGGCATAATTGCTTGAGTCTCTCGATTTCTCGCCTGCTTGGCTGAACCGCCAGCAGAATCACCCTCGACCAAGAACAACTCGGTAACTTCAAGGTCTTCACTCGAGCAGTCCGCTAGTTTTCCAGGCAGAGCGGGACCACTGGTTACTTTCTTTCTAGTTACCTTTTTCGCAGATTTTAGGCGGCTTTGGGCGTTCTCAATTGCGACCATGGCGATGCGCTCTGCAACTTCCAAGTTAGCATTCAACCAAAGAGCAAAGGCATCTTTTACCTTGGTAGAGATAAACAGAGATATCTCTCGCGAAGATAGCTTTTCTTTGGTCTGCCCCGAAAACTGCGGGTCTTTCATGCGCACAGATAAAACGTACTGGCACTGTGCCCAAACATCGTCGGGAGATAGTTTGACGCCCTTGGGTAAGAGATTTCTAAAATCACAAAACTCTCGTAGCGCCTCAGTCAATCCTAGCCGCAAGCCATTGACATGCGTGCCCCCTTGCGCGGTCGGTATAAGATTGACGTAACTCTCATTGATTAATTCCGTATTCTCCGCTGACCATGCCACAATCCATTCAACCTCCTCGTCAGCATTCTTTTCCTTTCCTTGAAAACCATCTTCCGGCAGTCGTTCGTTGTCTCCGAGCGCGCCAAGAAGATAAGCCTTGAGACCATCTTCATAATACCAAGTCTGGTTGTTTTCGGGTTTCGCTTCGTCTTCAAAATTAATGGTCAAGCCTGGACATAGCACTGCTTTGGCGCGCAATAATCGGCATAACTTGGCAGCATGAACTCGCGGTGAATCGAAGAAGCTCTCATCTGGCCAGAAGCGGATGGTCGTACCCGTATTTCGCTGCCCAACGGTTCCTATCTCTTCTAGATCATTAGTCTTGACACCATTGGCGAAAGACATATTGTACTCAACACCGCCTCTTTTAACCCACACTTCTACATTTTTACTAAGCGCATTTACCACCGAAATGCCGACACCGTGCAACCCTCCAGAGAACCGATAGTTCTTATTTGAAAACTTACCCCCTGCGTGTAAACGGGTCATAATAACTTCTACGCCCGGGACGCCTTCTTCCGGATGGATATCGATTGGCATACCGCGGCCGTTATCAACTACTTCAACCGAGCCATCCTTATAAAGCGTGACATCAATCTTTTTGCAATGTCCCGCAATTGCTTCATCAACACTGTTGTCGACCACTTCTTGAACCAGATGGTTGGGTCTGTCGGTGTTGGTGTACATTCCGGGTCGCTTCCGCACCGGTTCCAACCCGGTTAACACCTCAATAGCGGAAGAATCGTAATCTGTGGACATAAAATGCGCCTGATGAAGTAACTAAAGAGCAGAGTTTAACGTGAAATAGGTTCACTAAAAACCCATAAAATGCTCACTCTAACTTAGGCATCATTCAGTCAAGATATCACAATGATAAGTTGTTATTTATCAGCATATTTTTATGAGGGTGTTAGAATACGCATCCCAACCGCATTAGATCGAGACCATCATGACTAAAGACACCAAGGCATTGGAAAATATCGACTTCGAGCAAGCCTACAAAGAGCTCGAAACGATCGTCGAGCGTATGGAAAGAGGCGACCAAAGCTTAGAGTCATCCCTGAGTGACTTCGAGAGAGGGGTAAGCCTGATGAAGCATTGCCACAATGTTTTGAAAGACGCCGAACAGAAGGTGGAGATATTGGTCAAGAACAATGAAGGTCTGTTTTCCACAGAGCCACTGGAAGACGCAAATTAGGTATTGGAATTGCTCGGAAGGCTGAGTTTTGAATACTAAGCAATATCATTACAGAGATAGAATAGAGAACTATCTTGATCAAATACTATCCGAACTCTTGGCGCCGGCCCGGCTAAAAGAGTCCATGAGGTATTCAACCCTCTCTAGCGGTAAACGGATTCGATCACTTCTTGTTTACGCCGCGGGCGCCGCCGTTGACGCCGAATTGGATCGTCTAGACCGGGTAGCGGCGGCGATTGAATGCATTCATGCGTACTCTCTAATTCATGACGATTTACCGGCCATGGACGATGATGACCTCCGCAGAGGTCTTCCCACTAATCACATAAAGTACGATGAAGCGACGGCGATTCTGGCTGGTGATGCACTCCAAACACTCGCCTTTGAATTGCTCACTGACGAGCAGGCTCCGTTTACCGACAAACAGTCCAGACAACTTGTTAGCACCTTGGCTAAGTCCGCTGGCGCCAACGGCATGGTCGGAGGTCAAAGTCTTGACATGCTGGCCATGGATTGCGATTTGGAGTTGAGTGATCTTGAAAATATCCACAAAAAGAAAACTGGAGCGCTAATCACTGCCTCAGTAATCTGTGGAGCACTTTGCTCTGAACATACCTGTGAACACACTTTGTCGAACCTAAAAAGGTATGCCGAAGCAATTGGACTGGCATTTCAAGTTGTCGATGATGTGTTGGATATAACCTCGTCTACCGAAGAGCTAGGAAAGACCAGCGGGGCTGATGTTGCCCTGGGCAAATCGACCTATCCTGCTCTAATTGGCTTGGATAACTCAAAGAATCTAGCTACAAAACTTTACCAAGTTTCCATGGATTGCTTACAAGCAATCAGCGATAATCGAGGGCTGACAAAATCCGACCAACTGGACAAAAAGAACAGTAAGTTGGAACTATTGGCCGAAATTGCCGAGCTTATCGTCCAACGCACACACTAATCTTAAACATTGAGTACCTTGTAACGTGAATACTCCTTCTGAAAAATACCCTCTTCTGATGACTCTAGACAGTCCGGAGGATCTGCGTCGATGCTCAGAAGATCAGCTTCAACAAGTGTGCGATGAAACTCGATCTTTCCTGATAGATACCGTTTCAAAAATCGGCGGCCATCTGGCGGCGGGCCTTGGGACTGTTGAGCTGACAACGGCCTTACATTACGTGTTTAACACTCCCGATGACAGATTAGTCTGGGATATCGGCCATCAGGCTTATCCGCACAAAATTCTGACCGGCCGCAGAGACCAATTGCACACCATTCGCCAACCTGGTGGTTTATCTGGATTTTTAAAACGCAATGAAAGTGAATATGACACTTTCGGTGCCGGCCACTCTAGCACATCAATCAGTGCCGCTTTGGGCATGGCCGTCGCAGCATCCCAACAAAAGTTGGACCGAGATGTGGTAGCCATTATTGGTGACGGGGCGATCACCGCAGGCATGGCATTTGAGGCATTAAATAATGCTGGCGATATGGATGCCAATGTCTTGGTGATTTTGAACGACAATGATATGTCGATCTCTCCCAATGTCGGTGCTTTTAAAAACTACCTCACCAAACTTATGACGGGAAAGACAGTGAGTTCGGTGCGCCAGGGCGCGAAGAAAGCCCTGAACTTTGCGCCTGAGGTCCGAGATTATGCGCGCCGTTGGGAAGAACACGTAAAAGGCATGATTTTGCCAAGCACCTTTTTTGAGGAAATGGGCTTTTACTATGCTGGTCCAATTGATGGCCATGACATAGAAACGCTTGTTACAACTTTGAAAAATCTCAAGGATATTGAAGGCCCTAGGTTTCTTCATATCGTCACAAAGAAAGGCAAGGGTTACGTACCCGCCGAGGATGCTCCAATAAAATATCACGGCGTATCTCCATTCAACCCTGCAACCGGCGAGTTTGGTGCCAAGAAAAAAACTCGAACGTATACTGATGTCTTCAGCGATTGGCTCTGCGATATGGCGGCTGAAGATGAAAAACTGATCGGCATCACGCCAGCGATGCGCGAAGGTTCAGGACTGGTTAGATTTTCGGAAGAGTATCCTGAGCGGTACTTCGATGTGGCAATCGCTGAGCAACACGCTTTGACATTCGCGGCAGGGATGGCTTGCGACGGCCAGAAGCCAGTTGTCGCGATCTACTCGACATTCTTACAACGGGCCTACGATCAGCTCATCCATGATATAAGCGTTCAAGATTTAGATGTGATGCTGGCAATTGACCGAGCCGGGTTAGTCGGCGCGGATGGAGCCACTCATGCGGGAATCTTTGATCTTAGTTACCTGAGATGTGTTCCTCATTGCGTTATTTATACTCCTAGCGATGAGTCTGAGTGTCGCAATATGCTGTACTCCGCATACAAACATACCGGTCTTACTGCTGTGCGCTATCCCAGAGGCGCGGGTATTGGAGCTCCAGAGCAAAAGGAAATGGTTGAAATTCCGTTAGGCAAGGCGAAACTGGTTCTGGAGGGGCAAAATGTAGCCATCCTCAATTTTGGCACCCTTCTACCGGCTGCTTTAGAAGCAGGCAGATTAATCGGAGCCACGGTTGTCGATATGAGATTCGTAAAACCTCTGGATACTCAGTTGATATCAGATCTCGCAAAATCGCATCAACTTGTCGTTACCGTAGAAGAGAATGTGGTAGCTGGCGGAGCTGGTTCCGGTGTGAATGAATTTTTGGCGGAGGCTTCTTTTGCAGTTCCGACCTTGAATTTAGGACTTCCGGACCGATACATAGACCACGGAAATCAGGCACAGTTACTCTCAGAGTGCGGATTGGATGCAATAGGCATTCAAAAATCCATTGAAGCGTCGCCATTTTATGAGCCTTCCGTATTGCATAAAACAGCCTCAAAATAGCCCTTAGATTGGGTTGCAACGTTGACATGGCGAAACAGCCGTAGAAAGAATCATGACAACACCTCAAATAATGGAAGATGTTCAGGGAAGCTTGGACACCCGACAGATACCAATCAATCGAGTTGGTATAAAAGATATTCAGCATCCAATCGTTATCCTAGGTAAGGATGGTCATCGCTCACATAGCATTGCGACGTTTTCAATGTCTGTCAGCTTGCCTCACGATCAAAAAGGCACTCACATGTCGCGCTTTTTACAGATGTTGAATGAAGAAGAGACAGTTATTTCAGCAAAACAGTTCCACAAAATGCTCGGTGCGATGGTGGAACGTTTGGAGGCTGACTCAGGCTATATCGAACTTCAATTTACTTATTTTATTGAAAAAACAGCTCCGGTCTCTGGAGTCAAGAGCCTGATGGATTATCAGGTTAATTTGATAGGACAGATTGAACACGGTCATTTGGCATCGACACTTGAAATTACTGTGCCAGTCAAGAGCCTGTGCCCCTGCTCCAAAAAGATTTCGGAGTACGGCGCTCATAACCAGCGCTCTCATATTACGGTAGGGGTAAATTGCTCTAGCAAAGTTTGGTTGGACGACATTATAAAATCGGTCGAATCACAAGCCAGTGCCGAGTTGTTCGCCATTCTGAAACGACCGGATGAAAAATTTATAACAGAGCGAGCCTATAACAATCCTAAGTTTGTTGAAGATGTCGTTCGTGATGTGGCAAATGAATTCGATCAAAACGATAAAATCTCACGTTATTACGTGCATGCCGAAAATTTCGAGTCGATACACAACCATTCAGCCTTTGCCGTAATAGAGCATGATAAGACGCTTTAATGAACCGCCAATCTTGCTTTAGAAGCGCCTGATTCACATTTGGAGCCACGTATTCACGTGGCTTTTCAGCTACCCAATTAGCCTTGTGACCCCACTATTCCGGTTATGGAGGTCAAGTAAATGTCTAACATTAATGCGGGTAAAGAAGCATGGAAAGAAAGATTGATAAGGATCGATCAAGATGGACTTTTACCTAAGCAGTTTCTTGATACGCCACTAACCAATCGACATCTAAGCCAAGATGTCATGGTTTCTGGTCTTGTAAAGGTGGTAGAGACCATCAACGATCTGCTGCGCAAAAATCAAAAGATTAGTCTTAGGACTCTCTCCGCACGATGTTTTAATGGAAGTTCAAAATGCCTGGACGGAAAAAGGCAACTACTGCGAGACTGCATTCCAGATTTTGACGAAGCCATCGAAGCACGTGCGATCATGCTCTCCGTCAACATACCTAGGAACTTAAACACAGTCATATTTGTCGAAAATTTTGATAGTTTTCGCACAATGGTGAGGGCCTGTCGCGAGCTAAAAGTTGACGAATTTGTTGGGATAGTCTACAGCGCAGGCTATCGGGCAGCTGCGAACCAAATTCGTGGAAATTTGAGTTGTGAATTTGTCTGTACAAACCAGGTCAATGAGGCAGATTACCAGCAGTTTTTGCATTGGTGGTATTCACCCAACAATAATCTACCTGTATTTTTCTTTGGTGATTTGGATCTGGAGGGCGTAAGCATTGTGAAACAGCTAAAACGCAGCTTTGCGAATGTAGTGGCAATGAAAGCCATGTATGAGATTCTTGTTAAATACAATAGCTTAGGGGTTGGCTACCCCGCATCCGACCAGCTTCCACAATCTCTGGCCTCCTTAGGCAAAGTTGACTGCGAGACCTGCGACCGAATCGTGATACCTCAACTGAAGAGAAGTGGTATCTTCACAGATCAAGAAGTTCTTTCTCCCTACGAGGTCAAAGAAGCCCTTAAACAAACTTTTCTTTAAATCGATGATACTCCACCACTACGATATATCACCTTACTCTGAAAAAATCAGGCTCATGCTTGGCTACACCGGCCTTAAATGGCAATCAGCCATTTCCCCGCCCATGCCTCCGCGAGATATTGTTGATCCTCTCGTTGGCGGCTATAGACGAATTCCAATCGGACAAATTGGCGCAGACTTGTTCTGTGACACCCGAATCATTGTAGATGAAATCGCCGCAATGTCTGGGAAACCAGAGTTAAGCTTTGAAAGCGTAGACACCGAGATAAGTGAATATGCGCTAGGGTTAAACCGAAATGTGTTTATGCCGGTGGTTCAAACAGCCGAACCACTTAGCGCGTTAATCGGTATCGCAACGAAATATTGGCCTTGGCAAATTGCGAAACTTCTAAAAGACCGAGCTAACATGGGTAGAAAATCTAAACTTCCCAGGATGAAGCGCAAAGACATGTTAGAGGCAGTTCAGTCTTTCAAAGCAGACATTGATCAGAGGTTAGAGCACGCAGAGTTTTTATTTGGAGATTCTCCAAACATCGCTGATTTCACAGCGTATCATTTGGTATGGTTTGGCGATTTTACGCGTTCAAAGCCATTCCTAAATTCCCATTCTCATGCACGGGCATGGCAACAACGCATGACCCAGTTTGGACACGGGGATAAAAAACGGATACACAAGGCGAAAGTTCATCAAATCGCAAACGACTCGGAGCCACGTCCCCTTCCCGTCTCCGGACAACTAGAGCATGAATTACTTGGTAGTAAAGTATCGATTAGACCGAGCGATTATGCTCGAACAGAAGTGGTCGGAACCCTGGTGAGTTTCTGCAGTTCGAGATACATTATCGCGCGCAACACGCCAGATTATGGCTTACTCCACGTACATTTCCCGGTTGAGGGATATCAAATAAAAAAAATCTAAGATGAAAAATTTTCATATTTCTGATGCATTTGACTCAGGCAATATAGTCATTATTGACGATACCGACGCTAACAACATTCAATTAGAAATCCCGAAGGATAACGCCTCTGATTTTTTTCAATGGTTTCACTTCAGATTAGATGGTGAGATCGGCGAAACCTATCACTTTAAGCTACTGAATGCGGGAGAGAGTTCCTACTCCAAGGGTTGGATAGATTACAACGTTTGCACTTCATATGATCGGCAGGACTGGTTTCGTACTAACTCAGGCTTCGAAGATGGGGTTCTTTCTTTCTCGGTCACGTTAGCTCAAAGTTCAGTTTATTTTGCGTACTTCACGCCCTACAGTCATGAGCGACATCTGGATTTGGTTTCATGGGCACAAGCGGATTCTCGCTGCACTTGTGAGAATTTGGGCCGAACAGTCGACGGAAGAGACATGTCTCTTTTAAAAATCTCCGCTACAGACTCTCCAAAGCACAAGGTGTGGGTTATCGCCAGACAGCATCCGGGTGAAACCATGGCTGAATGGTTTATAGAAGGCTTCTTACATTCATTACTGGATGAAGATAACCCGCAAGCCAAACAGCTGCTGGATAATACGGTCGTCTATGTGGTTGCAAACATGAACCCTGATGGCTCTGCCAGAGGCAACCTTAGAACCAATGCGGCAGGGGCGAACCTAAATCGCGAATGGGCGGAGCCCACTATGGAGAAAAGCCCAGAGGTGTTTTTGGTTCGCAAAAAAATGATGGAAACGGGAGGCGATCTGTTCCTTGATATTCATGGTGATGAGGAACTACCATACAACTTCGTTGCGGGCTGTGAAGGTAATGATAGCTACGACGATCGACACGCACTGCTTGAGAATACCTTTAAAAATGCTTTCATGGCGATATCGCCAGACTTCCAAGATACCTTTGGGTATCCCAAAGAAGCAAAAGGAACTGCCGACCTAAGAATTGCCGCTAACTGGCTAGGGGATCACTTTAGAACTTTGTCCTTCACCATCGAGATGCCCTTCAAAGACAATGCTGACTTACCTAACCCTATTACCGGTTGGTCTGCCGAACGAAGTGCTCAATTAGGTTCCGACGTTATTTTCCCTATACGTGAGACTCTAAAACTTATTAACAAGGACAATTAGAAACACTCATATTGAATTAAAGGCAAATGTAATTTCGTTCATTTTGCTTGATTAACCAATTTCATTAGTTGGCAAAATAGCTGATATAGAATGGATCCAGTTAAATAAACACTGGATCCATTCATGACTTTGTCAAAACAAATGTTTTCAACGGTTTCATCAGACGGGCAATTGACCGTTGAACTGAAACACGTAGAAGTACCTGAGCCTAAAGATCACGAAGTGATCGTGAAAGTTGAAGTTGCTCCGATTAATCCCAGCGATATGTGGCCAATGTTCAGCCTAGGTGATCTTTCCAAATCAGAGCTAACTTTTACCGAGGACGAGCAAAAACTTACTGCACCCATATTTCCAGGGATGGTAAACCGAGTGAGAACTCGCCTTGACCAAGCCTGCCCTGTTGGAAATGAGGCCGCGGGTGTGGTAGTCAAAGCCGGTAGCAGCGAAGCTGCGCAAGCTCTAATGGGCAAGCGTGTTGCCGTATTAAGTGGCGCAACATTCGCCGAATATGTTTGTGCGCCAGCCCAAATGTGTTTACCGCATGCTGATAGCACTACGCCTCACCAAGCTTGTTCATCATTCGTTAACCCTCTGACGGCTTTATGCATGATCGAGACCATGAAAATGGAGGATCACAAAGCGATCGTACACACAGCGGCTGCATCAAACTTGGGCCAAATGCTCAATAGAGTTTGCCAAGCTGACGGAGTTGATATCGTTAATATTGTGCGAAAAGACGAACAAGTCAAAATACTTGAAGATATCGGCGCGAAGTATATCGTCAATTCAAGCAGCGACAGCTACCACAAAGATTTGTACGCTGCCATAAAAGAAACCGGAGCCACACTCGCGTTTGATGCGACCGGCGGAGGTCAGCTAGCCAGTGACATCCTAACCGCAATGGAAGCTGTCTTGACCGAGGAAGTTACTGGTCTTAACACCTATGGTTCGCCTCAACATAAACAAGTATATCTTTATGGTGGCTTAGACATCTCTCCAACAACCTTAAATCGAGCATACGGTATGTCTTGGGGTGTAGGTGGCTGGCTACTCATGAGAACGCTTGGCAAACTAGATCCTAAACACGCTATGCAACTTAATATGCGTGTAGCAAATGAGATTAACTCTACATTTGCTAGTTCCTACACAGCGGAGCTTAGCTTTAAAGAAGCTCTGTCACCCGAATTCATCGCGAAATACAACGCGAAGAAGACCGGAGAGAAATATTTGATTAATCCTTCTCTCTAAACACTATTAGTTCCTTTACAACTCTTAAGGCCTTAACAACCATTGGTTGTTAAGGCTTTTTTTTGTTTGGATAACTCAATAAAAAGCCGCGATTCCATATAAGAAACCGCGGCGAGGCCAACCATCCATGGCTGTTTGATCCGTCCTAGATCTGGCCACCTCAACACGTCACTTCCTATGAAACATATCCTCCTGATATCGTGTTGAGGTAGTGATATTAGTCCACTAAACCTCCCAGTAATTCACCCATTCGAGTGATTTTTGTCCTTTATGCGACAATATTCAGCCTGATAAGCGCTCTAAATAACGCTAGCTCGGCTTCGCAGAGGATTTTTGTACATTGCACACGAATAAAAAAAGCCCCAGCACATTGTGCTGAGGCTTATTATTTAAATCTGGCGATTATTCGCAGGGACCTCGGTACCCCCTTGAGGGGTGTGCTGTGTATGTTCGCCAGAGCATGGATGCCATACACGAAAAAAAACTCCAGCCGACTTCTCAACTGGAGTTCTTTAAATATTAAATCTGGCGATGTCCTACTCTCACATGGGTAATCCCACACTACCATCGGCGCTAATTGGTTTCACTTCTGAGTTCGAGATGGGATCAGGTGGTTCACAATCGCTATTGTCGCCAGAAAACCGGTCACAGCCAAAGGCTGTATAAGCTTTCTAAGTACCGCTCTATCACTGTAGTGACGTTACTTTATGTCTTTGCTTGTTCTTTATGGATTAAAGATCAATCAAGTCTTTAAAACTAGGTAATTGTTAATTTTTTGATGTAAACAATAAGTGTTTCAACCTTACTTTCTAAGCTCAGTCGATTTGCTTTTGTTTCTTAAGAATATCTTAAATGTCTTTCTCATATAACTTCGATTTCACGACACACTGTGTGTGTCACCAAACCGTTTGGGTGTTATATGGTCAAGCCTCACGGGCAATTAGTACAAGTTAGCTTAACGCCTCTCAACGCTTCCACACCTTGCCTATCAACGTCGTAGTCTTCGACGACCCTTCAGGAATATCAAGTATTCAGTGAGACCTTATCTTGGGAGGGGCTTCCCGCTTAGATGCTTTCAGCGGTTATCCCGTCCGTACATAGCTACCCAACAATGCCTCTGGCGAGACAATTGGAACACCAGGGGTACGTCCACTCCGGTCCTCTCGTACTAGGAGCAGCTTCCCTCAAGTCTCAGGCGCCCACGGCAGATAGGGACCAAACTGTCTCACGACGTTCTAAACCCAGCTCGCGTACCTCTTTAAATGGCGAACAGCCATACCCTTGGGACCGGCTACAGCCCCAGGATGAGATGAGCCGACATCGAGGTGCCAAACACCCCCGTCGATGTGAACTCTTGGGGGGTATCAGCCTGTTATCCCCGGCGTACCTTTTATCCGTTGAGCGATGGCCCTTCCATACAGAACCACCGGATCACTAAGACCTACTTTCGTACCTGCTCGACGTGTCTGTCTCGCAGTCAAGCACTCTTATGCCTTTGCACTAACCATACGATTTCCGACCGTATTTAGAGTACCATTGCGCTCCTCCGTTACTATTTGGGAGGAGACCGCCCCAGTCAAACTACCCACCATACATTGTCCTCGATCCAGATAATGGACCTGAGTTAGGACTCCAAACATACCAGGGTGGTATTTCAAGGATGGCTCCACAGTGACTGGCGTCACCGCTTCAAAGCCTCCCACCTATCCTACACAAATAGGTTCAAAGTCCAATGCAAAGCTGTAGTAAAGGTGCACGGGGTCTTTCCGTCTAACCGCGGGTATACTGCATCTTCACAGCAAATTCAATTTCACTGAGTCCCAGGTGGAGACAGTGTGGCCATCGTTACGCCATTCGTGCAGGTCGGAACTTACCCGACAAGGAATTTCGCTACCTTAGGACCGTTATAGTTACGGCCGCCGTTCACCGGGGCTTCGATCAAGAGCTTCGCTAATGCTAACCCCATCAATTAACCTTCCGGCACCGGGCAGGCGTCACACCCTATACGTCCTCTTTCGAGTTTGCAGAGTGCTATGTTTTTAATAAACAGTCGCAGCCACCTATTTATTGCAACCTCTCTAGCTTAGGGAGTAAATCCCATCACCTGAGTAGGCACACCTTCTCCCGAAGTTACGGTGTCATTTTGCCGAGTTCCTTCACCTGGGTTCTCTCAAGCACCTTAGGCTTCTCGCCTCACCCACGTGTGTCCGTTTAGAGTACGGTCGTGTGTACCTGAAGCTTAGAGACTTTTCTTGGAAGCCTGGCATCATCTGCTCTAGTCTGCAATAGACCATCGCCATCACATCTCAGCCTTAGAATCCCGGATTTGCCTAAGATTCCAGCCTACATGCTTGGATAGGGACAACCAACGCCCTTCCAGATTAGCCTTCTCCGTCATCCCGTCGCAGTACACATCGGTCCAGGAATATTAACCTGATTCACATCGACTACGCATTTCTGCCTCGCCTTAGTGGCCGACTAACCCTACGCCGATTAGCGTTGCGTAGGAAACCTTGGGTTTTCGGTGTGCGGGTTTTTCACCCGCATTATCGTTACTCATGTCAGCATTCTCACTTCTGATACCTCCAGCATGCCTTCCAGCACACCTTCAACGGCTTACAGAACGCTCTTCTACCATGCAACAAAGTTGCATCCGTAGCTTCGGTTTATAGCTTGAGCCCCGGTACATCTTCCGCGCGAGCCGACTCGACCAGTGAGCTATTACGCTTTCTTTAAAGGGTGGCTGCTTCTAAGCCAACCTCCTGGCTGTCTGGGCCTTCTCACATCGTTTCCCACTGAGCTATAATTTGGGACCTTAGCTGACGGTCTGGGTTGTTTCCCTCTCGACTACGGACGTTATCACCCGTAGTCTGTCTGCCGTGATTGCACTTCTCGGTATTCGGAGTTTGCAATGGTTTGGTAACCCGGTATGGGCCCCTAGCCATAACAGTGCTCTACCCCCGAGAGTGAGACACGACGCTCTACCTAAATAGATTTCGAAGAGAACCAGCTATCTCCGGGCTTGTTTAGCCTTTCACTCCTATCCACAGTTCATCCACTCATTTTTCAACATAAGTTGGTTCGGTCCTCCATTGAGTATTACCTCAACTTCAACCTGACCATGGATAGATCGCCCGGTTTCGGGTCTAATCCCAGCGACTGTCGCCCTATTAAGACTCGGTTTCCCTACGCCTCCCCTATCGGTTAAGCTTGCCACTGAGAATTAAGTCGCTGACCCATTATACAAAAGGTACGCAGTCACAGATCCGAAGATCCGCTCCCACAGCTTGTATGCATACGGTTTCAGGTTCTATTTCACTCCCCTCACAGGGGTTCTTTTCGCCTTTCCCTCACGGTACTGGTTCACTATCGGTCAGTCAGTAGTATTTAGCCTTGGAGGATGGTCCCCCCATGTTCAAAC
>OY769919.2:1187500-3472500 GCA_963669225.2 uncultured Arenicella sp. | reverse complement strand
GCTCAGGCCACCTTTCTTAATGCTTTTCATGCGCGTTATTTTACCCCGCTTCGCTCCACGAAAGTGTTATGGCGAACATAAAAGCAACCTATTGATCAAAACCGGAAGAAGTGTTCATAGCAGCATTGAACACAGTTCACATTAGCTGTGAAAAGACTTTGATGCCCTTCACACAACATTTAGTCTAAACTGGTTTCATCATAATCAAAACTACCAAGAACGTAATAGGATCCATCATGGAAATGAATTTAGGTGTTACCGAGCGCTTGAAGCCGCTTCTCGAAAAAGTCACTCGCCTCATGCAAGACGAAGTCATCGCGGCGGATGTGGAGTTCCATCAAGAGATAGGCAAAGGCGGAGATCGCTGGGACATGACTCCAAGGCAGATTGAAATCCTAGAGGGGCTTCAAGCAAAAGCCAAAGAGCAAGGCCTTTGGAATTTCTGGCTGACAGATTCAGACAAAGGCTATGGTCTGAGTACCGTAGAGTATGCACATCTCGCTGAACAAATGGGGTGGTGTGTATTAGGCCCTCAGGTGTTCAACTGTTCCGCTCCGGACACAGGCAACATGGAAGTGTTTGAACGCTATGGTACTGAAGAGCATAAGAAGCGTTGGCTCGAGCCACTTCTAGAGAGCAAAATCCGTTCTGCCTATTTGATGACCGAACCAGATGTTGCTTCATCGGATGCCACTAACCTGAAATTTGAGGCCAAACTGGATGGAGACGAATACGTCTTGAACGGCGAAAAGTATTGGTCATCAGGTGCCGGCGATAAACGTTGTGAAGTTTATATCTTAATGGCTAAAACAGCTGGCGACGAAGCTCCAAGACACGCACGGCATTCAATGTTCGTGGTTCCCGCTGAAGCAGCTGGTATTGAAATTTTAAGAGCAATGACAGTATTCGGTCATGATGATGCACCTCACGGACATATGCACATCCGATTTACCGACGTACGCATACCAAAATCAGCACTGCTATTAGGGGAAGGTCGAGGCTTTGAAGTTAGCCAAGGCCGCTTGGGCCCAGGCCGCATACATCACTGCATGCGCGCGATCGGACAAGCAGAACGAGCATTGAAACTAATGTGCGAACGCTCGATGTCTCGAGTCGCATTCGGAAAACCTTTGGCGAAGCTTGGTGGAAACTACGACATCATCGCTGACTGCCGCATTGGAATCGAACAAGCCAGATTATTGTGTTTAAAAGCTGCTTGGATGATGGATCAAGGCGATCCGTCTGCCGCCGCGCCGTGGATTTCACAAATTAAAGTAGTCGCCCCGAATATGGCCCTTAAAGTAATCGATGAGGCTATTCAGATGTTTGGTGGTACTGGTATTTCACAAGACACCCCTCTTGCGGAAATGTACGCGCAAATGCGAACCCTCAGATTTGCTGATGGCCCGGATTCGGTACACCGTATGCAAGTTGCTAGAAAGGAACTCGCGAGCTACAGATAAATCGAATCATTAGAGAAGCCAGTCAGCTGATATCTATTTGGAATTTAAGCTGACTGGCTAGCTACTTTTTGGATCATGAAGGTCCAGAATTATCGATTCAGCGCTGGATGCGTTAAGGTAGTTACGTCGATCGTCTTTTTCAAGACTTTCAACCCAAGAATCAGATGGACTCCCCCAGTTCGAATCTCTTACTAACTTTAGCACTTTTCGTACTCTTTCCCCACGACGATTGAGTCGAGTCAGAAAAGCACTGGCATGTTGAACATTCTCTGCTGGTTCAGCCCAAAGGACAGTATTACAGGCGAAATGATAAGCTTGGGCGTATTCCTTTCCTGATTTTGAATCGACAGCGAGTAGTGATTTACTTCGAATTTCATGGGCAATTTCAGTTTTTGATAGACCAGACTTGCTTAGTCCCCGACAGAAGTCATGTTCTTTTTGGGGCAAATGAATTAACCGAAGTCCAAATCCAAAATCACCTTCTTGGTAGCCTATCGCCAAGACGGGAACGTGACCACCTAAGAACAAATCATGACTTGGGATACTACCTATATTTTCAGAGTAGCCGCCCCTTGAGTTATTTGCGTAGAAATTAAAAGCAATTACCCCTGAGGCATCCAAAAACGTCTCAGGCTGAAACGCCGTGGGATGACCCTGAGTAATGAAATCTCTTAGTGGCACCAACTTACCCTCAATATCAGCATGTAGCTCATAGTTTTTATCAAAGTGTTTTCCTTCACCAGGGAACGGCGAATGCGAGGACGTAGTCCCGAGCATTGTTGTGCCATTTGAAGCAACGGCAAAAGCTACTCTCAGGGCCAGTTGGGTCGCGGTAGAAATATTTTTTGAAAGTTTTGAGGGGTTACTTGCAATGATCTCATTCGTCCTTGCCGCATAAAGCAGTGGAAGATCAGACTCGCTACCGGGTATTTCGTGATACTGGTAGTTATGAAGCGTCGCGTTGCAAGAGATCAAAGTTAGACTAATTACGATAATACTAGCGAGCCGTATCAGTCGAATTGTCTTAATTTTTTCTACAAACATAAGTTCTGCATCCTTTCATTTTTTGAATAAAAAAGGGCCGAGTTAATTTCTCAACTCGGCCCGATTAATCAGTTTATAGGGTTGATCTTACCCAATTGCTTTTTTCAAAGTTGAACCCATTTCTGACGGGTTCAATGTCACATGGACACCCGCATCTTCAAGAGCATCAATCTTAGATTGGGCCGTGCCTTGTCCACCTGAGATGATGGCGCCAGCATGGCCCATTCTCTTTCCTGGAGGCGCTGTGATACCGGCAATAAAACCGACAACAGGCTTAGTCATATTTTCTTTGATCCAAGCAGCGCATTCCTCTTCGTCTGTGCCACCGATTTCGCCACACATGACAACCGCTTCTGTTTCAGGATCATCGTTGAACATCTTCAACACATCTTTGTGTTTCAGACCGTTGACAGGATCGCCACCGATGCCAACACACGTTGACTGACCCAGACCCAACTGGGTCAATTGGTGCACAGCTTCATAAGTCAATGTTCCAGAGCGAGACACAACACCGATAGAACCTTTCTTATGAATGTATCCTGGCATAATGCCAATTTTAACTTCCTCAGGGGTGATTACACCTGGGCAGTTCGGGCCTACAAGCACAGTCTTGCTGTTCATTTTGCGCATGCGGTCACGCGTTTTGATCATGTCAGCAACCGGAATACCTTCGGTGATACAAATCACTAGATCCAGCTCAGCGTCAACTGCTTCATCGATAGCTGCTGCTGCAAAACGCGGTGGAACGTAAATCACAGAAGCGTTGACACCATGCTTCTCTTTAGCGTCCTTTACAGTGTTATATACAGGCACACCCTGCACTTCCTGGCCTTCTTTACCAGGTGTTACACCAGCGACAAAACACTCTTTACCAAAAGCGTAATCTAAACAATTTGTTGTGTGGAATTCACCGGTGTTACCAGTGATACCTTGAGTCACAATGCGCGTGTCTTTATTGATTAAGATAGACATAACTGCACTCCTTACGCTTTAACTGCAGCTGCAATTTTCTCAGCCGCGTCGGCCATGGTAGTGGCCGTTTGTAGTTTTACATCTGAGTCATCCAATATTTGTCGACCCTTTTCTACGTTTGTGCCTTCCAAACGCACCACTAACGGTACATTTAGACCAACCTCTTTAGCCGCTGCAACAACACCCTCGGCAATGACATCACAACGCATGATACCGCCGAAGATGTTCACCAAAATTCCTTCTACATTGGAATTTTTCAACATAATTTTGAACGCTTCGGTAACTTGCTCTTTGGTGGCGCCGCCGCCAACATCCAAAAAGTTAGCTGGCTCACCACCGTATAGCTTAATGATGTCCATTGTCGCCATTGCGAGACCAGCACCGTTTACCAAACAACCGATGTTGCCGTCTAGCGAGATGTAAGATAAGCCCCACTTTGACGCTTCTATTTCATCTGCATCTTCTTCGTCTAGGTCACGATACTCCATGATTTCAGGCTGACGAAACAACGCGTTGGAATCAATGTTGAATTTGGCATCTAGCGCAACCACGCGATTATCACCAGTGACAACCAATGGGTTGATTTCAGCCAACGATGCGTCAGACCCAACAAACGCTTCATAAAGACCATTCAAAAAGTCGGCACCTTCGGCAACGGCGCTAGCTGGAATACCAATCTTTCCGCAAACGTCTTCAGCTTCAGCACGATCAAGACCTTCACTCGGATCGATGAAAATCTTTAGAATTTTTTCTGGAGTCTCTTCCGCTACGGTCTCAATGTCCATGCCGCCTTCTGAGCTGCACATTAGAACCACTTTCTGAGTTTCACGATCGACCAATGCACCGATGTAAAGTTCGTCAGCGATGTCAGCACCCTCTTCGATGTATAGGCGCTTAACTTCTTTGCCTTCTGGACCGGTTTGATGAGTTACCAACTGCATACCTAGAATGGCATCGGAAAACTCGCGAACTTCGTCGAGTGACTTTGCAACTTTTACGCCACCGCCTTTTCCACGACCGCCAGCATGGATTTGTGCCTTAACAACCCATACATTGCCGCCAAGTTCTTCTGCAGCCGCAACGGCTTCATCAACTGAGAAAGCGGGAATACCGCGTGGCGTAGCCACCCCGTATTTCCTCAGGATTTCTTTACCCTGATACTCGTGAACATTCATTTAATCTTACCTTTGATTGTTTAACTAGAGCTTGGTTTGGAGAGAACTCCCCTGAATACGAAACACCAAAAGACGGTGCCTTCAGGACCGCGGTGATTCTAGCGTTTTTTACTGTGATTAGATAGCCAGACGGGCATTTTCAAGCAATAAATACGACCATTTAGCGATGCTGGCAAAAAAACCTTGGATTCTTGTCTAAGATTTTGCATTCTGTCGCCCTGATTGTCTGACCATCGTTTCGAATGAGCGCCTCAAACTCCAATTCCGCTATCACGGCTGGCTTTATTTTTGCCATAGCCTCCGCCGCTCTGTTTGCCATTCGCCCTATTTTCGTCAAACTTGTCTACGCCGAGGGGACAGACCCTACGACGCTGATCGGTTTCCGCATGTTGTTCTCATTACCCATCTACTTGGGCATGTTACTTTGGTTAATCAGAAAGGAAGAGTTTCGTAAGCGAATGACAATCAAGAACGTGGCGCTGGCCAGTGTGACGGGTTGGTTTGGATATTATTTCGCCAGCTTCTTAGATTTAGTCGGCCTTCAATATGTCACGGCCCAACTGGGAAGAATCGTGCTCTACGCTTACCCCACGTTTGTTGTCATATTCTCCGCGGTGTTGTTCAAACAAACCATTTCCAAGACTACGGTGTTATCGCTGGTTATTACCTACTTGGGAGTATTGGTTATCTTTGGACACGATCTTCAATCATTTGGCGACGAGGTGATCAAGGGTTCGATCATCATCCTTGGGAGCGCCGCCTGCTTTGCTGTTTATTTGATCTTCGGCAAACCTCTCATCCAAGAGCTGGGGAGCCGTTTGTTCACTTCCCTTGCATTAATCAGCGCCAGCATCGCTATTTTGTGCCACTACGGTTTAACACAGCCTGTGAGCGAGCCGAACGTGAATGCCACTGCGTTGTTTTGGATTTTTATTATTGCGATATTCTGTACTGTTATTCCTACTTTTTTCACTACAGCGGCGGTTGAGAGAATTGGACCAGACAAGACAGGAATCACCGCCATGGTCGGTCCCGGTTTCACAGCCGTCTTTGCGGTCACGATTCTAAGCGAATCTTTCACTTGGTTTCATTTGGTTGGCATGTTGATGACCATTGCAGGGGTTTGGGTGTTGAGTAAAGACAAAACCTAAACTCAACACCCTCCCCGACCCAGAGCTACCTGCTCCAGTCAGCTCGGCACATCAAGACAATACGACCCATTTGACCCGTCTTGACACCCCGAACGGCCCCACTGCTCGAGCGTTTAGCTCGAGCCCCAACACGACGCCCCTAACAAGGCGCACCCTATGTTTGTAGGTTATGAAAGCTGATACACGACTCCTTGATGAACGATTGAGTCATGCAAATCCTCTTTTGAGCTGATTACAGAGTTGGGCATGACCACTGTGTGATCTAGACACGCCCTATCTTCGATGTACACATCGTGGTTCAAGATCGCTGAGTTGAGACAAACTGATCGCCCTACTTGGCAATGCTTCTCGATCATACTTTCGCTCCAATTACCGCTCACCCCTTTGGAAACATTTGAAGACCAGTGTTGGCGACGACCGAACTGACTATTAACAACCACGCTTGGCTCTAAGCCAAAATACTCCCCTGCCACCAAATCAAAGTTCGCGCAATGAAAATCACGCGCGCTTGAAAATGTACTCAAGCGAACGGAATCCATAACAATAGGCATGGCATTCAACACAAAATCAACTTGGGTGGGCTTTAAGAGAGTAATTCCGATAGGACCGGACAGGTCGGTTGCTTCCAGCAGGGTGTAATCGCTCTCGCCACATCTCTCCAAGAAATTTTGAATGCAATGACTCCTAAGCTTGTCAGCCTCGACTACTAATAACCCGTTGGGCTCACTCATCACCTTAAACTCCCTAAGAATTTGCTCAGTGGAACAGGCGTAGTTCATTACCGTGACCGTCATTCCCCAGCGCCCGTCGTTACCAACCATGGTTAATACCTCTTCGGCGTTTTTTCCGGCCAAAACAATGCATTGTTCAATGCCTACTTCTTGCAGCTCTAGCAATGCATGCTCGATGACCGACCTGCCTGCCACCACCAAAGATGAAGCTTCAGTCTTACCAAAGATCTCTCTCAGCTCACCGTCAACGGTTTTGTCGGCAAGTACGATTGCGACTGGCTTTTTGATTGTTTCACTGGGTTTGTTCATTTCGATCTCCTGATGAGCCGTCTTAATTATTGTTAGTGTTAGCTTTGGATTTGTGCACTTTTATAGAGTTAATAGGCGCCTTTCGCCAGAACCACGGCGGGAACTGTTCGAGCTAAAAGGGCCACGTCGACCATCAGCGACTGCGTCTCTATGTATTTGATGTCTAATTCAACTTGCTGAGCAAAGGGGATATCGGATCGCCCACTAACCTGCCAATAGCAAGTAATCCCTGGCACTACGCTCATACGCACTCGGTCCCTGCGGTTGTACTGAAGCACTTCAGAAGGCAAAGGCGGTCTAGGGCCCACAAGTGACATATCGCCTTTAAGCACATTAAATAGTTGAGGAAGCTCGTCGATCGATGTTTTACGAATTAACGTGCCCACTTTGGTAATCCTTGGGTCTTTACGCATTTTGAATAGCACGCCATTGGCCATCTCATTTTGATCATTGAGCATTGCTTTTTGTTGTTCAGCATCGACGCTCATTGATCGGAACTTCCACATCGTAAAATGCTTGCCGTTGACGCCAACCCGCGTCTGCTTGAAGAACACCGGCCCTTTAGATTCTATTTTTATTGCTAACCCGACAAGCAAAAGTACGGGTGATAAGAACGTCATCGCCACGATCGAAGTTGCAATATCCAATCCTCTCTTTAGTGATTTCTTGATCGTAAACTTAGTTTTTGCGACTTTGGATTTCACTGTGACGGTGATTGGTTTTTTTAGCGGCTTAGATTGCATTACTGCACCTCCAACGTTCCTTGGGTTGACGAAGAAACTGCGCTTGAACGATAGACTCTGAATAGGAACAATGGGTTACCAACCAGGTAGCGCTTGGCCTTATCGGTTGGCTGAACCATCAATCTCCATACCCATTCTAAAGATAGCTCGCGCATCCACTCTGGAGCTCGAGATACAGCTCCAGAGACAAAATCGAACAATCCGCCCACACCCATCGCCACATTGGCTGAGAGTCGATGTTTGTTTTCCGAAATCCACTTCTCTTGTCGAGGAGCACCCAATGCCACAAACACAATATCAGCGCGAGCTTCGTTTATTTCTTGGCAAACGGCGTCGGGGTTTTCAGAGTTGGTATAACCGTCTCGGAAGCCTGCAACTGTCAATCCTGGATATTCACTCGAAATCTTCTCGGCAACGTTAGCCACAACCTCAGGACGCCCTCCGTAAAGGAATACTCGTTTTCCCTCAGAGGCAAGCTTGTCGCACAATAATGGAAACAGATCCGTCCCGTTTACATTGTCCTGAAGGCGGGCGTCATGTCTTCTCGCCGCCATTCGGATACCAATTCCATCAGCAAAGACACGTTCGCATGATTGTAGCGCTGCCTTGTAATCACTCTGCTCAACATACTGGTTAACACAATCTGCATTTACGTACGCAAAATGTGACGCTGCGCCATCGACCCTTCGATTGCGGACTCGATGCATTACCGCGTCGATGGCTTGGCTCATGCTGTCATTTGAAATCTCTACCCCGAACAACGAAATCTGATTTGGTACAGACAGAGTTTTTTTGGTGTTGCCCATCAAAGATTGAATAACGGTTGCCATCACCATCTGTACGGCACGGCTTGTGCTGCCGCTGCGTCCGAAGTCGGCTGAAATCTGACGCTCATTGACATGCGCGATCCCAGAATGCTTCTTAACCTGGTAAGGGGTAATGAGCCCTGGAGCCACCTTAAAACGATCCGCGTCCGCCTTGTTCAGTTTAATGGCCTCGCCCTCTAGTAGGGCTTTAGGGCCGACAAGATTGATGTTGCCTTTTAAGTAGTGAAACCAAGTATCAACATCAGCGAGTGGCTTGTTTGCTGCTTTGAAGGTTTTAACCGTGTATCGCTTTTGATTGAGTCCCACAAACGTCTGTGAGTAGACGCTTACCACTTGCTGCTTATAAAGAGCTTTGATCAATCCAGCACAAAGCTTAGTTGCATTTGTGATGATTGCTATGGCTGCGATGATGATTCTCATAAAACACCTGATAGATGACGTTGTTACTGAGTATCATTATTGATATTTTTATCATATTGTCAACATTAAATTTCATTTTTATCATTTAAGTATCGCTTTCACACCATTTTGACCAACATAAAGCATTAAATCCGCACTAAAATCCCCTCTGAGAACATGAAAAATTGATAAATAATGTATAAATTGATTCCAAAATATAAAAAATATTTGACTTTAATGATAAAAGTGATAATCTAAATTGAAATCTAAACGGATGAACGAGACCCACATGAAGATCACGCGAAATATATGCTTATTAATCGGCGCTCTAGGAATGCTAGCCGGTTGTGCGGTAACCCCCAAAAAGCTAGATAGTCAACAAGAGAATGCAGATCAGTACTTCGTTCGCAAAGTGGAGACAAGCAATCTCGAGCGCGACCAATTTGATCTTCTGGATAATCAGGTAATCTCACTCGGCAATATAGAGTCACTCGGAGCAAAACGATTCTCTCGCGGCGATTTGATCAAAATCGTGATTCCAAGCATGAGCGACTACAATGGTGTTTACCAAATAAACTCCGCAGGCTGGTTGGAGCTTCCATTCAACGAGTCAGTCAAGGCCTCAGGCCTTACCAAGAAAGAGCTTACTGAGAGCGTCGCATTCCTATTAGTTGCGAAGGGGTGGTTTCAAGAGGCTGACTTCTTAATGAATATCAGTCTGGTAAGAGAGTCCGCGATCGAAGTTTCTGTGTTCGGCGCCGTCTTTAATCAAGGCCGAGTTACGATCAATGGCAGGCCAGCAGACAAACCGCAAGACGCGATAATTCAAGAGACAGGTTCTTTCTCAAATGAAAGAGACTTGACTGCCGCCATACGCGCCGCCGGAGGATTACGGCCTGATGCACAGATCAGTAGCATCGTAATAAAGCGCGACGGTAACTTGTTCAAGTTTGACCTAGCCGCCATTGTTAGCGGAGATCAATTTCCGTTCATTCCTTCTCTGGTTCAAGGCGACCAAATATACGTGGCATCCAATGGTGTGGAAGACGTAAGTTTAATCAGACCATCGCAGTTAACCCCACCGGGCATGCGAATTCTGATGTCAAACCTGACCGCGCCAACCTTAAGCAATGCTTTATCGGCAGTCGGCTCAGACTCAACCAGACTGCCCTACGGATCGAGTTTATTGGATGCAGCTGTATCCGCAAACTGCGTTGGCGGCACACATCAAGCCAACGCGTCTCGAACCATCTTGCTAATTACAAAGCACTATGGTGCCAAGCAACAAATTGTTATCAAACGTACTATCAATCAGCTTCTGGCCGCCAGTTCAGATTACTCGGTAAATCCCTACATGATGCCAAATGATGGCATTGCGTGTTACGATTCTAGATTCACCAATCTCCGAGATGTTGCCAGGGGTATCGGCGAACTATTCGGACCAATCATCCTGGGGGGGATATTGTGAATTGGTCTCTTTTTCTTAAACACTTTCTCACATCAGTATGGGAAATAAAGCTCAAGATTGCGGCACTGTTAGTGGCCACAATCGTTGTAGCCGCCCTCTACGTGATGTTTGAGAAACCGAAATACAAGACTTCTTGGGTAATGCTGCTTCCAGGAACGGAGCGTGCTACATCGTTATCGATAGATAATCTAGGTGAAGCGCGCAGCGGCGGGACAAACGCCTATGGTAGTGTTTCGATTAGCCCAAAGAACACCTACAAAGAAATTGCCTTGAGTGACGCGGTTATTAGCGCGGCGGCCGAAGAGTATGGCGTCGAGGCTAGCGCATTCAGCAAACCGAGAATAAAACTTATCGACCAAACTCCGGCGATGGAGTTTGCTTTGAAGGGAAGCTCATACGACGACTTAAAATATCGGGCTGAACTGTACAACGAAACATTCCACAAAATCCTAGATCAGCTGCGCAAGAACGAGATCGAGCGCAATTACAGAGGCGTGGAAGGCAGTCTATCCGAAGCGAAGAAACGCCTCCGAGATGCACGAGAAGCCATCGTGTCCTATCAAAATGAGAGTAACATCGTATCTGATTCTCAATTTCAAACTTGGTTGACGGAGCTGGAAACCATACGAACTACGCGAGGACAAGCAGAGGTAAAACATGCCTCTCTAAAGGCCAAGGTTACCACTGAGTTGGAACAGTTAGGTATCTCTATAGAACAAGCCAAGGCTTTCTTGTTAGTACAGGCCAATCCGGCCAATCAGGACGCAATGGAAATGCTGAGCGCCAAGTTGGCCGAGGAAGCCAGTGTGCAAAAAATTTATGGAGCAGAAAATCCGTTACGAAAACAACTCATTAAGGAGATTGCGGGGATAAGAAAAAACCTAGCGGCCAATTTAATCACTGTTCCAGAACTTCGAACAATCCCAAGAGCTAGACTTTACGGCTTGCTTTCTCGCGATATTGGCGACACTCTCAAAGCAGTGAATGAACGAATTGCTGAATTGGAGGGCACACAAGCCGAAATAGACGTTCTTCTGAAGCAGCAAGAAGTGACCTCAAAACGCATCAAAGAACACACCCAAGAGGCTGCAACATTGAATGATCTTCAGCGAGATCATCAAATAGCTGAGGCTATATTCAGCTCTGCTCTTGCTAAGCTAGATACCAGCCGCTTGGACATATACGCAACCTACCCGCTCACGCAACTTCTCACGGAGCCCGGTGGCACCATCAAACGCGACCGCTTACCCGCCAAACTGATGATAGTTGCGCTGTTCCTAGCGTTTTGCCTAGTCTCATTAGCTATGACCCTTACTCGTTTAAGGACTAATCTGTTAGCCGAAAACGAAGGAGCCAGCTTCTTGGATGCTGTCGCCAATCTTGATGTTGAGGAAAGCGAGCAATCATTATGAACGTACGCTCGCTCGTTGATCAATATCGATACCATCGTTGGGATGCGTTCCTGCCGATGAGTAAAGATGAAAAAGTGATTGCGTACAGTATCAGTTTCACGTTTTTATTTTACCTGATCGGCGCTCTTTACCTCGTGGCGCCAATCATAGGTTGGAGCTTACTGATAGCCATCGGCCTTAGATGGAGCTCAGGACAACGACTCTCTTTTAAGAACACCAAATGGTTAATCTTTTTGTGGTTTTTGAGCGCCATATTACTCGAAGTTGCGCTAATACTTGGACACATAGACTTTAACCTTGGGTTTGGCAAAATCATCAAGTCCACAATTGGTTGGGCCAAGGGTTGGGCTCTACTTAGTATCTTTATTATTCTTGGATATACATTAGATATACGGTACCAAGTGGTCTGCAGAGCCGCCTGCATCGTCGGTCTCGCTGCCTTGATCATCACGCCGTTCTTGATATTTGCTTACATCGCCAGCTTACCCCAAACCGTTTTTGTATCACCCTTAAAAGTCTTAGGCGGATCTGGCCCCGAATATTTTACGATTCAACTTTACGAAATCGACCCTTTCAATGGTCGTCCCAGATGGCGTTTTTTCGCCCCATGGGCTCCTGCGGTTGGATTTGTCGCAAATCTATACCTTCTTTGCGCATGGTTCGAAAAAGACATCAAATGGCGAGCCGTTGGGATAGCCGGCAATGCCATCATGATTTTTTTAGCTGCCTCACGCATGGGGTTAATCGTATTGTTGTTGGTACCAATTGCCGTGTGGGGTCTTTCGAGATTGACCCGCTCATGGGTAATCGTAGTTGCGGCAATCGGCCTACTAGTACTCGCTGTCTTCTTTGAACCGATATTCGACTTTATCACCATCACCATCAATGACATTAAAGCATCTAGAGCCAACTCCACCAGAGTGAGGGCAGCATTAGGTAATATCGCGCTTTACCGATGGGAATCAGAGGCTTATTGGTTTGGTCACGGGGTAGTTGAAACAGGGACACACCTAGTAGAGTTCATGCCGATTGGGTCTCATCACAACTGGTACGGATTGCTATTCGTGAAAGGGATGGTCGGATTCTTGGCATTCCTTGTGCCATTTGTACTTACAATCATCGTGTTATTAATCAAAGCCCAGTACCAAGTAAGTTCGCGTTTGGCTCTTGGTATGTGTCTGATTCTGTCGTTTTTCTCGATGAGTGAAAATATCGAGGCACTGGCTTATATGACTTGGCCAGCCTGGTTGCTCATCGGAATCGGCATTAGGGATTCAATTGATGACATTGACTCCTATGAAGGAAACTTATTAGGTCAGTTTCGACTCTACTCTGAGTCAAAAAAACTTAACTCAATATAAAGAGAGGGATATTTTGAAGTTCTCCATCATTATTCCAGTTTATAACAAACAAAATTCTATACGACGGGCTGTCTTATCCACTCTTGATCAAGAGAATATCTCTTCACTGGACATCAGCGTAATACTCGTAGACGACGGATCAACAGACGATTCAGTACAAGTCATTAAGGAACTGCAGAAGGAGTTACCTAACTTCTCTATTACCCTGATTGAACAAGAAAATGGTGGTGTATCTGCCGCTCGAAACAAAGGAGTCGCAGAAGCGATGGATGACTACGTTTGTTTTCTAGACAGTGATGACACCTACCGACCTAATTTTTTGTCTGAGATTAATTCACTAATAGAGAAGTTTCCAGATGCTCAATTATTTGGCACGTCATATTCGTTTGTTTGTAGCTCCGCAGGAAGCTGCAACCCTGCTCGCCCCTACTCTAGTAATTTCGCAAAGCACCGTCTGATCGACAATTTTTTTTTAGAAGCCGCCATGTCTGATCTTCCCTTTTGTGCTTCGAGCTTTTGCATTTCCCGAAAGTTTTTTATTGAGCTAGGTCAATTTCCAGTTGGAGAAAATATGGGCGAAGATCAAGATTTGTATATTCGAGCAGCACTCAATGGGAAAGTCGCATACAGCTCAGAGGTATGCGCTAACTACTATATAGACGTAGGTGATTCCCTGATGGCTTCAGTCGCGCCGGACGGAGAGATGCCATACTCAAAAAGGTTGCAAGAAAAATTAGAATCGAATGAGCTAGATGCAGAAACACGCGAAGGTGCACAACGGCTGATAGCTGGGCATCTGCTTGATCTGGTTCGCCGAAATATTGTCACCGGAGACCTCGCTACGGCGAAAAGACTAATCAGTGACCGGCGGGCTCGAAAGAGACCAATTAAATGGGCTTATTGGTTATTCAAATACAAAATAGCTCAATTGAGACGCTCAACCTAAATGTAAAAAAGCGTCAAATCAATCTTGAGAAAATTACAAGCTCAAAGATAAAGGGTAAGATTTTTTCGGGGTTTTACAAATCAGGGGTTGGAAATGAAAAACAAACCGCACTTTGTGATCGTAGGTGCCGCCAAGTCTGGTACCACAACACTTTATCGTCACTTACAAAAACATCCCGGTATCTTTATGCCGGATTTTAAAGAGCCACATTACTTTGCGTCTCATCATCCATTAAATTTCGAGCACATCGATAGTGCGGATGACTACTACCAACTATTCAGTTCGGCTTACAATAAAATTTGCGGCGAGGCATCAACAGCCTATTTATATTTCGAAGACGCTCCAGAACGAATTCATAAAGAGCTGCCAAACTGTAAAATCATCGCAATTCTGCGCGACCCGACTGAGAGAGCGTTGTCAATGTGGGGCCATCAAATTCGTGAAGGGCTAGAAGAGTCCACCCTAGAAGAAGCCTTAGATCAAGAACTATCCGAGGGTATCCGTCAAAATCAAGGGGTAGAGTATGGATTCAATTATCACAAGCTAGGCCATGTGAGTCATATTTTAGAACGCTATATTTCGCTGTTTGGTAGGCAAAACGTCTTATTGATAGATTACCGAACTCTTCGAGAAAACCCAGAAACATTAATGAATGATGTGCATCATTTTTTGGGAGTAGAATGCCTTCCTCTTCAACAAGATAACGCAAGATTTAACGCCTCCGGCAAGCCCAAAAGTGCGTTATTGCATCGTTTTCTCAACTCAAAGCACCCGCTACGAAAACTTATCGTAAGTCCGCTAAGGCTGATTCTGCCCGCACATAAAAGGCAAGCACTGTGGCAACGTCTGAGAAATCAGAACATTCTAAACGGGCAGCGTCATCAGCTAAACTCAAAGACCAAGCTAAGGCTGGACACGTTGTTCAAAGACGAGATTAACAAGTTACAAGCGCTGATCGCCTCTTAGTCAAGAAACGATCCGATCGACGATTCTCTGCTGCAAGGATGCAGGGATAACTAGAAAAACCAAACAAGCCCCCATGGTCACAATGGTGCGTTTGGGCTCTTCAAATAGAGCCCATAGATTTGTCTTCATTGCACGCCACATCCACCTGGCCGCATCCCGACCTTGTGCCTGAGTTAAACAGCGACGTGCAATATAACGACATTGGAAAGCAGTAGCCGCAGGTCCATGATTTCTAACAAATTCTGGAGCAATAACTTCTAGCTTATGAAAAAACTGTCGCCAAGTTTTGTATTGATTCTCCACATCGGCTGACAAGCCAGCATTATTTACGCGATAGTTGGTCAACGGTTCATCAATTAAATGAAACCGAGTGGCTGTGATCACAGCGATACGGGTCCAACAATCAATATCCTCCGACTGTTTTAGAGATTCATCAAAGTACTGCCAATAGTCCACTTCTTGACCGTGTTTGTTTTTGCCTATGAACCCCACTTGTTGCAGTACCCCTTTGCGTATTACCGGAGCTGAACCATTACCGATGGGATTGCGGCAAAACACATTACGCGCGGTATAGTCTTTTTTTATGTACGGCGACTGGATTTGGTTCATGGGCGTACTTTGTTCGTTTACAAACATTGACGCACTGAATGATACGCCGATATCTGGATTGGCCTTCATAAGGTCAGTGTGCTTCTCTAGTTTGTCAGCTCGCCAAAAGTCATCCGAATCTAGGAATGCGATGTATTTTCCCTTAGCGTAACTAATACCAGTATTTCGAGCCCCTGCCAGCCCACGATTCTGCTGATGAACAATCTTTATTCTAGAGTCGGAAAAATGAGACTTAACAAATTCGATTGAATCGTCGGGGCTTTCGTCGTCGATAACCAGCAACTCAAAATCTGAGAATGACTGAGCCAATACAGATGAAATTGCTTCCTCGATGTAATCCCTAACGTTGTACACTGGCATTACTACGGTGACCAAAGGCTCGATCTGGCTTGACTCAGTATTGTTTAATTCATTGTCTGATGTCGTCATATCGCTGTTTCCAAACAAGACCCCAATTGGCTTAGGATGATTCGATTTTGAATACTTTACGCCAAGCTAGCGCTAAATAAACCGGGTGGGTCAGTGAATAAATTATCAAAATGCTAGTGGCAACCACTAACAGGCTATGCTGTGCAGCGAACCATACCGTCACGACAAAAAGAATCGTAAAAACAACATTCCAGACGAAATCCATAGTGATTCTACCCGTTGCCAACAGTAGTGCAGAGGCACTCTCAGCAAGCGGCCTCGGTATGGCAGACAGGCACAGTATGGCTAAAACTGGTATGGCGTGAACCCACTGCTCACCAAACACGATTGGTACATACCAAAACGCGAAACTGGCTTGCGCTATGAGAAGCGGCACAACAATAAATACGATTTGTTTTAGGTTGTTCTTAAACCGCTGCTTCAATGCGCTCTGATCATTATTTACTTCGCAAAGATTTGGGTACAAGGCTGAATTAACAGCATTGATTAATGTCAAGCTGAAGCCCAAGCCAGCATTGCGCGCAAAGTAGTAAATTCCCAATACTTCTACACCGAGTAAACGACCAATGATCATATTATCGAGATTTAAGCGCGCCGTTTTTAATACCTCAATGCTCAAATAATACTTGCCAAAATGCAGCACATCACGCCAAAGAGAAAAGTCCAATTTGGGCCCAGCGGGTTTCCATGAGATGGAGTACCTATAGCCCCAAACCCAGATCGGGGAGGTTAAAAATTTAGGCAAAACAATGGCCCACGCTCCAAAGCCAAACAAAGCCAAGACAGCGGTGAGAATGTTGTCAGTCGAGACCTGCCCACCATCTATCATAGCGACTACTTTCAGGCGCTGCTCTCGCTGAACCAAAGCCGCATGCACCATTCCAAAGGGCATCAATAGGTAGGTTAGCGCCAAAACCTGAATCATTGGCACCAATTCTGGAGTGTCGTAGAACTTGGCTATTGGGTAAGCGGCCAACACCTGAATAATGAACAAGGCAAAGCAAAACACCATATTCAATCGGTACGCCGTATTACAAATTTGCTCTAACTCATCGTCGCTACACTGAACAATCTTGGCGCCGATACCATTACGACTGAAAACTCGGATTAGCTCATTAACAGTCAAAACCAATGCCGCAATACCAAACGCCAAGGGGTCCAGTACCCTTGCCAGAACAATCGCGGTTAATAAGCGCGTTACTCGAACGACAACTTCGCTGATTCCCAACCAGCCAAGGTTGCTTAGAAACTTGTTCTCGGAGCTACTCCAATAGCGTTTTAACTTATCCAGCACTGGTGTTAACGGCTTGAAGCAGCGCGTAATCGAGTTAACTCATTTTCGATTTGCACCGCGGCTGTGGCCCAAAGGGTTTCAATCTCCTCGTACCAATCATGGACCTCTACTGAGTCAGAGTTACGCTCGACTTTTTCCAATCTGTCAGCTAATTGATGCAATCCCATGCTGGCCGACCCGCCCTTCATGGAATGACTGATCTTTGTAATTGAATCAACTTGCCCGTCGGCTACCGCTGCTTTTAGTCGGCTCAAGTCTCCTCCGGTGTGCTCCAGGAAGGTGGGCGCAATATCCACAAAAATAGCTTCACAGGCATCCCCAAATTGGGAACGTAGATAGTTGTAATCAAAGCTGCTCTCTACCGCATTCAGGGCAGCTTCCGTATGTGATGGACTCTTTTCGGAAACGCCCTCATTAACTGAATCAGGTCGGGGAATATTTTCCAATGTCTTGGATAGGTCTGCGATAGATAACGGTTTAGAGAGAAACTCATCGAAGCCTAAATTCAAAAGCCGTTCTCTTTGATCTTGATAACTGGATGCGGTGAGGGCCACACAATAATGCTCGGCTATGCGTGAGCTTGAATTGCGAATGGTTTTCAGTGTTTCCTCACCGTCCATCACTGGCATTAATATATCTAGGAATACCACATCGTAAGAATTGTCTCGTAAACAGGCAATGGCTTCGGCTCCATTGTTTACGATAGTGGCTTCTTGTCCAAGCTGGGCCAGCTGAGCAGTTAATACTTTTTGATTGGTGACGTTGTCCTCAGCAACCAATATGTCGATTCTATTCAGCGACTTTTGACGTGTTTCTCTAAATCCCTCATCTTGGACTGTATTCATTGCAACGCACTCGGCGGGAATATTGAGCTCGAACACACTCCCATTTCCCACTTCGCTCTCACAGCTGATAGAACCCTGCATCAATTCACAAAGTTGGCTGCAAATAGCCAAGCCAAGCCCCACACCTTTACTGGTAATACCCAACTGCTCGTAAGCGTTGAAAATGTTTTGCATCTGACTTTTGGGAATACCAATGCCGGTATCAATTACCTGTACATTTAGGTTGCCTATGTGCTTGGCGTGCGCGTCGGGTGTGTAGGCTACTTTTACCATTACCGAGCCACTCTCAGTATTTTTGACCGCATTGGACACCAAATTATTGATTATTTGTTTGTAGCGTCCCTTATCCAACATCAAGACATCTGGCACGTCTTCAGAGATCTCCAGATCAAGCCTTACCCCTTTCTCACTGGCTTCCAATTCAAACATAGAAACCGCGCTTTTGTGTATCTTGTGGGAATTAACCTCTTCTAGATTCAGCTTGAGCTTACCAGCTTCAATTTTGGTGATATCCAGCATGTCATTCAGCAGCACCACCAAAGAGCTGGCAGCACTGTTGATGGTATTCATATAGTCGAGCTGTACATCATCCATTTTTGTACTGAGCAAAATTTCTGATAAACCGATGATGGCATTCAATGGCGTTCGGACTTCATGGCTCATTTGCCCGATAAAAGTAGAACGTTCATTCAACGCTTTTTGCAATCGTTGATTACTGACACTGAGTTCGTAAGTGGCTTGCTGGATATCGTCTTCTAAGCTGTCCCTGGCTTTCTCTAATTCCGTATTGGCTGCGTAGAGCTCTCTGGACTTTTGCTCTAACAGGCGCTCGGCCTCGTCTCGTGCATTCTTTAATCGTTTTGCACGAGACAATGCCAGTTTTAATTGTTTTTCTAACTCGCTCGACATTGTCGTTTCCCCCTGACTTGCCGGGCCATGCCCCTACCCCGGCGAAGTTTGTATCACAAATTCTGCAGAGCATTGATCCTCTGCAATCTGGCTCGATACTAGACTCTCCTTATCACCAAAAAATTTAAGACAAGCTCCAACTAGCGCTTGTGCTACCGCCGCGAGCGGCCTGGGAGACTGATAATTAAGAACTAGCTTGTCTCCTTCTTGTGAGTATTCGAATTTTGGTAATTCGGCGTCCGGATATAGCTTCTTGACCTCGACATGAATATGATCGTCGATCTGAGTCAACATATGAGCCGCTGATTCCGCACCCTCGAAGAACACATTATAGTCACGATGGAACACTGTGAACAAGTGATCGGCAAATGGCTGAACAAGATCACCCGCCTCCATGTTCGTCTCAGCCACTGCTTGAGTCAGTAATTGAATCAGCTCTTGATAATCGTACTGCCCTACTCTGGAGTATGCACCTTGAGATTGAACCCCACTCTTTTCAATTATTGTTTGCGCCTGGTCTGGCCCTAAACTTTCTTCAAGAAACTCAACAAACTCGGAAAGAATTATTCCTTTCATTTAAATCCCCTTAATGGTTTTCAGACAACCCGAACTTTTTATATATGACGCCCTTTAATTGTTCTACGTTTACGGGCTTACGGAAAAAAGCGACGTCGGTAGGAATACCGCCGCGCTCAGAAATGGCTTCGTTAGAAAGACCACTGATGACAATGATCTTTTCGCTAGACAACTGTTGTGACTTATACAAAGAGCGAATCATCTGCAATCCGTCCATGCCAGGCATATAAATGTCAGAGATCAGCAGGTCTGGTGGTGTTTGCCCAATATCGAGCAATCCTTCAAATCCATCTTGCTTAATTACCACATCAATTGGTTGCCGCCAGGAGTCAATGGCAGCTTGGTAAAATTTAGCTACGGTTGGATTGTCTTCCACCACCAGCACCCGCTTTCTCTTACTGGGGGCACTTTCAATTTGATGTTGGCTGGCAAGGTAGTCGTGAACCGATTTGGCTACTATTCGTCTGTGCCCGCCAGCCGTTTTCCAGGCTTCTAAAGAGCCGTTTTCAACCCATAATTGAACTGTTCTAACTGAGACTCCCAGAAGCTTCGCGGTCTCAATCGTCGTGTAGTACTCTTTTGTTTGGTCTAATTCCATCAGAGTTTTGATATTTGTTATTTATAATTTCATTTTTATCATAATTATCAATTAAAGCAAGCTTAAAACTGATATTTTTTAAATTATTTAGCAATATGACCATTTTTACTGCGAAAAAAGTGCAATATTGCTAAAAATAGAACTATCTATTTCCCTAGTTACTACCTATTCATCAAACTTAGTGGTATGAATAGGTAAAAATCAAAGGCAAAAAAAAGCCCGCTTCGATGAGCGGGCTTTTTAAAGTTGGTCGCTAACTTACTTAGCGGCGTCCTTTTCTTTTTGTGCTGCGATTACTTCGTCAGCTACATTACGTGGACATGGCAAGTAGTGGCTGAACTCCATAGAGAACTGACCACGACCTGACGTCATCGTACGTAGATCACCGATGTAACCGAACATCTCTGCCAACGGTACGTCTGCTTTAATGCGAACGCCAGTTGGAGTAAGGTCTTGTGACTTAATCATGCCGCGACGACGGTTCAAATCACCAATTACGTCACCGACGTTGTCCTCCGGAGAGAACACGTCTACTTTCATGATTGGCTCAATGATTTGAGCGCCCGCCTTTGGAAGCGATTGACGATAGGCACCTTTCGCTGCAATTTCAAACGCTACCGCTGATGAGTCAACCGCGTGGAACGCACCGTCCATCAAAGTTACTTTCACGTCTTCTGTTGGGAAGCCAGCAAGTACGCCTTTTTCCATCGACAGTTGAAAACCTTTCTCTACCGCAGGCCAGAATTCACGAGGAACGTTACCACCAGTAACCTTAGACTCGAATTCAAAACCAGCACCTGGCTCGTTTGGCTCAACAACGTAATCGATCTTACCAAATTGACCAGAACCACCAGATTGCTTTTTGTGTGTGTAGCTGTCTTCAATACGCTGCGTGATGGACTCGCGGTACGCTACTTGAGGTGCACCCACTTCACATTCAACACCGTAAGTACGTTTCAAGATATCTACTTTGATATCCAAGTGAAGCTCACCCATGCCTTTCAGGATGGTTTCGCCAGACTCTTGATCTGTTTCAACGATGAATGATGGATCTTCAGCAACCATTTTGCCTAGTGCCACACCCATTTTCTCAGTAGCTGCTTTGTCTTTCGGAAAAACAGCCATAGAGATAACTGGATCTGGGAAGACCATTGGCTCAAGTGTCAACGGATCTTTTGGATCACATAGCGTGTGTCCAGTTTGAACGTTCTTCATGCCCACAACTGCGACGATGTCACCTGCAACGGCTTTGTCCAACTCGATACGATCATCAGCGTGCATCTCAACGATACGACCGATTCGCTCAGTTTTACCAGTAAATGAATTCAGAACGGTATCGCCTTTGTTCATCACACCCGAGTAGATACGGATAAATGTTAGTGCACCAAAACGGTCGTCCATAATTTTGAACGCCAACGCTTTCAATGTTTCGTCTTGGCTAACCGTAGCAACTCGATCAGTTTCATTACCTTCAGCATCAACAACAGGTTGAGGCTTAACTTCGGTTGGGCTTGGCAAGTAGTCAACAACCGCGTCCAGTACCAACTGTACACCTTTGTTTTTGAACGCCGAGCCACAGTAAGTTGGGAAGAACAACAACTCGTTTGTGCCCTTACGGATGCACGCTTTGATTTGCTCGATGCTAGGCTCTTCACCTTCTAGGTACGCTTCCATCACATCGTCATCGGCTTCAACGGCTGTTTCGATTAGCTTCTCGCGGTACTCGGCAACTTTGTCAGCCATATCGGCTGGCACGTCTTTGATTTCGTACTTGGTTGGATCGCCTGAATCGTCCCAGATGTACGCTTTTTCGCTTAAAAGATCAACAACACCGCAGAACTCGTCTTCGATACCGATTGGCAATACCATGACCAATGGGTTAGCCGCTAGAACGTTTTCAACCTGATCCACAACTCGGTAGAAGTCAGCACCCATACGGTCCAGCTTATTGACGAAGATCACACGAGCAACTTCTGACTCGTTAGCGTAACGCCAGTTTGTTTCTGATTGTGGCTCCACACCACCGGATCCGCAAAATACACCGATACCACCATCAAGTACTTTCAAAGAACGGTAAACCTCAACTGTGAAGTCCACGTGTCCTGGAGTATCAATGATGTTCATGCGGTGGCCAGCCCACTCACATGATGTCGCAGCAGATTGAATCGTGATTCCACGTTCTTGCTCTTGCTCCATGAAGTCAGTGGTGGCTTCACCATCGTGTACCTCGCCGATCTTGTGAATCTTTCCTGTAAGACTCAAGATTCGCTCGGTCGTGGTTGTTTTCCCCGCGTCAACGTGCGCGAAGATACCAATATTTCTGTATTTGGATAGGTCAGCCATGTCGATCTCTCAATGGTGAATTGTTACTTTCCGTGCCGCTTTGCGGCGATTTCAGATGCATCTATAAAACTAAAAAAGGTGCTGAACCAAAGGGCCAACACCAGCTGGTGCGCGATTCTACAATAAGTTGTGCATTAGGTCTAAGGCTTAAATCACTTTTTTTACATTTTGCAAGACACAAACAGATTTTGTTCTGTCGGAATAAAACCTAGCTAATATTCCGCGCTTTTTTGCTCCAATTATGGACAAACTGCACTGTTATGGCGCAAGCAACTGTTTCAAAATGCATCGCCGCACTATCAATGTCGTCGTTTTGCCATATTTCAAGCTCATAATGCTGGCACACAACTTGCTCGACAACTGTTGAACACCCAATCACACCCTACCTACTCGAATGAATATAGACCGTTATATGGTTAATCTCTTTTTTGAGATCAAGCGCAACCTGCCCTTCGCCCTTCAACGTGACTTTAAAATATCGAATGCCGATCTTGGCGACATGATGGTAAAGCTCTATCGCAGCATCGACGACGAAGCCATCAAACGATTAATTGAGGTGTTTCTCGAGCGCGCCGGTGATGGCTGGACAGCCAAACTCAAAACAAGCTCCTATTTAAAGGAGCAAGCGTCATCGAGCTACCGAGGTGTAAAGAAGAAAGTTAAGCGCTCTGTTGCCGCAAGCGGTCCAGATGGTGGCGCTAAAGGCCGATATTATCGAGGTGTGTTGGTCGAGTCCTGATCAATATTGACGCAAACAAACCACATCATCGAGCGGTATTTGCTTTTATCTGGCAAAAGACAGCGAAATTGATCTCATAAGAAGCAAATTTCACGTACACTAGAGCCGTGCATAGGCACACTGTATTTTTTATTTTATTTAGGATTTTATAATGACAACTCAAACTGGAACCGTTAAATGGTTCAACGAAACCAAAGGCTTCGGATTTATCGAACAAGAAAATGGACCTGATGTGTTCGCGCACTACAGCCAAATTACTGGTAGCGGTTTCAAAACATTGACTGAAGGATCTAAGGTCGAGTTCAACGTAGTACAAGGTGAACGCGGACCACAAGCGGAAAATATCGTTCCGCTATAGAGCACCCAACTTAAAGATTATGTCAGGGAAGTCTCTCTCGAGACTTTCCTGATGAATCTGACCTCTCCCCGCTCAGTCGCAATATGCGGTTTGCCCAAACGAATCGCTGGCTAAATCTTCAAAATAAATTTATCCTAACCATGCTAAGTTCTTAATTGAACTGCTAAAACTCATAGCCCGATCCAAACCATCCTTCGGCTCTGAGAACTCGAACGAACATTGGTTAAACGATAATCAATGGTGCTTTATTTGATCGCAGTCAAGTACTCGATCTACGCTAATACTCGAATAACAACGTGGCATCATTTGAATTTATAACTCCTGAAAGCATCACGGTTGAATACCTTCGCGACTACCATACATTTGGGCGACGCGGCGATACGGTAGATACCGCAATCAATGCGTCTTACGTATCCAAGCTACATATCATCATCGAGTATCGTGAACCAAACTGGCTGGTCAGAGATGTTTCACGTAATGGAGTTAAGCTAAATAACAAAATCATACCGGCCCAAAAGGCGGTAGTAATCAGTGCTGGAGACATGATTGATTTTGGCGGAATGGGCGAGTACCAATTGCGGATCCGTGACTTAGGTGCGCCCAAATCTCTGTTAATTAATCAACAATCCCCAACCCGTACCATTGCCATGGAAGAGAGTCTTCTGCTACCGGACGAGCAACACGCCGAAGTGGCTTTGTATTTGTGCCCAGATCGAAATGAATGGTTTTCTGAAGCCATAACCAAAGGCGAAGAACTAGGCCCATACGAACACGGCGATTTAATTCAATTTAGCGGCAGCTTTTGGCGCTTTTTCATGGTAGCTGATGACGAAGCTACTACGGTAATCAAGACCCAACAACAGTCTTTAGAGAACGTCACTTTTCGTTTCCATGTAAGCCAAAATGAGGAGAGCACTTCGTTGGAAGTTGTAAATGGAGCTCAAGTCATCGATCTTGGCGAACGCTCACACCACTATCTGCTACTGCATCTATTTCGATTCAAACATTCTCAGCCAGAGGGCGGCGGCTGGATAGACAGCCACGTACTAATGAAAGAGCTTGGCTTAGAGGAAACACACCTCAACATTCAAATTTTCCGAGCGAGAAAGCAAATTGCCGAAGCATTGAAGGACTTGCAGGGACACTCCAAGCTCATTGAGCGTCGAAGGGGTGAAATTCGGTTTGGCTTAGGCGAAGCCGAGGTCTTCAAAGAAGGCGTGAAAGAACAATAAACTCACCCGAATATAGAGAATCACCCGAAACGTTATGCAGGAGCCACCGCAAAAGATAGGTCGGTACTCAATTATTCGAGAACTAGGCCGCGGCGGCATGGGCGTAGTTTATCTAGGTCTAGATGAAAAACTTGAGAGAAAGGTAGCACTAAAGGTTATTGCTAACCTCACCGACTCAAGTGAGCGACGTTTCTCATTCGAGGGACAGTTGCTTGCCAAATTAAATCATCCTAATGTTGTGCAGCTCTATGATGTTGTTGAAGAAACAGAGCGTACCGCTCTTGTCATGGAATACATCGAAGGAAACACATTAGGACAACGTTTGAACATGCAGCCATCAAGGGCCTTAAAGCTCAAATGGCTGAAGGAGGTGTCTGATGGATTGGCCGCAGCACACCAGCAAGGCATAGCGCACTGCGATCTTAAGCCAGAGAATGTTCTCATCGACAAACACAACGTCGCTAAGATTGCAGACTTTGGTATTGCGAAACGAGGTCGCCAACCGACAGCTGACATTGATTCCAATAAAACCATCACAGCCAGCTACACTTCCTTAAGCCCTGAGATGCTAGCCGGCCTACCGACAGACGAAAAAACCGACCTTTTCGCGCTGGGTAACTTAATTCACCAGACATTAACCGGAACGCACGCCTATGGCGATCACAAAGATCAAACCGCCTTCATAAAGAGAATTCAAAATGGCGCACACTCTCTGGATACGCAAAGCCGTGAATCACTCGGTATACGGCTTTATGACTTGGTAGAAAACCTGATCCAAGTAAAACCGAGCGAGAGAGTCTATACCGCCTCGGAAGTGGCCGCCGTGGTGGATTCAGAACTCCAGTACAGTCAGATTTCAGAAGGCGACGATTTGACTGTTGAGATACCAGTTTCAAATACAACGGCGACCAAAAGCACTGAAACTCCCAAAAGTGCTTTACTCAAAAGTCTTGGGCTAGTGGTGGCTGGTTTTTTGGTAGGAGTATTATTACTTAAATTATGGTCTTTCGTTTTTGAAGAGAATCAAGAACATTCGTACATAGCAATCATTCCCTATGAGATCGAGTTCGACGAGTCGGTTTCCGAAAAGCAAGCGACATTGATAGGCAGCACGATAAGAAACTCAGTCGAACAGGCAGTACTGGATCTTCGTAACACTTCTTTGGTGCCCTCAAATGAACTCCGAGGCATTGACAGGAATGCAGCCACGATCGCGAAAGTCACTCAAACCAACCAAGTATTGGAGGTTCAACCAACGTGTAATAACGTCTCTTGCTCTTTAAAACTTTTGAAATATTCAGGGCAAAACATGGGAGTGACGGCACAGAGATCGTGGCCAGTTACGACTGAATCGCTGCTAGGATTAAGAGACTCTATTTCACGAGAGATTTCAATTCTGCTAAATGCTGAACTTTCAAAAAGCGGGAAGATATCTGAAACAGATTTTTCTGAGTTTATGCAAATCGTTGCGGACAGTGACAATGGACGTGAACCAACGTTCGAACAGTTATCTAGGTTAAAAATATTGTCACAGCAACAGCCTGATTTTTTTCCCACTTATCAGTTGGCCAGAAGAATGGGCGAAAGGTTATTCGCAAAGAACTCCGCTTCAGACTACGTCGCTGTTATTTCAACGATGTTCTCATCCATGCCGGAACGGTATCACAGCGACCCATCTTATCTTAGTGGAATTTTTTCGCTCGCTTTACTGAGGCGAGACTACGAGAGTGCCAGGGACATACTGCAACAAACCAGGTTACTCCTCGATGATCCAGTCAGATTACTCGAGTTCGAAATTGATTTGGCCTACTACAGCGGCGCTGATTCCGATTTACTAAAGCTAGATAGAAAGGCGGCAAACCTGAGACCTTCGGCAAAGAATCTCTACAATCTCGCTACCTCAGAGTACTCCTTTGGCAATCATGAAGCGGCAAAAGAAGCCGTAGAAAGATCATTATTGCTTGACCCCAACTATGCGTTTGCCCTGAACCTTCGAGGTACAATTCAAATGAGGTCAGGTGAGCTGGACGAGGCAATCGCTCAATTCACACAATCGTTGACGATTAAGGAACGCACCACCACTCTATCAAACCTAAGTTTGGCCTACCTTCTAAAGGGGGAGTTAGAAAACGCAGAGGCTAATGTTTTGCGCGCTTTAGAACTCTCACCGAATATCTCGTTATACCATCTTAACTATGCAGATATTTTAAAACTCAGAGGTGAAGCCACTCTAGCAGCAACTCACTATCAAAAAGTTATAGAGTTAACGGAAGAGCTCAATCGAGGCTCAGACTACGTGCGCAGGGTTCAAGCTCTTGCGCAACTTGGGCATCATGCTGAAGCAATCAAGCTACTGAATGCGGGCTTTGTGAAGCATCCAAATCAAGCTTCACTGAGATACTCTGCCGCCCTAGCTCATACGCTCGCAGATAATAAAATCGCAGCCATCGTTGCTGCGGAAGAAGCCATCAATAAAGGCACTGGGCGAGTCTGGTTCTCATTGCCGTGGTTTCGCTCCCTCTGCGGGAACGAAACCTTCGAAAACCTTATCAATAACTCTAATAACAATCCTTGTTAGAGTTTTAGTCATCTCTGTTTCGAGTTGGACCTTATCTAGGCTCCCTGTCGACTTCCTCTGCTGGATCAATTACTCCCATAGTGGTCTGGAAATACATTTTAACCTGACCCGTATCCGCATCCTGAGCTGGCTCAGTATAAGTAAAGGTAAGAGTGGCACTGTCATCAGATACTGCCTGACTAATGTACTCAAGGCTCCCTGTACCATCCTGATTTGGCGAAGCTGGAGATGCTGAAGAGTATTGATTACCTGAGTCCGTCAACACAATGGCTACTTTAACTGGCCCTTCGGCTCCACTGACCCCGGTGTCATTTGAAAATTGGGAATCAATTACATCGACGTGGTTACCCTCCCAACTCATGTCGCCTGCATAGTAATTTTGACCTTGTACTAGCTCCCCTTTGGCGAGGAGCACATTAACTGTACCGCTTCCTGTCGTCTGATTAATCACCAGAACCTGCTTGCCACCAATGGTTTGAATTTCAGCGTTTGCCATTTTTTCTCCTGTCCGTATTTAGTTTTAATCGTGAATAGCCACCCTCTTGCCCCAAGGCAAAAGTAACACGGTGGAGCAAATATTCAAGCGCTCTGTAATAGGCCGTAATATCCACAAAACTGCTGCTCTGACACACTGGACTCATGAGATTAGTCAGCAACTTTTCACCGTCGCATGCCTTAGCAACATGCGGAACAATATGGATACGAACAAGATTGTATTCGAGTCAAACAATCGGGTTGGTGAGGGAATTCTGGGGGCTGACGGAGGGAGATGGTTGCCACGGACGGCCTCGTTTTTTAAACGTTCGGAGCAGTGTAAGAAAATGATGATTCAAGATATCAGAAGTTTCGGTTGGCGTGAGGCCATTTTATTCCTTGCGGGGGTACTGTCAGCGGTTGCTTTTTTCGGTCTCGATACAAGTAATCAGGTTTACTCCGAGCTACAGCCAGTGTCAGAGACGCGGCATTTCGCTTACCCAATCGCGAGACCACAACGGGCAGTGTAAATTTTCTACCAGACAGTTAACACAAGCACTGGAAAGCTATTGACTACACCCCCAAAATAGGTGAACGTCCCTTTTAGTTATAGATAAGAAGAGGACTTCGTGTTGCCCTCAAAATACCCCGTTTATTCGGCCCAGCCAGAAGAGTGCCGTTTGCCAATCACGTCTCGCTTTTTACGGACGCTCGAAAAACCTCACACACTGATTCTCTCTGCTGCCGTGCTGGTTCTGACTGCTTGCAATCAATCTGATTCGACGATTATAGAAGACAAGACCAGCTCAGCCACCACGGAACAGCTGAGTCAGGACACCGCTAAATCGACGCCACCGATGTTTGTCGACCGAACCAAGGAATTAGGCATTAACTTCGTCCACGACCGTGGGGCTACCCCGAAAATGTACATGCCTGAAATTATGGGCTCCGGTGTGGCATTACTGGATGTGGACAATGACGGCGATTTGGACATCTATTTTGTTCAGGGAGGGGATATCGAAAACCAGAACACCTCACGCAAAGATCGCTTTTACTTAAATACTCTCTCGGAGGGTGAACCGAACTCTCTGTCTTTCACTGACGTCAGCGATCAATACGGCACGCCTGCTTCGGGATACGGAATGGGCGTGGCTACGGGTGATATTGATAACGATGGTTATATTGACCTTTATGTGACTAATATGACCAAAGACATTGTGCTGAGAAATAAAGAGGGTAAAAGCTTTGAAGACATGACTGAGTCTTCGGGAATTAATCATCAAGCTTGGACGGTACCCGCTACGTTTTTCGATTACGACGGTGATGGCGATCTTGACCTTTACTCAGGCAGCTATGTCGATTTCAGATTAGCCAGTCATCGCGATTGTTTCTCAAGTACAGGGCTACCTGACTATTGCAGTCCGCACAGCTACAGTGCTTTAAGCGATCGTCTGTTTGAAAACAATGGCAATGGAAGGTTCTCGGATGTTAGTGCAAAATCTGGATTGCGAGGCGTGCCCAGTAAAGCGCTGGGTGTGATCAGTGGTGACTTCAATACTGATGGAAAGTTGGATTTGTATGTGGCCAATGACGGTGTTGCTAATCAGTTGTGGATTAATCAGGGTGACGGCACGTTTGAGGATGAAGCCTTATTCTCTGGCAGCGCTTTAAACTATGAGGGTATGCCAGAAGCCAGCATGGGTGTCGATGCGGCTGACGTGGATGCCGACGGTGATGAAGACTTATTTATGACTCACCTGCGTGGAGAAACCAACACAATCTATTTAAATCAAGGAGATGGCGTTTTTGAAGACACCACTATTTCTTTGGGTTTGGCGGGACCGAGCATTCCCTTCACCGGGTTTGGAACCGCTTGGTTCGATGTGGAAAATGATGGCAAATTGGATATTTTGGCCGCCAATGGTGCCGTGACAGTGGAAGAAGCTTTAGTACGAAAAAAGGATCCATTTCCCTATCACCAACCTAATCAACTTTTCAGAAATGTCTCCACCGACACTCGCATCCAGTTTAAACAGTATACGCATGAGGAAAATCCACTTGATGCTTCCTATGTAAGTCGCGGTGCCGCCTTCGGAGACCTTGATAATGATGGCGATGTCGATGTGATTATCGCGAACAACTCTGGCCCCGCAAGAGTACTTATTAACTCTAACAATGGAGCCAATTCTTGGCTCGGTTTACGGGTCTTATTAAATGAGAAAGGCACGGATGCGCTGGGAGCGAAGGTGACGCTGAAACTTGCTAATGGTCAAACGTATTCGAAACGCGTAAAGACCGCAGGCAGTTATGTGTCTGCCAGTGATCCTAGGTTGATTTTTGGTCTTGGAGACTACACCGATTCGGTACCTATAGCTGCTCTAGTACAATGGCCTGATGGCGGTAAAGAGGAATTTGTTATCACTGAGCTAAACCAATATATTACCTTGGTAAAGGGCCATCCAAGGGTCGACAAGGTGCAGAAATAATTAAGCAGCTATTTGGCAATGCAAATCCCAATGTACATCTTAAGAAAAAGCTCCCTCGCTATTGTTATCGCCGTAATTTTGGCTGCTTGCGTCAATGAGTCGGAGCCACCAGCTAAAGTCGAGGGAAAGAAGCAAACTCCGACGAGCGCCAATGCAAGATCAGCACTCTCAGACTCAGGTGCTGAAGGTTTATCTAAACCCGACTCTGCCTCAATGGAACAGCAGGTAGCGCAAATTATGGATTCAGCTTGGACTCAGCTACAAGAAGACTTAACACAGGCCGCCAATGAGCCAATCCAACAGGCCGAGGCCTATGCACAATACGGACTAGCTGCGTTTGGCAATGGTTTGGCAATTCCAGCTAAGAGAGCCTTTGAATTGGCGACGCAGGCGGCTCCTTCAGACGTTCGATGGATATACTATCTAGCTCTGATTCATGAGTATTTGGGAGAGTTGGATTTTGCGGTGGCTCGATTGGATAAGGTGCTCGCATTCAGAAAAGACGACAAACCCACGTTAATACGCTTGGGCGGTGTCTATTTCGAACAATCCGAGTTTGAAAAATCCATGCAGAGCTATCAACGTGTTGTTGACCAAGAGCCAACCAATGCCGCGGCTCTCGCTGGCTTGGCGCGGATCGCAGCTACTGAAAACAATCATCAGTTAGCCGTTGATTTGTTTCAAAAAGCGTTAGAGCAACAGCCTAATGCTGATCAGCTGTATTATGCTCTGGGCTTATCGCTCAGAGCGCTGGGCAAGAAGGATGAAGCTAAGGCAGCGCTAGCAAAACGTGGTAGCAACGAACCAAGTTTCAATGACCCTCTTTTCGACGAAATCACCGGTGGCCAAGAGCAGGCTGATGGATTGTGGACGCACATGACGGCGGGCTCACAGGCTTTGGTTGAAGGGAACTACGCAAAGGCCGCTGAAGAGTTCGAGCTGGCTACAGTCGATTTGCCAGAGGACCCGCGCAGTTGGCAAAGTTTAGGACTCGCGAGAGCGAGACTGAATGATCTGAAAGGCGCAACCCAAGCCTACTTAAAAGCGGAAACACTATCTCCAGAAAATGCCGAAATTCACTTAGAACTGGGCAAACTCTATCGGGCTTCCTCGGAGCATATAAAGGCCGAACAACACTTACTTCGAGCCATAGAAATTGACCCCGGGAAATTGGAATCTCACAAGGCTCTGGCTGAACATTACCAATCCTCACAACAAGCAAACAAGGCCATTAGGTATATTGAATCTGCTTTGGCATTAGACCCTCAATCCAGTGACCTAGTACTCAGTAAAGCCGAGGCGCTAGTGGTATTAGGCCGCTCTGATGAGGCGCTCAAAGCGCTATCAGATGCCGTGAACGTCAATCCTAAAGACGCTCAGGTTCGTTTAGCTTACGGGTTAATGCTTTCTGAAAATAGCAAACCGCAGGACGGCCTAGTTCAAGTTGACCTAGGCCTTAAGAATTCAGAAACACCAAGCCAACAAAGTCGTGCTCATTACGCTGCCGGGACAATCAAGACTAAGATGAGCAACACCCAGGGTGCGCTGGAGTCGTTCAGCGAAGCTCTTAAACTGGATTCAAACAATCACGCGGCAGCCCTAGAGCTAGCAAGGACATTCTTACGGCTTCGAGATCTCAATAAAGCAATAGGCACGTACGAGGTTTTAATAAAGAACCAACCAACCAACGACAGCGCCAGAATAGAGGCCGCTCAAGCCTCTTTGATGCTCGGCGATGGTGAGAAAGCCAAAGCGATTTTGCAAGAAGGAGCGAATAATCCGCGGGCTACCCCCAGACTGTTGGGCTCTTATGCGCGATTGTTAATTCTGTCCACACAAGCGTCCGTAAAAGATCCGCAATCGGCACTAAAGTACGCTGAAAAGGCATTAAACCTTCAGACAAACGCCAGCAATCTAGAAACTCTGGCCCTAAGTCATGCGGTCTTGGGGAATATAGAGGAAGCAATATCACTGCAGCGTACTTTGTTGGACCAATACGCGGCGGGAACTGATCAAAGAACTTCAACTAGAATTCAACGAAACCTGGCGAGGTATCAACAAGGCAACATGGGCCGACTACCACTTGATGCCAAATAGTGAGCTTACAGTAAGAGTTAGAGAAGAGCTTTCATAAAACAGGCTTAATCTGAGTTATTCGGTGATTTTATTGTGTGGCGTTGATTGATTCCCAATTCAGTTAGAGTTTGCTTACTTCCATCCGACCAAGTGAGTTCAACTTTGTGTATTTGGTTTGCTCTTCCCAAGCCGATAGATAGCACAGGGGATACCTGAGACAAGTAGCTCTTGGTGATATTTACATTTCTGCTGATAGTTCCAATCTCTGTGGTTATAGAAACCTTAGCGCCCAAATCAGGTGAGCCACTTGCGTTTCTAAGGTCGAGCTGCACCCAGTTGTTTCCGGTTTGTTGTTCGTTCTTTAATACCAACGGCGGCGTGCCAATCTGCGTTAGCACAACATCCAAATCTCCATCATTATCAAAATCAGTATACACCGCCCCCCTACCAACAATTGGCCGCGCCAGAGCGTTGGAATCAGAGAGTTTTACGGGTGTAAATTGTCGCTTACAACTATGGCCACAATTCCAAAATAACTGTGTCACTTGCTCGTAGCTTTGCCCAGGTTCAACCACGTTAATTTGGTTTTCGATATGGCCATTGGCTTGCAGCAGATCTTGTTTTCCATCCAGATCATAGTCGAAAAAGAATAGGCCAAAAGTAACTACACGGCGGCTGACTGGCCCTACCCCGGTGACAATCGCTTGATCAGTAAAAACAGTTGATTGCACTGGTCTTACGTACAGGGACGTCATCTCATTGCCGAAATTGCCGATCGCAACTGCTTGCTCTCCTGTGCTGTCAAAGGTCAAGCCATCGATACCCATGGCTCCGGTAGCACTGCCGATATTGTCAAATGCAACGCCTGATTCAACCCCAATTTCTTCAAAACCTTGGCCTGCCTTATTTCGAAATAGAAAGTTTCGAACCATATCGTTAGCAACGATCAAATCCATCCAGCCGTCGTCATCCACATCAATGGGCAACACGGCCAAGCCTTTTCCTTCGGGAAATCCAGTATTGCCATTTAATACGCTAGTTCCAAACGACTCCGATATATCTTCGAATGTGCCGTCTCCATTGTTTCGATACAAAAACGAATCAGTGCCAGCAAACTGAGTTGGCGGTCCGTAGGCTCGTCCGATTCCTGTCAATTGGTAGTCAGCCTGCAGATCTATCTCCCGTGACCACTTAACGTAGTTGACAACAAACAGGTCCAAGTCTTGATCATTATCAATATCTACAAACGCTGCCCCAGTGCTCCATGCCTTTGGATCACCGGCAACATCGGCTACATTCGTTACATCCACGAAGGCTTGACCCGACTCATTTCGCAGCAGTCTGTTCTGACCGACAGCGGTGACAAAAAGATCTTGATCACCGTCATTGTCATAGTCACCCACAGCGACTCCCATGCCGTAGAGCTGCATGTCTAATCCAGCTCGCGCAGTGACGTCCGCAAACGTTCCATCCCCCTTACCTTGATACAACATTAAGCTGCTGACTCGGCTTTTATCCAATTCAGACCAAGGCCAATTTGTCCCATTGACAAACAACAAATCGGAATTTCCATCACTATTGAAATCCAATACCGCGACACCACCACCCATAGTCTCAGGCAATAGTCTTTCCCCATACGCACCGTTGGTATGTGTGTGATAAATCCCCGATGCTTTTGTCACATCTTTGAACAACACCATTGGTGGTTCAGGATCGGCGGTTCGATCCAATACTTGAGGTGCAATAGGTGTCGCTGTCTTGGTTACTTCGTCGTCCGTAGTGGAAGCTCTGTTATACGCGAGAATCGCAATTAGGATGCCTGCTATCAACAATACGAATAGTAATGATCGTTTGAAAGCGACGGCAATCACGGCGTCGTCAGATTTTCTTGAACTCATGGAATTTATTTTGATTGACGATTTAGGTCGTAGATCACGATTTGATTAGCGGCCAAATCCGCAGCTGGGTTCTTAGCTCGAGCCAACTGCACAGCGCGGTCTTTGGCATTGTCATCTACCTTGTATGTTTGATGAAGCTTTCTGTGCTGATCAGCTAGCTCGGGCTGGTTTAGCTGCGCATATAACTGAGTTAACCCATAGTGGGCTGCTACGTTTTCGGGATCAAGCAATAACGCCTGCTGATGCCATTGAACGGCCTCTAGGCGAAGTGACTTGGCACTATTCGCTCGGGCTGAACCGCGCTCCAGTTTAGCGCGTTCAGCTAAAGCTGAACCCAGCTCATTTAGAAGCCGATAGTCCTTAGAAAAATCAAAACCTCTTGCTTTCGCCTCACTGTACTCTGTGGCTACCAGGCCTCGTAACGCGGCGATGGCTTCGTCAAAAAAGCCATTTTGAAGATTAATTTGCGCCGTAAAATATTCGATAGACCAGAGATAAGCAGGTTTATCCGCATTTCTGGCTCTAACTAGGGCCTTTGACGCCTCATCCAGCCTGCCTTCTGCCAAGTAAACCCGAGCCAAATTAAGCTCGCCGAGTCCGTAACCTAAGGCCGCAGTTTGGGAGAAGGCATACTCTGCTTGGCGGTACTGACCACGTCTAAATAAGCCGATACCATAATCATTCCATCGTTGCCATGTTGGCACCTTGATACTAGATTCAATCGCTGTTGACTCCAGATGGTTAATCTCGCTAACTGAGTTATCGTTGCTCTGTTGCTCGACGGGAAAAATGATTTTCTGTCGCGCGATTTGGATTATCGGCAGGTCATTTTTACGGCTGGGGTCATTGGTAAACATCCGCAGGTATTGGGTATCAAACTTGCGGTAGTTTAGTTCAACCTCAACTTCAATTGATGCTTTGGCGGTTTCAGGGACTTCGATCGCATAGTGGATAACATCCGCTGCACCCGGTGGTATCTGGTTGTTATAAAGCTGCGTAAAGATGTTCTCTGGGTTGCGTCGATCTATTCGATTACCATCCCGATCGATGACATAGGCGTTCACAAAATGCGCGTAAGAATCCACTTGTTTTGTGGCGTCAATGAACTGACCACTTTGACCAATCAACTCTTCATTCGAGGAGGCTCGAACATTAACCCAGACCTGATTAGAGTCGGCTGTACCTTGCGTGAAATGATGCCCCAAGGTCATCGTCCTCAACACCATTTCTAAAAGGTATTTGCCACCTGGCTTTAGTGCTGGAATCTTACCTTCGGAAACTATTCTTAGAGGCGCATCGATGCGCTCACCCTCGCGGATGCCAAACAGATCGACACGCAGACTGCCCTTTATTATTTCATCGTGCTTTTCGGCAACTTCATGATCGAAACCCAATAGATGCGGTATCGCGATATTCGAGGCCGCAAATGTGTGATCGTGAATGCTTAATTGGCCATTTTTTTGATGGTCCTGAGCGCCAAAATCATTAGAAGCCTGCAACGGCATGTGACAGCTATTACAGTTGCTCTTAGCTGACTCAGGATAGTAAAAACTCTTAATCCCATGTCCAGACACTCCGCTGAGTAAAAATGAATCGTAATGATTTTGTCCGCGGAGCCATTTATAAGCATTCAGTTCTTTAGGTAGGTGTACTTTGTGGCAACTACCGCAAAACTCGGTCGTTTTATGTACGGGTTTTAGGAATGTCTGCTTGTGAAAGTTTGGTTTTGCCTTTACCAGCGTTCTGTTTACCCATTGCAACCATTCAGACTCGGAATCCATAAACGGGTAGTGTGTTGGTGTCGAAATCGTGTAATCGGCGTTGCCCTTAGGGCTGTCCACACTGCTGATTGAATGACACACAGTGCAGGTGATCCCTGCCTGCGAACTTGGCTCACTATCATTGCCAAAATTGACGTCATCCATTTTCCCAGCGAAAAAAGGCACCGGATCGTGACAACCCGCGCAAAAACGCACTCCCTTAGTATCGCCGTCTCTAGCGTGCACAAAATCCCGAGTTTTCATTACAGAAAAACGATAAGCGGGATTATTAAATGAAGAAAATCGATGCGCACTGTGAGCCCAATCATCATGAACATCTTGATGACATTCTGCGCAGTAAGCGTCGTTCATCATCTGACTTGCATCAAGATAGTTTCCATCAACCGTCTTAGCCAATGATGGAAAAAATCGTTCATGCTGCTTTGCAGCAAGGGTATCGCTATCTATTGATTTGCTGAGAAAAGTCGGAAGCAAACCACCTAGTGTTATTACCAAGGCAGCCAATGATACAAACGCGCCTACACGCCACCGAATTCGGCGGCCTGCCAGTCTGTGTAATACGTACAGCCAAATTACAACTAACGGCGTCATTACATGAGCCCAGTAGGCAACTTCACGAGCAGAGGGAGCTCGTAGTTCGATCAGAGGCATGCCTCTGGTCAAAGCCAAACCACTGATCAATAAAATCAAAACGCTGGCAAAAAGAGCCAATCCCGCCTTTACGGCTCTTTGGTTGCGATGACCAAGAGCGTTAGACATATGTATAAAGCCGTACACCAGTGTTGGCAGGATAATAATCAGCCCCAATACTAAGTGAGCAAGGAACATCCATTGGAAGGTAATACCTTGTAATGACTTTTGAGCGAAATACTCAGTGGCTGATATAACAGCCAAATAAATCGAGTTCGCTGTCAAACAAGCAAACAAGAAAAATACCAGCGCCAGAACTTTCCGCAGTTTCGGGCCTACAACTGCCTTACGCTGACTCATCGGCCTGATTGAAATCGGGTGTTGTATTTATCATGTAACTGCTCTCGAGCACCGATGTTGGTATCTGGTAGAGAACGAGGCAATGGTTCTACCGTGCCACCCAAGTGTGTATAAAGATCCTTATCCTTAGCCCAGCCTCTGGTTTCCAACACCACCCAGCGGTTTAATCCTCGCTCGGGAGCTCCCTGTGGCTTAAATTCTACGTGCACTTCTTCCCCAGGTCCGATAATCGCGACGGCATCATCTCGTTTACTCACCAATTCAGTCATTTCACCAAGTTGCGTGTAAAACCCAGTAGGGTACTTTACGTCGCCAAATGTTTTTCGTTGTTGGTAAATATACTCAGGACGTCGTTGAGAGTGGTTCACACGTGTGGAGAAACCTGATTTAGCAACCACTGCCGTTGTGGGAGTGATGCTTGTCGTAACCATCTCAGTGGGCGCCGGCTCAGCCCAAACAAGCTTAATACGATCCCAATAGATTTCTCGATTCCAGCTTATTCTTAATTCAGTCGTGCCCTCTGGTAAGTCTGACATTGGCAAACTCATTACTCTTGGCATGCCCGCGGGAATCCCAAAATCTGGATATATTAGCTGCCAGTCCTTTTGTCCTGGTACTCTGGCTTCCAAGGTTACTGATTTGAAGGCCTTACCCGCCTGCCACGCCGCGAAATGAGTTTGGGAATATGGCAACTCCACCCAACTATCAGCCACTAAAACGGGTATCGCATCATCCTTACTTGGATGCTTATCAATGGCTTGCTCAAATCTAAGCGCAACCGACTGCTCTTGTTTGAGTAGACCGATATAACGTCGATCAATCTCACCTGGATTCATGGCGACTTGATCTGCCTCAGCGATCGCTGTTAAAACGTTTTTCCCGCGAGCATCAGTTGCGACTACCGGGAACAACTCTTCCCGATAGAACAATGGTTCTCCCGTCACCTCTGGCGCGCCAGTCCCCATTCGTTCGTCCATGACCATTTTCCAATCCTTTGGTAGATCGTAGAGATGCATAGATAGTCGATCAATAAAGGAATTTTCTTCCATGGGTTCTGTGACTTTAAACTGGTAGCGACCATCTTTAAGGTCGATCGTATTGGGAGGAAAGGCGACAAACTCCCAGGGTCTAGGAGGAAGTAGCGTACCCGGTTCAACCAAGAAGCCTTGCGCGCCAACGCCGAGAATATCCGTCACAAAATCAAATTTGTTGCCTCTCCAGGCAAACAAAACTGGGCAGCTGCCGAGTTGTCTTTGCTCTTCGGCAATCAATACTGGATCACCTGATTGCACATTTAGCTCGGTTTGATAAACACCATCAGACCAATCAATGGCAACAAAATCAGCCGTTTCCGCACCACGCAAACCGATCACTATTGGTTGTACATCATAGCCCTTAAAAGAACTATTTTTGTGCGAATCAATCACACTCCAATTAGAACCATCTCTCACGCTGACGGTCGACCCGATGCCTGAGTGGTTGGAGCGCATGGTTTCAGCGGCATCATGCTTACCTGTCAAGCGCAGGTTGAGGAAACTAAACCGACCCTCTCCGGGAGCCCATTCCGTTACCGTTCTCTCTTCGCCATCTTGGGTAACCGCCATTACTGAGTAACCTGAATTCGATAACACCGCAGGGCGAGCCGCTAAACCGGCATAGCTAGACGAATGTAACTGCGTAACATCTGCTCCCGTTGAGAACACACTGAATTGACCGTCGATGGATATTAACAATTCAAACTTGCCATCACCTGTAAAGTCTAACAACGCAATGTCTATGCCCTTACCAGCTTCCTCGCTAGAAGGATCGATAATAACTCGTTGGTCCCAAACCCGATTGTCGCTGAGCTTGTAAAGGTTGATTCCACCGCCCTTTGTTGCTCCGACCAACTCCACCTGTCCATCTGCATCTAGATCGGCACTCGCCAACGAAGCTAATTCTTCACTTTCAACTACCTCAAAACCTGCTAATTTGCGGTATTGCCAGAGTCGATCATTAAGTAATGCAAGATTCGCCTGTTGATCGCTGATAAAAACCAAATCAACGTCGTTATCATTATCGATATCGGTTGTCAGTAATTGCGTAATACCGTCAAGAGTTGCTGCACCCAGCAACCGATCATTTAATGAGCGAAATGTTCCATCTCGATTGTTGCTTAACAAGCTTGCGCCATCAATGTTGGCGATTAGAATATCCAGATCTCCATCATGATCGGCATCGACCAACGTTGTATCCGTACATTGCCTCGCACCATCAGAGACTCCCTTACTTTCATCGACTTTAGTGAATCCCTCTTCTGACTGAGTCCACAATTGATTTTCACCGTGACGACAGATATATAAATCGAGCAATCCATTATTATCTATATCGCCCCAAGCTATAGCCTGGGCGCCTGCCACACCGCTCCATGGCATATCACGGTCTAGATAGACCCCATCCGATGAGTTTATTTTTGTCAAGATATTACTTTCGTAGAGCACCGTAAGATCAGGTAGGCCGTCGTTGTTAATATCAGTAGAACTAAGTGAGATCGCCCCGCTGTCCACCTTGACTAAGGATGAAGGTTCACGAAACAGGGGACCCTGAGGAAGACTCGCTCGCTCGACTTCTGATCCATCAAACTCTTTGGACTGCACCACCTGAACCAAAGATTTTGGACCCATTCGAGTATATTTAAACTCGGCCAGCTTCGCCTGAGGGTTGTTATCAAAGCGCTTAAATGTATCGAGCAAGGACTTGGACTCCTCTTTGTTACCCAATCGTCTCTGCACCTGAGCTGCGCTGTAATAGGAGCTACGCAGATAGGGGTCAAGCTCAATAGCCTTGTTATAGAGGTTGAGTGCTTCCTGCGGTTTCCCTGCTCTTAACTTGCATTGCCCTAGATAGTAGTTTGTGTACGCATCGGAGGGATCCAGACTAAGCGCTTTGGCAAAATAACTTTCCGCTTGCTCTACCTGCCCAAGGTATAAATTAAGCACACCCGCAACAAAGTTCGCTTGCGCACTGTTAGGAGATCGCTCAAGCAAAACACCAAGCACGTTTAGCGCTTGTTCAGCATCGCCCTCTGCTTGGCGATTTTTAAGCGCAATCGCGTAGTTGATCACCGCCTGATCCCAGCTAGGGTTTTCAGTGGCCAACGGTTCGAAAACCTCCAAAGCGCCGGGGTAATCAAAGCTACCCATGAGCCCAACACCTTGATTTATTTGGCTAATTTGAGATTTATTCGGGACAAAATACTCAGCTTCCGATACTGGGTTCGATCGATCGCCGCTGTCACTACCGCAGGCTGAGACAACGATGCACAATGCCAGCGTTAACGTGTGCCCAATGCTCCAGGATATCAGTCTTTGTTGCTTAATTATTCTAATGCTCACGCGGCTGCACTCTTTTCTAGCGAAGGATGACCCGCAGAATTTACACCGCGCCACTAAGCATGTCTACCAAGCTTTAAGAATCGACTTCAGTTCAGCCGATCTAAACCACGAAAGCCAATAGCTTCGGCTAGGTGGCGGCGAGCAACCTTGGCACTTTTATCCATATCAGCAAGGGTGCGGGATAACTTCAAAATGCGATGATACGCTCTGGCTGAGAGGTTTAAGCGGTCACAGGCGTTGCACAAAAACTCATTCAAAGAGCTTGAGAGCTTTGTCTCATTCTCTAGCTCAGGCACTGATAGCTCGCTGTTTAACTTGCCCGATCTATCTATCTGAAATTGCCGGCAGGCTTCAACGCGTCTTCTAACCACCGCGCTTGACTCACAGCGCTCGGACTGCACTGCGAGGCCACTCAACTCCTTTAAATCCACTTTGGGCAACACTACATGCAAATCAATTCGATCGATCAAGGGACCAGAGAGCTTTGCCCGGTAGCTCTCTAGACTTGCGGCAGAACACTTGCAGCGATCGGTTCCATCACCCCAGTAACCACATCGACACGGATTACACGCGGATATAAAGTGGAAATTGGCTGGAAACGATACGGCCGCCGAAGCCCTAGCAATGTTAATCTCGCCTGTCTCCAAAGGCTCTCTCAGTTGCTCAATGGAAGATCGAGAAAATTCGGTCAGTTCATCCAAAAAAAGTACACCGTTGTGCGACTTAGAGATCTCCCCCGGCATTGGGATTGTCCCACCACCGACAAGGGCGGCTGGAGAACAAGAATGATGTGGATTGCGAAACGGAAGTTTTCGCCATTCACTGACCTCAAATCGCCCAAAGGCTATAGAGTGAATAGCTGCGGTTTCAAGTGCCTTTCTGTCGTCTAGCCTAGGCAATATCGTTGGCAGCCGCGCAGCCAACATGCTCTTACCTGCTCCAGGCGGGCCCACCATGATTAAGCTATGACCACCCGCAGCACTGACTTCGAGTGCCCTTTTTGCCAGAGGCTGCCCCCTTACATCACTCAGGTCCAGCTCTGGAATGGTATTCTTAGATTGCTCGCGGATCTCTCCCTCATCGAATCCATTTGATCTTGAACAAAGCGATAGTGAGCTCTGACCGGCTAGAAAAGAGCAAACACTTAAAAGATGCTCCGCCGCAAGGGCATCAATCCCACTAACCAGACCGGCTTCTCGCGCGTTACTCTTTGGCACGATCAGCCGTCGCTCGGCGCGTTTACAGGCCAATGCCGTTGGTAAAACACCTCGCGCCTCTCGCAAACCACCATCCAAAGCCAATTCACCAACCAATTCCGTGTTGTCCACTCGCTGACCGGGCACTTGGCCTGATGCGATCAAAATACCAATGGCAATGGGCAAGTCGAAATTTCCGCCTGACTTTGGTAGATCAGCTGGCGCAAGGTTGACGGTGATACGCTTTGCCGGAAACTCAAAACCGGAGTTGATAATGGCGCCTCGCACTCTGTCCTTGCTTTCTTTGACCGCGGTCTCAGGCATGCCCACGGTCGAAAAGGATGGCAAGCCATTGGCCAGGTGTACTTCAACAACCACAGGCATCGCGTCGATACCGACAATTGCTCTGCTCGATATCATTGCCAAACATTTGGGCAACGGCTGCGTATTTAAATTGCTCTCTTTCATATTAAACACTCTCCTTGTGTTCTTACTGGAATCCTTTCCTCAATAGTTTAGCCGGGAGATCAAATCAAAATCAATGTGGATGACCAAGTTTCAGGCTGATCCAAAATAATGCCTATAATGCCTATGACGCTGCTTCTTCCGCTTGAATCTCTTGGGCAACCTCACGAATCACATTACGAAACCATTTATGCGCGATGTTGTGATGAAGCAAAGGGCTCCAAACCATGTGCAACTCGATCTTGGGGATATCGAAAGGTGCTGGCACGATCGCCAAGTTATCAAAGTGATCAACCAGATGCGTGGAGCGAGTTGCCACAGTAGCAATCAAGTCCTGTTGTTGAGTCAGTTGGATCGCCGAAATATAGTGTCGCGTATAAACCGAAATGTTTCTTCGTTTGCCTAACTGATCTAACGCAATATCCACCCAACCTAATTTTTGAACATCATCAGGATTCACTCCGGTTGCAACCCCCATCCCTGTCTTATTTACCCACACATGGTTGGCTTTTAGGTACTTATCAAAGTTGAAGCCTTCACGAAACGGATTGTCTTGGCGCATGACACAAGAAAAATTGTCTTGCCAGAGAACAGACAAGTGCAGAGATTGTGGTAATTGATCAAATCGATTCATCACCAAGTCTACGTTTCCTAATTCGATGTCTTGGAATGTGACGTCACTGGGAGTCAAAATATCCAAGGCTGTATCGGGTGCCTCAACTGCCATACGCGAACGCACTCTAGGTAACAATGTGGTTTCAGCATAGTCACTGGCCATAACTCTGAACAGCCTACGTGAGCTGGCTGGATCGAATTCAATCGTTGGCTGCACAAACAGCTCAATCTGACTCAGTACATTTTGCACTAAGGGCTGTAATTCTTTGGCTTTGTCCGTGGGCATCATGCCATTGGATGTTCTGACCAAAAGCGGATCATTGAACACTTTACGTAATCGCCGCAGTCCGTTACTCATGGCAGGCTGACTCAAGCCTAGGTGCTCAGCTGCTTTGGTTACATTTCCTTCCCTTAGTAAAACACTAAAGTAAACCAGTAAATTGAGGTCAATATTCGATAAATTCACAACTATTCATAGAATGAATGAAATTTCGTGAATCATAACGCATGTTAATTTCACATCCAAATAGAAAATTTGATCGCTGCAGGACAGAGTGTCTGGCATCTGCATAATACAGGACGTCCAAAACTAAAAAAGGGGTGGCAAAAGCCACCCCTTTCGGAATCGATATTAAAGCTTCGATTAGCTTGTGAACTCTGGGTATGCTTCCATGCCACACTCTGACATGTCCACACCTTCGAATTCTTCTTCTTCCGAAACTCGGATTCCCATGGTCGCTTTTAGAGCCAACCATACTATTGAAGAAGTTACGAACACCCAAACGAAGATTACGAGAAGTCCGATTATTTGGCCGCCGAAAGATGCATCGCCAAAAATAGCGACTGCAAGTACACCGAAGATACCAACCGTACCGTGTACAGAGATAGCACCTACTGGATCGTCAATCTTAAGCTTGTCCAAACCGACGATGCTGAATACTACGATCACGCCACCGATTGCACCAATCAGTGTAGACATTGCCGCTGATTGAGAAGCTGGGTCAGCGGTGATGGCTACAAGACCAGCAAGCGCGCCGTTTAGGGCCATTGTTAGATCAGCTTTACCGAACATGATACGAGCAACTAAAAGAGCAGCGATCAATCCGCCTGAAGCAGCCGCGTTAGTATTCATGAATACGTTAGCCACTTCGTTAGCCACACCGATACCAGATAGTTTCAATGTTGAGCCGCCGTTAAAACCAAACCAGCCCATCCAAAGGATGAAAGTACCCAACGTTGCTAGCGGAAGATTAGCACCAGGGATTGCACGAGGCGAGCCATCAGCCGCGTACTTTCCAGCACGAGGGCCTAGGAAAATAACACCAGCTAATGCAGCTGCTGCGCCAGCCATGTGAACGATACCTGAGCCAGCGTAGTCGCTATAATCCAAAGCACCAATTAATGGAACTTCGTTACCACCCCAAGTCCATCCACCTTCGATTGGGTAGATAACACCAGTCATGACAACGGCAAAGGCTAGGAAAGCCCATAATTTCATACGCTCAGCAACGGCACCAGAGACAATCGACATTGCTGTTGCAACGAAGACCACTTGGAAGAAAAAGTCTGAAGCGCCAGAGTAAACACTGTCGCCATCAAAACCATTTTCTGCTTTAGCCGCTAAAGCCGCAGCCGCGTCAATGCCACCGGTAGTTTCAATGCCAGATAGCAAGTAGCCGCCGCCATACATAAACTCGTAACCGCAAAGCATGTACATGGTGCAAGCCACTGCAAACAAGGCTACGTTTTTAGTTAAGATTTCAGTTGTGTTCTTTGAACGGACCAAACCAGCTTCTAACATGGCGAAACCAGCCGCCATCCACATGACAAGGGCACCGCATATTAAGAAGTAGAAAGTATCCATCGCGTATGCGAGTTCGAAAATTTGATTTTCCATGATGTTGTCTCTCTGTTTATATCTTGTTCATGGTCAGGGGCTAAATAGCCTCTTCACCAGTTTCGCCAGTACGAATTCGAATTACTTGATCCAATTCAACTACGAAGATTTTGCCGTCACCGACTTTGCCGTTGTTGGCCGATTCGGTGATCACCTCGATAGTCTGGTCAAGCAAGCTGTCTGCAACAGCCACTTCGATTTTGATTTTTGGCATAAAGTCGACGTTATACTCGGCGCCGCGGTACAACTCTGTGTGTCCTTTTTGGCGACCGAATCCTTTAACTTCTGTAACGGTCATACCCTGAATGCCGATGCCCGCGAGTGCGTCGCGAACGTCGTCTATTTTGAATGGCTTAATAATGGCCGTGATTAGCTTCATAGCAACTCACCTATTCTCTGATTGTTTTTAGTTGGTCGCCCGGTAACAAATCCCAGGCAAGTTCTCTACCCCAACACCACATGATGCTGATGCGAGTGGGAAAGCAAACAGCGTGCCAACTAATAAAAGTTAACTTTTTGTTTACTATTTCAGGTTGATAAGGATCTGCCTTGCACCAAAACAGGTTCAGCAATTAATTTTTAGCGCCGTGATTGTGCAACCGATGAGCAATTCGCACTTTTTTGGTGCACATTTTTGTGTCAAACTGTGAAAATTACCCAGTTTTGATTTACCTCTATCCATTTGCGCCCTATTTTAAGCCCCTATGCAGGTTGGCACGCTGTTTGCTTCAGCGTGAACATCAGACTTTGATGTCCGATGGCATTAACGATTAACAAAACTGTCTTTTAATAAGAAGACTCGAGAGGACTAAAATGAAAAACTCATTGAAACTTGCTTCTGTTTCTCTACTAGCTGCTGCCGCTTTGGCTCCTGCAGCGAACGCTGAAATCACTGCAAACGTTGCATTGACTACTGACTACGTATGGCGCGGTGTATCTCAAAACACTGATGAGAGCCCGGCTCTTCAAGGTGGCTTTGACTTCGCTGACGAGTCAGGTTTCTACGCTGGCGTTTGGGCTTCAAATGTCAACTTTGGCGGAACAGAAAGCTTAGAGCTAGACATCTACGGCGGTTGGGGCACAGAGCTTGAGAGCGGTGTTGGTCTTGACTTCGGTATCATTCGTTATTCTTACCACGGTGGTGCGGACTCAAGCGATCTAGATTTCACCGAGTTCTACGCGGGCGTGAGCTACGCTGGCTTCGGCTTCATGTACTCGGTTGGTGATGAGTTAGGTGACCAATACGAAATCAGCTATGGATACGATCTAGAATCAGTATCATTGGCAGCTGCTTACGGTAATTATGATATCTCTGGAAACGATGACGACTACGATTATTACAGCCTTGGCGTCTCAGGCAGCTTCGGTGGCGAATCTGACCTTGGTTGGGATGTTAGCTACTGGGGTACCAGCAGCGAAGGCGAAGTTCTATTCGGTGACCTGGGTGATGACCGCTTGGTACTTACGATCTCAAAAGAATTCTAATTGACTGCACATCAATTGGAATTGAAAAAGGCCGCACTTGCGGCCTTTTTTTATGAAGCAATAACGACTATTTGTAATGCGTAATATGCCGTAAAAGAGTAGCTGGGATGCAGTTAGTAAGATTTCTAACTAGGACTGAGCGGGACTAATAGCTTACTTCTCTAAACTCTTTTCGAGATTTTCAATGATTTTCTCCATTTCATCGACCTTCTGTCGTGTTTTAGACAAAACAGCCTTTTGCGTATCTAGCTCTTCGCGCGTAACGATATCAAGTTCTGAAATAATATCCTGAATCGCCGCCCTCACGTTTTTACGAACATCTTCAGGAAGGTTATCCGGCATGGCAGACTTGGCTGTCTCAAAAAGCTTTTGAAACAGGTCATTGGGTAAACTCGTCTTATCGTTCATATCTCAAATTAGGTAGCTGCATTGGGATTTGTGTATTAGGAATCAATTGCGGCAATGCTGTCAATCTCTTTGCAATAGTTATCTATTGATTTGGGGTCAAGAAACGATGCTCTGAATCCATTCTTTACAAGTGCAACCAAGCGATTCTTATCTAACTCCAAATGCTGAATTAGCACTTCGAAGTTCTCATTCAAATATCCACCGAAATAAGAAGGATCATCCGAATTAACGGTTACGATTAGCCCTTTTTCAATTAAGTCTAGCAAAGGATGATTTGCGATGTCTGGCACCACACAAAGCTTGAGATTCGACAAAGGACAAACCGTTAGGGGAATTCGCCGCTCAACCAGCAGCTCAACAACCATTTCGTCCTCTAAACTTCTATTACCATGGTCGATACGAGCAACATCTAATAGCTCCACGGCTTGGCGTACATAATCCGCTGGCCCCTCTTCGCCAGCATGAGCAACTCGAGTCAACCCAAGTTCTTTGGCAGCAAGAAATACGCTTTGAAATTTGCTTGGTGGGTTGCCGCTTTCAGATGAATCCAAGCCCACGCCGTCGATCCACTGCAAATACGGGCGCGCTTGCTCCAGCGTTTTGTGCGCAGCTTGCTCTGGCAAATGGCGCAAAAAGCACATAATGAGTTTATGCGAAATACCAAGCTCTTCACCCACTTCAGAAAGAGCACTCTTGAAGCCTTTGATAACTGTTTGGAAAGCAATTCCTCGTTCAGTGTGTGCTTGAGGGTCAAAGAAGACTTCCACATGCCGAACATTTTGCGCATGTACTTTGCGCAAGTAAGCCTCGGCGAGCTCGTAAAAATCCCTTTCTTGAATCAAGACCGCCGTGCCTTTGTAATACAAATCCAAGAAGTCTTGAAGATTGCCAAATTGATAAGCTGACTGGATGTCCTGTAGGCTCTCATAGCCGATATGTACTGAGTTTCTTTTGGCTAAGGCTAGCATCAACTCAGGCTCAAGCGTCCCTTCTAAGTGTAAGTGCAACTCGGCCTTGGGCAAAGACTTCAACAGGTCTATGAGACTGGATAGATCTCTCATATGAGATAGTTTCTCAATTGATAGTTAGCGATTCCAAGAACAATAGTTTTAAGTTACTTACCCAGTATTACTGAAACTCGTTTAAGCCCAGCGATGAATCTTTTCGCATCGTAATCATCTTCATTTTCAAGACTTTCGAAGATTCTATCTATGCCTTCAACAACGTTTTTTCGAGCATTACTCACCTTTCCTTCGGCGTCCAATACTCGCATGACGGAATTTATTGCCATAGCGGATTGTTCTGCCGAAGCATAATCTTTGTGGCTAGCGATAAGTCCAACATTGATTAGTGATTTCAATATCACCATTCCTTGATCGTTAGTAATCGGAGTGCTTAACAATTGATCTTGCAACTGATCTAAATTGGTTTGCAACGTGGCAATCGTGCTATCCAACGTACGCGCATCTGAGGTGGCTTGCAGAAAAGTTTTGATCGACGTAAGTAACTGACTCGCTCCTTGCGGTCTTACAGCAAGAGCAATTTGATAAGTCATCATTAGATAAGCGTCGTTATAACGTAACGCGCCCGCGGGCAAATCAGTTAGGGGATTATTACTCCAATTGATCTTACTCATCTCTTGATGACAGCCAAGACAGTCCATGTGAACGAGTTCGGGAAACAAACCCGATTTTGGAAACGCTTTTACGTTCCGTAAAAACTGTTTTGCTGCGACAACCTGCCCCATGGCCCAAACCTGAAGTTCAGTAATATCTCCTTTACGTTGCTTGTAATCAGCATCAACCAGATAGTGTGCAGGCTGGATAGTGCTGAAGGTATTCAATTCGAAACTCAATCGGGGATGACCTGCCCCCATTATCTCATGTGTGATTTTTCTATCGGTAGTATTTCCAACATGACAAGATACGCAAAGCTGAGCCCTTGCCAAAGGCTCCTCGGACGGGTACAAACCTTGAGCCAAACTTTCTTGATGCAGTCCATTTGTGTGGACGTCTATATAGCGCTCGGCACCACCGTGACAGACTTCGCAGCCTATTCCGTCCTCTATTTTGAATTCTTCACCTCTTAGATCGGCTGACACATTATCGGCATGACAGCCCAGGCATAGATCAGACTCCGCGGCGCTCTTGATTCCTAAATTTCGGGCAATGCGGACAGAGTCGGGATGCAAAAGTGTGGCATAGGCTCTAGCGTGTGGGTCGTTCTCATTCCAAATACGAAATTCATTTCTAAGAATGTTTGATCCAGTGAAGGTAACATTGGAACCATGACAGGTACTCTCAGAGCAGCTTGCTACGCCCAAGTGTTTATCCACCACCTGATTAGCATTCGGTTCCTCAGCAGTGGCTGGCGCGGCGAGAAACAATCCAAGAAACGTCCAAGTGACCAAAGTTGTAATGACCAATCTCAGATTGCATTCGGATAAAAACAGACCTCGTTTTTCGTTTCTCGCTACGAAAGACCTTCTCATGTAACTCCCCGATATATGACCCATATCATCCCTTCTGTTTATTCTGGACGTACCATATGCCCAGCATATTACTCACTTGACGAAGCTCGAGACACAATAGCAAAGCTTTCCGATCTCCGTTGCGCAAATGAGTCTGAACTTCTGAGCGTCATAAGTCAATCTGACAGACCGGAATCTGGCCTGCCTAGTACGTTTGGATTATTAACTTTTATTTAACAAAAGTTTGCATTAAGATTGGCAGAAGGTCAAAACAAATATCGGCGGGTCCGTATGTTGAACCTGATAGAGGGTAAAGCGCTCAAACATGCATAGAAGTCGCATATCAGGTCATCCACGAAAACACAGAGGGTAAGGTCCGTCGCTCAACAATGGAATTGCTTACGGAGCGATTAGATGGAGCATTTTGAGATTGCAGTTATTGGGTCAGGCCCAGGGGGGATGAGTGCCGCTGCGCACGCTGCGGAACTTGGTGTGTCCCACGTCCTATTGGAAGCCTCTCCCAAGCACTCAAACACAATTCAGAAGTACCAAAAAGGCAAGCACGTGATGGACACGCCTAACAAGCTGCCGTTGAGAAGTGATTTAGAGTTCATAGCCGGGACCAGAGAATACATTCTGGATAAGTGGGAGGAAGGCCTCACCAATACCAAGACAAATATTCGATATAAATCGGAAGTTAAGTCTATCGAGGGCAAAAAGGGAGACTTTAAAATCTCATTAACCAATGGCGACATGGTTAGCGCTGAGTTCATTATTCTAGGGATTGGAGTACAAGGAAATCCAAGAAAGCTGCCCTGCCCTGGCGCCGATTTCGATCATATACAGTATCAACTCGATGATCCGGACGAATATAAATCAGAGCGTATCGCCGTGGTCGGTGCGGGTGATGCGGCTATTGAAAACGCGGTCGGTTTAGCACCAAATAATGAAGTCCATATCATCAACAGACGAGACGAATTTGCTCGTGCTAAACAGGGCAATCTCGATTCAATACTGAGCCATATCAGTGACGGGCTTATCGAATGTCATTACGAATCTAATCCAGCACGAATAGAGGAAAACCCAGAAGGTGACAGTCGTTACATCTTCTTCTTGAATACACCAACCGGTGAGAAGCCGGTCAAAGTCGATCGAGTAATCGCTCGTTTAGGCGCTATCCCACAACGGGGGCTGGTTGAATCCTTCGGCATTGAATTTCCGAATGACAGCCCATCCGCACTGCCCGAACTGAGCAGCCAATACGAATCCAATGTCGATGGTATGTATATTATTGGCGCCTTAGGTGGCTACCCTTTGATCAAGCAAGCCATGAACCAGGGCTACGAGGTGGTTGAATACATTCGAGGCAATGATATCGAACCTGCTGACCACCCGCTGTTAGTAGAAGCGTTCAAAAACCTACCGTATGACAATACGGTTGCGGAAATTCTAGATTACCTTCAGAACGTGTCTCCTCTGTATGAGGATATCAACCCGCTGGCGTTTCGTGAATTCATCTTAGACAGTAGCGTACGGTTAGTACCGGAGGGAGAGCCACTCTGCGTACAAGGAGAATTCACCGACACATTCTTTGTGGTTGCTGATGGTAACGCATACGTTAAGCTTCCAGGAGTCGGCGAGTTTCACTTTAACAAGGGCGGTTTTTTTGGCGAGCAGAGTTTGATCTCAGGCCGCCGTCGCACAGCGACGGTGTACGCAGGCAAAGACTGCGTTGTGATCGAAACTCCACGTCGTACGATGGTAAAACTGCAAAACTCAGTGGATTCCGTCAAGCTAACACTTGATCGCGCGTTTATGACCCGTGCAATTCACTCTAAGTTTACGCCAAATACGGCGCACTCTGAGCTTGCCGAAGTTATTAACAACTCTGAGCTTCGTCTTTACGACGCCGATGAAAATATTTATCGACAGGGGGATAAGGGTGATGAAGTTCATCTGATTCGTGTGGGCTCGGTCACCACCATCAAAGAGAGTAACGATCGCGAAATCATTACTTCGTATTTGCCGGTTGGGCATTATTTCGGAGAAACTGGAGCACTCGGTGAGGGAATAAGAACCGACACCGCTCGCGCCAACGTGAGAACCGAAACAATCTGCTTGCCCAAGGAGTCCTTTTTGGAGTTGTTGGCAAAAGAATCAACAATGAAGGATCAAGTGCAAACCCACATGCGCGATCGCCTGACCGTTGAGGCAAAGATGGAGGCTCAGCCCAAGGGTGGAGAATTAATGTCGTTTCTGATGAGTGAGGGCCTGGGTGAAGGCACCGATGTACTCTTGATAGACGAATCTCTTTGTGTGGGGTGTGATAACTGCGAGAAAGCATGTGCGGAATCACACGATGGCAATTCGCGTCTTAATCGTGAGGCCGGCGCATCTTTTGCGGATTTACACGTACCAATTGCTTGTCGGCACTGCGAACATCCGCACTGCATGAAGGACTGTCCGCCCGACGCCATTCATCGCGCTTCGGATGGTGAAGTTTATATCGACCAACAGGCGTGTATCGGCTGCGGTAATTGCGTTCGAAACTGCCCATATGGCGTAATCTCGTTGCAAAAGAATCCTGTGTCAAAGCCAGGGCTACTGAATTGGCTGTTAACCGGAGCTGGACCCGGCCCAGGTGGAAAAAAGGTTGATCCAGACAATGACGTCAAAAAGGCAGTGAAATGCGATGCGTGCAAAGACCTGAATTCAGGTCCAGCGTGTGTAAGAGCTTGCCCCACTGGCGCTGCAAAACGTTTTAACCCGAAAGACTTTGTCGATTTGGTTAGTCAACGATTTGGCTAGCACTGTGGAAAAATCCTGTGGGGGATGATGGATAAAGGCTGATAAAACTAAGACAAGTGAGCCTTCTTCTGTAACTAATATAACTAACAAACTAGAACTTACTGTGTACCAATCTATCGCAAATTATAAAAAGGCCCGCTACTTTTGGGTGGCAACGGTGCTAACGGTAGTTTCGTCGTGGGCGTATTATTGGCATGAGCCTGTTAACTCTCCAAACGGAGGAACTTGGCTCGGCTACACACTAGGGACTATCGGCGCATTGCTCATTGTATGGCTAATGCTTCTTGGAGTACGAAAACGCAGTTATCGCTCCAGCATGGGAAGTGTCCAAGGTTGGACTTCGGCGCACGTTTACCTTGGCACGGCTTTGTTAATCATTGCGACCCTGCATTGTGGTCTACAGTTTGGTAACAATATCCACACCTATGCGTATGTTTTGATGGTCACTGTTATATTCAGCGGCTTTTTTGGCATTTATGCTTACATACGCTACCCAAATCTCATGACCGCTAACAGATCAGGTGAGACCTTAGAGGGTCTACTAGAGCAAATTGAAAAAATTGACGGTCGTTGCGTAAAAGACGCTAAAAAGGCCGGTTTGAGCGCCGAAGTTGAGAGTGCTGTCGTCGGTTGTAATATCGGCGGTGGATGGTGGCAACAATTAAGTGGTAAAGATTCGTCCTCCATAGAAATGCAGGATGGGTCGGTGGTAAAAAATACCGATCAAGAAACGATTATTTCTATTCTTGCCGATAAATTATCCCAGACCCAAGATAGTGAGAAATCAGGCCTTATTCAAAACCTGCTCGCCAGTTTTGCGGCAAAACAAACCTTGCTCTCAAGAATTCGAAGAGACATTCAAATCAGAGGCCTGCTTAAAGTTTGGTTGTATGTGCATGTACCCATGTCATTTGCGCTTCTGGCCGCTCTCACCGTCCACATTATTGTGGTGTTTTACTACTGGTAATCCCCATGGCCGATAAAAAAGATTCGAACTTAGATTACAAAGTTTCGCTCGAACAAACCGGGTTAAGCAAGCGATGGCCGTCTTGGCTTCTTTTTGTTGGGATATTGGGGTTATTCCTGATCATACCCTTGCTCAGCCTCTCGAACTCCGACTTGGCTAAAACGCTAAGAAACTCTCCGTTGCCATCGGATAATAGTTGGATTTCTGGAGAACTTTCTCCACCTCATCAAATTCCAGACCTAAATCAAAACTGCGATGCCTGCCACGTGAACGGCTTTGAGGTTGTGCAAGATAACACCTGTCTGAGCTGTCATGCTGACACTAACCACCACTTTGATATTGCCCAGCACGATGTGCAAAAGCTAGAGGAGTCTAGATGCGCAAGTTGTCACTTTGAGCATGAGGATCCAGTACAAATTGTTCGCCAAGATGACCAACTATGCTCGAATTGCCATAATGATATGGCGGAAACGGGCGTCGCGACGACCGAGTTAATTGACGTCGACAGTTTCGGGAAGGAGCAACAAGGCTCCATGCAAAAGCCCCACCCTGCCTTCAAGGTATCCATGCTAAGGCCAAGCGGCGTGGCCGATGCGACGACTTGGGAAACGGTCCGTGTCGCACTCGCTGAGAAACCAGTCGAGAAGTCCAATCTTCTGTTCCCTCATGATGTTCATTTAGACTCTGAGGGTATCGATGCGCCAGAGGGAAAACGAGTGCTCCAATGCAATGCTTGCCATGTAACTGATGACGCAGGCAAGTTAATGCAACCGATTAATATGGTCAACCACTGTAGTGACTGTCATACCATGGTGTTCGACAGTAACGCCCCTGATCGGGTAGTGCCTCACGGCGATCCAGATACGGTGATTCTTACCTTAGAGGAATACTATGCTCGTCAATTTTTGCTGGCGGAGCTAGGTCGAGAGCCCACCTCGCAGGAGCTGCAGGATTTCATGCTACGTCGACCCGGAAAACCTGTGCAGAGACGAGTAGAGCAAGAAGTAAATCTATCTTCGCCTTGGGGTAAGGCCATCAGCGTGGCTGAAGAGATATTTGAGCGAACCACTTGTAAAACCTGCCATGAAATATCGATAGATGAAAGCGGAAACCATCTTTCGAAGTGGCGTGTCAATCCCATCAGGCTAACACGACAGTGGATGCCCAAATCGGATTTTGATCATTACAGCCACAAAACCTTCGATTGCGGCTTATGTCATCAGGCAACTGGTTCTGAATCCGCCGAAGATGTTTTGATGCCGGACTTGGATAATTGTGAAAGTTGTCACACCGGGTCTAGGACTCATGAGAGTAAACTGCCCACCAACTGCATCGGTTGCCATAACTTCCATCTACCCAATCAAGCGCCCTGGGGCGGGCCAACGGATTCGGCGTTAAATAGGATGATACGAGCTTCACAAATTACCAGAACCGATGAGAGTAGTTCACACCCATCCACCGGACCATCGAAACCCTAGCGAATTGACCTGTATTAGCGAGTTAATAAATGAATAACTACATTAAGCAGTTTAAAACGGCGGTCATCTTCATAGGCTGCGCCGTCTTGTCCAGTGTTGTAAATGCTCAAGAATTTTTGAATCAAGATGACGTTCGTGTCATTTTAGGTCGAGCCGTTGCTGAAGCTCAGGCTAGAAATAGCCCGGCCACCATCGCAATAGTAGATCGTTCTGGAAACGTTCTGGCGGTGTACAGAATGAACGGGGCCAACCCAAATGCAACCATTTCATCTCAGAAAGGTATCCCAGCAGGAAACGGTCTTGAGGGCTTGGTGGTTCCAGCAACATTCGCAGCAATATCCAAAGCTGTAACTGGCAACTACCTATCTAGCGGTGGCAACTCATTCAGTACCCGCGTAGCAAGCCAGATTGTTCAAGAACATTTCAATCCGGGTGAATTCAATCAACCTGCTGGGCCATTATTTGGCGTGCAGTTCAGCCAGCTTCTCTGCTCGGATCTCACAATAAAAAATGGGCCTCAAGGTCCCAAGCCGTCTCCTCTCGGTTTATCAGCTGACCCCGGCGGTTTTCCGCTTTATAAAAATGGTCAGGTAGTCGGCGGAATCGGTGCGATTGCAGATGGACTGTATTCCTTTGATCGATCTATATCTGACCTCGATCAAAGTATTGATGAGTTGATCGCTTATGCAGGATCACGTGGATATCACGCGCCGGTTCAATTACGAAGAGTAACTTTAGACGGTAAATTAGTGAGGTTTTCAGACATCACTTTTGCCGATGTGCGAACTGCCAACCCGGTCGGTCTAGGAGCCGGACAGCTCGTACCCGTGGCTGGTTTCTTCGATGGCGCAATCAAGGCTGGTGTGCCATTTGGTACTCCGCAATCCGGGTTTGTAGCAACCAATGGCTTTGGTGTCCCAGCGGTGGTTCTCAATGAAAGATTTGTACCTAAAGCTGGCACCGATCCTAACGGTCTAACCGCAAACGAGGTCAGAGTGCTGATTGCCAACGCGTTGAGAGTTGCCTATCGCTCAAGAGCGCAAATCAGAAATCCGGCTGATTCGGGAGCGAGAGTTTCGGTGTCTGTGGTGGACAGCAATGGGGTAGTACTGGGTCTGGCTCGCACGCTGGATGCACCTATCTTCGGAACCGATGTAAGCCTCCAAAAAGCGCGAACAGCTGCTTTTTTCTCGAGAAGAGATGCCGGGCAAATCTTAATAAATCACGGCCTACATCATTATGTAAACACAGCAAGAGCATTCATTGGTCCGACAGCCTTGGCCGATGGCATTGCTTTCTCAGATCGATCTGGCGGTAACCTCTCTAGACCATTTTATCCAGATGGTATTAATGGTAACCCTCATGGTCCTTTTAGCCGCCCTTTCTCGGTTTGGAGTCCTTTTAACGTCGGTCTGCAGTTCGATCTAGTTCAAAATATGATTGTGACTCCCTCTACCAACTGCACAGGGATACCTAACTTACCCAATGGAATTCAAATCTTCCCCGGTAGCGTGCCAATCTATCGTGGTAGGCAGTTAATCGGAGGGATCGGCGTGTCCGGTGACGGCGTAGATCAAGACGATATGATTTCTTTTCTTGGCCTGCATAACGCTGGCCTGGAGCTTGGCGGTGCGATCAATAATGCAGACCCAGCTATTCGTGCAGACACGCTATCACCGCAAGGTGTGAGATTGCGCTACATCAATTGCCCCCAAGCGCCTTTTATTGATTCTACTGAAGCTTTTCCTTGCAATGGAAAGTAACCTTAATGAAGACAAAAATTAAAAACAATAAACGTCTATTAAAACTGTTACCAAGATCGGTGATGGCTTCTGCCGTTGCACTCGCCTGTGCGAGCAACTCGATGTCGAAGCCGAGCCTTGAGATTGAGGGATCACGTATTCAAGCACAAGAGCAATCTCTCGCTTGGTTAAAGGAGACACCTAAAGGCAATCAAACCATTCAAATTGCGACGGTCATGGGACATAAAAACTGTCTCAATTTGCTCAACGGCTTTACTAGTGACAACCAAGTTGAAGCGCGGTGCTTTCAGTCTTCCGAGAACCAAAATCGTTTTTTCGTGTTAGCCGGAAGTTATGCAACCGTCGATCACGCTAAAAGAGCTGCAAATCAGGCAGGGTTGAATAGTTTTCAAATCTCGTCTTTGGACAGAATCAAGCATACGCGTTGTGATATCAACGGACTCAGCTCGGAGCTTATCGATTATTGCGTTGAGTCGGACACCAGTTCGTCGAATGAAACTATTCTAGCGGCCCTCGATCAAACCATCGAAGAGACTGATCAAACCAGCGAATCATCAGCTGCAAATACTGGTCTCACAAAGGAGCAATTGTTTGAACCCGCTGGTTGCTCGCAACTAAGTGGAGAAGAGACAACTCGGCGACGCCGACCGGGCTATCCGGTCCTAGCCTACGAGGCTGAAGACTGCAGAGAAGACAGGCTTCAGGCTCCTAGACCTACTTTATTGGCTGACCCAGCTCCCGTTCCAGATAGGTGGCGTATCGTAGATTCACTCGGATACGCTGAAAGGTGGTGGGACCCCTACAATGGCAACAATCGGCTTAAAGGCGACAAGCCAATCTTTGGAAAACCCGGTAAAGACTGGTTTTTCAATCTGTCAGCCATCTCAGACACGGTTTACGAGCCCCGTAACTTTCCGTTACCGGTTGGAAATGCAACCACATCACGTGCCGGCCAATTTGATTTGATCGCCGACGGTGATCAATACCTAGTCAATGAAAACTTAATTGTGGAAGCGGTTTTGTATCGTGGAGACACAGTCTTTCGTCCACCAGATCACGAATTTCGACTGATTACCGTTTTCAACGTTAATCATACGGTGGTGGACGAAAGAGGTATTCTGAAAGCTGACCCCGACGAGGGAGTAACTAGAACAGAAGGGTTTATTGGAATTCAAGGGGCCTTCTGGGACTACCATATTCGCAACGTATCCGACCGATATGACTTTGATAGTTTTCGCATTGGTATTCAGCCCTTCTCGAGTGATTTTCGTGGCTTCTTGTTTCAGGACAATCAATTTGGTATTCGTTTCTTTGGAACGCGCGATAACAACATATTCCAATACAACGTAGCTTGGTTCCGTCGTTTAGAAAAAGAAATCAATAGCGGATTAAATGACATTGCTGACTCCCTACGAGATGATGATATTTTTACCGCAAACCTGTACTGGCAAGACTTTCCCAGGCTTGGCTTTATTTCTCAGGCTTCAATAACTCATAATCGAAACCGAGAGGCGGACGACTTTTTCTTTGATGACAATGCATTTATCGCCCGTCCTAGCTCCCTAGGGTTTGAGCGCGGTCGGGATTACGACGTTACATACTTGGGTTTAAGTGGCGATGGACACTTTGGTCGTAACAACCTCACTTATTCGGCTTACTATGCCTTCGGTGACCAATCAAACGGCGTGTTCACAAATGAAGAAACCGACATCAGCGCTTATTTCGTAGCCGCTGAGTATTCAAGAGATTTTGATTGGATACGCGCAAGAGCTTCTTTTCTACACACCAGTGGTGACGACAACCCTTTTGATAACAAAGAAAAGGGATTTGACGCAATTTTTGAAAATCCTCAGTTCGCTGGTGGTGACACCGCCTTTTTTATTCGTCAGAACGTACCTTTGATAGGTGGTGGGCGAGTCGCGTTGAACAGCAGGAATTCGATTATTCCCTCGTTGCGTTCATCAAAAGAATTGGGGCAGTCTAATTTCACCAATCCAGGACTAACCCTTTTGGGCATCGGCGCTGATTTTGACTTGACTCCGCAAACTCGGCTTTCATTTAACGTGAATCAAATGTGGTTTGATGACACATCAAGCTTAGAACTAGCGCGGAATCAGTCTCGAATTCGAAAAAACGTAGGGCAAGATATTTCGGCTGCACTCATCTGGAGACCATTTGCTACCCAAAATGCCGTGTTCAGATTGTCTGGCGCCGTTTTAAATCCCGGCAAAGGGTTTGAAGATTTATACGGAGAAGGAACCCCCTACTCTGTATTGGCAAATTTGATACTCGCATACTAAACCTTCGATCGATTACATCAATAATGATCAACTTTGTACGAAAACATCAGCAACGGATTTCTAAAGGCGGCAGTACTTTGTTGCTGGTTTCAGCCGCTGTCATAGGAATAGGTACCTGGTCTCCTACAGTATTGGCGGCAGGAGGAGAGACTCCTCTGAAAATCACCTACCCTTTTTACCCGCCTGCCCCTAAATCTCAAACTCAGGCGGAAGCAGATCTTAAGTCTGCAGGCTGTGTCACCTGTCATACATCAACTGACAGACACACAATGCACAGCAATCCGGGTGTCATCTTGGGCTGTGCCGATTGTCACGGTGGAAATGCTAAGGTCAATTGGGAAGGTGAAATCCCTACGTATAAGTACAAAGCGAAGGCCGATAAATACAAACCCAAGACTTACAAAGAGAAAAACAGTAAGAAGGACAAGAAGTACCGAAACTACCCAGCCGATTATCAAGCTGCCATTGATGAGGCCCACGTACAGCCTACCTTGCCCAAAACTTGGCATTACCCGATTAGCGCGAACCCACCGCACGCATACACCATACTGAATACTGAAAGCCCAGAGTATGTGCGTTTTGTAAATCCAGGAGATTATCGAATCGCCGAAGAGGCCTGTGGTGCGTGCCATCTGCCGATAATTAAGGCTGCGAAACGAAGTTTAATGAGTACAGGCGCAATGCTATGGGGTGGCGCCTCCTACAACAATGGCATTCTTCCATACAAGAACTACATTCTCGGAGAGGCCTATACTCGTGAAGGTATTGGTGCGGCGATTGCTGGTCCACCAATGAAAAACCCGGAAGAATTAGCTAAGGCTCATGGTGTGCTGCCTTCTCTCGCGCCGCTTCCAGCTTGGGAGACCGTACGTCCCGGTGATATTTTTAGAGTCTTTGAGCGAGGCGGACGCAACATCAGCAACCTGTTCCCGGAAACCGGCTTGCCTAATGCGCTAGGTCAGTTACAACGACTAGAAGAGCCGGGTCGTCCAGATATCCGACAATCAAACAGAGGGCCAGGAACTGGTGCCAGAATCTCTGTACCACTGATTAACATCACTAAAACTCGACTAAACGATCCGTTATCCTGGTTTTTGGGTACAAATGATAACCCCGGCGATTTTCGATCTTCTGGTTGCTCCGGCTGTCACGTTGTCTACGCAAATGATAGAGACCCCAAACATTCTGGACCGTATGCGCAGTTTGGACACACTGGACTCACTCAAACAGTCGACCCTACAATCCCAAAAGGAGAGCCCGGACATCCGCTCAAGCATGAGTTCACTCGTGCCATCCCAACTTCGCAATGCATGATTTGCCATATGCATCAGCCCAATATGTTTGTGAATACTTACTTGGGTTACACCATGTGGGATTACGAGTCTGATGCTCCACATATGTGGCCTGAAAAACAAAAGTATCCAAGCCATTCAGAAATACGCGATATTAATGAAAGAAACCCTGAAGAAGCCGCGATTCGCGGAAAATGGGGTGACCCAAGTTTTTTGGAGAAAGTCTCTGAGCTGAACCCAAAATTACGGGATACCCAGTTTGCTGACTATCATGGGCACGGCTGGAATTTTCGCGCTATTTACAAACGCGATCGCGATGGAAACTTATTGGATGCCGAAGGTCATATTGTCAGTGACGATGATCCTGAAAAATTCAAAAAGAGTGTGCATATGGCATCCATCCATGCAGACAAGGGTATGCATTGCTCAGATTGCCACTTTTCACAAGATTCCCACGGTAATGGCCACATCTATGGGGAAGTTGCCAACGCGGTTGAGATAGACTGTGTAGACTGTCACGGTACGGCTGATAAGTATCCAACTCTCAAAACCTCAGGCCCGGCATCACCACCCGGAGGCAACGAGCTGGCCACACTCAGAAACCCAGACGGTAAGCTTAGATTCGAATGGATCGATGGTAAGTTGATTCAACGGTCTCTTTTGAATCCAGGCTTGGAGTGGGAAGTTTCGTTGGTCAAAGACAGTGTCAACCCGAACCATCCCGAGTACAACGCCAAATCCTCTAGAGCAAAAACGGTTAGCTCTGATACGTCTAATCAAGAGTGGGGAACTGGTATCGCAGCCGAAAATCGTGCACACAAAGATGAAGAGATAGAGTGCTACACGTGCCACACCTCATGGACCACGAGCTGCGCAGGCTGTCACTTACCAATTCAAGCCAACTGGAAAACCGATCGGCACCATTATGAAGGCGGCGAATCGAGAAACTACGCAACGTACAATCCGCAAGTCGCACGTGATCAGATGTTTCAGTTAGGCCGACGAGGTGATATTAATGGCGGAAGAATTGTGCCAGTGCGGTCATCATCTGCTTTGGTATTGTCATCAACAAACGCTAACCGAGAAAAAATTTACATTCAGCAACCGCCGATTGCATCGAGTGGATTCAGCTCTCAGGCTTTCGCGCCTCACTTTCCGCATACAACCCGACTGACCGAGACCAAAACCTGTACGGATTGTCATCTGTCTGAGGAAAATGACAATAACGCGATCATGGCTCAGTTGCTTCTACAAGGCACCAATTTTGTAAACTTTGTTGGCTATAACGCCTGGGTTGGAAGTGAGAAGAGCATATCCGCTGTTCAAGTCACCGAGTGGGATGAACCACAAGCCGTGATCGGCAGCTACTTGCAAAAGTATGCCTATCCTGATTGGTACCAAGATCATCAAGATCGAAACCAGGAGCTCAAAACAGAACACAGTCACCGCTCAGCGAGAGCTTCTTGTTTAACCTTACGTGGTGAGTATCTGTTTGTAGCTGAAGGTAAGAAAGGCTTCCGAGCTTACGACGTCGCAAACATTGCCAATAAAGGCTACAGTTTAAGGTTCGTAACCGCTCCATTTGGTCCAGCAGGGCACGACACGCGCGTTGAAACAAGCAACGCGACGTGCATGGCTCTTCCCACAAACCAGAACATTGATCCTGAGCGAAATCAAGGCAAGTTGATGCGCGAGATCAACCAAGAACAACCATTTCATCCTATCTACAACTACGCTTTCGTCACTGACTCTGAAAATGGATTAATTTTGGTCAATGTCAACACTCTGGCTGACGGCGAATTCAGAAACAATTTTTTGAAGGCTGATGTAGTGTGGAATGAAAACGGCATACTAAACGGAGCCAAACACATTACCATTGGCGGGCACTATGCCTATATCATTGCTGACGCTGGCCTCGTGATTCTGGACATTGATAACCCCATTGAACCTAAAGTGGAATCTGTTATCGAATTGAACGACGGTCGTGCTACGGCTCTTCAGTTTAGATATCTCTTCGTTACCGATGCAGACGGATTAAAAGTAGTCGATGTAACTCAAGGACAGAAACCTACTTTGTTAGAAAACAATACGATTGCATTGAATAACGCGCAAAAGATTTACGTGGCTCGAACCTTTGCCTACGTGGCTGCGGGCGAACAAGGTCTGGCTATCGTCGACGTAAAACAACCAACAAAAATGAAATTGGTAGAAACATTCGATGCCGATGGAAAGATCAATGATGCTCGTGATGTCGTCGTTGGTAGCACCAACGCTAGCTTATTCGCATATGTGGCGGACGGAAAGAATGGATTAAAAGTGATTCAACTCACCTCCCCTGACAGCCAACCAAAGTTTTATGGATACAGCCCGGCTCCTAAACCAGAGCTAATCGCCTGGCGCAAGACTAAAAGTCCTGCTTTAGCGCTGGCCAAAGGCCTTGACCGTGATCGCGCGGTCGATGAAACGGGTGGACAAATAGCCGTATTCGGCCGATTGGGATCTCGTCCGCTTAACAAGGAAGAGATGCGCAAGATGTACCAAGATTCAAAAGGAAAAATATGGACGGTCAGTGACAAACCGGATGATGAGAAACGAGTAGATGCAAAGTAAGCCTCGCCACATTCTATTGCTCGCCATGTTTATTCCATGGCTTTGCCCGCCTTCTCCAGCGGCGGAAACTGAAGCTGTATTGCCACAATACGCGGCACCCAAGCATATGGGTGTAGCTACCTGCGGAAATTCAGTGTGTCACGGAGTGCGCGATTTAGATACCAAAAGTAATGTCCGGCAAAATGAATATCATACCTGGCTATTAGATGATCCACACTCGAAGGCTTATGACACGCTACTAAGTGCTGAATCCAAGGCTATCGCTGAAAAGCTTGGACTTGAAAGTGCGGCGTCCGCTGGAATTTGCCTAGATTGTCATGCCGACAATGTGCCCGAGGAGAAACGTGGACCTGAGTTTCATATTACCGATGGCGTTGGCTGCGAGTCCTGTCATGGTGGTGCTGAGCAATACATCAGCACTCATACTATTCAGCCTTATAGCCTAGAACGAAACCTTAGGGATGGTATGTACCCAACTGGAAACTTAAGCACAAGAACCACGCTATGTACTTCCTGCCATGTTGGTACGGCTAACAAGCTAGCGAACCATAATATTATGGGTGCTGGACATCCTCGATTGAGCTTCGAGCTAGACACGTTTATGGCACGTCAAGAATTTCACTATGATGTTGACGAAGACTACTTAGCCCGAAAAAATAACGACTCATCGATCACTAGAATGATGGTCGGATCCGCGGCACTAGCTAGGGCGACAGCAAAAAATTTAACAGGAAAGTTAGTGGATCATCCGCAAGGTTATCCCGAAGTTGCGCTGTTTAACTGCCATAGCTGCCATCGATCCCTGAATGAGCAGAACTGGAAATCAAGACCCTCAACAGTCGGCTTAAAGCCGGGATCGGTACGAATCAATGACGGCAGTTTCATTTTATTGGCTGCCGTTTCAGGCGGTGTTGATAAGCGCCTCCAAGATGCTTTACAAGCTTCAATCACTCAACTTCACCGAGCATCGCGAGTCTCAACAGAAAAGCTAAAGCAATCGGCGATGAGGCTAGCCGAGCTGACCGAACAAGCCGAGACTACTTTCTCAAGAACGGTATTTAATGAAGGGACCGGTAAGACGATTTTGGGCGAGATCGCACGCTATGGAGCAAACGGCGAGTTTCTGGACTATATAGCGGCCGAACAAGCCGTTATGGCAATGGAAGCGGTTTATTTTCAGTTTCCGAGTGATAGAAGTTTAGAAGCCACAATCGACAAAGCTTTCGAGATCACCTCAAATGAGGAAAATTTCGACCCCGATGCTTTCAAAGCCCTTATGAAAAAACTAAGGTCAAAATATTAAACCATCGTTGATTCGATCGATCATCATACATCAGTAAAAAAACGGCTCGCAGATGAACAAACTTACTCCCATGCTATTCCTATGTTCAATACTTTTTGCTGCACCGACATCAGCTGGTACAGAGGCGAGTTCATCACCATCCGATGATTTATTCAGTGTACTGGTCTCTCTTTGCGGCAAAGTATTCAGCGGCGAAATGACATTTCCTGAAGACGGTTTAGATGCATTTGCGGGGAAAAAGTTAGTCGCTAAGATTGAACAGTGCAGTGACACAGAAGTGCGCGTACCGTTTCATGTGGGCGAGGACGAATCCAGAACGTGGGTTTTCACGAAGCTGTCGACCAACGAAACAAGTCAGATTGAACTGAAGCACGATCATCGACATAAAGATGGAACACCTGATGAGGTAACGATGTACGGCGGAATGTCAAAAACGACGAGGCTATCATCCTTTGACCAAAGTTTAGAGAGAGCGTTGTATCAACAGAGCTTTCCGGCCGACAAATACACTCAACAATTGATTCCAGAAGCTTCCACAAACATTTGGACGGTCTCGATTAATCAAAGTTTAGATACCCTGACCTACTATTTATCTAGACATGGAAAGCCCCGATTTGAAGCAAAATTGAAACTAGAATCTAAGGATTAGACTGAGATTCTACTTTTTAGGTTGGTCAACGACAGCTCTTACTTGAACCTGCCCGAGTCTGATAATTGTGTAAGCCACAAGCCCAACAATGACCCCAGGCACAATTCCAATTATAAGTGCTAACCAGCCGTGTTGAACTTTGAAAGCGCGACGTTCATGTAAAACCCAGGCCAGTAGAAACAACCAACAGGCAATCACATCGAGTGAGTAACCTGTTGAATATGGGTTAACGAATCCAGCGAGAAAGGCAGCGATGATATCTTGATCTGCCAATAGTTCTGGGACAATGACCATCACAAAATACGCAGTAAATAGTGCAGCGATTACCACTATAAATGAGTAATAAAATGGAGCTTTGTATTGCTTTAATTTACTCATCACTGCCGAATATCTACAGCTTAGTCCACAATATCCCTTCACGATGGCTCATGCGAAACCGGCTTAACATGTCTTGAACTTGTTCTGGTGTAAAGAATTCAGGGTCTGAGGCTTCTATGACTGCGATATTTGGTAATCCGGTTCGCATGTAGAGTAGCCGATAAGCCTCTTTTCGATACAGGAGGTTTCGACAATTTGAGTCGCAATACTCTGTGTACACACGTTCAACCTCTTCGAGTAGGGCTATTGATGTTTCCGCATCAGAAGACCGCTCATGCCTTTGAATAAGTGTATTCAGCGACGTTCCACTAACCAACCTTGTCGATTCGTGAAACGAAGCTAGTCGATCCTTTTGACTAGTCGAGAGGGTTGCCTTTCTGGTCGGTATTTCAAGCGGGATCGACTGTGCTTGAACAATGGAGACCGTGGAAACAATCACTAATAAAAAAGAAATGCAGCGTCTCATACTCATGGTTTTTCCTTAATTAATATACCAGTAAACTATCATGCTAATTTTCTAGCGTCTAAATACTGTCGTGATGTACGGTCAATTCGGGTCTACTTGCGGCAAATGACCTAACCCTCGTCAACTTACAAATTGAAGATTTTACGGAAATCCAATTGGCCGGCCTCGTTGACTAGCTTTCGACGATAGTACCTCATCCCTTCAAGCCAAGCGCCTCTGTCTTTGGCTCGATTCATCACATAGTCTTGCACTTCGGGGTGGGGCAATATCAAAAAGGTCTCTGCTTCAAAACCATCCACAATGGTCTGCGCGCACTGCTCTGGTGTGATAACCCCAGGCAGGTCTTTTTCTCGATCTTCCTCGGAAATTGACAAAATATTAGTGTTCACATACTGCGGACAAACTACCGAAACCTTAATACCTTGATCACCATGTGAGATAGCCAAAGATTCGGCAAAAGATACGGCCGCATGTTTTGTTGCACTGTAGGCTGCATCGCCAATTTGAGCCAATAATCCAGCTGCTGACGCGACATTGACGAGGTATCCCTCTCCCCGATCAATCATTCTAGGGAGCAAAGCACGGCTGGCGTAAACATGCGCCATTACATGCAGTTGCCAATTCTTTTCCCACGCCGAGTTACTAGCCGACGCCGCGTGGCTCGGCTCTCCTTCCGCGTAACCGGCATTAGAGAAGAACAAGTCTATCTCTCCCTGATCTTGAGCTTTGGCTATCAAGTTTTGTATGGATGATTCCGAAGTCGCGTCGCAGTGCACTGGCAAGGCATCTAACTCATTAGCCAGCTCAGTCAGTGGATCCATACTGATATCTGAGAGCACGAGTCTTGCTCCACGTTGAGCACATTCTCTGGCTACAGCCGCGCCGATACCCGCTCCCGCTCCGGTGATGACCACCAATTTATTTTCCAAATTCATTTATGATTCTACTGTATGTTTACTTGGTTCCTGAATCTTAGGGTATATCTCGTGCGATTACTGTCACTAAGTAGAAATTTTTCACCTGATACGCCATAAAAAAACCGCCTGACGAAATCGCCAGGCGGCTCCTCTCGAGTCAAAAATTAGAGGATCTCTACATCACGCCGTAAGCTAACATTGCATCGGCCACCTTGATAAATCCAGCAATATTGGCGCCTTTGACATAGTCCACTTGGTCAGTGGAGGCATGTTGACCCTCTCCATACTGAACACAACTTGTGTGGATTCCGTTCATGATCTTACGTAAACGCTCATCGAGTTCATCACGATCCCAAGATAAGCGCATACTATTTTGTGTCATTTCCAAGCCAGACACCGCTACTCCTCCAGCATTTGCTGCCTTGCTAGGAGCAAACAAAACACCATTGGCTAAAAATGCATCGATGCCATCTTTGTACGTAGGCATGTTTGCACCTTCACAGACAGCCTTCGCGCCGTTGGATATCAGAGTTTTGGCGTCGTCCAAGTTGATTTCGTTCTGTGTGGCACAAGGGAAAACCAAGTCACCATTAACGCCCCACGGTCGCTTACCCTCGTGAAACTCACAGCCAAACTCATCGGCATATTCGCTAATTCGCCCTCTTCTGGCCCCTTTTAATTCTTTCACATAAGCAAGCTTTTCCGCATCAATGCCATCTGGGTCATAGATAAAGCCAGACGAATCAGACATAGTCACGACTTTAGCACCGAGTTGCGTGGCTTTTTCACAAGTATACTGCGCAACATTGCCGGATCCAGAGACTAGAGCTATTTGACCCTCCATGCCAATTTTATGTTGGCTAAGCATGTCTTCCATCATGTAAACACATCCATAGCCGGTTGCTTCGGTCCTGATTTCACTGCCGCCAAACTCTAAACCTTTGCCCGTTAACACACCTACAAATTCATTCTTGAGCCTTTTATACTGACCAAACATGTAACTGACTTCTCTGGCACCCACACCAATATCCCCGGCTGGTACATCGGTGTTAGGACCAATATGTCGAAATAATTCTGTCATGAATGCTTGGCAAAAGTTCATGACTTCGCGATCTGATTTACCTCGCGGATTAAAGTCGGAACCGCCTTTACCACCGCCCATTGGGAGGCCGGTAAGGCTATTTTTGAAGGTCTGTTCAAATGCTAAAAACTTTAGAATGCTGGCATTCACACTTTTATGAAAACGTATGCCCCCTTTGTATGGTCCAATGGCATTATTACATTGAACTCGATACCCCCTATTTACGCGGACGTTACCCTGATCGTCCTCCCATGCGACGCGAAAGCTGATTAATCTATCCGGTTCACTCATCCGCTCTAATATTTGTGCTTTTTGATACCGTGGCTTATCGGCAATAAACGGCAGGATAGTGGCTGCCACTTCCTCTACTGCCTGATGAAACTCTGTCTCCCCCGGATTACGGCGGACTAACCCCTGCATGAATTCTTCTAGTTGCGCATTTGACTCGCTTGACATATCCCTTAGACCTCTTTGATGAATGTGTTTACGTTCGACTTTTGTATTTCTGTTAGGAAATACGTATGTGGTTACCAAAAATCCTTCTTCGACTCGTCTTTTATTCGACCAACTGAATTAACACGAACCTGAGAACCAACTACTCGGCTACTCAACAACAACCTGAAGACCTACCAAACTCTGGCGAAGGGAAATACTCAACAATGCAGCCGAAAGATCCCGCAATTTCCGACCACAAAACGCCATAGCCTTGTCGGTTTTGGTAAACCACAATCCAACTTTATTGTGATTTAAAGCGTCGACTTTTCCTTTGCCCGAACGAACTACATATAAAGTGAAAGCGACCCGGGACTTACAGTGAAACCTCTAACAGATCGACACCAAGTCAAAATCACACATTTGTTTAAAAAAATCAACGGATTTATGACATTGTGCTTGATTCAAACCCTCAATTTCACCTATTTTAGGTAGACGAATTTACTCAGCTGGATCGAGAGTTCGTGATAATTCTGTAAGGGTCCTTGGTTAATACAACGCCGTTTTGATTTTCTTTATACCCAAGGATAAGCAGCGGCTCTCTTGAGAGCCGATTTATGGGTCAAATAGTCAGGGTCGATGTATTGTGGCAGCCAATATATAGGCATTCCACATGTGGGTGAGCATCTACTTTGCAACCACCGTATATCGGTGCCTTGGTCAACGATTGAGAGTCTGGCAAGAAAGCTCTGTATCACTGACAAGGTCTTAGGCCTAGGTCAACTAAATAAGAATGAGGATAAAGGATGAAAACATCAGATCTATTGGTAAGAGCATTAGAAAATGAGGGTGTCGAGTACATATACGGAATACCCGGCGAAGAGAACTTGGATTTTCTAGACTCGCTTCGCGGCTCATCAATCAAACTGATACTTACAAGGCACGAACAAGCAGCGGGTTTTATGGCCGCCACCTATGGAAGGTTAACAGGTAAACCAGGGGTGTGTTTGTCAACCTTAGGTCCGGGCGCGACTAACTTTGTCACGGCGGCGGCTTATGCACAACTTGGCGCTATGCCTCTAATTATGTTGGCCGGCCAAAAACCAATTCGTAAGAGTAAACAAGGCCGGTTTCAAATTGTGGATGTTGTGGGCTTAATGAAGCCGATCACCAAATATTCCGAGCAAATTGTTGATGGCAACAATGTACCGTCCATGACCCGAGATGCATTTAGGCTGGCAATGGAAGAAAGACCCGGCGCTGCTTATCTCGAACTTCCGGAGGATATTGCCGAGGAAGACACTGATGCGGAAATTTTTGAAGTTGTGGGACACCGACGTCCAAGTCCGGATCATAAGTCAATTGCCGCCGCCGTCGAAATGATCAAAGAAGCGAAGATGCCGTTGCTTCTAGTCGGTGCGGGTGCAAACCGAAAGATGGCGAGCAAGGCGTTGACCCGGTTTGTCGATAAAACGGGAATCTATTTTTTCAATACTCAATTGGGTAAAGGTGTAATAGACGAGCGGCATGAAAAATACTTGGGTACCGCAGCATTGTCTGCCCACGATTATCTACACTGCGCAATTGAGCGCGCAGATTTAATTATTAACGTTGGCCATGATGTCATAGAAAAGCCTCCCTTCTTTATGGAGAAAGGAGGTAAGAAGGTCATGCACGTAAACTTTTTTCCGGCACAAATGGATGACGTGTATTTTCCTCAATTGAACGTAGTCGGAGACATCTCCGCCTCGATTTGGGACATTACTGACCAACTGGAAATGCCTGAAGACAGAGATTTTAGTTACTTTCAAAGAGTCAAAGATGAAGTTCAAAGTCACATAACCAAATATTTTGAAGACACTCGGTTTCCGATGCTACCGCAACGCCTAGTTTCGACGCTTCGAAATAAGTTAGGTGATGAAGACATTGTGACCCTTGACAATGGCGTCTATAAAATTTGGTTTGCACGAAATTACGACTGCCATCAACCTAACACTCTGCTTTTAGACAATGCGCTCGCAACGATGGGAGCGGGCCTGCCCTCAGCCATGGCAGCCAAGCAAATTCATCCCGACAAAAAGGTCGTTTCAATCAATGGTGACGGCGGCTTTATGATGAACTCTCAAGAAATTGAAACGGCCGTGCGCATGGGATTGGACTTGATAGTAATCATTTTAAATGACAGCGCTTACGGTATGATCAAATGGAAACAAGAGGGCGTCGGCTTTGAAAACTTCGGACTGGACTTTAACAACCCGGATTTCATCAAGTACGCCGAGAGTTTCGGGGCAATTGGACACAGAGCGACGTCTACAGAAGACTTTGAAAACATATTGGATACGGCGTTAAATTCACCAGGCGTGCATTTAATAGACTTACCAATTGACTACTCGCTAAATCATTCAATACTAAACGTATTAATCAAAGAAAGCGCTTGCATAATCTAAGCCAGGGGAACAACTTACATGAGTGTCACTAAAGTCAATAACCCTTATGACCAGTCTCTATTAAAGGAAATACCGGAAACATCAGCCGCTGATGCCATGGCCGCGATGGACAAGGCATGTGATCTGTTTGCAGACCGTAAACAATGGTTGCCTGCTTATCAGCGAGTTGAGATTTTAGAACGTGTGGTTGAAATTATGAGCTCTCAAATAGAGGAGCTAACACAACTTGCCGCGTCGGAAGGCGGAAAGCCCTACATGGACTCTAAAGTAGAAGTGTTGCGCGCTATTAATGGTGTCAAATTAGCGATTGAGCACATACCAGAAATAAAGGGCGAGGAAATCCCAATGGGGCATACTGCTTCGTCGGCGAATAGAATGGCATTTACTCGCCGAGAGCCAATAGGCCCGGTAGTATCGGTAAGCGCTTTCAACCACCCCTTAAATCTAATCGTACATCAGACGATACCAGCCATCGCTGTTGGTTGTCCCGTGGTCATAAAACCGGCGGCACTCACACCGTTGTCATGTTTTCGGTTGGTTGAGATTCTAAAAGAAGCCGGTTTGCCGGAGGGTTGGTGCAGCGTTGTTTTGCCTGCGCGCGACGTGACTGAGAAGCTAGTTTGTGACTCAAGAACCAACTTCTTTTCATTTATCGGTTCAGCAAAAGTTGGTTGGATGTTGCAGAGCCGTCTCTCACCAGGAACTCGATCGGCCTTAGAGCACGGAGGTGCGGCGCCTGTACTGGTCGACGACACCATGTTTGAAAATAATCAAGCTGCAAAACTAGAGCGCATGGTTTCAGAGCTCAGCAAAGGTGGTTTTTACCATGCAGGTCAAGTATGCGTGTCGGTACAACGGGTTTACGCGCCTCGCAAATACAGTGAACAGTTAGCTAACTTGATCGCCGACGCTGCAAATAAACTCAAAGTTGGAAATCAACTTCAAGAAGATACTGAAGTGGGTCCGCTAATTACCGTTAATGAAGCTGATCGCATCGAGCAATGGGTTGAAAATGCCAGAAAGGCTGGAGCCAAAGTTCTTTCCGGCGGAAAGCGGCTTAGCGAGTCTTGCTACGCACCCACGGTTCTCCTTGATCCACCTGAGGAAGCCGAGGTTTCCAGATTAGAAATTTTTGGCCCCGTGGTTTGTGTGTACAGTTGCGATTCGCGTGATGAAGCTTTAGCGAGAGCAAATGGACTAGACTACGCCTTTCAAGCAGCGGTCTACACCCAGAGCTTGGAAGATGCGTTGTACTGTTCACAAGGTCTGAATGCAACCGCGGTGATGATAAATGATCATACGGCTTTTCGCGTTGATTGGATGCCATTTGGTGGCAGGGATGTATCTGGCATCGGTATGGGCGGGATTCCCTATTCTATGCACGAGATGACACGAGATAAGATGACTGTCATCAAAAGCGATGTACTCCTATGACATCGCTGAGATGAATTGATGATCAGTAAAAAAATCGCTGTCATTGGCCTTTGGGGAGCTGGCAAAACCAGCTTGGTCTCGCAGTTTGTAAACCAGGTTTTTCATGATAAGTACCACGCCACCCTGGGCGTAAAAATGGATACCAAACAGGTACAAGTTGAGGATCAATTTATTAAGATGGTGCTCTGGGACATCGCCGGCGCTGAGGATGTCTTCTCAGTGCCAATGCACTATATTTCGGGGTCTGCTGGCTACCTATTGGTTTTAGACGGCACAAGGAGAGAGTCTTTCACCAAAGGATTTGAGCTAGTTGACTCAGTAACCGACAAATTGGGCGAGATACCTTGCACGATTGTTGTCAATAAGAATGACCTGCCATGGGAAGTAAGTCATGAAGAAATTGATCAATCATTACTCAAGGGGCAAAGCTGGATATCGACGTCAGCTAAAACTGGAGAGCATGTAGAGGACGCATTCATTGACTTGGCACGTAAAACCCTCGCGTAAATTGCTCGTTTTCATGACAGTAGCTCGAGGGAGTAACAGCCGTGTTACGTTTTTATTTACTAGGCAATCGCACTAGAGGTCAATCACGGTTTCCGCTTTAGCCATTTCTATGCGGAGCCCCATTTGCTCAGATTTCCTAGCTAAAGTTTCGTCCATCCAATTCCGCTCGGTCCAGCTCCTATTAGGATCATGATGCCCGATATACGTTTGCTTGACCTGGCATTCCTCAACCATGTCGATGACGTCTTCGAAACAACTGTGCCCCCAATCCTTGCGGGACACCCCGAAAGGACTACCGACACCAAGCTCTCCATCATACTCGGCGCGCAAGAACTGACCGTCTCGGTAAAGTAAGTCGGCTTCGATGCTATGGCGTCTCAATCGCTGCTCTGCCTCACGGCTGGCCACTTGCAAGGGATGATCGTCCTGATCTCCGTGGCGCAATTCATGATCAGTGCAATAAACAAAAACTTTACCGTTGTGTTCTATGCGATAGGCTAAGCAGGGATCGGGGTGAAATACTTCAAAAGGTTGTATGACGGTATTACCAACGATAATGGGTTCGTTGATATCATGATATTCACCAACCATGGGGTCGCCCTGTTCTGGCGCCGGGTGACGATCTAAATCCCTGACCTCAACAGAACTAAAGCTCGATGGCATTAGCTCATAATTAAGTGGTGTTTGGATTCCCTTCAGATCCATATCTATTTTTCGAGAAAATATTCCAAGGTTTTGATCCAATGCCTTCAAATACTGGTGATTTCCAATCACACGAATATGGTTTCTTGGATCAAAACACACCGCCGCTTGATCAAAGCCCTCAGTATGATCGTAGTGCGCATGACTGCCAAAAATGGTTAGTTCTCGATTTCCATGAATCTCCCATTTGTCGACAATATCTTGAGCACAGATTCTGAATCCACTCCCGCAATCAAACACAATGTCGTGCCCATCAGATGTTTCGATTCGAAAGCATGAAGTCCAACCGCCGTAAACTCTTTGCTCGCTAAGCTCAAATTTACTTCGGAAGCGTGCAAGATTTTCCCTAGTAACATCGCCATTCAAAATATCTTGTATCGATTTGCCGATTGGCTGACTGGCGTCCCCACCATTTTTTAGATGAGCGAAAACTTTTTCCAGCAACTCAATATCAGATAGCTCTCGAGCCTGATCTCTTTCCGCTCGCGAGGGAAATATTGAACCACTGCCCTGCACGCCATAAAAATGCACGCGCATATTTTCGATTTTCCGCATGTCTACCGCCCGTGTGTGAGTCCCACAAATATTGTAATTTTTATAACCTCACTGTTTTAACAAAGCATTTGCAAACTGACAATCACCCCAAAGGGGGATATTTGACTCTAATTAACTGAATTCTCACTCAAATCAGACATCGGCTAGTCTAATGTCACTTTATGAATGTTTCAGTAGTTAAGAAAGTCGCAATCTATGGCGGCAATGGGTTCGTTGGAGTGGAAGCAGCAAAACAGCTGAACAATGCTGGCCATGATGTGGTGTGTATTAGCCGCTCTGGACATAAGCCCGTTCACCTCAAAGATGAGGTCTGGAGTGAGAAGGTACGTTGGTGTAAAGGGGACGCAAATGAACCTGATATGGAGTTTTTAAAGTCTGTTGACGTAGTGGTTATTTCGATAGGATCCCCACCGCTGCCAACTTTTACCAAAGAAGCTTATGATGAACAGCTTTTTATGAATGGCACCTGCTGTGTGAACTTGATAGAAGCTGCAGAGCTCGCTGGTGTAACAAGTTTGGTTTTAATGAGTGCCCAAATTCCTTACCCATTGAGAACAAACCGCTTTGCCTATTATCGCGGAAAGCAACTGGCTCTCCAGAGAGCTAAACAGTTTACCGAAACATCCAACCTCAGGAACACGTTCATCCTTAAACCAGGTGTTATTACCGGGAAACGTACGCTACCGTCTGGTAGATCTGTAAGAATAGATTGGATGACAGCACCAATATCTTGGGCCCTTCCGTGGCAATTTGTAAGCGTCTTTCGAGTAGCGCAAAGAATCGTAAACTGCGTTGCCGGTATTGATGTATCGAGCACTAAACCCGTCATTTACAATAACAAAATGATCTAGGTACTCGTCTTTGTCATAGTTTCAAAAAGCCGCGAATCTCCCTCAATTTGCATGTAGACTGTCTAAAAAACCTTCCAACTAAGAGAGGAGAACATGGATACAAGAGCCGCCATCGCATTTGAGGCAGGAAAACCACTTAGCATCGAGACAGTTCAACTTGAAGGCCCTAGAGCTGGGGAAGTTCTTATCGAAATCAAGGCGACTGGCGTATGCCACACTGACGCCTTCACTCTCTCGGGGGATGATCCTGAGGGCGCTTTTCCAGCTATTCTTGGCCATGAAGGAGCGGGAATCGTGCGTGAAGTTGGTGAAGGGGTAAGGTCTCTCAGGCCGGGAGATCATGTCATTCCGCTCTATACTCCTGAGTGTCGTGAGTGCGACTATTGCTTACACCCTAAAACCAACTTATGTCAGGCCATTCGTTCAACGCAAGGACAAGGATTAATGCCCGATGGAACAAGCCGATTTACCTTTCAAGGTAAACCCGTTCTTCACTATATGGGTTGCTCTACGTTTGCCAATCACACAGTACTTCCTGAGATAGCTGTAGCGAAAGTCAGACCAGATGCACCGTTCGACAAAATCTGCTACATCGGGTGCGGAGTCACAACGGGAGTGGGAGCAGTGGTCTTTGATGCGAAGGTCGAGCCAGGCTCTAACGTGGTTGTATTCGGTCTAGGTGGTATTGGACTGAACGTCATACAGGGCGCAAAAATGATTGGCGCAAATAAGATAATTGGAATCGATCTCAATGAAACCAAAGTCGATATTGCCAATCAGTTTGGGATGACTGACTTTATTAACCCAGATAAGGTAGACGACGTTGTCGAGGCAATATTAGATCTCACTGATGGTGGAGCCGACTATTCTTTTGAATGTATCGGTAATGTCAACACAATGCGTCAAGCACTAGAGTGCTGTCATAAGGGCTGGGGAGAGAGCGTCATTATCGGTGTTGCGGGCGCGGGCCAAGAGATTTCAACGCGGCCGTTTCAATTGGTCACGGGACGAGTGTGGAGGGGCACAGCTTTTGGTGGCGCCAGAGGCCGCACAGACGTGCCAAAGATAGTGGATTGGTATATGGATGGAAAGTTAAACATCGACGACCTGATCACTCATAAAATGCCACTGGACGACATAAATTCAGCGTTTGATCTGATGCATCAAGGCGAAAGTATCCGAAGTGTGATCGAGTATTGACCTGAAGGCAAAAAGCCCGAGAGGGAATCTCGGGCTTTCAACTTTTCAACTATCATGCCGTCAACCTCTATACATAGGCTCCAACGACTGAAAGAACATCTAGCGCATGCTTTGTGCAACCTTCATTGCCATATCTTTGTTCAATAATTCATAAATTGCGGCCCTAACTCCAGGGACGTTAGCTTCCAATTCGCGTAGTTCCGAAGTCTTCCATGAGACGTAAGTGGAGCCTTGCCTAACAATCGTCGTGGCACTAGCCCCAGAACGAAGAAAATAACCAACCTCGCCGATAAAGGTATTTGAATTGAGGGTAAACATGCTGTCTTCTTTACTCACTTCAATTCTTCCTTGCAGCACATAATACAAATAAGAACAGACTTCATTCTCAGTTGTTAACTTTTCATGCTGAGCCGCTTCGTGCCAATTGGTGATGGCCAATATCTTCTTAAAGTCGTCAGGCTCCATGCCCTTAAAAACCTGATAGAGAAATTTCTCTCTCGGTGAAAACTTTGACGTCGATTTTGCTAAGTTGATTCGAATAAACAGCGCAATATTAACCAACGCAAACGCCAGTGCCCAACCCGTTCCGTACAAATCCAAACTGGGGCCACTATCCAAATACCCCACCATAAAGATCAATGCGCCAATTGCCACCACTATTCGGAGTTTTAACTCCTCTTTGAGGCACAGGCCTACGAGAGCTATGAGACACCCCAGGTTTATTAGCACAAAGGCCAGTGTGGACAGGGAGTTCATAATGATGTTTATCCTCTATACAATGCTCGTTTGAGCCAATCTGCCAGAGTTTTTTCAATATAGCAAGTCACCTTTGATAGTTGTTGTAAGAACCTGAATTAATTGAAGTTTGGATGGACACACTTTTTAAGCAACCTCGTAGTGAAATTGCAACGAGTTATTACGATAATGGACCTGAATATTGGCTCAATATCTGTGCGGATATGCCGTCTATTCCTCATTAAAAAGCGACAAAAACCACAAGTGCTATGACAGCAATAACTATATTCAAGGAATTTCTACTATTAGGCTGCTTAAGCTTTGGCGGTCCAGCGGCTCATATTGGCTTTTTTCGTCGCCGATTTGTGGAAGAGCTCAAATGGTTGAGTGATCGAGAATACGGCGACATGGTTGCTCTATGCCATTTCTTACCAGGACCCAGCTCAAGTCAGGTCGGATTCAGTATTGGTCTTCGCATCGCTGGGATTCCGGGTGCTTGTGCTGCGTTCATTGGATTTACAGCGCCTTCTTTTTTGATAATGCTCGGCTTAGTATTTGGCAGCGAACTAGTGAACCAGATGGAGTGGTTTTATGCCATTTTGCACGGTCTAAAATTAGTTGCAGTGATAGTGGTGTTTGATGCCATTGTGTCCATGGGAGCTGTATTCTGCGCCGAGAAAAGGACGCGCGTAATTGCTGCCACAGCTTGCGCTGCCGTTGTGTTTTTTAACTCGGCCGTAATCCCCCTATTGTGCATCTTGATCAGTGCTTTACTGGGCTATTTTTTAAGTACCGAGGTAAACCCAAGTAAAGAGGCTGAAACAGCAGCACGTCCTCTAGAGCAAGGTTCTCATGTTGGGTTTGCGCTCATTATTTTTTTGCTGCTATTGATTGGACTTCCGTTGTTGTCACACAAAAGCGATGACATCGAGCTGTTTACAACGTTCTTTCAGGTTGGGTCATTTGTGTTTGGCGGGGGACACGTAGTTTTGCCCTTGTTACAGTCTTCATTGGGTGACACAGTAGGAAATGAGCAATTATTGACAGCATACGCAGCGGCACAAGCCGTACCTGGGCCGATGTTTACCATGGCAACCTATCTGGGTGGGATCAGTTCAGTAAACACCGTATTTTCAGCACTCACGGCAACCGTCGCTATCTTTTTGCCAGGATTCCTGCTGGTCCTGGCTTTGCAACATTCTTGGGGGCAAATCAGTCAATACAAAGCGATTGCTAGCGCCATTTGGGGTATCAATGCGAGTGTTGTCGGAATCCTAGCGGCGGCCTTTTTTACATTTATAGTTCCAGATGGTCTAAGGAGTTTACCGGACATCTTTATTTGCCTACTCGGCGTTGTTGCCCTGCGTTTCCTAAAACTACCGATAGTTTTGTTAATCGCTATTGTTCTCGGTTTGACGCTGGTTGCTTAGCTACCCATAACGATAGAACAACACGGTTCTCAAGAGTAAGGTTTTACACTAAGACCTTAACTGTCACGGGCGACGTTGCCGCCGAGGTTTTTGGCTTCAAACCGGTCAAGGCAATACCACACCTGTACGTCAATATTGCAGCATCAACAAGGATTACATGATCTTACAGATAGCATCAAAATTGCGGCCATTAACGCTACATGGTCTTTCGATAAAACTATATGGGCTGAATATGATCCATTAATCTGATCACTCCAGACTTGATCACCCTTGCGGTAATTCCTCCGTGTCCACGTACAGCGTTGTAGCCACCGTTACCAAGCACTTCCTCCATCCGAGAACAAGGGTGACACAGTCCTGTCATTTCAAGAATAGCCTCGCCAATCTCAAACTGCTTACCCTTGAGAGCAAGAATGTTTATCTCCGAAACTACAATATTTCTCCTCAAAAGTTCAGGTGTAACTTCAGGTAAAGCTATCAGGGAGGAAATGACCGGAAGATGCTCATACTGAATTAACGAAACATGTCGACTTCCAGTTCGACCTGAATAACGGTCGCCAATCAGTCCAGATGAAACATCAGCTTGAACCTGTTCGACTTGGAGCATTTGAGCACGCTTCGCCGGTCTTACTCCCAACCACTCAACTTTTCCTCGATTGGCATAGCGACTTGTAAGTTGGCTGATCATTAACGACATAAGGTAATGTTAACCTTGCCTAAAGGAACCCGCAGGGAAGGCATCGCAACCCAAAGCTTGGTACTCCTTAGCATTCCAAAAATAGCTCGTCTGATATCCATGCAGAAACAACCCAGCATAAGCTTCGCATACCGCTTTGGGGGTATTGATTACTGGATCATTAAGAAGTGACATTTTGAGGTCGGCCACATTGTTTCTGACTTCTGACATTCTAACGCCACCGTCGTTAGGCTCATCGAGAAGCATGACATTAACACCACTGTCGCTCCAACTGAACCATTCGGGCAAACTACCGTTGCGTCCCTTTGCGGGTGAACCTGAGTAAGCAAACTGTGCCCAATAGCTCATCATTGCTTGAGATAAATAGCGACGTCCCTCAGAGTTTTCTCGAGAATAGGTTATATGAAAAGGCAGATTGCCAATAAAATCTCCAAACACATAGTTAACTTCCATACCGTGAGCCGCACCTAACACCAATGGTAGATCAATAATGGAAAGTTTAAGCGTTTGATCCCAGTCGAATCGATAAGTGAAAACGGGAACGTGTTGGGACAATAGCTTTGCAGGCTCATCTACGGCGTTGGCCTTCCAGTTTTTTGATACATAGTCCGATACTGACTGATAATACGCTTCGTCTTTTACAACCGGTAGTGCGCCAAACTTAAAGTCGACATACTTTGGATTTCGTGCCATGAACACTTTTTGTTCATCCCGTGTGGTGCCTGTTATTACCGGTACGGCGTTAAATCTAGCCGGGTCTGTAAACAGATCCATCAACGATTCATTAGGAATAACATAGCCATCACGAATCACTCTCGCAACGCGCGTATAACCATCACCCTTCTTTCCGCTATTGGCATCGGCGATTTCTAATAACTTCTTAGCATCGACTGATCTAAAATAATCCATCAATTTTTGATCCGAAGAATTAGTAGTCAATTCTTGAGTATCGAGTTTCTCAATCCATGCGGAAAATAAAGAACTAGAACTGTTTTTCAAACCAAAAATAGGATCAAGAGATGGATCCTGATACGGCTCCTCGGCCAATACTCTCAGCGTTGTATCTACTGTTCCGCTTTGCACGATCGCCTTGTGAAAAAGACCTTTGGCGAAGGGACTGGCCATCACCGAATAGACATTTCGACCGCCAGCTGACTCACCGAAAATAGTCACGTTGGATGGATCTCCACCAAATTGCTTGATATTGTCGCGCACCCAACTTAGCGCTTGAATTATATCCAAGGTCCCAAAGTTGCCAGAGGCGTCCGCAAGGTTACCCGATGTAGATCGGATTGCCGGATGACTAAGCCATCCCAGAAGGCCGAGTCGATAGTTGATTGTGACGACGACCACTCCCTGAGCGCCGGCAAGGTGATGACCTTGATACAAATTCGCAGATCCAGAGTCATTTCCGCCACCATGAATCCAAACCATTACGGGCTTAGGCTTCTCCGATGTCGCGGATTTGGGGGACCATATATTCAGGCTTAAACAATCTTCATCGCCAATTATCTCGCCGGGTTTACCTTCCACTCCTGCCAGGGCTCCCCAAAACTGCATACAAGGATTACCATACCGATTGGCCCTACGCACTCCCTTCCAGGACGTTGGACCTTGTGGCGCGCGCCAACGAAGCGCACCGGTAGGAGCGCTGGCATAAGGGATTCCTAGCCAAGCGTAAGTATCATAATTATCTTCGAAACCGACTACTTGTCCGGTGGATATAGTGCGGAGACTCTCGGCGTGCGTGGTGACAGTCTGGTTGTTATAGAGACCAGCAAAGCTCGGCTGGTTTATCTGTGGGCTCTGGTAGTATTTATAAACACCGAATATTGCCGCCGACGACAAAAATACTACGATTACAAAGCTCTTAAGAATTGTTCTTATCATAGATGAAGAGGGTCAGTTTTGAAGGTTTCTTTAAAAACAAAACACCGCGAGTATATCCTTAAGTGAATCGTTAGATTGTTCACAACGAATTTGATATTGCGACCTCGTTATAAAGAATCAGAGATAATTTAAGAAAAGTTGGCTGGCAGGAAAAATAAAATGGGGGGCTATTTTCCTCAATTCTCGCAACTAAAGTCAGCTACCAACCACGAGAGCTTCACTAAGGTTGAAGTTTGGTGACGAATGAAGTCACACCAGCCTGACGTCATGTAAAAACCCTGCTGTGGGATAAATCTGAGGAACGACAGAGTTTTTTAAACGTTCTATAACTACTAGAACCGGAAACTAAAAGGAATATTGCAACGGTCTATTGAATATCCAATGCTTTGTCGTACTTCCATTCTCCATTTTCGAACAGAAATAGCGAAGTCTCTCGATGCTGAATGCTTTGATTATTGGCTCCTTGAAATGTAGCAGAGAATTGCACTATCCCCTGTACATCAGTATGAAGCGAGGAAATCACAGTTAAATCCAACCAAAGTCTATCTCTTGTATCCAATTCTCGCGCAGTGAGCCCAGATCGTCCTTGCTTTGTCCAAGTGCGATATAAATATTCTCCATAGCCACCAAGCTTGTAAGCGGTATACCTAGACCGCATCAAATTCTCTGGCAACTTTGCTTTAACCTGACCGACTAGCAATGGATAACAGCACTGCTCATACATGGATTTGCTGCCACAGTGACAAGGAATATCAATTTTCGTCGCCACAACCGGATCCTACTTGGTTGCCATTTTTATCGGTAAATTCACTCCAATGCTTCCAACCTTGAGGGCAGTGAAACCCCCACTCTCGACACTTTGCCCCGGTATAAAAAAGGGTCCATGCGTTCTGACTTTTTAAAACCAAGCGATGACTATACTCAGCTGAACGAAATTTGGGAATTAATGGCCATATGCGTCTCACGCCAGTGTCGGTAACCTCTAGCAAGCTGCCCCAGAATAAAATGCTGATTGATGGCCAAGGGTGATCATGCAAGGCCCGGTCGTCATCGCTACCGCAATAACGATGTAGGTAGAGGTTCCTTACTCCGGGTCTACGATAAAGATGCCAGCGCTGAAGATACTGCTCGCCAATTATTTCATCGGCTGGTCTTCGATTTAACTTAAACATGGAACGTTATTGGTGGGATGAAAAATAAAAAAGGTCGACACCAGTTAGCGTCGACCTTTTTCTAATCATTGTTCAATGCGAATGATTATTCAGCAGAATCGTCTGCCCCGGTCTCTGCCTCATTGGCTTTGGTGGCCGCGATCCAACTTTTGACTTTTCGCTCGAGCATGCTCAAGGGTAGCGCTCCGCCACTTAGGATGGTGTCATGAAAGGCTCGGATATCAAACTTTTCACCCAACTCGGTTTCAGATAACTTTCGCAGTCTTTGGATGTCGATCATGCCTACCTTATATGAAGTCGCCTGCCCCGGAATTACCAAATAACGGCGAATTTCAGTTTTAATCGTTTCCAAAGGCGCTGGGGAATTAGCTGCAAAAAACTCAACCGCTTTCTCCATACTCCAACCCTTGTGATGCATGCCAGTATCAACAACCAACCGTATTGCTCGCCAAATCTCACTGCCTAGGCGTCCAAAATCCGAATTTAAGGTCTCAAAAGTATTGGGCATTTCCTTGGCTAAGGCCTCGCTGTAAAGAGCCCAGCCCTCGACATACGCCGTAAACCCGGCTTGCGTTCGAAATGTTGGGATACCCTCTAATTCCTGAGCAATCGCTATTTGCATATGATGGCCAGGCAAGCCTTCATGGTATGCAATCACTTCGAGTTCATTTTTCGGCATGGTGCTCATATCCGACAAATGAGCATAGTAAATACCTGGACGAGAACCATCAGGTGTTCCTGGATAGTAGTGTTGAGGTGCTCCATCTTGTTCTCTGAATGACTCTACGCGTTTTACTTCTAAATCGGCCTTTGGGAGAATACCAAAGTAATTTGGCAGCTCACTCTTGATGTTGTTGATCGCGGTTGTCGCTTCATCGATATAGCCTTGGCGACCTTCATCTGTATTCGGAAAGTAGAATCTCGGATTATCCTTACTGTCTCTGATGTAGGCAAAATACTCTTGTAAGCTTCCATCAAAACCGTCTTTTACCTTAATTTCCTCCATCAAGCCTCTAATACGAGCAACTTCTGACAATCCAAGCTCATGGATTTCATCTGCGGTCATTGAGGTAGTTGTGTTGTCCTTGAGTAAATAGGTATAAAGAGCTTCACCGTCTGGAAGTGCGTGAACCCCTTGAGGTTCTTCAGAAGTATTCTTGACGTCTTCGTCTAGGTACGCAATCAAGGATTTGTAACTAGGTCCAAAATCATTGGCAAGCGCTGCTTCGACCTGAGCTAGCATCTCGTCGGACCTAGCCTGATCAATTTTCTCAGCTTCCACTAGTTTCGCAAGTTTGCCTTTAGCATCTGCCAGCAAACCCGAATCTTTTTCTGACTCTTCGAATGGGGCTCCAGAAATAATATCGCGAGATTCTTTCGCAACGATTTCAAATGCGAACTTCGGCGGCCTGACGCCGCCCTCGGCGTTCACCTTGGCGCGATCAATTAGCTGATTCATGCCTCGCCCAATGGCTGATAATCGCGAAATATACGCTTCCATGTCAGCGGGTTCTTCCACTTTATGAAATTGCATCATTAGAGTTGGAAAAAAGGCATGGACACCGTTCATTTGATCAAACACGTACGCGTGTCGCATGAACTTTTTGCCTTCAGCCATTTCGTTGTATTGGTACTCCCAAAGATCATAGGAAAGCTTCGCGGTCTCATCCAATAGTTCGTAATCGAAGCTCGCTTTCATTTCTTCGACCGACTTCTTTTTCCATTCAATTTTGTCCAGGTCCGCCTGCTCGGATAAATCATCCAACTCACCATAGCGCTCTTTGCGCCCTAAAAAAGTAAGTTGAATCGGACTCATCATGACCTCTTCTTCGTACTTTACTTCAAACCATTCGTTGAGCTTTTCGCTTTCCGTCTTTTGAACAACTTCTTCGACGACTTGTTCAACGGCTTTTGGTGTCGTATTTGTAGAAGTTGCCTCGGGAGCTGTTTGCTCTCCGCAAGCAGCCAGAGCAAGCCCGATACTAAGGGCAAGTAAAGTGTGACGCATAGCGATCCTCGATCTGTTTATTTGTAGTCCAAGGATGATAATTCGACAGTGACATACGCGCAAGCGAGCATTTAGCTTGTCTTTTCTCCTTTTCGGCGTCGAATGCGTGTTTCGTGTAAAGCATGTTGAGTTTTGAAATATTCAGCGTGATTTTCACTTCCTGGAATAAAGTCGAAAGCCTTTCCCAGCGTGGCAAGAGTGCGCCCCACCACATCCTCATCTTCAGAGTCCTTATGCAGTGTTTTGATCAGGGCCACGGCATTAACCGCCTTGCCGATCGAAATTAGAGAGTCGGCGACATCTAGACGAATACTTGGATCAGATATAGAAAATTCTGGCTTCACTTTCTTGAGCGCAAGATAGGTATCTGCAATCCTATCTTCTTGATCTTGGCGCTTGAGAATCTGTAGATACTTAACAAAAAAAGTATCAATTTCTTCAATTGGCTTTGCCAGCGTAAAAACTTTGAATGCTCTGTTCCACTCAGGCAACAAAGATTCTGGCGTTAATCGCTTGCGTACCAGCGTCCGTGCATCCTCTAACCTTCCTGCCTTCATAAGAATCGCTAGCTTGGCATTAAAGCGTTGCTCGGGTGTTCTCTTTATAGACTCCTTCACACCCGCCTCCCCGGTAATTCGAAAACCTAATTCGGAATGGTTTTGATACACCAAGTAACCCAAAATATGAAAAATAACGATTTGATAATAATTTCCAATAAGAGCCGTCAAAAAGATACTCAATCCTACAAAATTTGTATTGCCGAAAAGCTCAAGCATTAATCCCATTGATGACAACATCACGATCACAAACAGAACCATAACGAAATAGCCTGCACCTGTAGTTCTGATAATCGAGATCAACTTGCCAGGATTTAATGCGGACCCCAGGCGATCCTCAATAGCAATGATTATGATCATCGCCGGAATACAAAAAGTCACGAAAATGGTCATCAAGATACCAAAGCCAACCCCCATGGTTTTGTAAGTACCGGATACGATTAGCGCTGCGGCCACAATAGCCATCAATACCGAAAACACCGGCCCAATCGAACCGGTGAAAGTCTCTTCAATACCGGGGCTATCGGCCTCACCAGCAGCGGTAGACCGCAAGCAAGCAAAAGCGTACAGGCAAATCGCGATTGCAGGAATAATAACGATCAAGCCCCAGTTACGAAACATAACGGTCATAAGGGCAAGAACAACGATGGCGATCAGTGATTGTGTGTGTAACGGGTACAGATAGATCGAATTGAGTCTTGCCCAGAAAGGTTCAATTCTTGATTCAGTGTTGATTTCATCTAAATCTGCACCGCAAACCAAACAAGAATTCAATAGCGTGGATTTTCCAAATTGTTCGGTTTGGTCGCTGCAGGCTAAGCAATAATCGACATCACATAAATGGCAATGAAAAGCCGCCTCCTTGGTTGGATGATATTTGCAGTTCATTGGTCAGTTCCATAGTGATTCGAAGTCGAAGCACGTCGCTGCATTAGCTTTTCCGCCTCTAATTGAAACTCTTTAGCTTTATCTTGCCGATTGATTTTAGAATAGGCCGAAGAAAGACGTCGAGCTTGCGTCGCAAGCTTGAGTTCATCCACTAATCCATCCTTAACTAATGCAAAAAGTTCAGATGCCCTCTCTACGTTGTTTTGCTGGATAGCTGAGGCCATCAGGCCAAAACGCTGATTCTCAGTTATCTTTAGTTTCTGCTCGTCAGTGAGTCGCCCCCACAGAGTTAGCTGATCTTCAACAAGTTTTCTCGGATTACCTGACCGATCCATTCTGTGGGTAAGATAGTCTCTCACCTTTCTTGGAAACAACGACCTAACAAGGAGATACTCGATTTCGATAAGATCTGCTCTAGTCTCATTGCGCTGCTTAATCTGTTTGAGCTTTTCCCACGCTTTTTGATGTTCGCAAATCCCGATGAGATCGTAGACTTTTTCGATAGAGGTGGCGAGTTCGTCCTTAATGATTGGTTTATTATCTAAATAGTCATCATCAATTACTTCATCACGAAATCTACGCATGAAATACACCAGTGATGCGCCGGCCACAAAGCCACCGATATGGGCTGAAAAGGCAACATTGGAGCCTTCGGTAGCAACCATGCCGTAGACCTCTTTAATTAGGTAGACTGGCAACAGAATAATAGCGGCAGCACGAATGTAGCCAGTAAAAACAAAGAACCAGTAAAAGAAGTTTATCTTGCGAAAGCCATACAACACTAGATACATCGCCATGACCCCAGATACAGACCCTGAGGCTCCCACCAAAGCGCCTGGACCGCCACCACTCATTCCGGCAAAAAACAACGCGCCTACGATACCGCTACTCAAATAGAATGCCAAAAATACGCCGCTACCCAGCGCAGCTTCTACCGTAAATCCAACCAGAATAAGAAACACCAGATTTCCGATCAAGTGCATCAAGTCACCATGCAGAAACTGGTAACTAATAAGCTGCATTACACTGATGTTATTTGCGTGGAATCCGAACGCATTGCCACTGATGGAGCCAGAGAGTCTTTTTAGCTCGTCACGCGCAAGCTGCCATTCCTGACGTTTGGACAGAGGTACATATTGTGCACCTCTGTCATCCATGAACCGTTCGAAAGCGACATCGGAGACGAGATAGAAAACAGTCTCAGGATTATCTCTATCCAACTGGTAAGGTATGTCTGTCGTTCGCGAATAGGCTTGAAAAGCCCGCCACTCCAAGTCGATCAAACCCGATCTATCGTAATGCTCTGCAGCCGAATAATACTTCTCGCTGTCCCCGCTTTGATAGAAAGCGAAAACTATTATTTTGACCAACACCAAAAGTATCAAAACTATGGGTGGCCTTTGCCAATCGATCTTTTTCTCTACCGGAACGATGATCATACAGCTTTCCTAGCTTCGATACTCTCTTCCAATTTACTCAGTTGGGAGAATAGTATCTTATCCAGCTAATCAGCACCAACCGCATTAATAGATTGGATACGTCATTTCGTCCGATAAACCGTAATAAAACTCGAATAAGTCGCCGTACCTACTATGCAGCTTGAGATTTATCGTCGGTTTGTGCAAACCGTTGTTCAGCCAAGCCATCGGCCACTTTCGATGTAGTTTGACCAGTCGAATCACTTAGTGAAAAGATATTAGTGAGAGTCTTTGCTATCTCACTGATTTTACTGTGCGCCAGGGCGCTAGGTTCATCTTTTAATTGTCGACAGATTTCAATGATTCCACCGGCATTGATAACGTAATCTGGAGCGTAAAGAATACCCGCATTTTGCAAAGCATCCGCGTGATGTGGAAACTCTAATTGATTGTTAGCACCACCCGCGACGATGGGTGCTTTAAGTACCGAGATGGTTTCGTCATTCAAGACTCCACCCATGGCACATGGACAAAAAACATCCACTTCTAACGAGAAAATATCCTGAGTTGGTACGATATTGGCCCCAATTGATGCGACTCGCTGTGAGTTCGCCTCATTGATATCACAGGCATAGACGGTCGCACCGGCCGCGATCAACTGTTTCGTTAAATGAAAGCCAACCGACCCTGCGCCCTGCAATGCTACCTTAATTCCTTGAAGATTCGCCTGATTAAGCTTATGTTTTACCGCTGACTCGATGCCAACGAAAATTCCTAACGCCGTCAGAGGAGAAGGATCACCACCGTATTCTTGATCATCACTGACACCGAGAACGAATTTCGTTTTTCGGCGCATAACTTTTAGATCAGCCACACTCATGCCAGAGTCTTCAGCGGTTACGTAGCGTCCATCGTGTGCGTTGACAAACTCTCCCATTTTTTCCAGCAATTCGGGAGTTTTCTCTGCATGCGGGTCTCCAATAATTACGGCCTTCCCTCCACCCATTGGTAAGCCCGCAACAGCGGATTTATAGGTCATGCCCTTGCTGAGCCTCAACACATCGTGCAAAGCCTCTTCTAGAGACTGATATGGATACATACGACAGCCACCAACGGCTGGTCCCAGTTTAGTGTTGTGAATGGCAATAAGTGCCTGCAGGCCTGTTTCTTCGTCTTGAATCAATGAAACCTGTTCATGATCGCTGAATGCCGGCGCTATTGCTGCGGCTTCTCTGTAGTCAATAATCCTCATAAGCTCCTCAACTGGGTGTTGACGATCTATTTTCGCGGTAAAGATAGTCGTCTTTTGTCTAGCAAGTATAGGTATATGAGTTGGATAAATTTATGCTAACAATGCAGAGTATGTAATAAACTGAGTATAATTTATCCCATAAGCCGAGCATTAGAGAATAAAAATGATCGAACTAGACAAGCAAGATGTAAAAATATTGGAATTGCTTCAAGAAGACGCATCCAGAAGCACAAACGAAATTGCGGAAAAACTAAATATGAGCCAATCGCCTTGTTGGCGACGTATTAACCGTCTTCAACAAGCGGGATTAATTACCAAAACAGTAGCCTTAGTTAATCGTGAGAAATTGGGAATGGACTTAGTCGCGTTTACCACAATCAATCTCAACAAAGCAGGGCGTGAGAATATGGAAAACTTTGAGAGTGCAGTTTCTCGTCTTGATGAGGTGGTTGAATGCTATACCATGACTGGGGCATGGGATTACATGTTAAAAGTGGTTGTGAAAGACATAAGACACTATGAAAAATTTGTGCGTAATCAGCTATTAGTGGAAGTTCCCAACATAGGTGAAATACATTCGCATATGGCGGTGACCGAAATCAAAAACTCTACGGAATTGCCTCTTAAACACCAGCTCTGATGCTAGATTGTCGTCCTGATCTCTTCAAGTATCGCTTGCGTGCCTTCTCTCTTTGCCAGTTTCAATTGCTCACTTAGAATCGAGCGTAATGTCTCAATCGTGGTCATCGGGTTGGCCAATACAACTCGAAAAACTGAGACCGCTAATCCATCGTATTTCGGTTGCGAATAGCGTGTCCTTGAAACGAACGTTTTACCGGCAGCCCGCTGCTGCTTTTGCATTCTCTTAGTAATCCTGTCCAAACATTCGTTCACTCTCCTGCGCTCTTTTAGATCCGCTGTTTTGAGCATACTCTGAACATCCTCGGGCACAAAACGGTAATTGAGAATGTTGAGTTCAGGCTCAATCATCAATTCAAAATCTGGATGCTCGAAGATCATTTTGGCAAAGACCCTTGCCTTTTCGATGTTTTGATCGATAAGAATTTCATATCCACTGCGGCCAATGATATTAAAAGCAGCATGAACCAACATTGCCATGCCCGGCCGACTCCCTTCTAAAGAATACTGCCCCAAGTCTTTTGAACCGGCACGTAATATATATTCGGCATGATGTTCAACTGCGCCCATCGCGGTCGGATTTTTGAATACAACCATACCTGCGCCCTGCGGGACGTACAATTGCTTATGGGCATCAATTGTCACCGAATCAGCTCGTTCAATACCCTTCAAAACACCCTTATGCGTATTTGACAGCAGAGTTGGCCCACCCCACGCGGCATCAACATGGAAATGAGCTCCAAACTTTTCCGCAATGGATGCCATTTCTTCCAGCGGGTCAACATGACCAGTTTCAGTTGCACCGGCAATACCCACTATGGCCATGATACCGACACGCTTCGATACCAGTTCTTCGCAAGTCGACTCCAAAGCATCTAAATCGATTTTTGACTTAGAATCAGTGGGTACCGCTATCAAATTATTTCTGCCGATCCCCAATACATCCACCGCCTTTCCGAGTGAGTAATGTCCTCGCTCCGATACCACAACGGCTAATTTGGAGTAACCATAATAATCAAGAGAATCTGGCAGGCCAGCCCGAGCTAAGCCAGGAAAATCACCAGTGGCTCTCAACATTTTATTTCTTGCCGTCCACAAGGCAGTGATGTTAGCGACCGTTCCCCCTGAACAAAATGTACCTAATGCGCGCCTGGAATTATGCAGATTGTCTGCATAAAACGCGTCTGACTCTTCGTAAATCATGTTGTGTAGCATGCCAAGAACTTGGCGCTCTAGAGGTGTAAAAGCCTTAGAGGTTTCAATCTTCACTAAGTTTTGGTTTAAGGCCACCATTATTCGAGATAACGGCAACATAAAGTACGGCAAGGGCGTTGCCATGTGTCCGATAAACCCAGGGGCCGCTGTGTGTACAGAGTGAGCGACCAACTTTTTCATTACGAAGTCTGTGTATTCCGATACGAACTGAGGCACTTCAGGGAGTTCTGCCGAGGCAAAATCTTGTTCGATCGCCGACAGAGACTTTTCACGAGCAACAATGCGATCGGTAAGAAAGCCCATCAAGTTATCCGATATCTCCTTATCGATAGCACCGAGCGTGCTATTGGGGGCTTCTGGCACAGTAAAAATCCGATATAAGTTCTCAAGGCTGGCCGTTGCCAACATATGAGCAGGGATCGGATTATTTTTAACTGCGTTGTGTTTCAAATTTATTCCTAGTTGGGTACAGCCCTAAAAACAAAGGCATGCAGTATAGGTTAGCTGCTGTGTAGGGACAATTAACTTTAGAATACGGATTCTAGTTCGTTTGGTTGTTGGTTGAGTAAAAACTCAACACCGACTCCAACCAAACATCGGGGCTGCCTAATTGGCAAAAATGCCCTACGTTAGGCATGATGGTCAAGGTAGAGTTCGGACAGATATTTTTCTTAAGATAATGAGCCATCGCTACGCGAGCCACTTGATCAGCATCGCCCCAACAAAAATGTACTGGCACTCTCTCTGCCGCCAATGCTAATGAAGGTAACCAACGTGTTTTCTCGTATCGACGACGATCATTCAAATACCTGATTAAATGATGATTCTTTCTATGGCCATTTTGTAAGCAGATAAACTGCCAAAGTTGCGCAACATCCTCCCCCGAAAGATCATGATCACCGGTGCCACCATGAGCTCTTGCAATCGTACCCTGAAACATTTTGTAGCTCGAAAGCTGACTAAGGGTTGGGCCTATCTTCTTGTTTAGCAGTAACTTCTGCATTAACGTGAGCGTTGCTAATTCCAGCACCATACTCCCATTCGTAAACGTTAAAGACTGTACCCCGTCTTCAAACCAAGCCGGCAATTGGCTAACAGCCAGCCTGGAGACAATCTCCGTGGTCACACTAGTGCCCATGTCATGGCAGATAATATGGCCTCCAGAAACTGACATTTGCATCCACACTTGCATCAGGGCATCGGCCTGAGCGACGAGTGAATAACTGTAGTCAGCCTCGGGTTTGTCACTGAATCCATAACCTGGCAAGTCCACAAGCACCACCCTGGCAAAACGAGTACGCAACCCTTCGACCACTTTATGGAAGGAATAAGAGGATTCTGGAAAACCATGAACCATCAAAGCCGTGTCTTTAGGGGCTGCCTGCGGGTTTCCGAGATCGATGGCAAACACACTCAAGTTTAGGGGTTGGACTGAATAAAAATCCCCTTTCGTTTTCCAATCTTGTAGCGCCGGATCCAGCATCATGACTCAATCTGACCCAAATTAGCGTCTAGGACAGCACCATTAATGACTGGGTTTTGGGCACAAAACCAAAGAGCTTCGGCAATTTCCTGGGGCTGGGCTAATCTATTCATTGCAATTGAACCTGTAATTTGGGCCAAAACTTCAGGATTCTTACCCAGATGCTCTTTGAGCATCTCAGTTTCTGTAAACCCAGGACAGATGGCCGCGGTATGAATCATTGAGCCTGCTAGATCCTGACATGTTGCCCTCATCTGCCCTATCACAGCATGCTTTGAAATTACGTAGGCGTGAGTATTTGCTACGGCTTTTTTACCCAGCGTAGAACTCACGTAGAGAATGCTGGAGCCAGCCTTCATCACAGGAAGCAAGAGTGAATTCAATTCGGCCGGAGCTACAACATTTAACTGTAGAACGGTGCGAAGCACATCGCCTTTTAGACTTCGAACCGTCTCCTTAGTCATCATGGCCGCGTTGTGAATCAATGAGATTTCGACTTTATCGGACTCAGTGGCTGTGACTAATTTTATCAGCTGCTCACCGTGAGTAATTACCCATCGGGGGTCACTCAAATCTATCTCACAATTTTGAACCCCTTCGATAGGACAGTGCGAACGTGAGATATTAACGACGGCGAATCCCTCGTCAATAAACTTTTGGGCAGTTGCAAGTCCAATACCCTTGCTAGCACCAGTGATTACCAAAACCCGTTTCATACTATTTTGCCTCAGGAAGTTCTAGATAAGGTCTCAACTTGGCCACCAATATATATATGATCGGTGTATCAACCAAGGCAGATACCAACTTGAAAACGTAATTACTTAACAAGAGTCCAACCAACACTGAAAAAGCCATATCCCCAGCTAGGAACGCGGCACCGAAAGTCACCGTAATCACAGTGACAGAGTCAACCAACTGACTAACCATGGTGCTTCCATTATTACGCAGCCATAGATGTTTTCCATTAGTTTTAGCCTTGATCCAGTGGAAGAGATAAACATCCACGTATTGTGCAAAAACATAAGCCAACATCGAGGCAAAAACAGCACCAGAGGTGTTAGCAAATATTAAGCTAAATAGCTCAACTTGACCCTCTACCGCGGCACCGCTGGGCAATCCGACGGGATCACTCAAGGACAAAGTTTGCCATGGTGGCTGTGCAGCGGGGTCGACTGCAGGCAGAAAGTTACCTAGCCACATAATAGCTAAAATAAAAAAGTTCAAAAATAAGCCTACCGTCACCATGAAGTTAGCCCTGGCTTTCCCGTATAACTCGCTGATCAAATCAGTACATAAGAAAGTCAGTGGATAAGCTAAAACGCCAACCGCCAATTGCATTGGACCCAACTGTACAAACCGAGTGATGCCAATAACATTTAGCAAAGTCATGGCGCACAGAAAGAAACCTGCCAACACCAAGAACACACGCTCTCGCTTTTCTTGTAAGCGGTCTCCACTATTCGCAAACAGATTATCAGCCATGGTTATCTCCGCGAACCCAACGAGCTTTCCCCCATTGATTTGGTCCTGATGAAACCCTCATTTCAAATGCCCTAATACCCAGCTTTTCAAGATGAGCCTTGTCTTCGGTGAGCATGTCCAAAAAGTAAATGGCTAATGACTCTATGGTCACATTCATGACGGGTAACAAGATGGTGTCGGTTTTCAATAAAGGTTGAGTAATGCCATTGTGGGTTACATGATAAAACTCTTCATCTTGACGAATTTCTAGAAAAGGTGAATCTTGGGCAATTAGGGTGTACTCATCATAGCGGGCACAAAGATCTTTGAGAATTCGCTTGTAAATTGCGTAGTCAAACAGCAAGCCATTGTCATCCAACTCGCCAGTAATTTCAGCCGCAATCCTCCAGTTGTGTCCATGCAAACGCTCGCGTTCTGTCTTAGAGAAGATGGTGAAATGGGCTGCAGAAAAATGCAGATAAGGCTTTTCTATTTCGATGGAAGCAATGTTAGTCATGTTTTCTTTTAATTAGTGGCGATTAAGACGACTACTGATCCTTGCATGAATTTTCATAAAATCGAGCCCATATCGATCATCGACACGACTTTCTGAAAACACACACTTGAATTTATCCTATTAGGTGGCCAAGAGATAAGCTAGATAATTTGGGTGCAGTGTATCATTGTTTTTGCATCTTGGAGTTCACCCCTCAGCCATGAGACCACTATGAGTTCACACTTGAGTTCTGAGCAAAGCGTACTAATGAAACTACTTAGGTTTCTGACGGTTTATAAGAAAACACTTTTTGCTGCTGCTGCGGCTCTTATCTTCACGGCTGGAATCACGCTGAGCATAGGTCAAGGAGTTCGACTCTTGATTGATGAGGGATTCGTTGCAGGATCTCCTGAAAGACTGAACCAAGCCGCGATGTTCATCATCGGATTGGCACTACTTATGGCAGTTGGAACGTTCCTGAGGTTTTACTTTGTTTCCTGGCTAGGAGAGAGAGTTTCAGCCGATATACGCCAGACTGTATTTGACCATCTTCTTACCCTGCACCCACATTACTTTGAGGAAAACCGATCTGGCGAAATCATGTCCAGGTTAACGACCGACACCACACTTTTGCAAACCGTAATTGGCTCATCAGCATCGATGGCACTGCGTTCTTTCCTTACCTTTATTGGCGGACTGGTTTTACTACTGGTTACCAATTTAAAGCTGACTCTATTGGTGCTTGTTGGCGTGCCAATCGTATTGATTCCCATACTTCTGTTTGGACGTAGAGTCAGAACCTTATCGCGAAAAAGTCAAGACAGTATCGCTGACGTGGGAAGTCACGCTGGAGAAATTATTCAACAAATAAAGACGGTACAAAGTTTCACTCAGGAAGGGCGAGAAAGTGCCGCCTTTGCTGAGCATGTAGAGAACGCTTTTGAAATTTCAAAACGGCGCATCGTGCAACGTGCCGTGCTTATCGCTGTTGTGATTGTCCTCATATTCAGTGCAATTTCCATCATGCTTTGGGTAGGTGGCAATGACGTACTAAGTGGAGCGATGACCGCTGGTGATCTTGGGGCTTTTGTTTTTTACGCCATCATCGTCGCCGGTTCTTTGGCTACAATTTCGGAGGTGGTAGGCGATGTTCAAAGAGCCGTAGGTGCCGCCGAAAGGCTGTTTGAATTGTTAGAGGTCAAATCTCTAATCGATGGCCCTAAAGACTCACTAGACACGGCGTCGCCTGGATCCTCGATGAGCTTGAACTGTGTATCATTCAGCTACCCATCAAGACCGGACACGCCGGCACTCAGCAACATCAACCTGTCCTTAAACTCTGGGAAAACTCTTGCTCTTGTTGGTCCGTCGGGCGCTGGTAAGTCAACTATTTTCGAACTCCTACAACGTTTTTACGATCCGAGTGATGGGAGCATAATGCTTGATCAAACAGACATTCGCCTACTCGATCCAAGTTCACTGAGAGAAAATATCGCGGTTGTGGCTCAGCAGCCATCATTATTCAGCGCTGATGTAATGCACAACATCCGATACGGCAATCCATCGGCTAGCGACAGTGAAGTTTACGAGGCCGCCAAGGCCGCTAATGCTCACGATTTTATCACCCAACTTCCTGAGGGATACCAGAGTTTTCTGGGTGAGCAAGGAGTGCGATTGTCTGGCGGCCAACGCCAGAGGATAGCAATTGCGCGCGCCATTCTGAAAGACCCCAGAATTCTGCTACTCGATGAAGCCACTTCAGCATTGGACTCAGAGAGCGAGCACCGAGTACAGCAAGCTCTGGAACACTTGATGAAAAATCGAACGACCGTCATTATTGCTCATCGGCTTTCAACTATCATCAATGCCGATACCATTGCTGTCATGGATGGGGGCAAAGTCGTCGCCACGGGTAGCCATAAAGAACTTATAGAGACATCAGGACTTTACAAGAGGCTCTCTGAGTTGCAGTTTAACGATAGCAAAGATTAAAACAGCTCGTGGTAGGCTGTTTTTTATCATGCCGATTGCTGAGCGACCTCTTCCTCAACGATATATTCGGGTACCAGACTCTGAATACAGTCTGTGAGACTGTCGTCATAGGTATTTAACTTGTCCACGATTCTATCGAAGACTTGTTGAACTAACTCTGGTTCAACAAAACGAGTGGCCGCCAATTGAATTTTTTCATAATCGGTATCTGTAAGGTTCTCTTCGTCATGAAACAATTCCTCATGCAATTTCTCGCCGGCACGTAATCCTGTGTACACGATTTGAATTTCATCATGTGGTTCTTTTCCGGATAATCTAATCAGTTTCTCAGCGAGCTCGGAAATCAACACTGGTTGCCCCATATCAAGAACATAAATTCGCCCATCTGCGCCCATTGCACTGGCCTCGAGGATCAACTGAGTCGCTTCAGTAATCGTCATAAAATAACGGGTCATCTCGGGATGTGTCACGGTGACAGGTCCACCTTTGCGGATTTGTTTTTGAAACTTGGGGACCACGCTGCCCGCCGATCCCAATACGTTTCCAAACCGGACGGTAATAAATTTTGTTTTGCTTTGCGCCGCCAATTGTTGACAGTAAATTTCGGCCACCCGCTTGCAAGCTCCCATTAAGCTAGTAGGGTTAACGGCTTTATCAGTGGAAATTAGCACGAACTTTTCAGCCTTGTAAGCATGCGCTAGGTCGGCAATATTTCGTGTGCCAATCGCGTTATTTTTTATCGCTTCACGGACTTGGCCCTCCAAAAGAGGAACGTGTTTATAGGCTGCTGCATGGAACACTGCGGCGGGTCTGAATCGCTCGAACACATGGTGGGTCGCTGCCGCATCGCAAATATCCCCTAACACCGCCGTCACCTTGGTATCCGGAAATCGTTCATGCATCTCTTCTTGGACTCGATATAAGTTGTATTCACTCTGATCGAACAAAACTAAATGAGCCGAGCAAACTGCAGCGAGTTGTCTACACAGTTCTGACCCGATTGATCCACCTGCACCCGTTACCAAGACAGTCTTATCGCACAAGCTATGTTTGATTCTGTGCCAGTCAAGTTTTACTGGATCTCGACCAAGTAAGTCATCGATGCGTACTTCTCTGAGGTCCGCCAACTGCACTCGCCCACTAACTAGTTCATGCGCGCCTGGCAGAGTCCTGAATTCCACGCCACTGGATTCGCAGATTGTTACCAGCCTCTGCATCTGCTTCTCATTGGCTGAGGGTACGGCTATCAAAACCAGATCGATATCCCAACGAAAGATCAAGTCTTGCAGTACATCTGGAGACGCGACTACCGGCACACGATGAATTTGCCTGCCTATTTTGCCCGGATCATCGTCGAGAAAAGCCACGATGTTATACCGGTTGGGGTGGTTACGTCTGAGGTCACGCAGAAGCTGCTCCCCGGCTGCACCAGCACCGAAGATCACAACCTTGCGGCCAGATCGCGTAGAAAAATGACGGTCCTTATAAAGGCGGTACAACAACCTTGACCCAGCCATCATGGTCAACAGCACAAGCGCATAGAGTATGAAAACAGATCTGGGCACGTAGGTGAGACGATCTGCCACCAAAAATAAAGTCAATGCGATAGCTGCCGTTCCTATGGCCACGGATCTCACGATTAATGAGAGGTCTGGTAATGAGACAAACCGCCATTCGCCCCGGTGCACTCCCATGAAAAGGTTCACAACGGTCTGCACCGTTAAAACCACGGGTAATGCATAGATCGCGCTCTGCAAAAAGATATCTGGCACAACTTCTAAGTTATACCTTAACCAATAAGCGAGTAGCCAAGCCGCCGGGATAACCAAGAGATCATGCAGAACAATTCTCCAGCGAAATAAAAGTGTCATTAATGACTTAATCATCATTCAATCGAGCTCGAGTCGCTGTTGCGACCAATTTTGCATATCAGTCAGTCTGTCTTTTTTCTTTTAACGTGATCCAGCCACTCACAGCAGTCAATAGAAAGATCACGATCGCCAAATTCGCCAATATAGTATCACGGTACAGCACGGATAGCGTTGCTAACAACGAACAAAGAATCATCAGTGCAATTGAGAACAGGACGATCTTCTCCTGATCGATACCCAGTGCCGCAGCTCGTTGATAGAAATGACTTCGATGAGGTAGCCATATTCTTTCCATTTTCAGGGCTCTACGCACCAAAGTCACGCTCGCATCAAAGACAAACAACGCCACCACCATCAATGAACTCAGTATAGATACGTCGTATCTCGTGAAAGCTATGATGATAAGCAAACCGTAGAAAGCGCCTAATGTGATGCTGCCCACATCTCCCATAAACACTTTTGCGGGATGCCAATTGCTTATCAAAAAACCATAACTGGCTGCGGCCACGATAGCGCACATCAACGCAAGGTGCTGATCTCCCAAAAAGTAGAACCAAACGGCGAATGTGAGCAACGAAATAATGGCTTGTGAGGCGGCCATTCCGTCCATTCCATCCATAAAATTGTTGAGGTTGGCAAGCCAAGCAATACCTAGGACACAAGCGATCGGTCCAATAATGCCCAAATCAAAGCCAAATACGTGATCGACCCAACCAAATGCAGCCACGCCGAATGCCGACATTACTAGTTGCACAAGGAATCTAAACACCGGCGATAAATCCTTTCGATCATCCCACCAACTCAAGAGCGCCCAGCCTGACAGAAACACGACGATAGAAAAAAAGAAAAGTGTCCGATTTGAAAGCAAGGCGATCGAAATACCCGCAACGACCGCTGCTGCAAAAATCACCAATCCCCCTCCTCTGGGAACTTCTCCGACATGCATACTGCGTTCGTTGGCAACATCTACGATGTCTTTACTTAACAAATAGGCAATCAACTTTTTCACAGAAAGTGCAGACAAGAAAACGGTCAAGACACTGGCGAATATAATTATCAGTACCGAGTTCAAGATAGATCTCTCGCCGCATTTTGCAGAAACTTTTGCGGAGCGTAACCAAAGTCCTTTGCTGCCTCCGCATTGGAATAAATTAGATCCTGCATCATTCGATCTGCCATGTCAGGTGTATACCCGAAGTTGGTTACTCTCTGAGCGATCCTTAATGCCAAGCGCATTAACGACCTCGGAAGTCTAACAATAATTGGACGATAGCCGAGTCCAGAAAATATTCGCTTCACCATTGAGTCATAGCTAAGCCTCTCCGCGCCCGCGAGGGTATATGTCTTATTAGCCATCGCTTTACCACTGAGGATACTAAAAACAGCATCTACTAAATCATCCACATGCACTGGCTGTCTAGCTCCGCTGGCGTCACCGACAACAACGGATAATCGCCAACGCCGAATAAATCTTGCGAGATGAGCAACATTTTGGTCCTGCCCGTAACCGTAAATCATACTGGGTCGAATAATGTTGTAGGTAAAACGATACTGCTCGGAGACTGACTTGAGGTTTTCTTCACCGGCCTGCAGGTTGGATATCAAGGCTCTCTCTTTTGCACTGTTGGTGTGCTGTTTGCCGACAATGCTAGTACTACTAAACGCAATCACTCGGTCTAGGGATTCTTTATCTAGCGTGTCAAGCACATTGGGCAACAGCCATATTGGCGCACAATGAATCAACACACTCACCTCATTTAAGCATTGAGCTTTATCTTCGGTCAGTTCTTGTTCAATATCCCACTTCACAAAACCCGGCGCATCCTGCCTAGAAACCGCCAAACAATCTAGTGCACTGTCTAAACATTTTTTGTGCACGAGTGAGCCCAACAAGCCTCTTGCGCCAGTGATTAAAATCATGAGCGCTTGCCTAAAACTAGGGTTTTAAGAGCACGTAGCATAAAGCTACCGACGATGCCGACCTTAACAAATAGGCGCATAAACCAAGAATATTGTCGGTAATAAAACTTATCGAAAAAACGGTTCATCCCCTTATGGAGCGTCCAAAGAACTCGAATAGGTCGGCTAGCTGAGCTGACGCCCTTGGCATGCACTACAGAGCTTGTTGGTATAAAAGCGGTTTTCCATCCCGCATCTTGCGCTCTCTTGCACCAATCAAGATCTTCACAGTGCATAAAGTAGCCCTCATCCAGCAAACCGATGTCATCCAGTGTCTCACGACGAATCATCATAAACGCACCGCTTACGGCCTCTACGTACTCTATCGGGTCGCTGTCTTTTGCGGTTGCTCCGTAATCAAAATCTTTTAAAGAAGCGTTGCCGGAAAAGAATTTGTCTAGCATCAGCATTCTCGCCGCCGCTGATGCTGGTGTTGGGAAACGACGACGACAGGTTGACTGAACGGTTCCATTTTCGTTGAGGATTCGGCAGCTCGCCAAACCAACTTCAGCATTTGATTTTAGAAAACCCGCCAATTGACCCGCGGCATCACTTGATAAAACACAGTCAGGATTCATCAATAAAAAGAAGTCGGCTAAACCTTGACGCAATATTTGATTGTTTGCCTTTGCAAACCCAACATTTTCTGTATTCAAGATCCAATCAACTCGCCCCGAGGTAACTTTTCGTTGCGCAATTTCGACACTGTCATCACTCGAATCGTTATCCACAACGGTGATATTGGCCAAGGTATGCTCGAGCGCTGATTCCACCGCCCGTGACAAATACTCGCCGGAGTTGTAATTGACAATGATGATTTGAATCTTCATCTGACGTTACTGCGGTTTTGGACCAAGTTTTCCCAACAAGCCGTGCCAAAAGCCTAAGCACATCATTTTAGCATTTTGTAAGCGCGGCCCTTTGAGTAAGGCAAACATGAAAAAAATCATACCTAATCGCTGAAGGTCGTTCCATTTCCACAGCATTGAAACGTAGGACCTTTTATACAATGCCACGCTATTGCGAAAAATGTAGTAGTACCTAAATGGTTTGTGCTGAGGGACGTGTCTAGTTCGACCAGCGATACGCAGTCTATGGCTTTGCTCTCCTAGATTGTGCTCCATCAGGGCACTGGGAACTCCGTAAGCTTGGAAGCCCCTTTCGCGAGCTCTGAGAAACCATTCTGTATCAACATGATCGATAAACAGTTCTTCATCCATAAGGCCAATGGCGTCCACAGCACTAACGTGGAAAAGACTGCCGGAAGAGATCAAAAAGTCCGCCAAACAGGGTTCTTTAGCGCTGTATGTGCGTTTAAATTTAAGCCAACCAAAGCGGACAAAGAACGATGGAGTTTGTGTCTCAGCATTCCAATAAGTTGCTCCAACTGCGGAAACTTTGTGGTCCCCGCTAAGGCTCTGATGAGCTTGCAATAACTCGGTGGTCATCGACGACGTTGGCAGGCTATCTTGATCCATGATCAAGACGTAGTCGTAACCTCGTTCAATCGCCGACTTGATGCCAATATTATGGGCGGCTCCCAAACCTAAGTTAGACTTGTTCCGATGTATGCTAACGTTTTCGAAATCACCGATATCTAAATCAGTTGATCCATTGTCAACGATGAGTATCTCACCCACCTGATCGAGCAAGCTGCTGACAACCCTTTTTAAGCCATGCTGCTCTGGATTGAACGTCACGATGACAGCAAGCACTTGGCTCGGCCTCGCATCTGATTGCGGTGTCTGTCTCGACGGAGTGTGCACGTGTGAGATTGCCGAAATCCGGTCGACTATTTTTGATCTATTCCAACGGTTTTACGCACGTGGTAAATGGGCTTATTTTGGCTCTCATAATAGGTTCTGGTCTGCATTTCTCCGATGAGACCGAACAGAATGAACTGCAAACCAATAACAATCAGCATAAATGCGAAGATCAGTAACGGGCGATCGCCAAGCGGCACGGCAAAGAACAATCTAGCGATGGTCAAGTAAGTCAAAATGAGTCCACCGGTTGCCCCTAAGGCAAGACCTGGCATTCCGAAAAAATGCAGCGGACGCGCATGATACCTCAACAAAAACTTAACTGTAATAAGATCTAGGATCACTCGAAATGTTCGTGAAATTCCATACTTAGACTCGCCAGCTGTGCGTGCACGATGATTCACTTTTACCTCGGCTATCTTGGCCCCAACACCACTGGCCACGGCTGGAATGAATCGATGCATTTCCCCGTACAGTGTCACGCGTTTTGCCAACTCCTTGCGCATGGCTTTTAGGGTGCAGCCATAGTCATGCAAACTGACGTCGGTTATCTTCGATATGAGGCGATTAGCCAACATAGAGGGAAGCTTCCTAGAAATGTAAGTGTCCTGACGGTCAAACCTCCATCCACAGGCCATATCATAGCCCTCGTCAATCTTGTCAAGCATGGTCGGTATATCGGCTGGATCATTTTGGCGATCTGCATCCAAAGTGACTACCACTTCGCCCTCAGCATAATCTAGGCCTGCAACCATCGCCGCCGTCTGACCAAAGTTTCTGCGAAAGCTTACAACCTTAATCTGAGGCATAGATTCACGACATTTCTCTAGCACCGCTATTCCATTGTCAGTGCTTCCATCATCGATAAATAAGACTTCGTAAGCTTTACCCGTTGGGTCCATGGCTGACTTGATCTCTTCACAAAGTGGTGCCAAATTTGGTTCTTCGTTTAAGAATGGTATGACGATAGAAACTTCCATTGGATGTGCCTTGAATAAATAATTGTCTTAATGCCGCGAGATTATACGTAATCTCAGTATTTATTGCTCGATGAGAAACGTGAGTTTTTCCTGCTGTTGAGAATCAATTTTTGGGTAAACTCCCTCGTCGCTTATTCTCAAATGCTTACTGTAGTACTTATCAACAAATCCTTTGGTCTTCCATCGAGATTGCAAAGCTTTCAATTCTTTGAAATATCTCTGTATGTGCTGATCAGACATATCATCACCCCGGCTAACGGATTCATGATGAAAAAGTATTGCTTCAGGTGTCCAAATAACCTGCAAGCCACTCTCTTCAACGCGCAAGCAATAATCGATATCGTTGTAAGCGACTCTAAACTGTTTCTCATTCAGTCCGTTTAGCCCCTCATAGACATCACGAGGGGTAATTAGGCACGCAGCCGTCACAGCCATCATATTTTGCGTTGCCAGACACCGCAATTGATATCCCGGAGCATCTCGGTCCTCTAATCTGTGGATATGGCCTGCCGCATTCCCCATGCCTATGGTGACACCAGCATGCTGTACTCTCCCGTCTGAAAATAACAATTTGGCACCTACAATACCCACGCTCGGCTTGACCGCCCACGCCATCATTTGAGTTAGCCAATCTCCGTCAATGACCTCGATATCATTATTGATAAGACCAATGTAGTCAGAGTTTCCGTGCGATGCCGCAAAATTGTTGATTGCCGAGTAATTAAACTCCCCGGGATAATGAACGACCGAAACCCTAGGATGGTTTTTTATTTCTTCAAAGTAGTCTAGCGTTTCTTGCTTTTCACTACCGTTATCCACAACAATGATCTGGTAATTGGGGTAGCTAGTTTTCTCCAATATGCCATCCACACATGGCTTGAGAACCTGCATGCCATCTCTTGTTGGGATTATTAGATCTACTGAAGGTGACGCGTTACTCGCTTCTTTCGCCACCAAGACATTGTAGTCATTGCGGCGCTCCCAATTAAGCTCGCCCCAGTCAAAGTCTCGGGTAAATGGCTTCGGCGTTTCCGGCGCCTTGACTCGACGACTGACAAAAAGGGCTTCAGGTATGTGAGCCACCCTGGAAGTATTCTCAAAACTTTTTAACGCGAGTGAATAAAGAGTTCTGTCCTCTAGTAAGTCCGCAAGCTCGATGTCTCTGGTGATTTTTGAAGACAAGATTACGGCTGGCCCCACATAGTTGAAACAAGTTAGGTACGCAAAACTCGGTTGCGGTTTAAACACAGGCGCCATTCTGAAATTTAACTCAGCATCATTGTAGTCGTGATCTGAGTAAATAAACTCCGGGAAGCTTTTACTTTTTCTCAACCATCTTTTAATGATCATCAAAGAAGCAAAACGCAGACGCTCAGAGCGTTGCAGAGGTATAACAAAATCGATATCGATATTGATGGTTTCTTTGGATTCAGCGAGCACTACCTGGTCAGGCGCTATCAACAGACCTTTCAGCTCAGCCCGTTGATCTTCGTGCTCGATTACGACCGCGATTTTGACTTTCCCGGCAAGCCACTTAGCTATTTTTGGGTATGCATCCAAGCGACGCCAGACTTCAACCTCCTTTAGATAGCCACTATTTTGAACATGCGGTGTGTAGAACTTCAACAATTCGGTGGAGCGGTCAAAAGGATCCAAAAACTGTAAATGAATCATTTTGAAAAGGGCTCTTGGGCCGAAAAAGTCTCGAAGATACCTCAAGCAAATTAGAAAGGTACGGAATCGGGCTTCCACGGCAGAAACCTTAGCCAGCCGGGTCATCGATATGGATTCACTGTGGGCAATCAACTCACCGCCGGGAAGATAAAACAAAGTTCGATTTCGACCGGCATGTGCGCCGAATAAAATCCGCTCTCTGCGTGCACCTTCATCATCATCGATCAATAGTCTTGGAGTAGTATCAGCATTACCAGACTGAGTATATTCACTCAGATACCAACCAGGCTTTACTGACGGTGGCTTTTGATTTAAAGGAACATCCTGCCATTTTTTTTCCAGCTTGTTATTTAGCTGAATCAACCACTTTTTTAAGCTCATGACTAAACTCTATATCGTGGTTTTACCAAATAGTTTCCGAATCCAGCCCAAAGCTCGCCACCCTATGGAGTTCGTAAGAAGCTCAACCTTTTTCTCAAGATTGCCACTGTGAGATTCCAATTGGGTGATCTGCGCGCGCAAATGCTCAATTTCTTTCTCGTTAGCTTCACGCCTTGTTGGTTCCTCGGCCACGACCATTTGAGAGAGATACTCTGGCTCTAGGGAATCGAATTGACGAATTGTTTTAGGACCAATATCCTCCAAGCGAGGGGCGGAGTCACTTAACAACCACAAGAATGAATTGCTTAATTGAGCAAGCGTGGATGACTGAGCTAACGCATCCCACACCTTCGTTTCTTGCTCTGGCATGGAGAATGCTTTGCAGTAATCTCTTGAGTAAAAAGAACCAAGCTCGTTGGCACTCAAGTCGCGCTGAACAGCCTCAGGCACGAGAAGATTAGGAATTTTATAATCGGGAAATGGCAAGACCAAACGGTGAGACGCAAACTGTGATTTATCTATGTGTTCTCGCCACTCGTCTAATGCATAGGTTTTAATTCCTGAGCCATTGGGATAACCATCAATCCCTTCATATGGCAATGCGTAATGGTCTTCACTTGCACCCAGGGCATATTTCATCCCAAGTCTGTTTTCGATCGCAATCAGTACTACCCCGTCTTGGCTACATGCCCTCCGTCCTAGTGCAAGTAAATCGTGCAGTGCCGCCTCATCGGTTTCAGCGTCTGAAAATCGACCTGCGTATTCAGTGACACCAACGAATAAAACCAGATCGTATTCTGATTCTGGAACCGAGATATCGTTGAAATTAGCGACCGATATTTCAACATTATCCATGTCACCGCATCTAAGTCTGGCCAGCGCAGCACGTATACCACTGCCCTCCACTGCATCTACGGTAACTCCGGGCTGCTCAGCAAGATAACGAGTTATGGACCCGCAGCCGCACCCTAGTTCTAATACGCGTGTGACACCAGTTAAGTCCAAACCGCGCAATAAATTGGATCGATTTGGTGATAGATGATACTCCGTCGGCCAGTCTACAATCTGAGAGCTAAGCGTTTTAGAATTGCTGCTCAAATCCGACGTGGAGGAGAGTATATCGAAGAGTCTCTGCTCCACCTGCTCTCCATCCGAATAATCGAAATTAGTCTGGTTTTCGGGGTCTGCATAAACGCCCGATTGATTGAGTTCTAAATGGTTGAGTTTTGCAATACTGCTGCTAGAGCTAGTCATTTTCTTCTTCCTGCTCAATAGCACGTAGCTCTCCATTTAGATCTACGACGCCAAAGGCATCAACGGTTTCTCCGACGTGCAGATGAATAAGGTCGTATCGACGGTCAATGGCGATGTTATCTTTTACGTTGTGATCTTGAGCAACACCAATGGATACAAAGTAGTCTCCCGCCAGGAGGTTAAGCGTTAGGTTGAACTCGATTGTCACCAAGTCGCCCGCCTTCTGAGCACTGGCGATGCCCGTCTTCAAACGAGAGTTTGTGCCGTAAATCTGGTTGCCGTCGTTCATCTTTACGGTTACACCATAAATCAAATCATCGATATCTTGTTCAAAAAATACTGATGCTCTGATCGAAATGCGATCCCCTCGCTGAACAAGACCCGAGGTCATGGCGCCGTTCTGAAGTACTTGATAATCACAAATCTTGGCTCGCCCGTCTCCCCATCGATGTTCATTTGGATTGTAGGTAGGTTGTTTCAGGCAATTGTCGATCATGGGGTCAAAGCCAACGTGATAGCCATTGGCGTCCACCCCAGTTTGTTCTTGTTGTACCACATCCGACTCGAACATCATTTCGAGATAGGCTTGCACAACGTCTTTAGGTGAGCCGGTTAGTTTAAGCTCGCCCTCGTCCAACATGATCGCTCTGTCACAATACTTGAGCACACTCTCTGTGGAGTGTGTCACAAACAAAATTGATACACCTTGTGCCTTTAATTGATCTATGCGGCGGAAACACTTTCGTTGGAACCTCACATCCCCAACAGCCAAAGCTTCATCGACAATCAAAATTTCAGGATTCATATTGATTGCAACCGCAAAAGCGAGTCGAACAAACATTCCGGATGAGTAGGTTTTTACAGGACGATGTAGAAAGTCTCCTAAACCACAGAACTCAACAATATCTGGCAGCTTTTGATGAAATTCTTCACGACTCAGTCCCATTATCGAGGCATTCAACCTAGCGTTTTCCATCCCGGTAAACTCTGGATTGAAACCAGCGCCTAACTCCAGTAAAGCTGATATACGTCCCGATGTTGCGAGTGCCCCGCCCGAAGGCTGCAAAATTCCGGCGATTATCTGAAGAAGCGTTGATTTCCCTGAACCGTTTTTACCCACAATACCAACGGTTTCACCCTTTCTGACTTCTAGGTCCACGCCTTTTAATGCCCAAAATTCCTGATAGTATTTTTTCTCAGGTCGAAAGCTTTGCCAAAGCCGATGAATCGGCTTTGCATAAGATTGATAGCATTTGGTTATTCCTCTTGCATCAATTACTAACTCAGAATTGCTCGAGCTATTACGAGTGGAATCTCCAAGAGTTTTTTCAATCTCTGGATGCTCTTCAAACTGGCTAGATGACATCAGCAAAACCATCCCGCGTGCGTTTAAAAAACCATCGACCAGCAAGCAACATCAACACGGCGAAAAAGAAATAAATACCCAAATCACGCCAGTTAGGCATTTCACCAAGCAACAGTACGGCTCGAAATTGTTCCACCGTTACGGTAAGCGGGTTTAGCCAATAGACATAGGGTTGAAGCTCAACCGGAATTAGGTGAAACGGATAGACGATTGGTCCCATGAATAATAAGACTGTCATAAATACACCCATGATTTGACCAAGGTCTCTAAAGTACACGCCCAACACGGAAACAAACCAAGAAGCGCCCAGCAAAAAGACGATGAAGGGCAACAGCACCACGGGAACAAGCAGCATCGTCAAATGCAACTCATTACCACGAAGCAGATAAATGGCCAACAAAATTAGCAAGCCCAATAGCATATGAAACGCGGCATTGGCTAGACTGACCATGCTAAGCAATTCGAGCGGGAACACGACTTTTTTGACGTACTGCGTATTACTGGTAACCAGCCCCACCGACCCTATCAACACCTCAGCAAGCAGACTGTGACACAGCAAACCAGCGAAAAGGATGATACCGAAATCCAGATTATCCTGCCCTGGCACGCCCCATTTAGCCTTCATAACAAAGCCAAAAACAAAGGTGTAAACCATCAGCATCATTATTGGGTAAACAAAGGCCCAAAGAAATCCGAGCTGCGCACCTCGATAGCGCTGTTGAACATCTCGTTTCAACATCTGCAAAAACAGATATTTATGCTCAAAAATACTGGTGATCACTTGCTTGCTCCGGAAAATGCTTCCGCATCAATCAATTTGAGGAAACTGATGCTTATTCTCAAGAACCATTTTCAGATACTTGCCATATCCACTCTTTGAGTACTGATGCGCTGCTTTCTCAAGTTCTTCATCACCAATAAATCCTTGTCGATAGGCAATCTCTTCCAAACACGCAACCTTGAGGCCTTGCCTATTCTCGATGGTTTCGATAAACATCGATGCTTGAAGCAAGGATTCGTGGGTCCCCATATCAAGCCAAGCCAATCCACGTCCAAACACCTGCACCGACAAGTCGCCCCACTCTAAATATTGCTTATTCACATCGGTTATCTCAAGCTCTCCACGCGGAGAGGGCTTGATTGACTTGGCCACGTCTACGACTCGGTTGTCATAAAAATACAATCCAGTGACAGCGTAATTTGACTTAGGAGCTTCGGGTTTTTCCTCTAAACTCAGTGCTCTCCAATTATCATCAAACTCCACCACACCATAGCGTTCGGGGTCATGTACAGGGTAAGCGAACACCGTCGCACCCTTCTTTTTCTCTCCCGCGGTTTTCAAGCTCTTGCTGAGATCCGCTCCATGAAACACGTTGTCCCCAAGAACGAGCGCACAGTCATCATTACCCACGAACTCTGATCCGATGATAAATGCTTGGGCCAAGCCATCGGGGGATGGCTGAACGGCATAGGAAATATTGATCCCCCATTGAGATCCATCTTTCATAAGCTGCTGGAACCGAGGCGTGTCCTGAGGCGTTGAAATAATCAGCACATCACGAATCCCCGCTAACATCAAAGATGACAGTGGGTAATAAATCATGGGTTTGTCGTAGACAGGAAGCAGTTGTTTCGAGACTGCCTGAGTGACGGGGTGCAGTCTTGTACCAGACCCACCCGCTAAGATAATTCCGCGCATAATTAATACCCTCGTCTATGTAAGGATGATCGAAGTTCTATTTACCACCGAGACGGCCGCCGTCGTAGTCTCCAGACACCTTTGCTACCCAATCGGCGCTATCGAGATACCACTGCACCGTTTTACGGATACCCGATTCAAAAGTTTCTTCAGGTGTCCAATCGAGTTCCTTGGCGATCTTAGAAGCATCGATTGCATAGCGTCTATCGTGACCGGGTCGGTCTGCCACAAAAGTGATTTGATCCTTATACTGTTCACCGTCTGCTTTCGGCCTTAGATCGTCCAATATCGAACAAATAGTCTCGACCACTTCGATATTGGTTTTTTCATTGTGGCCACCAACGTTGTACACCTGACCATTTTCACCTGTGGTAACAATTTTCCAGAGTGCCTTAACGTGATCATCAACAAATAGCCAGTCGCGGACATTGTCACCTTTTCCGTAGATAGGAAGCGGCTCACCCTGCAAAGCTTTTTGAATTACCAGAGGAATTAGTTTCTCAGGAAATTGAAATGGGCCGTAGTTGTTTGAGCAGTTGGATATCACAACAGGCAACTTATACGTCTTGTTCCACGCTCTCACTAAGTGATCAGAGCTCGCCTTACTGGCGGAATACGGAGAATTCGGTTTGTATCGAGTGGTCTCTGTAAATAAGCCGGTCTCACCCAAACTGCCGTAGACTTCATCCGTAGAAATATGATGAAACTTGAAAGCATCACGCTTCTCCCCTATGAGAGCTTCGTAGTACTCTCTGGCCACCTCTAACAATGTGTATGTGCCAACAATATTAGTTTGAATAAACTCACCCGGGCCATCAATTGATCTATCAACGTGCGATTCCGCGGCCAAATGCATGATGTAGTCAGGCTGATATTGTGCAACGAGCTCCCGCATTTTCGCCGCATCAACAATATCTTCCTGATGGAATTCATGCCGATCACTCTCGTCTGCACCGCCAAGAGATAACAAGCTGCCGGCGTAAGTGAGCTTATCGACATTCACAACCCGATGTTCGGTGTGGTTAATTAAATATCTCACCAAAGCGGAACCAATAAATCCTGCTCCACCTGTTAACAACACTGTCTTACTCATAGCTTTTCCTGAGAAAAAAATAGTCTATTCAATAAAATAAACGCAGATACTTCTATTGATCTACGTATTCGAGTTCTGTGGTTCTGTACTTCATTTTTAACAACATCGGAGGCAAATGAATATCGGACTCCGTGAAAACTGATTCGAGCTCCTCTAACAATTCATTAGTTTGTTCCATCGAAGTCAATATCACCGCATCAATCAATTCAGATGATGGCAGTGTGTCTACGACAGTCAGCCCGAAAAACTCATCTTTCCCGGCATCCGGTTGGTAAATGGATACAACTTGCACTTTTGATTGCAGGGCGCGCATTAAAGCAATCTCCGTCAAGTCTGACAAGCCAACAAACAAAATTTGTTGCTTACCCTGGATGCTAAGTTTTTCGATCAATTGACTGTATTCGCTACCTGCTTGGCGAAATAGTGCTAACGACGTAGTAAAAAACTCCGTCGTCAACTTCGTCTTTTCAGCAAACCCTTTTGGGGTCAGGTAGTAAAGATAGCGATTTGCCGGCGCGGTCGTTATTTTGATCCACCCCTTTTTCACACAGCGCTTGAGATATGAGTTTGCTAAACCAAGTGCTACTCCCATTTCCTGAGCCAAATGCCGCTGACTGATGTCGTCCTTCTGATCGATAGCCTGTAGTAGCTCAAGCGTAAGCTGCCGTTCGCGCTCGGATTCAGAAGGAGTAACTTTTTGGGGTTGAGTGTTCATCGGCTGAACACTATAGAGAGGTGTCGCTGAATGGTCAAAGAGTTTTAGGAAAAAAACCGACTTTTCCGACCAAGAAGGCACCAAGCTATGACTTAGATCTACGTTCTAAAAATCGCTGAGCAACTGTCATTAAACCATCACAAAATCGCAACCGAAAAGTAACATATGAATCCTATCCTCCGCACATGATCAGCTTGGAGAGAAACATGATAAAAGTGCAAACTTTGCCTAAGGATGTCGTACCGCCAAATGGACTCATTCGCTACGCAACTGCCAAGCTCAAATACGCACATGACTACCGAACCAGCAGCGACACAAAAAAGGCAGCCATGGTGGCATTCCCTGAAAAGCGAGCTCGCTTGGAGAAAGAACTAAATGATTCTGTTACTTTGGGTTCTACACCAGATGGAAAAATCATTTATTTGGTTGACCACCGTTTAAACTCTAGTGTAATCCGAGAGTTAGGGAGACTGAGAGAACTTACATTTAGGGCCGTCGGTGAGGGCACTCAAAGGCTTCGCGATACAGATAGGTATGACAAAATCTATCGACATATCGTCCTTTGGGATAAAGACGATCGCGAAATAGTGGGCGCTTATCGAATTGGGGAGGCTTTTAAGCTGACCCAAAATGGAAACTTGGACAAGCTATACACGGCAGAACTCTTCCAATATGGACCGGCGTTTAAAGGAATATTCCCAAAAGCCGTGGAGCTCGGACGAAGCTTCATCCAGCCTAAATACTGGACGCGAAGAGGTCTGGACTATTTATGGCAAGGCATTGGGGCCTATCTTCTAGCACAACCCGATGTTAGGTACCTCTTTGGCGCCGTTAGCATTTCAAATGATTATCCTGAGTTAGCCAAACAGCAGATCGTTGGCTTATATCAACATTTCTTTACACCTGAAAACCACACTCAGTTCGCATTCTCAAAACATCCTTTTAGGGTTGATCGCGGTGTATTAGAAAGCTACCGCACGCAAAACCTATTGCGAGCGACTAGAGCTTTGAAGAGCAGCCTCTCTCGTCAAGGGGTCACTCTTCCAACTTTGTACAAACATTATGCTGATCTTTGTCACGAGCAAGGTGTCAACTTTATCGATTTCAGCGTCGACCCGAATTTTTCTTACTGCATCGACGGACTGATATTGGTTGACTTAGAACTCATCAAAGAATCCAAGAAAAAACGGTATCTAACTCCAAACTAACCGATGGTGAAATCGATCATGGCCAAAGCAGATCTGCACGTTCATTCTAAGTATTCAGACTATCCCAGCACTTGGGGCCACAAAGTCTACAACTCTCCAGAGAGCTTCACCGCTGTTGAGACCGTGTATCAGCAAGCCAAACAACGTGGCATGGATTTTGTAACCCTGACCGACCATGACGATATTCGCGGATCACTGGAGTTAGTGAAGAAGTTTCCACGAGACACCTTCATGTCCTGTGAAGTTACCAGCTACTTCCCTGAGGACTATTGCAAGGTGCATATTTTGGTCTACGGGATATCAGAATCCCAGTACGAAAAAATCATGCAAATACGTCACAATATATACGTGTTACGCGACTTCATTGTTGACGAAGACCTAGCATATTCGGTAGCGCATGCCACTTACGATCAAGATGGGAAATTAAGCTTCGAACATGTAGAAAAGCTGGTAGTACTTTTTGATGTGTTCGAAATCATCAACGGCGGCTCAGGTTCTCAAAACAATTTGCTGTTACACCGATTTCTGCAAAATCTGGATGAGCCGGCATTAGGAGAACTGCAAAAGAAGCATGGCCTGACTCCGATAAGCGCAGATCCCTGGATTAAGGGGTTCACTGGTGGTTCCGATGATCACTGCGGCATTTTAATAGGTAGCGCTTTTACCCAGAGTCTCAGTGATTCCCCAGAGAGCTTTTTACAATCCATCAAAGACAAGAAAAGCTTGGGTAATGGAATGCACGGTAGCTTTGAAGCCTATGCGACCGGCGTGATAAAGCATATTCATGACTATCGCTTGAACCGTGATGGCAAGTATTCAAAGACTAAAATGAATGACTTTCTAGAGCTGTTCTTTCACGGCCAAGAAGGCAACCTGATGAAGCGCTTCAAAAAGAGCCAATCACTCAGATACCTAAAGAAAAAGAACAGTAAAACTCATAACGCATTGCACCGATTACTTAAACAAATCAACGAAGATTCCGCTCACGATATTGCCAGCAAGATACCCAATGCATATGTTCATTTAAACGAATTGCATGACGAGATGTTCCGATCCATCGTTGTTGCAATGTCCAAACATCTTCCGAGTGGCGACATTTTTAAGGGTTTTCAAAAGCTAGCCACGGTGTTTCCAATGACACTGTTGGCCGCGCCCTTTATTGGCTCCATGAGGCATCAGGTACTGAAAGCGTGTATCAAACGCAAACTCATTGAAGGCACAAAGCAGCACTACACAGAAAAAGCTCTGTGGTTTACCGACACCATTGACGACCTAAATGGCGTATCCATCACCTTGAGACAAATTGCGACCCACAGTGTAAAAAACGGCTATCAGCTAAAATTGGTAACCGCGGTAGATCAAGCAACCATCAACACCCCACTGCCAGCAAATACACTCAACTTTACTCCGGTTAAAACTATCGAGATACCGGGTTACGAGCAGCAATCTGTCGGCTTTCCCTCGTTACTCTCCATGATGAGAAAGATTTCATTGGAACAGCCAGACCAGATCATTATTTCTACGCCGGGGCCATTGGGGCTTGGCGCATTGCTTTGTGCAAAATTGATGGATTTACCTGTGAAGATGATCTATCACACGGACTTTGCAGAGCAAATCATGAAAATGACCAACGAGCCAACCGTAGCGGGGTGGACAGACAGCTTGGTAAATTGGTTTTATAAACAAGCTGATCATGTCTACGTTCCCAGTCAAGCGTATATTCAGAAGCTACAAATGGCAGGTCTTGATTCAAGCAAACTCGAGATATTCCCCAGAGGCTTAGATCTAGATCTCTACAAACCTCGTAAGTTGCAAGACAGCATGACCCGCAGAAAGCAATTGCACGGCGAATTCACCATGCTATTCGCGGGCCGTATCTCCGAAGATAAAAATTTAAGCTTACTAGTGAAAATCGCACAACTTGCAGACCAACAATACTCTGGAAGGTTTAATCTGGTGGTGGCCGGTGATGGACCCGATTTAGAGAAATTAAAGGATCAAATGAGTAGTATTGGTAATGTGTACTTAACTGGACGGCTGGACCCTGAAGAACTCGTCGACTGGTACAACTCATCTGATCTATTTGTCTTTCCTAGCCATACAGATACCTTTGGCATGGTAATTCTTGAAGCTCAGGCTTGCGGCGTACCATGCTTAGTAACACCAACAGGTGGACCAAAAGAGATCATACGTCCGGATGAAACTGGCCAAATCGTTCCGACAGACAAGGCTGAAGACTGGGTAGCGGTCATCAATAATTTTAGAAAAATGAAGGTCGAACAACCCACGCTTTTTGCGGAATTAAGGGCCCGTTGCGCAGCGCACGTTCATCAGCAAAACAACTGGCAACCTGTTTTCGACGTCGTGCTAGGCGATGCATGTAAGCTGCCTAAGAAGAATGAGCCTGTTGGCACACCTAAGAAAAGCACGACTCAAACCACTGATCTTGAGGCGGCGTAAGGCTGCCCACTTACCCTATGAACAGCAGAAAAAACCGTTACTTCTTGATGCGACATGGCGAAAGTCTAGCGAATCGTCGTGGCCTAATCGTTAGCTATCCACAAAATGCAATTCTAGATTATGGGCTAACCGCAAAAGGTGCCGAGCAAGTCATGAATGCAGCGTTAGCTACCCGTCTGGATACCAATACAATCATTGTCAGTTCGGACTTTTTACGCGCCCGCGAAACCGCTGAAATCATGAAAAGCGTCATTGGCTGCGACCAAGAAGTCATCATTGACATAGAGCTGAGAGAACGTTACTTCGGTAATTGGGAAATGACAGACCACGCCAACTATGAAGCTGTGTGGCAAAACGACATAAATAATCCTGGTCTAAGCCAGGAAGAAGTAGAGACTGTCGATCAAGTACTGGTCCGCGGCTTGTCGGTCATTGAGAGAATGGAATCCGCTTTTGAAGGTAAGTCTATTCTGTTGGTCGGCCATGGTGATGTTTTACAGATCCTTTTGTCGCATCATCACAACATTAATCCGCGCTTTCATAGAAGCCTCTCCAGCATCGGGAATGCCGATATTCGAAGCTTAGCAAAACTTGAACTTGTCAAACGCTCCCCTGCCGCGTAAATCCGGCAACATACGACTGCGATACCGGGCTAAACGGGCTTTGATAAAATCAGCCTAATATTGCCTAAAGAGTTCGTCTTTCTGACTCCATCGATCATTGAGCCATTGCTCGACATCTTGGAGCTCTTCGAATTGAAACTCATGGATGTGAATGTAAATTTCAGATGGGTCGCCGCGTAAGCAACGCCATATATTAACTTGCTGACCGTAGTCGATTGTTATGTCCACAAGTGGGGTGGAGGACGGCATATGATTTTTTATCATGCTGAGACCACCCGATTTCGGTCTCAAGAGGTTTGTGTATTGCACCTTTTGAGATGACTTTTTATCCGGAGTAAATCGCGTTCCTTCTGGAAAAATCAGTAACGCACCTTTGTCCTTGCTGTGTTCTGAGGATGCTTTCTGAATAATTGTGAAGTCGCTCTCTCTGGCTCCTTCCTGTTTCCTTCGATACAGGCGCGGAAAGTTTAATGCTAGGCAAATCCAACCAATAATTGGAATCCAAACAATTTCTCTCTTCACCAAGAAAGTCACCATTGGTCCTTTCTGCGTGATCAACTCTTGAACTAGAGGTATGTCGAACCACGATTGGTGATTACAAATAACAACGGGAGAGTCATGTTGGGGTACCTCTCCGAAAACCTTGAGCTGAATGCGCATCACGTCAGTCATCCAGAACGTATTTAACTTAACGGCAGCTCTATAAATAAGTCGGATGATATTCGCGCAGACTGTTTTCACAATAGACCAAGGCGCTAGTAACTGCATTAACGCCACTGGCAACAAGAGGGTCAGCCAAAATAGTAAATTCAGCATGACCCACAACATCGAAGTGAAGCTTATGATGTGTTTCAAAAGTTATTCTCATTATTCTTATTCTGCGCCCAAGTATAACGCACTTGGTTCAATAAGCTGTTAATTGCTTACCAGCTCGAAGCCCTCATCTAACCACCCAGTCACGCCACCAATCATTTTCTTAACAGGTCTGCCTAACTCGGCTAGCTTGAGTGCGGCTTTGTCAGCGCCGTTACAATGTGGTCCAGCGCAGTACACAACAAAAAGAGTATCCAATGGGTAATGTTCCATGGTCTTTGATTTGATTAGGTGATGTGGAAGGTTTTGAGCCTCGGGAAGATGCCCCAGATCAAACAACGCCTTTGATCTCACGTCTAACAAAATAAAATCCCTACGGTCATTTACTATAGCGTGATGTGTATCCCAACAGTCGGTCTCGAGCGCTAATAGACTTTTAAAGTGCGTTTTTGCTGCATTACTTGATGCAGCGGGGTAACGTGAAACGGCTGAACTCATGATTTATCTATCTCCTAAAGTTGATTGCTTGGGTTTGCCTTTGTGGCGATTGATAAAGTTTGCCTGCAAAGGGTCTATCCCTCCATTGGCTTAAAAGACATTTTTCGATAATATCAAGCCATGTCTCATCACGTTGCCATCCTAGTACATCCTCAAATAGCGATGTTTGAGCTTGGGTGCGCCATTGAACTCTTTGGCCTGCCCAGACCAGAAATGAAATCTTGGTATCTAGCCGAAGCTATCGCAATTGGGCGCCCTAATGCCACAGTACATTGCGGAGTGAGCCTCACGGTCAACAGCAAGTCCGATTTAGATGGTTATCAAACTCTGGTCATTCCATCCTGGCCTACCGAACAGACCCAAATCGATAAATTATTAAGAACAGCGGTCCTTGAGTTTATCGAGAAAGGAGGTAGAGTCATTTCTTTTTGCTCTGGTGCATTTTTATTAGGGGAACTTGGGTGCCTAGACGGTAGGGAAGCAACAACGCACTGGCGATATGCCCAAGTGTTTAAAGGTCGCTTTCATAAAGCGAATTACGTTGAGAACGTGTTGTATACACGTTCCGGACAGATTGGCTGTTCTGCCGGAAGTGCTTCGGCACTGGACCTAGGATTAGCAATTATTCGAGAAGACTTCGGTTCTCGAGCAGCGAGTTCGGTCGCAAAGAGACTCGTAATATCTGGACATCGACGTGGCGGACAATCACAGTTTGTCGAAACGCCACTTCCGCTTAGAGAAAGCTCATTAGACATCAGTATTGAGTGGGCTCAAGGAAGATTAGATCAAGCTATTTCGATTAATGAATTAGCCGGCAAAGCCAATATGTCCCGTCGAAACTTTGATCGATCTTTCCGCAAACAATTTGGCATCAGTCCTCATGAATGGTTAGTCACTCAACGAATTCACTTGGCAAGAACCCTGCTTGAAGAATCCAGTGAAAAGCTAGAGACCGTCGCCGAGAAAAGCGGATTTTCAAGTGCTGGCAACCTAAGACATCATTTCAATAAGACACTTGGGCTTTCACCTCGTCAATATCGCGATAATTTCTGTCACTGATTGCTGATATGATTCTCAGTATGCTGCAACATCAGTAGTTAAGCACAATAAAATCATTGGAGCGTTAGGAGTCAGTATGTCGGATTCAGTTAAAACTCATTACCGAGCTTGTCATCTTTGTGAGGCCATTTGCGGGCTTGAAATAAAAACCCAAGGCGAAGAGATTCTCTCGATAAAAGGCGACAAAAACGATCCTGTGTCCCAGGGTTTTATTTGCCCCAAAGCGACTGCAATCGCTGACATTCACAATGACCCAGACAGACTGCGGCAACCACACAAAAAAGTAAACGGAAAATGGGTGCCCATAGAATGGGACGAAGCCATTGATTACACAGCCCAACGGATAGTTGATCTTCAGGCCCGTCACGGAAACGACAGCGTGGGTTTCTTTGCAGGAAATCCCGGTGTGCACAACTATGGGAACATGACTCATGGACCAAACTTTCGACGAGTGTTTAAGACGCGAAATCATTTTTCAGCCACATCACTGGATCAACTGCCGCATCAGCTTACCTCTTGGGCGATGTACGGACATCAGTTTGCCCTCCCAATCCCCGATGTGGATCACACCGATTTGATGGTTATCATGGGCGGCAACCCGGTTGCCTCAAACGGCAGCATAATGACCATGCCGAATGCGCCTAAACGTCTGAAAGCTATTAAAGAACGTGGTGGAAAGCTAATCGTGATTGATCCGCGCCGTAGTGAAACGGCACAGATTGCAAGCGACCATCACTTCATCCGCCCCGGCAGCGATGCGTTCGTGCTCATGGCAATGATAAACACCATATTCCAGAACGATTGGGTCAAGGTTACACACTTGAGTGAGTTTACCAAAGGGCTGAATATTATCCGCAATAATGTTACCGACTATAGTCTGGAACTAGCTGAGGCACGTTCGGGAATTCCCAAAGAAACTATTTTTAGCTTGACCGAAGATCTTGTAAAAACTGAACGTGCAGTGCTTTACGGGCGCATGGGCGTCTCGGTACAGGAATTCGGTGCGCTTTGCCAATGGGCGATACAAGTTATCAATATGCTAATCGGCGCTACAGACAGCCGGGGAGGCGCCTTGTTGACCTCCCCAGCATTCGCATACGTCAAAAAAGGCACCGGAGGAGCCGGTCACTTCTCCAAGTTTCAATCTCGTGTCAGTGGGCTACCAGAGTTTAGCGGTGAATTACCAGCAGCAACTTTGGCTGAAGAGATACTCACCCCAGGAGAAGGACAGATAAAGGGTATGGTCACAATCGCAGGCAACCCTATTATCTCAAGCGCCAACGCCAATCGAATGGAAGAAGCCTTTGAAAGCTTGGACTTTTACGTGGCTTTCGATTTCTACATTAATGCCACCACCCGCCATGCTGACGTTATTTTACCTCCAACTAGTCCGATAGAACACGATCACTATGACATTGCCTTTTTGCGTCTGGCGGTACATAACAGCGTTAGGCTCAATCCAGCCATCTTCCAACCGAAAGATGGCGCCTTGCACGACTGGCAGATATTCAATGCAGTCGGCAAACGAATAGCCGAGTTAAAGAAAATCGACTTTAAAGAGCTTCCCGCTCCTGACCAAGTGGTCGGCTTTGGAATAGAACACGATGTTTACGGACCGAGTCAAGATCCGGAGCAAGCTCTCACCATGGAAAAGATCAAAGCCGCTCCACACGGTATTGATTTAGGTCCCTTAAAACCGAGTCTTGTTAATCGCATCGCCACTGTCGATGGACTCATCGATTTGGCGCCTGAATTTATTATCGCGGATCTCAAAAGACTGTCCGATAGTCAATCTGACCAAGACCCGAATGAATTGCTCCTCATTGGGCGAAGACATATTCGAAGTAATAACTCATGGATGCACAATTATCACCGCCTCGTAAAGGGCAAAGCCAGATGGCAACTCATGATGCACCCAGATGACCTCGCTGCGCGCGGTATTGAGGACGAGTCTGAAGTCGTTGTCACATCAAGCACAGGTTCGGTAACCACTACCGTTGTCGCCACCGACGAACTGATGCCGGGTGTCGTGAGCCTTCCTCACGGTTGGGGGCATAACAAGGCAGGCGTAAAGATGTCGATTGCCACGCAGCAAAAAGGCGTAAATTGCAATGAGCTTACGGATGATAAGTTTATCGACAAACTCTCTGGGAATGCAGCTCTCAATGGCGTGCGTGTATCGGTCAAGGCCGCCTAATAAGAGTACTAAATAAAGCGGTTTTATTCCTAAGCCTTTATGTCGTATTATTGTCTCGCTCGGCGACTCACGAGTCGCAAAGCGGACAATAATAAAACGAAAAATACGGGATGGCACATGGACTCGACTAGCTACGAACTATCGAACACCGACACCGAGGATGAGTCGAAAAAAGCACACATAGAGCGATTTAAGTTTTCCGGAAGTGGTAAGGAATATTTTGGAATTTGGATAGTAAATATCCTACTCACTATTGTAACGCTTGGCATTTACTCTGCATGGGCGAAGGTCAGAAATCAGCAATACTTTTACGGCAACACGTCTCTGCAGGACTCATCATTTGAGTACACCGCTAAGCCGATACAGATTTTAAAGAGCCGAATCTTGGCGGTCGTTGTTTTCGTTTTTTATAATATTGCTAGCCAAACCAGTGCAATCTTAGCGATTGGGCTGCCTTTATTACTATTAATTGCTTCCCCGTGGATAATAATGCGATCTTTGGCGTTCAACGCCCATGTGAGTAAGTATCGTGGTATCAGTTTTGGGTTTCACCAATCCACATGGGATGCGTATCAGGTGTTTCTAATCATCCCGCTGGGAATATTTTTGACTGTTTTCGCAGCAATCGGTGGCGCCACATACGTAAGTGGCTCTGGAAATATGGGCTTGGGATTTATGGCTATCTTATTTTTATTGCCCCTAATCATAGCTCTGGTCTATTTTCTGGCCTACCCGTTCTTGCTATACATATCTTGCCGATACGTTTACAGCAACTATACCTACGGACATTCTTCTTTTCGGTTCCGAGTGCGATCGATGAAGCCGTTTTACATCATCTACGCCAAAGCCGGCGCCCTCGTCTTGCTTTCGATGCTGTTTGCGTACTTGTTGTTTAAAGGAATGGGGGGGGCAATGGATCTCGCTAATATTGAATACATGGAGTCAGACTCTCCGCTTGCTTTTGTGTCGATCATTGTTTTTTACGTTGGTTTTGGCATTTTCTATGGCGCAATCATTGCCTACTTAAAGGCCCGAACTTACAACCTGGTGTATCAAAACATCGCATTAGAAAACCATAAGTTAAGAGCAAAAATGAGGGCAACGCCACTAGCGTACATCATCATTACAAACACTGTATTCATTGCGCTCACATTAGGCCTTTTTATTCCTTGGGCCAAAGTTAGGCTGGCAAAATTTTACGCCGATAATACCGCAATGCAGGTATGGGGAGATCTCTCTGAATTTATTAATAAAGAAAGTGAGTATCAAAACGCCATGGGTGAGGAATTAGGCGAAGTCTTCGATGTCGGATTTGGTGTCTAGTTCTAAACAAATTTTAATCGAGGGCTTCTACAGCCCTCAAGGCAGTAGTGAGCGAAAGAAAGCCACAATCAGCCATCAACATAATCAGACCTTTCTATTGGCTGATAAGGACTCCTTTCATTTGGAATCCTCACAATTGAGCGCCTCATCCAGAATTGGGAAGTCCGCGAGGTTTGTAGAGATTAGTGACGTCGGATTGTTTGAAACCAGAGATAATGACGGAGTCGACGCACTTTTAAGACAAATTCACCCCAGTGCGTTAAGTTCGTTATTACATGGCCTTGAATCCAACCTTTCCTGGATCGCGGCGGCCTTGGTGTTTACGGTGCTGTTTACCTGGGGCATGGTCAAGTATGGCATCCCAGCAATAACGGAGACCATTGTAAGCTCACTGCCAGCAAACACTGGCCTAGTACTTGAAGAGACCCTGCTGGATGAGCTCAAAGACTCGCTATTCTCAGACAGTGAACTTGATGAGCAACGTATCAAGGAGTTGAACGACCTATTTTTAGAGGTGGCCTCCAATATGAACGTCAACCAAGATTCGGTCACTTTCTCTATAAAGCGAGGGCGATCCAGCATCGGTGCTAACGCGTTGGCTTTTCCGGGAGGGACGATCATCATGACCGATCAACTGATTGAGTTGACTAAGTCAGACGATCAAATAGCGGGCGTTATGGCTCACGAAATCGCTCATATAAACGAACAACACAGTCTAAAACAGCTGGTTCGAAGCTCCATCATCTCGTTCGCTGCCGCTATGATCATTGGTGATGTTTCAAGCACATCAGCAACGATCCTTGCTGCACCTTCACTGCTACTAGAGCTGAACTACTCCAGACAATTTGAAATAGAGGCTGACCGCGCGGCTGCCGAGTATTTAGGCTGCAATAAAGCGGCACTCGATTCGATGGGAGAGTTCTTCTTAGTAATGGAAAAAGATTCCGAACGTTATGTCGAGCAAACATATATTGAAGAGTCCAGTCCGGAACAATCCGAGAAAGAAAAATCAACTGTCGGCGATTTTCTCTCAACACACCCTTCTTCTCACAACAGAGAAGAATTTTTTTCAGCGTTCTATAAAAATAACTGCGAATAGAATCCAGTATCAATTTGAATTCGATAGCGATTGTTTGTACATACCGTCAAAAGCAATTGTTGTGGTTGACTTACGGCCGTCGGACTCAGCAGCTTCGTTGATAGTTTCGGTTATAGAGACCACCTCCCAAAGCTGACGAACCGAGCCATCGTCATTGGGTGTCCAAGTAATTCGATTTACCGTGATGATTCCTTTTGCGTCTTCTGTTGGCTTTGAGCTAAGCACCATCGAGCTGCCAACCATTCCTCCTGAAAGTTTTAAAGACCCGCCTTGATTATCAAGCCAAAGTTGATGCCATAAACCCTCTAAAGAATCATAATAATTGTAACTGGTCCCAGTAAAACCGCCCTTGGCACTCACCCATGTCTCTCTAATTACGCAACCATCTTGTATCTTTTCAATCTTATTGTTGCCGGCAGGGTTGTCATTAGCCGTAACCTCCCAAGATCCCAACCAAAAATCAAATTGCGCACTCTCTGATGACTCGCAGGCTGCATGTACGAGTGGCGTCGCAAACAGCAGTGCTACCAGCGCTACGACCTTCGGTTGCATTCTCATTCCACACCAACCTCGACATCTAAAATACGCAGTAAATCCTGAGTGTGCCCAGAGGCTATTCTCCCAAGGCTGGTAAGATATCCACCATCCTGTTGTGTCACCAAGCCTTTCTCAAACAGCCTGCGGGTTGCCTCAACTATTTCTGGGTCAGCACTCGAGTGCACCTTAATACCCTCTAAATTAGTGTCAAGATTAAACTTCGCGAGCACATGCATTTCCGTAAAGACACGTTCATCGATCATTTGAGCCTCCTGATTTTTCTTTTCAGTAGAGCACAATTATCACGGAAGTCAAATCGTCTTCATCCGCACTCTTAGACTGCAAAGAACAGATGAGGGTCTCGGCTATTTATTGAGCACTTCACATGGCCAATGCACTGATAAAAATCCAGGTGGCGATAAACAACTTAAGCTGCACTGGAGTGAAGGCACCTGCTACGTACCTGGCTACCGTACCACCAATGACAGCAGCAGGGCCCGCAAATATGAGAACATTGATATCGATTGAAGGATCGATCCATAGATAGTTTTGCACGCCCACCCACACACTGATCGCACTCACCGAGACCGCTACACCAATGGCTAATCGAACCGGATATCGCATTAATATTAGCATCACAGCAACTAGCTCACCCACGCCAATAGAGAGCCAAGCGGTGATTAATCCACCGGCAAGACCAACACACACCATCAGAGCGCTAATAAATGGAGACACAGGCACTATTTCTCGAGCACCTTGTGCTCGAGCTAAATGCAGAGTGGTGAAAACGATCGCTACCGCGAACAAGATAGAAAAACCTTTAAACAAAGTTTTTACTTCCTGATGAGAATCCAAGCTAAGCAGGGTTTGACCTACAATCACGCCAAGGATTGAGGGCAGCGAGAACAGCAAGACTAGTCTTCTATAGTGCTTCCAAACAAACGACTTGGCTCCCTGCAGCTCGATCAAAAGAACTTTATACCAGGCCACACTGCCAGCGGTCATGCCGAAGCACTGAATAGCAAAACTGGTGGCTATAATAGATGAAGCCGACAACTCCAACATCGTGAATGCAGGGACAAACACGACCCCACCGCCCGCGCCGGTCGCATTTGCTACAATCGCACCAATGATGGCCAAGAAAAAAAACGGCCAATAGCTAAAATCAATCACAAGCCTTGAAATTTATACCCGAATTAATGAGAGCAGAGGATATCCTTTTACAATCAAAATTTGGTCGAAATCACTCTTCATTTTTTCGAAAAACCGACAGTCCACCGACAAAAGTCTCTAATACCTGTGTTTCTAGAATTTGGTTTGACCTATTCGTTGGGTCTTGGTCGAGAATCACTAAGTCGGCTTTTTTACCAACCTCTATAGATCCTAGTGATTCATCCTTAAAGATTTGAAAAGCAGGCCCCATCGTCATGGCTCTTAAGGCCTGTTCACGAGTTAACCTTTCAGCCCGGCCGATAGAGCGTCCCTGGGCAGACTTTCGCTCTACGGCAGTCCACATTAGTCGCATGCTGTTCATGGGTACTACTGGTGTATCCAAATGAATACTAAAAGGAATCCCAAGCCGGCGCGCTGAGTTTGCCGGACTCATTCGCCTAGCTCGTTGCGGCCCCATGAATGTTTGCCAATGACGATCCCCCCAATAATAAGTATGCGCACTGAAAAACGAGGGTGTGACCCCAAGATCACGCATTTTTTCAAGTTGGTCAGCTTGAGCCATCTGCGCATGAATCAAAACCGTTCGATGATCTTCCCATGGGTGTCGATCCAGTCCTACTTCAACCGCATGGAGAATTTCATCGATCGATGCATCGCCATTGCCATGAATGGCGAGAGGCTGTTTTACGGCAAAGTATTCAGAAACTAGATCCACTAATTGACTGCTCTCAATCACCGCCTTACCTCGATACGACTTAGGTTTCCCTGGTACTGGCTTGTGATAGGGCTCACGTAGATATCCGGTGTAACCTTGAATGCTTCCATCTGCAATGATCTTAACTGCACCAATTTGATAATAGTCCCCGGGATCCCTCCTAGCCTCAACCACCTCGTTAATCGGTAATGCCTCATGCACAGGCCAAACCACCACTCTTTGCGGCACCACATCAAACCGAGAGGCCAGATTTAGTCCCGTGATATAACGTTGGTCGGCCGCACCATTTTGAACCGAGGTAACGCCTTGCTGTAAATACTCAGCAGATGCGCGTCGGACTATTCTCAAAGTATCTGTAATCGAGTAATCCGTCGATGCATTTAAAAAGTCAAATACGGCTGTCTCCAAAATTAGACCGGTTAATTGCCCATCATCGGTCTTTTGATATTCACCGCCCTCTGGCGCTACAGTAGATGAATCAATACCCAGCATTTCAAAGGCTTTGGAGTTGGCTACACCCATATGCCCTGAAATATGCAGCAAAAATATAGGAATGCTTGAAGACACTGCATCCAACTCTTGGCGAAACGGATGCCGGTTGTCAGACATTTGCGAATCATCATAGCCAAGACCAAAAACCCAACCGACCTCTTCCATAGACTGAATGCGGCTTCTCAACTGCTCTTGAATCTGTTGGATATTTTTTATCGCGCCTATCGGTGGGGCATTCAAATCCAGAGCAAATTCGTAGACACCAGAGCCTGGAAAATGACTGTGAGCATCAATAAATCCGGGAACGACAGCTTTGCCCGCCAGGTCATGCACAATGACCTCGCCCCTGTCTGGATGCTGTTGAATAAGATCGACAATTTCCTGGGTGGTGCCAACCGCCAATATACTATCCTGCTCAATAAGCAATGCTTCTTGCTTTGAATCGTCTTTATCAACCGTTAAGACAACTCCATTGATAAAAGCCTGTAATAAGGGAGGATCATCCCTTTTGGCGGTAAGCACAAATGCGGCAGCAACTATCAAAAATACAACAAAGACCCCAGCTAGCCAGGCAAAAACTCTGTTCAATTCATTCCCCATGTTGGAATAATCGCGTTATGCACACCACTCTACCCTGCTTGGCGATCCAATAGCAATCTAAGTTAGGCCCAATTGCGTGGGATGGATCGCATGCGTCAATTCAATGCAGTGTGTTTTGCTAATAAAATTAAGATAGTTATCATTTTTTTAGTCACACGCCTTGATGTAAACTGTCTGTGAAAAAAGGCCAATCTAGATAGCATGCCAATACCCAAACCTCTATTAAGTCATCATATTGTTGGAATCAGAGCTGCATTGCGAATAATGCGTAGCCTTGGATTTCACGATCGTGATTGCTTGAAAGGAACCGACATAAAATTATCAATGTTGGAGGAATCATCCATCAGCGAAGCGGTGGAGCGCATGCAACACAGCGATATCAGTTTGGACCAAGAGTTTAAGTTCTACCGCAACGTGCTTGAAGTTTCACAGGATCCATTGATTGGGTTGAAAATAGGTGAAGCATTTACCTATGAATCTTATGGTTTATTGGGTTACGCCATGATGAGTGCTCAAACCCTTCGAGACACAATTGCCATAGCCTCTGATTTTTCGATGCTTACTTTCACTCACTTCACGATTAGACTGCTCGACAGCGATGAAGCAGCTGGTGTGGCATTTAATTTAAATTACGAGTTGGCGCCTGACCTTTTGCAGCTCTATTGCGACCGGGATCTCGAAGCCGCCTTCACTGGCGTACGAAACTCAGGGATTAACTTCACTGATCGGAACACTCGAGTTCGCTTGATGCACAGTGATGTAGCCAACAAAGACCGCTACGAAGAGTTCTTTGAATGTCCAGTGGACTTTGATCACCACCGTAATGAAATCCTCAGCCGCAGAGACTTTCTCGATCTGAAATCGCAACAACCTGACGTAATGGCTTCTGAGTACTGCCAGGCACAATGTAAAAAATTGCTTGAAAAACTCGGTTTGCAGGGCGGCTTGGTGGAACAGGTTAGGAAATTTCTAATATCTCGACCAGGCACGTTCCCTAACATTCAAGAGACTGCAAAACAACTCAATATGTCGGTTCGAACGCTGCGCAGAAACTTGGTAAAAGAGGAGTCTAATTTTCAAGTATTACTAGACGAAATCAGGTTTCAGCTTGCGCGCGAATATCTTGCCTCGTCAATGAGTATAGAACGTATATCCGAGTTATTGGGCTACAGCGAAGCGGCTAATTTTTCGCATGCGTTCAAGCGATGGACTGGTCACTCTCCTTCTCAGTACCGAAGTGTCGGTACCAAATAGGCATACAGTCGATATCCAATTTTCTGACACATATCCCATCAAATCATGAAAATGAAAGCCAAAGTTATTTTCCTGTGTACGCTCCTTTTTAGCGTGGCTCAACAAGCAAAAGAAAAAACAGACAGTTCAGACTCATGTTATCTGCCTTCCAAATCTAACGTGAGCTATAGCGATGTAGCTCAACTATCCTTCACTCCGCCTGACAAGACTTTCAGCTACGGAGAAGATCCCCTTCAACGGGCTGAAGTTTGGTTTGCGAATCCAATTTATGGACAACGCGCACCAGTGGTGGTTTTAATTCATGGCGGGTGTTGGCTGAACGCTTTTGATATTCAACATACTTACGCATTAAGTACCGCCCTAAGAAATTCTGGTTATGCGGTCTGGTCTCTTGAATATCGACGTACTGGCGATGACGGAGGCGGATGGCCTGGCTCGTTCGAGGACATTTTGGCGGGAATAAATTCTTTGATTAACAATGGTTCGCAAACAGTGTCTGATCGACTGGATCGAAGAAAAATCAGCCTTATCGGTCATTCTGCCGGTGGTCATTTGGCATTACTAGCTGGCAATCACTATAGCGCTGACAAAAACATTAGATCAGTAATCGGCCTTGCAGCAATCGTTGACTTAAATCGGTACGCTGAGGGTAATAATAGTTGTGAAAGTGCCACGCCTAAATTTATGGGAGGGTCAATCAGCGAGATTCCTGATTTGTATGAAAATGCGAACCCAGCATTGAAAGCACCACACCCTAGGACCTACCTTCTGCACGGTGAGCTGGATTCCATTGTTAGCCCAGCACAGTCTAAAAAACTCCCAGGAGCGATCGTCAAGCCCATTCCCAAGGCGGGGCACTTCGACATGGTGCATCCGGAGACTCTTAGCTTCCAATCCCTTCTTAGTGTTTTGGGGGAGTCAATGCAATGAGTTTGAAACTGAATAAAGCTCGCGAACTTGATGCATGTGATGTACTCAAACATAAACGAGACGAGTTCGGCCTCGATAATGACCAAATCTACATGGACGGCAATTCACTCGGACCGATGCCATTTGCCGCGGGAAAGGCAATCGAACAAGCCACCAACATCGAATGGAGGATAGATTTAATCTCCAGCTGGAATAAACACAATTGGATCGACCTCCCCCAATCCACCGCAGCGAAAATAGCACCAATCATTGGCGCCAAACCTCATGAAGTTATTTGCAGTGATTCTATTTCGATCAATTTATTCAAGCTACTCAGCGCTGCCCTAAGTATCACTAGCGACAGAACAGAGATTCTTTCAGAACAAGGCAATTTTCCGACTGACCTTTATATGGTCGAAGGTTTGTCGACACTACTTGGCGAACAGAGAGCTCAGTTAAGGACAGTTAAAAAGCCTGAGATCATCGATTCTATCACCGACGAGACGGCTGTAGTGTTGCTGACCCATGTCGATTTTCGGACGGGTGAAATGCTCAATATGGAAGAAATAACGCGAAAAGCACATCAGCATGATGCCTTAGTTATCTGGGACCTAGCGCACAGTGCTGGGGCGTTGCCATTGTCATTGGACAGTTTAGATGTGGATTTCGCGGTTGGCTGTGGCTATAAGTATCTCAATGGTGGACCCGGAAGTCCGGCCTTCTTATTTGTCGCAGAGAAGCACTTACGAAGAATCCGGCAACCACTATCTGGATGGATGGGACATAAAGCCCCTTTTGATTTTTCACCAAAGTACCAAGCGGCCGATAACATTGAAAAGTTTTTGTGTGGGACTCCTCCGATCCTATCATTGTCGGCGTTAAACGGGGCTCTCAATGTGTTTGAAGAAGTAGACATGGCCGACATTCAGCAAAAGTCTATTTCGTTACGAAAACTATTTTTAGAGTGCTTGGCAGACGAACCCACTATATCCGAAACGCTCAATCTTCTCACCCCAACTCCAATTGAGGAACACGGCAGCCAGTTGAGCTTTGCTTTTGAGCAAGCGTTCGAGCTAAGTCAGGCTCTAATCGATCAGGGTGTGATCGTAGATTATCGAGCGCCCAATGTCGTTCGCTTTGGATTTACGCCTCTGTATCTTTCACATCGTGAAATCGTAAACGCGGCCGACATACTCACGAAGCTAATCGTTAACAAGACTTACTTAAATCCCAAATATCAGACGCGCAACAAAGTGACCTAAAAACACAAGTGTGTGGCCTACACCGACATTAAAGGCTGAGGCTAAAGGTCATACAATACAAGTTGAAGAGTAAAAGCATCTGGTTAAATAAATATGACTGTTGACCACCAAATAATTATTATTGGCGCCGGATTCTCTGGTATCGGTATGGGGATCGAACTCAAAAATAACGGTATTGAGGATTTTAAAATTCTGGAAAAAGCCGACACCTTGGGCGGAACCTGGCGGGAGAACAGTTATCCTGGCGCCGAGTGTGATATACCCTCTGCCCTTTATAGTTATTCGTTTGCGCCGAACCCAAATTGGCATCACGTATGGTCAAAACGCGATCAGATATTCCAGTATCAAAAGGACGTCGCTGAAGAGTACAAGCTGATGGAGCACTTCCAGTTCGGGACGAGGATCAGCAAGGCTTCCTACGAATCTGGCGTGTGGACCGTAACGACTTCAAAAGGCACGATTACCGCCAATCATCTTATTAGCGCGATAGGCCAACTCCACGAGCGATTCACACCGGACATTAAGGGAAAGGAAACTTTCTCTGGCCATCAGTTTCATGCTGCCAAATGGGATCACTCTGTCGACCTTCGCGATCAGCGAGTTGCTGTCATTGGTTCGGCAGCCAGCGCCGTTCAACTAATTCCGGAAGTAGCTAAACAAGCTGCACACCTAAAGGTTTTTCAAAGAACTCCAAATTGGATGATGGAGAAGCCCAATCGAGCATACTCTAGATTAGAAAAATGGGCGGCTCGTCGACTTCCGTTTCTCAGCAAAATCTATCGCTGGTTTTTGTATGTTCTGGGCGATGGTGTACTTTACCCTGCGCTGAACGGCAACCCACTAGCAAAGTGGTTCGTAAAGTTGCGGGTAAACCAAAATCTAAGAAAACACATCAAGGATCCTGAACTACGCAAGCAACTGACTCCAAGCTATAAAATCGGAGCAAAACGAATTCTTTTTTCTCACACTTTCTACCAAGCCTTAAACAGGGACAACGTCAGCCTCGAGACTAATGCTATTCAGGAAATAAACTCAAATGGGATCCTAACTACTAATTCATCTCAATTTGATTGCGATACGATTGTGTATGCGACTGGATTCATAACTAACCCATTCTTTAAATCCATCGAGATTGAAGGCCCGAATGGGACTCTCAGGGATGCCTGGCAAAACGGCGCTCAAGCCTATCTGGGCACTCATGTACATGGCTTTCCCAATTTCCACATGATGTATGGACCAAACACCAACCTAGGCCATAACTCGATTATCATTATGATCGAGGCCCAAGCCAAATTTATTGCCAAAACTATTCGTGAGGTGCATCGACGGAGTAAGAATTCAATTGAAGTGCCTCAGGCGCTAGAAGATAGATATAACCACGAGATTCAGCAGCGACTTAAGCGAATGGTGTTCAGTGAGATCTCGGACAGCTGGTATATGGATAGGGGTAAAATTACCAACAATTGGGCGGGAAACACAATAGAGTATCGACGCCGATTAGCTAACCAGCCTCTAGAGGAGTATGTTTTCAGCTAATCTGAGCAGGTGCAATTAAGGCAATTCGCACAGTTTGAGCTGGGACTTAAAAATCTGCATCAATGCCTCAATATTATTTACGCTGGCATAGTTGGGCCGCACAACGAAGGCAATCCGTCTGTGTGGGCCGGGCTCAGCTAAGCGTTTTGCTTTGAGCGCGGTTGAGTTAGCCAATAACTGCTCAAGTGCCATCGCCGGTATCAAGGTCGAGCCGAGTCTTCCAACCACTAATTGAATCAAGGTGCTCAAACTAGTCGCACTGAGACTCTGTGCCTTTTCACTACCCATTCGGCAAGCACTTAAGGCCTGATCCTTCAAGCAATGACCGTCTTTGAGCAACATTAGCTTCTGATCTTCTAGCTCCTCGGCGGTCACAATATCGGTATCAGCCATGTCCTCATCCTTGTGTGTAATCCAATACAAGTCCTCCTCCCAAAATTCGAATGTCAACAAACCTTCTGTCGGGTAAGGCAAGGCGAGAATGGCGGTGTCTATCTCTCCACTGCGCACCATATCCAGCAAAGGAGCGGATTGCTCTTCGACAACATTTAATTCAAAGTTTGGATACTCAGACGATAAGGTCGGTAATACTTTAGGCAGTATATAAGGGCAAATCGTTGGGATAATCCCTACCGACATTGGATAAGTAAGCACCGCACTTTGGTTTTGCGATAGCCGCAACAAATCATCAACCTGCAATTGTATTTCGCGGGCTTTATCTAAAAACCGTTGCCCGATCGGCGTTACTAAGACTTTCTTGTTATCACGTTCAAAAACAGCAAAGCCTAGCTGTTTCTCCATTTCGGACAAGGCCGTACTCAGCGCTGATTGAGAAACGGAACATTCTTCCGCTGCTTTGCGAAAATGCAGTTGTTTTTCTACCGCCAGAGCATACTTAATTTGTTTTAAAGAAATCATGGTCATACGACCTTATATTACGAACCAGAGAGTATAATTATATTCTAAAAAATAGATTATAACGATCACATCATTCAAATTTATCAAATTGATGTGTTGTCGTATTATTCAGTCATTGCTTAGCTGGGCAAGCGAACTACGACGCCCCAGCCTAATCAACTTTAACGTTAAATATTTACATTTCTTCGGAGAATAACAATGGCTTTAATCAACACCCAAATCAAACCATTTACCGCTCAAGCTTTTAAGAACGGCGAGTTCATTGAGGTTACTGAAAAAGACCTTGAAGGCAAATGGGCGGTGTTTTTCTTCTACCCTGCCGACTTCACTTTTGTATGCCCAACAGAGCTTGGCGATGTTCAAGACAAGTATGCAGAACTACAAAGCCGTGGCGTAGAAGTTTATTCAGTTTCTACAGACACACACTTTGTGCACAAAGCTTGGCACGATGCTTCTGACACAATCGGCAAAATCGAATACACCATGTTGGGTGACCCAAATGGCGTTATCACAAACAACTTCGACGTAATGCGTCCCGGTGTTGGCCTAGCTGACCGTGCTACGTTCATCGTTGATCCAGATGGCATTATCCAAGCAATGGAGATTACTGCCGAAGGTATTGGTCGTGATGCAGATGACCTACTACGCAAAGTAAAAGCAGCACAATACGTACGCAACAACCCAGGCGAAGTATGCCCTGCCAAATGGCAAGAAGGAGAGGAAACACTCGCTCCTTCGTTGGATTTGGTTGGCAAAATCTAAGCCTAACTTAATCAAACTGGCGACGGTTGACGCTGAGCTCCCTCAAGCTTCAACCGTCTGCCCCAGGCACTGGAGAATAGACAATGTTAACCCCAGACATCATTAATGCACTGAAAGGCTATACCGCCAATATGCAAAACAAAGTCACCTTTGTATTGCAGACCGGAGACCATTCCAAACGTAACGAATTGGTCGACTTTTTAAAACAGATCGCGTCTGTTTCTGAAAACTTAGAGCTCGTTGAAAAAGATTTGGGACTTCGCAGCCCAATCACATTTTCGCTTGAGACGAACCAAGATACTGGCATTCAGTTTTCGGGGATTCCCAGTGGCCACGAATTTAACTCACTAATACTATCCGTATTGTGGGCGTCAGGCACCGACATCAAGTTAGACAACACATTGAAGAAGCTGTTGTCTAAATTGCAATCGAAAATTCATTTTGAAGTATTTATATCGCTTAGCTGTCACAACTGCCCGGATGTTGTTCAAGCGCTCAATCAATTCGCTCTGCTGAACCCCAATATCTCAACAGAGATGATCGATGGTGGCTTGTTTCAAAACCTTATTGATGAACGAGACATCCAAGGCGTGCCCTCGGTCTATATGAATGGAGAGCTGTTTGCTAATGGCAAAGTAGAGATTAGTGATTTGGTTTCTAAATTGATGGAGCAATTTCCTGAAATGAATGAAGCCGTTGCATCTGAATCCCTGCCCTTGCAAGACGTTACAGTCATTGGGGGAGGGCCAGCCGGCGTCGCCGCCGCAATTTACAGCGCTCGCAAAGGTCTAAACGTGACGGTAGTAGCCGAACGAATTGGTGGTCAGGTTAAGGACACCATGGGAATAGAAAACCTCATATCGGTATCTAAGACCACGGGGCCTGAGCTGGTCGGCAATATGCAGGCACACATGGCTGACTATGATATCTCTATCAAAGAACACGTTAGAGTTGACAAAGTAGAACAAGGAAAGATTAAGCAAGTATTCCTATCATCTGGTGAGGTGATCAACACCAAAACGGTGATCATTGCTACAGGCGCCCGATGGCGTGAATTGGGCGTACCTGGAGAGAGGGAAAACATTGGCAATGGCGTCGCTTATTGTCCGCACTGTGACGGTCCATTCTTCAAGGGCAAAGACGTTGCGGTGATCGGTGGCGGAAACTCAGGTATTGAAGCCGCATTGGATTTATCGGGCATTGTTAAATCCGTCACCGTGTTTGAGTTCATGCCTGAACTAAAAGCAGACCAAGTTTTGATTGATCAAGCCGAAAAGCGCGACAACATTTCAATACTCAAAAACGTAGCCACCAATGAAATTCATGCGACGAATGAAAAGGTGAGTTCAATCGAATATACCGAGAGAGCAAGTGGCGATGTACGTAGCGTGGATCTAAGCGGCGTTTTCGTTCAGATCGGTTTAGTACCGAACAGTCAATTCGCCGAAGGCCTTGTCGACTTAAGTCAACACGGTGAGATTTTAATTGACGAGAAATGCCATACATCGGCTGAGGGCATTTACGCTTGTGGTGACGTAACCACGGTCCCTTACAAACAGATCGTTATCTCAATGGGTGAAGGTTCCAAGGCGTCGCTAGCGGCCTTCGAATACCTCTTAACCCTGGATATTGAAGATGAGGCCGAACTAGCCGCTTAAATCTACTCTAGATTGTATCTACAATTACAAACAAAAAGGGAGGCCTATGCCTCCCCTTTTTAATACCTATCTGTTTGGTTTGAACTACATCATCGATTGAAGATAGTTTTGCTCGCCAACCTTATGGTAAAGGTCGATTTGAGTTTCCAACCAATCGTAGTGCTCTTCTTCATTATCAAGAATGGAAGCGAACAGGTCTCTGGAGACATAGTCACGAACCTTTTCGCAATGCTCCACAGCATCTCTGTAGACGGGAATTGCTTCCGTTTCTAGCCTTAAATCACACTCCAACATCTCCAACACATTTTGGCCTATGTAGAGTTTGCCAAGGTCTTGTAGGTTAGGCAGGCCATCAAGCATTAAGATTCTTTCAATAAGCATGTCGGCATGCTTCATCTCATCGATGGATTCCTCGTACTCTTTTTCATTAAGCTTCTCCAAGCCCCAATTTTTGTACATCCTAGCGTGCAGAAAATACTGATTTATCGCAGTCAGTTCTAATTTTAATGCTTGGTTTAATAATTCAATAACGCCTTCTTGTGCTTTCATAATTTTATCTAAGTATTTCGAACTGCGTGAAGTATATACCATAGGCGTGGAACACCTCCACTAAAAATTAACTAAGTTATTGTTTTTAATCACTTTTAATAAGAATAACCATTCGCATTTATATTCCGATTAGCAGTTGCAAATACTTCTCTTTTACAACCGTTGAGGTTAAAAAGAGAACTCTTTATGAACTTTAATGGACTTATGACACGCTAATAACTCAAGTAATGTACATTTAGATCATAAAGTTAATGGCAAACCTCTAATCAGGAGCCCTATGCAGTCCAAGACCATCGTATTTGTCGTACTCATTTCATGTTTGACAAGTATCGGAACGAGTTTACTTATTGGCCACACAAGAGACAGCGTCGCTGAGCCAATAACAGACGAACCGACAGAAAATGCACAGATTGATGAGCTGAAGGTTAGTCTGTTGAGGTTGGAGCAAGAATACTCTGAATTACGATCTGAATTGGCCAATAAAGTTCAGCGACCCTTCGTGAGTTCGCAAAGCGCCCAGGCACCTGCGCCACTCAATCAAATTCAGGAAGTTCCGGAAGTCATAGAGGAAGATGCTCAAGCCATTCAAGCTGAGCAGTTTAGAAACCGTTTATTGGCATCAAGAGAGCGTGATGGACGCCGAGCCAATTTAATTCAGAATGGATTCTCTGACGAAGAGGCAACATGGATATTGCAACAAGAAAGTGATGTTCGCCTCGAGTCTTTAAACGCGCAGTATCAAGCTCGTAAAAAGCAGGCGGAGTTAGATACCCAAAATGGAACTAATGTAAAAACACGAAACGAACAATTAAAGGATAAACTCGGCGAAGATTACTATGAGCGCTATTTAGAAGCGAATGGCTACCCCACCTCTGTCCGGATAGGTTCAGTCCTTGAGGGATCTCCCGGTGCAAATGCTGGTTTGCAACCAGGAGACAGAATTCTCTCCTACGATGGTCAACGCGTATTTAATGTCAGAGAGCTGAACGGCCTTACGATCTTAGGCGACGAGGGGAAATCAGTATTGGTGGAGTTGGAACGTGACGGTTCGCCAATACAAATCACAATACCGCGCGGCCCAATTGGAATTGTTAGTGGACGCGGAGGACGCGGTCGATTCTAATAGCGGGTATGGCTTAGTCTTTATTATCATCCGCTCTGTTCGCGTCTCTTAGCATGCTATCAACTCTCAGTACCTTGGAAGCACACCAGCTTCTGATAATCGCGGTAGTGGCGATATCGGTAGGGATGGCCAAAACTGGTATCGGTGGTATGGGAATGATCGCCGTGCCGTTGCTTGCTTGGATATTTGGCGGGCGAGCCTCCACCGGTGTCATGTTGCCATTTCTCATTGCCGCCGATATTTTTGCCATCTATTACTTTCACCGCTTTGCACAATGGTCAACACTGGCGCGACTTTTGCCAATGGCGATCATCGGCATTATGGTTGGTACGCTGTTCGGCCAACTGATCAACGATGAAGCCTTCAAACTTGCCATGGCTATCATCATCATCGGCTGTGTGATTTTGATGATATGGCAGGAAAAACAAACACACCACTGGAAGCCTGATTCTGCTTTGGCAGTGTCAGTTATTGGTATCCTTGGAGGTATTACAACCATGGTTGGCAACCTCGCTGGACCAGTGATGGCTATTTATCTGCTATCCCTTAAATTACCCAAGAACGAATTTATCGGCACAGCGGCATGGTTCTTTTTCTTGGTCAATGTGATTAAAGTTCCCTTCCACATTCTGGGTTGGCAGACCATAACCATCGACACAATCGCTGTTAATTTCGCATTTCTGCCTTTCGTGGCACTGGGAGCCTGGCTGGGCATGCGTCTCGTTCAATACTTTCAGGAACAACAGTATCGCTACTTTGTGATTGCAATGACCCTAGTTGCTGCAATAACGATGTTGTTTTAAAGCACCATAAAGCTTCAATAATCGTAAATCGCACTGGCTAACCGTTTAACGCCTAGTTCAATCTGAGCGGGTGTCGAGTGGCTAAAGTTTAAGCGCATTGCCTTCACTGGAGCGGACTCAACATAAAAAACATCGCCAGGGACGATCGCAACGCCACGGTTCAGACACCTTCTTGCAACCTCCATCATTGTATCCTTTCCTTTTCCATTGATACCCGAATGGATTTGTTCATCAAATGTGCACCATAGAAACATCCCACCCTGAACTCTGGAAAATGAACAGATTGGCAAGTACTCAGCAAGAGCTTCGGCGAAAGTTTCTGCTCGACGGGCATACAGAGAACAAACTGACTGTAAGTGCTTTGCAAACTTATCTGACCTTAATACTCTCTGCAGCACGGCCTGCATAGGTAAACCGGTGTGCAAATCGGTGGCTTGCTTTAGGCGGCAGATTACCGATATCCATTCTCTTTTGGCGGTTACCCACGCTACTCGTAAACCTGGCGCCACGGCTTTCGAAAAAGATCTAAGGGTGATGGCCCTGCTGGGACAGAGTTCGCTAACAAGTGGAAGTTCCTGATCACAAAAACGGAGCTGTCTGTACGGTGCATCTTCTAATAAGGTAACACCATATTTTTCACAAAGAGACGCAACTGAACGTCGCCGATCAAGACTCCAACATACACCCGTGGGATTATGAAAATCCGGCACGCAGTAGAACAAGACGGGTTTTCTGTTTTTAAATAGACTCTCCAGCTTATCTAGTTCTGGTCCGTCGGCATTTTGCTCAACGGTTTCTATCTCGGCACCAACTAAACCAAAAACTTGTAGTGCTCCTAAATAGCTGGGAGCTTCCATTGCCACCACATCACCTGGATTAATAAATGACCTAGCAACCAAATCCAGTGCCTGTTGACTGCCGCTAGTGATCATTCCACTCAATTCTGAATGGAGTCCGTAAATCTCCTCTAGAACACCAAGCAATGAGTCCAAGCCTTGTGTTTCTCCGTATTGAAACATGGCATCGTTCATTGACACTTCGGCAAAGGCATCTTGCAGTAGTGACATTGGAAAGTGCGATTGATCTGGCAAACCACCTGCGAAAGAAATCACATTCTTGTCTGAGGCCGCAGCTAATATCTCTCTGATGTAAGAAGGCTTTGAGGACTGTACTCGCTGACTGGTTCGCATATTTATCGATCTACCAAGAAGTTGAACCTTCACTTCAGTGTAGTTGTCATCATCAATATTTTTATGCTTATATATGCTCTTTAAACTGCTCATATATGCGCAATGTCGTTTAATACACCGCAACAAGAGTCTAGAATCAACGATGTTCTATTTAGAATCAATCAAGATATCTCAAGGGAAATATCGGCAAAAGAGTTGGCCAAGACGGCAGCATACTCTGAACAACACTTCCACCGTGTTTTCAAAAAGGTAGTCGGTGAAACCTTTAATCACTATGTCCGCAGAACGAGACTAGAACGCGCTGCAAATCTGTTGGCTTTCAACCGGAAGGTCTCCGTACTGGACATAGCACAGCAATGTGGGTTTCAATCTCTTTCAGGCTTTATTAAAGTGTTCAATACGTCCTTTGGCATGACGCCGGGGCGTTGGCGAACGCATAATAAGAAAAACTCTCAAAAACACTTCCTCACTGACCCAGTCCTTTTGGAGGGATACAAAAGAATAATCGCTAAGGCATTGCCTCACCCTGAGATCATCTACCGACCGGATCAACGGGTAGCCTATATTCGTCATCGAGGGTATCAGCCAGATATCAAGGAGACATGGCAAAAATTGTTAAGTTGGGAGCGTAGGCAATATGGCTGCAACAAGGGAGAGCAAATTGGTTTACACCACTCGAACCCAGCATGGGTGCCATTGAAAGATTGCCAATATGTAGCCTGCATTGAATCCTCTTTACCAGTGGTTAGACGAGGACAAATCAGCTCACTAACGATTCCTGGCGGCGAGTATGCCGAATTCAACATAGTGGGTAATTATGGAGAAGTCGTGCCCTACCTGGATCGAATCCTCAATGAGTGGTTACCATCTTCGGGATATAAACTTGGCACCACTCCAACCATGGCAAGATACAGGAAAAATCACTTTATTAGTGAAGACAATACTTTCGACCTAACCCTATGCTTACCGCTTTCACTGTAGAGACCTTCAAATAGTAATAAAAAGCCAGTAGAAACAAAAAAACCAGCCCAAAAAGGCTGGTTTTTAGTATTTGGTGCTCAGAGCGGGACTTGAACCCGCACGGCTCTCGCCACTACCCCCTCAAGATAGCGTGTCTACCAATTCCACCACCTGAGCAACATTCTAAAAGATGACTACTATGAATCAACTAATTTTGTGAGCCAGTCTCCTCGACTGCTTCAACGGCTGCTTCTCCAGCCGCCTCGAGGTCTTCTGACAAAGCCTCTTGTGTAGGTGCGGCATTTTCCACAGCTTCGGATGCGGCGTCAACTGGTATTTGTGGCAAATCATTGGCTGCATCTGTTGCTGGTGCAGGCTCGGCAATTACTGGAAGTTCAGTGGATGCTTGGTTTACTTCTTGAATCACACTTTGGTCAACCACACTAGCGTCTTCAGCTGTGCTTTGAGAGTACATGTAAGCTAGCATTAAGCTACTGGCAAAGAAAAAGAAACACATCCACGCCGTGCTTTTGGTCAAAAAGTTTGCTGACCCTCGACTTCCGAACATGCTTTGTGAACCACCGCCACCAAATGCTGAACCCATGTCGCCTTTGGGTTGTTGAATTAGAGTCAATCCGATTACAGCAACCGCTGCAAACACATTCACGATCAAAAGAATAATTGTTATATCCATGGGTCTAAAAACTCAAATACTAAAGATATACGAAACAACTTCGTTACCTTTAAGAATCAATTGTTAAAGTGTTTACTCGACTTTAGCCGAGCTTGTCTGCCGCGGCACAAATCCCGACAAAACTATCTATTTTAAGTGACGCGCCGCCTATTAGACCGCCGTCAATGTCAGGTTGACCAAACAGCTCAAGAGCGTTTTCTGCTTTCACACTGCCGCCGTAAAGAATCCTAAGTGATTCTGCGACTTGCACATCATGCTTTGCGAGCAACGCACGAATAAAAGCATGCACTTCTTGCGCTTGATTTGGCGTCGCCGTCACACCAGTGCCAATCGCCCAAACTGGTTCATAAGCAAAAACCGACTTGGCAACTTGATCAATACCAACCAAGTCGATCACGGCATTAATTTGCTCTGCGACGATCGCCTCTGTATTTCCAGCCTCACGTTGGGATAAAGTCTCACCAAAACACAACACTGGAGTCAAACCAAGATCTGAATCAATACATTGCTTAAACTTTCTGGCGATGTCTTCATTCGATTCAGAAAAATACTCTCTGCGCTCGGAATGACCGATCAAAACATGGTTACAACCCAGTTCTGAAATCATCTTCGCGGATACTTCACCTGTGTAGGCACCGCTGTCAAATTCACTCAATGTTTGAGCGCCGACCCAAATTGGGGCAGTAACTTGATCCGCGATCTCATTCGCCAATGACAAATATGGGGCAGGAGGACACACCAAGATATCGTAAGATAACTCAGACTTGCCCACGTTTTCGGATATACCAGTGATGAGTTCGGTAGTCATCGAGCGACTGCCGTTCATTTTCCAGTTACCTGCAACCAATAATCGTCTCATTGCGAAACTCGACTAGCTGAAATATTTGAGGGCGGATAGTAGCATAGGCCTATCGCTATATCACTACTATTTTCGGCGACTTTTTGTATCCGACCCCACAATTTTTTAAGCCGCCAACAGCGTTGAAACACCATCCGACAACTCTTGGCAATATAGTTCCACTAGCGCCCTATCTTGCCCTTCAACCATGACTCTTATTACCGGTTCGGTACCTGAAGGCCTGAGCAGCACACGGCCGGCTTCACCCAGTTTGGATTCAACGTCGGCTACCGCTTTCTTAACTTCCGGTAGCTCGACAACTTCTTTGGCGTTTTTATCCGCTGGTAGTTTTACGTTGATCATATGCTGCGGATACATCGACATCTGGCCTACCAACTGGTGCAGCGATCTCTGCATGAATTTCACCTGGGTGAGCACTTGAAGCGCTGAAACTAAACCATCGCCGGTTGTTGTTTTATCGAGACAAATAATGTGCCCAGACGATTCACCGCCCAACACCCAATCCCTTTTCTTCAACTCTTGCATGACATAGCGATCTCCCACTTTAGCTCGCTCAAAGGGAATCCCCCGCTCTTCTAGTGCTTTCTCCATACCAAAGTTTGTCATCAAGGTGCCTACAACTCCGCCCTTTAAACGGCCCTGTTTCTGCTGAGAGTCGGCAATCACGAAAAGCAATTGATCACCATCAACTACCTCGCCTCGATTGTCCACCATAAGCACACGGTCAGCATCGCCATCAAATGCAATCCCGACATCACATTTTTTTTCTATGACCAATTTTTGTAGTCCAGAGATATGAGTGGAACCGCAATCATTATTGATATTAAATCCATCTGGCGTGTTATTGATAACTTCAATTTCGGCGCCCAACTCATGAAAAACGGCTGGCGCAGATTGATACGCTGCTCCGTTCGCGCAATCGAGAGCCACACGCATACCTTTGAGATCCATCCTACGCGGTATGGTACCTTTACAGAATTCAACATAACGTCCTACGGCATCATCCATGCGATGGGCCTTACCAAGTTGTTCTGAAATTACTACCTGCATAGGCTTAGTCATCAATTCTTCAATTTCGTCCTGTATTTCATCCGAAATCTTTGTGCCTTGTGGAGAAAAGAATTTAATTCCATTATCCGTATAAGGATTATGGGAGGCACTGATGACCACGCCGGCATGCGCTCGAGCAGTTTGCGTCAGATAAGCAATAGCGGGCGTAGGCAATGGACCGAGCATCACCACATCCATACCCGCTGAGGACAAACCAGCTTCCATCGAGGACTCAAGCAAGTAACCGGACACCCTAGTGTCTTTACCTACCAGAATGCTGCCTTTTCCATAGTGTTTTTTTATTACGCTACCCATTGCCCATCCAAGATGGACAATCGTTTGAGGCGTGATGGGCTCAGCTCCGACTGGTCCCCTGATACCGTCGGTTCCAAAAAATGACTTTGACATATTTTTATTATCCTTTGAGGCTATTCGATGTCTCTAACCGCTTCCACCATACGAATGGCATCTACCGTTTCACGAACATCGTGTACTCGTACTATTTTAGCGCCATTTAGCACTGACTGCACAGCAAGACCAATACTGGCAGATAGTCTTTCTTCAACGGATCGACCAAGCTGGTGATCAATCAGTGACTTTCTGGAAACGCCAATTAAAGAATGACATCCGCACAGTTGCTCTAACTCAGGTAATCTTTTTAGTAGAATGAGATTGTGTTTGAGAGTTTTACCAAACCCGATGCCAGGATCAACGAAAAGTTTTGCTAGCTCTATACCCTTTTCTTGTGCCTCACCCACTCTGTGAGCTAGAAAATCACCGACTTCATCTACAACGCTTTCATAAACCGGTGCATTCTGCATGGTCTCCGGCTCACCTTGTTTATGCATAATACATGCGAAGGCATCATAGCTAGCGACCACTTCAATTGCTCCCTCGGCTTGAAGGCCATTAACATCATTTACCAACACAGCGCCAGCTTTAAGAGCCTCTTCCATGACTTGTGGCTTGTAGGTATCGATCGATATTGAACAAGGAGTGATAGCGCTTAGTTTCTCTATAACAGGTATAACGCGATCCAGTTCCTCTTGAACACTCACGCTTTTCGCTCCAGGGCGAGTGGATTCTCCACCAACATCTATTATCTCAGCACCATTCGTCACCATCGACAACGCATGATCTACTGCAGAATCGAGAAGATTGAATCTACCACCGTCGGAAAATGAGTCAGGGGTCGTATTGAGTATGCCCATCACGACTGCAGGGGGCTCCTGCAGTCGTCTGGACAAAAATTCTGTCGACATTAGAGGTAGAAGCTTCCGTCGGCTTAAGATTCGCTGGCTGGATTATCCATTTGTGGTTTTACCTTGGGCTCTTCTTTACCCTTATCATTATCATCTGAATTGTTATCACTCGATGATGTTATGTCAGAGGGGGCCCTTGGAGTTTTACCTTGCATGATGTCAGCGATCTGATTTGAGTCAATGGTCTCCCATTCGATCAAAGCCTTCGTCATAGCTTCAACTTTGTCGCGATTATCTTCCAGAATCTTTCGCGCACGATCATATTGTTCTGTAAGGATTCGAGACTGCTCAGAGTCAACCAGCTTGGCTGTTTCGCCGCTCATCTTCTTTCGTAGTCCAGCCATCATTTCTTTTTCCGTATCGGCGTAGACACGAGGTCCCAAAGCGTCACTCATACCCCATCGAGCAACCATGTTGTAAGCCATGTCAGTTGCCACTTCGAAATCATTGGATGCCCCAGTGGTCATTTGATTCATGAAGATTTCTTCGGCAATTCGGCCACCCATCAAAACGGCAATTCTTGCCAACAAATATTCACGATCATGGCTATATTTGTCTTCCTGGGGAAGTTGCATGGTTACGCCAAGCGCGCGCCCTCGAGGGATGATTGTCACCTTGTGAACCGGATCAGTATTGTCTTTTAGTACTTCAGCAACGATTGCGTGACCGGACTCGTGATAGGCTGTATTTAGTCTTTCTTCTTCAGGCATAACAATGGAGCGGCGCTCCACGCCCATCATCACTTTGTCCTTTGCTAACTCAAAGTCGTCCATTTCGATAAGCTTTTTATCAGCCCTAGCAGCAAACAAAGCCGCTTCGTTAACAAGGTTGGCCAAATCTGCGCCAGAAAAGCCAGGCGTACCGCGGGCGATGATGGCTGCGTCTACAGTTTGGCCTATAGGGGTTTTTCGCATATGAACCTTCAGTATTTGCTCACGTCCACGGATATCTGGCAAAGGAACATTAACTTGACGATCAAATCGCCCAGGACGCATCAATGCAGAATCCAGCACATCTGGTCGGTTAGTCGCGGCGATCACAATAATTCCCTCACCACCTTCAAAACCGTCCATTTCAACAAGCAATTGATTCAAGGTTTGCTCGCGTTCGTCATTGCCACCTCCGATACCAGCTCCACGCTGGCGACCAACGGCGTCAATCTCATCAATGAATATAATGCAGGGTGCGTTCTTTTTAGCTTGATCGAACATATCTCGAACACGCGATGCACCAACACCAACAAACATCTCAACGAAATCCGAACCTGAAATAGAAAAGAAAGGCACCTGGGCCTCTCCAGCGATAGCCTTAGCTAGCAATGTTTTACCTGTACCAGGACTTCCGGTCATTAAGACGCCACTGGGCATTCTGCCGCCCAGCTTTTGGAACTTGCTAGGGTCTCTCAGGAACTCTACGATCTCTTGAACTTCCTCTTTGGACTCTTCGACACCGGCAACGTCATCAAAGGTAACGCGGTTGTTCTCTTGGTTTAAGAGCCTGGCTTTACTTTTACCAAAGCTCATGGCTCCCTTTCCGCCACCGCCTTGCATTTGACGCATTAGGTAAATCCATACTCCGATGAAGAGCAATATCGGCAGGGTGTTAACTAAGATCGCTCTCCAAATCGAAGCGCCCTCAGGTGCTTTAACATCAAAGGGCACATCGCGTTTTAGTAGCGTGTCGATCAACTGGCCGTCGTCAGCCATTACCGTGTAGAACCGTTTACCGCTTTTGTCTTCGCCCAGGATCAATCTAGACTGCTCGTCTAACTCGACTCTCTTAACGTCACCACCAATGACCATGTTCATAAAGTCGGAATAAGACACTTCATTGGGATTGCTCATACCAGCGCTATTTCGGTCCGCCATGAAGGAACCGATCATAAGTAGCACTAAACCGATGACGACGTAGTTCGAAATTTTATTCACTGCAAAATCCTAGTTAAACCAAAGTTAGTCGTAGCTGACTGTTATTCTAAGTTTAGCAGTCAACAACGAAAGTTGTGTGTTCTTATCGACAATTGTTTGTAACTTGACGTCACAAAAGGATCATTTTTGTATCCGGTGTCTTGCCAAGAAATAAAACTCTCGGCTTTTTGGTCGCGAGGCCGATGGTTTGCGCACCACACCGCTTTTATAGCGGCCCTTGATTTCTCTTCTGAAGTAATGGGCTGCAGGACCCTCAAACAGCTTGACCAATAGGTGACTGTTTGCCTTTAGCCTTTGCTCACAAAAATACAAGACCGAATCTAGCAGCCCTTCGTATAGTGCTTCATCTACGCTGCGTACCCCCGTAATATTGGGGGCCATATCAGAGATTACAAGGTCAATTTTCCGACCGGCAAGAAGCTCATCCACCTTCGCTAATACGTCCTCATCTTGGAAGTCACCCTTGATAAAATCCACATGTTCTAGATAGTCCATGTCGAGCAAATCGATGGCGATAACGGTGACTTTGTCTCCAAATTGTCGGCTTATGTATTGGGACCATCCTCCTGGCGCTGAACCGAGATCTACAACCACCATCCCGGGCCTAATTAGATTATCCTGTTCGTCTATTTCCTTGAGCTTGAACACGGCACGCGAGCGATAACCCTGACTTATTGCTTTCTTGACCCAGGGATCATTCATATGCCTTCTGGCCCACTCGCCTGTTTTATTACCTTTTCGTGCCATTTTGATTTGAATTGAGGTGTATTTATTCTGAAAATGAGTAGAATTACGCGCCTGTAACTAGCCGAGGGGCTTTTGATCGCTACTATAACGGGCGCTGCGATCAGCAATTATCACATTAATGACACTCACTGGAAAACAAAAGAATTATCTTCGCGGGGTTGCTCACAGCTTAAACCCCATCGTCACCATCGGAGGCAAAGGTCTAACTGATGCCGTAATGAACGAAGTAGAGTTGGCTTTAAACCAGCATGAGTTGGTGAAAATCAAGCTTCCCAGTAACAGTAAAGCCGAGAAGGTTACACTGTTAGCGCAAATTACCGGGCAATCCGAGAGCGAACCAGTGCAGTTAATCGGACGCGTAGGCGTGATTTACCGTCCAAACAAAGAGCCTAAAATAACCCTTCCGTCTGTGTAGAATTCTAGTTGGCACCTCATTAGGTTCCAGAGGTGCACTGTTCTACAACGGCTGATCTGTCATGGGGCTACTCGGCGAGAAGCAAGAGTAATAGCGGAACAATTGAAGTTTCGAGGTTAGGCAACGAGGGCTCGACATCCTCTGACTCATCTTCAACGACATTTTCCTGAAAAACAAACGGATCCGAAAACTTTTCATCGGTGAGAAACGTGGTATCAGTCAATGTCTGCAAAAACGCAACTAAGGCCGACTTTTCTTCTTCGTTCAACCTCATCCTAACTGGCTGACCGTTACGCGTCAGTAGACGATCGAGTTGTGGATGAGCTTGGACACCCGAATTATAAAATTCAACGACTTGCTCGAGACTAGCAAATCTTCCGTCATGCATGAATGGCGCTCTAACGGCAATGTTACGCAAGCTAGGTGATTTGAACCGACCTGCCCCAGCCCCCTGATCACTACTGGTATCAGCGTCCAAACCATTATTTCTCGCTTGTGACATTATCTGCAAGTGTGTCCCGTGGCACCGCGAACAATTAGTTCGAGCGCTGTTGTAGAGGTTCAGCCCTTGTTGCTCTTGCGGGGTAAAATTAGCAAAATTGATCATCACACCCTGATCGTATTTTGACTGATACGACACCATGGCTCTGACAAATTGGGCCAAAGCCATCGCGATACGTTCGGAGGTAACTTCTTGAGTTCCAAACGCGCTGTTAAAAAGCTCGGGGTAAAACTGTGTCGCTTGCAATTTGCTAGTCAACGTGACCAGGGACATACCCATTTCTACCTCGTCCTGAATTGGTTGCAGAACTTGTTGCTCTAGGGTGGACGCTCTTTCGTCCCAAAAGAAGAGATCAGGCGCATAATATCTCGCATTGCTGAGCCCCATCGAATGCCTTCCTGTGACGCCCCCTTCGAAACCCTGGCTCAATACGGCTGTGTCTGAGAAACCCGTGGATTGCTGATGGCAGGAGGCACAGGAAGTGGAGTCATTTTGAGACAAACGTTTATCATAAAAAAGAACTCTACCAAGAGTAGCTCCAGCATCGCTGACCGGGTTTGCGTCGTTTTGATTATCCGATGCTCTTACTTGGGGATCATTAAAATGTGCTGGAAGAGTAGTTAAGGTGTAGGTAGCGAGGGTGTCAGGAAGGTTAGGTGTTAGATTCTGAGACCAAGCTGGCAGGGAACAGAAGAATACCAATAGAACATTAACCAAGTAACCCAATCTAAATTTTGATTTAAAGAACATAACAGCCAACCGTTCGAGTATCAAAAATGATAATAACTCGGGGAACCAGTCAAAACTTGCCTAGAATGTGGAGTAAATTAGGATTTTACGTAGACATAGAAAAGCCGACACTAAGGCCGGCTTTCGTGAATTCGAGACGCTATGATTGTTTATCGTTAGTTTCACCTGAGAGGCAAGCTAAGCATCGTAGCGGACTTCGACTACTTCATAAGTTTTCTCGCCAGCAGGAGCATTGAAAGTGAACTCATCTCCCTCTAGCTTACCAATCATTGCACGCCCGATGGGTGAACTGAGTGAAATTTTGCCCTGGTCAATATCAGCCTCGAGATCACCGACGATTTGATAGCTGACCTCCTTATCCGTGTCAACATCATATAGCTTTACGACTGCGCCGAAAACAACTTTGCCGGATACATTCAACTTGGTTGGATCAATGACTTCGGCGATGCCCAAGTTACCCTCAAGTTCCTTGATCCTACCTTCGATGAAACTTTGTTGCTCTCGTGCGGCATGGTACTCAGCGTTTTCGGACAAGTCTCCGTGAGCACGCGCTTCTGCGATGGCCTCAATTATTTTCGGTCTTTCGACGCTTTTAAGGTTTTTAAGTTCGGCTTGAAGCTTCTCTGCCCCTTTGGCCGTCAATAGCACTCTATCCATTGGTATTTCTATAACTTTAATTAATCGTTTTATGCAGGACTTGCAGCTTGCTGACCCTCATAGCACTTTGCGCTTTGTGGGCGGCAACCATAGCACGCGCTGACGAAATATTCGTATAGTATGTGACTTTGTGCATCAGTGCTTCTCGTCGAATCGTGTAGGAATCGCGAACGGTCTCAGTGCTTGAGGTGGTATTGATTACCAAGTCTGCTTCACCATCAATAATCAAGTCTACTATATGAGGCCGACCCTCCATTACTTTATTGGCAACTCTCGTCGGAATGCCCGCCGCTTCAAATGCCGCAGCCGTACCACGGGTACCAACAATACTAAAACCAACTTGGTGTAGGTATTTAGCCAGTTCAATAGCAATTTCTTTATCCGAATTTCGAACACTGAATAAAGCTGTACCTGTTTGTGGAATGACAGAACCGGCGCCTTGCTGAGACTTGTCATAGGCCTCGCCGAAAGTTTTACCCACGCCCATTACTTCTCCCGTAGATTTCATCTCTGGACCGAGCAGAGTGTCAACTCCAGGAAATTTCACAAACGGAAACACAGCTTCTTTAACTGAGTAGTAATCGGGAATAATCTCTTCACTAATACCCTGTTCTGCAAGGCTCTTACCCGCCATACATAAAGCGGCTACCTTCGCTAAAGGTCTGGAGGTTGCCTTAGAGACAAAAGGAACCGTTCGAGAAGCCCTTGGGTTAACTTCAAGTACGTAAATGGTTTCACCCTTAATCGCAAATTGCACGTTCATCAAACCGATGACATTCAAAGCAAGGGCCATTTGTTTAGTTTGCTCACGCAATTGCGCCTTGATTGATTCAGAAAGGCTAAAGGGAGGTAACGAACAAGCGGAATCACCTGAGTGAACTCCAGCTTCTTCAATGTGCTCCATAATACCGCCAATAACCACATCAACACCGTCGCAAATAGCATCAACATCAACTTCGATGGCGTCATTGAGAAAACGATCCAGAAGAACCGGCGACTCGTTAGAAACTTCAATGGCCGATTGCATATAGTTTTTCAGCGCATCGCTATCATGTACGATTTCCATTGCTCTTCCACCCAAGACATAGGAAGGTCTTACCACCAATGGGTAGCCAACTTCCTCAGCTAGCTCTAATGCGGTCTCTTCGCTGGATGCAATGCGATTTGGCGGCTGTCTTAAATTCAGCTTGTTAAGCAACGCCTGAAACTCTTCGCGATCCTCTGCATCGTGAATTGCCTCTGGCGACGTTCCTATAATTTTCGTACCTTGAGCCTTTAATGGTCTTGCTAACTTCAATGGCGTTTGCCCACCGTATTGGACGATGACACCATCTGGACTCTCTTTGTGAACGATTTCAAGAACATCTTCGAGTGTGAGTGGCTCAAAATATAGTCTGTCCGAGGTGTCGTAATCGGTAGAGACAGTTTCTGGATTACAGTTGACCATGATGGTTTGATAACCGTCTTCTCTAAGCGCCATGGCTGCATGAACACAGCAATAATCGAATTCGATGCCCTGGCCAATACGATTCGGCCCTCCGCCGAGCACCATGATCTTTGACTTTTCATCTGGCTCAGCTTCACACTCTTGATCGTAACTGGAGTACATGTAGGCTGTTGCCGTCGCGAATTCAGCGGCACAAGAATCCACACGTTTATAGACAGGTCTGACTTCTAGGTTGTGTCTTTTCTCTCTGAACTCATCTTCGCTAACATCTAGCAATTGAGATAAACGCACATCAGAGAAACCTTTGCGTTTCCACTGAAAAACCTCGTCAGCCGATAGACTATTAACATTTGTTTCCGCTACACGCGCCTCGGTTGCCATCAAATCTTCGATTTCAGCAAGAAACCAAGGTTCAATTCCGGTAGCCTCATGCACTTGCTCAACCGTTAGTCCTTCGCGAAAAGCCTGTCCGATGTACCAAATGCGATCTGCCTTTGGTACTCGCAAAGCTTGCATCAAGCGCTGCGATCGAGCTTCACCGCTAAGCCCCTCAAGCTGAGGTTCAAAACCGTAACTGCCGATTTCAAGGCTTCGCATGGCTTTCTGCAGAGACTCCTGAAAAGTTCGTCCTATCGCCATGGCCTCACCAACCGACTTCATTTGAGTGGTTAGAGTGCTGTCAGCTTGTGGGAATTTCACAAAATCGAAACGCGGAATTTTGGTGACTACGTAGTCAATACTCGGTTCAAACGATGCGGGAGTTAGGCCCCCTGTAATATCATTTTTTAACTCATCAAGCGTATACCCAACGGCGAGTTTAGCGGCAACCTTAGCAATGGGAAAACCCGTGGCTTTTGAAGCCAATGCCGAACTTCTGGATACGCGAGGGTTCATCTCGATGATGATCATTCGACCGGTCTTCGGATCAACAGCAAACTGCACATTCGAACCACCAGTATCAACGCCAATTTCTCTTAAGACCGCCAGAGAGGCATCACGCATGATCTGATATTCTTTATCAGTCAATGTCTGCGCTGGGGCAACAGTGATCGAATCACCTGTGTGCACACCCATCGCATCAAAGTTTTCGATAGCGCACACAATGATGCAGTTGTCCTCGCGATCTCGAACGACTTCCATCTCATACTCTTTCCAACCAAATATGCACTCTTCAATAAGCAGTTCATTGGTTGGAGAAGCTTCCAGTCCACGCTCACAAATCTCTACAAATTCAGACTTATTGTAAGCAATACCACCACCGGTTCCACCCATGGTAAACGATGGTCTAATAATAACCGGAAGCCCAAGATCCTCGAGGATTTCAAAGGCCTCGTCCATGCTGTGAGCCATATCACCGCGAGCGATTTCAAGACCGATTTTGGTCATGGCTTCAGCAAACTTTTCGCGATCTTCAGCCTTATCTATTGCCTCCTTAGTAGCGCCAATCATCTCCACACTGTGCTTGGCTAACACTCCTTCTCGCTCTAGGTCGAGAGCACAATTCAGAGCTGTTTGTCCGCCCATGGTTGGCAAAAGCACATCTGGCTTTTCGGCTTCAATAATTTTCTCAACCGCCTGCCAAGAAATTGGTTCAATGTAGGTTGCGTCGGCAAAACCAGGGTCAGTCATGATTGTGGCGGGATTGGAGTTTACCAATACCACTCTATATCCTTCCTCTTTCAAGGCTTTACACGCTTGTACCCCAGAATAATCAAATTCACAGGCTTGCCCGATGATGATGGGGCCCGCACCGATGATGAGAACGGTTTGAATGTCATTACGTTTTGGCATTTCTAGATTCCTCGTCGTGCGCAGTTAAGCTTGCTTCATTAGGTCAATAAATCTTTCAAAGAGAGGGGCTACATCTCGCGGCCCAGGACTAGCCTCAGGATGCCCTTGGAAAGAAAAGGCCGGCGCGTCTGTCCTGGTGATTCCTTGAATAGTGCCGTCGAATAACGATCGATGTGTCACCTTTACGTTGTCTGGGAGACTCTCTTCATTCACGGCGAAACCATGATTCTGGCTGGTAATCATGACTTTTCGTGAATCAAGGTCCTGAACTGGGTGGTTGGCACCATGATGACCAAATTTCATTTTCTCGGTTTGAGCACCTGAGGCTAAGGCTAATATCTGATGTCCTAGACATATACCAAATACAGGCACTCCGGCTAGAATAATCTCCTTTGTTGCCTGGATAGCGTAATCACAAGGCTCAGGATCGCCCGGCCCATTTGAGAGAAAAACCCCGTCCGGTTGCTCAGAAAGGACGTCCTTAGCTGGGGTTTGAGCAGGAACAACAATAACCTCACAGCCCAGATCGACCAAGATTCTCAATATATTGTGTTTCACGCCAAAATCATAAGCCACAACTTTAAATCTGCCGCCCTTTTGATGACCATAGCCAGTTTGCAATGACCAAACAGATTGTTCCCATTTATATGATTCAGCAGTGGTCACTTTCTTCGCTAAATCCATGCCTTTTAACCCGGGAAATGATTTAGCTTTTGCGACAGCTGCCTCCGGATCCAAATTTTCACCGGCAACTAAACAACCGTTTTGCGCTCCCTTTTCCCTTAGTATTCGAGTCAACTTGCGCGTGTCTATGTCGGCTATTGCTACCGTGTTATTCGCCACCAAATATTCGTCGAGATTTTGAGTATTTCGCCAGTTATTCGCCAGCCTGGGTAAATCTCTAATAATCAGTCCAGCGGCGTGTACTTGATTGGATTCGATGTCTTCTTGATTGGTACCAGTATTCCCGATGTGTGGATAGGTCAGCGTCACCATCTGACGAGAGTAGGAAGGATCGGTAAGAATTTCTTGATAACCGGTCATTGAAGTATTGAAGACAACTTCTCCAACCGATTCGCCTAAGGCCCCTATTGATTGTCCCCAAAACAAAGTTCCATCTTCTAGCGCGAGTAATGCAGTGTATTTTGCAGATGTGTTCACGTAATAGCCCATTCAGTGAGTGGTTAACCTAAAAATGAGAGCGCCAAACCAAAATTTGCTTAAAAAAAGGGAGAAGCCCTAATTGGGGGCTTCTCCCTTCTCTAAATTCGTTACATCGGCTGTTTGGGTGGCCTTTTCATCGGGGCGTATTCTAAGCGAAACCTTCTCAACGTTTCAACGAGAAAGAGTCGATTTTTTGTAAATAATAATACATCTACAGCCACACCAAATCACCCAACCTATCGAACACACGATTCAGGTTTCATTGCTGAGCCTAAGCATGTAATTTATAGGCCCAAGACATCCCTCATGTCATAGAGTCCCGGTGGTTGTTGAGATACCCATTGCGCTGCTCGGATCGCACCTTTGGCAAAAGTCATTCTGGAAGATGCTTTGTGAGTAAGTTCCAGTCGTTCTCCCTCGCTAGCAAACAATACGGTGTGATCTCCAACAACATCGCCTCCCCGAATCGTAGAGAAACCGATTGTTGATCGGTCTCGTGGTTCATCTACTCCGTGACGACCATACACCGCACATTCTGATAAATCTCTACCCAGTGATTCGGCTATCACCTCTCCTAACCTCAATGCGGTACCGGATGGGGAATCAACTTTATGGCGATGGTGCGTTTCTACTATCTCGATATCGAAGTCATCCTCAAGAATAGGAGCCATTTCTTGAAGAAGATGCAAACATAAGGTGATACCAATACTGGTATTCGGAGCTAACACAATAGGTATTGATTTTGCAGCAGCTTGTATTTCTCTCTTCTGCGCCTCACTGAACCCTGTGGTGCCAATAACAGCCGCTTTGCCTTGTTGTTTTGCAACTTCAAGATGCTTTAAGCACGGTTCCACTAATGTAAAATCAACTAGGACATCGAATTCCGCCATGGACAAGTCTGCTGTCACAAACACTCCCGTTTTTGGTACACCGGCAAGCTCTCCTGCATCGACGCCTAATAGACCACCCTTCTCACGTTGAATCGCGGCTGAGAGGATGGCTGCCGGATGTGAATCGATGGCTTGAATTAGTGTCCGTCCCATTCGGCCTGAGACGCCAGTTATCGCAATATTTAAATTACTCATTTAATGACAGCCGCCGTCAATAGACGGCATTTAGATATGTATTATCTGAAGACGTCCTTTATTTTACCGAACATTCCTTCTTCCTGCGCTGGAACTTCATAGGTTTTCTGCTCTATTTGATCAGGAGAAACCAACAACCCCAACTCATTACAAGCGTTTAACATACCATAGACCACCGCTCGTCCTTCGCCTGTCTTTTGCATTAAACTGTAAGCACTCTCAGCGCCAACAAAGAGCATAGTTGTGATCTTTAACAACGAATTATCCAGCTCAAGCAATTCGAAGTGAGGCCAAGCACTCAACATAAACTCTTGGCTATCAATGGCATCTCCATCCAATTTTTCGATCCGGCCAACTAACGCATTCACCCAGATCAGTCTCTCCAGCGGATATACCTTCATTTCCTCCGTAGGGTTCCAATCTGATTTAATATCTACAGACGTCAGTTCTTTGGTTCGCAGCGCCTGTATCCATTTTCCGGGTTCTCTTGATGAATAGACCTTTCTCTCTTTTGGTTTAACCACAAACAGAGTTTGCGCTCCGGCGATAACTTCTTGCTCCCTCATCCATAATTCATCTCCTGCGGAAACCGATTCACCTGCCTCAATTTTGCTTTGAACCTCTTTCCTCTCTTTAGCAGCGAGTTCTGGTAACTCCAGCTGAGAAGCACTCTCTACGGTTTGGGTACGAACATCATCAAACTCAGAATCATTCATGTCCCAAGCATCCAAAGAATTGGTCTCAATGACCAACACACTGTTGGTGTGCGCGCTTTCATCGTCAGTGACGAGCATCACTGCCTTTGGCATCTCGGGCTCTTCCTCATTATAGCCCTTAACATCATCAACGACTTTTTGATAATCACTGTTGGTAAAACTGTGATAATCAATACTCATTTTATCTAAGGAAAAATTATAGTCTGAGGCATCAGAAAAACTACGCGAGACCTCTTCATCCTCATCGTAGTCTTCCGAATCTTCATCACCAATTTCGAGTGCGATTTTCGTCGGCAAAACTCTGTCTTCTTCCAATGCCGCGGAAGCCCCATCAAACTTTAAACTTGCCAACCCATCTTTGAAGTCGCTCCACTGCACAGGGCGGCGAATGTAGTCAGTCTGATCTTGTGCCTCATCGTCGCCGATTTTTAGCACGGGTATGCCCGCCATTGATGCAGCATCTTGGGAGAGGTCAAAAGCAATATCGGCAATCACAATATCTGCGTCCGCAATACTAGCGTCCGCATCTTGGATGACTTCAACATCGAACACTAAATCGTTCTTCGCCAAATTCAAAAAAGATTTAAATAGAATTTGCTCCTTTTTCTCAATTCCCTTGAATACAATTTTCTTAGTTTCTGAGGTCACGTTTTTCGAGTTCTTTTTTGTTTAGTTGTACACCTGAATTAGCATCAAAATCAACCCTACCTCATTTCTTCTACCAAAGTTAACACTATCTGAAGCTTTCCCACTCGCCGCAATTTTGACAATGCCAATACATAGCTTTGGTGTCGAACCCGCATGCCGTACAAGTATACTCAATCTTTTTCTGTTTTGCTCTATTGAGAAGCTCTTTCAAAAGCAAACCCATTCCAGGCTCGGTGACCAATTCATTTTCCACGGCATGATGCAGGTGGTTCGCTACCGGACCGCTTAAGCCCTCTGCTTCGACTTTCTGAAGGATATGAAGTTCGGCCCTGTCAGTTCCCCACAGTTCAACCAAGGCGTTGTACCAAACCCGAAAGTCTTTACCATGCTTTGGAACGGATTTCATACTCTCCAAGTATCGTTCCAAACTCTGCATGTCCTCCAGACCTTGATAGGACTTTATCATCTTACCAGCCACCAATTGAGCAATACTGGCATCAGACTCTTGCAGTTCAAGCCAGTGCCTGATCGCGGAACTAGCGTCTCCTTCCTGATATGCCACTTCTCCCTTAAGAAGCTTAATTCTCGGATTATTTTTAACGTACGATTGGGCATTGTTAAGAAACTCCTTCGCCGACGAGAAATCCAAGTTTTCCAATGCGGTCTCAGCTAGCTCACAGTAAAAATGCGCAATTTTCTTAGAATTCTGACTCCGTTCGGACTTTTTATGCTCTTGAAGAATATTAATCGCTGAGAGCCATTCCTTCTCTTGCTGATAAATACTACAAAGGCCATTGATTGCCGCACTATGATAGGTTTCAGACGCTTTAAGCTCATCAAACAACCCCTCAGCTCGGTCAAGCCAGCCTACCTTGTAGTAGTCCTGTGCAAGTTCATGGATTGCTTCATAACGCTGACGCTCTGTAAGATTTGGTCTGGCAATCAAATTTTGATGAATTCTGGTCGCTCGATCAAGCTGACCTTTTTTTCTGAATAGCCCCCCCAGTGCGAGATGCAATTCTACAGTTTCGTCGTCCACTTCCAGAGCTTTAATAAAAGATTCGATTGCCTTATCTGTTTCTTCATTGAGAAGAAAGTTCAATCCCTTAAAGTAATCTGCGTTAACTTTGTTGGTCCTTGAAAAACCAAGTCTTTTATATAGCCAGCGCATTCCCATTGCGCCTAAACAAAAGGCCAGCATCACCGCTGGCCAAGTCCAATTCCATTCAGTAAGGATATTCACAACTACCTTATAGTACGTTCATTTATCCGTCTTCGTGTGCCAACTGTAATGCTTCAATTTGTTTCTCTAACTTAACAATCTTTCTGTTTGCGGACCCAGTTTTCAATTTTTGGTTAACAAGAGAGAGAAACATTAGCAATAGTCCAACGAGTAATCCAAGTACAAATGGAGCAATTAAAAGCCCGGCAACAGAGAGTGTAACCTGAGTATCAAAATAGTAAGAAAGAGTGATTAACTCGGAGTTTTTATGCCCTATGGATAGGGAAATCATAACGAATAGGATTATGACTAATATCGCTAAAAACGTTTTAAAAAATCTCTTGATCATGCGTTTTGATTTGGTACTGACTCTTATGAATCAATGAATTGTAAATGAAGATAGTATTAGCAACTACGAATTTATCGAGTCAACACGCTCCTTCAGCTCCTTACCAGGCTTAAAATGAGGCGAAAACTTATCCTCGACTTCTACGGACTCTCCGGTTCTAGGGTTACGCCCTGTTCTAGCTGGGCGATAATGCAAGGAGAAACTTCCGAAACCACGAATCTCGATTCGCTCGCCTTCTTCAAACGCTTCACCCATTCGATCTAGTACCGTTTTCACCGCAAGCTCAACATCTCGGCGGTCTAGATGTGGTTGCTTCTCCACTAGCGCTTCAATAAGCTCAGAGCGTGTAATAGTTGATGTTTTGCTCATATATACCCTAATTGTTTTTTGCTATACAAAACTGGCACACTGACGTTCTTGTATTTCCCCTAGCTGTATGCCCTACCCAAGTCGCCGCAATCTCCTACGGCCTCAAAACAGTATAGTGACGGATAGACACCACTTCAATATAAAAGCATGCAAAAAAGACTCTAAGTTACTGATATTACTTGAGTACACATTTAGATTATGAAGGGATAGTCAGATATCAAACCGGCACCCACAAAAAAACCGCCGCACCCTGTGGGTACGGCGGTCTTAGAGACTTTTAGCTTTATCGAACTACTTGTTAAGCTGCTCTTTAAGCTTCTCTGCCAATAGGCTGCTGCCAGAATCTTCATTATTTCTGGCGTACTCTTGGATTGCTTCACTTTCGTGCTGAGCTTCCAGAGCCTTGATTGACAAAGAGATGCGGCGTGTTTTGCGATCAATTGAAGTTACTTTTGACTCTACTTGATCACCAGCACTGAACATTGCCGATGCATCGGCTACGTGGTCGCGAGAAATCTCTCCAGCACGCAAATAACCTTCAACACCATCAGCTAATTCAATGGTTACACCGCGAGCATCAGCTTCGGTAACAGTACCGGTAACTACAGCACCTTTGTTGTTTGCTGCCACGAAATCAGAGAATGGGTCACCAGCGACTTGTTTTACGCCTAGTGAAATTCTCTCACGCTCTGAGTCAACCGCTAATACTACAGCCTCTAGCTCATCGCCTTTAGAGTAGTTGCGGATTACTTCTTCGCCGTCTTCGTTCCAAGAAAGATCGCTCAGGTGGATTAATCCGTCGATGTTTCCATCCAAACCGATGAACACACCGAAATCAGTAATTGATTTAATACGACCTGTAACTTTATCGCCTTTCTTGTGAGTCGCAGCGAATGCATCCCATGGATTTTCACGGCACTGCTTCATGCCGAGTGAAATACGGCGACGCTCTGGGTCGATTTCCAACACCACAACTTCGACTTCGTCGTTAACTTGGCAAACTTTGCTTGGGTGGATGTTTTTGTTTGTCCAGTCCATTTCAGAAACGTGAACCAGACCTTCAACACCGTCTTCAAGCTCAACAAACGCACCGTAATCAGTGATGTTAGTAACTTTTCCGTAGTGACGAGTATCAACCATGAAGCGGCGTGCCAAGTCTTTCCATGGATCATCACCCATTTGTTTGATACCCAGAGAAACACGTGCTTTCTCCTTGTCAAACTTAAGTACTTTAGCTTCGATATCTTGACCAACTTCCAAGATCTCAGAAGGATGCTTAACGCGCTTCCAAGCCATGTCAGTGATGTGTAGTAGGCCGTCAATACCACCCAAATTGATGAAGGCACCGTAATCCGTAAGGTTTTTAACGATACCTTTAACGATTTGGCCTTCTTCGATGGTTTTGAGAAGCTCTTCACGCTCAGCGCCAAGTTCATTTTCAACAACCGCACGACGCGATACAACAACGTTGTTACGCGCTTTATCGATCTTGATAACCTTCAACTCAAGGTCACGATTTTCAAGATACGCAGAATCTTTTACTGGGCGAACGTCTACAAGAGAACCTGGTAGGAAAGCTCTAACATTCTGAAGAGAGACAGTGAAACCACCTTTAACTTTACCAGTGATTTGACCAACAACGATGTCTTCGTTCTCGTGTGCTTTTTCAAGCTCTGCCCAAACACGAACGCGACGGGCTTTATCGTGTGAAAGCTTAGTGCGGCCATAGCCGTCTTCAACGCTTTCGATCGCAACTTCGACTAAATCGCCAACGTGGACGTCGTACTCGCCTTCGATTTTTGCAAATTGCGATAGTGGAATTTCAGCCTCAGATTTTAGGCCAGCAGTCACAGTGACGTAGTCACCTTCAACTGTTACAACTTCAGCTTTGATAACCTCACCGACGGTCATGACGGTGTTTTTAAGGCTCTCTTCAAACATTTCAGCGAAAGATTCGCTCATAACTCTTACCTTTTAAGTGTGACTCAATCTGAGTTGAACCGCACTGTTTTGATCTTACTCTCAGTCCGTCTGAGGCAAGCGTTAATTTACATGATCCAGTATTCGCGAAACGACTTCCTCGATATTGAGATCGGAAGTATCTAGCACCAAAGCATCATCAGCCGGCGTAAGCGGTGACTCTGCTCGATTAGAATCACGGACATCACGCGCCTGGATCGACTCTAACAGGCGCGCGAGGTTAACATCCATGCCCTTGGATTTCAATTGATCAAAACGTCTTTTTGCCCTTATTTCTGCACTAGCTGTCAAATAGACCTTGTAGGGCGCATCGGGAAAGACCGTTGTGCCCATATCACGGCCATCAGCAACTAAACCTGGTGCACGACGGCACCGTCTTTGCATCTGCAGTAAAGCGGCTCTAACTTCCGGAATCGGCGCTATTTCGCTGGCTAGCTGGCCAGCCTCGTCGGTTCGCAACTCATCAGTGATAATGTGGCCGTTAATCTCAATAGCCGCCACATCATCTTCTTTGATATGACAAACTAGCGTCATTTCATTCGCCAATACTTCCAGCCCCGATACATCAGAACTGGCAACCCCTTCTTTGTTGGCGAGCCAAGCCAAGCCTCTGTAGATAGCGCCACTATCTAAATAATGCCAACCGAACTCCAGTGCAATTTTTTGCCCAATTGTTCCCTTCCCGGAACCACTGGGTCCATCCAAAGCTAAGACCGGAATAACATTTTCCATCATGATATTGAGTCGATGTTCATGCCTGCTTTAGTTGCCAGCTCTACAAAGTTTGGAAATGACGTTGCAACCGTTTCCGCGCCCTCGATGGTGATTTCGCCAGAAGATACAGCGCCAGCAATAGCAAAAGACATGGCTATTCGATGGTCGTGATAACTCCTAACAGAACCACCACAAATACTACCACCACTGACAACCATGCCGTCACGGCGCTCTTCAACTTCCACACCAATATTTCTCAATCCTTCTACCATGACAGCGATACGATCTGATTCCTTAGCGCGCAGTTCCTCGGCTCCAGAAACAGTGGTCTGCCCTTCAGCACAAGCCGCCGCGATACAAATCACGGGAAACTCATCAATGGCTAACGGAACCAGCTTTGGGTCTATTTCACACCCCTTCAGTCCCACGTATTTAACTTGAATATCGGCGACTGGTTCTCCACCGATAGCCTTGGGATTCAGCAGCTGTATATCCGCACCCATGGCTTTGAGAATATCGATCACTCCCGTGCGTGTTGGGTTGATGCAAACATGCTTAAGCGTGAGTTTTGAACCTGGAACAATGGACGCGGCTACCATAAAAAAGGCAGCCGAAGAGATATCCGAGGGAATATCTATATCCGTAGCTTTTAAACTACCGCCGCCGGTCACTTTGATTGTGGTGGCCATCTCATTGAGTTTTTCAGATTCACACGCGTAGCCGTAAGCTCTTAGCATTCGTTCGGTATGATCGCGGGTTGGTGCTGGTTCTGTGACAGAGGTCTCGCCATCAGCATACAAACCAGCCAAAAGCACGGCTGACTTAACTTGGGCACTCGCCATTGGCAGCTTATAGTTTATGGGCTCCAACTTCTCCACGCCTCGAATGTGAATTGGCGGACAGCCATCTTCATCAGTAGCGCATCTGGCTCCCATGGAAGTCAATGGGACGGTAACTCGTCGCATTGGTCTTTTTGAAAGGGATTCATCACCGACCAACTTTGAGGCAAAACTCTGTGCAGCCAAGATACCGCACATCAAGCGCATGGCCGTACCAGAATTACCCATATCGAGATCTTGTTCCGGCATGGTTAGACCGCGCATTCCCACGCCTTCAACGGTCAATTTTCCGTTATCTGGCCCCGAGGCTTGAACGCCCATGGCTCTGAATGCTGCCAAAGTGGCCAACACATCTTCACCCTCGAGGAGACCCCTGATGTGACTGGTGCCGTCAGCCAATGATGAAAACATCACCGCTCGGTGAGACATTGATTTATCTCCCGGCACCCGAAGCGTTCCTTTTAGACCCTTTTTGGCCTTTTGAGTACTTAGACTTAAACTCATGTTACTGATTAATGCTTAATAATTAGGTAGTGGAACTGTTTTTAGCGAGAGCTTCAGCCTTCATTAACAAGCCTTTGTCACGGGCTGCTTTAGCTTCTCCAAAGTAGTCAAGAATAGCATCTTGATCTTGCGTTGATACATGATCGCGAATCAACTCTATTTGTTCGCGAAAGCCATCAAGTGCCGAAAGTACCTCATCGCGATTTGTTACGCAAATATCTCGCCACATAATGGCGTCACTCGAGGCAATTCGAGTGAAGTCATAAAATCCAGCTGCTGCCAAGTCAAACAGTCTTTCTTTATCATCCTGATGACTCAGAAAATTAACCAAACTAAACGCAATTACGTGCGGTAAATGGCTGGTTTTGGCAAATATCGAATCATGCTCTTGCAAGCTCATATGCAAGACTCTTGCACCCAGAGCTTGCCACATTAAAGCCACCTTGCCACTGAGTAAGCTGGAGACCTCCGCTGTGTCAGTGATGATCACATGTTTATTCTCAAACAAATTCTGCTTAGCCGAAGAAACGCCCGAATTCTCTCCCCCAGCAATCGGATGCGCTAATACAAATTGTTTCAGAACTTGCGGAGTGTGTGCTTTTATTTGCGCATAAAGATCCGTCTTCACACTGCCTACATCGGTCAAAATTGTCTCCGAGGATAACACTGGGGCGATCTCAGCAAGAATGTTAGGCATGGCCTGCATCGGCGTGGCTAATACAACCAAATCTGCGCCCTCAACTGAGTCTTTCAACGCAGCCACTTCATCCACGATACCTAATTCAATCGCCTGCCGAGCAGTTTCCTCAGATCGACAGACACCAACGACACGTGATGCGAGCTCCTGCGCCTTCAAGTCTTTTGCCAAGGAACCGCCAAGGAGGCCAGTCCCTACTATACAAACCTTTCCGAACATGACTTAAAGGACCCCAACAGGATAAGAGCCAATCAATTTGAAATAGGCAGACTTCTCCTTGAGTTCATCCAAGGCTGTAGAGACCTTTACGTCGTTTACATGCCCTATGAGATCTATGAAAAAAACGTACTCCCAATTTGTCTGCCTCGAAGGTCTTGATTCGATTCGACTCATGTCGACACCAGCGTCATAAAGGGGCTTTAATAGCTCGAAGAGGCTACCTACTTTATTGGGGGCCGACACCATGATGGTAGTTTTGTCCTCACCGCTCTCTGCGTAACTGTCGTTGCCGATGATTAAAAAACGAGTGGTATTGTTTCTCTCATCTTCAATTCCAGAAGCCAGAATCGGGATATCGTATAAACGCGCCGCGATGTCACTCGCTATCGCAGCGGCGGATTTCTCTTTGGACGCTATGATGGCTGCTTCAGCATTACTGCTGGCACTCACAACTTCGGCGTTTGGCATGTATCGCCTAATCCACTTGCGACACTGAGCGAGGGCTTGCGGATGAGCGTAAACCTTTTTTACTGCTGTGAGTCCATCGGCATGACTTAAAAGCTGATGATTGATCGGAAGCTGCACCTCACCACAAACTTTTAATTCACTTGAAGAAAAGCAGTCCAAAGTATGCGTAATCACGCCTTCAGTTGAATTCTCTACCGGCACCACACCAAACTGGGCCTTGCGTTGTTCAACGATTCGAAATACATCGCCGATGGTCTTCACATCGACGCATTTCACAGCATTACCAAAATGCTTTAAAACAGCCGCTTGTGTATAGGTACCCTCAGGCCCAAGATAAGCGACGGTCAGAGGCATCTCGGCAGCCAAGGAAATCGACATAATTTCGCGCATGAGACGTACCATATCGTCATCACTTACTAAACCATCGAGCTCTTCTCGCAATCTCGCATTTCGCTCTCTGACGCGTCTCAGCACCTGAGCTTCTCGTTCTGGGCGATAGAACGAAGCATCGGCGTCAACAGCGGTTTTTGCCTTAGCGATGTCGCGCGCGACCAACACCCGCTTTTGTACTAAGCGTTGAATGTGCTGGTCGCACTCATCTATTTGCTTTCTTAATTCAATAAGTTCCGCGGAGTCTTGTTGAATCTTATCTGTCATCGTTAATCTTGGATCGCACGGGCAATCATAATGCCATCAAGCTGCTTGATTGTGTTCACCACCTCTTCGGGTATTTTTGAATCCGAATCGACGATGGTATACGCAATGTCGCCTCGGGACTGATTAATCATATCGTGGATATTCAGTCCTGCTTCAGCCATGATAGTGGAAATCTGGCCGACCATATTCGGTACGTTTGCGTTACAGACTATCAAACGGAACGGAGTCTCGCGAGGCATAGATACATTTGGAAAATTCACCGAGTTCCTAATGTTGCCATTCTCTAAATAGTCTTTGACCTGTTCAGCCACCATCACCGCACAGTTGTCTTCCGCTTCTCCGGTAGAGGCACCAAGGTGCGGTAGACCTATCACCTTAGAAGTTTTCTTTGTGCGATTATTAGGAAAATCAGTAACATAAGCACCAAGTTCACCTGCGTCTAAAGCATTGCAAACTGCCTCATCATTGATGATTCCGCCTCTGGCCAAATTAATGATGACTGCCGTTTTCTTCAATTTACTCACATTTTCAGAGTTAATCATGTCTTTGGTCGCATCAATAAGAGGAACGTGTACGGTCAAGAAATCCACTTTGCCTAACATCTCATCAACACTGTTGGCTCGAGATATTTTCGAAGATAACTGCCAAGCTCCATCAACCGTCAATCCTGGGTCAAATCCGACCACATTCATGCCCAAATCGATACAGGTATTGGCCACCATTCGACCAATGGCGCCTAAGCCGACCACACCTATGGTGCGTCCAGGAACCTCGAAGCCGGCGTATTTCTTCTTGCCTGCTTCGACCATTTTTGATAATTCAGCGTCCTCTCCTTCTAGCGCCTCAGTGTATTTGACTGCTTCGGTAATGTTTCTAGCAGCAATAAAAATTGACGCCACAACCAGCTCTTTTACTGCATTGGCATTCGCGCCCGGCGCATTAAATACCGGAATACCTGCCTCGCTCATTCTATCCAAAGGAATATTGTTTACTCCTGCTCCGGCACGTCCCACCGCTTTGAGGCTCTGAGGGATAGCCATATCGTGCATTTTGAAAGAACGCAATATGATCGCATCTGGGTTTTCTACCTCGTCAGCAATTGAGTAGTGGCTAGCAGGAAGTTTTTCCAATCCTACTGGGGAAATGTTGTTAAGAGTTTGAATTTTGTACATTTCTATATTTCCTGACTAATTTTAATTCGCAGCCTTAAACTCATCCATAAAGCCGATGAGGGCATCAATCGCATCCATCCCTAAGGCGTTATATATGCTTGCGCGCATGCCGCCAACGGAACGATGTCCTTTAAGAGCATGCAAACCAGCTGCATGTGATTTTTCTAGGAACTGAGCATCAAGGGAGCTATCAGCCAATATGAACGGCACATTCATCCAAGAACGATTTTCAACCGCAACCGGATTGGTGTAGAAACCGTCAGAGTCGTCAATATAACCATATAGTTTATCGGCCTTGGCTTTGTTAACTTTAGCCATCTCTTCGACACCACCGTTGCGCTTTAACCACGCGAAAACCTTACCCGCCAAATACCAACTGAACGTTGGAGGCGTGTTATTCATGCTGTCGCTATCAGCCATAACTGAGTAATCCATCAACCTTGGTGCTGTATCTGGAAAATGCCCCAAAAGATCCTCACGCACAATAACAATAGTCACGCCGGCAGGGCCAATGTTTTTCTGCGCACCCGCATAGATAACTCCATACTTGGCAACCTCCAAGGGTCTCGAGAGAATCGTTGAAGAAAGGTCCGCGCAAATCGGTTTATCAGTCTCAGGTAACCAATCAAATTCAACACCAGCAATGGTTTCGTTGGGTGTGATATGAACATAAGCCGCTTCATCAGAAAGTGTCCATTCATCGGCGCTGGGAACGTGTTTATAACCCTCATCAGAAGTATCACAAACGACATTGACGTCGATAAAGCGCTTTGCATCGGCAATTGCCTTCTTACTCCAATGTCCAGTATGAGCATAGTCCGCGGACTTTCCCAAAAAACCTAGGTTCAATGGGATGGCTGAGAATTGGCTTGTTGCTCCTCCTTGTAGGAAGAGTACTTTGTAGTTTTCGGGAATAGACAAAAGATCTCGAAGATCTTGTTCAGCCTGAGCGGCCGTTTCCATAAAAGGCTTGCCCCGATGAGAAACTTCCATCACTGAAGCACCAGCTCCATTCCACTCCAGCAATTCACCCTGCACTTCTTTGAGCACAGCTTCGGGCAGTGCAGCTGGACCCGCACTAAAGTTAAATACACGACTCATGATAAGTCCTCGGAAAGTTTAGAATTCGGTAGTCGATCAGACACTGGCCAGCCTGCATGCGGTATTCGTAAAAATTTCGTACACCACGAGACACGTTGCTCAGGCTTCATTCGAATAATTGAGGAGCAGCAATAAAATTTATGCCGCCTTTAAATTAACTGGGTCGAGTATTCTACACAAGGCATTTATAAAACCCTATGATTTTGTATCTCTTTTACGTATTTATGAAAAGAATATTAGTCGTCCAGCAAAATCCTTAATACCGAAGGTAGGAAAGAGTCTGAAACCACCTTCACGCCAACAGGGCTTGAACAATTATTAGAAGTATCGACTTCGCCATTGAATGAATCAGCACATACTCCAAAATAATAAACGCCTGATCTACTGGGCGTCTTAACGACAACTGTAAAATTAGTCATGGTTGAAGCCGGCGCATAGACGGGAGATACCTCCTGGTAGACGGTATCTGTTCTTGAAATATCTGAATCTTCAGATAACATGATGCTAGCCTTGCCGCCAAGGGACGCCACATTACCTGTATTATTCAATACAAAAGATATTGAGAAGTCAGAATTCACTCTGAGTTCTTGCTCGGACAATTCAATACCTGATACTTGAATATCGTAGAATGGCATAAACAGTGCTGGAGTATTCTCGGCGAAGTATTCATGACTGTCTGCATTTCTGATGGCATTGTTAGGGTTAGTCATTGCCAGTGATCACGAACCGGACTGACCGTAAACCACATCGTCAGTCCCTCCAAGAACTTCAAAATGGCTAAGTTCGTGAATGATAGTCCCAGATTTGGAATCAACACCATTTCTAGGCGCACTCCAGAAAGCCTGCCCTAGAAAGATGTCGTAAGGTCTATTTGGATACACATATGCAAAAGCGGTTGAAGAATCATCACAAATAAAAGTGATAACCTGGCTAGATACCGCCGAAAAAATTCTATTAAAGTTCTCTTGTACTGTATTCCAACGGGCCTCTTTATATTCGCCAAACCATTCAGTATACCTTCTAGCCTGAGGCCGCAGTGCTATCGGAGTTCTTCTGAGATCATCTCTAGCAATACGAGCAATTTTTTCCGCTGCAACTAATGACAAATCTAATTCTGCTCGGCGGGATGCGTTACAGTTTTGAACTACAGGAGTACGCTTAAACTTAATTGTTCGATTATCTGATAGACTAAATCTCCTAGTTTGATCCTCTAAATTAGAGACGCCTCTCGAATAACTCTCACTTACAGAAAAAGAATACTCTCCGGCATAATCAATCTGGTAACCAGATCGCAAATCTACAACCACATCCACAGCTTCACCTGGATGAAACGTTTTATAGTCCCTGGAAGTTGGGGCGGACCTTTTGTAGTGTCTCCCCATGTAATGGAGTCGCCCGAATGGAGACATTAATTCAACAAAATCAACGTCAACTCTCCCCTCGAGAACTGTATGCCATAGCAAAACCCTAATCGGAGCGAGAGATACGTTTTTATAAACGACCTTAACCAGAACCTGTTCATCAGGCTCATAAGTTTGATTTATCGGGATGACATCGACAATTAGCCCTTCGGGCAAGCTCGATGAGTCTCCATGAGCTGGAAAAGTTGTCGCCAACAAAAGGGCAGCAATAACACAAGCCATCTGCACCACCCAAAATGAACTGACTCCTTCTCTCTTATGCATTTTGGTGGCACCTAAACAACGACTGAAACTTCAGTATACTGCGCGAACTTGTTTAGTCTACCCACAGACAAGGGTTTTAACTTAATTTTTTTCGCATAGACTTAAACCCTATTCATCTTCATCGGATTCCGCAACTTTCTCTACACTAATTAGAGACTCGCCCTTGGAAACACCAATGACTTTGACACCCTGCGTATTCCGACCTATCACCGACACCTCTGCAACCCGGGTTCTAACTAAAGTGCCGCCATTGGTTATCAACATTGCCTCATCATCCTCTTCGACCAAAATCGCGCCGACGGCGTCACCATTTCTCTCTGTGGTCTGAATTGATATCACACCCTGGCCACCACGACCTTGCAGATTGTACTCAGACAGCGCAGTTCGTTTTCCAAATCCATTTTCAGTCAAAGTAAACACCGCAGAATCCAAATCGTCGTTGTTACAAATTATCATGGCATTCACTTTGTGGTCAGCGCTTAGCTTAATACCACGAACACCGCGCGCGGTTCGTCCCATTTGTCTGACATCAGATTCCGAGAATCTTATGGCCTTCCCTGAAGAACTAAACAGCATGACCTCTTGATCTCCATCAGTAAGTCCCACTCCCACGAGCGAGTTACCCTCAACCAAGTCTAGCGCAATAATTCCATTTGCTCGCGGTCTGGAAAAATCCATCAGAGATGTTTTTTTAACGGTACCGTCGCTCGTAGCCATAAACACAAACTGGCCATCGGCAAATTCTTTAACCGGCAAAATGGCGGTAATGTGTTCGCCACTTTCTAGAGGAAGAAGATTAACGATTGGCTTACCACGGGCATTCCTTCCTGCTTGAGGCAATTCGTACACTTTTAACCAATAGACTTTGCCATTATCAGAAAAACAAAGAATCGTGTCATGCGTATTGGCAACGAACATTCGCTCCACGAAGTCTTCATCTTTGGTCTTTGTCGCACTCTTACCTTTGCCGCCTCTGCGCTGAGCACGATAGTCGCTCAATGGTTGAGATTTCGCATAACCTTCATGAGAAAGAGTCACAACGAGATCTTCCTCAGCGATCATATCTTCGAGAGTAAGATCAAGCTTTTGCTCGATAATTTGTGTACGTCTTTGGTCTCCGTATTCATCGCGAATTGCGATTAGTTCTTCCCGAATAACCTCCATCAGCCTGTCTACGTTCTCTAGAATATTTATGTATTCTGCTATTCTTTCAAGCACCTCACCATATTCGTCTCGAATCTTATCTTGCTCTAAACCCGTCAAACGATGCAGCTTTAGATCAAGAATCGCTTGAGCTTGTTTCTCAGACAATTGATAAGCACTGTTATGGAGTCCAATCTCAGGCGCCAAACCTATTGGCTTGCAGGACACATCCCCAGCTCTGGCAATCATCTCTGACACAACGCCAGGTTCCCAAGTTTGATCTAGGAGTTTTTCTTTCGCTTCTGAGGGGCTCGCAGAATCCTTTATTAACTCAATCATCTGATCGATGTTACTCAAGGCAATGGCCAGACCTTCTAAAATATGGGCTCTTGCACGTGCTTTTCGTAGATTGAAGATAGTTCTTCGCGTTACCACTTCCCGGCGGTGCTTAATAAACTCTTCAAGCAGTTCCTTTAGATTGAAGAGTCGAGGTTGATTGTCGATCAATGCTACGGTGTTAATACCGAAAACTGTTTGCAACTGCGTTTGCTGGAACAACTTATTCAGTACTACCTCGGCCACCTCGCCTCTTCGCACACCAATAAACATGCGCATTCCAGACTTATCCGATTCATCTCGTAATTCGGTGATGCCTTCGATTTTTTTGCTCTTTACAAGTTCAGCAATTTTTTCAAGCAACCTGGCCTTATTAACCATGTAAGGCAACTCTGTCACGATTATCGCTTGGCGACCTGTCGAGTCATTAGTCTCTATTTCAGTGCGTGCCCGCATGTAAATTTTGCCGCGACCCGTTTGATATGCATCCTTAATCCCTTTCGCACCATTAATAAATCCAGCTGTTGGAAAGTCTGGACCAGGAATGTGCTCCATCAAAGCGTCAATGCTAATCGACTCATCATCAATCAGGGCGATGCATCCATTGATGACCTCAGTCAGGTTGTGTGGCGGTATATTTGTTGCCATGCCGACTGCAATTCCAGATGAACCATTCACAAGAAGTGCCGGAATCTTAGTTGGCATCACCGTTGGCTGAAGCTCACTCTCATCATAATTAGGTGTGAAGTCAACGGTTTCCTTATCTAGGTCAGCCAATATTTCGTGAGCGATTTTTTCCAGCCGTATCTCGGTGTATCGCATCGCTGCCGGAGAATCACCATCGATAGAGCCAAAATTGCCCTGGCCATCGACAAGTGGATAGCGCATGGAGAAATCCTGTGCCATTCTGACGATAGTATCGTAAACGGCCGTATCTCCATGCGGATGGTATTTACCGATAACATCACCAACGACGCGAGCTGACTTTTTATATGGTTTGTTGTAGTCGTTGTTTAGCTGTGACATCGCAAACAGAACACGTCTGTGGACTGGCTTCAGTCCGTCCCGCACATCTGGCAGTGCCCTACCAACGATTACGCTCATCGCATAATCGAGATACGACTGCCGCATTTCTTGTTCTAAATTAGCGGGAATAGTTTCCTTTGCGAATTGGTCGCTCATCAGATAAAAACCTAGAAAAAATTTAATGGATTAGTATACGAAATTTGTTCACTCAAAAACAGATCAGGGTGACATTACAGGCAACTCAAATTACGAATTACATTTGTCTGCTTAGTGCCATCTCAACCTGCTCGCATACGTATTGTTGCTGCTCATTAGTAATACCCACCCACATCGGCAGCCGTACCAACCGACCAGAGATTGATTCTGTAACGGGCAGACACTCTACTGATCGACCGAACTTCAATCCAGCAGGTGAATTATGCAAAGGAATGTAATGAAAAACTGCGTTAATACCATTCTCATTTAAGTCACTAATAAACCGATCTCGACTGATACTTTCAGGCAGAAGAATGTAATACATGTGAGCATTGTGAGTGCACTCCTTCGGAATAATAGGCCTTCTTAACCACTCTTTCTGCGCCAGTCGATCCAGTAATTGGTGATATGTGTTCCAAATTTTCAATCTCTCGGCTGTTATTTGCTCTGCCTGCTCCAGCTGTGCCCACAAAAATGCAGCAATCAATTCGCCCGGAAGAAAAGAAGAGCCTTGATCTTGCCAAGTATACTTATCTACTTGACCCCGGAAAAAACGACTTCGATCTGTTCCCTTCTCGCGAATAATTTCAGCACGTTCAGAGTACTTTTTATTGCCTAAGAGTAAGGCGCCACCCTCTCCGGATATAACATTTTTAGTTTCATGAAAGCTGAAAGCACCGATATCTCCGATCCCACCCAGGGGCCGACCTTTATAGGTAGCAAGTATCGCTTGAGCTGCATCTTCCACGATACCTACCCCATGCTCAGAGGCTAACGTGCATATGTAGTCCATTTCACAACCCACGCCAGCATAGTGGACTGGCACAATCGCTTTCGTCTTTTTTGTTATAGCTGCTTCAATAAGGTTCTCATCTAAATTGAGCGTATCCTCTCGAACATCAATAAAAACAGGTTTTGCACCCCTCAACACAAAAGCATTCGCTGTTGAGACAAATGTGTACGAAGGCATAATAACTTCGTCGCCTTTTTGCACATCCAACAGAAGAGCACTCATCTCTAGTGCAGCGGTACAAGAGTGGGTTAAAAGTGCCTTACTAACGTTGGCTATTGATTCTAACTGGCTGTGACACAGCTTGGTGAATTTACCGTCTCCAGCAAGTTGCCGATTAAGGCCTGATTCTTGAATGTATTGTGACTCCAAACCGGTTAAAAACGGTTTGTTAAAAGGGATATTTTTATCAAGCATCGACTGTAGAACCTTCTTCCCTTGGGACCCATCTGACCCAGTAAAGATTTGAATTTTTCATCAAGTTTCCTAGATTTTCTATCTTGGTTTGATCGCTAAACCTTTGCAAACAATAATTGTTCAGCAAGATCATATCTCTATTCGAGGAGAACAAGTATATTGGAACACCACACATTAATGTATCCAAGATTCCTCGCGATTTTCCAATTCGCTTCACTTCGTTAGAAAACGGCGACAGCGTCGAGGCGCCAATCTCAGAAATATCAGATTGTTCAAAACCAGAGCTCTAGGACGGACTAAACAACATTTTATTGGGATAAGCCCACCCACCTAGCAACAATAATATCTGACAATGCTTTTGCCATAAGCTGTCTGGTTTCAACTCGAATCTCAATCGCTGACTCAAGATCACTTGTCTATTTATCTTGCCAAACAATCAAATGAGCAAGTATAGCCACAAAAACAAAGCTCGCCAGTGCAGTGCTAACAAAGGTGCGCCCGTCTCTCGTTGTAGCTCTGACCGCAATCGCGACCTGAACAGCCAACTTTACCAAGACTGAATAGTAGACCCTCATTACGTGTCCTCTCCCCAAATAACAGAGGACAAAAAATGAAGCTGAAACAACAAGCCTGCTCCATACAACTTTTTGTCATCAGCAGCCAGTATGATAAGTGCCGCCACGAGTGCTAGATAACCTAAGTACTCGAGGTAAAAACCCTCTTAAACTGTCTAACGTAATCAATGGATTTACCAGACGAGCTCAAAAACCCACTGTCTTCTAGCATTAGACTGAGCTTCGCTTAATGGCATCTTCTTGATTTTGACAAGACAAACCTTTCACTCTACAAATATTCTTCGTGTGATTAAGCAGCGGTTGACTGGTATCGCAACGCCTGATGCTGGCCGGACTAGTGAGATTCTTCGATTATCGCTGGTTCGCCAGCTATCGAAATCTCTATTTCCAAATCGCCTTAACCGCGCCCTATTAATATTGTTCCCAGCACAACCAGTATAGTTCCTAGAATTTTAGATGCCGTCAATGACTCACCAAACACGGGGACGGCAATAATGAGAACCAAGACAAAATTGAGCGCCATAAAGGGATATGCTGTACTCAATTCAAACTTAGTCATTGCGGCCATCCAGGTAAACGAAGCCAACAGTGCAAAGCTTAAACCACTCAAAACGTAGGGGTCGAATAATAACTTGAGTATAACCACTGCCTTGTCTCGGAACTCATCCGGCAAAGATACTCCTAACGTTTGAATTCTCCACTTCAAAATTAATTGCCCATATACGGTGAAGATCACCGTTAGGAATATGTAGAGATAATCTGAGAATCTAGACATTTTCTTGCACTGCCATATCAGCGACACCAAATCCGGTTTTGCCAAAACCGTTCCCATTGTAAAACATTTTCACGCCGTGAGACGTATCCAAAACAAAAGGGTATTCGACCATATCATCATCCCAACCGAGTTCAGACACACCCATATCCTGCTTAGGAAAGGTCCATTGCCTCCCATCATCACTAAAGCTATATCCAATGCGATAAGGTGTTCCATCCCCCTTTCTGTAGCTGAACCACATATGAAACCTACCATCATGATCAATATGCACCGTAGGCCTGGAAAACGCTTGGGCCACCCCCAATTTCGACTCAATCGCTTGCCCACACTTTTTCCACGATTTTCCATCCTGAGATTCCGCGTACTTTATTACGTGGACCATCTCAGAGTTTCCTCCGTCCCAGGTGGTGGTTGATCCGTACCACATTCGATATTTTCCTTTGTGATACAAAACCCAGGGATAGGACAGACTGATTGGATCTTCATCATCTAAAGAAAGAAATGGGGAGTCGCTCATCAAACGAAGTGAGAAATCATCCTCCAAAATCAGCGCTCCTATTTGACCGTACCAATGTTTTTCTGCTTCATTCTTCCAACCCATGAAGAGGATAATTTTTTCACCTTGGCATTCGAAACAATTCCCAATACTTACACCATGTGAATAGAAACTATTCTCAGGTCCAAAACTAAACACGGAATCATCTAGCTCTTGAATCACATGATTTTTCTTAACATCAACATCAACAGCACCAACAGAGGATTTGTTTTCAGAATTTCTAGCAGAGAAAAAAATCCTGTAGATATTATCTCTTATGTGTATGGGTAATGGATTTGCGGCATGAGTTATCAGTTCGGGTATATGACCAGTGTTGTGATAGAGAAGTCCTCTCTTGATCCATTTGCGCCCTAACACTTTCTATATCTTCCTCAGACCACTGCTTTTTATTTCGCTGGGCTTGGTTCCAGTGCCTTTCAAAAGAGTTTCGGGTTCACACGATCTGAGCATTAAAACACCTGCACCAACTACTGTTTTGTCTCCGACCTCTATGTGATCTCTGAGTGTGGCATTCACTCCAATAAAACACTGCTCTCCAATCGTCACACCACCCGAAACAACCACATGAGATGCAATGAACACATGATCATGAATTACTGAGTGATGACCGATATGATTGCCGCTCCATAGAGTTACATTATTGCCAATTTCCACAAACGGTTGGATAGTATTGTCTTCTAATATAAAACAGTTATCGCCAATATTGTCCTGATTTAAAACGGTAGCATGGCTACTAATGTAAGAAGCTAGCCGATACCCTTTTTCTCTAGCGGTTTGATACCGATCCTTCCTCACTTGATTAAGCTTGGAATAACTCAGTGCAATAAATATATCGTGCTCCTCGGGCGGGTAATGCTGCTCGATCTCTTCAAAAGCTACGACGGGGAGGTCAGCGATCGTTTCTATCGGCAAAAAATCCCGATCGACAGTAAGAGCAACCACCTCATAATCACTATCGTTGGTAAAGTAATAGTGTGAAAGCTCAGCCATGTCAGATGAGCCAAAAATTACTAACTTTCTATTCCCCATTTCGTGGGCCCTCTATGCTTAAATTATGAGACAACTCTTTTGCTATTCAGTGTTCGTTTTGAGAGTCGCTACTTGCGAACCAAAATCGTAAATTCATACAACTCATAGTCATGTAGTAACGCGACATTTCTAGAAAAGTTCTGTTTGCAATGATCAAAAATTTCCATCGGGGACGCATAGAACAAATGATCTTGCATCTTCTCTGGGTCTGAATAACTTGTTAAGCAATTAAAGGCGAAGCCTTTGCAGGAAAATTGATTCATGTTATCGATCACGCTGAATATGTGCTTTTTCCACTCCAGAGCGTCGAGATCTAACTTCACGCTAAAAATGCCACTTGCAATAGCGTAATCACATTGCTTTTGCAGAGAGCTAGAGACGAGCCATTCTGTGTGTTCACTCTCCTTCCAGCGAGCCTGAGCCACTCGGCACATTTCCTCTGAAACGTCATAGCCACTATATTTAAAACCATGATAACCTGCTCTCTCAATGTACTCCAAAAATGCGCCATATCCGCAACCCAGATCAGCCAATCTTAGATCGGCTAAATCTTTATCTGCACCCAAAAGCTTAAGCATTTGATCAAAACGCAGCTCTTGACTTTCGGCTCCGTTCCAGTCGACACCTTTAGCCGTCGCTCCATGTTTTTGCAACTTAGCATCATAGTATTCTGCGACTGTTCCAATCAGACTATTTTTCATTAATGCCTCGCTTAGCTGATTCTTGATAGATTACTAGGCAGCTAACGTTATTTTTAAAGAGACGTTGAATCCAATCGAAAGGCTTCATGCTTAGTCTATTCAAAATCAGGTGAGTGATTTTTGGAAAATATGTTTTGTACTTTACCTTTCGATCCCCAGACAGTGCCGTTCTGTTCTTAAGAGATAGCGATTTTTTATCAGACTCAGCGTTCGATATGAGTCTATTAGATATCGGTAGCAGTAGATTTGAAACGGGATAAGTCAGGCCAATGCAATAGACCGGCTGGAAACCATTTCTCGAAAATTCCTCTGTAAGAGTTTCACGAGTGTAGCGTTCAATATGACCGGCGATATCATCCTCTATACCCCAATGTTTTGGCGACCCTGGCACAAAGGTAATCACACGTGAATCATCGTTTGTGACCCGCTGTATTCTGTCCATAAAGTCGGGTATTAATGGCTTTGGAATATGTTCAAGAACCATACATGTCACGAAGAGGTCGGCTTTCCCCTCTTCGATATCGACTTTAAGGAAGTCTCCGCACTCAAACTTAACGCACCCTTGCTGGCGTTCGCTCGAGAAACGCTCGCTGAGCTTATCAATCGTCGGCTGATGTAAGTCGAATACTCTACCCTTCCAACCGTGCTCCAGCAAAATGGCGGTAATATCTCCTGCGCCGGGGCCCACCTCGATAAAATTGCCCGGCGCAAGGTTTTTAATACGTCGCTCAAAATGCATCAGCTGCAAAATAGAACCTGGTGGCAAGCCGGTTAAACGATCCATATTTAGTTACCTTCGTCCCGCTAAATATTCATCGACGGACCTCGGAATCTCGACGTAAAAACCAAGTAGGCGTTTTTGAGCATCACTCAGTTCTAGGTCGCTTAATTCAGACGGAATACTTATTTGTTGCTTGATATGAGGAATTGAAAACACTTGGTTTATTGCTCTGCGAGGATGTGTAGAAGCATTGTATCCTCCTGAATGAAACAACATACAATCCATGATTATCATCGAACCAGCCGGCGCTTCAACCTGTACGGCATTTTCTCGAATAAACTGAGCTGATGGAAAAGCTCCCCTTAGGTGCGAGCCAGGGACTACATACGATGCACCATTGAGCTTTGTAAATTCATCCACACAAAGAATAGCGTTAATCGCCAATGGCGAGCTGGAAACATAATGCTGATAGGGCAAATCTCTGTGCCAGGCACCTTGATTGTAGTCCTCTTTCGCAGGATTAATGATCAAATTTTGTTGATTTAGTATATAACTGCCCTGAATGCATCGATCAAGAACATCTAACAGTACCGACTTAGTGGCAATCTCATACATTGCCGTAAACTCTAGAGACATGGGGCATCGAACCGTATTGTGCTCATCTTGCTCTTTCAAACCCTCAATACCACCATGCCGAACTAGATAGTCGTCATGAATTTTCGAAAATAAGCTCTCGAGAACTCGAACTTCTGCTTCATCCAAAACTGGCTCAATTACAGCGTAGCCATTGCGCCGAATCGACTCTACATAATGATCTACCCGAGATTCGCAAGCCTCAGTCTTATGAACGCCATAACTTCGAGTTGGGGTATCAGGTTTAGTGGTTTGATCGATCATAAATTTCTCGAATAATTGTCAATGGTCTGCGCTTAACTTCAGAGAAAATCTTTGCGATATAAATTCCCTGCACACCCATCAAAGCAATGATAACTCCACCTAGCAACCAGACCGAGGCCACAATGGTAGTAAATCCACCCACTGGTCGATCTAGAAAGAAAAACGAGAACACCAACCAGATGACGTAAAAAAGTGACACCACACTAATTACCAGTCCTATATAGAAAGTAAACACCAGCGGCTTGCTACTGAATGAGGTAATCGAATTCACTAAGTGACTGAGTTTATGGCGAAACGAATAGGTAGTTTCACTGCTAGCGGACTTCACAACTCGCAGAGCTAACTGACTGAATCCGGTCACTATCCATAAGCCACCAATATTGATTTCAGACTCTTTGTGTAACATCAATGCGTCAACATAACGACGGGTCATCAAGCGAGCGGTGACTATGTGGTCTGGCTGCTCTACATCAGTCATCAATCGAAACAACTTGTAAAACAAAGAACCCGCAAACTTGGCAAAACCCGAATCTCTGCGCGAGCCCTGCACTCCATAAACTACATCGGCTTGATTGGAATCTAATTCACTCAGAAACTTCTCCAACCATTCTGGCTCTTCTTCAAGGTCACTGTCGATCAAAAATACCAGCTCACCACTTGAGTATTTTAGACCTGTCATCATTGCCTGGTGATGACCAAAGTTTCTAGAAAGATCAACTACCTTAACTCTTTTATCCTGCTCGTGGAGTTCCACGGCTAGCTCTAAGCTATTATCAGGCGAACCATCATTAACGAGCACTATTTCGAAATCGTCACCTACTAGAGTTTGAGCAACTGCCGTTACGCGATCATAAAACTCCTCTATGTACTCAGACGAATGATAGAGTGTTGAAACGATTGATAATCTCATGCGCAAAGATGCTTCATATACTTAGCCGAATTAGTGCCTTCACAAAATAACAGGTCGAGGATAGAGACGCCATGTTCAAACTCTCCCCAAGGCTGATCGTATTCAGGATAATCCGTATAGTCTGCCCAACTCAAAGTTACACCTGCCTCCTCAAACAATATGGGATCGATATAGTTCTTGGCGGCCGGTCCAGAAACATATTCAGTCGCACCGATGTCTTTACACAACCCAATTAGACGCTCGGTTTTTCCCTCAACTAGATTAAACTGACTAGAGTCAATGATTTTGGTCTGTATATTAAGGTACGCACATATCGCCTTGATCAAATGACTATTTATTTGAGTAAGCTTTTCGTGAGAAGACTCCAAGTATATTGGTTCCAACCAACGTGATACCTCTTTGAAATAAGGCATCTTTGAATAGCATTGTTTTATTCGTCCCCAGTGAGATTTAGACCACCCTTGGTCTGACACCAAGACCTCATTAATTCTTTGAAGGTACTTACCTTTAACCTCCACTGGCACTGTCAACCAAGCAAGGCCATTAGGTGTCTTTATCCTATTTCGATTCCTCCAGTCCCTTTTTGTGTATTGCATATCATCGTAGAGAACAAACGTATCAACACTTGCAATTAAATCGAAATATCCCTTCCACGGAACGTAGTTAGACTGTGAAATGGCCACCTTTTTAGCCTGACTCATAATTTCTATAAACTTACTAAAATAATATTATACAAATCGAATTATCACGGAGTAACATTATATTGCTCCATCTCTTACTGATCTCGATTATTCTTATTGGGATTACAGTTTGCTCGATAATGTTTTGAATTGTAAGAGGCCAGCCACGTAAGTTAGCTAAAGATGGAATGGAACAGGTTCTCGCCTAACAACCCACTAACTCGGTCTGGCGTTTTGCAAAGCATCCGATCAGCAAAACGAACGACGGCACCCAACACTATTAATCAATATCAAAAGTGCACTCAGGCTGGCAAGGGATCCAGCTCTCTCAGACCAACTCAGCACTCAAAGCTCCTTTTTGTTGCAAAAACCTTGCCATTGCGGGATCTTTGGGCCCAACGTAATCTAGGACCGTCTTTCCAAATTTATCCTTACTGTTTATTCGTGCACCTATTTTTAACAACCATTCGAGTGTGTGAAAACCACCAGTCCCCATCAGTGGAGTTTTAGCGTACATAAAAATGGTAGTGCCGTTTAAATTTGTGGCGTTGACATCTGCCCCCTTTTCCACCAACAGTTTGGCAACCTCAATTTTATTGGCCCTGAGCGAAACAGCCAGCAATGTTCTTCCACGATCATCACGTGCTTCTATATCCCCTCCGCTGGCCAAATAGGCTTGAACCTCTCTAGTATCACCGAACTCACAAAATCTATGAATCGAGGTCTCAACTTTCGTTTTCAAGACCATTTCTCAATATAGCTCTGCACCGAATTTAGTAATTCTGCCTCTTTGGACACTGGCATCCTCATTAAAGCATCCTCCACTTGAATATCCGGAAAATGATTCACTTCACTCGAAAGATAGGATTCAAAGTCAGAGATCAGATCAATTTCGAGCTCGTAGTGACGTCGCGCCAATGACTCAAGAGTATCGTTTTCAAAGACAGGCGTCCCGACTACACAAATTAATTCTCCTGCATCTACTTCCTTATCAATAAAATGCAAAGTAATGCCTAACGGACGATCGTGGAGAATCGCCCACTTAAATGAATCTAAGCCTCGACTATTTGGAATAATACCGGGATGGCAATTAATTACCTTTTTGTCTCCAATAAACTCTTCAGACAGGATACCAGCGCCCAAGATGAGATAATAATCGAATCCGTCTGGAATTTGATAATCGTGCTCGACAGGCACGTACGGCAGATTGTAGTGCTGGGCCAAATTCTTAGCATGGACCCCATTAGATTGATCCGGCCTATGTTGAAACAGGACATCTCTACCTGGCCGAGTTTTAAACTTGAGGCCGAAGATCGTCATGTCATAACCTTTCAGCGCAAGATTAATCATCACCTGTTCGGTTTTTAAGTGATTTGTATCGTAAGTAATTATCGCGAGCTTCATTTCTTCGTCGTCCAAAATAAAAACGCCAGCCACTTAGGCTAGCGCTTTTTCAAGAGACTCAACTTCTTTCTCTTTCTTGAAGTGATATCTGATCTATAAGACCAACTTCGCTCCTACTGAGGCGTATCCAATACAATGTACTGGATTTCACAAGTAGGACTGTTATCAACCATTCTTAGAGAAACGGGTGCCTTGCTCACTTGAGCTGTCAGAGCCATCGCGTAGAAGTTCTTAAAGCCAGAGTTAGAAGGTTGCAGCGTCGCGTAATTGTTCGTCGCAGTGCAAGAGCTATCTCCGATATCCGTGTCAGCTAGGCGAATCGAGAGAACGCCCCCTTGATTGATGAATATTCTTGAAATCTCGCCAGAGCAAGTAGTAGAAGTGCACGCTGCATTAGCTGTGGAAGCAAACGCGGCAAAAGTCATAGCGGCTAATGAAGCTGAAAGTAATTTGTTCATTTTCATTCTTTAATTTATCTCCGGGCTTTTAAGTGTCGTTTTCTACGACTTATGGATTCAAGCCATTAATTGCGTTAAGGATTTTTCTTGCAGACTCTCCGTTACCATACAAATCGCTGCATCCCGATGGTAGACTAAAAGCACGTGTTTTTAAAGTCATTAATGCGCTTTCTAGTCTTTCTATTGAACTACCAATCAGATGGTTGGCGCCATGCTCTACTGTTTCGGACCATTCAGTGTCATTTCTTAAGGTTAAACAGGGCTTTGAGGCAAAAAACGCTTCCTTTTGCAAGCCACCTGAATCCGTCAATACAAGCTTACAATTATGTAACAATCCCACCATCTGCGAATAAGGCACAGGAGGGAGTAAGACGATATCGTTATTTTGTTCCAATCGATCAAGTAAATCGAATTTTTCAAGATTATTCCTGACCCTCGGATGCAACGGAAAAACAACTTGCATATCTTCAGCGATCCTCATGATCATTGTCACTATTCTACCTAGATCCTCTGAAGTATCCGTATTGACCGGACGGTGACAAGTGACCAAGCAGGCGTCATGACCGATGTCAGAAGAAAACCGCTTTGAATAATAGAGAAACGAATCGTACATCACGTCTCCCACATTATACACGCCTGATTTATAACCCTCGTTTCGCAAGTTTTGAACACCAGCCTCCGTTGGTGTAAACAAATACTTTGAGACTCTATCAGTTAAGACGCGATTTATCTCTTCCGGCATTTTCATATTAAAAGATCTAATACCGGCTTCAACATGCCCCACATCAATATACAATTTAGATGCTGCTAAACTCGCTGCTAAGGTTGAATTTGTATCTCCATATACGATAACCAAATCCGGCTTTTTCTCCATCAAAACATCCTCAATTCCAATTAGCATCTCAGAGACCATTCTGCCATGCGAACCTGAGTTGCAACCTAAGTTATAGGTTGGAGATGGAATGCCCAATTCATCAAAAAATATCTGAGACATATTTTCGTCAAAATGTTGGCCAGTGTGAAGAATCTCCTCCTTAATATCGGTGTGCCTAGCAATCTCACGAGACAGAACTGCTGCTTTAATAAATTGGGGCCGGGCTCCGACCACGGTAAGAATATTCATCTTTAATTTAGTATCCTTTCGTAAAGTGACTTGATATTACCTTCGTAGGTGCTCCAAGAATTTTGTTCGATAAACGCCTTACATTTTTGCTTGAAATACTCTACTTCGTGTTCATCAAACATCATCTCCTCTGCGAACTGCTTCGGATCAATTGGCTCTGACAGAATTTTTCCAGTCTCATACGACTCAACCATTTTCTTAAGTTCTACACGAGGCGATGCCAGTATTGGGACACCCGCGTTGGGATACTCCCAAAGTTTATTCGGCGTACAATACTTATGATTTAAGCCATGTTCTTGATAGGGAATAACACCAACGGTAGCCCCACTAGTCCACAATGGCAACTCGCTTTGAGGTGCAGGTGGAATCATAAACACTTTCGAGGGAAACTTCTCAGAGGCTTTCGCAATCTTATCTTCATAAAACCCCCATCCCATAAAAACCATGACCCAATCATCTTCCAAAAATGGTGCAGCTGAAAGCAAAGCCTCGATCCCTCTTTTCTTGGAAAAGCCTCCTTGAAATAAAACTATTTTTTTACTCTCATCAACCCCAGCCAGAGAATGGAGTCTACCATCGTATGAAACCTCGTCGAATCTAACAGTTGCATTCATCACGAGCGTTGCATCGGGACTATCTGGATATCTAGTTCTGTAAAAATCGATAAAACTATGATTGATGGTAATGAACCCATCTAAATTCTCTCGATTCAGATATCTGTTATTAATATAGCGATAAAGAAACCTTCCAAAAGCGGGGACGCCAACTGCTTCTTCGTACAACTCATGAGCGTCATAAATTAGCTTACATCCCAGAGCACCTTTTATTTGAACACCAGCCGGTAATGTTGCTATGTCATGAGCATGCACTAGATCAGGCTCAAACTGCTTTGCAACTTTCAATGCAGCAGCGTTGTATGAAAAATAAGACAGCACCTGATTCAATAAATACGTAAATGATTTATGCAGCCCTTCCGCGGCTTTCTTAGGCGAAACTGCAATAGCAAAAACCAACTTGGAAAAAAGAGAACCTCCTCTACCGTCTACGTCATCCTGTAAATTCTCTCTTTTTCTCTCAAAATCAATGATCCGTCGAATCTTGAGAAGCTTTCTGAAATATATGCGAAACACCGCAAGTAAGATCAATGTGACCAGAATGACCCCAGTGTTATCAACTAGTGTTCTGAGAAATACAGGTCCGTTGTGAACGAAAGAGTGCAAGAGCGACTGAAGGAGGGCTCCAAGTAATGGCGCTAGAATAAAGCTGAGTAATAATCCGAGCAATCCGAATCCCACCATTAGCGCATACATCCACTCAGCACGCTGCGCCTTCCAAGGCACCCGGTGAACTTCCAATCCGTTTTCGAGCACAACTTGAGCATCAAAGTGCTGCGCATCTTGAATGCCAATAACTTTGACGTGGTAACCTAGTTTGATCAGTGTATTGGCTTCCTTGAGGACTCTAGCATCGCGCGTAACCGGGTTACGAACTAGCATGCAAACTTTCTTGTTCATACTTCAAATGATCTATTGTTAATGATTTACTGTTACTAAAACGAATGTAATTGACGATTGCATTTCGCGATTGCACCGAGATAAACCTGAGCGTGTAAAGCAAAACTACCACATCAAAAAGACTAAAACCTGATACCGCTGAGTTGCCTGAAAGAAACACCATCAACGCAAAACATAGGCCTAAAATTAAATTCTGTAATATTATCGCGAGAACTTGATTATTAGCCGAGACGTATTTTTGCTCAACAGCCGAATCTAAGCTACCAAGAGAGTGACTCTTCGGTCCTTCACCTTGATATCTTGACTTCGGAAGTTTGGAAGTCAGGTCCAACACCAGTTTTGCTCGGGCTCTTCCCCCAATGAACCTTAAGACTAATGCGAATATCGTGACAACCCCCAACAAACCGACAAATAAGTAAGTCCCAATGACGGGGTTGAAAAGCATTAACGCAAGGAAGGCAACCACAACAACGCTTAGCATTAGATAGACATTGATTAGGGCATCAACTGCGAGCCGAAATGTATTCAGAGCTCTTGTGGCAGCAAGCTTAGTTATATCTACATGTTTTTCAGCCAAATCTTTTTCGAAATCTTCCAGGGCCCTAAAAATCATTGATTTTTTGAACTTCAATGCTAAAAACTCAATCCAGGCTGCCAAAACGAAACTAAGAAAAATCCCTACACCAATCATAGTTATCTGCTGATTTGAATCGATCATCAGCTCTTCACTAATATTCAGGGCACTACTACTAGTGCCCTGATACACTAAGACGATCAGCCTAATCGTACCCAAAAACAAGACTAGGTTTAATAGTCTGGCCGCAGCACCAAATACTACTGCTGAGCCAAAGTAAAACAGATTACTTTTGAGATAAGTATAGAAAACCATACATTAAGTACAGCGATTCGAGCGGGTTAAGCTCTGACCACGTTATCCTGAGAAAAACCCATCGTGCCTCTGGTATCGATTACTATCGCTGCTTGATTCAGAATCGAATAATCAACCATATCATGGTCAGTCGCTATCAGTATGCAGTCATAGTCACCAACCGATTCAGCGGAATATTCAACACTGCTCATATCAAGATGATGCTCGCGCATAGGAGGAATGGTTGGGACGTGAGGGTCGTGATAGCTCACTTCAGCCCCGGCATCTACTAGCTCCTCAATCAACTCTATACTCGGTGACTCACGCATGTCATCTACGTTTTTCTTGTACGCCACCCCTAGAATTAGAAGCTTGGCCCCTTTAAGAGCTTTGCCGTGATCATTCAACGCCGTGGTCAATTTAGAGATTACATACTTTGGCATGGCGGTATTGATTTCCCCCGCCAGCTCGATAAAACGAGTATGCATACCGAACTCTCTTGCTTTCCATGTCAAATAAAAAGGATCAATTGGAATGCAGTGTCCGCCGAGACCCGGGCCTGGATAAAAAGCCTTGTAACCAAAGGGTTTAGTCGCAGCTGCATTAATCACTTCAAAGATGTCGATACCCATGCGATCAGAAAGTATCTTCAGCTCATTCACTAGAGCTATATTCACAGCGCGATACGTATTCTCTAAGATTTTTGTCATCTCGGCAGCCTTAGTTGAGCTGACCGGTACTACTTTGTCGATAATTGACTCGTAAAGCGCCATACCAACTTCAGAGCAATTCTCGCTAATTCCTCCACAGACTTTTGGTATGCCTTGTGTATCGAAGTCCGGATTACCTGGATCCTCTCTCTCAGGTGAATAAACTAAAAAGTAATCCTCACCCAACGAGTAGCCCAGTGCCTCGATTCTCGGTTTGAGTTCTTCCTCAGTAGTTCCAGGGTATGTGGTGCTCTCTAACGAAAGCAGTTGCCCTTTCACTAAGTTAGGCAAGAGACTATCCAGAGATCCAATAACATAACTCAAGTCTGGCTCCCTGTATTTATTGAGCGGAGTAGGCACGCACAGAATGATAGCATCTGCGTTTTTAGCGCGAGAAAAGTCGGTAGAAACCTCACTTTTCCCTGTGCCTATCGCTTCTTCGATGTCCGAAACATCAATGTGCTCGATATAACTGCGCCCGCTACTGAGCGCTTCAATCTTTGAGTTGTCAATATCTAACCCAAGTGTATTAAAGCCAACTGAGTTAAGCCTTTTTAATAGTGGGAGCCCCACGTAACCAAGCCCAACAACACAGATGACGGCTTGTTTTAAACGAATTTTTTCAAGTAAAGCTTGCTTCATAACTATTTAAAGTATCTGTTCACTAAATCTAATTTTGATGAATCATGACTAAACCACTGACTTGATTACGTCAGCCACCTTAAAGCAAAACTCTTTGTCCACGTAAGGGTGCATAGGCAGGCTAAATATTCGGCTAGATAGGTCCTCGGAAACCGGCATATCTCCTACCTTGTAACCTAAGTTTTCGAATGCCTTCGCTAAGTGACATGGAATGCGATAGTAGATCACACTCGGGATCCCCTGATCCTTTAGAGCTGCTTGGATTGCTTGCCGTTTGTCGCTCAGAACTGAATATTGAGCCCAAACACTTTTATAGCCGTCTGGTACAAATGGAACTTCTACCAACCCCTGCAGCGCTTCCGTGTACCAAGATGCAACTTGTTGTCTCAACTCGATTTCTTCCGGATAAATTTCCAATTTGGGCAGCATGATGGCAGCCTGAAGAGTATCAAATCTGGCATTCAAACCAACTCTGACATTGTCGTATTTGTCTGAGCCTTGGCCATGAACTCGTATAGAACGAATCTTCTCTGCTAAATCGTCGTCACTTGTAAAAACGGCTCCACCATCACCGTAGCAACCAAGCGGTTTCGCGGGGAAAAAACTGGTTGCAGATATGTCCCCGAGTGAACCAGAAACACGGCCTTTGTACTCGCCGCCAAACCCCTGTGCTGTGTCCTCAAGGACAAACATGTCAAACTCTCTTGCGATTGCAAAAATTTCGTCATAATCCGGAGATAAGCCAAACAAGTTGACGGGAATAACTCCCCTCGGCGTCAAGTCGTTATTGGCCTGAAATTTCTCTAAAGCCTCTCTGAGAGAATTCGGACAAAGATTGTATGTGCGAGGATCAACATCCACGAAAACGGGAGTAGCCCCCGTCAAAGCAATAACTTCTGCAGTTGCAAAAAATGTAAAGGGAGTTGTAAACACCGCGTCCCCTGGACCAATATCGTAAGCCATCAAGCCTAAACTCAAAGCATCGGTCCCATTAGAACAGGTTATGGCATGTTTCGCTCCACAGAACTCGGCAAGCTTGGACTCAAATTCTAATATTTCTGGTCCCATGATGAAGCTGCCATGCTCTAGGACTCGCTGAATCCCCGAGTTAACTTCCTTCTCAATTCGCTGGTATTGCTTTTTTAAATCTATAAACGGTACATTCATGGTGACCTCGTCTAACTAATCGGGGCTGATCGGAAAATATTATCTATTGAAGTTGCAATGCCCGTGATTACTTTCAATTAGAATCAGAGCTTGATAGGTTTACTTCGAAAATGGATGCCAATTATAACTTATGAATCCATAGACCGTTGAAGTTGATTCAATACATTCAAAACTCTCAAACCTTCATCTCCATCAGTCCTGGGTTTACTTGAGTTTGTCACTGATTCAATGAAATGCTCACACTCATTTCTCAGTGGCTCAGACTCTGGTAACTTGACATATCTGGCCTCACCTTTAATAGCTTTTGGAATTGCTCCATCCCATTCCACAGCGTGGTCATATACAGCTAATTTTTCATCCCATGCTTGAGTGTCATCAAAAACAAGCATCGCTTCATCACCAACCACAACCAATTTCTGCTCCTTGAAAGGATGTAGCCAGGACACAAACACATGTGCTGAAACATTACCGGAAAAGTTGAGAACCCCAATCGCCTTGTCCACGTTTCCCTCTACCAAAAAACCAGACCCGAAGGCTTCTACAGAAGACGGTGATTCGCCAACGAGCCCCAAAATCATTGAAATATCGTGCGGAGCAAATGACCACAACACATTTTCTTCCTTCCTCAGAAGCCCCATATTTAATCGATTTGAATAAAGATACCTGAGCTTGCCAATGTCGCCTTGCTTGATCATCTCTTTGATCTTCAGAACCATTGGATGATACCAAAGCAGATGCCCTACCATTAATGTTAGGTCTCGCTCCTTTGCTAGAGAAATACACTCCTCAGCTTCCTTTTCATCAAGGCAAAGAGGCTTCTCCACGTAAACATGCTTACCCGATAAAAGTATTTGTTTAACTATCTTAAAATGTGTCTCAGCGGGAGTGGCAACCGACACTGCTTGAATTTTGTCATCGTCTAAAATTTCGCTCAAGTTTGAACAACATTTGACTCCTGGATATTGCGCCGAAAACTCCGCAAGAACTTCTTGTGAGCCATCGCAGATAGCCTCTAAAACACCTAGGCCCTCGAAGTTTCGAATTAGGTTCTTGCCCCAATATCCTGCACCCACGCAAGCTACTCTTATCATTTTGAATCTCGATCAATCAATTGATTAGTAAACGCGTCGCGAACGGTACTCATTAGCTAGGTTTAAGTCAATATATATTAAGAGAATAATTCGAAGTAAACTACAGCCCAAATTTTTTTAATATAAACGTACCAAAACTTTATGCGTTCTTCTCTACCGTCAGTCAGCGTACTCATACCCACATTGAATGAGGAAAATTATATCCAAGAGTGTATCGAGTCTCTGATTAATGGAATTTCAACTTTAGAGACATACGAGATTTTCGTGATAGATGGAGGAAGTACTGATAAAACACTGGAGATAACGCGAGATCTTCAAATGAAGGACTCGAGGATAAAAATTCTGGAAAATCGAAATAAAATAGTCGCTTCAGCTGTGAATCTAGGTGTCAAGCATGCTAAATATGAATACATTATTTGGTGTGGTGCGCATGCGATTTATGAAAATGGCTATATTGAGAAGTCATTGGAAGTGCATCAACAAGTAGAATGTTCATCCTCAGGGGGCGTCATTGAACCGATATCAAAGACCTTCCTTGGAAGTTTGATTGCCATTTGCACCAAAAGTAAGTTTAGCGGCGGGGGTGCCGACTACCGTCACGCAGACGAGAGAACTGAAGCATCTTCAGTATTTGGTGGATGTTTCAAAAAAGAAGTATTTTTAGCCGTTGGAGGCTTTAATACTCAATGGGTGCGGAACCAAGATTTGGAGTTTAACTCCAGGCTGAGGAAGCAAGTAGGCCCCATCATCGTTGATCCTGCCATCAGATGTAAATATTACTGCAGAGACTCTTTGAATGGTCTCAGCAAGCAGTATTTTCAGTACGGATACTGGAGATATATAACTAGCCGATTACACCCAATGTCTTTTAAACTCAGATTACTAGCACCGCCTATTTTAGTAGCCTCTTCATTCGCATTGATCTTGATGAGTATAGGTTATTCGACAATCTACCTTCTTCCCATACTTGCTTATTTAGTTATGTGCTTGATGGCTGCTGTTATCGAAGCTAAAAGAAACAACGACCTGTCACCTACATCAGTGGTTATCATGACAATCATCTTTGCCAATATTCACTACTCCTGGGGGCTTGGCTTTTTGACTAGCCTCACAAAAGAACAATCATTGACTCAAAGATTCAAACCCGCGAATAAACCCTAGAACTCCATTAGAACTCAGGTTACAGAGCTAAAACAATGCACTTACCGCGTAATATCTATGGGGTATATCATCCCGGTCACAAAGTGACTTTATTTATGAGTCACCTGTTTCTTCTGTGCGCATCATTTTATGCTGCGAGCGTGAAACGTTTGGGGGTTGCACCTGAGTTTTTATCGATAGAATTTACAGCAATGGCCACGATCATAATGGTGTCCATGTTTTTTGGCGGAGTGTTCACCAGCGTTCATATTAGTCCTAGGCCGAAACTGCCTCTAAAGACGTTTTTTATCGTGCTCAGCTCTGCCTTACCTAGCCTAGTATTCGTTTATCTCATGGGACCCGAAAGGTTTACCGCCTTACTGGGAAGGGGTGTATATCCTATAGCGTTGCTTGCTTTTGCGATCTTGGCAGTTAGCAATCAATATCTCTGGAACCGTATTTTCTACCATCCATCCACCGAAAAATGGACGGTAGTTATCGGTTCAGGCTCAGACAAAAACAAGATACAAACCCTGCTCTCCACAAGAGGCCATAACCTGAAAGTCAAAGGATTCGTTGATATTAAATCTCTTAATATTTCGTCTGATGACATTAGCAGTATCGTGTTGTCTCCAAAGTACTTAGCTTGCGCAGAGGAAAAGAGAATTCTGATGCTAATGAGGCTAAAAGGGGTTCCTATCTTTTCACTTTCTGATTTTTTAGAGAGCTTCTTTTTTCTAATACCAGTGAGTGACATAGATAGTGAATGGTTTATCCGATCTGGCGGATTCTCAATGCTAGAGAGTGACTCATCACTTAGGTTTAAGCGTTTCATAGATGTAGTGGCAGCGACCGCAATTCTTTTCATTGCCTCACCGGTGATTCTGGTTACATGCTTGCTTATTCCCATTTCGTCTAAAGGAACAGTTTTTTTCAAACAAACACGAGTCGGACTAAACGGAGAATTTTTTACCCTGATAAAATTCAGGACTATGCATATGAATGCAGAGGACGATGGAGCGAAATGGGCACAAGAGAATGACTCACGTATATACGCATTTGGTAGTTTTTTAAGGAGAACTAGAATTGACGAACTCCCTCAGTGCTGGAATATACTCCGAGGTGAAATGAGCCTAGTCGGCCCTAGACCAGAAAGACCGGTTTTTACACAAGAACTATCAAAAGAAATCCCTTATTACGATTTAAGACACGTAGTAAAACCTGGCCTAACTGGATGGGCGCAAGTTAGCTACCCTTACGGTTCATCGGTGGAAGATGCACTAAAAAAATTGCAATTCGATCTTTACTACATCAAAAACTACTCGCTGGTATTGGACTTAAACATAATGCTTAGAACGGCTTTAGTAATGCTAAGAAGATCTGGAAGATAGATCAAAAACAACAAAACTCCGATTTTCGAAACGTTGCTCGAATAGTGCCTGCGCCGTCGTAATTAAATATCCGCGGTTACTTGAAAGACAGTCTCTTACTAAATTTTTGTTCCCTTGCGACTTATTAATTACCAGATAAATAGACTCTGACTGTCCTAATCGCCTAGCCAAAATGGCGTCAAGCTCCTTCAAGTTTTGACCTTGAGATAAACGACATATTCTTCCTGAGTCGAGTATTTCTGACCATTCTTCAAACCGATACCGGCCGTGATGCCGGTGAACATTCACGATGTGTACTGGTAGATTTGCGACTAGGTAATAACTGGTTGCTATGTCGCTAACAACTATGTCATCTCTTTGAAGCACTGAATTCAACTCTCTGATATCGCTAAGGAGATTCAAACCGCCACTGTAGTAAACATACGATTGATCGAAGAACAAATTCCAATTCTTCTGCGAGGAAAATTTCTCAGACTTCAACCTAACTGATTCTGAGGAAAAGTGAATTCTAGAATCAATTACAACCAGCGTAATAATAGATAATAGCGCAGCGGCAGCCAGGATTTTTCTTAACACTGCTCTGACTCCGTCTTATCCATGAACAGACTCCTCGACAGCAAAGCTATCGCCGCTCCTAGTGCAAGCTGATGGAAACTGAGCAATGAGATTCGCCAAGTGGAATGATAATCCAATGCCTCAGTTATCCAGCTGTAAATGTAGGGAGATGTACAAACCAACCAAACAAGCATTGAGTTTGAAAAAACAAACAATGCCCCTTCAGATCGCGAAAACCAAAACAAAAATGCCGAAATAAATAATCCGAACAAACCGGACCAAAGTAATCCTTGTCTTAATTGAAAATCCCAACTGGGAAGAAGCATCTTCTCATTAAACCAGCCGTCCGAGCTCAAGGGTCGCTCGAAACTACCGGTTCTAGGAAGCGAATACGAAGCGTCAAACAAAGCGTAAACGTGTTGGAAATCAAGCGATGCTAGCAACAGCAACGCAAGTATGAGTCCAAGTGCTATCCGCAGAAAAATAGTTTGCTTGCTCATCAGCTCCACAGTCAATAACAAAAGAATGAGCAGTGGAAGCATGATCATCGACGGGGAATCAGCAAACTCTTTGTACTCAATCAAATAAAGTCGAATAATGGCAGCAGTAAAAAAAACGGCAAGAACAGCTCGATAGACGAGCCGGTTCAGATTAAGTGTCCTGCCGCCAAAATCCATATTCGTCACAAAAAAGCCGGAGATGGATCGCGCTACAAAAAAAGCGAAAACCGAACAAAAGAACAACACCAACTCAAACAAATGTAGCATTGAAATAGCGATTAGGAGAGTGATCAACAATAAGACAGGTCCGGGCTGTTCCAATAACTGTTTTATTCCATTTACAAGACTGCGGTCTTTCGTCACTTGATCTACATTGCAAAAGACATACAACGCGAAAAATAAAATCGCGTAAGACAAATGTGAGGGCCAGGCAGAGACTCTTAAATAACTGGCGCCGATACCAGGAAGCAAAACAAATAGAACGGCTCCAGCAAAGGCTACACCTCGATTTCTAAACAATCCTAAGCCTAACAAGTAGAAACCCATGGCTTTAAAAACCGCACCCCATGCCGTAAACGCGTTCCAGATCGCAGGAAGACCTTGCCCAGATAATTCTCTAATCATCGCTAAATTTGAGTGCCACAATGCTGGATAGAATCGCTCTATTTCGCCGGAAAGGTGACGGCCATGATCGACTACCGAACTTTCCCATGCAATTCGGTTTGCTTTTGACATATGCCACCAAGCGTCAGACACTTGATCGATTAATCCACCATTAATAAACAGCAAAATAAATATGATCAGGTAGAGCACCAAATTGATCCACGAGACGCTCTTAACAATATCCATTTGCTCTCTACAGTAGTTGAAAACAACCATCGATAACGCGGTGGTTAGCATCACCAATACATAGATAATATTACCGAACGCAAAATCGAGATAATCAAACAATAGCAACACTGCATAATTGATTAATAACGAGAATACAAATGCACTGAGAACTTGGGCTTCTAATGGTGAAGTAATCTCGCGATAAGACTTGGATACTCTCCGAAGCAAGAAATTTAGCAAGAGTCCATTCCCTAAAAGCGTATATAAAATCCAAAGATGCGCTTCAATATGGAAAAATATTGGCATCATTGGTAGTGGTTTTTATACCAGTCAGAAAATTTTTTGACGCCTTCAGCAATGGAAACATTGGGCTGATAACCGTACAGTTCGATCAGACGGCTGGTATCAGCCATCGTTCTGGGCACATCTCCATCTTGCATTGGCATCATATTCAGTATGGGTTCGACGCCGAGGTTTTTTGCAAGTTCGGTTACAAACTCCATTAGCTCTACCTTCTCACCTCTGCCAATATTAAGTACTCGATACTTACCGGTCTCCACCTTTTTCTCTGTCACTAAGACAACACCGTTGATGATATCGTCAATGTAGGTAAAGTCCCTGATCATGTTCCCATTGTTGTATATGGGAAGCGCTTCTCCTTTAAGTAGACGTGAAGCAAATCTGAAGGGCGCCATATCCGGGCGTCCCCATGGTCCGTATACTGTAAAAAAACGCAGACCGGTACACTGAAACCCATAAAGATGACTGTAGCTATGGGCCATAAGCTCGTTAGCTTTTTTTGTGGCCGCGTACAACGAAACCGGATTATCAACTCGGTCTTGTTCTGTGAATGGAAAATTTTTGTTCGCGCCATATACAGAGCTGGATGACGCATACACAAGGTGATCGACGCCTTGATGACGACAGCCCTCTAAGATATTCCCAAACCCGACGAGGTTACTATCAATATATGAATCAGGGTTCTCAATCGAGTACCTCACACCGGCTTGAGCCGCCAAATGAACCACGCGATCAAACTTGTTGTCGTTGAAAATTGACTTAATGGAATCTCTATCAGAAATATCCAATTCGACTAACTCGAATTTATGACTATATTTATGATCAAGAATTCGACGCACACGATCTTTTTTCAACTTAACGTCGTAATAGTCATTAAAATTATCTAGGCCGACCACTTGATGGCCTTTGTCCAGCAGAGATAGGGCTAACTCTGCACCGATAAAGCCGGCAACTCCTGTCACTAAAACCTGCATTTAAATTACATCCAGTTTGGCACTAAGTTGTGCCCAAAAATAATCACGGTAAGGCCCCTTAGTATATATTACAATCTCAACCGCTGTACGCGTCATAACCATCCGCTAACACCCGTATTATGAACCAAGACCCAATTTTGATTTCGGCCCCCTGGATTGTTCCAGTGGTGCCACGCGATGAGGTCCTTAGAGATCATAGTCTTCTTATTAGTAATGGGAAAATCTCGGATATTTTGCCCACATCGGTTGCAATAGATAAACACCCGGGCCTCGGACATACGATTCTAAATGAGCATATCCTTATTCCGGGACTTATTAACACGCATACGCATGCGTCTATGACGTTGTTTCGTGGCATGGCTGATGACTTGCCACTAGATCAATGGTTGAACGACCACATATGGCCTGCCGAAGCCAAATGGGTGAACGAAGCGTTTATCAAGGACGGCGCTGAGTTAGCGGTGGCCGAAATGCTATTGAGCGGAACCACCTGCTTTAATGATATGTATTTTTACCCCGGTGTCGTAGCTAAAAGCGCACAGAGCCTAGGAATCCGCTGTATCGTTTCGATGATCGTTTTGGACTTCCCAAGTGTTTGGGCTTCATCCACTGACGAGTACTTCGAGAGAGGCTTGGAAGTTCATGATGAGGTAAGATCATTATCACTAGTTGGTACCGCCCTTGCACCACACGCTCCTTACACTGTCGGGGATTCTTCTCTGGAGCGAGTTAGAACACTTGCCGATGAGCTGGATGTGCAAATACACATGCATGTTCATGAAACAAAACAAGAAGTCGAGAACGCGGTTAGCGAATCTGGTAATAGGCCTCTAGAACGGCTGGAAAAACTTGGTTTGCTCAACCCAAAACTTATCGCTGTTCATATGACTCAATTGACCGATGAAGAGATCGAACTGTGCGCAAAACACGGCGTCAATGTCGCTCACTGCCCTGAGTCAAACCTAAAATTAGCCAGTGGTTTTTGCCCGACCGGCAAGCTACTTTCGGCCGGCGTCAATGTCAGTATAGGAACAGACGGAGCTGCCAGTAACAATGACTTAGATTTATTAGGTGAAGTTCGGACCGCGAGCTTAGTTGCCAAACCTATTTTCGGCTCCGCAACTACGCTGTCCGCACACACTGCTATTGAGATGGCTACAATCAACGGTGCGAGATCTTTAAACTTAGAAGATCAAATAGGGTCACTGGAAATAGGCAAACGAGCTGACATTACCGCCATCGATTTAAATCATGTGTCTACACAACCAGTTTATGACCCTGTTTCTCAACTGGTCTACAGCGCCAGCCGGAATCAGGTGACCAATGTTTGGGTAGATGGGGTCCAACGGGTCAGGAACAAAGAATTGGTTTTTGGAGACATCGTCGACGTCCTCCAAAAAGCCAAAAGCTGGAAAAAGAAAATAGAAGAATGAGTTATGCAAGATAGTAATCACAATGTTGACGCGGCTGAAATTCAAAAGTTTGAAGAATTGGCTTCGCGGTGGTGGGACCCAGAAAGCGAGTTTGCCCCGTTGCATGCGATAAACCCGCTTCGAGCCGACTACATTGATTTACACTCTCCTGTGAATGGGTTAAGAGTACTGGATGTTGGTTGCGGGGGTGGACTGGTCTCAGAGGCACTGGCGGCCAAAGGAGCTATTGTCACCGGAATCGATATGGGTCAAGCGCCATTAAACGTAGCCAAATTACACTTGCTTGAGAGTGGATTAAGCGTTGACTACAAGAAGGTCACTGCCGAGGAGCTTGCCGAAGAAAATCCAGAGTCATTCGACATCGTAACTTGCCTTGAGATGCTTGAGCACGTCCCGGAGCCCGCCTCCGTGATCAGCGCCTGCGCAAAACTGGTTAAACCTGGCGGCGATGTCTACTTTTCAACCATTAATCGAAATCCCAAGGCGTGGCTTATGGCGATTGTGGGGGCCGAATACGTTCTAAACTTATTACCCAGAGGAACCCACGAATACAAAAAACTAATCAAACCCTCTGAGCTATCTGAATACGCAAGAGCGGCCAATTTAGACCTTCAACGAATGATCGGCTTACATTACAACCCAGTCACTAAGGCATACAAGCTAGCGCCTGGAGTTGATGTTAATTACATGATCCACACTCGCAAGAAGGAACATAACTGATGGAGTTGAAGGCTGTATTGTTTGATTTGGACGGCACTTTAGTTGATACCGCTCCTGATATGGTGGGCGCATTAAACAGAGTCTTGGCTAACCATTCACAAAAACAAGTTAATTACGCGCACGCTCGGAAAATCGTTTCGAATGGTGGCAGAGCATTGATTAAATACGGTTTTCCTGAAGAGTCCAGTGAAGATGTTATTGACTCATTGGTCAGCGAATTTTTGCAGACCTATGCCGATCATGTTTGCCAACAGAGCCAACTGTACTCTGGCCTTGATGAACTACTTGATTTTTGTGAGAAAAGTGGTCTTGAATGGGGGGTGATAACCAATAAGCCAATCGAACTTGCCAGGGGTGTTCTAGAAGGATTGCAACTTTTAGAACGATGTAAAATTCTTCTGGGTGGCGATAGTTTACCCGTTAAAAAACCCGATCCCGTTCCCATGCTCCACGCAAGCATGTTGCTTAATGTCGCGCCCAGCCACTGCCTGTACATCGGCGATCATTTGAGAGACATCGAAGCTGGGAAAAATGCCGGCATGGACACGGCAGCAGCATTGTGGGGTTATATCGAAGATCATGATGATCCAGATAGTTGGGGCGCAACTTACATAGTCAGAAAGTCAGAGTCACTAATTTCATTGGTTAAAGATTTACTAAAATGAGCAATTTTCCATGGCGAACGTCCCCAATTAATGAACGAGACTTTATTGGGAAGAAGATACTAATAACCGGGGCGGCCAACGGTATCGGAAGAGCCCTAACTCTAGAGCTTTCAAGGTTAGGCGCCACCGTTTTGATGCTAGATCAAAAATCCAGACACCTGGAAATATTGAATGATGAAATCATAGACAGAGGTTGGCAACAGCCCATTATCCTACCAATTGATCTAAAAGATATTACTCCCGATACTGCGACGCACTTAGCCCAAAGTATTTATGATGATATGGGGGCCATCGATGGCCTACTTCATAATGCCGCGGAATTAGGTGTTTCCAGTCCGCTAGACCAGTATGAACTCAAATACTGGGACACCGTCTTTCAAGTCAATCTGCATGCAACTTACTATCTCAGTAGAGCACTGTTACCTTTACTGAGACAAGATCATCAGACCAACCTAATATTCACTACCGCAAACGTAGCTAGACGGCCTGAGGCGTATTGGGGTGCGTATGCAATTGCGTATGCAGGAGTTGAAGCGCAGATGAAAATTTGGGCCGAGGAATTAGAAAACATTTCGTCTATTAAAGTTAACTCTGTCGATCCTGGAGCGGTTCGAACTAGCTTGCGACGCAGAACTCATCCAGGAGAATCTCAAGAACTATTAGTGCCGCCCAAGGAGATAGTAAACGCGTATCTATTCCTGCTTGGCTCTAGCCATGATCTGCATGGAGAGCAATTAATCGTTCAATAGCTATGTGCGACCGTTAAGTAGCCAGCGGCGTTGCCTCAACGTACTTCGCAGTGTACCAGGGTAAGTGTTCCTCGGTACGGATACGTGAGTGTCCCATTGGCGGTTTATGAAGCGCGGCTCTACCGAGAAAACATGATGAAAATTACGACCAAGAGTTTTGAACTGAGTTTTTTGATCTAGATACGCTTTTCGAATCACTATGCCGACATATTCATACTCCTCAGCGAGAACGTTCAAAAACTCCTGATACCCAATGTAACGGACAAAAGCGACTCCACGTATTATTGCTTCACTCCTCAATCAATAACGATTGAAAACCAAACACCATAGGGCTTTCAATCTTGCTTTCAAATGCCATGGATTCTTACTTAAATACTGTTTCCAATACTTCTTGGCACCCTTAGATTTATTCTTAGTTAAGACGCTAGCGATAAAGTACAGACCTTCTTGACTGCCAGACTGACTATCAACAGTGCTGAAACGTAATTGCGAAATGTCTTCAGCCTCTTTGAGTAGCGCTATTTCACGTTTAGAAGCCAAGCCATTCGTTGTTTCAGAGTTTAACTTAGCAACAACTTCTTTCAGCAAGCGTTGGATATGCGCATATCGTCCACTCAACCCACTTGCTGAAAATAGTCCCTGAGTTAATACTTTATCGATGACTTCGATTCTCCCATGTCTAACCATTCTCGCCCATAAATCACAGTCTTGAGCGAAGTAGAACTGGCTTCGGTAACCTCCTACAGCGATGTAGGTCGATTTTCTGAACGCCACAGAAGAGTGAAATGGTGTTTTAATCTTTGCAGGCTGGGACGAAGTGAGTGATTCACTGAGATCATCTCCGGAATCTTTAATTTGGTAAAGAAAGTATCCATCAGGTGTCTTCACCTCAACATGACTACTGACAATAACAACAGAATCATCCGAATCCAGGGTAAACACCTGTTCCTTTAGTCGATCAGGCAACATCAAATCGCCCGAATCGATTCGAGCTATATAACTTGCTCGACTCTTTTCACATCCATACATAAGGGCCTGAGTAAGCCCTTTATTCTCTTGTCGCAGCACTATTATTCGATCGTCATCAAAGCTCTCTAACACCGACACAACCGACTCAGTAGCACCATCGCTAATGATGATAAGTTCGAAGACAACACCTTTTTGCTGTAACACGCTATTGATAGTTAGACGAACGTCTTCCGGGCCATCATAAACTGACATCAATACAGATATCTCTGGATTTAGAGATGACATGGTTATTTACCCAAGTTAGCTAGCAGCTTTGATGCCCTTCGCCAGCCCAACAGCTTGACAGATTTGAGAAACGCTCTGTGTTTCCAGGTTTTGCTCCCCACTGCCTCAATCGAAATAGCAACTAGGGCTCTTGCTTCTGAGACCAAGTTTTGCAAGGCGCACTGTCGCCCCAGAAGAAATGCATAATCACTGAAGAACCGCCAATCCTCTGAGGTTAAAATCTCAGGAAACTTGTCTGAAAATTTCTTTGCACTTTGATAAATTCTGCACCTAGATTGAGCCCTCCACCTTAACTTTACCGGATCAATCCCACCACTCGAGGAAAGGTGTTCATCGTGGGTTCGTGTTATCGAAACGAACTCTGTGACTTGACACAGAAGCCCACCCAGAGAGGCAATCCGAGCCTCATACTCCCAGTCCTCCTCGTTCCAGCTATCAGACCATGGACCTGCCTGATCTACAATGGATCTGCGATAAAGTGGGGTTGATGTTGACCACCATCGCTCCCTCAAGAGGCGCGGAAACATGTGTTTTTCATTCGATCCAGTGCCTTTCAAAGGAGTCCAATTAACCTCATCTGAGTTAAATCTCTGAGTGGCTGTCATCCCATAACAGGCAGCGGCTTCAGGATATTTTTGAAGTTCCAGCACTTGATCGGCAAATTTATTTTTAAGAAGCAAATCATCACTATCTAGGTATTGAACAAACTCGCCTTTAGCATTCAATCGACCTACTTCCCGAGAGGACCCTGGTCCTGAGTTTTCATGCCTGAATACCCTAATCTCGCTATTGGTAGAACTCAACTTGTCGAGTATGTCAGGTGTACCATCAGTTGAACCATCATCGACAATGATGATCTCAATCGGTCGATAAGTCTGCTTGAGAACCGAATCGACGGCCTCCACTATCATCTCTGGCCGATTGAACACCGGGATCACGGTGGACACCAAACCTGGCACAAAATTCAGGCTCATGACAGATTAAAGAATTGAGGTATTTTTGTTCCAAACTTGCGAATAAAAAACATTAAAGGGTTGTAGCTTGATCCTAGTCTCCTTAGAGCCACGTAAGAACGCCAATTGCTTTTTATCATCGTGAAAAGATTGCTCTGCGAGGCACCGCCGGTCCGCATTTTGACCCAAACATCGTCGCAATAGATAGTCTGGATTTTGTGGATCTCAAAAGCTCTTGCACAAAATTCGAGATCAGCCTGGTTGCCTAGCTCAATATTAAACTTGCCGACCTGATCGAACTTTGCTTTTTTAATATAAAAAGTGGGGTGCGCTGGCATCCAACCTTTGAAGCATAAGCCTGGCTCATGATCCCGTGACTTCCACCTTCGCTTAATCTTAGAACTTCGAATATCGTCCAAATAAATTAAGTTTGCATAGCAGCCATCAACGTTGTTATCGGCTATCGCACCAACTATGGTCGATACAACGCTTCTATGTGCAAAGACGTCGTCGGAGTTTAGGAATCCAATTATCTCTCCATCGGCCCGATCAACGCCCTTATTCATAGCGTCGTAAATGCCTCGATCTGGCTCCGAAATAAAACTCGAAACTCTATCCAAGTTCTCGGAAATAACATCCACGGTGTTGTCGCTAGAACCGCCATCGATGACAATATGTTGTATGTCAGGATAGTCTTGTTCAGCCACAGACTGCAGCGCGTCAGCAACTGTCTCCTGAGAGTTATAGACAACTGTGATTATCGAAACTTTCATTGATTCTATCGTTTCAGATTGGACCTCGATGATTTGCGACTTGTCTGCTTCGACTTGGTGTAGCGCTTGGGTTTATGCGAAACAAATTCTTTAGTTTCGTCACTCGACGCTCTTTTTGATTTATTTCTACTTTGACTCGACCTACCAACTGCTGAGCTCGAAGAACTCAACTTTGCTTTTCTTCCGCGCGCTGAGTTCCTTGCTGCCTTTGAATCACTGCGACTGGAATAAAGCGACTCAGCAAACTCATTTTGAAGGCCAGCTGAAGCCACGAGTTTTTCCAGCTGTTTGGGAGCAATCTTGGAGTGGGTTCCTCTTTTTATGTCTCGGGTGAGCTTAATTGTGCCATAGCGAACTCGCTTAAGCCTGCTGACCGTATGACCAACCGCATCCCATATGCGCCTGACCTCTCTGTATCTGCCCTCTTTGATGATCACTTTATACCAATGATTGGTGCCTTCCTCTGCCATGTCCGCCGGCAAGACTCGCTCAAACTTAGCAGGGCGTCCGTCTATCTCCACGCCCTTACCGGTGACCATCTTCAAAGTTTGTTCTGTCGCCTTGCCTCGAATGCGTACTAAATACTCGCGTTCCAATCCGGTTGATGGGTGCATCAGTTTGTTGGCCAAATCACCATTATTAGTAAAGAGCAACAGTCCGCTGGTGTTGTAATCGAGTCGACCCACGGCGACCCAGCGACCATTCGGAGTACTAGGTAGCTTCTCAAAAACAGTCGGCCGCCCCTTCGGATCTTTGCGGGTACAAATCTCTCCCTCGGGCTTGTGATAGATCAGCGCTCTCAACGGCTCGGATCCAGCCGCAGCAACAGACACAAGTTTTCCATCCAACAATATGCGATCTTCGTGGCTTGCTCGATCCCCTAGTTTTGCCCGTTTTCCATTGACGGTTATTCGTCCCGCATCAATCCAACGTTCAATTTCGCGTCGAGAACCGTATCCCGCTCCCGCCATCATTTTCTGTAACTTTTCACCCATCCTATTGAAACCTAGATCGTTGCCTCGGGATTGGAGTCGTCGTCAGCATCTGGTTCTTGCGCATCTGGAGTTTCATCTCGCTGCTGTGATTCAGGCTCATCGGTTTCTGACGAAGGGTGCAATTCGATTACCTCTGCTGTGGATTCTTCTTCGCCGTCCAGCGTCTCCTCTGCCCCAACAACTTGGCCTTCAGGTTCAGTCGTAGGCTCTTCCTGTTGAACACCGTCCATCGGAAGAGTTAGGTTCATTTCCTTCGCAATTAGCCTAAGCTCTCTTTTTTCCATCAATTCAGGAAGCTCACTCAAACTGGTCATATTAAAGTACTCCAAGAACCCCTGAGTGGTGCCGAAAAGAGCCGGACGACCGGGCACATCTCTATGGCCTATCTGAGCAATCCAGCCCCTTTCCTCTAATGTTCTAATTGTTTCACTACTGACGCCAACCCCACGAATCTCTTCAATATCACCCCGCGTCACGGGTTGTCGATACGCAATAATAGAGAGTGTTTCCAAGAGAGCTCTGGAGTATTTTGGCGTCTTTTGTCCACTCAGCTTTCTTAACCAAGGGGAATACTTTTCTTTAGTCTGATACCGCCAACCCTTGCCAATTCTGCGTAGTTCTACACCTCTGTTCTCGCAACGCTCTTGCAATAAAAGAATCACGTTTTGGATGTCTACCTTACTGGGTTGAGCGTCTTCTGGAAATAGCGAAACCAATTTACGGATACCCAGTGGCTCATCTGCCGCGTAAAGAGCCGCTTCAATAATATTGGCCAATTCACTGTCTACGGATTCGCTCTCCTCAGGAGCAACTAGCTCGTCAGAAGTATGTTCTTCTAGCTCTTTCTGCTTAGCCATGTCTATGTCTTTTTGTTTCATTCTTATTATCCCCTTGCGCACTCCGAGCTACGCTGCCCTTTTTACATGTATGGGTGCGAGAGGTTCGGTTTGTACCACTACCAACATGTCGTCTCGAAACAGTTCTAACAACGCTATAAAAGTGACAACCACCCCTAAACGACCTTCTACAGCGGTAAAGAGATCCTCAAAACGAAGGTAATCACGTTCTTGCAATCTTTGAAGGATAGACGTCATTCTCTCTCTCATCGACAAAGTTTCTCTTGAGACCTGCATATGCTGATTAGCGTCGGCCCGGTCTATCACCCCTTGATAGGCTTTAACCAGCTGTTGTAGGCTAACCTGAGCCTTGACATCTGGTGGAGTGGGGTCATCAAATAAAGCGTTTGCGGAATATATATCGCGGTCTAAACGAGGTCGGTCATCAAGCTTATTGGCTGCATCGCTGAAACGTTCATACTCTTGTAGTCTTCTCACTAAAGCCGCCAGTGGATCTTCCTCATCCTCGAATTCCTCTTTGGGCTTGGGTAATAGCATCCTGGATTTAATTTCTCCGAGAAGCGCGGCCATTACCAAGTACTCGGCGGCCAAATCCAAATTGGCGGCCCTCATTAGCTCAACGTAGCTCATATATTGACGAGTGATGTCAGCAACGGGTATGTTGAGGATATCGATATTTTGCTTCCTAATCAGATAGAGCAACAAATCTAAAGGACCCTCAAAACTATCCAGAACCACCTCAAGCGCATCAGGTGGAATAAAAAGATCCTGAGGCCAATCATTCATCACCTCGCCCATGACCACAGCACGCATCGTTTCCTGATATGCCCGGTCTTGCTCGCTACTATCTAATAAATCAGAACTTGGAGACTCGCCAGTTTCTGCGGGTGATTCTTGCTCATCAATGCTTGGATCTTTTTCTTCAGACATGTGCTTTTACGTTCTTAGTAATAGTCCAAGTTCATCGTCGCTCGAACTTGCTCCATAGTCTCATCGGCTGTTTCGCGAGCCTTTTCACAACCATCAGCGATGATGTTACGCACCAGTGTGGGGTCTTCAATATAAGGAGCGGCACGCTCGGCGATCTCTTTTTGCTCCTTCAGCAATGCCTCAATCAAAGGTTGCTTACAATCAATGCAACCAATTGAAGCGGAACGACAACCCGCCTCGGCCCAATCTCTCGTTGACTGATCTGAGTAAACATGATGAAACTGCCACACCGGACACTTATTCGGATCACCTGGATCATCTCGGCGGACCCTGGCTGGATCAGTAGGCATGCTTCTGACTTCCTTCTCAACTCTAGCAGGATCATCTCTGAGAGCGATAGTATTACCATAAGACTTTGACATTTTGTCACCATCTAGGCCCGGCAGCTTTGATGCTTCTGTCAGCGCAGACTCCGGTTCAGTGAGGATGGTTCGACCACCGCCCTCTAAATAGCCGTATAGTCTCTCTTTTTCAGCATTACTCAAATTTTGATTACTAGCTAACAGCGCATGAGCTTTTTCGATGGCCTCATGATCGCCTCTCTCGGTATAAGCATTCCTTAAGTTACGGTAGAGTTTGGCACCTTTTTTCCCCAGTTTTTTAATCGCTTCTTCGGCTTTCTCTTCAAAACCAGCTTCACGACCGTAGAGATAATTAAATCGTCGAGCTATCTCTCGCGTTAATTCAATATGTGGCACTTGATCCTCACCAACCGGTACCTTTGACGCGTGATACAGCAAAATATCCGCGGCCTGCAACACTGGATAGCCTAAAAACCCATGGGTGGAGAGATCCTTTTCACTTAACTTGGCTTGTTGATCCTTGTAGGTCGGTACGCGTTCAAGCCATCCAAGCGGAGTCAGCATAGAGAGCAGCAAGTTCAATTCGGCGTGCTCAGGGACTCGGGACTGAATAAACAAAGTAGCGCGACTGGGATCAACTCCGACTGCCAACCAGTCAATTACCATCTCCCAAACATTAGAGTTTATGGTTTCCGAATCCTCTTCATATAAGGTGGTCAAAGCATGCCAATCCGCAACGAAGAAGTAGCAGTCATACTCGTGCTGCAACTCAATCCAGTTTTTTAATACTCCGTGATAGTGTCCCAAGTGGAGACGCCCGGTGGGACGCATTCCTGAAACTACTCGATTCGATTGTCCTGGTTTAGATATCATTAACTTCTAAGTTCTCTGTACTCTTTTGGCTTCAAAGCTTGGAAACCACATTGTTGATCGGTAATTATAGTAGAAAATCGACTTCACCAGCGCCTTCTCTTAGTACTCTTGGGTTTTTTTCATGCCAATCAACGACGGTCGACGGTACGTTGCTAACAATGCCTGCATCGATAACTAAATCCACATCATGCTCCAACTTTTCTCGAATCACCTCTGGGTCGCCAAGTGCTTCTATTTCACCTGGTAAAATCAGGCTAGAGGACATAATTGGCTCTGACATCATGGTTAACAATTCTTGCACCACTGGGTGATTTGGAATCCTTATGCCAATTGTCTTTCTCTTTGGATGTACTAATCGATTTGGCACCAACCTTTTGGCCGAAAGAATAAAGGTAAAGGGGCCCGGCGTGTGTGACTTAATCAAGCGATACTGTTCATTATCTATTTTTGCAAACTGTGCGACCTGCTTTAAGTCGCTAGCCACTAAAGTAAAGTTATGATGCCTATCCAGCTTTCTGATACGTCTTATCCGATCAACCGCACGCTTGTCATCAAGATGACACCCCAGTGCATAGCTCGAATCAGTAGGATAAGCGATTAGGCCGCCTCCATGCAGGATTTCCGCCGCCTGAGCGAGCAATCTTTTTTGGGGGTTTTCAGGATGAATTGAGAAGAACTGTGCCATGAATTACATTAGGGAAGTTGGATATTAGAGACACAACCTATAGATTTCCTGCCCACTGAAGTCCAACTCTGAATCGCTAGCGTAACGTCTAGCTAAATCTACGGTGAGTTCTTGAAGTGGCAACAAGACAAACAAACGATGTTTCATCCGAGGATGAGGCACAATCAAATCAGAATCGTTAATAACTTGATTCCCCGCCAATAAAAGATCCAGATCCAGTGTTCTAGGACCATCTTGGAGATCAGGGTTGCGAACGCGTCCATAGCTCTCTTCGATGCACTGCATTTCAGTGAACAATTGACGCACAGGTGCGGTGATTTCTAAACTCACCACACAGTTAATAAAATCGGGTTGATTGTCGTATCCAACTGGCGACGTTGCATACAATGAAGAGCTCTTGCTGTTAATTACAAAGTCTAAGTCGAAAAGCCTTTTACGAGCTGAAACAATTGTATTTACCGCATCGCCCAGATTCGCTCCCATCCCAATGTATACTGTCTCACCGTTAGCGACCATTAATCAATATCAGTCTAATTGGAAATTGCCTTTCGCTAGAAATGAGGAGTTTCGTTATCAGCCTTAGGGTCGACGATTCTTCTTTTGCGTCTGACTTTGACCTTCTTCGCATTCGGCGACTCAGATGTGTACACGCCAAACTCATCTCTGGGTCTGGCTTCAACGAATCGGCCATCCTGCCCAGAAGCATTATTTCGTCGCCCTCTATTTAAGCCATTGCCTTTACGACGACGTTGATTTTGGCCGCCTTCTTGCCTTCGGCCATTGTTATTTTTCGGACCCGCGGCCTTATTATTTCGATTGCTTCGGTTCGCAGACTGAGATCCCTTTTTACCGCCTCGTTTAGTCTGTTTCTTACGCTTACTATTCGATGGCCGACCATTTCCTCGACCTGGTTTGCTCTGAGTGTTGCCGTAGGAATTACCCATTCCATCATCATAAGAACCGCTCACATTGCCGTTATAGTTGACGGAATTGTAGTTAATGCTATTACCATCAGGTTCGGCATTATTATTGCGGAGAGGCTGACGCTCTTTTTTGTAAATTTCACCCAACTCGGTGATCATTTCTTCCCGCTCGGCGGTATCGACCTCTTGAATTTTTGTCCACCAGTCTCCGATATCTTCATCGACCTCATGGACTTGAGTTCTCAACAATAGAAAGTCATACGCAGCTCTAAATCGTCTATTGTTCAAGCTTGTTTTGACCATTCGAGGATTTCGTTTAAGCAAACGAAAATGAATATTCCATATATCTAAAATGATATCGGCGAGTCTTCTCGGCACTGCGACGTATTGATTTTGATCGCGTAACGCATCATTCATGGCAACACGCCATGCTTGCGATTCAGTCGTCCCATCTTCCATTAATATCTGAGCATCGGCTTTGACTGGATCCCACAACATACAAGCAAATAAAAAGGCTGGTATGACAGGTTTGCCCGCATGAATTCGCTTGTCGGTATTTTGCAGGGCTCTCTCGGGCATACCTTCAACACCCTCAACCGCAACCTGATCGGTGAATGGAAATAGGTATTTAAACAGTCCATACTCGCGCAGCATTAAATACGTATCATAAGCCGCACCACCATGAAAAAGTTTCAGCACTTCTTCAAACAAACGTGCCGAAGAAACGTGGGATAACAAGCTACCTTGTTGCTCTATCATCTCTTCGGCTTTAGGCTCCATCTCGAAGCCTAACTTGGCGGCAAAGCGCACCACCCGGAGCATTCGGACTGGATCTTCAGTGAACCGCTGTTCGGGATCACCAATACTAACGAGCTTTTTATCCTTGATGTCTTGGATTCCCCCCATGAAATCAAGAATATCTCCCGCAACTGGGTCGTAATACAAAGAGTTGGCCCGAAAATCTCGACGGACAACATCCTCTTCGATTGATCCGAAAACGTTATCTCTGAGTAACTGACCTTGATCTCCCTCGCTCATCTGGTTGCGATCTACGTCCTCTCTGTCGCTTGCATTCGCTCTGAATGTCGCGACCTCAATAACTTCGTAACCAAAGCGAACATGGACTAGCTTGAAACGTCGACCAATGATTCTCGCGTTACGACCAAAAGTAGATTTAATTTCATCCGGGGTGGCATTGGTGGCCACGTCAAAGTCTTTTGGTTTACTGTTTAAGAGAAGATCTCGTACACATCCGCCGACTAAATAGGCTTGAAAGCCAGCTTCTTGCAGTTTCTCCACCACACGAATTGCATTTTCGCTTATATGAAGATTATCTATTCCAGCTTCTTCAGCCTTGAGGGTTTCTAAATTCATCAATGGAACTATTTCATTTGAAGTATGCGCATGCACCACTGTGGCGTGCTATTTACTCTCTACGTCAGTGCTTCAGCGAGCTATATACGAGTTTTTGAGAGGACCGGGGTCGGGCCAACCGAATATGCAGCTAAGTGCTCGGTAACTTCATGGCTTCGACGGATCTTTGTTATGCGTCGTTAATTGTTTGCTTCGTTACAGAGTAATAAAGTACTCTTTTTCCTATCTGCTTAATTTATCTGTTTATCTAACTTTCGTTTACTACGTAGACCCAATTTAGCGCACAAACGCACTGCTCTACGATTCAAGGACCACTAAAAAGGTGACTTGCTAAGAAGCCTCAATAAGGGCTATCTACGAATAATCAACACAATACCAAGGAGCGCCAACAAAGGCCGCATAAATTTCGAGTCAAGTCTTGGCATGTTCGGCCCGGTGAGAAATTCATTTTCTCAATTTGGTCGTCAGACCTACCGACATTCTGCACAAATTGCGGTCAAAACGCTAGAGTTTTAAGGCGATTAATGTTTAATAAGCTATCCCCGTGGATGATGTTTGGCATGTATGGACTGCAGCCGCTCTTTTGCGACGTGTGTGTAAATTTGCGTCGTTGACAAATCAGAATGGCCCAGCAACATCTGTACTGATCTCAAATCAGCTCCATGGTTAAGTAGATGAGTTGCAAAGGCATGTCTGAGCGTATGCGGTGAGAGTGATGTCTCGATGCCTGCTCGAGCAGAGTACTTTTTAATCAGATGCCAAAATGCTTGTCTTGTCATTCCTGCACCTCGACTGGTAACAAACAAAGCATCACACTGCCTTTGTTTCAAAAGGTCGAGACGAGCATCGTTTGAGTACCGACGAATCCATAACGCGGCTTGCTCACCTAAGGGCACCAAACGTTCCTTTTGCCCCTTGCCCATCACACGAACCAAACCCAAATCTAAGTTTAGTTCCAGTAGTGTTAACTCAACCAGCTCACTAACCCTTAAGCCCGTGGCATAAAGCGTCTCAAGCATAGCGCGATCGCGAACACCCAGACAGGTATCTGTCGAAGGAGCCTTTAGGAGCTCCTCTACCTGGCGCTCACTCATTGTCTTGGGTAACCGTCGCCCCAACTTTGGAGGCAGGATATCGCGACATGGGTCTTCATCGATGGAGCCCTGCCGAATATGGAACCGATAAAACCTTCTTAAAGTAGATAACACTCTTGCACTGCTACTCGCCTTGTTACCTTCAGCCATTAGAACGGACATAAATCGATGCACATCCCCGGCATTAACCTCAATCAGGGAAGTATCCGCGAGGTGTTTAGCAAAACGGTTCAGGTCTGATCGATAGGCACTGAGTGTGTTCTTTGACAGCCCGGATTCTAGCCAGACCGCATCGACAAACTGATCGATAATATTCTGATTTTGACTCAATGCACTCAACATCAACATTCCAATAGAAACAGGATCAACATCGTGAATCTTATCACCGATTTAAAACTGTCAGGAATCACATCAGAGAAGGAGGAGTAGGTCTTAACTTTGAGTGGTGAAGTGCGCACTTTGATATTTTGAAACAAATCTTCAAGACTGCGAGATCTTAGAATTTCGCGCTAGGCACAAAAAAAGCCGCGATCACGCGGCTTTTTTGCAAGAACCTTTCGGCTGCTTAGTTGAGCTTCTCTTTGATTCGAGCCGCTCGACCTGTACGTTCACGCAAGTAGTACAATTTCGCGCGACGAACCGCACCACGTCGTTTGACTGTGATCGAATCAATCAAAGGGCTGTAGGTCTGAAATACACGCTCAACACCTTCTCCATATGAAATTTTGCGAACAGTGAATGCTGAATGCAATCCACGATTACGCTTGGCGATAACCACACCTTCATAAGCTTGAAGACGCTCACGATTACCCTCTTTAATTTTCACTTGAACTACGACTGTGTCACCTGGGCCAAACTCAGGGATGTCTTTGCTCATTTGCTCTTGATTAATTTCGTCAATAATATTTGTCATTTCAATCTCCGCGATACTGTACAGTCCTTTCCTCTATCGAGGCGCTGCAGGAAGTACCTACTCGAATAAAAAATTCTATATGGGATGGCTACCGCTCTCCCACCTTTAAACCCGACTTAGTCCGAAACCAGCTTTTCGCTGGCTTATAGCCTTAATCAGATATCTCTTGTTCCGATTTAAACTCAGCCAACAGCTGAAGTTCAAAGTCAGACAATTCTTTACTAGCTAGCAGATCTGGCCTACGTAAAAACGTTCTACCCAAAGCCTGCTTATGCCGCCATTGTTTGATAGCGGCGTGATCACCACTCATCAATACATCTGGCACTTTCATTCCCGAGAACTCCTCGGGACGTGTGTAATGCGGACAATCCAAAAGCCCGGAAACAAATGAGTCTTGCTCCGCAGACTGATCATTTCCAAGGCTATCCGGCATCAGCCTGACTATCGCGTCGATCATTACCATCGTGGGTAACTCACCCCCAGATAGCACATAATCTCCGATAGACCACTCTTCATCTACCAGCGTTTGCAAAACTCTTTCGTCAACACCTTCGTATCGACCCGCAAGAAAAATTAGGCATTGGCCTTTTTCTTCTAGCGCAAACTCTGCCGCGGCTTGATGGTTAAACACCTGACCCTGCGGACTGAGGTAAATAACTTTCACGGAGCGACCATCATCTGGTTTCACGCTCTCTATCGCCCTAGCTACCACATCGGGCTTCATTACCATGCCCGGACCGCCGCCGTATGGCCGATCGTCTACCGAGGCATGCTTGTCGTGAGCAAAATCGCGCAGGTCGTGCGCAGAAACGCTCACCAACCCGGTGTCGATCGCTCTGGATATCACACCAAAGTTGCTCAATGCCTGAAACATTTCAGGGAAGATGGAAAGGATGTGTATTTCCACTGGACCATCTCCTCGATCATGTCAGTCTTTCGATAAAGTCACGGGCGATGAATCTAAGAGTCTCGCCCGACATCGAGTTATTAATCTGCCAGGTACTGTGGGTCCCAATCGACCAACATACTACCTTGCTCCAAATTCACAGAGCTGACGACCTCTTTGGTATAAGGGATCAATATCTCAGGCTTACCGGATGTTATGGGTTTACACACCAAGACATCATTCGCACCGGTCTCAATAATTGAAACGACCTTACCCAGCTCCTCGGAACCAAAGAATACGTTAAGCCCAATAAGCTCCTTCCAGTAATACTCGCCCTCAGGTAATTCTGGCAAATCGCTCTGCTTTACCCAGATTCGCTGCCCCATCAACTCAGCAGCCTTATCTCGGTCTTGCACAGCCTCTAACTGTGCAACGATCCCCTTAGCTTGCTCTCTGCAGTGAAGTACTTCCACAGAGATCGTTTGATTATCAAACGCCGGGCCTTTCTTATGCTTAGAAAGATACCAGCGAGTGTAATCGGCTATGTCAGCCCTATTTCGGGTGTAGGAATGAAGCTTAATCCACCCCTTAACACCCCAGACCCCGACAATTTTACCTAGCTCTACATACATGGGGATTACAACTAGGATGCTACATCGCTCGTCAGCGATGCAAAATTACTCAGCCGTTTCTTCAGCAGGCTCAGCTTCTGCTTCGGCATCAGCCTTTTCAGCTTCAGCAGCCGCTTTTTCTTGAGCTTTAACAGCTTCCGCTTCTGCTTTAGCAGAAGCCTCTTGTTTGGCTTGAGCTGCTTCTTCAAGCTTGGCTTTCTCAGCTGCTAGCGCTTCTGGACCTTTAGCATATTGCTTCAACAAAGACGCCACGCGGTCTGAGGGTTGAGCACCTTTGCTAATCCAATATTCAACACGCTCGCTGTCTACACGTAGACGCTCTTCGCCACCAACCGCACGAGGGTTGAAAAAACCAACGCGCTCAATAAATCTGCCACGAGGAGAACGGCGAGAATCAGCAACCATAATGCCGTAGAATGGGCGTTTCTTTGCGCCACCGCGAGCTAAACGAATTGTTACCATAATAACTATTTACTCTGTTTACTTTCGTAATTCTTTCAATGATGAAGTGCCCTCGTAGGGGCTTGGTGTCTCTACTTAAGGCCAGTAATAAAGGGTAGTCCCTAATACTCAGCTGTAGGCTCTTGCTTCATCAAGCGTATGTTCACACCCAAGACCAAGATAAGACATTGATTTTTTGGGGTTTTGCAAAATTAGTGTTTCCGAATGTCTTCTCAACAATACAGTAACTCACTAAAGGCGCGCGATTTTAGCTGTTAGTGACGATAAATAAAAGGACTTTGATCCATTTTTAGGCAAAATCTGTTTGTTCCAGCAAAGTCTTCGCTAAATATCGCTGAAACGAGATTTTCAGCCATTTTATCCATTTAAAAGGCTCTTTTTTAAAGGAACTTGTTTGTATTAAAGCTTCTCTACTACTAGAATTCGCGCGCATCACGGCCTTCAGGTCGATGTCACCTAATTCATATGCCCATTCGGGCAGGACAAATCAAATGTTTGAGATAACCGCGGCACGCCGATCAAGCCTTAAAAATGACGTTCTCTCGGGGCTAACCGTAGCACTAGCTCTGGTTCCCGAGGCGGTAGCCTTTGCTTTAATCGCAGGTGTAGAGCCTTTGGTTGGCTTGTATGCTGCCGCGATCGTCGGATTGATCACGTCAATTGCTGGCGGTCGACCAGGCATGATTTCGGGTGCGACCGGAGCTTTAGCCGTTGTCATGGTGTCGCTGGTGGCTCAACACGGGGTTCAATATCTGTTTGCTACTGTGGTACTCATGGGGATCATTCAGATATTAGCGGGCGCGTTACGAATAGCGAGATTCATTCGCTTAGTACCACATCCGGTAATGCTGGGGTTTGTAAACGGTCTAGCCATTGTTATCTTTTTAGCCCAACTCGGCCAGTTTGGATCCGAGTCTGGTGTCGGCTGGGCTCAAGGTACTGTTTTAGAAGGCAGTATTATTGATGTTGCTTGGCTTCCTAATGCCGAACTAAGCATCATGCTAGGCTTGGTAGTGGCAACCATGATTATCATCAAGTTTTTGCCTCTTTTAACCAAGGCTATTCCATCTTCACTGGCTGCCATCGCCGCGGTTTCCTTTGCGGTGATATTTTTTAATATCGATACTAAACTGGTGGGTGACGTTGCCTCGATCAAAGGTGGATTTCCAGACTTTCACATTCCCACCGTTCCACTTAACTGGGAAACCGTTGGCATTATTCTTCCCTATGCACTTATTCTCGCTGCCATTGGACTGATCGAGTCATTACTGACACTCAGACTGATCGACGAAATTACCGAGACGAGAGGAAATGGTAATAAGGAGTGCTTTGGACAAGGCTTAGCCAACACGGTGACTGGCTTTTTCGGTGGCATGGGCGGTTGCGCCATGATCGGACAAAGCATGATCAACGTGAACTCAGGAGGTCGTGGCCGCATGTCAGGTTTAAGCGCGGCGATATTCTTGGGAGTTTTCATTCTGGTTGCTTCAAGCTTGATCGAACAAATCCCAATCGCTGCTTTGGTTGGTGTTATGTTCATCGTGGTGATTGGCACGTTTGAATGGTCCAGCTTTCGGATTATCCGTCGTGTACCTAAGCAGGACGCATTCGTGTTGATAACAGTATCGGCCGTTACGGTGTTTACCGATTTAGCAATCGCCGTCATTGTCGGCGTGATCATTTCTGCTCTGGTTTTTGCTTGGAACCACGCGAAAGAGGTTCGAGTTGAAAAACGCGAAAACCGCTATGGATCGCACTACTACACAGTACACGGTCCATTATTTTTCGCTTCCACTGCGTCTTTTTCTGAGCAATTTACTCCGCGTGAGGACAATTCCGATGTCATTATTGACTTTGCTGATTCACGTGTGGTGGATCACTCGGGCATTGAAGCAATTGAGGCACTGGCAGAGCGATACCGACGTAACAATCGTACGCTACACCTGTTGCACTTGAGCCCTGAATGTAAAAAGCTGCTCAACAAAGCAGGCGATCTTGTCGAAGTTAACGTCGTAGAGGATCCCAATTATTTCGTCGCTATCGAAAGCGCATGGGACGAAGAGGATGCGTCAAGCTAAAGCTTGATTGAAAGTTATGATACCCTGACGAAAAACAATAATCAGGGTATTTCTCATGACCGCTAAAAAAGGCCTCACCTGGGCGCTAATCGCCTTTGTCACTTTCGTTTTTGTTCAGTCTTTGTTTTTCAAGTTTACCGGTTCAAAAGAAACCGAAATCATTTTCAATACCATTGGCGATTGGATGAGTACCATTGGCTTGGGATTCATAGCGCCCGCCTTTGCTGCGTACGGCGGTTACGTCATAGGCGGTACAGAATTAGTCGCCAGCGGATTGATGATCAACCCAAAGACTCGAAGCCTTGGAGCCCTCATCGGCTTAGCGGTAATTTCCGGTGCGATATTCTTCCATTTGTTCACGCCCCTAGGTGTGGACAGAGTCATTGATGATCAGGGTAACACCGACGGTGGTGTTCTTTTCTACATGGCCTGCGGCGTATGGGTAAGCTGCGCACTTATCCTCTGGCTAAATCGCAAAAGTGATTGACAGGCTTCAGAATTAAAACAGCTGATATTCGAAAAAATCTGATTGGTGCCTAGCGGGTCCCCGACGGTGCCAATCAGCTCGCATTCAAGTATTGAGAGTGGAAATTTAAATGCTCTTCAATAAACGATGCTATAAAAAAATAGGAATGATCGTAACCATTTTGGTAACGAACTTGTATTGGGTAGTCGACTGAATCAGCTGCGGCTTCAATAATTTCAGTCTTGAGTTGATCCTGTAAGAACGAATCCGCTGTCCCCTGGTCGATCAAAATCGGCAACCGCTCAACACTGTTTCTCAATAACTCACAGGCATCGTAATTCGTCCAAGCATTTCTATCGTTACCAAGATAATGGCTAAATGCTTTTTCACCCCAAGGGCACTGGCTCGGCGCAACGATTGGCGAGAATGCAGATAGTGACTGAAATGTTGATGGATTGCGCAATCCAATCATTAGCGCACCATGCCCTCCCATGGAGTGGCCTGAGATCGATGCCCTTTCTGAATCGATCGCAAAGTTTCCTGAAATTAAAGTTGGCAACTCGTGCACGATGTAATCGTACATCTGATAGTGTTTTTTCCAGGGACCAACGGTGGCGTTCACATAAAAGCCGGCCCCTAATCCAAAATCCCATGCCTGTTCAGGATCGTCCGGAACCGTCTCCCCTCTTGGACTTGTATCTGGGCAAACAATCGCGATGCCGTATTCGGCGGCGTACGCTTGAGCACCTGCCTTGGTTACAAAGTTTTGGTCAGTACACGTCAATCCTGACAACCAATATAGCACCGGAACTCGTTCAGACTCGGCTTGTGGCGGCAAATAGATCGATGCCTGCATCTCACAGCACGTAACTTCAGAGGTATGTTGGAATTGTAATTGCTGTCCATTGAAGGACTTTGCAGAGGATAGTATTTTCATATATTTCATTCAAAGGGTTCGGCTTCTTTGCCAGAGCGGTTTATGCAACTAAGCACCTCGTTGTGAAGGCGTATAAATTGGAAAGGGATCATCACCCCTCTCCATTCTCTTGATATTGTCGGCAAGTACTCTAGCGGCTGTACGCGTATAGGTGGCACCAGACATGTGTGGCGTGACAAACAACTTTGGGGTCGTCCAAAAAGGATGCGCTTCACTCAAAGGTTCGATTGTGGCTGCGTCAATCGCGGCTGCCCGTAAGTGCTTGGTATTAAGCGCCTCAATCAAGTCCTCTTCATTGACTACAGCACCTCTGCTGACGTTGATAAAGTAACTTCCAATTGGCAATTGCTGGAACACCTCGACATCAATCAATCTTTCAGTTTGCGATTTCAGAGGCAAACAATTTACTAAAACATTGGTATGGCTCAGAGCCCTTTGAAGTCCTTGCTCTCCGTGGTAGAAAGTAATGTCATCTGATACGTCTTCTCTTGGGCTGCGGCTCCATATTTGAGCATTAAAACCACACAACGCTATCTGTTGCGCGATGAAAGACCCAATTAGTCCTGCACCCAATACCGTAACTGTAAACGTCTTTGCCAAGGGATACTCGTAACGCTGCCATACTTTTTCGAGCTGCTGTTTGCGATAGACTTCATAACCGCGTTGAAAATGCATGGTCCAATACAGAACATATTGGGACATATCTGTTCCTACGGCCGGGTCTATCAATCGCACAATAGGAACATCCGGTAGCGTAGGAGCTTGATCTATATGGTCTGTGCCAGCGCCTAGTACCAATACAGCCTTCAAATTGGGATATTGCAATAGATCATTGTGAGGGTGATGCCACACCGCGGCGTATTTGATTTGGGATTTATCTGGTATTTCAGGGTACGCATAAACACTCAACTCGGGGAGTAGTGCCGACAACGCATGCTGCCATTCGGCGTTGTCACCACCCACATTATTGACCATCACTGACATGAATCACCCTATGTTCTAATTGTGTTCTTGAATCTCAATATCTTCGCCACCTGAATAATTTATTAGCATTCTTGCCACAGGCTGTTATCGACGGTGCTACAATTTTGACCTCAACCTTAGGTCACTACACGCTTATGTTCAAGCTATTCGAAAACGCAGTTCCACCCTTTCCTGATTACGAGGTTGAGCGTCCACCAAAAGAGCTATTCAAGTTCATCTGGTATTACACAAAGCCCTTTAAGTTCTTGCTGGTGGCCCTATTTTTTACTTCCGCGATCATTGCCGCCATCGAAGTCTATATGTTTCAAGCAATTGGTCAAATGATCGATTGGATGCAAGTCGGAGATCCCACTACTTTTTTTGAAGTTCATGGCGGTACTCTTTTGAATATTGCCCTGTTGATCATTTTGATTTGGCCTGCATTAAACTTTCTCGACTCCCTTGTTGAGCATCAAGGCTTGTTGGGTAATTTCGCTATGCAAATTCGCTGGCGAGCTCACCGTTATCTACTGCGGCAATCTACCTCGTTCTTCGCCAACGATTTTTCAGGGCGGATTGCCACAAAAGTCATGCAAACGGCTCTGAGTATCAGAGATTCGATTGTGAGCTTGAATGGCCTAATGGTATACGTGGCAGTCTATTTCACTAGCTCCGTTGTGATATTCCTGAGTAACGATTGGCGACTCGCAGTACCTCTTATTGCTTGGTTGTTGGCATACATATTGGTGATGCGTTATTTCTTGCCAAAACTTAAGCAGGTATCCGAGGAGCAGTCAGATGCTCGATCGACGATGACTGGAAGGGTTGTCGATGCATATACCAACATCCAAACGGTTAAAATGTTCTCAAGCAATAACGCCGAGGAAATGTATGCCAGAGAAAGCATGGATGACATGCTTGTCAGTGTTTATAAACAAATGCGTCTTGTCACCCAGCTCAATGCCGTATTGATAAGCATAAATGCGCTACTAATTTGCAGTACGATGGGGTTCGGGGTTTGGCTTTGGAGTCAGTCTATTGTCACTGCTGGCGCGATTGCTGTAGCAGGCGCTTTGACTTTGCGCTTGCAAGCAATGAGCCAGTGGTTTATCTGGGAACTGGCAAGACTGTTTGAAGCAATAGGAACCAGCCAAGATGGTCTCAACACTATTTCTCAGGACACATCCGTCTCAGACTCTACTGACGCTGAAACTCTTGAAGTAAGTAAAGGTGGCGTTAGTTTCAAAGAGGTGACTTTTCACTACGGTAAGAGTAGTAACAGTGTAATTCAAGGCCTGTCATTTGATATTCAACCGGGTGAAAAAATTGGTCTGGTCGGTCAGTCCGGCGCAGGAAAATCCACCTTGGTTAATCTACTACTGAGACTGTACGACCTCGAAAATGGGGAAATTTTGATCGATGATCAGAACATCGCAAAATGCAGTCAAGAAAGTTTGCGCGCAAATATCGCAATGGTTACTCAAGACACATCCCTATTGCATCGGACCATAAGAGAGAACATTGCCTATGGACGCCCTTCTGCCACTGAGTCTAAGATACTGGCCGCGGCCAAACTTGCCAAAGCAGATGAGTTCATCAATGAGTTAATCGACTCAGAAGGAAACCAAGGTCTTGACGCCAAGGTTGGTGAGCGCGGTGTTAAGCTCTCCGGCGGTCAACGACAGCGTATCGCTATTGCCAGAGTCATTTTGAAAGATGCACCAATTCTGATTCTGGACGAAGCAACCTCGGCGTTGGACTCGGAAGTAGAGGCTGCGATCCAAGAGCAACTTAATCAATTGATGCAGGGAAAGACAGTGCTTGCTATTGCACATAGATTATCAACGATTGCACAAATGGATCGTTTGCTCATTTTAGACAAGGGCCAGATCGTCGAACAGGGAACGCATACAGAACTGCTCAAAAAAGCTGGTATCTATGCAAAACTATGGGCCCGCCAGTCTGGTGGCTTCATTAGTGAGGACTAACATGATGGTCCTCACTAATCGCCCAGCTAAAGGATCAACGGCCGGCCGTAAGGAAAGATCTAATAAATAGGAAAGTTAAGGCACTTAAACTGATCAGCCAGAAGATCAGGAAAACTTTATCTCGACCAAGACGAACGATACCGTCCTCAAACGCGAATACGAGCTTGGTGACGAATACATCCGCACTCGTATAAGCCGCAGATGATATCCGTTCAATGGGTTCTAAGTGTATCGACTCTCCTTGATCGAACGCCTCAATATCTGCTCTAGAAACCAATTCAATGCGATGGAATTTTATCGCCAATTGCTCATTGGGTGGGTAGTCAAAGCGTATTCCTGAAAGGTTTGCCTGCATACTTGGCTTATTCAAGTTGCCACTGAATCCATACAGCTTGCAGAGGGGTACCACGAAGCGGTTATCAGCTGCCATTTGCTCAGGCGTGATGACAATAAACGCCTTGCCATTCTTAGAAAAAGCGTTGGGTTTGGTAGACCAAAACAATTCAAAAATCCGAGGCCGAGAAGCCGCTTCTTTGAAGCTAGCCTCAAAACTCAAATAGCAGGAGTCAGCTCTTGTTCGGTTTACATCTATGCTCCAAAAACTGTCAGTACCCGTGCTTGCCAGATAGCCATCTTGATCGTAAACCAGTTGGTTGAGGTTCAGACGGTTTATCAACTGTTCCTGCGCAGATGCCACTTCACTTTTAGCCTTCGGCTCCTGTGCAAAGAAAACGCCGAAAGCAATAAGGACAACCAGAAAGTATTTAAACATTACCCAGCCTCCCCAACAGAGTTGAGTCGACGGGCTTTAATAAACTCCCAGGCAATTTGCACGAACAAATACAGCAAACATGCTCGATAAAACGTACTCCATATCCGGCCATACGTAAGTAAATCCAAGGCTTTGTTCAAGCCGAGCGCATTGTACAAACCCGGAAAATGCGGCAGGCCAGAAAAGTGATTCGACAGGGGTGAGGCTAGCCAAGTTGTAAAAACACCTAAATCCGTAATGGCCAAGTTATAGAAAAACCAAGTAACGCATAGCATTAAGGCTGGCTTTAAAAGCTTAGGTTGTTTAGCTAGGTACAAACACACAAACATAAACATCCAGGATGTGTAATGCGCTGTATGAGAAGAAAACACGAAGAATGAGAACAATACGGAGGAAAAAACAAACGGCAACAACGCGACTGATTCATCCTCACTGTTCCAGGCGAACAATAAGGTCGCGAAGTAGACCATGGGAAATACTAGAAATGAACCCACAATAAACTTAAACAGATAATCAACCCGCCCTTCAGTGGCGATCGAACTAACCTCTCGCCCAAAGGAATCACTTCCATCCCCAGTTAATGAGATCAGTTGTAGAGACACCGAGAGTGCAAATACCACAATGATTGATGCCCAGACTTTAGTAGACAAACTCATATCTCGTGAGCCGCTAGAAAATAGCACTGCCAGAAACGCTGGGCCCAAAAATATAAATATTTCTCTGGAGTTAATGCTTAGCCCTAGCAAAAGGGCTGATAAAAGTACGCGTTTGTTTTGAAATGCCAACATAGAAAGAACGCAAAACATGATTGGTATTGATTCGAATCGACCAAATATGTAAAACGCGAACAATGTGATTGGGTTAAACAACCAAAGTACTGTGGCCGCTCGTGCCGCACTGGTCCTACCGCAAAGTGCAAAAATTGCCCAAGCTGTTACGAGATCAGCCACTAAAAATGGTATTTTTATAACGAACAGAATTCTAAAAATATTGGGATGGCCTAAAAACTCGAAATATTCCGCAGGTGTCGCCGTTGAGTTAGCCATATCAGTATGCTCGAATGCCATTGCCTCATGCGGGATAAACACCGAGAAAACTTTATAGAATAAAAGCTGAAACAAGGCTGTGGCATTTCGGCTGATGTCATCAAAATACACGCCCGAAACATCCCAAAAGTAAATTCTTCTGGCTTCTGATAAAACGTCGACATGGCCAAAAAAGGGCATCAATAACACGCGCAGAAACAGAGCCAGCAAGATGAAACGAAAGAAATTTTCCTTCGTAAACCATGTTGACTGAAAATTCTCAGAATAAAAGTGCGTATTCATGGACATGTAGGTTAAGTCTAAAAGTGAAAGACCTTAGGAAGCTGTTGATGATTGGTAAATTCGATGGTTTTCAACGTACCCTCTTGATGAGGATAGCTCGCCAATGTTGCTTCACCTTTATTCACAAATATCGTTATCACAGTAACTTGCTCGGCAAAACCACTATTAATTTCCAGTGATTGAAGCTCTTTCCATGCGCTGATTGTCACGTCAATATTATTGTTGCCTTCCACAATCGGAACAGACTGTATGTGGTCGGGCCGTTGTCCGAGCCCGTAGTCATAAGCCAATTGGATGGATCCTGACTTGGGTGAAGACAGGTTTATCGACACTTTATAAGGCTCGGTCTTTTCATAAGCGGAGCGCAACAGGGCATTCGCCAGAAGAGTGATTGCACCAAAGCCCATAACCGCAGCAATCAGGACGGTCGACCATTTTGATTTAAGAATCTCCAGCATTAACAATAGGTTTTGCTTCTTTTATTTTTTCTGCCGAGAGCATAGCAAATACATAGCCCTATTTCATTGATCCGATTGTTTTCGAGCATAGTTAAAATGCACAATTTACTTACTAATCGATGGCACGATGCAAAGGCAACCGAGCCATAGTGCTCACAATTTGTTGTACTTTTTTTGATTGCCTTTGGCTTTATCTACTGGATACTTTTTTGCGTTTTTAATAATTTTTTGTTCAGCTGCGCTGATCAAATCAACATCCAACTTGTCGGCAAGCCGTATTAGATAGATAAACACATCGGCCATCTCATCTTTAACTTCATTGTATGTTTCTCGATCCAGGTTTGATGACTCCGCTTGGGACAACCACTGAAAATGCTCTACCAATTCACCTAATTCACCACTGAGCGCCATCACTAAATTTTTTGGAGATTGATAAGGCTGCCATTCTCTCTCGTTTACGAACTCTTCAAGCTGAGCTTGAACATCACTTATACTTTTCATGTTTCTACTATTTGGCCATCTCGAAACGAATTCTAATTTCTTGCTTTGGTTTTGAGTCAGCGGAAGGACAAAACACGTAATTCTTCACCGCCGCCATGGCATTTTGATCAAAGATGTAATTAGGATAGCTGTTGGTTACCTTCACTTTTGATGTTTCACCGCTTTTTTTTACCGAGAATGACAACTCCACCCAACCTTCTATTCCAAACAAACGCGCAAAGTAAGGATAAGCTGGTGGCCCTCGAAAAACTGGCAATGGCTTAACCGTGTCAACCACCCCATCTGCTGCACATTTTTCCGACACCAGCAGAGCAAGCTCTTCTTCTGTCGGTGGTGCAACTTCGGGAGTGACGCCGCTGGCCTGTTCACTCAAGGCTTCCAGATCATATCCGTGAGTAAGCAGACTATCTTCAAGACGCTTTTGTATTTGCGGCTGCACACTATTTGCAAACTCAAGGCTTTGCTGAAATCCTCGCTGAGAAAGGCTATTTGATACTTTGACTAGCTTTCTTCCCAACTCCGATTGATAAAAGTTGATGAGCTGCTTGAGTTCGTCCTGAGTGAAGGCTCCTGCATAAAGAGGCTTATAGATGGCATCAAACTCTCCGCTGGCGACAAAGCTTTCAAAGAGGAATTCACTGGTTTCTTCGCGCACAATCGAATAGAAACGATCATCGACATCCACGCCCTTAGAAGAGAAATACTTTTTTAAGTCATTGGCATATATTCCAGCCAATTCTTCATTAACATATTGGGCTCCAGTAATTTCCAGCAACCGAGAAATTAGCGCTTCCTTACCATCTGGGTTGTCACTCTGCGCATGCGAAACCCAGTTTGAGGAACTAAGAAGAAAGACAATTAAAAGAGAGCATCGACGAAGTTGGTTCATGCAATCGAGGCCAAAAAAGGTTAATCAACTTTGTTGATTATCTAGGGTCAATTGCACACAAGCAATAAAAAAGGCCCGCATAGCGAGCCTTTTTAGGTCTACTTTACCGTAAACGACTAATCAACAGCTTTCATAGAAAGTCTAACTCGGCCTTGCTTGTCGACTTCCAACACCTTCACCGTGACTTCGTCACCTTCAGACAAATGATCCGAAACATTTTCGACACGCTCGTTTGAAATTTGAGAGATATGTACCAAACCATCTTTGCCAGGCAATACGTTGACGAACGCACCGAACTCCATGATTTTTACTACCTTACCAGTGTAGATGCGATCTACCTCGATGTCGGCAGTGATGGCTTCTATACGTCGACGAGCCTCAGCACCGGCGGCACCATCAACAGATGCTACATTAACTGTGCCGTCGTCTTCGATGTCGATGGTTGCGCCAGTTTCTTCACACAGAGAGCGAATAACCGCGCCGCCTTTACCGATCACATCCCGGATTTTATCTGGGTTGATCTTGAAGGTGATGATTCTTGGAGCATGATCGGACATTTCTTCACGAGGCTTGTCGATAACCTTACCCATCTCTTCAAGAATATGTACACGTGCATCTTTCGCTTGAGAAAGCGCCTGAGTCATAATCTCTTCGGTGATACCGTCAATTTTGATATCCATCTGCAAAGCAGTAATACCTTCAGGCGTGCCGGCTACTTTGAAGTCCATGTCGCCAAGATGATCTTCATCACCAAGAATATCGGTCAGAACCGCGAAGTCTTCGCCTTCTTTGATCAAGCCCATGGCAATACCTGCTACGGGCGCTTTGATTGGGACACCTGCGTCCATCAAGGCAAGCGACGAACCACATACTGAAGCCATTGAGCTAGAGCCGTTAGACTCTGTAATCTCTGAAACCACACGAATCACGTATGGGAACTCTTCAGCCGAAGGAAGAACGGCTTGAACACCGCGGCGCGCTAAACGACCGTGACCAATCTCACGACGTTTTGGTGATCCAACTCGACCTGTTTCCCCTACTGAGTATGGTGGGAAGTTATAGTGCAGCATGAAGCGATCAGTAATATCGCCTTCTAATGCATCAATCTTCTGTGCATCACGCTCAGTACCAAGGGTAGCCACAACCGCCGCTTGAGTCTCACCACGCGTGAACAAAGCCGAGCCGTGAGTTCTAGCCCAAATTCCAGTTTTAACCGCGATTGGACGAACTGTCGTTGTATCACGACCGTCGATGCGAGGCTCACCTTTAATGATGCGGCCACGCACGATGTCTTTTTCAAGATCTTTAAACGCCGCATTAACCGCATCAATTTCAGCGTTAGACGATTCTTCATTTAACAGCTGGCTCAACACATCTGAGTGAGCCGATGAAATCTTAGCTACTCGATCAACCTTACTGGGAGTCGAGAACGCATCTTCCAAAGCCGCCTTCGAAATATCAGCCACTTTTTCAACAACTGATTTATCTTCGACTGGTGGCGTCCATTCTTTCATTGGCTTATTCACTTCTGCTGCCAATTCTTTGATCGCTTCAATCGCTTTTTGCGATTCTTTATGACCGTACATAACGGCGCCAAGCATCACTTCCTCAGAAAGAACGTTCGCTTCTGATTCAACCATCAACACTGCTTCTTCCGTACCTGCAACCACTAAATCTAGGTCTGATACTTCAAGTTGCTCTAAAGTTGGATTAAGCAAGTAATCGCCATTGACATAAGCTACGCGAGCAGCACCTACGGGGCCATTAAATGGAATGCCTGACGTGGCGAGAGCCGCAGACGCACCTACTAGCGACACGATTTCAGTGTCGATGTTAGGGTCGATAGACATGATGGTCACGACTACTTGAACATCGTATCCGAACCCTTTTGGAAACAATGGACGCAATGGACGGTCGATCAATCGACAAGTCAGAATTGCTTTTTCTGAAGGTCTTCCCTCACGGCGAAAGAAGCCGCCAGGTATTTTACCCGCCGCGTAAGTTCTTTCTTCAACGTCGATCGTGAGAGGCATAAAATCTCTTGGCTCACCTGAGATCTTGTTGACCACAGTGACCATGACTTGAGTGTCGCCACAGCTGGCGATGATGGCCGAGTCGGCCTGACGAGCGATTTCACCGGTTTCTAATTTGAATTCGTACTCGCCGAATTGAAAGGTTTTCGTTACCTTTGACATACTTTATTTACCTATTTTCATTTCATATTCGTCCGCCAATTTGGCGAAGGAATTTCCTACAATTATGGCTCCTAATATTTCTGCTACAGCCCGGAGCCGAACCTATATAAAACTATTTAAACTCAACTGCTACTTGCAAACCCGACGCACTAATCATTTGATCATGAATCGAGAGCACTTTAGATCTTGATTAGTATTAACTTGCTTAGAAAGTAAGAAGGCCTTATCAATTTGATAAGGCCTTCTGCAATCCGTCTTACTTACGCAAGCCTAAACGCTTGATAAGTGAACGATATCTTTCAACGTCATTTCGCTTCAAATAGTCGAGCAATTTGCGACGGCTATTTACAAGACGCAACAAACCTTGACGCGAGTGGTGGTCATGGATGTGCTCTTTGAAATGAGGAGACAGATCTTTAATTCGAGCTGTCATTAAAGCGATTTGAACTTCAGGAGAACCTGTGTCGCCTTCTTTAACTTGATATTCTTGAACGATTGCAGCTTTATCTGCAGCAGTAAGTGCCATAGTAGTTTCCTCTTCATGTTTAACAAACCACATTCCCTGAAGGGTGGAAATGGGCGATTAATGGGTTTAAGCCTTTGCCTAAACTGGCGTGTATTCTAGCCGTTTCCGCCTGAAAAGCACGCTATATTATGCAAAAAACCGCGCTAATTTTCGGTTTTTACTCGTTTTTTTCTCAGTCTAGACCTCGACAAAGATTTTTTTTGTCTTGGTCAAGCCAGTATCATCAATCGAGGCTATGGCAAACAACTCTCTATCGTCGATGTATAAGCGAGTCGTTTCCAAACCAGAAACTGTTTTCAACGTGACACGCTGCCCATGTCTAAGCTTATTCGCATCATTGCGAGATACTGAAACTCTAGGAAGATGCTGCACAAGGCAGTCTATCGGCTTTAAAAACTGATTTAGTTCACTCGACTCTTCACCTAATGCTAATAGCTCTTCCAAAGTAACTGCGTCTTTTACATCCAGTTGCTTAATAGCAGTACGGCGCAGCTCAACCACGTGAGCACCGCATCCCAAGGCCTGCCCAATATCATGCGCTAATGAACGAATATAAAAACCACTTGAGCAATGAACCCAAAGTTTAACCAACTCATTACTTAGCCGCTCAAATCTCAAGCTGTATACCGTCATATCGCGAGCAGGCCGTTCAATTTCCTGACCTTGTCTTGCTAATTTGTATAACGGTTGCCCATCCTTTTTAAGAGCGCAAAACATCGGTGGTACTTGCTTGATGTCTCCCTGGAACATTTCTATTACCTGAGCGATATCTCGGTCGGTAATCGAAACGTCTTTACGTTTGAGAACATCTCCTTCAGCATCGAGCGTATCAGTCGTTTCACCCAGTTTGATTACAGTGACATACTGTTTATCAGAACCCAAGCAGTATTCGCTCACCTTGGTAGCTTGTCCAAAGCAAAGTGGAAGCAGGCCTGTCGCCAACGGATCTAAGGCGCCGGTGTGGCCTGCTTTTGCCGCCTGAAAAAGCCACTTTACGCGCTGAAGCGCGGCATTGGAGCTCAAGCCTTGCGGCTTATCCAACATCAATACGCCGTTGATCGGTAACTTTTTACTCTTTTTTTGATTGGATCTGGACATCACTGGTAAAAGTTATGTCTGCGGTTCACGCTCTAAATTAATCCTTATTAAGAGCCTTATCAATCAACGCCGACATGCGGGCGCCTTCGGAAATCGAGTTGTCGTATGCAAACACCAAATTCGGGCAATGACGCATATCGATCACAGCGGCAAGTTGTCGGCGGATAAAACCACTGGCTCGATCCACCGCTTGCATCACATCTTCAATATCGATTGAATCGTCAACCATGCTAGTGACGTAGATCTTCGCCTGACGAAGATCTTTGGTAACCTCAACTTCGGTGATCGTTAAACTGGAAACGCGTGGGTCCTTCACCTGGTTGCGCAGAATCATCGCCAATTGACGATTAATGGTCTGCGCCACGCGCTCACTTCTGGCAAATTCTCTTGGCATGAGTTTACGTCGCTAACTGATTACTCTTCAAACTACAGCGTCACCTTGACTTCAACCTTCTCGAAAATTTCAAGTTGGTCGCCAATCTTGATGTCATTGTAGTTGGTTACACCAATACCGCACTCAGTGCCTTGCTTAACTTCTGAGACGTCGTCTTTAAAGCGACGCAGTGAGTCGATGCTGCCCTCGAAGATCACCACGCTGTCACGTAGGACACGAACTGACGCGTTACGTCGAACCACACCCTCAGTCACGTAGCAACCAGCAATGGTGCCAATCTTAGGCGCCTTGAACACTTCACGCACTTCAACATAGCCGATAAAGTCTTCACGGATTTCAGGCTCAAGCATGCCTTCCATCGCAGCTTTAACATCATCGATGACTTCGTAGATGATGCTGTAGTAACGAATTTGAACGTCCTCTTGCTCTGCAAGCTTACGAGCCTGCGCGTCTGCACGCACGTTAAAACCGATCACCACCGCAGAAGAAGCCATGGCCAAGTTGATGTCACTTTCATTGATGCCACCCACCATACCGTGTACCACGCTAACCTTAACTTCGTCAGTTGACAGTTTAATCAGGGACTCACTCAAAGCTTCGATTGAACCTTGGACATCGCCCTTGATTAACACCGTAACCGTCTTAGTTTCGCCCTCGCTCATTTGCGAGAACATGTTCTCAAGCTTCGCGGCTTGTTGTCGAGCTAAGCGAGTTTCACGTTCTTTCTGCTGACGGAACTCAGCGGCTTCTCTCGCTTTTCGCTCATCATCAACCACAATCACTTCATCACCAGCGGCGGGTACGCCGCTTAAACCTTGAATCTCAACAGGAGTTGATGGGCCAGCTACCTTGATGGGTTTACCAGCATCATTGAGCATAGCTCGAACACGACCTGTTTCGCGGCCCACGAGCACAATATCACCGTACTTCAGCTGACCATGTTGTACCAAAATCGTACAGACAGAGCCACGGCCTTTATCCAATCTCGCTTCTACCACACGACCTGAGGCATTACCTGTTGGGCGCGCTTTTAACTCAAGAATTTCGGCTTGTAGCGCTACGTTCTCCAAGAGATCGTCGATACCCAGTCCAGTGTGAGCAGAGACAGGAATCATCATTACGTCGCCGCCCCAGTCTTCAGGAATTACTTCGTGTGTAGACAATTCTTGCTTAACGCGATCTGGATCAGCCGACTCTTTGTCCATTTTATTGATGGCAACAACCATCGGTACATTTGCGTTTTTAGCGTGTTTGATCGCCTCAATTGTTTGCGGCTTAACACCATCGTCAGCGGCAACAACAAGAATAATCAAGTCCGTGGCTTGTGCACCACGCGCGCGCATGGCACTGAACGCCTCATGGCCTGGAGTGTCTAAAAAGGTGATCTCGCCATTGCTGGTTTCTACCTGGTACGCTCCAATGTGCTGCGTAATACCGCCCGCCTCGCCAGCGGTAACTTTTGCTTCACGGATGTAATCCAGCAAAGACGTTTTACCATGGTCAACGTGCCCCATAACCGTAACGACTGGGCAACGTGATTCCCAATTGCCTTGATCTTCCTCGGCCTCTTGCGTTTCAGCGATGAACGCTTCCGGATCGTCAGCCTTGGCTTCCACCGGCTTGTGACCCATTTCTTCAACAACCAACATCGCTGTGTCTTGGTCAAGCGTGTGATTGATGGTAACCATGGTTCCCATTTTGAACAGCTCTTTTACCACCTCAGCGGCTTTGACTGACATTTGTGATGCTAGATCGCCAACGCTGATAGTCTCGCCAATCTCGACTTCACGTACAACAGGCGCGACCGGCTTTTCGAAAGCATGTTGGTCTGACTGCGACGTTGTAATATTGTTAGGCTTGCGTTTTTCTTTTCTGCGCTTGCCTTTATTGGATACATGCAACTCGGCACGGCCAGTAAACGGCTTGCGTTGTTTTTTGGCTGGTTTTTGACCGGGCTTATTATCCGCCGATTTTTGCTCCTCAGCAGGTTTCGGCTCGGCTTGTCTGACAATGGGTGAAGAACGTTTGCGGTCACTGGCCTTTCTAATAATTGAAGGCATAGCCACTTCACGCCTTGGACGACGAGGTTGCTCTGGCTCGGCGGCAGCCGCCGGTTTTTCAGCTTCTTTGGATTGTTTTTCTTGTTCTTCCCGTTGACGCGCTTGCTCAGCTTCTTCGGCAGCCTTCGCCGCTTCTTCTGCTGCCCTTGCTTCGGCTTCAGCTTTGGCGGCTTCTTCCGCCAGCTCCGCTTCACGTGCAGCCTGTTCAGCGGCTTCGGCTTCTTGCTTAGCTTGCGCCTCGGCGTCTACTTTCGCTTGCTCTTCGGCTTTTTGCGCCTCTTCAGCTTGCAGCGCGCGCTCGGCTTCCGCCGCCGCCTCTGCTTGTTGAGCTTGCTCAGCTTGCAAACGCTCAGCTTCTTGCTGCTCAAGCACCTCACGTTTTACAAAAGTACGACGCTTTTTAGTTTGCACTTGAACGGTTCGAGCAACCCCAGTCTTGGTAGTCTGCTGAATTTCAGAAGTCGTCTTTTTCTTTAGTGTGATCTTTCCGCGGCCGGTCGAAGCCGGTGCTGAAGCGGGCGAAGAAGGCGTTCCGCCACGCAGAAAATCAAGCAGCATGCGTTTCTCTTCATCACGCAAAGAGTCTTCTACTGTTTTACCTTTCACACCAGCGTCATTTAGCTGTTTAACTAAACGCTCTGGTTCAATACCAATTTGTTGTGCGAAAGCTTTGATAGTAATTGTTGACATAATTCTATTCAGTTTTATTTGTTTATCGAGTGGCGGCTGAGCAGTGCTCTGTTATCAACGTAGCGACTAAAACTACGCTTCCTCCGCGTCAATACCCATTTCTTCAAACCATGGGCGTCGAGCAATCATGATCATCTCTTGTGCTCGTTCAGCTGAAAGATTCAAGCCCTCAATTTCCAACAACTCATCGGTTGCTGCTTCGGCAAGATCTTCCATTGTTTTAATACCATTAATGGCTAAGTACTTTGCGGTCGTATCGTCCATGCTTTCCATGGTCAACAGATCTTCGGCTGGGTCAGCACCCTTAAGCAACTCTTCTTTTTGAATCGCCATGGTGACCAATGCATCGTCAGCACGTTGACGCAATTCGTCAACTAAGCCCTCGTCGAATTCTTCGATTTCGAGCATCTCTTCTCTTGGAACGTAGGCGACTTCTTCAAGGCTAGAGAAACCCTCTTGAATCAAAATGGTGGCCACATCAGCATCAATATCGAGTTTTTGCATGAACATCTCACGCACGCCTGAGGATTCTTCTTCCAGCTTTTGGTTAGCTTGCTCGTAAGTCATGATGTTGATTTCCCAACCCGTTAACTCACTGGCAAGACGAACATTCTGACCGCCGCGGCCAATCGACAAAGACAATTGGCTTTCATCAACGATTACGTCCATCACGCCTTTGTCTTCATCGACCATAATTGACTCGACTTCAGCCGGAGCCAATGCGTTGATGACAAACTGCGCCGGATCTTCTGACCATTTAATGATGTCAACACGCTCGCCGTTAATCTCATTCGAAACGCTTTGAACACGTGACCCACGAATGCCCACACAGGCACCGACTGGATCAACTTTCGCGTCGTTTGATTTCACCGCAATTTTGGCGCGCAAACCAGGATCACGAGCCGCGCTAATAATCTCGATAATATTTTCTGACGCTTCAGGCACCTCAGCGCGAAACAACGACAAAACAAGGTTGGGTGATACGCGATCCAATACCAGCTGTGGACCACGGTTATTTTGCTTAACTTCGCTCAAGATCGCACGAATACGATCTCCAGGACGAAGTGCTTCGCGCTGAATTGTACGGTTTCTCGGAAGCACTGCTTCAATACCACCCAAATCCACGATTGTGTCGCCACGTTCTTGGCGCTTGACCACACCAGAGAGCATTTCATCAACGCGCGGCTCAAACTCTTCTTTAATTTTGTTGCGCTCGGCTTCACGAACTTTTTGCATGATGACTTGCTTGGCGGCTTGCGCGGCAATTCGCCCAAACGGTACGGCTTCTAATTCTTCTTTAACAAAGTCACCAATTTCAAGTTCAGGATCATGCTCTTTGGCAGCACTCAAGCAAATCTGTTTGGTTGGAAATTCCAGCTCAGCATCGTCTTCGATAACTTCCCAAACGCGATAAGGAATGTATGAGCCATCCTTCTGATTAATCGTGCACTGCACCTCAATATCTTCGCGATGACGTTTACGAGTGGCGGTTGCCAAAGCGGCTTCGATTGCCTCGAAAATAATGTTCTTATCGACCGCTTTCTCGGTTGATAACACTTCAGCCATCATCAATATTTCGCTTGCCATGTTTGTAGCTCTCTAAAATTGAAGTATTAAATATTAAAATCGTAAACTGGAACGAGCCTGGCTCGATCCATGTCGTTGTAAGGAAGTTCGGATTGCTCGCCGTCTACTTCCACAACTGCAAAATCTTCGTTAGCCTCGACCAACAGGCCAGAGAATCGTCGACGCCCATTTATTAAAGACATCATCTTAATTTTTACGTCTTGACCAACCACCGCTTTAAAATGAACTGGCTTTGCAAGCGGCCTGTCCATACCCGGTGAAGATACTTCCAGTGTGTATTTACTGGAAATCGGATCGTCAACATCCAAAATGGCACTAAACTGTCGACTGGCTTTGGCGCAATCTTCTACATTGATGCCATTTTCAGCATCGATGTAAATTCTCAAAATTGAGGTATCACCACCGCTCATTTCTACGGCCACGATCTCATACCCTAGCGCATCCGCACCAGGAGCCAACAATTCTTCTATATGTGGAACAGTTAATGCCATCTTATATACGTTTGTTACTAATGTTGTTGGCGGTGCAAAGTTACTAGTGAGTCACACTGCTATGCGTTGCAAGCTACACAAGCATTGCCAAACTCGTTTCTCGCAGGCACAAAAAAGGCGAGCAAAGCTCACCGTAAGTTGAGGGTCTATCCTCGTTGCTGCAAACTATTCAATTCAACAAACAAGCAAAAAGGCTTTGTTCTTGATATTGAGGGGTACTGGGGCATCCCAAATACCGATAGATTCAATTAAACGTTCATAAAGATCCAATTAATCGCAGCAAAAACACGAAACCCCGCAAAAGCGGGGTCTCCAGTGAGCTTGAAGCCATTCGGCCCCAACCAAATTCGGCATCAGCGTACTGAGTTAACCCAGTAAAACACCGCGCAGCTAGACTAACAAACTTCATCGAGCAGTTGATGACGATTGTATTACTGCTAGCTTCACTTGGTAGCGGGGGCAGGATTCGAACCTACGACCTTCGGGTTATGAGCCCGACGAGCTGCCAGACTGCTCCACCCCGCAACATCAAGTGGAGGCGTAATATAGTAAATCGAATTGCACTTTGCAACACATTATTTCAGTTTTGTGACACATTTCTGACAGCTGATAATCGATAAAAAATAACGACGCACGAATATTAAAAAGTTTCAAAAATTCGTTGTTTTGAATTTACCCTTCGGTTAATATTCGCGTCCTGTTCGGCACAGCCAACATCGACAAGTTTTAGGAGAGGTGGCAGAGCGGCTGAATGCACCGGTCTTGAAAACCGGCAAGGGTTAGTAGCCCTTCGTGGGTTCAAATCCCACCCTCTCCGCCATTCTTAAAGAAGGTCGCCTTGAGCGGCCTTTTTTATTGCTCGTTCAGTCTACTTTAGTGATCAGCAAAAGTGATCAGCAAAAGTGATCAGCAAACTTCCTTAGCAAGGCCGCTCACTATGACCTTCAAATACCCGGCACGTCCAAGCTAGAGCCGTTTGAGGTTTGGAGTTGACTCAACAAGAATAGCTGGATTGCCTCGATGCTTTCCCGCTCATTTAGAAGTGGCGCGTGACCCACTCCCTTTACTTCAATTGCAGAGACGTTATTTGACGTATTCTTCATTTTGTTTACGCATTCGCGGCTTAAAAGATCACTCAATTCGCCGCGAACTACCAACGTTGGTTTTTGTGCCATCAAGTTGAACAAGGGCCATAGGTCGACTTCGGCGGCACCATCACCTTGATTGAACGGCTCGGCAATGCGCGGGTCGTAAGCGAGCCGGATAGTGCCATTTTCTTGTTCAATATATATGCGTTTTGCGAATCGAATCCAAAAGTCCTCTGCCTCATTTGGAAAAGCAACTTGGTTAATTCGTTTGGTTTGCTCCGCCGCAAGAATCCAACTGTCTAGCGGCTCTGATTGACCCAGGTAGCCCTTTATTCGCTCTAAGCCCACAGGGTTAAGATCAGGACCAATATCATTAATTATTGTGGCTTTGAGTTTTGAGGCGTCGCTTGCGTGCATGATCATCGACATTAAGCCCCCCATGGATGTACCCATCAGAACTATGTCATCCAACTCTAAAAACTCAATCAAAGTAAACATGTCTTGTACGTAAATAGCTGGTGTGTAGCGACTGGAGTCTGGGTCATACGCTGAGCGCCCACGTCCACGCTGATCAACCACCACCAAACGATACTGACTCTTTAGCACGTCCGCGATGTCCTCGAAATCCGCTGAATTGCGCGTGAGCCCATGCATGCACAGTATTACCGGACTGCCAGCGGGACAGGCTTGGTTATAGTCGCGTGCATAGAGCCGTAATCCGTCTTGGCTTTGATACCAAACATCATTGAAGTCAGTCATGGTTACCTGGTGAATCGGTTGGGATGTTTTCCTTTAACTTTACTGGCTAATCATACTGCAGATCAGCGTAGCGAGTTCGCAACTCCCTTTTTAGTATTTTGCCGTTAGGGTTGCGTGGGAGTTCGCCAATTTCGAAAACGTCTGCAACACGTTGTTGTTTGCCTAGCTTGATATTAGACCATGACTTTAGTTCGGCAAGGTCAATCGATTTATCACCCTCCACAACAACCAGCGCGATCGGAGTCTCGCCCCAGCGATTGCTTTTGGCGGATATCACAGCCACTTCGCTCACCGCTGGGTGTTCTACCATTATTGCTTCGATATCTTGAGGGTAAATATTTTGCCCTCCGGACAATATCATGTCTTTCTTGCGGTCTACGATATAAAGAAAACCATCTTCATCGACATAACCAATATCGCCAGTTCGCAACCAAGTAGCTCCGCGATCATCTTTATAGCTCGCAGCAAGGTTCGCTTCTGGCCGATTCAAGTAGCCAGGCATGGTGATGCGGCCGCGCGAGACAATTTCACCACTTTGGTTTGCCGCTAGCGGCCGATCGTCCTCATCGACGATCAAGATATCCGTTCCAATCAATGGCTTACCCACCGATGACCAACGCCCCTGAGATTGCTCTGGATCGATGGTGGTAATAACACCTTCAGTCAGACCATAAAGCTCAATAATTCCGCAGGGAAAGTAGTCAAAAATCTTCTGTTTTAGTTCCGCATGCAAAGGCGAACCACAACTCATCATGGCATTCATGGAACTTAAATCTACCGAGCCTTGTACACGACCAAGAGTCTGGCCACCGAGTTTGCCACTACTTTGTTCAAGATATTCCACGATGCGCTGAAATTGAATTGGCACCATTGCCGTGTGTGTGATTTTTTCTTTTTCGATCAGTTTGAGTGCATCTAGTGCCTCAAATTTATCAGAAATAACCAAGGTTCCACCGGCAAGCAAGGTAGTTAACATGGCTACCCAAGAGATATTTGAGTACAAGCCTATGGTTAACAACGTTCGACTTTGACAGTGGTAGCGCAGGGCAATAGCCAAATCATATGCCCAATCGCGTCGCCCAGCCTGAGTATGCACAATTCCCTTGGGCATACCGGTTGTACCTGAGCTGTAGATTATATTTAGACTGTCATTATCTGAAATTGCAATCCTAGGCAAAGACGTTTTTTGGCCTTCCATAATTGAAGCAAAACTGATCCAGTCTTCTTGATTCGGTTTATCGCAGACAAACAGCTCAATCTTGCTCGGTAAACTCGGACGAATGGCGTCGATTCTATTTTGTTGATCCGAGCTAACAATCAAGGCGCTAACTTCAGCGTCCTTGAGCATATTGATTAAGCCTTCATCATTGACAGACAAGTTAATGGGCACTGAGACCACGCCCAGTGCCATGCAAGCCATCATTGCCTGCAGCATAGGAAAGCCATTGGACATTACTATGCCAATGCCATCTCGACGGTCTATTCCATGGCTATTCAGACCGTGCGCGAATTGATGATAGCTTTGAGTGAACTGCCGCCAATCTAGTCTAACGTCAGAACAGATGACGGCTTCTTGGGTGGCGCGCCATTTTCCGTGTAACGAGAGTATCTCAGGTAGTAAAGGTGAGTTTGATTCGAAACGTTGCATACCTTGGGCTCTTAATCGGTTGCCTTAGTTAGGTGGTTGTTTATGGAAAATTCCTGGCCGCAACTCTTACTTGTGTCAACGACTATGATTCTCCTCTACCCTACAGACCTAAGGGCCAGCACGGAGTCAGGAAAATCGCAATGAATCTGAAGTAGGAGTTGCGTACAGTCTTAAGCAACGATGCTAGAAGTCGTATTCTAGGGTTGCTGTTACCGTGCGTGGTGCGGCATAGAAAACGGTGGTGTTGTCTTCTAGCCCAAGTGTGGAGGGGCACCCTCCTGAACCAAAGCAGTAACCTGACGTCTTAATTTCTTCATCTGTCAGGTTCTTTCCATGTAGGCCTACTCTTAAGCGTTCGTCGTCGCTGGTCCAAACAATACTGGCATTCACAATGTCATGCGCCTCTTGATCCAACACTGGTGTAGGCAATTCAAATTGAAAAATATCATCCTTGTAAGACCAGTTCGCCGCCACCATGAGGCTGCCGGATGTTAAAGGCCGAGTGTAAATCAAGCCGATATTGGCCATGGTTTCAGGAGTATTCTGAACCTCTCTAGAATCGGCGACATTGACGCCATTGACAATCCACTCTTTGATATCAGCGTCGAGAAAGCTCAATGCAACTTGCGCAGTGAGTGACTCGCTTAATAGGAATTTGCCCTCGAGTTCGATGCCACTGATGTCGGACTCACCGGCATTGGTAACCGTTCCTACAAAACTGTCGTTATTGCCGTCGCCGGTGGTATCGACGCCTACTGATCCAGGTATTTGCAGGTCTTGATAGTCCGATGTAAACAGCGCAATATTTGTAGTAGCACGACCTTGCCACCAAGTTGACTTGAGACCTATTTCAAAAGAGTCGATGGTTTCCGGCTCAAAACCCTGCTCTACCGCCGCCGTCAAGAAGTTCGCCCCACGAGGATCGAAGCTCCCGGCCTTCCAACCTTGACTAAAGCCTGCGTACAAATTCAAATCATCGGAAACGGCATAACTAAGATTAATCCGCGGTGAGAAGTCGTCATAGGTGCGCTCAGCTTCGAAATCACTGGTTGCGGCCAGAAAGAATGCGCTGCTGTTGCCGAAAAAAGGCGACCCGAGCCCCAAGTAGTTGGCTCTAAATATGTCAGCAGAACGTTCATCCTCAGTGTATCTTCCACCCACAGACAAACTTAGTCGATCACTCAAATCATAAGTTAGGTCTGCAAATACAGACCAGGCCTTGGTCTCGACAGTTCCACCGGTAAAAGCCGTCAGTGGAGCTCCAAAAGCCACCTGCCCCAGCTGACCAAGTACCACATCAAAATCATTCGATGCTTTGGCATCTAGGTAGTAAAAGCCCGTTACCAAATTGAAGCGGTCAGTGTTATATAGCAGCTGAAACTCTTGGCTAAACTGCTCATTCTCATAAACCACTTGCGCATCAAAATCGACGGCATTCAAACTATCAAAGTCAATCACGGATTCCGTAAAGTCTTCACGACTGGCTGTGATGGATCGTAGGGTAAGTGAATCGCTTAGCTGCCAGTCGATGCTGAGGTGCACGCCTTCACTTTCCACGTTGTTATTGCCATTGATGCCCGCTGTTGACCCTTGCTGGCTGGCTCCGGCGCTGGTATCTCTAACATCACCTAATACGGCGTCACCACTAAACGCAGCGGCAAAAGGTCTAAATCCGGCCACTGGATTTGAGTCATCATCGGTCTTGTCATAGCTAATTCGAACAAATACGCTGTCACTTGGCGCATATTCAGCGCTAAAGCGCGCGCCGAGCACATCCTTATTATAGTTGTCTTGCCCAGTGCTAAGGTTCTCTCCGTAACCATCACGGTTTAATGATGCCACAGTCGCCCCTACTTTCAGGGAATCTGACACAGGCACTGAAATCGTACCGACTAAGTCCATTTGTCCGAAGGAACCAATGGCCGCTTTTATACGAAATTCTTGTTCGTCGCCCAAACGCTTTGTCACATACTTAATTGCACCACCGACGGCATTGCGACCATAAAGCGTGCCCTGGGGGCCACGAAGCACCTCAATACGTTCAACATCATAGATGTCAAGTAGCGCTCCTTGAGGGCGTGCCATGTAGACATCATCTAAGTACAACGCGACACCCTGTTCAAATCCTGCTAGCGGATCTTGCTGTCCAACCCCACGAATGAAAGCAGTTAATGTTGAGTTTGTCGCTCTGGAGGCTTCCAGTGTCACACTTGGAACTGACTGAGCCAGTTCGGAAATATCAGCCGCTCCTCGGAGTGAGAGCTCATCTCCCGAAAGCGCCGTGACAGCTATCGGCACGCTTTGCAAACTTTCTGAGCGACGACGAGCTGTCACCACTACTTCTTCTAATTCCAATGCTTCTCTATCTGACTGAGCGTACACAGTGGGTGTGGATGACAAGCACGCCATCGCTACCAGAGACAACAAAGGCAAACGCCGCACACAGTTATTCATGATTGATTCTCCTCTCATAAATCTATTTCTACTATTTTCTTATCTAAATTTCAACATATGTTGAAAAAGAGATTACTCAACAAATGTTGAATTGTCAACTGCGTGATTCTTTACACCTCGTTTTTTGAGTTAATTTCGCAAAACGCATCAGAATTTTGCTAAGTGCACCATGGCAAAAGGGCTCCAAAAAAGCTCTCACTTACGCTATTAATTGCTCTAGAATATTAGTTACAGAAAGCCTCCTTCAGACGCACTATTTCGTCGTCCTGCTTTTGTGAAAAGAGACTCTCGGCTTACCAAATACTGACCAGTACCACGAAAAAATGCCCCTATGAAGAACAAAGAGAATTGGAAGGCGAGTAAATTTGTATACAAAAAGGGGAAGCTAATCGCCTCGAGAGATACAAATGAAGTTGGAGTCGGTTCTCGATTAATGGCTGATCTTGTCGCAGAGCTATACGATCAAGAGTTAAGAAATCATGCCAAAGGAAAGCTCTTGGATTTGGGCTGCGGATATGTGCCGCTTTATCAAGCCTACAAAGACCACATTACAGAGAATATTTGTGTCGATTGGGCTAACACGTTACATGCAAATCAGTACTTGGACTTGGTGTGTGACCTAAGCAAAGATCTTCCATTCAAGGATCAAGAATTCGATACTATTATTCTGTCCGACGTGTTGGAGCACATCCCCAATCCTGAAGATTTGTGCCAGGAGATGTCGAGAGTTCTTGCTAAAGATGGCAAGGTATTTATCAATGTGCCGTTCAGTTATTGCATTCATGAAAGTCCACATGATTTTTATCGATACACTGAGTTCGCGTTGAAACGATTCTTAGAGAGATCAAATCTAAAACTCGTTGAATTTAAGAGTATCGGTGGCAGTCCGGAAGTTTTTGCTGACTTCATGTCCAAGCACCTTCAGTTTATCCCGCTCATTGGTTCACCTCTGGCGATGTTCACGCAGTTTATTACGCGTCTATTTGGTAAAACTCGACTTGGTAAAAGACTATCAAGTAAAACCGCTGAGGCCTTCCCTCTTGGCTATTTCCTGATCGCAACCAAATAACTCAAACTCAATTTAGCAGCCGCAATCGGAGGAAAAATGGATCATATTTCTTGGAACGAATTCGAAAGGGTAAAATTGTGCGTCGGCACGGTCATTGAAGCTAAAGAGTTTCCAGAAGCGAACAAACCTGCTTACAAACTCAAAATAGACTTCGGTGATTCTATCGGTGTTAAGCAATCAAGTGCTCAGATAACTGACCTCTATCAAGCGCAGGCGCTAATTGGAAAACAAATCATTGCTGTGGTTAATTTTCCGCCAAAACAGATTGGACCATTTATGTCCGAATGCCTGGTTACAGGTTTTGTTCGCAACGATGATGCCGTAGTGCTAGCCGTTCCTGATGGCGCTGTCGAAAATGGAACAAAATTAGCCTAACCTAAACCTGCCGAGGGAAGCTAAAACATGAGCAAACTCAGGTTAGATGATCGAATCCTGTCATATAAGCAGATACTCAGTGACGGAACTTTCCAAGAGACACACCAAGAGCTTGTTTCGGTATTACAGCAGATTCGAGCATACTTTTTGAAGCAAAATCAGACGGAGTACTCAATTGCCAACATAATGCATGGTTACATTGATTACACTTATTTTTATATGCAGAGCCCCATACTCAAGAAACGAAGACTAAAACTCGGGGTCGTGCTAAATCATCAATCGGTGGGTTTCGAGCTGTGGTTATTAGGGAATACCAAAGCAGTGCAAAAGATGTACTGGTCAAAACTAAGAGATACAAAATGGATTGTCTCCGACACTATGCCCGAGTACTCCATTTTTGAGTCGGAGCTAGTCAGTCGACCGCATTTTGAGGACGTACCCGCCCTGCTTAATCTGGTTTGGACGCAATTTAATTCCTCTTCTAAAGAGATTCTGGCGAGCTTGTCTCAGATAGACTCGGAATAACGAAAATTGCCATGAATCCACGGGAACTAGGAGAGAAATACGACAAAATAGCCAAATGGTGGAACGATCAACACAAGGATTCTAGCTATGGCATCGAGCAAGTAAAAAGAGCAATACGCTTCGCTCAAGCAGGCGGAAAGGCATTGGATGTTGGTTGCGGTGCTGGCGGACGCTTTATAAGGCTGTTGGAGCGAAGTAACTTTAAGGTGACTGGCGTAGACGTTTCCAAAAATATGATTAACCTAGCCCGAGAAAATCATCCCGATCACCATTTTATCAATGAAGATATTGCGCTTTGGTATTCTGACCAACGCTTTGACTTCATATTAGCTTGGGACAGTATTTTTCATTTACCCTTAAGCACTCAAAAGCCGGTACTTGATAAGCTCTGCAATATGTTGGCTGACGATGGCGTCCTTATTTACACTTTTGGTAACGACGAGGGCGAGCACACGGATACTTGGAAGGATGATCTGTTTCACTATAGTTCATTAGGAATCAATAATAATCTAGAGCTACTTATCGATCATGGCTTAAAGGTTTTACATTTGGAGCTGGACCAGTTCCCAGAACAACATGCTTTTGTTATCGCTAAGACTCAACCCAAAGAGAGCTAGGAATTCCATGTGTGTCGCGTAGTTACTCTGTTTCTATCCATACTGTCAATGTTTCTTTTCTCCCTCAGTGCGTTTGCTGAAGATAATGAGAATTGTCTAATTTCCCTAACGAGCTGAAGAGTCAGCATCCACAAATTTCAATTTTTAGACTCGATTCACCGAAACACAGCCTCTTTGCATCCAGCTATAAGACAGGTATTACAAGTAAAGAGCCCGCAATCTGACGTTCGAAGATGTCCAGAGTGAATCCGAGTGTGCTGCTACTTTAAAAGTCGAGAACATAAAATATTCCAATCCGAATCGCGTGAGAAACCTTTGATCAAATGCGATAAAGAAAAAAATTAGCGAGCTCCATACTTCATCTCACATAACACAGTAAAAGTTCAGTTAGCAACAAAGTTGTGTCCGTTTCAGTCATGATTAATGCGAAGGTCGCGGTTGTCATCGACTGCGCGCAAACGTTCAATCGTTACTGTCACAGATAAAATAGTGACGGAGACAAAGATAGCCATCGTTGCTGAAACCGCCGGATTAGCAACTCCACCGACAAGGTTGAGCCCTAAATGGATTAACAGACCAAGCATCGCGGCAGTCCCTACCCAAAATGCGGGTAAAGTGTTTTTGAACAACACCCCAAATAGTATGGGCGCAGCAGAGGCGGCGGCTAGACCATAGACCCCTTTCTGCGCAAAAAGACCAATTAAAGCAGGTGGGTTCCAAGCCAAGAACAAGGCAATTAATCCAACTGCCACTAACAATATGCGTGACCACATTAAAGCGCTATCAAGTCTTCCAAACATAGGAGTAACAATGTCATTGATGACCATGGCCGACAAAGAAACCAGAATGCCGTCCAAGGTACTCATTCCCGCTGCTAATAGCGTTAAGAATATAAATGTGAGAATGTATTTTCCTATCTCACTTCGGCCAAATTCAAAGAGCAAGTAGTCGCGTACCACCGTATCCTGTGACGAAATTTCCAGGCCAGCAAAGCGAGCGTAAAAACCGACAGCAAGAATCAAGCTAAAGAAGAAACCAACCACGACCGTGGTAGCAATGAACTTCTTGATGTCTTTGTCGCTGCGAAGATAGAGTACCTTCGTTAATATGTGCGGCTGCAGCATCAGTGCAAAGGTCACCACAAAACCACTGACAAACACTGAAAAAAATCCATTGTAGAGACGGCTTTCAGGATTGTAGATGGCGGCATAGTTCTTACTCACGGCTGTGAGGCTACTTATAAATCCCTCGTCGATGTACTTTAGACCTTGCACAAACAGAAACAGTGCAATGAACAACATCATGACGCCCTGAAGAGTGTTGGTATAGGCATGCGCATAAGTGCCCCCCATCAACACGTAGGCGAAAACAAACACCAGAATTACGACTAGGGCTTGTTTTTGTTCTAACGGAAATAGACCCGTCATAAGCAGGCTGCAGCCAACTAAAATTAGCACCACGAATGTGATCGACAACAAGTTGATTAGTGCGAAAAACAAGCTCAGTTGTCGGCTTTGATAGCGATGATATATCCACTCTGGGATGGTAAGTGCCTGATGTGTCTCACCCAGTTTCAAAAAGCCCTTAGTCAAGACAACAAAGGCACAAAGAATGCCAAGCGATGCGGCAATGCCATAATGCAAAAAGGCAGACAAGCCGTCGACATAGACGAACCCTGGATTAATGACAAAGGTAGCGGTCGAGGCGATCGAGGCCGCCAGAGTAAATCCGATGACTATCGGACTCATGTCTTTATTACCAATAGCAAACCCTTTTATGTCTTTGGTGCGACGCATGCCTATCCAAGACAACCCGAGCACCAGAATAACGTAAGTGAGAGTCAGAGAATATTTGAACACTTCTGGGGTCATAGTTGGGCATGCAAGGTTGAGTGGAATATGCGGTGCACTATATTCAACATTTGTTGAAATTGCAATCAGAGTTGTGCATCATGCATCATCTCTCGAAGACAAAACGCAAGATTTATCGTTAACCAATTAAATTATGAAACTCGAAAATTCCGTCATCGTTATTACCGGGGGAGCTCGCGGCCTAGGCAAGTCTATGGCTGAGATGCTCAATAAAAGTAAAGCAAAACTGGCCATTATCGATTTAGATCAGACCGCAGCACAGACCACCGCGAGTCTCTTAGACAATGCACGTGGTTATGGCGCCGACATCAGTAATCAATTGCAGGTTGAGGATGTATTCCAACGCGTATTCGCGGACTTTGGGCATATTGATGCATTGGTCAACAACGCAGGTATTCTTCATGATGGACTGTCGGTTTCGAAAAAAGGAGAAGCGATTAAGAAGTTGCCCCTAGAGAAATTTCAGGCTGTGTTAAATGTAAACTTAGTAGGTACTTTTTTGTGCAGCCAAGCCGCTGCCATGCATATGATCGAACAGGAAAGTGGTGGTGTGATCATCAATATATCCAGCATCAGTCGAGCTGGGAACTTTGGACAGTCCAACTACAGTGCTAGCAAGGCCGGTGTCGCGGCTTTAACAACGACATGGGCAAAGGAGTTCGCTCGCTACCGAATTAGAAGCGCCGCTATCGCACCCGGTTTTATCGCCACAGATATGACCGATTCAATGCCACGATCCGTTTTGGAAAAGTTGACTGCCCAAATACCCGTTGGAAGAATGGGCAAAGCAGAAGAGATAGCCATGGGAGTTAAGTTCATTATAGAGAACGACTACTTCAATGGGCGTGTTTTAGAAATTGATGGTGGGATGCGTCTCTAACAAAAACATTTGTCACTAATTCAATCAGGGCAGGAGGTCAAATTGACGCACTGATCTTCGATTTTTATAATCGATTCGAAACGAGTATACATAGTAGAGTCCAGATTAAATGACGCAAAAAGCGAACAAGAGCGAACGAATTTTAGATGCGGCCGAAGCCTTGTTCGCAGTGCACGGTTACGATGGTGTCACCATGCGCAAGATTGCCAGTGAAGCTAAGGTTGACGTGGCATTAGCTAGCTACCATTTTGGTCGGAAGATGGATGTATTTAATGCGGTATTCGAGCGAAGAGCTACCGAGTTAAACAACACGCGCTTGGAGGCTTTACGTAAATGTCAGTCAGAAAGTGGTGAAGATGGCCCTTCTGTCGAGAAAATTATTGAAGCATTTTTGCGCCCAATGGAGCTGGCTCAAGAGAATTCAGACCCCGGCTGGAAAAACTATTTGGCATTGATTGCCTATGTAAACAATTCACCAGTGTGGGGCGACACAATGATGTCATCTATCTTTGACGAACTGGTCAAGGAATATATCAACGCGCTGAAGAAGGCGTTGCCTAATGCCAAGGATGAGGACATTTACTGGTGTTATCACAATCTGTCCGGTGCGTTGACGCTTACGTTTGCGCAAACCGGACGTATCGATAAATTATCAAATGGTCAATGTCGCTCAGATGATTTTAAGGCAGCGTACGGCAATCTTATCCCGTTTACCGCGGCTGGATTTCGGCATGTTTGTGGCTAGCATTGGAAAACCTAAGCTGGCCCCTATATAAAATTTGTAGCGTCGACTGCGAAGGGCTAGTGGTCGATCCTTAGCGCAAAAGAGATCGGACTCAAACTAAAGGATAAAATATGGAATACATTGAAGCCGCAATAAAACTTGCCATCCCCGTGATGATGATGTCTTGGTGGGTACATTCATGGTTAGTTAGAAATGGTCTGGTAGATCCTAAGTCCAGTCAGAAGGAAACCGAAGAGGCCGTAAAAAATATACGAAAGTCGGATGAACAAGCCAGTTCGGATACCGGTGATTTTTGGACTCGCCGCTGGTTAAAGTTTGGCGGTGGTTTTTACGGTTTAACCGCTCTGTGGACCTTTGTTGTTATCGAAATCAAAGACTTCTTTTGGTTAATCACACACCCACAACAGGCCATCGAACTTCTGTCCAGTGGCTTCGTCAATGTATTGGTGGCTTTTTTACAAAATCAAGCAATGAATTTTGTGCAAGCATTTACTTGGATTGTTAACTGGAGTGGTCATGGATTTAGTTTGATTTGGTTTTTTGCTGCGTACGGCGGCTTTTATGTAGGGATGAAACTTGCCAAAGAGAAAGATGTAATTGAAGCGTATAACCAGATTAAGGAAAAGCACACCACGGGCTCCTAACATGAAACCACGCTTAGCTTTCCGTTTGATCAACAAACTGCAAATATCCGTCTTAATGATTGTCACCAGCTCGTTTGTTGCTACGGAGACCATTGCTACTCAACTGCGTGTGGCCAGCTTCAATGTCAGCATAGAGTCCAATAACTACATCGAGCGTGACCAAAAAATCTCATTGGAAGAGCGAGCTGGCTTGGTTCAAAAATTACTTAGCGACGGCACTCATTCGCAAATAAAGAACATTGCCGAAATAATTCAGACGGTCAACCCCGATGTGGTCCTCTTGAATGAATTTGATTACATCTCCGACGAAGAGCACGGCGTAAAAGCATTCGTCAAAAACTATCTGAATATTTCTCAGAATGATAAAACCGCTGTCGACTATCCCTATACTTTTATCGCCCCGGTGAACACCGGAGAACCGACTGAGTTTGACCTGGATAATGACGGCAAGGCATCCGGCAGTGGCGGAGATGCTTTCGGATTTGGGCTGTATCCCGGGCAGTATGGCATGGCCATCTTGTCAAAGTTTCCAATAGATGCAGGGAGAGTCAGAACATTTCAACGGTTTCTTTGGAAAGATATGCCAGGTGCGCTAGCAGTGATCGATAAAGACAATTCACCTTGGTACTCTGAGCGGGAATGGAATGAATTTAGACTCTCGTCAAAATCTCATTGGGTGGTTCCCGTACTCACAAATTCTGGCGTAGTCAACATCATTGCCGCACACCCTACTCCACCGGTCTTCGATGGTGATGAAGATAGAAACGGTAAACGCAATCACGATGAAATAAGGCTCATCAACGACCTAATTTCAAACCAAGGCTACGTCAAAGACGATTCCGGCCAAAAAGGCGGATTGTCCGAGTCAGACAGATTTGTCATTCTCGGCGACTTAAATTCTTCACCCCACGAAGGAGACTCAATAAAGTCTGCCATTACTGGCCTGTTGAGCAACCCAAGAATTAACAGCTCATGCACGCCAAGCTCTCAAGCTGGCAAGATGCAAAGACCAGACAACCCTCACGCCCATGGTCATACGGCGGCATGGGGGTTGAGAGTAGATTACGTCCTACCCTCAACGATCGGGTTTGAGATTAATAATTGCGGCATTTTCTGGCCAACACCGAACTCTCCTAATTACCGATTGGTCGAAAACCGCGCGGCGTCATCAGACCATCGATTGGTTTGGATAGACCTAAGCCTAAAGGATTAATTAATGCTTAGGCATCTATCGCAACTCAGCACTGACGTTGGTGGCGTCTAACACAGTTGCTCCTTGAGAATTTTCATTGATCCAATTCAGGCTAATCTTTTCGAGAGCTGGAAAGTTCTCAAATATCGAAAATCTAATCTCTAATGCGTCGCCGTTGAGTTTGCATTCAAAACTCCAACGAGCGTTTATCTCGCTGTGTTCAGATGTATGTTCATGGACACGACTCTCATGTCCGTGCTTTTCGCCATCATCATGGTTTAGAGCATCATCATGTTGATGTTCATGGGCCTCATCATCATTGGTGTCTGAGTGGGTATCTGAATGCATTCTAGAGGCATGGCTCTCCGGCAAGCTAAGCTCGAATTGCTGCAAGGAGCAGTATTCATTAACGCTTAAAATGGAGCCGGGAGTTTCTAATATCTTTTTGGCAGTCTCAACGATAGTTTTCTGTTGATCTGTTTGCGGAGCGTGCTCGAAACCTAAGATGTTCATCGCCGGGGATTTAAATTCGATCTCGAGCACCCCGCTATCCATTGCAATCAGTGCTTGAGCTTGGCCGTGAACATGCGCACTCTGAACTGCCTGGAGCTTACCGGCATAAAAGACAGACAGCGTGCTAGCAAAAAAAATGACGTTGATATACTTCATATTTAAAAGATCGCGATTGATAAAATCCGTAGCACGTCACTAGACTCAGCTCACTCGTATTCATAGGGCGATATTTTATGACCCTGCATAGTGTAAGCTGCGGTCGCAATTTCGTTGCCCGTTTGTTTCGTTTCTAAAAGACCTTCGACCCAAAATGGCTCGTATATGCTGCTAACCTCAACGGATGACTCGGTCGCGACGTATATAATTTGATTTGGAGGCGGCGGTGGATTGTGAAGACATGCACCGAAGTATGGAACCAAGAAAAACTCAGTCACCGATTCACCCTCATACTCCAGAGGTACTATAAAGCCTGGTACTCGTACTGCTTGTCCGTTGTATTCCTCGACAACACTGAATTGAGAAAAGTTCACCGGTGGTACGTTCATTTGCATTCCACTGAGGCCTGGCGCGGTAGCGTAATAGCTGTCAAGCGCTCGCTGATCGTCGATTTCCAGTGAATACTCATCTTCATCAGATTCAGCGTTTAAATCAGGCATTTCAGGTTTCAAATCTTCCCACGCCAATTCAGTGTATTTTTGTTTATTAACATCGCCACCGAAAATCGACGAATCTGAACAAGCGGATAGAAATAGAGATAGGACTACAAAAAGAAATGCGCGCATTGATCTGAAATGACAACAGTGTAAATTGAGTAAAAGGGTGTTTAACGCCTGAAACGTTATAATATAATACAACATCCAGATAACATCACATTGACAAAATGAACTCCGTGTCATCGATTATCGAACTCGAAAATGTCGCTTTCAATTATGATCGAAATGCGGTTGAAACCGAATTTTTGGTCAATCATTGGTCAATCCATAAAGGAGAGCAGGTATTCATTCACGGGGCTTCTGGAAGTGGCAAGAGCACACTGCTTAATATCTTGAGCGGCTTATTGAGCCCAAGGAGCGGCAAGGTGATGGTGCTGGACAAACGACTGGACAAAATGAATCGCAAACAACGCGATGCGTTTCGGGCAAAGGAAATCGGCATTGTATTTCAACGATTCAATTTAATACCCTACCTTAATAGCGAAGAGAATATCCGCTTAGCCAAGTATCTGTCTGGGGAATCCAGTAGCGATTTAAGCGCTGAAATCACGGAGCTTTTGGAACGCCTCAGAATCGATGAGAAATCTCGATCCAAACCCGTGACCGAGTTAAGCACAGGTCAACAGCAACGAATAGCCATTGCTAGGGCTTTGATCAACCGGCCCAGACTACTTATTGCCGATGAACCTACTTCCTCGCTCGATTACGCTAATCGTGATGGATTCTTAGAGCTCTTAAAAGAGTTAACAGGTAAAGAAGAAATCACGCTACTTTTCGTCAGTCATGATCACTCGCTTAAGTCACACTTCACGAGATCTCAAGACATTTCTGAAATCATGCTGGACGGAGCATCAACGTGATTACAAAATTAGCAGCCAAAAGTTTAATCGATCGCAGGGGATCAGCAATTCTCACTTGCATTGCATTGCTGATCAGCGTTTTTGTTCTTCTGGGAGTGGAACATATACGCAAGGAATCTAAGAATAGCTTTTCCAGCACAATTTCCGGCACAGATTTAATCGTTGGCGCACGCAGTGGAAGTCTGAACTTACTTCTCTATTCAGTGTTTAGAATTGGGTCGCCTGTAAACGACATTAGCTGGAATAGTTATCAAAGAATAGCTAATGATAGACGAGTGGAATGGACAATCCCGCTGTCGCTTGGAGATTCGCATCGGGGCTATCGAGTTCTTGGTACGAATGAGAGCTACTTTCAACACTTCAGCTACGGTAAAGATCGATTACTGACATTCAACAACGGACGCAGATTTGAGAGTGCGTTTGAAGTGGTCTTGGGAGCTCAAGTTGCACAACGCTTAGACTATTCTATTGGCCAAAAAATCACACTCTCACATGGATTAGGCGATGCCAATTTTGCAAATCATGCGGAGCTATTTCAGATCGTTGGCATACTAGATCCGACTGGCACCCCAGTTGATCAAACTGTGCATGTTAGCTTACAAGGGATAGAAGCCATCCATGCAGGCGGAGAATCAAATACCGATGAACTTATTCCAAAGCAGACGACGGCAGTCCTTGTTGGACTAAAAAGTAAAATATCCACATTTCAACTTCAGCGAGAGGTAAATGAAAATCAAACAGAAGCGTTGACGGCCATTCTTCCAGGAGTGGCTCTTTCTGAGCTATGGAATATGATGTCGGCTTTCGAAAATACACTTCGGTTAATATCTTTGTTGGTTTTTATTGCCGCACTACTTGGCATGTGCTCAATGATGGCAGCGTCTATTCGTGAACGTAGCAATGAGATTCACCTGCTGCGCACCATGGGTGCCTCACCGTGGTTTCTATTTATCTTATTTGAAGTGGAAGCCATCTTGATTACTCTCATTAGCGTGGCAGTTGCAAGCGGCCTATTGCTCCTAACCCTGCTAAGCGCGAATCAGTTTCTGTCCTCAAATGTTGGGCTGCATATCAGTCCCAATATTTTTACTCTAAACAGCCTCGCGATAGTCTTGGCAATCTTTATCGCCTCCATCATTGTCGCTGCAGCACCGGCAATCCAAGCCAATCGCAATACTGAATTTTGAGAGCGCAAGCTCAACTTTTGTAAACGATTTTTCTGTAAAGCAAGACTCGCGGAGTTAGATCAGATCCACGGTCAAAAGAAGTCTTCGCTCACCATCCTGAAGGGAAGGAGAACGATGCATAAGCCCGCGATTTTCGTTCCCCTCCCAAGCTTCACCCTTCAACAACGCAACATCTCCGGCTGCCAGACGCTGGATAGACATTCCGGAATCACTTAAATATCTGTCAAATTCTTGATGCCGATTCCTGGTTTGCGTCAACCGATTGTAAAGCTCATTATTGTGGCACAACCATTCTGTTGCCAACCCTGTGTAAGTTGTCACAAGTCGGCAGAGCACCCTATCGACGTGAAATTTAGGGCACATTGCTTTATCTAGAATTCGAAGACGTAACCCAACCTGATCCACGTCAAACAAAATCGAAAACATTTCAACCAACTCTGAGGCATCTTTAGCTATCAGTTGAGTTGCATCGGAATCGCCAAAGTTAGCAACGACGCAATCAAAGGCGCTTCGCGTATCAACCGCCTCCGATACTTGAAGACACGCACTGGTTTTTGAAACCAGTTCATGGGCGGCATCTTGATGCGCTCTAGTGAGACTTCGGCGCCACGACGCAATGTTGATATCAGGTTTATAAATATTCGCTAGAGAGCCAGCCTGTGTTGACACACTTGAGTGCGGTAGATGTTGATTCATAGCTTGATATTATCTGTGTAGAGAGTTTAGGTTTTTGCTCGATTTATCTTCATTTTGAAGACAATCCAAAAGCATTCCCTCCCAGTTGGGATTAAGTGTTGGTGCAATGATCTCGATACGGCTTTCCCCTAGGTCACCACAACTCATCTCAGTCAGCACACCCTGCGCCAGGTTGTAGGTTACCGTTCCATCAGTGGTATTTACGATAGCCTTTAGCCGCTCTACCTCTAAACCAGAAAAGAGAAGATCTAACTTGTTTTTTGCGAAGACATACTGCGAATCAAGACACCAACCAATGCTTTGAAAACCCTCTCCAATATTCTGTGCTCGGCTAATCCCGTTGCCGTCTTCAGAGTCCTGTTCGAACTCATTGGCTTCATCGGTCGTGGTAGCGCCGCCAGTTAACAGCGAATATGAGGAGTTGTTGTCTGTCTTGTCGGTGTGCGCTTCTATTAGTTTTGTATCAAACACTCCATGTACTGCATGTTGTATCTCTAATCGAGAGTCGAAATCACCCTGCTTGAGGAATAAATCTAGGTTCTTATAGTCAGCTTCCGAGTACAAATCCGATTTATTAGCGATTAGCACATTGGCAATATCCACTTGCTCTCTAAAGATGTCATTTTCACGCACCTTAGGGTTCCCCAAATGCCTTGCATCCAGAATAGTAAGCACCTTTTGTACATTTAGGAGGCCATGAAAATTAGGCTGATTAAGTGCCCTTAAGACCTCCTGAGGATGCCCCAATCCAGTCGGCTCAATAATCAGTCGATGAGGCTTAGATTCTCTTATCAAACGAGACAAAGCCACTTGCATTGGTAAACTCGAAGCACAACACATGCAACCACCGGGTACTTCTTGAACGAATACACTGCTGTCAGTCTGAACCGAGGACTTGAGAATAGCCCCATCGATGCCGACCTCGCCAAATTCATTGACGAGTACAGCCCATCTTTCATTCGCCGGTTTGGAGCTCAGCAAATTTAAAATGGATGTGGTTTTCCCTACTCCCAAAAAGCCAGTGATAATGCTGGTGGGGATTGTACGCTGTTTCAAAATATTCAAAGGATTGAGCCCCTTTTTATTCAATCAATACCCGTATCAGAGCGGGTGTACCCTGACCACATCAGTCGCTAATTCCACTTCTATGTAGAAACAGCTATGCCGATTGGTATGGCAGGCTGCGCCTAACTGTTCTACTTCGCAAAGTATGGTATCCCCATCACAATCGATTGAAATTCTTTTTAACTTTTGAATATGACCACTGGTTGCACCTTTCTTCCATAACTGCTGTCGAGAACGCGACCAATAGGTAACTTCTTGCGTTCTGAGTGTTTCTCTGATGGCATCCAAATTCATCCAAGCCATCATTAACACCTCTCTTGACACGGCATCTTGAGCGATCGCAGGTATCAAACCAGCCTGGTTGAACGATAAATTATCCAATAATTCCTGCAGCTCCAAACTCAGTGGGGCCACATGATTTTCTATGCCTTTGAAGTAGGCCCTATCCACTCTTTTTCTCCGCACACTTTGTACAAACACCCTCCATCTCAAGTTGCGGTTTCTTAAGTACAAACCCAATCTTCTTAGCCTCTTGTTCAACCTTATCGATTTCGATTGATGAAATAGCTAGTTCCTCAACCTTTTGACATTCACTGCATATTAAAAATTGCGCTCGCGGGTGAGAATTTTGGCAATCGATGTGCGCGCATGCCACGAATTTATTCATGGTCTGAAGCTTATGAACCATGTTCTGTTCTTCAAAAAATTCAAGCACTCGGTAGACGGTGATGGGGGGTATGGATTCACCATAATTCTCTTCACAAAGATCGATTAATTCGTAGGCCGACAAAGATTTCTTTGAAGCCATAAGGCACAACATAATCTGAACTCGCTTAGATGTTAGGCGCAATCCCCTGTTGCCGCATTCCTTGCGCAAAATTTCATTAAGATCCGACAATTCTTGCATTGGGTTTTGGGCCTCTAAATTGCATCAAAGAAGCTTGATCTACAATACCGAACGCTCTATCTGAACCAAGCAAGTAGACTTTGATGACATTCTCTAATTGTTATGTTATAACATAATTTACATAATCCACCCCGAAATACATTGATCTGTCAAAAATAATTGGTAAAAGAGAGCCCCGTTTTCACACTGTTCAATTACATGCAAAAGGTAAGACCTATGCGCATCAAAACTTGTGCATCAGAACTGAAAGTGAGTCCAAGCCAAGAGTATTTTAGACAACCCGATCGCACCAGCTAGACATGCTTCTTTCTACCAAAACTCAACCTAAGTCCAGGCTCCTGGGCTTTGCGGATAAGTTGGCCATCAGTGGATCTGTGCTTTGTGCACTTCACTGCCTGGTCACTCCGCTTCTAATTGTGTTGCTACCAAGTGTCGGTAGCTCCTTCTTAGCAGATGAATCATTCCACCTTTGGTTGGTTTTTATGATCATCCCTACCAGCTTGATTGCGCTGGGACTTGGCTGCCGAAAACACGGCCACTTTCGGATTTTATTCTTCGGCGTCCTTGGGCTTGGTTTCCTAGTTTCAGCCATTCTCCTTGAAAGCATTTTTCACAGCGCCTTGTTAGAAAAAGGTCTTACGTTAATAGGCTCCATTGTCATAGCGGTAGCCCATATAGATAATTTCCGACGATGCCGAGATCACGATACGGGTTGCGATTGAAACTCGTGCGCAGAAAAAGATTCCATACAGCGCTGCCATATCTGCCGATGATTTAACGAAAAGATCTGCAGAGTTGATCGATGGTCGAAGGGGAATAAGCACTAATCACAGTAGGCTGCGCGGTTCGGAATTCTCTTTCCAAACATTGATTGAGCCCCCGCCAATCTGCGCGCGCCTACTGAGCCGTTTGCGAATAGATAACGTAGGTAGGTTATCGACTCCTCGCTCAATTAATAATCGTTAGAAGTTATTATTATGCTAACGGCTGCCGAGAGTAAGTGAACAAATAAAAGCAATTCCTATGCTGACCCCTTGGAATGTTTTAGCACTTGTCACCCGACAAGTTCAGTTTACTCGTTCTTTTATGAATTGGCAAATCCGGTAAAAAAGGAACTTTTATCATTGCGTATTCCTTGTGTTGTACTACCATAATTGGTATGTCCAAACAAAAAAGCACCGAAAAAGCACGCGCCAAGATTGTGGCCGCTTCTATACCCATTTTTGCTGAAAAAGGATTTGATGGTGCCAGCACAAGGGAAATAGCCAGCGCCGCGGACACCTCTCAAGGGTTATTAACCTATCACTTCAAAAATAAGAATGAGTTGTGGCGAGCGGCCGTAGACGCTTTGTTTGCAAAAATTAGCGATGCGGTGGGTGACAACTTTTTAGATGACTCGCGGCCGCAGACTGAAGAAGAAAAGAAGGATTCGATGCGGCGCTTTCTGAAGTTTCAATCCGAGCATCCGTATATGCTCAAGTTCATTATTGAAGGCGGTCAAGAATGGAATGAACGTTCGGAGTATCTGGTAAATACCCACTTGCGTGATATGTACGAGCGTTTTTGCGCTGGCCTACCAGAACACACCCCACCTGATTTTGCGCCGCATATTTTTTATGCTTGGCTAGGCGCGTCCGTGACCATGTTCAGCATTCCTGCTGAATGCAAGGCACTCTCTGGCATCGACCCTCAGTCTGATCAAGCCATTGAGCGACATTTAGCGCTCTTGAACCATCTCTTTATTCCATCCAACCCAATTAAATTTGTATTTAAGCAATTGAAACGTCGCGTATTTGGAAAAAAGTAGGAGATCAGTTTCAATCACTAGTGAAAACACCGTGAATAGCCGACTGGTCAAACGCACTCAACATATCAACAATTGCCATTTCCATTGCTTCGTGTGCAAAATAGTGGCTGATCCTAGAACAGAACACTAAGTTGATATCATGAGTTCCACTCCAATTATAGACGCATGGGCACAGCATCCGACTTTACGGCACCAGAGCGACCCTATGTTCGATAGCCTTCGTCGATGGAATCGCGACGATACGCCAGCTCAGGAATTACCACTGGAAGTGACCATAGAGACTATGAATCAAGCCGGTGTATCACGCAGTTTAATCAGCGCTTGGGAGGCGCCGGGCAAATCAATGATCTGTAATGATGAGGTAGCGCAATACTGTCGATCATATCCCGATCGTTTTATCGGTGTGGGTTCAGTAGATATCTCAAAGCCTATGAAAGCCATCGCTGAAATTAAGCGTTGCAAAGAAGAGCTTGGGTTCAAGGCGATCAGAGTCCTGCCATGGCTATGGGGCGTGCCACCAACAGACAGGCTGTTTTACCCCATTTACACGGCGTGTTGCGAACTTGAGCTTCCATTCTGTACTCAGATAGGACATACGGGTCCTTTGATGCCGTCAGAAGTTGGCCGGCCGATCTACCTTGATCAGGTAGCCATCGATTTTCCAGATCTGGTTATTGTTGGCGGCCACATCGGCTACCCTTGGACTGAAGAGGCAATTGCGGTCGCGACCAAACATAGCAATGTATATATTGATACGTCGGCCTACACCATTGAGCGCTATCCAGCAGAAATAGTGCGATACCTAAAAACCAATGGACGCAAGAAGGTTTTGTTTGGAAGTAACTATCCGATGATTACGCCATCAAAGGCACTGCAGGGCTTGCCAGAACTGAATCTGGGTAGGGACACTGAGAATCGTTTCCTATATGAAAATGCTCTTCACGTTTTTAATTTAGACTGCTGAAATAATTTGGTTTAAACTTATTGTCATGTAACCGTCACATTCGGAAAGGATAGTTGGGGATATTCCAGATAGACGGGAAAACCGCACACAGATTTTTATTTACTTTTAATAAATGAACAGACTGTCTTCTGGTCATAAATATGACTGGATTTCAAGACAGCACAATCGGGATGGAAATGTTGGCACGATAAGTGCTAGCGAAATTGCAAGGGTCAAGTTTTCAGTTGAAGACGTGGCGGTCATTAGTTGCTCCCGATTAAGCTCTATTAGCCTCCTCTACTCATAAAGATAACTTGCTGCTTGCAGTACGCCCTGGATTGCTCCGAGGCGTATCGGGGGAAATGCTCCACGACGGGGCAGCTAAATGAATGGACTCGCAATGGTTTAACGGAGGCAGTTTATGTCACAATTTTTAGGTAGGTATACCGCCGTTATTTTTACGACAATCATTTTCGTCGTATTGGTAGTGAGTGTACTTGGGGTCAACTTTAATCTATCTTTCCAAACCGAGGCAAATGCCGAGGTTGTGAACATTGCTGGTAGACAACGCATGTTGTCTCAGCGCGTCGCAAAATCCTTAGGAAATGTAAAGGCTCGCTACGAGTCCGGACAAGAATTTGAAGCTCAGCTAAACGAATTAAAGTCCGCTTCAACCTTATTCAACCGAACGATTACGGCCTTTAAAAATGGCGGTTCAACAGTTAGTACAAAATCTGGCGAGTCAACATTATCTGCCGTGGCTGGCGGCTCTGGATTGCAAGCGGTAGATGAGGCTCTGCAGATCTGGACGCCTCTTTTTAGCTCAATTGAGAACGTCATCGGTCAGTTAGAGGCAAAGAAAGTCGATAGTGCCTCGGTATCTGATGCACTGATTTTGCGCAACTTGAGTAGTTCACAAGAATATATTGACAGCAATATCAATACCTTGCTGCGCTTAATGAACGACTTAACAAACTACACGGAAAGTATCGCCAACGACGCAGCCGAGCAGTCACGACAAATTCAAACAGCCGGTATTGTAGCCAGCTTGCTTTGTTTTGCGATCATCATGTATCTAATTTTTGGTCAGCTAAGACGATCTGACCGTGCAGCGGCTTCTGCTCGACAGGAAACAACACAAATATTTGAAACTGTCGATCAAGGATTGTTCCTGATAGATAGAGATTTGAGTATGGGGAGTCAACATTCTCGTGCTCTTGAATCAATTTTTTCAACCCAAAGTTTCGAAGGTCGAAACTTCCGGCAGTTCATCAGTGCGCTGGTGTCTCCGGGCGACTTGGAGAAAGTTGAACGTTATCTGAAGCTCTTATTTGATCCACACAAAAAACAACGCCTTCTCAGAGACCTAAACCCGTTGAATCAGCTAGCAATTCAAGTGGACGAGTACGGCCAGCTGCGTAATAAGTTTTTGAGTTTCTCTTTCTCGAGGGTATTGGATGACGACCAAATTGTGGGGATTCTCTCCTCAGTCGCCGACATTACCAAAGAGGTCCAATTGGCTAAAGAACTTGAGGCTGAGACTAAACGTAACGAGCAACAGCTTGAGATGATCTCAGCACTAATGGGAGCAGACTCCGACCTACTCCCCGAGTTCCTGAAAAAGAGTAATGGTACCTATCAGGAAATCAACAACATTTTGCGTGATCCAGCGAAAACAACCGCTGACTTTCAGTATAAAGGTGACCAGATGCTTGCCTTGATTCATAAAGTCAAAGGGGAAAGCGCCGCCCTAGGCCTGGGGTTTATCAGCGAAACGTGCCACCAGTTTGAGAGCCAAGTACAAGCCCTTGTGTCCAAACCAACGGTGACTGGTGAAGAGTTTTTGTCTTTGACTGTGATGCTCGATCAATTGATTTCCACCAATGAGCAGATTGAATCTGTGTTTAGTGCGGTTTTGAGTCGAGGTCGCCCACAGGCAGATGAGTCCACGACCGTAAGTTTGGTACAGGATGATACCAATGCAAAACTAACGGAATTGGCAACTGAGATAGCCGAACGCCAGGGCAAAATGGTGCATCTGAGTGTTGCCGGTTTCGACAGCTCTTCTATCGCCACAGAGCAAAAGCTGGATATCGTCTCATTAGCGAGTCAATTATTGAGAAACGCCGTGGCGCATGGGATAGAGCCTTCTTTGGAAAGACAGAGTAAAAACAAGGATGTAGAGGGTCAAGTAACGTTGGCACTCTATGACCAAGGCAACAAGGGCTTCCGGCTAGTCTGCGAAGACGACGGTAAGGGTATGGACTTTGCTGCCCTCACCCAAAAGGCTGTTGAAAATGGTCTAATTTCGAAAGATGAGTCCAAGTCCATTGCTCCAGGTAGAATTATCAACCTCTTGCTGTCTAATCGACTTTCGAGCAAGGATGAGGCCGATGAAGACGCTGGGCGCGGCGTAGGACTGACAGTTGTTGGAGATATATCTACAAGGTTAGGTGGCAAAGTTGCCCTACAAACGAAGCCGTCTGGTGGTACAAGGTTTACGATTCGGTTTCCAAAACCATCCATCGAAACGCAACTAAACGAAAGGGTGGCGCAAAGTGTATAAATTAATGATCGTGGATGATTCTCGCTTGATCCGTCAAAAAATAGAGCGTGAGTGCGACCAAAGCTTATTTGAAGTTGTCGGCACGGCAGGAAATGGAGCTGAAGCTATATCGCTTTTCCAGTCTTTAAGTCCAGATGTAGTCACTATGGATTTAACCATGCCAAATTTAGACGGCATTGGGTGTATCCAAGGACTTATCAAATTAGATTCAGAAGTACGAATTCTGGTGATTTCTGCTTTAAATGACAAAGCCACGGGGCTAGAGGCGCTTGAGAAAGGAGCCATGGGTTTCGTAACCAAACCATTTACCGGACGCGACCTCCAAGAAGCGTTGAGAGATATAATTGAGGACTAGTTGAAGGTATCAACATGAAGGAAGAAAAACTAAAAGTATTTATCGATAGTATTGTTCAATACTTTCGTCACACGAGCGAACCAACAGTCAAGGTAGGTACACCTTATTTGATAAACAGTATCGATGAAATCAGTGCCGATTACACCGGAACAATCTCTATTTCTGGAGCCTATGAAGGTGCTTGTCACTTCACAGCACCATCGGCACTAATAAAACATCTAATTTTGTCTATTGGAGAATCAGACACGTCCGAATCAATGATGCAGGATGCCGTCGGCGAAGTTGCCAATACACTGTCGGGCAACGCAAGACGTCAACTTGGTAAACAATTCATCATATCAACACCAAGAATCTCGAAAGGGGTTCCAGAGGATTTAAACAAGGAAGACTCAGCCAGGATCTACGCCATACCAATAAGCTGGAAGTCCTACAAAGCATCCTTGGGCATTCACTTAAATTAAATTGAGTTGCTAGGACGGGCAAATTAGCCATCGGTGTTTAGGGTTCACTCGTTGAGGGCCCTATTCACCGCTCTATGAGCGTGAATGGAAGTCGTGTCATAAAGCGGTATCTCAGTATCTGCAGCGGAGATAAGCAAAGAAATTTCGGTACAACCCAAAATGATTGCTTGAGCTCCGCGATCGACTAAGTTGTGGACGACGTCGAGGTATTGCTGTTTTGAACGGTTCTCAATTTTTCCCAAACATAACTCTTCATAAATTATTCGATGCACTAACTGTCTCTCCGCTGAGTTAGGTATCACCACATCTAAATCAAACTGTTCAATCAGCCTGCCTTTATAAAAGTCCTGTTCCATTGTGAAAGCAGTCCCAAGCAATCCCACTGATTTGATACTGTTTGATACCAAAGCAGAACCCGTGGCATCGGCAATATGCAACAACGGAATAGCGACCGCCGATTGCACTTGCTCGGCCACCTTGTGCATCGTATTGGTGCAAATCAAAAAGAAGTCTGCGCCAGCAGATTGCAGAGATACAGCAGCTTGGGATAAGACCTGCGCAGCGGCATCCCAATCTCCCTGCATTTGCATTTTCTCTATTTCTGCGAAATCGACACTCATCATCACGATTTTGGCAGAGTGTAAGCCTCCAAGCTGCGCCTTTACCTCTTCATTGAGCAGTTTGTAATAGGTGGCCGTGGACTCCCAGCTCATACCACCTATCAGGCCAATGGTTTTCATTACTTGGTTAATCTCGATCTAATCAAGAAGCTGACTGAATATCAAAGCTAAGATCGCCATCGATTGCGGTCAATCGGACTTCTCCGCCATTTTGCAACTTGCCAAATAATAACTCATCCGCAAGGCCACGTTTAACCTCTTCTTGGATCAGCCTCGATAGAGGTCTAGCACCCATCGCCACATCGTAACCATTGTCAGCGATCCATTGTTTAGCCAGATCATCCACATGAAGTTGGACATTTTTCTCTAGCAACAGGCGCTCAACCTCGAGCAATTCTTTGTCAACGATCTTCGAGATGACGTCTTTACCCAGAGCTTTGAAGCGAACAATCGCATCCAGGCGATTACGGAATTCAGGCGTAAACAATTTATTAATCGCCTCTTTGTCATCGGTACTGTTGTCCTGCTGAGTAAAACCCACTGAGTTTCGCGCCACTTGGATGGCACCTGCGTTAGTGGTCATGACAATGATGACATTTCTAAAATCGGCTTTGCGGCCATTATTATCTGTCAACGTACCATGATCCATGACCTGCAGGAGCAAATTGAACACATCAGGATGAGCTTTTTCTATCTCATCTAACAACAATACGGCATGTGGATGCTTATTAATTGAGTCAGTTAACAGCCCGCCTTGGTCAAAGCCAACGTATCCAGGAGGTGCACCAATCAATCTTGAAACAGTATGTCGTTCCATATACTCAGACATATCAAATCTGATTAATTCAACACCTAATGTCATGGCGAGCTGGCGTGTTACCTCAGTCTTACCAACCCCGGTTGGACCAGAGAATAAGAAAGAACCGATGGGTTTATCAGGCTTACCTAATCCAGATCGAGACATTTTAATTGCGGAGGACAAACTGGTAATGGCATCATCTTGTCCGAACACCACCATTTTCAAATCGCGCTCTAAATTTTTAAGCGCATCAACATCAGATGCCGATACATTTTTAGGTGGTATGCGCGCGATAAATGACACCACTTCTTCGATTTGCTCAACATCGATGGTGGGAATTTCACCTTCCTCACGATCAAATAATCTTGTCCTAGCACCCGCTTCATCAATAACATCGATGGCCTTATCAGGCAGAAAGCGTTCATTGATATAACGATCCGCTAACTCCGCCGCGATGCTCAATGCTTCTTGCGTGTAAGTGACCTCATGATGTTCTTCAAAGCGACTCTTCAAGCCGCGTAAAATCTGAACTGTCTCTTCAACGGTAGGTTGTTCAACATCAATCTTTTGGAATCGTCGCGAAAGAGCCCGATCTTTTTCAAAGATGCCTCGATACTCCTGATACGTGGTTGAACCTATGCACTTAAGCTGGCCACTGGATAAAGCCGGTTTTAGTAAATTGGAAGCATCCATAGCGCCACCGGAAGCCGCACCCGCACCTATGATGGTGTGAATTTCGTCGATAAATAGGATTCCGTGCTCTTCACGTTCCAATGCTTTTAGAACTGCCTTTAGGCGTTTCTCAAAATCACCTCGGTATTTCGTTCCCGCCAATAATGCCCCCATGTCAAGAGAGTAGATTATGGCGTCATTAAGCACCTCAGGAACGTCTTCCTCGACAATTCGTTTTGCCAAACCTTCCGCAATAGCTGTTTTACCCACACCAGCCTCGCCAACATACAATGGGTTGTTCTTGCGACGGCGAGAAAGAATTTGGATTGTCCGTTCTACTTCACGCTCACGGCCAATTAATGGATCGATGAATCCCTCGATTGCTCGGGCGTTAAGGTTGACAGTGTAAGCTTCCAGAGGTCCCTCTTGCTGTTCACCTTCAGCTCCATCGGTTTGCTCATCGGGATAAGGGAGTGCATCTGGCTCATCTCCATTTTTCGAGATTCCATGGGAAATAAACGACACTGCGTCATATCTGGTCACTCCCTGATTATCTAAGAAGTAGACAGCGTAAGAATCTCTCTCGGAGAACATCGCCACTAGGACATTTTCTCCTTCAACTTCGCCGCGTCCTGAACCTTGAACATGCACAATCGCTCTTTGCAGAACACGTTGAAAGGCAATACTTGGTTGAGTCTTTAGGTCGATGTTTTCATCCATCGATTCCATGTTATCCGCCAGATGTAAGGACAAATCGGCCCTCAACTGCTCAACATCGGCCGCACACGCTTGCAAGACCGCCAACGCCGAGCTGTTGTCCAGCAATGCAATGAGAAGATGTTCGGTCGTCACAAATTCGTGTCGTGCATCGTGTGCTAACTGAACGGCAAAACTCAAAGACTTTTCTAACTCTTTGGATATCATACTCTCAACTTACCTACTTCTAACTGATTTGAGTTTTAGAGACGTTAATCGTCTTCTGGCTCCATGGTGCACTGTAAGGGATGCTTTTCGGCCTTTGCATATTGCAATACTTGCTCGACTTTTGACTCAGCCACTTCTCGGGTATACACACCACAAACGCCAACCCCCTTTTGATGCACATGAAGCATGATTTGAGTTGCTTTTTCCTCACTGTGCCTGAATATCTGAGTCAATACATCAATCACAAACTCCATGGTTGTGTAGTCATCATTTAGCAACAGCACCTTGAATAAAGGTGGCTTCTTTAACTTTGGTTTCGCGGTCTCTACCGCGACACCATCTTCATGAAATGGTTCAGGAAAATCGCTCATACTTCTGTGTCTGGCTCATGCATAAGACTTAGGATCCATACACGTGCGCTGTTAAATTACTTCCTACTCTCATTATCAACCCAATCACACTGGGCGACAAGAATTACTAACTGACCTTAATTCTGGGCTTAGGTTTCGAATTTTCAAGGCCATTTTGATTGACATGTGTAAAATTTACTAACATTAATTATTAGACATGCTTGACGAAAACACCTTCTACAGGTTTACTTGGCCAATCAAATTATCCCAGATAGTTTGGTGTTGGTTGTGAAGTACGATAAAAAACAAAAAACACCACTTCGCAGATATAAAAATACTCGGAAGAAATCCGAGAAACACTACCAAAGTGAGGAACTAAGATGGCAACAACAGGAACCGTAAAATGGTTCAACTCTTCTAAAGGGTTTGGATTCATTGAACCTAGTGAAGGGGGTAGCGATGTATTTGCACACTACTCTGAAATCGAGATGGATGGATACAAGACTCTAAACGAAGGACAGGAAGTAGAGTACGAACTTCAAGACGGTGACAAAGGCCCTAAGGCAGCAAAAATCCGCGCCGCATCATAGTCTACAAGACTGATAGGCAACGATATTAGCCAGAGCTAATAGTCCACGAAAAATAAAAAGGCGCGATCAAATCGCGCCTTTTTTATATTGCATATAGGGATTCAACCGCAGCATTAATCCCAACAACTATAATCCCAACAACTATGATTTAAACCCATCGATAATGGCATTAAGTGTGGCACTCGGTCGCATTGCTTTGTCTGCTGCCTCATCATTAGGAAAATAATACCCTGCCACATCTACTTCAGCACCTTGCGCCGCATTCAACTCTGACACGATTTTGTCTTCGTTGCTGGCAAGCTCTTTAGCCATTTCCGCAAACTTAGCCTTCAGTTCAGCATCGCTGTCTTGATTAGCAAGTGCCTCAGCCCAGTACATAGCTAGATAAAAATGACTGCCTCTATTATCAAGCTCATTGACTTTTCTGGATGGCGACTTACCTTCATCGAGCAGCTTACTTGTGGCTTGATCTAGAGTATCTGCCAAAACTTGGGCTTTGGAATTTCCTGTGACATCGGCTAGATGTTCAAATGAAGCCGCTGTGGCTAAAAATTCACCAAGTGAATCCCAGCGCAAATGTCCTTCTTTATTAAACTGCTGAACGTGTTTAGGGGCTGAACCACCTGCACCAGTCTCGAACAAACCACCGCCATTCATAAGAGGTACGATCGATAACATTTTAGCACTGGTTCCCAACTCTAAGATTGGAAACAGATCTGTGAGATAGTCACGAAGTACATTCCCAGAAACCGAAATAATGTCACGACCTTCGTTAATGACTTCTAGACTGTAGCGAGTCGCTTCAGCCGGAGACATGATCAGAATCTCCAAGCCGTCGGTGTCATGGTCTTTTAGATATTCATTAACCTTGATGATAAGCTGCGCTTCATGTGGACGGTTTTTATCTAACCAAAAAACGGCTGGTGATCCGGTTTTTCTAGCACGATTAACGGCCAGCTTAACCCAATCTCTAATCGGAGCGTCCTTCACCTGACACATACGCCATATATCGCCCTCTTGGACAGCATGCTCAAACAGGACGCGCTCATTATCTTCATTGATTACGCGCATGTAGCCGTCGTATTCCATTTCATACGTTTTGTCATGCGAACCGTACTCTTCGGCTTTTTGTGCCATCAAACCAACGTTCGAAACACTGCCGATTTTCGTTGGGTCTAGCTCACCATTTTCTTTACAGTAGTTGATAACTTCTTCGTAAATGTAAGCATAAGTACTTTCCGGAATAACAGCCTTAGCATCCTGTAGCTCGCCGTCCATATTCCACATTTTGCCTGAATTACGAATCATCGCAGGCATAGAGGCATCAACGATCACGTCACTCGGAACGTGCAAGTTAGAGATACCTTTGTCAGAATCAACCATGGCAATTGCAGGTCGATTTTCGTAGCACTTTAGGATGTCGGCTTCGATTTTTTCGCGTAGACCGCCAGAAATCTGTTCAATGGTGGTATAGAGGTTACCTAAACCATTGTTGGGTTGAACGTTTAGCTCTTCGAAAAGTGTCGCGTACTTTTCGTATACATCTTTGTAGAACACTTTCACGGCATGGCCGAAAACGATGGGGTGAGAAACTTTCATCATCGTGGCTTTGACGTGCAGACTGAATAAAATATCACTTTTACGCGCGTCTTCTATTTGCTCTTCATAGAATTTACACAGAGCATTTTTGCTCATAAACATAGCGTCGATAACTTCGCCCGCTTGAAGTTGCAACTCGCTCTGCTTCACTTCAGAGTTACCATACTTATCCGTGAACTCAATGCGAACCGAACACGGTTCCTTTACTGTCATTGAGCGCTCGCTCGATCTGAAGTCTCCACCGTTCATGGTAGCCACATGCGATCGAGAGTTAGGCAACCACTCACCCATACTGTGCGGGTTCTTTTTCGCATAGTTTTTCACCGCTGCTGGAGCACGACGATCTGAATTGCCCTCTCGCAGCACAGGGTTAACATTACTTCCTTTTACCTGCTCATAAAGAGATCTAACACGCTTCTCTTCCTCGGTTTCGGGATCATCAGGAAAATTAGGAAGATCGAATCCGGCTTTTTGTAGCTCAGCCACGGCCGCTTTGATTTGAGGAATCGAAGCACTGATATTCGGTGTCTTCACGACATTAGCGGAAGGATCTAAAACCAATTCGCCGAGCTCACTCAATGCGTCTGACACTCTTTTATCTTTGGGCAAATAATCGCTGAATGTTGCAAGAATCCGACCTGCTAAAGAAATATCTTTAGTATCGATTTCTACATCACAAGCGGATGCGAAAGACTGAAAAATGGGCAATAAAGATCGAGTGGCCAGCGCAGGCGCTTCATCGGTTAGTGTATAAAAAATCTTAGACTTTGCGTTACTCATATAATTCGCCTTTGATTCGCTATTGGAGCGAGATAACTATAATGGAGGGCTGTGGAGCAGGAGCTGAGCACCACATCCTTTAAGATAATAGAGTGTATGAATGAAGCGACGCTGCTTCCCGAGCTTGATTAAGCTTTCTGCCCTTTGGCTCAGTAGAGACCCAGCATGTCCGGACTCAATACACTCGCCTTCAAAAGTTGCGCAAGGATATCACAAATAAAGTCTGTCGGCATTGTAAAAGCTAGATAGAGACGTCAAACTATCGTCTGATCCTGACGAGTACGCGATATCACAATCGCTTGTCAAACCCCGCTTATGTATCTCTTAAGCTGAGGACTATATTGGGCCGGTAGCTACGGCCAAGGTAGAGTGTTAGCAATGTGGCATCCAGATGTAACCGTGGCAGCGGTTTGCGAAAAAGACGGCAAGTTTCTTCTGGTAGAGGAAATAGCGAAATCAACCAACAAGGTGGTATTTAACCAGCCGGCTGGTCATATTGAAGAAGGTGAGAGCATTCTTGAAGCCGTAATCCGAGAGACTCTAGAAGAAACACAACGTCACTTTACGCCACAAGACTTGATTGGCCTGTATAGGTTGGAAGCGGAAAATGGTAAGACATACATTCGATATACATTTCGTGGTGATGTTTCCTCTGTAGACTCATCGTCAACGATGGACCCTGACATAATAAAAACTCATTGGCTGACACTCGATGAGATCAGGAACAAATCCAACCTGCGCAGTCCTCTTGTTCTTAGATGCATCGAAGATTATTTACGGGGTCAGGTGTACCCCCTCGACGTTGTAAAAGAGCTGTAATAGGCTTGCAAATCCTGGGTCAACCCCGACATTAAGCACATGATAGATTTAGCACTCTCTAGCGAAACTGACCCTCGAGACACGCACGTTGTTGTCGGAATGTCCGGCGGCGTTGATTCGTCCGTAACGGCACACTTGTTGAAGTCAGCCGGTTTTAGTGTAACCGGCATGTTCATGAAAAATTGGGAAGAGGATGACACTGAAGAATATTGTGCAGCCGCAGCGGACTTAAAGGATGCCCAGCAGGTTTGCGATCGCTTAGAAATCCCACTTCGGGAAGTAAATTTTGCCCACGAGTACTGGGACAACGTGTTCGAGCATTTTCTCGCTGAGTACCAGGCTGGACGAACGCCAAATCCTGATATCCTTTGCAACAAAGAAATTAAATTTAAGGAATTTTTACTGCAGGCAGAGGAGCTTGGGGCTGACTACATCGCAACCGGTCATTACGTCGCTCGCGGCGTGTCGGATTCTGGTGAATTTCAATTGCTCAGAGGAACAGACTCTAATAAAGATCAGAGCTACTTTCTCTACACATTGCAACAGCATCAGATTCAAAAGAGTTTGTTTCCGTTGGGCGCAATTAGTAAACCCGCCGTGAGACAAATTGCTGATGAGCAAGGGTTTATTACGCACAATAAAAAGGACAGTACCGGAATTTGCTTTATCGGCGAACGACGTTTCAAGGACTTTTTAAGCACCTACCTGAAACCCAATCCGGGCAAAATGGTCGACGAACACGGCGAGTCTATTGGAGAGCATGATGGCCTGATGTACTACACACTAGGGCAGCGCCAAGGTCTCAATATTGGAGGGCCTGGAGAGGCCTGGTATGTCGCGGCGAAGGACGTAAAGGCCAATGAGCTTATGGTAGTGCAAGGACACGACCATCCAGCCATGTTAACACATCATGTTCGAGCAACTGGATCTGATTGGGTTAGCAACAAGCCACCCTGTGTGGGCGATATCCTGACCGCAAAAACGCGCTACCGACAAGCCGATCAGGAATGCAAAATCACCGCCATCGATAGCGAGGGTTTAACAGTAGAGTTTAGCAAACCGCAAAGAGCCGTGACCCCAGGCCAGGCCTTGGTGCTTTATTCTGAAAGGCTTTGCTTAGGTGGAGCAACCATCAATAAAACATGGTAGCTCCGCCAGGGCCTGAGTCGACTCTTTCAATAGCCTAAGAACCTAATCTAGGATGCTCATTAGAGAGCCTCAGCCAAATTGAGAGCCTCAGCCAAATTGAGAGCCTCAGCCAAATTGAGAGCCTCAGCGAAACTAAGAGCCTCAGCCAGACCAATCAGAGTAACCTTTTGCTATTGGCTCACTCACTTGCGAGGTACTATTAGATTGTAGGCTGACAATCTTGGCATCGCTTAACAAGACTCTATAGTCACAGTATGGATACTTTTTGCACATCAAAAACCTCTCGCCTACGTGGCTACCTTTTACCGCAACTTTTGTTACAAGCTGGCTGTAACACTGAGGGCATGAAGTCTGACCAATGTGCTCAGTGAGCAAAGAAGGTGTATCACAATCGGTTTTGGCTGCGGTCTCAGCATTGATCAATACTTTTTGCTTAGTTGAATGCTTTACAACATCCTTAGCGGGAGGAGATTTAGGAGTACAACGAGAACTTCCTGTGATCAGTCGTCGGATATCTACCCCACTGTAATCTTGACGAACATCAAAGAAAAAAAGTTTCAACTTGGCGGCCTTACATAACTCTCCAACCACTGCTGAATTATGTTGTTTTTCCTTCAATGGCACGTTTTTGTCGAAGCACTCAAGTTCCACAACGGCTATAACCGAGAAGTCATTTTTCCGACAGATAACATAATCAAAGCAGAAGCTCGATAAATCTCGGTTCAACTGTTTCGCCTTAGTAACACCAACTTGCCTTGCGGGCTCGACAACCTCAAGCACGGGAACTTTGGCGAAGATGACGTAATCATGATCAAGAGCATCGCATAGAGTCTCAAAAAACCTTCGTTCAAAAGTTTTCAACATTGCAACTTTCTTTTTAACACCGCGAACGTTAAACGCCGCATTTTTGCGTACTCGCATCAGCGCGAGGCCAAATAAAATACTGACTCCCCCAGCCACGACAGCTATAACCCAACCCTGACTCAATGCGTTAAGAAACATGTTTCCCTCCTTAACGATGGGCTCGAAAATTCAAGAGATTTTTTCATTACACTCTAGTTCGAACTAAAAGGTTTATCAGAATTCTCTTGTCCAGTGTCATTCAGTGAGACAAAAGAACCATTCTCTGTTAATCCCAATACCCGAAGCATTCCTTGAGTTGGCGAGGCCCTTAAAAACTGCTATTGACTAACAGATATTTTCAACGCCGTCGCCCATACAATCGCAACACTTTTTATTTTGACCATCTAGAAAAAACAAATTCGCCTCTTTTGTTTCAAAATCAATCGAATAAGTTTTAAGCCTGCCAGTTCAAAACATTTCCCTTAGGGGCGGCCTACCCAGACCGCATCCAAGTAGCAATAATATCACAGTATGTCGCTACGATTCTTAATTCGCGTTAAAGATATACTTTTGTCTAATTTTTTTACAAACAGTGGCAGATCAGTAGCCGAGTAGCGCTCCTAAAAGGCCACCCATCTTTTCAACTTACGCCTATTATTTAGGACTGACCCTAAACCGATCGTTCACTTCAGACAAAGCCCCTGACTATATCGGGTAAGAATAGACTGATCGCAAGAAACCCCAGCGCTGAGTCTATTGCTTATTGAAGATCACCAGAACTTTGGTGAAAGCTATAACAATGCATTAATGGCGTATTGAGAAAATATCAACCTAGATCGATATGTCCTTCCTGCGTACACACGAAGGTTAATTAAGAGCGTTATCAACTAATGGTGTATGCGTATACTTACAAAACTTCACGAAGTCATTTCTCGCAGGTAGTATTTTCAACAGCGTAAAAAACAACGCATTACCAATGTCATCAGACAAGCAGGTGGGTGATTTATCATGCAAATAAATATGCTTGAACTTCCAATGGGACGTGTGCCCTATTTCGAGCTGGGCAATAGAACCGACTCAGAATCAGTTCATTTTACCGGTGCAAATGGCTTCCCAGCTGGATCTTATCTGGAATTTCTCGCCGGGCTATCTGAAGATTACTTCGTCAGCGCGGCAGACTGTAGAGGAGCTTGGGAAGACCCGATTAAACCAAGTAAGCAATTCGGGTTTAGTCAATTAGCAGACGATCTAATTCAAGTAATCGAAAGCCAATATCATCAGCCTATCATAGGGATGGGGCATTCTTTTGGGGCCCACGTATCCTTAATTGCAGCGATTAAGAGACCTGAACTGTTTTCGAGGCTCGTATTGTTAGATCCTGCTTCTCTCCCAAACTCTTGGCTGGACATCGTTTACCGGCGACTTCCTCAGCCGATGGTGGATAAATTAGTCCCGATGATAAAACAAACTCGCCAACGCAAACGAGTGTGGGCTAGCAAGGAAGAATTCATTGAAAAATACCGTGAACATCGCACCTTTCAACACTTTACAGAATCGTCCTTGAGAAATTACGCTGAATACGGATTAGCAAAAAAAAGCACAGGAGATTTTCATTTGGTGTTTGACCCTGACTGGGAGTCACATATTTTCGGTCAAGTTCACTTTGTTTGGAAAAACCTTAAAAAAGTTACATTACCAACACTGTTTATTAGAGCCCAGCATTCCTACCTTTACAGCTCAGAGGACTTCCAAAGGCTTAACAGTGAGCTATCTGGCCAGGTAGCAGGCATTGAGTTGAGTGACGCCTATCATATGTTTCCGTTGGAAAAGCCTGAGGCTAGCTTGGACATTATTCGAACCTGGCTTGCAAGGACTAGATAGCTTCGGAAGTGCTTTCCAAGTTGGTTTTCTCTTGACTATTTCATATCAGAACCTATATTCTGAAACCTATGCCGAGAACCAGAGAATTTAATCCAGAATCCGTACTTGATGTGGCCCTAGACCTATTTTGGCGAAAAGGCTACAAGGCCTGTGCAATGGCGGATGTCGTAAAAGACTCTGGGGTAGCCAGATACGGTTTGTATCAAGCATTTAAAGATAAAGATCAGCTTTTTTATGCAACCTTAAAGCGCTATCGCCAGAAGCTACATGAGGTGTTCTTTCAGCCATACTGCGTAGAGGATGGCGGTTACGAATTGTTGGAACAACACTTTGATCAAATTGTGGAGCAACTTGACAAAGGAGATCATGAAGGCTGCTATGCCCATCAGGCGGCGATTGAGCGAGGCTCAAAAGATCCAAAAGTATGTGAGATTGTGAGCGCGATCTTCGATGATGCGAAAAAGATGTATCGTACCTTACTGACCAACGCTGTTGAACGTGGTGAGGTACGAAACATGCCAATGGATGATCTAGTCATATACGTTCTGGGCATTCAGCGTGCTTTGATCGCAATGGCAAAACAACGTTGCTCTAGCGAGGAGCGCAAAAAATATGCTAAGTGCGCATTGAAGTTGTTAAAAGCGCCCCCAACTACACATTAACCGTAGAAAATTCTGTGTTGACACTTTGTTCAGCACATTATTGTAAACTGTTTTTCAGAATAGACATTCTGACAAATAAACGTAAGATAGTTGTGCAAGCGAGACGCTGAGCAACAGCTCATCACAAACGAAAAAACACCTTCTGGTTTTTTTTTGAATATATCAGAACAATCATTCTGATATAACTTAAAAGACTGCCAGAAATAACCTAATTTTATAGTTATTCGAACCAAGATCGACCGAGGTATTTACGATGAAAAAACTTATTGCTTCTTTAATGGCCCTTACCTTTACCGCTGCCGCTAACGCAGGCGTCCCAGCCAAATCCTCAGGACATGCGGTTACGTTGTGCAAAGCACAGGCGAGCGAGGCCCATGAGGGTTATAAAAGAGCGAAAGCTAACAAAATCAAACTAACTCGTGGTGTTTATAACATCAAAATGAGAGTAGTAACTGAAGAAGGCTCAGTTAAAACTGTTTGTGAAATCGCTACAGACGGCACAATTAGTTATACCAAAGCGTAATTACTCAGGGCGAATGCCAAAGGAGGCCAATGGCCTCCTTTTTTTGATGACCTCTTTTTTCCTTGAGCATTTGGACGCAATCTGATTTTGGATTCATCCAGATAGGCTGATCCATGGAAGCAATGCCCATCTATTCCACATCACGGACGACATGCTGAAACTATTAACTCTGGATGAAAATTATCTATCTCTGATTACTCAAGGAAGCCACCTACCATACCTGCTCGAACGTAATCTAAACGTTCGACTTCACGACCCGAAACTTATTCACCAGGTCAGTACACCGACTTCAACGTCAGTATATTCCTCAAATACCATCTCTCTCTGATTTGCCTAACAGTTGTACGCTGTTTATACTGAACGATACCGCCCGCAGTATGGAATTGGGCGACTCTATTAATGGTCAGAGTCATTGGGGTAATGGGTACTATGGATCGCGCAGAGAATTTGGTCATCATGTTTACGGATATCGTCGGTTTTACGGAACTGACGGCGTCGCAGTCGCGTGCCCAAAACAAAAGAATGCTCCGCCAAAATGAAAAACTTTTGGGCGGAGCGGCTAAAAAGTTTGGTGGGAAACGGATTAAGTCCATCGGTGATGCGCTCCTGTTTGTATTTCGATCCCCAACAGATGCATTACTATGCGCCATGGCCATGCATGACCTTTTATGGGAATACAATCAGGCATTCGAAGACAAGGCACGTCAAATCAGTATTCGTGTTGCTATCAATTCAGGTGAAGTACGCTTAGACGGCGGAGATGTATTTGGAGAACCGGTCAACATTACTTCTCGTCTGGAGGGAATCACGCCGGCGAATGAAATCTACTTTACTGAATCGATTTACCTATCGATGAATAAAGCTGAGGTGTCGCATGAACTGGTCGATCGTTTTAAACTCAAGGGCATTCCTGAAGAAGTCACTGTGTACAGAGTCCCAAGGAGCACATCTGCACAAAGACTAGTTTCATACAGCGACGGAGAGCCTGAGAAGTCATATCCTTATGGGGGAGCCCATCATAGCGAGCGCGGTTCAGGCGTGGGCATTTCGAGTTTGTCGTTCAGCAGCGGATCCTCGTTTAAGAAGCTCGCCATCGGAGCTGCATTATCGGTCATGATCTCTATTGCAGGGATCATTATGTGGTCGGGCGCCGAAAAGGTTGAAGCAGTCGCGAGTATCGAACCTACCCAAACAGAAGTGCTTGAACCGATTCCTGTTGTAATCGAGAAACCTAAAGAGCCAGAGATAACTCCTGAAGAGTTATTGGGCTTACTAGAGGACGGCAATTTAGTCGGCCTAGAGGCTCGAGCCAATGAAGTGCTGGCCAAGAAGCCCAACGATCCTTTGGCGCTGTTTATGCAGGGTCATATAAAGATGGAACGTCGTCAATACAGAGAGGGAATAGATGCCTACACGCTTGCCGTGGAAGGCAATCCAGAATTAGCCCAGGATGAACGCTATGCTAGAAATGTGGCTCGCCTTTTGACCTTTGATGCTGGAAAAGTAACCAAACTGGCCAAACTAGCCCCAACAGAACCACTCGCTGTTGAAATAGCCAAACGCACACTAGTAGAAGAGAAACGTCAGTTAAGACTAGATGCGGCGTACGTCTTGAGGCAGATGAAACAATCCAGGAAAGTTGATTTGGTTGCTATGGCATTACTCGACCTCAAGGAAGCTAAGTCGTGTGAGGACAAAAATGCAGCCATCAAAATTCTGGGCGAACAGCAGGATCCCAGAGCCCTGCCCGCACTAGAAAAAATAACAAAAACCAATTTTATTCAGCGACTCAAAATGGGATGTTTGGTAAAACCGGCCAAAGCGGCGGTGAAATCCATTGAGGCTAAGTTGGCCGAATAGACCAAATAAATAGGACCCATCGCGTTTCTTGGGCACTAAAAAAGCCTACTTAATAGGCTAAAATAGCAATGCTCCTGTGTGAGGCTCTGACGCTTAATTTCGCCGAGGCTCGCCTCAATTAACCGTGAGAGATCGAGGGAAGAGATCCGTCGTTGGCAGCTAGTAACTGCGTATAATCCGATAAACTCGCGAATTTAGATTCTGAACTGACAACGATCCCCGTGTCCTTAGTAAGTAATTTACGAAGCCATACCACACCCGCAAGTCGCATAAACTCCCTAATTAATTCACGGCTCATCAGATTGCCACGGCTGTAATAAAGCTCAATCAGCCCATTACCCAATTCGTTAGCTGATTTGCCCATTAGTTGGGAGATCTCTCTACCTTCTTCCATGTAGAGACGTTCCAATATTTTCTGCATTTGAGTATTTACTCTCATCACTCTACCCCGCGATGTGCTCTCGTTCACTTCGAGATCGATTCGTGTCTTAGTTTTGATGGGAGCAAGATATAACAGAGTTATATAAAGTCCTAGCGCCTGGGTGACAAATCTTGTCAACAATCGTCAAATCAGAATCTATTGCCGAAATAGATGCGATGAATAGAAGTTTCTGTATTCAGAACCCGTTCATTCGTCCAATAAAATCAAAAGAATTCCCGACAGAAAATCACTTACTGAATGCTCAGAACTGGGAGCTATTGGTTTGGGTAAAAGAGAGATCATCTGTTCGGCGATCAACTGATGTGTCTTACTAGACGGATGTAGGGAATCAAAGAATACTCGTGAATTGAAACCAAACAAAATACAGCTAGTTTGGATATCGAAGTCATCCGGATCAAAACAACCTTGAGCTGAAGCATCAAAGCCGAAAGATTGTGGAGTGTCCAGGATGCCCTCTAATGCCGAAAAGAGATCAAATAAGACGATATCGGCATCGCTGGTTTCTACCAGCTCATCAGATATGGATTTAAGCAATCGATTATAGGATTGAACATAAGTAGAAGCACGATTGGATACACCAGGGTCTGAACTTTCTCTACTTTGCGTTTCAGGAACGCGTCCAATATTTGCCACATTGGGAACAAAAATCTTTTGCGCACCGGCGCCAATGAGCCTTTGTGTTTGCTGCTTAAATACTTCGGCTGTTTCATTGATGCGTTGCGCTGCGCTTGATTCATCAGCAATGTTTCTGATGTCTCGCAAATCGTTACCACCCATGAACACAGTGACTAAGTCAAGCGAAGAGAATCTGCCGGACTCCGTAGCAAAAAAAGCATCAACCTGTTGAGTGAGATCCTCCGGATCTCCACCGACGATATTCCCGCCGGCCACCGAGAAATTGATTCCACTGCCATTCGAAAAAAGGTGTCCGGAACGGTTGGCGTTTAAGCCCAATGACTGGGTGACAAAATCGACGGCAACCGGACCGTTGGATATTCGATTGTCGAAATAGGGGAATGGCAAATTGATGATAGCCAGATTACCGGTATCGGATAGTGAATCGCCAAAAATGATGACTCTTTCAAATTGTGCCTGCCCGTGGCTCGGCGTAACCAGGATAAGTAACAAGAGCGAACACACAATCCGAATCATTGATCTAGCCACAGCTTCGTGCCCTCCATTGCCCATTCTCTATTGTCTTATAAAAGCGATCATAGTCGCGATCACAGCTCTCAAACAACCGCAACAAATCAGGTAAAAGCTGATTGTAGGTAGTAAAAGCGGCCAGTTTGGCATTATTTATATTGCTTTCGACCCACTCATCGTAGTAACCCGTCCCATTCCATTTAATCGTTTTATGGCGCTGATATTGCTCCCTAAACTTACGAATCAACTGTTGCTTCGAGGCTAACTTCTCGTTGTCGGCGACTGAGCTTGAATAGACTTCAGCTAGGGATGTCTTTAGGCCATGCACCATCTCAGCAAAGTCAGCTCTGACCCTAAGCCGGGTCTCATATCGTTCCAGTCCCTGAGGCATGGTGTCTCGCAACCAAGCTCGTGCACCTTCGATGCCTATTAGCGTGGCAAATGCTTCATTTAAACTAGAGTTACCTTTTATGTAAACGCGTTGATGCGCCATCTCATGAAAGAGTAGCTCGGCGAGAGACGCCACGGAGCCCGTTAACATAGAAGAAAACACAGGGTCTGAGAACCACCCTAGAGTTGAATAAGCAACGGCTCCGCCTACGTCGGTTTCCCAACCATTTTGCCGTAGCCGCTGAGCATATTTCTCGGCCTGCTCCTCAGAGAAATACCCTCTGTAGGAGGCACAGCCGATGACCACATAGCACCACTGCTTTACCTCTAGGGATAAGGGGCGCGCCGCAACAACCACCCAGACAGGATACTCGCGGTCAAGACTTACATAATGCGTGTAGCTATTTGATTTGGGTAATTTAAGTTTCTCAGTCGCAAATTTCTTTATTCCGCTGACGGCGTCTAACTTGAGCCGTACCGTTTGTGTTTCTTGATGGATCGCTTTGGAAAGTGGCTGTCGCGACATCATCAAGCGAGTGTGTCCAACCACCGATTGAGAATAAAATTTGGCAGACTCACACCCACTCAATAATAAAAGGGAAAGACCACAAATCCATGGCCTGCAAAACCGACCAAACGAAGTTCTATATCTACTTCTTACGATCTTTCCTTTTTTTCTTTGCGTAATCAGAAATCTTACCTTTGCCTTTTGAGCCTTTCTTAGCTTTGGAATTATAGGATTTTTTTGGCTTTCTATCAGGCTTAGTTCTGGACTTACTCTCTTCTTTGGGCTTTCCAGGCGCACCTTTGTAAGCCTCAATCATCAATGCGCGGTTAGCTACTCGGGCTTTACGAAGAATCCCTTTAACTTCCTTTGGCATATCAGCAGGCAAATCAACGGTGGAGTAAGAATCACGAATTATAATATCGCCGATGTAGACGCTATCGAGATCCGCCTCATTCGCGATGCAGCCAACAATACTTCCGGGCTTGACCCGATGATTATGTCCCACGTGAATTAAGAATCTTGCCATTTCAACGTCAGGGTGTTCTTTAAGCTTGTTCGCTTCTTTTTCCGGTGGTGTCGATTCGCCTGCGCCAGCTCTTTTTACCGAGTCACTGCCGTGTTGAGACTTCTCGCTCAACAGAAGTTCGGACCCTCCTTGAGCTAGAAAAGCGCTAGCGGCTGCGATTTGCTCTGAGCTAATTTCTGAATCCATTTGCAATTCGGCGATGATGTTTGAAAACAAACTCAGGTCCTCATCGCGAACCACGTCCAACAGCTTTTGCTTAAACTTCGCAACGCGACCAGCATTAATATCTGAAACCGAAGGAAGATCTAAAGGCTCAATCGGTTGCTTTGTCGCACGTTCGATCGCATACAGCATCCTTTTTTCACGTGGGGCAACAAACAAGATGGCTTTGCCTTCTCTACCAGCCCTACCCGTTCGCCCTATTCTGTGAATATACGATTCTGTATCGTGGGGAACGTCATAGTTCACAACATGGCTGATCCGTTCAACGTCTAAACCTCGTGCCACCACATCCGTAGCAACAAGAATATCTAAGCGGTTTTTACGAAGACGATCCACCACCTTTTCTCTATTTGCTTGAGGTATGTCTCCGTTCAATGCTTCAGAACGAAATCCTCTGGCGCTGAGTTTGTCGGCTAGCTCAACCGTCGCGTTCTTAGTTCTAACAAAAACGATCACACCATCGGTTTCTTCACTTTCCAAAATACGCGTTATTGCATCCAATTTATGCATGCCCTTGGCTATCCAATAGCGTTGCTGAATACTCGCTGCGGTGGCCGTTTTATTGGCTATTTTGATGTGACTAGGATTTTTTAAGTGGGAGTCGGCCACGCGTTGAACTTGTTTTGGCATGGTGGCCGAGAACAGCGCAATTTGTTTGTCATCAGGACTCCGTTCTAACACCCACTCCACATCTTCAATAAAGCCCATACGTAGCATCTCATCTGCCTCGTCCAGCACGAGAGACCTGAGATTGGAAAGATCCAAAGTGCCGCGTCTCATGTGATCCATAACTCGGCCTGGAGTCCCAACAACAACCTGGGCTCCACGGCTTAGTTGCTTCAATTGAATTGAGTACGATTGACCACCATAAATAGGCACCACAGAGAGCTTGCCCAAAAACTGAGAGTATTGTTGGCAGGCTTCGGCAACTTGAATCGCTAATTCACGAGTTGGGGCCAAGATAAGGCATTGAGTGTCTTTGCTCTTGACATCCACCTTGCTAAGGATGGGCAAGGCGAAGGCAGCTGTTTTGCCGGTTCCCGTCTGAGCTTGGCCCAGTAAATCCCTGCCTTCAAGGAGGACGGGGATACTCTTTTCTTGTATCGCAGAGGGTTGCTCATAACCAAGTTTGGTAACGGCTTTTAATATTTTACTCGGCAAACCTAGTTCTTCAAAACTAGAGGTAACGTCAGTCATAGGAACTCCAGATTAGATATCAGGAGTACTATCCTGAGCGAGGATCGCGGCCAAAACGATCAAACGAAGGCGAGCGGAGTATAGCTATAGAAAAGGAGCGCTGCCATCAATAAGGCAGCGAATCTGAACTTTACTGACAATAATGCTGTCAAGTGTACTCATTACGGGATTATTTGTAGGACCGGGTCGGTCTTTTACATCTAACCAGGATCGCATTGGCGACTGAATCGGTACGCAGATAGGCTATCTTGTGGTGAGCGGGACTCGTGGCGAACTGCTTGTAGGCATCCCAAGTAGGAAACTCCAAGAAAAAAACTAGATCGGCATCAAATTCTCCCACCAAGGATCTCTCAGGAACGAAACTCTTTAACCTTCTGCCACCAACCTCTTCCATTATCGGCGTGGCTTTACGTAAATATCGACGATATTTTTTCTCTCCACCATCCGGTTTGAACCAAACCGCATTTAGCAGAAAAACTCTGTCATCACTCATTAACCCTACCCATCTGCTTTTCTTTGTTAAGAGGCATCACTCTGTATTTAAAAATCATGTTATCTTTCCGACTCACCCTCGACAGGAGTGCACCATGAGATCACTGAATACACTGCTTCTAATCTTCGCCTTTTCATTCCTCTACGGATGTCAAACCTCAACCGCAGTCCAAAATCCAAAAATAGCGGCAAACGAAAAACCGGTTTATTACATTTACCTGGCCGGTCCCGAGGTGTTTTTGCCTGACCCCATCGGTGCAGGAGAATCCAAAAAGAAGAAGATCCTCGAGCTAAATAAAAAGCTCGACTGGCCATTTGAACTAATCGGCCTTTATCCCATGGATAACGAAATTGAAGATTTCAAGCACAACTTCAATACCGGTATGGTCATATATAGGGCGAACATCGATTTGATGCAAAAAGCAAATTTTGTCACTGCCAACATGGTCAGATTTAGAGGGCCAAGTATGGATGTGGGCACGGCCTTTGAAATGGGCTATATGCTCGGTTTAGATAAACCCGTGTTTGCTTACTACGATGCGCAACCGTTCTACGGCAAGGGTGAAAAGCCAGGCATTTACAAGGATAGAGTTGCTAAATACTACCCACTGTCGAAATCAAAACCAGGGACTGACGTGGATGGTCAGAGCATTGAAGACTTTCAAATGGCTGATAATTTAATGATGATAGGTTCTTTAGAATCCGGATCTGGTGACATCGCTGAGAGTTTTGAAGAAGCTGTGTTGCAGATTGCTGAATACCTTCAAAAGCGAAACTAATCATGCTCAATCAATACTTCAAACTGGACCAACATGGCACCAGCGTAAAACGCGAACTAATAGCGGGCCTGACGACATTCCTAGCGATGGCTTACATCATCGTGGTCAACCCGGCAATTCTTAGCGATGCTGGGATGGATTTCGGTGCGGTGTTTGTGGCCACTTGCCTCGCTGCGGCCGTCGGCAGCCTGATCATGGGGCTTTATGCGAATTATCCAATAGCTCAAGCTCCCGGAATGGGGCAAAACGCTTTTTTTGCGTACGGCATCGTGTTGGGTATGGGCGTGACTTGGCAAGTCGCTTTAGGTGCGGTTTTTATCTCAGGTCTTCTCTTTCTGATATTAAGTGTACTTCCGGTACGAGAATGGTTGATCAATTCCATTCCTAGCTCGCTTAAATTGGGTATGTCCGCAGGTATCGGGCTCTTCTTAGGTCTTATCGCTCTCACCAGCAGTAATGTCATCGTTGATAATCCTGCCACATTGGTTGCTCTGGGCGACCTAACAAGCCCGCAAGTTTATCTCATGTTACTCGGCTTCGTGCTTATCGCCGCCATGACAGCGCGAGGGATAACCGGTGCCGTACTGATTGGGATATTAGCGATTACGGTTATCGCCTGGGCCAGCGGATTGTCGGAGTTCAAGGGATTAGTATCCATGCCACCATCGGCCACCGCATTGCTGGAATTGGACATTCTAGGTGCACTTGAGCTATCGATGGTTACAATCATACTGACGCTCCTCCTGGTTGATGTATTCGACACGGCGGGAACCTTGGTCGGCGTTGCAAATCAAGCGAACATGTTGGATGACAATGGCAAGCTTCCAAGATTAAAAAAAGCCCTTTTGGCCGACTCTACAGCCACCACAGTGGGTTCACTGTTTGGGACTTCTCCTACCACATCGTACATAGAGAGCGCTGCCGGGGTGCAAGCCGGTGGCCGCACGGGACTCACAGCAGTCACCACCGCCGTTTTATTTATTGCGTGTCTTGTCCTAGCTCCATTGGCCCAAAGCATTCCTTCATTTGCCACGGGTGCGGCATTACTTTTTGTGGCCTGCCTCATGGTTGGCTCGGTAGCAAAGTTAGAATGGGATGATATTACCGAAACTGCACCCGCTGTTATTGCCATGCTCGGCATGCCTTTGAGTTACTCCATCGCAGACGGGATTGGACTTGGGTTTATTAGTTATTTCGCCATTAAGCTGGCCTCTGGGCGTTTTTCAGAATGTCCGCATGCAGTAACGGTGATTGCCCTGGTTTTCCTAGGCAAGTTCATATTTTTAGCGTGAGGTGAAGCATGAGCGATACGGTAGCCAAACACTTCATCTCAGCGAATGATTTATTGGAAGACTCATTCCGTCTTGCGAAACAAATATACGATAGCGGCTATCGGCCAGACTTTATCATTGGCGTCTGGCGTGGTGGCGCTCCCGTAGGTATTGCTATTCAAGAGTATTTTGAGTATCGAAATGTACCCACAGATCATATAGCTATACGAACTTCCTCTTACTACGGAATTAATAAACAAGATAAGAACGTCAGGGTCCATGGGCTGGACTACATCATCGACAACGTTAACGCAGAAGACGATGTTTTATTAGTGGATGACGTGTTTGACTCGGGCCGAAGCATCAAGGCTATCTTCGAGAATATGCAACTGAGAACACGCAGAAACATGCCTCATAATATGAAGATAGCCTGCCCTTGGTATAAGCCACAACGAAATCAAACCGAGTACACTCCGGACTTTTATGTGCATGAAACAGATGAGTGGCTTGTATTCCCTCATGAGCTCACCGATTTAACTGAGGAAGAAATAATCAAACATAAGCCTCAGTTAGCATTCACAGTGAAGTAAAAAAATGCCGACTCTATGTAAATAGAGTCGGCACAATGAGTTGAGGAGAATATCCTTTGGAGAAGGATTCGGTTTTTCGACAGCCTAAAACGGCGGTGACTATCGAGTAATTTCTAACAGCTGTTCAGACAACCAAACGGCGCTCTGCTTCTTGGTTCTTTCACCAGTAGAATAGTCAACGTGATGCAGTCCGAAACGCTTTGAATAGCCGCTTGCCCATTCGAAATTATCTAACAAGGACCACACGAAATAGCCCTTCAAATTTACACCGGCCGCAACGGCATCCTTGCAAGCCCTTAGATACGAGTCCAAGAATTCGATACGCCGTCGATCTTGGTCTTCTTCAGCGTAAGCACACCCATTTTCGGTAATATAAATTGGTGGATTGTCATAACGCTCAGCTATCCAGCGAAGCATCTTCTCGCAGCCCCAAGGCACGACAGCCCACTGCATGTCAGTCAGTGGCCATTCCGGGTCTACGGTCAGGTGCACGTCTTGATCCTCTGCTATGCCACCATTGCCGTAAGGACTCACTTCGCCGCCATCATAATTCTCAGCACTTGCAATCATGGTGGTGTAGTGATTTAAACCAAAGAAGTCACTGGACCCCTTTAACTTTTTTCGCTCTTGCGCTGTAAAGCTGGGAAGCCTTTCCCCCAGCCGGTCACGCATGACTTGCGGATAATCACCCAGATACACGGGATCAGCAAACCAACCAAGAAAGAACTCGAGTGCTCGCTGCGCTGCCTGCTTATCTTGATCAGATTCGGTGGCCGCTTCGCGCCAATCGCAGTTATTTGCTATACCAATGACGGCATCATCACTTGCATACTTTCGGCGAAACACGTCCACGGCTTCAGCATGCGCAAGAAGAAGATGATGTCCAACTCGATACGGCAAGTCATTAGATTTCAACCCTGGCGCGAAGATACCTTTTCCATAACCCAGCATGGCAACTACCCATGCCTCATTGATGGTTATCCAACGTTTCACTCGGTCTCCAAACGCTTTAAAACAGACCTCGGAATAATCCCTAAATCGGTCCACAATATCGCGCTCTAACCAACCTCCCTCAGCTTGATGCAGGTGCTCAGGCAAATCCCAGTGATACAAGGTTACCCAGGGTTCGATGTTGTTTTCCAAACAAAGGTCGATGACTCTATTATAGAAATCAATCCCTGCTTGATTTATGGAGTTTTCAGTACCGTCAGGCATGATTCTGGACCATGATATTGAGAACCGATAGGAACAAACTCCCAGCTCGGCCATCAGTCGAATGTCTTCTGGATAACGATGATAGTGATCACAGGCAATATCACCGTTTTCACCATTGGCCACCTTTCCAGGAATTCGACAAAATGTATCCCAAATTGAATCGCCTCGACCGCCCTCTTGGGCACCGCCCTCAATCTGATAGCTTGCGGTCGCTGTGCCCCAAACAAAGTCTTGAGGAAACTCTTTTAGTAGACTCATGCGCTTATTGCCTCCTTCTTAGTGTTAGGCAGTCGGTCGTACCAATTAACTTTAAGCGCCGCCGAACATGCAAGAATTAGCGTCAATACAACGGCGACCGCCGTGAACTCCATCAAGACAATGTATATTGGCAATAGCACCAGAGATGTCTGCCACACGATGCCAATCGCCACGTTGACCATGTCCCTATAGAAGTCTCTATTGACCGCAAAGTTAGGATCCTCCGCCAGCACCTGATCACGGATCGGCCCCCAAAAACCCCAAGGTTTTACCTTGCGATAGAACTCTTTTAGAACGCGCTCATCAACCGGCTCGGAAAGGTAGGTGCCTGCAATGCAACCGATCACGGAAATCAGCAACATAATTGGAAACACATAAAGGTCTAAGACGCCATCAAAAACAAAACGAGATGACAACGCGGGAATCAGTCCGCAGACCATACCCCAGAAAAATCCATTTCCATTAAAGCGCCACCAATACCATTTCAGCACGTTGGCCGCCACGTAAGAACCGTAGAGACCTGATACGATCCATTGCAGTATGTCGTTTACATCTTTGGCGAAGAATCCTAAGAAAATACTCAAGCTCACCATGGAGATTCCAGCTATCCAATTAACCTTAACGATGGTCTTGGTTTCGGCATTGGGATTGACAAACTTCAGGTAGATATCGTTGACGAGATAAGCTTGAGTCGCGTTCAGTGTCCCAGCAAATGTGGACATAAACGCAGCCAACAGACCGGCTAGTAATAGCCCCAAAACACCGGACGGTACGAACTCATTGATCGAAGAAGGCAGAATCTGCTCAAAATCGACCGAGCCATTAACCAGAAGATCCAACTTATCAAAGTTTAATATGGCTAAGACGGCGAACCCCGCCACCATGAAGTAACGCAATGGCATCAGAACCAAGCTGACTGAGCCGCTCATCAATGCGGCTTCTTTAGGAGACCTAGCCGATAATATTTTTTGCATGTCATAGGTAGGTGCAGGGCCAGCCAGACTAACTAACACGCCTTTGAACACCATCATCATGAAGAAAATCATAAATGGCGAGAATCCATCAGAACTGACTTTCTCGGTTACCGCTGGAATCACCGAATTCCAATCCACATCGAGATCGTAACCAAAAAACGGAGTGTCCCAACCTATTGGTACCGTTAAGTCGGCCGTGCTCAGTGCATTCATGGCCAGCACACCAATGATGACAGCGGATATCGCCATTAATGTGAATTGGATCAGGTCCGTCCAAACGATACTGACCATACCTCCTAACAGTGAATAAAACACAGCAAACAGAGTCAACATGATGCCGTAAAAGTGTGGAACGTATTCGCTTGGGACGTCAAACGGGACATAGTTCGACACCATTTCCCAGGGCAAAAATATCTCCACAAATTTGCCTACACCTATAAAACCATAGGCCAGATAACCTAGTCCCATGAGAATGGCGAATATCACAACTATAAGATGAGACTTGGTGGCCTCAGACTCTGTCCCAAAGCGTGTACCAATCCATTCAGCACCGGTAGAAACCTCGGAGCGGCGAAGCCACATTGAGAGAAAAATCATCAAAAATATTTGATTAAAAACGGGCCACAGCCACGGAATCCAGGCGCTCTTAAGACCATAAACAAACAGCAGAGTGACCAACCACATGGTTCCTGATATATCAAACATACCCGATGCGTTTGAAAGCCCAAGCATGTACCAGGGTAGCCGGTTGCCGCCGAGCATGTAGTCTTTTTTTGAGCGTTCAGCTTGGCGTTTCAATACCAATCCTATGACAACGGTTGTCAGCAAATACAACAAGATAATTGCCCAATCTATCGGTGCAATTTTCATTCGAAATCCTCTTTATTCTGAGTAGTTGAGGAACAGTCCTCGGTTTTTATGTTTGAGGAGTTCGCACAGACCTATGTGGTTCATTACTAAGCGAATGAAATACTTCAATTCTGAGCGAAAAACCGCTAATATCGGATAAATGGTAAACGTTTTCCATGCGTAATGTAGTTTGCGTTTGATCTATTGTCAAGGGAGACGTAAAACTCAATAGCCGTATCGGGGCAGAAGATGCATCCGAGGGCGAAGTCTTGTAAATTAGAGGTTTCGGCTAACCGCTGTTTTCTTCAGGTAATTTTTAAAAGCATGTCTAATAAACTAGGGATAAAAGAGTTAGCTCAACATCTGGGAATATCTATCGCATCGGTTTCGCGCGCGCTACACAATCCCAATCGTGTCTCCAAGGAGATGCGCGAACGCGTACAAGCCGCGGCTGAGGAACTCGGATACAAACAAAACACCTTAGCGAGCAGCCTAAGAACAGCTAAGACAAAAAACATTGTGGCTATCATCCCCGACCTCAGTGACACCTTCAATGCTGGGGTGATTCGTTCCATGGAAGACGCCGCAATTCAACGCGGTTACTCGATTCTATTTGGAGACTCCCAAGGTGATCGAGCAAGAGAGTTGCGATACGGAGATTTAGTCCAAAGCAAGCGCGCCGATGGGGTAATTTTCTTTTCTGAACGCCCGCCGTTTCCAAGTAAATTGCTGGACAGTGAGTCGTTTGCATTGCCCCCAATGGTAAATTCCTGTGAGGTGGCTGACCTTGATGGCCTAACCATCAGAAATAAAGAAATACCGTACATCACAATTGACAACCGCGCTGCCGCGAGTGAATTGACTCAGCACCTGATTGATCAAGGACATTCCAGAATAGCCGTTATCACTGGTGACCCCAACACGCCCAGTACCGAACAACGACTTGCTGGCTATCGACAATCCATCAATGCCAATGACTTGGAGCTTGAAGAAGAACTCATATTCGAAGGCACTTACACCATCGAAAGTGGTCAGAGTTTGACCAAAGAAATTTTGAAGCTCGATCACATTCCTACCGCCATATTGTGTATGTGCGACGAGAGCGCCATAGGCAGCATGCACACTTTGAAAGAACAAGGGCTGTCCATTCCCGAGGACGTCGCTGTCGCCGGTTTCGATGACATTCGTTTCGCGGAGTTCAGCACGCCCACGCTAACGACCATTGCTCAGCCGGTGGAGGACATCGGTAGAAAGTGCGCAAATCTCTTGATCGACATCATCGAAAAAGAAGACATAAAAGAAACGAAGATTATCCTACCGCACAAACTCGTGATTCGTGAAAGCACAGCCGCAATATCGCGATAGGATTGGCAATATGGCGCCGACGAGAAATATCAAAGAGACTGATGCACGCAATCTCAGCCGAGAGGAGTTTGAAAAAGAGTATCTGCAGACTCAAACACCTGTGGTGATTCGGAATTTTGCCTCAGAATGGAAAATAGTAAATGCAGCAAAATCTTCCATGGAAGATGCTTGCCGATACCTCATTGATAGAGATTCGCACGTCCCCAGCTACACCATTGTTGCACCGCCTGAAATTGAAGGCCGATTTTTATACAACAGACAATTGGATGGCCCCAATTTTAGAAAGTTAGATTTGGCGGCTACCGCGGTAATCGAGCAATTGTTAAAACAACGGTCTGCACCAGATAATGCGAAGTTAGCCATGTCCATGCAGGCGGCTTCACTAACATCGTGCTTTCCAAGTATAGCGGATGAAATAGATAACCCTTATCTAGATGACGTTGAACCAACCATATGGATAAGTAATGAATCCAAGGTGGCTGCACACTTTGACCTCAGTGATAATATCGCTTGCGTCGCCCTAGGAAGCCGCACCTTTCGACTTTATCCACCTGAACAATGTGAGAATCTTTACCTTGGTCCAATTTTAAACTCGCCGGGCGGCGTGCCAGCGAGTTTAGTCGACAGCGTCGCCCCTGATTTAGAACGTTTTCCCGATTTCAGTAGCGCGAACGAAGCATGCATGGTGGCCGATTTAGCAGCAGGTGATGCCATCTTTATTCCCTCGCCCTGGTGGCATGCAGTTCAATCCCATGACGCGGTAAACGTACTAATAAATTACTGGTGGAATGATGATGCCGATACACTGGTTCCATCAGCCAACAGCGCGCTCATGTTAGGCATGCTGGCTTTCAAAGAAATGGATCAAATAAAACGGCAACAATGGTCCAGATTATTCGACCACTTTGTGTTCAATCTAAACAACTCACTTGGCAAAGGTCTCCCACCGGATCTGAATGATCTCAGTACGAAGCTGACCAAAGAATCTAAACACGAATGTATTAAGTTTCTTAAAGAAGAACTGAATACACTTCTTGTTGATAACAACTAATAGCAAGACTCCAAAAGCCAACTCGTCAGACGCTGATCTGCGTTGGGCTATCAAGGCTGGGAGAGCACTAAACCGTGTTGATAACTCTATGCAACTCGGTTCATCTTTGATTTTGACTCGCTTAGGCAATAATGACGGATAAAGTCTTGGTGCGAAGGCAGTTGCGATACCATACCTTGTACGTTGTTATCGATTGTTTGCATAAATGAGCGCAATTCCTCATCGTCCATCATATTCGTGATCGGGTGATAATCCTTGGGTGTCAGACCTTGTCCCAACATCACTTGAGTCCACGAGTTTTCTCCAAACAGCTCGGTCGGAACTTTAAACACCCTGCCAGTCTCTCTGAACAGATCAATTCGATGCTGCAAAGAATCAGGAATGGACATATCAGCACAGTATCTCCAGAACTCGGAGTCTCGACGATTAGTCACGTGATAATGCAGTACGATAAAATCTCTGACGTTTACGATTTCATCATACATTTGCTTGTTGAACTCATTGATATCAGCGTCCACCACACCATGATGTGGAAACATTTGCACCAAGCGAGTGAGGCCCCGTTGAATAAGATGAATACTTGTGGACTCTAGGGGTTCGATAAAACCGCTGGACAGACCTAGAGCAATACAGTTGTTTTTCCAATGAACTTTGCGAGTTCCTGTTTTAAATTTTAGAACCCTTGGATCATTAATAGTCTTACCGTCTATAGTGCTCAGAAGAGTCTCAGTTGCTTTATCGTCATCAATGTAGTCATCGCAAAAAACCAGTCCGTTACCAGTTCTGGTTTGCAATGGTATTCGCCACTGCCAGCCAGCTTCTCTGGCGATGGAACGTGTATAAGGGATAGGATCCTCTACGGATTCAGTCTGAACCGCAACCGCAGAATTGCATGGCAACCAATGAGACCAGTCAAGGTAGCCAGCTTCCAATTTTTCCTCTATCAGCAGCCCTTTAAAGCCCGAGCAATCAATAAACAGATCTCCCGAGATCATCTGACCGTCTTTAAGTTTGACGGCTTCAATATCGCCCGACTCAGGATTTTGTATAACTTCGTGTACTAAGCCCTCTTTGCGAGAAGCGCCATGTTGTTCAGCAAACTCTCGCAAAAACCCTGCATACAGACCTGCATCTATGTGATAGGCATAATTCAGACCAAATTTTGGCACCACTGCAAACTTATTTTGCTCAGCGGCAACCAGTTCGGGACAGTACTGACCAAAGTCTTTGCAACCTATTCGTTGCTTGGCGGCCAGCCAGAAATGCTGAAATCCGGCGGCCCAACAGTCTTTGCCAGTCATTCCAAAAGAATGAATATAGTCTTGCTCGACATCCCTCCAGGACTCGAACGAGATACCCAATTTAAAGGTGCCATTAACGCGGCTAAGAAATTCTTGTTCATTAATTCCGATCAACTGATGAAGATTAATTAGCGTTGGAATAGTCGCCTCACCGACACCTACGGTTGGGATCAGGTCAGACTCTATCAGTGTGACGTTAATAGTCCCGCCCAATGTTTTTGCCAGTGTTGCTGCCGCCATCCAACCAGCCGTACCCCCACCGACGATTACCACATCACGAATTGATGTCTTATTTGACTTGTTCATATCTTTCACCGAGAACCGTTCGCATGGTCCAGTTTGAATCGGACCAGCGTTATTATCATTCTTAAAGGTTAGACCCTTTATCCGCTCTGTTTTTCAGTCTTCATGTTGATCAGCTTTCGCATTTGCCCCTGCGATGCAACCAGCATAAACATGGGCAATAGATATCCATTCTTTGAAAAACTATTCAGAACCTCTCCTGGCAACGCGATCAGCTTCTCCTCATTGAGAACATAAAACCCGAGCAGCTGGCTCGTCGCATTCTCACCCAGTGTAATTTCGATGGTGGCTGGCTCTAATAGTTGATTCTCAACCAACGCTTGATTGAAGCCTTCAGCGAACTCATTGCCCTGATGAATTCGTTCCAAAATAGCCATTTTATCGTTTAGGAATAAACTAGGAGAACCATCAATTTTGAAAAGATCTTCACCATCATCCTCGCTTAATCTCGCACTATTTGAGTCCAGTGTTACGATCATCGACTTTCCTTGTGGAGCAGATTCATCTTCTTTAAACCCGATATAAAAAGGTTCACGCCTCGCCATTAAAGGCAAATAATCGCATTGCCAGCCAAACTCCTCGGAGACAAATAAATTTTCATTTGGCTCAAAACCAGTCAGAGCGCATGCATAAAACTCGCCAGTCTCCGGGTTCTTCCTAAACAGGATGGGATAGTAAGCTTGAACATCTCTAAACTCAGTCGGAAATACCATTATTGAGTTGGCGCTTAAACTTAACTCGCCACGATATCCATCGATCACCTTTAAGTTTAGGTGGTCCTTATAATTAAGAACCTCATGTGCTTGTAGGGTCATTTCTTCCTCCTATATGGCTTGAAACCCATACTCATGGACCTTCGCCGCTAACTCGTTATTAGTCGGCATAGTGGACAACATGCGTTTGATCTCAATATTATTTTTAGTAATGAGCTCTTTGGCTCGATTTGATTTTTTTGTGGTACCCATTCCGATCAACGATGCTGGGCGCTCAAATTCCATCCCAAAGAGAACGTATTGGAAACTTGCCGATGAAAACAATTCATCGACCCTAGGCGCATCCTGATACCACGGCATGCGGTATCGCCAGATAGCCAGCAACTCCTTTAGCGAAGCCGGAATAGTTGAATCACAACGATGCTCCCGCCAGTAGTCACCATCCACTCGTTTGCTAAGAACATAGTGAAGTTTCAGAAAATCGATGATTTGTTGCCAGTGGTAGTCAATCTTTCGATTGAATTGGCGCGCATTGGCATCCATTGACTCCTGCCCTAGCGGCAAACACGATGCTAATGCCTTGGCCGATGTCTCAATCAAAACAAGCGCGGAGGCCTCAAGCGGCTCAACAAAGCCGGCAGACAAACCAATAGCCACGACATTTTTATACCAAGCTTGTTCCGAGTATCCGGGATCAAACTTAAGCTGGCGACAGTCAATACGGTCGGCACTCTCTTGATCAGTAACACCATGATTGACTAGATAAGTTCTGAAGGCAGCCTGGGCGTCGGCATCCGACATGAATTCCGATGAATAGACCAATCCGGTGCCACGCCGATGTGATAGTCCGATATCCCAGACCCAACCGCTAGGTTGGGCAATGGAATTCGTAACCGAGGCAATACGATGATCCTCCGCGTAAGGTATCTGAGCGGCAATCGCTCGATCATTAAACAGGGTCGTTCTGACGGATCTGCGCGGCACATTGAGCGCCTTGCGAATAAGTAAGCCCTCGAAGCCAGTACAGTCGACAAAAAGATCGCCATGAATGGCATCATAGGAATCCGTTAATACACTCTTGATTGCACCGCGTATGGATTTTTCAACTGACGTCACATTACATGATTTCAGTTCTACGTTAAGTCTTTCGACACAATGCTCACGCAGCAAACTGACGAATTCACCGGCGTCTAAGTGGTAGCCATAATTTAGGTTGAAAGCAAACTCGGGGGTAGAAATTGTCTTTGCGCTAAGCTGGTGCTCGCAGACAGCGGTTTGCGCGCAGACCATCTCAGCGAACTTCGCGCCAATTTCGGCTTCGCTAAAAAACTCAGCCACATTAAGCTCGTTAAAGCCAACCGGTAAACTGAAAGGATGATAATAACTTTCGTCTTGGCCTCTCAGCCAATCTTGAAAGCGCGTGCCTTGCTTTAATGTAGCGTGGCATCGCCTCATGAATTCGGTTTCAGATATGCCAATGTCGCGCAAAGTCGAACGCATTGAAGGCCACGAGCCTTCTCCTACCCCTACGGTTGGAATATCCGGTGACTCTATCAACGTAATCTGAACAGGCATCGCCGCAGAAGAATTGCTAGAACCTGTCTGAAGGTTGTTGACTCGGCTGGCAAGAATTGCCGCCGTTAACCAACCCGCCGAACCACCACCAACGATGACGATGTTTCTGATCATAAAAAGAATTTCTATTTGCAAGATCTCAGGACGAGATCATTTCGCTCACAATGATTTTCGTGGATAAAAGAGGCCCCTGGATGAGGGTCAAATTGCCAGGGGCCACTGAAGGAGCGATTAAAAGGAGAATCTAGCTCCGATGTTGTAACGTGCACCTGTTTGGGTGGCATTCAACAACTGAGATGTAGATCGTCCATAGGTTGACCGAGTTTCCTCTGTGACATTGATGCCTTCAAGGAAAACAGTTAACCGATCGCTTACGTCATAAGATGCCCGAACATCCCATTGACCGTAAGACTCCACAAACGTAGGACCAGCGTTATTCACGTTAGGCTGAGTCGTGCCTGACAAGAAGTCGTCACGCCAGTTATACGCCACACGAACTTGCATTTTTTCGTTCTCGTAGAACAAAATGAAGTTTGCTGAGTCACTAAGACCAGTCAAGGCAAATTGCTCATCCAGACTTGCAGTATCAAACGAAATATCGCCATCCACAAAAGTCGCATTCGCAACCACACCAAAACCAGTATCACCAAAGGTTTTTTGTACGGCTACTTCAAAACCATCAATCGATGCCTCTTCTTGGTTCACCGGAACTTCAACATCAAACTCGGCGGGTCTATTTGTTGCAGGGTGAATCAAGTTTGGAAACAAGACTTGGTTCTGCAAAATTCCGCGACCGATAAAGTTATCGACGTCTTTTTTGAAGTATCCAACCGCTACATAATCGGTATCGCTCATGTAGTACTCAAGCGACAAATCGATGTTTTGCGATTCAAATGGAAGCAAACCAGGATTACCCGCATTACCGGTACCCTCACCGTTTACACGAGTCAATCTACCTATCGTCAATCCGCCTTGAATATCTACGAAACCTGGGCGAGTGATTGTTTCGCTGTACGAAGCACGAGCAACCAAGTTGTCCGATATATCCAACTTCAAATCAAGATTCGGCAACGTGGCGTCGTACTCCCCTTGCAAACGCGTGAAATCACGAATTGGGTTACCACTTGCGTCTACAGCAGGAATTACTGGGAACTCGTTGAAGCCCTCTTGCACGATTGAACTGTAAGTTGGCACCAAGGCAGCCGAGTCCACGTCCGTTTCTTCATAACGCAATCCTGCGTTTACTGACAAGGGCATGTCGCCAACCGTGAATTCAGTTGTGTAAGTTAGATAAAGTGCTGTTGTATCTTCCGTCGTTCTTCGGTCAGTTGTGAAGTCGCTAGAAGCACACAAACCATGACCACAGTCTCCTGCAGTCGAATTAGTCGCACCTAACTCAACGGTCCGCTGAATCAAAGCATCGATATCGAAAGTAAAGAAGTCCAATTGACGTCGAGGATCATCCCCGCCAAACTGATCGAACATGCCAGCACCTGAAGCAGGCGTTAGCAAGTCAGCAATTTGACCGGTTTGAGTTGTGCCACCCCAATCGTTACGCTGAACAACAGCTTGAGCAGAACGGTTATTCGCCTCAGTTAACTGAACACCGAAGTTAATCCGGCTAGTGTCATTGAAATCGTATGAACCCTTCAACGTGGCTTGATCCATCTCCATGCGATCGAAGTTATTTTCAAACACACTACCAGTGACGATAAAGTCTTGTGGTTGAGGCGTGTTGCGAAGCCCGAGATTCAAAATTGGAACACCGCCATCGATGATCAAGGTGGTACGATCACGGATAAAAGCCGATGCGGCCAGTTGTGAAACGTCACCCAACGGGTTATTTGGAGAACGCTCGGCCGTTGAATCATGATAATCCAGCTCGAGCGCCAATCGATCGTTCACTTGCCATTCAACATTGAAACCAAGAGACTTATTCTCAGTGGTTTCGCCATCACGACCTGCCTTCAACGTAAAGTCTTGGCCCGTAAGTTGTTCGGTATAAACCACTGGCGTAGCAATACCAGCGCCATCAAACTCAGTCGATTGCTCGCCAAAGTTGAACCAAGCTGAATATTCGTTGAATGTGCGATTAACGTCGACTTCAGAGTAGGTATAGTCAACCGTTGTTCTAACATTGTCGGACGGCATCCACTGCAATGTTAACTGCCCATTAATACGCTCGCGTTGAAACTCTTCCGCTTGGTATCCCACCTGTTGAGGTACGGAATAGATATCACCCGCATTGGGACGATTCACTTGCGAAGAATTAAATGGAACGGTTCCCCATCCACCATCTTGTTCACCTGGGAACGTTCTCCAGCCGAACACGTTCGCCTGATTTACGCCGTTGTCACGCTCTTGGTAACTACCTGTTAGTGAAATACCGAAAGTATCATCATTAAAGGTGTTCGAGTAGATACCTGACAACTCAGGTGTGATCGAGCTGCCGTCTTCAGTAGACGTGTCGTGAACTGCCTTAAAAGATACTACTGACTTCAAGCCAGGGTTTTCCAAAGGCTTGTTTGTTTTGATGTTGATCGACGATCCAATACCACCTGACGGAATATCGGCACGTCCAGTCTTATAGATTTCAACGCCTGCCACACCTTCAGATGCCAAATCTGCAAAATCAAACGATCTGCCGTTGTAAGTTGGCATTTGACGCCCATTCAGGGTGACCAGATTAAAATCTGGGCCGAATCCACGAACGGTAATTAAGCTCCCTTCACCGCGACTACGGTCAATGGACACGCCCGTAATACGTTGCAAAGATTCTGCTAAGTTTGTATCCGGGAAAACACCGATATCTTCTGCTGAAATCGCATCTACAACACCATCTGAATTTCTTTTGATGTCTTGTGCACGTTGTAGACTCGAGCGAATCCCAGTTACAACAATTTCTTCTAATTCTGCTGAGCTAGCTGCTTCTTGTGCAACCGTTGTTGCCGGCATCATCGCGCCGGACACCATCAAGCCCACCATAGCCGCAACAGGCCTAGACTTAAATACACCTGCCTTTGGAGCCACATCAGTCACTGACTGGACTCGAGCTCTTTTGGCTAACCTCTCTTTCATGGCCACAACCTCCTAAAGTTTGTGTTATTTGTCATTATAGTTAACACGGAAAACGTTTACCATTCCGGTGAAAAATAAAGCTCGCTCGGTGCAATGCCAATTTTTGTCCCAAGCAAGCTAGTCTTTCACGCCCACAAGTGTAACAAAATTTCAAAATTTGGCAAACGTTTTCCATTGATTTTTACACCGAGCCGAAAAAATCAATTTATTTGTTTATTATCAATATTTTAAATGAGTTTAAACTGGGTTTTTGAGTAAGATTTCAACATTTACTTCTTACCCCTCTTACTAAATTTATCTGCCAAAAGCAGAGAACCGAACACGTCGGCGTCTATGTATCCGCGATTTTTATCTCCATTTACCGGCTCAATTTCTTCTGAGCCGATAAACGCTTCGCGCCCGTTAAATCCATCCGAGTCGTTATAGGCCAGCATAAATCCAAGTTGCTTACCGGGATTTAGTTTAACTAGCTGCTGTTGTTCGTCATAAACTGAGAGAGCTACCTCCCAAACTATCTTATGAGGGGCTGTGATGGATCGACGCCAAGAAGATTCAACATGACTATTAAACAGCGCAGGATTTCCATCAACATCAATATCCACAACCTGATTATCTAGGCCGATGTGATAGGCATATGCATTGTGATTATCCAGATGTAAACCACCCGACTTGTCTTCGTCGATAAAGATCTCTAGCGCATCATCATCCCAATAGTTTTGCAGTGGGTCAGCATGAGTATCAATTAAGACATCATCGACCAGTTCGACTAACAGATAAATCGAGGACGTATCCCAGAGGACTTTGAAACGACCACTGAAGTCTTGAGGCTCAGGACGTTCACCCACGGCGATGTGCTCTATCTGAGACCAGCTAGCCTCGTCCCATAGCTTTGAATCAACAAGACCATCTACGACAGGTGGTTGAGCTGTAAACTGGATTTCCTCTGCCACGGTGGCCGTCGAGATAAAAAATAGGGCGAATAGGTTTATTAATTTCATTCTTTTTTAGTTTCGAAATACATGAGCTAAACAGTTGGAAACCACCGAAGGCAATACATCGGCAGCCGACACTTCGTAGGTATCTTGTTCTCCAATGGGCGATTCTAACGCTTCGAATTGACTGCTTAGTAGTGATGGAGACATAAAGTGCTGTTCGCGCTCTTCAAGTCTTTGCGCAATTAATTCTTGATCAGCATTCAGAAAAAGAGTCACCGTGGTCGTTGGCAGGCCTTGGAGAATCTCTCTGTGTGACTTGCGCAAACCTGAAAACGCGAGAACACTGGATCGATGCTCACTAATGGACTGTTCCAGTGATTCTCTAATACGGTCAACCCATGGTAATCGCATATCGTCGGTCAGAGGGAGGCCTCTACTCATTCTTTTTTTTGCCTGTTCAGAATGAAAGTCATCCGCCTCTACAAAATCATAACTAAGCTTTGCGGCTAACTCCCTCGCTACGGTGGACTTACCTGAGCCACTTACACCCATTACTATTATTAGTCTGGTTGGTTTTCCTAAGTTCACAGCAGGCGCACCTCTAGTTGATGCCGCTCTCCAGCTTTAATTGAGTCGTTAGCGATTAAACCAACAATTTGTTCGCCATCGAGCTTTATCGAGGGCTCCTCGTCGCCGCGGACTCGTTCAATTTTCACTTCAAAACTGGCACCCCGAAATCGGCGAGTAGCGGTCAACTTATTCCAATATGAAGGCAACTTAGATTGAACTCTTAAGCCTTGTGACACACCACGCAGACCCACCAACTCTTCGGTCAGTGAGCGCCAAAGCCAGTGCACAGTCCCGGTATTAAAAAGCTGACTTGATCTTCCTGCCGTACTTGGAAATTGGTCCACGGCACCACGATAATAGTTAGGAACAAAGACTGGAAGCTGTCCACGCTGAATCAATTCCTCGGTTGAATCACTCGGTATCATTTTACACAGGAGCTCAACTGCCTTATCCGTCTGGCCTACCTTTAATAAAGCAAAAATATAAAAGGCAGCAGCATGATTGTAGATGGATCCGTTTTCAGCAGAGCCTGGGTATTTCTGCGTCACTCGTCCAATGTCTTCGACCATTGAAGTAAACGCCGGAGCCAGCATTTGCACCCCATAGTCTGTTTCTAAGTACTGCTCAATCTTGGGAAGCATCTTACTCATTTTGTGCTCATCAGCAGCGCCGCTTAGAATAGCCCAAGCTTGAGGATTCAGAAAAATTTTGCCATGTTGATCTTGCTCCACACCAAATACTCGACCGTCGTCGGTAATACCACGGGCATAATATTCTCCAGTCCAAAAATACTTATTCGCCGACTCATTGCATTGCAGCGCCATCTCGCTGAAACAAAAATACGCCTCTTCCTTTCCGAGCGAACGGCAAACATCCGCCCACGTATTAAAAGCGTAAGCACTGGCCAGGGTCAGCCAAGCGGAGACTCCTTTGCCTTTGTATCCGACCATGTTCATTGGATCATTCCAGTCACCCTGGGCAATGTAGTTCAAACCACGCTCATCACGCTGTGAGAACAACCAGTCCAAAGCGAGCGACACATGATCGAAGACCGAAACCTGTTTGGGATCGTCGGCAAAACTCACGAACTCGTCCAATATACTCTCATCACCTGTCTCATTGACATAAACAGATACGGTCAATGGCAACCACACGCAGTGATCCATGTGCGGCACCTGGTTGATGTACTTCAACTCAGCATCTTTGTGCAGCAGAATGCCATCTGGCATGGCCCCCTCTACCTTTTGTTGCGAAATGGCTGTAATGATCGACGCCCGGGCGCGCTCAGGACTTAAATACGTCATGCCCATGTGATCCTGAAGAAAGTTGCGGGTCTGGGGATCGGTAGTCATCCGATTCACCTCGCCATGGTAGTAAATTTGACGTCCCAACCAGTGGTTAACGAAGTGATTCAAGCTGTGATTAGGCGTTTCAATACGCAGTGGACTGGATTTGGATGTTACTTCTTCGGTCACAACATTAGAAAATTCAAACCGCTCCGTTTTTGAATTGCATAGCAGCTCATTTCGAAGCTGTGTAATCTCTTCATTACTCTTTGCCGCCCCAAATGCAAAGCGAAGGATTACCGTCTGCCCTGGCGACATACCCAAATCGAACTGCATGGCCGCTGTTGGTGTCTCATAAAAAGCCTCAAAGTTACCTAAACGGTCTCCACGCAATGCATCAGGTCGCTGTAAACCGCCTTCACCTTCAAAAGCAGATTGCCGAGCTTCAAAGGCAACGGGTGTTCTATCAGACATCAGAAACGTGATGTCCTTTAATTCCCGATTCTGAAAATACTGCTCTACCTTTTGATAAGGGGTAATTGATTTCGCTAGAATGGCGCTGTTTTTCTTATCAAATTCCGCTGACTGATTCATCCAAGACATGTAGCCCATGGGGAAATAGGGTACGACTTTCCATTGCAGCGGATTTGGAGTGGTGTTTTCCACTTTGAACTCCCACAGCTCCACCGGAAGGTGTTTATGCAGCCTTACTGACTGCTCTACTGAGCATTCTTCGATACTACCTGACCAAGAAAGTCGTTGCTCTCCGACATGAAAACCGAATTCATCGATGCGGTTCCGAACCGGTTCGTGAGGCATTGAATAGAGTTCACCCGTTTCTTTCGGCTGGATGTAGAAAAAGCGTCCTGGATGATGGGCGAAATAGGCTTGCTCCGGTTGCATAAAGGTCTTGGCCTCCATATTAGGTGCATGGGCATATTTGCTGGGCTCGGGCTGCATAAACTGTGCAGTGGCAAAACCGCGACAATTCATTTGCATCATCAATACAGGGTTCCAAAGGAAAGCGCTTGCCAAAGGCATTGAGACAGGGCAATGCAGTGACACAACTCCATTGTCGTGCCTTGTTATCAACGAAGAACTCACGATGGTGAACCTTGCTCGCCGCGTTTCAACTGACTGGCCTGAATCTTAGCCAGCGTTTTGTTGTCGAGGTTGTAAAAAAGCGTGGCAACAACTGCCAATATAGCAAAACCACCTGGAGCAAGGGTTTGAAGTAACTTTATGCCTTCTAAACTCGCCCCTGTCTGCGCCACGTTAGCTTGATAGCCAAAGTAAGCGAGTATCGCGAACATCGCCGAGGCACCACCAGCACTGCCGAGTTTCTGGGAAAATGTGGCCGCCGAAAAGGTCATCGCGGTCGCTCGACGTCCAAACTTCCATTCGTTGTAGTCCGCCGCGTCTGCATACATAGACCATGTCAGAGGAGACTTGGGTCCTAGCGCCAAACTGATCAGGATATTAAATGTAAACATCAGCCCTATTGCATCGCTTGGCACCCAATAAAAAGCTAAGGAAAGCAAGCCAACGATGGCCATTAAGGCAATTAATATTTTCTTCTTTTCGAAGTATCGCGTCAAAAAAGGAGTCGCCAAACAACCGATACCCAGTGCAAGAAGTTGCGTGCCTGTATACCAACCCCAAAGATCAGGGCGTTCAGCAAAGTAAGTAATATAGTAATACGCAGAGCCCTGCCTGAGCGTAATAGTAATCATGATAATCAGGGCTAAAGCGAACAGGACTACCCAAGCCTGATTATGGAGCAAATCATTAATATCTTGAGCTGGTGATGTCTTTTGTTTGGCGGGCGGAGAAACTCGCTCTTTGGTTGAGGCAAAAGTAATCGTAAAGGCAATCGAGGCGAGCACGGCATACAACATTACCGACATTTGCCAGCCCTTTTTGGGATCGGACTCGCCCATGTAAGCAATGAGATCAGGCGTAAATTTTCCAATGAGGAATGATGCAGAAAAAGCAAAAATAAACCGGACACTGATGAGAACATTACGCTCTTGAACATTCGCCGTCATTACCCCAGAAAGCGAAGAATACGGCGTTGATAGTACTGTGTAGCACATCATCATTGCGGTGTAGGTCACGAAGGCCCAAACGACCTTGCCTTGATACGTCAGATCAGGCGCAGTGAACGCCAAAACCGCGGCAACCCCCATGGGCACACTTCCCCAAATCAAGTATGGACGGAATTTTCCCATTCTGGTCTTCGTTCGATCAGCCACCGCTCCCATGATTGGGTCGGTAAAAGCATCAATGATTTTGGTAGCTAAGAGTAGCCAGGCGAGAGTGGCGGCCGTAAGTCCCAACGTGTCGGTGTAAAAGGCAGGTAAGAAGCTTCCAATGAGTGCCCAATAGAAGTTGAAGCCTGCATCACCCGCGCCATATCCCAGCTTTTCCCGCCAAGTTAGGTGAGCCAACCTTTCATTAGACTGGGTTTCTGTGGTCAAACCAGCAGAAGATAGAGGATCGTTTTTCTCGACTGTTTGTTGACTCGACACTGAGCCCTCCAAGGCGAATTCTTATAGTTGGTCTTATTTGAATGATCGCAGTATATGAGCTGATTCGAGGCGGCATCAGTTCAACTTTAGGTTTGTCTCAAATTTGAACGTACAGAAACAATACTCGAACCACAATGATTGAAACGAGTTCCTTAAGGTTGCAACCTGGTACGGGAAGTTAAAAAAATGACATCCATGTCATCATGATTTTAAATCAAAAAATGAAAGCCTCTCTCCTTCTTCGCTTTCCGCTCTCGCGCACACAAACTTTTCCTCGATTTTTAATCACTGAAATGATTCAACATACAAACAATTCAAGCGCACTAATCCTCAATGCTCAAAAAGTCTAAATGAAATCCAATCTTAAACAGATGATCAACTGTCACGTGGTTACCTCAACGTCGAAGTGCTTATGCCTTCTCCATACCACCAAGGGGTGTGCAAAGCTGGAACCTGGTCCACCGAACTAGTGAGCAAACTCTCACCTCTGACTGTGTCGAGGTAGAAAAGCTCCAGAATGTCGCATTTTTCTGGAGCCCATGCTTTAAGAACGTCGAACCTGCATTGCTGCTCAGTTGAGTGAACATCATTTTTTGCTAGATAACTGCTATGTGCATAGACCGAGGACTCGAAATGTCTTACCGAGGTCTTTACATCGATCAACAACAACGGTTGAAAGTTTGGAACGTTAAACAGTCTCTTAATGATCACATCGATCGCCGCGCTAGGACCTTCCAATACTTGTAAAAAATGCCTGCGAGCATACTCTGTGAAGCCAGAGATTTGTTTTTCCTTCTCTCTTCCCAAGTTTGACAAAACGGATGGATGAATGTCATCCAAACTATCTACGCTACTAACATATAAAAGTAATCGCATATTCCCCCCCAGGTATATCGACTAATTTATCTAGTTTTGAGTGTTCTCAAACAAAGCGACATCCACCTGAATCACGAATCATTTCGATTTTCCAGGCTCAAGCCTTGCGTAACTATTTAGAGTAAAGATCATGACATCAATGTTTTCATTTTTTTTGATAAAAACGATAAAACAGACATCAAAATTGTATCCTTAACCCCCCACTGAAAAATAAGCTAACACAAACATTTGTCAATTAACAAGTCCTATTTTTTAATTTTAATTGACAAAAAGACAGAATATGTCTCATTAAGAACACTCATGAGTGCCCTCGCAGTCAAACTAAATCCAGACTTTAAATATGAAAAATATATTACTTTGAAACTCAAAATGAGAACCTAGAGCTTGTCGAAAATGTCGCATTTGCGACATATCTATAAGACCGAAAACGTCGATTTATCGCTTGCAATTTGACTCCCATGTGCATCATATATTTGTACTTCCAAAACATGCTTGCCCCTTCTAAGTTTCCAGTTAAGATCATCAACACTTACTGAAGGAAGCAACTGACCATTGAGCGACCATTCAACCTTACTAGCTCCTAAATAGTGGTTCAGGGAAAATTTAATCACTTGTAGCGTAGAAGGAACACGCGGATCCATCGCCAATTTTGAGCCATCGAGCGGCGAAGTGATCATCCAATCATCGTGACTCTTGTTTGTATCAACGTAATTGCTCGCAAAAGCTAATGCAAATTCATTTGCATTGATTTGATCTGAAAGAAAATATTCTACTCGCTCCTCACACTGAGCGTTATCTAAGGGCGTCGCATTGAGACAAACATTCCGAGACTCTAGTTTTGGACTCAGAAAAAGTGCCTTGTTATCAATATTTTTATTTAGCTGTTGAAACATGGATTTCACCGCAACCGCTGGACCGATGGAGCCGGTTACTTTTCTCATCGAGGTGTTATCCAGATTTCCCATCCAGACCCCAACCAGGTATCGATTATTAAAAGCCACCGTCCATGCATCTCGGTAGTCATTCGACGTTCCTGTCTTTATCGCGGTCTGAGAGGGAAAACTGAGAACGCTACCACCAAATTCAAGTTTCCTTGCATCGTCATCGGAGAGGATGTCAGCAATAAGCGAACTCTGCTCTGCGCTGAACACTTTTCTGGTTGAAGGCAGTGATATCGCCCCTTTTTGTATTTGCGCTTGCGAATCGCGGTGCCACCTTAACGTTGAGTAAAGTCCGCGATTAGCTAACACGGAATACGCTTGCACAAGCTCTAAAAGACTTACCGGGGCTGTTCCGAGTGCGATACCAATACCGAATCGATCGGCTTCAGCCGATGCAGCGTGCAGACCAAGCTTGTCTAACAGTACCGCCAAATCTGCTGTTCCCACTAATTCGGCTGCTTTGACTGCAGGAATATTAAGGGAGTTTGCAAGTGCTCTTCGAAGGCTAATCGGACCATAAAATCGGCCGCTATAGTTTCTATATTGATGAACTCCATGATTAACAGCCTCTGCAAATGGTGCGTCAACAATCAAGCTCGCAGCCGTCCATCCACGCTCAAGCGTAGCCGCATAGATAAACGGTTTTAAGGTAGACCCTGGCTGTCTTTTAACCGAGACAGCATCGTAATCATAGGCTGTGGAAGTCTCAGAGTTAGCAACCGACCAAACGATAATTTCATTGGTTTCAAGATCGACCACGACCATGGCTGCATTATTAACATCATAGGCTCTTAAGTCCACGAGTCTCTGGGTGAGTATATTGTTTGCAATCTGCTGATACTCAGCACTTAGCGTTGTTATTATTTGGCGGCGGCTTAGCCCGTTAAAAGGAACGGTTAATGCAATCGTCTTTGCAAAGTGTCTGGCGTCGACGGCAATTTTTGCCTTCGACAAGTTAAACTCGGCCTGCAGCTGTTCTTTTTCTATGTCCCACCCAACGCCGATCATCCTGTCGGCCAAATCCTCGATTCGACCGTTAATTCTATTTGGATCTTTAAATAGATTAAATCGAGACGGCGCTCTAACCATCACCGCAAGTGCAAGCTGCTCCTTTCGGTTTAAGGAATCCAAACTGCGATCAAAGTAATATTTGGCCGCTTGCGCCACTCCGCGACGATTTGCGGCAAACGGGACTTGATTCAGGTAAAACTCCAGGACAGCCTCTTTACCCACCTGTTGTTCGAGATATACCGACTCCCAGCCCTCTAGCCAACGACTCCAGAGATTTCGTTTTCGAGGATGAATCATGCGAACAACCTGCTCCGAAATAGTACTGGCACCGCTCACTTTTGTTAGTGAGCTGGTGTTCTGAAACAGCGCCCTCAGCCTCGCAAGCCAGTCAACACCTTGATGTGCAAAGAAACGCTTGTCTTCCGCTGTAATAAAGGCTGCCCTGAGAAACGCCGGAATTTCATGTAATGGTAATTCGTCATGGACATTCCAGTGAGATTGATACGTTGTTGTAAGTCGGATGCCGTTCCTATCTAGGACAATTGGTCTGGAAGATTCCAGGACCAAGGCTTCAAGGTTTTTGGGTAGATCCTTAAGGCCGTGGCGCGTTGCGATTGCCAACACCAGAATCGAGCAGATCGAGGTAATCGCCACCCACTTTAGTGACTTATTCCATGATTTAAGAAATTTCATTGTCTGCTTTTCGATCATCACTGTGTTTGCTGAACATGAAGCCTGGCAGGTGCAGAAGTTCCAAAAACATCCGGATCATACATCTCCTCTGCCTTGGTCTGCCCAGCAAAAAAATCACCCGTTGCAATCACTTGCTTAAAGTAACGTAAATGATGATTACCAGCGGGCAAATAATCGGAGTAAAACCTTGCTGCGTCATGTTTTAGTTCTTTATGGTAGAAGCCGCCCTCGTAGGCCCCAAAGCCAGTCCAATGTTTGCGTTCCAAGCCCACACTGCCAGCGCTAAAACTCCGAGAGTCGTGTTGCAAATCGATACTCGAAGTTGTAGCAAGATCCGAATTCAAGGGTTCCGCACCCGCGAAAACAGGATCATCTACGACAACGAAATGCCTAGCCGTAGGATTGGAGACAAACAAATCAACCCTTATAAGCTCCCCAACTTCAACCTGAACTGGACTCTCCAGCAATACCCACTTTCCATCACGCTTGATACTGTACTCTCGAGTAACGTCTAAGCCTGAATTGAGTTTGGAAAGACTCTCTTCTTGCAATGCATATTGAGCCCTTAGAGAAAAGTAAAAACGGCCCTGACCAGCCTTCTCAATTTGCACTGAAGCTTCTTTAGTTGGCAATGTAAATGGCGTTGTTGGGACGATGACCGTGCCCTCGTTTACCGAGCTAAATTCGACGCTGCCTAGCTTTTTCTGGGCTGCAAAATCTTGAGTTGGCGTTTCAATGCTTACTAGTAAATTTAGGTTCACCGGCTCTGCTTCATACACTTGAGAAAACCTTGCAAGAGCATCCATGCAAAATAGGTTCTCTTGGGTATTTTCCCAATGAAACCGATTCCCTCTTGCTTGAGAAATCGCTCTTACTTGCTTGAACGGTAAATCAGCGATAGACGCAGAAAGTGAAGGGTATTGTCTTTGCGTTGTCAAAATACTGGAAAGCGCCGCACAATTAGAACGAATTGAGCTTCCATGGATGGCTAACCAATTTTGCCCAGCTTTTTCGTCGATTGAAAACTTTCCTCCAGATTGAGTTCCTCGACTCATTAAACGATTAAGAGTTGCGGCAATGCGATCCACATCATCACCTGCCGCAAGCTGAGCCTGGAGTAGCTGACTGATACCAAAACTAGTCATGCGGTGTGCATGTGGAACTAGTCGATTAACCTCGTCGAGCCCCACTCGCCCGTTGGATACCAGCGCAGCAACGGCAATGGCTCTGATAGTAAATTTCTCTGGTCCGTCATCAGAGTCGCGCAGATACTCAAGCAAATAATCATGTAACTTTTGTTCCACACTTGTGGGAATATCGTGCCCTTGCTCTTTCATCCAGTTGAATGCAAGCGCCGTAAATGCACTCAGATATGGGCTGACATAACGATCTCGATTTACCCAATAAGTCATCCCTCCGTTGGTAGCTTGAAACTTTGAGGCCTGCGTGAGCGCCTCCATCGCCAACTCCTTTGCGTTAGACCATTCAAAGGATTCGGGAAGGTACGATTTCAGTTGCAGATATAACTGCGCAGACAGCGCCTTGCTCAAGCGTTGTTCCCAACAGGCATATGGGTATTTTTTCTGATACTCGAATGCCCCTAAAATATTTGAAATTACCGAAGGAGACAGGGCCACCGAGACCGCATTCTGATTATCAACGGTGTCTTTCGGAAACAGTACCTTTTGCTCCACAGAGTCCACAGCTGAGCCATAGCTAGCCTGTGTGATGATTCGATGTTTCGTGTTTACTGAAATAGCATGCGACAAGGCATCCACATCGAATTTATCGCCGGCTTTCGCTGAAATTTTTAGCATTCCCATTGAGTCGGGTTTTACATCGAAACCCACCAGAGCTCTTTGAAAAGGATCCAGCTCTAATTCTTGTCGGTGCAATACAGGCGCCTTTAAAGCTCTGCCCGATGCTTGCAATTCAACCTTCAACTTACGCTTTTTGTCCGAGCGATTTAACACACTAAAGTTCATCCTAGACTCATCTCCCTGGGTCAGGAAGTTAGGCATGGAGGGACGAATCTCAGTTGGCTGATTGACCTTTATAGTGTGTTGCCCCAATCCCATTTTGTCCTTTCGATCAACTGCCAAGGCAAAGATTCGCCAGCCAGTCAGATTTTCTGGCAAAACGAAAGATCGTAGGGCCCGGCCATCTTGATCAAGTTCGATATTTGGTTCCCAGTATGCAACGTAGCCATCAACAGACCGAGTACCGACATCGGAAAATCCGCCACCACCAGGGTTTGCACCTTTCTTTTCAAATTTCTGTCGCCCTACTAGCCGCATCAGCAAATTGAAATTAGTCACCCCCAATGACTCCAAGCGATTAAAGCCGGAGGTTGGATCATAATACTCTTCGCCCTGACTATTTAGCTGAAATACGGATTCATCGATAGCGACAACGGCCACTTCCATTTGTTCCAATTGCCCCAAGACAGGTGATGCAGAAATCGTCAGATTCACTTCCTCATTTGGTCGATACACTTCTTTTTGACTGTCGATTTTCACAAGCAAATCCTTGCTATCGTCGTCCACCTTGACTTTGGTGTAACCCATTTTCATTGCTGGCTTGCCCAAGTCCACTTTGTTTGGACCCAAAGGCTTTGCCACCCTTGGCGAAACAACCACCGCCGAAAGATAGAATCCAGGATAGTCATCTTGCTCTATCGGTACTTCGATGATGGGTGTATTACCCTTTAGCTTCTGCCGCCAAGACCGCATGACTCCATATCGTTCGATTGATATCAACGCCTCCGCACCAGGGTATGGGTTCTTCACCAAAAACTTTGCGACATCTCCACGCTTATAACTGTTTTTGTCAGCAATAATATCCAGGCGATTTAGGCGTGATTCCTCCCACACAACGGCACCTGAACCAACTGCCCAAGCATTTAAAGAATTACTTATCGGCTTGCCAGAACTATCTTTAGAACTAGCCGTCATCCGAAAAACTCCGGCTGCTGAGGGTGTAAATCGACATCGGGAGGAAGAGACTTGAACCAGCAATTCACACTCGTGTTCAAGCACCCATTGGTGCGAATACTGAGTAAGGTAGGCATTTCCTGCACTCTTTACTCGTGACGAAGTGGTGACCCGTCGTTCTATCTTAACGTTAACCTTATGTTTTATTGGTTCGCCTTGTGGATCTAATACCACAACATCAAGTTTGGCCTTTTTCCCCACATTTAGGACCCAATCCGGTTGTTTTAAGCCTATAAATCGATCCTGACCAGCGAATTTCGCGGTTGCGGTTGCCGCGACGTACTTACCACGATCATCGCGCACCGCACTTTCTACAGTTAATGTAGCGTAACTCGATCTGACCTTGCTCAAGTCAAACTCGCTGACCGCCTGTCCCATCTCATTTAAACGCGACTGAGTTTGAAAAAGAGTCTGAGGATATGCTCCCCCGTAGCCACCAAACGAATATGCCTTGTGTTCTGGCCGCGTAGGCACAAACGGTGTGTTGTGAAGACTGACGGAGACACGCATCTCAGAGTTTGCATACGGTCCACCGGAATGAAATGAAGCATTGGTATCGACCTCTAGCGTATTTGATGGAGTCAGCACATCAGCATTAATACCTGTCTCAACTTTGAATTCTGTGGGAGTAAAGTCGCTTACCAGGACTCTTATTGGATAGTGCTGGCTGTGACTTTCAGCGCTCTTATGATTCAACGTAAATTGATACCAGCCCGATATCGAGTTTGTGGTTGTGTCTATTTTATCCGCGAACGATCCGAACTCATTCAGTGATACATCCTTATTCTCGTAAACCACCTGACCTTGTGGATCATTGACTCTCAACTGATAACCACCTGATGGCGGCTGAGTCCAACTTTGATTTGTGCGCCCTCTCACGTAGAGCTTAAACTGAATAGTATCGCCGGCCTTATAGACCCCTTGGGCCGTCGTTCCCCAAGCATGCAGATACCCGTCTTTGGCACGCAATTGTGGCCACTCCTGTGCCCAAGTTGAATAATGATAATCCAAAGGCAAGAAACCAACTTGATTGCCTTTTCGTATTTTCAATATCAAGCGCGGATCATTAAACTGATAGTTGCGTGACCACTTTAAACTGGGGTCCAACTTCAAGGATCCAGGTAGGTTCGCCAACCCATCGGCATCCGTTAAAACCACTGGATCGTCATCTTGAATTGGGTCTAGATCGGAATAACTGTCCACAACCAAGGTCACTTCAGCACCCTCCACCGGTCTCCCTGTATCCATCCGAGTAACCCACGCGGTCGAATTAAAATGACCAAATTTTAGATGCACCAAGAAAGGCGTTACCTGAGACACCACTTGATTATTTGTCCATCGCTTTATTACAGAAGGCGAGGAGTCTAGGCGCCCCACAACCATGCCAGACTCATTGGATAACACCTCTCTAATACCCAATGGCACCCCGTAGGAAACATCTTGAATAGTTGGCAGCGCTTTTACGTACTGAGGTGATGTCTCTTTGGAATACGCTTTGGTGAGCGAATACGACGACAGCTCCAGACTATCTAAGTTAGTCACATATATCGGCAATTCAGAGTCGACATTTTCCTCAAGCACCGAATGATTGTGGTTCAATAAAAGATTCGGCTTTCGATGGCCAGTTAAAAACGCCATATCAATGCTCTTAGGCAGCGAACGTCCTGCCTCATCAAGAGTGTCTGCTCCAATATAGAGATCATATTGAGCATAAGCGTTGAGAGTCTTGGGTAAAACCATCTCGTACTCGGATTTATCATTCCATTCGAATCTTGCTCGATAAAATGACCGAATAGCATATCCATCATTACGTTTTTGCCAGTCTACCGGTCCAATAACCTTAGACTTGTGAGAACTCGAGAGGACGATGCTCTCGGCAGCCGATTGATAGCTAACCGGAGTGGTAAATATCAATCGGACCGCAGATTGAGGGTCACAAGCTTGTGTTTTTTGCGCTTCATCGACCGCATTCCTGAGTAACTCACCCGCTGCATATGAGGGAGGTAGGGTAACGGTTTTATCTGAGAATTCATCAACACATCGGACCCCGGTAAAAGCGATATCGGGCAAACTTTGAAAGCGATGAAAATCAGGAACTTCTAGTCCAGATAGATCTCCCTCAATGGTTCCCAGTCCAGCGTGCACATCCATGACTAAGGCCTCATCGACTGGCAGTGCGTCCTGCGGGGATAAGACCCACCGTCTGCGTGCTTCTCTAAGAGCCCCTTCACGATCCAACAACTCAGCCATTTGTGAATTGACTCTATCTTTGCGAATAGGCGGTCGCCAACTGAAGTCTGAACTTTCATGCAGCTGGTAGAACGCGCCCTGATCGTGACTATTCAATTGTCGAACCGGCTTCAGCGAGGTTGTGAATGCGGAATCCAGTGATCTTAACCGGACTACTTCAGACACAGACCTCCACGTCACCGGTTGACTAAAGTCGATATTGATCTCTGGGCGACCAGCCTTACTCCAACTATGAAGACTGACTCTTGTTGCCTTGGGGCGGGCAGTGGAGAACCATCCCTGGTAATCCGACTCCATAACTTTTCTCGTAACATGACTCTGGATAGATTGCACAGAGACTTGATACTTGGTCGCCATCAATAAATCCTGTTCTCTAGATAACTCACACGCAAGAGATGAACGATCTATCCAATGCCAATCGCAGTCCAATGCGGGCTGTATGCTTACCGCTGGTATCGATTCCTTATTGCGAAATTGTCCCAGCTCAACCATAGGCTGATTGAAGCTAACTACAATTTGTTTTACCGAAGTTGGTACGTCTGGCCCCTGGGGGTTAACTCGGATGACCTTTAGCTTTTTGTTTCCAGCTCCGAGGATGTCAGTCTGAGCTTGCGAGGTTGCGATCCATCCAGACCCAATCAGCGCGATTACAAGTACAAGCCATGATTTGATCATCATTTTCCCATCTCCAGTGTGTGTGAAGATGATTATGCCGAACTTGGCATTACGACTCGTGGGGATTACATGGGGATTGACTTAACGCTAGTTAAGAATCTGTTCATCATTTGGTGTTGATGACGATTTAAGAATTCTTCTTGATGCCAGAAACTGGTACTTTTAAGAACACCCGATCGCCAACATCGGCAGGGGGGAAATGGCCGGCGCGCATATTTACTTGAAGAGACGGCATGATCAATCGTGGCATCGGCAGGGTTGAGTCACGTTTTTCCCGTACTAACACAAATTCATCCTCGGTGACGCCCTGGCTAACGTGAATGTTACTGGCTTTTTGCTCTGCCACGGTCGTCACAAAAACTAGGTCGCGGCCGTTTGGCTGATAGTCATGACACATATAGAGCTTGGTTTCATCGGGCAAGGCCAATACTTTCTGTATCGAACGAAACAAGGTTCGTGCGTCACCCCCAGGAAAATCAGCTCGTGCTGTTCCCCCGTCTGGCATAAACAAGGTATCTCCCACAAACGCACAATCACCGATAACATGCGTCATGCAGGCTGGGGTGTGTCCGGGTGTATGAATTGCCTTAGCGCGCAATGATCCGATGAAGTATTCCTGCCCATCGGTCAACAGTAGATCAAACTGACTACCATCTCGTTCAAATTCGGTACCTGCATTAAACAGCTTGCCAAACTCCTCCTGAACGAGAGTGATCTTCTCGCTGATTGCTATCTTTCCGTCCATTTCTTGCTGCAAATACGGCGCAGCAGATAAATGGTCTGCGTGTACGTGAGTTTCAATTAACCACTCGACAGTTAATCCATTTTCTTTGACGAACGCGATGAGAGCATCGGCAAGTTGGTAGCCTATATTCCCAGAAGCATAGTCAAAATCGAGTACCGAATCGATAATAGCGCAGCGCTTGGTAGCGGCGTCGACCACAACATAGGTTAAGGTGCTGCTTTGAGAATCGTAAAAGGGATGTATCTCAGGTTGCATAACAGTTAGCTCAGCGAATAAACCTAGAGCTTATCAAATGTTCGTACGGTCCTCAGCAAAGACTTCCGAACCTGAAACTTGCAAATACTTAGAAAGATGATCTCTATAGAGCTGCTTGCAACGCTCTTTGAGTTCAGGAACATCCGCTTCCGTCAGTCCAATTGTGGAGATGGGTTCTAAGATCTTTATCTCATGGTCTCCGCCCTTGGCCGTCTTGTTTTCGGTATCTAGAACCGGTTTAAGAGGCTTCGTTACCATCGGTATGATGGGCACCTGGGCTCTGATAGCCATTCTGAATGCGCCGTCTTTGAACGGATTCATGGCTTTTCCATGACTGCGCGTTCCTTCCGGAAAAATCCAGATATAGCAATCATCAGTATTCAATCGTTCTACAGCGAGATCCACTGCAGAACCATTCTTACCTTTTGCTGATCGATCAACCATGATGTTGTTCGTCGCCTTGAACAAACGGCCCCATAACGGGAACTTGCGAATCTCCTTTTTCCCAATGATGACGGTGTTTTTCTGGAATACTGGCCCCTGAAGAAGCGGATCAAAATTAGACTGGTGATTCATGATGATCACAGCAGGACCGGGGATCATATTTTCTTTACCAATAACCGAAACCTTAATCCCGGTGGCGATTCTTACACCAAAATTTAACGCTTGCGCAAATGCCCAAGATAACGACTTATGGTGATTAAAAGGGAATGATAGTACGTAAAAAGTCACCGTCATAACGGCGCACCAGAGTCCGACTAAGCACATCTTTACGTGGTATTGGAAAGTTCTTAAAAGGTCGATCATAGCCGTAAGCGCAAGTTTGTGAGTCGGGACGGTAGCGTCTGCTCACAAGGATAGGGCCGAGTGAACTGTGCGCGCGATAGTAGCATGAGTGATACCGCATAGAATGTTAAAAACTAGTGGTATTACAGTGGTATCATGCCGCTTTGGAATCAGTCATTACAAGACATCATGGCAGAAGCACTTTCCAGTCAACACACAACCACGTTCCCGGATTTACTTAATCAGGCTCAAGCCAGCGTGGTGGTATCTACGTATCAGGCAGGGAAACTTATTCTGCTCCGGTCCAATGGAAAGTCTCTGAATACCCACTTCGTTTCATTAGCCAAACCCATGGGAGTTGTATACGCGAACAACCGTTTGAGCGTGGGCTCGGGTATCCAAGTAATCGACTACTTCAATATGAGCTCCGTTGGTCCAAAGATCGAACCCGCTGGCACCCATGATTCAGCCTTCCTGCCCAGACGTCTGCATTACACGGGTGATATCGACATTCACGAAATGGCCTTTGATGCTAACGATGAGTTGTTGATTGTGAATACTAAGATGTCGTGTTTGGGACGAATTGAGATTAATCATAGTTTTGTGCCCACATGGCGTCCGCCATTCATTAGCGGATACGATTTGACCGATCGCTGCCACTTGAACGGCCTAGCAATGAAACATGGCAAACCAAAATATGTAAGTTCTCTGGGTGTCTCGGACGAAGCTGCAGGTTGGCGTAAAGACAAGGCATTTGGCGGCATGATCATGGACGTAGATACCAATGAGTTTGTCGCGCGCGGGCTTTCCATGCCGCACTCGCCTCGCTGGTACCAAGACAAACTGTGGGTACTGGAGTCGGGTGCAGGACAGCTCATCACTATCGAGCCTGAGACGGGTGAGAAAACGGTGATCGCCGAAGTTCCTGGTTTTTGTCGCGGCATCGACTTTATCGAAAGATACGCATTGATCGGTCTATCACAAGTACGGGAGACCGCTGTTTTTGCTGGGCTACCGCTAACCGAGCGCGAACAAAATAGAAAGTGCGGTGTTTGGATAGTCGATATCGAAACAGGTCAAACTGCCGGCTACCTTGTGTTCTCAGAAGGCGTACAAGAAATTTTTTCAGTTCAAGTAGTTCCGGGTAGATATCCCGCGCTTTTGGATTTAAATGATCCACTACTGGCGACCTCATACTCACTACCAGATAACGTCGTTCAAAACTTTGCCGCACCTGATCCAGCGCGTTTAAAGTTTGATCAAGCGATTGCCCTACATCGAAAGCGAAGCCTTAAGGAAGCACTTAATTTGTATCGCGAAGTCGCACAGCTCGACCCTGATCATCAGAGTATAAAATTTCATACGGCCGCTGTATTGAAGGACATGGGCGAGTTCGAGGAGGCAATCAGCCTGCTGCTTGATTGTTGCCAAAATTCGATACACAAGACTGATGCATATAATTTGCTCGGGCAAATCTATGCTGCTCAACAACAATTTGATGACGCTGAACAAGCTTATTCAAGTGCGATTGATACCGATAAGAACTTCGCCCTAGCTTATTTTAATCGCGCGCACGTACACTTAAAGCGCAAAAACTGGACGCAAGCATGGGCTGACTACGAGTGGCGCTGGAAGACCCCTACATTCAAGCCCTTAGACTGCCCTCAACCACGTTGGATGGGTGAAGATATTCAAGACAAAACCTTATTGATACACACCGAACAAGGCCTAGGGGATGCAATCCAATTTAGTCGCTTTCTTGAACAAGCAAAGCGCCGATGTAAGCGGCTGGTGCTGGTGTGCTCAGAACGTCTTAGACTCTTATTTAAATCATTGGATTGCGTAGACGAAGTTAGAGTTGGTGGTAGTCTGCCCGCTGAGCTATTCGATGTGTATTGTCCAATAATGTCCCTTCCTCATGTGCTCGGTACGCAAGAGGTTGCCTCAAATAGCTTTCCTTATTTGAGCATTCTTCCCGAGGTAGTCGTCCCAAAGTTATCGGAGCACGCCTCCGCGAAAATTGGTTTGGTTTGGTCAGGATTGAAACAATCACCTCATAATGCCATACGCAGCTGCGATCTGAAGACCTTTCTTGAATTGAAAGGATCAGCGAATGGCGATCAGCGAGAGTGGTACAGCCTGCAATATCCCGTAGAGGCGAACGAAAACAGTCTATTAGAGGCTGAGAAAGTTCAAAACCTAGAAGCGGATATGGTCAGTCTGGCTCACACGGGCGCTCTGATGCAACAATTGGATTTAGTGGTAACCGTTTGCACTTCGGTAGCACACCTTGCCGGCGCGATGAACTTACCTACCTTGCTGTTACTTTCCAAAGTTAGTGATTGGCGCTGGGGTGAAGATGAAAGCGTAAGTGAGTGGTATCCCAGCATTACCATATTGAGGCAACACGAGTCTGGAAACTGGCCAGAGTTGATCTCAAGAGCCGGACTTGAAATAGAGAGACGCTTTGGAATGCGCGAATCTAGCTAGCCTCAACCAGTCTCCATAGCGAGTTGGTACTCTTGCCCGTCGAATTCGAACACGTCTCCGGCGAGCATCTTGCGCCTTTTTCTCATTTCAGGTTGACCGTTGACGGTGACTAATCCATCTTCGATAACCAGTTTAGCCTCTCCGCCGGTACCGACAAGACCCTCAAACTTCAGTATCTTGTATAACTCGACGGGCTGTTTTCGAATTTCAACCTTATTCATATTGTGTAGTTTATCAGTCTTGCTATTTCAATGTTATCAATTGAGCTGAATAGCTAATTGTGAGACAGTCTGACCACCAAAATTGCCTGTGACTCATTATGTCTACACTTGTCAAAAAAACGCTCAATGCCATCGGCATTGGATCCACAGATTATTCAACAATTAAATCTGATGAGCGCTTGGTTTTTTTCAATACCACTGGCTGGCTGGATAAGCATAGGCCCGTTTGGAATATCCCCATCCACGGCTGGGTATTTGAACCACAAGGCAACTTTCTGTTGCGAAAATTTGTCTCCGAAGTACTCGAGCGCAAGTACCAATTGAGTCTTAGTTCACAGTCTAAATCAATTTTCAAAAATAGATTGGATTTGTTCACGGTTGATAATGAGCGTAGAAAGCGAATAGTAATCGAGCTCGATGGCAATTTGTTCGGCTTTCCGCGCACTAAGCCGAACGGACAGTTTGTTGGATATCTACAAATACCAGTTGAGGATCTCAATATTGATCCAGATTCAGGTGGGGTTCTGAGCTTTTCCGCTGTGTTGATGAAAAATGATACTCGCAAATTTGGTGGAGAAATCAAACTGGTACCCAAGCAAGGAACCTCTATCATCAGTGACATCGATGACACAGTAAAATTGAGCTACATCACCGATCGAAAAAAGATGTTTGAAGCCGCTTTTTACAAGGACTTTGAACCGGTTGAAGGAATGGCTAGTCTCTATCGAAAATGGGAACAGCAAGGCGCAGATTTTCATTTTGTCTCCTCATCGCCTTGGCAACTTTATGAGCCATTAGTCGAGTTTCTTAAGACATCAAATTTCCCTTGGGCGACACTCAGCTTAAAGAAAGTGAGAATTAAAGACGAAACCTTTCTAAATCTGTTCAAGAGTGGCTTGAAAACCAAACCAATCGCGATCAAAGCAATTCTACGCAGATACCCAAACAGGCAATTTGTGCTGGTCGGTGATAGTGGTGAACAAGATGCGCAAGTGTATGCTCAAATTGCGAAAGAACACCCTGATCAAGTACGGTCTATATTCATACGAAACGTACTTAATGATCCAGAGCTGACTTCAAATTATGAAGATGTTTTCAAAGGGATAGATAGTAACTTGTGGCAAGTGTTTACCGACCCCTCTGAAATCTCCCTAACCATATAGGCTAGGGAGTATGATCCTTAAAAATGGTCGATGTTCAGTGGAGCTTAATTTTGGGTCGAATGATCTTAGAAATCTGACTCAATAACACAATAAAAGGCCCTTTCACTACACCATGGATTGCCATCTGATGCATTCGGTAAAGTGACAAGTACATTAAGCGCGCAATCTTTCCTTCGATAAACATAGAGCCCTTCATCAGATTCCCCATCAGACTTCCCACTGTTGAAAACCTAGACAAGTTTACCAACGAACCATAATCTCGATACACAAACTCAATCGGCTCTTTGCCTTCGTGTCGTCGAACAATATTTTTCGCGACGACCGAAGCCATTTGATGAGCCGCTTGTGCTCTCGGCGGCACTTTTGCGCCGTCTTGCATTTCCACGTGGCAACAATCGCCGATAACATAAACATCGGCGTCTGATTCACTGATAAGGGTGGGCTGACAAACTATTTGATTGATTCGGTTTGTCTCGAACCCACAATCCGATAGCCAGGACTCAGCTTTTACCCCAGCGGCCCATACCATTAGATCGGCCTCTATCAGGTTATTGTCACTGTCCGTATAGCCTTGCCGTGTCGCTTCAATAATGCGCTTATTGGTATGCACCGTTACTCCTAGCTTTTCCAGCTCAGACTGTGCAGCACTGGCAATACGCTCTGGCAATGCCGGTAATATTCTGGGCCCAGCTTCGACTAAATCAATGTGTAACTTTCGACCTTTTTCATTTGCGTTACGATCGTAAACACTCACCACATCAACCACATGATTGAGTTCAGCAGACAACTCAACACCCGTTGCACCAGCGCCTACGATAGCTAATTTGAGCGCCTCCGAGTTTTCATGCGCGGACTTTTTAAGCATCAGATTCAACAGTTTTTGCTGAAAGCGTTGCGCCTGCGACTTTGAATCCAACATAGAGCAATGTTCAGCTACACCTGGCGTCCCAAAGTCATTACTGACACTGCCAATTGACAGAACGAGAAGATCGTATTGAATTTCTCTCTGGTCAATCACCAACAGACCATCATCATCGTAAATTGGGGCTAAGCTCAGACGCTTTTGCTCACGATCAATATGGACTAAAGATCCCAATTGAAATTCATAATGATGTTTTTTTGCATGTGCTCGATAAACAACTCCATCTATCTCAGTGTCCAACGATCCTGTTGCTACTTCATGAAGCAACGGCTTCCAAATATGCACCCGGTGTTTATCGATTAATGTAATTTTTGCTTTGCTTTTTCTCCCAAGCTTCTTTCCAAGTTTTGTGGCCAGCTCAAGGCCTCCGGCCCCTCCTCCAACTATGACTATATTATTGGGAGTAGTAGCGGATTTACTAATGGTTTGCATGTTGATTACCTAAAAGTTGTTTCAGGCCATCTCGCTCGCTAGAAGTCGATGGCCTCAAATAACTTGCTATTCATCCCTTCGGGAAGAGAAGCTATTTGCGGGCATCTGCATGCAAACCGAATGATTGTCTAAACCAAACCTTCGATTTAAGCATCAAAAGTATAGAACGACTTGAAAGCATTATTATTATGACTTTAGATTATGTAAGTCATTCCAATGGGTACTATCAATAAACAGAGTTCAGCGATCGCAATAACTTTATGACAACAATATCAATGTGGCGCTTAGTCACCCTATTCGCTGTGTTTACGGCGATAGGTAGCTCACTTTTATCAAACGTATTTCCTCAATCAAGTTTCACGGATATTTCAGGCTATGGTTCACCAGTAATTGCCTTCGAAATGGCAAAGACTGAAGCCGATTTATTGGCTATTTTCGGTCCCCAGAATGACACGGAGCATGCAAGCCGTATTACACAAATGGATTGGGGAAACCTCGCAGATTTTCTTTTTATCTTCTGCTATGCGGGGTTTCTGGGCATGTTTAGCTTAGCTGCGCACAAACACTCGGGGAACTCACTATTCCTGTTTGCCAGTGCAGCGGGATTTCTCGCCGGTCTGTTCGATGGCGTGGAAAATCTCATTCTTCTAAAATTAACCGACGATTTTAACTCTCAGATCTTGCTCAGCACACTTTGGGTACCTGTGTATTCAAAATTTACCGCCATCGCATTGAGCACAGGGGCTGGCGCCTACTTGCTTGTAAAACAATCCAACATCACATGGAAATTACTCGGGTTGATGGCCATCATAGCGGCGCTCGTTGTGCTGGCCACTCTGTTTTCACCTAGCTCCTTGGGCTGGATGTTGGCTCCAGCTATTGGCAGCGCTTGGCTGTGTTTATTGTCATTCTCGATCAAGGAAGCGTTGGGCAAGCAGTAAGTATATGTACTTGAAAAGTGTCAATTTGTCCCAAAGTCTATTTATATCGCTATAAATGGAGGTCGACTGTGGGCACATTCTTGGGGTTAGTACTCTGGTGTTTTTTGTTTATTCTATGTTGGCCTATCGCTTTGCTTGCACTACTACTTTGGCCAATAGTGTGGATAGTGACCTTGCCGTTTAGACTTTTGGGAATCGTTGTTGCTGGAATCTTTGCCTTTTTAGCGGCGTTGATATTTCTACCAGCCACCATCTTAGGGTGGCGCAGCCGCTCAAGCTAACTCTTAATTATCTGAGACTGATGTAAGTCGGTTACGCAAAAACTCTCTTTCAACCGCGTTGGACGTTTTATCCATTGCGATCTGGTAGTGTTTCTTAGAAAGGTCAACATTTCCTAACTCGCCATTGACATGGGCAAAGGCAGCATGGAAAGGCTGATAGTGCGATAAGCGTGCCTGTACTTTTTCGAGTAAATCATAGGCTGTTTTTACCGCTCCAGAATAGGCATACGCCACCGCCATATTCACGAGAACCACATCGCTGGATTCAAACCTCAAAAGTTGCTGGTACAAGCCGACAATTTGAGGCCAATCAGTATCCTCCCAGCGAGGCGATTGACAATGCACTGCGCTAATTGAAGCCTGAATTTGATACTTTTGAATCTGTCCGCGTTTCATTGTTTCCAGTAGCAATTCACATCCCTCGGAACTCATTTTGGCATCCCATAGAGAACGATCTTGCAACTCCAGCGGCACTAATCGACCCTTATTATCCACGCGTGCTGGTTTGCGTGATTCATTAAGCAGCAGTAAGGCGTGTAATCCATCGACCTCGGGATGAGGAAACAATACCCTCAGTAAGCTAGACAATCTTAGTGCCTCTTTAGCGAGATCAGACCGAGTTAGCGTTTGGCCCTCGTAGGCCGTATGCGATTCGTTGTATATCAAGTAAACCACACTCAAAACGGCTGAAAGCCGCTGCTCTATCCTGCTTCCCGTCGGTACTTCATAAGGAATTGCGTTCACTCGTATTTTGTTTTTAGCTCGGCTTAAACGTCGACGCATGGTGCTTTCGGAGGTAAGAAAAGCTCTGGCTATTTCACGCACCTTCAGACCGCATAAAACGCTAAGTGTCAGAGCGACCTGAGTCTCGGGCTTCAAGGCTGGGTGGCAACAAGTGAAAATCAGCTTCAGTCTTTCATCTGGAATTTCGTGATCAGTCTCTGCGAGACCTATCTCAAGAGAGCTTTCGAGGTCATTCTCATGAAGCTGCTCTGACACTACCTTAAGAGAGTTACTTCTGAACGTGTCTACCAATCTGCGCTTGGAGGCCGTCATTAACCAAGCGGTGGGATTATCGGGTATGCCTCTTTCAGCCCAGAATTGACTCGCTTGAGCACATGCTTCATGAAAGGCATCTTCGGCCATTGAAAGATCGCCGCATGATTTCATCAAAGATGCAATGATCAGTCCAGAACTGGCTCGGTAATGATGAGCCAGTTCTTTAGTCACTACAGAATTACTCAATGTCCATCACAGGTCTTAACTCGATAGTGCCATATCGAGACGAGGGAATTTTTGCAGCCCAGTTAATCGCTTGATCGAGATTATCTAATTCAAACAAATAGTAACCGCCCAATTGCTCCTTCGTTTCTGCGAACGGACCATCTGATATTTGCTGCTGACCATTTCTAAGTTTTACTGATGTGGCGGTTGATACGGGTTGCAGAGCGTTCCCAGAAAAATCAACATTGGCAGCCTTAAGCTCTTCTTCAAAGTCCATATATTGCTGAATCAATTGATCAAAATCGACATCATCTTTGCCTTCAGCACTGTAAATCAAAGCTAGAAATTGCATGGGTATTCCTCAAAGTTAGTTAAGTTTGATGAATAAGCTGAGTTTAGTAAAAACTGTGCTATTCATTTTTATGTCGATTGAGTTCAGCCAAATGGGACAGTTTACAGAAAAAAAATTACGGATTTCCATCAAAATTCAGTCTCGACATCAGACAAAATATCGAAATTCACTCATTAATTTATGTTTATCATAATATTTTTATTGAAAATCATTCTATCAAACCCTATATTCCAGCCATGAACATTCAAATCAACTTAGATGTGGAAATGGCGAAAAACAAAATTTCCCTCAAGGAGCTCTCGCAACGGGTTGGTATTTCAGTGACAAACCTCTCATTACTGAAGACCGGTAAAGTAAAGGCAATACGGTTCACGACATTGTCCGCCCTGTGCAGAGAACTGAATTGCCAACCCGGGGATATCCTCGTCTATCTTCCCAATGATATGGAGAATCAAGATGACCAATAATGTCAGAATATTATCTGCTATCGCAGCGCTTTTTCTCGCGGTAATCTATCCTACCTACTGGATCAGCCAGCTTGGTAGTTATGAAGAATCTGGGCCCGCGGCAATCTACAATGATGTCAGCCAGCTCAGCTTGTTTGATGGACTATTCTTGATAATGGGATTACTGACCATGGCGGTCTATTGGGGCCTGAAGGTTTTTTTGAACAAGCAGCATGAGTTCAATGCGACCAATATCCCTCTGATACTGCTAATCATCGTTAGCGCCGTACATACGTTCGGTTCGCTGATGATTGATATCACCTTTCAGATTCTTGGTGATCAGCTTTACCTTCCTTGGCACAGTGGCGCGATGAATGGAACAGCCGTGTTTACCGTGATCATTTTGGTCATGTTTGGCATCCTGGATATTCTACTAGGCGTGATGCTGCAAACTGGCAGTCGAGAGCTGCCGTCATCGCTGCGTGCTTTCGGCATTGTCACCATCGTGTTAGGGGTACTCGAAGTAACTGTGGTCTTATCAGCCGCATCATTAGTAATATTTCCCGTCTCGCTTATTATCTTAGCCATCGCTTTTTTAAAGCAGCCAAGTGAGCTTGAGGTTGTTTAGTACTCTGATATAAAAGACAGACTAGAGGAATGTGGATTTAAATTACTCTACGCTTATAGAAGAGGTCTAGAACGAGCGAAGTAAGTGAGAACCCACCACACTGATGTAGTAATTGTGGGCATGGGCATAGCCGGTATTGCCACCGCCCATGCTCTCAAAAAACATGCCCCCCTTCGGCAGGTGACTATTGTCGATTACCGCCCGCCACTCTCGCACACTACAGCCCAGTCTGGTGACAATTTTAGAGATTGGTGGGCGGACCGAAGCATGAAGTCTCTTGCCAATCGCAGCATCCAATTGATGTCCGAGTTTGAACGTGACTATGGTACTGACATTGGCTTTCATCGAAATGGCTATCTATTGGTAACTCGGGAAAAGGATAAGGATGCGCTGGCTAGAATCCTCGATTGCTATAAAGATGAAAACGCATCTGAGGACGCACCCAGCTCGCAACCGCAAATACGGGTGCATAATAATTCTAAAAACCATTCTTACTCCAAAAATTGTCAGGGCGGCTCACCCAAGGGAATAGATCTAATCACTAATGCTGATCTTGTCAGAAGTTGCTTCCCGAGACTTAGCCCAGACATCACACAAGTTGCCCATATCCGCAATGCCGGTCATTTTTCATCCAACAGGCTGGGAACTGAACTATTACGTTTAAACCGAGAAAGCGGCCTTAAAACAATTACGGGAAAGGTTCATGATGTCGAGAAAGGCGACAAATTTCATATCGGGGTCTTTGACGGAAATTCACAAATCCACGTCGAGTCAAGCTTTTTGGTTAATTGCGCCGGACCATTTTTAAATGAAATTTCAGACCATGTTGGTCTACAGCATCCCATCTCTAACATTTTTCAGCAAAAGTTTGCCTTTGAGGATCATCTGGGCGCGATAGAACGAGACCTACCATTTACCATCGATTTAGATGAGGCAACATTCGATCTAACCCAGGAAGAAAGGGACTTTTTGAGCCAGCAAGAGACTGATAAATGGATATTGCAGTCAAATCAAGGCGGAGTCCATTGTAGACCTGAAGGGAATGGGGAATGGATAAAGTTAGGCTGGGCGTTTAATCATACCCCGGGTCTTGCGCTTCATGATGAAAGCCCTCAAAGCAACCCGAGATTTAAGCCTCTCTTCCCCGAGTTTGTGATTCGCGCTGCCTCGAAAACGCATCCCAAACTCACCGGCTACCTAGATGCACTGCCTACCAGAGCGACACACTACGGAGGCTACTACACCATGACGCCAGAAAACCGACCACTGATAGGACCGACAGCCGTTTCAGGTTACTACTTGAATGCTGCTCACTCAGGCTTTGGAGCCATGGTCGCAATGGCAGCGGCTGAATTAACCGCCATTTGGATCGATGGAAAACCCAGGCCTGACTACGCTAGCGACTTCATACCCGATAGGTTTGTCGATGGAGTTAACGAGCACCAGGCCCTCAATAACCGAGCCTTAGGAATACTTTAGTTTAGCTATGGCCAGGTTCGCACATCGGATGAGGTGGCCAAGCTGTACCCACTAGCTTCAATCAAATCAACAGCGGATTCAACCAACTCAATGTTGGTGTGCCTGCTTCCAAAAGGAGCGTCTTCAAGTCCTACACGAACGTGAGCTCCCAATTGAATAGATGGCTCGATTAATGAAGTTATCTCAGCATCGAGGCCAGATATCATCCAAAGACTCTCCGAACCAAGCTCATCGTTCAGCATTGACGCATAAAAACTCAAAGCGTAGTCAATCGGACGTGTTCCAAACAGCAAATTGTCAGAAAACATAAGTCGATAGATTGGCGCAGGAATACTCGACAATGTGTTTGCCAGCTCAACACCGAGTCGGACGAAACCGGGCTCGTAAATGGCATAGGCAGGTCGAATCGAGTGCTGCGCACAAAGCTCGAGCCCATAGCGAATGTGGGAAACGGGATTGGCATACAAAATACCATCGCTGTCGCTGAGCACTTGAGTTCGATGAAGAATGTTCACACTACCTGGATCGACCACCATCCATTCCAGTAATCCCCAGTCTATTAACCTCTCTATGGGCTCAAAACGCGCTCGCATGTCTCCATGCAGTGCCAACGTTGGATAAACAATAGCGTCTACCTGTTCTCGAATCCCTTCAATTACTCTTCGATATAGACCAGCATCCTCAACGGGCTGATCGTCATCATCATAAACGTGGAGGTGGATAACCGAGGCACCAGCTTTCGCACAAGCGATGCCCTCTGCCACAATATCATTGACGCTTAAGGGTATGTTTGGTTGGAAGGCTCTACCCGCGGCACCATTTAATGCGACTTCTAAGCAAATCGGTTCGTTGTTTTTCATCGTGGCCAGCTTCACCAGTCAGTAGCGATAGACTTAAGATCATAGCACCGCAAGCACAGCCGTGGTTACTATCGCTGATGCGCCAGTATCAACTACTATGAACGGTTATTAAGAATCTTTATTAATATCTAAACGATTAAATAACGAGTACAACGAACTTCTGGGCATGCCCATCTGTTCGGCGGTTGTGGACGCGTTCTTGTCATTCTTATTGTATTTATGAGTGACCAGAAGCTTCTCGATGTCGTTTATTGACTCCCTATAATTCGCCTCATCCTGAGCGTAGCGGGAAAAGATATCCATAATTTCATTGGAGGTCTTGCGTTCATCGGAGAATGGAATAAAACGCCGAATATCGCTGAGACCATGCTTTTTTTCACTCACCAATAAGATGATCAAAAACAAAGTTGTGGCCAATGGAAAAATCATTGCTCCATTCACGGGCAACCCCATGTTCATCAATACAATGACCAGCACCATTGAGGCAAAATGCGGCACCAGCGCTAAACCGGCATATGCGCATTTGATTTGAACGACGTGTTCTTTGGCTGACATATAGCCACTCACGAGAAGCCGGATCATATAGACTAAGAAGCACATCGAGATTAATTGGAACACAGCGTAAAACTGACCTTGAATAGCCGTTGAAACGTAACCCAGAGGGCGCGAGCCGGCGACAATGTGGTCAGTAAATAGAATTACAAGGCTCACCATTAAAATTGTAGGGTAGATGATGAGCCTATGAAATCGCTGTTCCTGTTTGCTGATAAACGCAATGTAATAGCTAATCCAAGTCAGAGATACTAGCGAAATGACGTAATAGGTTCGCAGTAGATACTCGGCCCTCTGGCCGTCGAAAAATTCCCAGAAAACCAGAATCTCGCACAGATTATGAATGGCAAAAATAGACACCAATATCATCAAGGGCCTTGACGTGCCAAAAGTTCGTTGCGAGAAAATCAAAATCAACAACTTAATCGAGAAGGCTATGAGTGCCGGTAAAATGTATACATTCATAATTTGGTCCTGATTCCGCTAAACTTTTGGCAAAACCGTTTAATAAGCTTTTTCGGGGGGGTAGTTAGTCTTAGCTATGCCATCGGCTAGAGACGGGATCTGAGGACTGTTTTTATCCCTTTGGCTAATATACGTAGCCAAATTGACCAACAACCAATCCTGAACCTGCAAATGCGCCGCCAATTCTATCGCCTCTCTGTACTGCGTCAGTTTCGCTGAGCTTCTTAAAGTTCACCGGAAATGTCGCCGATGTGATATTCCCCAACTTATGTAGTGTTTTGATCATCTTACTCGGGGCAGTGCCTTTCATGGCAGATAAGCGCTCAAACGGTTTTTGTCCAATTTGATGAGTTAACACCCAATCGAACTCCGTCCAACCGAGCTTCCCTAATGTATCGTCAATTAAATCGAACTGGCATTTGATAAACGCACTGGTAATCTGCGCCATGTGCATATGCCCGTTTATAGTGCCGTTCTCATCTTTTCGATACATGCACTTATTTGCCAAGTGGCTAAACGAGTTTATGTTAAACAGCTCAAAACCCGAATTTTCCCCTTTTTCAACAGGACCGATAATTACAGCCCCCCCAGCGTCTCCAACAGACAGCGCGCCGATGATTTCTTTGGCTGTCTTGTTATCGACACCCCTTTTTAACACATCTACGGCGGCACGTAAAACTCTCGAAGGAATTTCTCCGGTTACGATCAACGCATAATTGGCTACGCCAGCTCGTATGTAGCTATCCGCTATGTGCATAGCATCAATAAACCCGAAGCATGCGTTAGCAATGTCGAATGCATACTTTGCAGACAGTCCTAATGCGTGCTGGATTATATGTGCCGTAGCGGGTTCAGGCTGATCTCTCTCTATTCCACAAAATATAACTAAATCAATATCTTGAGGGTCAAAAGAAGAATCTAAATACAGGGCGTCGACGGCCGCAGGAATGGCCAAATCTGATGGCTTAAAAGACGCAGGTGCTATCCTCCGTTCCGCTATACCCATCTTTTCAGTCATCCAATCAACTGGTATGTCATACTGTGATTCCGATTGAATTTCACAAAACAGCTCCTCAGATTTAACCACCTGTTCCGGCAGATAGACTCCGCTGGCGCAAATCTTACTTTTTGTCCGAATACTATGATGCATATATCACCCCAATCGTTAGTGTCTTAATTAAGACGGTTAAAATATACAGTGTAACAACAGTCTACTGACAATTACGGAAATTAGACATTTGCAGCATTTTTTTGCTTCGGGTACAAAGAGAGTGAGCGGGTAACGTAGTGTCCCGTAAGATTAAAAGTAGTCACTATCATTTGTGTTGATGATCGCGAGCAAGCGATTAACACCTAATTCGTATAGGTTCAACTTGGTAGGTAACGGGCTTTAAATCAGATATGGACACAAAAAAAGAGGTCCATGAGCCGTTAACTCATGAACCTCTCTGCAAGGCAAAATCCCCCCCGGTTTAGTTTTGCCTTCCGCAGCTCATCAGCATGTCCTTAATGCTTAATGGGCTTAGCGCATAGCTCAATGCTCCTAGGGTAGTGGTAGTAGATATAGGAGCACTAGAGCATTTAGCGTATGCTAGGGTCGAGACATACGCCATGGATAAAGATACCACACCTAGAGTAAAAACCTAGGTGTCGGATCTTTTTTTTTGTCTATTATGCGACATTTTTACGGCTGGTCTACTGTCAATAGACTTTGTTTGAACAGAGCACTTAAGTTCCAACTCATTCTAAGTCTATAGTTAAGATAATAACTTAGGCGAAAACTCAGGCACATTTTTGCTTCATCCTGACAATGAAAGTCGATCTCTCAGTATCAAATTGTAGCGCTTTGAGAGCGGTATACGCTGACCGTTTTTTAATACCACCTCTCCAGATTGCCCTGACGGTGCCTCAATGGCTTCAATGAAATCCACACTCACTGCGTATGAGCGATGCGTGCGCGCGAAGCCTTGATGAACAACATCCTCAATAAACCTCTCCATTGTGCTTCTAAGAGGATAGACGCGTCCTTTAAGGTGCAGATTTACGTAGTTACCAGCGGATTCGATCCATTCTAACTCTTCAACTTTTAGGACAAACTCCGAACCTAACTTTTTAACCAGTATCCGATCAGCGAGACTGCGTCCGTCCTCCCCCTCTCGCACAACAGCAGCTTCGCCTCTGAGCCTTAAAACAAAAGATCGATATCCTTGAATGATGATCAAAAGTAAGAAAAATGAGATAGCGTCTTTTCTGTACTCGTAAACAAAGCCAAATAGCCAGCTGCCAAAACGATAATCACTCCCCATAAACCAGTAAATAACCTCCCTGAGAACCACCATCCCAACGACGTGTAAAATACTGAAGACAAGTGACCAGACTAAAAACGCTTTGACATTTCCCCACGGAGCAGACCAACTGAACTTGCCCGAATCGATCACCCAAGCTACGAATGGAATTAGACAAACCAATACTAGAGAGCTGGTAAATTCCCATGAAAATGGCTCCCATAAAGCAAACGGTGCCGGCCAGTCTCCAGTGGCTTTATGCTCCATTAATACAGAGGTAGCCAAAACCAGAGAGTTCGCGATGAAAAATGTCATCAAAAACAATACCAGGTACCGTTTCTCATTTTTCAGAAAGTTAGACTGTCTTTGCATGGCTAAGTTGTCTTATTTGTGAGAGTAAATAGTAGACTAAATTTCATCACAGTATTTATCCGCTCGTCACAAATTTCCAGGCTCTCACCACTATCTGACATTTGATGCCTATCAAACGTGTAAAACTTGCCGAATGAAAGCATAAAATCATTGGTGCATAACAATGGCAGATTTAATAAACAGCCCCGCAACTAGAAGACACGATATCGATTGGGTTCGAGCTCTAGCCTTTATACTGCTTATCTTCTACCACATTGGCATGTTTTACGTTGCCGACTGGGGCTGGCATGTAAAGAGCCAATATCAAAGTGACTCTTTACAGCTAATCATGTCTTTAGTGAATCCATGGCGAATGCCGCTGATATTTTTGGTATCAGGCATGGCCCTCGCAGCGGTTTGTGCAAAAATCAACGTTGCCAGAATACTTAAGCTGAGGACGCTTAGACTTCTAATCCCGGGAATTATTTGTTCATATTTGGTGGTTTGGCCTCAGGCTTACTTTGAGGCCGTTCAATTTCACGGATACTCTGACACCGCGACTTCATTCTTTATGGAATACCTGAATCCCAATACGACAGCCCTGCCCGAGATGCATCACAGCCGATTGGGTCTTTTTACCTGGAACCACCTCTGGTATTTATTCTATCTCTGGAGTTATACACTCATCTTTGTTTTGATCAAGCCAATGGTCGACTGGGCTCAGCCTTCTATCGATAACTTGATTGAGAAGGGCAAATGGTCTTTTGCGGTTTTAATTTTGCCCTTTGTGGGAATCGAATTTTATCTAGAACCCTGGTTTCCTATTACCCACGCACTAATAGACGATTGGTACAATCACGCTCGATATTTCTTGTTGATGGTTTTGGGTTACAGTCTATTCAATAGCAGATCATTCTTCCCGAAACTAGCCCAAAGCAGAAAGGTATGGTTAGTAGCCGCCTTATCTCTCTCTGCGCTCTCACTATGGATAAAGGTTGAGCCAATTTGGTGGCAATGGGGACGGACATTGCCATTAATATTGCTAGTCAGTTCTGCGCTAGCCTGCCTATTTAGCATACTTGCCTATGCATATCAGCATCTAAATCAAGCGTCACCCGCTCTGGACTACATTAATCAGGCTATTCTTCCTTGGTATATCGTCCATCAATCCATCACTATTATTATCGCCGGAACGCTAATGCCATTAAACATGACCCCAGTGATCGACTTCCTACTGGTCATGCTTGGTACCTTGTTAGGCTGCTTGTTAAGCTACGAACTCATCAAACGTGTGACCATCCTGAAATTTTGTTTCGGGTTAAAGACTACATAGAATTACGATAAAGCATACTTGTGCTCAAACTTTAGAAAAATAATTCCAAGAATCGCGGTGATTACAAACGTGAACATAATAAAGATCAAGTAACAAGGGCATAAGCCTGCTGAGCTTTTTCCTTTAGAGTCTGCCCCCAAAACTTCTCTTTTTCCTCATCCACAAGGGGCAACTGAAAATCGGCTGGCGGCAAATTTTCGATCGTGCCTTGAACATCCGAATTTTGACTAGGATCATTTGCAGCATTAGCGATTGACGTCTCAGAAGCTATGTTCCCTTCACTATCTTAGTAAACCCGAGTCTTGACGCCTCCTCCGAGACCACAAACTCCAATTTTAGTACATTCCACAAAGACAAAACTAGACAAGTGGTCAACTAAAGAGTCAGGATGCCATAGTTTTCACCCTACAACTATGGAGACTCGATAATGAATCACAACATGTATCCCACCCGGTTCACAAGCAACACCGTTTGTCATTTTTCGCAATCTGAAGTCGTCAAAACTGGCGCTTACCTTCCAAAATATAGCTTAAGCTCGGTCGATTTGATGCAAGAAATTCAAACTGAACGAAAGTATGGTTTGCCGCATGACTGGATGTCTAAAGACATGGGTATCCTATCCCGGAGAATCTCTCGGCCAGACCAAATGCCCTCAGAACTCGCCTGTCACGCAGCCAGACAGTGTCTTGAGGGTCTTTCCGTTGCCGAGCTCGATGAAATAGATGCCGTTATCTTCTGTGGTATCGAAAGAGATCGACCCGAACCATCTACAGCCCACACAATTCAAAACAACTTAGGACTAAAGGCTCACCATGTTTTCGATGTTGCAAATGCGTGCTTTGGCTTTTTCGAAGGAGTTAAACTGGCATCGGCTCTGATTGCCTCCCATGCTATCCGTTGCGCCCTAGTTACTACCGGTGAAATATCCACAAGAGTGGCTCTCAAGGTCGCAGACATGCTAAAAAATGGGATGAAGCCCGAACAAGCAAAACACTTGTGGGGCATGCTTTCGGTTGGAGATGCAGGAGGTGCTGTGCTTTTGTCTCCACCGAGCAACCCTTATCGAGGGTTCGTTGATTTTAGACAACGCAGTGCAAGCCAGTACGTTCAACTTTGTCACTACTCGTGGAGCCGTGAGGGGAAATTAGAAGCGCACATGAACATGGCGCAGATTGTCGGCCGAGGGCTTAAGCTCAACAAGCAAGTCTATCAAGAGTCTATAGAGAGACTGGGCTGGCATTCTTTTGACTGGATGATCGCTCATCAAACGGGCAAAACATCGCATCAACATGCTGAGCGACTGAGTGACTCAAAAGAGGGTCGCGTAATCAAAACATTCCCCAAGCTAGGAAACATCACCACGGCAACGCTCCCAGTCAGCTTTAAAAAGCTTCTGGCTTCTGATAGCCTAAATCGTGGGGATAAAATTGGCGGGCTTTTTGCAGGATCCGGATTGGTAGCCGGTCAGTTCGCTTATCAATTTTAATGCGGGAATGATCGAAGAAATCAGATGAGTATTTACTTTTTACCAGCATTGCTGGCACTCATTTTTAAACTATTCGTATTGGTTTATGTCTTGAAAGGAGCGAGGGTCTCGACTCTCTTCCTTTCTTTAATTGTGGTGTTTGCTGCTCACAATGCCATCGAAATACTCGGGTACTTTTACTTTGACCAGAGTATGAGCGATAGCATGTTTTTCAGGTTTTACTATGTAGCAACCGCTTTTGTGCTGTTGTATATGTTGCTGCATGGTATCGCTGTTGCTCGGATGCAAACCCAATGGTCGACCTATTTTCTGATAGGAGTGACTACCTTGATCAGCGCCATTACTCTGTTTACAGACCTTATTATTGCGGGGCACTACTCAATAGGTTATTCGCTGAGCGCCGTGAAAGGGCCGATTTTCTGGCTCTTTGCAATATTCGCTCTTACTACCTTGCTTGGCAATATTGTTGTTTTGATACTGGGATATCGAGGGGCGAAATCACAGATACAATCGGTGCGATGCACACAAAGCCTTTACGCACTTGGGCCAGTTATTTTGGTTTGCTTTTTGACGCTCATATTTAAAGTAACTGAAGTCGGTATCAACGCTACCGGTCTGATTCCTATCGCTACAACACTGTTTCTGGCCATCGTTCTGAAGACCGAGTCAAAGCACAAACTTTCAGACCTAAGACGACTTCTTCCTTTGTCGATGGAGCGCGAAACGACTAACAATCTCATGGACTTGTTAGATGATTACATTCGTAATAGTAATGAGAAAGACGTTTATAAAAAGCTACAAATGGAAATTGAAAAGGAAATCATTCGATACAGCCTGAAGAAGTGCGACAACAATGTTTCTAACACCACCAAAATGATGGGACTGAAAAACAGGAGCACTCTTTACTCTATGATGAATCGTTTAAAGATCGAGATCCCTGATCGAGACAGTAGTACCGGGCCTAACTCTCCCAAAGACTCTTAACCAGTCGTTCTAATCACCTTCAGGAACAAGTAACACTCACCATAGCCCTCGACCGAATAAGTCTGATGGTAAGCAAAACCCGCTTTCTCGAAGGCGGAATGCGCATGAGTGTTATTAACCGAGGTAGTGAGCCCGATACTTCTCACACCGCAGCCATCCGTATCACCACTTCTCTTAACCAGCTCAGCCTCCAACCAGCTAAGTGCAAAACCACCTGCCCCGTGCCTCAAAAACGATTCTTCACCAATAAACAAGTCTGCATCTACCGCCGGAGCAGGCACAGTTTTTAAGCCAACTTCATACAACTCTGCTTTATCGATCCACTGCCAGCGCATATATCCAATGGGTTTGACGCCTGAGTAAATCATGGCTTGACCAGCGCTGACTTGAGAGTGGGTCAACGACTCAGCCTCGGCGTGGTAATTGGGGAACCATTTTGAAACGTGAGCTAAACGCAACCAGCCCTTAACGATTTCAATGTGTTGATCCGTAAAATCAAGCATTCGATATGCTGCTTTGCTATTCATCCTAGGTGCTTCATGATATTTCGGTGCCGTAGTCGGAAAATTCTTGTGATAAACCAGGCTGTCACACTCGGAAGAAAGCGCGGCTCGAACTCCAATTCATCCACAATTTTTGTGTTAGTCCCGGCAGTGAACAATGTGCGCTTATGACGCCAGGTTTTCATGGTTAGCATTTGCGAACTCTCTACGAAACTCTCTCCTTTGTCGATGGAAATCATCGTTAGCCTTGACATATCGATAGGTATGAAACCAAACAACAACATCCAACTGTTATAGAGCGGTTGCCCAGCATTGACGAACCTCACGGTGATGTCGGAAACCCCAGAAGGGTGTGTCATACGGATCAGTGGAAACATTTCTTTGCGAATGCCATCGACTGACACTATCCAATTCCAACAGGTATTCTTTTCCTTCCGAACTGTGGATTCAAACCTTAAACTAAACACCGATAAATACTCCTCTACGAAGTAACAATATCCCATCAGTATTTGACAATATCAACTCTCCACGGAGGGTCTATTCGATTGACGCCCGCCCAATACAATTTGATGGTATTAAGATTCGGATCCAGTAAAATTGCCTCTCTCCACAGATAGGAATGGTCCGTAGGAGATTGTACAAACTCGATGCCTCGACCAACTAACTCTTGATAAAGTCGATCCAAATTGCGGTGTTCAAAGTATATTGTTGTAGGTGAAGGAACTAATGCATCTGCTCTAAGTAGTGATAAAGTACTGCCACCATCAGGACAAAGAAATCGAGCATAATGCTCCGCACTGACAATTTGTCGGAGCCCTAAGGTCAAATAGAATTCGCAGGACTTAGCCATATCTAGCGCTGGTATCGTAACTTGATTTAGATTCATTGATGTTTTCTGATTTGATTAACTACAACGATTCTATTATCTAAAGCTAACTTTAGATCAAGCGGCAAATCCTATTTTTTCTGGATACTCTTAGTCCAGATCAAATTTATTTTTATAATCTTTAGCAAGATCAGGGTTTTGCCTGCGCTTTTCCAAAAACACATTGCCTATCACGAGCACATCCATCTCTGTCCCCATAAAACACTGAAATGCATCACTTGGAGAACATACGATAGGTTCACCTCTAACATTAAAACTTGTATTCACAAGGACGGGACAATTCGAGAGCTTCCCGAATTCGGATATCAAATCATGGTATCTAGGATTGGTATCTGTATGTACCGTCTGGATTCGTGCGGTGTAGTCAACATGAGTCACGGCCGGTATTTGAGAGCGAGGAACATTTAACTTTTCAATACCGAACAAGGATTTTTGTGCTTCGCTCATTGGCAGACACCTTTCCTCTGCCACTGTGTCAACCAGCAACATGTATGGGCTGCTCTCCTTTAGGCTAAACCAAGCTTCAGCCTCCTCGGCAATTACTGAAGGTGCAAATGGACGAAAAGATTCTCGATACTTAATCTTCAAGTTAAGTGTTTTTTGCATCGATTCAGATCTCGGGTCACCTAAGATAGAGCGATTTCCAAGTGCCCTAGGACCAAACTCCATCCTACCTTGAAACCAGCCTACAACATTCTGATCGTTTAGCGCGCTCGCGGTTCTGAGAATAGTGTCCGATGGATCCAAAACTTCGTACACGGCCCCGAGTTCCTCCAATTGAGTCACCGCCTCGGAATCCGTAAACTCACACCCAAGGTAAGAACCCCGCATATTATCGTTTTTGCGGGACACTCTGGGAATACCATGGACCATGTGGGCCGAGGCCAATGCGGCACCCAAGGCACCTCCTGCATCCCCAGCTGCAGGTTGAATCCACACATTCTCAAAATGACCAGATCTCTGAATCTTTCCATTTGCGACGCAGTTTAAAGCAACTCCACCCGCCAAACACAGATTTTGCAATCCCGTTTCTTGCGAGATTGATTCAACCAATTTAAGAACTACTTTTTCGGTGACCAGTTGAACAGATGCCGCGATATCCATATGAAACTGCTCGAGAGGATCTTGATCAGGTCTCCTCGCTGGTCTACCGAATAGCTTATCAAACTTGGTGTTGGTCATCGTCAGACCAGTACAGTAGTTAAAATAACTCATATCCAAACGATAGGAGCCATCAGGTTTGATATCGATTAAGTGCTCTTCAATGAGATCAGCGTACTTTGGCACTCCATATGGTGCAAGCCCCATAACTTTGTACTCGCCCGAATTAACCCTAAACCCAGTGTAGTAAGTAAAAGCAGAATAGAGTAGGCCCAGTGAGTGAGGGAAATGAATTTCTTTAACAATGTCGACTTTTTCACCCCTGCCGATAGCTAAAGAAGTAGTCACCCACTCCCCTACTCCGTCCAGGGTCAAGATCGCTGCTTCCTCGAATGGTGAGGGATAAAAAGCGCTGGCCGCGTGGCTTAAGTGATGCTCCGAGAACTGTAATTTTGACTCGATTTCTTTCAAATCTACGTCTTCGAGGGAGAGACTGGCTAGCTCATCCACCAAGTTTCTTTTCTGGAATAGTTTTTCCTTTACCCAAACTGGTAGGGCTGACTTAAATGATAGAAAACCTCTAGGAGCGTAGCTGACATACGTTTCTAGCAACCTCTCAAACTTGATAAACGGTTTTTCGAAAAATACGATACTGTCCAGCTGATCAACAGTCACTCCAGCTTCATATAAGCAGTACTCAACTGCCTTCGCTGGAAAGGACGAATCATGCTTAACCCTCGTAAAGCGCTCCTCCTGTGCTGCTGCGACAATTTCCTGTCCATTTAGAATGACCGCAGCACTGTCATGATAATACGCAGAGATTCCTAATATCCACATACTCAAAAAAGCGTGTAAATGAAAGGAGCTAACGCCGAGCCCTCAGCAAAAACAACCAATCCACCAATGAGCAAACTGAAAACGATAATAGGTAAAAGCCAGAACTTCTTTCGAGCTTTCATGAATTTCCAAAGTTCTTTGATTAGGTCCACATCAATATCTCAAAATTGATTGTTAAAAGTATCTTTCGGATTGATTGGGTCTTCTCTTTCAATCCAATAGGTATCCGTATCAGCTTCAAATTTGCGTCGCATGGGGTCTTTACCGAATAGCTTCAAAAGTAAGCCAGTCGGCACCACTGTGATGAAAAACACAAGCCCCATTAACACTGGATTAATCACGCGGTGCATCAGCATTCCAAACTTCAACCAAAGGATATTCAGTGGACGCAGAATTTTGGGGTAAATCAGCGACGGAATCACAAAAACAAGTGAAACTACGATAGCCCATCTGTTCAACTGCGCTGAGAACAGTAATGGGACTAACCCTATGAGCAAAAAAATCGCTGCGAATATCAACCCAAACGTCCTGTCGGCAAGCATATTTATTGGTGTCTCTGTTTTCATACTAGATCAGAATTACTACGTCTTTTCACTAAAAATTACCACATGTCTACTCAGAAATTCGAAAATGCTGATAGTGAACTCTCTTGTCTGGGTGCCTCTAAAATAATCTTGATCGATGTGGTTCGCAGAGGCGACAATGATATGCTTGATGGGCTATTAAAACCAGATAATATTCTGCTTGGGTAAATGAAAAATTTTATCACCAACTTGACACTAATGATCGTTTCTCTGATCACGTGTGTACTGTTTGGCGAACTTGTTCTGAGACAAGTACTCAATCCGGTTGACTACTTAGAACCGAAACTCACAAAAGACGATATTCTAAATCACAAAATTGAGAGTCGTAGCGGTGGCCATGATGATTGGGGATTTCGAAACAATTCGGTTCCAGCAGCTTCATCCATTGTGGCTATCGGAGATTCAATGACCTACGGTGTAATGGCTAAATCACAGAATTCTTGGCCAGCGCACTTGAGTCGTATGTTAGGAAAAACAGTTTACAACCTTAGTCTCGGAGGGTATGGCCCAGTCCATTACAGTCATTTATACGAGCGAAAGGCTTTGTCACTTAAGCCCACACGTATCATAGTAGGACTGTATATTGGTAATGATTTAGCCGACGCGTACAACCTTACCTACAGTAAAGAATACTGGAAGAAGTTCAGATCCGGGGTTGGAGCCACCAATGATAGACTCAGAGTTAACACTTCAAACCCCAAATCATTTCATGAAATTCGAAGTTGGCTCGCTCAGAATTCGATTATTTATAGAATAATCTCTCAAAGCGCCGCTTTTGACGGTTTCAGAACCAAAGAAAAAATGGGGTTCAATAATGATGTATTTCTGGTTCAAACCAAAACAGGAAATATCCTAGTTCATCCGAGGAGATCATTTAAACACGTCGACTTATCCACACCACGAATCCAAGAAGGTCTGGAAATAACTGTTACAGTGCTCAACGAAATGTACAGGGACGCCAGCCTTACCGGCATTGCGGTGAACATCGCTTTAATCCCTTTGAGAGAGAATGTTTACCGCGAGGAAATCTTAAGTGCTTGTTCGCCAAACTGTTCTAAAACCGTGCTTGATGGCTTTGAAGAGCTAGATAAGCTACGTTTAGCATTGACTAACGCTCTCAATCAAAGAGGCATTGGTTATATTGATCTATTGCCCTCTCTTCGCGCCGCAAAAAGCAACTCAGCTATATACCCGGCGACTGATGGTCATCCCAATTCTGCTGGGTATGAGGTGATCGCAACCGCAATCAAAGATCAACTTAATTTATCTAACTAGCCTGAAAAGAGCGCATTTGAAAACAATCAGGTACTGCTTGAACTTAATGAATACCAGTTCAAGCAGTGACCTCATCAATCTTCAACCAAGATCAAACTCGTTCAATAACGGTGGTGATGCCCTGACCTAGACCGATACACATGGTGGAGATTCCCCATTGGTGATCACGATCTTCCATTACGGTGAGAAGCGAACCAGAGATACGCGTGCCTGAACATCCAAATGGGTGCCCTAGCGCTATAGCACCGCCATGAACATTGACTTTGTCGTCCATATCATCCAACAGGTCCAGATCTTTCAGTACCGGCAATGACTGCGCAGCAAACGCCTCGTTTAGTTCAACATAGTCGATATCGTCAATGTCCATATCGAGTTGATCCAATGCTTTTTCTGTAGAAGGAACTGGACCGTAACCCATGATGGAGGGATCTACACCCGCCAATGTTGTTGCACGAATGACGCCTTTCGGAGTCAGCCCAAGGTCCTGAGCTCGTTCAGCCGACATGATGATCATGCCAGATGCCCCATCAGTAATCTGAGATGACGAACCTGCTGTCACCGTTCCACCCTTTGGATTAAACACAGGGCGCAGTTGCGCCAAGCCTTCAACCGTGGTGTCCTCACGAATGGTTTCGTCTTGAGTGACCATGAATGGAACGCCTTTTTCGTCGTGCCCCATTACTGGAATAATTTCGTTATTGAACTTACCTTCGGCTCGCGCCTTGCCCGCTAGGCGATGAGACCGCTCTGAAAATTTGTCCATGTCTTCGCGCTTTATGCCATGCATCATCGCCAACATTTCTGCTGTCATACCCATGCTACCAGCGGCTTTCGCAGCAAATAGACCCAACTCTGGGTTAGGATCGACACCTTCATTCATATTGATGTGACCCATGTGCTCAACGCCACCGACGATATACACATCACCAATGCCAGCCATGATGTTAGCCGCTGCTGTGTGCATTGCTGACATCGAAGAACCACAAAGTCGGTTTACTGTCTGTGCCGGAATTGTTTCTGGAAGACCAGCCATAATTCCAGTGAAGCGAGCTAGATTGAAACCTTGTTCATCACGCTGCATAACACATCCCCAAATCAGATCATCAACCTCATCGGCATCCAATTCTTCATTGCGAGCTAGCAAACCACGAATCACCGCAGCGCCAAGTTCATCAGCGCGAGTGAAGCGAAAACAACCGCCTTTAGAACGGCCCATTGCTGTGCGGGCAAAATCAACAATCACAGCGTCTCTAGGATTTAAACTCATAATACTTACCTTTCTAAATTCGTTTCGTTACAGTGTGTAGTACTTAGCGCCATCGGCAGCCATCTGACGTTGCGTTTCAGTGGCATCGTACAATGGACCAAGTTCTTTGACCTGATCACTCAGTTCTACGAACTTGCTAATTCCCATCTGATCAATCCAACGGAAGATACCTCCTCTGAATGGAGGGAAGCCTACGCCGTAAACCAATGCCATATCCGCTTCCGCAGCCGACTCCACAATGCCTTCTTCTAAGCAGCGAGCTAGTTCAGTCGCCATGGGCACCATCATGCGAGCAATGATTTCCTCTGGTTCAAACTCCCTACGCTCAGCCGTAATCGGTGCCAATATCTCGTAAGCTGTCTCATCAACAAGCTTCTTCGGCTTACCCTTTTTATCCAGCTCATACTTGTAAAAGCCAACACCGTTCTTTTGGCCTAAACGGTTTGCCTCATACATGGCATCGCCACCGGTTTTATAAGAACCTTGCATGCGATCTGGGAAACCGTCAGCCATGACCGCCTGACCATGGTGACCGGTATCCATTCCAACAACGTCCATCAGATAAGCTGGGCCCATTGGCCAACCAAATTTTTCCATAACTTTGTCGACCTGCTGGAAATCAGCGCCGTCTCGCAACAAGTCCATGAAACCTGCAAAATAAGGGAACAAAACTCTGTTAACTAAAAAGCCTGGGCAGTCTTTCACTACAATGGCTTTTTTGCCCAATGAATTGGCATAGGCGACCGTTCTGGCGATCGCCGTGTCAGAAGATTTTTCTCCACGAATGACTTCAACCAGTGGCATGCGATGCACAGGGTTAAAGAAGTGCATACCACAGAAGTTTTCAGGACGCTTTAGCGCTTCAGCTAAATAGCTAATCGAGATAGTCGATGTATTTGAGGCAATGATAGTGTCTTCAGTTACCTTATCTTCTAACTCAGACAGAACAGCGTGTTTGACCTTTGGATTTTCAACCACCGCTTCAACGACGATGTCCACGCTATCGAAATTGTCATAAGACAATGTTGGATCAATTCGGGCAAGTGTCTCGCCCATCTTTTCAACCGTCATTTTCTTACGCTTGACCGCCTTAGAGAGCAACTTGTTAGCTTCAGACATACCAAGATCAATTCCGTCTTGATTGATGTCTTTCATCTTAATCGGCGTACCCCGAGTGGCTGATTGATAGGCAATACCACCGCCCATAATCCCTGCGCCCAGAACCGCGGCGCGCTCGACTTTTTTATCAGCTTGTTTTTCCCAACCCTTGGCTTTCTTACCGATGAGCTGATCGGCTAGGAAGATACCTACCAAGCTCTCAGCCACTGGTGTTTCGGCACACTCTGCGAAAGTTTCGGCTTCGATATCCAAAGCGTCATCGCGATATTTGCGCGACGCACGTTGCATTGCCTCAATCGCTTTTACAGGTGCTGGGTAGTTTGGACCTGCCATGCCTTTAACGAAGGCTTTTGAGGTTTCAAACACCATCATTGACTCAGTTTCGTTGAGTTTCAGCGGCTCGTCTTTCTGATCACGGCGCTCTTCATAATCCAGCTTACCGTCGATTGCGTCTTGCAGCACTTTTAACGCCGCATCACGAAGATCTTCGGGCGCAACCACGCCATCCACAACGCCGGCTTTCAAAGCCACTTCCGCCTTTTGTTCCTTACCAGATGCAATCCAATCAATCGCCGTATCAGCACCGGCTATTCGTGGTAGTCTGACTGTGCCGCCCCAGCCTGGGATGATGCCTAGCTTGGTTTCCGGTAGTCCAACCTTAGCCACCGAGCTCATTACGCGGTAGTCACAGGCTAGACAGAGCTCTAAACCACCGCCCATGGCATAGCCATTAATCGCCACAACAGATGGGAAGTCGAACTCTTCAATTTTATTGAGGTTGTCGTTGTTTTTACTTAAGTGAGACGTTACGTCGATGTCACCGTTGCTGCCAAACAATGGAACGAATTCAGTGATGTCTGCGCCCACAATAAATACAGGCTTGCTACTCGTGACCAAAAGGCCTTTCACATCATCCGCATTGTCGAGCATCTCGAGAGCTTCACCAAACTCCAATACGGTTTGGGTATTAAACTTATTAACCGACTCGCCTTGCAAGTCGAAATTCAATTCGGCGATGCCTCCGTCGAGCATCTTTACCGAGATAGCACTACCATTAAACATCTAGTGGGCCTCTTTGTTTGTTAAATCTGTACAGGAAGCGTTTGCCGTAGGGGCAATCGAGTCTCCTTTTCGCAAAAATCGAACGAGCGCTCGATTTAATAACAGCATTATGCTTAGAATGGGAGCATAAAGCCAGCTTTCACCCATTCATCGGCTGAATAAAGGCTCATTCATTCTTGAAATAACGAGTTTACTGCGTGTTACATGACAATTGCATTAAAACGTCGAGGCTCAACTAATAGGGAGACATAAGCATGAACAACTATCCGGAATCATTTGATCGCATGCTCGCGGCATGGAACGAGAAAGACCCAGACTCAATTCGCGCTCATCTGGATGCGGCACTAACTGAGGATGTGTATTTTTGTGACCCAAGCATCACTACTAACGGGATCGATGAGTTTGAAAAGATGGTTCATGAAGTACAATCCAGGCTCAAGGGGGCTGTGTACTCACGCATCAGCAAAGTTGACACGCACCATAACTTATATCGCTACCATTGGGCGATCCATACTGATGGAACGATGATCGTGCAAGGCTTCGACGTGGTCGAAGAGCGTGATGGTAAGGTGGCAAAAGTGCTGGGCTTTTTTGGAGACTTACCGATAGCCTCCTAGTGATTTTATTGAGAGTTTCAATCTATTAAATCTGACTGATATTTCTATTAAGTAGCACTAACAGATTACACCAATAAAGCGCCTTCGTGGCGCAGTAACCAAGCCTTACGCTCTAAGCCACCGGCATAACCCGTTAGTGCTCCATTGGCACCAATCACTCGATGACAAGGCACTATGATACTGATCGGGTTTTTACCATTAGCAGCGCCAACGGCTCGTACAGACTTTGGATTGTTAATGGCGGTTGCGATATCGCGGTAGGAGCAAACCTTGCCGTAGTCGATAGCATTGAGCTGTTGCCACACCTGTTGTTGAAATGTTGTGCCCTGAGGTTCCAAAGGTAAATCAAATTGTGTTAACGAACCCTCGAAGTAATGAGTAAGCTGATCCGCGACCGCGTCTGTTAACTTGTTCGGTTCTGAAACACTAGCTTGTTCCACAAACACAACGGAACGAACCCCCTTTTGCGATGCAGTTATCTTGAGCAAGCCTAACGGTGTTGATAAATAGTCTGTTGCGTGGGCCATCATTGTCTCCTGCTATTTAGACTGACTGATTAATTGGTTCCATAGATGGAATACCAAGTAGCTTCTCCACGGAGCCGCTGAATCGGTGTCGATGAAGTCATCGAACAAAGCAAGGGCATTTTTAACGCCAGCGTCGCCGGTAAGCCAAACATCCGGGTCTTTGCTCGCTCGAAGACGCACGTAATTGACCGTCCACGGTCCAATACCTTTGATATCCTGCCAAGCTAAAACCTCATCAGGTTCGTCAGTTTCGATAAAATGCTTAGCAAGGCGTTTCAGTGTGTCCTTACGCGCCTGTGGCATTTTAAAAAAGCTCAAATCACTTTGTAAGATATCCTGTGGTTTTGGAAACAGCTTGAGGGATTTTTTTTGAGAATCTAATTCTAAGCTATGACCTAGCTTATCGACGAGCAAGGCTACCAGTTTGTGCGCCTGCGTAACTGTTACCTGCTGACCAAGTATCGCTCGCACCCCAGCTTCGAAGCTATCCCAAATTCCGGGAATTCTCAGTCCCGAGAGGAACGCTGCACTTTTTGGCAAAACGGTCATAAGCTGTTTCTCGATATCGCTGATAGGCGCATCTAAATCAAAGCAATCTCGTATTCTTTGAACGATTGGATAGATCTCGGAGGTATCCTCTATGCTAAGTTCAACTCTGACCCGGTGTTTTTCTGGCTCTGGTGAAATATGGAAATAGCCCACGTTTCCTTTGTTTGTCTGGAATGTTCTGCCGTAGTCGCCATCCTGTATCCATTCGATCCCCTCAATCAATCTATCAGCCAGAAAATCAAAAACAAATGGCCAGTCATAGGGCGGACGATAACTCAGGCGTAAAACGATGTTTGCATTTGAGACGTGTGTCTCTAAACGTTGCTTTCTGATCGCCGTGGGTGTTAGTCCAAGGCTCGATTTAATAACTTGATTGAACCGTCGAACGCTATTAAACCCCGACGCATAAGCTATCTCTGTTATTGGCAGTCTTGTCTCGTGAAGAAGCTTTTTAGCCAATAGGCATTTTTGATGAACCGCATAACGAGCTGGCGATACACCCAAATACTTTTTAAACAGAGCCCTTAAATACCGCGAGCTCACTCCGAGGCGGCTGGATAGTTCCTCTACCGAATGTTCACTCAAGTGCCCCTGATGGATCAGTCTAACAGCGCGTTTAAGCGTGGTTTCATTGCCAATCCAAGAGTTACTAAAGGGCGCCGTCTCTGGTCGACATCTCAAGCAAGGCCTGAAACCAGAATTTGACGCTGAGATGGCCGAATCATGGTACTCGACATTATCTTCCTTCGGCGGATTAGCCGGACATATGGAGCGACAATAAATCCCAGTGGTTTTCACTGCCGTGAAAAACACGCCATCAAACCGAGCATCTCTGGAGAGTCTAGCTTGGCTATAGTTACGGACCAAATTGGAGTTTTGCACAATTGCCATAGTTCAATTCTATGACAATCTGAGAATAAGACTAGCCGTTTTCGGAACTCAATCCGTCACATTGGGAATTGCCTAAGCCGCTGCTCTTAAAAACTCGTCCACGCGAATGTCATTCAGACTCGCGCCACGCAGAAAGCTTTCTTTTCTTAGCCGCTGTACAAAGCTGGAACTTCCACAAAGAAAAACCTGACAACCCTTGAGATCAGGGAGAATTTCCGCTGCGGTTTGATAAACATCGCTGACCGGCAGTATCGCACTGGAGGTTACAGAATTTCGCTGAACCGAATAATGTACCTCTAATTGAGGATATTGGCTTTGCAACAGGCGCATCTCATCTTGATAGTAGAGATTGGTCGATTCACCGGCGGCTATAAGCACCACTACCCGCCCCAGATGCCCTTGTGAGAATGCATCTCGAACAATGCCATATAGCGGCGAAAGTCCAGTGCCTAAACCCGCCAAAAACAGAGTTTGATGTTTATCGGTTTTTTCATAAACACAATTGCCATAAGGACCCAGGATTTCTAGAGGATCTCCAGCTGCTAGTTGATTCTCAACCAGATAGCTAAACTTACCGTCGGCATAGGTCCGTATATGACACTCAATAAAATCATCCTCTACCGGGTGGCTAGCAATCGAATAGGATCGAGTAAGTCCACTGGAATGACGCAAGGTTATGTATTGACCCGGTCGATACGCGATCGATTTTTCCAAGCGCAAGCGCCATATATTTTCGGCTATGCGATCCAATCCGCGAATTGAAGTTTGATATCGATCTAATTCGCCGCCTAAATTAATTTCCAAGGTCGCAGTCGGATGACAGCGACAACTCAAAAAGTACCCCTGACTTTTCTCTACTGGTCGTAAGCCCTTTTGCGATTCCATAGGGATATCCGAAGAACTACTTTTGAGCACACAACTGTGACAAACACCGGATTTACACCCGTACGGCACATCGTATCCGGCTTTTAACAGGGCCGCTAAGACCGTTTCCCCCTGCGAGAGCGAGATTCGCCTAACCTCACCCTCGCTGCTCCTCACTTTGATTAGAGGCATCGTTTTGCCCCTATACATTCAACACATCATCTTTAACGCTGACGGCAATACCAACAATCGAATCAATATGCTCTTGAGGCACGCTCAACTCCTCGAGTGTCGACACCAGTGCCTCTGCGACCGCCGTAAAGTGTTCTTCTTGCAAATTCATATGCGCATGTGCCTCGCGCATATCTTTACCGGTATACTCATTAGGGCCGCCAAAGGCCATGGTCAAAAATGCTTTCTGCTTCGTGTGTTGATCGGCCATGTCGACCGTATCGAAAAACTCATTAATTCTTTCATCAACAAGAACCTTTCGATAAAAAATATCGACTGCGGCATCAACCGCCGCAGCCCCACCAATTGCGTCATAAACAGACATAGTAATTCCTCTATAGATTATTGATTAAGTTCGGCTAAAAAATACTCAATTGCGAGACTAATCTCCTCTTTGCTCAATTGAGTTTTACCACCCTTTGGCGGCATAAGACCCACGCCTTGGATGGCATTCTGCACAAGCGCTTCCTTGCCCTTCTCAATTCGTGGGCCCCACATTTTCTGGTTTCCGATAATCGGTGCACCATTGATTCCTTGGGCATGACAAACCTTGCAGTTGGCTTTGACAATGGCTTCGGCTTGAACTAGATCAACCTTTTCACCACAAGCGCTTAAGCCAAATTGCAAACCCACGAGCAAAACAATCGAGTATTTTCTAGCCATTGGATGTTTTCCTATTTGTTAAGCGGAACACGAATGACCACACCGCCCATTACTTCGCCTAGTTGAAAGTCATTTTTAGGTGAGTCTTTATGTTCGTTGTGACAGATCGTACAAGCGTCAGACACAGCAACATCTGGATACACAGCGGTGTAGTAAGTCACGCCGCCGAGCTCTTCTTCGCCGTAGTAATTTTCTCCAGGATTCGCGGCAATGTATTCAAGTCCCGCTTTTTCAATCGGCGTTTTGGGGCCATTTTGCTTACCGATCGGCCACAGAGATTGCAAGGAGTAAGTGAAATCGTCGGTCATCTCTGCCACGGCTTCAGCCCCTGCACGAAACATTTGTGCTGGCAACAGGGTTCCGTTATCAAGATCCTCCCAATGCTCGTCGGGTTTGATTACGTCGGCTCCCGCTGGCCCTAGTCGCTTTACGACTAACTTTGTGTAATTGGTTCTGTCTGCCTTCATAACCGCGAACAAAGAGTCTGTGTAAATCTTGGGATCAATACCGACTTTGGCTGGTTCAGTGGCCGGCGCAGACTGTTGACTGCATCCTACAAGCACTGCCAAAGACGCGCTCACTAGACTTCCTACTAAAATTTGCTTTTTCATGTTGTTACCCGTTTCATACTGGTTTGATTGCGATGGCTCAGGTTGTCTGTGAACGTCATTGCTCCCTACCTCGTTTCCCTCTTCAGCGCCCAATCCACGGACTCTACGTGCTTGGAGGGTTTGCCGTTAAAGTTATTTAAAATCAATGCCTCATCAGCGAGTGCATCAATCGAAAATTCAAGACTGTGGCACTGCATACAAACCGGTCGAATCATCTTCTCGTTAGGTCTGAGCGTGGCACTTTGATTGTGTTCAATACTGACTTTTCTAAGCCGAGTTTCTTTATCTACAATCTGCTTATGTTCTATGGTTGGCATATGACAGCTTGCACAAGTTACGCCGGTATTCTCTGGAGCAACCTGATCCAATTCGGCTTGCCAAAGGCGTGCGTGCGGCGATGTCTGATAAGCAAGGGAGTGTTGATCGGCATGGCAGCCAAGACAGCTTTCGACGGCGGCTTTTTGAAGATTCGGCTTGTGCGGATCGTGGCAGCTTGAGCATGTCAACTGGAGATCATGTGCAGAGTCCTTGAAATCCAATCGGGCGAGCTTAGGTGACATAGGCTCAAGTTGTTCCTTTATGACGGGTGCCAGTCGCATCCCATGTTTACCGCTGACAAAGCCGTATATTTCATCAGCATGGCAAGATTCACAAGCCTGAACACCAGGCTGTTCTACCCACGCTTCTCCAGCTGCTTGATGACAGTCCACGCAGGTCACCGCTGCGCCAGCGTGGCTACTTTCAGACCAGTCCGACTTTATCTGTGCATAGTCATGGTGATCGTTTTTTTCATACATACCAGAACTACCCTTAGCCGATAGAAATCGAGCAGAGTTTGCAAGCGGTAATACCGCCTCATAATCAACCCAAGGTTTCCCTGCATTTTTAACTAGAAAGCTCTCATACAGCGCGCGGTTATCGTGAAAGTTATGGCAGCCTGATGTCGCACAGGTATCAAAACTGAGTCCTTCGTGACTCTCCCGATGCTCGCCTACAGCTTCATGGCAATGGAAACACACATCTTCTGCGACCGTGACACCCATATCGCGAGTTTGTTCTAGCTGGTGCTCTGCGTGACACGTCACACACATGGTGGCATCCAATCGCTCGGCTAACTCGGCATTTCTGGGATCGGTAAACTTTTTCCGCGGATGTGAGTCATGCGCCGCGTCCAACTCTTGTTGATGACATCCGGTGCACGCGTTCTGCAGGATTTCAGGACCACCAAATGAGCTGGTATGACATGCCTCACAAGCCAGCTCGATTTGATGGTGCCCATGGGTGGCCTGACCGATCAACAAATTGTCTTTGCTTGGCGCTGCAAATAGCAAGTAGCCTAAGCCTGACAGCATGATCAGACTGAAGACCAACCAAATTTTTAATGCTGGAAACCTCATGACTAATACTTGTACACCGTAATAATATGAGCGATTAACAACATGGGGAGAGGCCAGGTGGCGATGATATGTAGCCAATTCCAACTTTTACGCACCAGCCTTTGACGCCGACCGACAAATTGATGTGAAAAAGCAATCACAGAAGAGGTTAGTGCACCCAGCATCAAAACCGTAATGAAATTCAATACCAGCCATCGATTTAGGTTCTCGCCAGTATGTAAGCCGGTGTGCAAAATCAGCACCGCTGCACACAACGCACCCAAGCCCACATGGGCAAACCGCCAGTACGCAAAGCCACCAACGCTTAGCCATTGCAAGCGTTTACGTAGAGATACGAGCAGGCCCACGGCGGTGACGCCCAGCAACGTAAATCCAGTGACTTGCTTCCAAAACTTATCGTTCCAAATCGTCTCCAACAAGGCAGGGTCTGTTATTGAATCTCCCACCTGTAGGCCAGGCATGAGCAACATGAGAACAGCAAGCAAAGCGGCAACAATCGACACCGCCAAACTGCTCTTAAAAAGTGGCTCAGGCTCAAGGACTGTCTTCTTGCCCGTAGACTGAGACAGAATCTGAGCCAGTATGGGCTGGCAAGAACCGCAAGTGATGCCTGCCGAGGTGGAACTACCCAGGCATGACAATGTCGTAGCCCCAGTTTCCAAAGCTTGGTTAATTGATTGAAGCGTCACCTGCTGGCATTGACAGACCATTCGATTCTCAGACCAATTGGCTGGGTTATCCTGATCGTTTAATGGCCAAGCTCGCCCAAAAAGCCGTAGACTAGCTCGACGGATCCAAGGGAGTTTTTGAGAGCGCTTGTATAGATCATAAAGAGACTCGAATTCCTCGTTACTGCCTACTCCTATGGCTCCTAATATTCGACCTTGACTGGTGACCACCTTAAGGTACGAACTGTCGTCTTTGACTACCGTTTCTCTGATATACGGCGAACGAACAAAATCCACCGGCTCGCCAAAGGTTTGCAATGGAAAATCCAGAACCTTTAATAAACTCTGTGGGATTGATCCTGTATAGACGGCATCGCCCCCTTGCAACCTATTGGCCAAAACTTTGGCTTGATCGTATCCGGGAGATATCAATCCATAGACTTGATCAGCATGCTCACAACACTCCCCTATTGCATACACATTAGCGGCTGAAGTTCGCAGGTCGTCGGTAACAACAATGCCTCGGTTGACTCTGATGTTAGCCTGCCGGGCAATCTCTATATTCGGTGAACTGCCACAACAAAGGATAACCGTGTCACACTCAATTTGAAGTCCGTCTCGGAGGCGCACGCTCTGCACGCGGTCATCCTTCCCTTCGAGGGCTCGCACGCCTTTTCCAAGGAAGACCGAGATTCCCTGCGATTCAAGCGTTTGCTCTAATCTTGTCGAGGCCTCTTGGTCTATCTGTCTGTTCAGAAGTCGATCGCTTTGATGTACAAGGCTTACCCGACTCTGAAATCGATTCATTGCTACGGCGGTTTCCACTCCCAGTAAGCCACCTCCTACTACCACCACATGTCGAGTTCGAACTTTCCGGGCCAACAAATTCTCAGTATTACGCAAACTCCGAAACTGGAATACTCCTGACAGACTAACCCCGGGTATCGATGGTACAAAGGCTCTGGCACCGGCTGCAAAGACGAGCTCATCATACTGATGCTGCACTCCGGCCGAATCGATAATGTTACGTTCTACTGGATCAACACTCACAATCGCACGATGAATTAAGCGACAGAAACTGGTTTCAACCAAAGCGATGTCCAGACCCTGTCGTTCGATTTGTCCCGCTAACAATTGTGACAATCGAGCTCTATTGTAAGGAGAAGCTCGCTCATCTGAGAAAACAGTCACTGAATACTTTCCGCCTACTTCGGCGAGATCATTCGCCAAACGCATGCCGACAGGTCCACCACCAATAATGACCACTTGGATGGGTCTGTCATTAGAGTCTCGCTGGACCTGATTTTGTGCCGCCATGTAATTCATTTAGTTATCGCGTATTTCCAATATTCATCGCTTATTACAGCCACAAAAAAAGCTCATGTGCAGACACACCTTTACTGTGTCTGCACATGAGCTTCTTCACTCGATTGAACAGCTCCCACGCCATCCAGCTAATATTATTTTCAGGCTATAGCAAAACCTATACGCACCCCATTGGTGCAATCTACGCAAGCGCTTCGTTGTCTTAAGTCTTCAAGAACCCCAAAACCAGTCACTTTGTCCACTAATTTAGTGGGAATGATGTAAAAAACCGGATTCTGTAAGTTTCAGCTGTGAAACATGGACCTCGTATACGTTTTCGGTAGCATGAAGTATGCCAACCTCCTTAAATCAGGGATATCCGCCGTATAGGGCCTTGTTTGGGCTATCGTATAACTGAAAATCATTATTCACATAAACATTTATCACTGGTGTGCTTACTCACACAGGCGTAGCGTAATAATGGCTAACCCGAAGCACATGCAACGAAGTAGAGTGAAAGAGTTAGTAATTTTTTGATTTAACTTTGAACGGAGAATTACTATGAATTTCAAATCAATTGCCTTTACCACATCCTTTGTTTTTATCAGCGGAACAGTCAGCGCCAGCGTCGAAGAAGACTTCAAAGAGTGCGCCGCCACCGCATTGAGTCAACATCAAGTTTTTCCAAAATCCATTGTCGTGGACAATGAAACCAATGATTCAAAGATTTTGGATCATAACCATTCAAGTAAGTTGACGGAGTATAAAATGGCCGTATCTACTAAAGCGGGAAAACGAATTGGCGCGGTCTCCTGCACTTTCAGTTCGGAAGGACAACTTCAGAATGCTTACTTTTTGAGTAAGATCTAATTAGATGAGAAACCTGCCATTGCCGAAAGCAATTTTCTTTCGGCAATGACTGGCTTATTTGGTTATTAGACGCCAAATTAAAACTCAGCGGATCCTGGAGTTCTAGGAAAAGGAATTGCGTCTCGGATATTTTCCATGCCAGTTACGTAGTTGATCAGTCGCTCAAACCCCAGCCCGAAACCGGCATGTGGTACCGTGCCATATTTACGCAGATCTCTGTACCACCAAAGATGCTCAGCAGTCTCTTGATCCGGAAATCGCGTATCCAAGACTTCGAGTCGTTCTTCGCGCTGACTGCCCCCGATCAATTCGCCAATACCAGGAACTAAAACGTCCATGGCGGCTACCGTCTTCTCATCATCGTTCAATCGCATATAAAACGCTTTGATTTCTTTCGGGTAGTTTTTCAACACTACTGGCCCTTTAATGTGCTCTTCAGAAAGAAAACGCTCATGCTCAGATGCTAGGTCGATGCCCCACTCCACTGGGAACTCAAAGTCTTTGCCACTCTTTTGCAAAATATCGATGGCATCAGTGTAATCCATGTGTACAAATTTGGAATCAAGAACCGTATTCAGGCGCTCCATGACCGTCTTATCAACGCGAAGCTGAAAGAAATCCATATCATCCGCGCGTTGGTCTAAAAGCTCTTTAATACAGTGCTTTAGAAAATCCTCGGCCAACAAGGCATTATCATTCAGATCGGCGAATGCTATTTCTGGCTCCACCATCCAAAATTCAGCAAGATGCCGGCTGGTATTGGAGTTTTCAGCTCTAAATGTAGGACCAAATGTGTATACCTTTGACATCGCCATGCAATAGGACTCAACGTTGAGTTGCCCAGATACCGTCAGAAAACTCTCACCACCGAAAAAGTCTTGACTGAAATCAACTTCGCCCTTGTCGGTTAGCGGCAAATTCATCATGTCCAGTGTTGATACTCTGAATAACTCTCCAGCACCCTCACAGTCACTGTTGGTAATCAAGGGTGTGTTAACCCACTGAAAGCCATTGTTATAGAAGTAATTGTGGATGGAGTTGGCCAGAGTATTTCTAACACGGGTTATCGCCCCGATAGCGTTAGTACGAGGACGCAAATGCGCCTGTGTTCGTAAATACTCAAATGTGTGGCGTTTCTTGGCCATTGGATAGGTTTCTGGCTCTTCTACCCAACCCACTACCTTTACCTGCGTAGCTTGTATTTCCACCGCTTGGCCTTGCCCTTGGGATTCAACCAACTTACCAGTTGCTTCCACTGCGCAACCGGTTCCTATGTGCAAAACCTCAGACTCGTAATTGGTGAGCGAATCAGGCACTACAACCTGAATAGCGTCGAAGCAAGAGCCATCGTGTATGGCTACGAAAGATATGCCGGCCTTAGATGTTCGCCTAGAGCGAACCCAACCTTTGATCGTAATTTCGGATTCAACCGCTACCGCGCCTCCGAATAAATCAGCAACAGAATATGTGTTCATGGATAATTTTCGTGTGTGTTCTTAGACTTTAGAGAGCAACGCTTCAATGTCATCACGCAACTTCTCGGGTTTGGTTGCGGGCGCGTAGCGTTTCACCACATTACCCTCATGATCAACCAAGAATTTTGTGAAGTTCCATTTGATGCGTTTGCTCCAGAGAAAGCCACGAGCTTTGGATTTTAAATGCGTGAACAACGGATGCGCATTCTTACCATTCACCATAATTCGGGCGAAGACTGGAAAGCTCACGCCATAGTTGGTCTGACAAAATTGCTTAATGGTGTCGTTGTCGGCAGGATCTTGATTAGCAAACTGGTTGCAAGGAAATCCCAAGACCTGGAGCCCCTGCTCTTTATAGTCTTTATTAAGTTGCTCTAGACCGGCAAACTGAGGTGTAAAACCACACTTACTTGCGGTGTTTACAATCAACAAAACCTTACCTTCGAAGGCGCCCATACTTAAGTATTTGTTGGTACGGAACTTCGCTTTGTAATCGTACACTGACATAGAAAAATCCTCTCGTGGAGTCGGCACACCTTACCCTAACGTAGTTACCCATATTGGTGTGCCGGCGTGTTGATGAAATGTAACTACACGCTATGTCTCAGAGAATATCATTTTTGAATCTGCATCGCAGAAACAAATCCAGTCAGCAATTAAAGATCTCGGTAAGAATCGTCCTCTCGATCCACCAAGCGCTGCAACGCATTGAATTCTAGAACTCCATTTGGCACTTGATTATTCGACATCTGCATTTCAAGTAACTTCTCAGTCATTTGACCAATGGACTCATCGACGGGGATCACTGCTTTGCCGGTTTGATCGACCGACACTTGAATCTCACAGGCGCGCTGCAGTAACGCCATGTTCATAAACATATCTGGGATAGTAGTGCCGCAGGTGAGAAGACCATGGCTTTTCAATATGAGAAAGTTCTTATTAGCAATGCTGGCGATAAGCTGATCTTTTTCTCCTGGCATCACGGTGATTCCTTGAAAGTCATGATAAGCGACTTTGTTGTAAAGCAATACTGAGTAAAAGTTATCGATTCTTAGACCATCTTGCTGACAGGCGACTGTCATTCCAGCGGTGGAATGAATATGACCAATACAATGTGCATCTTCTCGAGTGGCGTGAATCGCGCTATGAATCAGCATTCCGGCAGGGTTTACCGCGTAATCAGTATCCTCTACAACGTTACCTTCGATATCCACTTTAACCAAATTAGACGCCGTTACTTCTTTATAATGAAGCCCGTAGGGATTAATCAGAAAGTGGCCGTCTTCTTCTGGAGCTTTAACCGTGATGTGATTGTAAATCAGCTCACTCCAGCCCATGTAATCAAAAATTCGATAACACGCAGCAAGCTGAGTTCTTACATCAATTTCAGACTGATTCATTAACCTATTCCTCCAATAATTTATTCTCTTTTCTCATTAACAGCACGGGAATCAAAGCGCCTAAGTACATCGTGATTCCGTAAACACCCGCCGTGACAGCATACGCCTCCTGCTGTAAAAATGTTGCAGCGATAGTGATGGCAACCGTAGCATTTTGAATGCCTACCTCGATACTCAAAGTAACTCCATCACGCCGACTTAAGCCAAGCAATAATCCTAATAGCAAACCGGTGCAAATAGCCCCAATGTTCAGCGCCATAGTAGCCAGTGCGACCTTCTCGAATGACTCCACAAATAGAGTCCAGTTCTCCTTTAGCACAAAGACAATCATCACCAACATAAAGACACCTGAAAACCGTCTGAAGTACTCTTCGTATTTAATCGCCCAGGCAGTGGCAAACGAGCGAGTCACAATTCCGATTAGAACCGGAATAAGTGTGATCACAATCAAACCAATCGTGGTACTGGCAAGTGAAAACTCACGCGCGGTCTCGCCATCAAACTTTGCAATCGACCAGCCAATAATTAACGGCGTAGTAAATACGCAAATCACCGTGGTTATTGCCGTCAAAGTGACAGACAAAGCAAGATTGGCTCTGCAAATTTGTGAAATGACATTCGACATCGTTCCACCCGGGCAAGCCGAGAGAATCATCATTCCCACAGCCAAAGCCGGACTGAGATCGAACGCGATGACCACCAGATAGGCAATCAATGGCAAGACAATAATTTGGCCACTTAAGCCAGCAATCACTGGCAATGGCATTTTCGCAAGACGAGTAAAGTCTCTTTTTTCTAGGCTCAAACCCATGCCAAACATGATGACTGCCAGAACCACAGGCAAACCAACATTGAGTAAAAAGGACGATTCCATTTAGTCTCCCCAATAGCCATATTTTTATTTTTGTTACAGTCAGAGTGCCACGGTCGACACTAGACATCAAGCTACAAATTCGGTTACGCCAAGGCTGAGTGCTCCGTCACATAGTCGACAATTGTCATGCGGTATGCTTCACGATATCCTTGCTAGCTAAGGAGCTCGTTGGAAAGAGACGGATCTAGTCGGATGAATCTAAAAATAATAAGTTGGGGAATAAAGGGAGGACTTTATTTATGAAGTACGCAATCGTCATCGACTCAGTTGCCACGCTGCCAGAATATGTCATAGAACAAAGACCAATTAAAATTTTGCCGGTCACCATCACCATTGACGACACTCCCCAGGCGGATACCTATGTTGCCGAAGAGCTTGGGCGCATCTATCAGAGTGGCATTATTAGTACCAATTCGAAAATTGACACAATCCCCCCGGTGGAACGCGAGATTCATGATTTCATTCTTGATGAAGTGGTTCCAGAATTTGACTATGCGATTTGTCAAACCACCTCCGCAAAGAACAGTCCGATCTACAGCGCTTTCGAGGATTGCGCTGCACATTTAAATAAGGATGCCCGAGCTAAGCGCGATCAATTGGGTATTCAACATCCTTTCTATATGTCCTACGTTAACAGCGCTACCTCAAATGCGGGGCAGGGCTTGTTAGCTTTGTACGCTGATGCCGTACTCTCACGAGGTGAGGACTTTCATTCCTATCGCGAGCACGTCGAAAAGTTTAAAAAAGCCGTAAAAACTTACTCCGTAGTCAAAGATGTTCTTTACACAAGAAATCGAGCAAAACGACTCGGTATCGATTCCATATCGTTGCCTTCAGCCATGGTAGGTCAGCTAATCGGAGTCTCTCCAATAGTCCGATTTACACGCGATGTGATGGAGCCGATCGTCCTAAAGCCGGGCTACGAAAAAGCCGTGGCACGTGTTTGTGAATATGCTCGATCAAGAATTATTGAAGGTTTGTATCTGCCAATTATTAATGTTGCCTATGCAGGAGATTTGGATGATCTTACACAAATTGATGAGTTTAAAGCGCTAAGGAAAACCGCCAAGTCATACAATGTAAAGCTGGTCGTAGGAATGATGAGTCTATGCGGCTGCATCAACTATTCACCCGGCTCTTTCTCATTGGGCATCGCTCCTAAGAATCAAACGGCAGAACCTGAATAAGACCCTTTCTACCTAGGCCAAAACACAACTTTCATTGAGTTTCATCTTAGCGTTTTGTCTACATGAGTCCAATAAAGCACACGTTGAGCGCTGGATAGAACGCAACTACTATCAATCGGTTAAGGTACTGTGATAACTTAGTCAGAAGAGGACTCCTGACTCAATATTTACTGGTTCTCAACTTAAAGTTTTTCATCAAGCCCCAGCCTTAAGGAGCCCTACCACCGATGAGACACGTCCTAATTATCGACTCAATGGCAAACATGCCAGAACATGTCCTGAAAAACAGGACCAACATCAAGGTGCTTCCGCTGAATATTCGCGTTGGGGACTCGGAATTCAAAGATCCGATAACAACATCCACACTGAAAGACTTTTATCTAAAACGGAAATTAACTTCGGAGTCCAAAATTGACGCCTTCAGCCCCACCGCGGAACAACTGTTGGTAGAGCTACTCAATGATGTGGTTACCAATTACGATGTGGCGATATGCCAGACCACGTCCGCCGTTCTCAGTGTGGTGCATAGATCGTTCGAATACTGTGCCCAGATGATGCCAGCCGAGGCTAAAACAATCAGAACCATGGCGAAAATTGATCGGCCTTTCAGAATGATTGTTAGCAGCAGTGGCGCTTCGAGTTCGGGTCAAACGATACTCGCATTGTATACAGACTCATTACTGTCGCGCGGCGCAAATATTGATGATGCAGTCAACAAATCCGAAGTTTTTAAGAAGAAAATTCGAACCTACTCTGTGGTTAAAGACATCCTCTATGCAAGAAATAGGATGAGTTTTTTGGGCTTTAAAACCATTTCCTTAGCCACGGCCGTTTCCGGTCAATTGCAAGGGTTTTCTCCTATCATTAAAGTAGCCGACGATGTTCTAAAGCCCGCGGTCTTGAAAATCAGATATGACAAGGCGATTGCTAAGTTGTTTGCCTACGCCGAGGAGGCGATCCACTCGGGCCTCTATATTCCGATCATCCACGTTGCTTACGCCGGCATGCTTACCGAACTTCAAGCGATGTCTTCATTCCAAGCACTTCAATCAACGGCCAAAAAGAAAGGGGTTACGCTAATCTCGAGCATGATGAGCGCCAGCGGCTGTATCAACTATTCTCCAGGATCTGTCTCACTTGGGCTTGCTCCAAAAGATGAGGAACTGGAACCCCGCTAATCCAGCCTATTAATCACTCTGGAAAAATTGCTGCACCAAAATTGCCACAAACAATAGCATTGAGCATATCCAATCAATTCGAACGACCTTTTTTAGTTCCAATCCTACACCATCACTCAACTGAGCCAGACCGATAAACGAGAGCATACTCGTCAACCCAACCAGTACGGCTATCAATTGCAGCTTGGGTTCAGAAATAGAGTACAACAATAGGCATCCAATAATACCGAACAAAACCGCGCGATGCCTTAGCAGTAGTTCAAGATCATCAGACACTCGATCTATCCCATAGAGAGTTTGCAACCTCTCGGTGCCGAACACTCCGATCACTGGAATCAAATGAATGACGCCAGTGATTAGCAGTGCCAAATTCAGGAACAGTTTCACGACTTTTCAGAGGGTGCCAATGCCCAATACAACAGCGGACCAAAGCTGCCCAAAAACAAGGTAATCACAACAAATGGCCAAGGATTTCTACCTTTAGATTTTGCGTCAGGGACTATCCAGAACAGCAGTAACACGCACGCGATTACCAAGTCGGTAAATACTTGCCAACCAGCGGGACTGTGAAGGTGGTATTCAAAAATTCCATAGTAGCCCACCTGCATCACGGCGTAGAAGCTCAATATCGTGAAGGGAATTAGTATTGCGATGGCTAAGGTTTTTCGGGACATAGTTTATCTCCAAGGTTTGTTGACAAAACCAGTGTCAGTTTTTAACGTCATTAAATCAATTACCTCTGGGGTAATTGAGAAATGGATTCGAAAACGATTTACTCGACCTTCAGAGAGAGGATAACGATGAGTGCACTGCAACATAATGAGAGCAGCCGATTTCAAACTTCATTAAAAGGCTGGCGAAAACAGCGCAAGATGTCGCAACTTGACTTGGCATTAGCTGCAGAAGTATCTCAGCGCCACGTAAGTTGGCTAGAGACAGGCCGAAGTAAACCGAGCAGAGACATGGTGGTGAAGCTGGCTGAGGCTTTAGACGTGCCTTTTAGGGACAGGAACGCCATTCTCAATTCTGCAGGTTTTGCCAGTCTATATACCGAACGAAGACTAGAGGAACCCGAAATGCGGCCGGTCAGCAACATACTCACAGAAATGCTAGAACACCATGAGCCCTATCCAGCGTTCGTTTTAGACAGACACTGGAATATTAAGATGAAAAACCAAGCGGCAGGGGTACTGTTTGAGCTATTGGGTGATCCTGAACAGGTCTGGCGTGATGTGGGAGACAATGGCGAGTTCAATATCGCGCTATTAAGCGTACACCCAAATGGATTGCGTCGTTTTATTTCGAATTGGGACGACATAGCTGCGCCCTTTCTGCGACGATTGAAACGTGAAGCTCTTGAATCCGGAGACCCCAGACTAATTGAGAAACTTCAGCTGCTACTCAAAGTGGCTGGTCCAATAGAGGATGATCTTATTGAGCATGATCTATTTCCAGTGCTGCCACTGGAAATAGATTTAGGTGAATTCAAACTAAAACTCTGCTCTGTTATCTCAACCTTCGGTACGGCCCAGGACATCACGGCTGACGAATTGAGAATAGAAACTTTCTACCCAGCTGACGAACAAACACGCCGATATTTTACAGAGTGAGTTAACGACTTAAAACGTTAAGGTAGGGTCGCCCAGAATATTTATCCCCGCCAGAATATTCATTGCATTGGCTGACTCTCTTGAGTAGAGTTTCTTGGCCTCGACTACCGCTTCACCAATGCTTAAATCGTCCCTGCCTAGTAAGGAATGTAGCAGTCTTGCATACCCGTTCTGATCTTCGACATGCAAAAGAGTGGAAGCACCAATAACCGCCGCCGCGCCACCGATATCTGAGGTCAGTAAAGCATGGGCCACCGTATTTTGATCTGGGTTTACGAAATAACTATTCCAACACCCCCATTGAAGTGAGATAAATGGCGCGTCAGAGTTTTGCAAATTTCTCGCGTCATCAAGTCCGAACAGTCTGGACTGGCTCCACCAAGACATGCTCGAGTGACCTGCATACAGAACTAGGCTAACCGAATTCTCCGCATCAATTCCGTCTTCTATGATCCTCTTAATACTATCCCTCGCGTGGAACGCAGTCTGTGCATCGCGACCATCCAAGTTTACGCTCTCGGTCAGCCAACCTTTCGAGCTTAATGAGGCAGAGTAATCATCGATAAACCGATGAAACTCAATAGAATTAGCTTGATCTGATTTGTCTCCTACAAGGAGGGCTGACCGATTATCTCTTGAGTTCCAAAATAGACCGAGCTTAATGAGAGCATTGTTAAGCTGATCCTTAGTTCTGACCATCAGGCGCCCAATCGGAAAGTCTGACACATTGTCGGAGTTGATATCGGTAATTAGCGCATCTGTCGGAGCTTGCCCCACAACTTCAGAGGTCCGGACATACAGCGTGGGCACAAAACTTAGGGTGTCTTGACTGAGATTGTTCTTGTAGTCATATGAGTCGGCTCCTACTAGCAATACACTTTCGAGCCTTCCGTGCAGTGCGCTCTCTTGTACGAAGCTTTTGATCGCATAAGCACTGACTTCATGGTTTGAATGAGCGGCATATACATCAAAGACACTGATAACTTCATAGTTACCTTCCACAAACTGTTTACGGTCCTCAAGGTAGTTGATCAACTCTGGTGTAATGAAATCCGGATGCGCCAGAACGATATGACTCGCAGTACTAAAGGTTTTTTTGGCGGAAGAGTCACTAACCACAATTGGATACACAATCGACAACTCACTAGCAATGTGTGTTGTCGACTCGAGACTTAGCTTATTCGAATCAAATACGAACCCCTCTGGCACGTCGTTTGGCAAAATGCGGGCCCAATTCCCCTGCTCATTCTCCCTGTACACCCTTAGCGGTTCATGAGAGACAAAGCTATCTGAGAGCCCACGAATTTTTGCTCGAGTTTCACCTTCAATCGCAGCGGTATAAGTAATCGCTACGTCTTTGATAACGACAATGTCGATTCCAACTGGAGTGTCAGCCGTTACAGACACAGTGACTACATTGTCTCCACCCTCAACCAGAACCTCTGTCAGAAAATCGGAAGTAAATGATTTTGTGGCAATACCATCAAATCGTTCATTAATAACTTCTACGCCATTTACTTCGACCAGCACATGATGATCCACGGTGCCTGGAAAGTCGACTTGACCCGCTAACTCTATGCTCAATTGAGGCCAATGGTCGATATCAACCCGCCTCGGCGTGTGCAGACGGTACTCTTTTGACGATGACTTTGAAATGGCGAACAGCATGGTGTCATACCATGGATCGTCTCCTGCCAAAAATTGACTGTAAGCATTATCATCGCCGGCTCGAACGGTCTTCCTGAATGTTGGATATCCTGCTTTTCTAGAGAAGGATCGAACCTCAGAATATTTATGACTCTTCTTGCCTAAACTTAAGGTGTAATACTTTGACGCCGAATATCGAGTTGTTCCATTCTCTCCAACGAATTCGATGAACAATCCCTTATCGTCTTCGTCTACCCAGTACGGAATCTCTTGTGCGTTATGAGAGACAAAAAGCTTATTTGTCTCTAGATCTTTTTCAGTCACGCCATGTGCATATAAACTTGAAACATAAACTCGCTGAACTCCGCTTTTTTCTACCTCAATCAGAGTTGAGATAGGGGCCTCTTCATTGACCGATTTATGGCTCGCTTGGTTCTTTTTACCTTTATTTTTAAGAACCCGTCCACCTCGCTCGTAAAGACTGTCATCGGCTACGCGCTTCCAATCTATCTTATTGGCTACGGCACGCTTTCCGACCGACTCTCCTATCATGAATGGGCCATGGTCTTCTGTGTTTCCGTAGACGTCAACATCTTGAATGATTATGAGCGCTCCATCGAAAGGAGCATCTAACGATAGTTGATAGTCGGTTGCAGAGAGACTGTTAATCACTTTAGACGGTACCAAGCTCTCATTAAGTTGAAATTTTGAACCACTATTTGGCTCGATGGCCAATATATTGAACCCCATATTAGCTGTCTCAGACTCAGTCTGCCATTCAAGATGGAGTCCGCTGCCAATCGCAGATCTGACTAATCTTGATGAGAAAAAACCAAGCGTAATCGGCACTGTCGTTGTGTCGCTGGCGGAAAGTCCTTGCTTAATGGATACGCCGTCTACATTGGTATAGTAGGCATCAACCGTGTTGGTAAAAGAGTCAGCGGCATCTCCATTTGGCAATGATCCCGAGTCATTAACCAAAAAATCATAAGTTACCGTAATCGTTGTACCGGCTGCTATGTCGCCAGTTTGGATATCAAGAATGTCGCCATCATCAGTAGCACTTCCTGAGCTGATAACCAAGTTATCGATAGAGCCATATGTTTGTGGGTAATCATCCTCAAAATGCAATCCAGTGGCTAAGCCTGCACCAGAGGCGTTTGAGATTTCAATGGTACAGCTTAGAGTGCCGCCCGGGACAATGTCATCGGGTGTGCACGACTTGGTTAAAGATAAATTGGGAATCGAAATTGCGTCAATTTGGGTAATATTACACTGACATTTGGAACCTGTTCCTGGAGCAGCACCGGAAATATCTGAACAGTCGTTACTTTTCCCTGAGTTCTTCCAACTCACGCAAGTTGAAACCTCCGCAAAAGTATCCCCATCTAAGTCAGCGCATGCAATGGTTACTGAGCTCATAGCGCGCAACTCGGAGGTACTTTTTACTACCGTGCCACAGGCGTCACCATCCAGCTCTGGAAAACCGTCTGCACCAGGCAGCCAATCTCGGAAGCACTGCCCCCCCGTCAAAGCAGAGGTTCCATCCTCATTGATCCAAAGCCCAACATCGTAACGTTGCGATGATGCGGAAACCACGTCGCCTTCTAAGTCAACTAATGCCGTATCCGTTGGGTCTGTGCAGCCATCCAACACTTTAGTAATCGTCACTGTCGAAAGAGAAATATCACCAGCCGTGCAAGAGCTACCGCCATTGGCGGCTAGACAACTACTGCCCGAAATCTGAGAAATAGCTGGATTTACAGCACAAAAAGCCAGGGCTATTAAGCCGATAAATATAAACTTCGAAAACTTTGTGAGCATAGCAAGTGCCTCCAAGACATTAGCTCCGTCTTCCGAACACTTCCTTGCTGGAGCTTCTCCAAACTGAGGCAAAGTTTATGATGTACTTCACATATTAACTGTCAAATATGGTTACACGATATGACTGAACGCGCAGTTATTAGACAGAAGTTCGACAGGGACACAAAGTTTCACGTTTTTTGACACTTACTGTCCATCGATCGTTAATTTGAGCTTAAAATAGCCGCATAAGAATAATAAGTTTCAGGGGAAACCATGAGCGACAAACTGTTTTTATTGGCACCTGGCTTCGAAAGTGAGTCACGTCAAGAGTATTGCCCAGAGTGCGCCGAGGTTTGGGGCTTGATCTCTTATTATCCCTTCATCAAAGAAGCCTTTGAGATAGTCTATCTACCCATCGAAAAGCCGAGACGAAGGATCGTGGAGTTAATTGGTGAGGAGAATCAGAACTGCCCTACACTAATGCTAGAAGATTCAAGTCCTGTATTTGGTGGCTGCGGCATTCAAGTAAATAATGGGCGAACCTTTATCAATAATGCACGCGACATTGGTGTTTATTTTTCTAAGCGCTTTGGCTTACCACGCCCACGTGGGCACTAATCGGGCAACAGGAAAAAGTCGATTCCCTCAGACATTGCGCGGTATGTTTTGCAATTCCAAGCGATGGAAGGTGGAACCCTTTGAGAATGAACTAAGCGACCTACTCCTGTGATTCAAGACACAATTTGTTCTCGACTCGCATAACTCGATTGCGAACCCCAGCTTTGAGAGCTTGTCCAAAACCGATCGTTTTCAAAAAGGTTAGGACGTCTTCGCTCTGATCTAAACTCTTAAAGAAATCAACGGGTCTCTGAAACATCCATAAGCAATACGGTAACGCGACTCGCTGCGCTTCAACACCATCGATAGAGAACGTGTGCTCGCCAATAATTCTTGCCACTTCTTGAGCCTCAGGATTATTTTCCCTCCACTCACCAAGAAGCCGATCCGTCTCTTGAATCACCGGTAAGTGTTCTTGAGCCATCCTTTTCAAAACGGGGAACAAGGTTTCAGGGACTTCATCATTTGGTAACCAAGAGCGCTCGAGCAAATATGGCTGTTGGTCATTCATCCTGCGAACCCATTGGCACACTGCAGGAGCTTTCTTACGCATTAATTTGCCCGGAGCTGGATCTCGATACAGATGAGCATAAAAAGGGCCGATCAGTCCGAAATCTCCGATGCTGGGTTTGTCTCCCAGCAGAAAATCATATTTCTCAAAGTGCGTATTCAAATCACTCAGAAGTTGCACATAAGAAGACTCTATCGCAGGGATATTCTGCTCTCGAATACCTAACTTTGGAACAAACCCACGAAACTTGTCCCCTACCTTTTTGCCTACAAAACGTTGGATGAACCCCAACGCATTCGGAAAAACCATAGATCCAAACTCACCGTAGATGAACCTCTCATTTATCGCTGGGTAGTTCCAACGATAGTGCATGGCTGGAATAACCAGCCATTCGTCGGCGTAGGTTTCGATCAATAACGAAGCCAATTTTTGCTTTGGTGTATCGGGGTAAACGCTACCTTTTGGATACTCAGCTTCAAGGTGATCGATAATCTCAGTGGTATCCTGAATGACAACATCGTCCGCCGTTTGTACAACCGGGATATACCTAACCCCAGTTCTTGGAACGATAAAGTCTTTGTAAACTTTTAGTGTGGAAGTGATTTCGTCAAAGTCGATACCCTTTTTTCGCAAGTAAGAGCGCGCCTTACCCGAGTAAAGAGAAAACTCCGCGCCGTACAAAGTCAACTTTTTTGACATAAAAGACTTCCTATTGATTTAAATCTTGGCTTCCCGGCAATAGGATAAAACCCAATTCCGGAAAGCCTCGGGGGTTAAAGAACTTCGAACAGACCAGCCGCTCCCATGCCTCCGCCAACACACATGGTGATAACCACATACTTTACACCACGTCGCTTGCCTTCAATTAGGGCATGACCAATCATACGAGAGCCACTCATTCCGTAGGGATGCCCAACGGAGATAGCGCCGCCGTTAACGTTTAATTTATCGTTATCAATGCCTAGCTTGTCTCGGCAATAGATAACCTGAACCGCGAAAGCTTCGTTTAGCTCCCAAAGACCAATATCGTCTACTGTTAGGCCATGCTGTTTTAGTAGCTTAGGAACTGCGAATACTGGTCCTATACCCATTTCATCTGGTTCACAACCAGCAACGGCCATCCCACGATACAAACCCAATGGTTCAATATTACGTTGCTCTGCCAACTTGGCATCCATCACCACTTGGGCCGAAGCACCGTCAGATAATTGCGACGCATTTCCAGCGGTGATGGTCCCACCCTCGATCACCGTTCGCAGACTAGCCAGTCCTTCGGCGGTCGTGGCGCGAACACCTTCATCGGCCGCAACTGTAACTTCTTGTTCAGATGTCTCTTTGGTTTCTTTGTCAAAGACTAGCTTTGTGCACGTTACCGGCACCAACTCATCAGCAAAATGACCGGCTTCATAACCTGCCGCCGTACGCATTTGAGACTGCAGACCGTATTCATCCATTGCTTCACGCGATATGCCATAGCGGTCAGCGACCACCTCGGCGGTTTGTAGCATGGGCATGTAGATATGTGGATGCATGGCAACCAACTCTTTATCGACAGCTCGATGCATGTTCATTTTTTCATTTTGCACTAAACTGATGCTATCGATACCACCGCCCACGACAATTGACTGCCCATCAACTAATACTTGTTTGGCCGCGGTCGCTACAGCCATAAGACCTGATGAGCATTGTCGGTCGATGGTCATCCCCGCTACCGATGCAGGTAGACCGGCTCTCAACCCGATCTGACGAGCAACGTTACCTCCGGTACTGCCTTGCTGGAGTGCCGCGCCCATAATCACATCATCAACTTCGGTGCCATCGATACCCGCTCGGTTGACGGCAGCAGCCACGGCGGCGGCACCTAATGTTGGTCCGCTTAGATCGTTAAAACCGCCTCGGTATGCTTTACCGATCGGAGTGCGTGCGGTGGATACTATTACTGCTTCTTTCATACTTCTTTCTCTAATTAGGTTGCTCAGTCAGCTTTTGACTCAGCATGTAAAAATCCTTTGTCCATGTATTCTGGCCTTGGATAAGTGTAGAACCCTTCCCCTGACTTATAGCCAAGTTTGCCTGCATCGATACGGGCTTTAAGTTCATCAGAAAACTCTTGTGTCTTGGCTGACAAGCTTTTGCTCATGATATGCCATGCGGTGTCCAATCCGATCATATCCAGCATGCCAAACGGCCCAGCCGGAGTGTGAAAATTACCCATAAACGAACGGTCTATGTCTTGCATACTGCCCACCCCGTCCACGTACATCTCGCCTGCCTTTGATAAGATCTCTCCGAACATGGCATTAAACATGTATCCCGGATTCTCCTTTCTCACAAACACCGGAACATGGTTGATGGTTTTGCCGAATTCCATCAGCAAGTCAACCGTCTCTTGAGAGGTGTCTGGGTGCGGCATCACATCGAGAACCACTTGAGTAAACACATCATGAAAGTGCAATGCGCAAAAATACTCAGGTTCTTGGATGCTTGGCAGCATCTGTGAGGGCATCAAAAACGACGTATTCGTGGTCACGATGGTGCCCTTTTGCAACCTAGGGGTCAGATCTGAGTAAAACCCGAGTTTGATTTCAATATCCTCGATTACCGATTCACTAACCAAATCCACGTCTGTACAGGCGACGTCCAAGTCGGTTGTCCGAACCATATTTTGCTCTGCTCGGTGCGCCTGATCTTCACTAATAGATCCGGCCGCTAACAGCTTACCGGTCAGATGCTTCTGCATACTCTCAGCGGTATTTAACTGAGACTCAGAGATTTCATACAAATTAACGTGATAGCCATCAAATGCGCAGCGTAACGCGATGCGCATTCCCAGCGTTCCAGCGCCAGCAACCAAGATGGTTTTAATGTCATTAAGTTGCTTCATCGATTCCTCAAGCGGCGCTGTAAGCCAAACGGTTAAATTGCTCTTGATAAAAATCCGCGTTACCGAACATCAAATTGATCATCATCATACGTTTGACGTAGTGCCCTACGGATAATTCATCTGTAAGTCCCATGCCACCATGAAGCTGAATAGCCTCATCGCCGATGAGCTTGCCATTTTTGGCGGTCAGTGTTCGTAGCGCGGCCACGGTTTTTGCCGCCTGTTCGGAGGAAGTTTTACTATCAGTCAATTCACAGAGCGTTCCTACAAACAAAGATTTAACCTGCTCGTAAGCCATAAAGGTATCGACCATTCTGTGTTGCAAAGCCTGAAATGAACTGATTGCCACACCAAACTGTTTACGAGTCTTTGTGTATTCGACGGTAGTTTTATTCAAAACTTCCATAATTCCAGTGGCTTCCGCGCAAAGGGCAACGTGAATCGACTGCAAACTCCGTTCAAGAACCTGATAGCCATTCTCAGCAATAAGTACCGCCTCAGCATTTTCTAAATGAATATCGGCTGCAAGCTGTCCATCCATCAACTTGTAGGTACGAGCATCAACTCCGTCGGCATCGGCGTCAACCAGATAGAGGCTTAAACCTTCAGTGTCGTTTTGCCCACCACTTGTTCGAGCAAGCACAATGATTTTATCGGCATTACCGCCACCGAGGACGACCGATTTGGCGCCATTCAACTTGATCGAACCGTTATCATCGGTTGCCGTAGTCAAGACGTTACTCATGTCAAAGCGTGACTGAGCTTCGTAGACCGCGAGTGCGCCAAGAAGGCTGCCGTCAATGATAGAGGGAATGACTTCCGCTTTTACCGTTTCGTTGTCCGATTCGGATAGAACGCCGCCAAACAGAACTAACGTTGGCACAATCGGTTCGGTAACTAAGGCCTTGCCGAATTCCTGCATAATCGCAGCCAGATCCACCACACTGCCACCAAAGCCACCATACTCCTCTTTGAAAGGTACCGAAAGCCAACCGAGCTCGGCAAATGTGTTCCAGTTATCTTTACTGAAGCCCTGTTCGGTGTCAGCACTGACTCGGCGCTGATCGAAACTATAGTTATCTTGAGCCCACTTAACGATGCTGTCTTTGAGCATCATTTGCTCTTCATTAAATTCAAAATTCATAACTCTGTCCTATCCTCACAGTCCCAAAACGGCTTTAGCAATCACGTTTCTTTGAACCTCATTCGATCCACCATAGATTGTGGCGGCACGCCCGTACATATACTCACGACGCGACGATGAACCCGCTTGATGTAGTTTGTTTTGAAATTCATCAACCTTTAATGAAGCCGAGTAAGCGCCAATCGTCTCCATTCTAAGCTCTTGTAAGGCTTGCTGAATCTCAGTCCCTTTGATTTTTAATAGCGAGGCTTCTGGCCCTGGCGTATCGCCCGCACTCATCGACGCCAATACGCGCAAATCCATGTACTCCAAGGCCATAAGCTCAATTTCGATGTCAGAGAGGCGGCTTTGAAAGTAAGGATCATCAATCAAACGGCCACGATGATTGCTTTGGGTTTCAGCCAACTCTTTTATCTCAGCCAAATTTCGTTTGCTGTTGGCCACTTCTGCGATCGAGGTTCTCTCATGCGCGAGTAAGGCCTTCGCATATGTCCAGCCTTGGTTTTCCGCACCGATCAAGTTCTCCACAGGAACTCGTACGTTTTCAAAAACTACTTCGTTGAGACTATGATGATTATCGATAGAGTGGATAGGGTTGACCTTGATACCCTCGGATTTCATGTCAATCAGCAGGAAGCTGATGCCCTGTTGTCGTTTCTCGAAGTTACCCGTGCGCACCAAACAGAAAATCCAGTCAGCATACTGAGCGTAGGTAGTCCAAATTTTCGCACCGTTGACAACGTAATGATCGCCGTCTTTCTCAGCTTTAGTTTGCAGTGCCGCCAAGTCTGAGCCAGAACCCGGCTCAGAGTAACCTTGACACCACCAATCCTCGCTCTTGAGAATGCGTGGAAGGAAGCGCTTTTTCTGTTCGTCATTACCAAAATGGATGATCACTGGCGCAACCATCTTTAAACCAAAAGGCACAACATCAGGTGCACCTGCGTCGCATCGTTCGCTCTCAAAGATAAACTTCTGGACTGGGCTCCACCCTGTGCCGCCCAGCTCAACTGGCCAGCCAGGGGCAATCCAACCCTGCTCATAAAGTTTCTTTTGCCATTCCACGGCCACGCCTTTGACATCCGCACCAGCTTCAGCACGTGCTTTGAGTTCAGGCGTAAACTCCTTTTGAAAAAATGCTCTAACCTCTTGTTGAAACTCCAGGTCAGCGGCTGAAAATGAATTATCCACTGCTCACTCCAAATGTTAGTTATTTGTCTGATTTCAGTATAACCAGAACGCACATTCTGAAAGTGAAGATTTTTCACTCACGTGAGTAAATGAGACTCATGATCAGCCATAAGGCCGATGGTAGGGTAGCAGACTCTTAGGGAGTGATTGTTCGGACGAATCTAGTGCCGAACTCATCGCCGCCGCGGCTTGCTGAGAGAAAAGCTCCTGAAGTGCTGGCATTCATGATGACAATCTCGCCAACGCCTTGATCGAGCAGGGCCATGGACTCCTCGACTTTTGGAATCATTCCGTCAGTAATCACTCCCTGCGAGATTAATTCGTTTGCTGTTTGTGCATTGATACTGTCAACACGGGTTTTGGGATCTTTAATATCCTTGAATATGCCCCCGACTCTGGTTGAGAGTATCAAAAGCTTGGCCTCAAGTGCCTTCGCAATAGCCGAAACCGTGGTGTCGGCATTGATGTTGAATACTCTTCCACCCCGGTTGACTCCCAGAGAGGCAATGACCGGAACTTGACCGGCATTTAGCAATGTCATAATGAGATCGGTGTTAATGCTAACCACATCACCCACCTCTCCAAAATCAATAAAGCCTTTTGTGGCAAAGTCCATCGGAGGTCGCTTCTCGGCTTCAATCAACACGCCAGACGCTCCATGACACCCGAATGCCGGTACCCGCTCCGCCAGCAAAGCACTGACTAGATCAACATTAACCTCTCCACATAGGGCCTGTTTTACGACTTTGAGGTCTTCCTCGCCCGTTATTCGACGTCCGTCGATCTTGCGAGGCGTCAATCCATGTAGCTCTTGCAACGCATTCAGTTGAGGGCCTCCGCCATGCAACAAAACACAACTCCATCCATTTTCAACGAGGTCATGGATGTTTCTGGCTAGACCCCGACGATCCTGTCGCTCAAGCAGCATATCGCCGCCAACTTTAACGACTGCGATAGGCTTGTTTGTTGCTGCTTTTCCTCTCTCTGGGTTGGTCTGACTCATTATGGCCACATTCCTGGCTGCCGCAGCTGATAGGCATTTTCCTTGCCGGTCATGAGGTTAAAGTTTTGGATGGCCTGCCCCGCACCACCCTTGATCAAATTATCCAAGGCGGCGATGGCGCATACGGTGCGCTTTCCAGAAACCTCGTCGGTTTTGATGTCTAAACCAATTTCAATTCTTAAGGTGTTTTTTACCGATACCACTTCCGGAGTCATACCTTTGGGTAAAACAGAGATCAAAGGAAAATCGGCGAAAAACTCTTCGTACTTCGTGCGCAATTCATCTTCAGACACTCCCTCTGGAGCATCCACTTGAGCAATTGACATCATGCCACGAGACAGTGGCGCGGAAACAGGAACGAAGTCCAATGAAACTTTATCAGCACCCGCGGCATTCAAGGTCTGCAGAATCTCTGGCGTATGCTGATGATTAAATATCTTATACGCCTTAATGTTGTTACTACGAATAGTGTGGTGATTACCCACTTGAGGATGCACCCCAGATCCGCTAGATCCAGTCAACGCGACCAAACGAACTGTTTGTTGGTTTAAATGCCCATCATGTGCCATTGGCAACAGTGATGCGGCTATACAGGTAGCAAAACACCCTGGGTTAGCCACATACTTTGCTGAACGAATTTGCTCTGAATATAACTCGGGCATACCGTACACGAAGGTTCCCAGTCTCTCCGGACACGGATGTTCAGGTGCATAAACGCGCGTGTAGTCCTCCAAGTTGTTCAGTCTGAAGTCACCCGAAAGATCGATGATTCGGACGTCTGTTTCAAACAGTTCCATCGCTACCTTGGCAGTGATGATGTGCGGCATCGCTAAGATCACAATGTCCGCGCCGTCAACGCATTCCACCGGGGGGATGTCTTCCAGCACCAGATCACTGAGTCCGTAAAAAGTTCTGTGCACCTGCCCTATATTTTGTCCAATGTGATCTTTGCTTGAGACGCGGAGAATTTCCACATCATCGCGGACGAGAAGATTTCGAAGTAATTCGGCAGATAAGAATCCTGACCCACCGATTATTGAGACTTTGGTTTTTTGCATGGCTGACATAATTTAGTTATTCACAGTGTTTGCGGGAGCGACCACTAACATAGCCCGCTGACCACACGGCACATTGCTAATCGGAAAGACAAAGCGCTCTCCATCGCGTTTGGTGCGATATTCATAATTCGTATCGCTTGCTAGTAGAGCGCCGGCTTGAAACTCGGTAAAGTTTTTGGCGTCGGGCTCAATATGCAGTTTAAAGTTATCCGTTTGTTTAATGACTTCTTCAATGACTTCAAATACCTGAATTTCTTGAGGTTGATCTTGAAAGCTCTCTAATCCTGAAATTAGGTTTCTCAAGCCGGCGTCAATCTCAGTAAATTTCGCCATTTCATTTTCACCAAATCGCCGAACCTTACCAAGTTCAATGGTGAACGCGTGCGCCCGAAAATGTTTACTCGAGAAGTAGGAAAAGGTGCCGCTCGGCTGATTTGATAGCAATACTGCTTGAATTCCGCATTTCTCTAGAAATCCCAATTGAAAATCCGAAACAGAACGATCGTGCAAGTACGGATACACCGCAAACTTCTCTAACTCGGAACCTCGGATTGCCGTATGCAGATCGTAGTGATAGAGCTGCTCTGATCCAAGATTGAAAAATCGCTCAATGTAAGATTCCAAAGCCGCTGCTCTATCCGATTCTTGATTCGAAGATGACGCATGCTTACCACTGAAGAGGCGATTAAGATTCTCTTCAACAAAACGCGATTCTTGTATAACGGCTGGAGGGTTTCCGATGATAAAGAGACAATCTACAGCTACCTTTAAATCACCCGTTAAAATGTCTTCCACCAGCTTATCGACTATCTCGATCGGTGCTGTTTCATTACCATGGATTCCAGAAGAAATCACAACCCGCTGATTGGACTTATTTAGAGACTTTGACTTAGATCGCTCGCTTGCCTTTACATAGAGTACGCCCGTGTCCCACCATTCCAAATGCGTATCTAAGGATCCCTCAACCTTAGTTGGCTTGAGCGCTTTTGGGTTGTCTAACGTTGTTTGAAGAAACCACATAACTATGCACGACTACCTTTGAAACTCATAGAATGAGCCAAGTCCGAAGATGCTGGTTAAGTCGTCCAACGCAGCAAAGGTTTCAACCGCGAGATTTGGATCTCTAAGATCTTCTGGTTTAATCTGATCTCGATAATGCTTTTCTACCCATAGATTCAACGTGGCCAAGAGTGTGTCATCGAGGATAAATCGATCGTTAACCGCAGCAAGCTCGTCATCGGTTAACGCGACTCGCAGGCGCAAACACGCCGGACCACCGCCGTTTTGCATACTTTGCCGGACGTCCACGAATCGTATATCTTGTATTGCGGTATCTTGAGTCTCAAGCCATTGCAGATAGGCATAAACCTCGGCGTTCTCTCGACTCTCCTCAGGGAGAATCAATGTCATGCCCCTCGCGCCTGGAACTTTAATAAGTTGCGAGTTGAACAAATAGGATTTTACTGCCGCCTCCAACGATACCATCGACGTGGGGACCACAATGAACTCCAAATCGTGACCCGACTTTGCATTCAATTCAGCCATCAATTGTTGCGCATCCACAAAGGCTTCTTCGTGCATGAAGAAGGTATTTAGATTACTTACGCTCACCACGTCATTATGAAACGCGCCTGCATCTATGATCTTTGGATTTTGCTGGGCGTAGACCACTTTGGAACTGTCTAGCTCGTGTAGCTGAGCGATGGCACGCGAAGCTTCAAACGTTTGCCGTGTGGGAAAGCGTGTGGTCGTAAACTGATTTTCTCTGAACGCATATCGTCCGTATACAAACAACTGAATTCCTGATTGATCATAGTCGGAGGCAAAGCGATTGTGATTGGCAGCTCCTTCATCACCGAAGTGCGAGCCTGATGGCAAGGCCGTGTGATGTGTGAAATAGTCAGAGTTTCGAAAAATCTCCTGAAGTAGCCTGGTGGTCGTTTCATGCTCAATGGATCGGTGGAACATGCTGGATAAGTTAGCCGCTGTAAAGTGCACCTTGCCATCTGCTGAGTCCGCACTTGGACTGACCGTGCACGCATTCGCGGTCCACATGCATGATGCGCTGTAACACTGGGCAAGCAATTCCGGTGCTTGGTTCGACGCCTTTTCAATAATCGACTTATCCGATCCAGAAAAGCCTAATCTGCGTAATGTCGGTAAATGCGGTCTTTGTTGTGGCAGCAGCACCCCTTGCGTCAACCCCAAGCCACGTAGGTAATTCATTTTTTGCAAGCCTTGCAACGCGGCTTCCTTTGGTTGAGAGATTCTTAGGGCATTATTCTTTGAAGCGACATTACCGTGTGACAAGCCGCCATAGTTATGACTTGGCCCGATCAACCCGTCGAAGTTAACTTCTTGACTCATGCGGCCTCCGACTTTTGTACGGCCTCTTCGACCACCCAATACCGAATCTCATCACCCAACTCGATATCTAGCGCTTTCATGACATCGCGAGGCAATCTGACCCCACCTTTCTCGATAGAAATAGTTGCAGCGCAACTTCTGAATGACGAAATATCACTACTGGCGATAAAGGCAAGTGGATCACCCTCATATTCCGAGATTCCAATCACTTCAGCTCTATGGCTGTGTTTAATGGTCTCGATATCATCGATTTTTGTATCCACGCTTGGCGCTGCATCGAAAATATCCACATGACCATTCCAGCGAAAGCCCTCGTTTTCCAGCATTTTCATTGCAGGTTTGCCCACATTATTAGGTTTTCCGATGACCGCTTGCGCGTCGTGTGGGAGCATGTTCACATAGATCGGTTGTTTCGGCATCAAGTCTGCAATAAATTGATTTCCATGCACCGCTCCATACAGGTCTGCCTCAGCAAAATCCATTTCAAAAAAGTGACTACCTACAGCATTCCAAAAAGGCGAATTGCCTTCATCATCAAAGTAGCCACGCAGATCGGCCATAACGCCTTCGGGGAATCGATTCCTGAATTGCGCCATGAACAGGTAGCGAGTTTTGGCCAGCAGCTTTCCGTTGCCATTTTTACGATAGTCTTTATCCAAATACAAAGTCGCCACTTCAGAATAGCCTTCAAAGTGATTTGACAAATTTAGAGTCTGCACCGAGACTCGTTTATTCAATTCCTTGCAAGACTGAGTCACACGATTGAGCTTGTAAGAATAGAACTCGTCCTTGCTTCCCAAGCACGCTATTACCGCGGCCGTACCTACCACTTTATTCAGCTCGGTATCTTCCATCACCAAAAAGTAAGTCTCGGTTGCCGGTTCAATCACAGATCGGTTTACGCTGCGAACAGAATTAGCCAGTTTTGCGGCTAAAACCTCGCGGTCCGGCGGCAAGGTGGTCATGCCGGGGAACGCTTGTTCAGCTAAGACAAAAACGTCGTCAAGATCCGATTCCTGAGCGGTTCTAACTATTATCATTTATGTGCTCCTCATTCGAAGAACACATTCTGGCAGCTAAGTTGCGAAATTAGGCATCGAATGGAAGGCGCGCTTAGCCAGATTATGCGCTTAGAGTTTGGCTTGGCCGAAAAATATTCAGATCAAAAGCTGAGTAAGCTCTTCAATTCGTTGGCATTCCGTCGGGAAACCTCGATTTGCTTGCCATCTGTCATGGTCAGCTCATATCCGTCTCTTATGCCCTCTTCTATGCTCTGGATTTCGTGTAGATTCACAATGTACTGTCGACTGACTCTAAAGAAACGCTGCCTCGGCAATCGAGATTCAATTGCGGTAAGCGGTTTTTTAACAAAGGCCGCCTCCGAATCAAAATAGATTCGCACGTAGTTTTTACAGCTCTCGAAATATCGAATGTTAGCCAGCGTCACTAAATGGCATTGCTCACCGTCCTTGATAAACATCTTACTTTCTAATTCGAGTGTCTCTTGCGGCAACTCCTCAGGGTCACCAATATGTAGCTTATCCACCGCAGCGGCTAGCCGCTCTGGACTAATCGGTTTAAGCAGATAATCCACAGCGTTGTAGTCGAAGGAACGATAAGCATGCTCTGAGAATGCCGTGGTAAAAATCACCTTCGGCGCGTAGTCCAAAGAATCCAGAAGATCAAAACCACTTTCCCCTGGCATGTGGATATCCAGAAATAAGACGTCTGGGTGATGTTGAGTGATTAACTCACGTGCGGCAATTGGATGTTCTGCACTACCCACAACCGAGACGCCGTCAATGGCACTCAACATTCTAAGTAACCCCTCTCTGGCGAGTCGAGAATCTTCAACAACAATGGCTTTCAAATTGGCCGTCACTATCAGTCACCGATTGATATTTCAGCCGCAAAACGCTGCTTGCTCTTCGCTGTAGTGAACTGCGCTTTATTGCCGTAAATCAAACTTAGTCTTTGACGTATATTGTCTAAGCCGATGCCTGTTCCTCCACTCGCAGCGTCTTGATCAATCGGAATATCATTGACGATAGCTATCCGCAGATTAGAATTCTTCATACGCACATCCAATTCAATACTTCCTCCTTGAGGTAGTCGCTCTATTCCATGCTTTACAGCATTCTCGACCAACGTCTGCAACATCATGGGTGGAACCTGTACGGACATCAAATCATCAGCAACCTTTGAGCTCAACCGTAATTTGTCCTCAAATTGAACACCCACAATCTCTAGATACTGATCAATCACTTTCAGCTCCTGTTCAAGTGAAACAGTCTGACGAGATGAACTCTCAAGAGAATACCTAAGCACCTCTGACAGTGTGACCAGCATCCGCTCCGCGTCCTCGGCATTTTCACTGATCATAAAGCGAATATTGTTTAGCGCATTAAACAAAAAATGCGGATTAAGCTGACTAGATAGATTGTTCAGTTGAGCTTCTTTCAAAGTATGAGCCAATTGCAAATTACTGATTTCGGCTGAGGCCGCTCGACGAGAATTTGTAATTGCGAAGTAGGCTCCTGACCATGCCACGATCAAGAGAGACGAGTTAAGCCAATTCCGTAATAGAAACTCAAACAAAAATTGATTGTCTGACGTGTTAGGAAACTCAAGATTTTTAAACGCAATCAGATCCTCCCAATAAAATGGTAGCGACACCGCCGACATCACGATAGCAACCATCATACCCAGAGCAAGTGACTGGAGTAGTACCCTCATCACTAATTGAGTAGAGGATAGCTTATTCCAATGATATCGATGACAGCGAAATCGAACTACCACCACCGCCAATGTGTAGGCCACTGCCCAAACAACGGAGGCTACAACGTGAAATTCAAACACTTCCCTGGCGCCGGCAAAAAAGAAGATGAGCAGTATTTGCATGGTTACCAGCACACCCAATCCAGAGAGGTGGTAGGCCCAAAACTCTTTACTTGGTGAACTCACATTAGTGCTCAAGGGCGTATTCATCATGAGAATTATGCTTCCTCAAACAAAAGCAGTGATATCCATGCAATTAGGGCTAGAAAGACCATGTTTGCACCATCTGCCAGTTCGCTCAAAATTTCTAATGCCAAAACGATCAAATAGCTTTTGACCATGGATATTATGGTGACCTGCTGGTCGCCCGATGGCGCTCCTACCTCCTGACCAGATTCCATCGACATCAACTCCACACCGACCGGTGTCGCTAGCAACTGGTGTGCAGCAAACACTGACCCTGCGATTAGCAGCCCCAGAAAAAAGTGTTTAATTGCGTACATGTCCGTTTTCACCTCAGAGTCTCATTGATAATGTCACTATCCAATAAGATTTTCGATTTTGGTGAAAAAAGTGCCGAACGGTGAATTGGGCGGTTGAACGGCGAGATAAGCGGACAGAGGATCGCGCTAGCTGTGACACTAGCGCGATTGTTGTAAGGACTGAATGTAAGCGGGAGTCTAAAGCTCAATAAGTGAATCCAGCGGATAACCAGAAAAGTCTTTGGTTCTTTCGAGAATAATAAGAGTATTCATCTTGCCAATCCCAATATTACTTTTGATCAGCTCGTCAGAAATACGGTTGTAACGACGCACATCGGTGCAAACGAACTTCAGTAAGTAATCATAAGCGCCGCTTATCTTATAACTGTCGGTTACTTCACCGACTTTTGAAATTGCGTCATCGAAGCGCTGAAAGTCTTCCAGTGCATGATTTTCAAGCGTCACCTCAGCGAAAGCCTCTACATGCGGCGCCAACTTCTCTAAGTTAATCTCGGTAATATAACGTTTGAGAATTCCTTCAGATTCAAGGCGTTTTACACGGCTTAAACAGGCACTTGCTGAAAGATGAACCTCTTCGGCTAATTGCTGGTTAGTGATCCTCGCATTCTTCTGCAAGATAGTGAGTATCTTTAAATCAGTCTTATTGATTTTACTTAACTCGTTCATTTTGAAGTTCCTACAACTTTCGTGGTTTGTAAGTGTTTTTATTGTTATTAGATTTTTAAAGAAATCACGGCAAAGTTTAAACTGTTCCGCATAAATTCTTGTAACTTTTTTGTTAAAAGAATCATATATCAAAATTCTTAAGCCTGCTCGTTTTGCTTAAAAGCTATGCTAGGGTAAAAAAATAACAGATTAATTATCCCGGAGCCGAGCTCATGTCTGAGCGCTTAGAACAGCTTAAAAAAGTGGATGCTCAAAGCATTCTTCATCCCTCTACTAATGCCAATGAGTTCGCGAAAACGGGCTCTAAAATCATGCAATCTGGCAAGGGCGTTCATTTATTCGACACTGATGGAAATAAACTCATAGACGCCGTGGCTGGACTGTGGTGTGTAAACGTGGGCTACGGTCGCGAAGAATTGGCTAATGCGATGCGGGATGCTGCCCTGGACATGGGCTACTATCACACGTTTACGGGCATGTCGAACGTTCCGCAAATTGAACTCGCCGAACGACTGCTTGAGATTGCCCCCAATAATATGTCAAAAGTATTTTTTGCCAGCGGAGGCTCGGATGGTAACGACTCTCTGATGAAGATAGTTTGGTACTACCACAACCTCATCGGCAAACCTGAAAAGCGTAAAATCATTTCACGTTGGCAAGCCTATCATGGCACATCGATCGCTACCGCCAGCCTGACTGGCCTGCCTTCTTTTCATAAAGACTTCAACTTGCCAATCGAGGGCGTTATCCATACAGAATCGCCCGACTATTTTCGTCATGCAAAAGACAATGAAACGGAAGAGCAGTTTTCGAAACGTCGAGCCGACGAGTTGGAACAGTTGATTTTAGAGCACGGACCAGAAACCGTTGGCGCCTTCATTGCCGAACCGGTAATGGGTGCTGGTGGCGTAATTACGCCGCCCAAAGGCTACTTTGCAGAGATTCAGAAGGTCACCAAAAAATACGACATTCTGTTTATAGCAGACGAGGTGGTATGCGGATACGGTCGGCTGGGTCAATGGTGGGGTAGCGATGTATACGATATCCAGCCAGATATGATGACCACGGCCAAAGCCTTAACGAGTGGCTACTTTCCATTTTCGGCGTCGTTTATAACCGAGGAAATTTGGGAAGTAGTCAAGCAGGGGTCTGCTAAATACGGCAGCTTCGCGCATGGCTATACCTATGCCGGACACCCGGTTGGCGCAGCCGTTGCTCTGGCTAATATCGATATTATCGAGGGCGAAAACTTGGTTTCACAATCGGCAACGCATGGTGATTACTTTCATTCTGAACTGCAAAAAGCCGTCGGCAGCAAATCCTATGTGGGTCAGATTCGCGGTCAGGGTATGCTCGCGGCCGTGCAACTTATGCAAGAGGCCAGCACCAAAACGTTTTTTGAACCCAGCGTAAAGATCGCCCCACAAGTTACCGGCGAATGTTATAAAAATGGGCTTATTGCACGACCACTTCCTTCGGTGGACTCGGTTGCTTTTTCACCACCATTGGTCACTAGCAAGTCGGAGATCGACGAAATCGTCTCGATATTCTCGCATTCATTAGAGACAATCATGGCCGCCCGATAGGACGGCCATGCTTTTTCAAAACCTAAACTTCCTGCCAAACCTGCTTAAGCTGTTTGCGATCATTTGGCTTCTCAACCGAGAGCTGCTCTTCGCTTAGATCGGCAAGTTTTCCGATGGTAAACCCCATAACGACCTCTTGTTTTGAGAGGTCGATATTTAAGTACTCAGCGGCCTTGTCTGCGTGAATACCACCCATCCCATGGGTGTAAAGACCTTCCATTCGAGCCTGCAATGACATGGCCATCCAAGCCGCCCCACAATCAAACTGGGCCCAAGCATTGGGCTTATCGTTGTGCTCAAAATTCTTTTCCGCAACTAAAAAACCAATGACACTCACATCCTTAGCCCACCCTTGATTGCCCTCAACCAGTAAATCGAGGAAATCACCAAAGGTTTCCGTTGTAGAGGTATAGAATCTCCAAGGCTGGGCGTTAAAACAACTTGGTGACCAACGAGCGGCCTCCATCATGCGCGTCATAGTCTCGTCCGATATATCGTGTTTTTGAAACGCTCGTGGAGACCAGCGTTCGATAAAAAGCGGATCAACCCCAGTGTCAGATTGCCTCGCTGAAAAATCCAGTTGATTTGTCATAATTAGTTTCCATAAAAAGTTCAAAGTGACTTAACCTCTCTCGGTTTAGTTCACTAACGACCGCCTATCGATCAATAAGCGTAAGTCTACTTGGGCATGGAAAATAAATCTTCAAAAAAAACCGCCTATCTGATCCCGAAAGAGAATCGAATAGGCGGCAATGAGGTTGGCAATTTTTCTGGGCTTATTCAGCTAATTTAGCTTGCGCGTAATTTGCTTTTAGCTTCAATGAGCTGAATGCTAATTTAAATCGGCTAGCGATCTTGTCACCCATAATTAATAACGATGGCACCAGGAATAGTGTCACGAAGAACGCAACCACCAAAGCAAACGCTAGAGAGATGACAGTCGGCTTCAAGAAAGCAGATTGACTCGACTGCTCCAGCATCAATGGGATCAAACCAATGAAGGTGGTTATCGAAGTAATCAGAATTGGTCGGAAACGAGATTTACCCGCAGCGATGATACTCTCTCGAACTGAAAAGCCCCGGGACAGAAACGTCTTATAGGCATCTACCAATACTAAGTTGTCATTGATAACCACCCCAAAAGCGGCGATCACCCCAAAGAAACTAAACAATGAAAATGCTTCATCCATTATAAAGTGGCCCAACACCGCACCCGCATAAGCGAATGGCAACGCGATGAGAATCACAACGGGTTGGAAATAGCTCTTAAAGGCAATGGCCAGCAAGAAAAGTACGGCGACAAAAGCGGTGAGACCCAGACGCCCCATTTCAGCGCCAAATTCAGCTTCAGCCACTTGTTCTCCCACGGCTGCTCGTGTCAAACCTGGGTACTTTCTCTCTAGCTCTGGGAAAAAGTCATCATTCAATTCTTTCATAATTTCATCCAGAACCGGCTCTTTTAGGTACGCCTGGACGCGGCCTGCACGCAATCCATCCCAGTGCCGAATTTGCTTAAGACCTGGCCCATAGGATACGTCTACGATTGACGTTAATGGCACTTCACGACCATCATTCATCCGAACTCTAAAGTGCTTGAGGCTTTCCAACGAGTTTCGACTCTCTTTTGGGTATCTCAACATCACACGTACATCTTGCGCGGCTCTTGGAAGTCGCTGCACTTCTTCACCATAATACGCCTGACGAACCTGCTGCATTACTTGACCGAGTGTCAATCCAAGTTGCTCTGCACCTGGTTTTAGGTCAAAGCGCAGTTCTTCACTGGCGCTATCCAGATTGTTGGAAACATCGTATAGCATTGCGAAGCCACGTAGTTTCTCAGTGATTTCGTCAATGGCCAACTGCAATTGCTCTAAATCAGGATGACGAACTGAAATATCCAGGTCAGGTTGATCACTATCGATGCTATACCCAACTCGCACGTTCTTTGCTTCTGGTACGTCACCAATTCGCTCGCGCAAATCAAGCGCCACTTCTTTGGCTGACATCGCACGCACTTCGTTTGGCGCTAGCTTCATAATAGCGATCACACTGTCTCGGCGTGCGCGTGTGTACCAGTTTTCAATAATCTTAGACTTTTCGCCCTCCTTGGCATTGGCCTCAACGTCCGCCACCATCTGCTTTTGAGCAATCTGTAACTGCTCTAATATCTCAAGAGCGCGGTCGTAGGTGGTACCCTCTCTGAGGTCAATCCAGATATCAACTTGCTCACTCTCAACCTCTGGGTTGAATGACGAGCGAACAAAACCGTTGCCCTTGAGTCCAACTACCACCACGATGAAGAATGCAATAAAAGTCACCGTCGCAATCATTGGACGATTTATGACCTTCTCAATGAAAGAGCCATACTTCACTTCACCAAACCAAACGATGCCCTCAGAAATTTTATTCTGAAACTTCGCTATTTTACTGGTTGGTTCAACCTCCTTCATGGTCGCTAAGTGCGACGGCAAGATGAACAAACATTCAATCAATGAAAATGCCAAGGCAAGGATGACAACCCAGGTGATTTGGCGAGTAAACTCGGACGTGGCCCCTGAGACAAATAACCAAGGTAAGAATGCGATGATCGTCGTGAGCACACCAAAGATAACCGGCTTGGATACTCTAAAGGCGCCTTCAGTTACGCCGTTGACGCCCATGTTCCCTCGTTCAACTTCGGTGTGAACTCGTTCACCAACAATGATGGCATCATCGACCACAATGCCGAGAACCAGTAGGAACGCGAAGGTCGACAGCATATTGAGAGAAACTCCCAACATTGGCATCAACACGAATGTACCGGCATAGGCTGTGGCTACACCGATCGATACCCACGCAGCCACTCGCGGTCTTAGGGTTAAGAATAAAACAAGGAACACTAATATCAGGCCCGAGAAGGCGGCCGAGCCGATGCTCGACATACGGGAGTTAAACTCCACCGCGGCGTCTTGCCAAAGCGTCAAACTCACACCCGGGGGCAATGTCTCGCGTCTTTTATCCATCCATTCATGCACGGACTCAGACATGGTCACAACGTCCATCACCTCACTGGACATAACTTGGACTAAGGCTGCCGGCTCACCATTCAACGATGCAAGAATTTCGTTCTCTTCAAAGCCGTCAATAACGGTTGCCACATCGCCAACAGTTATGACGCCGCCTTCGGGAAGTTGGCGTACCACAATGCTGGCAAAGTCCACCTCGGTGTCAGCAAGATTGTTGGTTCTCAGTGTGTATTCACCGCCTTCGGTGCGTACATTACCAGCGGACAAATTGATCGAGGAGCCTCGAATTGCTTGGGCAACCTCGGCAAATGAGACTCGATATCTTCTTAACGCACTCTCACTGACCTCAATGGATATCTCTTCGGCTCGAGTCCCAAAAATTTCAACGATCGAAACGCCTTTTAATTGGGCTACCTCGCGACGCATCTCATCGGCGAGTCTTTTTAAGGTTCGCTCGTCAACGTTACCGTGCACGGCGACCCGCATCATTTCATTACGAGTTACCCATTGTGTGATTCTGGGTTGCTCAATATCGGGCGGAAGACTATTGATTGCCCTTACTCGACTGGTTACGTCATCCATCACCGAGGCGAAATCAGAACTGTTCTCGGCCATAATGAACACGCCGCCCCAGCCTTCACCAGACTCTGAACGAACCCAATCTAGGCTCTCCAGGTCTTTTAAGGCTTCCTCTATTCGAGAAACGACCTGTTGTTCTACGTCTCGTGGACTGGCGCCAGGCCAGGTGACAATGACCTGCATGCCAGGGAATGGGATGGTAGGAAATATCTCACGCTCTAAGCGGTTGTAACCAAAGATTCCTGCAAATATGATGGCTACCATCAACAGATTCGCAGCTACGTGATTGTCAGCCCACCATCTTATTAAACCTTTCATATTCTGTTCCTCTTATCTATTGGTGGTGTGCTTAGCTTTGGCTCACAGCTTTGACACTTGCTGCATCTTCCGATGCTCCAGAAGCATCTCCATCGCTAATCTGTTCTTCAGACTCAATCGTATTTTCTGGCTCATCGGTCGGCTCAGCTGTGTCAATTTCTGCAGTCTCTTCGCCAGCCTCTGCTTGACCCTCAGTAGATGTCGAGGCCGTTATTTCAGTGTCAACAGCGTTGTCCGTCGCAACAGCTTCTGATTGCTCGGCATCAGCAACTAGTTTTACTGGCATACCTTCATACGCGCCTGGAACTGAAGAGGTAATGATTTTTTCCCCCATGGCAATGGCTGATTTTTCTTGGTCCACGATGACTTTCTCAGCAGAGGTGTAAATAACCTTTACGGGCTTAAGCTTTAACTCTTCATTGTCAAATGCGTAAACTTGGTTACCGTTTCTTAGGGCAGTTCTTGGCAATTCCAAGCCAGCGAGCTTATTCGGTGATGCAAGTTCAACATCAACAAATAAACCGGGAACCAAAGGTACAACGGTTCCATTCTGAGCTTGGAATGGGTCATCCACCACCACTGTGGCAAATAGCAGGCGAGTTTGATTGTCTACGCTTGCATCTACACTTTTCACATAGCCCTTCCATTGCTTAACTTCATCACCGAAAGCAGCCGATACGTTGGCTGGAATAACTGCTGCAGCGTCTGCAGAGGAATAACCCAAGCTCAAGCCTAGCTCACTAATTTGAACGTCGGTCATTGGTATACGAACTTCCATTGAATCCGTTGCGAACACGCGACCAATACTGGATCCGCGTGGCATAAACTGGCCTAATTCAGCGGTCTTTGACATGATTCGGCCATCAAACGGTGCGCTGATTCTTGTTCGATCGTAGTTCAATTTGGCGGCTGACAGCTCCGCTTTCGCGGCGGCCAATCTGGCCTTAGCACGATCGATCTGAGGCTTGTTCAATACCAAAGGGTTGGCTTCTGAAATAGGCTTACCTTGAAGATCGCTCCATTCCTTCGCTCGAGTGGCTGCGGTTGCCTGCTCGACTTCTAAATCAACTTGAGCCGAAGCCACACTGGCCTTTGCAGACTCTAACGCAACGCGGTAGTCAGCATCATCAATTTGGATTAGCGTCTCGCCTGCTTTGAATTGGCCGCCTTCGATGAACTTATCTGACACCGAAGTGACCTTACCGTTTACTTGGGTAACCAGTTCGATATTAGTCTTAGCCCTTACTTCGCCCTGAAAAGTGGCGAAGACAACCTGTTCCTTCATGGCAGCATCTGCAACACGGACAGTGAGAGGTGGCTTTTTACTTTCTTCTTTTTCCGTTTCAGGCTTTAGTGCGCCCATGCCCATACTTAAAGCAATCGCACCGACGACAATTCCTAGTCCTAACAAAAATGGTTTAAACTTGCTCATCATAATCCGTTCCTATCTACCTCGTGGAATCTAAAGGTCTGTCTCACATCAAAATACGTGACAGTTGCCAAATATAACTAACGATGACTACCTTGTAATAAAGGCATATTTCGTCGTTCTTGCTTGGTTAGATGCTCACCTTGTGCTTTTGGATTCAAAAAAGCGGAAGTTTTTTTACATTTTTTTCACATCCCTGAAAATTTGTCCATCGAATGCCTTTGCATTCAGCAAACTAGCTACTCCTGAGGCTTTTCCATGGTATGTCTAGCTCAACACTGTCGCTGGCAAAGTAGGCAGATTGTCCGGTAATTGTAATTGAACAATCTACGGTGCGTTCTATCGAACTGGCCAATCTCTCAATTATCTCAAATGGAAATTGAATGTATTCGGCATCATGCCTTTCAAGTTTGCTTCGATTTAATTCCCACCAGGTGTCAGACTTTGAGTTAAAACTAACTACAACCACTTTCTCCGCTTTCCTCACCGCTTTTTTTACTCTCTCCGGATCTGGTTCACCCACATCAATCCACAAAGTCACTTTATCATCCAGTGTCTTTACCCAAATATCGGGTTCTTCGACATCACTCAGACCTTTAGTAAATGCGAGGTCGCTCTGTGCGAAAATACTAAATGCCATGACTCTAGCCATCATCCTCTCCACGGTTTCAGAGGGATGCAAAGCGACCGTTAAATTTAGCGTGTCGTAATGGTTGCGTTCTAAGTCAGAGAGTGCAATCCTCAACTTATATATGGTGGGTTTTAGAGCCACGTCAAAGTGCCTGATGAATGTTAAACCAGGCAGCAGTGTAAACGAATTTTGCGCTTCCCGCGCGAGGAAAAACTATGACGATCGGAGTTGGTGGCAGTTCAGCCAAAACTGAACTCGAACTATTAAGTAATATGACCGATGGGGTTCAACCCATTGCCAAAGAAGAGTACGCTCAGCGCATTACCAATGCTTCTGAGCGACTGAGAGATTTAGGTTGGTCGGCAATATACCTAAATGCCGGCACCAATCTTTATTACTTCACTGGTACAAGATGGGGTGGCAGTGAACGAATGGTAGGTGCGCTACTCACTGCCGATGGGAACCTTCACTATATTGCTCCGCACTTCGAAATATCAACGCTCAAGGGCTACATGTTAATGCAAGGCGAAGTTCATGGATGGCACGAACATGAGAGCCCGTATGAACTGTTTGCCACTCTTTGCTCCGATCTGCAACTTAACTCCGCCATAGGCTTGGACGAGTCCACTCCATTTTTCATAGCCAATGGGTTAGCTAAAGCATGTCCTGATGCTGAGTTTGTCGATGCCAAGGCCGTCACTGCGGGTTGCCGCATGCGCAAGTCAGACAGCGAGATTGCCTTGCTGCAACGAGCCAAAGACATGACGCTTGAAGTGCATAAGGCCGCTGCCAAGATTCTTAGAGAGGGAATCTCAACTCAAGAGGTCACCGAGTTTATTCATCAGGCTCACCTGAAAGTCGGCGCACCCAAGGGTTCTTATTTCTGCATCGTTCTATTTGGCGAAGACACAGCATATCCGCACGGAGTAAGCAATCCAAAAACTCTAGAAGCAAACGACATGGTTTTGATCGATACCGGTTGTCAGGTTGAGGGTTATAACTCGGACATTACTCGAACTTACGTTTTTGGCAAACCAAGCGCTAGGGACAGAGAGGTTTGGAATCACGAAAAAGCAAGCCAAGCGGCTGGATTTGAAGCGGCCAAGTTGGGTCAAGCTTGTGGAAGCGTGGACGTTGCCGCCAGACAGCATCTGGAAACTCTAGGCTATGGTCCTCAATACGACACACCAGGTCTACCGCATCGTACCGGACACGGAATAGGTTTAGATATTCACGAGTGGCCATACTTAGTATCATCGGATAAGACTCCTTTAGATAAAGGAATGTGTTTCAGTAATGAACCAATGATCAGTATCCCTGGAGAGTTCGGAATACGTCTTGAGGATCATTTCTACATGACATCAACCGGGCCAAAATGGTTCACGCAACCTTCGCATTCCATCGACGATCCATTCGGCTACGAGGCCTGACCAAATGCAGATTGATTGGAAAATTTCGTCTTTCGAGGAGCTCAACACCAGAGAGCTCTTCGAATACTTAAAACTGCGACAGGACGTATTTGTGGTTGAACAAGAATGTGCCTATCCGGATATAGACGCTACCGACCTTAAGTCTGATCATATTCTGGGCTGGCATGAACTGAGCTTAGTTGCTTGTGCAAGGCTGATACCAGCTGGCATCACCTATGAATACCCATCAATTGGGAGAATCGCCACGTCCAACAAAGCTCGCGGTACGGGTGTTGGACGCCTGCTAATGGATGAATCGCTGACCTTTATGCACCAGCAATATCCCGGTGAAAAAATAAAAATCGGAGCACAACAGCGTCTTGAAAAGTTTTATCAGTCCTATGGCTTCAAAACGGTTTCGGAGATGTATTTAGAAGACGGCATACCCCATATCGATATGCTTCAAAGCAATTCTGACTAACGTTAAAGTTACTCTTTGTAAAGAACCTGGATTAGGTGAAAGCCGAACTTAGTCTTAATAGGCCCAAGATACCTCTTGTCTTCGCTGCCATTGGCGAACACCGCTTTATCAAAGGCCGGCACCATTTTTCCACGACGAAATTCGCCAAGATCTCCGCCTTTCTTGGCACTTGGGCACGTTGAATTTTTCTTAGCCAGTTGAGCAAAATCAGCTCCTTTCTCAAGCCTTTGCGCTAACTCTTTAGCTTTTGACTCATTTGGTACTAATATATGGGAGGCACAAGCGATTTTTGCCATTATTCACCATCCACTTTTTCAAAGACTTGATTGATCCAATTGCCGATATCGGTAATTTGCTCCATTACCACCTGATGTTCCATCGGGTAAGTCTGCCATTTCACCTCGTAACCTAGACGCTGTAACTCCTCAGCGCTCATCTGCCCAAGTTGCATAGGAACGACTGGGTCATACGTTCCATGACTGGCAAAAATTGGGATATCTTGGTTTACCGAAGACGCTTCATTTTGGGTAGTCTCCAAAAATGGAAGATAGGTGGATAGCGCCAACAAACCGCCCAATCGATGCTCGGATCGTAGCGCCGTGTAATAGCTCACCGCACCTCCCTGAGAAAAACCAGCTAAGATAATATTCTTGCTCTCAAATCCGGCGTTAATAAGCTGTTCAATGATTCCGTCAATGGTCGATCGCGATTGAGTCATGCCCACCGTATCCTGCTTATCTTCAATGCGGACCCCTTTAATATCGTACCAGCCCGGCATACTCATACCGCCATTAATGGTAATCGGACGATTGGGGGCTTGGGGGAAAATGAAATAGATGGATCGGCTGGGATCCAGGCCTAATTCCGGAACGATTGGCGGAAAATCGTCAGCGGTCGCGCCCAGTCCATGCAGCCAGATAATTGCATGCCGAGGATTTGATTGACCAAATACCTGTTGTCTAGACCCATCGGGCAGTGAAATTGATTGATTCATTCTTTCTTTACCACACGCAGACAATCCATATCCAAGCAAAATAATGGCAAGCATCACACATCTGCACAGCGAGACTCTTGTCATAGACTTGATGGTTGTTAGCAATTTGTTTCCGATTAGTTAAATAGTAGCTGCCCCTATTATAGCTTGCACGGAGCACTGGATAATAGAAGGCGACCCAACACCATAACTATTACGTTTGCAAAACTTCAACCGGATCGCGTAAGGTGATACCAGTGCTGATAACTTCCAACCCCGTATTGACCTATGCGAGCCTCTAACTTTGGAACACCGTTCATCGCGAACTTAGTGATTAGTCTAGTTTTACTGAGCTTACCCATTCAGTCCAAAGCTCAAACACAAAACACTGAGCACACATATAAACTTGATGCCGGTGAGGCCCCAGGTAAGGGTAAGCTGGAGGACGTGAGTTGGTTGGTTGGCTCTTGGCAAGGAACTGCATTCGGTAAGCGTTTTGAGGAAGTATGGAACCCCGCAACGAATGGCAGCATGGTCGGCATGTTCAAACTACTTAACGAGGATGGTGTCGAATTCTACGAATTACTTTTGCTAAAGGAAGAGCAAGACAGTCTGAGCTTGAAGGTAAAGCATTTTGACGAAAACTTTCACGCTTGGGAAACAAAAAAGGACTACGTCAACTTTAGGTTAGTCAAAATCGAGCCCAATGCCATACATTTTTCAGGCATCAGTTTTTACAGAGACTCGGATGACAAAATTAGAGGCTATATTGTCTTGAAGGATGGCAAAGGCAACATCAGAGAAGAACCGCTAAACTACCATCGTGTGGCTCAATAATTAGGCTCAACCCCCCCTGGGGTTGAGCAAGCTTATGGAACGAGAACAACTATTAAACAAGGCCTCTATTACATCAAGCTGCACGAACTCAATTCTCTACAAGCATTACTTCGTTTTATGCAGATGCCTTGCAAGCATAATTGCCGCTAACTTAGTTCTTTCGATAAGACTTTGATAGTTTGACTCTTCTCGCGATGAATGTGCGCCCTTGCCATCCATGCCCAGACTGTCCATGGTCGGCAGACCTACTCCCTGAGCGATTGAGCCATCAGTACCACCACCAGCAAATCTGGTACCAACAATGGGATCTCCAACCAGCGCGCTGATACCCATGGCCTCCCGTATTAATCCATCAACGACCTCATTTTGTTCTTTTACCGGCCTGTGCAGCACGGCCCAAAATTCCGTCTGAGGGTATTCTGGATGTCGTGCATTGTTTATGTATCGTGTTTCAGCTACTTTTTGCAATCCGGCCACTAGCTCTTCGCCACCAGCTTTTTCTGGATAACGGATATCAACATAGGCGTCCGCACAACCTGGAACTGTATTGCGTTTCTCACCTCCGCTCATCACACCCGTATTGACCGTCAATTTTCGCTCGTAATCAGTTAGCTTCTCGAGCTCTACCACTTTGTGCGCAAGCTCCAGATTTGCCGACACACCTTCTTGATGCGCTCCACCAGAATGCGATTCTCGGCCAGTCACTTTGATTCTAGCCTGCCCGAGGCCCTTTCTGGCGCGTGTTACTCGGTTGCCGTACGTGCCTTCGAAAACTAAACCAATATCGTGCTGTTGAGCCATCTGTTCAATTAAAGCTCGCGAGCCCAATGAGCCAATTTCCTCGTCACTATTGAACAACACCGTTAAGTTCACATCCTCAAGTAAGCCATGCTCCTTCAAGGCACGCAAAGCGTTCAACATGATGACGATTCCACCTTTCATATCGGCCACGCCGGGTCCCTTCAGCGTTCCATCTGCGGCTACTTGCAATGTTTGAAACTCATCATCATCCGAAAAAACGGTGTCCATATGCCCATTGATCAGCACCTTTTGCCCCTGACCACCAGATAAGGTGGCTGACAAATGGTCGGCTACGTGCACCTGGCCTCCCTCACACGTTACTACATCAATCGGCGCTGAAGCGTGGGTTGCGGTGGTAAAGCCTAACGCCTTTAAGTCTTCCTCAAGTAAGTCACGGTACCGATTCAGACCCTCTATGTTGTCCGTACCAGTATTGATATCGACATGTAATTTGAGCTCTTCTAACAGTTTATCCCTACGCTCATCCACCCAACCGACCATCGCCAACTCGGTTTCATTAAGTGTTGTTTCTACAGCAACCAAATCTGCTTTGTCCGAAGACTCGGCACTTGACGCACCTGCGCAAACGAAACCAATGAAAAACAAACAAACGAAACTTAAAACTCTGCGCATTCTTACACTCTTACGGGTTTGATCTTTTGAATTAGCATGGGCAACATGATCAAGTTAGCGATCAATGCCGTCACCATCGCGATACCGGTCAGCACGCCGAAATACATTGTGGGAACGAAGTTAGAGAGCACCATAATCATAAAGCCGGCGGTAATCACAATGGTTGTGTAAAACATCGCCTGCCCCACATTATTAGTAGCCGCTTTAATCGACGCCGGGTAATCCTTGGTCACGACAATTTCATCGGTGAAACGATGTACAAAGTGAATCGAGTTATCAACAGCGATCCCGACACTGATGGCGGCAATGGTGATGGTCATTAGATCCAACGGAATGGTGAATAGCCCCATGATCCCTAAGACAACAGCGGCTGAAAAAACATTCGGAATAATGGTCACTATAGCCAGTTTAAAGCTTCTAAAAAGCACGATAAACATTAAAAAGATAACCACAAAGACTGTGCCCAAGGTCGCAATTTGTGAGCTGAACAAAGAATTCAGCATATTGTTGTACATCACTACCAAGCCAGTGATGTTAACCTGTTGATCCTGCAAACCATGATCCTCTACAAGCATGGTGCGGATATCCGTTATCAGCTTGTTTCGATCTAAGCCCCGGATTGTTTCAAAAACCCGAATGTTTATGTGCACCTGATTGCCATCGGCGGCCATGTATGGAGAGAATAAGGTCTTCTTATTGTCTTCTGACAGGGCATTGTACATAAATCCTAAATCAATATCGTCCAGCTCCGTGGCTCCACGAAGCCCTTCAAAAACACTCATGGTGGTGGCCAATGACATGACCTTGCCGGTTGCTTCGATCTCTTCTAGAGACGCCTGAATATCTTTGAGTTTGTTAATACCTTGGGTATTAAACCAGTAAGACGTGGCTACCAGGTTTGGAGCAACCTCCTCTTCCGCTGATTCGGAAAACTCGTCGAAAGAATCAAAGTCATCGAAGTCGTCACCGCTAGAGGATTCTTGTTCTTCAAACGAATCAAAATCATCAAAGTCGTCAAAATCACCATCGTCCACCGTCGAGTTAGTAGCTTGTTCTGCCGCCTTTTGCGCCGCTAACACAGCGGGAGAAACCCAGTCCTCGGGTGCATCCAATACAATATCTAAGGGCGTAGTGCCACCTAGCTTGGTATCGATTTCCACCATACCTTGGTAAATTTCCGTTTCCGGCTTGAAGTAATCAATGAATCGATTCTCTACGGTCAAATTCAAACACCCGTAGATTGAAGTCCCGGCAACAAGACCGAAAAAAGCCGATACCATCAATCCCCTAGTGTGTAGAGTCTGCGCACCATCCAGAACCACTCTGGAAATCAGGTCTCGGTTAGACTTAACTTGCGTTGGTTTCATCAGCGATGCCAACGCTGGGAACAAAGTAAAGGTGGTGATAACGGCGACCAAAATACCGAGACACATAATCCAACCAAAATCGATGACAGGCCGGATACCACTCACAATTAATGATGCAAAAGCCACCATCGTCGTCAGTGCCGTGTAAATACAGGGTACAAATTTAGACCGGACGGTATCACTCAACAACGCTATCTGATCCATCTCTGGATGCGCCTTCGCCAATTCTCGATAGCGCACGATCAGATGAATATTTAGCGACAGGGTGATTATCAGCAATAGGCTCAAAAAGTTTGAAGACACAACCGACACTGGCCAATTTAATAAACCCAACAAGCAGACCATAATAAAGCCAGTGGCTATGCAATTGAGCAAGGGCATAACCACCCAACCCAATTGTCTGAAAGCGATGGCCAAGATCAAAATAATAACGAGCAGCGCTGACAAACCAAACACCACCACATCCACTTGGATAAAGCTCATGGAATCAGCCGCAATCATCGGCACACCACCCAAGAACAACTTAGCGCCATCGCGATGCTCATCCAATAAGGCACGCATGTTTTCAACCAAGTTGGCTTGTCGTTGTCCGTGTGCATCCAGCGCTGCCTGATAGTCTAGAGAAACCTCATCAAGCTCTTGCAACTCTTCCGCCGTCGCCGATTTATCGGCTCGCTTCTCTCTTAATGCGTTGCGTCTATTTAGCAAGCTACTTAAATTTTGATCAGCCTCTAAAGAAACGCCTAATGCGGTGGTTTTCAGATCTTCACTAATCAGCAACTCCCTGAAGAGCTCACTGGTTTTAAATTCGACTTTGGCTAAAGCTCTGTCAGTTCTTTCGTCTAGCAAGGTTTGCGGCGAACTCGCTAGTTCCGCCAAGGTAACCGGAGGGCTCTGCGTCAACGGTACGTTTAAAATAGAGTCAACAGAGGCAACCAAATCCAACTTTTCTATTTTGGTTTGCAAACTCAGTAGATCATCAAGCACCGCATCGGAAAACATGTCTTCTTCAGGAGTGTAAGTAACGATAAGCAAATCCGCCGCACTGTACTTAGAAACCACCTCTCGAAAGTATTTCAGCGACTGATCGTTTTCCAATACCAGCGAATCTGATGAGTTATCTAATCGAAAGCTAGAGGCGTACTGGGAAAGGCCCGCCAGTAACAGCGCAAAAACTATTAATACCCATTTGGCATTACTAAAGACCAAACGGTCGTAAAGGGAGTGATTAGTCGACATATAAAACCCGGTTTACCGAAATATGTGCTGTCCATTCCATCTTCGGCAGACTTTGCAAACAGACTGTGCAGTTAATTTAACGGCTTAATTAAAACACAAAACGGCCTTGGCACGAAAACCAAGACCGTCAAAGAGTGCTTATAAATACAACTAGTCAGCTTTTATAAATTCGCCTTCGATTTCAACTGAAACCTGAGCTCCGATTTTTGGTGCGAATTTACTTACTCCCCATTGTGTTCTGTCTAAGGTTGTGGTGGCGGAGAAACCCACTAACGGCTTCTTAACAAATGGATGAGATGGTGTAGAACCGTTGATTTTCGCATCTAGAACAACCGGATGTGTTTGACCGGCCATGGTAAGTTGACCTTCGATGGTAAAGGAATCACCCTGTAGCGCGCTTACGCCTGTGCTTTTAAATGTCATGGTTGGAGTGGTTTCAGACTTCAACCAGCCCCCAGATAGTTTTTTATCGAAATCCTCTTTCTCAGGATATGGGTACGCCGTGGCAATCGAATCCGTCGCTATTTCCACAGATACGGAACTGTTTGTGAAATCTGCCACATCCAAATTAAGATCCGCACTGAAATCTTCAAATCGACCTACATAATTAGAAAAGCCGAAGTGACTTACCTTCCAAACGATGCTTGCATGGCTAAGATCAACTGAATAGTTACCCGACGGGATATCCTTTAATAGTTCATCAGCTTTCGCGGTGGTTGTCAGCAGCAAAGTTACAATCGCGAACGCAACAATCTTCTTAGCGCGTAGATAATTCGTAGTCATGGTTCTCCAATGGGTCTGGTTAAAGTTTTGGGTCAGCCGAGGCTCACTGTCTATTGGCTATAAGTGTAGGCCCGCTAAAGTGAAGCTCGAGTGTGTGAGCTGTATATCCTTGTTACATTGACCCTTGCACGAGTCAGATTCTCACAAGCTGTCGGTAATTTCGACAGCCTGGAGAATATGATGAACCTTGGAGAGATCTAAACGCCGACAAACTCTTGCTCGGTTAAGCCGAAGCAAGTGTCGTCTAAGGTAGAAACAAGTTCGAATTGAGTCATTGCCTTAGGTAACTCATAAACGTAAAAAAACTTACAGGCAGACAGCTTACCTTGGTAAAAAGCGCGATCTTTTTCATTACAGTCGACCATTCCTTTTGAGGCTGCTATGGCTTGTTTTAACCACATCCAAGCAATGACTACATGACCCATGGCATCTAAGAATATGGTTGCGTTGGCCAAAGCAAGTGATGGGTTTTCAGCTTTGCTCACAGCTTCCAGTGTCTGCTGAACCACTTGAAGTGCTCCACCTAATTGAGCAGAAAACTCGGCTAGTTGTTGCTCGGCGCTTGCTTCTTCAATGGTTGCCATCACTTCCTGGGCAAGTATTTTCAAAGCCGCACCATTAGACATGCGCACTTTGCGCCCCATAATATCCAAACCATGTATGGCATGGGTGCCTTCATGTATATGATTCAGCCGGTTGTCTCTATAAAACCGTTCAACTGGGTATTCCCTAGTGTAACCATAGCCACCGAGGATTTGGATGGCCAACTTATTCGCCTCCAAACAAAACTCTGATGGCCAAGACTTACAAATCGGCGTCAACAGTTCTAAAAGCAGTGTTGCCCGAGCTTTATCCTCTTCTGTTTTGGCGATTTTTTGCTCATCCAGTAGTTTCGCTGAGTAATACATCAGCGCCTGGGCACCCTCAACATAGGCTTTCTGGGTCATCAACAGACGTTTAACGTCGGCGTGCTCAGAAATCATCACCATCGGGGTTTCTGGATCCTTATTACCCAAATGCCGACCTTGTGGTCTATTTCGAGCATAGTCTAGTGAATAGAGAAATCCACCCAAGCCAATGACAGTCGCGGCCATGCCAACGCCAATTCTGGCCTCGTTCATCATATGGAACATATTTGCCAAACCTTGATTTTCACCGCCCACTAGATAACCGATGGTATCCCCGCTTTCACCGAAGTTGAGCAAGCAATTGGTGGTACCTCTGTGCCCCATCTTGTGGTTCAAACCTGCAAGGGCAATATTATTGGATTCCCCAATGGTTCCATCATCATTGACTTGATGTTTGGGAACCAAGAATAAAGAGATGCCTTTCACTCCCGGTGGTGAGCCTGGGATCTTAGCCAAGACCATGTGGATAATATTCTCGGTGAGTTCATGATCACCGCCGGAAATCCACATTTTTGTTCCAGTGATCTTATAACTTCCATCACCCATGGGTTCGGCCTTGGTGCGAATATCGGCTAGGCTGGAACCCGCCTGAGGCTCAGACAAGCACATGGTGCCAAACCAATCTCCCTCGAGCATCTTTGGCATGTACTTATCCTTCAGCTCTTGAGAGCCACACTCATTGAGCATATTGGTAGCGCCTTGCGTCAAAAAAGCGTAGTTAGATACTGAAGTATTTGCACAAACAAACATGGAATTAATAGCTTGATGTGCCATCCACGGTAGCTGCATTCCTCCAATATCGGCATCGTAGCCCGTCATAAACAGACCCGCCTCTTTGTAAGCATCAAGTGCCTCTCGAACCTCTGGAATAATCTCAACTTTGCCGTCCACATAGAGCGGCTCATTCGCGTCTAATTTGGCCGCGAAAGGTTGAAACACATCCTCAGCAATGGACTGAGAGACATCGAGAATCGCATCGATGGACTCTTTATCATAATCGGCGAAGCGCTCTTGATTTAACAAGTCGCCTAGACCGAGCGTTTCATACAAAATAAAGTCGAGATCACGACGATTAACGATGGTGGACATAATTCACAAAATACTTGCGTTGATAACACTCCCAGTTTAACGCATGCACTGGTTCATTATGTCGTTGTGGGTTTGAAGTGTTTTCAGACGAAGCTATGAAATCTGTTCAAAATCTAAGCAGGATAGAGTCTAGACACCATACTAGACACCTCGTTAGCACACCCCCAGAAAACCGTGTAGCCTCCACCGCCGTGACCATAATTGTGAATGATGTCACCTTTCCCTTGACGGCGTTCCAACTCGAGACGAACTTCATAGCGCCCGGGTCTAAGACCAGCGCTGGCACCAAGTATTTTGCTGGCACCTAGCTCAGGCACTAGTGATCGACATCGTTCAAAAATCTCCCGAGTCTCAGAGTCTCTCACCTTCAGAGACCAATCATCATCTTGAGAAGTGCCGCCCAATATAATGTCGTTCTGTCGCGGCAGAATTAGAGTCAATCTATCTTGCTTCTGATACACCCTCAGAGAGTTTCGCACCTCTTCATTTTGCGAAACCGAAACGACTTGGCCACGAATTGGAAAGACGCTCGGATCGCCGGCCAAGCTCTTCGCGCCCAAACCTGCGCAATTGATCACCAAATTAAACTCAGCCAAGAGACTATCGAGCGAGTCGATTTCGCGTTCTTCTATGGTTACGCCCGCCTTCATGACGCGTTGCTTTAGAGAAGGAAGGTATTTTGGGACCGTGATGACCGGGACAGTTAGCTCGTAGACAGCGGCCGCCTCGATGTTTTTATAGCCATTCTCCAGTTGCCGCCAGTCTGGACAAAAATGGCGTACGTAATCGCTATCATCTGGATCAATACACACGCGAATGTGCTTTTCGAAGCTTACCCCGCTATGCGGCTGGTCAGCCTCATTACAGTAAACGTCGTAAGTTTCTTTTGCCCAACCACGCACTCTGGATTCCGGATAGATTCGGTGTGGCCACCAGTAGGCACCAGCCGCCGCACTGCAGTTTTGAGAAGAATCGCCCTTATCAAAAATTGTGACATTGTGTCCTTGCTCAGCCAGTTTTAGGGCGCTACTCAGACCCATAATTCCTTGCCCAACGACTGCTATCTCTAATCTTCGTCTAACCATTGCAATCTCACCGATCAGTGGTTCAATATACTCTATATATTGTTATAGAGCCGCTGGTGAGCATAAACCACCACTGCACAATCTTTGAACGCAAAAAGAAGCTATATTGAAGTAGAGGTCCGTATGACTTCTCACTTTCGACTTGAATTAGACCTAACGATTGGTTGGGCTGGAACGTAAATGAGCACCATTAAAAGTAAACCTGTGGGCGGTGGTTTTAAAAAGATTCTTTATGCACTAAAAACCATCAATGCCATTGGCGTTCCGAAAGCCTCAAAAGCACTGAACTCTAAAAACACGTGTAAAGCCTGCGGCCTAGGCATGGGCGGTCAAAATGGTGGTATGACAGATGAGCAAGGGGTATTTCCTTCGGTTTGTAACAAAAGTGTTCAGGCGCAATCAACCGACATACAACCACCAATCCCTGAGGCGATTTTTGATTACACATTAGATGAGTTTCGCAAACTCTCCAGTATGGAACTCGAAAAGATTGGAAGATTAGGACATCCCATCTATAAATCAGCTGATAGTGATCGATTTAAAACGGTAGATTGGGATTGGGCCATGAACAAACTATCCGATTCATTTTCTGACACCGAGCCAGACAGAAGCTTTTTCTACAGCTCCGGCAGATCAAGCAATGAGAGCGGTTTTTTACTGCAACTGCTGGCCAGAATGTATGGCACCAACAATGTGAATAACTGCTCTTACTACTGCCACCAAGCCACGGGAGTCGGCATGAGCGGTACTTTGGGAACAGGTACGGCAACCGTTGAACTTGATGATCTGGATTATTGTGAACTCATTTTTGTTATTGGTGCGAACCCAGCTTCAAATCACCCACGATTTATCTACAAACTGAAAGCCTGTCGCGAACGCGGCGGCCAAGTAATCATCATCAACCCCGCCAAAGAACCTGGCTTAGTAAAGTTTGCGGTACCTAAAAGTCCCGCTTCCCTGCTGAGTGGCGGCTCTGAAATTGCCACCAAGTATGTACAGCCCAAAATCGGATCTGATCTCTATTTACTTTCGGGTATCGCAAAAAGCCTTCTAGAAAAAGGTGGCGATAAGGATGAATTCATAAGTGAGCACACAGATAGATTTGATGAACTTAATACCTCGTTATCAGAGCTAGACTGGACCTCGGTTGTTCAACAAACGGGAGTCACAAAAGAGGAAATTGAATCCATAGCTGAGCTTTATCGCGCTTCTCGAAACAGTATCTTTGCGTGGGGCATGGGGGTAACGCACCATAAGCATGGCGTGGAGAATGTGGAAGCGATTGCCAACCTAGCGTTACTGAGAGGGATGGTCGGTCGAACCGGTGCAGGATTGCTTCCTTTGCGGGGTCATAGCAATGTTCAAGGTATTGGCACCGTAGGTGTTAAGCCTAAGCTAGGCGAGGATTCCATAACTGCGACAATGACCGCCCTTAACGTAAACGCAGCCAAGGTGCCAACTAAAGAGGGTCTCGATACACTAAGTTGCTTAGAAGCGGCAGACCGCGGAGAAATGGACGCGGCACTATTTGTTGGTGGCAATCTATATCAGGCCACGCCGAACTCCGGGTGGGCAGCTTCAGCTTTGGATAAGATCAAGTTCAAGTGCCACTTAACCACCACGCTCAATTACAGTCACTTGTTCGGCAACGAAAATTCTGAGGCGTTGATTTTGCCAGTTTGTGCTCGCGATGAAGAGCCTGAGCCCACAACTCAAGAATCCATGTTCAATTTTGTCAGACTCAGTGAAGGCGGCATTCAACGGATTGCCAACGCACGATCTGAAACCGAAATTCTAAGAGACCTGTTCGAGCGAATCTGTCGACCGGATGAAAAGACGAGCGCCAAACTTGCAAATAACCGGCAAATAAGAGGAACCATTGCGCATTCGGTTGCTGGCATGGAACAGCTTGAGACCATCGACAGTTCCGGCAAGGAATTCCACATAAAAAACCGTGTACTTCACAAACCCGAGTTCAATACGCCGTCGAAAAAAGCAGTGTTTGCTGTTCACTCATTCGACTTACCCAAACAAGATGGCGCCTACCCATTCATGTTGGCCAGTGTTCGTAGTGAAGGGCAGTTCAACTCTATCATCTATGAGAGCAAGGATACCTACCGAGGCACCACACATCGATGGTGTGTGTTAATGAACCAAGAGGATATTGTGGACTTGGGAAAAAAACCTGGTGATACGGTCAATATACGATCAGCCCATGGTGATATGCGGGATGTCAGCATTCATGAATTCGCGGTCCCTCGCGGCAATGTTTTAGCCTATTACCCAGAAGCTAATGTCTTAATTGGCTTAGAACGAGACCCAAGGAGTAAAACGCCTGCATTCAAATCAGTAGCGGTCGCAATTGAGTGATCCGACCTGAGCCAGCTTACGGCTTTAAGACTCATCAATGTATTGCTTTACCCTTCGAGCAAAGCGGTTTTTCGAAAGACCATTTAATTTGTTTTTGATGGAATGACGGTTTATCGCTTTTTCATCAACTAGGTAAGGGTAATACAAATACATTACCGGCAAAAACCCGTTGCGTCCTAACGCTCCAGACTGCCGAATGGGAAAAATGGATGGCTGAAAGTTACTGTATCTAAAGTTAATCAAATCGCCATACTTCTTACTTGCTCGCAATCGGAAAAAATCGAGCATAACGACATGTGTCCCTGCAAATGCCGCTTGCATGTCTTTACGCTTGGTAAGTCCTCGTATCTGTTTGCAGTTCCTATCGCGGTCTGAATAAAAATAGACATAGGGTTTTAACCCCTTTTGACGAGCAACTTCAAATTGATTTTTTAAGTAATCTCTTAAGCTACCGTTATAGTCATACGAAGTCTCCCATCCTAATGGCAGCACCTTGGGTTCGCCTACGCTAGACTTAGCCTCAAGAGCCATTGAAAATGAGGCAATGACTACAAACCCCAGTATCAAAGAGAGCCTCTGAATACTTCCCTGCACGCTATCCACCTTATAATGTTCTACTGTTAAATCTGAACTGTGCCGAATTGCTCTGGAATATTTCAGGCAATTATTAGCTCACTTTGACCGACGCTAAGGGCGCCTAAAATGGCATTCCGCCGCCGCCCATGCCTCCAGGCGGAAACTTCCCACCCATGCCGGGCATACCACCCATCCCGCGCATCATTTTGGCCATCTTCCCTTTGCTGCCCATTTTCTTCATCATCTTTTGCATTTGAGTGAACTGCTTCAATGTTTTATTTACTTCCTGAATGGTGGTCCCTGAACCGGCCGCAATACGTTTCTTACGGCTTCCTTGGATCAGGTTAGGAAACTGACGCTCTTTGGGCGTCATTGAATTAATAATGGCGACGCTTTTGTTCATGTCGCCCATCGCCGACGTCATGGCGTTATTTGGCAATTTCATATTGCCCATACCCGGAAGCTTGTCGAGCATGCTTTCTATGCCACCAAGATTATTCATCTGCATGACTTGGTCACGATAATCTTCCAGGTCGAACCCACGGCCCTTCTTCAGTTTTTTGACTAGCTTTTCCGCTTTCTTTTTGTCGACCTTTTGCTCTGCTTCCTCGATTAGCGTCATAACATCGCCCATACCAAGGATGCGCGACGCTACTCGATCGGGGTGAAACGGCTCTATACCATCTATTTTTTCGCCGATTCCCAGAAATTTGATGGGCTTACCGGTTACTTCACGAATTGATAGTGCCGCACCGCCACGCGCATCACCGTCGGTCTTTGTGAGTATCACACCCGTGAGCGGTAAAGCCTCATTAAATGCCTTAGCACTAACAACCGCATCTTGACCCGTCATCGAGTCGACCACGAAAAGTGTTTCCACGGGGTCAGCCGCTTTATGGACAAGCTTGATTTCATCCATTAAATCACTGTCGACGTGCAAGCGGCCGGCGGTATCCACGATCAGTACATCATAAACACCATTTTTGGCAGCGGACTTTGCATTATTTACAATATCAACTGGGTTTTGGTTTGCTTCGCTCGGACACCAGGTCACATCAATACTTTCCGCTAACGTCTTAAGCTGCTGGATCGCGGCCGGACGATAAATATCCGCACTCACCACCATTACCTTTTTGGCTTCACGTTGCTTGAGAAGATTGGCTAGCTTACCCACGGTTGTGGTCTTACCCGCGCCTTGAAGGCCCGCCACCAGGATTACCGCAGGCGGAGTTTGCGCTAGATTCAGCGCATCGTTGGCCGCACCCATTAGCTGAACAAGCTCATCCTGAACGATCTTGATGACCATTTGGCCAGGATTTAAGCTTTTGGATACATCAGTACCAACCGCTTTTTCCTTTACGCGCTTTACGAATGTCTTTACCACGGGCAAGGACACGTCCGCTTCAAGCAATGCCATGCGAACTTCGCGCATCGCATCTGAAATATTCTCTTCGGTGAGTCGCGCTTGTCCGCGAATCTTTTTTAAGGTGCCTTGTAAACGATCGCCAAGTTGTTCAAACATGTCAGGTAAAGCCGGTAGCCACAATTATTCGGTGTGCTATTCTACAATCTTAAGAGTAAAATCTCACCTCTCGGATGTTTGAATAGCCTCGGATTCTGGTACAGCATGGTTCCTTTTGCGTTAATGATTGCGTCAATCGCTCTATACGGCATTTCTTCGATATTGCTGCTACGTGCTATCCGCTCGCACACAAGCGCCAACCCATTGCAGCCGTCGCAAGTTTTTCGGCCTTTTTTAGTCGGCTGTGCGGGAGTATTTTTCCACGTTTTGTACGCGTTTGACGTTAGTCTCGCCGCAGGTAGCTTAGATTTGAGCCTCAGATCGATGGTGGTACTCACCAGTGGTTTAGTGACGCTGATATTTGTCTTAGGCGCCACCACACTACCCATCCGGCGTTTGGGCATCCTCGTTTTCCCGATCACAATTTTGTGCTTATTGTTTGCTCAACTCTGGGGCAGTGAAGCATCATTGCTCGCCGATGCATCATTGATGGCTAAACTGCATATCGTGGTCTCAATTCTTGCATACAGTTTATTAGCCATCGCCACCATTCAGGCCTTGTTATACAGCTATCAAGAGCACCAATTTAAGCAGCGCAAGTCACCTGCTATGTTGATGGCTCTGCCCCCCTTACAAACGATGGAATCATTGCTCTTTCGCTTGCTGTGGACCGGCTTTGCATTACTAACCTTGACACTGCTAACCGGAGCTCTTTTTAGCCAAGAGATTTTTGGTAGACCCTTTGAATTAAAACATCACACGATTTTGGCTACGATGGGCTGGTTAGTGTATGCCGTGCTGCTGATCAAACGTGTAACGATTGGGCTTCGTGGCTCGCAGGCCGTTTGGTGGACAATTGGCGGATTTCTTTTAATACAATTAGGTTACTTCGGCACAAAAATCGTGTTAGAAACACTGGCCGTGCAGTAAACTAGCGCCGCTTAGCAAATCAAGAACTCATTCAGTCATCGGCCCTGAAACTAGTCTTGAACTACTCCTAAACTATAGTTGAGAAGATCATCGTGAAAATAACGCGCAATCCAACCCGCGAAGTTGCCGTAGGTAATCGTTTTATCGGCAACAACCACCCGATCCTAGTACAAAGTATGTGCGCTACTCGCACTCAGGATATTGAGGCAACCATAGAACAAACTAATGCCTTGCACGAGCGCAAAGCCGGTGTAGTTAGAATCGCAGTAGACAATAAACAAGATGCCACCGCCTTGGCCCAGATACGTTCTGCAACCGATGCGGTGTTGTCGGTGGATCTTCAAGAAAATTATCGAATGGCCGAACTGGTTGCCCCCTATGTGGATAAAATTCGATACAACCCTGGACACCTGTTTCATCACGAACGCAAAAAAACTTGGCAAGAGAAAGTTGAGTATCTTGCCAATATCGCTGGTGAACACGATTGCGCTATGCGCGTGGGTGTCAACTGTGGATCAGTTGATCCAGAAAAACTGGACAAATACGACCCACGTGATTCGGTCTCACCCATGCTTGACAGTGCCTTGGAGCATTGCGAGTACTTGGATTCAATTGGTTTTACTCGATACGTTGTATCCTTGAAGGATTCTGATCCTCAGAAAGTGATTACAGCTAACATTCGATTCGCTGAACAGCGCCCGGATGTTCCGTTACATCTTGGTGTGACTGAAGCCGGAATGCCGCCGATGGGCGTGATTAAAACACGAATCGCTTTTGAGCAATTAATTAGCCGCGGAATTGGTGACACCGTCAGAGTTTCACTGACCTTGCCTAACAAAATCAAAGCCGACGAAGTCGACGCTGGACATGAAATTATTGACGACATTCACGCTGGCCGAGTACGCAGTGTTGTTGCATTTGATCCCAACAAGCTCAACATCATCAGCTGCCCGAGTTGCTCGCGAGTCGAAAACGAAGCGTTCATTGAATTGGCACAAGATGTTAAAGAAATGACGACTTATGCTGAGGAACATAATATCACCATCGCCGTTATGGGTTGCCGAGTTAACGGCCCTGGTGAAACCGATGATGCCGATTTGGGATTGTGGTGTGGTCCTCAAAAGGTAAATCTGAAGCGCCAAGGTGAGAAACTCGGCGCCTACGGCTATGACGTGATACTAGATAAGCTGAAGGTTGAGCTTGATCAACTTATTGCCAAAAAGTCGGCGTGAATGTGAACGCGGAAACGAGTCAATCCAATTGGTTGAGGGTTACTGCGGCAGGCATTGCTGCGATCACGCTATTAGGTTTAGTAATACGTCTGGTATTGGCGGCTGACTTGCACAATGGCTTCTTAAATGGCGCCTCACACCTTTATCAGTTTTTCACTATCGTCACCAACACACTGGTTTTGGTAGTGTTCTCGTATGTATTTTTTCAACGCTCATTCAATCCAAGATGGATATTGACTTCGGTGGTGTCCATAGTCGGCGTTGGCCTCATATTTCATTTTATGCTGGACGCACCACCCAATACTGAATTCTTTGATTGGCTGGCAAATATCCTCACGCATTCAGTAGTTCCGATAGCCTGTTTCATTTGGTGGTTGGCATACGGGTCCGTTTACAACCTCCACATCTCCGCTGCTCTTTGGGCGTTAGTCTGGCCCCTAGCCTATTGTGCTTACGCATTGATACGCGCGGAATTTTCTGGTTTTTACCCCTATCCTTTTATCGATTTGGAAAGGCTGGGTTTTGCTGGGTTGGTCAAAAGTGTCGGCTTTATATCGTGCATATTTTTAACCATTTCCTTGGTTTCCTACTTTTCGCCTATTTTATTAAGAAAACTAGGAAGATAACTTTCATAGAAAGGTAGCCCACATCGGACTCGAGGCGTAATCGCTCGAATCCAACGGGAACTGGGTCAGCCAACCTGTAAGCCGGGTTCTGTCGTGGACAGTCATTCATCTAGGACTTGCATTGCTACAAGCCTCAAGCAACCTACCCGTGTTCAGCGCGGGCAACGCCTTATCAGTCGAACTGAAGAACACCTATTTGGTCTTGCTCCGAGTGGGGTTTACCATGCCATTGATGTTACCACCAATGCGGTGCGCTCTTACCGCACCCTTTCACCCTTACTTCTGGTCGCCGTCGATACTCTGCCTCAATCCATTAAGGGCGAACCTTATTGGATATGCAGCTAAATTACGATTAAACGAAAGAAGCGGTCTACTCTCTGTTGCACTGGCCGTCGGCTTACGCCGCCCAGACGTTATCTGGCACCCTGCCCTTTGGAGCCCGGACTTTCCTCTCCTCGATATATCGAGCAGCGACTGTCCAGTTGGCTGAGGCAGGAGAATACTTGCTGACACAGGTTCGAGCAAGCAAATTAACCTTTTTAGTTTTTTCTCAAATCATGTAAAGCGGTAGCCAAATCCGAGTACCCTTCTTGCTCGATTTTGCTCTTTATACCCTTTACTATTTCCTTGATCATACCTGGTCCCTGATAGATGAATTGACTGTAAACCTGCAGGTAGTCGGCACCGGCAAGGAGTTTCTCCCATGCGTCTTCGGACGTTTTGATACCACCCACACCAATAATCTGAACTTCACCCTTTAGATGCTCATAAAACTTGGCAATACATTTAGTGGCTGGATCCTTTACCGGTGCACCGCTCAGCCCACCGACTTCCCCCCGGTGTTGACTCTTAAGCGATTTTGGTCGAGATATCGTCGTATTCGTGGCAATCAGCGCATCAAATTTATGCGAGATCACCAACTCGGAAATCGCCTCGATTTCATCGTCTTCTAGATCTGGAGCCACTTTTAGAGCGATTGGCACATAGCGATTGTGTACCTTCGAGCACTTGAGCTGCGCTTGCTTGATATCATTCAACAGGGCATCTAGGTAATCCGCGTTTTGTAGATCCCTCAATGACTTGGTGTTAGGCGAAGAAATATTGGCCGTAATGTAATCTGCTTTTGAATACACCTTTTGTAAGGCCGTGACATAATCCTTAGCGGCATCTTCTATCGGCGTGATGGCATTTTTGCCCACATTGATTCCAGCAACGCCGGTTCGTTCCGTGACCGTGATATTCGACAGGAAAGCATTGACGCCGCCCGAATTAAAGCCCATACGGTTTATTAAGGCTTCGTCTTCAACCAATCGGAACATTCTCGGCTTATCATTACCCGGCTGAGGCTGGGGTGTGACCGTGCCCATTTCGACACCGCTAAATCCTAAGGCGGAAAACGCGGGAAATGCCTTGGCATCTTTATCCAGTCCTGCGGCCAAACCCACTGGGTGCCTGAAATCCAGGCCCATACACTTTACTGGCAATTCCGGCACGCAATCGCCATTCACACGTTCTAACTGTCTGGTAGCAAACGCAGATTTTGAAATCTTAGCAAAGCTGGCCAACGCCAGGTCATGTGCGGATTCGGGATCTAAAGAAAATAGAAACGGCTTGGCAATCGAGTACAACATTTGTTAGCCATACAAGCAGAATTAATTTGCGCGCAAGTCTAACAGAGTCAACGTCGTTTTACCGCTCAGTTTGGTTCTGTAAGTCCCAAGAAGCTCGATATAAGCCATCTAATGAAAGTAGCTCATCGTGGGTACCATGCTCAGCAATAACCCCTTTATCTAAGACTAAAATTTGATCAGCGTCGACAATTGTGGACAGACGATGCGCAATCACAATACTGGTGTAATCGCCCCTAACACTCTCCATGGCTTCCAAAATATTCTGTTCTGCCTTGCTGTCTAATGACGATGTAGCCTCATCAAAGACCATGATATGAGGTTGCTTCAAGATAGCCCTAGCGATGGCCACTCGCTGTTTCTCGCCGCCGGAGAGTTTTAAACCACGCTCACCCACCTGAGTATTTTCTTTGTCGGGCAAGCTGAGAATAAAGTCCTCGAGGTAGGCCATTCTGATTGCGGCCCAAACCTGTTCTTCACTCGCTTCGACATTGCCATATTGGATATTGTCGAAAATTGTCGCGTTAAACAGCACCGTATCTTGCGGCACCACGCTGATTGCCCTGCGCAAGCTATGCTGTGTGACTTGATTTATGTCTTGGCCGTCAATCTCAATTTTCCCACCCGATAGATTATAGAACCGAAAAAGAAGCTTTAGAATCGTGGATTTGCCAGAACCGCTGCCGCCAACAATCGCTAGTTTTCGCTTGGGTTCCACAGCGAATGAGACGTCGTTAAGAATTGGACGCTCCTGATGGTATTGAAACTTGACATTAGTGAACTGGATACGACCTTGCGTAACTCGGAGCTCAGAAGCATTGGGCGCATCTTCGATAGCCGGCCGCACATTAAGTAAATCAAACATGGCATCGATATTAGCCATCGAGCCTTTCATTTCACGGTAAACGAAACCCAAAAAGTTCAGCGGCACAAAAATCTGCATCATCAACGCATTGATCAATACAAACTCACCGATTGTCATGGTCTCTGATTCCACAAAGTAGGCAGCCAATATCATCGAAGAAGACAGCGCAGCTGCGATGATAAAACTTTGCCCAGCATTCAAACCAAACAAAGTCAGCCGATTTCGACGCCGGGCTTGTTCCCACGTCGCCAGATCCTCGTCATAACGGTCTGCTTCGTATCGCTCATTATTGAAATACTTCACCGTTTCAAAATTTAGCAAGCTGTCGACAGAACGTGTACTGGATTTGCTTTCGGCTTTATTCATCTGTCGGATCGTTTCAGTTCGCCATTCTGTGGCAATCACTGAAAACCAAACATAGGCAACGACTGAGAGCAGAACAATCAGCGCAAACCAATGCGAGTATTTAACAAACAGAATCCCTACGATCATACCGATCTCAATAAAGGTGGGAACGATATTGAAGACCATAAAGCGCATAATAAAGCTGATGCCATTGACGCCCCTTTCTATATCGCGGGAGACGCCACCCGTGCGCCGATTTAAATGGTAAGCGATGTCTAAGGAATGCAAATGCTGGAACACCTTATGCCCTACGCGGCGCATGGCACGCTCGGTCACCCGGCCAAAAAGTGTGTCCCTTAGCTCACCAAAAAGCACATTTGCGAAGCGTACTATCCCGTAGGCAATCAACAATGCGATAGGGACAACCACCAAGGAATTGACATTTAACTGATCGACTATGTCTTTAAGAATGAAAGGCAAGCCAACGCTAGCGACCTTGGCACCAATCAAACACAACATAGCAAGGAAAATCCGGCCTTTGAATTCGGACAAATAAGGCAGAAGCTGAGAGAGTGCCCGCCAATTCATTCCACTGGGTGGCGCTATGCCATCCTCTTCGCGCCCCTTTGTACTGCTTTTTCTGCCACCAAACCCACGCATGGTTATCTCCGCACCGTAAAATGAATGTAAGTTATTCAATAAGCCTCAAAACATTAACAGGCTCTATAGCGAATCTTTGTCTCTTAACGTCATCACCAGTTTTTTCAATAGCGATTCTCTAAATCGATACGGTACTTGCCGGTTAAAGTTAAAGACAAATTGGTAATCGTTTTGCTCAATCTCAATAAAACCAGCAAAACTATGCACATTGGAAAGCGTGCCGGTTTTTGCCCGCACCTTAACACCATCGCCGACGTCGTAAGACTTTAATACATTTTTATACGGAGCTAGAAACGTCAACACTTGATCTATTTGCTTAGCCGTTAACCGGTTCTCTCTGGACAAACCCGAACCATCAACGGCCTTAAAACTCTCCCAGGCAAAGGTCTGTTTGGCGAACTCAGTCATACGACTAGCCGCCTTATCAAAACTAGCACTATCACCTTCGGACAATGATAAGAAAACTTGATTGGCAATTAAATTGTTTGAAAACTCGAGTGCGCCCCTGAGAACTTCGGTCAGAACACGACTGTTGTTATAGACAAATAATAGTTCAAAATCAGATATATCGTCCGGCACTGTGGATTGACTGACAGGCCGTGTGTTCATACCCGCCTTGGTCATTAACAGCTCAGCAAAATAGATTTGAGAGGCTCTTTCATCACCCAGTTGAATGCGTTCTCGCTTACCGGGCTTAGGCTTTCCAGTCCGCTTGGCGGCTTTTTTTGCTTCCTCAGTGAGCGGTGTTTGAGACTCCGCGCTTATCAATCGGCCATTTTTATTGTGCAAAAATACCGTATTGAAGTTTGCAGAAACGGCTGACACCGGGGCGTTATATGGGTCATCAACCTTCGTCCTACCCGGCACATTGGCTATCTGGTAGTAGCTTCCATCAATCACAATTTCACGAATCCAATCTACTCCATGCCGCCTTAGCTGATTGGCCATCAGTTCAATCTCTTCGGAAACTAAAAATGGGTCTCCTTTACCCTGCACCCAAAGCTGATCGCCTCGACGATAGAAATAGGTCTTAAAACGAAAATCTTCACCTAATAAATCTATGGCCGCTGAAGCGCTAAGTAGTTTCATCAATGATGCTGGCACCAACGCCTTACTTTCCTGATGTGAAAACAAGACAGCACCACCGTCTCGGCTTACTAGTACGGAGTCACTGGATTGCAAACCAATTTGTTGGAACAGTTGATGTAGACGTTCACGCTGGCTCGCTTCACTGGCTGAAGCAGTCAATGACAAGCCTGATATGACGGCAATCAAACCAGCGCGGGCAGCAAAATTTAGGAACCTAAGCGCCCTCACGATCTTTCAACTCCAACGCCATTGAGTAGACTTCATTTTTGCGCGCTCCTGAAATTCGGCTAGCCAATGCCACGGCTTTTTTAAGTGGCAGCTCTTTCATAAGCTCTTCCAACAAACTCTTTAATTCAAATTCAAGTGCGTTAGCGTCGGATGACTTGGGCACTCCTTCCACCATTACCACGAATTCGCCTTTAGTTTGATTGTCATCAGCCTCGAGTATGCTAACTAATTGATAAGCGGCCCCATCTAACACAGTTTCGAAACGCTTGGTCAGCTCACGAGCAATCACCACTCTTCGCTGGTCACCAAACACATCTCTGAGGCTGGCCACGCTGCTCAAAATACGATGCGAAGATTCAAGAAATACAAGTGTTCGTGATTCGGACTTTACGTGGGCTAAATAAGATTCTCTGGCCGTTTTTTTTGCCGGTAAAAAACCTTCGAAAACAAATCTATCAGTAGGCAACCCGGCGATTGATAATGCGGCAATGATGGAACTGGGACCAGGCACGGCACGGATATCAAATTGCTTTTCACGCAGTGCCCTGACCAGTACAAAACCAGGGTCGGATATTAGCGGCGTGCCGGCATCACTGATCAATGCCAAATCCTGCCCGCTAGAGAGCTGTTCCGCCACCCAGTCTATTAACGACTCCTCGTTATGCTCATGACAGGAACGCAAACGTGTATTAATGCAAAAATGCGCAGTAAGGCGTTTACTATGGCGGGTGTCTTCAGCCAAGATGCAGCTTACATCTTTTAGTGTTTGAACTGCTCTTGGTGAGATATCATCCAGATTCCCGATAGGCGTAGCCACCACGTATAGTTTGCCCATTTCACTCTGCACAGACGTTGCCACCTTGTTAGGGTCTTTGCTATCGCGTTCAGTCACTCGGTATACTTCAGAAAATTTGTTGAGAAAATCCAACATTCAGAATAATAGGAAAATTGGCAAAATGCACTCTCTATTACAAGTAAGTCAGCATCGGTATTTTGGTGAACAGTCGCTCGTTAAAACTGGCATTGTCTCGGCAATATTAGTGACCTTTTTGAGCAGTTGTGCTTCCACACAGACTTACGAACCGGCGACCATAGAAGCGCGTGAAGTATTAACCGCAGAACAGCCCTATGACCCCAGCTCAGAAGATGTAGCGCAGGCTTACGACACCGAGCCAACACTGTCGGCGACAGAAATCGATGAAAACGAACAAGCCGCCGCCAGAGCAGAGTATTTTCGTGATGAAGCAGCACAACAGTCTTCCTCGTTTTCAAAAGTTGAGTCTTCGTTAAATGCCGCTGAGTACTACGTTCAAGCTGGGCAAGCTGAATCAGCTGTTTTGCTGGTATACGATGTTCAAGAGCTGCCCTTCACTGAATCGCAACAACAAAGGGCAACCGTCGTTTTGGCCTACGGCGACTATGCAGCCGAAAGGTTTGATACAGCACTTGCTCGATTGGAACCTTTATTAGCCAATGCCTATCAGTACGAAGAAGTCGAAGAACAAGACAAGTTTGTCCCGATCGACGCATCTGAATTACTCCGACCTCCAGGTGAAGAAGAACTCGATAATCGAGAGTATCTCGATCAATCCGACACCATCCCTATTCAGAAAGAGCTTTCCACCTCAGAAATTGACGCCCTGCTTTTGGCGTCATTTTGCCATCAACAAACTGGCAATTTTGAACAGGCAATTTCTACGCTGGTTCGGCGTGAATCTGCTCTTGTGGGAGCAGCAAGAGCCGAAACCACGCGCTATATATGGCAAATTGTGAGCAGCTTGCCGACCTACCAACGCGAGCAAATAGCCGCCACAAGCCTGGATCCCAAAGTCGTTAACAGAGTTTCATTGGGTCTAAGCAATGAAACCAGCCCCATCATTGATGAACCTCAAGAGTTTACACAATGGCGCGATGACGTTGCGACAGAGCAGGCTCAGTGGGTTGATGAAAGTTGGGATATTAATTCACCACAATCGGTGTACGTATTACTGCCATTCAGCTCACGATTCGAGAAAGCCGCAAACGCGGTCAGAGACGGAATTCAAAAACAACATGCCGAAAACACGTCACCATACCGTCCAAGGCTACATTTCTATGACATCGGCGATAATCCATTACAAATTGGCCAATATTATGCGGCCGCAGTAAGAGCAGGTGCAGACTTCATCATTGGGCCACTTGGAAAAAGTTACAGCAATGAAGCCAATGAGAGCCGCTCTTTATTCGTGAACAACTCATACGACCCTCCTGTACCCATGTTGATGTTAGGCGGTGACACATCACTTACAGCTAACACCATGCGCCTGAGTATGAATCCTGAACAAGAGGGCCGAAACGCTGCCGACAGGGCATGGCAAGAAGGTCATTTAAGTGCTGCCGTCATTGCCGATAACTCAACACGTTCGCAGCGCGTTTTGCAGGGTTTTAATCAAAGATGGAGTCAGTTAGGCGGCAATCTAGCAAAATCAATTCAGTACTCAAAGCAACAGTTTGATCACAGTGTTGAATTGAAGCAGTTATTCGACATTAACTTAAGCGAAGGCCGACATCTAGCGCTAAGCCAAACATTAGGGTTTAAACCTAAGTTTTCAGCTTATCAACGTGCCGACATCGACTTTGTGTTTATGATCTCAGATGCAGACTCAGGCAAAATTGTGAGACCTCAGATCAACTTTTTCGCGAGCTCGACATTGCCAGTGTATTCAACCTCGGCGTTGTATAACGGCATTGAAGATAAGATCAATAATATGGATTTGGACAACACCATGTTCCCGGTTATGCCATGGGTAGTGAGATCTGGAAGCAGTGCTCAGTACGCCGGTCAACTTAACATGCTTTTCGCGCTTGGAATGGATTCCTACAAAATTGCTGGTAATTATAAGACTCTAGAAGAAGCGCCCAAGACATCCTTGAAAGGAAATACCGGAAGCATCAGCCTAGATAACAGCGGTGAATTTGTTTTTATGCCCGTGTGGGCAAAGTTCGAGGAAGGCAGCCTTTCAATTGTCGAAGACGCTGGCATAGATCTCACTCCTTTGAGTGAAGACACAACGCCGGAAGGCGGCGACAATGACTCTGAGCTTGATAGACGGAACTATAGTGATGATAACTGGGATCAAAGGAACTCTAGCCGAAAAGCAGGCGGCTAAATATTTAAAGAAAAAAGGGCTAACATTCAAAGATCGCAACTATCGTTGTCGTCGTGGTGAGCTTGATATCATCATGCAGCACCAAGATACTATTGTGTTTGTCGAAGTACGATACAGATCTTCTAAAGCGTTCGGCGGAGCACTGGAAAGTATCACCAAGGCCAAACAAAGCAGACTAAGATACGCTGCCGAACATTTTTTGCTTGAGCACAATTTGACCGATGTATCAGCTCGGTTTGATATAATTTGTGTACAAGGAAGGTTATCTAACCCAGAAATCAATTGGATTCAAAATGCCTTCTAGATCTCGAATGTGATTAAAAGAGAGAATTAAAGGTCTGATGAGTAACAAACAAGCACCACGTGACGAATAGTTAAACTAAAGGCAAACTCGGCGCGCAATCGGTCAGAATGAATCAATTAGCCACGACAACCAGACAAATAAAAGAAATCTAAGGCATCAAAGACATGGTAAATGCAAATAATCTTATTAAGTCAGCATCAAATAAGTTAAGACATCTTTTAATGACCGTAGCGATTTTGATTGGTCTTTCAGGCTGCGTGTCTGCACTGGTTGCCGGAGTGGCGATCGTTACATTAGATATCAGCCACGATCGAAGAACGGTTGGTGAATACATCGACGACAACGCGATTGAAATCACCGCACGAAATATTGTCGGTGCAAAACAAGAATATCGCAAAGTGGCACACGTGAAACCACAGTCCTGGAACGGCATTTTGCTTATCACTGGCGAAATTGATTCAGCCTCCATCAAACAGGAATTGCTGGAAAAGCTACGCAAAATTCAAGGTGTCAGGCAAGTGGTTGACGAGACCACCGTCACTGGCAAGACAAAATTAGGGACTCGCGCCAACGACGCATGGATATCCAGTAAGGTTAAAAGCCGCTTGATATTAAAGACGGGACTGGATGCAAACCGAGTTAAGGTTGTTACCACCAGATCAAGTGTATACCTAATGGGCATCGTCACTCGCGAAGAAGCTGACAAAGCCACGGAAGTGGCCAGTAAGGTTCGTGGTGTCCAACGTGTGGTCCGAGTATTCGAATACAAAGAAGACGCCCAGAATTAGAGCCAGGCTAAAATGTTGAATTCTCAGTCAAAAGTTATCGCTCCGTCTGAAAGCGTCGAAGCGACCCAATCTCGAATTGATAAACTGCCAAGGCCATTGGTTTTTACCAACGGTTGCTTCGATATTTTGCATCGAGGCCACATCACGTATCTTGAACAGTCGCGTAATTTGGGGGCTTCATTGATTGTGGCTCTCAATTCAGATGCATCGGTAAAGAGGCTCGGTAAAGGCGACGACAGACCCATTAATACACTTGAAGATCGAATGGCCGTTATTGCAAGCTTAGAGTGTATCGATGCGGTGATCAGCTTTGATGAGGACACACCCTACAATGTGATCAAACAGGTTCTACCCGATCATTTAGTGAAAGGTGGTGATTGGAAAATTGAAGATATTGTTGGTGGTGACATCGTCCAAGCCAATGGCGGTCAAGTCCACTCCATCGATTTTAAGTTTGATCGATCCACCACGTCAGTACTGGACAAAATTCGTGGCTAATTAGCCGCGGAACTATCTTGCAGATTTGCTTTTTGCAAGTTGGCTATCCTTTGCTTTTCTTCGTCTGCGCGTTTGTAGTAATGGTAAATAAACTGTCGCGCAACGTAGGCGCTTCTCACATACCATTTTTCCTTGTTAATGATTAAAGAAGCATAAGCGACCTTGCGACCGTCTTTTTCAGCGTAACCAACAAACCAGTCGTGACGACCGCGCGGTGAATAGCCAGTTAGCGACCCTGTTTTACCGCCGATCTCCATACCTCTGTAGACTTTGTAACGCTCTATTCCAGAGAAAGACTTTCTTGCAGAGCCAATTCTTGCCGTTTCTTGCATTAGCTTGCGCATAGCCTTGGCCGACTGTTCGCTGATTACTTGTCTATCAGAGGCAGCGTTATCTTTCGAGTAAATTTTTCTTCCAAATTTATCGGTAATGGATTCAACCATGTAAGGCGTTACCATCTTCCCATCATTAGCGACAATAGCCGCTAATTGAGCCGCATGGATCGGGCTAAGCTTGATGTCTTTGGTATAACCTGATGCCGCCTCGGCTATCTCCCATCGATCATCCATAGAGAGATCAATCGAACTCACCGGAATATTAAAATCAGTCAGTAAGGGCGTTTCGAAGCCAAATCGATGCGCGTAGTTCATCAATTCCGACTTACCTAACTTAAAAACACCTATCTGCCCGAATACCGGATTTATGGATTTAGCAAATGACTCTTTTAGAGTTGGGGTTCTAGTCCATTTATTATCTTTGTGCCGCAGTACCTGGCTTTTATACAACGAAGTGGATTTTCCGTTGAAAGGAATAATCGTATCCGTGTTGAGCTTCCCTGTGTCCAAACCCGCGGCGGCCGTAATCATCTTAAATACGCTGGCCGCAGGGTACTCAGCCCGCATCACCAAGTTGTCCCAGTCTTCATCGCCCTTTACAAAGCTAGTCAAGTTTAGGATAGCTCCGGTTTCAACGTCCAACGCGACAAAACATGCGTAGTCTGGTTGATAACGCAAATAAACATCAGCCAGATCTTTATGAACTCTGGGATCAAACGTGTAGTCGATATAACCTTCTACAGACCCAGTATCATCGTCACCAAACTGCATCTTATTGGGGAATCTAGAATTGACCGCATGCACGGTAACAGCATCAGCAACTTGCTCTTTACTTAGCTCAGTAGAAGTAGCCGAAGCATTCAAGGATAAGGAAATCGAAAACAACAGAGGGCCGACGACTGCAGAGAGAGACGCAGCGAAGTTTGGAACGAGATTCTTCATAACTTAGCCCTTGGGCAAAAATTGCTCTAGTTCGCCAATAGCTTTGCGATAAACAGAACGCTTAAAATCCACGATATTGTCGATTGCATGATCAATATCAACCCAGCGCCACCGATCAAACTCTGGCGTTTCGGGGCCAGCCTTTAGGTCTACTGCAGAATCGTCATCAATAAGCTCTACCAAAAACCATACTTGCTTCTGGCCTTTAAAGGCAACTCGACGACGGTTCCCCAGCGGAGATCTTCTGCGTTGATTCCGTAACAGCTTTTGGGGTAAATCGTAATGTAGCCACTGCTTGGTATGGGCCACGACCTTGACCTGATTACTATTTAGTCCGGTTTCTTCATGAAGTTCTCGGTACATAGCGTCTATCAGAGCCTCGTTACGGCTTACGCCTCCTTGTGGAAACTGCCAGCCATCATCATTAATGCGATGAGCCCAGAAAAGTTGACCCGCTTGATTACAAATAATGATGCCAACATTAGGCCTATATCCATCATTTGCAAATATGGGTTCGAAATTATGCATTAGTAAGCGTAAAACTGCTCAATTTTGTAATCTGATAGCATTATAATCAGATATCCGACAGTTTTGCATCAGTTTACTGAAAGCTCATCTTCATTCTTTCTGCCGTTTCATTTCAAATGCTTAGCTCAGAAAGTTAATAATTCTCTTTTTAAATTACTGACAGAATCAGGAGTCACCGTGGCCCTTGCACTTTTTGACCTCGACAACACCCTTCTCAATGGCGATAGCGATCACGGCTGGGGAATTTTTTTGGCTAAGATCGGCGTTGTCGATCCAATTGCACAAAAACAAAAACAAGACCACTTCTACCAGCAATATTTAGAAGGCAAATTGGATATCTACGAGTTTTGTGAATACCAGTTTGAGGTGTTAGCAAACAACTCTGTAGAACAACTAAACCAATGGCATGCTCAATACATGGAAGAGATCATTGAACCAATGATTGTCTCAGGAAAAGCCGACCTGCTTGCACCCCATAAAGAACGTGGCGACGACATACTTATCATCACAGCCACCAACGATTTTGTCACTACGCCAATTGCCAAGCGCTTAGGCGTTGAAACTATTTTGGCAACCACAGCCGAATTTAAGGATGGTAAGTACACCGGCAAAGTCGAGGGCACGCCTTGCTTTCAAGAGGGGAAAATTTCGCGACTAAATGAATGGCTTCAGGCTAATAATAAAGTGTTTGAAGACTCCACATTCTACAGCGACTCAATGAATGATCTACCCCTGCTTGAAGCGGTGGATACCCCGATCGCCGTCACTCCGGATGATCGACTGCGAGCACACGCACAAAAACTTCACTGGGAAATCATTGATTAAGCCTATAATTCCGCGCTGAAACAAAGAACAAACTTAGCAAAATTATGACGATAAAAATTGGTGACCAAATCCCTGACTTAGTTGTTGCTACCACGCAAAACGAAGCACTTTCCTTACGCAACGACCTGGCTGGCAAGAACCTTGTTTTGTACTTTTACCCCAAAGACAGTACGCCCGGATGTACAACCCAAGGGCAAAACTTTCGCGACGCGAAAGATCAGTTTGACGCATTAAACACACAGATATTGGGCTGTTCTAGAGAGAGCATCCGCTCGCACAATAATTTCATCAACAAACAAGAGTTCAACTTTGACCTGATCTCTGACCCAGATGAAGTTCTGTGCAAGGCCATGGACGTGATCAAAGAGAAAAACATGTACGGTAGAACCTACATGGGTATCGAAAGAAGCACTTTTATATTTGATACCAAGGGCGTTTTAAAGCACGAAATCAGAAAAGTTAAAGTCAAAGGTCACGTAGACCAAGTTCTTGAGTTAGTTCAAGAGTTATAAGCACACCAACGGCATTGCTGGGTTATCTCGGCAATGCCATTTAGGCAAAGCTGATAAGGGTTTTGGCTGTTGATTGCCCTTAGCGGACACTCAGAGTTTGGACTTTGTTACAGGTTTGCTTCCGAAACAGACTTATCAAGTCGAGAGGTTGGGCCTCCCAAATTGCTAATGACTCACTCTCGATGAATCGATCTACTGAAAATCTTGACTGGTGACACGTCAGGGTGAGATGAGAAGTTTTGAAACATCATTGCAGTATTCGTGTGCATCTAGTTAGCATTTCGCTGAGAAAGACATAGCAGCGAAACTCCGACTATAAAAATTAGGGTTTGTGGGATATGCAATGCAAAAGCCGCCGTGGAACTGATTTCACCTCTCCAGATTCGATCGATACCTTCCGTGGACCACCCCAAAGCAACGGCTATCCAAAACGGTAGAATCACTGCCGATCCAAGTATTACTATTTTTTTCACCTGAACCATATTTATGGGATTGCATACTTTACGAATCACAATAATCGACAGTGTGCTACCGAATATCATTTCGCGCACGAAGTGATTTTTCACATAATCAGCGATCTGATCACTACTCAAAGCAGTAGGAGCAAAATTGAAGTAGGCACCAAACATCATAAGCACCGCGAGAATTATCAAAATACGACCTGTTATGAGCATATAAACTCCAGTTAATTAGCCAATTGAAATGAACACGAACGCATCGTTGAAAGACTTCCAGTTTCGGTAAGCACAAGACTCACTAACTGGCAACGTAGTGCTGTAGTTGGTGAGGGGCATACGATTGAAAATCAGATAGAGTGTATTCCCCATGAGAGCAGACACAACTCGTTAACCTTGATGGCTTAGGGCATCCAATGTCTTTTTTGGTTCGAAAATAGCTAAAGTTTTTTTCGTAACTCATAGAAATGCTCTATCACTTCGGGGTTAGCGAGCGCCGTGGAATTCTTGATTTCTCTTCCCTCGATTGCATCACGCACAGTGATTTCACTTATTTTTCCTGATTTTGTTCTGGGAATATCAGTAACTTGGCGGATGACAGAAGGAACATGCCTTGGACTCGCACCCTGGCGAATCCGTGCCCTTATCTCTTCGATTAGATCCTTTCCCAAAATAAAACCGGGTAACATCACAACAAAGAGGATCACACGAACATCGTCTTCCCACGCCTGCCCAATCACTACCGCCTCTTCGATACCGTCAATCTGTTCAACTTGCCGATAGATTTCAGATGTGCCAATTCGAACACCACCTGGATTTAGAGTAGTATCTGATCGCCCATGAATAATGAAACCGCCATTCTCTGTTATTTCTGCATAATCACCTTGCGCCCACACATTCGCAAACTTCTCAAAGTAGGCCGTTTTGTATCTTAGATTGTCTTCATCATTCCAAAAATATAGTGGCATGGATGGGAATGGTTGGATGCAGACTAACTCTCCTTTTTGTTGTTCCACTGGTTGACCAGTGTCATCCCATATTTCGACTGCCATACCCAGACCAGCGCAGGCGATTTCACCTCGATAGAGGTCGATCGAAGGATTGCCAAGCACAAAGCAAGAAAGAATGTCAGTCCCACCAGATATTGAAGCAAGGTATATTTCTTGTTTTACATTCTCATATACATAATCAAAACTCTCTGAGACAAGTGGCGAGCCTGTCGAGTTAACGACGCGCAATGAGGAGAGGTCGTGAGAGTTAATGATGTCCAGTTTTTCTTTCTTTAGCGCATCAATATATTTTGCAGACGTACTGAAGTGAGTAGCTGCTTCTTGCTCGGCTAGATCAAATAGAATTGCGGGGGTTGAATAAAACGGTGATCCGTCATACAACAATAAAGTCGCCCCTGACGCTAGACCAGACACTAACCAATTCCACATCATCCATGTGCAGGTCGTAAAATAAAAGATCCGATCCCTTGGTTTCAGATCATTGTGTAGTTGGTGCTCTTTTAGGTGTTGTAGCAAGGTTCCGCCCGCTCCGTGGACAATGCATTTAGGAGCACCGGTGGTGCCGCTCGAATACAGAATATAAAGTGGTAGATTGAAAGAAAATCTCTCGAAATCACAGTTTTGGAACTCATATCGATTGAGACAATCTTCGTATGAAAGGGCATTTCGTACGTTGCCCAAACTAGTGGGTTTACAAGAATACTTACGCATAAAAGAAACGATAATCGTTTTTTCAACTGTAGGAAGCTGTTGCGCTATTTCTGCGATTTTCGCAAGATTATCGATTTCATTGCCTTTATAAAAATACCCATCTGCGGCGATCAGTAGCTTTGGCGCGATCTGTCCAAAACGATCTACAACTCCCTGCACTCCGAAATCGGGAGAGCAAGAACTCCAAATAGCACCGACAGAACTGACCGCCAACATAGCTATAATCGTCTCCGGAATATTTGGTAGAAAGCCGACGACTCTATCTCCTTTGGTAACACCAAAAGCTTCCAAGGATTGTCTCATCCTAGAGACCGAGTCGCGAAGTTCTTGCCAGGTTAAATTGTACTTAATGCCCTTCTCACCCCAGAACACCAAAGCATCATCACTAGAACTAACTTCAGGATTTGAGAGTAAATTCTCAGCAAAGTTAAGTCGCGCTTGAGGGAAGAACTCGGAGCTCAACATCGAACCATTATCTTGATAGCTCACTTTCCCTTTGTCTCCCTGTACGGCGCAGAAATCCCAGATGTTTGACCAAAACTCGCCTAGATTCTCAATTGACCAATTATGTAAAGAGTAGTAAGAATCAAACGATTGACCCGTGCGAGTCTCGATCATGCGACGAAAAGCTACCATGTTAGCGCTAGATGGTTGATCCGTAGAGCATTCCCATACAACGACATTTTTATCTTTCTTACTCATAAACAAATACGGATTAGCGGTGTTTTAAAAGCTTGAACCACAGTTCTAAAAAGTTAAGTAACTCGTGAAGAGTTCAAAGACGACAAAGGAAACTAGGACAGAGATAGTTCACTGAAATGTTGGATGAAGATTTGGTCTTCTATCTAATTAACGCTACAACGCGGGCTGGAGCGGCTGAGGCTCCGACTAGTTTTAAGGGAAAAACGCAGACTTCAAAGCCCTTCGGTGGTAACGCGCCCAAATTTGTAAGCTGCTCCATTTGCCAGTATGGCTTCTTTTGACCAATTCTATGGCCTTCCCAAAATAAATCGTCATTATTTGCCGATTTTGCCATTTGTATTGAATGATGAAACGGGATATCCCAACCCCATTGATCAATTCCCATGACTGTGCAGCCCTGATCAATCAGCCATTCTGTCGCCGCGGCACTCATACCAGTACCGCGTTTCCAGTATTCTTTAGTGCCAAGGTACTTGTCTCTACCTGTTCTGATCAGAACGATTGAGTCTTGCTCAACCTTGGCACCTGTTTTGGCCAGATCTGCTTTTAAATCCTTTACCGTCACAACATCACCGTCTTCTTTCGATGAGACGTCAATAACCACGCCACTTCCAATACATTTATCTAGAGGAATTTGCTCAACAGTTTGGGCAGGGACTTCTGATCCAGGCCTCCCACTCGTAGGCCCATAATGCCAGGGGGCATCGATGTGGGTTGTACTATGCACACCCATTTTAGTGATTGTGTCATCCGCCCAACCCACAAAGTCCCTAGGCATAAGTTTAAAAGGTAAGCCTAGCCCTCGAACAAGCCACCTTGCTATCCAGTGAGGCTTGTGTTTTATCTTGACTTGCATAAAAACGGGGTCATTCTTATTGAATTTGATTTCTTTCGATAGATCAATGACTTTCACTTGCGCAACCTCACGATATCTTGTTTGTAAGTTCACCGATCTGGTCAACCTTTAACGTCAGCAGATCACCTGGCTGGATCCAGTTTCCTGTTTCCATACCGGACCCCTTCGGAAGCGTTCCGGAGCCAAACAATTCGCCTGCGTGTAGTTGTTCGCCTTGTGATGCAAAAGAAATAGCTTCAGCAAATGAGTATTTAATATCGATGGCATTGCACCTTGAGACCTCTTTTCCATTGATAAGAACAGCACCCGTGAACTCTGAATCTAGAGAATCAAAGTCATTCGCAGTTAAAAATTCGCAGGACATCGTAGAGTAAAAGTGTTTTGCTTTTTGAGGACCAAATCCGCTTTCCATTTCTTCTCTCTGCACATCTCTTGCACTGCAATCATTAAGAATGACAAATCCACCAATCGCCTCCCTAGCCTCCTGCGGGGTTGCATCTTTGATTGGTTTAGAAAGCACAGCCCCGATCTCGAGCTCGTAGTCTATGGCTTCTGTATAGTTTGGCACTAGAATCTCATCACCAGTAATCCCAAAGTTCATATGGTTACCGAAATAATAAATTGGCTGTTGATACCAAAGCTTATTGGGTTTGAATTTTTTAAAGTCTTTACCCGACAGCTTCTCAATCACGCAGACTAAGGGAAAGAGTTTGGGCATAAATCGTTTGACATAGCCTCGCGAAGAATCGATCACATGCCTTTCAAAGAGCATAAAATCGCGAAACGATCTTGGAACTATAGGTTTTAGTTCTTCGTAAGATCCCTCCAAGACCTCTCCGCAACTGAGTAAAAAGGCTTCCAGTCTGGAAAGAGAATCGACAGATAGATTTGCAATAGCAAGCACGCTGTTTGATATCTCTGGATCAAGTTGCTCCTCCTCGATGAATTCCTCAAGGCCATTCGCTTGTGTCACACTGCGCCATTGACGCTCTATTAGAGCGCATATTTCGATTGAATCATTACGGTTTACTCGTCTTAGAATCATGACATCACTCTCCAATATAATCCGCTAGCGTAGCGCTACGGTTGGTTCTTTTTGTTTTGCGCATGGACAATTTAAACTCCAGTCGCTCTGATAGACGGCTACCTTTGTAAAAAGCTTCAATAAAAGATGCTCGACTTTGGATTCGTTCTAACCAGTCGACTAATGCTGGCAAATCATTCCATAGAAATCGCATTTCCATATCATTAGCTCGATCTAATAATGGGGCCAACGCGATATCAACCAGCGTAAACTGTTCACCCATTATCCAGGGACCATTCAGCAGTGCGTCGTTCATTCTTTTAACGGTATCCCTTAACTGATATACGGAATCGCGCACATCATGATCGTGAAATCCGCGTCCGTTGTTCATTTTTTCGTAAAAGCCCTTGCGGAGAGTTCGCTTCGTAGTAGATTTCCTGAAAGAAGCTGTTGATTTAACTAGTCGAAGCGTTGGTAAGAAGACATGCTCGAATGAAGGTGTCCGAATCGCTTTGGTTGGCACTTCCTCCATAAATCTTAACCAAGCGCGCATACGAGCCAACTCTATCGGCGATTTAGGCCGTAGCGGAGGGGATTCAAAAACTTCATCTATATACTCAATAATACAAGATGAATCAGTTATCACCTCTTTGTCATGGACAAGTGTTGGCACGACACCATTCGGATTTACCTTGAGATATTCTGGGTCAAGCTGTTCTTCTTTGCGAAAGCTCAGTGGCACCGACTTATACTTGAGTTCCTTTTCAGCTAACGTCATTCTTACTTTTTGGCTGCACGTTGAATAATCAGCGTGATAAAGGATAAGTTCGCTCATGATTAACCTCAGGGTACTTTGGTAAGAATAGAATGGCGACTGCAGAAAAAATTAACGCCAATATAGATGCAAGAAGCGCCTTGCTGTAGGAGCCGTAAGAGTCAAATAGAGCACCCATTAATACTGGCGATGCAGCGGCGCCTACGATAAAGATAGAGTAAAGAGCACCGTAAGTCTTACCGTAAGATTTTAGGTTGAAGTAACGTGACGTAAGAAACGAAATAAGATCAACCTCTGCTCCCATGGTAAGACCAATTGCAAGTGCAGCAAGTATGCCCACTCGCTGTCCGTAGATTGAAAAGATCGTCAAAGCTATCGCGGCGGCTATAAAAACGACAAACGCGACCCTCGGTGCAAAAAAATTGTCTATTAAGAAACCAATTAAAAGACGACCAATAATCACAGCGATTCCAATTACCGCCGCGAATCTACCTGCTTCCTCTAGGCTCAATCCACTATCGACGAGCATTGGTATAAAATGAACGATAAGGCCACTGACAGCAAAGGCAACGAGAAAGAAAACTAAAGCCAGCAGCCAAAACACATTGGAAAATCTTGAGTATGTGGCAATAGTTCGTTCCATCGTCTGCCTTTTTAATTGTCTGCCGTCTAAAAAAGCATTTGGATTGTCACGCACAAATATTGCGACAATTATTGCCCCTGTAAGTACCACAACAGATAGGCATATGGCTCCGTATCTCCATCCTTCTTGCTCTATCAGCCGTGTCAGATAAATGGGAGCAATAAAAGCAGTAATACCTGTTCCAACTAATCCAATCCCTAGGGCCACCCCCCTGCTTTTGTCAAACCAACCCGTGATTGATTTAGTGAAGGTTACTGGAGTGGAACCAGAAGCCACCACCGCACTAACCAAAGAAAGAATCAAAAAGCTCGCAACTGAGTCTAAATACTTGCTTATTAAAAGAAAGGATAACCCATATAAGAACAAAGATGCTGAAGCAACTATGCGGGTTCCAACTCTATCGATCAATCCTCCCACAATTGGTGATAAGACGATCAAAGCTATCACTCCAACTAGGCCCTGAGCTGAGATTAGACTTCTACTCCAGCCAAACTCATTTTCATAGGCGGTAAGAAAGATACCAGCGGTGTAGTAATTCAGTGAAGAGAATCCAACGCCGATTCCAACGAAACAGGCAAGAAGAACTATTCCGCCCTGACCAAACTCTTTTTTTGAAACCCTCATCTAACTTCACTGACATTTCGTAATCATACTAATATGATACAAGTGTTTCATTTTTAGAGTCAATGAATATGAAACATTTGTTTCATTTATGGATAAATTCATACTATTATTAGCTTTCCAGCCAGCCTAGCCGTGTACTCGAAGAGTTTTGAAAGTAAGGTATAAAAAGTCTGAAGAAATCAGAGAAAGGTTACTAGATACAGCGGAGCTCTTATTTGCTCAGCGCGGGTTCTTTGGAGTTTCTATCAGAGACATCACAGATGCTGCAGGCGTAAGGAGTGCAAGCATTAATTACCATTTTGACTCGAAACAGAACCTGTTCATGGAAGTGGTTGATAGACGAGTAGAACCCTTGGCTGAAGCCAGGCTAATAGCGCTGGCAGATGTAGACCTTGAGAATCCCAACCGAGAGGAGGTAGTCCTGGGCATAGTTAGAGCCTTTATTGAACCGATGATTCACTATGCTATCAATGGAGGGGCCGGTTGGAAAAACTACTGTACTCTCATTGCTCATCTCGGAGTTCAAAAGTTTTGGACAGACAACACCGTAAGCTCAAAATATGATTCACATGCCATCAAATTTATTGAAGTCCTAAAAATCTTGTTTCCAGATGCAAGTGATCACAGTATTCACTGTTGTTTTCAATTTCTCCTAAGTGCTACTTTGTATACTGTATGCGATAACCGCAGGATGGACACTCTCTCTAATGGCGTATACAAATCCAAAGACTTGAGGAAAATAGAAAAACCTTTGTATAAATTTGTGGTGAATGGAATTATGGGAACCGTCAGAGTTTAAGAAACTCTCATTTTTTTTGATCAAGATTGCGTTTCGCTTTGGAACCACTTTTTCTTAAACTATTCGAATGGCCGTTAAGATTATCATTCAGAATCAAGTTTAATTTCACTGATGGGCGTCCCATCAGGCAAGTTCTTTATTTGACTATGGATTTGCCCAAGAATTGAAAAATGAATTTCAATATCAGTGACCTCAATATTCTCTAAGGTATATTCTCCGCCCAGAACTGGTGGAGTTATAAAACTATATATCTGACCATTTTGAAGCTTGATATTACTTTTGATTAAGTCTCCGACCATTTCTACAGCAAAGTAATTAACTACAAATTCCTTATCGGATAAAAGCTGTTGAAACTCATCAATGGAATTCGCCACTTTGTGTATTTCAGCAACTGCCGAGTCCAAGCAATAGATAGTGCCATCATTCATATCTTGAATAAAAGCATCGCCACTAGCTGAAAGCAATACTGGGGTTCTGCTACTACCAATTAACCAGCGCCAATCACTGAGTAGCTCGTCACTCTTTAAGTGGTCAAAATTTACTGTTAAATCATTAAGTGTCATTCTAGCTCCGTGCCGCTCACGCCCCTCGAATGGGCCTGATCTGGCTTCATTTTCATGATTTCCTTTTTAAAAACACTGATCCTACAAGTTATATCTATCTGAAATGCTTTCGAATGGCCGTTATGAGTATGCGGCGGCCCAGCCCTAATTTCAATTTGGGCTTCTACAAAAAGTGACTTTGACCCATTAATTAAATTGCATAACCATACGCGCCCAGTCTTTGAATTGTAAAAGATACATACTGACCAATGACTTTGGGATCATTGCTGTGAAAAACATCTTCTTCTATATAGAGGCCACAATCTACCGTGACAGGGTTGATACCCGTTACTTTTCCAAAGGCACGATACTTCCAGCCTTCAATATTCTTTAGACCGATCCGTTTTTCTGGATTGCTAGAAAAGATTTCATCCCAACTTTCGTCAGCAAGAAGAGTCTGTAGTTCAATCTCAAAATCATCTCCAACTCTTGGTGATGATTTTTCATCGATAGTTATTTCATCCATGATCGAATACTCAACACCATCGATGGAAACCTTTGCTTCCAGATAGGCTCCCTCAGTTGATAAGAATGTTGCTCTCATTTCGTGTATTTAACGCTCAGGGTATTGGCGTGATCCGATACGTCTCTCGTAGACAATTTTTAACCATATAGATCTTAATAATTGAGTCTGTCTGAGAAACAATCGAATGGCCGTTTTGAGTATATTTGTATCATCCTTGCCCAGTAGAGAACTTCTTCAGATCAGCTCTTTTTTTATGTCATTCATCTTGTCTTCTCTGCCCATTTCTCCATAGGCTTCAGCAATCCAAAGCTTAAACGACTTTTTGGGATTAATATTGCTCATAGAGTCCACGTATCGTAGCGCAAACTCTAATTGATTCAACTTCGCACAGGTTTTAATAAAAAGTCTAACTTTACCGGTTTTGATTGGAGTTTTCTCAGGATCTGAAATATCAATATCGGCTAGTACATAAGCCAGTGTTTTTTCATAATTTTGTAACTGATAATAGGCTTGAGCCAGTAATATATTGAGTTGTTTATTTTGTTTTTCATCCATATCCTTGTGCATCAAACCAAACTTGATGGTTTTGGAATAATCCATTTTAAGGAAGTGAATTTGAGCAATTTTAAAGAGAGAGTCGCTATAAAACTCAGCTGGAATACTTAGCCTCCTCTCAATGATTTGCTCCAAGTAAGTCATAGCACAGTCGTTGTCATCTCTTTTAAAGCAAATCAAACTGCCATAGTGAGCGGCGTATGCCTTAGCAATATCACTTAACCCATTTTTATTTAAAAGCGTTTGTAAATGTCTATCTGCTTTTTCCAGATCACCTTGATCCAAGTAATTCCCCACTCTTGAAAGAGCTCTATGATGTTGCTTTTTTATCGCATCATATTCCTCATGTTCCTCCCAATGGGCAAAGGCTTCACTTTGGAAAGTAATGTTTGTCTGAAAGAACATTACTGAAAATAGTAAACATCCTGCTTTTAAATATTTCATACTGCTTTTCCGTGATTAATATCTCATCCAAGATATAGGCTTATTCTATCTAATTCGCGTAGTGCAATTGGGACACAGTCACTCAGATATTTCCAGCCCCCTAAATTTGCGGCTTTGAGTATACGATCCTCCTGTGCGAAGTTCCGTTATGTTTTTCACTTCGGTCATAATTCATTAAGCGACTCTGACCCGATTAGTCCAGACTTAGCTCAAGTTGTGATTTTATTAACACAACGCTGTCTCTTAGATTAGTGACTCTGACCCAGTTGTCTTCTCGACTTTTTCGTCTTTGACCGTGCTAACTGTCATTCAGAAACAATTTTAATTTCACTGATGGGTGTCCCATCAGGTAAATTTCTTATTTGATTATGGATTTGTCCTAGAAGTGAAAAATGAATTTCAATATCAGTGACTTCAACATTTTCTAAGGTATATTCCCCGCCCAGAACTGGTGGAGTTATAAAAGTATATATCTGACCATTTTGAAGATTGATATTACTTTTGATTAAGTCTCCGACCATTTTTACAGCAAAATAATTAACTACAAATTCCTTATCGGATAAAAGCTGTTGGAACTCATCAATGGAATTCGCAACTTTGTGTATTTCAGCAACTGCCGTGTCCAAGCAATAGACAGTACCGTCATTAATATCTTGGATAAAAGCATCGCCACTAGCTGAAAGCAATACTGGATTTTTACTACTACCAATTAACCAGCGCCAATCACTGAGTACTTCGTCACTCTTTAAGTGTTCAAAATTTACCGTTAAATCATTAAGTGTCATTCTAGCTCCGTGCCGTTCACGCCTCTCGAATGGGCCTGATCTGGCTTCATTTCATGATTTCCTTTTTAAAAATTGATCCTACAAGTTATATCTATCTGAAATGCGTTCGAATGGCTGTTAAGAGTAGCAGCGGTCTCGGCGTAGCTTCAAATTGAGCAAACAAGACAGGTCAAATCAAATCTAATACCGCTCGCCGTTCTATACTAGTCAAAGAAAGAGACATCAGCATACCCAGTGGAATTGTCAAAGGAGCATTATGGGCAACTTTGACCGTAAGCGACAAAGGTTACCCACACTTTTTCAACTTAGAGCTGTTGGATGGTTAAACTATCAACCCATATTAACTCACATGCACCCGCGCCAATATCATTCCGAGTTTTTGAGCTTCTCCAGCGCCAGCCATCATCAGCGCTAATATTGATAAGACTTCCAGACAGTTGGATCAGATCACCCACTTTTACGTTTTGCAATTCTTCCGCCACCCATTGATTTGCTGGTACCAAATGCATATTGGCGCTTTGCGTTTCGATTTGCTTTCGAGGAATTGGAAACTCAGTTACACGCCAATAGTAGAACCGGTTACGTTGTGAAATGGATATCTTGTCGATCACACTCTCATCCGACATATTGCCCCATCCAAGCGCCAGATCAGTGGGGGAAAATTTCGCTTCTCGGCCTCGTGAATAGTCTTTTCTCGAAAGAACCTTTGCCTTTAAGGTGAAGTCAGCAACGGGGGTGATGTTATGCCCTAGATAGCGGAAAGGATCATAACTGCTGCTGGTTTGCAGTGGCGGCTCGGCTGCCGTTACTCCAGGACCATATGAGACAGAACCTGGTTGGGTAAATAACTTCCATGCGATCAAAGCAGCCAAAATGAACAGCAAGTTTTTCCTCATGAGTAGTGCCTAACTTGAGCCTCCACATCCGTAGGTTTGCCAACCTCGCTTTGCAACCAATTTGCATGCCAATCAATATTGGTAATACCCAATTGCTCTGCGAGGTTGTGTAGGTGCTGATTAGCTGAAAAACTATTCATCCCACGATCTAAGCTATGAGACATTTCCAGGGCTAAGCCGATAAGCAGTTGATCAAACTTCATGCCGAATTCAACGGCTAAGAAGCCGCCCTTATTCCAATGCTTTCTTGCTCTTGGGACGTTGCCCATCGCATAGTTCCACCAGCCCTGTACCAAGTGATACTTTGATTTGGCAACACCATAGATCGAGGCGTGATCCTTTACTAGATCAATTGCATCGACGATCCAAGGTCTAATTTTAGTCAGCGTGGACTCTTGGCCTTGTGAGCCAGCAACGGCGAAAACCCTAATCAGTGACTCCGCGAAAATAGCACTGCATGGAATAGAACGCCAAGTGGTTGGTCGACCCCACTTTTTAACCTCTGAAGCCCCGAGCTCTAAGTAGCGTACCGCGGTATCTAGATCGTTTCGGCGTATGGCTAAGGTGGCAAGACAACTGGATGCCTCCATGATATTGACTGGATCAAAACCATCTGGATGTTCCTGAAATAGACGTTCCAGTTTACTAGCGATTCGTTCAGCAACCTCGTACTCGCCTTGCGCAATGGCAGAGATGGTCCACATGCAGTAACCCCAAGACTGAACTTGATATACACCTCGATCAAATCCGGATTTGAAAATACGCTGATAAGGATTTTGGGCGTCAGTAACTGAATAAAAATCACCACGCAAGATGGCACCAATACAGTCAACAGAGCTGGATTCCTCCCAACGTTTTGTATCACCCTGCTTTAACGACAACGCTTTGCATTGGTCCATTGAATCAACAAACTCAGTCCAGTGGCCTTCTTGTGCGTAACACATACCACCAGCAAGATGATGCCATGCCCAAGCATCATCTTCTTTGACTAGTGCAGCAACATCCGCCGACTTGTTGATGTAGTATTGAGAAACCGCATTCAAAGGAATACCTGCCATGGCGTTTCCCAGCGTCGCGTAGGTCCGCGATAAGGTTGCCGTATTATCCGCTGTGGCCTCAGCGAGGTTGGTGGAAGCAAAAGCGGAATACATAAGACCACCTAAGTTTTTAAGGTAGTAATAAACGAGAAACTGCCGTTCCATCACCAGTGCCGATAAGTGCGCTTTTGCTATCTCATCTTTATTGATACTTCTGCTTAGGCGTGGAACAAAACGATGTTGGATTTGTTTAAAAATTTGCCCGAGCGTTTTAAACACAAACCCAAAGTTTGATGCAGGCAGATACACATCGAGAATCTTAAGCGACTCATTGAAGTAGTCTTGTGCCTTCTCTGGATAGCCCAGCGACAGTACAGCAGCCCCACCCATCGCTTTCCATCGTGCTAACTTTATCTTAGGCACGTCTATATTTGAGTTGACTAATATCTCTTCAATTTCAGACAAATAGTTCAGTGTTTCTCGATTTGCGAACAATGCATACGCTTTTTGAATAGCCAGATCGTAATAGCTTAAGGCCTTGTCCATCTCCTGTGCCTTACGCCAATGATAAGCAACCTCAGCATATCGCGATGGAAGCGCTTGCGTATCAAGCTCAAGAAATCGAGCAACCTGGGCATGTAGTTTTTTGCGCTGATTGAACAGCATCAATTGATAAGCTGTCTTTTGAGTAACTTGGTGCGTGAATAAATAATCGCTTTGCGATTCTTGGTGACGGGTCCAGCCAGCTTGGCTTAATCCATCTAGCTCATTAACTAAGCTCGCTGCGCTTTTATCTATAGGGTAAATGTAGTGAAGTTCATCGATGGAAAATCGCTTGCCAATCACGCTAGCAGTCTTCAACGCCAGCTGTTTATCTATCTCCAACCGTTCAAGTTGCGCAACAATCGCAGATTCAATCGATTCAGGTAATTCTATTTGACTGTCTGAACCAATGTTTTCATGCAGCTGAGCACAGTCATCGACACGAACAATGGCGCCAGACTCATGCATGTCACCCACCAAAACTTCGGTGTACAAGGGATGACCATTGCCCCTTTCGTAGACCAAAGATACCAAGTCTTCCGAGACTTGTTCTACTTTTAAAAGACTTTGAATTTGCTGTTGCACCTCTTGCTTTTCAAAGGGCTGAAGTGTCAATTTAGTAGCCGAAGAAAGATCTAAAATCCGCTCGTAGCTTATTGGTGTGTCCTCAGAGAAGGGCTGCTTGGCAACAACAAACATGACGTTGCGAAGGCTCCGCGCCAAGTAGTTCAGCGCTTCCCATGAAGACGAATCCATCCACTGGGCGTCATCAATAACGATAACAAGCGACTGACCTGCAGCAGCGATGCGAATAATCTCTCGGATAAGGACTCTGATATTTTCTGCACGAATCTCACCGGACATTAACTTAATCTGGTCGTCCTCCTCGAAATGCAGTCCCAGAATATCGTTTAACAGTGGAAGCAACCTAGTCTCGGTGGTTTCCGATTGCTCAATTAACTTGGATATGCAATCCTCGCGCGCAGAGGTATTGCTGCTTGAGTCAATGGCGATTAACTTAAAAAGAACTTCTCTCCAGACTCCATAAAAAGAAACCTCTACCGTGCTGGCACTGGTACGAATTACTTGATGATTAGATTCGGCAAACACATCGTTAATGGCAACGTCCAGCAAAGCACTTTTACCCATACCAGCATCCGACTCAATAAAGAAAAAGGGATTGTATTTTTGAGTGTCTAAGGACTCGATGGCTCTTCTCAGCAGAGCCAGTTCATGATCTCGCCCAATCAAGCTAGAGCTGTGTTTTTGGACTTTTTCAGCGATTGCCAGCGGTTGAAAAGCTTGTACATTTAACGACTTGCCTTTTAACTTTAGGGTTTTGGCCCGATCAAATTTAATAAGGTTTCCGCAGGCATCAGCCGTGGCTTGATCGCAGAGTATCGAACTTTGGGCCTTACTCATGAGCCTTGCTGCAGTGTTTACACCATCACCCATCAGCGTGTACTCACGGCGGAGCTTGTCCCCTAGAGTGCCGCAATAAACTTGCCCCGTGGCAACGCCCACTGAGGCCTCAACCTCAAGATCTTGCAAGCTCTTATGAACGTGTAGTGCTGCTTTGACCGCCCTTAATGCGTCATCATCGGCTGACATGGGTGGCACTCCAAAACCCGCGATAATCGACACCCCTTTGTCGTCACAACTAATCTTGTCTAGGCTACCGCGCTGGCCATAGCAAACGTGCTGCACGGTAGTTACAATTTTTTGAGCATGAGCGAGATCGACATCATCATTAAAACCATGCAAGCTGATGAATAGTACCGTAACAGACCGAAGTTCTCCGAGTAAGTTTGAGTCACTGTGCCCTGCCATAATTCTCGACACAACGGCTGCCGGAATAAAGGCCTTTAGCTTGTCTTCGGGCACCGTTTTTACGCTTTTCGAAGAAGGGTTATTAAGCTCCCCAATGTCCCATTTGGGTACACTTTCAAGTTGCCAAACTCTCTCACTACGCAGCTTAATATTGCCTATTTCGTCGCCAAGGATACTCAAAGATTTTTCGCCAATTAGCACATCTCGCGGTTGAGCAAAATCTCCCAGTCGCCCAACGTCGCTGATGCCGGTGCTTAATACTGCAAACTCCCATCGATCAAATACCCCACCAAGCACTAGCCCTCTGACGCTACCTTCGCTGACCGTGACCTTCAAATTGAGTTCAACGCCAAGGTCCTTCTGTATTTCAGTGGATATTTTCTGAGACACCTCCTGCATCTTCATCGCAGCCGTTAAAGCACGTTTCAGCGAACGCTTGGGCTGTGAGTCTGGGAAAAATACCAACATAGCATCACCAGCAAATTTGATGACATCACCACCATGCTGATAGATCACTTCTACCAAATGATCGAAGTATTGTGAGAGCAAAAGGGTTAGCTGCTCAGCCCCGATTGCGACCTGGTCTTTATGCTGCGCCATCAAGCGCTCAGTCAAATTAGTGAAACCAGTAACATCAGCAAATAGAATAGCAGCATCAAACTCCTTTTCGCTGGGACATATGGTGCGATTCCCATCATCCAATTGACGCCATAGCGAGCGGCTCAAAAACTTAGCTAGTTGCCCGCGCCGATCAACCACCGAGTCATCGAGGCTGACAGGTTCAATCTCAGCTTCGGCGTCGGTACTATTAATATGCACAGGAGTATCGGTCATCAAATATCCAAATTGATTTCAACCAGCCCCACCCAGAACACGGCTAATTGTTCTGTAGACTAACAGAATTCCAACTTGAGAATAATGATATTTAAACTTAAGTCCTAGTTGCGTTTTGACTCATTCGGGGCTACAAGAACCGCCAAAGATCAAAAAACGATGTGGATCTAAAGCCGTTCAACACCGGCTTCGTCAACATAGACTATTTCAGTTTCTTGGCGTGCATCTGATGCCCATTTAGCTACTGCTGGATGACTCAACATTGAATGCATGTAGGCTTTGGCTTTACTGGAGAGCTTCGGTTGATAGGTGGCAAACCTCATGACAACGGGCGCAAACATGCAGTCAGCAATTGAAAATTCTCCAAGTAGATATCGGCTGCCTGCCTCATTCTTGCAGGCAAACTCGGACCAAATTTGATCCACACGCGCGATGTCATTTAGACATTCTGTAGAGGGCTCAATTAGCCTTGAAGCCCTGATATTCATGGGCATCTCACTGCGCAAGGCGCCAAAACTTGAGTGCATTTCGGCCGCTATGCTCTTTGCGGTTGCTCTCGCCTTTCGGTCTTGAGGCCAGCCACGGCCATTGAGATAACTGTCATTAACGTATTCACAAATCGCTAGTGAATCCCAGACGGTCAGATCATTGTCAATCAATACTGGCACTTTGGCCGAATCGGAAAATTGTTTTAAACGACCCGTTAGGTCAGGCTCCTGCAAAGATACCCATTGTTCTTCAAAAGCAACGTCAAAAGCGGTTAAGAACACCCATGGACGCATTGACCATGTGCTGTAATTTTTATTGCCGATTACGAGCTTCATTAGAATCCTTTTAGTTTCAATGCAAGGTCCGTCGAACTTGTCGCATTGTTGAGTGCAACTTCCTCACTGACCTGATCTTCTCTCACTAATTGCATCAAATGCTCATCAAATGACAACATTCCGTCGACTTTGTCACCGCCTTTAATCAGGTCCTTAATCTCCTTAATTCGTCCAGGTTCTACCATTAACTCCCGCGCCAGTGGCGTTACCGTTAACACCTCGCAAGCGACGGTTCGACCAGATCCTTCTTTTTTTGGAAGTAGTCGCTGAGTCACAATCGCTCTTAAGTTCTGCGACAGCTTTGCTCTGATTGTTGCCTGCTCATCGCCTTCAAAACTGGAAACCATACGCGTAATTGCATCTGCCGAGTTTGGTGCGTGCAAGGTACTAAATACTAAGTGTCCTGTTTCGGCGGCCGTCAGAGCAATCTCAATACTTTCGGGGTCACGCATCTCACCCATCAAAATGATGTCTGGGTCTTCTCGAAGAGCGGCTTTCATAGCGCGCTGAAAGTCGGGCACATCAATACCAACCTGTCGTTGAGAAATGACACAACGCTCTTCGGTAAAAATGTATTCAACCGGGTCCTCAATGGTTAGTATGTGTTGATAGCGTTCCTTGTTGACTCGGTTAAGTAATGCAGCCATCGACGTTGATTTACCGGATCCCGTGGCCCCTGAAAAAATAACCAAACCCTGACGCATCTGTGCGATGGTCTGTACTTGCGGCGGCAGGTTAAGATCTTCTGGAGTTGGTACGTTGTTAGCAATCACCCGCATCACAATCGCCAGATGCCCAAGCTGGCGGAACATGTTCACACGCACCCGGTTCCCCTCATTATCACTTAATGATAAGTCGACCTGATTCTCTTCTTGAAACAGGCCCAAGTGATGTTTCGACATGAGCGGAAACACTAGCCGCTCGATCATCTCATCACTCATCACCGGTGAGCCTTTTACTTGTCTTATCCGTCCATCAAGGCGCATCATAATTTGATGGCCGGCTCGGATGTGGATATCGGAAGCCTTAAACTGAACCGCGGACGCGACAATACTGGTGAGAAACTCAAGCGCTTCCTTTACTTGTGGTGTATCAGGTAATTTTGAAACTAGACGGCTGTTTGCTTTGGACATACTCTGTTTTTTCTATTAAGTGGAATGAGCTCAGGCAGATAGTGCATGAAACCTGTCGAGTGCTAGCCCATTATCTAAGCAGCATTGCACTTTTTCAACTGCGTCACTCATTGATAGCTCTGCAGATCTTGCTTGAAGTAAATTCGCGGCGGACAAACATAACGAGTCTCTAGCAACGCCCGGCTTCCCAGCTAACGTGGCTAAACCTTGCTCTAAACATTGCTCTACCATATCTTGAGAATCGAGCATGGCGTTACCCGCGCTCTTGGAAGTGGCTTGAAAAGGATGTTCAAATACGGCTTTTTCCTCATCGATTTGCTCTGGTAGGTCGTCTTCAAAAATAAACCGACGCATGGGTTTATTCAGTGCTGGAGAGAGGCCACCTTCCACCCCTTTCAGCAACGTGACTGTTTTAAACCCGGCTTGCTTTGCCATTTTTGCGTAAATTTCTGGATACGCCTTATGCACATATCCCAAAGCAAGATCAGTTCCAAATTCTCCTTGGATCGGCATCAGCAACCGTTCAAGAGTGGTAACCGCGGTTCGCTTCACTAACTGCTCTCGCAGGTCAAGCAAAGCATAAAGCTTTGGAGCGTAGTCAGCCTGATTCGCAAAAGTCCAACCCGCCACGTCGACATCCGACTGGTGGTCTCTCGCCGTGCAACTCAATCCGGCGAGCTCGAACACCTTCAGGCAAGTCACGCCATGCTTTGGACCAACCGAATTTACTCCGTGGATATAAGCCGGAATCCCCAATGCAGCTAATACCGCTGGTATAAATGGCGAGACCGGATTGTTTCTTAAATAACCATCAAATGGATCAACCATGCACAGAAGTCGCTTACCATTTACCTTGGTGACATGGCTCTCTGAACTTAATGCTCTAAACAAGCCAGCAAACTCAGGAACTGACTCGCGCTTCATTCGCAACGCAATTAAGAATATGGCCGATTGAACGTTACTTTCGTTGCCGTCTAAGATTTGTCTCATCACCTCTTCAGCGTGATCTTCACCAATATCTCGTCCGCGATCAGGCCCCACTGCTATATCTTGTATGGCCGCTCGAATACTTAAGTCTTGCTTGTCTCGCATAGTTGAATTAATTAGGAAATCGTTACTGCTGGATAATGCCACATGAGGTTCAAGGTAAGTTAAAATATCGCCATGCAAAACTATCCCATTTTTGTCGATCTTAAAGATCAGCCTTGCCTTGTGGTTGGTGGCGGCCCCGTTGCCCTGCGCAAGATAAGATTAATGCGCTCAGCGGGTGCGCGTATTACTGTGGTAGCACCTGAATTGTGTCAAGATTTAGTCACGGAGTTTGGCGACCAAATCGACCATTTAGACCGCTTCTTTATGGACGATGACATCACAGGGTATCGACTCATTACGGCTGCCACCAACGATCCAGCGGTAAACCAACGAGTCAGCGAATTAGCACAGGCCAAACAGGTGCCGGTAAATGTGGTTGATCAGCCTGAGCTCTGTAGTTTTATCACGCCATCAATTATTGATCGATCGCCTGTTTTGGTGGCAATCTCCACTGGTGGTGGTGCGCCAGTATTGGCCAGATTGTTAAGAGCCAAACTTGAAGCCCTAATCCCAGCTAGTTACGGAGGCTTGGCCGCGTCAATGTCGCGTTTTCGTGATCGACTAAAACAAGTCGTGCCTGAAGAACGCGATCGAAGAATGTTTTGGGAACGTGTGGTTCAAGGTCCGGTGGCGGAACTATTTTTCAGCGGAAGAAATAAGGAAGGCGAACAAGCACTGTCAGAAGAGGTTGAGAAAGCCGCTGAGAAGCCCCAGAACTTAGGTGAAGTGTGGTTAATTGGTGCCGGACCAGGTGATCCTGACTTACTTACCTTTCGCGCACTACGCCTGATGCAACAGGCTGATGTAGTGCTTTATGATCGCTTAGTAAGTCCAGAAATACTTGAACTAACCCGTCGAGATGCTGATCGCATTTACGTGGGCAAGAAACGAGATAAGCACGCCGTTCCACAAGGACAGATCAACCAATTGTTGGTGGATTTGGCGAAAGAAGGCAAAAATGTGGTTAGACTGAAAGGTGGCGATCCCTTTATTTTTGGGCGAGGCGGTGAAGAAATAGAGCTACTTGCCGAACATGATGTGCCCTTTCAAATCGTCCCCGGGATCACGGCCGCAAGCGGCTGCGCTACCTACGCAGGGATTCCATTGACGCACAGGGATCACTCGCAATCTTGTCTCTTAGTCACTGGCCATCTTAAAGATGGAACGGTAGATCTAAATTGGAAATTACTGGCCACACCGAATCAAACGGTGGTCATTTATATGGGACTGATAGGTTTACCGACGATTTGCGAAAAACTCATTGAGCATGGTGTATCCGAGCAAATGCCGATTGCACTGGTGCAGCAAGGCACTACTAAAAATCAAAAAGTGTTCAAAAGTACATTGAAAGAGATGCCTAGCTATATCAAAGACAAGCAGGTGAGTGCGCCGACCCTAATCATCATTGGTAGTGTTGTTTCCTTGCAAGAGAAACTTGCGTGGTTTAACCCAAATTTAAGTCAGTAGTTCTAAACCCAACAACGATCAACGGCGTACTTAATCAAGCCTGCTGAGGTCTTTACATTAAGCTTTGTCATCAGGTTTTTACGATGGCTGCGCACTGTCTCAACGCTAATGAACAACTTCTCGGATATCTCCTTGTTGGTCATTTCTTTGGCGATACAGATGATCACTTCACGCTCTCTGGCTTTTAGACCAACGTAATCGCCTCCCATGCGCTTATCAGTGTAGAGGTATCCTTCATCCACCGCTTCTCTGGCTGCTGGACTGAGGTATTGACGACCAGACAGAACGGTATTGAACGCTTCGGTGAGCTCGTCCCTATCAGCGCCTTTTAAAATATAGCCCTTACAGCCTTCGATGAGCATGCTGTTGATATATTCGATCTCTCCTAACATCGAATGTGCAACTAAGATTTGATCAGGATACTTTTCAGACACTTCTCTAGTGGTGTCAATTCCATCCTTTTCAGGCAAGCTGACGTCCAGCATTACAATATCGACGCTGTTACTTTCTAAATATTCGAGAACTTCCACACCAGTATTGGCCGATGCTACGACACGAAACTGGTCGTCATTCTCAAAGAGGTCTTTTAACCCTCGGCAGACTAAATCATGCTGGTCTGCTACAAGAATGGTTCGCGGTGTTTGCATAGTTTGACGATTATTAACCCGTATCCCTGAGGCTGAGTTTATTTCTAGATCGATTCTGGGTCAAACGAATAGACCGTAAGTTTACGGTAAATTACAGGCATAAAAAAAGCCCCGCTAAGCGAGGCTTTTTGATTTGGACAGCGTCTTAGCCGACTACGCCGCAACAATACTTACATGCTTGCGGTTTTTAGGGCCTTTCTTTTCAAACTTAACAACACCTGTTTCTAGAGCGAAAAGAGTGTAGTCTTTGCCCATGCCGACGTTGTCGCCAGGGTGAAAAGTGCTTCCACGTTGACGAACAAGAATGCTACCAGCATTGACTTCTTGACCAGCATAACGCTTAACGCCTAAACGCTTGGAATTTGAATCGCGACCGTTACGTGAACTACCGCCTGCTTTTTTATGTGCCATTGTATAACCTCCGATTAACTAAGGAATTAACCTTCAAGGAATTCTTTAGCTTGTTTAACCCAGTCATCACGCTCGATACGACCTTTGAAGTTTAGCTCTTCGTCGATTCGGGCGATGTCTTCTGCAGTGAAATCAGCAATTTGTTGGAAAGTCGTGATTCCAAGCTTCTCTAACTTGCCAACGATAACTGGGCCTACGCCAGAAATCTTGCTCAAGTCGTCGCCGCCTTCCGCTTTCTTAGCTTTGGGGGCCGCTTTCTTCTCTGCTTTAGGAGCTGCTGCCTTTTTTGGAGCTGCTTTTTTTGCCGCCGCTTTTCCACCGATTGCTGTAATTTCAAGCTCAGTGTAGTTCTGACGATGGCCAGTGCGGGTGCGAGAGTTTTGACGACGACGGAACTTAACGATTCTTAGCTTCTTGCCGCGCCCGTTCTTTAGGACTGTAGCTTCTACTGTTTTATCAAGAGTTGGTGTACCAACTTCAACTTTGTCTCCGTCACCGATCATCAATACGTGATCAAGAACAACCTTGTCGCCTTCTTCGGCTTTTAGGCTTTCTACTTTTAGCTTGTCGCCAACTGCGACTCGGTATTGCTTACCGCCGGTTTTGATTACCGCGTACATAATAGTGTCTCCGGCCGAAGTACGGCCATTAAGTCGTTCAACAGGGGCCTCTTCTTTAAAGTTGCGTAAGAAGAGTCTTTCTCCACCGATGGGCCCAGCAAACAGGAAGGCGGATTTTATGGGCTTCCTGCATTCGGGTCAAGCTAAGAAAATCAATAATTTGACTAATTCTGAGCGACAAAAACGTGGCTTTGTTGTGATCAGATGATTAACAATAAGTTATACTCACAGGCTATGACGATAAGCAGCAAACCGATCACCGACACTAACACGCAACCCATTGATATTAAATCAATAATTTCGCTAGTGTCCGAAGACATGGCCGAGGTAACTCGGACAATCAGCTCAAACTTAAACAGCGATGTGGCGTTGATAAACCAACTCGGCGCTTACATTGTTCAGGCGGGTGGAAAACGACTTCGGCCCGTCGCACTGCTTTTAGCGGCGAAAGCGACTAACCCCGAAAACATCGCGGTTGATGACAAACAAGTTTTACTTGCCGCCATCATCGAGTTTATTCATACCGCCACACTCCTTCATGATGATGTTGTTGACGAATCGGAGATGCGTCGCGGTAGAGAAACGGCTAACGAAGTGTTTGGCAATGCTGCTAGCGTATTGGTGGGAGATTACTTGTATTCTAGATCCTTCCAGATGATGGTTGATGTTGGCAGTATGCGGGTGATGGAGATTCTGTCACGCACTACTAACCAAATCGCTGAAGGTGAAGTGATGCAACTTATTAACTGCGGTTCGGCTGATACAACCGAAGCACAGTACATGGAGACCATTCAATCGAAAACCGCGATTCTATTTGAAGCAGCGACGCAACTTGGCGCGGTAATCACCAAGCAGGCGTCATCAGTAGAGAAGTCCATGGCGGCCTACGGACTGCATCTTGGCACGGCGTTTCAGTTAGTCGACGACATTTTAGATTACACCGCCGATGCAAAGGCAATGGGCAAGAACGTAGGCGATGATCTCGCTGAAGGGAAACCGACTCTACCCTTGATCAACGCAATTGAGCGCTCAGAAGGTGCAGATAAAACCGTTCTAGTTGATGCAATCACTAATGCTAGCCGTGACAATCTTGATGCCGTGATGGAGGTCATCGAGAAAACAGGATCATTGGCCTACACTGCCCGTGCTGCTCATCAACAGGCTAAACTGGCGCAGCAAGCCTTGGCATCGCTACCGGACTCCAGGTACAAGCAAGCGCTATACACCTTGGCCGAGTTTTCAGTTGAAAGGACCTTTTGAACGGTACATTGTTGGGGCCGTACGCGTTTTTCGCTTAACAAATAATTACAGCTTTCTCGACACGCCAACGGCAGAAGATAAAAGCAGGTGGTAAACTGCTTTTTTGATTTTAGAGTGACAGGAAAAATTCAATAAGTCTTGAATGAGTAAACCAATTACCATTATCGATGCCAATGATTCCACAGCTCGCCAGTCGTTGATTGAGCTTTGGTCTTTTCGTGAATTGATCTCCATTCTTGCTTTGCGCGACATCAAGGTTCGCTACAAACAAACCGCACTCGGTGTAGCTTGGGCTGTGATTCAGCCAGTGTTTATGATGGCTATCTTTACGTTACTGTTTGGACGTTTGGCCAAAATCCCCTCCGATGGAATTCCCTACCCTGTCTTTGTTTTCTCCGGGCTTGTAGTATGGAATTTTTTCTCGGCATCGATCTCTAGCTGCGCGAACTCTCTGGTTGGGTCGCAGGCGATGATCAGCAAAGTATACTTCCCCCGAATCATCATTCCTTTAGCCACTATTGGCGTCGGCTTTGTGGACTTTATGATTGCTAGCATGGTACTTCTGATTATCATGGCAATTTATGGGTTGGTGCCTCAAGTAGCCCTTATTCTCCTACCAATCTTTGCTTTGGGCATATTCATTTCGGTACTGGGGATAGGTCTTTGGCTTGCGGCGATTACAGTCACATATCGAGACTTTCGTTTCGTTGTTCCGTTTATGCTGCAGTTATGGATGTATGTGACCCCAGTGATATACCCCGTGTCGTTTATTCCGCAAGACTATCGCTGGCTGATGTATCTGAACCCAGTCACTGGGTGGGTCTCAGGTGTAAGATCTGTGTTTTTAGGTACGCCAATAGATTGGTTGGCTTGCACTTCTTCCTTAGTAATCAGTCTGATATTGCTGCTTATCGGTGTTCGTTATTTTGTGAAAGCCGAGAAGCGCTTTGCAGACGTGATATGAGTCTAATCAAATGATTGAAATAGAAGGGCTGTGGAAACAATACAAGCTTGGCAATACAGTCGACTTGAATCGCAGTTTTAGAGAAGCCCTATCCGAAAAGTTTTCATCGCCAAAAAGGAATAGCGCCTCCCCAGACCCTCAATCTTTTTGGGCCTTGCGAGACATAGACCTATCTGTGCCTGAGGGCAAATCACTTGGTCTCATTGGCCATAATGGGGCTGGAAAAAGCACTCTCCTTAAAGTGCTGAGCCGGATTACCAAGCCCACCAAAGGCCGCATCAAGATGGCAGGCTCTCTATCTAGCCTATTAGAGGTGGGTACGGGGTTTCATCCTGAATTAAGTGGACGTGAGAATGTCTTTTTGTACGGATCCATCATGGGCATGAGTCGGCATGAAATCCAATCCAAATTTGATGATATTGTCAGTTATGCCGGAATCGAAAAGTTTATCGACACGCCGGTAAAACGCTACTCAAGTGGCATGTACGTACGCCTGGCATTCTCAATAGCCGCACATGTTGAACCTGACATATTGATCGTTGACGAAGTATTAGCCGTTGGAGACAAATCGTTTAGAGAGAGATGCTTAGGCAAGATGGATGATGTGGCCCAAAGTGGTCGAACAGTGATTTTCGTCAGCCACAATATGAATGCAGTGGCATCACTTTGTCAGGAGGTGGCTTGGCTTGATCGGGGGTCACTCAAATTACTGGGTCCAACTCACCATGTCATCAGTGAATATGAAAACAGTATTGCCGCCACAACTGCGAGTGAGAGAGCTCAGAGACTGCTGGATGGCAACCTTGCGGGGATTATCAAGCTAGAGTCCCTGAAAGTACAACAACAAAGTGATGCATACCATTTGACAGTGAGAAGTGACTCTGAAGTTGAAGTAGAAGCTACTTGGAAGAGTTCAGAAAATCTCCAACGTGTTGTGATGAATCTGGGAGTCTTCAGTGGTGGAGTTCGTTTATTTACGCTACAAGACGTCGAAGAGCCAACGGAGGTTCGGTCTGGATTTTTCACCTCAAAATTCGTCATACCCGCTGACGTTTTTAATAACGCAGAGATATCTTTGGCAATTGGTGGCAAAGAACTGATTCAAGGGCGCTGGTGCTGGGCTACCGATGTGGTAAGAATTACTACAGTCGCAGATGGACTAAACGCTGTGCCCAATGAAGAAGATTCGATGATTTGTCATGGCAGCGGCAGCCGTTCTCAACAATAAAACACTTGCTGAGAACGACTTAAGTGGCTAGACCCTCATTTTGCAGGTGGGCCAGATAACTGCTTCACTCACCCTTTAAGAACCCCTCGTTCGCTTTAACTGTCAAAGGATGATAACCCGGCTTAGCTTTCTCAAAGGCTTTGCGTGCTAATTCTAAGCCGCGCTCAGTTTTAGAGAGTTCACGATAGAGTGGCTTTACCAGTTTATTACGACCAATTGTCACCAGATACTCGCGCAATCTTGGAAGCGCGGGTTCATACCAATTCTTTACTGAAATCAGCAACCAGCTATGTGCAATCTCGTTGTTTTTGGACGCTGTCAAATTGAATGCCGCATCCAGGTCAGACAATTGTTCTGAGGTGAGTTGATCCGGCATATTGTTTAAAAAGTACAACCACTGATGCACTACCCAGCCAGACGTGTCGATTTTGGATGCTGTTAGAGATCCGTCAAGCCAAGCTGTTCTGGCTTGATCAACCGTCGAGAATGCGGCCGACTCTTCCAATGGTAAACTCTCCGGCAATCCGCCTTCAAAGATCCACGCGTTAATTCTTTGGGCATCCAACTGCTCTGGGTATTTCGCAATGAGTGTACGATTTAGATACGCTACAAACTCATCGGTCGTAATGCTCTTAAATTCGAACTCATTGAAATACTCCAAGAGGAACGCATCGAAGTTTTCTCTGCCGACTTTTCGCTCAAGCTCTCTTAGAAACAAAGCACCTTTTTCATAAGGGATGTTCGAAAACACATCGTCTGGGTCTCTGCCACGAAGATCAATGGCCATAATTTGATCATTCGATTCCAGGCTTTGAATATCGTTTTGCAAATCCTCAAACCCCAAAACGGCTTCCATTCGATATCTATCTTCCCCGAAAATCAACTCCATAATCCGGTAAGTCAAATACGTGGTGAAGCCTTCGTTTAACCATAGATCACGCCAAGTAGCATTGGTGACCGAATTCCCAGACCATGAATGAGCTAATTCATGAGCGATCAGTGCCACCAAGCTCTTATCACCGGCGATAACAGTCGGCGTGATAAATGAGAGTCGAGGATTTTCCATACCTCCAAATGGAAAAGATGGCGGCAATATCAACAAGTCATAGCGATCCCAGGCATAGGGGCCATAGAGCTTTTCTGTCTCAATTAGCATTGATTCGGTATCTTCAAACTCAGCGGCAGCCGCGGCCAAAACTTCAGACTCCGCATAGACACCGGTGCGCTCGCCCATCGATTGAAAATACAAATCTCCAACGGCAATCGCAATCAAATAAGACGGAATCGGTTGCGGCATCGAGAACTGATACTCACCGTCACGCTCTGCATTTGGCTCATTTGAGGCACTCATGACAGCCAGCAACTCGGCGGGAGTTCGAACCACCGCTTCGTAGGTCACTCTAACTTTTGGTGAATCTTGTAGAGGAATGAAACTGCGCGCATGAATAGCTTGTGCCTGCGAGAATAAGAAAGGATGCTTACCATTACTTGTTTGCTCTGGCGTCAACCATTGCAAGCCTGACGCTGAAGGCGAGGTGGTGTAGAACACGGTCACCGAATCAATAGACTCGGGAATGTCGATGGACAACGGAGCGCCTAAATGCGGATCGGCATTTCCTAGCTTAAAGGGCACTGCTTCGCCATTCGATTCAACTCGATGAATCGTCAGATCTCGAGTATCCACAATTAGCTTTGTGGCGGCTGCATCAAGTTTTTCGAAGCTCAACTCGGCGCTGCCATCAATCACCTTTTTATCAAAATCAATGGTCCAATCTAGAGCAATATGGTTAAGCACCACTTGATCCGAGTTGGCATACGAGTGATAGTCCTCCCCTGCTTGAATTGCTGACTCCTGTGCGCTGTCGGTGTCTTTTGCGACCTGATCGCTTGTATCACTAGAATCGACTACCGACGCATCTTTTGACGCAGACGATTGAGATTCTGGCGTCTCGCCACTTTGTGGCTGACAAGCCACTAAAAAGAGTATGAGAAGGAAGGCAAAGCTAAATCTAATTGAGTTCATAGTGGCTCATTGTCTGTTTGAGGTGGCCATAGTCTACTCTATTTGACGGACAAGGAGTTCGTCATTGAGAAGTTCGTTAAAAGCATCTAATCTATTCGCATGCTAGTTCTTGACGCGATTATTCGATACTCCACCGTTACTCTGTTGTTGATGTTCGCTTACCTGGTCTTGCGGGATAGCACTAAGGACCGAATCAGTGTTTTGGGTGCATTGACGTCCGTCAGCGTTGCCGCCCTACTGTTAGGCACACCTCACCCTGATTTGACGCTACCATTTTTCCCAAGATTGATTATTCGTTTCTTAGACGTTCCTAGCGTGGTACTTATTTGGTGGTTTGGTCGATCACTCTTTGAGGATGATTTTCGTCTCGGTGCTTTTGAATGGATTGTTATGGTGACTTTCGTCATCGTTGTAGGTTACTTCCGCATCGTAGAAATGGGTTTTCTAGAGACCGAGTTATGGAGACTTCCCGAACTCATTTCAGCGAGCTCGGTGATACTAATGCTACACCTTATCTGGATTAGCCTCACCGGACGATCCGATGATGTCATCGAAGATCGTCGAAAATTCCGACTTTTCTTCGCCTTGGGTATGGGGGCCATCACCATAGTTACCGTTGTTGCTGAGCGACTATTTTGGCAATCACATGCATTGCAGCTAAACACATTTCGAGCTGGCATAATCCTTCCCTTTATCATTTTCGCATTGCAGTGGGTGCTGCGTTACTTACCTGAGAGCCTCAGCTTTCAAACCGTATCACTAGTAAAAACAAAGAATGTCGCACTTGAGACTCAAGATCGTGATTTACGGGAACGACTACTTACCGAGATTGAAGTCAACCAAGCGTATATTGAACATGGGTTAACCATTTCATCGCTAGCGAATAGATTGGGAACCACTGAACATCGACTTCGAGCCTTGATCAATCAAGGCATGCAGTTCCGCAATTTCAGTGGCTTTTTAAATCAGTACCGAATTTCGGCCGTGCAGAATGCTATGCAGATGGATAAAAACCAAAGCACCCCTATTTTGACGCTGGCACTTGAGCATGGTTTTAGCTCTTTGGCACCCTTTAATCGAGCATTCAAAACGGTTACCGGTATGACACCGACCGAGTATCGCAATCAATTAGCGCAGCTCTCCAAGAAGTGACAGCTCAGCGACAAGCTAACCAGGACGCTTAGAAAGTACCGGCTGATCGATTTATTAAAGCTGATCGATTTCGAATTTGATCAACCTTTTCTCGAAATCGCGCAGACCAAATTGCCTAAATTTCCAATACTGACTCCATGACTAACACGGGTAACACACCCATTATTTGAGTACAGGAGCCACTATGGAATTCTTAAATCATGAACTGCTAAACAGTCTATATCAGCATGCAATATCGGGCTTTCAAATAGAGACCACACGTTATGCGATCGGGACATTAACCGTATTTTTAGTCGTATGGGTGTTACTTAATCCGCTTATTCGTCATCGAAAAATTAGAAAATCAACGCCAAAGCTCGAACAGTTTCAAAGAGAACTATGGAATTCATTTCGAACCGTACTGGTTTTTGTGAGTTTAGATATCCTCGTATTCGACCTTGCTACTAATGGAGGTCTGAAGATCTATACCGACTTTTCCGATTATGGGGTAACTTGGTTTGTCTGCTCAATCGCCATTGCGATTCTTCTTCACGATACGTACTTCTACTGGGTGCATCGAGTCATGCATCACCCTAAGTTGTTTCGAAGACTGCACCTAACTCACCATCGCTCAAATAACCCGACACCTTTTACGGCTTATTCCTTCTCCATTGGTGAAGCCGCCATTGAATACGCATATACGCCTGTCCTGCTCTTGTTGTTACCAATGCATCCCAGCGCCATTGCCATCGTTCTCTTTATTATGATCTTTAAGAATGCGCTTGGACACTGTGGGTATGAAATATTTCCAAAAGGCACAACGCGACACCCGTTACTTAAACACCTAACCACGGTGACGCATCACGACATGCACCATCAAAAAGCGGGTGGAAACTATGGATTCTATTTCACCTGGTGGGACAAATGGATGGGGACAGAGTTTGACGACTATGAAGCACGGTTTGACGCCGCCACTCAATCCACACCCAATGAGGTGAGACGTACTTCAGAACGTCTACCGTTTTGATCAGTAACGCAGGAACAAGCTTAACCAGTTTCCGCCGTCAAACTAATGGGCAGCCCTCTGCTGCCCTCTTTTCCTGTCTCTAAAGTAAGATAGTTCAATATCAAGCCGGCGGTTTCGTCTGAGTAAAAGCATTCATGCCTCTGACCTTAGTAAGAAAGCCACTTAGATTTTGGTACAAGCTAAACTCAAATCTATTTCGAAAATCGGCCCAATCCAGTAAGCAGGCAAGTCTGATTTCACCATCCGTTAAACCATTCTCTTGCCGATCACTTTTGGCCAAAATTTTATCCATGTAGGCTAAACCGGACTCAACCCGTTGTCGTTGGCGCGCCAGATAAGGAACCGCATCTGGAACCAACCCATCTCTTTCAAGGAGGAACAAATTAATCTCGGCATCCATGGTGGTGTTGGCGATGGTATACAGCTCAAAATCATCGACATTCGTAAACACCTCGACGCCCTTAAGTTGTTTTAGATACAACAGGATGCTGCTAGAGTCAGTGAGCATCTTGTCATTGTGCTCCAAAAAGGGCACGCGTTTACATGGTGAATTAGCGCCACTGTATTCATAATCCGCATCGACAAACTCGTACTCTAAATCCAACTGTTTTAAGGTGATCCGAATGTGGCGTACATACGGTGAGGTGTAACTGCCGTAAAGTTTGATAATGCTCATTTGGCCTCTTTGCTTTGCTGCTCTTTTAAGCGTTTGTAAAAATCGCGTTCGAACTTTTTCATTGCCCTGGAGAATTCTTTTTCGTCGATGAACGCTTCCTCATCACCCGCCTCTTTTTTCAAGCGTTTACTTTGAAGGCGAAAGTAAAACGGATGATTACTGAGATAGACGTCGGCGGACCAAGCTTTTACCTTTTCAAATGTGTCTTGGTAGTCTCGAATAATCCCTGGATATTGTTCCTGTGGGGCTAATTTGTTTCCTGCCACAGATGCACCACCAAAAACGATCACCGTCTTGTTTTGGCCCTTGTGCGAAACATCGAAGACCCAAGACGTACAACCGGGGCTGTGCCCAGGAGTCAATCTGGCCTGAAGACTCAAATTACCCAGAACTACCGAGTCATTATCAGACACTCGAATATCGACTGTTACCGGCTCGGAGGCGTATGCGTCATCGATCCGACCCGGATAAAGACCGTTCTCTAGCCATTGGGCATCTTGCTTTGATGATATCAGTTTGGCGCCGGTCAAGTGCTTCAATTCGGCGAGTCCTCCGGAATGATCAAAATGGGCATGAGTGTTCAGTAGATACTTAACATCACTCGTTTGATAACCCAATTTTTCAATATTATCCGCTATCTGCTTCGCGCTTTGCGGCATACCTCCGTCGATGAGAATGTGACCTTGATCTCCAACGATCAGATAGGCTGCAATTCCTTGAGTACCCACATAATAGACATTGGAAATAATATTAAATGGCTTGGTGTTCGTAACCCAGTCAGGATTCGACTTGGCCCATTTGCTCCATTTGGCGTATTCATCTGCCTTCGCTGATATTGCCACCACCAATACCATAAATACAGGCAGTAAAGATCTTATCGACATACGGTTCGCAACCCATCCACATTCCAGAGCGGTGATTATGACGGATCATTGCCATCCCTGGCCAAACTATTCTGTTAGTTAATCCAATTTAGGTCATTGCTTCGATATAGCGAGTCTGAAAATCCATGTAGATTTTCTTAGTTAACTCAGCAGCAGCATCTAGATCACCAAAGTCTTTCGCAAAGCCACTGACAACTGGATCAATGCACAATTCAGCCGCCGCGACTAGGTGCTTAATAAGATCCATAGGGTTCTCGATTCCGGTTGCTATCCGGATCGTACGAGGATATATCTCCGCTTCTTTTTGCTGCTCGGCATTCAATTCTGAATGCGTGGTCAGACCTGGGCACGAAATAATAGTATTTGTTTGTCCTAGGCTGATCATGTGCGAGAAGGCAGGCTCTAGTGAATCGAAAAAGCGTTGGAAAGCGCTTTCGGGAATTGATTCATCCAACTCAATGGTAAAGAGTCCCGCTGGCATTCCAAGAAACAATCCTTTTTGCGCTAGCTTATAGTTCTTATCACGGGATAAACCATTGCAGTTAACTTTGATCAATGGATGTTTGTTCAAGAACTCAGCCAGCACTTGTGTGTTAATACACTTTTTCAGCATTCGTACTTCCAAGGTACGAATGCCCTGCATGACTTCGAAGGCGGAATCGGCATTTAGGAAAGCTCCCTTGACGTAATAGACATTCCAAAACATGGTATTGTCCCAACCGGGCATTCCTTTTGGAATAAACATGTCTTCGTTCTTAGCGATTACACAGCCTGCAATCACTGAGCCTGTACCCGTAAGGTCTTTTGTATAACTATGAATTACAAAGTCAGGTCGCGCCAGCTCATCAGGATTTTGTAAGGGTTTTGCTAAGAATGGGGTCCCAACCGTAGCATCCAAAATAACTCTGATACCCTCTGAATGAGCCAATCGGCAAAGCTCTGGAACATCTAGGACATATCCATGTGGATTACAGGGAGACTCAATATAGAGATAGATTTGTTTTCCGGCTTCAAGTCTGTCAGCGTATTCGCGTTTGACTTCAGCCAGCGTATCGATAAACCCTTGGGTTTCTTCACCTTTAAATTGACGTACAGCAACATTCAAATTAGAAGGTTTTGCAAACCAGTCATGAATCAGTTGGTGAGCTCCGCCATAAATATTCTGACTAGCAATCAAAATATCTTCATGTCCTAAAACATGAGATAACGTTGCATCTATAGCTGCCATACCACTATTGAAATTCCAGGCTAAGTACTCAGTTGAATTCGGCCCTGCTTCTAAATCGACAATGTGATTGGCTAATGATATGGAGGTTGGATTTAGCAAGCGTGAGTAAATATCCAAAAGCATTTCTTTGCCTTCGAACGCATCACTGATCCAATCCGCGCAGGCGTAGATATAGGTCGCTGTTCTTGTAATCGCCGGTGTTGCAGAAAAGATCGCATTAACGTTATCAAACACCGGATAAGATGATTTGGCCGCCATGGTGGAAGTATCAAACCCCATCTGTTGATAATCAGCGCGAAAAGACTGCTGGACGTTGTCTAACAACTTTGCGAATTGAAACGATAAAAATTTTCGTGCGTTAAACATAGCCAGTGAATCTGAAGAGCTCGTCTTCGAAACACTCTCTTGAGCCTTTTGCCACAATTGATCTGCGCTCATTTGGCTTTGATAGACCGATGCCATCACATCCAGCATCGACTCTCCCAAGTCAGAACTTGGATCGATACCAAAGTGCGTAAGTTGCTCCAACGCCAATTGATCGATTGAACTGGCTGTACTGGTTTTTCTGATTGGTGATAATCGTCTAGCGGCTTCTAAAGACTTATTTGACACACTCTCCTCCGAGCATTAATTCGTTCTTATAGCCAATATCTTATCCAATATTTTGTGTATTATGTTTAGACCTAATTTAATTCGGATAAATAATAGTAATGACTAAGCTTGACCGAATCGACTTCGAGATATTGAGACTTTTGCGAAATAATGCTCGGGTATCCAATAAGTTCTTGGCTGAGCAAATTGGTTTAGCACCCTCTTCGTGTCTTGAACGCGTCAGATACTTAAGACAACAAGGGCTATTGAAAAACGCACATACTGAAGTTGATCTAGGCGCAATGGGGCTCGGTCTTCAAGCCATGGTGTCGGTTCGACTTCACCAGAAATCTCGATCCGAATTTGAAAACTTTAGAAAATACCTTGTTGGCCTGCCGAATGTTCAAACCGTATTTCATCTATCCGGTGAAAATGACTTTTTAGTGCACGTGGTCACCAATAGTACGGACTCACTGAGGGAATATATTCTGGATACATTCTCAGAGAGACCTGAGGTTGCCCATATAGAAACTTCACTAATATTTGAAGAAATCAAAAACTGGGATCTTCCGTACAATGCCGAGTTGATCGATCCATGATCAAGATATTCGTTTTGATATCTAGTTTGATATCAGAGAATAAAAAAGCCCGCTATAAGCGGGCTTTTAAAAAGATTTCGCGAGTTTAAAGACACCAACGAGGTGGCTCTTCAACTGCGTACTTCGAAGTAAGATCGAAACTAAAACTAGGCTGCGTCTTCTTCGTCGAAATCGTCATCGTCTTCGAACAAGGCAGCGTGCGCCTCAAGATCGAAGTCTACCAATTGGATATAGGCCATTGGCGCGTTATCACCAGGACGGTTGCCACATTTTAGAATACGAGTGTAGCCACCTGGGCGATCTTTCATGCGCTCACCGATTTCGTCAAACAACTTTGCAACGATATCGCGATCACGTAGCTTAGCAAACGCATTACGCTTGTTTGCAAGTGTTGGCTCTTTACCAAGTGTGATGATTGGCTCTACAAATCTTCTAAGTTCCTTTGCTTTTGGAGCTGTGGTCTTGATTTGCTCGTGTTTAAGCAATGAAACCATCATGTTACGGAACATTGCTTGTCTGTGGCTCGAGTTACGGTTGAACTGACGGCCTGCTTTTCTATGTCTCATGATCGAAACCTATAAATCTGAAATTATTCTGAATCGACACGCAGCGCTGCTGGCGGCCAATTTTGAAGTTGCATTCCCAAAGACAGGCCACGTTGTGCCAATACGTCTTTGATTTCCGTTAGTGATTTCTTACCTAAGTTAGGAGTCTTCATCAACTCAACTTCAGAGCGTAAAACAAGGTCACCGATGTAGTAGATGCTCTCTGCTTTTAAACAGTTAGCTGATCGTACAGTCAGTTCCAATTCATCTACTGGACGTAGTAGAACTGGATCAACCTCTGGCTCTTTCTCTTCTTGTGCGACAGCAGCGATCTCTTCCAAATTAACAAACACTTGGATTTGTTGGCTAAGCGCTGTTGCTGCCTTGCGAATCGCATCTTCCGGATCAATAGTGCCGTTGGTTTCAATGTTCAACGTCAATTTATCCAAGTCAGTGCGTTGCTCAACACGAGCATCATCGACTGAGTAAGATACTTTAAGCACAGGACTATAAGTTGCATCGAGATGCATCAAACCGATTTCTTTGTCGTCCGAATCGTTCTTACGAGCTTCAGAGACTTGATATCCACGACCACTTCGAACCGTTAGTTCCGCGTGGAATTTTGCGTCCTTAGAAAGATGCGCAATCACGTGGTCTGGGTTAGCGATCTCTACATCTGCCACTGTTTGAATGTCACCAGCTTTTAGAACACCCTCGCCTGAGGCGCTTAGTGTCAACGTTACCGGCTCATCAAACTCTTTCTTGATGGAAACGCCTTTGAGGTTCAACAAGATATCGATTACGTCTTCTTGTACACCTTCAATTGAAGAGTACTCGTGAAGTACGCCATCAATCTTAACTTCTGTAATAGCAGAGCCAGGAATGCAAGAAAGAAGAATACGACGTAGAGCATTTCCTAATGTGTAGCCAAAACCGCGCTCTAAGGGTTCGATAACCACACGGGAGCGGGTACCGTCTTCGGTATTAACGTCGACGAAACGCGGGGTTAGCAATGGTTCAATGTTATCTGACATGTGAGTGTATCTCCTGTGGTGACCAGGCCCCTCTGGCGGAACGCGTGATCGAATCAAATATGAGAAATTCTTTAGGTAATCGCCTCCTCACCGAAATGATGAAGAGGCAAAAATCAGTGTTAATACTCGAAATTACTTCGAGTAAAGTGCTACTACTAGCGACTCGTCAATATCGGCTGACAATTCGCTACGCTCAGGAGCTGATTTGAATACACCCTTGCGATCAGCAACATCAACTGTTACCCACTCAGGAATACCAATTTGCTCAGCAATCTCTAAAGCAGAACCGATACGAAGTTGCTTTTTGGCTTTCGCACGAACTTCGACTTCATCACCTGCGCTAACGTGGAACGAAGGAATGTTAACGATTTTACCGTTAACCTTAATCGACTTGTGGCTAACTAACTGACGAGCTTCCGCGCGAGTTACTGCAAATCCCATTCGATAAACAACGTTATCTAAACGTGACTCCAAAAGGGTTAACAGGTTTTCACCAGTGGAACCCTTAACACGCGCCGCTTCAGCGTAATATGCGCGGAATTTTTTCTCTAGTACACCGTACATACGACGAAGCTTTTGCTTCTCACGTAGTTGTGTTCCGTATACAGAAGTACGAGGACGACGAGCGTTTGCGCTCTGTCCAGGAATCTTATCAATCTTACACTTTGACTCTAACGAGCGCGCAGGGCTTTTTAAGAACAGATCTGTTCCTTCGCGACGCGCTAGTTTACAAGTTGGGCCTATATATCTTGCCATGATCTTTAGTCTCTTTAATGTTGCTCTCGTACCGGTGCGGACTATCTAAAGAATGTAGAAGAAAATCGAGATTCCGACTTCTGCCTAGTTCAATAAATTTACACCAGCACAAACGGGTTATACGCGACGCTTCTTAGAAGGGCGACAACCATTATGAGGGATTGGTGTAACGTCGGTAATTTGAGTTACTTCGAATCCGCAATTATTCAATGCACGAACCGCTGATTCACGACCAGGGCCAGGTCCTTTTACACGGACTTCTAGGTTTTTCATGCCGAATTCTTGTGCCATCTTGCCACAACGATCCGCTGCAACCTGCGCAGCAAATGGAGTGCTTTTTCGTGATCCACGGAAACCAGAACCACCCGCTGTCGCCCAACAAAGAGCGTTGCCATGACGGTCACTGATCGTGATGATGGTGTTGTTGAAAGAAGCTTGGATGTGCGCAATGCCATCCACAATATGCTTTTTAACTTTCTTCTTACTTTTTGACTGCTTAGCCATAATTAATTTCTCAATACAAAAACAGGTCTTCTATGGTCGAATTGACGATAAAAGCTGGCGCTTAGCGCTTGATTGGTTTACGCGGCCCTTTACGAGTACGCGCGTTCGTTTTAGTGCGTTGGCCACGCACAGGAAGTCCACGGCGATGACGAAGTCCTCGGTGTGAGCCAAGATCCATTAAACGTTTGATGTTCATGGAGATTTCTCTTCGTAAGTCACCTTCCACTTCAAATTTTGCTACTTCAGCACGAAGTTTCTCTGCATCTGGCTCTGAAAGTTCACTTACCTTAGTAGTTCTTTCGATACCTGCTGAATCACAAATTTGTTGTGAGCGAGTTTTTCCAATACCGTAGATCGACGTTAACGCGATCTCGATATGTTTGTGTGATGGTAGGTTAATACCTGCAATACGTGCCACTGTGTGTCTCCGGTTGCTGTCTACTATAAAAATTGAAGCCCCTACCACCCTAAATAAATAAGGAAAAAGGCTCCAATAGTGTTTTCGAGTCTTTTACACCCCTCGAAAGGCGCGCAAGGATACTCTATTTAAGGCTTTTGAATCAACGCTTTGATGATAAAAAAGCCGTTGTTTTTTATTAGCGTCAAAGTACCGAAAGATCTTCGAAACCTTGATCCTTTCAATAACTAATCCAATGATGAATTAACCTTGGCGCTGCTTATGACGTGGGTCTGTGCAGATAACACGAACTACGCCTTTTCTACGAATAACTTTACAGTTACGGCAGATCTTTTTTACTGATGCGCGAACTTTCATTTTGAACCTCTTAAAAAAATAAAACCTAACCAGCTAAAGGTTAGCGACGACGCTTACGCCCGCCACCAGACTTACCGGTCAAGTTGGTTTTCTTCATTAAGCTTTCATATTGCTGAGACATCAAATGAGACTGTACTTGACCCATCAGATCCATAATGACTACAACAATAATTAGCAATGACGTTCCTCCAAAATAAAACGGAACGTTGTAATTTACGATCAACAGCTCTGGTATCAAACAAACGATTGCTAGATAAGCCGCACCAACCAAAGTGAGCTTGGAAACCACGCCATCAATGTAACGAGCTGTCTGTTGACCTGGTCTGATTCCAGGAACTAGAGCGCCTTGTTTCTTCAAATTCTCAGCGATTTCTTTCGGATCGAACGTTAAGGCTGTGTAGAAAAACGCAAAGAACAAGATCATACCCACATACAACAATGTGTAGATTGGTTGACCTGGTTGCATCGCTGTCGACACATCGCGCAGGAATCCAGAAATACCACCGGCTTGTTCGGTACCAAAAAAGCCAACCAAACTGGCTGGAAACAAAATGATACTAGACGCAAAAATCGGTGGAATTACGCCCGCCATGTTCATTTTCAATGGGAAATAGCTGCTTGGCGCTTGCATCACTTTGTTACCACGCTGTTGTCTAGCGTAGTTGACCGTCAAGCGTCGCTGACCGCGTTCCACAAAGATCACAAAAGCTGTAACGAGTAGGACGCCGGCGATCAAAGCAACCACAAACAAAGGAGAAAACTCACCGTCTTGAACTAACTGAAACGTACCGCCAATAGCGCTAGGTAAACCAGCAACGATACCAGCAAAAATGATCAGTGAAAGACCATTACCGATACCACGATCAGTGATTTGTTCGCCCAACCATACCAAAAACATGGTTCCTGCGACCAACGCAAGTACACAAACAATCGTGAACTGAACACCGGTGATCAATGCGATCGGAGCGCCGTTTACCGTTTGTGTTTGAACGGTACTAGCGATACCCAGAGCCTGGAATGTAGCCAAGACTAAAGCGGCGTATCGAGTCCACTTTTGAATTTTTCTACGACCGGCTTCACCTTCTTGCTTAACCTGCTTCATGCGAGGCTCAACCGCTGTGAGCATTTGCATGATAATGGATGCAGAAATATAGGGCATTACACCCAAAGCCATTACAGACAACCTTTGTAGCGCCCCACCTGAAAACAGGTTTAGAACATCAAAGATTCCCTGATTGCTCTGATCAAAGAATGCGGCAAGAGCAACTGGGTCAATACCTGGTACGGGGATGTGTGTACCAATTCGGTAAACCACAAACGCACCAAGCACGAAGCCAATTCGTGCCCATAACTCACCTAATTTTCCTGATCCGGCTAATGCCGCTGCTTGTTCACGTGCCATAATAATCCGTAGCTTTTTTGGTATCTCAAACCTGCGAAGAGCAAGATTGACTTGTTTTGTTTAGCTTTTGGGGATTGAAACCGAGAATTAAATAGAAAGTTGAGGCTTATGCCTCAACTTTACCACCAGCTGCTTCAATTGCTTCTTTGGCGCCTTTAGTCGCACCAACACCTTGCAATGTAACGGCTTTAGTCAATTCACCAGATAGAACAACTTTTGCTCTCAAGTGACCTGCATTGATCAAACCCGCTTTACGAAGCGCGGCCAAATCAACTACTTCACCTTCAACTAAGTTAAGCTCATGAAGTCTAATTTCAGCGATGTTCTTAGCCATTGAAGAGCGGAAACCGCGTTTTGGCAATCGACGTTGAATAGGCATTTGACCGCCTTCAAAACCGATTTGAACTTTACCGCCAGAGCGAGACTTTTGACCTTTGTGACCGCGGCCACAAGTTTTACCTAAGCCTGAACCAATACCACGACCGACTCGTTTCTTGGCGTGCTTAGCACCTTCCGCAGGTTTAATAGTATTTAAACGCATCGACTTATACCTCTTCCCATTTAAGGAGATAAGATACTTTATTGATCATGCCACGATTTTCAGGTGTATCAATTACCTCTACCGTGTGATGCATACGACGTAGACCCAGTCCTTTCACGCAAGCCATGTGCTTTTTGCCACGACCAAACATGCTTTTAACTAGGGTTACTTTTATTTTCTTTTCGTTAGCCATTTGTCTATACCGAATTGAATAGGAGAAGCCCTTAGGCTTACTCCATGATTTCCTTAACAGACTTGCCGCGTTTTGCTGCTACTGACTCTGGACTGTTGATTGAACGTAGACCTTTAAGAGTCGCGCGCACAACATTAACAGGGTTAGTAGAACCGATGCATTTTGCAAGTACATCTTTAACGCCAGCTGCTTCGAACACAGCACGCATCGTACCACCAGCAATGATACCGGTACCTGCTGAAGCAGGACGCATGATCACAGTTGATCCAGCGTGTGTTGCAACCACTGGGTACTGAAGAGTGCCATTAACTAGGTGGATCTTTTTCATCTCTCGACGACCAGACTCCATCGCTTTAGAAACAGCCAAAGGAACTTCCTTAGACTTTCCGCGACCGATGCCGACGCTGCCTTTTCCATCACCGACAACCGTCAGCGCAGAAAAACCAAAAATTCGACCACCTTTTACAACTTTAGCAACGCGTCGTACGTTAATAAGTTGCTCTAGACTCTCATCAACAGGTTCGCGTTCGTTACGATTATTTCGCTTTTGACCAGCCATAATTTATCTCCTGGTTAACCGTTATAGCTTCAAGCCGGCTTCACGAGCGGCTTCGGCAAGTGCTTTTACGCGACCGTGATATCTGAACCCAGAACGATCAAACGCAACTGATTCAACACCGGCTTCTTTCGCTTTTACAGCAATTTGCTTACCAACCAAGGCGGCGGCTTCACAGTTACCAGTATTCTTAACTTCTTTTTTTACACCAGCGTCAAGCGTGGAAACTGCAGCCAAAACTTTGCCACCTGTCTCATCGATAACTTGAGCGTAAATGTGTTGTGAAGTGCGATGCACAGTCAACCGGTTTACACCTTGACGTGAAATCTTAGCTCTGAGCTTACGAGCTCTGCGTAAGCGTGCTTGTTTTTTATCTTTCATCTCAAACTCCCCGATTACTTCTTCTTAGCTTGCTTACGCAATACATATTCATCGGAATAACGAACACCCTTACCCTTATAAGGCTCTGGTGGACGATATGAACGGATTTCAGCAGCAACTTGACCGACTTTTTGTTTGTCGATACCAGTAACCACAATCTCAGTATTACTAGGGGTAGTTACCGTAATACCCTGAGGAACCTCATAGTTAACAGGATGCGAAAAGCCTAGCGTCAAATTTAGGTTCTGACCCTGAGCTTGTGCACGATAACCAACGCCGATAATAGTTAGCTTCTTCTCAAAGCCAGCTGTAACGCCAGTAACCATGTTGTTAACTAATGCTCTAGTTGTTCCCGCGAGCGCAGTTGCTTGCTTACTAGATTCATTTGCAGAAACTTTAAGCTCTGCATCTTCTTGTTTGACTGAGACAAGCTCGTGGACATTCCACTCCAACTCGCCTTTAGAGCCTTTCACCTTGACTAGCTGGCCATCTAGCGTAATTTCTACGCCACTTGGAACAGCCACTGGTGCGTTTGCTATTCTAGACATATTAAAAATCTCAATTAATGCAGCGCCAACACTTTTTGGGCGTCGGTGCTTACTTAATGTAACCCTTCTTTGCTACCGGCTTATCAAGCAAGTCTCAAATCAGGACCAAATTACTCGAACTTACCTTATGGCTTGTCTGAGTATCTGCACAAAAGCCCCTGATCTAAAATCAGAGGCTGGCACTGTTTCGGAACTCCGTATTCTCTTTTGCTCTATGAGCGAGAACGTAAGCTCTCAGCGAGCTGGCTGTTAAACCAGCGTTGTACAGACTTTTTACTAACTAACCGCGCAAATAACTTCACCACCAACACCGGCTGCACGTGCAGCGCGATCGGTCATGATGCCCTTACTGGTTGAAACAATTGCAATACCAAGTCCACCGTTGATTTGTGGGAGCTCAGCTGCGCTTTTATATACACGCAAACCTGGCTTACTCACACGCTTGATGTTCTCGATAACTGGAGCACCTTCAAAGTACTTCAAAGTGATGGTTAATGCCGGTTTGCCGTCAACGTCTGCTGCGTCAAAACCTTGAATGTAACCTTCATCTAATAATACTTGTGCAATAGCACGCTTCATCTTTGATCCTGGAAGGGTCAAAGAGATCTTCTCAGCATGGTGCGCGTTGCGGATTCGAGTTAAAAGATCCGCTATTGGGTCTGTCATCATAATGCTGTACCGTCTGTTAAATCTGTTGCCTGTTAAATCTGCTGGATTACCAGCTAGACTTAACAACGCCAGGCGCTTGGCCTTTTAGAATAATTTCACGAAGTTTGTTGCGGCTTAGGCCAAATTTACGGTAGTAACCGTGTGGCCGCCCTGTCAATGCGCAACGATTACGCTGACGAGTTTTACCTGAGTCACGAGGTAGCTTTTGTAAAGCCATCATCGCTTCCCACTTCTCGTCGTAATCAACTTCTGGATTACTCACGATGCCTTTGAGTTCATCACGTCTTGCTTGGTAGCGATTATTTAGCTTCGCGCGTTTTACTTCGCGTGCCACCATAGATTTCTTAGCCATAACTCTATGCCTCTACTATTTAGTTTTAAGAGGAAAGTTAAAACCGCGCAACAACGCTTCGGCTTCCTCATCGGTCTTCGCGCTAGTAGTGATAGTTACATCCATACCGCGAAGCGCATCAACTTTGTCGTAATCAATCTCTGGAAACACTATTTGTTCTTTCAAACCAAACGTATAGTTGCCACGACCGTCAAACGACTTCAAATTCAAACCACGGAAATCTCGAATTCGAGGGATCGCGATTGTAATCAATCGGTCAAGAAATTCATACATGCGATCGCGACGAAGATTTACTTTCGCGCCAATCGGCCAACCGTCACGGATTTTAAATCCCGCAACTGACTTTCTTGCCAATGTAACAACGGGCTTTTGACCTGTAATTGCTTCAAGATCTGTTACTGCGCTTTCTACGATCTTCTTGTTACCTACTGCTTCTCCAAGACCCATATTTACTGAGATCATGGTGATGCGAGGCAACTCCATCGAGCTAGAAAACTCAAACTTCTCTTGCAATTGAGGAACTACATTTTTTACGTAATGTTCTTGCAATCTTGCCATTGTTACTTACCTACTTTGGCTCCGGCACTTTCGAGCCGTCGCTTTTGAATACACGATGCTTGTCGCTGCCTTCACCTTCAATTCGAACTTTGTCCGCTTTGTTGGTATTAGGGTTTAACAAAGCCACATTCGACAGTTGGATTGGCGCTTCTTTAGTAAGAATACCGCCAGCTACGCCAGCCATCGGGTTCGCTTTTGTGTGCTTTTTAACCAAATTCACATCGTTAACTAAGGCTCGGCCATCCGCCATGATCTGGAGAACTGTTCCAGTTTTGCCTTTGTCTCGACCTGTAGTAACGATGACTTGGTCGCCTTTTCTAATCTTGTTCATGTTTCTACCTTTTCTAAGGACAGTTCCTATAACACTTCGGGTGCTAGAGAAACAATTTTCATGAAATTATCGCCACGCAACTCACGAGTTACTGGACCAAAGATACGAGTGCCAAGAGGCTGTCTTGAAGCGTTCAAGATAACCGCAGCATTTTTGTCAAAACGGATAACTGATCCGTCTGGACGGCGAACCCCTTTCTTGGTGCGCACAATAACTGCATCGTAAACCGCGCCTTTTTTAACGCGTGAGTTTGGCAATGCTTCTTTGACACTGACTTTAATGATGTCACCGATACCGGCGTAGCGTCGTTTAGAACCACCCAACACTTTGATACACATAACTTTACGTGCACCACTGTTGTCAGCCACTTCTAAGATACTTTGCATTTGAATCATGGGTTTACTCCAATTCTATTCAGTGCTAATTCTTGTTAGTACGTTAGGATGTTGTGATTAAACGATGACCGCTTTTTCAACAACTTTGACCAAACGCCATGATTTGTTTTTCGACAGTGGTCTGCACTCTTCGATAACAACGGTGTCGCCTTCGCCACACTCGTTTTGCTCATCGTGAGCTAGGAACTTTGTCGATTTGCGAATGTATTTACCGTACAAAGGATGTTTTTCACGACGTTCAACAAGTACTGAGATAGTTTTCTCAGCTTTGTTGCTAACGACCTTACCTTCAACGGTACGTGCGGTGTTTTCAGTCATTTCTAATAACCTCTGTCGGATTAAGCCGAAGCGGCTTGTTCGTTCAACACAGTTTTGATTCGAGCTACTTCACGACGAATTTGCTTAAAGCGTGCCGTGTTGCTCAACTGTCCTGTGCCTCGTTGCATACGAAGATTGAATTCTTCTTTACGCAGTTCTACGAGTTCGTCTTTCAACTCTTGAGCAGACTTAGCTCTTAGAGCTGTTGCTTTAGTTTCAGTTGCCATAATCTTTCTCTCCGCTAGCGAGCTTAAATAGCACGCTTAACAAACTTACATTTGAAAGGAAGTTTGGCAGCTGCCAACTTGAAGGCTTCTGCAGCTAGCTCTTCACTAACGCCTTGAAGCTCATACAACATTTGACCTGGCTTTACTTCCATAACCCAAAATTCAGGGTTACCTTTACCTTTACCCATTCGAACTTCGAGTGGTTTCTTTGAGATTGGCTTGTCAGGAAAAACACGAATCCATACACGACCGCCACGTTTAATGTGACGAGTAATGGTTCGACGTGCTGCCTCAATCTGACGCGAAGTCATGCGACCACGAGTCGTTGCTTGCAAACCGAACTCTCCAAAGCTCACTTTGTTACCAGTGTGAGCTAGACCGCGGTTACGCCCTTTGTGCGCTTTGCGGAATTTGGTACGTTTTGGTAATAACATTTCTTTCTACCTCTGCTTCTGGCCAGCGATTAGCTTTTCGCTGGAGCAGCTTCTTCAGTTGAAGCAACGCTGTTTAGTGGTTGGAAAACTTCGCCTTTGAAGATCCAAACTTTTACACCGATGATGCCGTAAGTTGTTAAGGCTTCGCCTGTCGCGTAATCAATGTCAGCTCTAAGCGTATGAAGCGGCACACGACCTTCACGATACCACTCAGATCTGGCAATCTCAGCGCCATTAAGACGACCGGAGATCATTACTTTTACGCCTTGAGCGCCAGCACGCATAGCTGATTGAACAGCACGCTTCATGGCACGACGAAACATAACTCGCTTTTCCAACTGTTGGCAGATGCCATCAGCCACAAGCTGTGAGTCGATCTCTGGCTTACGAACTTCTTCGACTGACAATTGAGTTGGAAGACCGGTCATTGCTGTAATCGCTTTACGCATGCGATCGATGTCTTCACCTTTCTTGCCGATCACGATACCAGGGCGAGCTGTGTGAATGATCACATTGATATTTTGCGCTGGACGCTCAATCGTGATTTCACTTACCGCTGCGTTTTTAAGCTTTTTGCTCAAAAACTCACGAACCTGCAAATCTTGAATCAAGAACTTCGAGTAGTCTTTCTTATCGGCGTACCATTTAGCATTGAAATCTTTAACGATGCCTAAACGAAGACCGTTTGGTTGTACTTTCTGACCCATTATTGGCCTCCCGCTTGCTCGTCACTCACTTGTACAGTGATATGACTTGAACGTTTCAAAATACCGAATGCACGACCTTTAGCTCGAGGACGCATACGCTTCATGGTTGGACCTTCATCAACAAAACACTTAGATACAAACAACTCGTCGATGTCGGCACTCTCATTGTGCTCTGCATTTGCGATTGCAGATTCAAGAGTCTTCATCACTAGGTTTGAAGCTTTGGTTTCGCTGAAAGAGAGAATTTCTAATGCTCGAGCCACCGACTTTCCGCGAATCAAATCAACGGCTAGTCTAGCTTTTTGTGGCGAAATACGAACATTCTTTGCTGTAGCTTTAACTTGCATTTCTAAATCCTCTACGCCTATCGGCCCTTCTTATCAGCAATATGGCCCTTGAAGGTACGAGTTGGAGAGAATTCTCCCAACTTGTGACCAACCATATTCTCTGAAATCAACACAGGTACGTGCTGACGACCGTTGTGAACAGCGATAGTCAAACCAACAAATTCTGGCATGATCATGCTGCGACGAGACCAAGTCTTAATAGGCTTACGATCATTATTCTCGCGAGCCTTTTCGACTTTTGCCCACAGATGATGATCTACAAATGGGCCTTTTTTAATTGAACGTGGCATATCTCTCTTCCCCTACTTCTTACGGCGACGAATAATTAATTTGTCGCTGCGCTTGTTATGACGAGTTCGGTAACCCTTAGTTGGCACACCAGTTGGAGAAACAGGATGACGTCCACCAGACGTACGACCTTCACCACCACCATGCGGGTGATCTACTGGGTTCATCGCCACACCACGGACGGTTGGGCGGATACCACGCCAGCGCTTAGCACCAGCTTTACCAAGTTTACGTAGAGAGTGCTCTGAATTGCCTACTTCACCTAAGGTCGCACGGCACTCAAGCAATACTTTGCGCATCTCGCCAGAACGTAGACGAATTTGAGCGTATTTGCCTTCTTTACCAACAAACTGGATTGAAGTTCCCGCAGAGCGAGCAAGCTGACCACCTTTACCAGGCTTTAGCTCAACGTTGTGCACAACTGAACCCACCGGGATATTGCGAAGTGGCAACGTATTACCAACCGCGATAGGAGCGTCGATTCCAGAAATTACTTTGTCACCCGCTTTTAAGCCTTTAGGCGCCAAAATGTAACGGCGTTCGCCGTCTGCATAGCACAATAGTGCCAAGTGAGCGCTACGATTTGGATCGTATTCCAAACGCTCAACCTTTGCAGGAATAGCGTCTTTAGTACGACGAAAATCAATAACACGATATTTACGCTTGTGACCACCACCACGGTGACGGACAGTGATGCGACCTACATTATTACGACCACTGATCGCTCGCTTGGACTCAAGTAGAGGCTTGTAGCCCTCTCCCTTGTGCAGTTCAGAGTTAACTACTCGAACCGTTCCACGGCGACCTGGTGAGGTAGGTTTTAACTTTACCAATGCCATTTTTAATTACCTAAAGAATTAAGCTTGGAATTCAGCGAAATCAATGTCGCTGCCTTCTTTCAAGCGGATATATGCTTTCTTACGATCGCTGCGCTTGCCCAAAGTACGGCCAAAACGCTTAGTCTTACCTTTCATGTTAAGAACACGAACAGACTCAACCTCAACACCATCGAAAGCTAATTCAACGGCTGCTTTTACGTCGGCTCTGGTAGCTGAATTAGCTACATAGAACACGGCTTGACCGTCAACTTCTGCTGCACGAGTGCTTTTTTCTGTGACTACAGGAGCCAAAAGCACTTGATACAATTGATCATTTGTTAGCTTAGAACTCATGCCAATTTCTCCTCAATTTGCTTTACTGCTTCTGACGTGATTATCACTTTGTCGAAGCCGATCAAGCTAACTGGGTTAATTTCATCTGCACCCAAAATACCAACGTGGTACAGGTTGCGAGATGCCAATTCTAGATTCTCGTCATATTCATGATTGATAACCAAAACATCATCTAGCTTTAGTTCATTCATTTTCGCTACGACTTGCTTGGTCTTAGGCTCAGCAACGTTAAAGTCATCTGAAACCACCAATCTTTCTTGTCGAACTAGCTCTGACAAAATAGAACGCATCGCAGCTCTGTAAGCCTTACGGTTCATTTTTTGAGAGAAGTCCTGAGTAGTCGCTGGGAATGTTTTACCACCGCTTCTCCAGATTGGGCTTCGTGACGTACCAGCACGCGCTCGACCTGTGCCCTTTTGACGCCATGGTTTGGCACCACCACCTGAAACAGCTGAACGATTCTTTTGTCCGCGCGTACCCTGACGAGCACCAGCTTGGAAAGCGACTACAGCCTGATGAATAAGGGCTTCGTTATAGTCCGCACCAAAGATAGCGTCGGAAACGCTCAGTGCAGCACCATTAGTTTGTTTAAGTTCCATGAGTTAACCCCCTACTTCTTTGCTTTAACAGAAGGTTTAATGATCACGCTGCCGCCTTTTGAGCCAGGCACAGAGCCTTTGACCAAAATAACGTTACGCTCGGCATCTACGCGAACCACTTCTAGGCCTTGTTGAGTACGCTTACGAGCACCCATGTGGCCACCCATTTTCTTACCCTTAAAGACTTTACCTGGGTCTTGACACTGACCAGTAGAACCCAAAGAACGGTGCGAGATTGAAACACCATGCGTAGCTCGAAGACCACCAAAGCCCCAACGCTTCATACCACCAGCAAAACCTTTACCGATAGTGGTACCTTGCACATCTACTTTTTGGCCGGCTTCAAATAGATCTGCTTTGATCTCTGAACCAACTTCCAACTCAGCATCTTGTGCATTTACACGAAACTCAGTTAGGCGAGTTCCTGGAGCTACGTTAGCTTTTGCATAATGGCCAGCCAGCGCCTTGCTCACTCGGTTAGCTTTACGCTCACCAGAAGCAACCTGCACAGCCTCATAGCCATCGGTTTCAACCGTTTTTACTTGTGTGACACGGTTAGGAGAGATCTCCACAACCGTAACAGGCACTGATCGACCGTCTTCTTGAAAGACGCGCGTCATGCCTATTTTTTGTCCAATTAATCCAAGTGACATTTTTCTATCAACTCTTTTTAAAGTTACTGTTTCTAATTAGCTAGTGAGGGGTACCTGAGTTCTCTGTTAACGAGAATGAAAAATAGGTACATCACTTTTTTGCTTCGTCTCTCTCGATTCTTAAAAGGAGAAAGACTTAGCGGCTAATTAACCTTAATTTCTACATCTACACCGGCTGCCAAATCCAAACGCATAAGTGCGTCTACGGTTTTGTCAGTTGGCTCGACGATATCCACAATTCTCTTGTGCGTTCGCACTTCAAACTGATCTCGCGCTTTCTTGTTCACGTGAGGTGAACGAAGAAGCGTCAAACGCTCTACACGTGTTGGCAACGGAATAGGACCACAAACCAACGCGCCAGTGCGCTTTGCTGTGTCAACAATCTCTTGTGCCGAACGATCAATCATACGGTGATCAAACGCTTTCAATCGAATGCGGATTTTTTGGTTTTCAACGCTCATAGTTAACCTATCAATTAACGTACAAATTCAATGCTTTCTTCTTTTTAGATCGAAACAGCCTAAGGCGTAAGCTAATTCAAGCTTACGCTCGCATAAAAAATGCCAGACTATTGCAATCAAAATCTGGAGCCTTCTGCGCGGGACGCCAACTCTCAAAGGAGCTACCGATGGCACAGCGGTTCTCACGAAAAAAACGTTACAAATGAGCCGAAAATCTGCTCTAAATTCTGCCCAAAAAACGCATTCACCATACGCTGGGGCGCGGAGTGTACCTAATCGCAAAGAGAAAAGATACACCTCACACCCAACTTCGCGCATTTATGTGGCAAAGCAGGCAAAAATCAGAACTAAATTCAGCTGTTTTTTAATTCAATCTTGAGGTGTTCTGCAGAACCGCAAAAAACCTCGTTTTCTTCGACAACTGTGGGATCTTAAAACCCAAAGCAGTGAAGCAGTCTAATCATTTAGATTTTGCTCCCAATCGAGGCGCCGAGGAGAACTTGAAAGCGCAGCGTATACGAATACGTGAGCATTTCAATTTCTTCTCGCAACAATGAGTGGGAGCAAAAGATATTGATTAGTCGTTGATCTTCGCAACAACACCCGCACCAACAGTACGGCCGCCTTCACGAATCGCAAAACGAAGACCTTCTTCCATTGCGATTGGAGCAATCAACTCAACTTGCATTTTGATGTTGTCACCAGGCATTACCATTTCAACGCCTTCTGGCAATTCGCAAGCACCTGTCACGTCCGTTGTACGGAAGTAGAACTGTGGACGATAGCCTTTGAAGAAAGGAGTATGACGACCACCCTCTTCCTTGCTTAGTACATAGACTTCAGCTTCGAACTTAGTGTGTGGAGTGATTGAACCTGGCTTAGCCAATACTTGACCACGCTCGATCTCATCACGCTTAGTACCACGTAGAAGAATGCCCACGTTGTCACCCGCACGACCTTCGTCTAGAAGCTTACGGAACATCTCAACACCTGTTACCGTCGTCGCTGTGGTTTCTTTGATACCAACAATCTCAACTTCCTCACCAACTGTGATGATGCCGCGCTCTACACGACCCGTTGCTACTGTTCCACGACCTGAGATAGAGAATACGTCCTCTACTGGCATAATGAATGCACCGTCAATCGCACGCTCTGGCTCAGGGATGTAATCATCCAATACTTTGCCAAGCTCAACGATCTTCTCAACGTATTGAGCATCGCCTTCCAGTGCTTTAAGTGCAGAACCAATAACGATTGGCGTGTCGTCGCCTGGGAATTCGTAGCTGTCTAGCAACTCACGAACTTCCATTTCAACCAACTCAAGCAACTCTTCATCATCAACCATGTCCGCTTTGTTTAGGAACACAACGATGTAAGGCACACCTACTTGGCGAGCAAGAAGGATGTGCTCACGAGTTTGTGGCATTGGGCCGTCAGCCGCTGAACACACCAAAATAGCGCCGTCCATTTGAGCCGCACCCGTAATCATGTTCTTTACGTAGTCCGCGTGACCTGGGCAGTCAACGTGAGCGTAGTGACGGTTCTCTGTTTCGTACTCAACGTGCGCAGTTGAAATTGTAATACCACGCTCACGCTCTTCTGGAGCGTTATCGATGTTAGCGAAATCGACCGCTTCACCGCCGTACGTGTCTGACAATACTTTTGTGATTGCCGCAGTCAAAGTAGTTTTACCGTGGTCAACGTGGCCAATCGTACCGACGTTGACGTGCGGTTTGGTACGTTCAAATTTTTCTTTAGACATTTTAATTACCTATATCTATGCCGGAGGTCTTAGCACAAGGCCATCTATGGCCCAATGCTTCGTTAAAATGCTGCTGCAAACTCGTCACCTACTTCAGTAAGCTCCTCGCTTTTCGCGCATTTCGCCTCGCTTTGAGCCAAAACTGACTCTTGTGCGAAGACCTCTAGGGTTAATGTTATTCCAGCCCTAGCCGGATTGTTTTAAGAAACTTGAAACACTCAAATTTCTAAAAGTTTTCTAAACGCCTTCGGCGCAGGGCTATGAGAAGCCCAGTTGCGAAGCAAACTTCGCTATAGTTCAGCGCCTGTAGATCGGGCTGCTGGCAGCCCGATCAGCACTAAAATTAGTATCGATTAATGATTGTATCCACCACCGCTTGCGGTGCTTTTTGATACTTCTTAAATTGCATTGTGTAGGCCGCACGACCTTGAGTTGCACTACGCAACGACGTGGCATAACCAAACATTTCAGCTAGTGGCACTTCGGACTCGATAACTTTGCCAGATGGAGTGTCATCCATACCGAGAATCACACCACGCCTGGAACTAATATCACCACTCACATTGCCCATATATTCTTCTGGGGTGACGATTTCCACGTCCATAACCGGCTCCAACAAATCCACACCAGCTTCACGACAACCCTCGCGGAAGGCTTGACCCGCAGCCGCTTTAAACGCGAACTCGGATGAATCAACATCGTGGTAACTTCCATCAAATAAAGTGACTTTTACGTCGATGACTGGATAACCGGCCAATACGCCGCCTTCCAACGCATCTTCGACTCCTTTTTGCACGGATGGAATAAACTCACGCGGCACAGCACCACCTTTGATTTCGTCCACGAATTCAAAACCTGCACCACGCTCTTGCGGCTCGATGCGTAGAAAAACGTGACCGTACTGACCTTTACCGCCCGATTGCTTCACATACTTGGTTTCATGCTCAATGGATTTACTGATGGCTTCGCGATAGGCTACTTGCGGCTTACCCACGTTACACTCAACATTGAACTCTCGCTTCATACGGTCAATGATGATATCCAGGTGCAACTCACCCATGCCGGAGATAATCGTCTGACCAGACTCTTCATCAGTACGCACCTTGAAAGACGGGTCTTCTTGGGCCAACTTACCCAATGCAACACCCATTTTTTCTTGGTCAGCCTGCGTCTTTGGCTCAACAGCCTGAGAGATCACCGGCTCAGGAAATTCCATCCGCTCCAAGGTAACCACACTCTTCGCATCACAAAGAGTATCACCGGTAGTCACAAGCTTTAAGCCCACTGCCGCGGCGATATCACCCGCTCGAACCTCTTTGATTTCTTCGCGATTATTGGAGTGCATTTGCAATAAGCGGCCAATGCGCTCCTTTTTACCTTTGACAGGATTGTAGACCGAGTCTCCTGAACTCAATACACCAGAGTAAACTCGAAAGAATACAAGCTGGCCTACAAACGGATCGGTGGCTATCTTGAACGCAAGCGCAGAGAACGGCTCATCATCATCGGATGGTCGCTCAACTTCATTTTCACTATCGTCAACGCCTTGAATAGCAGGCACGTCAATTGGCGAAGGCAAGTACTCAACAATGCCATCCAACATCGCTTGCACACCTTTATTCTTGAACGCCGAACCACACATGACAGGCACAATCTCATTCGATATCGTCAGGTCACGCAATGCCAGCTTTAATTTTTCGACGGGCAGATCACCTTCTTCTAAATAGAGATCCATCAACTCTTCAGAGCTCTCAGCCGCTGCCTCGACCATAGCCTCTCGGTACTCTTCGGCTTGAGGCACCATCTCCGATGGTATGTCTTTCTCTTCAAACTTGACGCCCATGGAATCTTGATCCCAATAAACAGCCTTCATCTTAACGAGATCGATCACGCCCTCGAACTCTTCTTCAGCACCGATCGCAAGTTGCAGAGGCACGGGGTTTGCACCAAGCCTTGTTTTTATTTGCTCAACCACTCGCAAAAAGTCGGCGCCCGAACGGTCCATTTTATTTACGAAAGCCAAACGTGGAACGCCATACTTGTTAGCCTGACGCCAAACGGTTTCAGATTGAGGCTCAACTCCGCCAACAGCACAAAAGACAGCCACTGCGCCATCGAGCACACGCAAGGATCTCTCTACCTCAATGGTGAAGTCGACGTGCCCGGGAGTATCAATAATATTAATTCTGTGTTCTTCGAATGAGGCGTCCATACCTCTCCAGAAAGTAGTCGTCGCAGCGGAAGTGATGGTAATTCCACGCTCCTGCTCTTGCTCCATCCAGTCCATGGTAGCCGCACCATCGTGCACCTCACCAATCTTATGACTGATACCAGTGTAGAACAGTACACGCTCCGTCGTTGTAGTTTTACCGGCGTCAATATGCGCCATGATGCCTACATTTCGGTAACGATTAATTGGAGTGGTACGTGCCATTTTATATTCTGACTAAACTAACTTTCTGGTTGTAAAAGAGCTGAGTGCTAAAGCCATGCTTTTTCTTTCACTTAAAATCAAAGAACTGAAGCTGACGCGCTATTAACTAAATACAGCTGGCATCAACTTCGGCTTTTAAGCAGGCGCGATTCTATTCTCGCCGTTCAACAAATGCAAGGTGTCTAGAATAGAATTTCGAAGATATTCGCGCTCATTAGGCACCCAGCGACCCAGACCCCATCAGACTTAGCGATAGCGTCGATCCTCAAACCTCCCGTGGTGTATCCAATGATTGATGGCATCGGCTTTATTATCAATCCCATTGACTGACAGATCGGGATTTAGGGATACATAGGCTTGCCAATCGAAGTCTTTTGGCACACTTGCTCTCACCGCTCTATGCTTAGACTTTTCAAAGCCCACCACACTGCTAGCCGGATCTACACTGTAATCAAACAGTCTAAAGTCTTTTTTAAATAGATCCTCTATCACGCTCAATGTATTGGAGTCTAAGAAGCTCGCATAGTTCGGCATTTGCCCCAATGCTCGTAGTTCATGAGCTGGCACATTGCATGCATCTTTCAATTGCTCCTCACTTGAGTAGGTCACATTGTGCAAGGGAAGATCAGCAATCAGTTCTAGGGCTTGGCGTGCTTTCTCAGGGTCTTGTTTAAAAATTTTCTTGTAAACTCGACTGAGATCTTCCTGCAAACTCTCTACCTTGCAGACCTCATCAAGAATCAAAGTATTTTCATCAATCAATCCGAATTTTCGCATTAGCACCAGTTTCAGTCTTGCCATCCAACCGCTTGGCAAAGCTCTTAACTCGAATGCGCGCAGATTTACCGTCAAAAAACTTTGCGGCAAGAAATGAAAATTGCCCACCTCACGCGGAGGGGCAACCGACAAATACTCCAAGAATTGAGAAAATGTAAAGGCAATAGCCTGATGGTCGGCACCCGCATCACTCAACGATGCCGCGATTTTTTCTTGATCGGTCATTTTTAAAACGACTCGATTCAGATAGGCACTGATAACCCTCATCGCCGGATGCCTTACTAAAGTGAATTTAAAATAGTCTTGATAATCCCTATCTTTATCGAGTGGAAATAACTCATCGAGCGCGTGCCACTCGTCCTGATGGTTAGCACGAAGCGTTGCCAGAGATTGCGCCTGTTGATCGCTCAACTCATTGCGGTGCAGCTCCAAAAAAAGCTTTCTAGCAACACTACAAGCACTCTTCGGATTGTAGAAGAAGATATATCGATACTTATCACTGACAACGGGTATCACAATTCTGGACCAATGGGCTCTATAAAATTTCCGAAACAACCAAAAAGAACAAAAAGCTGGGAAACAAAAAACCGCTCACGATTTCTCGAGAGCGGCTCTTGCAAAAGCTTTTGTGCTTTCGATGCGCGAAGTAAAACGCACATCAGCAGGTCTTTAGAATCTGAAATGCGAGAACGCTTTGTTCGCTTCCGCCATACGATGGACATCTTCCACCTTACGGATAGCGCCACCACGCTTCTCAAATGCATCAATCAATTCACCAGCAAGGCGCTGCGTCATTGACTTTTCAGAACGTTGACGAGCGTACTCAACAATCCAGCGCATCGCTAGGGCCGTACGACGAGTCGCTCGAACCTCAACAGGCACTTGGTAAGTTGCACCACCAACACGGCGACTTTTAACCTCAACCAATGGCTTAACGTTTTCCAAAGCTTGATCGAATAACTCAAGCGGATCTTCAGAGCGACGCTCTGCAATAAGATCTAGCGCATCGTAAATGATTTTTTCAGCGACCGATTTTTTGCCATCCTTCATCAGGATATTTACGAATTTGGCTAGGGTAACGTTTCCAAACTTAGGATCAGGTAATATCTCGCGTTTGGGGACTTCTCTTCTTCTAGGCATAACTGTATGTCTCTCAGTTTATTCTCAGCAGTGATGGCACTCAACCCACCAGGTTGGGGCCGTACAAAACTGCCAATACTTATGTCTTAATTTATGATTTAGGGCGCTTAGCACCGTATTTAGAACGACCTTGGCGACGCTCAGACACACCAGATGTATCCAAAGCACCACGAACAGTGTGATAACGAACACCAGGCAAGTCTTTTACACGACCACCTCGAATCAAGACCACACTGTGCTCTTGAAGGTTGTGTCCTTCACCACCGATGTAGGAAGTTACTTCAAATCCGTTAGTCAAACGCACACGAGCTACTTTACGTAGTGCTGAGTTTGGCTTCTTCGGAGTTGTTGTGTAAACACGGGTACAAACACCACGACGCTGCGGACAAGCCATCAACGCCGGTACGTTTGATTTTTGAACCTGCTTCTTACGCGGGTTTCTAACTAATTGATTGATAGTTGGCATAATCGGTCTAACTTTCTATTTTAAAAATCGTTAGCAAATCAGCAAAAATGTGATTTACCAGAGCGATAAAATTCCCCTCAGCTCTCGCCAAGGTGAAAAAGAGCCGCGATTCTAGGCATAGACAGGCACTAAGTCAAGAATAAGATTCTAGATTTTCACCCTATCTGTGTAGCTAAGATGACGGCCCTGTATTAATGAGCGGATAATAAATTATTAGCTCATACTAATTGCTCGCAGGCCGCGGATCGTAGACCAGCAGCATCAGCTTATCAATCACAGAAAGATACTCTCTAAAGGGTTGATCGTAATTTACGCAAAACAGTCGAAATAGCCGCTCAAAGCAAAACTTTCTGCAAACGGTGAGTCAAAAATGATGACTTAATGGCTTTAGCGACTGCTGTACTGAGCGACCAAATCCAAAACAGCTGGCATCACAGAGGCGATGAGCAGTATGCCCATCGAATAATTGAACCACTTCCTTCTTGCTGGGTTATTGAATAGGCTCGCTAACGCGCTACCAAAAAGCATCCATGTACCGGCACTGGGCAGCGCTGACAAAGAAAACACGATGGACATCATTACGATTTGACTAACTAAGCTTGATTCGCTGTCGACAAACACCCCCAAGGCACCAGCTCCTAACATCCACGCCTTAGGATTTACCCATTGAAACAGAGCTGCCTGAAAAAAGGTCAATGGTTTGGAAGTGTTCTCAGAGTCAGACTGTGACAGGTTTGAATCTGCTGAAGCTACCAACCAAGCCAAATAAAGCAAGTATAAAATTCCCAACAACTGCACGGTTGGTCTTAACCATGGCAGGGTCTGCAACGGCCAAGCTAACACCAAACCCACGACGAGAAACATCGACGGCACACCGAGCGTGATCCCCATCAAATGCGGTAGAGATCTGGCAACTCCATAGTTAAGGCCTGAGGCCATAATCATTATATTGTTCGGTCCCGGCGTAAACGCCGACACCAAAACAAATACAATGAAAGCCAGACTGAGTTCCATGATTAGAAATTACATCGCTAGCAACTGGGAGCGAAAAGCAAACAATCAGCAGCAGGCGGCCCCGCTTGAATCCAACCGGCCCTCAGTTTGTGTCGAAAAGGGCATTGTGGTTCCACAACCTTCAAATATCCCAAAATGGTTATTCCAATCACCAATAAATTCAAAATGATCACGAAATCGGGTTTCGTTTAACATGCGATAGGTATTGCCACACACCGGAAATACCTTCCCTGTTTCGATTATGTGGTGCTCATCAAGGAAGAACTGGTCTGGATGATGATTTATTGTGCCTTTATAGATGACGGCTTGGCCGTAGTCCTCACAAGCTGGCTCCAACGCGTCAATCTTAAATAAACGATACGTTGCCGAAAAGAAACGACGCTCTCCCAGCTTGGACTGAAGTGCTGGGTTTTCAATTGCCAGAGGACGACTCTTGACTAACCTGGGGTCCTTGAATCCGCACTGTTTAGCTAGGTTAATAAAATCATTCCAATAAAGAGCACCTGAAATACACTCTCCATACAATTCTTCATCATCAATCAAATGTTGAGGCGTACGACGTTCGGAGTAAACGTCCGAGAAATAAATTTCTCCACCGGGCTTTAGCAGATCAAAGCACTGCTCAAGAACGGCTCGTTTGTCGGGCGAAAGATTGATTACGCAATTAGACACGATAATATCGAACGAGCCCGCCTCAAGATCCAGTTGGTCAAGCTGTTCAATATAGCCTTGCTTGAAACTCACATTTGCCTGATCAAACCCAAATACTTCGCGATGGTAATCAATGTAATTGTTTGCCACATCCAATTGCTCCTGCGTCATATCAACGCCGACCACCGCGCCAGACTCTCCTACCAAAGCCGACAAGGCATATACATCTCTGCCGGCTCCAGACCCCAAGTCTAAGATTCGAGTCCCTTCCAATTGCTCAGGCAGAACCAAACCACAGCCATAGTACCTAGTAAGCACCTCATCATGCACCTGACTCAAAATTGGCTTTAGGTAATCCGGCAAACCCTCATCAGTACAACATGCGTCCGTTTTTAAATCGGAGGAAGATTGTAAAACTTTGCCGTAATAGTCTTTGACTTGGGTGTAAGTAAGGGAGTTATTCATTGGTGTGGGTTCTTTTTTATCGGTTTTCGAAATTATAACAGCCTGAACAATTCATTTTTGCTCCAAACCATTAATCTACACTAAACAAGACAGGAGCAGTTGCCGTAAAATCACACCAATCACGTCAACCAGACGCGCGCGTGTCAAACTAAACCAATGCCATCAAGACGAACCTTATTGATCTCTTCTGGACTTGCAGCTCTGGGAGCATACAGTTACATGAGAGGCCTTCGATACCCTCCTTTAAGCTGGGAGCCCCATTCTCTGAGCAATGTATTCGTTCATGACACCGGCAAATTGTTGACCAGTGATCTGATCCGTCGCAATGATGAGGGGCTCTCCTTTAGAGCAGTTAGCATGACACCTTCGCTAAAGGCAGAACTCAAACGCGGCCGCACTTCGATTAAAGTAAACAACATCTCAACATCGGCCAAGCTGGTGGTGTCGGCTAAAGGCATTTCTAGCATCAACGAAGAGCAATCAGGTGTCGACAGAACCATTACTATCGATTCTGGTGCGACCCAGGAAATAGAGCTGTCGTGGGACAACGGTCTTGATGAACAATCAAAATTTGCGGTTATTGGGGATACAGGCGGCAATGAGGAGCTGTCTTGGTGCTTAAATCGTGCTGCTGAACTTGGCGCTGATTTTTTACTTCACTTGGGTGACTTTAACTATGGCAATGACGACTACGAGCAGGCGATAAAGAGATTTCACGCTTCTCCCATTCCTGTTTTTGTCTCGATAGGAAACCACGATTTTCACGACAGCGGCATTATTTATCACGATTTTTTGCAGCAGCTTGGCCCCTTGAATAACTTTTTTGAAGTCGCCGGAACACGATTTGTCAATATTGATACAGCCGCCGACTACTTCCCTGCGCATTCAGGTCAACGCGGAAAATTGCTTAAAGCCCTTTCTATCGATCCAGCCCAATCTCAGGTTTTTTTCACCCACCGCCCGTTCGTAGACCCTAGACCTGGGCAAGATCACGTGATCGGGGGAATCAATGAAATCCCTTGGCTCAAACAACTAATAAAGCAAACTGGCGGTGGCCCACTATTAACTGGACACGTTCACCATAGCGCCGAAATTGAGTTTGATGGGATCCGCCAATATACGGCTGGCGAAGGACTGGGGCATGAAGACATCGTACTGCAGAGGCCCGCGGCAAAGCTTCTAATGGGCAAAGTAACAAGAGGAGAAGCGATAGCATTTGCTTGGGAAGACCTAAATATGCCTTGGTCAGCACATAGAAGCCATACTCACATCAAAAAGCTAATTAAGGATGGCGACCAACAAAAACTGGATTGGTATAAATCCATTATCTCTTAGGAGCATCTGTTTATGGGAATGGCGATAAAAGCGTTTTTAGGATTCCTAGTCTCATTTCTAGTTGTTGATATCGTATTTATTGCCCTGTATGCACAGCAGTTCTATTCTGATCAAGTGGGAGAGCTATTGAGAAAAGAGCCGAAGCTAGCTTTTGCGTTTGTCTTTTACTTGGTTTACACAGGCGTCGCGGTCAAACTAGTAATTTTAGAGAGTAGTCGAGCTTCTAAAGCGGCTCAGAACGGCGCTTTGCTAGGTCTTGTTGGGTACGGGACATACACCTTCACTAACTATGCCATGCTAGACGGCTGGACCATATCTCTGGTTTTGGTGGATGTAATTTGGGGTATGTCTGTCACCGCCTTGTGTTGCTTCATGGGCTATAAAACATCACGTTAATCCAAATCATTTTTTAGTCAACCGCAAATTTTTTGCGGACCAAAGTAAAACATTAAAAAGCACAATGAAGAATCGGCTATTTACCTTGGTACACGGCACCTTTGCCGCTAATTCAGATTGGCTTAATCAGACTGAACTTGAAAAGCCGTCTGGGTTCAGAGGTCGATTGGCAGCTCGATTTTCTGGCCAAACGGAGTTCAGCATACCTTCCCCTTGGGGGAGTAAGAAGTTAGTCAAAGTAAATGACCTTACTAATTCAGCAAGACTAAAAGGTGCTGAGAAACTCAAACAGCACTTGCTTAAACAAGATCCCGAACTCACCCACTACCTTGTTGCTCACAGCCATGGTGGAAACGTAGCTATGTACGCGTTACAAGACCCAGAGGTTGCGAGAAGAGTGGACGGCTTAATCTGTTTAGCCACTCCATTTTTGTATCCACGCAAGCGCCCCCTAAGCATACTGGCGCTGGTTCTGTCTCTCTCTATTATGTCTCTGGGCGTGCTACAGGCAGTATGGCAATCGAACTTGCTGAGCGGCGGTTGGGCGTCGTGGATGGCGGCACTGGGCATGATTCTTGGCGCTATAGTCATTCCTGCTGTTTTGACCTGGCTAGTAGCTTTTGAACGCTTTAAGAATCGAGTAAAGGGCGACAAACGGCTATCACAATTGCTCAAAAAACTGAGCTTTAGCGATCCCAACATTCCGATCTTATTGATTCGGTCATCTGGGGATGAGGCATCGGGGTTATTACGCGGGACTCAGTTTCTTAATTGGTTAGGAGGTGTGGGGCTAAAGCTTGGCGGCCGACAACTTTATGTGATTATCTGCATAGCAGCCCTGCTGCTTGCTTGGATGACTTACCGCGGAGCAGATGTTGTTCCGGATTACCTTATACCTTTTCTAGGCCAACTCATGGTCGCGTCTGCGGCAGTAATGATGATTCTGCTTATGGCACTAACGCTGTCTCGAGTGTTTATTGGACTGGATTCTTGGAGATGGGTCGGCGAAATTGAAACGATGGTTGAAGATGGCCCACCAGGAGTTCCCTCGGATTTAGTAGTCCTGAGTCCATTAGAGGGCGGTCAACTGTCACATACAAACATCTACACGAGACAAGAAACGATTGATGCCATTCACGCCTGGTGTCAAAAGCAAGAGGCCTCAGAATAAGTTGCCCTCATCATCATCCTCTTGTATCGCCACATTGGATAAGGTTTCACCAAACTCTGTGGTGGCAGCATCTTTGCCTCTTAACTTGATGGCCAGCCGCAAATCATTTTCGGATTCTGCATTTTTAATGGCATCGTCGTAGGTAATAAGGTCGGCCTCATGCAGCTTAAAGAGAGCCTGGTCAAAGGTCTGCATTCCCCACTCTTGAGACTTCTCAATCGCGCCGCGAATCTCGTCAATTTTGTGCTCTTTAATCATATCCGCGATCATCGGGCTGTTGATCATAATCTCCACCGCGGGAACGCGACCCTCTCGGTCCTTTACTGGCAACAGCCTTTGAGAGACTAGGCCGTACAGATTCAATGATAGATCCATCGCTAATTGATCTCTTCGATCAGCCGGGAAGAAGTTAAAGATTCTATCCAAGGCCTGATATGAATTGTTTGCGTGCAACGTGGCGATACACAAGTGCCCTGTCTCTGAGAAGACCACCGCGGCATCCATGGTTTCTCGAGTTCGTATCTCACCAATTTGTATCACATCAGGCGCTTGACGCATCGCATTGATAAGCGCATTTTCAAACGAATCGGTATCCACACCAACCTCACGTTGAGTCACGATGGATTTTTTGTGCGTATGCATGTACTCGATCGGATCTTCGATAGTAATAATGTGGTCTTGAGAATTACGATTTCGGTGATCAACCAAAGCAGCCATGGAAGTACTCTTGCCGGTACCCGTGCCACCCACGAAGATAAGCAGACCACGTTTTTTCATGATCATTTTTTGGAGTACGGGTGGTATTTGAAGCTCTTCGCAGGTGGGTATTTGGGTTTTAATTGCCCTTAAAACCATACCCACGGCATTTTGTTGAACGAACACGTTCACCCGGAATCGACCAATCTGCTTTGGATGAATAGCAAAGTTACATTCCTTGTCGCTTTCAAATATTCGCCGTTGCTCCTCATTCATGATCGAGTAACAAAGCTCTTGCGACTCACGGCCTGTAAGCGGATTACCAGCAATGGGATAAATCTTACCGTCCACCTTGAAGCTCGGTGTTGCATTGGCGGTTATGAATAAATCCGACGCGTTTTTCACCATCATTGCGCGCAGCAAATCAGCCATTTTGAACATTGTTTTCGCTCCTTTGCTACTGCATTACATGAACTTGGATTTATCTACAGCTCGATTACGAGCATCCGCCGCCGTGATTAAACGATCTCGCAAGAGATTCAACAGACATTGATCCAGCGTTTGCATGCCATCCGACTGTCCCGTTTGAATCATTGAGTACATTTGGGCGATTTTATCTTCACGAATCAGATTCCGAATGGCCGAGGTACCGATCATGATTTCGTGAGCAGCGACTCGCCCGCCTCCCACTTTTTTCAACAGGGTTTGAGCAATGACCGCTTGAATCGACTCCGACAACATGGATCTAACCATCGATTTTTCTTCGGCTGGAAAAACGTCAACAATACGGTCAATTGTCTTGGGTGCCGAACTGGTGTGCAATGTCGCTAACACTAAATGGCCAGTCTCTGCCGCCGTCATTGCAAGACGAATAGTTTCTAGGTCTCGGAGCTCACCCACCAGAATAACGTCGGGATCTTCACGTAGAGCGGACTTCAATGCGTTTGAGAAACTGTGCGTATCCTTATGTAATTCACGTTGATTAACCAAGCATCGCTTGCTCTGATGCACGAATTCGATTGGATCTTCCACCGTTAGGATATGCGACCGCTGTTTATCATTAATATAATCAACCATCGCCGCCAGCGTAGTTGACTTACCCGAGCCAGTTGGCCCCGTGACTAGAACTAGGCCTCTGGGTTTCATGCATATTTCACGGAAGATTGTCGGCGCATCCAGATCGTCCAAACTTAAGACAACAGATGGAATGGTTCTAAAAACCGCAGCTGGTCCCCGATCTTGATTAAATGCGTTGACACGAAATCGCGACACATTGGGAATTTCAAATGAGAAGTCGGCCTCCAGATTTTCCTCATATGTCTTCCTTTGTTTGTCATTCATGATGTCGAAAATCATTTTTATGACGGTTTCAGAATCCAATGCAGGCAGGTCAATTCGCTTCATGTCACCATCAACACGAATCATTGGAGGCAGCCCTGATGAAATATGTAAGTCCGAAGCTTTGTTTTTTTGACTGAAAGCCAACAGTTCAGATATGTCCATACCTTCTCCGAGGTGTAATTTGATAAAATGATCTCATTAGTCGCAAACAGTATAACCAGATTTTTTGTAATGAGTCAGCAACTTGTAGAAGAAGCACAGCGATACGAAGCTATTATTGATCGAATCTCATCTGCTGAAAAACAGGCGGAACGCACCTCGGGTTCAGTGACCCTGATAGCCGCGACAAAAACAAAATCCAGTGAGCAGATTCGACGATTTCACAAACTAGGGATAAAGCATGCTGGTGAAAACTACTTGCAAGAGGCTATTAGTAAAATTGACGATCTTGCTGACACAGCTCTGACATGGCACTTCATAGGCCACTTACAATCAAATAAGACAAAGGCAGTGGCTAAACATTTTGATTGGGTTCATGGAGTAGATCGACTAAAGATCGCCCAGAGGCTGGCTAAACAGCATGGTAGAAGCGAGCCAATAAACCTTTTAATCCAACTAAATCTCGATGAGGAGGAAACAAAAGGTGGCGTTGATGCAGAGCATGCGGTCGAGCTAGCAGCTCAAATTTCAGAAATAGAGGGGTCTCGACTCAGAGGCTTTATGACAATTCCAAAGTCACGTACGTCTTTTGAATCTCAAAGAACGGTATTCGCTCAGGCCAGGGAAGTTTTAGAAATTACAAACCAACGGTTCGGATTAAATCTGGATCACCTGTCTATGGGTATGTCAGGCGATCTTGAAGCCGCCATCTTAGAAGGTGCCACAATGGTTCGAGTGGGGTCAGCCTTGCTCGGACCGAGGACTTAATTTCCTGTTGAGCCAGAACACGTTACAATATTCAAAATCGAATCCTCTTATTACATTTCAGTGATCGAATCTAAGCTTGGTTTCATCGGTGGCGGAAATATGGCTTCCAGCCTCATCGGTGGCTTAATCCAAAAAAAAATAGTCCATCCTCAATCCATCCATCTGTTCGACCCAGACATCAACAAGTGTGAGTCGTTAGCGCAAGAAATGGGTATAAATGTAGCGAGCAATAATCAAACTTTGGTTAAGCTATCTGATGTTATCGTTATTGCCGTTAAACCGCAGGTAATGAAATTGGTCATCGAACCAATTTCCGCCGAGCTATCAGAATATCGGCCTCTGATTATTTCGGTGGCGGCTGGCATAGAGTCAAGCTCCATTGTCCGTTGGGCGGAGTTTGATTTGCCTATAGTTAGAGTAATGCCGAATACACCAGCTCTAATAGGCAAGGGTGCCAGTGGACTGTATGCCAACGAGTTTGTAACGACTGAGCAACGAGCGCTAACTGAGCATCTGATAGACGCCGTGGGCGTTTCAAGATGGGTCAAGTCGGAGTCCGACATTGACTTAGTCACTGCACTGTCGGGAAGCGGGCCAGCCTATTTTATGCTTTTTATTCAATCGCTAGTCGAGTCGGCGGTCAAAGCTGGTCTCGAGGAGGAAGTTGCCAAAGCGTTAGCTGTGCAAACAGCGATCGGTGCTTCAGAGCTAGTAAAGCATAGCGAACTGCCACTGCAACAACTCATCGACAATGTAACGTCACCCAACGGGACGACCGAGCAAGCGCTGAAGTCATTCGCTTCGGAAAATTTGAAGGCAATCATTGATAACGCATTCACCGCTGCCCACAAGAGGTCAGCGGAACTGGCTGAGGAGCTGGGTTAACTAAAAGGTAAAACCACATGGGATACATACAAAACGCGACAACCTATATAGTCGAAACAATCCTCATAATTGCTATCTACATAGTGCTATTACGCTTTTGGATGCAGTGGGTAAGAGCCGACTTCAGAAATGAATTCGGGCAATTCATTATTACCGTAACTAATCCCGTGGTGATTCCCCTTAGGAAGATCATCCCAAGTATAGGCACAATAGATACCGCGACGCTTTTTTTAGCTTACCTTCTGTGTTTTCTTAACTACGTTGTCATTATTGCAATATCAGGCAACTTGAGTTCGATCTCCACCGCTATTCCCGTTCTGTTGATCATCTCATTGGGGCTATTGATTCAGTCCACTATTTATCTTTTTATGGCCGCCATCTTCGTTAGCATCATCGCTAGCTGGGTGGCACCTCACAGCTATCATCCAATTTTGATGGTATTTCGTTCAATCAGTGAACCGCTGCTGGCACCGGCAAGAAAAATCATACCCCCAATCGGCGGCTTGGATCTTTCGCCGATGATTGTTTTTATATTTCTCAACGTAAGCCTAATGATCATTGTACAACCATTGTTCGGTGTCAGATAAATCAAGATGTTTAGCCCTCCGCATGACTCTGTGGGTTTTGTTTCACCAGAGACTCTCGCTTTCGAACATCCTTTAGAGCTGGAGAGCCAAGGGGTATTAAGCCGATTCGAGTTGGCTTTTGAAACTTACGGAGAATTGAATCAGCAAAAGTCGAATGCCATACTGGTGTGCCACGCATTAAGCGGAGACCATCATGTAGCTGGCTATTACCAGCGTCCATCTGAGGAAGATACCCGTAAGACAAAAGGTTGGTGGGACTCCATGATCGGTCCAGGAAAGCCAATCGACACTCGGCATTTTTTTGTGGTTTGCTGCAATAATCTAGGTGGATGCTCTGGCAGCACCGGTCCACAATCTATCAACCCGGCTACCGGTCGTCCATACGGGCCCGAGTTTCCGATTGTAACGGTGAAAGACTGGGTAAACTCTCAAGCGCAGCTAAGTGACCGATTGGGGATCAAAAAATGGGCAGCCGTCATCGGCGGAAGTCTAGGCGGTATGCAAGCATTGCAATGGAGTATTTCCTTCCCAGATAGACTCAGTCATTGTTTGGTCATTGCATCAGCCCCCAAACTCAATGCTCAAAACATAGGATTTAACGATGTGGCCCGCCAGGCCATCAGAACCGATCCAGACTTTCATAATGGCAGCTACTATGATGAGGGGACAAGTCCAGATCGTGGTATGCGCGTTGCCAGAATGATTGGCCACATCACTTATTTGTCTGAGGATATGATGGCGCTTAAGTTTGGTAGAAACTTACGTATGAAGTCGAAATTTGATTACGAATTCACACCAGAGTTTGAAGTGGAAAGCTACCTCCGTTATCAAGGGGATCGATTTGTAAATCGTTTCGATGCGAACACCTACCTTTTAATGACTAAGGCCCTGGACTATTTTGATCCCGCGGCCGAATATGCCGATTCATTGACCTGCGCGCTGGCGCCAGCGCGAGCGAATTTTCTGGTCGTTTCGTTTTCGAGTGATTGGCGATTTTCACCGGAACGGTCGCGCGAAATTGTACGAGCACTGCAAAGCAATAAAGCCAACGTGAGCTACTCTGAGATCAAATGTGATCAAGGACATGATTCATTTTTGCTACCAATAGACAACTATATGGATGTTATGTTTGCCTACATGAATCGCATCGCCAGAGAGTGCCAGATATGATCAAAGCGCTCAACAAATCATCTCTAACACGATACGATCACATATTGATTAGTGATTGGGTCAAGGAAGGTAGTCGAGTTATCGACCTCGGTTGTGGCAACGGTGCCCTGATGAGACACCTTCAGGAAGAAAAGTCGATTACCGGTTATGGTGTTGAGCTGGATCCCGAAATGATCTCCAAGTGCATTGATAATGGTATCAACGTAATTCAGTTCAATCTTGATCAGGGTTTGGGGCACTTCGATACAAATTCTTTTGACACGGTAATTTTGTCTTTGACACTGCAGGCTATGCGCAGGCCCAAAGATTTATTGATGGAGATGATGAGAGTAGGCAAACAAGGCATCGTGACCTTCCCCAACTTTGCACACTGGCGAAATCGATGGCAGATTGCGATAACTGGAAAGATGCCCGAGAGTGAACAACTGCCATACAATTGGTTTGACACTCCTAATATACATCTTTGCACTATTCGAGACTTTCACGCACTATGCCTTGAGTTAGGCTTCGTCATGGAATCTTCCGTAGCGGTTAGAACCGACGGCAGACAAACACTCGGCTTAAAAAGCTTTCCTAATCTATTTGGTGAAATCGCATTGTGCCGATTCAGTAAACCAAGCTAACTTAATTCTCTCATTTGTTATGAACAATAACGACATTTTAAGACGTATCCGTTTTGCCTTTAACTTTCGCGATGACGTTGCTGTCTCTCTATTTAGTACTGATAAAAGCTCCCAAGTTGATATGGATAACAAACGCTACTTGGGCTTATTGGAAAAAGAAGATTCGGATTCATTTGTAGCGTGCTCAGACATAGAGCTGTGTGCATTCTTGGATGGATTTATCGTAGACCAGCGAGGCGCAAAGGAGGGCGGCAAGGTCGAGCCCAAACCAGCCGATTTTCGTCTTAGTAAGAATGATGTTTTAAAGAAGCTCAGAATTGCCTTAATGTTCCGTGAAGAAGACATGCTAGAGACTTTGGAACTCGGTGGCACCAAGTTATCCAAAGGTGAGCTAAGCGCCCTATTTCGCAAACCTGGCCATAAACACTATCGAGCATGTGGAGGCCAGGTACTCCGCAGTTTTCTTAAGGGCCTGACAGAGCAAATCCGCGGAGAATGAGACTTACTCTACTTACGAACTACGACCTGCCTTCAGCATTGGCTCTGCGCCTTATCAGATCGGGGCTCAAAGAACTAAATCAGAAAACCGAACTCTCTGTTTTCTTCACGTACAAACAAAACGTATCTGCGTCACTCCCGCATCAACTTCAAGACTTTATTAGGTTCGAAAGGTCACAGGGAAGGCTGTTTGATATTTTTTCTCAATGTGGAGCTAAGGAACTTAATCACATCAATCAAGACCCGGGCTTTGAGCAGTTTACGAGCTCCAGCCCTGACCTGGTTTTAAGCGTCAGGCATATGTCGATACTCAAGGAGCAAGTCATTCAAACTCCTAGATTTGGTGTGATTAATCTACACTCAGGTCCCCTACCCGAGTATCAGGGTGTTATGGCGACCTTTTGGGCAATGAAAAATCAAGAACAGAACATCGGTACAACGTTGCACTGGATAGAGGATTCCACAATCGACACCGGTGCCGTTATCGACAAGACTTCACAGCCCATTGACTACAAAAAATCCTATTTGTGGAATACATTAAGCCTTTACCGAGATGGATGTGCGATGGTCATCAACGCGATAAAGGCGATCACTGAAAAATCCAATCCAAGCAGTGAGATTCAAAACGGCCAAGCTAATTACTATAGCTTTCCCCGCCCAATCGATTACGAGCAATTTGAAAATGCTCTGTTTGATAGAGAGGAATCACTGGCCTCTTTTTTTGATGAGGTTAAATAAGCCTTCGCTAGCCCGCCTCACCATCTGCGGCTTTTGCACTTGGAACTTGCGCGAGCACGCATCCGATCAGCATCATTGTAGCGCCCACCAAACCAGCCATGGTTAGGCTTTCGTCAAACACAAAGTAGCCAGCAATAGCCCCGAAAACCGCCTCGAGTGAGAAGATGATTGACGCTTCAAAAGGATCCGCCTTTTCCAATAAAAAGACCTGCAGAGTGTAGGCCAATCCAACCACGATGACACCATTGACCAACGGCCAAAACAGGCCGAACAGCTCGGCTGGCATTACCGAAGACTCAAAACTGAGCGCGTAAAACAGGCTGAATAGAGAACAAAATAAAAATTGAAGGGCTGAAAGCTTTAACTGAGGATGTTTTCCGGCAAACCTCGACAACACCATGATGTGCGCGGCCCACATAACCGCACCGACAATTGCGATAAGATCGCCCTTCACAGCGGCCCCTTGCAATCCACCGGTCATTAAGTACAAACCGATCATGGCTATTAAGCCACCCATCCAGACAATCAACGCGTATCGAATGCCGAAAAAATATCCAATCATTGGAACCAAGATCACATACAGGCCGGTAATAAATGCAACGTTGGCGACCGATGTACTAAGAAGCGCAAGCTGTTGGCACAAGGCTCCCATAAAGAGTAAAAGCCCAAGTACACCACCCAGCAACCATGTTTGCGCAGTGACCATCCTGCCCGTATTTCGTCTGAGCAAAAAGATAACGGGCAAAACAGTCAGGGCGCCGAGTGCGAATCGCCAAGCGTTAAAGGCTGCGGGACCCAAATACTCCATTCCGAGCTTTTGGGGTACAAAACCGACGCCCCAAATGATTGCAACGACAACCAGCCAGAAGTTAACGGCAGATTTGGTATTCATTACTGGGTAGCGGCGTGCGGCTCGGCCATGTCTGTGCATTTAATTCGAAACATAAACCATGCGTACAAAAGTGTCATTACCGGACTTATCAGGTTAAAAAAGCAATACGGCAGATAGGTCAGTGTGGCCACACCCAATACGCTCGCATGATAAGCACCACAAGTATTCCAAGGGATAAGCACCGAAGTTACCGTTCCGGTATCTTCCAACGTTCGACTTAAGTTTTCAGAAGCGTAGCCTTTTTCTTTATAAAGGTCGGCGTACATTCGGCCTGGAATAGCGACTGAAATATACTGATCAGAGGTACTTAGATTGGTTACAACACAAGTTCCCGCTGTACAGGTAACCAAACTAAAGAAACCTTTGGCGAGCCCCTTAGCCGCTTCCATTATTCTGGCGAGCATCCCACAGGCTTCCATCACTCCGCCGAAGGTCATGGCCGCCAGAATCAGCCAAACCGTCCACAGCATTCCCTCCATCCCCGAAGCACTAAATAGTTCAGTTAACATTGGCAAGCTAGTCGTGATATCAACCCCTTTGTATAGGGTACCCATAATGATTTGATAAAGTGCTTGTGTCTCTATATCTGCCATCAGAGTGGCTAGAAGCTCTTGCTGAAAAATTAACGCACAAATAGCACCGATCACAATACCAACAAACAATGAAGGGATTGCCGGCACTTTTTTCATGATCATCGTTAACACAACCGCTGGAGGTAGCAATAACCAAATGGTGATGTTGAATGTCTCTTGGATAGCCGCTAACTCGACAGACACGTCAACGGCAGACTCGGCGGTTTCTAGATTCAATCCAATGAAAGTAAATAAAACCAAAGTAATGCCCATTGAGGGAACAGTGGTGAGTGCCAAATAGCGGATGTGATCGAAAACCGGCGTATCTGTAACCGCTGCCGCCAGGTTGGTTGTGTCCGACAGTGGAGAAATTTTGTCACCGAAATAAGAGCCTGAGATAATTGCACCACCAATCAAACCATCTGGAATCTCCAAAGCACGACCAACAGCGACCATCGCCACGCCAATGGTCGCGGCTGTTGACCATGAGCTGCCACTCATTACAGAGGTCAGTGCACAAGCGATACAGCAAGCCACCAAGAAGATTGCCGGATTCATTAGCTTCAAACCGTAATAGACCAAGGTGGGAACCGTACCGCTTAAAAGCCAGATACTGGCAAGAGCCCCGACCAATAATAGAATCAGAATAGAAGGCATCGCGTTGCTGATCGTGGCAACGATGCGTTCTTGTATGTACTCCCACGCGACCCCTCGTTTCAATCCAATCATTGCGGTGAGTCCGGCAACAAGAAGAATGACCATTTGACTGGAGCCCGACAATGCATCATCACCATAAACGATCAGCACGTTCCAAGTTAAAGCGGAAATCAGGAGGACAATTGGAAATAAAGCCAACCACAATGGCATGTCTTGTTTAGTGGTATCAGTTGCAGTTTGCATACTATTTATAGTTTTTTTAAATTTTTATTGAGGATTTTCTAATCTCGACACTCTATATACCTAATACCCTGCTATACAGAGCTTTTTCTGAGGCACGGTCGTTCTAAGAATCGATGAAATCCCGCGTATTTTCGTGGCTAATACTAATCTTCGAGTCTGGAACAATCAAATCCACATGAAAAGTGTTTTTTTACAAAGAAACGACGTAGAGCTGGTATTTTGCTAATTGGACGCCTTGTTGAGTTTTATAAACAGGCGTACGATTGGGGAACACGGTCATTCCAAAGAAGGGTGACGCGTGGCAAAGAAGTCATAAGTATAAAAATTAACAACGCTTATAAACGCGAATATTCTTCGCAGGAGAGTAAGTTTTATGAAGTTATTTCAACCTCGATTTACTGCAATCGCACTTGTAGTGGCTTCGATGGGGGGTATCTCGACGCCCAGTTTTGCTCAAGAAGAGCAAGCCATTGAAGAAATCGTAACGATCGGTACCAGGGGAAAGCCGAGATCAGCCACTGACTCAGTAGCACCAGTAGACGTCATCAGCGCGTCTGACTTTGTTTCACAAGGGGGGGTAGACACAAGCAACCTACTCCGAAACACTGTGCCTTCTTTCAATGTAAACGACCAACCTATTTCTGACGCGGCGACTTTAGTTCGTCCGGCTAACCTTCGTGGATTAGCTCCAGACCACACATTGGTATTGGTTAACGGAAAGCGTCGTCACCGCTCTGCTGTTATCACCTGGCTAGGCAATGGTTTGGCTGACGGCTCCCAAGGACCAGACTTGGCTGCCATCCCGGCACTAGGCCTGCAAAGCGTAGAAGTATTGAGAGACGGTGCGGCAGCGCAATACGGCTCTGATGCGATCGCTGGTGTGGTTAACTTCAACTTGAAGAACGCCGATTCTGGCGGTGCGGTAGAAGTCCGCTACGGCCAATACTCTGAGGGTGAAAACCAATACACCATCGCTTGGAACCAAGGCTTCGCCATGGGCGAAAATGGCTTCTTTAACCTGACAGCTGAATTGACCGAAGCCGAAGCCACAGATCGCTCTGTGCAACGTGCTGACGCAGCAGCCCTGATTGCCGCGGGCGTACCAGCTGGAAACCCAGCACAAGTTTGGGGAACGCCTGAAATTGAAGGCGACGTTAAATTATGGGCTAACTTTGGAAGCGAACTTTCCAACGGCATGGAGTTCTTTGGTCAAGCCAATTACAACTCTAAAGAAGTCACGGGTGGTTTCTATTTTCGTAACCCATCAAACCGTGGTGCGGTAAACGCGGCTAACGGTTTCCTCCTCTTCGGTGATTTGACGGGCAACGGAACAGGTAACTGTCCTACTGATATCCCTGCAACCATCGCTGGCTTAACCAGCCCAGCATTCGCGGCTGCAGCCGCAAGACCTGAGTGTTTCAACTTTGCCGAGTTAATCCCAGGCGGCTTCACACCGAACTTCGGTGGCGACGTAACTGACAGCTCATTGTTGTTAGGCCTACGTGGTGAAACAGCCGGCGGACTTGGATGGGAAGCGAGCATTTACTACGGAAATAATGAAGCGGATTTCTTCATTAACAATACCGTTAATGCGAGCTTAGGCCCGAACACGCCAAGAAACTTTAACCCAGGGGCTTACGAGCAAACTGACTACAGCATCAATTTAGACTTCACCAAGCCTCTAAGCGACACCTTAAACCTTGCGTTTGGTTTGGAGTATCGTAATGAAGAGTTTGGTTTGATCGCTGGTCAACCAGAGTCGTATATCGATGGTGGTTTAGGCACACAAGGCTTTTCAACTTCAACCAACGGTTTCCCAGGTTTCTCACCAGCAATCGCGGGCGATTTTGACCGTTCTAATACTTCAGCTTACGCTGAGTTAGAGTGGGATGCCTCTGATGACCTTTTGGTGGCCGCTGCGGTTCGTTACGAAGACTTTGATGACTTTGGTAGCACCACTAACTTCAAGCTTGGTGCGAACTATGCACTGGGTGACACTAGTGGTTTACGTGCAACGATCTCTACAGGTTTTAAAGCACCCACTCCTGGTCAATCAAATGCATCAAACATCTCAACGCAGATCGTAAATGGCGTCTTGACCAATCAAGGTGTTATTCCTTCGACAAGCCCAGCCGCATTACTGCGTGGCGGAAGCCAACTGCAACCTGAGGAATCCACTAACTTTACGTTAGGTGGCTACTTCTCAGTTGGCACAGTTGACTTCACGGTCGATTACTTTGACATTGATGTGGATGATCGTTTGAACTTGTCTTCTGACTTCAGCCTAACTCCGACCGACCTTCAAACGTTGGCAGGACAAGGTATTGATGCATCTGATATTTCAAACTTCCGTTTCTTTACTAACCAGTTCGACACCAACACCAGCGGTTTTGACATCGTTGCGACTTGGAACAGCGATTGGGCTAACGGCAACACCACTTGGAACTTGGCTTACAACTTCACTGATACAGAAATCACGCGCCGAAATGCGAACCTGTTGAATGATGCTCGTAAACAAGTAATCGAGGACGGTGTTCCAGATACTCGTGTTAACTTCACAGCCAACCACCAAATGGACAAAGTTCGTCTATTGGGTAGATTGAGCTACTACGGTGATTATTATGACCGCGAAGCTGACGGTGTATTCGGTGCTAACACGCTACTTGATCTTGAATTAGGCTACGATTATTCGGACAACTTGAACCTTGTATTAGGTGTTCGTAACGTAACTGATGAGCAAGGCGATTTGGCTCGTGATGTGGGCAGCTTCGATTTCGGAGCGGTACTTGGTCTTGAGTACAGCCAATTCACGCCATTTGGCATCAATGGAACGTTCTTCTACACAAGAGCAACCTACAACTTCTAAGCTGTAGTCCATTTAAGAGCAAAAAAGCCGCGGTGAATTCCGCGGCTTTTTTTTGTCTATTCCTTGAAATCATCGCCTTGGATCACTGCACGCCGATCTGGTGTGCTACAGTGTTGAACCGTGAGCGTTTCTCTGCTTACAACAATAATTCAAAAGTCTTTAGAGATTTAACCATGGAGAAACACAATGAATAGCGACATAAAAATACCGATTTGGTTTTGGATAGTCTCCTTACTGGCAATCACTTGGAATGGCTTGGGTGTTCTTGCGTACATAAACGAAGCCATGATGACGCCAGAACAATTCGCAGAGCTGTCAGCTCCGATTCAAGAAGCCTACAATAACCGTCCTGCTTGGGTCACAGCCGCGTTCGCGACTGCTGTGTTCGCTGGCTTGGCTGGTTCAATTTTACTCATTATGAGAAAGAAGCTATCCGTCTTGGTGCTCTCTGTTTCTTTACTGGGTGTCTTGGCTCAGCACACATATTCTTTTTTAATTGCTAAAATGCATACCATTGTGACTGACTTCAATATCATCATGGCGGTGGTCGTCTTAATCATCGCCATCGCGCTTGTCTTGTTCGCTAAATCACGCGACCAACTTGGTTGGTTAAGCTAAATATATAAATAAAAATTACAAATATGGAATCAATCGTTAATGCCATCAATGGCGTCATTTGGAGCCCTGCTCTCATCTATCTGTGCTTAGCTGCAGGTCTGTTCTACACAGTATTAACTCGCTTTTTACAGGTGCGCTTGTTTAAGGAGATGATTAGGCTGCTTACCTCAGGGCAAAGCTCAGACAAAGGAATATCGCCGTTTCAGGCATTATCGGTGTCTCTATCCGGACGCGTTGGCACTGGTAACATTGCCGGCGTCGCTGCCGCTATCGGCTTCGGTGGACCGGGTGCTGTGTTTTGGATGTGGATTGTCGCTATTTTTGGTGCGGCGACCGCCTTTATTGAAGCCACGCTTGCACAGATCTATAAGGAAGTCGACGACGGCGAGTATCGCGGTGGACCAGCCTACTACATCGAGAAGGCCATGGGGCAAACATGGTATGCATGGATTTTTGCAATAGCGACGATTCTGGCATGCGGCTTTTTACTCCCGACTGTTCAGTCTAACGCAATCGGTCACGCAGTCACTCAAACGATTGGCCAAGGTACAATGGTTGCTACTGGCATGGGCGAAATGAGCTCAGTAAAGATAATTACCGGTACGGTTATTTGCATCATTTTAGGCTTCATCATCTTCGGCGGCGTTAAACGTATCGCCAGTTTTGCGCAGATAGTCGTCCCTTTTATGGCTCTGGCCTACATCATTACAGCTTGCATCATCATTGCTATTAATATCACCGAGCTACCTGGCATTGTGGCAATGATAGTCGGCGACGCATTCACACCGATGGCTGGAATTGGTGCCGCTATCGGCTGGGGTGTTAAACGTGGCGTTTATTCCAACGAAGCGGGACAAGGGACTGCGCCGCACGCAGCCGCGGCGGCCGAAGTGCAACACCCAGCCCAACAAGGCCTTGTACAGTCTTTCTCTATTTACATCGACACCCTGTTCGTATGCAGTGCAACAGCCTTTATGATTTTGATCACTGGGATGTACAACGTTGGTCCAGATTCAGCCTCGTTGATCGTACAGAATGTTGCTGCGGATACCGCCGCGAATAGTCCGGCGTTCACGCAAATGGCAATCGAAAGCGTCATGCCTGGAATCGGCAATCCATTTGTTGCGATCGCCTTATTTTTCTTTTCGTTCACAACTTTGATGGCTTACTACTACATAGCGGAAAGTAATGTGGTCTACATACGACGATTTGTAAAAATTCCAGGTGCTATCAATCTGTTGAAACTTGGTTTAATCGCAGCGGTGTTCTTTGGCACAGTGCGTGAAGCCAGCTTGGCTTGGGCACTAGGCGATATTGGAGTAGGCTTGATGGCTTGGGTAAACATCATCGGAATTTTGATTATCTTCCTATTGGGCAGACCCGCTATAAAAGCGTTGAAAGACTATGAGGCCCAACGCGACTCTGGTGTGACCGAGTATTCTTTTGATCCTAAGAAACTGGGTATTAAAAACGCGACTTATTGGGAAAACAAGTAGAGACAAATAAAGATACTGAGCAAAAAGGCCATGTCTTATCATAGACATGGCCTTTTTATTGCAATATTGTTTTATAGGTGTCGAGTGAACTAATCGATAAGCGCGAACAACGATAAAAATGTCATCTCCAGCTGAGTGTATGCTCTAAAAGCAGTCAGCTCCATGCTTGAATTTGACGCTTGACTGCCCCCAGAGCCATACCTGACCAATCCAGAGTTTCATTGGCCATCGCGTGGTGGCTAATGCTTACATATCCATGCATAACAGCCCAAATATCAAGTGCACCCGCCAGCTTATCTAACTTGAGATTGTTCTGTTGAATATACTCGTCCGTATTGGAAACCAGCTTCTTAAACGCCCTGGCTGCCGCGAGCCTAGCTTCCTCAGAGGGCTGATAACCAGCATCACTCTCACCGAATATAAGCCGATAGTGTGCTTCGTGCTGATAAGCCATCTCTAGATATTTTTCACATGACATAATGACGTCATCAAACGATACCGTGTCCTTTTGGCCCAGATCCATGGCTACGTAGACCTTGTTAAAACCCTCAATGTATAACGCGTCTAAGACACCTTGCTTACCATTGAAGTGAGAATATATTCCAATTGTAGAGAGGCCGGCCCTTTTTGATATTGCTCTGACACTTAATGCAGAGACCCCGCCTTCCAGAAAGAGTTCAGATGCCGCCGACAAAATTTTGTTCCTAGAGGCTGCTGGCCCTTTGGCTTTCTCAGTTTGTGGATGTGTTGCTAGTTTAGCCTCAGAGCTCATGGTTCTCTCTCGTTCTCTAGTTTTAGTACGCGCAGGTCTCAATTCAAAAAAGTGTATAAGCCTAGCATCTTTAACTTTATTCACAGTATGCGTACATGCCAATGCAAAAATGGGCTTGACGCGAATAACATCGTTATATTAACATTTATAACACTGTTATATTAAGCGTTAAACCTAACTTTTTTGATGGAGAGCGCCTGTGAATACAAATAATCGCCGACGTCTGCTAAAGGTATTACCTTGGGCACTGTTTTCGTCATTCGTACTCGTGGCTATTCTCTCGCACGACTCTGAACCTTTATTCTTCGCTGAGGGTCCTTTGGCAGTAGGGAAGCCTGTGTTCTGGCTTCTGTTTATTGGATTCTTGGCGTACAGCATCTATTGCAGTCAAAAGGAAAACATATTTAGAACCCTTAACTCAATATGGCCGTTTCATTGGGCACGCCAAATTGGCTTAGATCTCTACCTTGGCGTTGTTATTTTTTGCTTTTTTATTTATCTGGTTGAGGGCTCTTTGCTCATTGTCGTGTTTTGGCTCTTCCCCATCCTGCTTTTTGCGAACCTAGCAACCCTACTGTACGTAGCGCTTAATTACCAAACTATCGTGACTTTTTTCGTGACCTAAAGTACGAGAAAGACACTCTGTTCATCAATACTCAAAATTCTTGAGGTTTTATTATGTCTAATCATTTAGAAACCGATTATTTAATCATCGGCGCTGGCGCCGTTGGCATGGCATTCGCCGACGTCATACTCACAGAAACCGATGCATCCATCGTTATCGTAGATAAGCATGCAAAACCGGGCGGTCACTGGAACGACGCCTATCCGTTTGTGACATTGCACCAACCGTCTAAGTTTTATGGCGTCAGCTCGAAAGAATTAAGTTCAGGAAAGAAGGATGAAGTAGGTCTTAATAAAGGACTGCATGAATTGGCCTCGGGCGACGAAGTAATGGCGTACTACGATCAGGTAATGAAACATACCTTTTTGCCCTCTGGCCGCGTTAGCTATTTTCCTATGTGTGAATACAAAGGTGACGGTCAGTTTTCATCGATAGTAAGCGGGGCAAACTACAAGGTTACCGTAAACAAAAAGATCGTCGATGGTACCTACTTCAAGACCTCAGTGCCGGCCACTCACACACCCAGTTTTAGCATCGCCGAGGACGCGCAGTTCATCCCTCTTAACTCTTTGCCTGATCTAACCGAACCGAAAGACGAATATGTTGTAGTCGGCGGTGGTAAAACTGGCATCGACGCTTGTTTGTGGATGCTCTCGAATAATATAGATCCGGACAAGATCACTTGGATCATGCCTAGAGATGCCTGGTGGATTGATCGTCAAAATACGCAGCCCAGTAAAGAATTTTTTAGCAACTCGATTGGTGCTCAAGCCAGTCAGTTTGAAGCAGTGGGACAGGCAAGTTCGGTAGATGATCTATTTGATAAGCTAGAGGAAATTGGTGTGCTGTTTAGACTGGATCCAAATGTTCGTCCGCAAATGTTTCATGGTGCAACCGTTAGCCAAGATGAGGCCAAACTATTACGATCAATCAAAAACGTAATCCGTCATGGCCGAGTTACAGCCTTGGAAAAATCAAAGATAGTCTTCGCCGATACATCAATCGAAACCGGCGAGAACACGATTTTCATTGACTGTTCTGCGCGCGCTGTACCGGTAACAGAGACTTATCCGGTTTTCGATGGCGATACTATTTGCGTTCAGACGGTCCGTTCTTATCAACCGGTTTTTAGCGCCGCATTTATTGCGCATATTGAAGCGCAATACGAAGATGAGGCGATTAAAAACGATATATGCCAAGTCGTTCCCTTGCCAAATCACGACACTGATTGGATTGTAGGAATGGCTGCTCAAATGCGTAATCAATATCGTTGGTCGCAAGAGCCGGGATTACGCGAATGGTTGGTTTCGAATAGACTAGACGGGTTCACGGCACTTACTATTCCTAATGAAGATACAACCCCCGAGGAGTTAGCAATATTAGGTCGCCTCAAACAAGCTGTACCAGCGGCATTTGAAGGCATCAAACGATTAATGCCAGAAGTCATGGCGAGACGAGCAAACACGGAGCACTAGAATGAATGTATTGCAAACCAATCGAAAAAATATAAATGAGTATCGCCTCGTCGAGGCACCTGCCAAGTCGCTACAATCTGGGCAAATTCGTCTAAGCGTGGAGCGCTTCTCGTTTACCGCCAACAATGTTACCTATGCGGTAATGGGCGACATGATCAAATACTGGCAGTTCTTTCCAAGCACCGATAAAAACGGCAAAGATATTTCAAGCGAGTGGGGGCAGATCCCAGTTTGGGGATTTGCCACGGTCAGTGAATCACAGTCCGATGCTGTCGCTGTGGGTGAAAGATACTTTGGTTACTTCCCGCCCTCAGATCAAGTGGTGATGAAACCTACCCCAGCTGGACCGGGTAGTTTTGTTGACGCGAGCGATCACCGAGCGTCATTACCAGCCGGTTACAACGTCTATCGCGCGGCTTCAACGAAGGAAACACAAGCGGATAATGAGCGCAGTATGCTTTACCCACTCTTCGTTACTGCCTACGCCATTCAAGACTTCTTCGCTAGCCGCGACTGGTACCAAGCCGAACAGGTTTTAATTATCAGTGCCTCCAGTAAAACCAGCATTGGAGTGGCTTATGCTATGGCCGACAATACCACTACGCCAAAGGCCGTGGGTCTGACTTCATCGCGCAATATTGCCACGGTGGACGGGCTAAACTTATACGATCAAAGCGTCGCATACGATTCGATGGAAAATCTAGACGTGAGTAAGCGCAGCGTGATCATCGATATGTCGGGCAACCAACAAGTGTTGGCGGATTTACACAAGCTGTTGGGTGACAATATGGCCATGACGCTGAATGTGGGAATCACGCACTGGGATGAGATGCAGCCAAAAGCCGGACTTATACGGGATCGCTGTGAGCAGTTTTTTGCTCCTAGCCATATTCAAGAAATGATGAAACGTATGGGTCCACAAGAATTCCAAGCGGACTCCACCCGATTTGTGTCAGAATCAGCGCTTAAAACACGAAGTTGGTTGCAAATTAAAGAGCTAGATTCACTTCAGGAACTGACTCAGCACTATCAAGCCGTGTTTGACGGTAAGGTTGATGCTAACACTGGTTTGATTGTGAATCTAACCTAAGAACAAACAACAGCTGCTACTAGTCGGCCATCAAAAAAGGCCGTTACCCTGAACTACACAAAGCGCTGCTTAGGCAGCGCTTTTTTATGTACGATGGAAAAAGCCAGTATTTAAAAAATTTTGCGACGTTTTCCAGCAAAATTTCATCTATTATGCCTATCATCTAGAGTGCTCGCCGCACAGATGAGAAAAACAACGAAAATTCCACGAAAAACAAGGAGCATGATTATGCGCAAACCTTTGAGTATCGCATTGATCGCAGCTGCCGTATTAACGGCCTGTGACCAAGCTGCAAATGAAGCTGCACCTCAAGCAGAAACCAAGCCAGTAGAACAACAGGTAGCGCCCGCCGCTCCTACCGCTGAAGACATCGCTGCTGAATCCAAAAAAGCGAATGATTTTTATGAGCGAATCTTTGAGGAAGCCTTATCAAGAAGCCCTGAGTTCCTGACGTATTTAGGTCGGAAAGAGCGCATGGGGGAATGGAACGACCTCAGTGAGGAAAATGCAAAAAAAGAACTCGAAATATCGAAACAAAATCTTGCTGAGCTCAATAGTATCGACCGCGAAAAACTCGATGCACCCACGGCCCTAAGCTATGACTTGCTGAAACAGCAATTAGAGAATGAAATTGAAGATTTCCAATGGCGTCTATACAACTACCCAGTGAATCAGATGTTCGGAAGACATTCTGGAGTTGTATCACTGCTGATTAATCAACACAGGATTTCCAGTGTCTCAGATGCTGAGGCATACGTATCTCGCCTCAATGGAGTTCAAGGTCTGTTCGCGCAACTGATTGACGGCATTAAAGCACGTACGGAAGCTAATATTGTGCCTCCAAAATTCGTCTTTCCACATGTTATCCGCGATAGCCAAAACATCATCAAGGGCGCACCTTTTGACGACGGAGAGCCTAGTACGTTGCTGGCCGACTTCTCTGGAAAACTGGATAAACTAGAAGCAATGGAAGGCAGCGAGCTAACCGCTGAAAAGAAAGCAGAGTTATTAGCAGCAGCGAATACGGCTCTGATGGACTCTGTAAAACCGGCTTACGAGGGTTTAATAGCGCATCTAACTGAACTAGAGGCCCAAGCTAACACTGATGATGGTGTTTGGAAGTGGAAAGACGGCGACAAGTTTTTTGATGTTGCCCTGGCTCGGACTACCACGACGGACCTAACTGCCGATCAAATTCACGAAATTGGACTTAACGAAGTAGCTAGAATCCATGAAGAGATGACGGCGATTAAAGAGAAAGTAGGTTTTGAAGGAGATCTAAAAGCTTTCATGGAGTTCATGCGAGACGACGATCAGTTCTACTACAATAACGATCAAGAAGGTAAGGACCGATACTTGAGCGAAGCCACTGCTCTAATCGATACAATGAAAGGTCGTCTTGATGAGTTATTTATAACTAAGCCGAAAGCCGATTTGAAGGTTAAAGCGGTAGAGGCGTTTCGAGAACAATCAGCGGGTAAAGCCTTCTATCAACGCCCATCAGAAGATGGATCTCGTCCAGGTCTTTACTACGCTAACCTCTACGACATGAAAGCCATGCCAACTTATCAAATGGAAGCGCTGGCATATCACGAGGGGGTTCCAGGTCATCACATGCAACTGGCCATTCAGCAAGAACTAAAAGGAATTCCTAAGTTCCGAAAGTTTGGTGGCTATACGGCTTATATCGAGGGTTGGGGGCTGTACTCAGAATACCTTCCGAAAGAAATAGGCATGTACTCTGATCCTTACTCCGACTTCGGTCGCCTCGCGATGGAATTGTGGCGCGCGTGCAGGCTGGTTGTCGATACAGGCATCCATTCTAAAAAATGGACTCGCGAAGAAGGGATCAAGTACTACACCGACAACACACCCAATGCGGTTTCAGACGCCGTCAAGATGGTAGAGAGACACATCGTGATGCCATCACAGGCGACTGCCTACAAAATCGGGATGTTAAAGATTTTAGAACTACGAGCAAAAGCGAAAGAGGCGTTGGGCGATAAATTTGATATCCGAGGCTTCCATGACGAGATTCTAAAGTATGGGCCACTACCGTTGAATGTGGTCGAGGCAAAGATTGACGCCTGGGTCAGCTCTCAACAATAGAAAAATAAGCATTTTTAGAACTAAAAGGCGCGGTGATACCGCGCCTTTTTTTGCCTCCTAAGGCACAGTATTAACTGAATTATTGCTCGGTGCAGTTCAGAACAACAGTTCAATACTTTCGAAAACGATAATGAACAGCGAGTGATTAACGACCAAGAATTGGCATCCCTAAATTTAACTGCACCAATGTAACGGCATAAAGTAAAAAACTAGCCGCCAGGGACACCACCACTAATCCCCTGATAGCGCCCAGCCATGATTCCATGGCACTCGATGGCGTACTCCTTTCTCTAAATATAATTAGCGCTGAAATCAGCATAGAGACACCGGAAAACATGGCCGCCCAGCCCCAGAATTCAGAAACATGTCTTAATCCGTACCACAGCACATTCCACGTGCCGAGAATCACCAAACACGCCGCGGTAAACGTCACAATTCGCAGATCTTGCTTTTCGCCCTGATCGTTTCGCCATGGCGTCGGCCGTAATATGATCAAGCCCATAAGCATGGCCAAGGTCACAACTATACCCATCTGTTCTCCCATACTTTTGAATAAGGTGGCCCCAAGGGTATCACGTCAGACTGCAAGAGAAGACTTACGGTACCTTAACAAGCGAATCAGCAACAATATCCCCACCAGAGTTAGGCTCACCACCATCGCAAACCACATTCCCTTAGCACCTTCCAATCCAGGCCAGAGCCCATAAAAACTCAAACCAACCCCTATAGGCAAGCCGACTCCCCAGAAAGCTAATAACTGATATTTAGGAGGACTGGATGTGTCATGGTATGCGCGTAACGCGTGCACCACAGCAACTTGCAAACAATCGGCTAACTGAAACGCGGCGCCAAAATACAACAGTACCACGGCGAGAGGAATCAGCGCCTCATCTTTACTAAACAGCCGAATTAATGGCTCGGTGAAAATAATGAATACGAAGCAGATAATTGTGGCGACGATTAAGTTAAAAGAAGAACCTACTTTAACGGTATACCAAGCGCGATCGGGATCTTCCGCACCCAAGAACTGTGATGCTCGAATTGTAACGCCTTGTGCCAAGCCCATGTAGAGCATAAAACTCATGGAAGCGACAGTAATCGCTACAGCGTGTGCGCCGGCCTCTATCGTTCCAAAGCTAGCAATCATCATTCCAGCACCCGAAAACATACTGAGCTCAACAACGATAGAAACACCAATTGGCAAGCCCAACCACAACGTATTTCGAATGGTTGTCTGATGCGGCCCCTCAAAATTCTCCATTAAACTCATTCGCCGCAAACTTGGGTGAAACCTCAAGACCAGAAGAGTCGCGGTAAAGCTTAGCCACATTAATACTACAGTCGCCAATGCACAACCAACCCCACCCATCTTTGGAAAACCATACAATCCATGGACTAAAATATAGTCCAGCGGGATATTGATAATAAACGCCGCCAAGTTAATGAAGAACACGATCCGAGTTAAGCCCATGCCCTCCAGCGTTCCTCTTGAAGCCGGCAACAAACAGATCGGTAATGCACAAGCGCTGATCACTAGTAAAAAACGCTGAGCAATCGATAGCATCTCCGGCTCAAAGTTAGCGAACCCGATTAACCAGGTTCCGCACCATACAACAATCATGGCGATAAAACCCAAACACAGACATAGCCAAAGGGATTGGTGCAATTGATGTCGAACTCCTTGGTCAGAGCCAGCACCATAGTTTTTGGCCACAAGAGGCTGGGTTGCAAACCCAATACCCATAAAGAAGAAAATGATCATATTCCAGGTATTCACGCCCAGATTCATTCCAGCCAGCTCAACGGTCCCTGCCTGTCCGGCTACGATCACGTCCGTCGCAGTCATGCCGACCATGCATAACTGCGCCAACGATACAGGCGCAGCAAGCTTAACTAGTTCAAACGTTTCTGCAAACGCTGATTGGATTCCGGTCTTCATGGTTTTGGGGTCATCTACCTGACCAAATGGTTCGAACAGGCGCCGGATGGTGAACGGATTTTATTCGCGGCGAACCAAAGTATAAGCCTCGCTTACAAGTTTAGCTATCCTTGATTTTCAAGGCGTTACTGTCTTCCGTATTCGCATATGGAATCCAATGCAATTTGCCAAACCTCTTTGCTAAATCCCATCCCTAGGTGCTGGGCCTTAACGTAGTGATGCTCCACATTTGGACTTACGTTATCGATAGCGGCTCGCCAATCTACTATTCCGTCAGCTTTGCTAACAACCGAGGTGATTGGTTGATGGATTGGTTTCGAATCTCGCTTAGCCGATTCTGATTCAATCCAATCAAGGTTGTAACCCTTTTTCTTAAAGAACGCCGCCGCCCGAGTGTACTTAGGTCCGCCAACAACAGGAGACCCCATCGTTACCACATGGGCAACCTGCTCTGGTAGATCTCGAGCTACTTCTCTGGCTATGTAGCCGCCAAGACTCCATCCAACTAAAGTAACCGGACTGCCCAGTTGATCAGAACGCTTGCGAATACGATCCGTCGCAAGATCACACAGATATGGCACTCCTCCTTCTCCCTTGTATGTCTCAGGAGTGTACCCCTCATAAGGCTCTACGTTCCAGCCTTCGGAAATATCATTAAGCTCATGCTGCAAATTCGACCCAGCCAGGTTTAGCCCTAGGCCCCAACCCTCTGCATAGATGCCTTTGGATTTCAAAAATAGCTGTAATGGCCATAGGTACCTCTCATCACTGGCAAAGCCAGGCAGAAGAATAACTGGCAGACAGTTTGAACCATCTAAATCAGACTTTTGCCTACGATTTACTAAAGCAGCAGAGATTAATCGTGGCGCTAAAGTTGCTATATCAAGCAGTGCTCTCGACTCATTCAGAAAGCTTAACGTCGAGGGGGGCGAGGTTGGATATGGATTTTTCACAAAACACACCATAAAAATAACATTGTTATATTCGAAAAATACACAATTTGAGATGAAATTTCCATGAAACCAACCTTTCTCTGGTTTGAATTATCATATTTATGTACAATTGGGCACATTGATCATCACAAGTGTGAATGGTAGCGCGCTCAATGCGTACAAGCCCTTTTTACTACTCTCTAATTTATCTGGTGGAATGTTGAATGAGTAATCCTTCAAACAGAGGCATGAACCTCACACAGCAAGTGGCTGATACCCTTGGTAACGCCATCATCAAGGGAATTTACGGTGCACACAACCCCGTACCCAGTGAAGCCACCCTATGCGAACAATTACAGGTCAGCCGCAGTGCGGCGCGCGAAGCAGTCAAATCATTAGCGGCGAAAGGGCTTATCACTTCGCGAGCTCGTCAAGGCATTCGAGTCCTTCCTGAGTCTGAGTGGAACCTATTTGATGCCGATGTTTTGAGGTGGATTAGAGATGCCAACCCTTCACTAGAACTACTGCGCGAGTTCACAGAATTAAGGGTTGCCATGGAACCCGAAGCTGCTATGTTAGCTGCGCAAAGGCAAAACAAAGAGCTGATCGAAAACATAGGCTTTGCCCTCTCGCGTATGGAGCGTGCTGAAAACGGCCTTGATGACCCTCTTGAGTCTGATATCGCGTTTCATCTAAGCATTCTTAATGCCAGCGAAAACCGGTTCTTTATGCAATTAGGGCGCATCATCGACACCACTCTACGAGTCAGCATTCGCTTCACGAATATGCGAACCGGAGTTCGAGCGGGTGTCTATGCTGACCATAAAAAGATTTATGACGCGATTGTTGAAGGCTCGCCGGAAGAAGCGGCGAAGCATTCTCAGACCCTCATGCAAGGAGCTCTAGACACAATCGTAACTGCCCTTGAAGAAGGGGTGGAGTAGCAGAATTAATGCTGCCAGAGAGGCTCGTTTGTAAAGCGAGCCTTTGCCTCCAAAGAAGCTAAACCCTTAGCCTCTGGAGACCGCATTAAGAATAGCGTTGAGCGTAGCACCTAAGATGTCTCTACTCTTTCCAGCACCACAAACACGAGTAGAGTCGATACTCAGTTGTACGTAAGCCATGGCCTCTGATCCATCACTATGACCCAAAGTATGTTCGTTATACTCAATGATGACTAGGTCTTTGTTAACCACTTTGCTCAAGGAAGCCATAAACGCCTCCAAAACACCTCGACCTTCACCTTTTAAGGGTTTTACTTGGCCACCAACCAATAAATCTGCTTCGAAGTGATCTACGCCATCCATGCGACTAACATTGTATCCTTGTAACCGCATCCCACTGTCAGATGGCATGTAAGTACTATTAAAAAGATCCGCTATTTGATCAGCATCAACCTCAGCCTCAGTACGCTCGGCTTCGGCCTGCACGACTGGACTAAAATCAACTTGCAACCAACGTGGCATTTTTATGCCATGCTCTTGTTCTAAGACATAGGCCACACCGCCTTTGCCCGACTGAGAATTGATGCGAATGACCTCTTGATAGTTTCTACCCACGTCTCTTGGGTCGATGGGCAAATAGGCCACTTCCCAAGTGCTTCCCTCTTCGTAAAGAGCCAAGCACTTATTAATCGCATCTTGATGACTGCCAGAAAATGCAGCGAATACCAACTCTCCCGCGTATGGATGGCGGGGGTGAACTTTTAATTGCGTGCACCGCTCAACCACGTTAATAATTCTATCCATGATGGAAAAATCCAATTCGGGATCGACACCAGCACTGTAAAGATTCATGGCCATGGTAACAATATCCATGTTCCCTGTTCTCTCACCATTGCCCAGCAAGGTTCCCTCCACCCGGTCAGCGCCAGCCAACACGCCAAGCTCAGAAGCAGCTACACCACACCCGCGATCGTTATGTGTGTGTAAACTCACGATAATCGAATCTCGCCTTTGTACATTATCGCAAAACCACTCTATCTGGTCTGCGTACACATTTGGAGTCGCCACTTCAACGGTCGCTGGAAGATTGATAATTGCCTTTGAATCCGGTGTCGGCTGCCATACGTCTATCACCGCATCACAGACTTCGACGGCGTAATCTATTTCTGTACCCGTAAAGCTCTCTGGAGAATACTGAAACTGCCACTGAGTTTGGGGTTGTTTCTGAGCCCCTTCTTTTACCCATCGAGCTCCGTCTACGGCGATCTTTTTAATTTCGTCTCGACTAAGTTTAAAAACTTGTTGGCGTTGCACGGTCGACGTTGAATTGTACACATGCACTATGGCCTTCTTCGCACCCACAAGTGATTCATAGGTACGTTCAATAAGCTCTCGTCGAGCTTGAGTGAGGACCTGTATTGTGACGTCGTCCGGTATTTTATTTTCGGTGATCAGTGTCCGAACAAAATCAAAATCTGGTTGAGACGCAGCGGGAAAACCCACTTCGATTTGTTTGAAACCAACGTCAACCAACATCTCAAACATTTCCATCTTTTGCGCCGGTGTCATCGGATCGATTAGCGCTTGATTGCCGTCCCGAAGATCAACACTACACCAAGCTGGGGCAGTCTCTATTGTTAGATTTGGCCAACGACGATCAGACTTATCAATGGTTGTAATGGTGGTGTACTTATTGTGGTTGAACGCGCTCATCGCTGCTGTTTACTTCTAAGAAAAGATCATTTTGAGGCGATTATAAACCCTAGTTTTGAGTTTTTTTGACCAATTTCATCTATCATTAAACTAAGATTAGTGAATATAACTAATTATAAAAGATTAAATAGTCAATAAAGGCAATGTTAGACAAAATAGACAAACAAATACTCCATGAATTGCAGCAGAACGCGCGAATTAGCAATCTGGAACTAGCAAGTAAAGTTAACCTATCACCGACTCCTTGTGCCCGCCGAGTCAAACAACTTGAAGACAAAGGAATCATCAAACAACACGTTACGTTGTTAGATACCGAAAAGTTGGGACTGAAGTTAATGGCGATGATCAGTGTCACCATGGATAAACACACAGCAGATCGCTTTGAGAAGTTCGAGGAGGCGGCGAGCCTCCTTCCCGAAGTGATGGAGTGCTATGTCGTGACAGGTCAGGATTCAGACTTCTTGATTAAAGTCTTGGTCAGAGATATGCGACACTATGAAGAGTTTTTATTGAGGAGGCTTACAAAACTGGATGGCGTAAGCGGCGTGCATACGAGCTTTGTCTTGAGACAGCCTATCAATAAAACAGAAGTGCTCCTTTAGGATATATGTATATGGCTTAGCAAGAATAATGTGACTGCCATCATCCGACAACATAACTGACTCTTAAGAGCCCAACTTATCTGAAAGCGGAGATAAAAAATCGATGAAACTATTTAAACGTTCTCTGATGACCATCGCTGGCCTACTCCTGTTATTGATAGCCGGCCTCGTGATTACAGGTCATGGGTATTTGCTCACCAGTGTACAACGTACTTATTTGGCTGGTCATGTCACCGCCAACATCAACGACCATCAAGTATTCGAAACTCGCGAGATAAAGGCTGCAGAAGCTCAACCACTGGTTAAACATCGAGACTTTCTAAAAAAACCTTTGCCCGCTGACTTTATTGCAGAACTTAAAAACAATAAGTCGGCTGCATTTCTGGTTCTCCAGAATGGGGAAGTACTGACCGAAGAGTACTTCAATGGCTACAACGACCGTAGCCGCACCAACAGTTTTTCGATGGCAAAAACCGTGGTTACTCTACTGCTAGGCTTAGCAATCGAGGATGAGATTGTCACCAGCTTAGATCAAGCTATCACTGACCACATTCCGGAGTTTAAAGATGACCCTATGGGTAAACACGCAACCGCTGCTCATTTTTCACTAATGAACTCAGGATATGAGTGGGTAGAACACTACTACACTCCATTCAGCCCGACCGTTCAGTTGTATTATGGGGGTGATGTAACGTCTTTTTTATTAGGGAGAGAGTTCAGTCAAATGCCCGGAGACTTCTGGGAGTATTCCAGTGCATCAACTCAAATACTCGGTATATTTCTCCATCGTGCCATTATCGCTTCGGGTAAAGCGAAATCTTTGAGTGACTACCTAAGTAAAAAGATTTGGCAACCGATGGGAATGAATGACCACGGACTGTGGCATCTGGACAACTCTGGAATGGAACTTGTCTATTGTTGCCTAAACACCAACGCTCGGAACTATGCCAAGTTAGGGCAATTGATGCTGAATCGCGGTGAATGGAAAGGTCAACAACTAATTGACCCTAAATTCATCGACAAGATGATCGAACCAGCAGGCGAAAATTACTATGGATTGTCGACCTGGTTAGCCCCAAAAGATATCCCTCCCTACTATTGGTTCAGCGGCCATTTAGGGCAGTACATCATTGTCATCCCGACTCACAATGTGGTGATAGTCCGCTTAGGGGAACAGATGAACCCCGATGAAGATTTTCGTACTCAAACTTTACCAAGGTATGTATCGACGGTATTAGATATCTTGTAATGGCTCTGTAACATATGCTTGGCTCGGTTCCGTATAATTCCACGATCCACGTTGGAGTAAGATAATGACAGTCAAAGTTGGTATTAACGGGTTCGGTAGAATCGGCAGATTGGCTCTGAGAGCATTTCATTCCTGGTCAGATTCATCAGACATAGAATTCATTCGAATCAATGACCCAGGTGGGGATGCCCATACGATGGCACATTTAATGAACTTCGATTCAGTTCACGGTCACTTCTCAAAGTCAGCTGAAGCGACAAACGAATCCATCTCCATTGATTCTCAAACAATGAAATACAGTCAAAATCCGAGCATCGATGATACCGATTGGTCTGATTGCGACATTGTCTTGGAGGCCTCAGGAAAGTTCAAATCCTCGGCGGCATTACAGGCCTATTTTGACCAAGGTGTGAAAAAAGTTGTGGTGAGTGCCCCGGTAAAAGAACCGGATGTACTGAATGTGGTCATGGGCGTGAACGACGCACTTTATGATCCAGAGAGTCATGCAATCATAACGGCGGCGTCCTGCACAACCAATTGCCTAGCGCCCGCAGTTAAGGTGATCCATGAGAGCCTGGGAATTCGACACGGGTCGATGACAACAATCCATGACATCACAAACACGCAGACCATTATCGATGCGCCGCATAAAGACCTCAGGAGAGCTAGGTCCTGCGGAACAAGTCTTATCCCAACTACCACCGGATCGGCTACGGCCATAACGAAAATTTTTCCCGAGCTAGCAGGCAAGCTTAATGGTCACGCCGTAAGGGTCCCTCTGACGAATTCGTCACTTACCGACTGTGTATTTGAGTTAGAGCGAAAAACAACGATCGAAGAGGTAAATCTACTGTTAAAGAATGCCGCCGCTAACGACCTTAAAGGCATTTTGGGCTATGAGGAAAGGCCGCTGGTTTCTATTGACTATAAAACAGATCCTAGATCCTGCATTGTCGATGCATTATCAACCATGGTGGTCAATGACACTCAACTGAAACTTTACCTCTGGTACGATAATGAGTGGGGTTACGCCAACAGAACCATGGAGCTGATCCGTAAAATTACCCAGCTGGGCCTATAGTGATCACTAAGCTAAGCTCAGACGTAAAGCAGTATGCGCTGATTACAGCCAATTACTGGGGCTTTACTCTCACAGACGGCGCATTAAGGATGCTGGTCGTCCTGTTCTTTCATCAGTTAGGTTACTCGCCGCTAGAGATAGCACTGTTATTCATTTTCTATGAGTTTTTCGGTGTTGTGACTAACTTGTTGGGCGGTTGGTTAGGGGCGAGGTTAGGCCTAAACCAAACAATGAACCTCGGTCTAGCGCTTCAAATTGCGGCGTTGACAATGCTAAGCGTTCCACAGGCACTACTGACCGTGTTTTGGGTTATGTCTGCTCAGGCCTTGTCTGGAGTCGCAAAGGACTTAAACAAGATGAGTGCAAAGAGCGCGATCAAACTGCTTGTACCTGAAGATCAATCCAGCACTTTATACACTTGGGTGGCACGATTGACCGGATCGAAGAACACTTTGAAAGGCATAGGATATTTTCTCGGCGGTGCCTTGCTGATGACAGTGGGCTTTCAGGCTTCAGTCGTGGCGATGGCCGTTGGTCTTACGTTAATGTGGCTATTGAGCTTGGTTCTGCTAAAACGCGATTTAGGCCGCTCTAGCAACAAGCCTAAATTTACTGAACTGTTTTCTAAATCACGCGCCATCAATCTGCTCTCAGCGGCTCGATTGTTTTTATTCGGCGCTCGAGATGTTTGGTTCGTTGTGGCGATACCTGTCTATTTTTCTGCTGTCTTGGAATGGGAGCACTGGCAAGTCGGCACGTTTATGGCTTGCTGGATAATTCTTTATGGAGTTGTTCAAACACAAGCTCCAAAAATTACTGGGCGATCTCCGGATGGCCATGCAGCTTTCCTATGGGTTACGATTCTTACCTTTACGCCGCTATTAATTGTGGGGCTATTGTTGAGTGATATCAGCAAATCGTTCATTTTAATAACAGGGTTGACGCTGTTTGGTTTTGTGTTTGCAATCAACTCTTCTTTACACAGTTATCTCATTGTCGAGTATGCGGACTCAAATGCGGTGTCAATGGACGTGGGCTTCTACTACATGGCCAATGCCGGCGGAAGACTCATAGGAACTGTATTGTCTGGGGCGCTATATCAGTGGTACGGGCTTATCGCCTGCTTATTGGTATCTACCTTATTTTTAGTAGCCGCATCTCTGATATCTCTAGGGTTACCACGTCAGAAGGTCATTCAACACTAGAGACCATTCGAGATTGCTCGCGGTACATGATTTTCGAGTGCTGAAGCAATTAAATCCACACATCATTTTTTGCCGTCTTTGCTGACGAATCTTGATCTCCGGTGTTCACCACTCCTTTGGGTTCGATCAAAAGTAGTTTACATTCAGATTTGGCAACTGGTTTATGAATTACACCCTTTGGTACAACCACCATTTCGCCCGGACCGAGCTCCACTGCGCCATCCTCATATTCAATCCTTAGATTTCCCTCCAAAACCACAAATGCTTCATCAGTATCATCATGCCGATGCCAAACGAACTCACCTTTGACCTTGACTAGCTTAAATTGATTCTCATTTAATTCAGTGATCACACGAGGTGCCCAATGATCATCAAATTGATCCAGTTTTTCTGCAAAATTAATGGCTCTATGATGTTTCACCTGCCACCTCCGTCTTACTCAAAATAATTACCAATCAACCGAGAACCCCCAAGAAAATAACAACACCAGTAAAGGTAAAACCAACTCCAAACAGCTTTCTCTTGGTGAGAACTTCATTCAAGAAGATAGCGGCCATCAGAACAATAAAAACATTCGCTGTTTCGTTCAGAACCGACGCCACTGATGCCTCAGTAAACTTAAAGCCTCCTAACCAAAACATCAAAGCTAAATATGAACCGAAGGTGCTGGCTATTAAAATCACCTTCCACTTGTGTTCTCCATACCTCACAACTTCATAGGTCGACTTGATCTTCCGTCTAATGGCGATGAAGATCATCATGCCCAAAACACCCGCTGCCATACGCAAAGTCACCATCCAAAAAAAGCCGTCATTGACCAACACGGGCTTCATCGCAACAACACCAGCGGCAGTTAAAAAGACGGAAACCGCAGCCATGACGGCACCTTTCACCAACACGGTGGTTTCCAACTCGTCACTCTGCCGCTGGTAAACGACGACCATTATCCCAAGTAGCACGAGAGCGAATCCAAACCATTGCCAAGAGAGCAATGTCTCAGCGAGAAATACAATGGATAAGATCACCACAAAAGGGCTGTAAAGGGATGCCACAATTGCCGTGCGGCTCGCACCAATTACTCTAAGCGCTTGCAGATACAAGGTATCGGCTACCGCTATTCCAAAATAGCCACTTGCAATTAAAATCAACCACTCGGTTATTGTTAAGGAGGGAACAGAAAAGCCTTCGAGGATCAACATGGTGGGAATCAGCAACGCCAATCCAATTATGTTTTTCACAAGATTAAGAGTATTGGCCGACATTGAATCGCCAGCATATTTGTACAAAACCACCGCACTCGCCCACGCCAGAGCACATGCCAAAGATAAAAACTCTCCCAGTCCCATGACTATCTATTCTCTACCTAGACTATCGCCAAACTTTTAATTTGAGCAAAAACTCGATCACCCCGCTTCAACTCGAGCGCCATCCTCGACTTTCGCGTAACTTTCGCCACCAAATATGTATCTTTGATTGAGATCTTTACGAATGACTGAGACACATCTATATCAATAATTTCCGAAATTTTTCCTTCTAATCGATTCAAAATACTGCTCACTTGCTTAGGTTCTAAACCAACACTGACGTCCCTGGGCGATATCGAAATCGTCATTCGATCGCCAACGACAACGTTCTTAGCCTTGACAGCTCGAATCATGCCAAGCGCGGTCTTCATCGTCATCAGACCAAAATCTTCGTCAATCTCAGCAACACGAGCATAAAACACTCCTGGCGAATCCATCTTCAGATCAGCAATAAAATCAAGATCAGCAAGCAGCTCAGAAGCGGTATTGATCTTTGTTATTCTGCCCTCTTCCATCACGGCTATTCGGTCACTGATCCTTGCCACTTCTTCCAAAGAGTGACTTACATAGATACAGGGTATCGCAAAATCTTTGATAATCTCTTCAAGGAAAGGCAAAATTTTTAACTTACTTCCCTTATCCAGTGCGGTGATGGGTTCATCGAGTAAAAGTAACTGAGGTTGCATGCAAAGTGCTCTTGCCAATGCCACACGTTGTAATTGACCTCCAGATAATGTGCTGGGCATTTTTTTCAGAAGTGGGGAAACGCCAGGAAGTTTTACTATGTTTTCAAACCAAGTATTCGACGAAAAGTCCTTCTTCGCTCGTTCTAATCCATATCTGAGGTTTTGCTCGACATTTTTAAACTCGAAAAGTGAGGGACTCTGAAAGACGAAGCCAATTCGTCTTTCATAAACGGGGAGAAACTTTCTGTCATTTTGCCAAATCAAATTATTGAATATCACTTCTGAGTGAGGCTGCTGTTCTAAGCCAGCAATTGATCTGAGCAAACTGGTCTTTCCACATCCCGAATCACCCCATAAGCCAAGAACTTCGCCGGGCCCAACGGAGATTTTGCTCTCTCCAACAAAACCTCGGTTCGACAAAGTTATTCTTGCGTTCAACATTATCGCCTCAACACTCTTTGTCCAGTTGCGTAAACCAGCATTAATAACACCAGAGACATCCCCAACAATAATGCGGATAACGTATGGGCCTCAGTATAGTTTAATGACTCGACATGTTCATAGATTGCGATCGAAGCGACTTTTGTTTCTCCGGGGATATTGCCACCAATCATCAATACCACACCAAACTCACCCAATGTGTGGGCAAACCCTAAGACAGACGCTGTGACAAGCCCCGGAAAGGCGATCGGCAGAACCACAGATACCAATCGATCAACTGAGTTAGCCCCAAGTGTACTGGCCGTCTCTAAAATATCTCGATCAATCGACTCAAAGGAGTTTTGTAAGGGTTGCACGACAAAGGGAAGAGAATAAAGAATAGAGCCAATGACTAAACCAGAAAAACTAAATGCCAAATTTGAGCCCGTTAATGCCGTAAAAGAACTTCCAAGAAAGCCACTTGGGTTGAACATTATTAATAAATAAAAGCCCAACACGGTTGGAGGCAATACCAAAGGAAGTGCAATTAAGGCCTCCACCACAAACTTAAAGCGCCATTGGGTTCTCGTTAACCACCATGCGAGCGGTATGGACAACAATAGTAGAAATGCTGTGCTAACGGAGGCTAGCTTGACCGTCGTTAATAATGCGGAATAATCACCAGCAGATATCATTCTGGCGTTCCGTAACCGTGAGATCGGATTATTCTTGTCGCGGGTTCACTGAATAAAAATGCCACAAAACGATCGACTTCCTCAGATCTGTTTAAGATCAACAAGTCTTGCGTTATTGGGGCATGCAAATGCTCTGGAACCAGCTTTCGGTGACCCACGCCAGATTCAATTACTTGCGATTTAGCAACTAATCCTATGTCGGCTCCACCAGCGTGGATCATACTGAAGGCCTGACCGATGTTCTCTCCCTGGACAATCTCGACAAGACTACGATCAATTCGTTGGAACCCATTTAATACTTGCTTGGCTGCTAATCCGTAAGGCGCAAGTCGAGGGTTTGCTATCGCAAGTGTGTATGAATCTGCCATTAGTTCATCCAGTGTTTTTTCAGCAACGTTAACCCTCAATGAGTAAAGGGCTAACTTACCAACTGCATAGGTTCGAATATTATTACTCGATAAACTTAACTTTTCGGCAAGAATGGACGGACGGAGAGAATCTGCAGAGAGGAAAAGCTGCACAGGTAAACCGTTAAGAATTTGAGCTGCGTGCTTACCCGACGAACCATAAATGGCGATTGGCTTTGGAAAGCCTTGACCCTGATATTCGAGCATCAAACTTTCAAATGCTGCTCTAAAGTTACTGGAGACTGCAACTTTAATAGGTTGCTGAGCCTGTGCTTGAAAACAACAAGCAAATAACAGTGCGATAGCTGTGTTTATTATTCTCCGCAAAACCGAATGTGCAAAAAAAAGCAGAGTGGGCACGCCCGCTCACTCTGCTAATTAATGTTAGGAAATTCGATGTTAATCGTCGATTAACTCAATGATTGGTGCTAGTGGAACTTTTGTCGCTTGTGAATCCGCTGCGGGCTCTTCTGTCGTGAATCCCAACTCACTTGGATCAACTACTCCACCACCAACTCTGTAGAAGACAATGTTGCTGCGCTCTCTCACGTTATTGAATTGAAGACCTGCACGTGTGATACCCGCAACCATCAAGCCGATAACATCACCATTTCTCGCAACATAGTTTTGTAGCGGAGGCAATCTAAGATGTTTCGGACCCGTCAATGCTGAAAGAAGCTTGCCTGTTTGTCCGTTTCTCAAAAATTCCCAAGTTCCTCCATACCATACTCCATCAACTTCGATGAAAGCCCACGCATTAGCTACGCAGCAATTAAGGTTTGTGGTGCCGATTTGCCCGCTTCCTAATGGCCAAGTATTTTTCTTATCGTACTCCATAATCACATTGCCGCCGGTGATACGAGCATCCAAAGTAGCCGTTTGAGCAAAACTCGCGACAAACGCACCAGTGCCCGGTACGATACCTTCTTCAATAAATACTACGCCTGAATTAAGATCATCAGGAAAAGCGGCGTTAGCGTTCATTGAAAAAGAAAACGCAATTGCAGCTAAAGCGATTGATAACGAAGAAGCTATTTTCTTATAAATAGTTTTAAACACGTTTGTGTACCTCTAATTAATTGGGCAGGTTAGCGAAACTAGTTGGATATTATATGGATGAGACCATGATTTAACAATGAACTACCTCGAATAGAAATTAAATTTTTCTAAGGTACAGAATGCCCCATAGAAGCCTCCCATACTCGATACCATTGTTCAGGTTCTAATTCCAAACTCATCGAGTCCGTTACCGCGCGTATTCGAGACATAGTTCCGCTACCAATAAGCGGAATTGGCGCTGATGGCAACTTTCTTACCCAAGCATAAACCACTTGTTCTATGGACTGTGCTCCCAGCTCTTCCATTAAGGTTGTCAGCGTTGTGTGCAGTCTTAGCTCAGCCTCCGTACTTGGAGAAAATAATCTCCCGCCAGCCAAACAAGACCACGCCATCGGTCGGATCCCGTACTGTTGAAGCTGATCTAGGGTTCCATCATCAATTACATTGAAATTGATCGGATTGATCTCAACTTGATTAGTAACTAGCGGAGCAGATAGACGGGATTGCAGTAATGAAAATTGACTCGGTGTAAAGTTCGAGACTCCAAAATGTAAAACCTTGCCGTCGTTGAGAAGTGATTCAAACACTCGAGCCACCTCATCAACATTCATTAGCCAATCTGGGCGGTGTATGAGCAAGACATCCAGTCGATCGGTGCCTAATCGCTTTAGCGAGGTTTCAACAGAATTAACAATGGACTGTGGGCTTGAGTTGTAATGATTGACCCGTACCAAATCATCAGCGCACAGTTCAATGCCACATTTGGAGACGATTTCTATTTGCTCTCTAATAGCAGGTTCTAGCGCAATTGCCCTTCCAAACAATTCTTCACAGCTGATCTGGTTTCCATATACATGAGCATGATCAACCGTTGTGACACCTAGCTCTAAATGTTGTTTTAGAAATGTTAGAGATTCTTGATCTGTCCTCTGCCAATCTTCCATGCGCCAATAGCCCTGTACCACTTCGGAGAATTCAGGTCCGTCGGGAGCCATGCTTACTTTACTAACACTCATCACACCTTTCCGAGTTGAATTAACTAGACATTAAATCGAAAATGCACAACATCGCCATCCTGCATCACATAATCTTTTCCTTCGAGTCTAAACTTACCAGCTTCCTTGGCGCCTTGTTCGCCTGCATATTGATCATAGTCAGAGTAAGCAACGGTTTCTGCACGTATAAATCCGCGCTCAAAATCGGTGTGAATAACACCGGCTGCTTTCGGAGCCGTATCGCCCTTTCGGATGGTCCAAGCTCTAACTTCAGTTTTACCGGCAGTAAAATACGTTTGCAATCCCAATAAGTTATAACCCGCTCGAATAACGCGGTCTAAACCAGGCTCTTCCTGACCAATCTCTGCCAAAAATTCGACTTTCTCTTCGTCATCCAGTTCGGCGATTTCAGCTTCTATCGCCGCACAAATTACAACGACCCCGGCACCTTCTTTTTTGGCAATATCAATAACCACATCCAGGTGCGGATTATTTTCAAAACCTGCCTCATCGACGTTAGCAATGTACATTGTTGGCTTAGCCGTCATCAGGCACAAGTGCTTTATCTTGGCGTAGTCATCCTCATCCAGGCCTAAGGACCGAACGGGTTCGCCTTCATTCAAATGAGCGGCAACTCTCTCAAGCACAGCCTTTATCGCGATCTGTTCTTTGTCACCTGACTTGGAACGTTTCGCTGCGCGTTCAATGGCTTTTTCTACCGTCTCCAGATCCGCCAAACCCAACTCTGTGTGAATGACCTCAATATCCGAGGCTGGATCCACCTTCCCGGACACATGGACCACATTTTCGTCATTAAAACACCTTACGACATGCGCGATTGCGTCGACTTCACGAATATTGGCCAGAAACTGGTTTCCCAAGCCCTCACCTTTCGAGGCTCCTTCGACTAATCCGGCTATGTCCACAAACTCCATGGTAGCGGGTATGGTCTTCGCGGGCTGAGCCAATTCAGTCAGGCGATTGAGTCTAGGGTCAGGTACCTCAACCATGCCCACATTCGGCTCGATAGTACAGAAAGGGTAGTTTTCTGCCTGAATACCAGAATTTGTCAACGCGTTAAACAAGGTAGATTTGCCTACATTGGGTAAGCCCACAATTCCACATTTAAATCCCATGATCGAATCCTAATTAATGCTCTTGGTCTCTCAGCGGGCCAAGTTTGTATGTAAATCATTCATTGCCCGAGGAAAATCCCCCTGCACAACGAGTTCGATGACTCGCAAACATTCGGCAATGGCTGCATCGATTGCTTGCTGGTCGGCTTTATTTGCCTGTTTTAGAACGTAGGAAGCCACGTCTCGACCGACACCCGGGTGACCAATACCTAGTCGAAGCCTGGCAAAATCCCGACTGGAAGCCTTTTGGATGATGTCGCGTAAACCATTGTTTCCACCATGGCCGCCCGCTAGCTTTAATCGGGCTAAACCGGGTGGCAAGTCCAACTCATCATGAGCTACCAATACATTCTCCATCGGAATTTTATAGTACTGGCATGCGGCCACCACCGACTTTCCGCTCAGATTCATAAAGGTATCCGGCGCGAGCAACCTGACCTCATAGTCCGATAGAGTGACTTTAGTAGTGCGACCAAAGCAATGCTTATCAACTTTTAATGAACCGCCGGTTCGTTCTAGCAGGCGATCTAAAAACAAAAACCCGGCGTTATGCCGGGTCTTCGTATACTTTTCGCCCGGATTGCCGAGACCGACAATCAATCTAATAGGCGAAGGCTGCATAAAGATTACTCTTCAGAGGCTCCTTCTTCAGCGCCTTCTTCAGCGCCTTCTTCTGATTCAGCAGAAGCGCTAGGACCTTTCGGTGCCAATACGGAGGCAACTGGCAATTCCATATCTTGTTCTTGGTAAGATGCAGAAAGCTCAACACCTTCTGGCAACTGAATCTGACCGAGGTGGATGGACTCGCCTTTGCCAAGACCAGAACAGTCAACTTCAATGTATTCTGGCAAATCAATACCCAAGCAAGACACATCCACAGATACCATATTGTGGCTCATGATACCGCCATCAATTTTTACGCCAGGTGCGTCTTCTTCACCCGCGAAATGGAACGGTACGGTCATGGTGATTTTGTCCTTACGGCTCACTCGTTGGAAATCCAAGTGCATCACTTGAGATTTGAACGGATGCATTTGCACATCACGTAATACTGCACGTTGTAGATCACCATCTACTTTCAATTGAACCAGTGCGGAATGGAAAGCTTCAACTTCTAATTGGTGAGAGATCTTATTGTGATCCACCAACAGATATTGCTCATCTTCTCCACCGCCATAGACCACCACTGGGACTTGACCATTACGTCGCGCACGACGCGAGGCAGCTGTACCAGATCCGGTTCTTACTTCAGCTTCTACTATAAAATTAGCCATAACTATTTCACTAAATAAATGCTCCAAAATCAGAGCGTTTTCCAATCCGCATTCAAAGCTTTTAGCTCTCAATACGCCTTAAAGTGTTTACCCAATAAAAACTTAATCTATTTCGGTAAACAAGCTACTCACCGAGTCACTGACCGTGATTCGACGGATAGATTCACCCAACAGATGTGCAATCGACAACTGTCTTATTTTATCACTCGCCGCGGCTGCGTCGGACAATGGTATGGTGTTCGTCACTACCACTTCGTCCATGGTCGAAGCATTAATTCGAGTTACCGCCTCCCCAGACAACACAGGGTGAGTACAGTAGGCACGCACGGCGGTCGCACCGTGGTCTTTCAAGGCATCAGCTGCCTTGCAAAGTGTATTAGCGGTATCGACCATGTCATCGATTAATACACAGCTTCGCCCTTCTACTTCGCCAATAATATTCATCACTTTAGCCACATTGGCTTTTGGTCGTCTCTTATCGATAATCGCTAAGTCCACACCCAGTCTTTTGGCTAAAGCTCGTGCTCTGACCACACCGCCAACATCGGGCGAAACAACAACCAGGTTATCTTCATCGAGATTGCGAATATCATCCAGAAGTACAGGCGAGCCGTAGATATTGTCAGTAGGAATATCAAAGAAACCTTGAATTTGATCTGCATGTAAATCCATGGTTAACACTCGATCAGCTCCAGCTGTAGACACCATCGACGCGATCAATTTCGCGCTGATAGGTACACGAGAGTTACGCGGCCTACGATCTTGTCTTGCGTAACCGTAATATGGCATGACAGCCGTAATTCTGTGGGCTGACGAACGCTGGCAAGCGTCGACCATCAGCAATAGTTCGATCAGGTTCTTATGACTGGGCGCGCAGGTAGGCTGAACGATAAAAACGTCTCTCCCGCGAACATTTTCTTGGATTTCCACGGTAATTTCGCCATCGCTGAATTGCTCAACGCGAGCCTTACCAAGAGGGACCTTTAAATAGTCGACCACCTGAGCCGTGAGTTCTGGATTCGCATTTCCAGAAAAAACAAGTAAATTTTCTAGCGCCACTTTTAACCTCGATTAACCTCGATTCAGCTGTTGATGTTTATTATTGGTTTTGTACAGCTACTGCTTAATCAATATTTCACGTAAGCAGACAATAATTGACTGCGAATTATAAAACTAACCTAAACATTTTTCAGCGGAACAGAAACGATATTTGCTAAGAGTACTAATAACCCTACCGGGGCACTAGACCGTGCGCAACATCGTCTTGGCGAAAGAAGAGAAAGAATGGCAGGGGTGGTAGGATTCGAACCTACGAATGCCGGAATCAAAATCCGGTGCCTTAGGCCTCTTGGCGACACCCCTGTATTGTGTCTTTAGGCATCCATAACTCATCTTCGATCGGCCTCCATTGCCAATCATCGAGCGGAGCGTAGTTTACTCCATTTCTTTGAACAAAGGGTGAAAATTTTCACCTTTGGCAACAAAACCGGCTGAATTCGGCGGTCGCTCCTCAAGGATTTGCTCTGCTTTATTTTGACTGTTAACGGCCAAAAAAACTGAACCTCCAGAACCCGTCATCCTGGGAGCCCCAAATTGCGACAACCACTCAAGAAGATCGTTAACTTCTGGATATTCAGCACAGACAATACTCTCTAGCTGATTTATACCAAACGTTGAGTCAATGACCCGCTCCTCAATGCAACTGTGACGCCCATTGAAGTCGATGCCTTTCTCGAGAGCGCGTATTTTCTTCATATGACCTACGTCTGTCAAACGTTTATTTGAAAAAATTTCAGCTGTTGATACTTCTATGTTCGGATTGAGTACCACAAACCACGGTTCGGGTGCACAAATAGGCGTTAATCGCTCACCTACTCCTTCCGCCCATGCCGATGTCCCCATAATAAATACTGGCACATCAGCCCCCAATTCCAGACCGAGTTCCGCCAATACCCGCCTTTCGAGGCCAACTCCCCACAACTCATTTAATGCGAGCAGCACCGTAGCTGCATTTGAACTCCCGCCTCCCAAACCGCCGCCCATAGGTAATCGTTTGATTAGACCAATCTCAACTCCAACGGTTTCATCTGTATGCATAGCGAGTAAGTGTGCCGCGCGGAGGCACAAATCGGTGTCCTCCGGAAACCCGAGGTCATAACTGCGACTTATTACGCCAGTTTGATTGATGTCAAAAGTTAATTCATCGCCATAGGACAGAAATTGAAACGCCGTTTCTAATTCATGGTATCCATCGGACCGTTTACCTACAACGTGCAGAAACAAATTAATTTTCGCCGGGGCAGGCCAGCTTGCTCTCATAGTCTTGATCCAGTTTCTGACATAAATCGTGATTATTCATCTAATGCTGCTTCCAGCTTTTGATAATAATCTTAAGTTCTACATCCCGCCCCATAAGCTTGGACTGGGCAACAAGGCGTCGCGGCAGCTCAAATTCTGCGCTTTTTTCATTAGGTCTGTAAGAGTAAACGACATACCACCCACCTTGGTGGAGCTCATGCAAGCGAGTTTCATTCAAAGTAAAGTTCGCAGGCGCGTCCAAATCGGGCAGCCCTAAAATCCAAGACTGCATATAGTCAACAGGTATTGGCCATCCAGTCACATCTTCTAAGAGCGAATTTGCGGTTAACCCCCTGTACTCGATTCCTTTATCGTCGGTCAGCAACGCACCCGTTTCAGACAACTCAAGCTTTACTGCTTTCGCTCCCAGGGGACCAAACAATCGCACGGAATCTTGAGTGCCCCTCTTTAGCCAGACCATCGAAGCAGACTCATTTTTCCCTTCAACTTTCAAGCCAACCTTGGCATTCAGCTTCCAATTCGAAAAGCCATCGAAAAGCACACGTTTATCGTCAAACAGTTCGACGTCGCTTGACCAATTTTGAGCTGGCGGTTCTGTCAATTTCTTGTTGGTCTGACAGGCAGAGAGAAACAGTATGACCGCAAATATTGCTAACCCCCGAAGCAAGTTCGAGGTTGATATTGTGAACATAGCTAGGAATCAACCAAACCGCTATTGGTGCTCTGATTCAGATCAACTTCATATCTCTCAAGCGTTTCGTTCAACAAGCGGTTATCTCGTTCCTTGATATACCACTCACGCCATATCGAGATAGCTTGATCATGATCGCCACTTTCCCATAACACTTCCCCAAGATGCGTTGCTATTTCAATTTCTTGACTAACATCGAGTGCTTTTCGAAGGTAATCCAAGGCTACTTCAAGATCATTTTGCTTGTAAGCTACCCACCCCATGCTGTCTAGGATGTGCGCATCATTCGGCCTCAACTCGAGTGCCCTCTCGATCAGCTCGCGGGCTTCATCCAAACGATCGGTTTGATCTGCTAATGTGTAGCCCAATGCATTTAGTGCGTTCGCGTGATCAGGCTTTCGCTCAATAATACGCCTCAAGTCTGGCTCGGCGATATCCAAGCGCTTAAGCTCGGCCGCTACCAATGCTCGAGCATAGATCAAGTCCTCGTGTTCGGGCAGGTAGTACATTGCTTCGTTAATCGAGCCTAATGCTTCTTCATAGAGATACTCAGACATCAACATGTAATGTCGTGTTAGCGCCAGGCTGACGTACTCTCTTTCTGTTGTAGGATCTAACACAGACAAGGTGTTTATCGCCGACTCAAGTCCATACAGCTCGAATCGAGCATTCGCCACTTGAATTTGGGCGCTGAAGATCAACTCCTTTCGAGTAATATCGCTGAAATGACGTTCCGCCGCCGCATATTGTTTATCAATCAGTTTACGACGCGCCAATGACCAGCGCACATCATCGTTGTTCGGCTCAATATTCAGTGCACGTTGATAAAGTCTAGCCGCTTCGTCAAAGTCCTTTTTGTCTTCAGACAAGGCAGCCGCGTACTGCAAAGCATCAACATTTCGAGGAGCATCTTCAAGAACTTGCTGCATGTACTCATGGGCTTGATCCAGTTCCTCCTCGCGAACCATTTCTGCGGCCACATTAAGCCTCATGATAATTGAATCTGGGTTCTGCGCAGCGTACTCTCTAATAAACTCTCCACGCTCCTCAATCTTCCCTTGAGACTGAAGAACTTTCGCCTTCATCTGCGCGGCCAGTTCCCAATCTGGCTTGATCACTAAGGCCATCTTGATCCATCTCTCCGCCAGATCGTAATCTTCAAAATGTTCTGCCACGTAAGCAGAGCTGAGCGCAGCTTGGGCCGATTCAGAAAATTCACCTACAATAAACTCACTGACTTCCAATGCAGATGTTTTGTTTTTTTGTCGAATCAACAATGCGGCTACCTGTCGGATATGCTCGTCTAGCTCCTCTTCTGCAAGGTTTGATCGAACACTGACTTTGGCTCCTTCTATATCGCCAGCTCCAAGTTGCGTAATCAGGAGCATGTTCTTAGCATCCACATCATCCGCTACCAACTGATTCCATAATTGGGCATTAACCAGACCGTTTTCATAGTCATCGTTTCTTAGTGCCAAAAGTGTGGCGAGCCTAGCAAGCCTAAAATCTTGGGATTTTTGAGCCGATTTTTTTGCACGCTGTGCCGCCTCGCCCCAGTCTCCCTTGAAACTCGCAAGATTGAGAATCAATAAATCAGCCAAAAGCTCCTCGTCCAGATCTAGCTTCGGTATCTCTGTGTCGAGGGCTAATTCAGAGTCAGTCTTAATGGATTCCTGATCGGGGTTCACTCCAATTACGGCCCCAATCTCTGTTTGGTTTTTCGTCTGAGCGGTTTCCGGAACGGAAGCACAACCAGCTAATGCCGGCATCAAAACCCAACATAACCAGTATCTCAATCTGCTTTTGGCAATCAATCGTCTATCTCTATTTTTCATCTATCTGTGCTTTAAGACCTGAAATCGACGAAACTTCTAACGTCATCAATCCAGACCGCAAGATGTAGGACACATACTGAGGACGTATGGTATCAATCTCTGCGCAAGCCTACGTGGTTATGGCCTAACTCTAATACAAGCGGCTACAAGGAGTAAATTCAAATGATCAACTATTAACTTTAACAACTCAACTCCTTACAATCACTATCGGGTATTGAGTGAGGTTAAAAAAGATTCAAAAGTCGGCGAAAACCGCTCAATTCTGAGAACTTCTCGAATATACGCCAACAAAACAACGTCCATTTATGGACTCTACTACACGATTAGCTATTGGCCATGCTGAACAGTTTGACGATTTTTATTATCTTTTTGGTGTTTTTATTATTTGGGTACCTTTCCTTTCTTCAGTTAATAGGTCGAAGACATAATGCGAGCCCGAGTCAACTTCTTCGATGGAACAGAAACACAACTTTCGATTTTCTTGCAGGACTGGGAAGCAGCGCTATTTTTATTGGCCTACCCGCGACGACCCTTCTTCTATTTTGGGGCTGGGCACCAGCCTTGATTTGGATTGGTGTCTTTCACCTTCTTGTCGAATCCGTTTTCCAAATTCACTACGCATCTAAGGCTAAGAGTTTTTCGGTAGCCGATGCGCTTTTGAGATCGAACAAAAAATTTAAAGGCGGAGTAGAACAGATAATCATCCAAGCGTTCTTCTTACTGTGCATGGGAGTAGTTGTAGCTCTTGTAGCGACGTTGCTAGACAGACAACCTGGATTGCTGTTTGCACTTTTAAGCTTAATTCCTGCTCGCGCATTGTTGCGTAATGACTCTGCCACACTCAACTGGTCCGTAAAGATTATTGGGTCGATGTTGCTTCTGGCATTGGGCTTGGCATTCAGTGATCAACTAGGCATATCGGTTTACGGCGACTGGGCACCATTGGGCAGTCTGGTTCCTTGGCTTGTATTTAACATGCCTACCCTTCTGGCGGCCATTATCGTGCTGTCTGTGTTTAGATTAGAGACAAACAAAGGCTTCAAAGATGACTTGGCCGTGTTTTCTGGTGCAATCATCTTTACTCTGACTTTACTGATGATCATCAAATTCATCTGGCTTCGACCGATTCTAGATGCACCTCTGAACTCAAGCCAAGTTCGATCAGACAGCCTGCCTAATCTGGGCCTCATATGCTTGATTCTATTCTCCGGCTTCATCGGGTTCACTATTAGGATCCTGGCCGATGAAGAGTCAAGCACTAGAGATGGTGGTTCGGTTTATAGAAGAATCCAGTCAAACAGCCTGATACAAACACTGTTTCTCTCACTGTTGGTACTCTCACTGGCAGCGGCCCTTGGTATTGGCACCTGGAAGACCCATTTCATCGAATGGTCCAACGATCTCAACATGCTGGACTTTTTGAATCTGGCAATAACTAGTGTCCTAAATCTGGTATACAACTTCGCCGACGCGGGCACATTACTGCACACAGCCTTATTGGCCGCGCTTTGTTTCACTGGATTCAGCTTTCTTCTGATGTGTGCCAATCAACTCTCAATTGAAGAGCCTGAAACGGAGACTCTATTTTCTTCAATTGTAGAGGCCAAAATACCCCAAGCGATTGGGATATTTTTACTCTCTGCCTACTTTATCGGCACTGGAATATCCACCACTGAGTGGATGTTTATAGGCCTGCTGGGTTGGATATTGTTCATGCATTTTGCCATTGGAATATGCCTCCTTAGTGATCGCAATGTATTCTTCAGTTCGACGGTACTTGTTGTCTTAGCCGCTGGGGTGGTGCAGACGGCCTTCCTGTTGTTCTCATTGATTTCCTCTGAGGAGTTCGCATTATTTACCGCAAGCCTTATTTTAGTTGTGATTAGCGCTTACCTTTGGGCAAATGACGTCAAAACGCTTATTGCCGAACTATCAAAACCTGATAGGGAAACGATTTTATAGGCGAAATCAATTTATTTGTTCTTCAACAACAATAGGTCAAACCACAAAAACAGGGTAAAATCACGCCAGCGTCCGGACAACAGACTTCGCGACGGTTTATCTTATGCAAGTACTATCTATTGGTTTAAATCATACTACTGCCCCAGTCGAGGTTCGCGAGAGAGCGGCCTTTGCTGCTGAGCACCTGGATGATGCATTGAAAGATATTTCGAACCGCGATGGTATTGAGGAAGCCACAATTCTCTCCACCTGCAATCGCACGGAAGTGTATTGTCATGTTCCAAATGCAAACCCTTCCGTTGTCAGCTCTTGGCTGTGTGACTTCCACCAGCTCAATCAAACTGATGTCGAACCTTATATCTACACCTTGCCCAACCAAGACGCGGTTAAACACGCCTTTCGCGTTGCATCCGGCTTAGACTCAATGGTAATTGGCGAGCCACAGATTCTCGGGCAGATGAAAACCGCTTTTGCGACAGCGCACAGAAATGGCAACACGGGCAAAATCTTAAACCGCCTGTTTCAAAGCACATTCTCAGTTGCCAAGGAGATTCGAACCAATACGTCTATCGGGTCGAGTGCAGTCTCGGTAGCGTACGCCGCTGTGACTTTATCTAAGAGTATTTTTTCAGACATCTCTAAGCAAACGGTATTGCTGGTTGGTGCTGGAGAAACCATCGAATTAACCTGTCGCCACCTATATCGTCAGGGCGTAAGAGAAATTATCGTTGCAAATCGCACGATGGCAAGAGCCGATGGCTTGGCCAGAGAATTCGGCGCCGAAGTAATCTCCTTGCACGAGCTGTCCACGCGATTGCCCGACGCAGATATGATATTTAGCTCAACGGCCAGTACTTTACCCATCTTGGGAAAAGGCATGTTTGAAAGCGCGCTTAAGCTGCGTAAGAATCGCCCGATGTTCGTGGTTGATCTTGCCATTCCTCGCGATGTGGAGCCGGAGGTTAATGACCTCAAAAATGTATTTTTGTACACGGTAGACGACTTGAAGGCCGTAATCACTGAAAATATCGAATCCCGAAAACAAGCCGCCAAAGAAGCAGAGAAAATCGTTACCGACCGAACCGCTGAGTTCATGCAATGGTATCGGTCTCTGGCTTCTGTTCCCACGCTTAGAGAACTGAGAGACAGGACACAGCAAATTAAAGATATCGAGCTCAGTACCGCTCGTCGCCGTTTGATGGCTGGTGATGATCCTGCTGAAGTTTTGGAACTTTTTGCGCATGCGCTGTCACAGAAATTTATGCATCACCCTACCGAATCACTCAGACAAAGACATGACGAAGATTTGCTCGTGGCTGCAAGAGAGTTATTTGGTTTAGACACAAAATAATTATTCCCGCCCATGAAAGACTCTATCCGCTTCAAATTAGAAGGGCTTGTTGATCGTCAAGAAGAACTGAACGCTCTGCTATCTGATCCCGAAACCATGGCAGACCAAAATCGATTCAGAAAAATGAGCATCGAATTATCAGAAATCGGCCCAATTATCGAGAACTTTACAGAGTATCGGGAACTCGAGGGTGACGCCGAGACTGCGCAGCTGATGCTCGAAGAAGATGACAAAGAAATGCGCAAGATGGCGCATGATGAGTTGTCAGAGATTAAGGATCGCCAGGAAGTCCTTTTGAATGAGCTGCAGAAATTACTGCTGCCGAAGGACCCGAATGACGACAACAACATTTTCTTAGAGATTCGAGCCGGCACAGGTGGCGATGAAGCCGCAATATTTTCAGGCGACTTGTTCAAAATGTATTCGCTTTATGCTGAATCACAAAAATGGCGAGTAGAAATATTAAGTTCTAATCCCGGCGAGCACGGGGGGTATAAAGAGATTATTTCCCGCATTGAAGGTCACGGCGCTTACTCAAAGATGAAATTCGAATCGGGCGCGCATCGTGTCCAACGAGTTCCTGAAACTGAAACTCAAGGCCGCGTTCATACCTCTGCATGTACTGTCGCTATTTTACCTGAAGCAGACGATATTGATGATGATATGGAGATCAATCCAAGTGACCTAAGAATCGACACTTATCGTGCCTCAGGATCCGGCGGACAGCACGTAAACAAAACGGATTCGGCGGTGCGACTAACCCACCTACCTACCGGTACGGTCGTCGAATGCCAAGACGAACGCTCTCAGCACAAAAACAAAGCTCGGGCCATGTCCATGCTGAAAGCAAAAATCTTGGACGCCGAGAGACAAGCACAAGCGGCAGAACAAGCAGAAACCAGAAAGAGTTTAGTAGGTAGCGGGGATCGCTCTGAGCGCATTCGCACTTATAACTACCCTCAAGGTCGAGTCACTGACCACCGCATCAATCTTACCCTTTACAAACTCGATGCAGTCATGACAGGAGGGCTAGCCGAAGTCATAGACCCTCTGACCACGGAGCATCAAGCCAATCTTTTGGCTGAGTTAGGCGAAGACTAAGGGCGATGCTGAGCTATCGAGGCTTACTAGATGATGCCTCTAAAACCCTTTATCACTGTAGCGAGACACCTCGGATCGATGCCGAGTATTTACTGCAGCACGTTGTAGATAAGTCTTTGGCTTGGTTGATTTCTTATGGAGATCAGGCCGCCACTGTTGAGCATACATTGGCATTCCAAGACTTGGTCCAAAAGCGAGCCGAGGGAATCCCAGTAGCATACCTTTTGGGTTATAGGGAATTCTGGACTCTGAAACTACGAGTTAACGATCATGTATTAATCCCTAGAGGCGACACTGAAATATTGGTTGAACAAGCGCTTTCACGCATTGGTAAAGATCACTCTCAAACCGTATTAGATTTAGGCACTGGAAGTGGTGCAATCGCACTTAGTGTCGCCAAAGAGCGGCCACAATCTGAGGTGATAGCGACCGATAGCTCAGAACTGGCGCTAGAAGTAGCCAAAGCCAACGCAAGGTCTAATCAAGTTGAAAACGTATCTTTTGTTGTCAGTGACTGGTTCTGCGAGATCAATTCGCATCGATTCGACGTAATTCTAAGCAACCCTCCCTATGTACACCCGGAAGACCCTCATCTAAACCAAGGGGATCTTAGATTCGAACCCCTCAATGCCTTGGTCTCAGGCTCAGACGGGATGAAAGACCTCGAATTGATTATTAGTCAGAGCCCTCGATATCTAACTAGCGGCGGCTGGGTCGTTCTGGAGCACGGTTATGACCAAGCCGAGGCTGTGAGAGCGCTTTTGAGTGCGCATGGCTTTTCTAATATTGATCTTTATGCAGACTTAAATCACTTACCTCGCTGTACTGCAGCACAAAAAGTATAAACTCATGTTTTCCGAGATCGAGAAGATAATTCTTTGTCGTGATGCGTCGGAAAAATGTTCCATGACACATGAACTGGTAAAACGCTTTGACCGTTCCAATATCCCAGTTAGCAAGGCAGTTAACAAGATTACGCTTCCGGGGTATCCGCACCTCCTGGAGCTAGTTCCACCTAGAGACCTAAAGCGCAGGGGCATTAGCACTCAGCAAGGCCGTAATATTTTGATGCATGCGATTGCACATATTGAGTTTAATGCCATCAACCTCGCTCTTGATGCCGCCTACCGATTTCGTGAGCAGCCAGAAGCGTATTACAAAGATTGGCTGAGTGTCGCCGATGACGAAGCTCGACACTTTTCTATGATTAGAAAATACCTTAATGATCATGGCTGCGAGTACGGTGATTTGCCTGCTCATAACGGGCTTTGGGACATGGCTGTTAAAACCCAAGACGATATTGTCGCAAGAATGGCGTTGGTGCCTAGAGTGCTTGAAGCCAGAGGCCTAGATGTCACGCCTGGAATGATACAGCGATTAGAACGGGTTGGTGACCAAACCGCCGTCGATATACTCAAAGTGATCTATGAAGACGAAATTGGGCATGTCGATATCGGTTCTCGCTGGTTTTTTCATCACTGCCGTATTCGTGGTTTGGAACCAAGAACTACATTTCTGGAACTGATAGAGAAACACATGCACGGAGAATTGAGAGGACCATTTAATGTCTCCGCACGGCTGATGGCGGGCTTTGACCAAATGGAAATGCGTGAGCTCGAGAAACGCTACAATGGATGATCGACCGCATGAGGAATCGCGTCGAGATAAAACCTCGGTATTGTTTAAGGCCGATTACGCCCCAAACGATCGTGACTGTCTACCCAGTCTCCAGCCAATACAGCGGATGCGAGTGACAACTCTCCAGCCAACACGGTAGCTGCACAGATTTCCGCTAATTTGTTTACCTTACCACTGCCATAGCAATTCAATAGCTCAAGACACTCACGTTGCGTTGCTAGACCAGTCCCCCCGCCGTAGGTCGCCACTATCAGTGATGGGAGGGTAATTGACCAATACAGGTCTCCTTGCGCATTAATATCAACGTAGACTATTCCCGATTGAGATTCGGCTATGTTTGCAACATCCTGTCCGGTGGCAATAAATAAGGCTGCCAAACCATTGGCAGCATGTAGGCCGTTATTACTGGTGCCTGCTAACATACCACCGACGTTCGAGACCTGCCGTGCCTGCACCAAGGTCTCGGAGGATACGTGCATCATTGATTCAAGCAATGCATTAGGTATTGTGGCTTCCGCAACCACCCTGGCTCCTCTGGAATGCAGGGTGTTGATTTGAGAGTGCTTTTTGTCTGTATCGATCGCTCCTGAAAGCGTAAACCGGGGTTTCAAATCGTGGTTCTCGCGAATCCACAAACACGCCGCATAAGTTGCCTTGCCGCACATGTTTTGTCCAGCGGCATCTCCAGTAGCGTAGTTAAATCTGAGGAACCTCATTCTTGATACGCCGTACTGCTCAATATGAGACAGCTCTCCCACTTTAGTAGTGCTTTGGGCCACGGCCTTAATGTCATCCATGTTGTCGTCAATCCACAGACCAAACTCTCTGGCTTGTTTGGCGTTTTCAAAATGAAAAACAGGCGCTCTTTGCATATAGCGCTCGACTACGGTTGTGGTTACCCCACCTGCCTCGTAAAGAAGGCGCATACCACGACTATAGCTGGCTAATAATGTTCCTTCTGTAGTTGCCATCGGCACATAGAATTCTCCCTTGGCATGCTCGCCATTAACTTTCAGCGGGCCGGCAATACCAAGTGGCACTTGTGCCACACCGATTGGGTTCTCAATGTTTCCTTTGAGAATACCCATATCAAAACTGGATTTAGAGACATGGTCCAGCTTTGAATTACAGGCATCTTCGACAAAAGCTCTCCTTTTGCTGATTATGTCGTTTGAATAATCATTCTCTTTAGATCTCGGAATGGATCGACGATTGTCCTTCATAGATCGTTATTCGACAATATCGAAGGTCAATCCGGCCTTGTCTTGAAGCCTTTCAAGCAGTGGGCTTCCCATTGCTGAAGCTGGGGTCCAAAATCCACCCTGAACATCAAGCTTATCCAAGGCCAAACACACTCCCGCTTCGGCAAGCATTTTGGATGTGGAACCGTATCCCGGATCAGAATCACCCTGCACTCGCGCTGTAAGGCACTGCCCTTTGGCTGTTTCACCATTAAACTGAATATCGTAGAACCCAGGATTGGCTGGATCAATTTTCGGGCCTTTTCCCTGTGAGGGTAAAAACACACCCAAAACCGATCGACCAACGGCCGTAATACTCATGAAAGCAATGGACTTAATGGCCGATGAAATCCCCTTAGCGGCAATATACCCAGACGCACCAGCACCGGTGGGCATCGTCTCGGTATAACTGAACTTTTCTCCGTATGCGAAATCCATCAACGCATTCGACCGCCTAACGATACGTGTATTAATGCCCGCCATCATAAAGGGGGCGGTCCACTTGCCTAACTCTTTTGAATATTGAACACCCTGCTGATCGGCCTTATCCGGGCCTTTGAAGCTTGGGTCAGGATTAAGCGAATATGGATTAAATAATACCTTTCTGACGCGCTTGTCTTTCACTGCCTGCTTGATGATGTTGATCATACTGGCAAAAGTGCCACCGCTGATACCACCTTTGGCTTTGGTCAGCGAAAACCGAACATTTTTTAGTGGCTCACCAAAACGAGTATTAGCTTCACGCTGAATAAAGAAGGTACCAATATCAGACGGGATTGAGTCAAAGCCACAGCTATGCACAATCATGGCCCCTGATTTTTCCGCCGTCACATGATGAGCATCTATCATTTCTCTCATCCAGGGAACTTCGCCAGTCAAATCAACGTAATGAGTACCTTCCTCAGCGCAAAGCTTAACCAGCAAGGAGCCGTAATAAGCATATGGCCCCACGGTAGTGATCACAACACGAGTTTGTTTCACCATTGCTCTCAAAGAGGCTTCGTCAGAACTATCCGCTATCACAAAATCGATAGTCGCTTTTGAATCTCCTATAAACTCACGGACGCTCTGCAGCTTTTCCTCATTCCGTCCAGCCAAGGCCCAGCTCAATTCTTTAGCAGAATATTGATCAAAGAGGTGTTTAGCGACCCACTTGCCGGTAAAACCCGTAGCCCCCAAAACTAAAAGATCATACTTTCTAGTGCTCATATCGCGATACCTGTGTGTTTTCTAAAGATTATTGCTCCTTATGAACTGAACAACAACCTCTGATAGTTCCTCACCCTTATCTTCTTGCAAAAAATGACCACCATCTTTAATGGTCACATGATTTTGTCCTTGGCAACCCGGCACCATTTTCTGAAAAAACTTATCACCTCCGGCCGTGACTGGATCCTGATCACTAAATGCCGTTAAAAATGGTTTATCAAAGGCAGCAAGGACCTTCCATGCCTCTCTGTTATCTTGTGACGCGGGATTATCAGGAGTAATGGGTACCAGAGTGGGAAATTGTCTAGCGCCCGCTTTAGACTCCTCGTCTTGATACGGCGCATCATAGGCACTCACCACCTCATCACTTAATTCAGACACGGTAGCTCCCTGTAGAATTTTCCCTACCGGAAATTCGGGTACGGATTGGGAAAACTCTCGCCAGTTCAAGAAAGCTTCGCTGGGTTCAGCATCTCCAGTTGGTAGAAATGTATTGGCCGTTATGACACCCGCGAACCGATCGGTATTAGCTGTTACCAGTCGTAGACCTAGCAAGCCACCCCAGTCCTGACAAAATAGAACCACATCGCTGATCTCTACTTTATCGTACCACTCCTGAAGCCAGTCTAAATGCGACTGGTAAGTGTAGTCCTCTCGATTAGTCGGCTTGTCCGACTTACCAAATCCAATCAAATCTGGGGCCAGCACACGATGCCCCGCCTCAACGAGACCAGGAATCATTTTGCGATAGAGAAAGCTCCATGATGGCTCTCCATGTAAAAGTAAGACCGGTGTTCCATTCTTGGGGCCAACATCCACATAGTGCATGCGTAATGCAGTCTTTGAACCCACTTCGATGTAGTTTGGCTCGAAAGGATAGTCCGGCAAATTCTCAAATGCAGAGTCAGGCGTGCGTTGGTAGTTCATAGTGTGGATCCCGTGTTGTGTTCATACAAACAGTCTATCAGAGCTGAATTCAATCCATATTGAAGCTGGCTCATGATTCACACCCGCATCAATTCAATTTACTCTCCGGGTCCTTAGAGAACGTAATAATAAGAGCATAAGACCTAAGAAACGGTATCAGCTTTAAGAAATAGCCATTGGACATAAAAAAAGCCCCCAGAGATTACTCTCATGGGGGCTCTCTTCAAGAAGGTTAACTCTTATTCAGAGCTTGCCTGCTCTTGGCTAGTTGAAGCCAAGGCTGCCATTATCTCGTCTTCAGGAGTGTCTTCATAGGCATCAAAAGCAGCCGCTGCATCTGCTGTTTCTTGAGTCATCAAAGCCTCAAGTTCCGCTTTCTTAGCTTCTGACTCACGACGCTTACGCACGCGCTCCTCATGATAGGCAAGACCCGTACCAGCAGGAATCAATCGACCCACCACCACGTTCTCTTTCAGACCACGTAAGCTATCAACCTTACCGGCAATAGAAGCCTCAGTAAGAACTCGCGTTGTTTCTTGGAACGAAGCCGCTGAGATAAACGATTCAGTGGTTAGTGAAGCCTTGGTGATACCAAGCAAGACCGGCTCAGCCTTAGCTGGAACAATATCATTAGCTTCCGCTTTCTCATTCTCTTCTAAGAAACGAGTACGTTCGATTTGCTCTCCTGGCAATAACTTAGTTTGACCCGGATCGACAATTTTCACCTTACGTAGCATTTGACGCACAATAACTTCGATGTGCTTGTCGTTGATGGTTACACCTTGGAGACGATAAACCTCTTGTACCTCATCAACAATATAGTCAGTCAGCGCTTCCTTACCCTTCAGAGCAAGAATATCTTCTGCTACTGCTGCACCGTCAACTACGACCTCGCCTTTCTCAACTGACTCACCCTCAAACACGTTGATGGTTCTGCCTTTGAGAATCAGTGTCTCGACTGACTCACCATTTGAGTCAGTGATGACGAGACGTTGCTTGCCCTTGGTTTCTTTACCGAAGCTAACAACACCTGAGGCTGTGGCCATGATCGCTGCATCTTTTGGCTTTCTGGCTTCGAATAGCTCAGCAACACGCGGTAGACCACCAGTAATGTCACGGTTTTTAGAAGACTCCTGAGGAATGCTCGCCAACACATCACCAACACCGACCTTTTGACCGTCATCTACAGTAACAATCGCACCGGCCATTAATGTGTACCTTGCTGGTACGTCGGTTCCGGCTAGTGTCAATGGCTTACCTTTGCCGTCTACCAACTCAATCGCTGGTTTTAGGTCTCGTGCAGAACCACGACGTTCAGCCGGGTCAATGACAACGTAAGAGGTAACGCCTGTTAGCTCGTCAGTTTGTTTGTTAACCGTTAGGCCTTCGGTCATTTCAGAGAACTTAACCTTACCTTCTACTTCAGTAATGATTGGGTGCGTATGCGGATCCCAATTTGCAACGATCTGCCCCGCGGCAACTTCATCACCGTCGTTTACTTGCAAAATTGCACCGTAAGGTAGCTTATAACGCTCTCGGTCAGATCCGTTTTGGTCTTGAACAATAAGTTCACCAGAACGTGCAACAACAACCTGTTTTTTATCTGAGTTAACAACAGAACGTAAGTTCTCGAGTTTTACTGAACCTGAGTTCTTAACTTCAATGTTGGATACAGAGGCACCCGCTGTCGCCGCACCACCAATGTGGAACGTACGCATGGTTAGCTGTGTACCTGGCTCACCGATGGATTGAGCCGCAATAACACCAACAGCTTCGCCACGATTAACAATGTGACCTCGCGCTAGATCGCGTCCATAACAACTTGAACAGATTCCGTAGCGTGTATCACAGGTAACCGGTGAGCGAACAAAGACTTCGTCGATATTGTTTGCTTCAATCGCTTCAAAGTACTTCTCATCGATCATTTCCCCAGCAGGAACTACAACTGAATCATCGATATTTGAGTACACATCCTTAACAACAGTACGACCCAAAACACGGTCACGCAATGGAATTACAACGTCACCACCTTGTACGAAGGCCTTTCGTAGCACGCCGTTTTCGGTACCGCAATCTTCCTCAGTAACAACCAAGTCTTGACATACGTCGACTAGACGACGTGTTAAGTAACCTGAGTTTGCTGTCTTCAAAGCCGTATCTGCCAGACCTTTACGCGCTCCGTGAGTCGAAATAAAGTAGTGAGATACGTTCAAACCTTCGCGGAAGTTGGCTGTAATCGGAGTTTCGATAATTGAACCATCCGGCTTTGCCATCAGACCACGCATACCTGAAAGCTGACGAATCTGAGCGTGTGAACCACGAGCGCCGGAGTCCGCCATCATGTAGATCGAGTTAAATGATTCCTGTTCTTGATCCTTACCTTCGGCATCAACAACCGTATCGGAACCAAGGTTTTCCATCATTTTGTTGGCGATGTTCTCTGAAGTACGAGTCCAGATGTCGACAACTTTGTTGTAACGCTCGCCGTCAGTCAGAAGACCACCGGAGAATTGCTCTTGAATATGCTTAACTTCAGCCTCAGCTTCGTCAACGATTTCATGTTTCTCGGCTGGTACAACCATGTCATCAACACCAATCGAAATACCGGCCAAAGCCGCATTACGGAAACCCGTGTACATTAATTGGTCAGCGAAGATTACCGTCTCTTTCATGCCAACATTGCGGTAACACAAGTTGATTGTTTCTGAGATAGTCTTCTTCTTCATCTTCTGGTTGATCGCAGAAAACGGCATGCCCGCTGGCAGAATTTCTGACAACAAAGCACGACCCGTGGTGGTTTCATACTTTGTGTTAGTCGGTGTTCTCGAGCCTGTCTCGTCGTCAATCACAACTTCGTCAATTCGCACGTGGATTTTGGCGTGCAAAGAGATTTGGCCTGCGTCATAAGCACGGCGAACCTCTTGAACGTCAGCAAAATGTTTACCTTCGCCTTCAACATTGATCTTCTCTCGAGTCATGTAATACAGACCCAAAACGATATCCTGTGACGGAACAATAATCGGCTCGCCGTTAGCAGGCGACAGAATATTGTTGGTTGACATCATCAATGTACGCGCTTCCAATTGGGCTTCAATTGAAAGTGGTACGTGGACCGCCATTTGGTCGCCATCAAAGTCCGCATTGTATGGAGTACAAACCAACGGATGCAGTTGGATAGCTTTACCTTCGACCAGCACAGGTTCAAACGCTTGGATGCCCAATCTGTGTAGTGTTGGAGCGCGGTTTAGCATGATTGGGTGCTCGCGAATAACCTCTTCGAGGATATCCCATACTTCAGGTGTTTCAGCTTCAACCAACTTTTTAGCTTGCTTAATAGTCGTTGCTAGACCACGAAGCTCTAACTTATTAAAGATAAATGGCTTGAAGAGCTCCAAACCCATTTTCTTTGGAAGACCACATTGATGCAGTTTCAAGGTTGGTCCTACTACGATCACCGAACGACCAGAGTAGTCAACACGCTTTCCAAGAAGGTTCTGTCTGAAACGACCCTGCTTACCTTTGATCATGTCAGCGAGTGATTTCAGTTGGCGCTTATTCGCTCCGGTAATCGCTTTGCCGCGACGCCCGTTATCCAACAATGCGTCCACTGACTCTTGTAGCATACGCTTCTCGTTACGCACGATGATGTCAGGCGCATTCAAATCCAATAGTCGACGTAGGCGATTATTTCTATTGATTACGCGACGATATAAATCGTTCAAATCGGAAGTGGCAAATCGTCCACCGTCCAATGCAACAAGAGGACGCAAGTCAGGTGGAAGTACCGGTAGGACTTCCATAATCATCCAGCGAGGATCATTACCTGAGCTTTGGAAAGCTTCCAAAACCTTAAGACGCTTAGTGATGTTCTTTATCTTGGTTTCTGAAGAAGTCGCACTCAATTCGTCGCGAAGACGGTCTACTTCCTTAGCAATATTGACATCACCCAGTAGTTCCTTAACTGCCTCGGCACCCATGCCCGCTTTGAATTCGTCACCATGAGCCTCAACAGCATCAAGGTAAGCTTCTTCGGTCATCAGTGTTTTTGCTTCCAATGGCGTCATGCCTGGATCAATCACAATGTAGGCTTCAAAGTACAATACTCGTTCGATTTCACGAACCGTCATGTCTAGCATCAAACCTAAGCGTGATGGCAGTGACTTCAAAAACCAAATGTGTGCGACCGGACAGGCCAAATCGATATGTCCCATGCGCTCACGGCGAACTTTTGCTAGTGTGACTTCAACACCACACTTTTCACAAATCACGCCACGGTGCTTTAGACGCTTGTACTTACCACAGAGACATTCGTAATCTGAGATAGGGCCAAATAGCTTGGCACAGAACAAACCGTCACGTTCAGGCTTAAATGTACGATAGTTGATGGTTTCCGGCTTCTTAACCTCACCGAAAGACCATGAGCGAATTTTCTCTGGCGAAGCGATACTAACTCGAATTGAGTCGAAGTCATCCGATACCTTGCCAGGCTGTTTAAGTAGATTTAATAAATCTTGCATTGTCTATTCCTCAAATCTTTTCAGGTAACGGTAACTATTCAACTTCGTCTTCTTGGAGCTCAATATTGAGGCCCAATGAACGAATTTCTTTTACAAGTACGTTGAATGACTCAGGCATACTTGCTTCAACTTGGTAGTTACCCTTAACAATGTTTTCGTACATTTTCGTACGACCGCTCACGTCATCGGACTTAACCGTTAACATTTCTTGCAAGGTGTAGGCTGCACCATAAGCTTCAAGTGCCCAAACCTCCATCTCACCAAAACGCTGTCCACCAAATTGAGCTTTACCGCCCAATGGCTGTTGCGTAATCAAACTGTATGGACCTGTTGAACGGGCGTGCATCTTGTCATCGATCAAGTGATTCAATTTCAAGATATACATGTAACCCACGGTAACAGGTCTGTCGAACTGCTCGCCAGTACGTCCGTCAAACAAGGTTGTTTGGCCAGATGTTGGCAAATCGGCGAGTTCTAACATGCCTTTGATTTCTTTTTCAGCGGCACCATCAAATACTGGCGTCGCCATTGGCACGCCTTTTCTTAGGTTACCTGCCATTTCAATGACTTCGTCGTCGCTGAATGACGCTAGGTCTTCTGATTTACCACTGGTGTTGTAAACCTTTCCTAAGAATTCACGGACTTCTTCAGCTGATTTCTGCTTACGAAGCATTTCGTCGATCTTCTTACCCAAGCCAGCTGCAGCCCAACCAAGGTGAGTTTCCAAAACCTGGCCGACATTCATACGTGACGGTACGCCCAATGGATTCAACACGATATCCACTGTCGTTCCATCTTCCATAAACGGCATATCTTCAACAGGAACAATTTTGGAGATAACCCCTTTGTTTCCGTGACGACCCGCCATTTTGTCACCAGGTTGTAGACGACGTTTAACCGCTACGAACACCTTAACCATTTTCAGCACGCCAGGAGCCAAATCATCGCCAGCTTCTAACTTGCCGCGCTTCTCGTCGAAAAGGTCGTCGAAGTACTTGCGTTGCTGTTCTAAGCTTTCCTGCAATTGCTCAAGCTTGTCCGCGGCGTCCGCGTTGGTCAAACTAATTTCAAACCACTTAGTTCGCTCAGTTTCTTCCAAGTAAGACTCAGTGACCTTTTGACCTTTCTTGAGGCCTGGCGCTCGGACTACTTCTTTGTTCTTAAGCAAATTAGCGATACGAGAATACGTATCTTCCTCAACGATTCTGAACTGTTCGTTCAGATCTTTTCGGATGCTAGCGAGCTCAGATTCCTCATTTGCCAGTGCACGAGTATCCTTTTCAACACCGTCGCGCGTAAACACTTGCACATCGATAACAGTACCTTTCATAGATGACGGTACTCGTAGGGATGTATCTTTTACGTCTGATGCTTTTTCACCGAAAATGGCTCTCAACAACTTCTCTTCAGGAGTAAGCTGAGTTTCACCTTTAGGAGTAACTTTACCTACTAAGATGTCGCCACCTTTGACTTCAGCACCAACATAAACAATGCCAGCTTCATCCAAGCGCCCAAGAGCATGCTCACCAACATTTGGGATATCTCGAGTAACTTCTTCAGAGCCCAACTTAGTATCTCGAGCCACACAGGTTAGCTCTTCGATGTGAATGGTGGTGTAAACGTCCTCTTTTACGAGGTTCTCAGAAATTAGAATCGAGTCCTCAAAGTTGTAGCCATTCCAAGGCATGAAAGCCATTAAGACGTTTCGACCCAGAGCAAGCTCACCCATGTCTGTCGAAGGACCGTCTGCTAACACGTCACCACGTTCAATGGTGTCACCCGCTTTAACCAACGGACGTTGGTTAATGTTGGTATTCTGATTTGAACGCGTGTATTTCGTTAGGTTATAAATATCAACACCAGAGTCACCATCACTGACTTCATCTTCGTGCACACGCACAACGATGCGTGCCGCATCTACCGATTCGACTTTACCGCCACGTTTTGATGTCAGTGCCACGCCTGAATCAACCGCTACCGTGCGTTCCATACCCGTACCTACGAGTGGTTTCTCACTTCGGATGGTTGGTACCGCTTGACGTTGCATGTTTGATCCCATCAATGCGCGGTTCGCATCATCGTGTTCCAAGAACGGAATCAATGAAGCCGCTACGGATACGATTTGCGATGGTGCAACATCAATGAACTCAACTTGTTGTGGAGTCGCAAGCGAAAATTCATTTTGATGTCGGCAGTTAACCAACTCGTCGGTCAAGTTGCCTTTTGAATCAACTTCGGCATTAGCCTGTGCGATCACGAACTTGCGCTCTTCAATTGCTGAAAGATACGCAACTTCTTCAGTGACTTTACCGTTTTCTACTTTTACATACGGAGTTTCTAGGAAACCGTAGTCATTAGTTCTAGCAAACACAGCCAGTGAGTTGATCAAACCAATGTTTGGCCCCTCAGGTGTTTCAATTGGACAAACACGACCGTAGTGAGTTGGGTGTACGTCGCGAACCTCAAAGCCCGCACGTTCACGCGTCAAACCACCTGGGCCTAAGGCCGAGACACGACGTTTGTGTGTCACCTCTGACAATGGGTTAGTTTGATCCATAAACTGAGATAACTGCGAAGAACCGAAGAATTCTTTTACTACCGCAGAAACTGGTTTCGCGTTAATCAAGTCTTGAGGCGTTAAACCTTCTGCTTCTGCCAACGTCAAACGCTCTCGAACAGCGCGCTCTACACGAACAAGACCAACACGGAACTGGTTTTCAACCAACTCGCCCACTGATCTAACTCGACGGTTGCCTAGGTTATCAATATCATCAATGTCGCCCTTACCGTTCTTCAAATCGATAAGCGTCTTCATTACATCAATGATGTCCTCTTTACTTAATACACCTTCGCCGGTGTCCGACTCTCTGTTCAATCGGCGATTGAATTTCATTCTACCTACCGTAGAAAGATCGTAACGGTCTGCGTTGAAGAACATATTCGCAAACAAGCCTTGAGCTGCCTCTTTTGTTGGCGGCTCACCTGGGCGCATCATACGATAGATCTCAACCTGAGCTTCAAGCTCGCTATTAGTTGGATCAATTCGCAAGGTTTCAGATACGTAAGGACCCTCATCAAGGTCGTTAGTGTAGATAACTTCGACCTTCTTGACCTTGTTTTCTACTAAGCTTTGGATGAGCTCCTCAGTAACAACTTGGTTAGCCTCAGCAATCAGCTCACCCGTCTCTGTATCTGCGATATCTTTCGCCAATGTTCGACCAATGAAGAATTCATTAGGAACAGAGATAGAAGTCAACTTGGCTTCTTCCATCTGGCGAATATGTCGTGCTGTAATGCGACGACCTGCTTCGACAATAACGTCGGCCTTTTTCTTGCCGGTAGTAACGTCGAACGCTAACTGCTCACCACGTAAACGCGATGGAACGAGATCCAAGGTAATCTCTTTGGCGCTAACATTGAACGTGTCATTTTGGAAAAACATCTCAAGGATTTCTTGAGTTGTGTAACCCAAGGCACGCAAAAGAATCGTGGCCGCCAATTTACGGCGACGGTCAATACGGATAAATAGCAAATCCTTTGGATCGAATTCAAAATCCAACCACGAGCCACGGTATGGAATAATTCGAGAGGAGAACAAAAGCTTACCTGATGAATGAGTCTTACCACGATCGTGGTCAAAGAACACACCAGGTGATCTGTGTAGCTGCGCAACCACAACACGTTCTGTGCCGTTGATTACGAATGTCCCGTTGTCGGTCATCAAAGGCATATCACCAAGATAGACCTCTTGCTCTTTTACTTCCTTAACAGTCTTGGCGCCAGTCGACTTACCTTCTTCTTTGTTGTAAATCACCAAGCGCATTTTAACGCGTAAAGGAGCCGAGTAGATCAATCCACGCTGTTGACACTCACGAACATCAAATGCTGGAACACCCAGTCGATAGCTAACAAACTCAAGAGCAGCGCTACCGTTAAAACTTTCAATTGGGAATACTGACTTAAAAGCCGCCTGTAGCCCTAGCTCAGGCCGACCATCGGGATCAGCATCAGCTTGTAAAAATTTACGATACGACTCTAGTTGAGTCTCTAACAAGTAAGGAATCGGTAGAACGCCTTCGGGACGCTTAGAAAAACTCTTACGTATTCGCTTCTTTTCGGTAAAAGAGTAGCCCATGGATAACCTCGTTTTTTACAAGCTTAAGAGAGCTTGTTCGGATGCTTTGTTATTAAGACTTTCCGCAACAAACACTCTGGAATTCACTGTGGTTAAAGTAGACTGAAAGAGAATTACTTTTTCCTCATTCAGAAGCGGACTAAGGCCGACCGACAAATGCCGATCAGCCTTGGTACTTTTCCGCTTAAGCCTCGGGTTTTTCCGAGACTAGCTGAGCCAGCTTTCGGCAAAGCGCCGAGGCTGACCCAACAGCAAGAGACAGCAATCTCTTACTTCAACTCTACAGAAGCACCAGCTTCTTCTAGAGTTTTCTTAAGCTCTTCAGCTTCTGCTTTTGCAACCGCTTCTTTCAAAGTAGCTGGAGCGCCTTCTACCATTTCTTTAGCTTCTTTCAAGCCAAGACCTGTTGCGCCACGAACTGCTTTAATAACAGCAACTTTGTTGTCGCCAAAGCCAGCAAGAACAACGTCAAACTCGTCTTTCTCTTCAGCTGCAGCAGCTTCGCCACCAGCAGCAGGAGCAACAGCAACGGCAGCCGCAGCCGCAGAAACGCCGAATTTGTCTTCCATTTCAGTAATAAGCTCAGAAAGCTCTAGAACTGACATTGATGCAATTGCATCTAAGATATCTTGTTTACTCATTTGTAAAACCTCAGTAGGCCGTTAGGCCAAAATAAAATGTAAAAACTGGTTGAAACGGATCGCCTGAAACCAATTAGGCTTCTTTGGCGTCTCGTACTGCAGCCAAACCACGTACAAACTTCGTTGGTACCTCGTTAAGCGTTTGAACGAACTTAGCAACAGGCGCTTGCATAGTGCCCATAAGTTTCGCCAACAGCTCATCGCGGCTCGGAAGTTGTGCTAGTGCTTTGATTTCGCTCTCGTTAAGCAAAGCGCCGTTCATAGAACCGCCTTTGATTTCTAGAGCGTCATACTCTTTTGCGTACTTGTTCAGGATTTTGGCAACTGCCACTGGGTCTTCAGACGCAGCGAAAGCCAAAGGACCAACCAAGTGCTCATCCAAGCATGCGTGATCGGTGTCTTGCACGGCACGACGTAACAATGTGTTTTTAACAACACGTACGTAAACGTTATTGTCGTGAGCTTCGCGACGTAGAGCTTTCATTTCCTCTACGGTTAGACCGCGATACTCAGCAATAACGGTAGCCTGTGCATTACCGACTACGGCAGAGACGTCTTCAACGACCTGTTTCTTTTGATCAAGATTTAGGCTCATATCAGAGCTACCTCCAGTTTTGGCACCCTAATCAGTTTTACAAACCCACCCTTACGAGCAAAAATACAAAACTTGTCTGGGAACCATCTACGCAGGAAATTAAGTTTTAAACTCACAAACACCTGTGAATAAAAACACCTACGGTCTTTGACACGTTCATCGAGTTGCCCCGATGAACACCCATGTGTCAACCGCCTTATCGACCTCAGATTAAAACTGAGGAAGAGTTTGACGATCAACGCGAATACCTGTTCCCATGGTTGTAGAAACAGATACTCGTTTAAAGTACTGACCCTTAGCGGCCGCTGGTTTTGCTTTGTGCAACGCGGTCATTAGAGCCATAAAGTTTTCGTGCAAATCATCAGCGCTGAAAGATGCCTTACCGATAGTCGAGTGAATGATTCCGGCCTTATCGATACGGAATTGCACTTGACCCGCTTTGGCATTTCTTACAGCCGTCGCTACGTCTGCTGATACCGTCCCAGTCTTAGGGTTTGGCATCATTCCTCTTGGACCTAAGATTTGGCCAAGCTGGCCCACAACGCGCATTGCGTCTGGACTTGCAATCACCATATCGAAATCGATGTCTCCGCCTTTAACTTTGGCAGCAAGATCATCCATGCCAACAATATCAGCACCGGCTTCTTCGGCTTTTGCAACATTATCGCCATCGGTAAATACCGCTACTCGGACAGTCTTACCAGTACCCTTTGGAAGCACCGTCGCGCCACGAACAGCTTGGTCTGATTTACGCGCATCAACACCAAGATTGATCGCCACATCGACGCTTTCATCAAATTTTGCTGAGGCAGTTTCTTTTGCCAAAGCGAATACTTCTTCCAAGGGATAGAACTTGTCGGCGTCTACTTTTTCAGTGACAGCCTGCATACGCTTATTTAATTTTGCCATGACTAATACCCCGCTTACTCGGTTTCGATGCCCATGCTACGAGCTGAACCGGCGATGATCTTTACCGCCGCATCCAAATCATAAGCATTCAAATCGGCCATCTTTGTTTGTGCAATTTCTTCAAGCTGAGCTCGAGTTACCTTACCTACTTTATCGGTATGAGGAACACCTGAACCTTTTTGAATTCCAGCAGCCTTCTTCAACAGCACTGATGCCGGAGGAGTCTTCATGATGTATGTGAAGCTCTTGTCCGAATAAACAGTAATAACCACTGGAACAGGAAGACCTTTTTCCATTTCCTGAGTAGCCGCGTTGAACGCTTTACAGAATTCCATGATATTTACACCATGCTGACCCAATGCAGGACCAACCGGCGGACTCGGGTTTGCGCCACCCGCGGGCACTTGAAGCTTAATTAAAGCGTCGACTTTCTTAGCCATTTTTTACTCCAGAGCCACCTAATTGCAGCCCCCTGTTGGGTACAAACGTCGCGAGACTCCCCGGTTAAATTTGTTTGCCCGCTTTCGCGAGGCGCGCGATTCTTACACACACCCTGCTCCCTAGCAAGCCAAGGGATCAATTCTTTACTAAAAACAACGATTAATTGTTTTTACCTAGGTTTTAAACAGAAGATTCGATTAACCTTTCTCAACCTGGCCAAAATCCAGCTCTACTGGAGTTGATCGCCCAAAAATCGAAACTGCAACACGCAGCTTAGATTTTTCGTAGTTCACATCTTCAACGGTGCCGTTAAAGTCAGCAAACGGACCTTCGGTAACGCGCACCAGCTCGCCAGGCTCGAACGAAAACTTGTGCTTTGGCTGGTCACTCCCATCTTGCACTTGCTGTAAGATTGCCCGCGCTTCGCGATCGGTTAATGGTGTCGGATCTGATGCTTTACCACCAATAAAACCAGAAACCCGCGGGGTACTCTTCACTAGATGCCAAGTATCATCATTCATAATCATTTGAACTAATACGTAGCCGGGGAAGAACTTTCGCTCACTAGTCCGCTTTTGACCTGAGCGCATCTCAACCACTTCTTCGGTTGGCACCAAAATGTCACCAAAGTAGTCTTGCATACCGTGGCGTTCAATACTTTCTTTTAAAGCCAATTGCACACGCTTCTCATAGTTAGAGAAGGCTTGAACTACAAACCACTGCATTTCAGGCTTGTCGGAAGAAGATTCCGCTTCAGTGACCATTTGATCAATTGTAGGGTTTTCTGACATTTTGCACCTTATGACTTTTTCGTTATCGAACTAGAGCGACATCAATACTGGATGGATTATTAATTGCCAACGCCAAAGCCTTAGCTGTCAACACCCAACAGAAGGTCATAAATAACCTCAAATACAGCGATATCTATCACCCAAAGGAATAGAGCTACAATCACCACCATCACCATTACGATCATGGTCGTCTGGACCGTCTCTTGTCTAGTTGGCCAAACCATCTTACGAAGCTCTATCTGCGACCCTTTTGAAAATTCAATAAGAGCTCGCCCCGAATCGGAAATCGCCGCAACTCCTGTAGCAACCAGAATAGAAACAAGCAATACAGCAAACTTCACTAGAGGCGAAACCTCAAGAGTGTAATAGCCATAAATACCGGCGAACAATACCGCCAAAGCAGCACCGATTTTAATTATATTGTTCATATCAGGGTCAACCTGGAATTTCGTTAATAGCTTGCTTATTAAAAGACGACAATCATTTTAGGGCTTGCAAACGCCACAAACAGCAAGACGATATAGACCTAGCCATTTTTCGCTAACTGTAATTGCCTACTATTGCCAACACCCCATCGCGGAACAGGGAACACTGCTGCATTGAAGCGAAACACATTGATGTTTAGTGGCAGGCCAGGAGGGAATCGAACCCCCAACCTACGGTTTTGGAGACCGTCGCTCTGCCAATTGAGCTACTGGCCTAAACTAAAACTGTTTCTTTTCAACAACTTGCAACACATTTAAAAGGTGCAACAAGACATAAACGCAAAAGGTGGGCCAATATACATTAACCCACCGAGTTTATCTAGCCCTAAATTCAGGCTTTTAAACTATTTCATTGCTTGGCTAAATCAACATCTCTGACTATTACCCCAGAGATGCTTTAGCCGAAAAGTAAAAAGAATCTGCTCGGTAAAACACGAGCAGATTTTTGACTTTTACTTAGTCGTTGATTTTCGCAACAACACCCGCACCAACAGTACGGCCGCCTTCACGAATCGCAAAACGAAGACCTTCTTCCATTGCGATTGGAGCAATCAACTCAACTTGCATTTTGATGTTGTCACCAGGCATTACCATTTCAACGCCTTCTGGCAATTCGCAAGCACCTGTCACGTCCGTTGTACGGAAGTAGAACTGTGGACGATAGCCTTTGAAGAAAGGAGTATGACGACCACCCTCTTCCTTGCTTAGTACATAGACTTCAGCTTCGAACTTAGTGTGTGGAGTGATTGAACCTGGCTTAGCCAATACTTGACCACGCTCGATCTCATCACGCTTAGTACCACGTAGAAGAATGCCCACGTTGTCACCCGCACGACCTTCGTCTAGAAGCTTACGGAACATCTCAACACCTGTTACCGTCGTCGCTGTGGTTTCTTTGATACCAACAATCTCAACTTCTTCACCAACTGTGATGATGCCGCGCTCTACACGACCCGTTGCTACTGTTCCACGACCTGAGATAGAGAATACGTCCTCTACTGGCATAATGAATGCACCGTCAATCGCACGCTCTGGCTCAGGGATGTAGTCATCCAATACTTTGCCTAGCTCAACGATCTTCTCAACGTATTGAGCATCGCCTTCTAGTGCTTTAAGTGCAGAACCAATAACGATTGGTGTGTCGTCGCCTGGGAATTCGTAGCTGTCTAGCAACTCACGAACTTCCATTTCAACCAACTCTAGCAACTCTTCATCATCAACCATGTCCGCTTTGTTTAGGAACACAACGATGTAAGGCACACCTACTTGGCGAGCAAGAAGGATGTGCTCACGAGTTTGTGGCATTGGGCCGTCAGCCGCTGAACACACTAGGATAGCGCCGTCCATTTGAGCTGCACCCGTAATCATGTTCTTTACGTAGTCCGCGTGACCTGGGCAGTCAACGTGAGCGTAGTGACGGTTTTCTGTTTCGTACTCAACGTGCGCAGTTGAAATTGTAATACCACGCTCACGCTCTTCTGGAGCGTTATCGATGTTTGCGAAATCTACCGCTTCACCGCCGTATGTGTCTGACAATACTTTTGTGATTGCCGCAGTCAAAGTAGTTTTACCGTGGTCAACGTGGCCAATCGTACCGACGTTGACGTGCGGTTTGGTTCTTTCAAATTTTTCCTTAGACATAGTATTAACCTATCTATCTTTCGTTAAATAATTACCAACTAAACACGATACCGAACTAGGAGACTATCTCTGCCTCGAGACGCACACCGCCCAGCCGGTAATCATTTTGCGTTTTATCAATCCGCACATAAGCAGATCGACCGCGCTTGATCGCAAACTTGTGAGACAAACAATTAGGTCGCACACGTACACGAAACCATTAATGCCACAGACACATACGCACCTGCGGCTACTCGAATGCACTTTGTACAATTCGATAATTCACTCATTTGAGAGACCATCAACTCTTCGTCTATTGCATGGTGCCTACAACCGGAATTGAACCGGTGACCTCTTCCTTACCAAGAAAGTGCTCTACCGACTGAGCTATGTAGGCGCAAAACATTCCGACACCTTGAAAACTTAAAGCACCACAATGCATCTAAGCAAACAGTGTGTTCAAAGACCCACCTTCGAAACGCGAGCTGCTTGGAGCGGGTGATGGGAATCGAACCCACATCATCAGCTTGGAAGGCTGAGGTTCTACCATTGAACTACACCCGCGTGCAGCCGACTATCGCTATACCCAGTTTACACAGCCACATATAAATGGTGGTGGGGGCTGGATTCGAACCAGCGTACTCAATGAGAACGGATTTACAGTCCGTCGCCTTTAACCACTCGGCCACCCCACCAACAGGGCATTGTTGCAAATACAAGCAATAAATAAATGAATGGAGCCTGCAGTCGGAATCGAACCAACGACCTACTGATTACAAGTCAGTTGCTCTACCTACTGAGCTATGCAGGCTTGTCTCTCATTCAGGTCGCGCATTGTATGGCTACTTTGAATCAAATACAACGGTTCTTTAAAAAAAATTATGAAAATATTTCGCTTTAAATTAACGCTGGATTTTTCCCTCTTTAAGATCAAATAAATCCCTATGTTCGACAGGTATGGGGGCCTAATTTGACAGAATTTTCTCCCCAATCGATACCAGATAATTGCTCAAACTTTCTGGAAGTCGGCTCTAGCGCAAAATGCAACCAAAAACTGTCAGGCAAGGTAATGGTTTCGTTTTGCATTTGCACTCCTTGGAGCTGGCCTTCAAAAAGCCTAAGTGCTGATCCAGCTGTTTCTTGAGAGCTGTAAATACCTAGCGATATTATGTACGTGTCATCCGCCAGTTTTCGTGAAAAGTGATCAAGGATTCGTTTCTGCTTAAGCTCAACACGCGCATCCGCGACCTCGGCAGCCGATTGATAAGGCCCAAGAAACAACCTAATAACATCTGACTCCTGAGCCGTGCGAACTGTTTTTTGATAGGTAACATCGGCATTAAATAGAACCGCCTGAGCCAACTCATAACTACCTTGATGCATAAAGGGCCCCAAGCGATAACACACCACATTTGAGACAAACATATTATCTGGAAGGCTAAGTGTCTCAAACTCTTCCTCTTGTTCTTCAACAACAACCGGCTTATTTGATTGTCGATAAAATCGCTCCTCGATTTCCTTGTTAAGTCGAACAAAGTGAGGATTCAATTCTTCTTGCTGATTATATACATGAGGCGCCACATTGGCCTGACTAGGCCAAAGCAATACAACCACATTTGCGAATGCCAACAACAAAAGGGCCCACGCCATTTTATTCATGAAAACTCCCCTTGATTCAACATGGCGAGCAAGCCAATAAAAATTAGGTCTGGTGCCCATAATACATCGAGACCAGGCTTAAGCAAGCCTCTAAAATGTTCAGCGTCCCCTCCACACACCAGTATCTTGGGTTCCGAACCCGGATCCATTTCTGACAGCATTTTAGCCACGACTTTCTCGACCGCTCCCACGGCTCCATAAAAAGCGCCGGCGTTCACACATTCGGAAGTAGTCTTTCCAAAAACTGAACCCACATCAACGCGCTCCGAAAAGATTCCTGCAGTGCGCCCAACTAAACTATCATGCATTAAAGCCAATCCAGGCAGAATAACGCCCCCCTCATAACTTGCGTTAGTCGAGAGAAAATCGACCGTAATCGCAGTACCAGCATCCACCACAATCACGGGATTTTTTTGTTGAAAACCAGCTGCACCGATAACCGCCACCCATCGATCAACCCCTAACTGTTCTATGCTTTGGTAGTTATTTCTAACTCCGCACGCCCGATCCTTTACCTTCGCAACCGCCACAGCCGGCAAACTTAAAGCTTCACACATCGATAACACAGAGTCTAATTGCTCCTCTGAAGCCACTGAACTGACAGCGACTCGCTCTATACTCATTCCCGAAACTGCGGTTGTTAAAACGCCTAGCGCCTTAACATACTCACCAACCCCTCGCGTGACTACCTCTCGATTGTCGGCAATCGCCCATTTGAAGCGAGTATTCCCACAGTCCAACAAAAGATTCATGAATCGCCCAACCTGCGAACGCTCATACTACTATCTTCGATTAAGCGTTCACCATCGTCAGTCATCACTTTCAAGCCACCGTTTTTATCAACCCCTAACATCAAGCCTTCAATTGATTGAGAATCATTAAATACTTTTATTCGATATCCTGAGTAGCTACTCAGCTTGTTCCAACGGTCTACCATAGGTGCGAAACCGGTTTCTGCGTACGTCATTAGTAATGCGGTAATTACCGAAATCAAGCCAGATGCCAATTCATTTCGATCGACTTCGAGACCCAAACTGTGCAAATCAAGCCAGGGATATTCGAGTTCCTTTGTCCAATTAGGTTGATGCACATTTAAGCCCAACCCAACCACAACCTGACATGCTCCGGATGCTTCTCCTGAAACGTCAATCAGTATCCCAGCCAGCTTCGATCCATCTATCAAAATATCATTCGGCCATTTAATCCTAGCCTCCAATTGATACTCGTTGTTCAAATATTCCGTAACCACCAATCCTATCGCGAGACCCAATGCCGAGATACTGTGCGGCCAAGACTCAAACCCCCAGCTGACTGAAAGCATGATATTTCTGTACGGGGCCGACTCCCATTCATTCCCCCTTCGCCCGCGCCCCGCACTCTGAAACTCTGCCATACAGACTTTAGCTCGCCCCAGATGAATATCTGATACCAACAGCTCAGAGTTAGTAGAGGCTGTAGACTGCATTAGTTGAATACCCGCAATAGCGGGAACTACGGCTGGCACCAGCCCGGCTTCAATTTTAGAGACTTCAAGCAAACTTACTCCAGACTCCAAGCGATAACCAACTTTCGGAGATGCTGTTACGGGTAGGCCTGACTCAACCAATTGCTTCATTTTTTGCTGTACCGCAGCGCGACTAATACCCAGATCGGCCGCTAAACTCGCTCCAGAGACAAATTCTTGGCGATTAAGCGCTGATAAAATTTCCTTCAATCCGTTCATTGGGCAAGTCTATCAAAAACAAACCAATTAAGCTGAGCACAAAAAAAAGCGCCAGACATCGGCGCTTTTTGATAACTCGAAATATGTTTTGCTCATCACTTTAGCAACATCAATCCACACTCTCTGTGTTCTTCCACCTTAGTTGGATCAAAATAATCATTATTATCTGGGAGTTCATTATCAAAAATATACTCTTCCACATCGAGCTCCGTTAAGTTAAACATAGGAGCCACTCTGACAGTTTGATGACTACCGAAGGTAAATACATTCAAGTTTTTGCGATGCGCATTTTGATCATGTCGAATCCCATTCAGCCATACATCGGGCTTAATCTCAGACATCGCTCGATTGAAGGGCTCCAGCTTAACTATCTCAGAAAATCGATCATGTTCAGGCGTGTCAACTTGCGGAATTGGGCCATGCACTGCCGTGTAATGAGCAGCAGACATTTTCGGAGAGTACACCTGAAGATTTAAATTCAATCGCTCTACGACTCTCTCAATATGTCGGTACGTTTCTGGTGTATTGAAACCATGATCAACCCATATCACGGGAATATCTGGCTTGGGCTGTGTCACTAAATGGAGAAATGCAACGGCCAGCGGTCTAAAGTTAGTAAAGATGACCGGGTTTTGCGCATGCTCAATAGTGAACTTCATAATCTCGCTTGGTTTAGCCATACGAAATCTTTCGTTTAGTTCAACTAAATTGGCTTCACCCGAAAAGGAAAAGTCGTCTCGCCCTGTAAGATTTGTGGTTGCTAACTCTAAACTCATGATTTGACTCCCGTGAAGGCCAATATGGCCTTTCTTTCTGATTAAAGAGTATAGGGATTTAAATCAGCAACTAAAAATAACCGTTTTGAATTTAGATATTGTTTTTTGATCTAAGCAACACGCTAATCGAGCTCCTCTGGACAGTCCAATGCTTGATCCAAAAAAGAGAAGGGAATTTCCATGTATGAAGCGATATCCTCAAGAACTATGCGCTCGGCCGAATCAACTCCACCATCAGCTTTGGCCATTAAACACATATCATGCAAAACTTGCATGCCTTGTGTTGCTGACGCCTTGTCCTTGACCTCTCGTGCACGGTACTCCAATGTCTCTTTAATTTTTTCGATGTGCAACTTTTCACTAAATGCGTATTTGCCAAAGAACTTTGAAAACACTTCGACTTCTTCGGCACTGATACCATCGTGGGCGTCAGCTACCGCTATTAAGCCAGCAAATAACAGTCGTCGCATTGCCTCGGCCGTGTCTGTCTTGGCCTCTAAATAACTAGGCTCCATCAAACTCAAAATAGACTGGACACCCACTTCCAGGTCGGCTTTAGAACCCTCACCGGCATACAATTCAGATCTTTCGAATAACTTAAGAGCCTTAACTCTCAGCGGGCTGAAAGGATGCGTAGAGAACCAGTCCGATCGCGGAGCACCTTGACCGGGCTCTTGATCACCCATCTCCATATCATCTACTTGAGCAACAAAATCATCCAAACTGAATTCGATAACCTTTGAGGTGAGCCCTGAAGACAGCTTGAATAGCGCCCGAGCCACCGCATCCATGTCTTGTGCGCAATGCGCTCCCGCTCTGTCAGCAGAAATTTCAGCATACCTTGACCAAGCAAAGAGCTCTAAAGCCAACTGAGGATCTGGTCGCTGGTTCCCTCTTAATAGATAACCGATAGGGATAGCATGATGGTCATAAACGTGATGACCCAACTCGTGCCCCATCACAAACTTTAGTTCTGACGACGTAAAACCTTCCAACAAACTCGAGGAGAACATCACATACAAACGTTCATTTTCTGGCTTAAAGCACGCGGCATTGAATTGAGGACTCGAGTAAACATAGAGCTCTAGCGGCAACTTAACGCCCAGCATCTCGATACACTCGTCAGCCATCTTGGCAATATCTGGCGCCATGGAAGGAGTTAAACGGACCGACGTCGCCAGCAAGTTTCTGCGAATACCGCTCGGCCCTTCAGCCTCATGACGAGCAATCTGCTCATTGACCCGGATTACATCGCGGTGCGTCTTTAACTTTTCAAACAAGGCTAAATCATTAGCACACCTAATATCTGAAGCGTTCATAGATCCTCTTTGTATCAGTTTATTTGCTGAGGGTAAGCTGGTGCGCTAAGCCAAATTCACTTTATTACACTACAACTTTTCAGCCACAAAATTCGTTATCGCTCTCCGCGCAACCACGGCCTCCTTTAGAGTGCCATCAATGCAGTTGTGACGAAGTGATTTAAACAATTTCAACACAACATTGTCTGCCAACTCGTCTTTATTCGGCGCCAACGCTATCGCATCATCCTGAGAATGCAAAAGTAATACATCAGCACGCAATGAGTTCAGTTTTCCCCATGCTTCGTTGCTAGCCTTAAATACTTGAGCAGAGGTATATAGAGGAATTCTGCCTTTGTAGACTTTGCGATCTGCCAGAATCGATTCCTGCACTTTTTTATCTGGCGAGATGAGCTCGACATTCATCTCCCTGATCGTCACCAGGTGACTAACTCTGGGCGCGCGAATATGTAAAAAGCGACTCAGCGGTGCAATAACATCCACCAACGCTATCTGCCAGCGAGAAACATTATGACCAACGCTGAATGCCGTGCTAATTCCAATGAGTCCCACAAGCTTTGCTCTGAAACGACGATCTTTCTCGAGTTCAGCCGCTACTAAGGTCATCAACGCGCCGCCAAACGAATAGCCCATCAAAACCACTTGCTCAGCATCTCCCGTTCTGTTTTTGATCTCGTCGATGATCATATTGACCAACTCACGGTAATGAGGAACCATGCACTTCTCGGTTACGGAATCACGACCGTGGCCCGGCAGCTCTAGCGTCACCATTCTGACACCGAGATTCTTGACCATGTGTCGCAAAGCGGAAACTTGCGCAAAGGCGTGCCCGCGTAAACCGTGCAAATAAAATACAATCGTTTTCTTTCTACCGATTTCGAACGCTTTCATACGAGCTTGGACCGGACGAGTTACGCAATTGATGACATTGCTAAGCAGCTTGCGCGTCTTTGTACTTTAGGTATTCATCATAGGAACCGACAAAATGTTCAATTTTTTCGGGCAATATTTCGAAAACCTGAGTCGCCAAACTACTTACAAATTCTCTGTCATGGCTAACAAAAATCAGCGTTCCTTCGTAATTCGCCAAGGCCAAGTTTAACGACTCGATCGATTCCATATCTAGGTGGTTTGTTGGTTCATCCATCACAATGACATTGGGTCGTTGCATCATGATCTTACCAAAAAGCATCCGCCCCTTTTCTCCACCAGAGAGAACTTTAACGGGCTTCTTGATGTCATTTTTAGAAAACAACATCTGACCTAGTACCCCTCTGACGAATTGCTCGTCCTCTTCATCCTTTCGCCACTGATACATCCAATCATACACGCTTAAATCCGTTTCAAAGTCGCTCTCATGGTCCTGTGCATAATAGCCAATATCAACGTTTTCTGACCACTTGATTTCTCCCGAATCGGCCGCAATCTCGCCGAGCAAATTACGCAAAAGGGTTGTTTTACCGGCACCGTTCTGACCAATAATAGCAACGCGCTCACCCACTTCAATATTGAATGTTGCTTGCTTGTACAAGGTTTCGTCATATGACTTTGTCAATGATTCAACCTCTAGTGCGTTCCGGTAGAGCTTTTTATCCTGCTTGAACCGGATATAAGGATTCACCCGACTGGACGGCTTCATCTCATCGAGCTTAATTTTATCCAGCTGCTTTTGTCTCGAAGTGGCTTGCTTTGCTTTCGATGCATTTGCACTGAATCGGCTTACAAAGGCTTGCAGCTCTGCAATTTGAGCTTTCTTTTTTGCATTCTCAGCGGCCATACGATCTCGAGCCATTTCAGCTGCGGTCATATACTCATCATAGTTGCCTGGAAACAACTTAATATCGCCATAGTCTAGATCAGCCATATGAGTACAAACCGTATTGAGGAAGTGACGATCGTGCGAGATGATGATCATGGTGCTATGACGTTCTTGGAGAACTTTTTCCAACCAGCGAATAGTATGTATGTCCAAGTTATTGGTAGGCTCGTCGAGAAGCAATATATCCGGATCTGAAAAGAGGGCTTGCGCCAGCAACACTCGCAATTTCCAACCTGGCGCAACCTCGCTCATCAAACCAAAATGCTGTTCGATTGGAATACCAACTGACATCAGTAATTCACCCGCTCTGGATTCCGCGGTATAGCCGTCCATTTCGGCAAACTCCATCTCCAGATCGCCGACGCGCATACCCTCTTCTTCGGACATTTCTGGCAAAGCATAGATTCGATCTCGCTCTACTTTAACATCCCAAAGCTCCTTGTATCCCATTATGACAGTGTCAATAACGGTGAATTCTTCGTAAGCAAACTGGTCCTGATTCAGTTTACCAATTCGCTCATTTGGAGTAACGGAAACACTCCCAGTGGAAGGCTCAAGCTCACCTTGAAGGATCTTCATAAACGTCGACTTTCCACTGCCATTGGCACCAATGAGGCCATATCGATTGCCATCAGTAAAGTTGACTGAAATGTTTTCAAACAACGGCTTGTCGCCAAATTGCATAGTAATATTGGAAGTAGAAATCATAATTAGCAAACCAATGTGTTAGCAGAGCCTAAAATTTAACGCGCGTAGTGTATCCACTCATTTCAAATGGAGCAAAGATTTAGCTGGGATTTCATCCTTCGAAGACCAAAAAAAGGGCCTTGAAGTCAATTCAAGGCCCCTGTAAAGATACAGCGATGATCTTGGACGCTGTTTAACTTGCCAAGCTGTCTAGCGATAGACCCACGACTTTTTGCATTACACGGATCACTTGGTTCGAATAACCTGCCTCGTTGTCATACCAAACATACAAGACTACACGCTTACCATCAGCGATGGTCGCTCCGCCATCAACAACTCCAGCATGTGTGGAACCCACTAAATCTGATGAAACCACTTCAGTGGAATAAGTGAAACCGATTTGCTCTTGTAATGGAGAGTGATATGAAATTTCCTTAAAGGTTTCATTCAGCTCCTCTGCAGTGACATCCACACTCAAGTTTAAGTTCATCACTGCCATTGAAACGTTTGGAGTCGGGACGCGAATAGCATTGCCTGTTAAAACACCAGAGAGCTCTGGCAATACTTTAGCTACCGCTTTCGCTGCACCAGTTGATGTAATAACCATGTTTAAAGGAGCGCTGCGGCCACGTCGCTCAGCTTTATGGTAGTTATCAATCAGGTTTTGATCGTTTGTGTATGAATGAATAGTTTCAACATGGCCGCTTTCAATTCCGAACTTATCATTAATCACTTTCAACGGCGGAACAATTGCATTCGTGGTGCATGATGCTGCACACAAAATAGAGTCAGAAGCCTCAATCAAATCATCATTGATTCCATAAACAATGTTCTTGATCTCCCCTTTTGCAGGCGCAGTCAACATAGCTTTCGCAACACCTGGGCAAGATGTATGTTGACCAAGCCCAGCTTCGTCTTTCCAAATACCTGTATTGTCAACCACTAGAGCATCCTTAATACCGTACTTGGTGTAGTCGATTTCGCTCGGGCTGCTAGCGTATATGAATTGAATGTAATTACCATTGGCGATGATCGCCTGCGCCTCGGCATCAACCAAGATTGAACCATCAAACTCGCCATGCACTGAATCACGACGTAAAAGTTCGGCTCGCTTCTCTAGGTCTTGCTTAACATCACCCTTGGCGCGAACTACCACACCTCTTAATCGAAGCTTGGCGCCGGTACCGGTTCGATCAATAAGCAATCTTGCCAACAATCGACCGATACGGCCAAAACCATAGAGGACGACATCGTGTGACTCATTGTCAGCTCTTGTACGTTCTCCCAATAACCTTTCGATTCGCCGGTCGAGGAAGGCCTGCATATCTTCATCGCCATCTTGAGCGAGATACTCATGACACAATTTGCCTAAGTCAATTCGGCATGGACGTAAGTTCATTTGCTCTATCAATTGCAACATCTTGTAGCTCTTTGCCATATCCAAGGCTTGACCCACAATCAGACGGCCATGCAAATGTGCTTTGATAATCGCTATCGGCGATGAGTTGACAATCTTTTGACCAAACACACGTACAACAACGCTCGATCCTCGATATAGTGAACCAAGTAATGGAATCATTTTCTCAGCCAATTGTTGGCGTTCGTTCCAGTTAACTAGGTATTGTTGACTAACTTCACGAGTCATAAGTTCCTCTTAGGCGACAGCCCCTACCAATAATAAGTAAAAATTAAACTCAGCTTCCAACAGAAAGCCAATGTGGTCACTAAAGTGCAGCGATTATAACGAATGATTGACTGACTGAGACATTAAACAAGGAAATATTGGCCATATTTTTCAACAACTTATGTAATTTTATTTCATAATACTTATACAAGACTTACGCCCTATTCTATTACCTTACAACTCCTCAAAACCAGAGATCGGTCATTATCTTGTTCAATGGCGATGGTTGACTGAAAGTCTCTAAATAAGACGCCAATCAGCAATCATCGTTTAGACGAATGTCTTTTCAAATTTAATTTCGTTCTTCGCTTGATAACGGCAGTTGTCGCTACAATCCATACGTTAATGAGTGGCTGCACCATGTCTCGCCCTAACCCTGCTCTTCCTTGAATAGGCTAGAAACGAAAAAGCCCTGCTGACGTTCACACCAACAGGGCTTTGTCGAACTCACTATTTCTGTAATCGAATTACAAAGCTTCTACCAGCTCAGGAACAGCTTCGAACAGATCAGCGACCAATCCGTAATCCGATACTTGGAAGATTGGCGCTTCCTCGTCCTTATTGATGGCCACGATCACTTTACTGTCTTTCATACCGGCAAGGTGTTGAATCGCGCCTGAAATACCTACAGCCACATATAGACTAGGGGCAACCACTTTACCGGTCTGGCCTACTTGATAGTCATTTGGCATATAGCCAGCGTCGACTGCTGCACGAGATGCACCTACTGCCGCTCCAAGTTTGTCAGCCAGAGCCTCGATAATCTTAAAGTTCTCTGCGCTACCCACTCCGCGTCCACCAGAAACAACAATATCAGCGGAGCCCAAATCTGGACGCTCAGAAACCGTAAGTTCTCTACCGACCACAGCAGTAGTGCCCACAGCATCTGCAGCATCAATGCTACTCACTTCGGCGGATCCACCTTCAGCAGCGGAAGCATCGAAACCCGTTGGGCGAACCGTTAATACTTTGGTTGCATCGGAGCTTTGAACCGTCGCAATCGCGTTACCTGCATAAATAGGTCGCTTAAACGTGTCGGCTGATTCAACGGCAATAATATCCGAGACTTGAGATACGTCGAGCAAAGCTGCAACGCGAGGCATCAGGTCTTTGCCCGTGGTGCTTGAAGCGGCCATGATGTGAGTGTAGTCACCGGCCAAACCAACGATCAAACTCGATAGTTCAACAGAAACTGCGTCTTTGTACTGCTCGGCATCCGCCAACAAAACCTTTGTGACACCCGGTACAGCGGCCGCCGCTTCGGCTACCGCACTGGCACCGCTGCCCGCAACCAATACGTGGATATCACCACCAATTTGAGTAGCCGCTGTTACTGTGTTTAAAGTAGCAGCGCCTAGCGATTCATTATTATGCTCAGCAATAACTAAATTAGTCATGTTCTTTCTCCTACTTAAATAACTTTAGCTTCGTTCTTTAACTTTTCCACCAGCTCTTCCACAGAACCGACGATCACACCAGCTGAACGCTCCTCTGGTGGACTAACATTAAGCGTATTTACACGTTTGGCTGTATCAACACCAGTGTCGGCCAACGCGATCACGTCCAATGGCTTCTTCTTTGCTTTCATAATATTAGGCAAAGTTGGGTATCTTGGTTCATTCAAGCGAAGGTCAGTTGTGACAACCGCTGGAAGTGGAATGGCAACAGTCTCAAGGCCACCATCAATCTCCCTGGTTACCTTGGCGTTATCGCCATCTAGAACAACCTCAGAAGCGAAAGTAGCTTGAGGCCAACCTAAAAGCGCGGACAACATCTGTCCTGTTTGGTTATTGTCACCATCTATAGACTGCTTACCCGTGATGACTAAACCCGCCTCCTCTTGTTCAACAACGTATTTAAGCAGTTTGGCGATGGCCAGTGGCTCAACGTCATTATCCGCATCAATTCGAATAGCGCGATCAGCGCCCATGGCTAGGCCAGAACGGATAACCGTATCAATATCGGAAGAGCCAACACTTACCAAAACAACCTCAGAAGCTGTACCCGCTTCTTTTAATCGGATGGCTTCCTCAAGAGCGATTTCGCAAAATGGGTTCAGCGACATCTTGACGTTTTCCGTGTCCACGCCGGAACCATCGCTCTTTACGCGGATGCTTACATAAGCATCGATCACGCGTTTTACAGGAACTAAAACTTTCATTACTTACTCCAGGTTAAAGGTGTTCTATGTCGGCAGAGCGCCAAACTATCAGGGCACTTCTCCGAGTTTGCGCAGTTTAGGACAAAAATAGGCTTCTCGCAATAATTGTCGACATTTTTTATATTTATCGAGCAAATAAGTCGAAAAAATGTAATGAAAAGCTCAAAATGTTGACATTTTCCAGATTTAATCTATATTCCTTGCAAAATGAGCAGAGATACTGAGCAATTACTGAAAGGCAGCACCGGAACCATTGCTGGGGAAATTACGAGCACACTCCGTGACGCCATTATTTCAGGCGAGATCGAACAAGGCAGCAAACTAAGCGAGACCAAACTCGCCAAGGATTTGAATGTCAGCCGTGGTCCCCTCAGAGAAGCGATTCGCAACTTAGAGGGCATGAGTTTGATAGTCCATGTGCCACAACAAGGTGCGCGGGTTGTGACTTTAACCATGGAACTGATACTCGAAATCTATGAGACTCGAGAGGCCTTGGAAAGTAAGGCAGCTTCCTTAGCCGCCCGAAATATGACCTCTAGCGAGATCGACGAGCTACACAGAATAATTGATGCTCAGGGTAAACATATGCGTGATAACTCTAACGCCTATATACCGGCTGAGAGCGACTACGCTTTCCACGAAACATTAATTCGTGGCGCAAAAAATAAGGTGATCGAGAGTGCTCTTTTAAGGCAAATCTATCACCTAATTAAAATGTTTCGATATCAAAATGAATTTGTTAGCACCAGCACCTCGAATTCGTTACTTGAACACAGACAGATCGTGTATGCGTTAGAACAACGCGATCAAGAGCTGGCTGAAGTGACCGTTCGGCGTCACATTGTTCGAGCCAGAGACAGAATTGAACGTCGTATGCGACAAGCAATACGACAAGAAAATTAGTAACCTAACGTTACGAAGAAGGCATAACGCCACAGTTACGGTATTAATCGGAGAGACACCATGAGTGACATTCAACGAGAGAGTATGGAATATGATGTAGTCATCGTAGGCGGGGGACCCGCCGGTATGGCGACAGCAATTAGGCTAAAACAATTGGCTGATGAAAAGGGCTCCGATTTGACTATCTGCCTGCTCGAAAAAAGCGCTGAGGTGGGCGCCCACATTTTGTCCGGAGCCGTCATCGAACCTCGAGCTCTGGACGAACTCATTCCAGATTGGAAAGACAGAGGCGCACCGTTGAGCACACCAGTCAAACGCGATGAACTACATATGTTCAACGAAACTGGATCAACTAAGTTTCCGGGCTTCATGATTCCTCCGTCAATGCACAATGACGGCAATTACATTGTTAGTCTCTCGAACGTAGTTCGCTGGTTAGGCGAGCAAGCTGAAGCCCTCGGCATTGAGATTTACCCAGGCTTCGCTGGCGCTGAGATAGTGTACAACGAAGACGGCAGCGTCAAAGGTGTGGCAACACCAAACAACGGAGTAAACCCCGATGGTAGCCACAAGGCTCACTTTGAACCTGGCATGGAGCTGCATGCCAAGTACACAGTCTTTGCAGAGGGCTGTCGAGGTCAATTGGGTAAAGAACTGATGGAGAGGTTCGATCTGAATCAAGATGCTGATGCGCAACACTACGGTATCGGCTTCAAAGAACTCTGGGAAGTTAATCCAGAAAACCATGAAGAAGGCTTGGTAGTGCATGGCTCTGGGTGGCCATTATCTAAGGGCACTACTGGTGGGTCTTTCTTGTACCACTTAAAAGACAACATGGTGACGCTGGGTATCATTATCGACTTGAATTACAGCAATCCACATATCTCTCCTTTTGATGAGTTCCAACGAATGAAACACCACCCGCAATTCGCCAAGGTGCTAGAAGGTGGAAAGCGTATCGGCTACGGTGCTCGCGCCATCACCAAAGGCGGATGGAACGCTCTCGGAAAGATGAGCATGCCCGGGGCATTGTTAGTTGGCTGTGATGCCGGAACGCTTAATTTCGCAAAAATCAAGGGCACACATACTGCGATGAAGTCGGGAATGGTTGCCGCTGAGACTCTGTTCGAACACCTCAGTAATGAGGGTGCTGGAGGAGAGACTCTGAGCCAATTCGACGAAGCGTTCAAAAGCTCTTGGGCGGGCAAAGAGCTCAAAAAGTCGCGGTCTTTTGGGCCTGCTCTGCACAAATTCGGTCCTTGGTTGGGTGGAACATACAACTACATCGATCAGATTTTAGGGGGCATATTACCGACATTGCGCGACAATACTCCAGATCACGCTCAGCTGAAAAAAGCATCAGAGTGCGACAAAATCGATTACCCCAAGCCGGATGGAAAGCTAAGTTTTGACAAGCCTTCTTCGGTCTTTTTGTCGAATACTTATCATGAAGAAGAGATTTTTTGCCATTTGACGCTCAAAGATGTCTCTATCCCAATCGAGGTAAACCTTAAAGACTTCGACGCGCCGGAACAGCGATATTGCCCAGCCGGTGTCTATGAGATCGTTGAGGAAGAGGAAGGAAAACCCGCTCTACAAATTAACGGGCAAAACTGCATTCACTGCAAGACCTGTGACATCAAGGATCCAACGCAGAACATAGTTTGGATTGCTCCAGAAGGCGGCGGCGGTCCAAGTTACTCTAGCATGTAATAGTTCGAGAAATAGACCAAAAAAGAGCGGCATAGTCGCTCTTTTTTTCGGAAAATGATCAACAATGATCTGTTGCCACAAGCTTAACGGGAAACGACTCATCGTCTTTATGATCGTATAAAAACAGCTTCAACTGGCGTTTAAAACGCATAAACAGCACGATCAAATCCGGATTATCAGTGCGCTTTGCGTACTCAAACACCGCCTTAACGATCTTAGGATGTTGAAGGCGCAAATCGGCACCTTCACGAACTCTGGCAAGTCTCACAAATTGAGTGAGAACAATAACGGACTGAGCATTCAGGTGAGCAACCTGGATATCACTTAGTTTAACTTTCATGCACTCCCCCACAAGCCATGAATCTACCACTAATTTAGCCTACCAGATTTTTATTTAACTTTTGTCCAATTTTTATGCGCCTTTGGTCTAAGAAATAAAAAGGGCACCTAAGTGCCCTTTAGTATTTTTTTGTGATCAAGCTATTTCATCGCTTGTTTCACTTAGGCAGACATTCTCTCATGTTTGTCCGCAGGTACCCCAGAGGTGCTCCTAGCACTCACCTGAGCTTGACCTTCAACTGACTTTAGGTGTTTTGCAATTCCTCTGCGAATCTTCAAGAACAGCAAACGCAAACGGGCGTCTTCTGTCTGTTTTCCTAGTTTGTATACTTGGAATATAATGTCGGCGTCTGTGAGTTTAAGCTCAGCATGGTATTTTACCCGCGCCAGTCTTACGAATTTTGATACAGACAACACTATCGCACTATCCAACTCGAAAAGAGTGAGATTCATCAATCGATTCTTCATAAAGCCAACCCTGATTTTATTAGACTTTTTGTTAAGGATAGAGTACCCGGTTCATCTAACTTTGTGTGTGAAACAATGCAAACTTTGTATCGTCGCGGCTTTAATCTTGGCGCCATCAGCGACACAAGTTCCTCGAAATCTGACCCGATTGAAAATTGGCAGTTAGGTAAACCGGTTGTTATCAGTGATGCCATTAATCCAGAAATACCAAGTTTTGCGTCGCAGATTGAAGAGACTGAATTGCTCGTTACAGCAATTTTAGAGGGACAAGACTGTACGGAGCTGTTCTCACAACCACCCTATCAAGAGCGAATTGAAAGCCAGTTCTTACCACTGGGCTCTGCGTCCAATGAGGGAGATGATCAAGAGATAGATATGCTGCTGTACGACCAGCAAATTCATCCGGAGATAGTACTAGAGGATCTTTGGATGAAGGTGTCTTGGCTGTCCTTTTATGAGGAAGATGCCTCTCTACGCTTTCGTTTTTCCTTTGGTGTTGATTTAGAGGAGGATGTCTCTGCGGATGCAGATCGACAGTTAGCTGCTGCAGAGCTTGCTGAAGTGGTCTTCCCAGAATCCAAATTGGTCAGCAGCAATAAAAGATTGATAAGACAAATTGCAGATGTCACGGGCATCAAGGCACCAACCTTCGTCGAGCGTATTTTGTATTTTAATGCGCCAGGCGGTGGCGCGTATCTTCATCACGATATGGAGCGAGGGCATGCTGGCGTAGTCTATGCTCAGGTAAGCGGAAAAACATTTTGGCTTGCGCTTCCTCAATCTGAGTTAATCCATGAAATCCAGCTTTTTATTGAGCATGATGTTCCCAAACTAACTCACTTATCAGACACCCAGAAATCGGAATTAGCAACTTTGGCTTCGGACCCAGAACGGTTGGAAGTGTCGTTAACCTCATTTAATCACGACCTATTGATCAGCCTGATCAATGAAAGCCCGCAATTCATCTCGCATTTAGTCATGGCAGGCCATTCGCGAATTCTGAGTGCTGGCGATGTGATCTTACTGCCTCAAATCGACCAATCTTCATGCTGCTGGCACACCGTATTTTGTCTAGGCGACGAGATTGGGCAAGCGCTCAGCTTTGCTATCAAATAAATCAACACCAAGAAAATTCAGAGCTTGCAGCGGAAATCGCATCTAAAAATAGTCGTACTCGGGTACTGTTTTGCCGTGAGTCAGGAAACAAGGCATAGATACCTCGCTCGGGGGCTGTTGGGAATTGTGGTAGTAAATTAACTAACTCACCTGACCGCAAATGTTTATCGACACTAAACGCCGGCAATACTGCCAAGCCAACACCAGCCAAACACGCCTCTAATTGCATCTCGGCGGTATTAGATGAGAACACACTGTGCAGCCTCACAGAGCCAACTGACTCACCATTTTGATAACGCCATGACTCTCCCAGTCCATGCCTAGAATAAGTTACCGCCGGTAATAGGGATATCTGGTCAGGAGTTGATACGCTGCCATAGTTATCCAGGAACTCTGGAGAAGCGCAAAGTAATATCGGGCATGACGCCAACTTGCGCGCTCTGAGGCTCGAGTCCTCGAGCACACCGATACGAATGACGACATCATAACCCTCTCCTATCACATCTACCCAACGATCATCGAAATCCACATTTAAGACCACCTCAGGATAGCTAGAAGCAAACTTTGCTATTGGTTTGGTCAGGTACTGTTTTCCAAAAGACATGGGTATATTTACTTTTATTGGACCGGTTGGACATTCTTTAAACTCATTGAGACTTAACTCGGCTTCTTTAATGTCTGCAATAGCTGGACCGACGGTTGAATAAAAATAACTGCCTTCCTCTGTGAGTGCGACATGCCGAGTAGTTCGCGTAAACAACTTAAGACCCAGCTCATCCTCGAGGTTTTGTATCTGCTTACTGACAGCGGCTCCGGTTAAACCTAATTGTCTACCCGCCTCAACAAAACTGCCGTTACTCGCGACCGCCGCAAAAATTTCGATTCTAGACAAGTTCATATTAACAACCAATTGGAACTAATAAATTAATCAAACAATATATTATCAAATATAAGGGACTTATATACAGTATCAACATCAATTAACTCACTGGAGAACTTCAATGTCTATCAACTCACACACTAACGATGACCTCGCTAAGCTACTACTACGTTTCAGTTTTGGTGTCATTCTGATCGCACACGCTCTGTTAAAAATTTTCGTATTCACAATTCCCGGAACCGTGGGTTTTTTTCAAAGCTTAGGCCTACCCGCTTTGCTTGCCTACCTAACTATATTAGGTGAGCTATCGTTGGGAACATTTTTAGTCATTGGACTAGCCACTAGGCTAAGCGCACTGCTATCCACTCCGATCATGGCCGGTGCGCTCTGGGTACATATCAACAACGGTTGGTTGTTCAGTAACCAAGGCGGAGGTTGGGAGTTTCCAGCCCTGCTTGTTGCTCTGAGCGTTACGGTATTTTTACAGGGAGCTGGTAAGTTCTCGGTCGACGCCAAGCTTAGAGGTGCCACGGGGCCAATCGCAAAACTCGCTCACTAAACTAACCTTGCCAACTTATAAGAGGAAACCATCATGATTCAGCCAATTTTCTACGACCAATTGGGGCAAGCAAACTTTGGATGGCTAGCCGCAAAGCATCATTTTAGTTTTGGTCAATACCATGATCCGCAAAGAATGGGGTTTGGTAAATTGAGAGTAATCAATGACGATATCATCAAACCTCATTCTGGTTTTGATACGCACCCACACCGGGATATGGAGATCATCACTTATGTTCGACAGGGCGCGATCTCGCATAAAGACAGCCGCGGCAACTCTGGACGTACCGAGGCTGGTGACGTGCAAGTGATGAGCGCAGGAACGGGTATTTTCCATTCTGAGCACAATCATGAAGACGTGGACACGAACCTTTATCAGATTTGGATAGAGCCCAACAAACTTGGTGTTGAACCCAGATGGGACAGCCATGAATTTCCGAGCGAATCCAATAGCGATCAGCTCACATTGCTGGTATCAGGTGATGAGAAAGCCCCACTTTTTATTCATGCAGATGCCAAAATTTTCGCCGGGAACATTGACGCTGGTAATGAAATCACTCAGAAGCTAGACAAAGACGGCTACTTATTAGTTTCAGAGGGAATCATTCTGGTTGGCGATATCAAATTAGGTAAAGGCGATGCCGCAGAGATCACCCAGCAAACCGAAGTAGTGATCATCGCCGAGGAAGATGCGGAAATCCTGCTCATCGATGTGTAAATTCGATCTTGCCATTGAGAAGCGAGGGTTAGTTAACACTCTCGCTTCTCTTGGTTAAAACATGGATGTTTTACTACAATAACTTTTCGATATCTTTTTGAATGTGCTCAGGTTTGTCTACTGAACCGTACCTTTTGACCACTTCACCTTCTCGGTTCACCAAAAATTTTGTGAAATTCCATTTAATGGAAGTCGACCCAAGCGCTCCCTTTGCTTCACTCTTTAGGTAGTTGAATAATGGATGCGCCTTATCTCCATTAACATCTATCTTTGAGAACATTGGGAACGACACCCCATAATTAAGTTGGCAAAACTCTTCAATCTCACCATCCGCTCCAGGATCTTGGGAACCAAATTGATTACACGGAAAGCCGAGGATCGTGAGACCTTTAGATTCCAACTCTTTATGCAGATTTTCCAACCCTTCAAATTGAGGGGTAAATCCACACTTACTCGCCGTATTTACAATTAACAGAACATTCCCCTTGAACTGCTCAAGGCTGACTTCTTCACCACGAATATTCGTAGCTGAAAATTCATATATAGACATAGTCTAATTCCTCTTTCTTAACTTCCACGTAATTTAGGTACCGTTCGAATATGGGGCCTAGTTACGTTTTTTCATATTTATTTGTAATTTAAATATCAGGGAAGCTCCAGAGTCAAAAGACTTCATGATTCACTGCATTAATGAGCGCAAATTAGAGTTTATATGGGCGGGGGGATTCCTCATATCGTCCAAACTCCAAATAGTGTCTTACTACTCCTCGTTCGTTGTATATCTCCGATTGCGGGAGATCTGGGTTTAGTCTGATGTACATTTCCCAATCAAAGTCTTTCGGAACATTATTGATTTCCTTGGAAGCCTTCTTGTGGGGAATCTCGCCTTTTTTGTAACCAAAGTTGAGGAAGTCCCAGTGAAACAAGCCATCAATAAGTTCGACCACTTCGGGGTTAAGATAGAAATCTTGGGGTTTGGGTGCAAAGACTAATTCATCTAATTCTTCGATACTCATATTGGCGGCGTCTGGATAATCATCGGTAGAGTAAAACAGACTATTTCGCTTCTCTATTTTGCTTAACAACTCCATCGCACCGGTTAACTTGTCTGGATCATTTTTGAAAACTCGCTTAAAAATCCTCTGCATATGAAAGTTAAACCCACTGATGTCTCCATGATAGTCAATTACCATAGAACCTTCCGGTTTGATCCCCAACCATCGATACTTCCAGTTCCGATCTGTGACGGTATGCTGGCAAAATGGAAAATAAGACTGGCTTTGAAAATGAGAATCTCGCTTATCTTCAGTTATCTCCGTTAGCGCCTGTAAAAACTCCATAAAATTATTGGGTTCTGGATTTGAACAAGCCGACAACATCTCTCTTACTCCATCCTGACAGGCGTATACATATTGATCTAGAAACGCGCTTACTATTCGAGAATATGGGTTGCGAGTAATGATGTATTTGAAGTAGTCCGAATAGTCCCCTTCTTCATCATAGGGACAAACTTCGTTCAAGTTATGATAAAGCCGTAATTCATCTTTTTGAGCTTGTTCTAGCTCATCGTGATGAAGCATCAGGTACAATTTTCTCAGAGACGAGCAACCCGATTTGGCCGCATAGAAAAAAATGTATCTGTAACGATCGTTTACGACGGGTATCATGATCTACCCCCCGGTCGCACTCATGTGTCGCAAAATAGTAATGTCATTTGGATCGAATTCGTGCTTTTGGGGTTTTATTTCCATCGCTTGAGTTATTGCTGATTTAAGATCGCCCGCATCGTCACGCAGAACTGAACGCAAATCTACTGAATGCTCATTACCCAAACACAGTAAAAGCCGACCTTCAGTGGTAACACGAACTCGATTACAAGTATCGCAGAAGTTATGACTCATCGGAGAGATAAACCCAACTCTCGTTACCGCACCATCGACTTGCATATATCGAGAGGGCCCCGCGTTGGTGTCTTTTTTATTAACCTCCGACAGACCAAACTCTGAGGATAATTGAGCTTTGATTGTTCCATTATCTATGGCTGTATTTACTCTCAAATGGCTGTCTATCTCGCCGAGAGGCATTTCTTCGATAAATGAAATATCAATCCCTTTATCAATGGCGAAATTCGTGAGGTCTATCACCTCATCATCATTCACTCCTTTCAAGATGACCGCATTCAATTTGATTTTTTCATAACCAGCACTGATCGCTGAATCGATTCCAGCCAATACATCATTCAGTTTGCCAAATCGAGTTAGCTTATGAAATCTATCTTCTCGCAAGCTATCAATACTGATATTCAAGCGCTTGATGCCAGCATCTTTTAATGGCTGCGCATATTGGGGCAATAAAACCCCATTAGTGGTCATCACCAGCTCCCTTAATCCATCCAAACTCGACAACTGTCTGGCCAGCTCAACGATGCCGTTTCTTACCAGAGGCTCTCCACCAGTTAGGCGTATTTTCTGAACTCCAAGCTCTACGAAAGCAGCTCCAACTTCGGCCATTTCCTCAATACTGAGTACGCGAGACTTCGGCAAAAATGTCATGTCTTCGGCCATGCAATATGTACAGCGTAGGTTGCATCGATCCGTCACAGACAGTCTTAAGTAGGTAACTCTACGGCCAAACTTGTCAATCAGAGCAGACGCACTCACAACAAAGCCCTCCGGATAGGAAGAAACTCCACGAGCTGGCCAATTTCAATGGCTTCATCGATGGGTTGCTTAACAAGACCATCCGCCCATGACAAGGAAGTCAAAACACCGCTACTTAAATTCGAAAACCTCTCAACACTCAAGCCATGTTTGGGATCATGTGCTAATTTCACACGGATATACTCTTCCCGTGTTGTGACCTTCTTAGAAAACAGCGCGGGCAATTTAAAAGAGACCATATCCCGCGGCTGAGTCTCCCCTTGTAGCGATTGCAGCAGTGGGATTGCGATTAACTGAAATACAGTAAATGACGACACTGGATTTCCGGGAAGGCCAATAAAATGAGCATCACCCACTCGCCCTAATGCAACCGGCTTGCCTGGCTTCATCTGAATTTTCCATAAATCCAGAGATCCTAAACTTTCAACAGCGGGTTTGATGTAGTCTTCTTCGCCAACGGACACCCCACCTGAGCTGATAATGACATCCGCTTGCATGGAAGCCTGTCGTATGATTTCACATGTTGTGTCAAAATCATCCGGAACCGGCCCCATATCGATCGGCTTGTAGTTTAGTTCTTTAAGTAATGCCGTAATCATAGGCAAATTTGAGTTATATATTTGCCCCTCTTCTAAAGTATCTCCTGCCCGGACTAACTCATCACCTGTAGATAGGATCGCCACATTAAGGGGTTCAAAAACCGTGACCTTGGCTTGCCCCACTGACGCTATAAGCCCGATATCAACCGCTGTTAATCGCTTACCTATCGGCACGACTTGTTGGCCTTTCTTAATATCTTGTCCTGCTGGTCGAATGTTATCGCCAGACCTGACCTCCGTATTAATTTGCAGCGCACCCTCAACAATATCGCAATTCTCCTGAATGACGACAGCATTCGCTCCGACCGGTATAGGAGCCCCAGTAAAAATTCTAGCCGCGGTGTTTCTTTCTAACTTTTTGACTCCATCACCCGCAACAATTCGATCCGATAATGATATAAGTGTGTCAGGCCTAATGCAGCCTGTGTTCAAAGCATACCCATCCATGGCCGAATTATCACACGGAGGCACTTCAATATCAGAACAGACAGATTCGGCAATGACCATACCAAGAGCGTCATTCAAACTCCGCTCACTAGTGACTTTTTGGCCCCTCGGTAGTTCACGCAAACTGGCAACAACGTCAATGAGTAACATAGAGTCTAGTTGGCTCGGACCGCATTAGTGTGAGAAACGAAATTACAGGGCTTGTGCCGGCTGTCTAATTGCTCACTTAATATTCCTTCCCATGCCGTGCGACAGGCACCGGTAGAGCCCGGCAAACAAAAAATAACCGTTTTATTAGACATCCCTCCAAAGGCTCTCGATTGAACGGTTGATGTACCAATGTCAGCTAAAGAAAGATGCCTAAACAACTCACCGAACCCATCTATGTCTTTATCAAATAAAGGTTTTAATGCCTCGGGGGTTGAGTCTCTGCCGGTAAAACCGGTTCCGCCCGTAGTAACAATGGCATGCACTTCATCATCGGCAATCCATTGTGAGACGCAGGCGCGCATTCGATAAACGTCATCAATCACAATCTCTCGCGAGCAAACCTGATGGCCAGCGGACCGTAGCTGTTCCACCAGATATTGCCCCGACGTATCAGTTTCTTTAGTTCGTGTATCGGAGACCGTTAATACGGCAACATTTAAAGGGATAAACTCTTTTACTTTACTGCTCATTTTTTTCTCTCATTGAGAGCCATCGCTGCACGGCTTTGGCGTCTTTTTCCTTAACGCCTAACCACTGCGATCCTCTTGAACCCACTTCCCTTTTCCAGAAAGTGGCCTTTGTTTTTAAGTAGTCCATAATATACTGAGCAGCATTAAACGCGTTCTCTCTGTGCTGGCTGGCAACGGCTAAGAAAACAATTTGTGCATTTGGCCCGAGTTTTCCAACTCGATGAATTAGCGTGACCGCATCGAATGGGTAATATTGATGAGCTTCTTCGATAATTTGCGTACAAATCGACTCTGTCATTCCGGGATAATGTTCAAGCTCAATGTTTTGTACGGACTCGCCAGAATCTTTTTCATCGTAAATATCTCTGACTAGCCCCACAAAGGTGACCACCGCACCGCACTGCGCAGACGCTCTGGAAATATTTGAGTACTCCTCACCCACATCGAAATCCTGCCTCTGGATCCGAATTTTTTTCAGAACAGTTGACAATATCCTCTAGCCTCCAGATACCGGCGGCAAAAAGCCTACTTCTGCGCCATCTTCCAGTTCGGCCTCCCAGCCGGCGTATCGATGATCAACCGACACCATGGCCGACTCGTCGGCTAAGGCTTCTACTAATTCCGATGGCAGCTGCTTCGCTAAAGCCTTAACAAGCTCACGAATATTCGAAACTGCTTCAGCGTCAACGGAGATTTCATCAACCCCAGCCGCTTCTCTTAGGCTTGCAAAAAAAAGCACTTTAATCATTTTCCCTACTCCAGTTTCCAGACTTTCCACCCTTTTTAGAGAGCAAACGTGTGTCAGTGATAGTCATTCCTTTATCAAGTGCCTTACACATATCATAGATTGTGAGACTGGCAACGGCAGCCGCGGTAAGCGCTTCCATTTCTACGCCCGTTTTCCCCTGAGTCTTGCAAGTTGCGGTCACCACTAATCCCTTTAGTTCGGAATGACGAAGTTCCGCAATGTCGATCGCTACCTTAGTCAATGGCAATGGATGACACAAGGGAATCATGTCTGAGCATCTTTTTGCAGCCTGAATGCCGGCTATTCTTGCAGTGGCAAACAAATCTCCTTTTGGCAGCCCATCGTTGTGGAGGGCGTCCAACACGGTATGACTCATCAACACTGTTGACTCTGCGACCGCAACTCGATGTGTCTCATCCTTTTGACTCACATCGACCATGTGAGCTTCTCCTGAAGAATTTAAGTGCGAAAATTTACTCATTTTCTAGAAACTATAGCTATGAACAAAACCGAAGCTAATATAACGAATTCAGCGACGGTGAAAGGATTGATAATATCCAAGTATGGCAGGCGATCAATGATATTCAAGTGCTAATAAGCTGCAAAATTCTAATAAAAATTGCTTATAAAAATTCTTATATAAGATATAGCTAAGTATTCTAAGAATTTTGGGTAGAAGGATAGACAAAGCCGCACCAACTCTATAATCTTGCGCCCTGTTGAAAATGGTCTTCCCGCTTGTAGGAATCGGAAAGACAACAGAATTTGTAGATGAGAAATCCGTCATGGCAGCAAAATTTCGCGAAGTAGAAGTACTAACCGTTCATCACTGGAACGACACATTGTTTAGCTTTACCACCACTCGCGACCCTGGATTCAGATTCCAAAACGGCCAGTTCATCATGATCGGCTTGATGGTAGACGATAAGCCTTTGATGCGTGCTTATAGCATTGCCAGCGCCAACTACGAAGAGCACATGGAGTTTTTCAGCATCAAGGTTCAAGATGGGCCACTCACGTCCCGACTCCAAAAAATCAAGCCGGGTGACAAGCTTCTAACGAGCACCAAGCCTACCGGCACGTTGTTGGCGGACGCGCTCAAACCAGGAAAGCATCTCTATCTACTTTCGACGGGTACAGGCCTCGCTCCGTTTATGAGTGTGATTAAAGACCCTGAAGTTTACGAGAGGTTCGACAAAGTTATCCTAACCCATGGTGTGCGCGAAGTATCGGAACTCGCTTATCAAGACGTGATCAATGAACTGCCAGAAAATGAATATTTCGGCGAAATGGTGAAAGGCAACCTGTTCTACTATCCCACGGTGACTCGTGAGGACTTTCACACTCAAGGCAGACTGACTGATGCGCTGACATCCGGAAAAATGCAGGAAGCTCTAGAGCTACCTCCGATTAATGTTGAAGACGATCGCTTTATGATTTGTGGATCACCATCCATGCTTAAAGATTTTTGCGAGATCTTAGACGAGCGAGGATTCAAGGAAACGATCCGTGGCGAGATTGCTGAGTACGTCATTGAAAGAGCATTCGTTGAAAGTTAGTGGCAATTTAAAGCTTCTGAATAATATAAAAAAGGCCGATCTTATTAGATCGGCCTTTTGCGTTATCCGCGCTACTGACAAAATTGCTACTAACGAAATTCTAATCACCCGTATCGGCACTGGCCACTATACTTTTACGCAAACTCAGCTCTTGTCTAACTAGTTCAAGTCTTCTTTGTTCAATTTGAATTCGCTGCTCTTCAATCAACATTTGTTCTTTTATAAGAGCAGTCTTCTTCTCTTGTCTCTCTTTAGCTTGCTCCTCAGAAGTCTTCACGGTTTTAACCGAACTAGTATCATCAGAGGAAACTCTGCTGAGGGCAAGGTAACTCTGCTGATCGTGAGCGCAAATCTGTCGAGCTAAGGAAAATTTATTCTTGTTACAGAATCCATCCACCTCAACCGAGCACCAATTTGATCCGTGACGCATCTTCTTTCGCATAGCTCGAGAATTTTCATCTCCTTCGCAACGCACTGAAACTTCATGATAACGCTCAAAGCCAAGTACTTTAGTTCGCTCAAGAGAAATCATGTCAACCGAAGCAAAGGCACTAATAGGCAACAAAAACGTGAGGAGATATATCGCAAAAACTGAAACTCTGGTCATGAAAGTTCTCAATAAATGTAACTATATTCCTAAATATAGACGATAACGAAATATAAATGTAATTGAATTACACAAAAAATTGGCGTTATTCCAAAAGTTCGTAAACGAACATGGCGTTAATTGACGTTGTGACTGATAACTTGGCGATATCAGCTTCTGCCGACCTTATGCTTTTAATGAAGGCAAAAAAAAGCCCGCTTTCGCGGGCTTTTTTGATGACAGCTGATCGTCTAATTTAAATTAGACAAACACAAAGTGTTCTTCTTCAAGAGCCATCATTGAATCAACGCCGTTCTTTATTGATGCTTCATGAGCTAAAACTCTGGGCATAATGCGCTGGAAGTAAAAATCGGCTGTTGCAATCTTAGCTTTATAGAACTCCGGCTCTGGAGCGCCTTCACTGATTGCTTTCTCAGCTTCCACAGCTGCTTTAGCCCAGAAGAAAGCGATTGTCACGTAGCCGGCCATCATTAGGTAGTCAACAGCGGCTGCATTGACCTCATCTACGTTGCGCATGGCAGACATGCCAATGGATCTTGTTAAGCTCTCCCACGTACCTAAGAAAGGCTTCAACTGCTTTGCAAATTTGTTACGGCGGTTTTCTTTAATGAACGCTTCGACTTCTTTGACGAGAGGCTTCATTATTTTGCCACGTGTTCCAAGAATCTTACGACCCAATAAGTCTAAGCCTTGGATTCCAGTCGTTCCCTCATAAAGTTGCGAGATTCGAGCATCACGTACTTCTTGCTCCATGCCCCACTCTTTAACAAAACCGTGGCCACCCAGAACTTGAATGCCGTAGTTGGTCGCCTCTAATGAGGTTTCTGACAAGAAGCCTTTGGCGATAGGAGTCAACACGGCCAACAAAGCCTCAGCACGCTCGTGCTCTTTTTCAGAGAAATCAGGAGATTGCTCGATATCAACTAATTGTCCACAGAACATGTTCAACATACGGCCGCCTTCAGCGAAAGCCTTCTGCGTTAACAACATACGACGAACGTCTGGGTGACCAATAATAGGGTCAGCCGCTTTGCTCTCGTCTTTACGCGGATTAGTTCTGAACTGAATCCGATCCTTAGCGTAGGCTAGGGCCTTCTGAAACGAAACTTCAGAGTGCGCTTGACCGTGCATGGCAACACCAAGCCTTGATTCATTGATGAAAGTGAACATAGCTCGCATGCCTTTGTGAGGCTCACTGATCAAATACCCTTTCGCGCCATCAAAATTCATAACGCAAGTCGAGTTACCGTGGATACCCATTTTTTCTTCGATAGACCCACAAGACACACCGTTTCGATCGCCCAGCGAGCCATCATCGTTAACGTTAAACTTAGGCACCAAGAACAGCGAAATACCTTTAATACCCTCGGGCGCTCCCGGTAGTCGAGCAAGTACGATATGGATGATATTGTCACCCATGTCATGCTCACCAGAAGAAATGAATATCTTGCTACCTGTGATGTTGTAGACGCCCTCTTCACCAGTCTCCTCTGCGTATGTCTTCAAAAGACCCAAGTCCGATCCACAATGTGGTTCAGTCAAGCACATGGTGCCAGTCCAGTTACCTGCAACCATGGGTGGCATGAAGCGGTCTTTTAATTCTTGAGAAGCATGAGTGTAGATTGTTTTAATCGCACCAGAGCTTAGACCTGGGTACATCGACCAACTGTGATTGGTGGCAATCATCATTTCCATCATTACCAGTCCAACTGACTCAGGCATACCCTGACCGTCGTACTCAACAGGTCCTGTTAGCGCAGGCCATCCGTTCTCAACAAAGCTCTGATAAGCTTCCTTAAAGCCAGTTGGTGTCGTTACCTCGCCATTCTCGAACTTACAGCCCTCTTCGTCACCCACCTTATTAAGGGGTTGCAACTCGTTTTCACAAAACTTAGCGGCTTCTTCAAAAATCGCTTCCAATGTCTCTGGATCGGTGTTCTGACCTTTCGTGAACTTTGTATAGTGAGTCGGCATATCAAGAACGCGCTCAGAAACAAACTTAATGTCTTTTAACGGTACTTTGTAATTCATCTTTACATCTCTTGTTGATAAATCAAATGGAGTTGGCTATTCAACCTCTAGGGTTTAGCCAACAGCTTTTTCACCAGTTCTAATATTGACTGGTTGTAGTTATTAATCTTGTCTTCTATCTGCTCGAGTTGAAGTTCGTATCTTCCTTCTCGACTGATAGCAAGTGATTTAGTTTTCCATGGCTTGAGGTACCAATCCTCAAGTAGAACAACAATCGCATTGGCCACCATACGCGCGTTATCGGTGTGGAATTCACCGGCTTCGACGCCCGCTCTGATATGGCTCTCAAAGCTATTGATGCCATCAAGCTCGATTTGCTTAGATTCTTCTTGCTGCTGTTGAGGCAAACTTCGAGTTTCGAAGTACAGAAAGAAGTACCATGGCTGTAGCAAGGTACTTGCGTACAAATGGAATCTAATGCTCTGCTCAAAGGACTCCCACAATGAACTGGCTTGTGAAGCATGCTGATGAGTCAAATCACTGCTCAACCTGACGATGTCAGCGATCATTAACGCGATGTCTTCCTTCTTGCTGATACAGGAATAGATTGCCCCCATGCTCATACCAGTTTGTCGAGACAAGTCTCGTAGCGACATACGATCAAAGCCAGAAACCGCAGAGACCTCGAACGTCGCTGACAAAATCTTTTCTAGATTAGCAATAGCAAAGCGAGCTTTCTGTGTTTGAATGATCTCAGCGTTTCGATCAAAGACCGTTCGATAAAGCTGTTCGCCTTGCAAAGGAAAACTTTCAAGAAACGACGCAAACGAGCTAAGCTGCACGGAATTCAAACTGATACTTGAATTTTCCGACGCATTATTAGTCTTAACGTCTATTATCTTGTTCATAGACCAAGGTTAACACATAAAATAGAACGAACGTTCGTTTTATTTAGTAAAAAGTGTAAATTTTACTGAAACCAACAGCTTTGCTTAACAAATGATCGATAAATGAATATTTTTTCCAAGCTGACCGATATAAGACCAAAAGAATTCACGGCGCTTCTAATGGCTTGCGCCTACTTCTTTCTTATTCTTTGCTCCTATTATGTTATCCGCCCAATAAGAGACGAGATGGCCATAGCCAATGGTGTTGTAAATATTCCATGGATACACTCAGCCACTGTCATAGCACTTGTTGTTTTAACACCGGTTTTTGGCTGGGTTACAACGCGATTCAGAACAAGAGAGTTTTTAAGCTACTGCACGATTTTCTTCGCCTCGCACCTTGTCGTGTTTTACTTCTTGTTTGACGTTCCCGACCGTCCGCGCTTAGTAACCCAATCATTCTTTGTTTGGGTAAACGTCTTTAATATGTTCATCGTCTCTCTATTTTGGAGTTTTATGAACGACGTATTCAGCAGAGAGCAAACTCAAAGACTATTTGCTTTCATCGCCGCGGGCGGTACCGCTGGTGCTATCTGTGGTCCGATAATAACTGTATCACTCGTTGGTACCATCGGGTTGCCTCCTTTGTTGTTGATTTCAGCATCTATTCTTACTCTTTCTGTTTTTCTCATAAGGTGGTTTGTTAAATGGAATAACGACGAATATGACAACCATAAACACGCCCACAATGTAGAGGACAAGGCTCTTTCAGGGTCGATATTTGGTGGCCTGACATCAATATTTAAATCACGCTACCTACTCGGAATTTGTTGCTTCGTACTTCTATATGCCTTAAGCATTACTTTTGTTCAGATAAGACAAGCGGAGTTAATTGAAGCGACCTACTCTAATCCTGCTGAAAGAACTCAGCTGTTCGCATTTATAGATCTGATTGCGAACAGCCTAGTACTCTTCTTTCAACTATTCTTAACGAGTAGAATTATTAAGTACTTTGGATTCAGTCTTACTTTGTTAGCAGTACCTCTTGGAATTACCATTGGTTTCGGGTTGATGGCAGCAATGCCAATATTGATGGTTATGATCTGCATGGAAATATTTCGAAGAGTGGGCGACTATGCCATTATGAAGCCAGCGCGCGAGATGCTATTTTCAGTGGTCAGCAGAGAGGATAAATATAAAGCCAAGAATTTTATAGATACGGCGGTATTGCGAACTGGTAGCGCTTCTAGTTCTTGGGTCTATACTGCTGTAAAAGCTCTTGGTGCAGGAGGTGCCTCTGTTGCAGGAGTGAGCATCTTCCTAGGACTTGCTTGGTGCGCAATTGCTGTTTGGCTTGGAAGGGCATTTATGCAGCGCCAAAGAGCACAACAAACAACCACTATTTAACTGTTAATAACGAAAAGAACCACGATGAAAGCCGTAACCATTACTTTATTGACCCTGATTACACTTGCTCTGATGCTTTTCTATATGATGAGTGATCGAGACCGTAGCATGTGGGTTTTGAATACAGCGATAAAACTCGCTAACCCACACGATGTAATCACCGACGTCCAATACGGGGAAGAGGAATGGCAAAAACTCGATATTTACCCTTCTGCTTCCAATGAAGCCCAACCGGTAGTCTTATTTGTGCACGGTGGTAGCTGGCGTCATGGGCGCAAGGATCAATATCGCTTTGCGGCCGATGCGTTTATTCGATTAGGCTATACAGTCGTGGTTTCCGACTACCTAAAGTATCCAGATCCTAGAGCTAAGTATCCAAGCTTTGTGTCTGACACTGCAAAGGCTTTAAGATGGGTGAAGGACAATATCTCTGAGTACAACGGCTCGGCCGACAACGTATTTTTAGCAGGCCATTCCGCTGGTGCACATACCGTAGTAATGCTCAGCGCTGATAGCTCTCATTTAGAGGCCGAAGATTTATCTTCAGAGGACATTAGAGGGGTTATTGGCATTGCAGGGCCGTACAGCTTCATCCCAGATTGGGAAGTCACCAAAGCTGTATTTGGACCGGAAGACCGGTACCCGCTAATGGATGCACTTAACTACATCGATGGTTCAGAGCCCAACTTCCTATTAATGCATTCGGCTGCTGATGAGCAAGTTGGACAATACAATACTGACAAGCTATATGACCTAATCAAACAAAAGGGCGGCCTGGCGAAAAAGAAGATATACAATGAACTATCACACATTGATATGGTAACTCACTTACACCCTTGGTTTGCCAAGCAAGTCTCCATAACCAAGGACATTGATCAGTTTATTAGGGAGTCATCGAACTAACCTTTCTCTTGCTGCAAGCTTGTGATTAATTGCGCAAAGCCTCAATCCCCTTCGTCTAAAAGAAGATTCAGTAGTTGCCCAATGGTCGCTGAGCACTTAGGAGGAACGGGCAGCTGGGTCGGAACCCGTTGATCAATGAAGTCAGGCTCCGTGGCCGCTGTTGCATTGAAGGTAGCATTAAAAACCGCATCATTACCCAGACAGCTATCTCGTCCAGAGGCAGAACCACTGGCTGAGGTACCACTGATGGTTCCAGAAACATTCACTGAAACGATGCACAAGCCCCTATTACCGATATCAAAAGAGAAACTTCCTGTAAAAGTGCCATCCTGACTAAGACTCGTATCCAAGGTCTGATCGGAAACTGTAAAACTCATTGACCGGTCATCGTTCAGAAGAATTTGCACTGTGTCATTAAAATCTGCTGCTCCACTACTTTCTCCACTTACGACTAACTGCCCCGTGGCTGTACCAATGTATGTGTGTTGGTTGTTCTCGGTGGAAACCGGCTCAGGCTCTGGTCTCTGACATCCAGCCGTTGGAGCAGGCTCCTCCGTCGTTTCAGTTTCTTCAGCACCGGTTCCTCCGTGCGAGTTTCTCGGAACTTCTTCAAAATCAACATTATCAGTTGGCCCCACACCCCATCTGTACAGGAACACATTCGATCGTTCTCGAACGTTGACGTTGTCAAGATTGAATCGCGCCATACCGCTGGTCATAAAACCATAGACTTCCCCATCAGCAGGCTCCCACTCAAAGCCATTTCCGAAAAAGGGAAGTCGTTTAATTTGCCCACCACGAACTGCCTCTGACTGTTTGATATCTTGATTAAATCTCATGTACTCAAACGTCGTCGCATACCATCTGCCTTGGTATTTGATGAAAATCCAAAGAGACCGGTTACAGCAATCATTTTGTAAGATTGTATGAAATCGAGCTGGCCAAACGGCTTTCTTTGTATCATTAATGCGCAATATCGATCCTTCCACTGACACACTGATGGTCGCCGTTTGAGACCAACCAGAAATATCCGGGTCTATCCATGTTACGTCAGAAAAATCGTCGGGAAAGCCAGCGGTTGCTTTAAATGGTACTAACAACACTAAGAGGAAGAGCGAGTTACGCAACGTACGTGTAAACAAGAAAACACCTATATCTTGTATTGGTTTTTACTCTTATATCATGCGAGCATTGAAAAGCAAGGTGACACTTTTTGCATATAAAAAAGCCCGGCAAAACGCCGGGCTCTTTCAGATCAATCAACAGATCGTGGATTATGTTTCCAGCACGACTTCGTCGGCAATATCCTGGTACTTTGGTAGCTCATTGAAGTTTAGATACTTATAAATGTCTTCAGCTACAGTATCGATATTTTTCGCGATGTCGAGATACTCTTCCACAGACGGCAACCTTCCTTTCACTGCTGATACGGCGGCAAGTTCCGCGGACGCTAAATAGACATTCGCACCATCACCTAATCGATTTGGAAAGTTACGAGTAGAGGTTGAAACAACCGTTGAATTGGCTGCTACGCGAGCTTGGTTGCCCATGCATAAAGAGCATCCTGGCATTTCCGTTCTTGCTCCAGCTCTTCCGAACGTCGCATAATGACCCTCGGCCGTTAACTGAGCTTCATCCATCTTAGTTGGAGGCACAATCCAAGTTCTAGCCGGCGTAGGCTGCCCCATCTCATCAAACAGTTTAGCGGCAGCTCTGAAGTGACCGATATTAGTCATGCATGATCCGATAAATACTTCATCAATACCTACTTCGCCCTCAGAAAGCACTTGAGAAAGTGTTTTCGCATCGTCGGGATCGTTCGGACAACAAAGGATCGGCTCTTTGATCTCATTCATGTTGATTTCGATGACTTCGGTGTACTCTGCATCGGCATCGGCTTCCATCAATTCTGGATTCTCAAGCCATTTCTCCATCTCCATAATTCGACGTGAAATAGTTCGTTTATCGCCGTAGCCCTCAGCGATCATCCATTTCAACATGGTGATGTTAGAAGTCACATATTCGATAATTGGTTCTTTGTTTAGCTTGATTGTGCAACCGCCCGCAGAGCGCTCTGCAGACGCATCAGCAAGCTCGAAGGCTTGCTCCACTTTCAAGTCAGGCAAGCCTTCGATCTCGAGAACTCTACCTGAGAAGATATTCTTCTTACCTTCTTTCTCAACGGTCAACAAACCTTTTTGAATAGCGTAATAAGGAATCGCATGAACAAGATCACGAAGCGTGATCCCAGGCTGCATCTCGCCAGTAAAGCGCACCAATACAGATTCAGGCATGTCGAGAGGCATTACTCCGGTTGCTGCGGCAAATGCCACTAGGCCAGAGCCTGCCGGGAATGAGATACCCAGAGGGAAACGGGTGTGTGAGTCACCACCAGTGCCTACTGTATCCGGAAGTAACATACGGTTTAACCACGAGTGGATAATTCCGTCTCCAGGTTTAAGCGAAACACCACCGCGATTCATAATGAAATCTGGCAAGTTCGCATGTGTGGTCACATCAACTGGCTTGGGGTAGGCCGCCGTATGGCAGAAAGATTGCATAACAAGATCAGCCGAAAACCCCAAACATGCCAAGTCCTTCAATTCGTCACGAGTCATTGGACCCGTTGTATCTTGAGAGCCAACCGTAGTCATTTTTGGCTCGCAGTATTGACCAGGTCGAACACCTTCTAGGCCACAAGCTTTTCCAACCATTTTCTGGGCAAGGGTGTAGCCTTTACCTGTATCGTTTACTGGCTCTGGCTTGCGGAAAAGATCCGAGGCTTCTAGGCCAAGTGCTTCTCGTGCACGGGCTGTGAGTGCACGCCCAATAATCAATGGAATTCGACCGCCGGCTTGAACTTCATCCAAAAGCACATCTGTTTTAAGTTCAAATTCAGAAATTACTTCGTCCGTACCATGACGCTTTACGACACCTTCATATGGAAAAACGTCGATCACATCGCCCATTTCCATCTTGGACACATCCATTTCGATTGGTAGTGCACCAGAATCTTCCATGGTGTTATAAAAAATAGGCGCAATTTTGTTGCCAAAACAATAGCCACCGTCGCGCTTGTTGGGAATATGCGGGATGTCATCGCCCATCGTCCACAGCACGGAGTTGGTCGCTGACTTACGAGAAGAACCCGTGCCAACAACGTCACCGACATAAGCAACCGGGTGCCCCTTCTCTTTCAGCTCATCAATCTTTGCAATCGCTCCGTTCGGAATGTCCAGACCATCACGAGGCATTTTGAGCATCGCGAGCGCGTGCAAAGGAATATCTGGCCGCGACCATGCATCTGGAGCTGGCGACAAATCATCTGTATTCGTCTCTCCGGGAACCATAAACACCGTCACCGTGATCTTCTCAGCAACCTTGTCTTTTGAAGTAAACCACTCAGCATCAGCCCATGACTGTACAACACGTTTAGCGTGCGCGTTTCCTGCATCAGCTTTTTCTTTGACGTCATAAAACGCGTCAAACATCAGCAAAGTATTTGACAGAGAAGCAGCAGCTTCGTCTGCTAACTTAGGATTATCCAATGCGGCAATCAATGGCTCGATGTTGTATCCACCAAGCATCGTTCCAAGAATCTCAGTCGCTCGTTCATCCGAAATCAGTGGTGAAGAAGCTTCACCCGTGGTGATTGCAGCTAAAAAGCTCGCCTTAACGTATGCCGCTTGGTCGACGCCCGCCGGAACTCGCTCTGTAAACAGCTCCATCAAAAACTCTTCTTCACCAGCCGGAGGATTTTTGAGAAGTTCGATCAAATCAGCTACCTGAGCAGCGTCCAATGGTTTGGGTACAATTCCCATTTCTGCACGTTCAGCGACGTGCGCGCGATAGGCTTCTAACACTATTAATCCTCTGCGTTATGCTGTTAAGTCGATGGATAGATGCCGAATGGCTTGTGAATCTAAGCGGCCTTTTGAGAACTCGCTCATTGACCTGGCAAAGCTGGACTCGGCTTAAATATCGGGCCAGAATTTTACTATACACAGGGCCAAACTTGAAGTGATACAATGAGGCTCTGGGCTGCGTAAGCGCAAATTTCGACTATCATGGGTGTGAATACACATTGAACGACGTTTCTATAGGATTTTTGTTCCTTCTCTTAGTTCTATTAATCCTGCTATCGGCCTTTTTCTCTTCATCAGAAACTGCCATGATGGCGGTGAATCGCTACCGAATTAAAAACCGTGCAGACCAAGGGAATCGAAGTGCCAAACTTGTCCTCAGCCTTTTGGATGAACCTGATCGCCTTCTTGGCACCATACTGTTCGGCAATAATGTCGCGAATATCGCGGCATCAACCCTAGCAACAGTTATCGGTTTAAGACTGTTCGGAGACGTCGGTCTGGCTTACGCACCAATGATTTTGGTGTTCGTAGTACTCATATTTGCTGAAGTAGCACCCAAGACCATCGCCGCACTATACCCAGAAGTTATTGCATTTCCGGCCGCCTGGATCTTGTCAGGATTACAATACCTACTGGCCCCCGCCGTTTGGTTGGTAAAGTTTTTTTCTAATGGGCTTCTACGAGCTCTTCGGATTCGAGTTCGTAGTCAGTCTGATGCATTAAGTAATGAAGAACTCAGAGCCGCAGTGGCAGAATCTACCGGGATGATTGATACCTCTCATCAATCTATGCTGCTTAGAATTTTAGAACTGGAGAAAGTCACTGTCGAAGACGTGATGGTGCCTCGTGCGGAAATGGAGGCCATTGATATTGAAGATGACTGGGAGGAGGTTGTTGAACAATTAGCCACCTCTCATCACACTCGAGTACCAGTTTTCAGTGGTAGCTTAGATAACATTGTTGGCATTGCCCACATCCGAAAGATGTTCTATCTCTCAGAAATGGGAGAGTTTAATCGAAACACCATGCTTGGGATGATGCGAGAACCCTATTTTGTTCCAGAGAATACATCGATAACCCATGCGCTCACCAATCTTAAGGATCGTCGGCGTAGGTTCGGAATAGTAGTTGATGAGTACGGCGATATCAAAGGTCTTATCACACTAGAATTAATCCTCGAAGAAGTTGTCGGAGAGTTCACAAGTATCGCTCCAGCACTGGATGAGGATATCATCGCCGAAGAAGACGGAAGCTACTTGGTTCGAGGCAGCACGAACCTCAGAGATATTAATCGAAGACTCGATTGGACCTTACCTTTATCCGAAGTAAAGACAATGAATGGCTTAATTACAGAGAATTTAGAAGACATTCCTGAAGCCGCTACCTGTTTTAAAGTTGATGACTATGTCATCGAAGTTTTACAAACAAGGGACACAATCGTGAATGTGGCTCGAATTTCACGATTAAGCTAGGACTTTGTTGCCTTTCTAATCGAAAATCACCACTTGAGATCGCAAGAAATCACATTGAGCAGCGTCATTTGCGAAAAAATTAAGTTGCAATGCACTCAGAAAGCTTGATAGGCAACAATACAATAAGCTATATTCCGAGCAATAACAAATAGATATAACCCAAACCGAAAGCATATTATGAATAAGTTAACAGCCGCCCTATTGATCCCTGCATTTGCTACAGCTTTGGTCGGTTGTAGTAGCGGTTCCAGTGAGGCGCCAGCGCCAGCTAGCGTAACTAGCCGCTATGAAGGCACATTCCAAAATACACCGGGAACTCAGAACGGCAACATGACTCTGAATCTATCAGAGGACTCAGCTGGTACGGTCACCGGGAATGTTATCTTTACCTCTTCTGGGGCGAATTGCCTACGAAATGCTAGTGTTACCGGAACAACCACTGGTTTCAATTTCAGCTTGTCAGCGGATCAGTCAGGCGAATTGTTCACGACCACAACCACCACTGTTGTGACAACCGTGGATTCCAGCGGCACAGAAACCTCGGTCACAGAGTCCATTGTAACCACGGAATCAAGTGCTGGTGTTGTCGGGACAGTCAGAACAGATCTGGGTGGTGGTCGAGTATCTACCGCCGTTACCACTTCTACTGCCGCGACGGGAACACTTGAGATGCAGTTCGCAATTGGCAATAGCGGAGCAACTCTGAGCGGAACTTACGTCACAACAGGCGACGTTTGCAGCAATCAAACTGGCAGTGGCGACATGACACTGAACCGCATCTAGGACCAGCATATCAAGGTAGCGCAGTCTTTTAAAAGAAATTGTGTGAGGTATGTATATGACGAAAAAGCTTATAAGTAGAGCAGCACTCATACGTTCCAGCCTTATCTTATTGCTTACTTTTGCTCCTCAGTGCTGGGGAGCAACAGAAGCGACGCTAAGGTTTGCCCTGCCTGATAAACACGGCTTCCCCAATCAAGAACCAAAGACTCACTTTGACTGTAGCGATAAAATTTACTCAGTCACCGAAGTCTCGGGCTTATCCAAGGGTAGGCATGTGGTCAGTTTTGAGTGGATAGACCCAAGTAGCGACCTCCGCGAGAACACCACTTACGACTTCTACGTCCGAGACGAAGCGAGCACAAAATTATGGGCTTGGCTTGAACTCTCCAGAGCTTCTGGTGCAGGCATGCTACAGTGGTTAAACCCAGCGGCCGGTTTAGAGGAATTTATCGGCCAATGGGACGTCAACATCATCATTAACGACAAGAAATACAAATCTAGCTCATTCGAAGTAAGTTGCTAGAATCAGCGGCTTTTGAGCACTCCTTTTTTGGTCGACTTTTTCGCAACATCATTCCTGACATAAATCGGGGCAAAATCGGCTGCAGAGCACAGCTTGCCTTCCCGCAACGCGATCATAGACGGCTTCAGCAACATGGAAGCTCTAGGTAAGTCAGCCTTAACATCGAAATCTGAAACAGGAATAGATTGATCAAATCGCCCCTCATACTGCTCAAACGCATTCCCGGCAATCGCAGACGGTCGCTCGGCCAATTTTATGCTCTCTGGCGAACCAACTAAAATCGGCGAATTGCGCTCGAACCCAGACCCAATAACTTTATACTGAGCCCAATAGACTTCATTCATTCTCGCATCCATAGCGACCAATAGAGTCTGCCCCACTTCCAAGTCACCCACTGAAAAGTCAGCCATCGCATCAAGCGAGGATACACCTATCATTGGCTTGTTAGCGCCAAATGCTATGCCCTGTCCAATACCCACCCCGATTCTTAAGCCGGTGAAGGATCCAGGTCCCTGCCCTACTACGATCGCATCGAGCTGATGTGCGCGAATATCAAACTCACGAAATAGACTATCGACCATAGAAAGTAACTCTTTGGAATGAATATTGTTGCCAACGTCATACCGTTCAATTACTTGCCCCTCAAAAGCAATAGCCGCTGAACAGGCTGATGTTGACGTTTCTAAGGCTAAAAGTGCAGGGTTATTTTTACACAAAACTAGTTCCTCATTCTTCAGATTCAGCCGATAAGCGAGCTAAAAATCCACAAATTTTATCTTCGTTCGTCGTTTTTCTCATAATAGGCAGACTGTTCAGGAACACCTTTCCGTAATGAGTCGTTCTAAGACGTGAATCACAGATCATTAAAACCCCTTTATCACTCGCGCTTCTAATCAGCCTGCCAGCTCCTTGGCGCAAAGTAATCACCGCCCTTGGAACTTGATAGCTCATAAAAGGGTTTTGTCCTGAGTCTTGGATTGACTTCAGTCTTGCTTTTATCACCGGATCAAAAGGTGACTCAAACGGTAGTTTATCAATAACGACGCATCGAAGATCATCGCCAGGAACATCCACTCCTTCCCAAAAACTCATGGTTCCTAGTAACACTGATCGCGGTTTTTCAGAAAAAGTTCTGATTAGTTCACGTTTACTGGTGTCGCCCTGCATTAGTATTTCGAATCTTGCCGACCTTCCCTCTTCGACGGCTTCTTTAAGTTTAAGTTCAAAATGTTGCATCAGCCGGAAACTGGTGAACAAAACAAATGCAGAACCCTCACTTGCATTAATTACCGGAAAAACCCTATCAAAAAATACGTCCGCAAAAGAGTCATCCTTGGGCGCGGGCAAGCCTTCAGGCACGTATAAGACAGCTTGATTATAGTAATCGAATGGGCTCTCCCAAGACGCCACCTTATGATCCGAGCCAACGCCAACTAACTGTTTAAAATGATCAAAATCTCCATCAACCGAAAGGGTGGCTGAGGTAAACACTCGGGCTTGAGTACTATTGCCAAAAAAAGCATTGAGTTCTTGACCTACATCCAGCGGAGTTTCATGTATTCGAAAAGTTCTGCGCGATATCTCTACCCAACGAACTACCTCTATGTCGACAGATTCAGTCGATAGTTTCGCGCAAGCTTCCTTTAACTCTAGGCCTCGCTCGTAACATCTTGTTAGTCCTTCGCCTGCAACGGATGCCTCTTCGAGAACCTGACAAAAATCTTCTAATAGTGAAACAACTCCATCCAATTTTTTTGGTAGATTCGGAGTTTCATATAAAAGATCATCCCAAGCCACCCGCCTTTCATCCAAACCTAACCCCAGCCTAAAGTCAGCTATCAACTTATCAAGCTCATCGGCCTTTGGAATAAGATTTTTAATAAGACTCTTCTCCTTGAGCTCTGCGAGCTTGACATCAGACACCAGTTCCATAACTTGCCACGAGCTGAAACTAGACCCAAGAAAGTTAGAGGCCACATCCGGAATTTGATGCGCCTCATCAAATATCACCGTGTGAACTTCAGGCAACAACGAACCAAAACCATCTTCCTTCAAGGCCTTATCTGCAAAAAACAAGTGATGGTTAATGATGACCAGATCACTCTCAACGGCCTTCTTTCGAGCTTTATTGACAAAGCATTCCTCAAAATAGCTACAGTTGTTCCCTATGCAGTTGTCTGCCGTTGAAGTTACGGCTGACCATACCCTGGAGTCCTCAGGAACATCTGTTAAATCACCTATATCTCCCGTCGAAGTTCTAGGAATCCATTCACCGACAATATTTAAGTATTCAAGAGTTTGTCGATCAAGACGCCTGGAGTCAGTTCTAGCGAGAGCAGCTCGATGCAGACAAAGGTAATTGCTTCGCCCCTTGAGCAGAGCCACTTTGGCTGATATCTCCAGATTGAGGAGAACAGAAGGTATATCTCGGTGGAATAACTGTTCTTGGAGATGCTTGGTTCCAGTCGAGACAATCGTCGTTTTTTCGGACAAAATCGCAGGAATGAGATAAGCAAACGTCTTTCCCGTACCGGTACCTGACTCTGCGATCAACGTGGATTTGTTTGATATGCATTCTTCGATGGCTTTTGCCATCTCTATTTGAGAGTCACGCGCTTCAAATCCTTGGATATTTTCTGACAGAGGTCCATCAGGGCCTAATGCATGACCGGCATCCTTTACCCACAAATCATCCATGTTTTATTTTGGGGCCTCAGTCACGTTCTTTACCTTCAGCTACACATTGACTCAGTGCAGTGCCCCAATGCGGTAGTGAGATTCCAAAAACGCTTAACAGCTTTTTGTTATTTAATACCGAAAAAGCTGGCCTTTCAGCTGGTGTCGGATAGTCAGAAGTTGGAATTCCATTGACCTTCATGTGGCTTAGCTCATTTTCCACGAAAATCGCTTTTGCGAACTCAGCCCAAGATGTTTGTCCCTGGCATGAAAAATGATAAACACCTTTTTGCTCATCTGATATTCCATCTTGCTCTAAGATCAAATCTATCAGCAACTTGGTTGCTTCTGCGATAGACCCAGCGTAAGTTGGGGCTCCAACTTGATCATTGACCACGTTTAACTCATTGCGCGACTCACTTAAGGCCAACATCGTTTTATAAAAATTCTTACCATGATTCGAGTACACCCACGAGGTCCGCAGAATCAAGGCGGGCGCGCCAGACTTTAAGATTGCTTGTTCACCAGCCAACTTGCTACGTCCGTAGACACCTGTTGGCCCGGTTAAACCATCTTCTGTGTAAGGCTCACTGGCATTGCCTGGGAAAACATAATCCGTTGAAAAATGTATCAGAGGTATAGTGTGTTCCACACTAAACTTAGCGATCGATGCAACCGCATCGCGATTGATCGAGTAAGCCGCGTCCTGGTTCTCTTCAGCAGCATCAACTGCGGTGTACGCTGCGGGATTTATAATTAAATCAGGCCCAATGCGTTCTAAGGCAGACGGCAATGCGTCTGGCTTACTGAGATCAAGCTCATCTCTGCCAGCGACAACTAAATCGTATCGGTCACCGAGTTGCGCCTGTATGTAGGTGGTTACCTGACCATTTTGGCCAATCAATAGAATCTTAGACATAAATCAATCAACACTGAGCGCAGGCAAATCGACTAGCCGAATTCCGACCTTATCTTTAGCCGACAATAAAGGCTCTTCGATTGGCCACTCGATACCCACGTCAGGATCATTCCAGAGTAGGCTTCCTTCCTGTTCAGGCGCATAGAGAGAGGTACACTTATAAACCACTTCAGCAGTCTCGCTTGTGACAACAAAACCGTGGGCAAAACCTTCAGGAACATACAATTGCTGTTTGTTCTGATCGTTCAGATAACAACCAAACCACTCACCAAACGTAGACGAACCAGCTCTAATATCAACCGCGACATCATAGATTTCACCATGAATAACTCGCACTAACTTTCCCTGCCACTGCGGGGATTGATAATGCATACCGCGCAACACACCCTTCGAGGATTTTGAATGGTTATCTTGCACAAAGGTCTCAGGCAATCCTAACTCAGCGGCCTTTGACTGATTGTAGGTTTCCATAAAAAACCCGCGCTCATCGCCAAAGACTTGCGGAGTGACTAGCAATACTCCGTCTAACTTGGTGGCCTCAACTTTCATCTAAATACCCGATCGGACTCAGTCTACAAATAAAATATAAGGGCGGATTGTATATCCGACCTGTGTCTTGGAAAAGGCGTTTTCAGCATTAAATTTGGTTGTGATGGGCTATCTCTATTCACTCTGTAGACGCTTAATCCTGACTTCGGCAGGCTCAAGTACTTGTCCCTGGAAGTCAACAGAAAAATCATTGTGGTTGAACACGAATTCATGCGAGGCGCTGCAACGTCTTCTGACGCCCTCAGGCATTTCTGCTACTTCGATATCACACTCTGTTGCAAGATTTTTCACTATTCTTAATAACCCTTCGTCATCGGGCCAACCGGCCAAATAAAGACGCGAGCCATTTCGAATCAGAAGAGGTTTCTCGTGTTCTACCCTTTCGATCACATCTTCCTCAGTATTAAGAGTCTCAAGCCATGTATGGACATTGCCGCCCTTATCTATTGGCCTACTGGAACTTTTTGGAAACGTTTCCACATAGTCGACCTCACACGATATAGCTGAGAGCGCGGGCGGCAGTGGCACAGGGATATGGAAGTTTTCATCTCTGGAGTTAGTTCTCGGGCCAAGCACCAAAGTGCCTTTAAAGTCATCTATGGCTTTGTTCAGACGATCACTAATAGTAAACAGCCCTGGAGCAAAAACCAGCTTGTAGTCACCCAGACTGTCTCTATCAGGTCGTATTAGATCGACGGTCATGCCTAACCTTCTTAAGGCTCTGTAAAAATCGAAGACTACAGCAAATGCATCAAAGCCCTGACCCTGTGGCTGAGTCTCCCATGCCCAGCATGACTCATAGTCAAAGACGATAGCTACTTCAGCGGCCTTGTACTCGATGTCTCCAGCTTCTTGTATTTCACTTTCTACCTGAACGACTTCTTTAAAAGTAGCAGACTCTTCTGAATCTGGTCTCAATAGACCGGCATGCATTTGCTCTTGGGCAAAAGGTGCTTGACGCCACCGAAAGTAACACACAGCTTCAGCTTGGTGAGCAATTGCTTCCCATGTCCAGAGACGCACCATCCCAGGTAGCGGTGCGGGATTATACGGCGCCCAATTTACCGGGCCAGGCTGCTGCTCCATCACCCACCAGCGTCCCCTGCCAACTTCTCGATAAAGGTCATGATGCATCGCTTGAAGATCAGGATCTCCTTGCCGCTCGAACCTTTTTTGCCACTCCTCGCTGGTACCGCTTCGATCGACTAAAAAGCCTAGTGGATAGGAGTCCCAGCTGGCGATTTCCAAATCATCCCCTACTTTATAGTGGTCAAATTCGGTGATTCGACCCATATAGTTGTGTATCAAAGGCTTACTACAATGCGCTCTCACGGCATCTGCTTGGGCCTTATTAAATACCACGACTTGGTCACTACTGAATCTTCTAAAATCCAGAACATGCGCAGGATTAGGCTCGGTAACGGTCAGATTGGGTAAATCAACATCAGAAAAATTACTGTATTCCATTGACCAAAAAACATTGCCCCAGGCTCTATTTAGATTTTCAACTGACTTGTACTTTTGCCTCAACCAGTCTCTGAATGTTTCTCTAGCAACACCACTGTAAGAAACAATGGTGTCATGGCAACCATATTCATTATCCAATTGCCATGAGTGGACGGCTTGATGACCTGCGTACCGCTCCGCCATTCTACCTGCCATCTCAGCTGCGTGTTCGCGGTATCCCTGATGACTGAAGCAATAGTGACGACGTGAACCAAACTTTCGCTCATGACCGTTTGCATCAACCGCCAACATATCTGGGTAGAGATCGATCATCCATCTGGGTGGCGTCGCCGACGGTGTTCCCAATACAACTTGCAACCCTGCTTCACCAAGCACATCAATGGCTTTATCTAACCAGGACCAATCAAAACTGCCTTGCTTAGGCTCCAACCTTGACCAAGAAAATTCTCCAATGCGAACCAAAGATAGGCCCAACTTAGCCATTCGTGTTGCATCTTCTTTCCATACTTCCTGAGACCAATGCTCAGGGTAGTAACAGGTTCCTAATTGCGTTTTCATAACCACCGTCCTCCACAGCAAACTAAAACTTCGACCAGAATTAATATAATATTTATATTATAATTAAAACCATCATTCAGGTGTGTATATTGTTACTATTAAGAGTAGCAGATACAGAGACGATCACATTTCAAAAATACCATGAGTAGGATTCATTACATTGCTGGAGACTGGGGCACCTCTAACCTTAGGCTATATCTCTGCGAGAGATCTAACCGCACCAACAGTTCCAAAATAATCGAGACCAGATTCGGACCAGGCATCAGTCAAATTCAAGGAGACTTTGAAGATCGTTTTTTCAACCTCACCCAAGACTGGTTAGACGCCTACCCTGGGATTACCGTACTGCTTTCTGGAATGGTAGGGTCCACCATAGGCTGGAAGGAAGCACCCTATTTAACTTGCCCTGTAAACTCATCTGAAATTGCCAGTGGGCGCCTGAACTTTGTATCAAGAGGCACCAATTTTTCGATTCTCTCGGGACTCAGATCAATAAATCCGTTAGGGTCTCCGGACGTAATGCGGGGAGAGGAGCTACAGCTCCTTGGATGGATGAATCAAAACCCGGATAGCGGTAGCAAATTGTTGTTTGCTTTGCCAGGCACGCACAATAAATGGGCTTCCACGGCGTCGGGCCAAGTTCAAACCTTCCTGACTGCGTTCACAGGAGAATTGTTTGCCTTGTTAAGATCACAGAGCATACTCATATCTGAGGCGAGTTCTTTCGCATTCAATTCAGATATATTCTTGGGCGCTGTAGATTCAGTTAAGGGACTGGAAGGAGCGCATCTTGTTCACATACTATTTTCGACACGCGCAAAACAAGTGTTGGGTGAAATCAACCAAGAGGAAGCTTTATCATACCTTTCTGGCCTTATCATCGGGGCGGATATTACCGGCGCTCTGGAAAAGTTTGAAGACTTCGACAAACTCATCATTATTGGAGAGCCAACCCTCTCCAAGCACTACCGTTTAGCCTTGGATCATTTAGGCGTTAGCAGCTCAATGTGTGACCCTTCTGAGATCGCCATATCAGGTTACGATGTGATCTTTAGCGAAATTCTAGCGAGCCAATCGAATCAGCAAAAATCAGGAAATAATTATGCAGAGTATTGAGAGCCATCTTGAGCAGATGCCGGTTGTATCGATCATTCGAGGCGTGCAGCCTGACGAAGTGGAGCAAATCGGCAAAGCACTTTTTGACGCCGGCATTCGAATCATCGAGGTGCCCCTAAACTCTCCCACACCATTCGAGAGCATCCGCATTCTCAGTGATGCCTTAGGCAGAAGTTGCACCATAGGGTGCGGAACGCTAGTAAACATTGAAGATGCCGAGAGAGTTAGTCAAGCCGGTGGTAAGGTAGCAGTGACACCAAATACCAACCCGGATATCATACGCCGTGCAATTGAGCTGGGAATGATTCCAATGCCTGGTTGGGCGACTCCCTCAGAGGCCTTTGCTGCCTACCAAGCCGGAGCTCGATACCTAAAGCTATTTCCAGCAGGGTCTTATGGCTCTGGGCACGTTAAGGCTGTTAAAGCGGTATTACCCAATGATGCAAAGGTGCTCGCTGTTGGTGGTGTTGGCGCACACAACGCCGCTGAATGGCTCGAAGCTGGAATTGACGGTTTTGGTATTGGAAGTGAACTCTACAAGCCTGGCTTTACGGCATCTGAAGTCCACAATAGAGCGATTGAGATCGTATCGAAAATCAATTCACACAGAAAACAACCTACCTAGATTGATGAAGTTACTGCAAAAATTTGATGTTAATAACGAGCTTGGCGAAGGGGTCATATGGGATGCGTCAAGACAACGTTTCTGGTGGACAGACATCCTGCAAAGCAAGCTGTACCAGCTTAATCCTTTGTCGAATGAAATAAAAAGCTGGGATACACCAGAGCGATTATGCTGCTTCTCACCCATTCAAAATAGCGAGAAACTTGTGTGTGCGTTCGAATCTGGGTTTGCTTTTTATGAACCTGATTCTGACGAGTTGAAATGGATTAGACGTCTAGAACAAGACAATCCAGGAACGCGATTTAACGACGGCAAGACCGATCGACGGGGGCGTCTTTGGGCGGGAACGATGGTTGAAGATGATTCAGAAGCCACCTACAAAGGCAGTCTATATTGTCTAAACAAAGACTTGTCGATCACCAAGACCCTCGAAGATCTCTCCATCACCAACAGCCTGTGCTGGAGCCCGGATGGGAAAATCATGTACCACACGGACACACCTAGCCAAACAATCCAAGCCTACAAATTTAATACAGAAACCGGTGTAATTGGAGAAAAACGCGACTTTGTGACAACAGACACAGGACACTATCCGGATGGATCTACGGTCGATAGCAATGGGAATCTATGGAATGCTCAATGGGGGGGCAGCAAAGTTATATGTTACTCGCCGTCAGGCGACCGGCTTACCCATATAGACTTACCCACCTCACAACCGACTTGTCTAGCATTTGGTGGCGAGAACCTAAATCTTATACTTGTGACTACAGCTTGGTCCGAAATGCCTCAACCAGACTCAGATGCAGGGAGCGTCTTTCTCTACGAGACTTCATTCAAAGGTGTACCTGATGTCCCCTTTATAAAGTCAATCAGTTAAATACGAGTCGGACCATTTGAATGCAAACTCAACAACCCCAATGAGCAATCTTAACGGTCGAGTGGCCTTAATTTTTGGAGCCAGCCGAGGTATCGGAGCCGCCGTTGCGAAAGCTTTTTGCGAACGAAAAGCTTCGGTATTTATCGTTGCTCGAAGTCACACCAATTTAAATCGAGTTATTAAGGAACTTAAGCAATTCGGGGGAGTTGCTGACTTTTCTATTGCGGATGTCGCTGATTATGACCAAGTATCAAAAGTTACCGACGATGCGATAAAACGATTCGGAAAAATTGATTTCGTAATCAACAATGCAGGCACAATTGAGCCAATTTGCGATCTAATAGATAGCAGTCCTGAAGACTGGTCGGCTGCATTGGATGTAAATTTAAAGGGAATTTACAATGGTATCAGAGCAACCTCCCCCCACCTTCGAGCCCAAGGCAGTGGCACTATCATCAATCTAAGCTCAGGCGCTGCAACCAGACCAATTGAAGGCTGGAGTCAATATTGTGTTGCTAAAGCGGGCGCAAAAATGCTCACCATGGCGAGCGACCTAGAGCTATCTGAGTTTGGGATTCAAGTTATTGGTTTGTCACCCGGAACCGTCGCAACGGATATGCAAAGAACGATTAAGGAATCAGGGGTAAACTCGATAAGTAAACTGGACTGGGAAACACATATTCCGCCTGAGTGGGTAGCAAAAGCGGTATTGTTTTTATGTGGGAGCGGTGGCAAAGAATTTTGCGGACAGGACTTCTCGCTAAAAACGAACGAGGGACGAAAGGCTGTTGGCCTCCCCACCATCGAAGAGACCTTTTAGTTTGAAATGAGCTCTCTTTGAATAGAAGGCGACCTCATTAACTAGTTGAGAGTGCTTTTGTACTCCTGCAACTTTGACTCCCACTCATCACCAAAAAATATCTTACAGGCTTCCTTGAGCCCCGGCGCATCAATAATATCGGCCTCTCTGACCACTTGTGTGATCTTTGACCTTCTTCTCAAAAAGTCTTCAAGCTTAGTCACCATTTCAAATCGAGCGGTGTGCTCAATTTCACACCGTAGATACTCAGCGTCTTTCATTAACCGTTCAGCTTGACGAGGATCTTGTCTGATATCTTCTAACAACTCCAACGCATTGCCGCCATAGCGGCGCCATAGCCGCTGAGTTAAAGGTTCTGACGAACCCTCCACGGTATAAGAATCAAGATCAATCAACTTTGCCTGATGATAGAATTTGTCGCGAACCGAATCATCATCTTCCCCATACCAGCGATAATCTTCGTATGGTAGATCTATACCCATTTTTCCAACGAGTTCGGCTATCTCATCACCCACGTTGATGCAGTCTGTGGTCTTGCCACCGAATATACTCAAGTGTTTATCATTAAAATTCACATCAACGGCATGCTTGCGTGACAGCTTTACCCAATCCGCGACACCGTCTCCGCCTTTTTGAGCCAAGGGTCTTACACCACAGCGCTCAGCAATGACATCGTCTGCTGTGATCGGAGAATCTAACTTAAGAAGACTATTTATATTTTCGAGCACAAACTCTCTATCTTCTTGGGTCACCTCCACTTCAGGAGACTCCACCTGGGTGTCAGTGGTTCCAACGCAGGTCTTGTTACCCATGGGAATAACAAAAAATAAGCGCCCGTCGCTAGCAAAAAACGTCAGAATTCGTTTTTCCTGAGAAACGCGATCGATAATTAGATGGATACCCTTGGAGAACAAATGGCGATGTTCGGTTTTCTGCTCTGAGAGCTCATTATGAGCATCGACATAAGGTCCGCATGCATTGATCAGCACTTTGGATCTAATCGTAAACTCAGTTCCTGATATCAAATCCTTGGCTCTGATGTGCCAGAGTCCATCATGTTGCTCTACACCAATAGATTCAACGTAATTGGCCGCATCACAACCGTAATTCATGGCCGATCGTATGAAGTTAAAAACAAATCGAGCATCGTTGTCGTATAGATACGCATCAGAATATTCGAAACCACCAACTGCATTGTCCGTGTTGATTGCAGGCTCGCGGTCACGAATTGTCTTAACCGTCATATAGTCCGGTGCTTGCGTGAAAAAGCGCCCGATGATCCAATAAAAAATCGTTCCCAGGTAAACGAACCAAGATGGAAACCTGAACCCCTTTGCAATGGTAGTAAGAAAACGAATTTCTTTTACCGTCGAAGGGTAACTCCGCATCAAATGATTTCTGCTTTTACAAAGATTATTTACTAAGAAATACTCGTGCGATTCGAGATACTTTATCCCACCCCACGCCAAGTTCGAAGAATTTGAGCTGGTCAGTCCAGCAAAATCACCCCGATCGATTAGGGCAACACTGGCTCCTTTAGCAGACAGGGAAGCCGCAGACACGGCACCATTGATTCCACCTCCAATCACCATCGCGTCATAAACGTGATCGTCACGTTGGAGTCGTTCGATATTACTTTTTCTTAGGTTCATTTGTTTTGTAGAAAAAAGTAGGCGGCGACCGAACGATAACGCTATTTGGTCGCCGCTCATAGTTCTAAGTGTATGACCACACATAGAAAGAGGAGAATATAGACATACGACCAAGATGGCCTCTCACAATGTCTGGTCATATTATATTATAAATAAGACTATGAGTGAAGTCCGCACAGAAATCAGGTCTTATATAAGACCATAGTAGGCCTATTTGTCGATCGAGTCCATCAATACTGCGTCTGATCTATTACAAGATTATGATAGACAACAGCAGGTAAAGAATCGCAGAAACTAAGCAAGCAAATAGTGCGAATGGCAATTGAGTTTTGACGTGATCCATGACATCGGCACCGCATGCAAGAGACGCCAGAATAGTCGTATCAGATATCGGAGAGCACTGATCGCCGAAAACAGCTCCACCCATGATTGCCCCGAAGCACAACAGTAAAAATGTTTGGTCGACAGAAAGAATCATCGCCAACGGAATAGCGATAGGAAAGACGACGGCATACGTGCCCCAGGACGAGCCAATTGAAAACGCCACTACCATACAAACTAGTAGCAAAAGGCTAGGAAAGATAAACGGCCAATGCCCTAAAAACTCTGAACTAATGTCAATCACGAAACCGGCCGTGCCCAGTTGCTTGGACACTTGCGCGAGAGTCACGGCCAAGGCAAGAACAACCGCACCGATGGTAACGCCTTTAATTCCCGTAATCATCGCATCAAATGCCTGACTGATGCTCATACCCTTGATGACACTAACACTAAAGGCGGCTACCACCGCCATTGCAAAGCCCTCGAACACCATTGGACTTTGCCCTTGAACTAAGGGGATAGCGCAAAAGCCGAGCAGCGTTAGAATAGGGGCCAGAAAATCCAACATTCCTTGTTGGTATCCCTTGACCACCTCAACGTCGGTCAGCTCCGAGGCGGCCATGGGTTGCGCATCAGGCGCATCCAGTTCACCAGTTGAAGTGACTCGTTCTACTACCCTTGCCATCGGTGTGTTAAAAAGCGGGAGTTTATTGAGCGCAAACAACAGAGTCATAGTGACCGCAATTAGCGCATAGAAGTTAAACGGTATAGCCAGAAAGTACAGACTCAATATCTCGGACTCGCTTGCGGCAAACGGCAACATGGATATTCCGGTCAATAGACCTGCTACGTAGACAGGCCAAACATTAAAAGGAATGATGGTGGCCACCGGTGAGGCAGTAGAATCGACAATGTAAGCCAACTCCTCATGTGCTACACCATGTCGATCCGAAAGAGGCTTAACAGTAGTACCCGTCAATACCGTGCTAATGGTCCCTCCTTGATGAAAAACAACGCCTAGGAACCAAGCAAATACCTTCGCTGAAGTTCGAGAATTGACAAACCTCTTTGCCAAGGTTTCCGCGAAGTATCGAGCGCCCCCAGTTTTATTCCATAGGCCCAGCAGGCTACCCAAAGCCCACAAATAAACCAACAGCATTTGAGCATAGTTCTCACTTCCTAAGCTAGGTACCAGAAAAGCATCTACTAAGTTCAATTGTCCCGATACTAACCCCCCCATAAAAACACCAAGTAACAACGCAAACACCACGTTGCGAGTAATAAAGCAGGTACAGATTGTTACTAGGGCAGGCAGAAGAGACCAAATCCCAAAATGCTCCATGGTTTGTTGTGGCCTAAAAAACCAAACGGCGGCAGAAATAAATATCACAGCGCCAAAACCCAGAAGTCGTTTATTCATATTTTTATCAGCTCTAGACAACCATTGGACCAAGATAGACTATGCAGGGGCACAGCCACTCAAGAATATCCTCAAACTATAACGCAATTGTCGGCGGTGAAATCAAATAGTTAGAGCGACTGAATCTTACAAACTGAACGATTCGATACAAAAATCCGTTTAACATTTTCCATTATTGCAAAGTACAAACTAAAAACGCCCTGACACTTACGTGACAAGGCGTTTTTAGTTGGCGTCCCCAAGGGGATTCGAACCCCTGTTACCGCCGTGAAAGGGCGGTGTCCTAGGCCTCTAGACGATGGGGACGTCGGTGACTAACAGTCTGCGGCGCATTATATTGAGTTAAAAATAAAAAACAACTCTTTTAAGCGCCATTTCCTTCGCTTTTTACATTTCCATTCTAGAGCATCAAAACTTCAACAAAAACTGTCAGAAGTTCGAAATCAAGTGGAAAAAACCGCAAGATTTCCGTTGCCTTTGGAAACGAAGTGGTGGAGCTAGGCGGGATCGAACCGCCGACCTCTACACTGCCAGTGTAGCGCTCTCCCAGCTGAGCTATAGCCCCAGACCTCGAAGGAGGGCGAATCATATTCGTGAAGGTTTAAATGGTCAAGCACAAATTCATTTTTTTCAGAAAAATTACTTGCGCCATCGCTAATACTCACGCACGACTTGCTATCCAAAATACATTGTCATTGTCCTGAGCAGGCCCTATTGATATTATCGTTGGCCACCGATAGAGGAAAAGTGCGGTTAAATGCACTAAATAGGGAGCTGACTAGTGTGGATTGGAGTTAAATACCACTCCCTGATACCAGCCTCCCATCTAATCAATAATAACTCCAAGGGTTTCATATTCCAGCCATGTCGTCGTCAATGACTTTCAATTCGTTCCGTAAGAATTTTCTTGGTAATTCAGCCGATTGGTATAAAAACACCATCATCGCGTTTCTAATTATCAATCCAATCATTTGGTTTTCAGGTCTGCACTTCCTTGCCGGCTGGGTTCTAGTAGGCCAATTTATTTTCACCTTGGCGATGGCTCTGAAGTGTTATCCACTGCAACCGGGCGGATTGCTTGCCCTGCAGGCAGTCGCTCTAGGTATGACGTCACCCGAGATGGTATATCACGAGGTCGAAGCCAACCTCAAGGTACTTTTACTACTGGTGTTCATGGTAGCGGGCATTCACTTTATGCGTGATTTGTTGCTTTACACATTCACAAAGCTCTTGATCAAGATTCAAAACAAAACAGTTTTATCGTTTTTGTTTGCCTTCGCTGGTGCGGTTTTATCGGCTTTCTTAGATGCATTAACGGTAACTGCTGTTCTGATTAGCGTGGGTGTTGGTTTCTATGGTGTCTACCATAAGGTGGCTTCTGGGAAGAAGTTTTCCGATGATCATGACCATTCTGGCGATGAGGGTATTCACGAGTATCGCCGTGAGGACTTAGATAACTTTCGAGCTTTTCTACGAAGTTTGATCATGCACGGCGCCGTAGGCACAGCACTTGGCGGTGTTTGCACGCTTGTTGGCGAGCCACAAAACCTACTTATTGCCGAAAAAGCAGGCTGGCAATTTATGGAATTTTTCTGGCGTATGGCGCCAGTAACCATGCCAGTTTTAGTAGCTGGTCTAATCACCTGCGTGCTCTTAGAGCTAACAGGCTGGTTTGGATACGGAGGCAAGCTTCCTGAAGAAGTTCGCTCTGTGCTTTCCGAATTCGACGCAGAGCAAGAGCAACGGCGCGACGATAAAGCCAAAGCTCAGCTAGTCATTCAAGCAGCCGTTGGACTCGTGCTAGTTGTAGGCTTGGCCTTGCACGTAGCTGAAGTAGGACTAATCGGATTAATGATCATCGTGCTTCTAACCGCATTCAACGGAGTAATTGAAGAGCATCAAATAGGCCACGCTTTCGAAGAAGCCTTACCTTTCACAGCGCTTTTGGTGGTCTTCTTCGCTGTGGTGGCGGTCATTCATGAACAGCATTTATTCCAGCCCGTGACGGATTTTGTGCTATCTCAAAGCACCGAGATTCAACCGATCATTATGTTTATCGCTAATGGTGTGTTATCAATGATTTCAGATAACGTATTCGTGGCTACGGTGTACATTAATGAAATGGTCACAGCCCTGAACAATGGTGAAATGACACGTGAGCATTTCGATTTGATGGCGATCGCAATTAATACCGGTACGAACCTGCCGAGTGTGGCAACACCGAATGGACAAGCCGCTTTCTTGTTCCTATTAACATCAGCACTGGCTCCGTTAATTAGGCTCTCGTACATGAAAATGGTATTCATGGCCCTGCCTTATACCATCGTCCTAAGTATTGTCGGCGGGGCAGCGATCCTGATCCAGTTCTAAAGAATTCGATCAAGCATCATTCCATTAATCGGCTCAAAGACTAGATGTTTTTGGGCCGATTTCTTTTGATTCTATCCTTAAGCCAAGATCGACCGGCTTTGATGACCATGTACAACATGGCTAGGTTGTACCCCAGTGCCAGACGATTTAAATTCCCTGCCTTTCTGATATCCAATTCCTTAATTTTATTTGACCGCTTAAGTAACACGAAGTCATAGGTTGAATGAAAAGACCAAGCACAAGGCTTTGCTGTTGTATCAATGGTGAAAACAACGTCGTCACTACCTATTAGAAAGTTGTTCCAAGTTGGATCACCATGCCTAAAGCCGTTTTTATGCATCAGATTTAGAAGTTCTATAATCTGATCTAAACCGTCTCTCCCAACCGGTTCACCTTCTCTAAATTCATAGCAAATCCACGAATCCACCACCATGCCCTTCACACGTTTCTCAATAGCAAACAGTGGTTGCGTGGTTTCTACTCCGGCTTCAACCATTTTACGGAGGTTGATATATGTCGAGAAAGCCTCAGCATGTGAAAACATACTTAAGAACCTTGCCCACGCGCGCCCATTTTTATCTTTCGGTCTTTTCACCACAACTTCAAAACCGAGTAACGTCCCCTTTCTGACCGTACTTCGATGGTTGTCTTTGAGCGCGGTGGGAAGCTGATCAAGTAGCGGTAGCAAGCTTGTCAATCCGCCACTTTCGCTAATACGGTTGGCGATTTCGTCCCTGGCAAAGCACCGCCATTGACCATCAATCAGCTCGGAAAACTTGGAGTCGTTATTCAAGGCAATCAGCCAAACAGTCTTGAAAAGAAGCTGCGCTTTCGTACTTCTTGCTCTATTTTCTTATCAAATGAATTTGAAACAATCCGGCGCTTATAGAGATTGGAATCCCACATGGTTTTATCGGAAAATTTAATACTCTGAAATTCAGCCAAGGCAAATTCTTTCTGCATTCCCGTAGCACGCAAGTTTGTGGCCTTAACATTCACATGATCGAAACTGGCGCCAGATAACTTGGCCGACCACAAATCACTACTTTCTAGTGTCGCGCCTGAAAAATTTGCTCGGCTCAGCCGGGCATTGGCTAAACATACGCCCTCTAGGCGCGCTTCCAACAACGATGCACCACTTAGGCTAATTCCTCGCAAATTTGCCGATTCAAAATTTGCGGTCTCCATTTTCGCCTGAGCGGCATCCGCGCCGAACAGAGAAGCGCCAGAGAAGTCAGCGCTCTCTAACAACGCGGCCCTAAGATTGGCCGCGTTTAAATCCGCGCCTCGCAGCGAAGTACCTCGCATTTTCGCATCAACCAAGTGGGCCCCAAATAGCTTGGCACTTTCAAGATTTGCGTCATCTAACTGAGCTTCAATTAAGATCGCACCACTTAGGTTGGAACCAACAAAGCTCGCTGAGCTCAGATCACATTCAGTAAAATTTGTGGCGGTAATTTGGGCTTGATCAAAACTAGCCGAAGGCATCTTGGCGCCGCTAAAATCGGCCCCGCAAATGATAGCCTCAACGAACATGGCAGACGTACAGTCGCAGTGTGTAAGCTTTGCGCCATTTAATTTTGCCTTCGTTAAGTTGGCTCGGTAGAGATCCGCACCAGACAGATCAGCTCCGGTTAAGTCCGCACCAGTTAAATCAGCATTAGAGAGGTCTGCGCCTTGCAGCACACTGCCACAAAGCTTTGCGTTAACCAAATTGGCACCTGCAAGGTCACTTTCAAGTAAGCTGTAACCCGAAAGGTTAAGGCCCTTTAAATCTTTTGAGGCAATTTGATGTGACATATACCGGACTCTAGAGACAAAGTGTGGCCTTAATGGGGCATTTTAGTCGCATCTTCAGCCTCCTCGACTTGTTGCTTGCCGTTGAGCTTTGACCACACAGACACTCCCTCAACGTTTTCATCAAGACGCTCTAACCATTCATTATGAAGCGCTATTTCGGCTTCAGTGGGCGCGACACTAGGCAAATCGAATGAACTCAAATCTACCCGACTGGTTGCACTGCCATTCTCAGAGCCTGAGCTCGCCGCTTCCAAGGTCAAGGTAGTCTGCCCCCCTGTCATCGCCAGATAGACATCGGCCAAAATTTCCGCATCGAGCAAGGCGCCGTGAAGTTCGCGATGACTGTTATTGATCTCATACCTTTTACACAAGGAATCTAGATCGTTGCGTTGGCCCGGAAACATTTTCCTGGCTTGTATTAGCGTGTCATGAACGCCACAAAAGTCAGCAATGCGCGCGTGAGATCCATCTACTTTGAGGAACTCGGCGTCTAAGAAGCCGACATCAAACGCGGCGTTGTGGATTACCAATTCGGCACCTCTGAGGTACTCAACCAGCTCGGCAATAATGTCATGGAATCTAGGCTTATCCGCAAGAAACTCATTGGTGATGCCGTGGACTTCGATCGCACCCTGATCGATCTCTCGATCTGGATTAAGATAAACGTGATAGTTGTTACCGGTGAGTTTGCGGTTGATCATCTCAACGCAGCCAACTTCGATGATGCGGTGGCCTTGGCGGTGCTCTAGGCCCGTCGTTTCGGTATCTAGAACAATCTGTCTTTCGTATTCACTCATTTAGTAAATTGCTCGCAAATTAGTCCGACATCTCATCGATGCCCTTATTAGCAAGCTGATCAGCTCGCTCATTACCCTCTATTCCAGCATGTCCTTTTACCCATTGCCATGAAATATCATGCTTGCCCACGTGTTCGTCCAGTTCTTTCCACAGATCTACATTCTTAACTGGTTTTTTGGCTGCGGTTTTCCAGCCTTTGGCCTTCCAACCTTTGATCCACTGTTGAATACCATTCTGAACATATTTGGAGTCCGTGTAGAGAGTCAATGAACATGGGCGTTTGAGAGCCTTTAAAGCCTCAATGGCGGCTTTTAGCTCCATACGATTATTGGTGGTTTGAGCTTCTCCTCCAAAAAGTTCTTTTTCAGAACCGTTGTATACAAGCAATGCACCCCAGCCTCCTGGACCAGGATTACCTCGGCAGGCTCCGTCAGTGTAAATAACTAATTGTGAGTCAGACATGGGCCTCTAGAATAAATTCTTTTAGTCAGGATAGTATCAAACAGCTAGCTCAACTGTTTTCAAGAGAATCGGAATTAACATCTTGCTTGGAGTTGATGGAAGCTCGAGCTGTGGCAAGTTTAGCCGAACGCTTTGAAAACTTAAATCGTCCCACCATGGTACCCCCAAACTCTTTCTTCTTGGCAGTGATCATATACCCCGCTCCGAACATTGGCAGCCATCGATCGCCCACAGACTCAAAAAAATTAAACATCGAGTTCACCTTAGGCTTGCTACTGAGCGGTGCATATTGAAACATTGAGCTTGCCACCACTTCGAAGCCAAGTACTCTTAACCAATCGATGACTCGAGACGGCGTGTAATACTTACCGGGCAATGCGGATTTTGGCCTAATCAAACGTTGCAGACCAACTAAACTACTAGGGCTCAATCCAGTGACAACGACATAACCTTCAGAACGAAGAACTCGATGAACTTCGCGAAGAACCTGATGCGGAGTGAAATGCGTTTCTAATACATGGGGGAGCACAACCGTGGAGAATGACTCCTCCGAAAATGGCAAGTAGGCCGGGTCACCAGCAAGATCGGCGACGTGGCTAGAGTGAAGGCTTGGCTTAGGTCCCAGCTGCATTTTTATAAGCTGGGGCAAATCGAGCCCGCGTATTAAGCCTTCATCAAGCATGCTGCCGATTTGTAGAGTGCAAGGTCCGATGGCTTGCCTGAGCCCAGCTTCCAACCTGGGAGCTTCGGCATCAAAAAAAACCTCTCCATACTTGCTTGAGGCCCAAGTTATTCCTGATGAAACTTGCTTATCGTTTATCTTACTCACAATCTAAATATTACTTCCTATCAGACTAAGCTTTAATGAAAAAAACGTAGGTGTCATTGACTGTATTATGCCCTGTCTTTACTATTCGCCGATGAATTTTAAAGCTGTATTAATTATTGGTCTATCGCTGTCCATCATTGGTTGCTCGCATACCAAGAAGGACCCATCGCTGGAATCGAATAAAGACCGTACCGCTCAGTTGAGTAAAGAGGGGCATGATACCTCACTGCCTTCGGCTGGCGATCCAATTACTCCAACTCTTGAACCAGAAACCACAACTGACACTGCCATCGACGTGTCAGAGTTGATAGACGCTGAGTCAACAGCCACTGCCGACGACGTAATTGCAAGAATCAGACAAGGCTTTGCGTTTCCAGATTTGATGACAACCGATGTCAAACAACATGAGAAGTGGGCTTCTGAGCATAAGACTTATCTGACCAATCTTTTTGGAAGAGCCGAACCCTTTCTATTCTTCATTGTTGAAGAAATTGAAAAACGCGGTCTTCCCATGGAGCTAGCCCTACTCCCCGCTGTTGAAAGCGCTTACGATCCCGGTGCAGTATCGCGCTCAAAGGCAGCTGGAATTTGGCAATTTGTACCAGCTACTGGTCGAGGCTTCGGATTGAACCAAAATTGGTGGTACGACGGCCGACACGATCCCTACAGCTCAACCTTTGCCGCACTTGATTATCTTGAGCAACTTCACAAAATGTTCGACGGCGATTGGTTTCTGGCATTAGCGGCCTACAATGCTGGCCCGGGAACGTTGCGCAGAGAAATTCGCCGGGCCAAGCGCGCCGGCCGAGCCACGGACTATGTCAGCTTAAAGCTCAGAGCTGAAACTCGACGTTACATACCTAAGTTGATCGCTCTGAAACGTATCGTTGCAGACCCATCGGCCTATGCCGTAGAACTCCCGAAAATTGCCAATCAGCCATTTTTTGAAGTGATCTCTCTGGATTCTCAGATCGACCTGAATGATTTTGCTAAGAAGACCGGTATAGATAAGCGATTGTTACGGCATTTAAACCGAGGATTCAAACGCTGGGCCACTGCACCAGATGGCCCATACAGAGTCCTGGTACCTCTGGATGAAAGTCAAAACGCTGACTATGCAAGAGACGCAATTGCCAAGCTGGAGCCTATCGACTACCGCAATCATAAAATTCGATCGGGTGATACTCTCAGCGGCATCGCCAAGCAGTACGGCGTCTCGGTATCGGCTCTACGCCAAACGAACAAACTGTCAAGCTCCAGAATACGCGCGGGCAAATCATTACTTATTCCTCTTTCCGAAGCGAGCGCCATCAAACACAAGGCGAACCAAAGAGTAGTGGCATCAGGCGCGTCTTCGGGGCAGTCAAAGGTATCCCATAAGGTCATCGCTGGAGAGACCCTTTGGTCCATTGCAAAGCGCTATAAAGTCAATCTGGATCAACTGATGAGCTGGAACAACATGCAGCATGGTGATGTTCTAAGCCTGAATCAGATTCTGACCGTATTCCTCAACTAGAGCGCTTTGAAAAAAGTCTTTAAACTGTGACGAGTTCACTACGATAGCTCGCAGCAAAATATTAGAGCGTCTTCCTTAATGCCGGTGATTGGATCGGGTCGATAATAGTGTTTTCGCAAGCCAATTTGTTTAAAACCCCACTTTTGATAAAGACTCTGTGCGATCACATTACTGGATCTGACCTCGAGAAATACCTTTTCTAGATCGAGTCCATTTGCATGTTTTATCAAAGCATCCATTAATAGATGGCCAATGCCTTGGCCGCGCCAATGGTCAGCGCAGACAATATTCAGTAAATGCAGTTCGTCAACGACGGCGCTGGCAATCAAATAGCCAATACACTCTGCTTGATTTTCCACGATCAAACACAGATCACCACGGGTAATGCTTTCCTCGAACGATAATCGTGCCCAAGGAGAGGCCTGTGAGATTTGCTCTATATGTACAACGGCTGAAAGGTCTTCAGACCGCATCGTTCGAATGGACAGTTCTTCATACGTCTTATCAAAAGCTTCCGCCATCGAACCACTTATACCTAACTATTCAAACAACATCTAATTCAAACTAAAGCAGCGTCTTTAATACTGACCACAACGAAGCTTTTAGTGATGGCTGGGTAAGCATATCCTCTGTCGAAGGAGCAACAATCACCGAAATGTCAGACTTCCCGGGATAGGAATGCACGCGATCAGACAGCCGGTTCATGGAGTCGTTAGTGCGCAACACACTCTGCGCGGCAAATTCGCCAAACACTACTATTATCCTAGGCCCCACCAGCTCGATTTGACGATGGATCAGTCTGTTGCATGTCGGCTGAAGAGATAGGTCTTCGGGCGGAGCACATTTAAACACCGATGTTGTGTAAACCTCGTTACGATCCATACAGCACGCTTTGAGTATGGCCTCGTAAAGTGCGCCTTGCCTTCCCAACAACAGCGTACTGGCTTCAATTTCAGCATTGGTGGGCGCACTCGTCACAAACATCCAACTGGCCAATGCGTCTCCTTGACCCAAAATAGACTTATCACTACCGCAACTGGGACAGTCTTGGTCCATGGAAATGCTTTTTTGTAGCTCTCGCCAGCCAGGACCATCATCAATCTGGTCAGCGATCGAAGGCATAGGTTGAACATGTTCCACCGGCTCCTCTTGCAGCGCTACCTCCTCCATCGGCTGCATTGATAAATCAGGCACATCGTCATCCAGTGGAACCGGCGCAGGCCTTAACTGCGGCATCGAAGAGTGAGCTACCGACGACGGGTTTGTAGAGGACTCTTTTGTTGCTTCAATTGGCTCATCGCCTGCATCAGCCACGGACGAAGACAAAGCCCCCGGAGCTACAGACGGAGGTTCGTTTGTGGACGAAAGTATCTCGTTTTGTCCCTCTGTCTTGGACTTAAGCTTTTTAGCTTGATCGGCCGAACTAGAGTCAGACTTATTCAACGAATCGACGGCCTGTAACAGTGATTCGCTACCACCCTGGCTTCCGCCTAAGTTAGCTTGATTCTCACTTGATGAGGAATCAGATCTCTGATGGACACTTCCAAGATCATCGACCCGCTCGGCATCTCTTTGCTGAATGCCGCTTTGCTGAATAGCGCTTTGATAGGGCTCAGTTAGCGGAGCAACATCATGAAATTCTTCGGTGTTTTCAGCTTGTAAATCACCCCTTGGTTCGCCAGGCGGCGCCGCTTCCAGCTGCTCTTTTGTAAGCCGCATACGCCAAGTCTGAATTCCCATTGACCGCAGGATGTTCATTACAACACCACCATTAATATTGGCGCCCAAAACAATAAGGTCAACAAACCGATAAAACTGAGAACAGCCAGTAGAGCAAAAAGCGGATTTATCAATATGCCGACTCCACTTATTGCTTCCATGACGTCTTCTAGTCCCTCTTGTTGACGCAATGTTTTCAGTGCTCCGTACGCACCCGTGAGACTGGTCACATTACTGACCTCAAGCTCCGTGAACCCTTGTAAAATCTCATCTCTATCGTCCAAAAGGTTGGAGGCAACTTCGGGGGCCTGCATTACCTGACCAAGAATGATCCAAATACAAAGCAAGACTAAACTTGGAAGCATTACGATAAGACACTTAATCACATTCCACCACATGAACGATTCAGCAGAATAGACCACAGAAGCTGTGTAGATTGAAGCAGCCAAACCAATTAGCAAGAAGTAACCTAGCTTACGGCGAATTCCCTCGGCGACGTAGCCGATTTTCTCAAATAAAGACTGTATCTGATCAAGAACGCTCATAGCGGCAATATTCGCTCACTATTTGTCCAGCAGCGATGCCCAAAGCTCTTCTTTAAAACCAACAATGCCATCGCCGTTGATCAGAAGAAAAGGACGCTTAACCAACATCCCATTGGAGGCAAGCAAATCAACGGCTTGTTCAGCCGACATAGACGGTATTTTGTCTTTCAAATTTAGTTCTCTGTACTGCATACCCGACGTGTTAAACAGCTTTCTAATATTGCCGTTGTATACGTTAAGCATAGTTTCCAGCTCCTGCTTGGTCGGTGGCTGATCTACAATATTGATGGATTCGTATTCGGCTCCATTTGCATCAAGAAACTTTCGCGCTTTGACACAGGTTGAGCATTTAGGGTATTGATAAAACTTCATCGAATGAGGACTTAAATCTGAAGGAATCCAAAGTATAGCGTTTGCACCCGCTTATGCCTATGCTATCTAACCTCTCTTCCAGTTAACAGATCATCAAATAATGCTTTCAAGAATAAAAAAACTCGGCCCCGGGCTACTTGTTTCGGCGGCATTCATTGGTCCAGGCACGGTCACTACCAGCACCATCGCGGGAGCAAGTTACGGGTATACATTGCTGTGGGCACTTCTATTTGCCACCTTCGCAACCATGATCCTGCAAGAAATGAGTGCGCGCTTGGGCACCATATCAGGCCGAGGCTTGGGTGAGAGTCTCCTTCTAAAGCTAAGCGACTCTTTCTGGAAATGGCCAATGCTGGGCCTGCTATTTATCGCATTGTTTGTGGGTAACGCGGCGTATGAAGGTGGAAACTTAGCGGGAGCAACCTTAGGAATAGGAGCGATATTTGGTGAAAGCGATGACATACGACTGGCTGCCCTCATCACAATCTCTCTGATTGCCGGCTATTTCTTGCTTGCAGGAAGCTATCAGCTGATCGAAAAACTATTGATCATTTTGGTGGGTTTGATGGCACTCTGTTTTCTACTAACCTTTGTTGTTGTCGGACCAAGCATAAAGGAGCTATTTAGTGGCTTATTGGTTCCATCAATCCCCAGTTCAGCCAGCCTCTTAACCATCATCGCCTTGATCGGAACGACAGTGGTTCCTTATAACCTATTCCTTCACGCGAGTGCCGCAAAACAGCGATGGCACCAAGAGCAAGATTTATCCTCAGCTCGCGCGGACACCTATATTTCTATCGGTATTGGCGGGCTGATTGCCATTTTAATAACCTCAACGGCTGCAGCCAGCCTGTATAGCCGAGGCCTTTCGGTCACCGGGGCTGCCGACATGGCCCAACAACTGAATCCATTATTTGGAAGCTCGGCTCAAATACTACTGGGGCTAGGTTTATTTGCCGCCGGTCTGAGCAGCGCCATCACCGCTCCGTTGGCGACTGGGTTTGCGGTTTCAGAACTGTTTGGTGTCACACCCGATAAACAAGAACGATATAAGAAGCTAATCAGCATCACGGTATTGCTTGTTGGTGCTAGCTTAAGTTTGCTGAGCATCAAACCCATTCAATTGATTGTAATGGCACAGTTTGCGAATGGTCTCCTGTTACCCCTTGTGGCCATATTTTTAGTATATGCCGCCAATCAAACAAACATTATGGGTAATCATAAAAATGGAATACTGAGCAATCTGCTGGCCGCCGCAGTCATCATCATCGCCGCCCTTCTCGGGGCAAGATCAATCTGGGCGGCAATGGGAGCCTTTTAGTACGCGTTTAATGGCCAGTACGAAGGTATTAACGTCTAATTGAGTGCTTGATAAACGGAGGTCTTCAAGTCGTAGCGTAGCGGCCAGGGCGCCTGGTAAAGCTGAACCAAAGCAATAGCCACTATTTGCTCTTTGGGATCAATCCAAAATTTAGTTCCCGCTGCGCCAGCCCATGACAATTCGCCTTTGGATGCCATTGCCGGCATTTTTTCTGGCGCAAACACAACGCCAAAGCCAAGTCCCATCGTTTGGCCGCCATGAAGAGCTAGATTTGGATACTCTTTTGCACCTACTAAGCGCGCCTCATCATCTAAATGATTCATGCTCATCAACTCGATGGTCTTTCGACCCAACAGCCTAACTCCGTCGAGTTGACCTTGATTTAATACCATCTGCGCAAATTTTAAATAGTCCTCAGCGGTAGAAACCAAACCGCCACCACCACTGAAGAAACCAATGGTCGAAAAATCACGCTGAGATTCCAGCGGTACAGGTAAGACTCGTTTGTTCTCCAAATCCCAAAAATGGTCCCCTGCTAAACGATTCAGCTTGTCACTGGGCACATTAAAAAACGTATCTTGCATGCCTAATGGCGCAAAAATTTCGTCTTCGAAAAACTCGGCCAAAGACTTATTCGACAAGCGCTCAATCAATATTCCCAGAACATCGTAACTGACACTGTAATGGTAGCGAGTTCCCGGCTCGAACCTCAAAGGTAACGCGGCTAGCTTGGTCAAAAAGTCCTCGCTATCTCTTGCGTTTAAGATATCCGCCTTGTTGTAAGCAATATCCACAGGATTGTCCGGCGTGAAACCGTAGGTAAAGCCAGCAGTATGCGTAAACAGCTGGCGAATGGTTATCGGTGAACTTGGTGGCACTTCCTTACCGTCTTTCAAAACTTTGACATCTTTCAATTCAGGAAGGTATTGAGCTACTGGATCATCCAAACGAAACAATCCTTTTTCGTAGAGCATTAGTGCCGCAATGCCAGTGACCGGTTTAGTCATCGAATAGATTCTAAACAATGAATCTGTCTTAACAGGCTTTGCATCGACCAAGCCTTTGTTCCCGGCTGCCTCTAAAAACACAGTCTCACCCCCATGGGCTACCAAAGTCACCATGCCAGGATAGCGTTTTTCATCGATGTAGTTTTGCATCATCGTTTCAACTCGGGCCAATCGCTCCGACGAGATCCCGGCACTGTCGTCAGTGTTGCTACCTTTGGCTTGCGACTCCAATGAACAGAGTGCCACTATCAATGACATAAAGACTATGTTTAAAACTCTCACTTCCAACTACTCCTAGCAACTATGGTGCTGCTTTTTTCATAATTAATTTAATACACGATTAAGGAGCACTTTCAGACAAAGTCCGATTAGCGCGCCTGTGACCAGACCAGCTCCGTTGGCCGTCCAGTCTAGTACCTCACCGTAACGGTTGACCCAAGGTTGAATCAATTCGATACATCCACTGTACAAGAAAAAAAACAGCATGAGATGAAGACGCCATCTATGACCAGCTAGGAACGCCGGTAACATCAAGACCGCATAGGCTATTAGATGATGACTTTTATCGGTACCAGGTAACTCAGGAAACTCTGGCAGGGGAATCAAAGAAAGGACGGTAATGGCCACCAATACCAGAACAGTGATTGGTGACCATGAAATTTCGATAAGACGATGAAAATTCATCGTAGATCGACAGAGAAATTACAGTTTTGGTGCAATTAGCTCCTCTAGTTTGACCTGATCGACGGCAAACGCCCGAATACCTTGAGCCAACTTTTCTGTTGCCATGGCATCTTCGTTTTGCATCCATCGGAATGTTTTTTCATCCAGTGAAAGCTTGTCCATTACTTCGCCAGTGTTTCCGTCTGATAACTGCTTCACAAGCTCACCGTCTTGACCTCGAAGTTCCTCCAAAAAGTTAGGGCCGATGGTCAAATAATCACAACCGGCAAGCGCTTCAATTTCACCCACGTTCCTAAAACTCGCACCCATCACAATCGTCTTATAACCGTGCTGCTTGTAGTAGTTGTAGATCTTAGTAACTGAGATGACACCTGGGTCCTCCAAGGGCTCATACTCTTGCTGGCCGCCGTTGGCTTTGTACCAGTCTAAGATTCGACCCACAAACGGGGATATCAAAAAGACACCGGCTTCAGCACAGGCGACCGCTTGAGCAAAGCTGAACAGCAATGTCAGGTTGCAATTAATACCCTCTTTTTCGAGCTGTTCTGCGGCTTTGATTCCTTCCCAAGTGGAAGCGATCTTAATCAAAATCCGTTCTTTTGAAACGCCGCGTTCTTCATAAAGCTTTATTAGCTTTTTGGCTTTCGCTACCGTCGCTTCTGTGTCAAATGAAAGTCTGGCATCGACTTCGGTAGAAACACGCCCGGGGATAATCTTTAGAATTTCACAACCGATATCCACCCCGAAATTATCCACCGCATCAACCAAGCTCCCGTTGGCACTACTTACCGCGCGCTGAATAATTTCCTCGTACTTCGAGTCTTGCGCAACCTTAAGCAATAGTGATGGGTTGGTTGTCGCATCTTGGGGTTTGTACTCGGCAATCGCCGATAGTTCGCCAGTATCGGCGACGACGACGGTCATTTCTCTGAGTTGTTGTAATTTGTTCATATTAACTATCTTGATCAATTAAAATTTCTTCTTGCGTAGCCGACGCTTTTTCAGTGGTTATGGCTTTGACCGACTGAAAGCCTTTGGGCAGTTTTCTGCCGCGCTTTCCGCGCTCACCCATGTAGCCTTCTAAATCTTGGCCTTTCAAGCGCAAATAGCGTTTACCGGCATGCACAAGCACATGTTGGCCTTTCTTAAATAACGTCACGCCCAGCACGTACTCTTCTCTGGCTTTTAACAATTTGGATGGAACATTAATCAGCTTCACGCCCTTACCTTTTGCTAGCTCTGGGAGTTCCGTAACTGGGTATATCGTCAGATAGCCTGCTGTTGTCACAACAGCCAAAAAGTCGGTATCTGTATCGTTGACCTTCAGTGGAGGCAATGCATCCGCGCCTGAGGGTACACTAAGTGTCACCTTGCCCTTTTTGTTCTTGGTAATCATGTCCTCGAGGCGGCATATGAATCCATATCCAGCGTCACTGGCCATCACATAGAGATCATCGTTTTTACCCATCACCACCGACTTGAACGTGGCACCCATGGGTGGGGTCAGGTTGCTGGTTAAGGGCTCACCCTGACCTCTTGCCGATGGCAGTTTGTGTGATGGCAATGCATAGGTTCTGCCGGTTGAATCCAACACAATCAAAGGCTGATTCGATTTTCCGCGGGCCGAGGACGCATAGCCATCGCCAGACTTGTAATTAAGCTCCCTCGGATTAATCTCATGCCCTTTTGCAGCTCGAATCCAGCCTTGTTTTGACATCACCGCGGTAATTGATTCGCTTGGTACCAAATCGCTGGCATCAATAGCCTTTGCAGCTTCACGCTCCACAATCGGCGAACGGCGCGGATCACCGAACTCTTCGGCATCTTCTTTCAGCTCGTTCTTAACCAAGGTCTTCAAACGCGCGTCCGAGCTTAAAAGCAGCTCAAGTCGCTCGCGCTCTTTTTCCAGCTCCTCTTGCTCACCACGAATTTTCATTTCTTCGAGTTTGGCAAGGTGGCGCAACTTCAGTTCGAGTATGGCTTCGGCCTGTCGGTCTGATAAATCAAAACGCTCCATCAAAACCGGCTTAGGCTTATCGTTATTACGGATTATCTCGATCACTTCATCGATATTTAAAAATGCCGCTAGATAACCTTCTAATATATGTAGTCGATCTACAACCTTGTCGTAGCGAAACTGCAAACGACGTCTTACCGTCTCAATCCGGAACTTGATCCACTCCTTCAGGCACTCGCGCAGGCTGTAAACATGCGGGCGCCCGTCTAGGCCAATCATGTTCATGTTGACGCGATAACTCTTTTCTAAATCAGTGGTAGCAAACAAGTGCCCCATCAGGGAGTCGACATCAACGCGATTGGAACGCGGAACCACCACCAACCGAATCGGGTTGTCTTGATCCGACTCATCGCGCAAGTCACTTACCATCGGCAGCTTCTTGGCTTGCATCTGAGCCGCTATCTGCTCTAACACCTTCGAGCCGGAAGCCTGATAAGGCAGAGCATGAATAACGATATTCCCATCCTCTTTGGTAAATACAGCACGCTGTTTGACTGAACCATTGCCAGTCTCATACATCTCTAATATCTGAGATTGCGGCGTAATGATCTCGGCCTCGGTCGCAAAGTCCGGGCCCTTTATGTGCTCACAAAGCTCAAGCACCGTTGCTTTCGGATGCTCCAACAAATGCACGCAGGCATTCACCACCTCGCGCACGTTGTGAGAAGGAATGTCGGTGGCCATCCCCACGGCAATACCAGAGCCACCATTCAATAATATGTTTGGCAGGCGCGCCGGCAAGCTTTTCGGCTCTTGGATAGTGCCATCAAAATTTGGTTGCCAATCACTGGTGCCCTGGCCTAATTCCGATAACAGACTTTGGGCATATGGAGCCAAACGCGATTCTGTGTAACGCATCGCAGCAAAGGACTTAGGATCATCAGTGGAACCCCAGTTGCCCTGTCCATCAACCAGTGGATACCGATAACTGAACGGTTGCGCCATCAGCACCATGGCTTCGTAACACGCACTGTCGCCATGTGGATGGAACTTACCCAACACGTCACCGACCGTTCTGGCCGACTTTTTATACTTTGCGGCGTTGTGAAGGCCAAGCTCCGACATGGCGTAAACGATACGTCGTTGGACAGGTTTTAAACCGTCACCTACGAAAGGTAGCGCGCGATCCAAAATTACATACATCGAGTAATTCAAGTACGCTTGCTCGGCAAATTGAGCCAAGGATTGCTGTTCCGCAAATTGATTCATTGTTTGGCTAATAAGAAGTTCTGAGTAATTGGGGAAGACTACTCAATGACGCTAAATGAAACAATGAAAAATTCACGGATTCGACCCAAATTAAACCGCGATTGATTACAATACACAGATGAACATTCCTGCAGAACTGCTGTTCGATATCGAGACGCTAATAAACACCGCTCAACCACAGAGCATTCTGCTGCTGGGCGATTTAGATCCAGAGTTTCTCACCGATTATTTGCACCAGAAGGAAATCCTTAATCAAAGTTGTGAGCTCACCGTTGTGCCCTCCTCAGAAATAGACAGCCTGAACAAGCTAAATAGAAGATTTGACGTTGGTATTGCCGTCGATATTTTTGAAAAAATAGATAAAACCACAGGCCAACAGCTACTCGCCAAACTCCGCGACCTACTTACAGCTCAGTATTTAATAGCGTTGGAGTTGAACAACTCCAATAACTCGGCGCATTGGGCACTTACAGACTTATTTAGCTTCGCGCTCAAAAAGGTCTCAAGCTATAACACCCAACAACAAACGGTCTCGTTGTTTAAATACAATATTGAAGATTACAAAAACACACCGGATTGGTTAAACGCTGACAACTGGGCCAACCCTCATTTGTGGGGCAAGTATTGGTGGTAAATCGGCATCTTTTCGTATGCAGTGAACATTTAATTTACGCCTCGTTCAGGAACAAATAACCGCTGTAACACATTTGTAAAATTACGGTGTACGACCTTAACAACGCGTGCTAACATCGCCGAAAAGAGGCTGGGAGTTTTACCTAGCTTTTAACAAAGCTACGTTTAGTTGACGCTCCATCAGCTATACGTAACACATTCTGATTAGTCTAAGCAGTGAGTTCAGCTCCATGAAAGCTACCGACATCAGCAATCCAGAGTACTTTCATAAAGTAGTCGATTGCCAATACGCGTGTCCTGCGCATACTCCCGTTCCCGAATATATTCGTCTCATTGGCAAGCGTCGTTACACCGACGCGTACATGGTCAATTGGGAATCCAATGTGTTTCCGGGCATCCTAGGTCGAACCTGTGACCGCCCCTGCGAACCGGCGTGTCGCCGAGGCCGCGTTGACGAAGAACCGGTAGCCATATGCCGATTAAAGCGAGTCGCAGCGGATCAAAAAGACGACGGCGATGTCGCCTCTCGTTTGCCAGTAATTCCTAGTGAGAAGAACGGTAAAAAGATCGCATTAATTGGCGCCGGGCCAGCTTCTTTGACGGTGGCCAGAGATTTGATGCCTCTAGGCTATGAAATAGACCTCTACGACGAAAACGCCAAAGGCGGCGGTTTCATGCGCAGTCAGATACCTTCATTCCGACTACCTGAAGAGGTGCTAGACCAAGAGGTTGACTACGTTTTGGACATGGGTGTCAGCCAAATTTTTAATACGCGTGTCGAGAGCCTTAAAGAAATTTTAGACAAACAATACGACGCTGTATTTGTTGGAACAGGCGCACCAAAAGGTAAAGACCTTAGAATTCCTGGACGTGAAGAGGCCGACGCCAATATCCACATCGGCATCAATTGGCTAGAGAGCGTCGCGTTTGAACACATCGACCAAATTGGCAACAAGGTTGTGATTGTTGGTGGTGGTAATACCGCCATGGATTGCTGCCGAACCGCTAAGCGCATTGGCGGTGAAGAAGTCACTGTCACGGTCCGTTCCACTTATGAAGCTATGAAAGCTTCGCCTTGGGAAAAAGACGACACATTGGCAGAAGGTATCCCGATTCTTGCCAATCACAGTCCAAAAGAATTTTTGGTCGAAGATGGCAAGCTTGTGGGCATGACGTTTAGCGTTGTTGAATCCTCATATGATGAAAACGGTAAGCGAACCATCCGGGACACTGGCGAAGTGGTCACGGTGGAATGCACAGATGCCATTATGGCCATTGGCCAAGATAACGCCTTTCCTTGGATTGAGCGTGACATCGGCATTGAGTTCGGCGAATGGGACATGCCTGTCGTCAATAAAGTTAGCTTTCAATCAACCAATGAGAAAGTCTTCTTTGGTGGTGATGCTGCATTTGGTCCCGAAAATATTATTACCGCGGTTGCACACGGGCACCAAGCGGCTATTTCAATCGACTTGTTTTTGAATGGCGAGTCTGTATTGGAAAACCGACCGGAGCCCGGCACCAACCTGGTAAGCACCAAAATGGGCATTCATCAGTGGGCTTACGATTCAAAGGTAATTGATGATGATCGTCAAGCCTCGGCACATTTACCGGTTGAACAAGCCTTGTCCAGTCGTAAGGTGGAATCTGAACTTGGATTCTCGCCTGACGTGGCGTTTGTTGAGGCCGAGCGTTGCCTAAACTGCGATGTACAGACCGTATTCTTCGAAGGTAAGTGCATCGAATGTGATGCCTGCACCGACATCTGCCCGACCAACTGCATCACGTTCACAAAAAATGATGGCTCGCCGCTGAGAGACAGACTCAATGCGCCAAGTCTCAATTTGGATACAGACCTCTACGTATCGGAGGACCTAGTCACTGGCAATGCCATGATCAAGGACGAAGACGTTTGCTTACACTGCGGCCTTTGTGCCGAGCGATGCCCGACTTCAGCTTGGGATATGCAGAAATTTCTATACACAGTTACCAAAGCTGGCGATTCGCCTGCCCCAATTTTAGTTGAACAAACTGGCGGCAAGAAATCTGATGCTTCGGAGGTGGCGGCATGAGCCCACTGAACAAACCTCAAGAACTCGACCCAATTGTTAACGACTTCGTCGTTAAATTTGCTAACGTCAACGGTTCGGGCTCGGCCAGTGCGAACAGCATGTTTGCTAAAGCGATCTTTAGAATGGGTATCCCAGTTAGCCCGCGCAACATCTTCCCATCTAATATTCAAGGTGCGCCAACTTGGTATGAAGTACGCGTTTCAGAACAAGGCTACTTAGGCCGTCGCGGTGGCCAAGTTGAGTTAATGGTTTCGGTTAACCCGCAAAGCATGGCTGATGATGTCAATGAAGTTTGCCCCGGTGGTTACTTCTTTTACGACAATACCTACCCATTAGACTTCAAGCTGATCCGTGACGACATTCACTATATTGGCCTGCCGTTAACAGAGATCACCAATACTAACTTTACCGATCCTCGTCAACGTCAGCTGTTCAAAAACATCATTTACGTTGGATCGTTATCGTACTTAATTGGTATCGAGTTTTCAGCCCTTGAAAGTATCGTCAACGATACCTTCAAAGCCAAACCAAAGTTGATTCCACCCAATATTGCTGCCTTGCAATTGGGTTTTGACGAAGCCAAGGCGGCTTACAACAAACCATTACCTTTGCAGCTAGAGCGCCGTGACTTAAACAACGGCAAAATCATGTTAGAAGGTAATGCCGCCTGCGGTTTAGGTGCCGTATACGGTGGCGCAACGGTGTGCGCGTGGTATCCAATCACTCCATCTACTTCGGTGGCAGAAGGCTTTGAAAAGTACGCGCGTAAGCTACGAGTTGACCCAGATACCGGGAAGAACAACTTCGCAATCATTCAGGCCGAAGACGAACTCGCTGCCATTGGCATGGTGATTGGCTCGAATTGGAACGGCGCTCGCTCGTTTACCGCCACCAGTGGTCCAGGCGTGTCTTTGATGCAAGAGTTCTTGGGTCTAGCCTACTTTGCCGAGATTCCAGCTGTGCTGATTGACGTGCAGCGCACTGGCCCATCAACAGGAATGCCTACGCGAACTCAGCAATCAGACTTGCTGATCTCGGCCTATGCTTCGCATGGCGACACCAAGCAAGTTTGTCTTTTTCCGGCAACACCCAAAGAGTGTTTCGAGCTAACAGCCGACGCATTCGACATAGCCGATCGCTTACAAACACCAGTTATTATGCTGACCGATCTCGATCTAGGCATGAACGAACACATTTGCGACGACCTAGAATGGGACGACAGCCGTCAATACGACTTAGGAAAGGTATACAGCGCTGAAGATCTGGATAATATGGAGCGCTTTGGCCGCTATCTAGATTCAGATGGTGATGGAATTACCTATCGAACAAAACCCGGTACGCATCCTGAAAAGGGAGCGTTTTTTACCCGCGGCACATCACGCGACGAATACGCGGTTTACACTGAAAAAGGCGATGCCTATCAACGCAATATGGAGCGCTTAATTACCAAGTGGGAAACAGCACCATCGCATTTGCCAAAGCCAGTGATTACTAATCGTTCTGAAGGTAAAGACATTGGAGTGATCCACTTTGGTACCAGTTTGGAAGCCACGCATGAGGCCATCGATCAACTGAAAGAATCAGGCCACGTAGCCAATGATTTACGGGTTGTATCGTTCCCGTTTCATCCTGAGGTTCTTGAGTTTATCGAATCTCACGAACAGGTTTTCGTAGTGGAGCAAAACCGTGATGCCCAGATGAAAACACTACTGGTGAATGAGCTTCACGTTTCTCCACAGAAACTGAACTCGGTTCTCCAGTTTAATGGTGACCCTATCAGCGCCAGAAACGTCAGAGCAGGTATTGAAGCAAGCCTTCAATCAGAATCAGACGCGAAATCAGCCTAGAGGCCTAAAGTAATGAGTTTCTTCAAACCCACTTTTCGACACCCAGAAGCCCCTAAGAATGAATTAGGTCTGACGACTAAAGCCTATGAGGGCGGCATATCGACTCTTTGCGCAGGCTGTGGTCACGATTCCATCAGTGCAGCGATCATGCAAGCTGTATGGGGCCTGAATATTGAGCCACACAGAATCGCAAAAATGTCCGGCATTGGCTGTTCGTCTAAATCGCCGAACTACTTTCTGAATAAAGCCCACGGTTTTAACTCGGTTCATGGCCGTATGCCTTCAGTAACGACGGGCGCCAACGTCGCCAACCGAGACTTACTGTATATCGGTGTGTCGGGTGATGGTGACACTGCCTCAATTGGCATGGGCCAATTTGCGCACGTCATTCGTCGCAATTTAAATATGACCTACATCGTTGAAAACAACGGTTGTTACGGACTAACAAAAGGGCAAGATTCAGCAACGGCTGATGAAGGCTCAAAGTCCAAAAAAGGCAAGATCAATCCATTTGAGTCTATAGACCTTGTGGCATTAGCCTTGGAACTTGGCGCCACCTTCGTGGCCAGAAGCTTCTCTGGTGATAAGCAACAACTGGTACCGCTATTACAGGCGGCGATGTCACACAAAGGCTTCGCTTTATTGGACGTGGTTTCACCCTGTGTTACCTTCAACAACCATCCGGGCTCGACAAAGAGCTACGACTACACTCGCGAGCATGTCGAGGCGGGTTCAGTAGTAGACTTTGTGCCGATGGAGCAAGAAATCACACTGGACCAAATTGAAGGCTCGACGCAAAAAGTACAGCTGCACAATGGCGATTCGGTCAGACTCAGCAAAATTGGCGAAGACTACGACCCAACAGATCGCACCAATGCCATCAAAGTGCTGCATGAACACAAAAACCGAGATCGACTATTAACGGGTTTAATATACCTCGAGCCAGAGTCGGACAATTTTCACGATATATTAAACATCCCCGACACGCCGCTAAACGAGCTTAACCAAGACACTCTCTGTCCTGGGTCTGGCAGTTTGACGTCGATTAACGACGGATTGAAGTAATAAAGTATATTTAGACGACCGACCCTCAGACTTCAGTTCTAAGGGTAATTGATTCCGTCTATATAGAAGCGAATCTGTTCGCGAATCAATGGCTCCCTGTTGCGGTGAGTTCAACTGATCAACGCAACACTTTATATTTATCTACTGATATGAGGTGTTGTAAATGTCTTACCGAACTAGAATTTATTATACGGCCAAGCAAAAGGCCTTGATGTGGGATCGATGGAAAAAGGGAGATACGCTGCACGATATCGCCCGGTTATTTGATCGAGGCCACTCTTCAATTCAAAGGATATTGCAAGAAACCGGAGGCTATCGTCCAAGGGATCGAAAGCGCTCGCAATTGGCGCTTTCCCTAGCTGAGAGAGAAGTTATTTCCAGAGGCTTGGCGATGAAATTATCGATGCGAACGATAGCGGCCCAGTTGGGACGGTCGCCTTCAACAGTTAGCCGGGAAATAAAACGCAATGGCGGGTATGCTGAGTATCGAGCGGCAAATGCTGATGATGCGGCTTGGCGACGCGCCCTGCGGCCAAAACCCTGCAAATTAGAAGGTCAGTTAGACTTGATACGATTAGTAAGTCAGAAACTGCAATGTCATTGGTCTCCCGAACAAATCGCTGGCTGGTTAAAGCGCCAGTATCCGAGCGATAGGAGCTATCAGTTGTCCCACGAAACCATCTATAAGAGTTTGTTCATTCAGACGCGAGGCGTGCTGAAAAAGGAGCTGCTGGCTTGTTTGAGAAGCCGTCGTGCGATGCGACGCTCCCGATACTCAAGTCTAAAAAGACAAGGGCTCGGTTCGATTGTAGGCGCGATACCCATCAGCGAGCGACCGGCATCCGTAGAGGATCGTGCCGTACCAGGCCATTGGGAGGGCGATCTAATCGCTGGTTCAAACAACAGCTATATAGCCACGTTGGTGGAACGACACTCGCGCTATGTGATGCTGGCAAAGGTGGAAGATCGTCGTACTGATACCGTTATCGATGCATTGATCAAACAGTCTCGAAAGTTGCCGTCGGAATTATATAAATCGCTTACTTGGGATAGGGGCACTGAACTGGCTGCTCATGAGTCTTTTACCTTAGCGACAGATATACAGGTGTACTTCTGCGATCCACACAGCCCATGGCAACGAGGTTCAAATGAGAACACCAATAGATTGCTGCGGCAATACTATCCAAAGGGAACTGATTTATCGATACACTCGCAATCAAAACTCAGTGCGGTTGCTCGACAGCTAAATGAACGACCTCGTAAAACGTTGCAGTACGAAACACCCGCCGAAAGATTTAATGCATGCGTTGCGTCGACCGATTGAACTCACAGCCCTAAACGGACATTCGGGATTTTGGTTTTTAGTGCGGCTTATGTCCACAAAAGTGGTGTCAGTTCATTGAGAGTCGAACGAACAAAATGAGTGTTTATGCCGGAGCTTGTTAACTTTCACTTGGAATACTAACTGCATAAAAAATCCCTGCAATAAGAAAAAACACTACAGCCATGCAAATCAGCAACCAATTTTTATGTTCGTTTTCGTATTGCTTCTCCATTAAAGAGTAAGACACCCTTCCATCTTTGGCTATTTGATATATTTCGTAGCCTATTTCAGAGTCAAAACTTTCCGAATGCCATATCTTGACGGAATCTCCCTTTGTCAGATACGGAATGCTATTGGAAAACCCTTCAATGTCAGGGTTTCTCAAGAAGAATCGTTTTGACTCAGAGTAAACAGCAAATTCGTAATAGTCGGCACTAGACCTGGGTATTTTCCCTGTATATCTAAAACCAGTTTTAAATCTTTCGAACCCTGCCTTTACGACACTAAAGGATTCGACCTCAAGTTCGTCAATGTTTCTCTCGGAAACATTAAAGTCGATAGAGAGCCCAATCATCATAACGGCTATTAGCGCAAAATGGATTGACGCTCTTTTTAATTTTGAACTACCCATACGATAAAGTTAAAGCCCAGCCAAAGGGCGTGATCTGGTAGTGCTTCGCGGATTTTTTTCTAAGATATTCAAACTGCAAATCATGCCTTTACTATATCCATCATCGAATGCCCGTTTTGAGTATCTATCATCCTGCCATTAATGACTAAATAAAACTAATTCAAACTCCATGAACTCAATCTTTAGAGTCCTAGCTCCCTTTTTAACTGCTCTCTTTCTTGGTACCCAACGGTCCATCTGTATAAAAGATAAAAGCAGTTCAAAAAAAGGACTAATAGCATTTGTTCACCCCACAACAGATTTATGTCTCGAGATTTAAAAATCAAAATTATCTCGTTAACTTGAATTGCAAACGTGATTAGACTGACTAAAAAAAAGAAGACAAAAAGCAAACCCGATATCATCTCAACTCTGATTGTTATCAGCAGGAAAAGCAGGGTAATTTGCGTGACAAGAGTCGCCTGAACAAAGTCTCTCATATCCCTCTCCTATCTTGAATGACCGATCCGAGTATGCGGCGGTCTTGGCTTAATTTCAAATTAGGGTGCCTCGCAAAGTTTCTTGGACCTCATTTTTTCGTTTTCATAATGGAATATCGCTTCTTCTTGTAAGTGTGATCTTTGGATTTCATAAACTTGAACAAAAAATATAGAGAAGGCATGACATACAAAAAAATTATGCTTGTCATTTTTAGATAGACCAGATCCGGGCCACAGAAAGCGAGCACATTATTTCTAGAATCGTTTATTAAAAAGTCGCATACAATACCCCCAGGGACATAGCTAAAAATAAGTGTATTGATTGCTATAAACTTACTCTGAATTGATGGCAGGAAAAGGAACACCGCCAGTGACATTGGTGGAACAAGGAATAGGACAGATATTATTAGATAGCGTTTTTTCCTCATAGTGACTAGAGATCAATAACGCTCCACATGATGCCTGTTATATGTCATTCGGGGCACCTTTTGAGTGTGATTAGGGCAAATCCATTGAGCGATTGATTAACTCTTAGGTGTCTGTTGCAACCCAATCCCATTTTTCACCATCATAGTTTGTTAGCCAGTTAATAGCATGATGTCTCTCTTGAACAACTCCTCCATCGAGCTCTAGAGATGCGCCATAATTTCTGACAGCCCAATGTAAACGATATGTGAGATCGCTTGCATCCATGATCTCGGATATCGATCTAAGTTTCAGAGAGTTAATAAATATATCGGGGGCCTCATCAGAGCTTGGCAGAGAATCAATAATTTCGTTCACGTTTGCTTGTTCCGTTGGAAATGGTAAATCTTCGACCAGCTCAACAGCCCAGACGAGAAGATATAGAGCTTCAAGCCTCCAGCTAGCATTTACTTGTGCTTGGCTGCCCCAACTTGGATTAGATAGATAGTTCTTCTCTTCTTTTGATAGTGATTCCCATAAGCCATATTCGCGTAAGTACTCGATAAATGAATAATCTCCTTCATTAAAAGCATTACCAGCGAGACAAAACAGACATAGTATACGTTCACCAATATCTTTCGGGCTTCTAGGGATTACTTCGTTTTCGTCTTCAGTTAATGGAAGCCAATCTATGAACGGGATATTTCTTTTCGTAAGAATTTTTTATGTTTTCTTTTTCCTTTCCTCTGGGTTCAATTTTTACTCCTTATCATTTGCCCACATAGAAAAAGGGTGTATAAACCCTTTCAATGAGTTTATATGGGTAAGAGTGACTTTTTAAATTCTTTATCCTAATTCGAATGACCGTTTTGAGTATGCAATGGTCTCGATGTAGTTCCAAATTTAGCGACCACAAATCAAAACAGATCTAACGCCACAACGCCTGGTAAGGTAGTCAAAAAGAGAAACATCGCTATGCCAAGAGGAATTGTCAAAAGAGCATTGTGAGCACCTTTTGAAGTAAGTGACCATTCAATTAAGATAGAGCCAGTATTCGTCGTAAGTCGAAGAAAGACTGGTCAAGAGTTACATTTTGTTTGAGGAATCAGTTTTGAGTTATTTTAACTTTTTAGAAGATAAACCAAGCCTAGAAGATTATGGATGCTGGGCGGATATTGTAGGAGCACAACACAATGTAATTGGTTATACAAACTTTGGAAATTTACTCTTGGCGGACCCGAGTACAGATGAGGTTTCTCTGCTCTATGTAATGCCGTTCGATATTGATGCTACTGATTTCAAAGCCAATGAAGATTTACCCCATTTGTTTCAAGAGGAGATCTTTAGAGTACAATTTTTGAATGAATCCAAATCAGACTTATTACTAGAGATGCTCGGCCCACTAGAAACCGGTGAGGTCTATATACCGGCACCATACCCGATGTTAGGAGGAGACTTATCCCCTGAGTCATATTCAAAGGGGAAGCTAAGAGAGATGTTAGTTATCTTAAGTGAGTTACAGAGATGATTCGGTCTTTCAGGTTTAATTGAGCGGCCTCTCTATGATGCATATCGTACTAGCCTGAATGTCCGCTTTGAGTATGCGGCGGCCGAGGCATAATTTCCATTTAGGTTTTTACAAAAAGTGACTAAGAGCTGATTGGTGAAGTTGGGCGGCTTGCTATGTTTTCTTAAGTATTTCAAGATTTCCATCTACGAACCCAACACCAACACCTTTTGAACTATTTAAAATATTGGCTCCAATTTCTTTGGAGCCAATATAACCTTCTAGGAAGTCAACCATAGACCAAAGACATGACTCCCAATTATCGAATTCACTACCAATTTCAATTGACCTTGGGCTTGCCTCAAAGCATTCATCACAAGCCCAGTCTTCATCCCGCGGATCAAAAGAATTAGTTCCAACCAACTCTATTGAATATACACCCGAATTTTCTATCAGGTTAAAGCAGTAAGCATCCGATTTAGCTACTTCAAGATTTCTATTCGCCCAACTGTGAAATTTGTTTTTAAAATTGATCACGATATTTGATAAACATAACGCCCAAGGTATGGGCGCTGATCTTGAATAACTTCCATGGACAGTTCTTTGAACATATTCAACCTGTAAATCATAGCTATAAAATGACCATCATCGAATGGCCGCTTTGAGTATGTGGCGGGCCAACTTTCGAGTCAACCCACCATTCTTAACTCTACACTTCTGTTGCTTCTGCTAGTTCGAGAGCGTCATCGACCTCTACCCCCAAGTACCTTATCGTACTTTCGAGCTTGGTGTGTCCTAGTAAAAGCTGTACCGCTCGCAAATTCTTTGTTCGCTTATAGATCAATGACGGCTTAGTTCTTCTTATTGAATGAGTGCCATAGAGTTTTGGATCTAGCCCTATTGAAGCTACCCATTTTTTTACTATTCTAGAATACTGTCTGGTGGATAAATGAGGTGAGCTGTGGAGTCGGCTTTGAAAGATATAGTCATTACCTGCAAACTCTTTAGTCGCTAACAGCGCAGATAATGAGTCTCTCGTTGCGGGAGTCACCTCAAATTGCACGGGTTGTTGAGTCTTTTGTTGCAAAACCATCGCGCGACTTACCACTCCATCCATCTTATACAAATCAGAAACCTTCAAAGATACGAGATCGCACCCTCTCAGTTTGCTATCGATTGCCAAGTTAAAAAGTGCCAACTCGAAAACGTTTTTCTGAAGTTGTAACCTTATTCTAACAGCCCATATTTCATTGAGTTTTAACGGTGGTCGTTGACCAATTAATTTACCCTTGTTCCAAGGCTCGGGGCCTCTTAATTTTGGGAATAGTTCTTCTTGAAACATATGTTGTCTCCTATATTTACGGGAGATCAATATGCTTTATGGATGTGAAGAGTAGATATTTGATGTTTTTGTAGAGCCACATCTTTCGTGGTGGCAATCCAAGAAAGTCGGGCGCTGCTAAGACTAGAATTGCCTGTTCCTTGGCTGAATGTTTTAGGGTGCAACTCGAGAAGGAATTACACCCAATCACGGGGTACATCTAATTCGCAAAGGGTACTCAATCAGTATAAATTAAGTACCCCGGCTTTAGCTCCTATACTGCTATGATATTTGAGGCCTGAAGTCCTCGTTTACCTTCAGTAACCGAAAACTCAACAGCTTGGCCCTCTACTAGGGTTTTGTACCCAGAACCGATAATTTCGCTGTAATGTGCAAATACATCAGGGCCTGACTGTTGCTCGATAAAACCAAAGCCCTTCGACTCATTGAACCATTTAACGGTTCCTTTTATTGCTGTAGACATAAGTTAATACTCTATTTTCTAAATTTAAAGTGGTGCCTTCAATTAGGCTTGAATTGCTAAACAAAAAGAAGACTTAAATTTAAAAACGGCAGAACGAAGTAATACGGATAAAACAGCGAAAAGAAGGATATAAAATTAGTGCGCTTTCCCTTATAGCACGCGGGACTATATAGCCCTTACGTACACATGTACAGCGATTTAACGTAAACAGTTTTGTTTAAAGACACGAATGACCGAAATGAGTATTTTTATGACGACTGATATCTGTTTTATTGTTCATGTGATCCCTCTCTAACCATTCTAACCATGCGAAAGGGCTTCTTCTTACCATCACAAGTTAAAACTTTCTTATCAGTAGTAGAGCACTTTAAACGCCAACCTCGAAGCGTAAATTCATCCTCGCAATAAGTAGGATAAATCCTAACTGTCATTTGCTCTTTGACAGTTGAATAATACGCCTTTGAATGGCAAAGATAGGAGTCTGATGGCCCTCGTCTTTTCTTAAGCTCATGCAGATACGTTAAAGCAAGCCCCTTACCTTTCTCGTAGTTATCGAAACAAAAGATTAGCTCCATGTTCACATTTCTTTTTCCAATGAAACAGTTTTCATAAGAATCTACGGTGATGTCCTGGAGTGTCCTTGAGAATCCATCCAGTGGCATAAATGCGCACCATAGGAAGTAAATTAAAATTAAGTGCTTTCTCATAAAAGGAAACCATTCTGGCCTGAATGGTAGATGTCTCAATTTATCCCAATGACTCTTTTGAGTATTTAGATGTTGATACCCGGGATCAAAACCTTAATCTAATGAATAAGCAACTCCGAACTTTAAAAAAGTTCAAAGTCTTTAACCCCAAAGTACTCATTTTTCGAATCAACTATATACAAACTAACGAAGTACGTTTTTCTCTATTCAATATTGGAAAACAAATTTCCTCTCCCTCCTCTAATATCTCCACGGACCATAGCTCGATCTCATCAAATGTATCTTGATCGGCTAAATATGTTACGTATCTTCCAGAGGAGTTTACTTCAAAACTGTCTACATCACTGGAGATTGGAAGGTTCGAGTTAATCCTCTTACTCAAACCACCTAAAATTGGGACAGCGAAGAGTTCAGCTACAAATTGTTCATTTTGACTGGCACGATAAACCACATGTTGGCTATCTGAACTAATCAGATGATCGTTTGCAATTATTCCTCCAGTCGGCAAATCTGGGTTCAATCGTATAGGTGGGCTCCCGTTGATTGAAACGCTAAACAGCTCCACCACACGATCTTCTATAAGATCTCCTCTAAAAACTACTCTAAGACTATCTGGACTTATTGAAAAAAATTGAGACACTCCATCAGACGCAGGTGAGACTGAATCTAATCGCACTTCCGTGCCCCCGGTTATTGGTACGCTATAGAGCTCAGAACCCAACTCACTGATTTGATTAGCACGATATACCACCTTTTTACCGTCCGGACTGATCAAAAAGTCATTTCTTACTCTTCCTCGATCTACAAGGTCTGAGTTTAATCGGACAATGTCGCTACCATCGACCGCCGCACTAAATAACTCATCTCTTTCATCAAGACTTTGATCGGCGAGATAGACCACTCGTTTACTATCCGAGCTGATTTTAGTGTAGAAGAACGAAACATCGCCATTAACCGCGAGGTCTAGATTTAGTCTTTCTTGAGGTCCTCCAAGAATTGAAGTACTGAACAACTCAAACCTTCCTGGTTCAAGCTGATCAGCACGATATATTACATACTTATTATCTGGACTAATGAGAAAGTCTGAGCTGACATCGCCGCCCGAAACTAAACTCGCGTTCAATCGAACAGTACCCCCTCCAGCAATAGAAACGCTAAACAGTTCAATAGTATTGTCTATCAATTGGTCAGCGCGATATACAACTCTCTGGCTATCCGAGCTAATTAAAAACCGTTGAAAAGTATCTCCTCCAGAAACCAATTCCGGATTCAATTTAGATGGTATTCCGCCTGATATGGGTACGCTAAACAGCTCGACAACATTATCTACAACCTGATCAGCTCGATAAACCACATATGAACCATTTGGACTAATCTGGAAGTCTGTTGAAACGTCTCCTCCTATTGCCAAACTCGCGTTTAATCGCACCGGTGTACCACCACTAATCGGAACACTAAAAAGTTCAAAAACCTCATCACTATTTTTGTCGGCAAGATACACCACCCTCTCACCATCTGGGCTAATGATAAAGTTCTCCACTACATCGCCCTCTGTAACCATGTCTGAACTCAATCGCGTAGGTGTTCCGCCTGATATAGGAACGCTGAAGAGTTCGAATTTTTCATCGAAATTTTGATCGGCGAGATACACTACGGTTTGGCCATCCGGACTTATCTTATGAAAAGATACATCGCCCATGCTAACCATTGGGCCACTTAATTGGGTCGGCGATTTCAAACTAAATTGCGCATTAACCACATCCGAATAGAGCCAATAAAAAATGACGGTGAAACTCAACTTTAAAAAGCCAAATCGAGACTCAAAAACAAAGTGAAGAAAGCGATGTAACTGGTTATTTACGAATATCATGGGTGTGACAGACATCATATGTCTAAAAGAATGCCGCAGGTTGCTAAACCAGTTGCAGTCAAATTTTACTTATTATCTTGGCTCCTTGGAGGTTCTGACAGATCATATTCTGAGTTGTATGAGGAAGGCTGAAGCATGAAATTTACTCAACGTACTATCGATGTCAGAACTCATTGCTCTCTGTGATTGTAAATCTAAGTTTATATGTTTTAGAGTCATTTTTTTAAATCCTTTGTCCAAATTCGAATGTCCGTTTTGAGTATGTAATCGTCTTGCACGAAGCTCATTAACTGACTCTGACCCCATTTAGTTCAACCCCATTAGTAGGTGCGTGAACGCTTTCGGCGTTTTCGTTTTAGTCTTGTTAGGTAGGTTGTTGATCATTCAGTTTTGTGTCTTTGTTAATCATATGTACAGCACGGGTAGCCGAGATGTATATCACTAGTATTAATATCGCCGGCCCGCTGGGATACTTATCCAAATCAATGTATAAAACTACCCAACCTAAAACTTGATGAACAATCATACAAATAGGAGCCCACAATTTATGCTTATATAAATAGAAAGTGAACACTAGCGTTAAAAATGCATCAATAAGTAGCCAAGGATCTAGTAGATATTGCACGCTTTGATTTGAGCTTTCCTTGAAAAACCCGCTGATGGCAAATACTGCGGCCAGTAACGCTAGAGATAGTGAAATGTAAACTACTATTCTGACTACCTTACGAGCTGTGACGGTATCTTCGGGACCGGAAAATAGTGCACTAAATATATTCTGAGACATATTGGGTTATCTGACTAACTTAAAAAACCCGGCGCGTTTGAAACGCGACCAAACCAAAGACGACAGTTTTGTTATTTGCTAGTTTTCTTTGCATTTAACTTACATAAAAGACCAATAAAAAAAAGGACAAAGCTACCTATAACAAAGGTCCTAGGGCCGTATAAAGTGACTCTGACCCACTTATTTTACGCACTTATTTTACGATATATACCTTCCTCATTATTAGGTCTCCTATTGGCGACTTTATAATTTGGCCGGCCGAATGCGTATCAATAAAAACTTCTACTCTAACCTTCCGTAGGATTTTACCATCTGCTTCTTCTATTTCTGCCCTACCAGAAGCCACAAGCTGCATAACCATAAATAAAAAGTCCTCATGCAAATCTTTGACCAGATTTAGATCGATCAAAGAACCTGGCCCATCTAGAACTACTCCCAGGTTATCCATCCTGTATTTCATGTGCTGATAACACTTTTCGACTTTATTCCGATACTTGAGTGTCTCCGAATAACCAACCCGAATTTTGAAGTTATTAGCTCCATAAAGAATAATCTTCTTTTCCTTGGGGAAAAGTAAACTAACTGTTTTTTCGCTAGGCTTATAAAACTTGATATCAAGATCAGCACATTCACCAAAAGAAGCTATTGGAAAAAATAGGATCGATATCAGAAAGAACACTTTCATTTCTTTAATTTGTAGGTAGATAGTTTCATTGATTGTGTTGCTTAATAAATAGGGGCTCTCAAATCGCTTCCCTGTGGATTAGTAAGATGTTTCTTTGACTTTTGTCGAAATGCCCTTTTGAGTATGCGGCGGCCGAGGCCTAATTTCATTAATTTAATTCATTGCTGAATTAGCTTTGCGGTGGTTTCTGGTATACCGATAAATTCCAAGTTACATTCCCCCCAACTTTTGGGTATCGAATACTCCAAACCATCACCAAAATTCAGAGTCTCGAGTCGAGTGTCACACCTGAGCTTTAGATCTTTGATTTCTCCATTGACGTTATCGATTACAAACTTTCCTTTAGTGAGTTGTATGAGTTCTCGACCACGATCGAAGAGCCGTATCTCACTTGCAAAAGGAGTGCCTGTGTTTAAGATCTCATACACTTGGTTCATTGAGTCCTCGAAGGCTATTGCAGATTTTGGCATCTCTTTTTTTAGAGTTTGATACTTTTTATGAGCCTCTCCATATCTACCCAGTTGTATTAGCAATTGCAGTTCATTTTGAAGAATAAAACTACGTGAGTTCTCATCAAGGAACTTCACGTCAGAACCTAATCTAGACTCAACCAACAACAGCTTTTGAATTGAGCGAAGCTGATCTTGTTTGGTTTGAAACCGCATTGCAAAACGAGTTTCCAAAAAATAATAGTGTGCTAACGCGTAGATCGTAATAAATTCGGATCGCCGTAAACGTTTCAAATTGAACTCTATTTCATCCAGGCTTTTCTTTTCGTTTAACAATCGCTCGGTGGATTTATAAACATTCGCGAATTTACCTCCAACCGCATTTACCCAAGCGCGCATTGAGAATCGTATATTTACACTCTTCCGGCTGTCGACGGGCTCGCCATTTAGGGTGGCTGGTTCATAACGATATCTTTTAACCGCTGCGATTGCGCTTTTTTCAAAATCACGTTCTGTAGATTTGGTAACAATGACGTCATAAGCTCTTCCCTTCTTATTCACCATAAACTCCAGTTCTACCATTCGGCCCTCGACCGGCTGGCTTGAGATGCAGGGTAAGAAGGAGTTGAATACTTCACTGCAACGGATGGAACAAATCCCGGATCGCTTTCAAGTATATTCAGATGATCTAGTTTACTACCGCTTTCGCCAGCTACAGAAACCTGTGCGCCATCGGTGGCATCTGATTCTTGCGCAACAGCAGTGCTTGCATAAACCATCAAGGCTAAAATGCCAGCTTGGCAAAGTTCACGCACAAATTTAGCCTTTAACAAGCTGTGTTTAGTTCTGCGCCAGACAGATTCGTAAGTTTTCCAATTTGAGTGGAATTCAGTCAATTGTATATCCCTAAGTATTTGAAAATCTTTGTTATCAAGAGTGGAGGCTCGGCCATTTAGTTTCAGCTAGGTTTAGCAAAGATCAAGCGATGCTCTTTAATCTTTTCCCCAAGATTTAATGACCGAACTGAGTATTCAGTTACCCAGTCATTGATATATTTTTTCCCGTAAAGCACACAAGAATGTGCCCCTTTTATAAAATTTTTTATTCATTGCGACTGAGCAGATTCTGGTATTCGAATAGTTGTCGATCCCCATTGCCACCCTGCATTTCAGTTCCTACTCTAAGCGCCCCAAGCGCTTGCTCATCATCTTTAAGATAAGCATTTAGGAATAGTATCTCCCAGTTTGTTCGATCCTCCCACGATCCATCTTCAAATGCATGAGTTTGATTTAAAAATTCCACCACATAGGTAGAACCCTTTAATTGTTTTACCGCAGGAAGTATAAAGTCAGAGCGCGTTATTTCGTCATCCGAGCCGAAGATTGTCATGATTGGAATATTTATATTATTCAAACCCGCGTTATCAGTACCAAACGCGTAAACGGTTTCGCCTCGGTACACACCACCGGTCCATGGCGCGGCTATTACCGCCGCCGATACCAAAGGATGATGCTGAGTTTTGGACTCGCCATTTACTTTGCCTCCAGATGTGGCAAGAGCCGTAAATCCACCAAAACTAAACCCACTGATTGCGATATTGTCTCGATCAACATGTGGGCCAAACTCTGTACTATTTAATACCGAATCGATGACAGCTTTAGTTATCAGTGGGCGTAAAAACTGCAGATGCGAATTACGACTGAATAGTTGCTTAGTGCGATTTTCGCCATAATTAATTACCGCTACGATATAGCCGTGTCTGGCAATCATATTGGCATGTTCAATATCGTAAATGCCATGAGCCTCTGAACCGTGAGAAAGAATCACTAACGGATATTTATCGTGAACTTTGCTGAGTGTCGGCGTCTCATCCGGCCCGAGCATGTGCTCAAATGAACCAAAGTTCGAACTTTGGTACGGGAAATCATATCGATTGGGCTCACTAGAAGGCTCTGACGGATAGGTTATGTATGAAACGACTTTTAAAGTTTCATTGCTAACAGGCCCATAGAGTTCTGCATCATTCGGAACTTTTACATCGGTTGTCCAAGCGCTTTGAGGATATTTCAAAATATCTGCCAGGTACTTACTAGAACCCCATAAAGTTCTGTCTCCGAGCAGATAATCATGCATTTCATCGTCTGAGATATCCTTGTATCCGTCAGCGATCTCCAAGTTCGTTGACGCAACTGGAAATGATCCAGCCGGTAACGGAGTTATTTCACTTGCGACTGTTAATGTGACTAATCCAAGGTGTATTAGTAGTGCCTTAAAGATACAAATTAGTGATTTCATCGAACTGTAAATTGCTGAGGTCAGGTTAAGCTTGCTGTCCACATCGAGTATGCGTCGACCCAACTTCAGTTGCAATTTAGTTTGTTCAGAAGTGACACTACTCCCATTCGTTAGCAAGCCTCTAAATACTCTCTAAACCATCCAAGCACTCAGTGTCGTTTCCAATTTCTAGTTAGAATAGATGCCCAGTACTGAAGCTGATATCAGAATTAGCAAGCAAAGAAGTTCCCTAACTTTACGCCAAATTTATGAAGAGTTTGAACGCTTTAGATCACGTTCAAACTCTAGATCCTCTCTCCAGCTTTCCGTTTCTTGTTTCAATGCTTCGCGCGTAGAACGTCGCTCAGAGGTCTTGCTTTGGGTATGTACTCCGCCGCGATGATTTGAACTTCTAGCCACCGGGTTACGCGGCACTAGGGTGTTCCCAATTGTTTTAGGCATGATTGGCCTCCGTTTTGTTTTCTTGCCTTAATTCATCAAGCGATAGCTGGTAAAAATCGATATCCGGTTGCTTTCGAATGAGTCGTTGATAACAACGGGTTTGCAACAAAAACTCCGGTGCCGCCCAAGTCTGTTTGAAGCCAAACTTCTTCGGTAGATCTGAGTAAAGCGATCTTGGTGGTTGCCAAGACTCATCCATATTTTTGACCTGCCAGCCTGAGCGAGCGGTATGCAAAAATACACGCTCGATGCCAAGTTCAAAGTGAATAAACTCTATGGTTGCGCACAACATAGCTTCTGCCCATAGGCGACGATATGCATCAAACCAACGTACGTAGTTAAGCCTTTGCTCACAATATCGGCAGCCGCAGTTTCGATAGTCTTTAGCCAAATCCGATACGTCTCGTGCTGCATCGCTTTGAATCTCTTCAATCAATGCTTCATTGGTATCAAAGTCAAAGTCAATTCGCGCCCAGGCCAGAGTTTCTCTAAAATTTTGAGCACCAGGTTGTTGCACTGGGTGGCCAGAATAGCCGTTTAAACTATGACCTGATTTATCGATGTATTGCTTGTACAACCTTTGGTGTTCTACCGGCAGGTTTAACTGCAACACTAAGTTCTCACCAAAGCGCGACGTTTGATGCCAGCCTCTGTCGTTTTTGGCACCCCATCTTGCAACCGTGAGTAAAAACGGCAGTGATGGTTCTTGCCAGACATTGGACAGAGTTCGTCGTTTTAATTTGCCATCGCCACTGGTTGCCAACACCGGTTTAATACTTGGATGAGCAAGCAGTGATGCAAATCGAGTTTGCTTAATGTCTTTAATATCGCTCTGTCTAGGTAGCAATATCGATAACAGTCTTGAAGCAAATGCTCCTTTAAAGTATCGAAAATGCGTTCTTCCTTTGGGTAAGCAGGCAATCACTTCATCTAAAAGTTGAGTGTCCATATTCGTTTAGCCTGCTTTTGGCAGGCCTTAAGTGGGTTTTAATTTAGTTAATAAAAGTGGTTTCAAAACACGCTCTCTAAATTGAGGATTGCTGTTGTTGTAGTTGATGAGGGAGCAACGTAGATCGTTGCCCCCTCAGGATTAAAAGTATCGGTGTTAACCTTTAATGCAGACGACCTGCTTTAAGGTGTGCACCACATCCACCAAATCAGTTTGATTGGCCATGACTTGGTCTATGTCTTTGTAGGCAGCCGGTATTTCATCAATCACAGACTTATCTATACGACATTCGACGCCTTCGGTCTGAGCCTCCAAGTCTTGCTTGGTAAACAGTCGTTTGGCTTTGCTTCGGCTCATGACACGACCAGCGCCGTGTGAGCATGAGCAGAATGAATTGTCATTGCCTTTGACGCGAACGATGTACGACTTCGCGCCCATGCTTCCAGGAATGATGCCCAGCTCGCCTTCACCCGCTCTGATAGCTCCTTTGCGGGTAACGAAAACTTGCTCACCAAAATGGTGTTCTTCAGAAACATAGTTGTGATGACAGTTAATGGCCTCTTTAGTGACCTTAAAGTTCGGTAAACGAGCTTTAAGTACTTTGAGTACCAACTTCATCATTTCGCGGCGATTCACCATCGCATAGTCTTGGGCCCACCCAACAGCTTCGATGTAATCATCAAAGTGTTGTGTGCCTTCATTGAAGTACGCCAAGTCCCGGTCAGGTAGGTTCATTTGAACCCGTTCCATGTCGCGCCTTGCCAATTCAATAAAGTATCGACCAATGGCGTTACCAACCCCACGACTGCCGGAGTGCAACATCACCCAAACGTCGTCGTTTTCATCCAAGCACAATTCAATGAAGTGGTTTCCACCTCCCAAGGTTGCCAACTGTCGAATCCATGTTTGATACGGTTTCTTCTGTCGGCTAACCAACTTGGGGTGCTTTTCCCAAATCCGAGACAGGCCATTCGATAGTGACCGAATGGTTGAATCGGATACGGCATCGTATTTATGCATAGCAAAACCGACGGGTACTTCGCGCTCAATGGCACTGCGCAGTCCGCGCAAGTTATCGGGCAACTGATCGGCCTTCAAACTAAGGCGGATGGCGTTCATGCCACAACCGATGTCGACACCAACCGCGGCTGGAATAATCGCACCCTTGGTCGGTATCACAGAACCTACTGTGGCACCGATACCGCAGTGCACGTCAGGCATGGCGGCAATGTGCGAGTGAATAAACGGCATTTGTGACATATTCAACAATTGCTGATAGGCACTGTGCTCAATGTCGTCGGTATAGATTTTTACCGGTACTTTGCCTTTAGTTATCTTAGTTAAAATAGGCATAATGATTTTCCGTAAAAATGATCACCCTTACTCTGACGAGTGCTTGAGCAAGGGATCACATTATTTAGATTTGCAGTTTTACGGTATCTCTAAGCAAGCCGTTGAGGCCGTCGTAAACGTTGATTTTTTCAACTTTTTCGACCACCTTCTCCAACGCTTCGATCTCTTTTAAACGCAACAAAGTTGGGTTAGCTTCCATCAACTTTGCGGTGTTCAATAAAGAACGGGTCGCTGCGGTTTCCTCGCGTCTGCGAATCACATTGGCTTGAGCTGCCTTCTCAGCGGCTACCACATGGTTGAGAATATCCTTCATTTCGCCAGGCAAAATGATGTCTTTCACACCCACGTTGGCCAGTTTGATTCCGTATGCTTTGACGTTGCTAGCCACCGCTTGGCTGATCTGGCTATTCAGAATCTCTTTGTCAGCTAATAACGCGTCCAAAGTTCGAGTTCCTACCGCTTCACGTAGCGCAAACTGCAATTGTCGGTACAAGTACTCCTGATGATCCTTCAATTGCAAACGCGCCTCTACGGCATCGATTAACTGGTAGTTAGCCGCTAAGTTCACTCTCAGGCTTACCTTGTCTTTAGTCAGAATTTCCTGACCGCTTACCTCGACGTTTTGCAACCTCAATTCAGTGGTTTCCACTTTAATTGATCGATTGGTTTTCCAAAATGCGTATAAGCCGGATTTCAAAGTGTCGACTAGCTCACCGTCTACCCAAAGCAAACCAAGCTGCTGAGAGCCCACTTCGATCGCGTAGACTTGATCTAACACACCAACGATGCCGGCTCGTCTACCAATAACGTTTACCAATGATTTATCAACACGGTAGTTGTCTTTGGTGTCGATCACGCTGATTGAGCGCTCACCGAAGCCTTTCCAAAAAACCTGTCGAGTTCCGCTTTTCAACACTTGGCGCAAAGCCTTACGTTGATACAAAAGTGCGATCTCGGTTTCACTTAAATCCAGCACGTCGAAGTGTTTTTCAACCAATTGCTTATCTTGCCCTGACTCAGACTCCACTAAGCGTAAAACTGCGTCGTTTTTTATCTCATCGTAGCGAGCGTTCACAATCTGAATTTGCTTCGCCGTGATGAATCGCCAGTACACGCCTGGCATTAAAATCTCATGAATTTGTTTGTCCTTGAGGACTAAACCGCGTTCATGCTGCGCGATCACAATTCTATTTATGATCATTTTCATTTCCTCACTTAAATCATGGATTTGTTAATCCAAATTATTAACTTATGCAGAGAGCTCCCACACATTGACTGCGGGCAGATCAGCGGTCGCCAGTGTTGCAAATGAACTGTTGTCTGCCAGACATCCCTGTCTTGCGCCAGCACCTGCTGCAACAAAACCGAGTTCATTCTTACACCGGATTGGCCGACCTGCGCTGGCAAATCAATGTGGTGCATTTGGCTAGCTTTTGACACCTCTACGTATCTCGCAGTAGGCACCAATGAACTAATCAATTGCGCGGAAGCTCTCCACGTGTAGGCGCTTTCGCGCTAAAAGAACCAACTTTACAGGTTGGTGAATAGGCGGGAATCGAACCCGCGACCGACGAATTATGAGTTCGCTGCTCTACCCACTGAGCTACTTGTGTTAGTTGACAGGAGTCGAACCTGTGACAACCGAGTCCTATGCTCGATGCTCTATCCAACTGAGCTACAACCAATTGTTGGCGTTAGATTCACCACAAGATTGAGGCATACCCTAACCAATGTTAGCGGGTACCAGACTGGACTCACGAGCCAGTTATCGTTTCAATCTGTGCTGAGATCAAACTCTGTCACTTTTCACCTATTTGAAAAGTATTTGTTAAAAAATTGCTCACATAAATCCCTGAGTTGTCGTTTTTAATTCTCCCAAAACGACAAAACCTCGGGGGAAGGCCACCGAGGTTTCGAAAAGTTCTCGTTCCTAGAAGGCCGCTTGGTAGCCTTCCCACAATCGACGAGGCTACATTTAAAATTTATTCATTACGCTCTTCGCGTACTCCGTTGCCGTCGCAAATTGCGAACGCAAACTCCCCTCACTCGCGTACGCCACTACGAGCGGCGACGAAGCAACTTGGGGGCTGAATATGTTTTGTGTGTATTTCATGGGGGCGGGACTATACTCGCATTTTTAGTTGCGTCAACAACTTTTTAAAATATTTTTTTCTGGCGTCTCAAAGCTAGTTATGGCTTCGTGGAAGATTTTGATGATCCAGCCTGTGATAATTTATTGCGATTTATCTCTAAAAGTAAGACTATAAAATATCCAGTTACCAAGATAATCACAAGGTACGTTTTGATGCCTAAAGGGATATAGCTAATGGCCTATAAGTCTTTGTTTATTATAATTTTGTATGTGCTTATCGTGCCGACATCGATGTCTGCAGAGGTGACTAAGTGGGTGGATGAAAATGGTCGCGTTCATTACGGAGAAAGACCACCTGAAGGAGTCAACTCATCCAAGATGAAGGGGCAAATATCTTCGATCTCTTCCTTGGAAAATATCCCCAAAACACCTGTTTTGTATTCAACGGCTTGGTGTGGGTACTGTAAGAAGGCGAGAGCATTTATGCGAGCCAATGGAGTGGACTTTGTCGAATACGATATCGAAAAAGACCCAATCGCAAAAACGAAGTACTTACAAAAAGGTGGCAGGGGTGTGCCGTTTTTGGTTAAAGGAAATCAAAAACTGTACGGGTATTCAGAAGTTAGATACAAACAATTTTTGGGACTTGAGTCACCCTAGTTTGAAGATGAATCAACCATAAAATCGATTAACCTTTTAGTTTCGCCGCCAATTTATCTAAGCGTCGACCGACGCCCAGATTTCGAACGTATTCCTTGAATGGTTTTGCTGGCACGCCCGCGTACATGCCTGGTTCCTTTATGTTTTCTGTGACGCCTGATCGATGCACTAAAACAACGTTATCAGCAACCTCCAAATGATCCAGTATTCCCACTTGGCCAGACGCCATCACGCGCTTACCAATTGTGGTAGACCCGGCTATGCAGGCTTGCGAGGCGAACAAGGTGCCTTCTTTGATCCTTACGTTATGGGCTATATGGCACATAGAGTCTAATTTGACCCCGTTTTCTAGAACTGTAGCTCCGTACGTGCCACGGTCAATATTGCTGTTTGCGCCTACTTGAACATCATTTCCGAGAACAACCTTTCCGGTATGAGGGATGCGATGGTAGTCTCTGTTTTGGTCCTGAGCAAAGCCAAAGCCTTCATTGCCTATTATGACGCCGCTGTGGATGTTAACGCGATCACCCAATTCACATTGATAACCGATATTGACGAGTGAGTTGATGATGCAGTTCTCACCAATTATTGCATCATGCTCGATGACGGTATTAGCGCGGATTCGCGTTCCTGCGCCAACTTTCACCCTTGCGCCAATGACAACATTAGGACCAACCTTAACCCCTTCTCCCAGCTGAGCACTGGAGTGAACCACTGCACTGGGATGCACTTGCTCCCATTCAGCGTCTTCGCTGTCGTAGTCATTTAGAGCCTGCTTTACCTTGGCTTGGGCTAATCGAACGTTAGCCACCGAAATCACGAGAAATTCAGGATTAGAGATTTGCTCAGCAAAGTCTGCAGAAGTGATAACCACTGCCGCGCGGCTTGGCACTTCTGTGCCTTTATCGACGAACACAAGGCTCTGTACGCCGCATTCATTTACGCCGGATATTTCTTCAAAAGTGGTGTGCACGCCGGCCCCACCTTTCAAATCAATGTAGAGATCACCCAAGCATTGCACTACCTGATCAGCGACAAAGGTCATGTTTTCCCCTGACTTTTATTCTTTGGCCTTAGTATATCCGATTCTTAAGCTGGCAACCGAGTACAAGCATGTCATTATGCGTACCATCTCTGCGGCCCAATAGAAAAAATAAAAGGTGGATGCCAATAAGACAATAGCTAGACCCAGTCAGCAAGTCCTTGCTGGATTATAAGTCTAATAGAGTGTTGCGCTCACCCTACCAAAAGCATAGTGCAACACTCTTTAAACGGCCCAATTAACTAATACCCAACTGAGTTGAGTTCACTATATCAACGATAATTTGAGCTGTCTCTTTGACAATTTTTGGCCTTGGTGACACGAATTGTCAGTTATGTAAACCGTTGAATTTACTCAAACAATTTAGAGGGCTGAAACTGCAAACTTACAGCCCTCAATCAATCTACTTTATTCGGCCATATTGTTATTTCTAATTTCCGCCTGCTCCCAGTCTTTAGGCAAGAGCTTGGCAACCACCAGAAAGCTGATAACCGAAGGAATAAACATCATGCTGGTTGTGATCATGGCATAGCGAATTGCATCCAGCTTGTCAAAAGAGGCTTCATAAACGTCGTTCATCCACCCAGCGAAAGTCGGGCCGCCGCCCAAAGCGATCATGTTCAAAATGAAAAAGAACAGAGCGGTGGACATAGCCCTCATGTTAATCGGGGCTAAGGTTTGGGCTATTGCGAAACTTGGGCCAAGATACATGCCCAAGAAGAATAGCAACACAGTGGTGCCCGCCAAATGAGCCCATACTGTTGGTACAGAAAGGGTTGCAACGGCGACTGGTAAGCAAATACTGATTGCTATTGCCGGTATCCAGCCATAGGCCTTGATTGATCGGCTACCCCATTTGTCGGCCCACTTGGCACCCAAGAAAGTACCACCTACATACGTGGTGCCATTAATCACGCCTAAGGCGATCACGACGGTTCTGAAATCAAAATTAGGATCAAGCAGTACAATATATTTGGTTTGAAACGCTGAGAACGCATACGAGACAAAAGAACCAAACGCTATCCCAAGAGCCATAAACCACCAAGAAGGGATGGTTAGAAGCATTTTTAGCGATTCGGAAAAAGGCGGTTTCTTCAGCTGTTTCTGACTGGCATCGAACTCCATAGCGCCGCGCTCGGGCTCTTTTAGAACCAGCTTAACAACAACCGCTAGGGCAACGCCCGTAACGCCAAGGATCACAAAAATGCGTCGCCAATTGACTTGATCGGCATCAGCGCCCATGAGCGCCGCTGTTGCGAAATACGCCGCCATGATGCCCAAAGGTATCCCGGTGGAGTAAACGCCCAAAGCGCCGGCGCGTTCTTCTTTAGCGTACAGGTCTGAGATAATCGAATGCGAGGGTGGGCTACCGCCGGCCTCTCCAATACCTACCCCCATTCTGGCAAGACCGATCTGCAAGAAGTTATTGGCCAAACCGGTGAGCGCCGTGAAAGCACTCCACGTGGCTAAGGCAATGGAAAGGATGTTTACTCGGCTGTAGCGATCGGCCAACCAAGCAATAGGGATGGCCACTAGAGTGTAGAAGGTAGCAAATGCTAACCCGATTAATAAGCCAAGCTGAGTATTGGTAAGCTCCAAATCCCTTTGAATAAAGGGGGCTAAGATGCCAACAATCTGTCGATCAATAAAGTTGAATCCGTAGACCAGCGTCAACAACAACAAAACCATCGTTCTGTATGAAGAACTGACTCCTGAACCCTGGGCAGCACTGTTTTGCGCCATCCAATCCTCCTGGCTAATTTATTAGCATTTATTATGTTTCGGTCTGTTATTGATCAGACTCTTATTAGTTTATTGGAACGAAGTTCCCTTACAACTGTTACCTTTTAGTAGAGTAATCTCTGAATGTCAAAATTGCGTCGCTTTTGGATGCATTATGGCATTCAAAGTGTTGTTAAACGTTAAGTAAACCATTAACAATGCATTACAGCATCACAATCCATTCAGCGCAATGCCGGTACCGGATTGAGACAAAGACTATTCATCTAGGTAGAATACGGTCAAAACGGTTGAGTCTATGAGAAAGTTCACTCTATTTTTGATCCATGGTATTGGCATTCACAGGGATGCCGGTTGGGCCGATGAAACCAAAAGTCTGCTACAACAAGCATGGCAATCAAGCGTGCGGATTGATGACGATTTAAAGGACCATATCAAAATCGTCCCGATCAGCTACGATGAAGTTTTCGAGGATTATTTAAACGATTTTAGCGACGTCGGCAGTGCACTTTTCTCAGACTTAATTGATATCGACGATTCTGAAAAAGAAGCGATCTCAACACAAATTGAAAACAGCTCGGTTAAAGATAAGCACTTTGTGTTTTCCTACTTGATGGACGTACTCCTGTACAAAATGTCGTTGGTCAAATCACAGGTGAATGTCGTCGTGGCCAAACAGCTGTACCACCACATTTCTAAACTGAGCACATCAGATAACTTTGGGATAATTGCGCATTCGTTGGGAACGCGTGTTATCAACGACACGCTCCAAAGTATTCGTACTGGAAATCAAGACGAAGCTAATTTTTATCGGCAGGGCTATCGATTAAAGTTCTTGATGCAAATTTCAGACGTCACGGATTTGTTTGGATTGCCTTTCCAACAAGACAAATATCCTCCTAAAGACGTTTATTCTTACGATACCTACGACTACTTGCGCACCGTTACCAACCGCTTTGATCCGATTGCACGCATTATTCCGACGCGGCTTGATCATTGGCCTGAGGGCCGAACCACAGAAATGTACATGGGCCGCCCAGCCTATAAAGACATTCTGCTAGACCACGTACATGAATTAAATGTGCATGGGCTAGCCCACTACATGTTGCACCCACAAATTACCGATGAGGTCTTTGAACTCTGTGGCTTTGGACGACTGCTTCAGAACAGTGATGAGCGTATCGGTGATTTTCCATTAGTTGGACCCAAGGTTAGCGCTACCATGAAAGAGGCGCTCAATGGCTTGATGCTCGATGCTGAGGGCTTAAACAATGACAACTGGCAAACCTACGTCAACTTGGTACTGAAGGTGGGTGAATTTCAAATCGAGCATGAAACAGAGGGTCTGGCATGAATCGCTTTTCAGTAAATCTTTTAACTTCCCTTTTGCTTTGCACGGGCTTGTCGTTAGCGCACGCAGAAAATGAAAACGCCAATTTCATTACAAAGCAAGACGCCATCGAGCGATTGAACAACGTACTGTTTAGAACAAGCTCTGAGAAGAGCAAGTCTTCGACCGCGATTCTAGAGAAGGCACTTTCAGGATTACACCAACTATCAGAAAGCGGCCTTTCAAATTTATCCGCGACTATTACCACCACTGAATCTCTACTTACAGACATTCAGTGTGAATCGAACTGCAAGTCAGCTGAAGCGATAATTACCGAGATCAATCGAGGCTTTAATCGGGATGCAGGAACCGCAATTGTGCTGCTACCCTCGGAACTCGATCAGGGAACAAACATCGATTTAATTAATGATCTCATTGAACCCAATTGCGACGAAGCACAATCCAACACCTGCTCTACCGCCCTAAGCCAAGTAACGCAACTGTGGCATTTGGTCGGAGCTATTCGTTCTGTTGCTGACCAACTGAATAAGCAAGCCCGAGAGGCAAGCCGTGCACATTTAGACAGCTTGGATAAACAGTGGCGGTCATACAAGGATGACACTATCAAACTGTGGCCGCAGGAAGTTTTTTTAAGCTCGGTCGTCCACCGACCCAGGGATTCGGGCTTTAGCGCACCGCCAAATTACAAAGTTTTGTTTCTCAGACCAAGCGTTGGATTCAGTTATTTATCTGACGGCAGCCCTGACTTTCAGCCCACGCTTAATGTTGATTTATTGGGTACTTACTGGTGGAAGTACAAAGACAATAAAGCGCAGAAGGGGCGCGGGATATCGGCATCGCTGATCTGGGATGGCGATTCCACAGCCTATGGCCTGACTTATCACCATTCACCCAGATGGTCGATGAGTATCGCCACCTCTGAGGAAAATGATCTAGTACTCTCAGTCAGTGCTCAACTAGGATATTGGCTGCTTAAGCGGTAGCTAGATACTGACTATCAGCTCGGCCTTATTGCTGCGCCATCGAAACGGCAAAACAAAGCATCTTTTGCTCAGCTTGTAATTGGAAGCATCGATTCCGTTTGCGAGTATCGTCGGCGTTGATATATGAAAATCAGATCCAAGGTGTTTGCGTGCATTACCAGCCAAAGTGTTAGCTACCTCGCCCACTAAATCGCTTTTAAAGCGTTCACCAAAATCACTCTCTCCGTAGCTTAACAATATGAATCGCAGTAAAGAGCTCTTAGCCGAAAAGAAGATATAGCCAGTCCGGTTGCCGGTTACAGAGATCATGCCTGTGTAATCCAACCCTAACTTTTGCTGACTGTTAATTAGATAGGGTGCACTGATATCCAGGGTCCCCTTAGAGCCAGTAGTTGTGATATCCAAATGGTCAAAATAGTGCTTAAGTCCGTCGACAAACACGTCGATGTGTTTACGTTCCATCATGCTGTCAACTCAATATCCAGTATCTTCTCGATGGCTTGAGTCAATTCAGCTTCAGAGAAAGGCTTACATAAAAAGCCATTTGCGCCATAGGTCAACGCAGCGATGGCGGTGGCTTTATCTGCCAATGCCGACACTACCAATATATGCGTGGAAGGTGCCACTTTCATGATCTCTTGAATGGCCTCTACCCCACCCATCTGCGGCATTGTTAAATCCATCGTAATGACATTCGGCTGCTCTTTGACCACTATATCAAGCGCCTTCTGACCATTATCCGCTCTTAGCACTTTGCTGAAGCGTTCCAATAAGGTGCGATTGATTTTGTTTCGTATAATCAACGAATCATCGACAATTAGTAACTTCATGGTTTTGCCTCAAGTGCTAGCTTGCCTTGCGAGCTAGGCTGTTGTTTGAGGAATTGTTCCCAGGATAATCAAAGGCTGGCGCGCGCTTGAAGTCGACAATAAATTGAGTGAATTCGTTTTCTACAGATCGAATTTTTAGCAAACCGCCGAGTTGCTTAATTTGTTGCCAAACTACGGGTAAACCGGCACCTCGACCAGAAAGTTGATCGGTTTTGGCTGTCGATGAAACAGCGTCTTTAAAGGCATGACGAACTAGTGCAGTTTTACCCAAGGCTGTTGCATCCCTTTCGTTCAGTAAGCCTTTATCGATTAAACTGTTGCGAATCCCTTCATAGTCAAAACCACGTCCATCATCCTCAAACAAGAAGCGATAGTTACCCTTCTTATCGTGACTGACTGAAATAGTGATCTGACCATGATTGGGTTTTCTCAAATCCTGACGTGTGCTCTCTGTCTCAATTCCGTGAGCGATGGAATTACGAACCAGTTGGATCGCTGCAGGATAAAGAACGTCAGTTAATTCTGATGAAATAGGCTTTGAAAAGCCTCTGAGATTAAGCTCAACAGCTATTCCTTTATCTCGCGCAATTCGATCCGTAAAGGCTCTCAGATCAAACCATTTTTTATTTTCAAGGGGTTGATTTAGCTCGATAGCGCGGGCTTCTTTGAGATCATTATCGACTACTTTTCGAGCACGACCTTGACCATAACTCGCCAGCTTCTGATGCAGTTCCCCAATCTGTTCAATTGAGTCGTAGCTTTCTCTGAGTTGAATGGTCAATGGCAGAAGATCTTGTCCGCACAAGGTTCTTACTCTAGCTTGCTGCCTAAGCGTTTCTACCTGCTCTTCAAAACCATGCATTTGTTCCGCCACCCAATCAAAATCGAGCGCTGCTGCGTTGCCTTTGAGTTTGTGTGCTTCGCGCGAAATTCGAGTCAAGGTCTTTTCAAAATTATCATTGACGTACTTGGTATCTTTCAACAAGCCATTGATTCGATCATAGCCCTCTAGGCTTTCATTAATGAATTGCTGAAGCTCAGTCTGTGGGATAGGCAACATCTGAGTTAGCAAAGCCATTTGTTGCTCCAAATCATTCTCTGATGCCTGGTCTTGTTCTTCTAACAAAATTTTTGCCGTTACGTCCTGCACGGTAACCAGAACCACTGACTCATCGGCTCCTTGATCCAGCTTGGCAAAAGAAAAATCCAAGTACTTTCGTTCAGATTCTCCACTTCTTTGCTTTATTACCGCCTCGATCCGTTTTAAAGGGTTCACATCAGCAATTAAGTCTGGATCAACGTGATCACGATAAAAAAGCTTGATGAAATAAACGGCCGTTTCGACGGTTTTACTGGGAAAAAACTCAGCAAGAAAACGTTGAAACCGCCGCCCCGATAGCTTTGATGTAGCAAAAATTTCCTCCAATTGTTTCGAGTGCTGTCCGCTCATCACCAATTGTTTATTAACTAGGAATACACCCTCGCCAATCGTGCTAAGGATTTGATCAGACTCATGTTGCTTTATTTGAAGTTCTTGATCGCGGCCGCGCAGTTGGCCTAAAAAGTGAAACAAAATAATAAAAAAGTTGATCGTCGCCAGGGAGATACCAATGACCTGGGCGCGACGTAACAACGTAGTTTGACTCTCCGCCGTTTGCGTAAAGTACTCGGTCAACTCATCCATGATGCTGAACAACTCCCCATTTTTTCGGGCAATAAATTCCGAAGCAGGAATAATTTCTTCATCCGTGACTAAAATGTCAACCATGAGCGGATCAATCGCTGTCTCAAACTCTTTCCAGAGCCTGTTGGCCCTTACAAGAATGGATTTTCCTTCGGCACTTTGAACGGGTTCAATTTGCACAGGCAGTCCCGTATCCGCAGACTGCACTGTGCCACCTTCATTAAATACCTTCAGCGTTTCGCCAAACGTATTGTAATGATCTCGCAACTCGTCCAACCCAGATTGATAGACCCAAAGCTGTAGTTTTTGCGCCTTAATATAGAGGGTGGCCTTGGACATTTGTTGCGTCAATGTTCGTTGGCGTCCCGCCAAATTAATTCGCTCTGTCTGCTCGGCAATCTGACCTGAGGTATAGAAGTTCAGCACCAATACCCCCAAGTCGAAAATCAAAAATAGAGCGATTGAGATAACTAAAAAGCGGTATTTACCGAACAAAGACTTAAACATTATTTTCCCAAAAAACCAGCGATGCACTCGCTATCCTCGATCTGTGAGTGGAGATTAAAGTTGGGAAATGACAAAACCATTACAAGCTTAGAAGATAATATCGGTCTCCCTTTTGTCCCTGTGCAACGAAACTATTGCTTGTCGCGTCTTTGATAATCTATCAAAATGATTCTTATTAAAGCCACCGGAGGCACCTCATCATGAATACAACTAACATCATCAAATTGGCTCGGGCATTGACGGTAGGATCCGCAGTGCTGGCACTCTCGGCGACTAGTTTTGCTGACGATAGATTGCAGGCAGCACTTGACGCTCAACCAGAAGAAGCCAAAGCTCGATATGACCAACGTAACCCAAAAGAGACTCTAGAATTCTTTGGTGTAAAAGAGGGCATGACCGTCATGGAAGCTCTTCCTGGCGGCGGTTGGTACTCTAAAATTCTGCTCCCAACCTTAGGCAAAGAAGGTAAATTGGTCGGTGTCGATTACGCGCAGGAGATGTGGGGTTTATTCGGCTTTATGACTCCTGAGCGCATTGAGGAGAAAAAGACTTGGGTCGAAACTTGGACGGCTGATGCAAATAGCTGGAGGTCCGAGGGCGATGCTTCTGTGTCGGCCTTTAAGTTTACCGAAATGCCTGAAGACTACGCTGGCACTGCTGACATGGTGCTTTACGTGCGAGCGCTGCACAATTTGTTTCGTTTTGAAGAAAAAGGGGGTTATCTAAGTTCAGCCCTTAAAGAAACAAATAAAATTCTTAAGTCGGGTGGTTTAGTCGGAGTGGTTCAACATGAAGCACTGGCAGATCGACCTGATAGCTGGGCCGACGGAAGCAACGGATATCTCAAAAAATCAGCCGTAATCGCCGCTTTTGAAGCCAACGGCTTTGAATTAGTGAGTGAATCAGAGATTAATTCAAACCCAAAAGACCAAGCTAACGAAGGTGATTTCGTATGGCGTTTACCTCCTACCCTTTTCGGCACTAAAGACGACGAAGAGAAAAAGAAGGCCGCAATGGAGATCGGTGAGTCTAATCGCATGACACTATTATTTAAGAAGTCGTGAAAGCCATTCCACGAATAACAAGACTTGCGGCGGCCTGGTTGGCCGCCGCCTTAGTGTCTGCTCTGTTAATTAGCCTAAGCACGTCCCAATTTGTACTTTGGTCCCTGCAAAACGTGGGCGCAGAGATTACATGGAGTAATCGGCTCTTCATGAGCGTAGCCGATCTACGGATCTTAGAAACATTGATCCCAGTCATGCTTGCCTGCTTTTTAGTTGGTTTTCTGGTTGCAAGTTTGTGTCATCGCTTGCTTGGAATGAGCACATTGTTTTGGAACTCACTGGCTGGCGCCAGCTCAATCGTAGTCACGCTTCTATTAATGTCATGGCTAATGAACTTAATGCCAATAGCCGGAGCAAGGACCACTTTAGGAATGATTGCCGTTGCTCTATGCGGCGCATTTGGTGGCCTTGTTTACGACCGCCTGCGGAACTCTCTAATGTCCACGAGGAACTCAAATGATTAAACAATTGACAAATCTAGCCGTAGTTATTTCATTGTTTGTTGGCGCCAGTTCTGCCATTGCACAAGAATACCAGACCATCACGGAAGGATTGGATAACCCTTGGGCAATGGAATTTTTACCCAATGAGGATATTCTAATCACTGAGCGGACTGGCCAGCTGAGAATAGTCAGGGATGGCAAGTTGTTAGACGCACCAGTTCAAAACGTTCCCGATTCATACTATGCAGGCCAAGGTGGCTTACTGGATATCAAGCTAGATGTTAATTTTGCAGATAATCAGCGACTTTACCTCAGCTTTGCTCATGGCAAACGATCGGCAAATTCTGCGCGTCTGGTATCCGCCAAACTGGTTGCAAGTGATGGTGACTATCTTCTTGAGGATATTAAGACTTTATTTAGCTCACAACCCGAAAAGAGAACCGCACACCACTATGGCGCCAGAATAGAACAGCTGGCTGACAGTACGCTGGTCATGACCGTGGGAGACGGTTTCAATTACAGAGAGCAGGCGCAGACCCTGGACAATCATTTTGGCAAGATCATTCGAATCAATACGGATGGTACAATTCCTGAAGACAACCCCTTTGTCGAAACTAAAGACGCGCTGCCAGAAATATACAGCTTGGGGCATAGAAACCAACAAGGGCTAGCCATTATTGATAACCAATTGTTTGAACATGAGCACGGTCCCCGGGGCGGTGACGAAGTAAATCGAATCACTCCAGGATTGAATTATGGTTGGCCGATAGCCACTTTTGGAATTGACTATAACGGCGCACGTATCAGTCCGTTCACCTCATATGAAGGTACTGAATCACCATTAATTGATTGGACACCATCAATTGCACCCAGTGCAATGACGGAAAAGAATGGTTTTTTGTATGTAACAAGCTTAGCTGAGGGTTCGATACGAAAACTCGAAGTAACGCCTTCAGAAGTGAAGGATTTGGGAATTGTTTATCCTGAGTTATCAATGCGGCTTAGAGACATAGCGGTTGGGCTGGATAATCGCCTTTATGTATTAACAGACGGCTCATCAGGAAAGCTGATAAGAATAGTGGATTAACTATGATGGATTGTGAGGCTCCACTTAGTGGAGTTGTGGTTGAAGTTTGCGTCGAAACAAATACGGAGGTTGAGACTGGACAATTATTGGTCATTTTGGAATCGATGAAAGTCCATGTGCGAGTTGAGTCCGAGGCTACTGGTATCGTAGATGAAGTTTACTGTAGGCCAGGCGACTCGATTCAGCGCGGTCAGCCGCTTTTGAAAATAAATGCAACGCAATCTGAAATAAAGATTTCAGATACCACTCATTCGAATCAACAAGGCGAGCAGCATAATTCTTATGCTGAGTGGCAAGCGAGAACCAAACTCTCTCAGGACTCAGCAAGGACAGATGCCGTCGCCAAGCGCCACGCCAAAGGCTATGCATCGGCTCGGGAAAATTTAGCACAACTCTGTGACCTCGACAGTTTCCTAGAGTATGGGGAATTAGCGGTAGCCGCACAACGCGCACGTGTGGACTACGAGACACTCAAAACCACAACTGCGGCAGATGGTGTTATTACCGGCATCGGACAGGTCAACGGGGTAGAAACAGCCATTGTGATCAATGACTACTCAGTGTTAGCAGGCACTCAGGGCTACTTCCATCACATGAAGATTGATCGAATTCTTGAAGTTGCTGAACAGCGTAAGATACCGGTCATCATGTTCACGGAAGGCGGCGGCGGTCGCCCTGGAGACACCGACGTCACCACAGTGAATTCCGGCTTACAGTGCACGTCATTTGGAACTTGGGCTGGTTTATCGGGCAAGGTTCCTAGGATCTCGGTTGCCAATGGGTACAATTTTGCCGGTAATGCGGCTCTTTTTGGCGCCGCTGACATCACAATAGCCACCAAAAAATCTTGGGTTGGCATGGCGGGTCCAGCCATGATCGAGGGCGGCGGGTTAGGTAGTTTTTCCCCGATGGATATCGGCCCCATTGAGGTTCAACAAGCCAATGGAGTTGTTGATATAGTTGCCGTAGATGAAAAACATGCGTGCAAATTGGCTTCGCGGCTAGTCAGCTTACTCAGTATCCCGCGTTTTTCGAATTTCGAGAACCAAAACCAAGAGACACTGAACTTGGTGATGCCCAACAATCGCAAAGTCACCTATGACGTCAATGATGTTGTCACGACCATCGCTGATTCGGAGTCGGTCATCGAGCTGCAAGCGAATTTTGCTGGATCGATCCGCACCTATCTAGCCAGAGTTGGCGGCAGATCGATTGGCGTCATGGCCAATGATTGCCGTGTTTTAGGGGGCGCTATTGATGCCGATGCCGGTCTCAAGGCAAGCCGATTTATGACTCTGTGTGACGACTTTAGTTTACCCATAGTCTCACTTTGTGACACGCCAGGATTCATGGTGGGCCCCGAGCATGAGTCTCAAGGAGCCGTGAGAAAGCTAGCCGAGCTCTTTAAAGCTGGCGCGAAGATCACCGTACCTTTTTATGCCGTGGTTCTTCGAAAATGTTATGGCTTAGGAGCGCAAGCTATGTTGGGTGGCAGTACGCAACGTCCTCAGTACACTATGTCTTGGCCCAGCGGCGAATTTGGTGCCATGGGATTGGAAGGCGCTGTTAAGCTAGGGTTTAAAAAGGAATTAGAAGCAGCCCCCTCAGCCGAGGCTCGCAAAGAGCTGTTTGATGAGTTGCTGGCTAAACAATACGAACGCGGACAAGCAATAGAAGTTGCGAGTGTTCTGGAGTTGGATGCGGTTATCGATCCACGAGAAACAAGGCGCTATCTCTCGCAATTACTAGACTCATGACTTTGACTAGTTTGAACACTTGCTAGGACCATTCAGACAACCCAGTCTTCGTAGAAATTCCGAAATATCCCCCTTTGGGGTGATGCGCGTGATGCTGTCCGGCAGTATTCTGTACTCGGTGGTTGCAAATGAGCGGATACTTAAAAAGGTTCCCCCCGCAAGTTTAAGACTGTCGAGCCGAGTAGACGGCGGCTACCCCTGATACCCCGTCGTCTACTTGGCCTAATTAACTTTCTCCTTGCTTGCCCTTCCAATCTCCTTGATTACCCTTCCCAGATGTGGCGTTTAAGTCAGCGGCTAATTGCCGCCTGAATTCTGACGCAATAAGACAATCAACTAAACTGTCCTAGAAAAAGCTGCTTATCTCTTCAAAGTCCTTTCGGGTGATATCGGGCACAGTGACATCTTCTTCAGGATACCCGGCCACGATCAACATGTAAGGCTTTTCATTACTCGGCCTTTCCAGAATTTCATTGAGAAATTTCATCGGACTTGGAGTGTGCGTCAGTGTCGCGAGACCAGACATGTGTAGGGCTGTGATCAGCATGCCTGTAGCAATCCCTACGGACTCGGGCATGTAGTAATTCTTATGCTTTGTGCCATCGTCATCAACGGTATTACGTTGCAGGAATACGGCGATCAAATACGGCGCGATTTCCAGAAAGGGCTTGTGCTCGTCGGTCTCGAAAACCTTCAGATCATCCAACCAACTCTGGGGTGCCCTGCCGTTATAAAACTCGTGCTCCTCTGCTTCTGCGGCTTTTCGAATCAAGGCTTTGGTTTCTTGACTTTCAACAACAGCAAAATGCCAGGGTTGTTTATTGGCACCACTGGGGGCTGAACCAGCCGATTTAATAGCATTCTCAATTATCTCTCTTTCTACCGGTCGATTAGAGAAGCTACGCACGCTTCGTCGCTTGGTGATTTTATCGTTGAATTCTCTGGAGGCATCCAACATTTCTTGTGGGGAGAGTTCCTTAAAATTTAATGGTTTTTGCATGTTTTTTGTGATGCACGCGTCAATGCATTCGATTTTATCTTTGTTATTCTGAAAGCGTCTTTCTATTAGACACTTTGTCTTAAATTCCAATTACAAGGTATCCACTAAACTACAGTCAGGGGAACGATGATGAATAGCGCTCAACCGAGTATTGATGATCCCGCTCTGGAGGCAATGCGGCAACTGCCGAGACGCCCCAATGAGGACCTAAATCACATTCCTGGTCCCAACGGCTTACCTTTAATTGGATGTTCGTTAGACATTATCAAAGATGCACCTAGCTTTATGCAACGTCAGTTTTTAGAACACGGACCAGTGTTTAAGGTAAATGGGTTTGGATCGACCTCAGTAAACTTTGCTGACGTCGAGTCAGCGCGAATGATATTACTGAACAAAGACAAAAACTTTTCAAGTGAGTTGGGCTGGGCAAGAGTAGCGCCACTATTGCAAACCGGAATACTCCTGCGCGACTTTTCAGATCATCGAGTGCATAGACGAGTCTTACAACAAGCGTTTAAGCGCCCGGTTTTGGAGCATTATGCTGCACGTTTAAATGAACAACTTAAAAGCGGCATTGAGGCTTGGCCAAAACAAGAATCCTTTAAGTTTCAACATCGTTTGAAATCGTTACTACTGGATAATGCTGCTTCTCTGTTTATGGGCGCTGATCTAGGCCCAGAATCGGACCAACTTAATAAACATTTCGTGGCCTTGCTAAATGCCACCGTTAGTCTAGTCAGATGGCGGGTTCCGGGCATGTCATGGCATGAAGGGAGGAAAGGTACGGAGTTCTTGCGGCAGTGGTTACACGGACAAGTATCCGAACGACTGCAAAGCGATAAACAGGACTTCTTCACAACCTTACTCAAGCTATCAGAAGACGAAGAAAGTCAAATGACTCTTGAAGAGGTAATAGACCATACCGTGTTATTGTTGTTCGCCGCTCACGACACCACCACCTCAACAATTTGTACGATTGCGGCCATGTTATGTGAGCAACCTGAATGGCAAGAAATACTTCGCGAGGAAATGTCTGGATTAACGGAGGACTCACTCACAATAGAAGCTTTTGATAATCTTCCGTTAACCAATCAGTTTTTCAACGAAGTGCTACGGAAATATCCTCCGATTATTGTTGTGCTAAGACGGTGCATCGAAGAGTTTGAATATGGCGGCTTCCGGATACCTCAAAACACACAAACTAACGTGAACATCAACGTGCTTCATCATCATCCTGATTATTGGGATGAGCCGCAAAAATTTGATCCTGAACGATTTTCACCGACTCGAGCAGAACACAAACGAGATATGTTTCAATACCTACCGTTTGGCGGCGGCGCTCACAAATGCTTAGGAATTAATTTCGCTGAAATTCAGACCAAAATACTGCTGTTTCATCTTCTCAGAAACTATCGAATTGAAGCGCCTAGGAACCGAAAACTGGCATTTAAACACTTACCCATGCCGCTTCCCAAAGATGGATTACCGATAAAGATCCATGCTTTGTGACACTTAGCTAATACAGATCGCCAACACTCTTGCAGAGATTAGTGCTAAGTTCCCTGTGTTATTGACTTTGTCGTTTGATCATTTATGCACATACCCAAGAGTTTCGAGGAATCTGACACATCGTGTTTGCTAGAGTTTATTCATCAACATCCTCTAGGAAGCTTAATCACCCATGACGACGGCGATATCGATGGGTGCCATATCCCATTTCTGGTAAATGCTGATGAAAGCAATTCTCGCATCGTACTTGAGGGGCATATCGCTCGGGCCAATGACTTATGGCGTAGAGACTTGGCTAACAAACAGATACTGGTCATATTTCGGGGACCAGACACCTACATCAGTCCCAATCACTACCCTTCAAAGCTAGAAACTAATAAGGCAGTTCCAACCTGGAACTACGCCTCTGTGCATGCCAAGGGAACCATTAGGTTTTTTCATGATAAAAATTGGCTAATGTCGTTTTTGGAACGCTTCACCGATCTCCATGAGTCAGCTAATCCAGACCCTTGGAAGATCGCCGATGCGCCAACCAACTACATTACGAGAATGCTCAAGGCCATTGTTGGAGTAGAAATTACCGTAGAGAGTTTAGCAGGCAACTTCAAGCTGAGTCAGAATAAGGCGGATGAAGATAGGCAAGGCGTGATCTCAGGGCTAGCATCATCGCATCGCTTAGAGGATCGAAGGGTTTCAGAATTCATGCTGCACTACTACGCAAACAAATAGTTAAATAACCAAATCAGCATCCACGACCGTCTTTCCTCTAGGAACCGTCTCTGAACCTATTTGAATATCGTCGCCACTAAAGGAAGAGATAAAGTTTTTGTTCACAACATAGGATTTGTGAGCACGAATAAATTCGCTCGGTAGTTCAGAGTGAGCTTGTTTTAGAGAACAGTACGCGGTTAGCTTCTGGCCATCTTCAAGATAGTAGTTGATGTAATTTCCTAGCCCCTCTAGGTACATAATATTTTGGGGTTCAACCAAATAGGTTCTCCGATTTGCTTTGATCCTGACTGTATCATCGGCCGTAGATTCCGCCTGCCCGAGCAATCTAAGGTAGCCACCCAGCAGCTTAATAAACGCAGCTAATACCACCGTGGTATTGATTAGTAGTGCCGCACGAAACAAAGAAGACATGCTGAATAAGCCAGCGCCTTCTCCAACCAAAAGCCCCTCATAGAAAAAGTAGATAAATAATCTCTGTACCAAAGCACAAACCACCAGCAAGCTTAAATATAAAGCTAAAAACTGAGTAAATTTACGCCGTAGTAAGTACTCCGGCAGAAGCCAGTAGATCATTACATAGACAGCCAACATACGAGCTGGCAACAGGATAAATTCAAGAAAGAACGAAGCAACGAATCCAAGCTCATTGACCCAAATAAGGCTAAAACTGATGTAGTAAGCAACCCAAAAAAGGATATGGGTCAGCAAGCGCGAACTAAACAGATAATATTCCGGATTATTCCAGCTACTCGCTCTCGTTTCTGTCATGGCTAATCACACTTTCACATCGACTTAGGTCCATTTTATATAAATCTGATTTTCGCGGGGTAAAAAACAACTAGTCTGGATTTGAAGTTAACCAACACTCCACGTCAGAATGAAAATCAATTTATCCCTGAGCCTTCTGTGCATGCTACTTTTTTCCGATGTTTGTTTGAGCAACACCTTGGACAGGCGCGCAGATTGGCAAGCTAAGTTCAGTCCTCCCTCAACAACTCCGGGAGCCACCATCACTGAGATCGTGCCCAACACACCTTTGGCAGAAGCGGGGTTGCTGGTGGGCGATCGCATCATTGAAGTAGATCAACGACCAATCATTACAGCAGCCGATTGGTACGACGCAACCGATGCGTTAGTTGGCGAAGCGGATGTCAATCTGCGCTTTATCCGATCAAACAAAGCGAACTCTATCACCTTACAGTTCCCAACCGTGAAGCTGGAATCTCATCCTGGGTTAGAAACAATCTACGACGATGTTGTATCTGCCTATGGTATTCGACAACGTATGATCATCACAAAGCCAAAATCAATTGGCTTATCTCAAGAGAGAACTAGACCTGCCATTGTCGTGCTTCAAGGTCTAAGTTGTTCTAGCATTGAAGCTACGCCAGGAAGATCTTCCCACTGGACCAGACTATTAGTAGATCTAGTGCAAAAATCTGGCATGGTTGTACTCAGAATAGAAAAGCCAGGGGTTGGTGACAGTGAGGGCAATTGTTCGCGTACTGACTTCAAGGCCGAACTCGCGGGCTATCAAGCCGCCATAGAAAAGTTTCTTTCGATGGACTTTATCGACAACACCAATACAGTTGTTTATGGCAACAGCATGGGAAGCGTGCTGGCCCCCTACTTTGCCAATAAGTATGACCTTGCCGGTGTCATCTCGGACGGTACCTATGTGCGAACTTGGTTTGAACACATGCTTGAAATAGAGCGACGCATATTGGAAATGAAGGGCCACAATCAAACTGAGATAACTCGCTTGATGAATCAGGCCTACATACCTCTCTATTACGGGATGCTGGTTGAAAAAAAGAGTTACGCCGAAATTATTGAGCAAGCTCCACTATTGTCACAGCACAATTACCATCAGCCTGAGCATATGTATGGACGACCCATTAAGTTTTATCACCAACTTCAGGAATTTGATGTACCAGGCGCATGGCAGGCATTGAAAGTACCCGCCCGTATTCGTTGGGGGACTAATGATTGGATAATGAGTGAATACGATAATGACTTGATCATTCAAATACTGAAGGCGGCTGGCCATGATGACCACGAATTGTATAAGTATCCGAATATGGATCATTGGCTGACCATCCACCCTGATTACAAAAGCTCCTTCACTGGAAAGTCAGGAAGATGGGAGCCCAAAATGAGTAATCAAATCATCAACTGGGCAAAAGACATACTGGGAAGATAACCACGCTAAGTCGTTCGAGCCGTCGATCTGGGTCGAAATTAGATCGACAGCTCGATTTACACTGTTCTCCTATCCATTATTTGCGATATAGTCGCGCTAGTTGTAAAACCATTGCTAAACTAGTTAGCGAAAGCGCGTTTATTAAGAGGATTGGGTCAGATGAGTAGCTTGATAATGTTTGCCATAGTAGTTTTTTGTATTGGCTCCATGGGCTACGCCTATGCCTACCGTGGACAAGCACGTTGGACAGGATTTGGTGAGTACGTACGTAAAGGCTGGCCACTGTTCACGCCATTCAATTGTCTTTTGTACCTCTTTACCAAACCTAAGGCTCGTCCACCTATCATGGACATGAGCGAGTTTCCTGAGCTGGCTGAACTGCAGGAAAATTGGGAAATTATTCGCGACGAAGCGTTGGCGTTAAACGCTGACGGAGGGTTCGACAAAATCGGTGATAAAGACGAGGCCTCGTTTTATGACATTGGTTTTCGCACCTTTTACAAGTATGGCTGGACGAAGTTTTATCTGAACTGGTATGGCTACACTCACGCTTCTGCTCAACGCACCTGCCCCAAAACGGTCGAAATTCTTAGTAAAGTTCCTGCTGTCAACGGAGCCATGTTTTCTATTTTACCTCCCGGTGGACAGTTGACCCGGCACCTCGATCCGGTGGCATGTTCCCTGCGTTACCACCTTGGCTTAGCCACGCCAAATGACGACCGTTGCTACATCAGCGTCGACGATAACAAGTACTCATGGCGAGATGGTGAGCCACTTCTTTTTGACGTGACCTATCTGCATTACGCACACAACGACTCGGATAAGTTACGAGCAATACTGATGTGCGATGTTGAGCGCCCAATGTCGCCAATCGGCAAGCTGTTGAATATGCCTTATAAATGGCTCATGAAGGCCACGGTGGTGCCCAATACTGACGAAGACAAGAGAGGCTTTGCCAACAAAACCTTCAGTACATTGGTACCCTTATTAGAGCGAAGCAAGCGCTTGAAGGAAACCAATCTTGCTGCTTACAAGGCGTTGAAATACACCGTCAACAGCATACTTATACTCCTTACGGCTGGTATCGTCTGGGGTGTCTTAAAACTCCTATTCTGGCTTTTTTAGAAACTTAAGTAGAGTTACTTCGATTGCGAAGGTTTTTCTATTTGACACGGTTGGTGAGTTCCAAAGCTATACTTTCGACCTAAAAATCGTTGGGAATAAGTCCCAAATCGATAGGTGCAAGGAATGATCTTGGTCTAGAGCTATAGATGAGATCAATGGCATCTGATTTAATCTTCGACACCTTGGTGCGCGAGATAGGACAAGGAATCAGAAAGACAAATGTCAAATTTAAAAATACGAACTTCAGATATTCCAACCTCTTGGTTGGATGCGCGCTGCCGCAACCTAATATCAAAATACGCACTAATCGCTCATCGTCACGACGGAACCATTTTTGAAATCCGAGGCGAAAGCATCTTGGTGGACATCGGAACTCACGCGAGCTTCACGGATAACCGAGAATTAAGGGAATTGTACGTAGAATTAAAAAATCAATTGAGGGCGCTGTTGGCTTCGCCCAGTATTCGATCTAAGTTAAATGTGATGGCCGAGCCTCAATCTCGCGAGGAACCCAGCATCAGCTCTTCAACTCCTTTTTTCCACTAGCGGGCCGGAACTCTACGCAACAGCGATTTTCAAGGTTAAAATAGAACTGTGCAAAAGACGGTTTAAACTAAAGACGGCGGAATATACGAATATCCCACCGTCTTGAAATACATTTAGTTTATCTATTCGCTTCCGCTCGATTCTTCCTGTTGGCGTCGCTGCTGACTCATCGCTTGAAACATTTGACCCAACTCTTGAGGGCTTAAGCCTCCGTCTCCGTCTTTATCGAACTTAGGAAAGTTATCACCGACTCGCTTTTTCATTCGCGGAGGCAGTTCGTCATTTGCAACCTTACCGTCTATGTTTTGATCCATAAACCCTAGCGCCTGTAACACTTCCATCTGGCCAGCACTGTGGTTAGGCGCATCAGATGTCTCATCTAGCCAACGGTAGCCGAAGGAACCATAAAGCATTTCCTCCTCGGATTGCAGACCCCAATAGACTTCCTCTTCCGGTGCTGGGTTGCCGCGGTTGTTATTAGAATTATCGTAAACGGTTCTGTGAATCATTAATGTACCAGCTGGAACTTGCTTCGGCTCATTCAGCCGATAAGTACGTTGCCAGTTGAAATCATAATTGGGGACACTCAGGAGCGTTTCCGTCTGACCATCTGGATATCTCAATTCGAATTCAGAGCTCCTTCCACGGTAGTGCGCGTGAGGAAAAAAGGCATAAATTTCGGCAGCTCGCGGGAACTGGAAATACGCTTTTTCCTGATGAGCCTCTTCGTGCGCCGGGATTTTTATAGCCATGTTTGCAATAACGTGTTCGCGGTAAAAATGCTCTGGTGGCTCCTCAGCAAAATAAAGCCCAAGCTTACTTCGATCCACCGTTTTTTTGCCATAAGGTGTGTAATGCATCTGAAATTGGTAGACGCCGCCAGGGGCCACATAGACACCGGTACTTTCGGGCATACTCTGGGCTTCATTGCCAGGCGCGTAAGTCAGGATAATATTTTCGAATATATTATCCAGTCGTTGTGTCAAAGGTGCTTTTTCGGACGAACCTGCCAATATATGGTGAACCGCTTTGGTATCTCCTGGGATGATCGCTGCTGCTTCAATCCAAACACCTTTATCTAATGGATTTTTCACCACTGGAAATTGATAGTCCACTGTACCAGTAGCGGGTATCTCAAACTCAGGAATATCGATAATCAAATCGGGTTCACCGAGTGGCCATTGGCTTGCTGCCAGTTTCTCATTCTTCAACGGGTCAGGACCCTCTCCCCGCGGAGATCCTGCTTCAATCCAGTTAATCAAACTAATGATCTCTTCGTTTGACATGCTGACGTCATTTTCCCAATGGCCAATTTCAGGGTCCGCATGCCAGGGTGGCATACGCTTGGTTCTCAGAACCTCTCTAATCATCGGCGAAAAGCCCCTGACCATGGCGTACTCGCTCATCGCCCACGGCGCGATGCCCCCCTCAACGTGACAGGCCATACAATTTTTCTTCAAGATAGGAGCAATCGTGTCCGCGTAGCTGATCGTGGCATCTGCCTCTGACTCGATATTTATCAAACATCCGGGTGAGCCTTTCTTAGTGAAGGCTACCTGTTCGCCCTCGATTAATGAATCCAAGACATCGCGAACGTAAGTTTCTGAGGCCGCTTCTTTTTGGCGCTCAAAATCGACCCTATCACTCATCGGACCGCGATAAACAATGTCCCAAGTCCGCGGATCGATAACCAAGACCTCTCCGGTTCGGTTAATCTCTAATGATCGCGCAATCAGTTGTGTTTCATCCTTAAGAATCGGGAAATCGAATCCCCATTCTTGGGCTTCACTTTTTATTTTTGCCCGCGTGTCCTGGATGTTGGCGTTCAGCATCATGATTTCCACGCCTTTGGAAGCGTAATCAGCACGCAGGGCCTTATAGTCAGGCAAATTGGATCTCAGTATCTGACAGCCATTACCATGGGTTACCATCACGATGGCCTTGGCGTCCCGGTTGTAGTGCAATTGATGGGCTTTACCATTTTGATCCAGCAGCACAAAATTATCGGCCTTCAGTGACGCATCGACTGCGCCGAGCACAAAAAACCAGCCTGCCGAGATTAGGGCAAGAAAACGAATACGACGGCCCAACTTCATGATTGACTCCTTCTACCAACTTTGGTGTTTAAATAATGATCACACTATCTCACAGCCTGATGGACAAGTCGTCAACATGGATTAGATTTCTGTTTCGAATTCTTAAAATCCTCTTCCGGATTCCTGTAATTCAAGAATTATTGGCTTTATCCGTCAGCCAACAGTGCTCGCAATTGCGCTACACCAGAATTAGCACGAGAAATATAGGAACTCATGACGAGAGAATGATTAGCAAACATTCCCATGCCGCTGCCATTGAGAATCATGGGGCTGGAAACCGATTGTTGAGTGGATTCCAGTTCTCGAATAATTTGTCGTAAAGTAGGCACAGCATTTTTATCTTCAAGAACTTGCTTAAAATCGACCTCAGCTGCTCTCAGATAATGAATCAGAGCCCAGGCTGTACCACGCGCCTCATAGAAGTTATCGTCAATTTCAAACCAACTGGTTTTAGCAAGAACTTCGGACGCAGTATTGGTTGATTGTTCAGCATTTGCATCACCCGCCAAATCAGTATTAACTCTGATTTGGGGACGTGCCTGACTCAGACGCAACGAAAGTGCGCCGAGACGTTTTTCTACTAGGCTCAGCCACTCATTCAAATTATCAGCTCGAGCATAGAATTGCGCGTCTTGCTTGCTGGTATCTTTAAGCCTGTCCAGGTACTTCCTAACTGACTCTGCACCTTTGGAATACTCTCCTTCAGCGGAGGGAAACATCCAGGAGTCACTGTCGACATTGAATTTTGGTTCGGCCAACTCTAGATCGGGATCTGGTATGGATTGAGTTTGCGATCGGCTGTAGTCATTTCTCAATGATTTGGCTAAATCTCTAACCTGCTGCAACACGCCAAACTCCCAGTTGGGTACATTATCCAACATGACGCTCGGTGGCGTAATGTCGTTGCTTAAATAACCGCCGCGTTTGTTTAACAGGGTGTCGACCGTTTTTATCAGCATCGATGTGGTTGCCACTCCGACGATTCGCTGCTCAGAACTTGGCCGCTCCAATTTTTGAAAATCAGGCTCGTGATCGTAGTAAAGTGATAGCGCCAAGAAGAATGCGATGATCACCGAGACTGTGATAACTGCAGGATGCCGAAGTATGTTCATTTTTCCCCTAAATCGATTTACGAATAGCCAAAGTCGACCCGTCACTGGGCTTCTCTTAGTTATCGGGCTTATTTAGATAAAAACAAGACAGTTTGGTTCGGCAGTCCTGTTACTAAGATCAAGTTTTTCCTGATATCGGTAACGCGCTCAACCTTAAATGAACTAAGTTACTGATTCGTTACCTGTTTGCACAGATCTGTGATCGCTTGCCAATCACCTGATCTAACTAAACCCGTTGGCGCAATCCATGATCCACCAACACACATTACGTTAGGTAAGGCCAAAAATTCCTTATAGTTATCTGGGCTTACACCACCAGTAGGACAGAATTTCATGTTAGGGAATGGACCATTGAACGCCTTCAACGCAGAAATTCCACCGACGACGGTCGCAGGAAACAGTTTGCACTCCGTCAAACCATGCTCGATCGCTGTCAGCACTTCGGAGGGCGTAGCCACGCCAGGAAGATACGGAATGTTTTGTCTTTTCGCCGTCTCGAGTAGTGCAGGCGTTAGTCCTGGACTGATTATTCCATCAACTCCAGCCTTGACGACGGCAACCATCTGCGCGGCTGTGTTTACGGTTCCAGCTAGGACGACCATATCCGGAAATTCACGTTTGATGATTTCGATCGCCTTAACTCCGAAGCTATTTCGAAGCGTAATCTCAATCACATTGACGCCACCGTCTATCAAAGCTTGAGCGAGTCCCATCGCTTGTGCTTCATCTTCGATCACAACAACGGGTACAACAGCTTGCCCTGTTATCAATTCACTCACGTTAACGGTGGTCCCCATGGCACTGTCCCCTAGTTTATTTAGTTTGGTATTAAGTAGTTGTTGAGTCATTTGGTCACCTAAAGCGAAGAGGCTCCTTCCGTTGAAACGCTAACGGCGTCTCGCATATTTTTGAATAGTCCCCGTCCCAATGTGTTCGGAACACGTGGCTGAACAGCCGCAGGCCGGTTCGATAATTCGGCCTCATCAACCAAAGCGCTTAGCTCGCCCGTTTGACTGTTGACACGAATCACATCTCCCTCTTTTAGCTTAGCTAAAATTCCTCCGTTCTTGGCTTCTGGACTAACATGCATGGCAGTCAGTACCTTGCCTGATGCGCCAGACATGCGTCCATCAGTAACTAGAGCAACCTTGAATCCCTTATCTTGTAGAATTCCTAAATAAGGCGTTAGTTTATGCAGTTCAGGCATACCATTCGCGGCTGGACCTTGAAATCGAACCACAGCGATGTGATCACAATTCAGCTCGCCTTCATCGAAGGCAACCTTCAGAGCCTCTTGTGTTTCAAATATTTTGCATGGCGCTTCGATAATTTGGTACTTTTCTTCCACCGCTGAAATCTTTACTACGCCTGTTCCAAGGTTTCCGCTAACAAGTCGCATGCCACCTTCTTTTGCGAACGGTTCTTTTGCCGTAGAAAGGATTTCAGCGTCACCAGCTTTTACCACTGGGTCTCCCCAAACCAAGTTTGATTCGTCATCTAATTTAGGTTTTCGCGTATACGAGTCTAGACCCTCACCCATCACGGTTTTGACATTCTCATTTAGTAAACCTTCACTCCTTAGCTGATTCACAATGAAGGCTAATCCGCCAGCCGCTTCAAAATGATTTACATCGGCTTGACCATTCGGGTACACACGAGCTAGAAGTGGTGTTAATCGAGAAACTTCATCCATGTCTTGCCATGTTATTTTAATTCCGGCCGCAGCCGCCATGGCAATAAGGTGTAATGTGAGGTTGGTCGATCCGCCTGTTGCCATCATCATAACAATTGCATTAACGACTGACTGTTCTGTCACGACCTCAGCCATTGGTGTGTAGGCGCTGCCTTTGCTTGTCTGATTAAGCAGTCGGACTACGGATTCTTTGGTCAACTCGGTTCGTAACGGCGTGCCAGGATTTACAAATGAGGTTCCCGCGAGCTGTAAACCCAAGGCCTCCATCAAAGTCTGATTGGTATTGGCTGTGCCATAAAAGGTACAAGTGCCGGCACTGTGATACGAGGCCGACTCACTCTCCAGTAACTTGGCTTTGTCAATCTCTCCAGCGGCAAACTTTTGCCGAGCAATGGCTTTTTCCTTATTCGGAATGCCGGATGGCATTGGTCCCGCGGGCACAAAAATAGCGGGCAAGTGACCGAATTGCAGCGCTCCTATAATCATGCCAGGCACGATTTTGTCACAGACACCTAAACAAAGGATGCCATCGTAAACATCATGCGAAAGAGAAACCGCGGTAGCCATGGCGATCACATCTCGGCTAAATAGACTCAGCTCCATTCCAGGCTGCCCTTGAGTCACGCCATCACACATGGCCGGAACACCACCCGCTACTTGAGCCGTTGCACCCATCGATCTGGCGGTTAACTTGATCATGCTAGGGTAACTGGCAAAAGGCTGATGCGCAGACAGCATATCGTTGTACGCAGTCACGATACCAATATTGGCCCCTTTGCCTGCCGGTATGGACTTTTTATCTTCTTCAGACTCAGCCGCAACCACATGCGCCCAGTTGCTGCATGAAAGTCTATCTGGTGCAGGTGGCGCATTGCGCATCTCGTCAATCATGGCGAGATATTCCTCGCGACTAGACTTACTGCGTTCAATAATTTTTTGAGTGATCTGTGAAATAGTCATGGGTATAAAACGGCTGATTTAATCAAGCCGAATAGAAAACGTTTAGTGGTGCGCGATCTTGGAAGATAGCACTGCGAATCGGCAACTCTTCAAAGTCACCGCCACCAGTAACGGCTTGTTCGAAGACATCTAACTTATCCTCACCGGTAAAATGCAGCACTAGATAGTCGCAGTTAAGAAGAGCTGGCAGACTCCACGTAATGCGCTCAACCTGAGTACTTGGTGAATTGCATGTTAGCAATGGAGCTGTGGCTTCGATTGACACTAACTCAGTCACATTTTCTGCATCGGGGAAAAATGACGCCGTATGCCCATCACTGCCCATACCTAGAATCACAACATCAAACCCCCTAAACGACTCTGCCGTTGAATCAGTAGCATCAGCGTAATTTTGTAGTACCAAAGGGTAGGAAGCCACAACTGTCTGAGCTTTCTGATACAAGGGCACGAAGCGTACGTTGTCGGGCAGATGATCAAGTAAAAATCGTTTTAGGAAAGCCGCATTTGAGAGATCGTGAGACTCGGGCACCCACCGCTCATCCACCAGTGTAACCACCACTTTATCCCATTCAACATCGTGATCGGCGAGCGCTTCAAACAAGGGTTTAGGGGTAGAACCACCCGAAAACGCTATAACGGCATTGCCCTTGTTGGCAATAGCTTCCTGCAGCCGCATCACGAGCTCACCAGCCAAATTTTCGGCCAAACTCTTGGCGTCCACGCCCTCATTCCAAACGATATTTGCTTGCTCAGTTCGTTGCATCACTAACCCTCGAACACCTGCCATTTGCGATTGTCTTTGATCAGCAAAGCCAGAGCATCATCCGGCCCCATGGACCCCGATTTATACGGCTTGGATCTAAGTCCGGTCTTGCTCCATCCGTCAATAATTCCATCAACCCATTTCCAAGCACCACGGAGTTCGTCAGAACGCATAAACAAGGTTTGATCACCTCTGGTCACATCCAAAATCAGTCGCTCATACGCGCTCGGGCTGCGATGCTCTTCAAAGGCCTCTTCGAAAGAAAGGTTCAAACCCACATTTTGTATGCTGATGCCTTCGCTCAAGCCCGGTACCTTGTTCATCAGGTTCATTTGGATGCCCTCATTTGGCTGCAATCTAATTACAAGCTGATTGGCGTTCAACATATTCGGATCAACGTCGATGAACTTGAATATTACTGGCTTAAACTGAATCACAATCTCTGAGTAACGATTTGATAGGCGCTTACCGGTTCGCAGGTAAAACGGAACACCCGACCATCGATTGTTTTCAATCTCGGCCTTGATTGCCACAAAGGTCTCGGTGTCTGACGAAGGCTTTGCGTCTTTTTCCTGGATGTAGCCAGGCACCAATTCTTGACCAATTGAGCCCTCTGTATACTGACCGCGGATGGTGTTTTGCGTCACATTACTCACATTGATCGGTTTAAGGCTGCGGATAACTTTTAGCTTTTCGTCACGGATATCATCTGGTTTATTACGCGCTGGAAACTCCATAGCCACCAGACAAACAAGCTGCAATAGGTGATTCTGCACCATGTCACGAAGAGCACCGGAGTCATCATAGTAACCCCAACGACCACCTGCTCCGACAGACTCGGCAACCGTGATTTGCACATGATCAATAAAGGTTCTGTTCCACAAAGGCTCGAAGAAAATATTTGCGAATCGTAGCGCCAAGAGATTCTGAACGGTTTCTTTACCCAGATAATGATCGATACGGTAAATCTGATGTTCTTGGAATACTTCGAATAAGGTGTCGTTAATTTGATTAAAGGTCTCCAAGGATTCCCCTAAGGGTTTCTCAACCACCAGGCGGGTTGAGTCAGTGACGATACCAGCTTCACCCAAGGCATTGCAGATAGGAGCAAAAATCGATGGAGGAGTTGAGAGATAGAAAACGATTTCCTCAGGGCCAATCTCAGCCTGTAGCCTCTGCATGTCTTCGGCAGAAGTGGCGTCTCCAGAAAATTGGATAACTCGAGAACTGAACGACTTCCATTGTTCAGCATCCACATTTTTGACGTAATCACTTTTTTCCGTCCACGAGCGCATATTGTCGTAGAACTCTTTTTTCTTAAACTTCCCGCGACCAAAGCACACAATTTTCGTGCAGTCAGCAAGAAGGTTTTCTTTATGCAAGCTGAATAAAGCCGGATAAAGTTTACGAAACGCGAGATCACCCTCTCCCCCGACGATTACGATGTTGCAGACTTGTAGCATGGTCTTGGCCTCAATTTGGTGCCCATTGCTCTGCGATTCAATCACGAGCATATGTAATTTATTTACATATTTTATGGAAAATGTTAATTTATTTCAAACTTGATGTTGTTTTATTACAAAAATGAATTCCACCCAATTGTCGTGTTTTAGGTGATAATTCCACATAACGCAGCAATCATTCGCGACAATCACCCTATCTCATCACTACACTTATGAATGATCCAGCAATATTGATAGCCGATATCGGCGGAACAAACGCGCGTTTTGCTCTGGCTGATAATAGCAAACAAAGATTCCATGCGGCTCAGACATTGGAAGCCTCTGAGTTCGAGAATCTAACTGATGCGATAGATACCTATTTACAGTCTCACAATATTAAGAAATTACGTGCGATAAGTTTGGCGGTAGCTGGGCCGATTCGCGACGAAAAGGTCATATTTCCTAACAGCCATTGGCAAGTAGACTGCGCGGATTTGCGAAATCGATATGGCGTTCAGCAAGCTGCTCTGCTAAATGATTGGGAAGCGATAGCGTATAGCTTAGGTAGCCTACGAGATAACGATCTGCAAGACATAGGTGGACAATGGGAGCGTCTTAACCAGCCAGAGTTTACCGTCGGGGCGTTAGGGCCCGGTAGTGGTCTGGGCGTATCAGGATTACTCGGACGCAACGGAAAACTAATTCCTTTGGTGACGGAAGCCGGCCACGCCGGCTTCTCTCCAGAGAATCAAATTCAAGGAGAGATTTTAAATTATTTACACCAGAAGTTTGACGACCGCATATCGCGAGAACGCCTGCTATCGGGTCCCGGTATAATCAATATTCATGAGGCCCTTTGCGAGATTCATGGTAAAGAAAATCCAGGTCTTAAGGCAGCTGATATCGCCATGGCAGGCCTGTTCGAAAATGACCCTATTTGCAAAGAAACATTCGACTTATTTTTCGAAATATTAGGGCAAGTCGCCGGTGACATTGCCTTGGCGATCGGAGCCGACCAGGGTATCTTCGTCGGGGGAGGAATTTGCCAACGTTACCCCGATCACCTTGCGAGGAGTAAGTTTCGTAAGGGATTTGAAAATAAAGGTAGGCATAGTCACTTAATGACAGATATTCCTACTTGGCTAATCTCCCATAAGAACCCAGGCTTACTCGGAGCCAGCGTCTTTGCTCAAGAATTGATCAAATCAGACAAAGCATGAAAAATACCCACGGTCTTTTTATCAACCTATTGGTATGATACAAAGAAATCTTTGACAGCCTGTTCGAGATAGAGGTGGCAATCCGCCAGGCTTTCGTTAACATTCGAGCATGAAGGGAAAGAACAAGCCTACATCCGTCGACATTGCACATCTAGCTGGTGTCTCCCAGCCAACCGTATCGCGTGCGCTAAGAGATAGCCCACTAGTGAGCTTGGAGACGCGTCGCCGTGTACAGAAAATCGCACGTGAACTCAATTATAAAGTGGACGTTAACGCCCGCAATCTTCGCTCGCAAAGGACTAATACATTGGCACTCTTATTGTTTGAGGATAAGGGCGAGGGAGAGCGTTTTATAAACCCGTTCTTCTTGTCGATGCTTGGGAGCATCACCCGCGCAACGGCAAAACAAGGATACGATTTGCTTGTGTCCTTCCAGCAATTAAGCGATGACTGGAATGCTGAGTATGAAGACGCAAACAAAGCCGATGGAATTATTTTCCTGGGCTATGGCGACTACCCAACTTACATTCAACGCATTTCGAAGTTAGATCGACAAGGCGCTCACTTTGTCACTTGGGGCCCGGTGATCGAGGATCAACCGGGCTTGTTCGTGGGCTGCGACAATGAACAAGGCGGCTACTTAGCAGCCAAACATTTAATCGACCACGGGCATAAGTGGATCGCTTTTTTAGGTGACGGCTCTAAAAACTATCCGGAGTTTAGAGATCGATACGCCGGATACAAGCGAGCACACAAAGATGCCGGACTGCAGGTACAATCCGAACTACGATTCAATGCGTTCTTTTCAGAAGAAAGTGGTTATGCTGCAGCGAGAGAGCTTCTAGCCAGTGGGCTTGAGTTTTCCGCAATAGCATGTGCTTCTGATCTTATTGCCATCGGAGCTATCAAAGCGCTTAGAGAGCAGGGACTCAGGGTTCCCAGAGATAAAGCGATCGTTGGCTTTGACGACATACCAACCGCTGAACACCTTGCGCCCGCACTTACGACCGTGAGACAGGATACGTTCGCAGCTGGTCAAGCGCTGGTGAACAGCGTTTTAATGCTAATCAACGACGAGAAAGTTGGTTCCAGTCTCCTTCCCACTAAGCTTATTGTCAGAGACAGTTGCGGTACTCGCACCAATTAGAGTACGAACACAAGAGTCTCTAGAGAAAACTCGAGACTCTCCGAAGTAATAACTAGTGTTGGTGACCACCAGGACCATGAACGTGTCCATGATCGATTTCCTCTTTGCTCGCTTCTCTTACTTCTGAGACAGAGACTGTGAAATGCAGTTCTTGACCAGCCAAAGGATGGTTTCCATCAACTGTTACCGTCTTCTCGTCCATTGCCGTCACGACCACCGGAACAGGCCCTTGTTCGGTTTCAGCTTGAAAGCGCATACCGACTTCGACTTTCTCGATTTCATCTCCAAAAGCTTCTCGCGGGACGGTCTGTATCAGCGCATCAACTGGTAAGCCGTAGCCTTTTTCCGGAGAAACTACAGCTTCAACAACGTCACCGACTTTCTTGCCGATAAGTTGTTCTTCAAGTCCGACAATGATATTGCCAGCCCCGTGAAGGTAAACAAGAGGATCTTGACCCTTGGAGGAGTCCAAAACTTCTCCTTCAGAATTCTTTAGTTCGTAGTGAATGGTGACAACCGAATGTTGCTTTATCATGGTAAGTCCTATTTTATGAATTTGGTCTCTAGCTTTGCTACGCAGAAACTGGCGAAGACCGTATGCCGCTAGATTGGCGGGCGATTATGCCATCCAAGAGGATCAATTAAAAACTCTGAAGGACAAAAATCGATGTTAATGGATATCTGAAATGTGAACTCAGCTCAAACATACAGAGCGTAAAGTACAGCGTAAGACTGAAACAAAGCATGCAGACATAAAAAAACCTAACCAAAGGGAATTGCTTCTCCTTTGGTTAGGTCTACCCCACCACAGTGTCTTGTGCGTTCGACCCTACTCTACTAACGCAAGAACTACAGAGTTCGTCACAGTGGTCTACCCAAATGTAGTATCAATGCCGAAGCATTTAGTGTCGGAGCTGGCGAGCTGCATGCTTTTTTCCGCTCCTTTTACCGTTCCCATTATCTCGATTATTTGATTTATTTCTGTCTCCGCTGAGACATTTCGGGATGGATTTGAGTCCTGACCCCTTAAAATCGTCAGATATTACTTTTTTTAACGATTCTGAGTCCAAACCCAATGCCGTAGTGCCTACTTCGTAAACGAAATCGTATAATCGCAAAAGTGATATTTTGTGCGTTTGACCCGTTAGGTCGTACAATGATTTTGTCAGTTGACCAAAGTTTGCAAAGGCTTTATTGCCAAGCAACAACGGCAATGTAGCTTTGAACCTACCAGAGTTACCAATCAAATCCCAATATCTGGCAAACCTCGATACAAACTGTACATCTTCAAAGGTGACTGTATCGCTGGAAATAATGCTGTAGGGCGGATTGGGATTGAACCTTAAATCGTGCTTTTCAGTATGACGAATGATTGGCGATCCCTTCAGCCGTTTAAGTATTCCCACCTGGATTTCGTGAGGGTTCAATTTGACCAGTTTATCAAAACTCGCTGCAAAACTGCTAAGATCCTCGCCTGGTAAGCCGAAGATAAGATCAGTATGCAGGTGAGCATGAGAGTGATTGCGTATCCAGCGAATATTGTCCTCTGCTTTAGCATTATCCTGCCGTCTGGATATTTTAGTTTGAACTTCAGGATTGAATGTCTGAATCCCCACCTCGAATTGCAGTTGCCCCGGCGGAAATTTAGCAATCATTGCTTTCAATGCTTCAGGCAAATGGTCTGGCACCACTTCGAAATGTAGAAAGATATCATCAGTTAGTCGATCCAAAAAAAACTGCATAATCTTTAGACTATTTTTAACCTTTAGATTAAATGTACGATCAACAAACTTAAAGTGCCGAGCGCCCCTCTTAAAGAGTTGATCCATCTCATTTAAAAATAGATCAAGATCGAATGGCCAAGCGGTCTTGTCCAGGGCGGATAGACAAAACTCACATTTAAAGGGGCACCCTCTGGAAGCTTCAACGTACAGAACTCGATGCGCGATATCTTGATCTTCGTAAAGATGGTAAGGCATTCTTATCTGATCCAGTTTGGGCTGTTCTCCTGCAATCAGCTTGTCACTATGACAGTTATTGGAAAGAATAGTTGTCGCTAAATTTCTAAAGCTTACTTCTCCCCATCCCGAAATGACATAGTCTGCAAGCTCAACAATAGGTTGCGAAGATTGCTCATAACTGACCTCAGGACCACCTAGAACCACAACCGTTTCTGGAGAAACCACTTTCAACAGGGAAACCACACGCTCTGATTCCACTATATTCCATATATACACTCCTAAGCCTACTATTTTAGGCCTCTTCGCTAGGAGAGACTCAACAATATCTTCAGGTCTAGTATCAAGAGTAAACTCTTGAATCTGCGCCGCCTTTTCTAAATCACCAAGGTTCGCCTTCAAGTATCGCAATCCGAACGCAGAATGGATATATCGAGCATTAATCGTGGCGAGTACGATCTGCGTATCCGAAATAGGTTTAGTGAGAAGGCTATGCATTTGATACTAGCGTGTTCAAAACGTGCGCAGTTGCGATGAAAGCGAATGCACCCGTAACATGGGTGATTGAGCCGATACCTCCAGCGCAGTTAAGTGCGTTGCTCTTGGCTTGATTCGGGTCTGTAGCAGGCTTTTGTTTACTTAGCCCGCCCTGTCCATCAGGATATATCAGTTGCTCATCAGAATATACGCAAGGAATACTAAAGGACCGTTTTAAATTTTTAGGGAAACGATACTCCTGCCTTAATAGCTTTCTTGTTTTCGCCAGCAACACATCATGTTGTGTCTTACTCAAATCCGTTTGTCGAATTCGGGAAGGATCGACCTGTCCTCCGGCACCACCCAAGGTAACAATCTTAATCTTGCTACTACGACAGTGCGCGATCAAGGCAGCCTTTGTTCTAAAGTCATCAATACAATCGACCACGTAATCAAATTGCTTGTTTATGAGAGTGAAGATGTTTTGTTTATCTATAAATTCATCGATGATCCCGACTTTGCAAATGGGATTTATCTGAGCAATCCTTTCTTTCATGACTGCGGTCTTGTCTCGACCAATCTGATCTTCCGTCGCCACCAATTGCCTATTGATATTTGATTCTGAGACCACATCCAGGTCTATCAAGGTTATTGCACCGACGGCGCTTCTGGCCAGACTCTCAGCGACCCAAGAACCCACGCCACCAATTCCGATAACACAAACGTGTGACTCAGATAGCTTCTGCAGCCCCTTGTCTCCATACAGTTTCGCAATGCCTCCGAAACGACGATCTAAATCCGAATTTGCCATAGCTGATTGTTAATTGATCCAAGATTCAAATAAGGTAAACTGCTGTTCGATGAAGTTAATTGACTCACACTGCCATATCGATTTCGCCGCCTTCGATCAAGATAGGCAAGCCGTGTTAGAAGCGTGCGAGAAGAAAAATATTTACCGTATTGTCGTGCCGGGAGTAACGGAGGAGTCATGGTCAAAGCTCTTAGAAGTCTGTACTAAAACCGATATTTGCAAGCCTGCTCTAGGCCTCCATCCGGTGTTCATCGATCAACATCAGCCAAATCACCTTAACAAATTAGATCAATTAATCACTCAACAAGAGGTGGTCGCCGTAGGTGAAATTGGTCTGGATTTTTACCTTCGTAATCTCGATAAAGAGAAACAAGAGCTATATTTTTCTAAGCAACTGATTATAGCAAAAAAGCATTCATTGCCCGTAATCATTCACAACAGAAAAGCCCATGATCAGGCACTGAAGCTTTTACGTGAGAATCCAGTACCGGGAGGCATCATTCACAACTTTGGTGGTAGCATTCAACAAGCTTATAAATATATCGAGTTAGGGTTTAAACTTGGGTTCGGAGGAATGTTAACTTTTGATCGATCCCGAAAACTCAGGCTTTTGGCAAAACAACTGCCGATAGAAAGCATAGTCTTGGAAACCGATGCGCCTGACTTAACTGTCGAGCCGCACCGAGGCACACGTAATAGCCCTGAGTATCTGGGCTTTGTGCTCGAGGCCGTCGCCGAGATCAAAAATCTGGACCCTAAAGAAGTCGCTGACATAACCACGCAAAACTGCATCGACGTACTAAATCTAATATGAAGAACACTCTAAGCGCGGCCGTTTTATTGATCGGTAACGAACTTTTGTCAGGAAGCATCCAGGATAAAAATCTATCTCACATAGCAAAACAATTAGAGGTTAGAGGCATTCGGGTAAGGGAAACTCGAATCGTCCCCGATATCGAATCCGAAATCGTCGAAGCCATTAATGCGCTGCGTCATAAATACGAATACGTATTTACGACTGGAGGTATCGGCCCTACTCATGATGATATTACTTCAGACTCTATCGCTGCCGCGTTTGGGGTAGCAAACGTAGTCCAAAAATCGGTCTTCGATAAAATTGCCGTCAGATTTAAAGAAAAGAATATTCCCTTCACCCCCGCTGCGCAGCGCATGGCCTACGCACCTGAGGGGGCTGAAATCATAAGGACTAATCATTCGATTATCCCAGGGTACCGAATAGGCAATGTTTTTGTGATGGCTGGAGTACCCAGCATAATGAGAATGATGCTTGAGGGTGTAATCGAACACCTAGACACAGGTCTTTGTATTCACAATCTAAGTATTCATGCGAATGTTGGCGAAGGCGAGATAGCGGCTGATTTAGAAACAATACAAAACGCCTATCCCGATATCGACATCGGTAGCTACCCTCAAGACAAGGGCTCTGAGTTTTGCGACTACCGTGTGATTTTTGTTATCAAAGGAACGAATCTTGCGGAACTAGAAAATGTTCGTTCTGAGATTATGAATGCCTGCAAAGTCGGCGGTTACGAAGCGGTCCACGGCGAAACTTAATCCAGTCTAGTCTTCCTGATTTCTTCTAAAGCAAGAACTAACGTGATCATCAACTAAGCCAGCCGCCTGCATGAAGGCGTAGCAAATGGTGCTGCCCACAAACTTGAAGCCCTTCTTTTTTAGCGCTTTACTCATCGCATCGGACTGTTCTGTAGTAGCGGGCACATCTGCCAAGGATTTAGGGTGATTCACGACCGGTGCTCCATCAACGAACGACCAAATAAACTCTGAAAAAGATGGCCCTTCACCGCGCCCTGCTGCACTCTGCATCTCAAGATAAAGCTGTGCATTTACAACAAACGCATTAACCTTAAGCTTATTTCGAATAATTCCTGGGTCCTGCAGAAGTTCAGCGCGTTTGTACTCGTCATACAAGGCCATTTTATCGGGGTCGAAATTATCAAAGGCCTGACGATATGTTTCACGCTTCTTCAACACCGTAATCCAACTCAAGCCCGCTTGTGCTCCCTCTAGGTTAAGCATCTCGAATAGTTCTCGATCATCGTAGACAGGGATGCCCCATTCCTCATCGTGATACTTTTCATAGAGCTCATCGCCTTCACACCAACTGCACCTTTGCATATATTTCGGTATCACTCCGACGTAGAACAGTCTGCATTCAGTGCATCCCCGGATGAGCTCACACTATTCACACATACAATATTTGCTCCTTCAGTGAGTTTTCCTCCACCGATTTGCGAGCTAAACAGTATCAACTCCTCATATGGATCTCTATCTGAATTTTTCACAGCGACTAGTCCACCCCTCAATTCGGACCACCTTACCTGTATGCTCTCCTGCAGCTCAATACCGGTATTTATCTCTATGGCATGCCTAGCTGCCTCCAGGGATGATCGATCTATAGTGATACTGAAATCTATCTCAGCACAAATAGCTGATCCAGTTGACCTGAGTTCACTATCCTTGATAGTACCGAATGCCATCAAACCAGTTACCGCACAACTTAAGTCCTCCCTGCCCGTTGATATGATCTTTGAGTCAGTTATATCAACACTACCAGTATCAAAATTTATGGCTGTGGTAGGAACAACGAAGCTCGAATCAGTTATTTCGAACTCCACATTTTCAATAATAGGACACAAACCACTGCAAGATAGAATTACAGGAGTCGGATAACTCACAGTGGTTCTCTGAAAAACCGACAAGCTTGATATCGAACTGTTTCGGTTTCCCAGAAACGTAGATCCTACATTTCCCGGTATAGTAGATATTATTTTGGTAACCTCGCGACCAGAACCTTGAATATAAACATGCTCTTTCATCTCAATGCGAGAACTGAGAACATGTTCACCAGGTGAAATAAAAATCAGGAAAGGATTACTCTCTGATGCAGTTGATATCGAATCCATAGCCGCAGCCAGAGTTGAAAAGTCTCCTCCGCTCTTAGCTACAACCAATACGTTCTCAATCGAATCAATCTCATCCGAACTATTAACAGGTGTTTTCTCAGAATCAAGTGGAACTACAACTACTTGATTATGTCCAAGCGCTGCGCTTGACAGTAATAAACAAATCGTTAAAGAAGAGAAGGCTTTTAGTCTAGTGAGAAAACGTTGTGGATTCATCCTTGTATCTTTGCGAAAAATCTGAGTGAATTTATCAGCGAATTCTAGCATGCTCTGCGCCTCAATGAAAAGTTGGTGGTCTAGCCCAATAGACAAAAAAGTAGCACAACGCTGTCACTTCTCATCACCTCTTAGCTCCAATACTTTCTCATGGAGAACCTGACGTTTCGCATCTTCTGGCTCAACCGCATCTCCGGCAACAACGGTAAGTTTCTTCATATACCCTGTCGGAAAGCCTTTCAACGCTCGACCCTTCTTACGAGACGTCCAAGTTCCCCACATTCCTCGTAACGCCATTGGCACCACTGGAACTGGCGTTCTTCTGAGAATTTTATCGATACCGGGTTGGAATTTATTCAGTTCCCCGGATCGGGTTATTTGGCCCTCTGGAAAAATCACGACAAGGTGCCCGTCCTCTAACTCTTCGGCAATCTTGTCATAGGCTAAAGGCACCAGATCAGCGCGCTCTTTGGCGTTTCCAATAGGAATAGACTTTAACCCTTTAAAGATTCGACCAACCAAGGGAATGTCATAAAAGCCATGCCACATCACAAACCTTGCAGGTCTAGGCAGTACGCCCAGAAGAATCGGCGGATCAAAAAAACTCACATGATTACAAACGATCAGAGCTGGACCTTCCCTAGGTATTTTGTCCAAACCTTCCTTCTTGATGCGGTAAATGCTGTGCATCAAAATCCAACTCAATAGTCGCAAAAAGTGTTCGGGTATCTGCGAAAAAATGTAGACGGCGACGATGGCATTAGCGATTGCGCAGAACAGGTAAATCTCTAGCACGGTGTATTCAAGTGCAGTTAACACCATACCTAGGGCCCCCGCTACCACCATAAAGACTGCGTTCAATATGTTGTTGACTGCAATCGTTCTTGACCGGTGCTTTTCATCACTGGCAACCTGCATAAAGGCGTACAACGGCACAATAAACAAGCCAGAGCTAAACGCGATCATGGTCAGGTTGAAAACAACCCACCAGATACCAGGAACGTCAAATATTTCCGATAAGCTACGCAGCTCTGTGGCAGCGGGCACATCAGTCGTACTCAGCAGCCAGCAAAAGAGCGATATGCCAAACGCCCCAAACGGAACCAAGCCCATTTCCACATGCCCCCGTGAGAAAACCGAACACGCGAAAGATCCCAAGCCAATCCCAATAGAGAAGGTGGCAAGCAGCATAGTCGCTACCGCGGCATCACCCGATAACACATCCTTGGCGAAAACTGGAAATTGCGTCATTACAACCGCACCAAAAAACCAAAACCATGAATTCGCCAAGATCGCAGTAAAGACAGGCTTGTTATCGTGGGTTTTACTGATAATGTCCACCGTACTTCGCGGCACATTAAAACTCAATTTCAGTTCAGGAGAAGCCGCCGGCGCGTACGGTATTAACGCCGATGCTAGCCAACCTAGGGCCGCAAAGCCGATAATGCAAGCCATCAACAAGTATTGATAATCAATACTGATGCCCATGTAATTGGCTAATGTTCCACCTAGAATTGTGCCCAAAAGAATCGCCACGAAAGTACCTGCTTCGACGTAGGCGTTGGCATCTAAGATCTCCTCCTTACTGACGTGCTGCGGCAAGATACTGTATTTAATGGGACCAAAAAAGGCCGACTGAGCACCTAACGCAAACAGCACCATCAACATGCCACCCACGGATTGTAGATACAAAGCCAAACTGCCCATCAGCATAATGATCACTTCAGCAATTTTTATATACCGGATCAGCTTGGCCTTTTCGTACTTGTCAGCTAGTTGACCTGCGATGGCCCCGAATAGAAAGAAAGGTAGAATAAACGCAACTAAGGCAGCATTTACAATCACGCCTTCGTTATCATCCTTGGTGAGAAAATACGTAATTAGGATCGCAAACGCATTGCGATAAATATTGTCATTGAATGCACCTAAAAATTGGGTACAAAAATACGGCAGAAACCGCCTCTGACTGATAAGACTTTTAGCCAAGTTCGCCCCCTAAGTTTAGGCTATATGCAACTGACATAATCAACGATTTCCTTACCCAACGGTTATAATCAAATTTTCTTGCCGCCAGACTAACATATTCAGTAATAAATGCACTCCGTTGACTTTTTGATTATTGGCCAAGGTTTGGCTGGCTCTCTGCTGGCTTATGAACTAATCAAAAGAGATAAATCCGTAATCGTTTTCAACCAAGATGTAGCATCATCAGCTTCAAGGGTTGCCGCTGGCTTAATAAATCCGGTGACTGGACACCGCCTCAACATCACTAACGACTTTTTCAACTATCAAAGGGCCGCTCTGCCTCTTTACAAAGAGATTGAAGACAGAGTCAATCGGCCCATTTATCGAGATCTAAAGCAAACACGACTCATAAAGAATAAAGGTCAAAACGAGTATTTTCATAAGCGACTATTGGAGACTAAGTACAGCACCATTCTAAGTGATCACCAAAATACCGGAGACTGGTTTTCTGATAAATCTCAGTTTCCGTTCGGCGCCATCAACGTATCCCAGACCGGTTATGTTAATACAGAGAATTTATTAGAAGGAATTAAAGAGCTGATCATTAGTCGTGCAAAATACGTCGTTGAGGACTTTGATTATCAAGACATTCGTTCCACCGCGAAAGGTATTAGCTATAAAGACTATCAGGCAACGGCAATTGTATTTTGTGAAGGTTATCAAGCACTCTCGAATCCATGGTTAAAGCACCTGCCTTTTAAGCCTGCAAAGGGAGAAATTCTGACGCTTCAACCACAACGGGATACCTTAACGAGAATGCTAAGCTGGGGCCATTGGCTAGTTCCGCAGGTGGACGGCACGGCAAAGTTGGGCTCAAACTATATCTGGAATGACTTTGAGTTGACTAAGGGTGAAGGCACACAGTCGGAGTTTATTAAGTCGTTGACGGACTACACCGGCCTGAAGGCATCCGTAATCAATCATCAAGTAGGCATCCGCCCTTCAACAAAGCAAAGGGTTCCCTTCATTGGAAAGCTCTCAAACTTAGATCATGCCTACTGCTTTAATGGCTTGGGAGCCAAAGGATGTCTGTTGGCGCCCACTTACGCACGACTATTGGCTGACAACATGCTGAACCAAGTACCATTATCTGAGGAAGTGACAAAATGTCTCTAACAAGGCTGGCGCATCAATTGGTTAAAGAGCACTTCCAAACTTTAGATAATGAGGGTCCAAACATTGCTGTGGACGGAACCTGTGGAAATGGTCATGACACAGAATTTCTAGCTCGCTTAGGTTTCGATAAGGTATACAGTTTTGATGTTCAAGAGCAGGCAATATCCAACACAAAAGCAAGGTTAGAGAGAGCCCGCCTGGCGAATAATGTAGAACTGTATCAACAAGGTCACGAACACATTGGCGCTATTCTTGATGGCCCAGTATCTTGCGTCATGTTTAATTTTGGTTATTTGCCCAAGGCAGACAAACACATCACGACAATGGCAAAGACTAGCCTAAAGGCACTTTCAGCTAGCTTAGAACTACTCACCGACGATGGCTTATTGTGCTTTATTTGCTATCCCGGACATCCCGAGGGTAGATTGGAGACAACAGCAATTAGAGAGTGGTTACATTCCACCAGTTACATAAAAACTGAGTATTTGTCTCGAGCCCCTACTGACGTATCTCCGATTCTGTACACAATTGCAAAGACATAGATCTTAGTCCAATAAAACGGCATCCGTCTTCGTTAGTTCCATCTTAATTAGTTCAGCCATTGTTGGAGGACAACACCCCTGTCTCCGAACGTTAAAGGCCGCTGCATTAGAGGCCATCTCCAGTATTCTTAGCAGTTCCCCAGAGGGGATTTGAGCCAGTGAAGTCAAGTTTTGGGTTTCTTGTAAAAAGTGCAAAAAAGTCGCAAAAAAAGTATCACCAGCGCCAATGGTATCCGCTATTTTTTCGACTTGTAGCGCAGTAAACGGCAACTCCTTGTCGCCACAGAAAAGTAAGCCACCTTTTGATCCTTGAGTAAGAATAAACAGGCCGTTGGGCATCGTTTCATGCATATTTTTTGCCAGGGCGACTTCCTCAAAATCACCAAGAAAAAAAGATAGGTCCTCATCACTGGCTTTGACAATATCCACATAGGGTAAGAGTGATTGTATGCCATCAAGGTATTCAGATAAGTTGCTATAAGCTCCGGCGCGGATATTAATATCCATACTAATTAGTATCCTTTTTCGCCTGAGTGCAACGATCACTTCCCGTAGGACCGGCAAGAAATCCGGCGTCATCGCTAATGACCCAGAATGAAACACAGTGGTATTTTGCGGAACTAGATCTAGAATCCGCGCTGCGTCAATATCTTTATCAGCCACCCCATCCCTATAAAGGCGATAGCTTGGTTGACCTTGCTCATCAAGACAAATTAACGCGATGGAAGTTGGAAGTTTTGATCTGTTACCTGAGCCGATAATCACGCCTTCGCGTTCAAAACTTTCAGAAAACTGGAGACCAAATTGATCTTCGGATAACGGCGAGAGGTAAGAAACTGAGGAACCAAGACGCGCCAACGCAATGGAGACATTGTACATAGAGCCACCCAAATGAGGGACAAAATGACCCTCTGGTTGCATCACTAAATCGGCAATTGCCTCTCCGAGAACGGCGATTGTCATAGTCATTTTCTCCTAGCAAGCGATTGGCTGCTGTTGCCTGCGACAAATCGGCTTCGCTGTATCACCGTCAATCCACAAGTCAAATTCGTGGGCAAACTTACCCACAAATGTACCATGTGGTTTTTTTGGATTAAGCGTATCGCCACTTTGTCGCCCATTGGGCAAATCGATAAAACTCGATACACGCAGGTCAGGAGACACAAACCAAGAGTAGGCCTGATATGGCCGCTCAGTTGGGTTGGCGGCTACTAGACCACTACCATTCAATAAACGGTAGGGACCTCGAACGGATTCCGAAACCGCCCCATACAAACCGGTTGGCAAATTAAGCGGTTCCTGAGACGTCCATCCGTGCATCGACCAGAATAGATAATAATTGCTCCCTTGCTTTACTATATGCGGCCGCTCAACTTCAAAACTAACTCCCTCGGCATCTAACAGGGGCGCATCAAGCCGCCACTGCTGTTGGGATTTTGAGAAGGTCGCTAAACCAATACAAGCATCAAAGCGACTCGTAGAATTCTCTTTAGTGGCAGCAAACACAAGACTGCGTTCTTTAGTTAGTGAATCATCAAAAACGAATGGGTCTCGAAAGGCGCATATTGCCCCGCTAGTTCTGGGTTCAGCATCACTGTAACGGTAGGCGATACCGTCGGGCACCACAATCTCAATGTGATCAGACCAATCAGTGCAAGAAGCGTAATCATTGGAATAATCCAGCTTTGCTTTGGCATAGCAAAGACGTTGAATAATTCCCTCCCCCATGTCTCCTTGACAACCCGCCGCGGTGTAAAACACCTCGATATGTTCTCCATCACAAATTGCCATTCCGGCCCACTCTCGACTCCCGAACGAAAACGCGTCTGGGAACAAATATCCACAGTCCAGCCATTGCCCATCCAATCGAGTGACTAATCTCAAACGGTTTCTTTTATGTCGATCATCTCCAATTATCGTATTAGGAGCACACAAAAAAAGCCAGAACTCAACAGAGTCGATACGAAACGTCCTACCATCCGGACCAATCACAGGAGTTTGGTCCCAAACAGTAAAGCCTTTGATAACATCATCGCATGTTTTGAAATCGATCTTGGGTAATGAAGTGCCATGAAGCACATTTGCGCGCATGCTTTTTAGCCACAATAGGGGCTCTCTACTCTGAAGACTAGCCATCGGGTTATTCATGATAATTGGGCTAGGATAGAGAACGTCTTCTTGACAGGTCTCTCTCAACTTGCGTCATGGTGTCTTTATCCAATGAATAGAACACCATTGTCAGTCCGCCCAGTAGAAAGAATACAGCGGGCAGTAAATTAAACATCAATTTTATACCCCAAAGCACGTCAGCTGATTGAGCCTCATTTGCCACAAAACCAAGGCCAGCAAGCACAAAACCCGGTAGTGCCCCACCTATCGCCGAGCCAGTCTTTAGTGAAAACATTGAAGAAGAAACTGTTAGCCCAGCCGTATTTTTACCAGTCTGCCATTCGCCGTATTCTGCGCAATCGGTGTACATCGAGAACAAGAGAGTAATGACAACGCCGAAGGTAAATATCCCTAACGTATGCAATACGACGGCATGCGCATATTGTTCCGGCCCAAGAGTGAAACAAGCGACCAATAAGCACGCATGTAAAACATTCAAGCTGAGCATTAGTTGTGCTTTTTCAAACCGAGCCACGAGGTAAGGCGTAATCAGCGCACCCAATAGCTGCCCCACTAATCCACATGAGGTGAGAAAAGCCGTTCGATCCATAAACCATAGAACTTTGGCCCCATCATCGGCCATGTAGTACTTTAGGTAGTAGACAATGGATGCAAATCTCGCCACAAGACCGACTACAACACAAATACCGGTAATGACCAGTAAACGCCAAGACCAATTCTTAAGTAACGCTGTTAGATCGTCTCTGGGGTTAGAATCGTGAATCTCAGGGAGCACACGTTCTCGAGTGGTCGCAAACGTTATCCAAAAGAGGACCACTGAGAGAACTGCAAATAAAATGACGGTGTGGCGGAACCCTACTAACTCATCGCCGCCACCCAAAAATTCCACCAGCGGAGTCGCACCCGCACCCACCGCTAACGTACCAAGCGAAGCGAAAACAAACCGAAACTGAGTGGCCTTAGTTCTTTCTTCAGCAGTGGGCGATATCACCGCCAATAAACCAGAGTAAGGCACATTAATCGCTGTGTATGCCAACATGACTAAGGTATAGGTAACGTAGGCAAATGCTAGCTTTCCTGCCTCACCAAATTCTGGACCGAGAAACAACAGGTATCCCAAAAATGCATAAGGTATTGCTACCCAAAGCAAGTAAGGCCGGTACCGTCCCCAGCGACTTCGAGTGCGGTCTGCGATCAACCCCATCAGCGGATCGCTAACGGCATCAACCACCTTGGTCACCAACAACATTGTCGCTGCCGCCGCCGGAGAAATACCATAAACGTCAGTGTAGTAGTAAAGCAAGAATAGGCCGAAAAAGCCCATGTAGAAGTTGGAGGCCATATCACCGACGCCATAACCAAGCTTCTCTTTAAAGCTGAGCGGTTGATTATTAGTATTAGATTTCATTTAGAACCACCTCTTTTCACACAGCCACGGGGGCGACCTCTGCGAATAGCGCGTCGCCGCCTAGTTGATACTCGACCGACATATCAGACTGCAAAACCGTAATACGGCCCAACTTTGAAACAAAATCCACTTCTAATGTCGCCGTTGCATTGTTGGCCTGCCAATGCATAGAAATGCAACTGCTGTTATTGCTGCTCACCGAAAAAGCCCCGTCGAACGCATCGATCTTGGCTCTCAGGCGGATTAGTTCGATTAGACTCCTTACCACCGGCTTGGCAAGGCCTTTGGTTAGAGACTCTGAATCAAAATAGGAGCGATTGATATCTCGGCCCACATCAGTCTTGTTCAACAGGTCGATATCGTTCTCGCCGGCTAGTAAACCCACATAATATACCTGCGGAATTCCGGGAGCGAAAAACTGAATCGCTCTCGCTAATAAGTAGTCGACAGGTTGCGCTCCCAGTGCATCGAAGAAGGTACAGTTCACTTGATAAATATCCAGATTGGATGCTGTTTGCCCACTAGCCAGTCGGCTTTCTCCACCACTATTGGTGTGGATAGATTCAACCAAACTATCGATCTGTTCATCATTAAGTAGGCCGGGTTTGTCTTCGTCTTTAGCAACATCAAGGATGCCGATGCCATCGTGAGTATCCAAAACTGTGACACAATTACGCGGTGAAATTTCAAACCAACTAACAAGTGGCAATGCATCACCTTGAAACAAGGCATGCAGTACGAGCGGGGGCAGTGCAAAATCGTACACTCGAGAAACGCGACGCGCGATCTCAATCTGCTGTTGGTAGTGAGCGTGAATTTCAACCAGCGTAATCATGCCCAGATTCCTGCATTGCTGATCTAGTTGTCTTAAAAACTCATAAGTCTCGGGCAACATGAAGCAACGGGTTCCAGCTCTCTTAATAGAGTAGCCAGCGGCATCTAAACGCACCTCTTTAACACCCGCCTGACTAAAGGTCTTCAATATTGAGTAGAGGTAATCCTGTCCTGCCGGCCCCTCCACATTAATATCAATTTGATCTGAGCTGAAGGTAGTCCAAAAGTGAACGTTGTCTCCATTCGATAATTGGAAAGGGGTAAACGGTGCCGTCGGCCTGGGTCGATAAATTAATTCCTCATTAGCTCTTACTTGCTCGTCGGATTGTTCCGCTGGAAAAACATCTTCACGCTTTAGAAACAAATTCCAATGGGCAGATTGCTTGCCGTGAACCAACACATCTTGAAACTGTGCAGAATTTGACGAGACGTGATTAACAATCAAATCGGCCATGACGGGTACCGTCTTACTCAAGGCAGCCACGTCATCCCACCCCCCTAGGCGTGGATCTACTTGAGCGTGATCGGTAGGATCAAAACCCGCATCGGCGCCATCAATCGCGTTAAAAAATGGCAGTAAATGTACGCCAGAAAATAAGCCATTTAACTCTTGTCGCAGTAACCTATGCAGACCATTTAGGTCTCCGGCAAGGCGATCAACATAAGTAATTAATTGCATATCGAGTAGTTAAAGATGAGATCAAAAACAGTCGGCAGCCATGAATAGTCATGACCACCGACTAACTTCTGAGGGGGATTAGAATCGATATGTAATGCCAACTGAGGTAGAAGTTCCGCTCAGAGGGCGCGCTCTAATAAAAGAGCCAATGCCCGCAGACCCTTCTTCCGCTTCGGTTAGAACAAACTCGTCTGTTAGGTTGTTTACAGTGAAAAACGCAGTCAAATTGTCGTTAATATCGTAATTACCAAACAGATTTACGATCACGTAGGCCTTCTGCTCAAGATCATTATTATCTTGTAGGAAGTAAGACGAAGAGCCTTGAAGCGTCGCACCAAAGTTAAAGCGCTCTGTGCTGTATTCTGGGGTGATGGTGTAGATTACATCGGCTTGGCGTCTTGGCTTGTTACCTACCACGCTGGCATTGGTTCTGTCTGCGGATATTTCGGCATCGGTCCAAGTCATGTTGCCCCGTACTGAAAAACCGTTATCCCAAGAAACATGCCCATCCAACTCAATACCTTTGGCATTATATTCACGCTCAAACGTAGCACCGCTGGTGATCTCTGCACCCGTTTCCTCAGTGTCTGTGTCAAACAAAGTGACAAAGAACGAGGAGCTCTCACCCAGAAATTTGTAGCCTATTTCGGTTTGTTGAACGCTATCTACACCATCTGTCGTTGTATTTAATGCACCATTAGGTAGTAGCGCACCGCCGATTTGCAGCAACCTATCGCCAATAGCACGGCCACCCTCGCTTACCCGAGCGAATACAGATGAATTGTCACTCAATACATAGGTACCACCTAAAGAGTAAGACGTGTGGTCAGTATCATAATTCACCAGCTCGGGTGAAGCCGACAAGCGACCGATACCGCCTGTAATAAAACCAGCAGACACACCGGAGGGCGAATCAAGTAGTGGGTTGATAACACCGTCGCCATTTTGATCAGCAGTGGTATTGCCACCACAGCAAGATCTGCGTAAAGAGCCCCGCGCTTCAACATCGTCGCGTCTGACACTCATATCTATAGAGACATTGTCACCGAGGTTGAATCCCAAGTTTAAGTATGGCGCTACGATCTTGTAGTCTAGATCCCAAGCCCATTGCAAGAAACTTAATGTCACCTCGCCTGCAGGCCCGCTCAAATTTGTACCGTCGGCATTTGCAATGTATTGGATGCCCTGAGAGTTGCCGCCGTCGACAGTTTGCAATCTTGTATGCCAACCATTCCATGAGGTCTTAATAGTCTGATCGGATATATAAAGACCACCAGATAAGCTGACAGAGTCATTTTCCCAAGCCAGACGAAGGTCGTTTACTGTCAAACCGAGATCATCAAACGAGGTATCAAACTGCAGGTTGGTAAACCCCAATTGGTTCAAATTAGCGGGCGCACCATCGACCAGCGCGGTTACACCAGCTGAACAGTCAACTGCCATGCCGGAGATAGATGCGGCACCACACAAAGATAAGCCTTTGACACCAATAGGTGCTGTCCCACCTGCGAATCCGTCGGTAAATGGCGATATAAAACCGCCTTCAATGCTGGACGTGCGAAATTTGTTGGTTAGCCGTAAACCATTCGAAAATTCATTCTGAAACTCGAAACCAACAGCTGTCACCTCGGTTTCGATGCCATCTTCAATGGATCGCCCACCTTGGATGTTGCCATTGACATCGTAGTAAGGAAGTCCGTCATCGCCAGGATGCAAAGCTTCCGAAGATGCGTCAAAGCCAGGCACTGGGCTATAACTACCACCACCATCTACCGTAACCGGCGCTGGCAAATAGGTGGTCACACTGTCGTCAATCAGCTTTAGATAGCCCCTGAAATAACCTCCTTCAAATTCGCGAGTAATATTCGCTTTGATCTGGCCACCCTGATCTCCATCAAAGCCAGTCTCTCTTACCCCTTCACCGGAGCGATAGAAGCCACCCACGTGATAGTCCCAATTTCCATTTAAGGATCCACCATACTCGAAATCAGTCCGAAACTCTTCGTAGTCAAGACCGACACTAAGACCAACACTGCCACCGGCACCTTCACCGCCGGTTTTGCTGATCATGTTGATAATACCGCCGGGTGAGTTACTGGCGACAGTTGAAGCCGATCCACCCCTAACACTTTCGATACGTGCGATTGTGCGATCAGCTCTGATAAAGTTATCTGTGTTCCCGAAGTTTATGTCTCCAAACTCCAGAACGGGAAGACCGTCTTCATGTATTTGCGTGTACTTTGATCCGCCTGTGGCTAACGGGATGCCGCGTATTGTAATGTTCGCGTTTCCGCCACCTCCAGAAGACTCAGCTCGAATACCGGGGAGCCCTCTGAATATTTCGGCCGTTGAGCGCGGCGCCAGTTTCTCTATTTGCGAATCATCAATAGAGCTTACTGAAACACTGGCTTCAAGTTTCGTGACCCCTTGTCTCGCCACGCCGGTTACGACAATTTCTTCTAACTGTTGTGAGCCGGTATCGATTTCTTGGGCTTGAGCAGCAGACCCAATGACGCCAAGCACAGCCAGTGACACTGCGCTAAGGCTAAATTTTGGTAGATTCTTCATGTTCTCCTCCGATTGTATGTTTTTTTAATCTACATTTTGTACTTGCTGCGTCCGTTCGCTTAGTCGACCTGCCCCAATCGATTAGCACAATGTGCGGCGCGCGGAATGCCTCAAATACTCAAGTTAAGTGCAGGATATTAATCTCACATATTAACTTGTGAAACTCATAATACAACCGGTTGTATTATTATGCAACCGGTTGTATTTAAATTTTCATCCATGCTAAATTGCCTGCGCATAGAGAATCAAACGCTCACCCTCCTAGGATTTGTCGAAGGTTTTGCCAGAGAGTTCTCTGTATCTGTACAATAGAACGCCATAAGCTCGGGAGTAGAAATACAATGAAGATGTCTGACCTCGCAAAATTAGCTGGGGTATCAAAATCGACGGTCTCCAGAGCGCTGGCCGGAAGCGAGCGCGTGACCAAAGAAACGCGTGATCGCATTCAGCAACTAGCCAAGGATCACAACTATAAGCTGGACACTCGAGCACGCAATTTTCGAAAGCAAGACATCTTAACGATCGGCGTTTTATTGCCCTCCAACGGTCGCCAAGATTGGTTAGCCACTGACCCATTTGTGTTAGAAATGCTAGGTTCGGTGGCCGATGCATTGGAAGCAAAAGGCAATCACGAGTTGCTCTTAGCCAAGCACACCAATAATGATCCCTCTTGGATTTCAGAATTCGCTCGGACTCGATCAGTCGATGGCATCATTGTCATCGGCCAAAGCCTGTATCACGCGGAGCTAAATCTCGCGGCCGAACATCAACCAAATATGGTCGTTTGGGGTGCTCAAATGCCTGAGCAAAAATACGTCACGGTGGGGTCTGATAACTATTTGGGTGGAAAAATTGCGACTGAACATCTGCTATCTCAGGGCCGCCGTCATTTTGCATTTCTTGGCGATATTCGCTACCCAGAAACTAAGTTGCGTTATCAAGGCTATCGTGACGCATTAAAAGAAGCAGGTTTAGACTATCGCACGGAACTGACCACCGAGTCGGAACATGCTAGCGACGCCGCGATGGAATCCATGGCCGAACTGTTGCGCCGTGAACCAAGTTTTGATGCCTTAATTGCTGCCAGCGATCATCTAGCCATCAGCGCTATTAAAGCCATCACTGATCATGGGCTAAAAGTACCTCAAGACGTGGCGGTAGTAGGCTACGACAACATCACACTTGCCAGCTATAGTACACCCACATTGTCCTCCATAACCCAAGATCGACAAGCCGCAGGAAAACTGCTCGTGGACACCCTTTTTACCCTCATGGAAGAAGGTAAGGCAGAAAGCACCATGATAGAGACTCGACTGATGGCGCGATCATCCACATCAGCTAAACAATAAAGTTCTTGAGAAACTCGGAACCAACAGTGAACTGGCCACAACGCATTATTTGTATGACGGAAGAAACCGTCGAGACTCTGTATTTACTTGGCGAACAAGATCGAATCGTTGGCATATCCGGATTTACTGTGCGCCCACCCAGAGCACGCAAGGAAAAGCCCAAGGTTTCCGCTTTTACCTCTGCCAAGATTCCTAAGATCCTGGAACTTGAGCCTGATCTGGTACTGGGATTCTCTGATTTACAGGCCGATATAGCTGCAGAACTAATCAAACACGGCGTAGAGGTCTATATCTTTAACCATCGAACGGTGGATGGAATCCTTAGAATGATTCGCACTTTAGGACGACTGGTCGATGCGGCTGATGCAGCGGAAAAACTCGCCAGGGGTTATGAAGAGAAAATAGAGAAGATAAAACAAGAGACAGCCTCGTGGCATGTTCGCCCCAAGGTCTACTTCGAAGAATGGTTCGATCCGATCATTAGTGGCATCGGTTGGGTAAGTGAACTGATCGAAATCTGTGGTGGCGTTGATTGCTATGCTGAAAACGCACAACACCAAGGTGGAAAAGATCGCATTGTTGCCGACCCACTTGAGGTAGTAGCCAGAGAGCCAGACATCATTATCGGCTCTTGGTGCGGACGAAGGTTTCATCCTGAAAAGGTTGGCGAGCGCCCAGGTTGGTCGAACGTTCCTGCTGTCTTAAATCAAGATATTCATGAAATAAAGTCCGCTGTAATCTTACAACCTGGACCAGCTGCCTTAACCGACGGTTTAGATCAATTATTCAGCATCATAAAGAGTTGGCAGGAAAGGGAAAGTTAACTTTTTGCTTATCTCAGTAAAACCATATCATTTGTTTTCTAGACCGAACAAAAAGCCAAATTTCAAGCAGACTTTTACCCCTCAAAGAGAATTTGTACCCTTCAACGAGTGCTCGATGAAGTCAATCAAAATTGGATGATAGATAGCTCTACCTCTTAGACCTTCTCTCCATGGTTTGGGAATATTCTGAAGGCCGTACATTAGGCCCGCAATGCCCCCCGCAATACATGCAGTGGTATCAGTATCATTCCCTAAGCCAACCGCCGTTCTAATGACATCAGAGAACGTTGGTCTCAAACAGGCCAATCTAGCAGATCGCAGACTGTCAACGACATAACCTGATCCATTTCCCTTCGGTGCAAGATCTGGACGAATAGACCACTCTAGCTCCTCAAATTCCGCTGAATTCGAGTCATAAATATTCCGCAAGGTACTCACTGCATCACCCCAAGGATTCGCAAAGCCCTCGATAATTCGACGAGCCCAAAGACAATACAACGCACAACACACCCTTGCACGAGCATGACCATGCGTCACAGACGATTGGTCATGAGCATCTGAAACCAACTGTTCATCACCACCCTTATGCCAAATCGCAAGAGGGAGTGAACGCATGAGCGAACCGTTCCCATTGTCATGAACATCATTTGGCCCCGCTTCCACTGCGGGCACTCCAGCCTTTATAGCCTGTATCGCCTTACCTGTGGTCACACCAACATCAAATACTAGACCGTCTACGGCTAAGTATCCTTCCTCGTACCAGCGAGCTAACCTCTCCCCGAAATCCGCTGAATCGAATCGCCCTCTCTCGACCAATGAAATAGCAAGACACAATGCCTGAGCGCCATCATCTGACCAAGTTCCAGGGGGAATATCAGCGTGCGCCCTATCAAAATTTGATGGAGGAATATAGCTCTCAGGGACTCCTTTCGGAATCTGATCGGATGAACGAAATTCATATGGCACCCCAAGAGCATCTCCGACAAGTAGGCCAACGATACCGCCGCTGATGCGGTCTTCCATTGTCAGTTTTGTCATACTGTCTTCCTTCAGCCAAACGGCACCGTGTCTATATTTTTATCAAAATTTGGCCCTTATCAGCTGCTTTGCCAAATAATGGAAAGCATATTGAACATCCAATTGACTAAATTTGGTTTTTGAATCGATAAGTCCCGCATCGAAGATGTTCAGCCTAAATAAATGAACCGACTAACTTATGTACTAAAGATCTTTAAATGGGCGGATTATCTAGTAAGCTTCTTCACGTGCACTGCAGGACTAGCCACGAGTCAGTAAAGTTATTTACCTTAGATTTTTCTTTCTCTACCCAAAAATAGATCATGCCTAGATCACCCCAATAAAGTCCCAGATCATCATCAGAGTCAACTTGAAACAACAAAGCCCAGTTCTCCTTTGCTAGCAAATAATCATTTTGTTTTGCATTTCTATATTCTTTTCCATCTCCCATGTAGGTACCTTTCGATGCTTTCTCCGCCTCGAACTGCATATCGTTTCCTTGAATAGGGTCAGGAATACCACCTACCTGGTGACATGGCAGATCTCCATGGGAATCGAATTCTTCGAAGTGCTCTTTAATTTCGATATATAGATCAGTCTCCTCATCGGTTAATCCCAGCTTTTCGATACTAGGATCATCGTAGTAAGGTAACACTTCTATTTTCGAAGGTTTAAGAAAACTCTCCTCTACAACAAACTCTTCTTTAAATTTATCTGGAAAACTGACTTCGACCTTTGGTGATTCCTGATAAATCACCCTCCACTTACCTCTGTCATTTGGATCAAAACCCCAAGCTTCAAAATCATAGAAAAAGAGTACCGAACCAGATTTTGCCAACCATTCGTACTCATGTTTTATAGCGATTTCTGCAAGATCAAATTGACCAAGAAAGATAAGCGGTTTTCCACTATGGGTTGGCCAAGAAAAACTAGTGTCATTTACTCGCGGGTTTCCTCCAAGCTTGGAATTCGTTTGGGAATTAGACTTTGATAACTTAACAGCGGGCGCAGTAAGGCCAGAAACTTTTTCCTTAAGTTCTAACTTCATCTTTTCCCACTCCCGATGGAGTTGTTCTTTCTCTTCTTTGGATTTAATGCCAAATATTTTTCTTATTAGTTTCATTTCAGCTATGTAATTTCAGAACAACCTTGCTCAATCGATGGACACCAACTTTCCCACAAAGTCGCTGTACTCATCTTTCATTGGCAAATCGAAATCGACTTTCAGGCGGTTTCGTTTGGCTTTTACCGTCTCTTTGGTGATCGGATTGGTTCCTTCTTTTTCATAAGACTCCCAATAAATACCCATGCCGCGTTTTTGCCAATTGGGCAGTTCATTGAAGTTAATTCCTTTTTGGAACAGAAATTCATTTTTTTCCGCTGTCGACATTTTCAAAAAGTTCTCAGTAGCGTCCTTGGGACTAACGCCTTCGTTCCTCAGACTCCAATAGCAGTGCGCGTTCAAAGCGTTTCTGTGAGCGTCCTCATTTCTCCAACGAAAATAATCAACGACCAACTTCTCGTTTGGTAGTTGGCAAATACGACAATCGAAAGCCCCGATATCACCAAGCAGAAGGCTAAATTTCGCGCTCGCTTCTCCAGCAAGAACTGAATTTAACTTTCTTTCTTTTCTTTCAAACGTGCGCTCATCTCGATGGAACAACAACGATATTTCATCGCTCTGAGTGTAGCCATACACAACCTTAAAGCCACACTGCATTAGGTGTTTAACGGTCTCAACCATCATATTTCGGAACTTGATGTCGTATGGAGCTTCAAAGTTGTGCTTATCCTTAGTCAAGGTTGTAAAGGATCGCCCATCGATTCGAGCTACCATATATAGGCCAGGTAAGACACTGTGATCGTGCGCGGTTTCGTATACACGCATCTTTTTGTCTAGTTCACCAAACTTCATCTTTCCATTCTTCCATAACAAAATCGTTATCCTTGATTGCCACATAATACAGCCGATCAAAACCTTCTGAATATTGTGGTAACTCCAACTTATTGTACGTTCCTTTCAGACCAACATCAGGAATGCGCTCTTTACCAGTTCTTAAAGCGTTGCGGTTTAGACATTCGTTTAGAGAAGAGGCAAAGTAGTATCCAGTAATTTCGAAGTCACTTTCTTTCAAGCGGATGATGTAGGAAGCTCTCTCACTCTCGGTAGGATTAGTATTGTCGATAACGACCGGTTGCTTGGCTTCCAAACAGGCTTCGAAGAGTAGCTTTTCTCGATGTCTTGTTCTAAGCATATCCATATTCAGTCGAATATGGGTTTTGGAGAATTTCTTCTGGTAATAAGTAGACTTTCCACTAGCCTGCAACCCGATGAAAATGGCACCCTGCATCTCTCAATAATCCTTATTTAGTTAACTGCTAGCTAGTATACATTCAGTCACGAAATAGCGATAAATAAATATTGAAATAAACCGATAGCTAGACCACTAACACTCCAACCATCCTAGCCACCGTTAGACATGGCATCGAATTCAATCATCAGCTCTCTGTCGCAGGAGACCGGGTTTTCAATTTCCCGGATTTATAAACTACCCAAATCTCCTTAGTTTTCCACTTATAGTCCAATCATTGAGTTTTAAAAAACTCTGTCAATAAGGGATTGATCAACTGATGCATTTGATAATTTACACCGTGCGTACCATTTGCGATAACCTCAACTTTAGCGCTAGGCATTAGCGTCCTTAAACGATCAGCACTCTCTACTGAAATAGTTTGATCTGCGTTACCAAATATCGCCAAGGTGGGCACTCCAGTTGCGCTCAATCTTGAAAAAGTTGTGTCTCGATCTCGCATGGGTAAATTCCGATAAGACGATAGCAACGCTTGGAAGTAACCTTTGTATTTCATTTGCTCGGTGACATCTCCCTGAAGCCTGTTCTCCATGGACAAATGCGCTTCTTGGTATTGGCCATCTCCTAAAAGGATAGAACGTGCGAATACTCTCCAAAGCCAATCACCTAAGATTGGCATATTGACCAAACGATTTAGTGCGCCATCAGCATTACCGGAAAGAGCAAGGCCAGCGGGTACTAGCAATGCCAATTTAGAAATACGCTCCGGATGGTTTGCAACGAATTCTGCTGAAATAATCCCGCCCATAGAAAGGCCGATCAAACCAACGGGCTGTTTCAGGCCCAGTGCATCCAAAACCTGTATTAATTCTTGATCATAGAATTCCACATCATAACGAGCACTGGGACGGTCTGACCACCCACGACCAAAGTGATCAAACTGAATCACCCTGTTTCCGGCCTCAGCCAGCGCGATTGCATTCTGCTCAAAAATAAAACTCGGCGTTGAAAACCCGTGAACCAAAACAATCACAGGGCCGTTTTCGGGACCTCGCTCAAGGTAATGAATCACCCCCTGTTCTAGGTTAAGAAATTTACCGGGAGCTTTTGCACTGCGAATTTCGTCGGTCAGTTCCACCTCCTCCCAGCCAGCGGCGATGTAAGCCGATAGCATAATCAGCAAAACAAAAGTAATTAGAGTAGAGAGTACTTTCATGAACGACCTTTAAAAGAGGAAATGGATTCAATAAGGAGTTTCGCTATCCGTTCATTGGAAGCGAAAACAACGCCTTTTTGATTCATGAAATTGGAGGCTCGGCTATTGAACACCAATGGATCTCCATTTACATCACTGGCCCAGGCTCCTGAATTCATTGCTAAACAGGATGTTGCTGCGAAATCCCAGATGCTCCCCCCACCATCTTGTCTCTTGGGCAATTTGAGATAGCAGGCTTGGTCGGACTCGATCACACCACATGCGTTTTTGACTGCACCACTTCCATATACATAGTCGATGTCATCAACACCTAGTGTGGAAGCACAGGTTTCAATAGCACTCAATGCTGTCTCGTACCTTGGGTGCTTTTTAAAACTGGAGTCGGCATAAACACGCAGTACACTTCGACTCGGCTTTTCACGATTCATCGGCTCGCCATTGTAGAAACTGCCTGCATTCACAATGGCATGATAAAGATTCTCACTCGCTGGATCATAAACCACACCTATGATTGGACTTCCGGATTGTTCCACAAGCGCAATTGATACAGCATAGCCAGAGCGGCCTTCGGCAAAAGCAAGCGTGCCATCAAGGGGATCAACACACCAAAAATAGGGTTTACGAAAGCGCTCTTCTGGGTCATTGATCTCGGTCAGGCTAGATTCCTCACCCACAAAAGCGATGTTAAATGATGAGGAGAATGGCTCAAGGGAGCTGCGGATTATCTCTTCACTGCCAAGGTCAACTTCGGTGACTATCTGAGATGCCTCACTGCTTCCAGACTCTTTATAACTTGAGCTTAACGTACTTTTGTCTTGCGACTCTATCCACCGTCCGGCTACCTGTGCGGCTGTAATCGCCGCATCGGCGAGGCGAATTAACTCTTCGGTGGACAACGAATTATTCATGACGTCAGTTTTCTAATAACGCTGGCGGTGAGCCGCTCGCTGTAGCTATTTATTTTCCAATGTCCTGGACTCCACCCTTTGATAAAGCGATGAAAATCAGCCCAAGCTACCGGATAAAGCGCTCGCCAGTCTTGTTCAAGATCGTACCAGTCCACTTCGGATTGCAAATCGGACAAGGCCGCGTGTAAGGATAAGAAGTAATAATCCAGCAGCTCCTGCTCCATGGCTTCACATTGGTCTTCGTATAAACAACTTCCGATAAAATAGGCCAGGTCCTTCATCCCACAGCCGCGCCCAACGTACTGAAAATCAACTGCTGCCACTGAAACCGGAACGGCAGGATCACCGCTGAAACAAAAGTTGGCCAACTTGGCATCTCCATGCACTAAGGTTTGATATCGACTTTGCTTTAGTGCTCTGTCGATTGCAGGAGCAGCTTGCCGAAGGGCTTCATCTGAGAGCGCCTCAAGTTCGTCTGGTCGAGTTTCAAGATGCCAGTAGGTACCACATTGCCAAAGTCCGTCAGCTTTAGAATTCAGAAAAGTCGCGTGAAAGTTTGCCAGCCATTTTAGACAAGCATGAATGTCTTCAATATCTACGGACGTTTTTCTTAGATCATACCCTTGCGTATCTAAGTCGGTTAACACCAAAACTGTTTCGCTGTCGCTGCTCTTGACCGCCAGACAAGCGGGGACCGGACAATTCTTACCACTTCGAGATGCGTAGTCTTGATACCAAGTCGACTCCACTTGATAAGACCGGACTTTTCGTTGGTGTGAGAGACTGGTATTCCAACCTCGAGGGTGGTCGCTTGAATTAGGTGGGCTGATGTACTTAAGAATCACTGAAGGATAGTTACCGCCGTCCAGCTGTAGCCGTAGAATCTGGCCGTACCCACTCCACAATGACTGTATTTCATTTGCGCTGACTATCGCTTTAGCGCCCGTAACCGAAAGCACCAATTCAGAGGCTATCGCATCTCTAAGCTCAGTTTTGTCTTCCATTGTGCTTTATATAGCCGCCAGTGAGCCGAGTTCTGGAGAGTCAATCAAATCGAATGAGTCAGGATTCCTCTATTTACGTTTAAGAGCCATTCTCGTGAGCAAAAACTGAACTGCTTCCATCCTTGTACATAACTAACACTTGATAATAATCCTTGCGATCCCCTACCTCCATGCCTGGGCTGCCGATTGGCATTCCGGGAACACTGAGACCAATTGCATTCTCTGGTGGGCTGGCCAAAAACGCTTTGATATGTTTCGCAGGAACGTGCCCCTCGAACACAAAGCTGCCCTTCTCCGTGACGACGTTGCCGGTATGACACGATCGGTACTTACCCTCGATACCAAAATCAGCCTTAATCTCTGACAAGCTGTCTAAGTCGACAGCCTTTGAGATCATTTGATTCTCTTCCAAATGTGCAATCCATTTTTTGCAGCATCCACAAGTTGGTGTTTTATACACCGTCAGTTCAATTGGCTCTTCGCCTTTTGAAACCGTGGAAGAGACTATTAAGAGTGAGGAAATCAGGGCCAGGAATGAACTTTTCATCAGTTTTATCACCGTCTTATTGAGACTCTGTATCTCGTAAATTTTCAATTATTGGGCAAGTGGAATCACTACCGCTCTCTTGGCATGAAGTTAACATGTTCGAGAGCTCTTTTCTAAGCTGACTAAGTTGTGCCAAAGAATTATTTACCTCATCTAGCTTCTCAGTAACGAGTTCCCTAGCTGCCGGTTTATCAAGCTCTCGGTCAGAGGCTATGTCCAACAGTTTCTGAATTTCATTCAATGAAAAGTTCATAGTCTGAGCACGCCTGACAAACATCAATGTCTCCACATCACTGTCATCGTAGATACGATGACCCGACGAATCTCGTCGGCCGCCGGCAAGAAGGCCTATCTTTTCATAGTACCTAATAGTGTGCGTCGACACTCCGAATTGTGCTGAGAGTTGCCCAATTTTCATAGTTAATGACAAGCTTTGCCGTGCTTTTTTAGTCGCCAGTAATTATATGGCCACGGTGTGAGAAAGCCAGCAATGAGCATTGGGGGAATTGCCCACCATTCTAAGCGTGCCTCGCCAACCAATGCCAAGTCGACCAAATTCATTGCCAACTCCATGGAAACCATACTAACAAGACTCATACCCACTGCGGTCTTGAAGGCGGCGCGCAGTGCCATTTGTCGGCTAAGCAAAGTGGTCTCTAATGCAATACTGGTTAAAATTCCGTTTATCATCGCGATAGGCATAACGATCAAAGCTGACGTTTGTGGATGATAGACTTGAAACCAGTAGATTGTCCCAAAGTCACCAATCACACAGCCCAATAGACACCAAAGTGTATTGATTGCTGATCGCTTCCAAATTGCTCGATCTGTCCACGTAAAGGGAGCCGATTCTGATGCGCATGTTCTTTTAGTATTCATGCTCTGAGCATACAACTTAGAGCTGACTCTAAGTCAAGCCAATAAAAATGCGTCGCTACCACTCAAGGTCGTTCTTAGCTTTTGCAATAGCCGAGATAGTTCGCATCACGTCCTCTGGCGTGGTGACCCAAGATGAAAAACTAATCCTAAATGCAGATTTACCTTGCCAATGAGTGACTCCGAACCAAGCCTCACCCGAATCAACAACATGGGCAGCCAGTTTTTCGATATCGTTTTCTCGACCCGGATAAGTTGCAACTACCTGATTCAGGACAACCTTATTCAATACTGAGAACCCCATGGACCTCAAGCCATCAGCCATTTGTTGGGCAAAATCACAATTTCTATCAACCAATGATTGCACTCCGGACTTACCCAAATTTTTCAACGCGGCCCAGACATCAATACCACGTGCGGCCCTAGACAACTCGGGCATCATGTCTTTGGCTTCTACGTGCTTACCGGGGACGAAATAAGGTGCTGTCGTCGCCATAGCGTTATGGACTGAAGATGCATGTCGGCAAATGGCGATTCCACAATCGTATGGTGTGTTTAACCATTTATGCCCATCGGTTACCCAGCTATCGGCCAGCTGGAATCCTGATATTAGATGTTGCTTGTTCGGGCTAGTTGCAGCCCACAAACCAAACGCACCATCAACATGAACCCACGCCCCACATTTGGAAGCGAGTCTTGCGATATCACCAATAGGATCAATGGCACCTGAATTTACGTTTCCAGCCTGAGTCAGGACCAGGCATGAATTGTCTAATTTTGGTATGCGTTGCACATCGACAGCACCATCTGAGTCGACCGGCATAGTTTCGACAATGTCTGTACCCAGACCTAACATGCTGAGGACTTTTTTCACCGTAAAATGCACTTCTTGCGAAGCTAGCACCCTGATCCTCGGGGCCCCAAAAAGGCCCTGTTTTTCTACGTTCCAGCCCAGTCTTGATAGAAGATGATGTCTGGCTGCGGCTATGCTCACAAAGTTGCCCATCGTGGTGCCAGTAACAAACCCCACACTAGCGTCATCAGGGAGATCAAATAAGTTGAGCAACCAGTCCGAGGCAATGCGCTCCAAATGTGCCGTAATTGGACTGGTCAGTTCGGTAGTCCCAAGCTGATCCCAAGCAGCACTCAATGTTCGACTGCCAACACAAGCGGGCAAGGAACCACCAACGACCAAACCAAAATACCTTGCACCCGCTGTCGCCACCGTCGCTGGCGACCCCAAGCGGTGTAGTTCCTCGATAATGATCGAGGCGTCTACTCCCTGATCAGGGATGTCCGATTGCAATTCTTGAATCGCATCTATGGCATCGGATGAAGGCGCGACATTACGCTTGTCAAGTCTGTTCAGATAGTCTTGAGCGAAGGTGGACGCAAGCTCAAGCGCTTTTTCAGAAAGTTCCAAGCGTTGGGACGCTGACAGGTTTTCCATAATCACGTAAGATGTATCTCTAAATATCTATATTTATATATTACTATATAGCTATATGGAAACGTCAAGCGAAACGACCGAACTGGTTGATAAAGTTAGAGTTTTGAAGGCCATTGCTAATGAAAACAGGCTGTTAATATTGCAATGGCTACTTGATCCTACCGACTATTTCGAGCCTCAAGTGGATGGAGATTTAGTTGAGGATGGAGTTTGTATCGGGCGCATAGTGGATCGCATTGGCTTGAGTCAACCCACGGTGACCAGCCACCTAAAGGTACTCGCCGATGCGAATCTAGTTAGCTCGAAAAAGATTAAAAACTGGGTATTCTACAAACCCAGAAAATCGAAAATATACAACGAGCTTTCGCAGTTGATATCAGCACTTCAACTTGAAGAGTAGTTCCTTTCGCGACACGCTGAAAATTTGAGTCCATTTAGATCTTTACGGGCACCCACCTCCATAGGTTGTGGCAGAAAGCCTCGATCAGTGCGAATGGGACTCGTGGTGTCCGCTTTTTTCATCCCTAATTTCCTGCGCTGCCAAGCTCAATATTCGGACTGCGGAGGAAACCGCGAGTGAAGAAATAACAAGCGCTACCATCAGATCTGGCCAGCGTGAGCTAGTTAAAACCACTCCCCCCGCTGCCAGTAACACGGCAATATTGCCAATGACATCGTTGCGAGTGCATAACCAGACAGACTGCATGTTACTGTCGCCGGTTCTAAATTGATATAAGACGATCGCCACCACCATATTAGCGGTGAACGCTGCTATACCTATCACACCCATTGTTTCAGCTATTGGCTCGCTGCCACTAAGAACACGGACTATTACCGAGTAGGAAACGTAGCCCGCTAGCAACAACATGGTGATTGCCTTAAATTGAGATGCACGGGCGCGTACCACCACTCCAGACGCCACCACAAACAAGCTGATGGCATAATTAGTAGAGTCACCGAAGAAATCCAGTGCATCGGCCTTCAGCGACATTGAATCGCTGAACTCACTGGCCACAATTTCAACCAAAAACATAGTCAGGTTAATAATCAGAGCAAACCACAATGCCTTGCGAAACCGTGGGTCGGTCGCGGCCGGACCATGATCAGTATGACAACAATCTGCTGACATTAGACTTCCTCCTCGGGTTCACTAAAATGCTCAACCATATCGGTTATGACGCATTGCACATGCGCATCCGCCGCCACATAAAAAACCTGCTTACCTTGTCGATGAGCTCTTACCATTCTCGCGGCTTTAAGTAACCGCAGATGATGACTGACCAGGGGTTGCGACAAATCCAATCGCATGGCGATATCTGAAACACTGGTTGGCGTCTCAAGGCAGGTCATGATTATCTTTAGTCGGGTCGCGTCACCCATCAGACCAAAGAGATCCGCCAGCCGCTCCACCATTTCGTTTGACGGTACAACAAGGGGCTTTGGATTATTCATCAAAGAACTCCTGCAATGCGGTTGGGATCGGCATCGTTTTGAACGCGCTGATACTGGCTAGACCCGAATTACCACGAGGTACCCATAACTTTGAAAATATCAATGAAGCTAAGATTCTCGGCGGCTGGCCAATAATCTCTGGCCACTTCCTGAGTTTCCAGCCGACACGCCACAACCACAAATGACTTAGAGTATGCTCGGCAATGAAAGTCTGCCCTAAGATATGTGCTTCTTGAAAACAGTGACTGGCTGCTTGCAAGTCCCCTAGCTCAAAAAGCTCTATTCCCCGAGTCAGTCTTTTTCGCGATTCGCTCTTTAGCCTATTCATCAGAAAAAATACATTAATATATAAACAATTGTTTATATATTAATGTATTTTCTTTTCATTACAAGCCCCAAATTAAAAAAGCCCAATCTTGTGATTGGGCTTTTGCCTTTCTAAGCCGCTACTTTATTAGGCGCTACTTTATTATTTTAATCACCTGTCCTGCCGCTGGCTCACCGTCGGGATAAAGTCCATTGATCAATCTAAGTTGAGCCTCTGCGTAATCATCGAGATTAGACCGCTTCGCTAGTGAGGCGATGGTATCGCCTCGCTTAGCAGTGATCAGCTCTATATATCTTCCCTCAGCAAGCTTGGCCTCATTGGACTTTAAGCGACGCACGCTTTTCGCGACGTCAAAGAACTCTTGATTTGGAAGCGTTGTCTTACCTACGCCAGAGAGAACAAACGCCTGATTTCCCCTAGTTACCATCGCAACACGTAAATTCTGACTGGCGCCTGTCCGTTGATCGCTCACGGTAGCAACACCTGCGACGGCTGTATCTTCTGTGGTTTGTACGTTTCTAGCATCCCTAAATTGAGGGAACTTTGACCCCAGATAACGCACACCATCCACCGGTGGCGCTACCGAGTCCATTCGCATTTGGATCATCTTCGAACCATCTGGCGCCGTTGCAGCCAGCACAGACGGCGTGTTCTGAATTCGCCAACCCTGCGGAAACTCAACAAAAAGATCTAGATCCTTGTGGTAGAACTTATTGCCACGAGTGATGCCCTGTTTCTCGCTTTCGCCGTAGGCCATACCATTGGTTAGCTTCAAGAACTTGCCATCATCTGGCTTTGGCTGACTAGTATCTCGCAAACGATCTGCTGCCGCGATTACCTCTTGAAGTCGTTGGTCATTTTTTGGGTGTGTCGAGAACAGTCCGTGATAGCCCTGTGGCTCTCGCCCTTCTCGTTTAGCTTTCTCTCGCGCAAACAACTCTTGGTCCTTAAGAATACCAATCACATCCACCATATCATCGGGCGCATAGTTATTCTGCGCAATATATTCAGCACCTAATCTATCTGACTCAAGCTCTTGAGTGCGCCCGTACCCTGATATAAGCGCACCACCTAGCATTTGAGAAGCTTGAATAAGCTCGCGACTCCCTGTGCCGATCGCAACCGCGGCCGTGGCCAACCCACCTAATTGCGCTTGCGCCGCCCTCTGTGCACCGTGAGCCGCGGTCACATGACCTATTTCATGACCCAATACACCGGCAAGATGAGACTCCTTAGTCATATAAGCCATGATGCCGCGAGTAACGTAGATAAACCCGCCAGGAAGTGCAAACGCGTTAACCTGAGGGCTATCCAAAAGTGTGAAGGTAAAGTCTAGGTGTGAGCGATGACTCTTTTTTGCCAGCCGCTGACCTATTTCATTCAAATAGGCTTGAAGCTCTGGGTCTTCATAAACGGAATACTCTTGGAGAATTTTGGGGTGATTAGCTCGACCAGTACTGATCTCCCAACTTTCTGACATAGCCAACTGACGTTTACCAGTGACCGGATTAGTGGCACAACCTTGCAACATCACGATCGACGCTGCCAAGATAAAAAAACGCTTTACATTCCGCATTGTTAAGCCCAGATATGTGATTAAGATAAAGGCTATCCTAGCAAGGGAACCGCCTCAGACCAACCTTGGTCGCCGAGGCTTAACAAGCTTTTGCAGATTCTAAATCTTTGCGACCTATTGCTTAACGATGCGTTTGCCTTCTAGCCAAGTAATAATAGGTTCCCACTCTTTCATATCTGGCTTAACCTCAGTAGCCGGCATCTCGAAGATCCCGACTCCAGTGTCTGCTGCCTTAATGTAATTCTGAGAATTTCGAAGGGCGCCTATAAAAGGAATATCCAGCGCTTTTAGGAATTTTGCTAAGGCTTTATATGACGCGTAGTTCTTTTGCGAGCGGTTCGCCACGACACCAATCAATGCCTCGGAGTTGTGCTTTTTAACATGACCGATGATATCGGCCACAAATTTTGCCGCCACCCGCATATCGATGGCACTTGGCATCACTGGAATAATGACCACGTCGACCAATTCAATTAACTTGGCTACTTTTTTCGAGTCCGTACGCGCCGGACAATCATATATAACTCTCTGCGTACCTTCATCGGGGAATATTCTGCCTTCTAATCCATTAAACCCCTGAATCGCATTTTCCGATTTTGGACGAACTTTCAACCACTCCATACTTGACTGCTGTGGGTCCAAATCAACCAAAGCCGTCGACACCTCCCAAACAGCGTAGTACGTCGCCAGATTTGTCGCGATGGTGGTTTTTCCACACCCTCCTTTCGGATTTACAACTAAAATAGAACGCATAAACGGTCTCCTGTGAGATGGCGAAATGGCTATAAAGCAGCAAAAAAGCACGCCTTTTTATCTTTTCTTCTGGTCGCGAGCATACTATTTTTTCATTTTCTTGCCAAACATCCAGAAAGCGATTAGCGTGTGACCAACGCTTAATTGAACGCCAATTTACGAACCGAATGAAATCAATCTTAATCGTTGAAGATGAAAAAGAAATAGCCGATGTGTTGCTTTATGCATTGTCCTCGGACGGTTTTCAACCACGTTGGGAAATGAATGGTCAGGCGGCGATAAATGCGATACAAGAGCAACATTTCGATTTTATAGTTTTAGATGTTGGCCTCCCTGACGCGAATGGATTTGAACTATTAAAATCCATTCGCACTTCCGGACAGATCTACGCGCAAATTCCCTGTCTATTCTTAACAGCGCGGAGTGAGGAGATTGATCGTATTGTTGGTCTGGAAATTGGAGCGGATGACTATGTTTGCAAGCCGTTCAGTCCTAGAGAAGTAGTGGCTCGAATTAAAAATATCTTAAAACGAGTAGAAGCCAAGCCCAAAGCCATTCCGGCTAAAGACGGCAACGGAGGAAAAGTATTCAACATGAATGCGAGTCGTCGGCAAATTACACTGCACGGCAAAATACTGGCGTTAACTAAAGCAGAATACCATCTCTTAGCGATGTTCCTAGAGAATCCAAACACGGTCTTCTCGCGCCGCGAACTGATTAACAGAGTCTGGTCTGAAAAACATCCCTCCGATGATCGAGCTATCGATACCCACATTAAAACGCTGAGGGCAAAATTAAAGCTTAGCGAACCACAAAGTCAATTTATTCAAACGCATCGAGGCCATGGCTATAGCTTGAAGATATAAGGAATGACTCAATCTTTTAACAGCATGCTCACTCGATGGCGCTCAAAGGCCGGCCTAAAGGCAAGTTACGGACTTAGAGCGTTTTTTCTTTACATCGTAATTCTTGGTTTTCTAAGCTGGTTTATTCTAGATCACGCGGTAGAGCGCTTGAACGATGGAATGCGACAAGCAGCCGAAAGCGTTATGGTGGATGGCGTGAATATCTTGGCATCCTTGATCGAAACTCAAATAGTAAAATCCAGCGATCTCAATGTGTCGCTCATCGAAAAGGTCTTGGCAACAGCCAAAGAACGTCGTTTCCTTGCTACTATTTACCAAGTCGACAAGGTTCGGATGGAGTCTGATTTATACATAACCGACTCCGTGGGCAAAGTCGTTTACGATTCGACGGGCAAGGATATTGGGAATAACTTCTCAAATTGGCGCGACGTGTACCTAACCCTAAACGGTCAATACGGTGCAAGAACTTCTTTCACAACAACCGACACCAAAACCGGTGCACCCAAGGCGATGGTGGTCGCCGCCCCATTGTTTTTTCAAGATACTCTGGTTGGATCGGTTTCTTTAGTCCAGCCAATACAAAGCCTTGAGTCTCATTTAAACACCGAGACAGCCGAGCTGCGCAAAACAATGTATTTGGCCACGGGAATTGCGTTACTTGTGGGATTCGTTCTTTCGATTTTGTTCAGCCGCTCCATCAACAAGATCGTCAATTATGCCGACAGCATGGCAAATGGGATTGAAGTTCAACAACCTCAACTTCTTGACCAACGCCTCTCTGATCTTGCGGAGTCCGTAAGAAATCTGCGCCTTCAGCTGGATGGCAAAGAGTATGTAGAACAATACGTTCACAGTCTCACTCATGAATTGAAAACTCCGATTACGAGCGTACGTGGCTCGGTTGAACTACTATTTGAAGACTTGCCAGAGCAAGATAAAAGAAATTTTCTAGCGAATATACAGACATCCAATGATCGCATGGCAAGACTGGTCGACCGAATGCTCAGCCTCGCTAAGCTAGAGAGTCAAAAGAACCCGATTGAGGTTTCCAGTTTTGATATTGTGAGCACAACGAATCGGATCATTCAAGAACGCGAAACGCTACTGATGGACAAGCAACTCACTACTTCTGTGACTGGTCCAGAGACCTTTAACATCAAAGGTGATCGTGTACTTCTTGCCCAAGCAATCGCAAATGTACTCGACAATGCTATTCACTTTTGTCATCCAAGCTCGACAATCCACCTCAATCTCAGGTCAAAGGGAGACATGGTAGTCTGCAATGTCAAAAATACTGGACCAACCATTCCTGATTGGGCATTGAGTAAAGTATTCGATCGGTTCTTCTCTCTACCAGCGAACTCAAGTCAATCCCATTCACACAAGAGCACTGGATTGGGATTGAGCTTCGTCAGGGAAATCATGGCTAGGCACCAAGGTACGGTCACAATTAGTAATATTGATACCGGCGTAAAAACTAGCCTGTCTTGGCAGCAAATAAATTAAACCAAGAGGTCGGCTCTGGAGAAGCAAAATACGGCAGGAAAAGAAAAAGGTCGAGCTCTAGAGGGATGTGTCTATTTGGCACGACCCTTTCACCGCACAAAGTTGAAGCGCTCATTCCGTACATGGGGGGGGGCGAATGAGTAGAAACGCCTTCAATTCTGTATTCGGCCAATCGATTTCGTTCGAAAACACAATGCCAGAGCCCGACCGACAAAAAAATGATACGATCGTTCCACAAAAAATTCAACACATAAATAGGATAATAAAGATACAATCCAGTCAGTTTGGGGAAACGGGACAAATCTACGTCGTCTATTAACAAGTCATGACCGCGAATAAACGCAGTACTAAACGCGATCACATCATGGATGTCGCTGAAATTCTCTTCGCTCGCAGTGGGTTTGACGGAGTCTCCGTCAGAGAAATCACGGATGCAGCCGAAGTGCGTTTGGCAAGTGTGAATTATTACTTTAAGAGTAAGGAAATGCTTTACTTTGAAGTGTTAGCACGACGTGCGGTGCCCATCGTTCGTGAACGACAACGAATGCTTTCCGAAATTAATTTCGATAGCTTGGAGCGAGATGCGGCAATCAAGCAAATCGTGAAAAGCATTGTCGACCCTTTGTTCGAGAGAATAATGTCTGGGGACCCCGGTTGGCGCGCATGGGCAAGTGTTATCACTGCTTTCGCTTCAAAGGAATTGACGCCCTATGAAGACGCACCAATCATGAATGCGATCGATAGAGTAAGTTTGGAGTTCATCGAGAAATTACATCACTACTCGCACTACGAAACCGATTTACAAGCACATCTGGCGTTTCAATTTATCACCACCACAGCACTCGCCGCGTTTGCCAACAATGGGAGAATAAACACCTTGTCGGAAAACCGCTATCAGTCCAGTGACTACGACTCTCACTATCCAGCGAGTATTGACTTTATCGTCGCCGGAACAATAGCGATGTTAACCTGCGAGAATGCCTAGCCAAATTGCAGCACCAACCCAACCATTATTCAAAAAAGCCTGAAAGCAGCGAGCTCTATCCCGATCAGCGATTAGGTTTTGCTGATGCAAAAAGAAGGCAGCGACAAGCAGAATACTTAACAAAAACCAGTAACTTAAGTTAGCTACAAATTTAAGCGCTATCAAACCAGTTAGCACGCTAAATTGAAGTACGCCGATTACCAGCTTATCCTTGCTACCAAACAAGATAGCTGTGGATTTAACGCCTATCTTTAAATCATCTTCGCGGTCGGACATTGCGTAAGCCGTGTCGTAAGCCACAACCCAGCAAAGATTAATTGCCATCAACAACCAAGTTGAAGCATCCAGTGGCACCCCGCACGCGGTGTATACCATTGGAATACTGGCGCTAAATGCCAACCCCAAAACGGCTTGAGGCGCCTGAATGAATCGCTTCATATACGGATAGATAATTGTCACTAGGCCAGCTGGAATCGCCCAAGGCCAGACCGGCTTTGGCAGTAAAAGCAGCAAAACTATCGCCAATAGACTTAAAACGGCAAATAAGCCAAGAGCTTCCTCAGTGGATAAGTCACCGGCCGCCAGCGGTCGTTGCTTGGTCCGCTCTACCAGCGGATCAAAATCTTTATCAGCGTAATCATTGATTACGCAGCCTGCTGAGCGCATAACAAACACACCTGCCACAAAAATCCAGACAAGTTGAGGTTCAGGGGCACCATTAGATGCCAACCACAACCCCCAAACTGTAGGCCACAACAGCAGCAAAGAACCGATTGGCTTATCAAACCTCATCAAGGCCAGATATTGATTGATCTTGTGTTTTTGTATCATGCGTTAACGTAGTTTTCCCGTGTACCAATCCAACGTTCGATCAATGGATCAATGTGCTGAGGATGGGACAGACTGACCTGACTTGCGATTGACTCGATTTTAGGAAGCAAATGCTGGTCCCGTATTAGATCGGCCACTTTAAAACTAATGCTGCCTGTTTGTCGAGTACCAAGTAGTTCGCCAGCACCGCGCATCTGCAAATCCTTCTCGGCAATTTCAAAACCGTCATTGGTTTCACGCAGTGTCTTAAGTCGTTCTTTGGCATGTGGACTGAGCGGCGTTCGATACAGTAACAGACAAAACGATTTTTCTTGACCGCGACCGACTCTCCCTCGTAATTGATGCAGTTGAGCTAAGCCCATGCGCTCAGCATTTTCGATGATCATCAAGCTGGCGTTCGGCACATCAACTCCGACTTCAATGACCGTTGTGGCAACCAGCAAGTCAATATCATGGAGTCTAAATGCTTCCATGACCTCTTCTTTTTCCTTGGACTTTAGTCGGCCATGCACTAAGCCTACATTAAGACTCGTTAAACTGCTCGACAGCTCTTGAGCGGTCTCTGTGGCCGCCTGCGCCTCGAGTGCTTCTGACTCCTCAATTAACGGACAAACCCAGTACACTTGCCTTCCATCCATACAAGCTTGGCGAACACGCTCGATTACCTCGGCGCGTCGACTTTCTGCGGGTAACACAACGGTCTCAACTGGTTTTCGACCGGGTGGTAACTCATCAATACTGGAGACATCAAGGTCTGCATAAAAGGTCATTGCAAGCGTTCTTGGTATCGGTGTTGCCGTCATCACTAATTGATGCGGCACAATATTCTCAGGTGTTTTCTCCCTTAATGCCAGTCTTTGCTCAACCCCAAAACGATGTTGTTCATCGATAATGACAAGACCTAACTTTTTATAACTAACCGCGTCTTGTATTAGCGCATGCGTACCGACAGCAATGAGAAGCTCTCCGGAACTGAGCTTTTCTAGTGTGGCTTTTTTTTGTGCCGCGGGGGTTTTACTGGCCAGCCAACCAACTTCGATGCCCATAGGCTCAAACCAATTGGATACCGTTCGGAAGTGTTGTTCAGCCAAAAGCTCCGTGGGAGCCATCATAACGGCTTGAATCTCACTGGAAACCGCTCGTAATAGCGCCAGTGCCGCCACCACTGTTTTGCCAGATCCAACATCGCCCTGAATCAACCTCATGCTAGGCTGTTGGCTAACTAAGTCTTGTCCGACCTCTTGACTGACTCTAGCTTGTGCGCCAGTCAAATTAAAACCCAGATTAGACAAAAACGATTGTTCCAGTTCTGCATTTGAAGTTAGCGATGGCGAAGAATCTTTTATTCGCAGCTCTTTAGTCTTTCGTAAACTAAAATGGTGTGCAAGCAACTCTTCCAAAATCAACCGCTGATGTGCCGCACTGGTAGCCTCCAACATTGTTTCCATGTTCAGATCCGCTGAAGGTCTGTGTAGGGTAGTCAAAGCTTGTTTTAGAGAAGCCGCACTCCATGACTGACGAAGTTCCTCTGGAAGGCAATTCACCGATAATAAATCCTCCAGTCCATCAACATTCGCTTTTAATACTTGGTCGGTAATGCGGCGCCAAAGTAACTGCGACACCCCATCGGTGGTGGGATAAACCGGAGTCAATGTAGTATCAATACCGCCACTCGGTTCGTTGGCAAATACTTTGTACTCCGGATGGATTAATTCGAGCCCTTTGGCTCCGCGACGCGCCTCTCCGAATGCTCTTACCCACAAGCCACGTTGAAAACTCTTTTCTTGTGAGCGATTAAAATGAAACATGCGGATGGTCAAGCTACCGGTACCGTCGCTGAGTTTGACTAGAAGACTTCTGCGGCGGCCAAAAACCACCTGAGCAAGCTCGACCTGACCGATAATCACAGCGGAGGTCTCTGGCAAAAGAGCACCAATGGGCGTAACGCTCGTCTTATCTTCGTATCGAAGTGGCAGATGAAACAGGGCATCACCTACGGTATGTACATGCAAGCGCTCAAGCTTTTGAGCTATCTGAGGACCAACACCCGACAGTTTGGTTACCGCATCAGACAGACTCAATGTCATAGAGAAACTCCTTTACCAAAAACGTCGACGAAAAAGAATTACTCGATAACCAACACGGCGTCGATTTCTATTTTTGCGCCTTTTGGTAATGCCGACACTTGGACAGCAGCTCTAGCTGGGTATGGCTGACTAACGAAATCAGCCATGATTTCATTTAACTGTGCAAAATCGTTCAAATCGGTGAGGTAGACGGTGAGCTTGACGGCATCATCGAGCGATGCATTTGCCGCCTTAGCGATCTCAGTTAGGTTTCTAAATACTTGGCGTGCTTGGTCAGCAAAATTAGGGCTCAGAATGTCACCACTGGCTGGATCCAGAGGAATTTGTCCTGACACATAAACATGATTTGAAGCGACAACCGCCTGTGAGTACGCCCCAATAGCAGCAGGGGCACTATCTGTTGAAATAGTCTTTTTCATCCTTTGAGTTTGACAGCTAGATCGAAGATTAACAATTCAATTTTCTTTAAACCAATCGGCTATCCCTTATGCCGAACCACCTTGCTGACGTGTGGTGTTCGATAGATCGACTTAACAATTTTTGCCAGATGCACGCGGTCCTTAACGTCAATGATAAAGTCCATTTGACGTAAGTTATCGGTCCCTTCATGCAAATCCACATGATTGATATTGGAGCCTTGTTCGGCGATCGCCATAGCCACATCGGCGAATGCGCCAGACACATGATTCAGTTTAACTTGAAGCCGAACGTGAAACTCCTGATCCAAATCTTCGTCCCAATCCACCATCAAGCATTTCTCGGGATGTCGTTGAAGATCACCAATATTTGGGCAATCCGTCGTATGAACCGCCAAACCATGTCCGACGGTAAACACACCCATGATGGAGTCCCCTGGGATTGGGCAACAACATTTTGAGTATGTAACCAGCAATCCCTCGGAACCACGGATAATCAAAGGTTCCTCTTCTTGAGACTTACCTTGAGAGTCACCATCGGATAGTTGCGCAATTTGTCTTGCCACCATGTCCGGTAATCGACGCCCTAAGCCCACCTCAATCAGTAAATCAGACCACGTTTCCAAGCCCGTTTGCTCAAGTAACTTTTGCTGTACCTTAGCGGGCACCTTGCGACGACCGAATAAACGTTGCTTGGTCGCACCTGCTAGTAGGCGCTTGCCGAGCTTGAGGGCGTCTTCTCGAGTTTGATGCTTAAGATAATTCTGTATCTGAGTTCTGGCCTTCGCGGTAACCGCATAGTTCAACCATGCCGTTGTTGGCCACGAACTTTTAGATGTAATAATCTCTACGCTATCACCATTTTGCAACACGGTAGGCAATGACGCCAGAGAGCGATTAATGCGCGCACCAGTACAGTGATTACCAACGTCAGTATGTACCGCATAGGCAAAATCCAGCGCTGTTGAACCTCTGGGCATCTTTTTGATGTCGCCCTTAGGGGTGAATACATAAACCTCATCTGGATAAAGATCGGTTTTTAAATGCTCTAGAAACTCCACTGGATTTCCAGTTTGATGTTTAGGATCAAGCAAATCCAACAGCCATTGTCTGGCCAGATGACTGGATGTGTCCGTACTGCTCTCGCCCTGCTTATACACCCAGTGAGCGGCCACTCCTGCCTCGGCAACATGATCCATTTCCTTGGTTCTGATCTGAACCTCGATATTATCTCCCAAAGGCCCGAAAACCACCGTGTGCAAAGACTGATATCCATTCGCCTTCGGAATAGCAATGTAATCGACAAATCGCCCAGGAATGGGCTTGTATGCATTATGAATGATGCCAAGGACTCTGTAGCATTCATCGACTGAGTTGACGATGACTCTGAATCCATAGATATCGTGCAGCTCGTCGAATGACTTGCGCTTTTTGATCATCTTTTTATAGATGCTGTATACCGTTTTACGACGCCCTTTAACCGCGAAATCAGTTAATCCGGCGGATTCGATGGTGTCATTGAGACCAGTTTGCAGCTTCTCGACGATGAGCTTGCGATTTCCTTCGCGCGTTTCGATTGCTTTTTTTATTGCCGCATGTCTTTTTGGGTAGAGATAACTAAAGCACAAATCCTGAAGTTCTCGCGCCCAGTGGTACAAACCCAAACGTTCGGCAATGGGAGCATAAATATCAATTGTCTGCTGCGAGATCCGTTTTTGTTTACTAGGCTGCATAATCGACAAGGTACGCATATTATGCAGACGATCAGCAAGTTTGATGATAATGACTCGGACGTCTTCAGACATCGCCATCAACATCTTTCGCAGGTTCTCGGCTTCTGCTTGTTCACGGCTTTCGAATTCGATCTGGCCGATCTTACTAACGCCATCGACCATCAGGGCAATATCTTCACCAAAAAGATCAACTATTTGATCTTTGGTTGCCTCAGTATCTTCAATGACATCATGAAGCAATGCTGCCATCAGTGTGCGCGAATCCATGCGTAGCTCGGCCAAGGTCTCAGCAACCTCAATGGGGTGATGGATGTATTGCTCCCCAGATTTGCGCATTTGTCCACGATGATATTTCTCCGCGAACACGAAAGCACGATAAACCTCATCTATCGACTCTCGAGACAGGTATGGAGATAGACGATTTTTGCAAACCGTGCGGATGGCTTTTTCTGGCGAAGGCGTAAAAAACCTTCGTTTGGAAAAGCTGTATGGATAAGGCTTTATGATCACCTTTGGGGGTATCTCTCCGAGCTTGAAAAAAAGCCGCGGTTCTGCGGCTTTTAAGGACTTCTATCGATCAACCTTGGCCGACAGAAATCAAGACTGGGTCAATTATCGACCCGTCGAATTATTCTGATGATTCGGTCGCGCCGGTGGCACCAGCCAATTCTGCTTGTAGAGCAGCTGTGAGTGCATCCAATTCATTGGACTCGACAGGCTCTTCCTCAGCAACCGCCTCCAAGAACTCATCTTCAACAACGTCGTTAAGTATTTCTTTAGTCACAAGACCCTCAGCAATCTCTCTTAGGGCCAATACAGTTGGCTTGTCGTTTTCTTCTTCCACAAACGGCTCAGAACCCAAAGAAATTTGGCGGGCGCGCTTAGTCGCTACCAAGACCAATTGGAAGCGGTTATCTACGTTGTCTAAACAGTCTTCTACAGTTACTCGAGCCATGGCTCACCTCAAAAATCTAAAATGTTATTTATCGCTCTTAATAACGGAAATATAGGCCACTAAAATACAGCGATAAGCTGACAAGCTGAGCTTGCATCTACATTGTCGCCCATCAAAGTCTTACAAGAAATCTAAGCCAGTAAAACCTGCGGGCTGCGCGACTACTCAGTCTATCGGAATTAACCCCGGGACTCTGCCCGCAAAAGTGCCTCTAAGTCGAGGGCAAGGGGGCGAATATTATCACTTTCACCTCCAATTATCAGCGTCAAATCACTTAAAGCTTGATTAAAATCGTCGTTTAGAACGATAAAATCGGATTCCTCACAGTGCGCCATTTCGTTTTTGGCCTTTTGCATCCTCGCTGCGATGACATCCTCGGAATCGCTGCCACGGCTGCGTAAACGTCTTTCAAGCTCATCAATCGATGGGGGAAGAATCGTAATGCTAATTGCCTCCGGCATTTGAGCTCTTACCAAACGCGCGCCTTGCCAATCAATATCCAGAAGCACATTCGTTCCACTTGCCAGCATGGATTCCACCGCTTCCCGGGATGTGCCGTAATAGTTACCATAAACCTCAGCATATTCAAGAAAGACACCGCGCTCGGTCATCTCCAAAAACTCATCTTGAGACACAAAAAAATAGTCAACACCGTCTTCTTCATTGGATCGACGTTGCCTTGTTGTGTGTGAAATCGACATTTTGCAGTTCGAAGCATTGGCAATCAACGCATGCGCCAAACTGGTTTTGCCCGCGCCAGATGGGGCAGAAATAATGAAGAGTTTGCCTGTCACGGTGTATGGAAACGGGTAATGAGTAAGAACTAAAATGAGTAAGGCCGTAGTGTACTCGAAAGCGGCTGATCGAATAAAGGCATCTATGGAATTCTCATACTTTTGCGAATTCCTTTTAGTGATTCTCTCGAGTCAGATCAGCTAAGGTTTTAAAGGCCTGCTCGACATGCTCACCCCATTGGACGCCAAAACTAACACGAATAAATCGGCTGTATTTCGTGCCTAATGAAAACAAAATTCCCGGCGCAATACTAATATCCCTATCTAATGCCTTTTGAAACAAAACGCTGCCATCAACACCTTTGGGTAGCTCAATCCATAAAACACTACCTCCTTGAGGATCGTTAACACGTGTACCCTCCGGAAAATACTCATGCACGATCGAAAGCGCGCGAGCCTTGTTGGTTTGCAGCGCATTACGCAACATTCTAAGACTTCGGTCATATTCACCACTACCCACAAACTCCGATAATGTCCATTGATTGAGCAAAGAAGAAGAACACGATAAAGCTCGCTTTATACGCTTTGCCTTGGACAAATGTTTTCCCGGCATCAACCAACCTATACGATAGCCAGGTGCAGCGGTTTTTGAAAAAGAAGAGCAGGTAAGCACGTTGTCTTGCGTTGAATGACAACGGGCTAACTTGCCTCTGTGCTCACCGAAGTACAAATCGCCGTAAACATCATCTTCAATCAATGGGATCTTATTTGATTCAAGTAACTGCACAATCGCTCGGCGACGTTGCTCTGTTAAAAAAGAACCAACCGGGTTGCTGACAGAAGTTGAGAAAATTGCTGCCTTGACTGAATGATTGGAAATGGCGATGCTCAGATCATCAACACAAACCCCTTCTTTGGGGCACAAGGGTATCTCCAACGCTTTCATACCCAAACTTTCTATCAGCTCTAGAACGCCAAAATACGTGGGCGACTCAACGGCGATGATGTCGCCTTTCTCCGCTACACATTGCAATGCGATTGCAATGGCCTCTTGGGCGCCATTGGTAATTATCACCTCGGCTGGATCAATTTGTAATCCGTGATCAATATAGCGATAGGCGATCTGACGCTTCAATGGCAGGTACCCATCCATTGGACCATACCCGACCGCGCGACTGCCAGATTGAGTTAATACCCTGCGCATCCACCGAGCCAACGCTTTATCAGAGGAATAAGCTGATGAGGGATTTGCCAAACCAAGTGGGATTGAGCCTGGCGCATGTATGGCCTCGAAAACATCCTCTATCAAACTTTGCTTGTTGACTTCTCTTGGTCTTCGAGAGAGTCTGGCTTTGGCTATCGATGTATCAAGTAGCGGCTGTGGTTTCAAAAAGTAGCCCGATTTAGGCTTCGCCTCAATGACACCTAGGCGCTCTAGCTCTAGATAAGCTTGGCGCACAGTTGGAATACTTACCCCTAGAGAATGACTAAATGATCTCAGAGAAGGTAATTTGTCACCAACTTGAAGCGATCCCTCTTCTCGCATTGTAAGAACCGCAGAAATTACTTTCTGATACAAGTATTTATCTTGCTGATCGCTAATTGCTAACGCCATCAGGGCCTCAATCTGTATAGGTTGCATTTCAACTTAACTGTATCTGTTATGTTAACAGATAAAGGAATAAAGTTGTTTGCATTACAGCAACTAAAATTTAATCTCATGAAGAACACCATTCTCTATATCTCCACCGTCCTTATTTGGGGATCAACTTGGTTAGCAATCGAGTTCCAAATCGGCGAAGCATCTATCTTTGCCTCGGTGTTCTATCGTTTCCTGATAGCGGCGGCTCTAATGTGGGCATTTTGCTTATGGCGCCGAGTGCCCATGGCGTTTAAGGTTAGAGATCATGCATTTATAGGTATTCTTGCCCTATTTAATTTCAGCATTAATTATGTGTTGATCTATCAATCACAGGTTTATTTAACATCAGCGATGACCAGCATCGCTTTTTCGACCATGTTGATAATGAACATTGTGAACACAAGACTATTTTTTGGTGATCCAATAGCTCCGAGAGTCTATTTAGGTGCAGGCCTGGGTATCGCTGGTTTGATTGCCCTCTTTTGGAATGATCTCTCTTTCTCTGAAAATGGGAGTATCGTTGGCCTGGCATTTGGTCTCGGCGCGGCGCTAGTGGCGTCCTTAGGCAATATGGCCAGTGTTCGAAATTCTCGCAGTCAGCTAAACTTATTTGCTGTTAATGCCTGGGGGATGCTTTATGGCACCTTGGTTCTAGCGATTATTGTCGTCGCTACTGGTCAAAGTTTTTCTGCTTCTTGGTCACCAGCCTATACCGCTTCATTACTGTATCTGGCCGTATTTGGTACCGTGATAGCATTCGCCACTTACTACGTTTTACTCAACGACATGGGTCCAGAAAAGGCCAGTTACTCCATTGTCTTATTTCCATTTGTGGCGATTATCTTAAGCAGCCTCTTTGAGGACTTCGTTTGGTCCACAAATATCTTTTTAGGATTTATCTTAGTGATCTTGGGCAATGCAATCATACTGACGCCCACTCACCTGATGGAACGCGTCCTGTCAAAGCTCAACAGAAAGGGGGAGCGTACTAATTTACAGGCCGATAATTGAATCCCACAAAAACGGTTCTCGGAGCGCCCGGAAAATAGCGCTCATCGGTAAATGACGTGAAATCAGCCCGCTCGGCATAGCGTGTATCACTAAGATTCAGAATCCTCGCGAACACGCTAATATCGTCATTTATCGACTGTTCTACTCGCAGGTTAAACACGTTATGTCCGGGATACTCTCTCAAGTTTTCGGGCTCGAGAAAGTAGTCACCTACGTGCTGCCATTCCAGCTCGGCACGAATGGAGGCATAAGGACGCCAAATTAGCGCCGCATTGAGCAAGGTCTTCGGCGCCGTATCTACCAGATTACCGTTGATGTTGACACCACCGGAAAACTGATCGGAGTCATACTTGTGCTCTGCGTAGGTGGCCGCTGCACGCAAGCCTATAGAGTCACTCAGTCTAGTTTTGGCAGACAGTTCAAGCCCTTCGCTAGTAATACGATTCCCATCAACATTAAAAAAGTCACTGTCTCGAATAATCACGTTCTTCTGATTCAGAGAGTATACCGACATGCTCCACTGCGTCTGCGCTCCCAAGTATCGGTAGCCGAGTTCAACATTTTCTACCTCGACATTGTCCAAATTGGCCTCTAATTGTGCGCGTTGTAGTCTGTATAATTCGGTGGCCTGTGGCGCGCGATATGCCGTTGAAGCGCTAGCAAATAGAGTCGACCTTTCATCAAATTGATAACGCAGCTCTAGCTTCGGGGATAGGTTAGTAAAACTATCTTTACGATCTGCTGGGCGGCTGTATCGACAACCGCCGAACCCACAAGTGGTGCCATCGTCGCGGGTACGGCCAGTCAAAGATAGGTTGTCGTAGTCATAGCTCATTGACTCATATCGAGCACCCGCCACCATCAGAACTTGATCACTGAGCTGCCACTGCGTTTGCGCAAAAAGACCTAACTGCCTGGCATCAACCTTATAGTCGTAGTGAATGCCAGTGGGGATAGTGGCGCGCAAAAAGTTTGAACCTTGAGTTGGCTGCGCTTGTGACTGACGCAACTCACCTTCTGAGAAATCGGCATCCAGACCAATTAGCCAAGACAGATCCTGACTCACATTCATCTTTAATGAGCTTTGCCATCCAAACCCCGTCTGACTATTCTCCTCTAAGGGATCTCCTGGCAGAAAGTGCAGGAGGAAGTCCATATCGGTAGAACGGAGAAACGGTGTAAAGCTCCATTCATAGCCAGCGTCGGTTTCTCGCGAAAATTTTGACCAAAGCCTTACCGAACGCGTTTCCCTGAACGCTTCCGGGTTAGGGTTTTGCGCAGCGAGAGACTTATCCCGATAGGAATCTAAGCCGGTAATAAACCCGGCTGTTTCTTGATCTAAATCGGTAAACGTGGCTCCAATATTGACATCCCATTCCCCGAATCTTTCATTGTGTCTCCAACTTAGCTTACTTTGCTGATAGCCGGAGTCCTGTCGAAAGGAATCTGTATCGGTAATGGTGGCCAACAATTGCCCCGCCCCGAATGATTCCAACTCATAACCCAATTTTCCGGCAAAACGAAAATAACTATGTTCGCCAATTTCCAGAGATGCTGATCGATCCTGATTGTTGGGTAACAAGATATTTATACTACCAAGCAAAGCATTCGAGCCATACACCGCCGTACCAGGGCCACGCGTCACTTCCACCTGACGAGCTTGTTCGTAGTGCGTATCGAACAGCTCGTTAACATTGCAGAATGCGGGGCCCCTCACCGGTATCCCCTCTTCTAAAACCAGTACGCTTCCGCAAGCTCCAGCCCCCGTCAATACGGCGCTTCTGATCCCGGGTAAAGATTCCTGACCATCACCACGCTGCAAGCTTACGCCCGGTGTCTGAGACAGGATTTGTTGAATATGTTCACCCTTTATTGCTGATAACTGCTGTTGATCTGTCACCGAAATATTGTTCGGGGACAAGGCAAGAGATGACTCAGCACGTGTCGCTGATACAACCAACACCTCCAGCTTGTCATTCGCCATCAAGCTGGCGGGAACACATAGTAATAAAATGAGTAACAGACGCGAAAACATAAAAACCAATAGCAAAGCTCAAATAGTGTGGCGAGGATAGCACTCTCAATGTGAATCACAACAACGCAATTGCATTGCACAGCTCTCTTAGCCTGAGTATGAGCATAAGGTATCAACATTTAACCCCCTATGATGTTTTTTGCCGACTGTTAACATTGATCACAGTGCAAGCTAGGAAGGCGAGATAAACTAAAAGCTCGAGCAATCCACGGCAAGAAAACCCATGAAATTGAAAGTCCAGGCCTTTCTACTGTTAATTTTCTTCGGCCAATATACGGCGTCTGCAAACGATATGATTAACCAACTCTACACGGAGCAACCCATTGTCACGCCCACCATGGCGTTACCGGGGCATTACCAAGTCGGGGTAAAAACGTTTACCATCGATGGCCCCAATTTACTTAGGAGCAAAGAAGGACGAAGCCTTACCTTAGAGGCTTGGTATCCTACTCAAGATCAAAAGGAAGACTATGTGGTCTACCAAGATGTTACTCGAAGCCACAAGTCCTTTCGCATGCAAGGAAAGGCGATTCGGGATGCCAAACCCATCACCCAGATCAGCGATGAACTGGCTGGATTTCCACTCATCGTGCTGTCTCACGGCTACACTGGGTATCGGACGATTATGTTCTACCTAGGCGAGCACTTAGCGAGCCGCGGATACGTGGTGATCAGCATTGACCATACTGACTCGACGAATCGCGATGTAGATTTCAACACAAACCCAGGCAGCGGTTTTCTAAGTACGCTATTGCACCGCGCCAGGGACCAGCAAGCGGTACTTGATTATGTCGTCAATTCAGAGGAAAGCTTTCTGGGGGCCGATAGCGATAATGCTGCGGTGATAGGGTTTTCAATGGGTGGTTTCGGCGCCCTCAATACGGTTGGAGGCTGCTATGCATTCTCAAACGAATTGGCTACAGCCTTTGGAGTCGACGCCACAGAAAATCAGGAATTACTGCAGAAGCTAAATTCTTGTTTTGCAGGCAAAACTAAATCAGACCCTCGCTGGAAAGCTTCGGTCTTAATAGCACCTTGGGGAGGAGAGCAAAGTGTGTTTGGGTCTCTGGAGGGAATAAACGCACCCGCGCTGTTCATCGCAGGCAAAGATGATGATGTTTCAGGCTATGAGAATGGGGTCAAAAAGCTTTTCGAGCAGAGCGGCGCTAGCAATAAATATATGTTGGTCTATCAGAATGCAAGGCACAACGTCGCTCCCCACCCAGCGCCAAAAGAAGCTTTTGAAAGCGAATTAGATTTAGGTCACTACTTCGAACCAGCTTGGTCATCGGAAGTCATTAATCGCATCAATAAGCACATGATCTCTGCTTTTCTTGATTGTCATATCAAGAACGACAAAGCGGCATGCGGGCTACTTCCCAAAACCCAGCTAAGCACGCAACAAAAGCAAGCCGATGGCAAACTAAGCCCTGCCTGGCCGGGGTTTCCAGACCGCTTTGCGACAGGCTTGGAATTCTACTGGAAAAACTGAGCAAGCTGACGAGGACTCGTAAAAGTATTTCTGATATTAAAAAAGCGGCCTTGAATGGACCGCTTTTTAATTGATAGAGCTAGGAGAACGCTTAAAAGAGCGCAAGCTCTACCGAAAGCTTCAAAACGCTTTACGCTGCTTCACTCTCATCCTTAGGCGCTCTCATGGAGACCTGAAGCACTCGACCTGCACCACTGTAATCGTTGTGCAAGCGAATCAAGTTGTTAAGTTGATACAAGGAAATCAACAATGAATAAATTGGCGCAAGATAATTCTTGGCTCTTAGGTCATTGAACTGCTCTTCCGAAAGATCAGCCAACTTGGCTTCATCAATGGTGTTAAGCCCTTTTAGGGTATTTACTTTGCCATCTTCATAAGCCACCGCCACATCGATTGGCTTAATTAGCCCTAACTTTTCTATGTGCTCACAAAAATGGTAAGTGTGAACATCATTACGCATGTCTTCTTGCAAAATGGTAGTGATGCGTGACAAAGCGATTCCAGCCTTCTTGTTGTCATCAAACAAGGCTTCGCCTTTCTCTTTTGAGAACGCTTTATGCTCTGGATCAATCCCGATTGTGTACTTCTTATCTTCTTCGGGGTGTTTCATCAAAAAGAAGGGAAACGTTGCCATGGCCGAAGGCTGATAAATGCCTTTCCATTTGCCTTCTCTGACCAAAAGATTTTTCTCCAACTCATAGGACACCATGGAGGAGATGATCCACGCTCCATCTTGACCTGACTTGGTGAGGAACACTGGGGTCTCACATGCGGCTCGACTGATTTCAGTGACTCGCAAACTCATGATATGAGTGCGGCCTGCTATCTCAACAGCCTCACTTGTGTCTAATTTTAAATCTCCGTGCGCATCGGGGGTTAATTCTACTAACTCTGCCATTTAAATAACTCTTTTTTAGAATTCTTATAGTCGTATACCGTAATCAAGGTAACTACGGGACTTATGTTTACTGATTTAGGTTTTCTGATTATTAAGCGTTAGCTAACCAACGCTCAATATATTCTCGGTGCGGAGGAAGACTACGAAGCATCTGTTCAGTGATTTGCTGATTCTGTTGCATGATTCGGTCTGCCTGCTTCTGCTCGCGATACAAGTAGCCTTGTTGAGCGAAGTCCGGCCGAAAGCCCATACCATACAACACATACTGATAACTCGCAGCAGGAAATAGCTCGATAGCACTGTCAAAATCAGCACTAATTGGACCTCGTGTAGACCAAATCGCTAAGTCTTCCAGAAGCGTGTCCGGAATGTGCGTTTCATCGGCGTGTGCACGCCAATAAGGTTCGGGACGTTTGGTTAACATATAGTGTAATTTCAGAAAATCAATGATGCGCTGCCATCGATAATGCATTTGTTCATTGAACCGCTTTTCCATGATGCGCATGATGGTGCGATCCGGGGGCATATTTTCGGCAACAAAACGAGCGCCTATTTCAACCAACATAATGGCGGTGGCTTCCAGTGGCTCTACAAACCCACCGGACATACCGATTGCAACACAGTTGTTCTTCCAAAACTGCTCTCGGTATCCAGATTGAAATCCAATTTTACGGGGTTCGATCTGATCTTCACTGACCCCCAAATAACTTGCTAAATTGGAATGTGCCTGTTCATCGGATAGAAATTCACTGGAGTAGACGTGCCCTACCCCGCGCCTGTGTGTTAATCCGATATCCCATATCCAACCGGCATTTTGCGCCGTAGCAATCGTGTGTGACGCAATCGGAGCGTTTTTCTCTGGGTAGTCGACATGTAAGGCCAATGCAGAATCATTAAAAAGCACGTGGTCCATGTTCTTAAATGGGACACCCAGTTCTTTACCCAACAGCAAGGAAGCAAAGCCAGTGCAATCCACAAATAGGTCACCTACCAAAACACGCTCACCATCCAAACTAACCGCCTCGATGTCCTCGCGATCATTCTTGATCACGGACTGAACCGTACCGATTACGTGTTCAACACCCAAGTTTTCCCGACAGTGATTTTTCAACAATTCGGCAAAAGCGCCGGCATCAAGATGATACGCGTAGTTACATTGGCCTGAATATTCTTGTTCAGCCAGTGTTCGAGGTGCCAATCCGGCTTCGCAAACATGGTGCTGGAAATTTGAATCCAGCGCAAAATGCTCAATGTCATCAACATACGGTGCCAAATCTATTCTGCCGTAGCCCAATGGGACGGTAAAAGGATGGTAGTAAAAGTCTCCATTACCATGCACCCAATCTACAAATTTGCCACCTTGTTTGAAGGCCGCGTAGCAGTGCTTGAATAGATCACTCTCTTTGATGCCAATTTTGCGAACGGTATTCTTCATGGTCGGCCATGTGCCTTCACCAACGCCTACCGTGGGAATGTCGGAAGATTCTACTAAGGTAACTGACACCGCCGCCGGATCGTCGCTCTTGTGATGGGCCGCAATCACGCCCGCTGCCAACCAGCCAGCGGTTCCACCACCGACAATGACTATTCGTCTAACTTGATTACTCATGTCTTTCCTATTGTCTTTTCGGCTCTAGTGTAACCGATAAAATGCGTCGCACATTGATACAAATAACACATGTGTCGAGCAAAAAAATAGCCTGAACTCTAAGAGGACAGGCTATTTTTAAAACAATTAGCTCAAGGCTAATTGCGAGACTTGCTCTGCTGACTTAGAACTTACCTCGGACACCAACTGCGTAACGCGCACCGTTGTCTTCGATGTTGTAAGTCTGGTTAGCAAAACGACCCGTCTGGATCAGCTCTTCCTCGGTAATGTTGATACCTTCGAAGAATACCGTGAGTGTGTCATTGATGTCGTAGCTTGCGCTGATATCAACCTGACCGAACTCATTGGTATTGATTGGCTCATTATTGAAACCATTACTGATCTGACGCAAGAACGCCTCACGGTTGTTGTATGCGATTCGAGCTTGTAAACGATCGTCCTCGTAGAAAAGGACTAAGTTTTGCGAATCACCAACACCTTCTAGTGCGAAAGTCTGTGAAGGATCGCCAGTTAGGTTTGCATCACTGTCTACGAACGTAGCGTTTGCGGATATACCAAAGCCATTTTCGAAAATATGCGTGATAGAAACTTCAAAGCCATCTACTTTTGCAGACTCACCGTTTTGCGGTCTAGTTACTCGATACGTCTCGAACTGACCGTTCAACTCGTCAGTAGTAGCGACGATGTCCACACCTGGAACCAATGCACCCGGCGCGCAAAGTGCGTCTGCGCAACGGAAACCATTAGCGGCGCTACGATCAGTTAATTCAAACTGTTCATTGCCAACTAAACGAGTAACGAAGTTATCGATGTCTTTTTCGAAGTAAGCAATCGAGAAAACATTTGAATCACCGTAGTACCATTCGAAACCTAAATCAAAGTTAGTTGACTCGAAAGGCTCCAAACCTGGGTTACCACCTTGAGCCGTCAAGTTTTGACGTCGAGGCTCGTTAAACGTGGTCGCCGGAGAGAGCTCAGATAGCGTCGCTCGAGTCAATGACTCGTAGTACGCCGCTCTTAGCACCATTGTTTCATTCAACTCGTACCTAGCACTGATGTTCGGCAAGAAGTTGTCGTAGCTATCGCCTTGATTGAAATCATTGGCTGGGCCAAAACGGTTAGAGAACAAGGTCAAGTCGGTTGTGGGAACCACGTCACTAATGAAGCTTTGAACCGTATCTACGTCGATATCTGTTTCAGTGTATCGAACACCAGCATTCACCGTTAACGGCTTATCAGCCAAGCTCATCTCGAAAGTCGCATCTACATATGCACCTTTAATATCTTCGTTTACGGTGAAGAAGTTATTTTGCAGAGTAGGTGTAACTGGGTTACCCGTTGAAGCCAAGAATGCTTCATAGGCGTCGCCGTCATAGGTATAGAATCGGTCGATCAAACCAGAAAAGAAGTTTTCAGCTTGGAATGGTCTGAATCCCAGCGTGCCATTAGGAGCCGGTGTACCGTAACCACAGAATGCACATTGGTTTCCAAAAATTTGAAAACGCTCATTTTCACGCGACTGCGAGTAAGCACCGAAGCGCACTTCAGAAATTAATTCTGAGTCTGGCAGGTATTCAAAGTCCAATTTAACTTCGCTGATTTCATCTTTGAATGTCACGCCGTTGCGCTCGTTGTAGTGTAATCGCGAACGATCAGCTGCCGCCAATTGGCCATTGCCGAACTCGTCGTGAGACACGGATGGGATACCACCAGGGTTGCCTGTGAACTGATAGTTATTGATGATTCCAATTACGTTGAAGCGATTTTGACCTGCTTGATCATTTTCAGATTCAGAAGTTGACGCATCAAATGATGCACGCAATTTCTCGTTGATGTCCCACTCTACGTTTAGACCAAAACCGCTCGTCTCAGTATCACGACCATTACGAGTGTGAGATACGAAGTCGGTTGCTGGATCACCAGAACCTTGGTTAAGACCAATTTCTTGGGTGAAGTTAATCAACGTTCCGTTCGCTGCCAAGGTACCTGAACCAACACGATCAGGCTCAAACCAAGACGCTAGATCAGTTACCAAAGAATCGATTTCGAACTTTGATTGAAATCCGTCTAGAGTGATCTGTAGATCTTCAGATGGGGCAAATTGCAACACCAAGCTCGCGTTGGTTCTCTCACGAGATTGTGAGTCTACGATTTGGTCCCAGTTACGTGGGATGTAAGCGTTTTGAAACAAGACACCATCGCGGTTATTCGAGATAGTTTGCCCTGGTCTCCAACCAGCCGTTTGAATTCGGTTGATCTGAACTTCACGTTCTTGATGACTTACCGCCAGACCAATACCAAATGTGTCGTCGGCAAACGTGTTACTGATCAATAAAGAGGCCGCTGGCGCTGTGTCTTCCGACAAGGTCTCATAGATAGCCTTTACCGAACCCGCGATTTGCAAGCCTGGATTATCAAATGGGCGGGCCGTGTTTACATTGATGGTCGCACCAATGCCGCCGTCTTGTAGGCTAGATCGACCTGTCTTGTAAATGTCGGCGCCTGAGATTTGTTCAGAAGCTAGGGTGTCGAAGTTGAACTCGCGACCACCGGTATCAGTAGCTATCTGACGACCGTTGACTAACACGGTGTTGAATTGTGGGCCTAGACCACGGACCGTAACCTGTTGACCCTCACCACCTGCACGGTCGATTGAGACACCAGAAATACGCTGTAAAGATTCAGCCACGTTAAGGTCTGGGAATTTACCCAAATCCTCCGCCGCGATCGCATCGACCACGCCTGCGGCATCACGTTTGATGTCTTGTGCACGCTTGATGGATCCACGGATACCGGTAACAACGATTTCTTCTAACTCAGCCGTATCTTGCGCTAAAGCCGTAGTGCTCATGCCCATCATTGGGATAGCACTGGAAACCGCCACAGCTAGTGCGGTGCGTTTGAGTGCTGTACTCGAGCGATAGCCTGCTTGAGTAGACTTCTTATACATAACTTAACTCCTTCGATTATTAGTTTAGTCAGAGCGTAAGAAGTCTCGAGAGACTGACAGCGTTGAAACGAGGTCACGTCACACCTCAGAACAACAGTCCCTTAATCCTCCTCACTTTCTGGTGTGAATACACTAAGTGTAATCACGTTAAGACTCTCTACGTCCGCCAACCTAAAACCAAGCCTGACCAACCGAGAATCATTCGTTCGTAAAAACGGGTATGTAGGAGTTTTTCACCCCTTATTTTTGTGAATGATTACCCTCTTACAACCAGTTTTTACAACTGATAAATCTCTTTTATCATATAAATAAGACTTAATCAAACCGAAAGTCATACAATGTTAAATCTCGATGACAGGGTGAAATTTGCAGTTAAGTGTCTAATTTTTAAAGAAAATCCATTAGAATATGGATTCTAATTTTGCGTAAAAAAAGAGAAAAATTATGCGGATCAGTGAACTTTACATCCATCCAGTTAAGTCCATGGCGGCCCAATCGGTTGCGGAATTAAGCTTCACTGATTTAGGTCCAAAACATGATCGTCAATGGATGGTAATTTCCGATTCTGGCAAGTTTATGAGCCAACGTCACACACCGGTTCTCTGCCGCTTTTTTCCTCGAGTATCAGAGAGTGGGCTCCTCATAGAGTTTGAGGGCAAACATTCACCGATGGTTACTTTTAGTGGGCATCTGACACCTGATACGGATGTGTCGGTGTGGGGTGACGAATTTAGGGCCATTGACTGTGGCAATGAAGTGGCTGACTGGCTCGGTGAGATGCTAAATAAAGATGTACGCTTGGTCGAAATATCCAAACACTCTAACCGGCAAGTCGATACCGACTACGCCCAGACAGGGCAGTATGTTGGTTTCGCCGACGGCTTTCCAACGCTAGTGGCGAGCGCCACATCTCTTGAGGAATTTAACTCGCACCTCCCATCACCCATCGACATGCGTCGATTTAGACCCAACATTGTTATCGACGGTGCACGGCCGTATGCGGAAGATCAATGGCAGAAACTTCGGATTGGAGAAATTGAATTTGATCTGGTCAAACCTTGCTCTCGCTGCATAATGCCTTCCATCAATCCTGATAATGCCACCAAGGAAATGGCCGTTAACCAAGTTCTCCAACAAACACGCAGAAAGGGTCGTGAGACGTATTTTGGCCAAAATGCTCTGCATAGCAGAACTGGCAAAATACGCGTGGGTGACTCTGTCAGTTTCGTCGAGTGACTGATTCGGATTGTTGATTGCAAAGAGATTGAATCACATCCTCAGCTTCTTTGAGGTATTTAATCTGATTAAAACACTGCTCGGCTTCAGGATAAGTGACCTTCAAAAAACCAAGCCATTGTTTTGCCCGATTGCCAACGAAATTTGGATGCGGATTAGTGGTGCTTGAAAGATAGCTAACCATGACCTCCAATAAATCATGCCAGGCGAGATTTTGACAATCTTCGCCTTTAATCATGCTCTTAATCTGAGCGGCCAAATTGGGGATCCGCAACGCCCCTCGACCCAGCATCACATTCTGGGCCCCACTATCGTCAAGCGCGGTTTTGGCTAGACTGGCGGACCAAATATCTCCGTTTACGGTAATAGGCATGCCCGCCGCCTGCGCGATTTCTTCGACTCGGCGTACTTGAGCCCAATACGCGGGGGGCTTATACCTATCTTGCTTGGTTCTTGCGTGAACACAAAGCTCAGAGGCGCCTGCTTCGCCAATACCATGGACGATTTCCTCTAGATCATCGGTGTGCTCAAACCCCAGCCGAATTTTGGCGGTCACTGGTATTGTAGGATCTACCGAATCGCGAACTGACGCAACAATTGCCTTAACCCGCTTGGGTTCACGTAAAAGCACAGAACCACCCTCTCGTTTGTTGACGGTTTTAGATGGACAACCAAAGTTTAAATCAATCCCTGGTGGATTGAGCTTAGCGAGTCTTCGCGCATTAAACGCCATGGCTTTGGGATTACCACCCAACAACTGAACGTAGACTGGCACGCCGGCTGCTGTACTTCCCCCTGTTTTTAACTCCGGCGAATATTTATAAAAAACATGGTTGGGGATTTTCTGCTCAGTGACACGGACAAACTCCGTAACGCAACGATCGTAGCCACCCAAAGAGGTGAACACGGCTCGCATTTCTGCATCCACCACTCCCTCCATGGGAGCCAATAGTATTTTGGTATTTGCAGATAGAGACACAGAAAGAGAGACAGAAAGAGAAACAGTGTTATTGGGTAGCTAAATTATACAAAAAAGCCCACTAGCAAAGCGGGCTTTTAAAAACATGTACTTTCAAATAAGGACTAGATAAACAAGATGATTGACTTGCCACTCCTTCGAGGTCCAGTGAAGACACCTTCGTCGCACTTAACCACTGCCCAGCGCAAAGAGCCGGGTCCATGATCCAATTCAATTTTGACTACAAGGGTTTCCGCTTTCAACGATGACAGAGTCAAGAAAGCGATTAGAAAAACCATCGATGACTGGGCGCTTCTTTTATTCATTGGTCCTTAACCTGGTTCGTACATATCGTAGATCAGGCTCGAGTCTATGAGAAGATTATGACACCCAATTTACCGCATCTAGCTTACTAAGCTCCCAACATGTGGCTACCTCTTAAATGCTCATCGGGCGAGAATCAGTATTATTAGGATTTTCTAATCTCATCCAACAAGCGATTGAATAGATAGATAGGCAGCAAATATCTAACCATAAACTGAATTGCGTTTCTGATTGACCAACGAATCTCTTCTTGCAGTTCCGCCCTAGTTAGCTCTGGCCGAAAACCAGAAAAATCTGACCACCCCAACCACAATACCCAAAGCAACGCTATGACAAGGAGACCTACGCTGAGGGCTCTTCCCCAATTGGTGTTTGAAGCATTCATTCGATACACCGGATTCAAACTAATTTACAACAGCAGCTCTTTGGCGTTTTAAGTTACGTTTACTACCAAACCTTCGCTTTGCGTATTCTATGCCGATGACTCCGATAATTGAGGGAGTCACCCAGACAGCGATTGAGAAAACGGCACTGTCCACGCTGGAGACAAAAGATCGAGCTCCAAAGACCAGAAACGCAGTATGCGCTGCAATGCCCGAAGCGCACATATTAGCAATATGATCATCTAACCATTGCTTGTAGGCATGGCCCGATCCAGACTTGAGCAGAGTGACGGCCTCCCCGGCCGCGGTAAGACCCAGTATCCCAAAGATAATCATCAAAACCGAAAAACCGCTCGAAATCGAAAGGCCATAGAAAAGTAAGCCTGCACCAGCAACAGCGACCAAGAGACTGGTGCCCAAGTGTGCGATCCGATAGTTTGGTGTAACACCTTTTTTACTGTTAAGACATTCGATGCCCAACCACAAGGGCCGCGCGGTTATCAGGCTTAAAAACCCAAGGAAGATAGCCATATTAATCTGTCCCTGAATCAGATTTTCGATACTCAAGATAAATGCACTCAAGGCGACCACCCACATCCCCCAGACATACCAGGTGCCAATCTTTCGGTGATTTACCCCACCTTTACGAGTCGCCACTGGCACCCAGAACAGCACGAGGGATATAAATCCAGCAATGACGTGTGCAAATAATAAACCGTGAGAAAAAATGCCCATACTAATCTCCAATAGCGCAAAAAGTTGCTTTACATAATTCAATGGTCAAACTTTACGACGCTAGCTTTGAGCGATCATCCAAAATGGGACTAGCAACACCGAATTGTGACGCGCTGCAACATTCCACGGGACTAATGACAAAGTTGGGACGAATGGCAAGGTAATTAAAAGACTGACTACCTTAGCGCTTCCTTAACGGTTGAGATATAGCTTCTGGATACCGGAATAGTTTTCCGGCCCATTTTCCTAAGGGTCAGTTTTAAGCCTTGAGCATTACCCTCAACCTTGTCCACATGTTCTAGATTGACCAAGAATGAGCGATGACAGCGTATCACTGAGGATTTCTCCAGCTGATCCGCAACAGCGGCGAGGGTCGAACGGATTATGGATTCCTTGATCTGATCAGCTTTTGAGTCGTAATGATAAACCATGACGTAATTTTGCATGGCTTCTACGGCTCTGATTGACTCGACGGTAAGATTCAAAGATGAACCGCTTCCTACTTCGAGATCGATAACTAGATTATCTGAAGCTTCTGAAACATTCTCATTCTCTTTTGCACTCTGATGCTTTGCGAAGCTCTCAATTTGATGTGCATCTTTCTGGTTGACCTGTGTGGCTCGAATTTGAATAAGCATCCCTGAAATGATGATTGGCGTAATACCGACCATCAACGTACCCCTTAACATACCGACAAAATGACTCCACCCAAACGCTTCAGGAATAGACAGCACCAAAAACGTAAAATTTCCAATGGCGATCCAGCAAACCAAACCCGCGGTAAAAAGAATCCACTTCCACAAAGTCCAACTCGGCAAATCAGTTCGAATCCGAATAACCGACTGCATGAACCACTCAAAACTCAAAGAGCAAATATAGGTGACTAAACCAAAGCCAAGAGCGGCAAGCTCTAAGCCCATTGGCATTATTTCCAATCTAAATGGATTAAAGAAGTATAAAAAGCCCGCAACAAACAGACTGACATAGGCGGTATCAATACGATTTTGCTTCACTCCTTGGCGCGCGGGAAACGGTTCGTTCAGCTTGTTAATAAAGTCTTTTATCATGTAAGTTAGCGATCTAAAGCAAAACAATAGGACGGATCCACTCGTTGAGGAACGATCGTCGTGACAAACTTAACAATAATGCTGATCGGATTCAGCATATTTTCATGCTTAATTTTGTTGAGCGCTTACCTCTGGTTCTTGAAAGACATGAGAAAGACCCTTTGGTCAAAAGTGTCATGTAGCGCGCTTCTTCTCAGTCTAACTGCATTGCAGTTGCTGCACTTTCAGTACTTTCAGTCGGCCACCGAGCTTCTGACAACCAAGGTCTACGGTTTGCTTTTGGCGTTTGTACCCATCTGCTTTTACTTCTTTAGCCGCAGTATTCTTACCCAACAAACTATCTCATCTAGTCGTTCAGACCTTAAGTTTAAAGACCTGGTTCATCTGGTCCCAATTGTGATCGCAACAATGACTCCACTTGAGTATGTACCCGTCATCGCTTTTGGATTTGGTAGCATGTACACCCTTTGGTTTACGCACGTCGTTATTCAGGCTCGTGGACAAACCAAGCGATTTAAGTTTGAACTGTTTTTCTTTGCTATGTTCGCCTTAATGGCCGTAGTTGCTTTAGTGCTCGGCTTGTTATTACCCGCTATCGAGCCGCGATTATTCTTCCTGGTGTATGCAAATACGATCTCCATTGCTTTGTTGTGCATCAATGCAGCTTTACTGTTTTTCCCGGCATTGCTTACTGATATTTTAATAGTTGGCGAGCTCGCCTATTCCAAATCAAAATTGGATGGTGTGGATGTCGAATCCAAAGTTGAAGAACTCGCTACATTGATGCAAGTGGAAAAGCCCTATCAAAATGAGACATTAACGCTCGCTACGTTGGCCGAGTTACTTTCACTTTCGGTGCATCAAACCTCTGAGCTGATTAACACTCAGTTTGGAATGGGGTTCCCGAAGTACATCCGAATACAAAGAGTCAATGCCGCCAAGCGTCTACTGAAAAACGATGTGAAAGCATCAATCCTTTCGATTGGATTGGAGGTCGGATTCAAATCACAGTCGAATTTCTACACGGCATTCAAAGAAATTGCCGAGGTTTCGCCTGGCGAGTATCGTAAAAGGTATTCTCAGTGAGAAATGACGATGTACTGAGGATGAGTGAGGTTTAGTCTGTGTGCGGTAGGTATAACGAGCATCTGAAGAAAATGCACGGATGGGGTGAGCTTCTTCAACAATGGCCTGAAAAGGATGAGTGGCGGTTTAATGTTTACCCCACGGCGACGGTAGCCGCATTTTACAACAGCGTTGGTAAAGCAATGCGTTGGCAAATGGTTCCACCTTGGGCTAAGGAATTCTCTGTTAAGTATCCCGCACACAATGCCAGAGTCGAAACCGTTGATCAAAAACCGACCTTTAAAAATGCCTGGAATAAGGGTCAAAGGTGCCTTATTCCAATGGCTGGATTTTACGAAAGAGAACGTGGCGGCTCCAATCAATGGTATTACATAACCGATGACTCCGTCGGCGGTTTGGTGGCGGCTGGCTTATATGAGAGTTGGGGTGATCAATATTCCTGCACAATGATTACCAAGGAATCTTCTGGAGATTTTGCCGATATCCATCACCGAACGCCTATTCTTTTGGATCCCGACGCTGGAGCAGAATGGTTATCTTCGAGTTTGATGAATCCATTTCAAATGCTAGATGAGGACTATATCTCGTCTTTAGATATTTACCCCATCAGTGACCGTGTTGGTAAAGCAGAAAACAATGACGCCGGCATCATCACGCCACAAGTAAAGTCGAGAGATCTGTTTGATTGAACAAAGATGAGTCTTTCAGAGCCAGCCTGACAATTTTTCATATTCCTCCGAATTTCTATTTCCAAAATCGCTACCAAATACAGCACGGAAAATTAGCTGAGGAGGAATCGATGAATATCAATATTAATTCACCCGACTTTACTATCACAGAAGCACTCGACGACTTCATCCACAAAAGCGCATCACGATCCCTAGAACCCGTTAAGGATAACCTTCATCAAGTTCATGTTCATCTTCGTGATATCAACGGTCCCAGAGGCGGCAGGGATAAAGAATGCACAGTTGAAATCTCAATGCACGGCATGTCGCCGATCTTAGTAAAAAACGGAGCAGCGACGCTTATTCAGCCATACGTAAGAGCTTTGGAAGAGCCGCTAGGACCTCTCTTCGTCACATTAAGCGAGCCCATTTCAAAGATCGATATTCGAAAACACAGACAACTCAACCGCAACTGTAGATTTGGAGAAAATTACAATGCAAAACCTAGTGAATGAATTTTTGAAAGGAACGAGTCTCGAAGAAAAAGCGAAAAGTGTTACAAACCGATCTTCAGGCGGACTGAGCTCCGGATTATTGGGAGGTGCAGCCGCTGGAGGTATAGCCGCGTTAATTTTAGGTAAAAAATCCAATCGAAAACTCGCCACGAAAATCGTAAAGTATGGCGGCAGTGCAGTTCTGGGTGGTTTGGCATTCAAAGCCTATAGCTCGTGGAAAAATCAACCGCAAAACAACGCCGAATCTGCGGATACGATGTCTTTAAACACGCCCCCAAGATCTCTCGAGCTTCATCCCGATGAAAATATTGACTTTGTTTGTATTCAAGCGATGATTGCGGCGGCAAAGTCGGATGGGAAAATCGACTCAAAAGAGAACAGAAAGTTGCATGAAGCGATCATGAAGGCTAACTTAGGCGCCGCCGAGACTGATCTGGTTTTTGATTTGCTGGAAAGTCACATCGATCTCGATCAATTGGCTGAAGCGATTGTGCACGAAGACCACAAAGCTCAGGTTTATTTAGCCGCCTTCTTGGCAATTGAGGTAGATCAAGACGCAGAGAGGGAGTTTTTGGACTCTCTCGCCGCCAAGTTAGGCCTAAATCCAGCTTTTGCACGGTTTTTGGAGCATGAAGCCTTATCTGCGGAAGCTTAGATCGGTCTCAAAATAATAGGTTACGCTTATGGCAGCAAATATTGACCCTATAATTTGGTTTTTCCTGTTCGGACTAATATCCGGCTTACTGAAATCCGAACTCCGATTGCCCAACCAGATCTATGACTTGGTGTCGATGCTGTTGTTACTGACAATTGGCTTAAAAGGAGGGATAGAGCTAGCAAAACAACCAGCCATCGAGTTGCTGCCACAAATAGGCGTGATAATGACTATTGGCTTTATTCTTCCTCTTGTTGTTTTTCCAGTTCTGCGAGTACTCACCTCCTTGAGCAGAGCCGATTCAGCGTCAATAGCTGCTCACTACGGTTCGGTCAGTGTGGGCACCTTTGCTGTTGCAGTCGCCTACTTAAGCACACAAAATATCGACTTCGAACAGCACATGGCGCTTTTTGTGGTGGTGCTAGAAATACCCGCCATATTGGTTGGAATCGTTCTTGCCAAAGGCTTATCGAACAATGTTGATTGGAAACAGACAAGTCGGGAAGTTTTCCTAGGAAAGGGAGTGTTGCTATTGATAGGCGGATTACTGATAGGATGGGTGAGCGGTGAAGATGGGCTCTCTTCTGTTAGCCCGCTATTTTTTGATCTTTTTAAAGGCGTTTTGGCACTATTTCTTTTAGAGATGGGGATAATCGCTGCAGCCCAGTTCTCTACCCTGAAGCGACATGGCGTATTTTTGCTTGCTTTTGGCACGGTAGTGCCAATCGTTTTTGCTTTAATCGGTGTTTTTACCGGTGCTCTGCTAGGGTTTTCCCCGGGCGGTACAGCTATCCTAGCGACACTCTTTGCATCTTCCAGCTATATTGCCGTGCCTGCTGCAATGCGAATTTCAGTTCCCGAAGCCAATCCAACGCTGTCTTTGACTGCTTCGCTTGGTGTCACGTTCCCATTTAATATTATTATCGGCATTCCTTTGTATACTTCGTGGGCGCATTCGGCTCTTATCTAGAGACAGGAGAATTAACTTTGACTTCGCAATCTACAAAACTACTCACGATAATCACCGAGTCCGCATTGGAAACTAAGCTCCTGGATGACCTTGATCATCTTGGAGCGCCCGGCTACACCGTCAGCAATGCCAGAGGACGAGGCCATCGCGGAAGACGTGATGGAAACTGGCTTGCGGACTCTAATATCCGCATCGAAGTGATTTGCGGAGAAGAACTGGCTCTGAAAATATCTCAGCACATCGAAGAGATCTATTACCAAAATTTCGCAATGATCTCTTTTGTTAGTGATGTGACCGTTTTAAGGCCGGACAAGTTTTCAAAACGAAAAAGTTAATCCCGCACGTCTCCCTTAGCATAAAGACAAAAGTCTCGTGAGATATCAAGGTTTATCGAGCATTGCTACTTCTTCAGAGCTGCCGCAAGCTTAGCAGCCATCGCATTATTGGCCACTGGCTTTGATGATCGATGAGTTTGTTTCGATCTAGGTTTACCTGCGGGCGCCTTTTTCCCTGCGGCGCCGCCTCGGTCGCGATGATCTTGCTGAGTGTCCTGTAAACGCATGGTGAGTCCAATTCGTTTTCGTTGAATATCAACTTCCATCACTTTGACTTTAACAATTTGTCCAGCCTTGACGATTTTGTGTGGGTCATCAACAAACTTATCGGCCAAACACGATATGTGAACTAAGCCGTCTTGGTGTACCCCAATATCAACGAACGCACCAAAATTGGTAACATTAGTGACGGTACCCTCTAACACCATGCCCTCATGCAGATCTTTTAGGGTTTCAACCCCTTCTTTTAGGGTAGCTGTTTTAAACTCCGGACGAGGATCTCGACCCGGTTTGTCCAACTCTTTAATGATGTCGGTTACCGTGGGTAATCCAAACTGCTCGTCCGTATAATCGTTAGCGTTAAGGCCACGAAGAAACTGGCTGTCGCCGACAATATCCGACAGATCACGAGCATTCGCTGAGGCAATCTTCTCTACCACTCGATACGCCTCCGGGTGCACTCCTGATCGATCCAAAGGATTACCACCCTCGTTGCTAATTCTCAAAAATCCAGCCGCCTGTTCGAAGGTCTTTTCACCCAATCGGGCTACGTTTTTCAAGTCCTCTCGACTGCCAAACTCTCCATTCGCATTTCGGAATTCAACAATGTTGTTAGCAATGGTTTCATTGAGACCAGAGACCCGACGTAATAACGGCATGGAGGCCATGTTTAAATCGACACCGACGTCATTGACGCAATCTTCAATAACGGTATCGAGCTGCCGCCCGAGTTGATATTGGTTGACATCATGTTGGTACTGTCCAACACCAATTGATTTCGGCTCAATTTTGACTAATTCAGCTAATGGATCTTGTAAGCGGCGAGCGATTGATACTGCTCCGCGAATGGTCACGTCTAAGTCGGGAAACTCTTTTGCAGCAAATTCAGAGGCAGAGTACACAGAAGCGCCAGCTTCATTGACCATTACTTTCTGAAGTTTGAGTTCTGGATGGCGTTTGATCAAATCCCCAACTAACTTGTCGGTTTCTCTGGACGCTGTCCCATTGCCTATGGCTACCAACTCACTGCCATGTTTTTTCGCAAGCACCGCCAGTATAGCGATGGCTTCATCCCATTTGTTCTGCGGGGCGTGAGGGTAAATTGTTGCTTGATCCTTATACTGTCCAGTCTTATCAACCACCGCAACCTTGACTCCAGTTCTTAATCCTGGGTCCAGCCCGATGGTCGCCCTCGGACCGGCTGGCGCCGCTAACAACAAATCCTTTAGATTTGTTGAGAATACCCTTATTGCCTCAGTTTCGGCTTTCTCTTTCAGCGCCATCATAAGATCGCCACTGACATGCAGTAAAATTTTTATGCGCCAAGTCCAACTGACAACTTGAGACAACCATTTGTCGGCAGGCTGCCCAGTCAGTGAAATGTTGAATTCTTTAGCTATCATGCGCTCACACGGATGAGCTAGTTCACCGATCCAGCCTTCTTCCGGAGCAGGAAGATCTAAGGTAGAGACCAGAATGCCCTCGTTGCGTCCTCGAAAAATAGCCAACGCTCGGTGCGATGGTATGGTTTTATATGGTTCTTGGTAATCGAAATAGTCTCTAAATTTGGCCCCTTCAGCCTCCTTGTCTTTCGCGACGGAAACCGATACGACGGCCTTTTCCAATAACAATTCGCGGATACTGCGTAGTAGTGTGGCATTTTCAGCAAATCGTTCCATCAATATTGCGCGAGCACCGTCTAGTGCTGCTTTAACGTCGGCAACGGGGGATTCTTCTGAGGAGTTCAGGTAATTTGATGCCTCGTCTTCAGGTATCAATGAGGGATTAGCCAGCAAGGCTTCAGCAAGTGGCTCAAGCCCAGCTTCGATCGCGATTTGGCCCTTGGTACGCCTTTTGGGTTTATAAGGTAAATACAAATCTTCAAGACTGGTTTTTGTCTCTGCCAGCGAAATTTGACGAGCTAAATCATCGCTGAGCTTGCCTTGATCGTCGATACTTTTAATGATTGCTTCTCGGCGCTCTTCTAACTCTCTTAGATATTTAAGGCGCTCTTCCAACAGCCTTAATTGAGAATCGTCAAGGCCACCAGTGACTTCTTTTCTATATCGAGAAATAAACGGTACGGTTGCACCCTCATCCAGCAGTTTGATAGCCGCGGAGACTTGGTGGTGTGTGACAGAACTGGTTCCTTCAGATAGCTCAGACGCAATTCGATTTTCTATAGACTGCATAAACTCAAGGCAGATGAATGAGAAATAAAGCGGCCGATTATCAGGCCAGTTTCTGCCTGGATCAACTAAAAAATAGGCTGATTAGTTAACGGTTAGTCAGTAAAAATGGACTTTCGTCGCTTTCAAACTTGAAAACAGCCTTATTTAGGCGCATTTTAGAGAAGGGTCTCGGTCAATTGGTTTGACCGATAAGTGGTAGTAGGAGAGCTGGGGATGGGCTCTCATCTTGAGGGTAGGATATGAGTTATAAAATTAATATTTCAGACTTGTCACCGGGTCTATTAAATGGTGCTTGTTTGGCTGAGGTAGCTAAATTTGCCATGCGCCTGGAACAGGTATCGGGCTTAATCATCGATATAAGGCAGCGAGATGTATTGGCTACTGTCGTTAAGTACGCACATCACACGGAAGATGAGCGCTTACTTGAAATCTATGCAGCGTTGAAGGTCGAACTTCGCAAGCATATCAACAGCGAAGAGTTTTCGAACTCATTCAAGGACGTCGACAACTCTCGACATTCAATTTCAGTAGCCGATTATGGAGACAATGCCTCGCATAAATAGGGGTAAGACGTTCCAAGCCAAGCACGTTGTTAACAGGGCATGCGACACTGGTACGACAAAGGCATGACAGGAATGACAATAGCAACGATCATGCACGACTAGTTTACGACATAAGCAAATTCTACTTATAAGTTTGTGGTACTTTGCCATCCATCGATAACTCAACAATGGATGGCCAATGTTTAACCTATTGCCCAGAGTCTTGACAGACTCGATCTCAATCGCGAAGGGAATGCGATTCACCGAATCAATAATTACAGCTTCTAGTCTTTACACTAGATTAGTGTTGATGATCGGCATTCTGCTTACTTGCGTCAGTACTGTTTTCGCACAATCTGAGTCCAACACAGAATTGCAGGAGCTTTCGTTTGAAAGATGTACCGTCACGGTTTCGGCTTACGAGGTCGATGCCGAATGCGCTACCCTTAAAAGGCCTGAAAATCCTGATCAGCCCACGGGCAAGCTGATAGATCTTTCGGTTGTTAAGTTTCCCTCTCGAAGCCCAGAGCCTTATGATGACGCGTTCACACTAATACAAGGAGGTCCAGGTGGATCATCGATTGATTTTGGAGTGTTCTTCAGTCGAGCTTTCGAGGACATTCGTCGAAACCGCGATATCGTTGTAATGGACCAGAGAGGAACTGGTAGGTCAAACAAATTGATGTGCGAGGTTCCAGATGACCCAAGCCTTCAATACGACCCTGAGCTTGTGAAGGAAATGACGCAAACGTGTCTTGAGACACTGTCAAAGTCTTCAGACGTTAAATACTACACCACCAGCGCCGCTGTTGAAGATCTTGAGGCTTTGAGAATTGCCAGCGGCTATTCAAAATGGAATCTTTATGGAGTTTCCTATGGCACACGGGTTGTTCAGCACTATTTGAAGAGATACCCCACCAGCAGCCGGACCGCGATCATTGATGGAGTGGTTTACCCCGGGCTAAATTTAGCTGGCGGCGAGATAGCACGACGTTGGGATGATACTTTCGAGATGCTCAATCAACGCTGTCAGGCCGATGAGGCTTGTCGCTCTGAAGACGGCGATTTGAGGTCATTGTACCTAAGAGTGAATGAACGCCTCTCCCAATCGCCCGTAGACGTCACGCTTCCTCACCCAAGAACTGGTGAGATGATGACCCAGACCATAACCGGCGATAGCTTGTTTGGCGCCATTAGGCTAATGGCTTACGGTACAGAACAAACCGCTCTGATCCCTCTTTTACTTCGAGAAGCCGATAAAGGTAACTATCAGTTTATGGCCTCACGAATGGTGCTTCTAGAGGAGGATTTAGCTGATGCGTTTGCCACGGGCATGCACAATTCTGTGGTCTGCACCGAAGACGCACCCTTTGTAACTGAAGCTGAAAACGCCAAAGACGATGGGACCTTGGTAGGTGAAGTCATGGCCGATATTCTACAAACCTCTTGCTCAGTGTGGCCAGAAGGCTATATGCACGAAGGTTTTTTGGAACCTTTTCAGTCTGACGTTCCGGTATTGGCTTTGTCCGGAGAGACTGATCCTATTACACCGCCAAAGAATGGAGATATAGCCGCCGACATGCTGGGAAATGCGCTTCATCTGACAGTGCCCGCACATGGACACGGTGTGGTGGCAAAAGGCTGCATGACCAAACTGGCCAGTCTCTTTGTTGATACAGCAGATCATTCAGAGTTACCAACTGACTGTATAGAAAGAGAGAGATCCATGCCTCTTTTCTCAACACGAACCGGACCCACGCCATAGGAGATTGACGATGATTACAGTAAACAACTTATCGAAGTCCTTTGGCGATGTTAAAGCCGTACAGGACGTCAGTTTTACAGCCGCTAACGGAAAAATCACTGGATTGCTAGGTCCTAATGGTGCAGGCAAGTCAACAACTTTGCGAATGCTTTACACAGTTTTCAAACCAGATGCTGGAAGAGCGGACATTGACGGCTTTGATATTCAAAGCCAAGCTCAACAAGTTAAGCAGAATATTGGTGTGCTTACCCATGGCGCCGGCATTTATGAACGCCTGAGTGCCAGGGAAAATGTTCGCTACTTCGGACAAATGCACGGTTTGAACGGCGCAGATCTAGAGAAGCGCATTGACGAACTGGCTGAGCTTTTAGATATGCAAGACTTCATAGAGCGCAGGGCCAAAGGCTTTTCTCAGGGCCAGAAAACCAAAGTGGCTTTAGCGAGAGCCCTAGTGCATTCGCCCAAGAATGTATTGCTGGATGAACCAACCAATGGTCTCGACATCATGGCAACCAGAGGACTGCGCACGGTAATTTCCCGACTCAAAGAGGCCGGGCATTGTGTGCTCTTCTCAAGTCACATCATGCAAGAGGTGGCTGCATTATGCGATGAAATCGTCATTATTGCCCGCGGATCGGTGGTTGCCGCTGGCTCTCCTGACGCTTTACTTGCGAACACGGGAGAACCAACACTGGAAGACGCATTTGTTAAAGCCATTGGCTCAGAGGAGGGATTAATCTAATGACTGGTACAACGCAAAAACTTGGCCGATTCAATGGCCTGTGGACCGTATTCAAAAAAGAGGTTGTGGACAATTTACGGGACCGTCGTACTTTGACCACCATCGCTGCCTCAGTGATTATTTCACCGCTAATTTTGATTGGATTTTTGTGGTTTGCTGAAAAAACGGTAAAGGAAGAGACTGATCCAGTTTCTGCCGAGGCATTTCAATTGCCAGTCATCGGCGCTGAACTTGCACCAAATCTGATGAACTGGTTGAGACAAAACAATATTGAGATTCTCGATCCACCAACTGATCCAGAAGCGGTAATCAAAAGTGGTGAGCGGCGCGTGGTCATGGTGATTAAGCCGAATTTTGTTGACGCTTTTAAGTCTGGTCGCACTGCACCCGTTCTTCTAATCCATGACAGTTCTGTATCTGGCTTAGAGCGACTTGGCCTTACCACGGTTCAGCGAGCACTTGGATCTTACGGGTCTCAAATAGCTCAGTTACGACTGGTGGCTAGAGGGATTAGTCCTGATGTGGTGCAGCCGATTCAAATCAACATGTCGGATGTCGCCACACCGGAATCCAGAAATGCCGAAATTGTTGGAATGATGCCGTATTTAATCATTATGTTTATCATGGCCGGAGGCATGTACCTCGCGATTGACAGTACCGCTGGCGAACGTGAAAAAGGTTCATTGGAATCATTACTGACTCTTCCAGTGCCAAGAAAAGACATCCTGTTAGCCAAGCTGCTAGCCACCTCATTTTTCTCGGCGGTCACTCTGTTATTTATGCTGATTAGCCTTAGTTTATTTATGCAAAATGCACCGGTTGATGCATTTAATTTCAACTTCACCACTAAGAAGCTGCTGCATATCTTCTTTACTTCCTTGCCATTCGTATTTGTAGCAAGTTCCATGTTGATACTGCTAGCCTCGTTCACTAAGAGTTACAAGGAGGCACAGTCATATTTAAGCTTCGTTATGCTGATACCCACCATGCCGCTAATGCTGCTCATGTTTCTATCGCCCGAGGCGTCAATGGCCAATATGTGGGTGCCAAGTTTGAGCCAAGCCCTGATCATCGTGGAAACAATCAAAGGAGAGATGATTCCTTGGCATTTAACGGCATTATCAATGTCCGTGAGCTTATTGGTAGCGGCGATATTTTCAACAATTGCAATAAAGCTATATCAAAGAGAGCGCATACTCGGCTAATCTAAGCTGGCGCTACAGCTCGACAAAAAGGGGAGGCACTGGCCTCCCCTTTTTGCATTGTCTAATCTGGTTTTCTCTAGACTAGATCAGATGCTTGCCCTTGCTGTGACATTCCCAGTCGCTTGATAGCTCGGATAAATAAAACCCTCTTCTTGATCAATTCGCCGCAGCAATAGTTTGCGCGCGCGATCCATTTTGTTTAAAAATTTCTCGTCCAAACTAGGCCCAGAAATCGCATAGTCCACAAACGTCATAATTTCTCTACCTATCTGATCCATCTCGCCCTTCACTCCACGAATAGTTTTACGTGTGTTGCCGGACGACACATGCTGCAAATAGATGTAGACAGAGATGTTTTGACGCAGCAAATGATCGACGAAATGGTCTTTAAACTGATTAAGTTGTTTTCTAAGACGCCATCCCAGTCGAGTCTTTGCTGATCTTTGCGCTTTATCAAACAGCTCGATTAGAACCTTATTTTCATTTACCAGCGACGGAATTAAGTTAGGTTTGTAGGCGATTTTGGTGTTAGGTGCATAGTTTCCATTCGATTTAGATCCTTTATTCGGCTTCGTGCCAAGCTCTGACGAGCTCACAAACTTCTCAAACATAGTTGAATACTCCTCTTCGTGGGTGTTGAACACAATTTTCCCAACCACGCGAACTCCAACCAGCTCACTCACTTTTTATAGCACAGCAATGTAAGAGTTCCATCACATAACACTGTTTTATTTTGCCGGAAACTCTTAAAGCGACATACTTTGTTCTAAAAAGGTCGTCTTAAAATCGCGTAAGAATCCTCTTGAGACTTTAGTGTTTCTACTAGAACCGTCGAAAAGCATTTCCTTTCTTTCCTGTGGATAAGCGACAACAGCTTGAGAAGCCAGATGTCTGACAACAGTCTATTTATTGACCTCCATTGGCTGTAATCACAATTGAGCGGCGATGAGGTCTGTAACGATGTTCATATAGAAACACACCTTGCCACGTGCCTAAGTTTAACGTGCCATTGGTAATTGGTAGAGACAGGTCATTGGCGGTAATAACGGACCTCACATGAGCGGCCATATCATCATCGCCTTCGTAATCATGAAGATATTCGGGGTCTCCATCTGGCCCCAACCTTTGCAGAATGGTCTCCATATCAGTCAATACAGTAGGATCAGCGTTTTCACACAACATTAGCGATGCGCTAGTGTGCTTTAAAAATACCTGTGCCACACCGATAGTGATGTTTTGCGAAATCAACCACCGGTTTACCTCAGAGGTTATCTCCACTGCTCCTCTTCCTGAGGTTTGAATGACAAGCTCAGTTTGCCGCCAAGCCATATCTCAATTCCAAATTAAATAGATCGCTTCGTAGACTAACACAGCTAAACGTAACTCTTAGAAAGGTCCTCTTCAAAGTGCACCCACAAGCCAAAGAGCTAACACTAGTGATTTCAAGACAAAAAAGAGATTTACGAAAGCACGGACCAGCCAATGATACCCGTTCAAATTCAGCTCTGAGTTGCGTGTTAGCAAGATAACCAAACTCATCACGCCAAACCAAGGAGTAAAAATCATGGTGCCTTTGCTTATCAACATGGGCACATCATGAATCAGTCCACTCATCAAAAAGGTGTAAATCAAGGCGATGGACTTTGGGACAAACCGGCTTGCTGGGCGCTGGAAGAATTTATATAGATAGAACCCCCAAATGGGGTTCCAATACCACCAAAATTTTTCAAAACTTGACGCGCCAAAAGAACGTATCAGCATGTTTTGCAGCGATCCTTTGGCTCCAAGCGGCACACCGTTGCGCCGTTTCACGTAGTCTTGGAGCGTAAGTTTTCTCATACAATAAAAATAGGGGCACTTGATCTCTCAAGCAACCCCTATTTGGGTTTCTAATTGAAGCCTTCCTTAGAAGTGAAACTTCGCACCGACGCTAAATGAATCCACTGAAAAGTCACCCTCTTGAGTTGTGGTGGCCAAACCGCCTGGTCCGCCGCCAGTACGGCTAAATTGAACCTCATCAACATCAATCACATCGTATTGTGCGAAAAGACCCCAGTTCTCCGATAGCGAATATTCCAGACCCAGTTTAAATGACACGGCTGTTACATTGTCATCACCGGTAATGAATGGTGGTCTTGCTTGGTTGCCCTGCCCCACGGAACCACCATAGCGGCCATCGACAGCGAAGTCAGCCTGACCAATTCCGACGCCGACGAATGGTTTGAAGTCTCCTAAATTAAACTGATAGATTGCAGCTAGAGTCAGCGCTTCAAACTCAAAGCTGCCTTCAGACCCACCGTTGGCGGCTATAAAGTCTCTGCCCATAAACGCGATATTTTCGGCATCAAAATCAACGTCCGCATAACTGAGTTCGAGACTAAGCGTATTGCCATTGTCTTGCTCAAGCAGTGTATGTCCTATACTTAGTTGAAGGCCGGATTCGTCGTCGGCTTCTAGATCAATTGATCGAGTTACACCCGCTACTGGGCTTGTACTTTGTGTATTAACCGAATCCAATTCCGAAGACAGCAATGATGCTGATACATACCAGTCCGCCGCCGAAGCCTGAGTGCTTATTGACGCTGATGCAAGTGCAACAGCCGCTACCATTAATTTGTTTGAAACTTTCATAGATCTCTCCGTTTTGAGTTTTTTATGTTCAATCGCAAACCGCGTTTGATACATCGACTGGGTCTCAAAAACTCAGGGAAAGTTCTAAAAAAATGTGTCTATTAAATTAGTTTAATTTGGGTAAGAAAACTCTAAATGCGTCGGTCAGTGCCCCTTGTATACGAACAGGTTCATCAGTGATGCCCTTTATTTCGCAGCGTTCTTACAAGTCTGTTTTTTAGGCGTTGCCTGTTCGACACCTGCAATGATTCCTCTGATCCTTTCTATATTCGACGCAGTCGATGTGATTAAGAATGCGCGTGCAAAATTCAGTGGATCAAGAGAATCTACCGGTGAAAGTTTAGGCCTAGCCAATGGAATAAGTTGATTGGGACAGTTTTGCTCCAGTTGAATAATCTCCGTCAACATGTCGCTGGGAGCATAGTCAACATTTGGCTCTCGAAATGGCGCGTATAGTTTCGATATAGCCCGTGGCAGCACCACCAACACCTCACCGGACTTATGAATGAAAAAGTTATGCGTGGCCAGCACGGTGGCGAACTCATCGTAAGTCAATTGCTTCGGGTCAATCCCAAGAAGTGTTGCCTTGCCCCTAACTCTCGGATCGATGACAATTTTTGATCCAGAGTGTTCTGCGTACATTTGGGTGATAACTCTAATGTCCAAGCCATCATGTGTTAATGAAGCATTGGGGGATTTGGCTATTATCGGCAATGACACCACGCAAAACACAATGGTCATCAAACTGCATGCTAGGATCTTCCGCATTTTCTCTCCTTTTTTGTCTACTTTAGTCTTAATAGTCGCGCCGAATTACTAAGTCTTAAATTCGGCTCGCTAAAAGTTCGTCCACGCTAGCAAATCACGTCCTTGGGGAAAGGATTTCGCACACGATGGTAATAATTTGTCCACTTCGCCTATTTCAGACTGAACCCAATCGAGGATCTGCAACACTCAATAGACAAACAAAGAAGCGTGAATCCATTATGCAGCATAAAAGTATCGTTCTTTTAAATCTATTGGTTTTGATCAGTAGCCTGCTCACGGCATTCCTTGGCTACTGGTTTTTGCTTCAATTAAGTCAATCTCAGGAGCAACGACATCAGGCTGACAAGGCTGAGCAGTTTCTGAATCACACCAACGCGGTAAGAACCTATACGGCCTCAGAGATACAACCATTGACGTCAAAGATTCCAGACTCAGGCCATTTTCACCCTCAGTCAGTTCCAGCGTACGCGGCGACTCAAGTTGCGCTTCAGCTAACAAAATCGAGTGACTTTTATCGTTATAAAGAAGCTGTGTTTAACCCAACCAATGTTCGCGACAAAGCGGCTCCCTGGGAAGAAGGAATCATTCAAGAGTTTATCGATAATCAAGAATTAACGAAGCTGACCGGCACCCGAATAATCGATGGAAAGAAATCAGCTTACATTGCACAACCAATACGCGTAAGTGACCCTACTTGTTTACATTGTCATAGCACTCCGGAGGCAGCCCCAGCATCATTGATCAACAAATACGGAGACAAGAATGGTTTTGGCTGGAAACTGGGTGAAATAGTTGGAGCGCAAATGGTCATCATGCCAGTAAACGGGCAAGACGCTACACAATTTGCGACCGCCTACTGGTTCACTATATTGAGTACGATCGCGGTCATTTTCGTCTTGTTAAATTTGGCTTGGTTTTTGTCGCATCGTTGTCAGAGCTAATACAAACTCCATGTCTTACTAATATTGACTGAGAGAATTGATTTTGAGTTAGCGGACGATGTTAATCAAATCGATTTAAAGACCGTTAAATGCTATCAGTTAACAGTCAAGTGCTCTGTAAACTGATAAGAAGATAGTAGTCGGCAGGACTTAACAAGGATTGAAGCTCACGACATTGCGAGCTATTCTTCGACCTCGGGAACTAATCCAAAAAAAGGATCACATGAAATTACCATCTATACTCAAGCTCGCTTCGCTACTACCATTTTTTGCCCTCTTGAGCGCATGTGCCTCGATTACTCGTGGCTCATCAGAGGACTTGCTCGTTACCTCCGTGCCATCAAACGCTTCGGTCAAAGTGATTCGTGTCAACGGTGAACTAACCAAATTGGAAATCAAAAAAAATACATATGAGAATGAGCCGGGCGTTGGGCCGATGATTGGTGTCACACCCACAAGTTTTAGTCTGCTTAGAAAAGGCGTGTATAAACTCTCTTTTGAGAAAGAAGGATACAAACCGAAGGAGGTACTTGTTACAAATGAAGTTACCCCGATGGGAGGGGCAGGTGTTGCTGGCAATGCAATCTTCGGCGGACTTCTTGGAGTTGCGATTGATGCATCATCGGGCGCCATGAAGGACCTTACCCCTAACCCTGTCGAGGTTGTGCTAGAGAAAGAATAAGTGCTTAACAGACACTTCGATCAATAAACGGGATCCATCATCTCCAACCATCATGCTATTATCTGGCGCTTACATTGAGCGCCAGTCATGAGGTGATTAGCCGCCATAATGAGCCTTGAGGCATTTGGCTGTCTCGCGACTTTCTAGACAACGATGGTATTTTCTTCGGCAATCTTTCTTTTTTACTTTCTACCGTGTTTGGTAGTCAGTTATTTTTTGACGCCTCAACGGTTCAAAAATGTATTGCTGTTGTCAGCCAGTCTTTTATTTTATGCGTGGGGCGAAGGTATATATGTGCTGTTAATGCTGGCGTCCATCGCTCTCAATTATTTAGTCGGCTTGAAGTTGCAGGCCTCAGCCAGCCGATCGATTTTAGGGCTTGGTGTCGCGGCTAACTTAGCCATACTATTATTCTACAAATACGCAAACTTCCTCACCGACAATCTCAATGTCGTATTGGGCGCTGCTGGCCTTGCCCAAATTGACCTGCAACCGGTGCACCTGCCACTCGGCATCTCCTTTTTTACATTTCAGGCCATTTCTTACCTGGTGGATCTATATCGCAGAGAAATAAAAGCGCAAAGAAACATTCTCGATTTAGGTCTGTACATCGCCCTATTTCCCCAGTTAATAGCAGGCCCAATCGTTCGCTACAAAACCATCATGTCGCAAATAAGTGATCGCAAAGTCACGCCCGAGCTTTTTGCGTCTGGAGCTGAACGATTCACTCTGGGTCTAGCAAAAAAATTGTTGATCGCCAATCCACTGGGCTACATGGTGGACATCATATTCGCCTTGCCTGCTGATCAGATTCCCACGCACGTGGCCTGGTTCGGCATCTTATTGTATGCCTTGCAGATTTACTTCGATTTTTCAGGCTATTCAGATATGGCAATCGGCCTAGGCAGAATGTTCGGGTTCAAGTTCCTTGAAAACTTTAACTACCCCTATATTGCGCGTTCCGTGCAAGATTTCTGGCGACGTTGGCATATCTCTCTTTCGACTTGGTTTAGAGATTACTTATACATACCACTGGGAGGTAATCGGGTATCACCAATACGGCTCTACCTCAACCTATATGCCGTATTCTTGCTGTGTGGATTATGGCACGGCGCCAGTTGGAATTTCTTTATTTGGGGCGCATTCCACGGCACTTTTTTAACGATTGAAAGACTTGGACTGGCTCGCGTTATTGAGGGATTGTGGCGACCCTTACAACACGTCTATCTTCTGTTTGTCATACTTATTTCTTGGGTATTTTTTCGCGCTGATACCCTAGGTTATTCTGTTGCGTATCTAAAAAGCATGCTGATACCAAGCTTTAGTGCTGTGCCATTTGAGGTTGTTGATGCTTTTTCCTTCAACCTGCTTGGGGCGCTGATTTTGGGCTTGATCATTTCGACCCCGGTGTACAAACGTAGACGCTTTTTAATCAATCAAGACATTGACAATATCAAGGCCGAGCCAAATTACCAGTTATCGATACTGACCAGCGCTGCGCTAGTCATACTATTGATTGCATCTGCTTTTACCTTAGCATCGTCAACCCACAACCCATTTATTTACTTTAGGTTCTAGAAGGTTCATGAACAGTAGAGTCAAAATAATCGGGTTCAGTCTAATCTTTGTCATTTTGAGCGCAAGCCCAATGTTGGTGAGCTTTCTCCATGCTGATTTAGCGGTATCTAGTGCTGAGAAGCGAAGACTCGCGAAGATGCCAAACCTTCACCAGTCGGGCTCACTGGCTGAGTATTTTGCCGGGGTGAGTGCCTATGTCGATGATCATTTTGGCTTTCGAGAACTCATGATATCCGCTCACAATCGTCTGATGATCACTATCGGTGAAGCATCAACTGACCGAGTCATCATCGGGACCGCAAACTGGAACTTCTATAAAACCACCGATCCATTGACACTAGCTGGAATTGACCGGGGCGAACTAAGGACTAATCTCGAACGTCGTGCGAACTATTTTGCCGAACGCACGAGAAGGATGAATGAGCATGGCATACCATACTTGTTCACCATTATTCCCAACAAGATGATGGTTTACCCAGAGTTCTTGCCTGCCAAATATCGCTGGGCTGAATTCGATACCAGCCTCAGATACTTTGAGAATCGGTTAACCCCTTTAGCAAAATCCGCTTACTTTGATATGACTAGTTTTTTAGCAACAGCAAAGGCAAATCAAAGCACGCCAATTTACTATCGAAATGATACTCACTGGAACTCCTTGGGAGCCTATCTTGCTAGCTCAGCCATTCTCGAGGAGATTAATATACGCAACAACCTGACGGTTTTAGCATCACCACACAGCTTTACCAGTAAACAGAAAGTTGGGGGTGATGTAGCTAACTACCTTGGCTTGAACGACACCCTCAAATCGACTGAACCTGCCACCAATGTTCCCGACTGCGTGAAGAGAAAAAATGTAAAAGAGTTAAGGCGAGGCCTTAGCAAAGTCTACTGCGGCAAGGGAACGCATACCCTATTATATTTAGGCGATTCCTTCACCGCTAATCTCTATCCGTTTCTTGGTGAGAATGTAGACACGCTATACATGGCCTATGAGGGACTGCCGCATGAAGAACTCGAGCAGTTAATCAAAGAAACAAAGCCCACCATCATTATCGAGGGAATGGTTCAACGCAACATCCCCAAGACTCTACTGAGCCGAGACCGATAGTGTTTTTTAATGGTCAGTCAGCCTATGACCGGGAAAACTTCAGAGAGAAATTTGAGGCTTGAACTAGCCAAAAGAACGGCCTAACCCTGTACTGGCACCCACACGTTACATAGCTCAATCTTTCCCGTTGGCTCAATAAACCAGTCTTCATTGCGTGTCGTTCTAAGTTCAACAAACCGGCTGAATTCTGGCGTATCTGTACGCATGACCTTGAGTGTCTCTTCCTCGTTTAGAAATCGGATCGACTTAATGGATACGTATTGCGATGGTTCTTCAAAAAAACCCAGCGGGCCAGTGCCGCGGGGTAAGCTGGAAAGATGTTCAATACCCTTCCATACCTTCCCAACTAGGGTGACATTTAAATCCAAGTGCCGAGGTGAATGGCCAGTCACCGCATAAAGCCCGGAGCCATTGCCGCTGTCAGTCCCCATCCCACGGGAAACGCCAACCATACCATAACAGTGCGCTAGCCAAGCTTTTGATCCATCACTGGCGGTTGGCATTCCACCAGTAAAACCCACATGATCAGCATAGGCATCACGACTGTTAATTTTACTAAAACTGATCTCCTTGGGTGATCGAAAAAATTCAACTTCCACGTTTGCTTTAGCATTGCCTAAGGATTTAGGTTCGGCGCCCTCGACAGACACGTCTGTTGTGTCTCCCCATTGGGCAACGTAATTGTCTTGAGAACGAATCACCGCCGTACCATCAAAGTAATTCTCGGAGACCAGCGTTTTTATATTCTCAACGTGTTTTGGTGCAAACTCAGGTGCCAACTCGATGATTACATTGCCTGATTCAAGTTCCATTACGATGGTTCTTTCTGGGCTTAAACTTCTCCAAGCTGATTCCGGTAGTGCCTGCACCAACTCCGCTGAGGACCTGTATTCAGACAAAGGTTTCGGTTTAACGCTGGTCTCTTGAGCAAACAACTTACTTGAAAACAGAACTAAAGAAACCAGGGAGATTACGATTATTTTCATGGGCTAATTAAACTCTATATAAGATGGCGTAATAAATGGAGGTTGGACTGGATAATAGTAACTTCTAAAATCGGACATGTCAGGTTTCCCAGCATCTTGCCATGCCATTTGCCACAGCCTTGCTAAAGCGTCTACTCCAATTGCTAGGCGCTTAACCGCAAACCGTTCATACCGATGAGCAACTTTAGCCGCGGGCTTTCTCTGTGCGTCCTCTCTGTTTTCTGGATCAAGAGAAGATTTTTTGATTATCGAGAATCGGTTATCCAATCGCGTTAGGCGATCAACTTCTTGATTACTATTAGCAACCAGTGCCCAAACTAATTTTTGAGGATCGTTAAGTATTTCTGCCCGTTCTTTTCGTGAGTATTCGCGAAGCCATAAACGACGCTCGTCGGCTTTGAGTAATACTTTTTGAGGTAGCTCAAAAGACAATTCGGCAACCACTTTGGATTCAAAGTAAGCATGCAAGCCTTTGTTTCCAGTAAATTGCCCATCGTAGTTGGAGCTGGTGTGATGGGGATTTGCTAAGTCTCCGACAAAGTGCGCCATCAAGCCTGCATATGTCAGTGCTTGATTTATGTGTTGCTCCTTTAAATGCTTGGGTTTGGCATCAACATCCTTTAGCTCTTCAACAATTAGCTTATACAGCTGTAAAACCCTCCAGGGCGCAGTGCCTACGTCCGTTGTTTCCATCTCCTTCGATTTGGCCAGAGCTCGAAACTCCTTGAAATTGGCGGGTAAGTCATCCCATCGCTTCACTCCATCAAGCACTTTCTCGACGTTTATATAATGAGTTGGAGAATTTGCCTTTCTAGATTCCTCACTCATGTACTCAGCCCGCCACACAATATCCGGTGCGTTAGAGAGGTGGGCGAGCATATGATCACGCAGTACAAATGGTTGCATGAGCTGAGCATCGCCATCACTGAGGGCTCGCATATGCTGTACAGCCACACGGGTTACTATGTCATGTCCTCGTTCACCCCAAGCAAGCGCAAACATCGGCGCGGTAAGCAGCGCGCTGAAGGCAAAAGTGATCGATGCAAATTTAAATTTCATACCAAGCTTTTTGTCAATTAAGTCGAACACAGACTATAGCGAAGTATCGCGTCTAGTCTATAAAGCTTATAAAGAATTTCATTATTGGGTTGGTAGACTGTAGTCAGCTCACAATTCGAAACGGAGTCTCAAATGGCGTCATCAATCCAGGCAGCGAATCACTCAAAGGAGTCATCCAACTCCGCTCTGATTTTTGCAGACAAGCTCATTGATTGGGCAGAGCAAGGAAAAATACCAGACACTTTAATCAGACTCGGCATTCGTCGACTGTGCCGAACTCGACTTAAGAATGAGTTCATTGACGATCCCGAACTTCAACAACAACAGTTTCAAAAATTGATTGAGTCTCTTCGAGAAAGTCCAATCGCCATAGAAACCGACGCCGCTAACGAACAACACTATGAGGTACCTACCGAATTTTACCTAGCCTCTTTGGGCCAAAGACTAAAATACAGTTGCGCATACTATGACCATCCAGGTGCGACCCTGGACGAAGCTGAGAACTCAATGTTGAGCAAATACGGTGAAAGAGCTGAGTTACGCGATGGCCAAGCAATACTGGAGCTTGGGTGTGGCTGGGGATCATTAACGCTCTGGATGGCGGAAAACTTTCCAGATGCAAAAATAACCGCGGTCTCAAATTCACGCACACAGAAACAGCATATCGATGATCGATGTAAAGCGTCTGGGTTTCATAACGTCACCGTAATTACCCGTGACGTCAATGAACTAAACCTAGAATCTCAGCAATTTGATCGAGCAGTTTCGATTGAAATGTTTGAACATATGCGCAACTACCGAAACCTGCTTAAAAGAGTGTCAGCTTGGTTAAAACCGGAAGGCAAATTGTTTGTGCATATTTTCGCGCATCGAAACCTTATGTATCCTTTCGAGGTCAAGGGGGCTGAAGACTGGATGTCGAAGTACTTTTTTACCGGCGGCCTCATGCCTTCCATAGACACTCTCCTGCATTTCCAAGAACACTTGACCTTACAAACTCGTTGGTTAGTTAACGGTCAACACTATGAAAAAACATGTAATCATTGGCTTGAGAAGACGGATCAAAACAAGGCTCTCATCATGGAGTCTTTTAAAACAGCCTACGGCGAAGAGCAAGCTTATCGATGGTTTCATCGCTGGCGTCTGTTTTATATGGCGTGCGCTGAGTTGTTTGGCCTCAGAGAAGGTACAGAATGGATGGTGGCGCACTATTTGTTTGAAAACCGGGCAAATTAAAAGCCTTAGAGAAACTAACAAACTTGCTGATTACTATTTTTGCTACGGTATTGAATCGCTAGTTTCGTAGTCAGTTGCGTTGAAATTCTGCATACGCCTCGATAGAGACTTCATCGCCCACTAAGGGTATAAACTCATCCATTCCAAACTCTGAGCGTTTGAAAGAACCCTTGGCTGAAAAGCCAAGTGTGTATTTTCCGGTAAGTATGTTGTCCGCTCCGCCGTGAAACTCAACAATCATGGATATGGGCTTGCGTACGCCACGCCAGTCCAATTCTCCTGTAAATTCAAATCTGGAAGTCGAGATAGGGCGTACTGACTTTGTAGAAAATCGCGCTTGTGGATAACGCTTTTGCGCAAACCAAGTTCCACTCATCAAATCATCCTTCAAATCAGGATCATTTATATCCAAGGAATCGATTTCGATTATCGCATCCAATTTGGCAGCCTCGATTTGCTGAGGGTCGAAGTCTAGGCTAGCATCAAACTGATTGAAGCGTCCCACGTAGGTGGAAAGCCCCAAATGTTGTACTTTGAACAGGACGGTAGCGTGTGACTTATCCAGACCATACGACCCAGATTTAAGTGTCATCACCTCATTGTTAACCTTCGGTGTAATCAACGGTGTTATCAAAGTACTGCAGCCTGTCAGAAACAGGATGAGCACAGTTACGCACCAGAGTTTACTTTTAAATAGCGTGTCCACGAGTCTCCCTCACTTTTTTCGATACCCAATAAGCAATGACACCCGCCAATATTGTTGGAACTACCACCATCAATTTTTTGGGTTCAGCGATTGATGACAAAGCGCCAAACAGAACGGTGCTTAGCACAAAAATCAGCGGTGCCATGGGATACCAAAATGAATTTGGGCACTCCCCAAAACGCCAGTGACGCACAAATAAACTCGATACCGCTAGAGCCAAACACAAGGATAAAGTCAGTCCGAGATAAGATAACAAGCCTTGAAGGTCTGATATCAATACCAACAAGATCGCTATCGCAACTTGCAAAAGGATGGCAGCTCGGGGCGGCACATCCTGCTGACACTTAAAAACCGCGGGCAACGCACCGTCTTCAGCCATCTTTGCATACACTCTAGGGCCGGCGAGCACCATTGCTGTTATTGATGTAAGTAGCGAAAGGGCAATCACAAGTTCAATAAATCGCCGACCAGTTTGCCCTAATAGGAACTCAGCCGAGATGGCAGCAACTTGAGGTTTGCCCTGGATTAATTCCTGTGGCACGCCATATAACATCAAACCATTGATAGCCACACACAACAACATCGTAATCAGTGTGCCTATTAGCATGCCTCTCATGATTGTAGTTTCTGGACTTTTAACTTCACCGGCAACGTAGGCGGCGGCGTTAAAACCGGAATAACTGAGCGAAATCCAAACCAAGCTATTCGCAAAAGCTAGCCAACTAAAGGGGGCTTGAACATGCGAGTTTACGAGGTTATCTGGACGACCTAAGAAATGTACTGCGCCCCAAAGGACAACCACGCCAAGAACCATCAACATTAAAGCCACAATCCACTCATGGGCAGACGCGCCGAATTTTACTTTGAAAGCGTGTATCAAGCCGGCAAAAACTATCACACCGACAGCCAATAGATCTGGAGGGAGTATCGAGAGATCTATGGCATTTCGCATATACGATTCCAGAGCGGAAGCGGCGAAAGCGATCGCGCCTGGAAACCCGGCTAGAAGCGAAATCCAACCTGCGATAAATCCTGCCACCGGGTGAATTGAACGCGAAAGATATAGATATTCACCTCCTGACTCAGTTACCTGTGCTGCCAGCATGCCATACGAAACCGCTCCGCATAGTGCAATCAAGCCGGCAACAAACCAGGCCATGAGCACCCAATGGGGAGCCCCCAAATCGGAAAGGGAAAACCCTGAAGTTGTGTAAATTCCTGCCCCAATTGCATTTCCAACAACAAGGGCAACCAGCGTCCACAGGCCAAAGCTCCGGCCGTCACTCATAACAGGCCTCAAGTCGGCGTCGCATTTCCTGGTGCCCAATCTCATTAAGTTTCCGAATATTTTGATTAGGAATAAGCTCTGTATTGGGGTGGCGCTTTACAACTTTCTCTACGCTCTGCTCTCTGAGGATATGTAAAGTGACATACGGTGCCCGATTCGTGTAATTCTCAACGTCTTGCCTATCCGTTTCAGCAAATTGGTAATCAGGATGAAATCCGACAAGCTGAAATACCCCACGCCATCCAAACTCATCTATTAAGGCATCCAAAAAGTCCTGAGTTTGGTTAAACACATCAAAGCCAACCTGCCAAGTTGGCAGAACTAAAAGTGTCGTCTCTATCTGATTGTCAGCGTTCAAGATGCTCAACTCAGTCAATATTTGCTCGGCTATCTTCTCCAGTTCTGTCGCTTCACTCACGCTTATCCGAACTCTACTCCTGACCCAGTCAGCTTTGGCAAAAGGGCAAAGGTTAAGACCAATAATGATCGTCTCTACCCAGTTTCGGGTAGCTCTAATTGCTTCGTCCTTCAATTCAGTCTCGTTATGGTTGATCTTGAGCCTTAGCTCTAAGCTTTCTTTGAACTCGCTTAAGTTTATCCTGCGCGGCGTTCCAATCTTCTTTCAACTCAAGCGCGGCTTGATAGTCAGCTTCGGCAGACTCTAGATTACCTAGATACTCGTAGGCTAGCCCTCTATTTAACTTCGCCACCGGCTGACTTGGAGAGCCGATCTCGATGGCACGATCGTAATCGTCAACTGCACGTTGAAACTCTTGTAAGGTAAGCCAAAGGTTACCCCGATTTATATAGGCCTCTGGCAGATCTTCTTCCAGTTCAATGGCCTTGTTATAGTCCTTATAGGCCGCTTTATAGTCCTGCATTGAAGCGTAAATGATGCCTCTGTTAGCGTACGTTGAGGCCAGCTCTCGCTTATTCAATGATCCCTTGAAAATAGCTTGATCACACACTTCTATATCGATGCGACTGCCGGACCCTGTCAGAGTAGCGGACTGAGACTTTTGAAAACACTCTCTTGCTAAAGAGCCTCCACCAATCACTGTCGAGTTCAGCTGAGCGAGTGACGCTTGGCTGATGACAAGACTAGTGGTCATTGCGATGAGGCTCATAAATGGTTTTATGGCCATACTACCTCCCGTTGTAACTATTAAGCTAAACGACGCAACGACTCCAATGGAGGAACTGAGATGATCTCTCGGCTTCTGAGTAAGCCCAACGCCGTAATGAGTGCGATTCCGGAAACTATGCCAAGTAGCCACAAAGAAGGGTGGAGCTGCGCGTCTAACTCAAACACACGCGTTTGTACAAAATACAATATGGTTTCCGCACCGGCACTCGCTATTAGACCTGATACGAAACCAAGTGCGGCATACTCAACCGTCAAGGCGCCCAATATTATTTTCTTGGAGCTACCTAAAGTACGCAAAATGGCGTTTTCTCGCAATCGCTCATCAAATGATACGCCAATTGATGCAAATAAAACCATGGCCCCACAAGCTAAAACCAACAAAAGAATCAACTCTAGACCTTGCGTGACACGATTAATGACGTCCCGAATGCGGGAAACGACGTCTGTCAATTCAAGCACGATGGCGGTTGGGAACTGCTGTACCATTTTGCCCACAAATGGAGCTTGCTTGGTCAGCTCATCACCTTTATTCCGGACCAAATCACCCGCTTTTACGGCGGTAACCCAATTTGGCGCGTATTTATCCAAGGCACCCGGAGAGAAGATAATATAGAAGTTGGGGTTCATACTTTGCCAGTTAACCGATCTCAGGCTGCTCAGTTTTGCCTCAAATTTTAAGCCGCCGACACTGTAAGTGATGATATCTCCAAGATTTACTCCGAGCTCAGTAGCAACCTCCTCTTCCATGGAAAATTCTGGAAATTCTGGCACCTCGTTCCACCAGCTGCCAGATAGTATCTTGTTGGATTCAGGCAAATTCATGGTCTGTGTCAAATTCACCTCGCGCGCCAAACCACCCGACTGAGCCAATCTCTCTCGGCTAATGGTCTCACCATTGATTTCAACAAGTCGACCGCGGACCATGGGATACCACTCTGTAGTCTGCAATTTGTCTTCTTCCAACAAGGCGCGAACTTGTTGTACCTCACTATCAGCCACATTGAAAAGAAAATGGCTTGGCGTGTCATCGGGAAGCTGAGCTTCCCATTCAGCGATCAGGTTGGTACGCATTCCAGTCACAACTAACAGCAACATCAAGGTCGTTGCAAACCCGACCAATTGCACCATCGTCTGTCCACGTCGTCTCCATAGGTTGGCCAAACCAAGGCGTGCATAGCTGCCCTGCCAAGCGCCCAAGCCCTTAACCAGTCGTAGAAATTGAAGTGCAATTAACGCGCAAACAGCGAATAGCACAAACAAAGCAACCAAAAATAAGACCGCCGTAACAACACTACCGCTGTACCAAGTTGTTAGCAGGAACAAAGCCGTAATTCCAATCCAAAGCCGGCTTCCTTGGCTGACTAGCGACGTCGGCAGATCTCGCCGCAGTACTTTTAATGGTGCTATGGCTGGCAGATGCCACATTGCAGGCAAAGCAAAGCCCAAGACACAAATAACGCCAGTTAGAGAAGCGACTATCCATGGACGCCAGCTGGGAGCAGGCAGTTCAACGTTCAGTAATCCCTTGGCAACCTCTAGCAAAAGATAGTGCGCAAACCACCCCAATGCGATGCCGATAGAGGTTGAAACTAGAGCAATCAACGACAGCCTAATGAATTGGCTTCGACGAACCGAGCCACGGCCCTGCCCCCAAGCTTTCATCAGAGCAACTTGATCTGTCAGTCGGTTGGCATATCTATGCGCGGCAAGCGCCATCGCCAATCCTGCTAAGAGCACGCCAATGGTGCCACTCAAGAGCAAAAATGCTCGTCCTCGATCAAAGGTCTCACCTAACTGTTGTTCAGCGCCTTGCGGCGTCAACAGTCGATAGTGAGGAACGGTTAGATCTTCAGATTGTTCTTTGTCTTTCTGCTCAAACCACTCAGCGTACTGTGTTATGGCATCCTCATCGCCAGCCATGAGCATCCGATAAGTCACGCGACTTCCGGGTCGGATTAGTTTACTGTCAGCCAAATCAAGCTCAGAGATCATGACGCGAGCGCCCGCACCACCAAAACCGGTTCCGCGGTCTGGCTCATTCACAATCAGGCGCGTTACCTTGAGTGTCAGATAACCTACTTCGATTTCGTCACCCAGTGAAATATCCAGAAGGTTGAGCAGCCGAGGTTCAACCCATGCCTCCCCGGAGGCTGGCCCATTTGATAAGGCATCCACCTGAGCCGCATTGATGTCCGGAGTCACCTCTATCAAGCCCCGGAGAGGGTAGCTACTTTCTACGGCTTTTACTGCCGCCAAATGATTGTTATCGTCAGCAAATACCATGGAGCGAAAGCTTGCAGTATTTGCGGTTTCCAAATTCAGCTCTTCAGCCTTTATTCGATAGGCATCATCAATTTCGATTCCGCCTCGAATAGCGAGGTCTGAAGCTAGAAACTGACTGATTTGTTGTAGTATTCCTCGCTCTACTCTATCTGCAAACAGACTCACGGCGGTGACTACCGTCACTGCCAATACCAAGGCCGAAATGACTAAGTTGAGCTGACCGCCGCGCCAATCTCGATAAAGCAGTTTAACGTCTACCAAACTCATGCTATTGCTCGCTGGGATTGGTCTGCCACCGGGACAGCTGAATCGTTGGTCATTCGGCCCCCATCAATCGTAATGACGCGCTGACAACGATCCGCCAGCCTTTGTTCGTGCGTCACCAGTATCAAGGTCGTCTGTGACTGTTCATTCAGCTCGAACAATAAGTCCGAAACCTTCGCTCCGGTGGCTTGGTCCAAGTTTCCAGTTGGCTCATCAGCAAAGAGGAGCTTGGGTGAACAAGCGAATGCTCTGGCAACCGCAACTCGCTGCTGCTCGCCGCCGGAGAGTTGTTTTGGGTAATGCGTCAAACGCTCGCCTAAGCCGACCTTAGATAAGTACTCGCTGGCACGGTCTTGAGCATTTCTCTGACCCGCCAGTTCCATGGGTAGTGCAACATTCTCCAGGGCGGTTAAACTTCCCAGTAACTGAAAGGTTTGGAACACGAATCCAACCATGTCAGCTCGAACTTTGGCCCTACCTTCCTCATCAAGGTCTGTGATCTTGCTGTCTCCCAGCCAGATTTCTCCAGACGTGGGCTCATCCAATCCCGCTAAAAGCCCTAGCAGAGTAGATTTACCTGCACCCGAGGGCCCGACGATAGCTAAACTCTCACTACTATTGAGGTCGAAGGACACGTCCCTGAGGATGGTGAGTTCTTGATCGGCAGTTTTGACTGACTTGGTGACAGAGTCGACTCTTAGGATTGTTTCGGACATAATTTTTGAGGAGGGTTGAAATCAGCTTTTGGGTTTAGTGTGTTCTGGCTTAAATCGGTATGGTTTGAAAGAAAACTTGGACTACAAATAAATAACCCCATAAGCTGTAACATAGACGAATCTAAGATGAATACTTATGAGCAATATCCCAATGATACTGAACTCTGTGTTTAGGCGGTCCACACATAAAAGTCTATTGGTGGTCGGATTGCTTTTTTCAACCCTGCTGGCCCTGACATCACCGGCCAATGCGAAACACATTCTCATATATGGCGACAGCTTAAGTGCGGCCTATGGCATGGATGAAGAAAAGGGCTGGGTAAATCTACTGGCAGAAACCTTATCCGAGTCGCATCAAGTATCCAACGCCAGTATTTCAGGAGAGACCTCTGGTGGCGGTCTAGCGAGACTGAAGCTGACACTGGAGGAGCTAAAGCCAGAGCTTGTTTTTCTTGAATTAGGAGCGAACGATGGCCTTCGAGGATACTCAACCAAGTTGTTAAAAAAGAACTTGCAAGCAATGATCGACGCCATTGTAGCAAGTGGCGCTGAGATTGCATTAGCTAAAATTTCTTTACCTCCCACCTATGGCCCAAGATACATTGACCAATTTAGATCGGTTTACGATGAGTTGGCGAAAGAGTACGACATTCCCCTGATCGATCTATACCAACCTAGCTTCGTAGAGGCTCCGGGTTATATTCAGGAGGACGGCCTACATCCTACAGAGATCACACAACCGCTGGTACGTGATCTGATTCTAGATTTTCTAACTGAAAACGACTTATTGGAGTAATTTGATGTCTCTAACACTATATGGACTTGGCCCATCCCGCTCTTTTAGATGCTTATGGGCGCTTGAAGAGGCCAACCTTGACTACGACTACGTTAACCTTGAACTCAGTTCAACCAAAGAAGGTGGAGCAAAATCTCCTACGTATTTGGGTTTGAATATCCAGGGGAAAGTGCCGACTCTAGTACATGATGATTTTGTATTAACCGAAAGCGCTGCAATACTGGCTTACATCAACGACTTAGCCGCTAAAAAATTTATCCCCATTGGCGGAAGAGAGGGCGCAAAATACCAAGAGCTCGCTTTTTTTGTGCTTGCTGAATTAGAACAACCCTTGTGGACAACTGGAAAACACAAGTTCGCGATTCCAGAAGAGCACCGCGTGCCAAAAGTGCTGGATACCGCTAAATGGGAATTTAACAAAGCCATTAATGCAATGACCAAACTTGTGAGTCTAGGAGAAAAGCCCTCTGTAGATTCTGGCTATGCTCTGGGCTCAGAGTTTTCATTCGCCGATATCCTGGTAGCTCAGACCATCAATTGGGCTGATCGATTCAAGTTTGACGTACCAACACCTTTATTGAATTATCGCGACGATTTGTATTCGCGAGCTGCCGCGAGGTCTGCCTTAGAACGTGCAGGCATGGTTTGATTGACTAACCTAGGTCTCGCCTTCGTCAGCTAAGGCCTCGAGCGCAGTCTCAACGGCTGATAAATACGGGTGGACTTGGGGTCTCGCCTCGCGAAGATACGTTAATCCCTCGTCCACTTTCAAACCACGGTAGTGACAAAGATACGTTAAGACCGTTGCTGGGGCTCGGCATATTCCGGCGTTACAATGGACGTAGACTCGATGTCCAACCGAAAGGAGAGCGTTCAATGAATGCACAGGGTCAGGAAGCTTTTGCCCAAGGTCGCGCTCATCGAAATCAATAACCGGAAATCGCTCGATCACAATATCGTTATATGCGTAGGCCGCCTTGAGCTTTTTCCAGTCGATACGATGACTTTTGAAATCCGCATCACTCTGTAAAGACAGCACCGCCGATATTCGCATTTGTTTCAGACGCGCCACATCTACACTACTTTGTGGCGCACTACCAATAAATATTTCGGGCTCTAAACGACTGAAATTTATCATATTGATGTTGCGCAGTTAGTCATTGTTCAGCAAAAGTCTTCGCCGAAATAAACAGCGAGAGTAATCATTCAACCGTCAAATTAACGATGAAAACCGCCACTTGTAGTTTGGACAGTCTCGACTAAAGCCGCCATATTTTCAGGCTTAGCGTGAGGTTGAATACCGTGACCTAGATTAAAAATATGGCCTTTGTCTCCAGGCTGATGAACTCCGTAACCAGAAAGAACCTTGGTAGCATGCTCGCGAACAACGTTCTCATTGCTGTTCATTACCACTGGATCCATATTGCCTTGCAAAACTACTCTATCGCCCACCCGTGCTTTGGCAGCGGCAATATCCATTGTCCAATCCAAACCTAATCCATCACAACCGGTGTCCGCCATTGACTCAAGCCATTGCCCACCACCCTTGGTAAAAAGCACAATAGGCGTTTCTTTAGTGGTTGGGTCTGACTTAATCGCAGCTACGATTTGTGACATGTAACTCAGCGAGAAAGTGTGGTAGTTCTCAGTAGACAACATTCCTCCCCACGTATCGAAAACCATTAGAGACTGCGCACCTGCGGCCACCTGCGCCTTCAAATACTGGATCACGGAGTCGGTAACAATTTGCAGAAGCTTATTAGCTGCCTGAGGGTTGTCGTACATTAGGCCTTTGATTCGGCGAAACTCTTTGCTGCCCGAACCTTCAACCATGTAGCTTGCGAGTGTCCAAGGGCTCCCGGTGAATCCGATTAATGGCACACGGCCATTCAGCTCTTTGCGAATCACTCTAACCGCGTCCATCACGTATCCCAGGTCTGCCTCAGCGTCGGGCACACCCAGCGCATCAATATCGGCTTCGCTACGAACGGGTTTATTAAAGACAGGACCTACTCCCTCTTCTAAAACAAGCTCTAGCCCCATTGCATCTGGAATGGTCAAAATATCCGAAAAAAGGATCGCGGCATCTAAGCCAAATCGATCAATTGGTTGCATGGTAACTTCGCAGGCAAGCTCGGGAGTCTTACATAACGTTAGGAAATCACCTGCTTGTTTTCGTGTCGCTCTGTACTCAGGCAAATAACGCCCGGCCTGGCGCATGACCCAAATTGGTGTTCGTTCTACTTTCTCCCCACGCAGGGTGCGAAGATATAAATCATTTTGCATGTCTTTCATGTCCAAATTATACCGCGAGCTTAGGGTGGACTGTGTGGAAATAAAATAAAAAAGCCGCTCGATAGAGCGGCTTTTTGGATGGTAGATAAACTCTAGAGATCTCTACTGTATATTGAGGTAATTGATAATACCTTCGGCGGCTTCTCGACCCTCGAAGACTGCAGTCACAACCAGATCTGATCCACGCACCATATCTCCGCCAGCGAATACCTTTGGATTTGTGGTTTGGAACTTTTTGGACAGGTCTGAGCTCGTTTGCACACCACCCCAATCATTAATTTGTATATTGAATTGATCGAACCAAGCTGCGGGACTGGGTCTAAAACCGAAAGCGATTACGACACTATCGGCATCTATAATTTCCTCTGAACCAGGTACGACTTCCGGACGACGACGGCCACGCTCATCGGGCTCTCCTAACTGGGTAGTTGCTAACTTAACCCCAGTAACCACACCCTCATCGCCAATGATTTCGATCGGCTGACGGTTCCATAAAAATTCCACGCCCTCCTCTTTAGCGTTGGCCACCTCTCGCATCGAACCAGGCATGTTTTCTTCATCGCGACGATAGGCGCATTTAACTGAAGTCGCACCCTGTCGAACCGAGGTTCTTACACAATCCATCGCGGTATCACCACCACCGAGTACGACTACCTTTTTACCCTGCATGTCGATAAAGTCTTCAGGACTCTCTTCGAAGTCCATCAAACGGTTAATATTGGATACCAAAAATGGTAGCGCTTCGTACACACCGTTAAAGTCTTCACCAGCAAACCCACCTTTCATGTAGGTATAGGTACCCATGCCAAGGAAAATCGCATCATAGTCGTCCAACAGAGTTTGGAATTCGATGTCTTTACCGATTTCCACGCCCAGACGAAACTCTACTCCCATTTCTTCCATGATCATTCGGCGTGTTTTAACAACCTCTTTCTCAAGTTTGAATGGTGGAATTCCAAAGGTTAACAGGCCTCCAATCTCAGGGTATCTGTCAAATACGATTGGCTTGACACCGTTGCGGACTAGAATGTCCGCACAACCCAGCCCTGCTGGACCTGCGCCTACAATGGCAACCTTTTTATCCGTCCACACTCGGTCTGACATGTCCGGTCGCCAACCTTGCTTCAGCGCCTCGTCGGTGATGTACTTTTCAACTGAGCCAATGGTGACAGCACCAAATCCGTCGTTAAGAGTACATGCTCCCTCACAGAGTCGATCTTGTGGGCAAATACGCCCACAAACTTCCGGAAGAGAGTTCGTTTTGTGAGAAAGCTCGGCGGCTTCAAACAAATGTCCTTCCGAGACTAACTTTAGCCAATTTGGAATGTAGTTATGCACAGGGCACTTCCACTCACAATATGGATTTCCACAACCCAAGCAGCGTTCCGCTTGCGCTGAAGCTTGTTCTGCGTCGTACTCGCCGTATATTTCTTTAAATTCTTTACTTCGCTGTTGAGCTGGAACCTTTTCAGGATCCTGTCTTGGCAAATCTAAAAATTGAAAATCATTACTCATTATTGAACCTTTTGCTTCTGGCGCTATGCAGCCGCTCTGAGTGAATCGATTAAAGTTTCAAGATCGCTAGCCTTAGGCTTAATCATCCAAAAACTCGGCAGATAATCGGCAAAGTCCTCAAGGATCTCGGCGCCGCGAACACTGCCGGTAGCTGCTACATGTCTTTCGATCATATCTTGCAAAAACAATGCATAAGACTCCATTGCCTCTGGCATTAAGCGGTAGGTATCAATCAGTTCATGATTGTATCTGTCAATAAATCGACGATCCTCATCCAAAACGAACGCCACACCACCCGTCATGCCTGCGCCAAAGTTGACACCAGTTTCACCTAAAACACAAACCGCGCCGCCAGTCATATACTCGCAGCCGTGGTCTCCGAGTCCTTCTACAACAGCAAAGGCACCCGAATTCCTAACGGCAAATCGTTCTCCGGCTTTACCCGCGGCTAACAGTTCACCCCCGGTTGCACCATAAAGGCAGGTATTTCCTATGATTGTGGAATCCGCCGCCACAAAATTAGTACCTTGCGCTGGGTAAATCGCCACGGTACCACCGGACATACCTTTAGCGACGTAGTCATTGGCATCGCCTTCCAAATTGATGTTTAGGCCTTTGGCGTTCCAAACGGCAAAACTCTGACCTGCAGTTCCTTTCAGATTAAGCGTGATCGGAGCATCTTCTAGGCCGTCCTCGCCATGAGCTTTAGCAATTTCCCCGGAGAGGCGTGCACCAATTGACCGATTGATATTCTTCACCTCATAGCTAAATTCACCACCAGACTTAGCTTGGATAGAGGGTAATATTTCCGCCACCATCGTCTCAGCCAACTCGCCTTTGTCGAAGGGCTCATTTTTTGGCTCTATGCAGTACTGAGGCTTGCTGGCATCGACGTAGTTCGTAGCAAGAATCTCACTGAGATCTAAACTCTGTTGTTTATCTGTCTCGCCTTCAATAACCTCAAGCAAGTCGGTCCGGCCAATGAGATCAGTTAGCTTATTAACACCAAGCTTTGCCATCCACTCTCGTGTCTCCATGGCAATAAACTTAAAGTAATTCACGGCTCTCTCTACCGTACCCACATAGTGCTTTTGACGCAGCACATTATGCTGAGTTGCCACACCAGTCGCGCAGTTGTTCAGGTGACAGATCCGCAAATATTTACATCCTAGAGCCACCATAGGGCCGGTACCAAAACCAAAACTCTCAGCACCAAGTATGGCCGCCTTAATTACGTCTAGCCCCGTCTTTAACCCACCATCAGTTTGCAGTCTGACTTTATCTCTAAGGTCATTGGCTCTTAGCGTTTGGTGTGCCTCTGTAAGCCCTAGCTCCCATGGAGATCCCGCATATCTAACGGATGTGAGAGGACTAGCACCGGTTCCACCGTCATAGCCAGAAATCGTAATCAGGTCTGCGTAGGCTTTGGCCACACCCGCCGCGATTGTGCCGACGCCGGCTTCAGCCACTAGCTTAACTGAAACCAAGGCGTCAGGATTGACTTGCTTTAAGTCGTAGATAAGCTGAGCCAAGTCCTCAATAGAATAGATATCGTGGTGTGGAGGCGGTGAAATGAGTGCAACACCTGGTCTTGAGTATCGTAATCGAGCGATTAGATCGTTCACTTTGTGACCAGGAAGCTGTCCTCCTTCGCCCGGTTTTGCGCCCTGCGCCACCTTGATTTGCAATACTTCAGCGTTGACCAAGTAGTTTGGCGTTACACCAAACCTCCCAGACGCAACCTGCTTGATCTTCGACATCTTAAGGGTGCCGTAGCGAGCTACGTCTTCACCACCCTCACCAGAGTTGGATCGGCCACCGAGCGTGTTCATTGCTTCCGCTAGAGACTCATGAGCCTCAGGCGAGAGAGCTCCCAATGACATGCCTGCACTATCAAATCTAAGAACAATGTCTTCCCAAGGCTCTACTGCATCTAGGTTAACCGGCTCTATATCGTCTCGGAGCTTCAAAAGGTCTCGCAACACCATCGGTTTACGCAAATTAACGGTATCGGCGTAATCCTTGTACAGATCATAATCACCACTTTCGACTGCAGCGTGCATGGTGCGTACCACGTCCGGGTTGTACGCGTGATACTCACCACCGTGAATAAACTTGAGTAAACCACCCTGCTCCAACCCCGTTTTGGCATCCCAAGCAAAAATATTCAGTACGCGTTGGTCATTTTCTAAATGTTCAAATGAAGAGCCTTGAATACGGCTCGTAGTGCCCGTAAAACACAGATCAACTACCTCTCTGGATAAGCCAACGGCTTCAAACAGTTGTGCACCGCGATAACTATGAATTGTCGAGATACCCATTTTGGAGATGATCTTATACAAGCCTTTATTGACGCCTTTTCTGTATTGACGCAATAACACAGTCAAATCGCCCCGAGACTTTCCATCACGCACCATCTCGTTAATGGTTTCGTACGCTAAATATGGGTGGATTGCCGTAGCGCCATAACCGATAAGTACTGCGAACTGATGCGAATCTCGTGCTGTGGCCGTATCGACAACCAGGTTAGCATTGCAACGTAAGCCAGACTCAACTAGCCGATGATGAACGGCACCCGTTGCCAGTAGCGCCTGAACCGGCAGGCGGTCTTTGGCGATGCCTCGATCAGACAATACGATAATTCGAATGCCATCACGAACGGCTTCTTCCGCTTCATCACAAACTTGTTTAACGCGATCCCTAAGATTTTCAGAGGTACCATAAGTGATATCGATGATTCGGCTTTTGAAGCTGGGATCATCGCTATTTGTGAGCTTAACGAACTTTCCTGTAGAGAGTACTGGCGAGTCGACAACAATGGACTTCGCCATACGCTCATTAGGTTCAAACAAACTCGATTCGGTTCCGAAGTAGGTCTCCAGAGACATCACAATCTGCTCACGCAATGGGTCTATTGGAGGGTTGGTTACTTGAGCGAATTGTTGACGAAAGTAATCGCTCAACATGCGATGACGCATCGAGAGCACTGCCATCGGGGTATCATCCCCCATGGAGCCTGTCGCTTCTTGCGCAGACTCCGCCAAAACCCGAATCACATCAGAAATTTCTTCATTAGTGACCTGAAAAAGTTTTTGGTAGATTTTTAGTGAAGCTGAATTTAGCGACACCGTTTCTTCCTGCTCAGTCAGTCCTGACTTCAACCGAACAATATTATTCTTGAGCCAAGCCTTATAAGGATGCTGCGACTTAATTCTGTGATGGACTTCGTCCGGCGTGATGATTTCACCGGTTTGCGTATCTACCGCCATCATTTGGCCAGGCTTTAGCCGTCCTTTTTCGACGACATCGCGTTCATCGTATTCGTAAACGCCAACTTCGGACGCTAACGTGATGATGCGATCCTTTGTCACGACAAATCGTGCTGGCCTCAGGCCATTTCTGTCCAGAGCACATGAAGCGTATCGTCCATCGGTTAGTACGATTCCTGCAGGGCCATCCCAAGGTTCGGCGTGAATCGCTTGAAAGCGATAAAACGCCTTCAAATCTGGATCGATATATTCCGCGTTCTGCCAAGCTGGGGGCACAAGAGTTTGAGTCGCTCGGAATATATCCATTCCGCCCATCAGAAGTACTTCCAGCATATTATCTAAACTCATCGAGTCAGAGCCAGACCGATTAACGAATGGCGCTGCATCACTCAAATTAGGCATGAAAGGCGACTTAAGTTTTGCTCCTCTGGCGATGGCCCAGTTACGATTACCTTGGATGGTATTAATCTCACCATTGTGGGCTAGGTATCTGAATGGTTGAGCTAAACGCCACTGAGGCAATGTATTTGTAGAAAAGCGCTGGTGAAACAAACACAGGGACGATTCTAAGGTTTCATCATTAAGATCTTTATAGAAGACAGGCAAGTATTCAGGCATGACCAGGCCTTTATAAAGGATGACCTTGCTCGACAGACTAGGAAGGTAAAACTCTGAGTCGGTCTCCCAGATCTCCTTTTCAGCTCGCCGGCGAGCTAAAAATAACTTTCTTTCAAAGCCACTCTGGGTCTCACCTTCGCTGGGTGATACGAAAATCTGTCTGATGGACGGAACCGATGCCTTAGCTTGTTCACCTAAAGCCCTCTCATCGGTAGGAACATCACGCCACCCAGAAACCAATAAACCTTCTGCTTCTAAGTGCTTATTTAGGATCTCGACTGCTTTGCTAGCCACCGAAGCTTGATTTGATAGAAAAACAAGTCCGGTTGCGAAGTCTTCACGTAACTCAAAACCGGCCTCCGCTGCCTTAGCGCGCATAAAACTATCCGGCATGGCCATCAAAATGCCACAGCCATCCCCAGTTTTACCATCTGCGGCTACCGCCCCACGGTGTGTCAAGCGGGCAAGTGCGCTAATAGCCGTATTGATTAACCAATGACTTGGTTTACCGTCCATTTGGGCTATTAAACCAAAGCCACAATTGTCTCTTTCAAATTCTGGGCGGTACAGGCCACCCTCTTCATGATACAGATTGGTCATGAATAAACACCTATGATTTGTGTTTCGAGTCAAAAGCTCGCGGCATCTACTTATACAAAGCAGCTCTTATTGAAGATTATGCAAAAGAAAACCTTCAGATTAAGCGTAAAAACGCCTTCGCACACTCAATGAGAGCGCGCGATACAAGTCTCAATGCTTGTTTTCAAATCTTGCTCGGCTGATCAAAATAGATTCTGCGAGTCACGAATATAACAGTGATTAGAAGACCAAAATAAGACCGTGGCCTGGATGTTGCCTCCTAAACCCCACCCAGAATCTTATTTATTTTTCAATCACTTGATCCGCATTATCTGCGGTCTGAGAGAAAAAGGAGCCATATTATATGACGATGTAACTTGAAAGTCACCCTTTATGGCCGATCCTTGGCATACAACACCCAACTATCGGGCATCCATATTTTGGATGCCCGTAGACAAGCTATCGATCCATCGCTTCAACGATTTCATCCACAACCTTGGAAACAACACGATCTCCGGAGACCACGATTAAGTCAGCTTCTTGCTCGTAGAGCCTACCTCGCTCTTCCATAAGCTGATTCAGCTTTTCTTCCGCATCAACATTATCCAGCAGAGGTCGGTTCTGATTTTTTTGGGTTCGCGCTAATTGTGTTTCGATACTAGTCTTCAGATAAATAACATAACCCTTGCGAAGCAAAATACGATTTTCTTCGCTCACGATTGCGCCACCACCAGTGGCTAAGACTACGCCAGTGCGCTCACAAAGCTCAGCCAGCATCTTGGTCTCGCGTTTACGAAACCCATCTTCGCCTTCAATATCAAAGATTGTTGAGATAGAGACGCCACAGCGCTCTTCAATCATATGGTCAGAATCAACAAAATCCATACGAAGTCTTTTAGCTAGCTGTTTGCCAACAGTTGTCTTTCCTGATCCCATAGGACCGATTAGAATCACATTTTGCATAATAGAATGAACCCCTAGAAGATTCTAATAAGACTAGCCCAACCAGCTAGCCTCGAATGCTGAGTTAAAATGTCTGTAACCCTGCATAAAAAACGAAAAAGCAGGAGCTAGCTCCTGCTTTAAGAAGCGGTTCGCGAGAGCTATCCTCTCGCAAAGAACCGCATAGTATATTTATTGTTAGCCTAAATTCAATTTCGGACTAATAATTTTTGGTGTTAAGAAGATCAAAAGCTCGGTTCTTCTTGAGTCTCGGCTCTTCTTCTTAAAGAGGTTACCTAGTACAGGCACATCACCTAAAACGGGCACCTTAGTCTCCCCACTCGATTCAGTTTCCTGATAAATCCCACCAATAACAACGGTTTCACCATTTTCAGCTAAAACCTGCGTCTGTATTTCTTTAGTCCCTAACGTTGTTAGTGCCGCAGACGCCGCTATCAACTGATCTTGAACAATTTCAATGTCCAAGATGACTCTGTCATCAGGAGTGATCTGTGGAGTTACGATCAATTCTAACTCAGCATCGATTCGCTCGACACCACCGCCGCCGCCACCGGCACCACCGGCACCACCACCGCCACCGCCGCCGGCGCCACCGCCATTGCCAGGAATGGTTACAAAAATCTCTTGACCTTGACTAATTCGGGCTTCCTTCTGGTTTGCCGTTAGTAGGCGCGGACTGGCTACGATCTTGCCTCGACCATCAGCCTCAAGCGCTGAGAGTTCCAAGGAAATTAGATTAGTAAAGCCGACACCTGCTTTAAGGATATCAATGGCATATGACGCTGGATTTTGTCCAGCAATCGACGAAGCTCCTAAATCCACTGCCAGGCCACCCGGGGTTCCAATTGATCTATCAAAAACTAGCGGCGGAGGAAAGGCCGTTGAATCATTGGCCAAAGACTCTTGTTGGGCTGCTAAGGAATCACCAAGGGTTGTATTACCCCCCAATGAACCACTCCCGATCACTGTACCAATATTGGAGTCATTCGCGCCCGGGAACCTTGCATTTTCAGTTACTCGCTGGAAGCCCAGTCTTGCGCCCAATTCTCTACTGAAGTTGTCATTCGCCTCAACAATTCTCGTCTCGATGAGAACCTGTCTAACAGGCTTGTCAAGCTTGGCGATCACATTGCGTAATTCCCCGATCTTGTCGGCAACGTCTTGCACTAAAAGCGCATTAGTACGTTCATCCACCGTGACGCTTCCTCTGGCACTGAGCAATGAATTTTTGTCTGTTTCTGTAACATTCAAAGAGCTTCTTACGTTTGAGGATAAGTTGGTCGACGAAGCCACATCTCCTTGCCTAACAACTCGAACGGACTTAACGACGTCGGCGATATCGGACGCCTTGGCGTAGTTTATCTGTATAACCTCGGTAACCAGCGGAGCGAACTCAGCAATAGTAGCCTTGGCTTTTAACTCTTCTTCTTCGAAGCGTTGGATCTCAGCACTTGGCGCAATCCACACTACATTTCCGGTCTGACGCTTGGCGAGACCTTTGGTCCTAAGAATGACTTCTAGAGCTTGATCCCAAGGCACGTCCTTTAGATTGATCGTGATTTCTCCTTGTACCGCGTCGCTAGTAACGAAGTTTATTCCAGTAAAGTCCGCTATCACCGCTAGGGCGCTACGCACATCAATATTTTGGAAATTTATCGAAAGTCGTTCACCTTCATACCCTAATGCTAGATCTTCTTCATTTCTAAGATCTTCGACTGTCTCGATGATCGGATCTACAATCAAGGTAAAGCGTTGCCCAGACTGGAACGATAGATGCTGATACTTACCTTGAGGAACCGCCACAACACGCACATTCCCTGCATTTTGATAAGAATCAACTTGCCTAATTGGTGTGGCAAAATCGGTCACATCTAGGCTCTGCTCTAAACTCGCTGGGAGTGAAACACCAATTAAATCTACAACAATCTCGCCATCCATTTCTCGCGTATCGACGGCGAAGTCGTCACTGCTCATATCAACGATTAAGGTACCACCACCAGCTTCAGATCTACGAAAGTCTATATTCGAGACTTTTGTACTAGAGACAACATCGGGTCTCTTTGCGAATGGCTTAGGAGCAGAAGCGACGCTGGTATCTGAAGTATCTTTGTAAACGGTGATGGCGTAGCCGTTTTCACTTTTTGAGATATTGTAGCGAGCCGATTCATACAAGTTCACGATTACCCGAGTTCGATCGGCAGTTTCAACTGCCACCACACTCTTGACCTTGCCCGACTCGACAAGAGTTTGAGCGTTAGGCAAATCACTTTTGAGACCGAAAAAATCCAGCGCTATCCTGGGCGGAGTATCGGTGCTGAAACTGCCTGGTTCTGCGAGTTGGGCATCGGCAATTAGGTTTATTTGAACATCATCACCAGCTAACTTACTGTATACAACGTCAGTCAGGTTGGCCGCGGAGGCAGCGCTTGCCAATAGCAAACTCAGTGAGAGCGAGGCCACTTTAAGAAAAGTTTGGCTCACATGCCATACGCTGCTGGGTAAATTGCTTGCTTTCATAATCTTGCTTCCCACATCGTCTTTATATTTATTCATCTATTGTCATTTCCACGTTGCGCGTCACCCACCTTCCAGATGGGTCGAGTATTGTTTCTTCAAGCACAACACGCTGCTCTTCAGGAATTATCGATTGAATTTTCCCATCGTTTTGCCCCATATAATTTCCGATGGTCGCTAAAACTGCTCCGCCTTCATTCGTTTTGACTACCACATGGGGAACACCTTCTTTAGTGATCGTTCCTACCATTTTCAGAGCATCCAATGGAAATTTTTCCAAGGGTTGTCTTCTTCTATCTGCGTCAGGTCTTTTTCCAGTTCCTAGACTTCTTCCATCCTGATCTCTTGAACCAATATTTTCTTGGCTAAATGGGTCTGCCTCATCTTCGGACTGGTATACGAAGGCTTTAAATGGCGGTATCTCTGGGAGAGGTTCAATTTCAGGCTTTTTATTTTGATGAGCCGTTTGAACAAACCCCTCCAAATCACTCATGTCTCTATCGACACAACCCGCCAGGACGAGACTCAGAGCACCTATTAACAAGGGTCGACTGCGGCTATTTGATAGTGAAAATCTATAGAGCATCGGTCTCTTCCACATAATGATAGGTTTTAGTGACTGCATCGATGGTGAGCTCATCGGTTCCAGGTAGACGGGTCAACTTGAAGTTGTCTACGTTGATAATCCGTTGCAATGAGGCTATGTCACTTACGAAACCAGCGATCTGATGATAGGTTCCTGTGGCCTTAACATTCACAAGCTTTTCAGCATAAAAGTCTTTTGCAATTACGTTCCCAGGTTTGATTTGTTGAAATTGCAGCCCTCTAGACAGTCCCACCTGAGTCATATCGATGAGTAAGTCTGGGATCTCACTCTCATTGGGTAGTTGCTTCAAAAGAACGCCAAATGTTTCCTCTGCCTCGACCATCTGGGCTTTGTAAGCATCCAGATTGATCGCCAAAGCTTTCTTTCCTAAGTAAGCTGTTTTTAACTGTGGCTCTTTGGCCTTCACACTATCAAGCTTCTTAATTTGATCTTTGATAATAAAGTGATAACCGGCAAACACGAGGCCAACTGCTATTAGAGTGGCCATAATCAACTTAACGCGTCGACTCCATGAGCCTATGTCATTGATATCTAGCCCGTTTAGTTCTTCTATTAAACCCATCTTTACTTACCTTTGGCCTCCAAAATGGAACCTGAGTTACTGTAACTCTGAAATATCGTCGGTTACCTTGTCTGATTTGCGCTCTTCTCTGACGGCGAGATCAAACTTGCTTACCAGTGCGCCATTTTCATCGATTACATCCACGACTCGTAATGTCGCACCGTCAAACCAATCGGAAGCGTCGAGACTTCTCATCAAAGCCGAAACGCGACCATTAGATTGCGCCTTACCATTAATATTGATGCCTGCGCTGGATTTACTTATGTCGTCGTAGTACACACCCTTGGGCAGTTTGTTCACCAAATCATCAAAGACATGCACAATTTGGGAGCGATTCTGTTGAAGATTTTGAATCACTTCCATTCGAGCTAACAATGCGTCGCGCTTATCTTTTAACGTTTCTATTTCTTTGATAACTCTAGATAACTTGTTGATCTCACCTTGAAGATAGTCATTCCTAGCATTTTGCTGATCTATTCGCATTTCCATTACGGTTTTTCCAGCGAAAACAACTAATCCTGCAATGGCCCAAATGCCCACACAAATAATGAGCGTCATCTTGTTTCTTTCGCGTCGTTGAGCCTCACGCCAGGGAAGTAAGTTAATATTTGCCATTACACCAATCCTCGTAGAGACAAACCATAAGCGATTGACAAAGCGGGCGCTTTGGATGCTACCGCTTCTCGCCTAGATTGAACGTTAGCGTTCTCAAACGGATTAATTACCGCCACTTTAGAGCGGAGTTTAACTTCCAAATCACCCCCGATACCGGCAAGCGCACAGCACCCACCAGTAAGCACCACACTGTCAATATTCGAGTGAGAACTGGAAGAGTAGAAAAACTGAAGTGCACGGCTTATCTCTTGCCGCAACATCTCAACAAATGGGTCTTGAACAGCACTCAGGAAATCAGCAGGCGGCTGAGTAGAATTCAATATCTCTTCGGCCTCGTCAGCCGAAACACCGTATTCTTTACGAATCAGTTTAATTAACTGGCTAGCGCCAAAATTTTGATGCCTGGAATAAAGAACACGTTCAGCGTTTACTACCATTAAGTGGCTACTTGATGATCCAATATCAAAAATCGCTACGGGTTCATCTGAGTGCGAGCTCAAGCTATTTTGAGCCCGATATACTCTTTCAAGCGCGTAGGTATCAATATCAACGTAGTCCAGCGACATGTCGAGATTTTCCACCAGGTCAATATATTCTTCGACAATGCTTCGGCGACAAGCCACAAGGAGCACATCTTGCTCTTCTTCATTTGAAGCTGACGGTCCCATGACTTCAAAATCCAAATTAACTTCATCAATCGGATATGGAATGAAGTGGAGAGCTTCGATACTGATTTGTTCTTCCATTTCAGTTTCGCTCATACCAGCAGGCATACCCAAGACTTTAGTGATCGCATGAGAGGAGGAAACCGCAACAGCAGCATTTGTTGCTTTGATACCAGCGCTGACAATCAGCCCTGATAACGCATCAGCAACGAGCTCAGCATTCGCGATCGCATTCTCTGAAAATGCACCAACGGGTAGAGGAGCAACCCCCCACGCGGTTACCCTAGGGCTGGCCTGTGTACCGGCTAATTCGACCGCCTTTACTGAGTGTGTGCCGATATCGATACCGACAACAGCTTTGGATTTTGGGCTGAAAAGTTTCAAAAAACCTCCATAAAAACCGCTATTTATATTCTTTTTATGAAAACTTACCTTAAAGTCTAACCAACCCAAGCCAATAATGCCACACTTCTATTTAGGAAATCCAACAATTAATATATTATCCGCGTATCTAAACTGTTTGATTTCTCTAGTATTTTGCAAAAATATCCCCTTTGGTTTCGGATAACATCGCTCGCAGGATGGCTTTTTTCCCTGGGCTTGTTAATAGGCACTTTCTCTGTTCTGGAGTTTTCTAGAGGTTTGCCTGATGCTGAGGGCATAAGGCAAATAGAATTAAAAGTGCCCCTCAGAGTTTATTCTTCTGACGGCGTTTTGATCAGCGAGTTCGGCAGCGAGAGAAGAATTCCAATCGACTATAGTGAGACACCGAAAACGTTGATAGACGCAGTCCTCGCGAGTGAGGATGACAACTTCTTCAATCATTTTGGAGTCGATTTTACTGGACTTATCCGTGCCGCTTTAGCCAACTTCAGCAGCGGGCGCGCAGGACAAGGTGCCTCTACAATTACCATGCAGGTAGCTCGTAACTTTTACTTGTCACCGGAAAAAACTTATTCAAGAAAGATAAAGGAAATACTTCTTTCTTTGAGACTAGAGCAGGTGCTGGAAAAAGAAGAAATTCTATCTCTGTATTTAAATAAAATTTTTCTGGGTCACCGAGCCTATGGATTCGGCGCTGCCGCTGAGGTTTACTACGGAAAGCCACTAAGCGAACTTTCACTAGCTCAGACCGCCATGCTAGCGGGCCTACCAAAGGCACCATCGAGCTTTAACCCGATCCGCAACCCCGAGCGCGCTGTGATCAGGCGTAATTACGTGCTACGTCGGATGGCCGATCTGGAGTGGATTACTGCTGAAGAGTATGACATTGCCAAGCAAGAATCGGTCACAGCTAAGAAACATTCTCGCGATACCGGCCTAGATGCCCCTCATATTGCTGAGATGGTGAGAGCCCAATTGATTGATCAATTTGGTGAAAATGCTTATTGGCAGGGCCTCAATGTTTACACAACAATTGAGACCGACAAACAAATAAAAGCCGCTGAAGCTCTCAGACAGGGCCTCAAGGCATACGACAAACGCCATGGTTACCGTGGTGCGGTGACCAATGTTGATCTTGACACCGCTGTTGACGGTGAAATAGCTGGCCCTGAAGCATACGAAGACATACTCAGCGAATTTCCTGATAGTCGCGAACAAACACCTGCATTGGTAATTTCAATCGTGGAAAACGAGGCTGGCGGTGAGGCCACGGTCTGGTCCCGCGATTCAGACCTTGCTCGAATACGATTTGAGGACGCAAAATGGGCTAGTTCATATATCGACGCTAATCGCAAAGGACCAGCACCAAAGAATATTAATGAGGTTCTGTCCAGAGGCGATGTAGTTTATATACAACCCAAAGCGAGTTCAGCAGACCCACAATCACAGAATCAAGAATCGAAAGAGCTGACAAAGGATCAAGAAACCGAGGACGATTTAGTAACCGTCGATTGGGAGTTAACACAACTACCACAAGTCAGTGGCTCGATTATCTCCCTCAATCCTCAAACGGGTTCAATAATTTCATTAGTTGGCGGCTATGATTTTTTTCTCAACAAATATAATCGTGCAACGCAATCAATCCGGCAACCGGGTTCAAATATCAAGCCCTTCATCTATTCAGCATCTTTAGAAAAGGGCTTCACTCCATCTAGCCTGATCAGCGGCGCTCCCATCGTTCTGACCGATCCGGCGCATGGAACTCGCTGGAGGCCTGAGAACTACAGCGGCAAATTCTTTGGTCCGACACGGATGCGAGTGGCACTCAGTAAATCTATGAACTTAGTATCAATAAGACTGCTAAGATCAATTGGCATTCCATTTGCCAGGGAATATGTCGCCCGATTCGGGTTAGATATGAATAGATTTTCGAACTCACTCACTATGGCCCTAGGGTCAGGTGGCGTAAAACCCATTGAAATGATTTCCGCCTACTCTGTGCTCGCAAATGGTGGATACAAAGTAAAACCATACTTCATTGAAAGGATAGTCAACAGAGAGGGGGAAACGATCTTCCGAGCTCCGAAACCCGTTTTCTGTGACGAGTGTATTGAAGAACACCTTGCCAAACCTGAAATTCTTAAAGAGATAGAAGATTTGGTAGCCGCTCAAGAACTCGAAAAAGAGCAAGCATCTTCGATTGAAGACGACACACCACAAGAGGAGACCACTGAAGCAGAGGACCCGAAGCCTATCTTAATTCAAGAATTTCCCACCTATACGGCCCCAAGGGTCATGACTCAGGCGAACAATTTTCTTACGGTTAATATGCTTAAGGATGTTGTAACGAGAGGCACAGCAAGAAAGGCACTAGTGCTTAATCGAACCGATTTGGCAGGAAAAACAGGTACCACAAATGATTATGTGGATGCCTGGTTCTCTGGATTCAACTCGCAAGTTGTTACCACCGTTTGGGTCGGCTTTGATCAGCCTCAGTCCATGGGCAGAGGCGAGGCTGGCAGTCTGGCCGCCCTGCCCATCTGGGTAGATTATATGAAAGTGGGGCTATTGGATGTGCCCACAGACCAAACGAGCTTTCCCACGTTTGCAGAGCCGGGGTACGTAAACCGCATCACCGGTGAGCGCACTGACGATGAAGACCCTATGGCCATCGATGAGATTTTTATCAATCAGCGCTTAACACCCGAATACACACTGCTTCTGAATAAACTTCAACGGCTTATCGCCGAGATTGACGTGACCGAGTACTACCAACCTACGTTCGACGATACAAATGATGATCTAAGTTATATTGGTAGTTTGTTCGCCGACCAGATGGGGGTTGATTCAACCCGCGGACTTCTTGATCCCGAACTCGAAGAAGGAATGAACGAGCAAGGAAAAGAGAGAATCATCGAAGACGAAGAGGATACGGACGGGTTGTTTTAACGGGCTCCAGATAGACTATCCACCTCAGAAGCCGCAAATCATAAAAGGAATCGATCCAGAGAGTAACGAGCATGGCTCGAACTTTCTATGAGGTCTTACTAGCTTTCTTTTTAGCGGCTTTCTTTCTGGTCGTTTTCCTTTTGACAGTCTTTTTCTTGGCTTTTTTCTTTGAGGACTTTTTCTTGACGGTTTTCGAATCCGATACAGCCCATTTTCCACCTTCATAGAAGGCCTTCCAACCCGTAGCCTTGCCGTCCTCCTCAGATTGCACGTAAATTTCTTTAGTTTTTCGGCTGTAACGTATCACTGTCGGAACACCGTCATCATCGGCAACCGGTGCCGAAAACAAATACGTATACTTGGGGTCGATCTCCTCCTTGTGAGGCAAAATCTCCGCAACCAATGGCGCTCTTGTCTCTCTGTTTTTTGGAAAGCCACTGGCGGCTAAGAAAAGTCCGGATGCTCCATCTCTGAGCACATAATGATCATCAACCTTGAGGCACTTCAATTCTGGCATTGGCACTGGATCCATTTTGGGAGGAGCCGCCTCGCCATTACGAAGCAATTTCCGCGTGTTTTTACACTCTTCATTTGTACAACCAAAGTACTTACCGAACCGACCGTTCTTCAGCTGCATTTCGCTGCCGCACTTATCGCACTCAAGAGTAGGGCCCTCATAGCCCTTGATCTTAAACGCTCCTTTCTCAATCTCGTATCCAGAACAATCAGGATTGTTACCACAGATATGTAACTTTCGAGTTTCGTCTAGAAAGTAAGAATCCATTGCCGTATTGCAGATAGTGCAATGACGCTTTTTGATTAGGAGCTTTGCCTCCGCTTCTTCATCCTCATCAACATTGACCGCCTCATCACCCGCGACCAAGTTCATGGTGTTCTTACAGCGCTCTTTCGGCGGAAGAGAGTAACCAGAACAACCTAAGAATACCCCAGTACTACCAGTACGAATCTGCATACTTCGACCGCATTTATTACATTCTATGTCGGTCTCTGTTGGGGAATTTGGCCTCATTCCACCGTCGTCATCATTTTCTGCTTTCAGTAGAGTCGATGAAAACTCATCGTAAAAAGCATTGAGTAAATCTTTCCATTCCCGCTTTCCTTTAGCGACCTCATCGAGAGCTGCTTCCATGTTTGCGGTAAAATCATAGTCCATTAGATCACTGAAACTCTCGACCAGTCGTTCAGTAACGATATCTCCCATCTTTTGAGCGTAAAACCTTCGCTTCTCGACTTGAACGTACCCTCGATCTTGAATTGTGGAGATAATAGCTGCATAGGTTGAAGGACGCCCAATCCCACGCTTTTCTAATTCTTTTACCAAGCTCGCCTCAGTGTATCTCGCAGGAGGCTTGGTAAAATGTTGATTCGGATTTAAGTCGACAAGTGAGAGCTGCTCACCAACTCGCATTGAAGGCAACACGCCATCATCGTCGTTTTTAGAGATTGGTGGCTGAACTTTTTGATAACCATCAAAAACGATCACCCTTCCACGAGTTCTCAATTCAAATTCTCCGGCATGCACACTCACGCGGGTACTCAAAAACTTGGCTGGCGGCATTTGGCAGGCAATAAACTGGCGCCAAATCAATGTATAGAGACGCTCAGCATCACGGTCAACATTTGACAATTGAGTTGGCTTGACTTTGACGTCGGATGGGCGAATGGCCTCGTGTGCATCTTGAGCTCCGTCCTTACTGGAGTAAGAAATCGGAGAATCTGGTAAATATTTTGAACCAAACTCGCTTTTTATGTAGTTGCGACACTCTGCGACAGCATCCTTACTCAGATTAGTAGAGTCGGTACGCATATACGTAATGTAACCGGCCTCATAAAGTCGCTGCGCCAACATCATCGTCTTCTTCACCCCAAAACCAAGTCTGGTGCTCGCAGCCTGCTGCAGAGTTGACGTTATGTAGGGTGCAGAAGGTTTCGTGGAGGTTGGCCTCTCAGTAATGTCTGAAACTGAAAACTGCTCATTTCTTAATGCGGCCACCGCTGATAGCGCTTGCTCTTCATTTGAGGGCCTGAAATTTTCACCCTTTTGAGATTTGACCTCAAATTTGACTTTATCGCCTTTAGACGTAGTCAAATCAGCAAATAGGTCCCAATACTCTTCTGGAATGAAAGCTCTGATCTCCCTTTCTCGCTCGACCACTAACCTTAATGCCACAGATTGAACTCTTCCGGCCGATAATCCGCGAGCAATTTTTGCCCACAACAACGGTGAAACCATGTAACCAACGACTCGATCAAGAAAACGCCTGGCTTGTTGCGCATTGACCCTGGCCATATCTACCGGGCCTGGGCTCTCGAATGCCGATTGGATAGCTGACTTAGTTATCTCATTAAACACGACACGCCGGTACTTCGATGGCTCCCCACCAATGGCCTCTTGTAAATGCCAGGCAATCGCCTCTCCCTCTCGATCCATATCCGTTGCGAGGTAGATTACATCGGCTTTCTTGGCGAGAGTCACAAGTTCGTCGACCACCTTTTCTTTGCCGGGGAGGATTTCATAGCGAGCACTCCAGTCTTGCTCAGGATTGATACCCATTCTGTTAATCAGCTGCTGCCGTGCTTTCTTTTTACGGTGGGCTACTTTTTGTTCTGGAGATAAACTTCGCGTGTAGGCGGCTTGCTTTGCTCTCTCTTTGGGATCAATAGGCTTTTTGTCACCGCCGCTGGTGGGCAAATCTCGGATATGCCCGACGCTGGACTTTACAATGAAATTATTTCCCAAATATTTATTGATCGTTTTCGCCTTCGCTGGCGACTCTACGATCACTAATGATTTGCCCATACTCTGTTTTATCTTTAATTATTCGAATAATGTTGTTTTCGGGAATCTTTTAAGCGTGTCCACCCCAGCAGAAGATTAAAGTCTAATGAGACGCGGAAACTCTAAACCACGAATATCAAGATCAACAAGATTCATTTCGCCTGACTTTCGCGGAGTATCCACAACTTTGAAGGCCACAGCAAGTTTTGGTAACGATTTACCTCTTTTACATGGCTCTTAGCCAATTATAAAAAGACGTTACTAAACAGCTCGCAAGTTAAAACTAATGAATCACTGGATGGAAAGTTTCACCAACAATTGTTTCCGCCCAATCCGCCACATCCTCAAAACCGGGTTGGTTACTAAGCACCATCAACACCACCCACTTAATATGATCGAGGTTTATGTGGTGCGAATCTAAGGCCATGACGCGATCTATCACCATTTCGCGCGAATTAACATCCAAGACTCCGGAGTTAACTAACCTAGACAGCAAAGAGATACCATCACGGTTTAGTCTGTGAGCCTCATCATCGGCGTAATGTCTAATAAGGTTTGGCTTGGCCGAATCGAAAAGAGAAATGGTTTCTTGCTCACACACTATCAAGAGTTCTTCCAACCATAAAAACGCCTTGTCGATCTCAACACTCTCAAAACCGGCGCCAAGCAGTTCTTCTTCTATTTCGGAGTGCTCCGAATCCCATTCAAGGCCGTCTACAATGTAATTCTCGAATAGATAAACAAGAACTTCCAACATATCTTCTTTCATAATGGCCTCCAGAGAAAGATTCGGTTGCAGTTTTACATTGTCGCGATGAAATTACCGTGCGGATCTCTGGCGACGTACCCCAGCAACTCCATCTCCAATAGCATGGCCGAAAGTTCTGCGGTCGTCAATGAAGTATTTTTCTTGAGCGAATCCAGCCCAGCAGGTGAACGTCTTAAGACGCTCAAAATTTGTGAGTGCGTAGAATCAACGTGAGGCGGACAATCGCTCACGTCATTATCAATCGTCACAAAATCCTTGGCCCATTCGAAAGACATGACTTCTATTACCTCTTTGGCTGAACATACCAGTGATGCCCCTTCTTGAATCAAAGCATGCGAGCCTGCGTATTGGTTGCTCATCGCCGATCCCGGAACCACCATCACTGGCTTACCATGATCACAAGCAAATTTGGCCGTAATCATGGTGCCGCTATTCGTCGCCGCTTCAACGATCAACACCCCGTCCCCCAGACCGCTAACAATCCTATTCCGCTCTGGAAACGTGTATCGAGTTGGCTTGATACCCAAGGGGTACTCCGACACTAGAAGCCCCTGTTCTGCAATGATTTTGTCAGCCAACCATCGGTGTTTCGCTGGATAAATAGTGTCGAGTCCACAAGCCATCACGCCAATACAACGCCCCTTGCTGGGCAAGACCGCATCATGAGCAATACTATCCACACCATAAGCTAGCCCACTGACTATCGCCACGTGACAGGCGGACAACTCAATTGAAATCCTCTTAGTCACTTCCGCGCCGATCGCAGACGGCCTACGTGATCCGACTATCGAAACGGATGGGTTATTCAACGCCCCAATATTACCTTTCAGAAAAAGTGCCAGGGGCGGATCATCAATTTCTTTTAGCTCCCTAGGAAACGACTCATCACTGGTTGTCAGAAAGTAATGCTCAGGATTGCTCAACCAACAAACATCCTCAGCAAGCAACTCATAGGTTGGCATGGGCTTGTGGAGATATGCTCTTTTCAAGATCGCTTCAACCACGGTGATTGAGCTACTGTATACCGCCGCAGGATCATCAAAATGAGCCAACAGCATCCATTTTTCTCTTCGAGTGAAATTTCGGTCTCTGATGAACTTTAGCCATGCGACAGTGTCGTCGTGGGTACGCTCTGCAGACCGCTCGGTTTTGAGTAAAGCCATTCCTTGGCCTCCTATCATTACTAATCCGTTGGTTGTCTAATCTAACATAGACATTGGAAATCCGTACTCATGTTTGCATTACACAGAGGACGATTTATTTGACTGGACTTACGAGCGTATCCCCCGGAGTCACCTGACGACTTGAATCAGTGATAATAGCGTAGCTCACCTTTTCGAAGGTGCGAAACACCAGTGCCAATCCGATTTTTTCTTCCGGAATTTTGTAAGGCTCGCCTGTTATGGGATCCTTGCGTACCATTTGCTGACTCAAAATTCGCAAGACATCCCCATTTTGAAGACCCTCGCGCTCACCCAGATTAATTGCCACAATCGACATGGCTCCGAGCTCAGTCATCTCATTTTCGGTGATTAGGATACTGCCCCTTATATCTTCATTTTCTGGAGGCTTCGGAAAAAAGAAAGGCAGCGATTTAGATTCTTCAACCGGTCTCAATCGATCTCGAACTCCCGCATCAGTATGAGTCTTCGTTAAAACCAATCTGGAGACATCTTCACCACGATTGAGCATATTTGCATCGCCAACGTGAATCGCCTCATAGCCTAACAGTTCTTCACTAACTGGGTCCCGAAAAGTCCGCCCGGGACGAAAAACACGATAGGTGGACAGCTCATCTTCGGAGTTAATTCCTCGAGCATAAAATTGATCGTATTGGCCGACAATCAGACGTCTATCCATTCCCTCTACAATGTAGCCAGCTTGTTCCAATTCATTGACATCCGTAACTAAAGGAGAGTTTATATAGGCCGTAATCGCAGCGGGGTCAATCACCGGAATTGCTTCTGAAAACTTCGTTGCACGAGGTTTCGGTGAGAGCTTGATAGAGTCTTTACGCAACGCTTTTAACACTGGCTGACCATCAATAAATGTGAGGATTAAGACATCTCCTGGGAATATCAAATCTGGATTTTCAACTTGTGGATTTCCTTTCCAAACCTCAGGCCACCGCCAAGGATCACTCAAAAACTTAGATGAAATACCCCAAAGTGTATCCCCCTCAACCACCGTGTATCTGCTCGGATAGTTGTCTTTTAATTGAGGGCTTTGAGCGAAGACATTTTGAAATGACGACAATCCGAGAACAATCCCGAGCAATCCGCTTAAGGCCAGCCTGAATAAGCTCTGATTAACTCTCTTGTGATTACTCGATTTTGGCTTAGCGTTTATATTCATCTCGAAACGATCTCTTTGTTAGTGTCTACGAAGACTGGTTTATGCTTTCTTCGTTGTGTCTGACTTAATTAACCGAGAAACTCCGCTGGCGCGGCATGTATTCATCAGCCATAATAAGCCTCTAGCCCGCTACCCAAGCTGGTTTGTATTATGTTGAGAAGTATTCCACAACACAATGCGTTATCCCAGCCGTCGAACGTTAGCCATAATTTGGCTGCGACGGCCAAACCAACGCTCAAACACCTACTTATCGCCTATTTATTTATCGCCGAAGAAGACGATCTAACAGTGAACCACAGTCTAGCCAACTACTAGCCGACTAGCCAAAATGGTTAAACACGATCTGTTCCAAAAGCCTGTAAGCCAATGGCAAGTCGCAAAATTTAGCAAACTCTACGACAATAAATACAGCAATAAGTACAGTTAATTTAGCATGTTACGTAAACAATGTAGAATATAGTTTACGTTATTTTTTGCTTAAACAGTAACCCATTTAGCAAATAAGTGTCCCGCAATGGCAATTTTAGAAATTCTTGTATATCCCGACGAACGCTTAAGAACCATCGCGAAACCGGTTGAGAGCGTTGATGAGCCAATCCGCCAGTTAGTCGATGACATGCTTGAAACCATGTACGACGCTAATGGTATTGGCTTGGCAGCGACGCAAGTCGATGTTCACAAACAGGTCATTGTGATGGATCTATCAGAAGAGCGGAATGAGCCTTGGGTTCTTATAAACCCCAAAATAATAGAATCAGATGGAGAGCAAGTTTACGATGAAGGATGTCTATCCATTCCCGAGTACTATGCTCCGGTTAAACGCGCTGAAAAAATTAAGATCTCCGCTCTAGACCGAGAAGGCGAAATTTATGAACTTGAAGCGGAAGGACTGCAAGCGGTGTGTATTCAACATGAAATGGATCATCTTGCTGGCAAAGTGTTTGTAGACTATCTATCTCGCTTAAAACAAGATCGGGTAAGAAAAAAGCTCAGCAAACGAGCAAAACTTGGCTGACCCATTAGAGACTCAAACACAAATGAATATTGTATTCGCCGGAACTCCAGATTTCGCGGTGCCTGCTTTGGAGGCACTGAATGAAAAACATAACATTCTAGCCGTATTCACCCAGCCTGATAGACGCTCGGGGCGAGGTAAAAAAGTTACTCCGCCCCCAGTCAAAATAAAAGCGGCAGAACTTGGCATAGAGGTTCATCAACCAAAATCACTAAAGAATCAGGCTGAGCTGATCAAATCGATGAACCCAGATGCGATCATTGTGGTTGCCTACGGCATGCTTCTGTCCCAAGAGATACTCGATATTCCTCCACATGGATGTATTAATATTCACGCATCCATTCTTCCTAGATGGAGAGGAGCAGCCCCAATACATCGATCGTTACAAGCTGGGGACTCAGAGACTGGCGTCTCAATCATGGCTATGGAGTTGGGTTTAGACACTGGCCCTGTTTATCAGATTTTGAAGACGCCAATCGAAGAGAACGATACTAGTGCGACGTTGCATGACCGGCTTTCCTTGTTGGGGGCCCAAGGAATTGTAAAAACTTTAAGAGACCTTGAGTCAGAGCCAAACTGCAAACCGTTGACCCAGGATGACTCAAAAGCAACCTACGCTAAAAAGCTCAGCAAAGCCGAGGGGCTGATAAATTGGTCACTAGACGCTGCAGGAGTTAACAGACAAGTCAGAGCCTTCATCCCTTTCCCAATCGCGTACACCCATCATATGGATACCCGAATCAGAGTATTGGAGACGAGAATAAAAGCCATCGACAGTCATCAGCCGGGAGAAATCGTAGATATTTTAGAGGATGGTCCAGTGGTTGCATGTGGCAGCGACGCCATTGTTCTTACCGTGCTTCAAAGAGATGGAAGTCGAGCAATGAAATGGAAAGACTTCAAGAATGGATACGCATTGCAAATCGGAGATAAACTGGGCGCGCGTGATGGCTAAAAAGCTAAATACCAGAGCCATTGCAGCGCGAATCTGTTGGCAGATTATTGACAAAGGGCGATCACTAGAAGCTGAGATAAACGCCTATGTGGACGATCGCGATCCATCTCCAAAAGACAAGGCATTTGTACAGGAGCTGGTTTACGGTGTTTGTCGTTGGTACGGAGAGCTAGATGAAGTGGCCAGTCACTTTATTAAATCGCCGATAAGAAGAAAGGATCGCGTTGTACATTTTGTCTTGCTTGTCGGACTCTACCAACTTCGATATCTGACGACAGCAGATCATGCTGCTCTGTCTGAAACCGTTCAAGCCTGCAAACAACTAAACAAAATTTGGGCCAAAAACTTGATTAATGGGTGTTTGCGGGCATACCAAAGAACACCAACTGAAATCGAGGACGCTGCAAGATCGAGTCATCCCGACTGGATTATCAACGCCCTAACAAAAGCATGGCCAAATCATCACCTCGCGATCATTTATGCGAACAATCAACGGGCTCCTATGTGTATTCGAGTAAATAGGCTCAGATGTTCCAGAGACCAATACTTGAAAAATCTGGAAGCGGCAGATATTGAAGCAAGTATTGATCCAAACTCTGAGGATGGAATCCTTCTTGCTTCCCCGGTGAATGTCGAAAATCTACCTCGGTTTGTCGAAGGATACTGTAGCGTTCAAGATACTGCCGCTCAACAGGCCGCGCAGATACTTGATGTCAAATCGCAACAAAGTATTTTAGATGCGTGCGCTGCACCGGGTGGCAAAACAGCGCACATATTAGAGCGAGTGGAAAATGATGCGCATGTTGATGCTGTTGAAATTTCAGCCCAGCGTAACGAACAGCTAAAAGCAACTCTGAGTAGACTTGCACTTAAAGCAAACGTTTACGCTGCGGACGCAAGCGTTTCACCAAGCTGGAAGCTTCCTAGTATGGGATATGATCGCATATTAATTGACGCGCCGTGCTCCGGTCTTGGCGTTATTCGGCGACATCCAGATATAAAACATCACCGCACCTTGCAAGATGTAAGAAAGCTTATCGAAATCCAGAGGAAAATTCTTCAAAACCTCTGGCCATTGCTCAAGCCAGGTGGACTAATGCTGTATATGACCTGCTCGGTACTGCCAGACGAAAATGATCATCAATTGGATTGGTTTATCAAGAACCATGAGGATGTTATCGTTAGGTCGATTGATCATCCTAACGCATTGCAACAGAAATTTGGCATACAGACATTACCTGGCGTGCACCCTATGGATGGCTTTTACTATGGCTTGCTTGAAAAGAGCATTTAACAAACTCTAGAGAGGTAAGGTTGCACGTTGCACTGACAAGAACCATTCTAATCTCTGCCTTGCTTTTCTCCATCTTTGGTAATCGGGCCGGCTTGGCTGCAGAGCAACAAAGCGGTGTGCGCCATACTGAGGACGGGTTAGAAATCGTTTTGTCAGAAGAAACTCTGGATGCCATCGACAGTGGCGTTAGCCTGACATTTAATTGTGAATTTGCATATATCACTCGCTGGCTGCTGTTTGACTGGAAGAGTTTACGGTATAGCCACGAGTTTACGATCAGCAAGCATTCTTTATCTGATCGATATCTTGTACACAGAGACGACCAAGCAACACCATTAATTTTCCGATCGAGTTCTCAGGGTGTTCAGTACATTGCCAAGTCGACGCAAAATTTATTTCGGCAATACGTAACTCAAGAACCGGAATTAGAACTACGGGTATCATTGAGTAAATATGACCTACCAGCCCCAATGCGACTAAGCGCATTTACTTCAAAGAGCTGGGAATTTGATTCAGGCTGGAAAGCATGGCAATCAGAAGCTTTTTAAAAAAATTCGCTCATCCCTTACCTATCACGGCGATTTGTACCGTTTTTCTCTTTTCGTTGTGCTTTCTTATCGTACAGTCATTGAGCGATGACAGTTTAAGTGAAGCTCAGCTATGGTCGATAACCATTCTCGGGATTAGCGGAATATTCGTATTATTGCTCCTTTTAGCAATAAACTTGTTCTACCTTTTCAAGCAGTTTTTACGCAGGGAAATGGGCTCACGGTTAACCGTTAAGCTCGTCTCGATTGTGCTGTTTCTAACGCTGATTCCTTTTTCTCTGCTTTACTATTTTTCGATTCAGTTTTTGAACAAGGGCGTAGACAGTTGGTTTGATGTGAGAATCGAACAAACGATTCAAGACTCGCTGTTGCTTAGTCAAACCGCATTGGAAGGACTCAAAGAAGAGATATCCGCGGATGTCGCGGGTTATGCTAATAGTATTGGCTCCACCCTAGGTTTAGGTGCAGGCGCAGTTCTCAGAGCGCTCGATGATATTCGGGAGGTAGAAGGCTACTCCGAGTTAAGCTTATATGCTGAAGACGGCCGAGTGATCGCGTTCTCCAGGGAGAATTCAACGAATCTACTACCAAGCACACCATCGGAAGAGGCATTTAGTCAGCTCCGTCTAAATCAGACCTTTACCCAACTCGAAACCCTGTCAGATGACGTTCACCAATTTAGAGTGGTAGCGCCTATCGCTGTGAATGAGTTAAACCGGCAATACTATGGGCTCCAAGCAGTGAAGGTATTGCCATTGCGTTACGCTACTTTGGCAAGCAGTGTTGAGTCGGCCAATAAACAATACAAGCAAATGGTGTTTGCTAGAGGGCCTTTAAAATTTGGTCTGATCGTCACCCTTAGTCTTATCTCACTAGTTAGCCTACTTTTCTCTATATTGACCGCTGTTTATATTTCAAGAAGGTTGGTAGCACCAATATCTCATCTTGCAGCTGGGACTCAGAACATTGCAGAGGGTAACTATGGGGCGCAGATTCCGGTAACAACGCGTGATGAATTAGGCGTACTGACTAACTCGTTTAATAACATGAGCAGTAAAATACGCGAGGCACAAGAAACTGCTTTAGCGAGCCAATTCGAGACAGAGCAACAGAAAATCTATGTGGAAACAGTCCTGACCAATCTTTCTTCAGGTGTATTTACGTTCGACAGTTCTGGCCGTTTAGAGATTTCTAACAGTGCCGCATCGGATATTCTAGGATTGGACTTAAGTAATGCCAGCGGCAAAAACTTCAGTCAACTGACAGACTTACAAGATCATACCAAGCGCTTCTTTCGACTTATTCAACAAGCGATAGAATCCGGCCGACCTGATTGGCAAGACGAAATTAACTTGCTGGGTCCGCATGGACGACAAATGCTGATTGTCAGAGGCAGCACTCTGGAAAACATGCTAGGCGAGCAGCACGGTGTCAAATCACACGTCGTTGTATTCGATGACGTAACTAACTTAATTCAAGCTCAGCGTGACGCCGCTTGGGGTGAGGTTGCTAGGCGCCTCGCTCACGAAATCAAGAATCCACTTACGCCCATTCAATTGTCTGCGGAGCGAATTAAGAACAAGCTCGCTTCGTCAGTCGAGAATGAGGAAGCTGAAATGCTTGAGCGAAGCACTCGGACCATCGTGCAACAAGTAGAATCGATGAAAGAGATGGTGAATGCTTTTTCAAGTTATGCCCAACCAGTCAGAGCTAAACTAGCTCAGCTTGATTTAAACAGCCTGGTGAAGGATGTGGTTGAATTGCATACATCGAGCCTAAAAAGTATCAATTTGAATTTACAGCTTGAGGATTCACTGCCAGAGATAAAAGCCAACTCTTCCGCGTTAAGACAGGTTTTAAACAACCTGATAATCAATGCAAGTCACGCAGTGGAAGGCAATACCGACACCATTGCTGAGATTGGCATTACAACAATGTCGTCAGCGCACATTGCTGGTCAGTATATCGATTTAATCGTCGAAGACTCTGGCGAGGGAATCCCTGAAGATATTCGAGATTCCCTCTTTGACCCATACGTAAGCTCTAAAGCAAAAGGTTCCGGGCTGGGGTTAGCGATTGTCAAACGTATCGTCGAAGAGCACAGCGGTACAGTTTGGGCCAAAGACAGTCAATTGGGCGGCGCTGCTCTGCACGTCAGACTGCCAATTAACGCGCTGCAGACCTATCGTGGAAATCGTACGCAAAATCCCTTACAGTCCGACTGAGAAAACACCACGCTTTCATACATGAATCAACGACGTCCCCACATACTGGTAATCGACGACGAGCCAGATATCCGCAGTATCCTCCAAGATATTTTGCAGGACGAGGGCTACAGCGTTTCGCTGGCCCAAAATGCAGAAGAAGCACGCATCCGGTTTAAAGAAGATCAGCCAGAATTGGTGCTACTGGATATTTGGATGCCAGGCGAGGATGGGATCTCTGTACTCAAGTCTTGGGTTGAGTCAAACAAACTGAGCAACACACCCGTAATCATGATCTCCGGACACGGCACGGTAGAAAATGCCGTTGAAGCGGTACGCTTAGGTGCGTATGACTTTCTTGAAAAGCCACTATCAACCGGTAAGCTGTTATTGAGCGTAGAACGGGGATTAGAAAATGCGCTTCTAAAAGCCGAAAATACCAAGCTCAAGTCTCGTCTGTCCTCTAGCGAACCCATGATCGCTAACAGTGATGCTAGCCGCGAGTTAATGAGGCATGTTCAGCTGCTGGGACCAACAGATAGCTGGGTGTTCATAACCGGGGAAGCCGGCACTGGAAAACACCTAGTCGCGAAAAAAGTACACGAAAACAGTCCCAGAGCAAAGAAGGCATTTGTGGAATTAAATTTAGCCGCAATGCCTGCAGACAACGTTGAGCAAGCTCTATTTGGTAGCGAAAATGAGGGCAAAACATTAGTAGGCAGATTTGAAGCTGCAAAGGGTGGCACTCTATTCATTAATGAGGTATTGGACTTGAATCTAGATACCCAGAACAAGTTATATAGTGCACTCCAAGAGAGACAATTTTTACGCGTCGGTGGCACTGAATACATTGAGTTGGACGTTAGAGTGATTGTCACTACCAGCGGAAACCCACAAAAAGCGGTGTCTGAGGGCAAGTTTCGCGAAGATCTTTATTACCATCTAAACGTGATTCCAATAGAGGTTCCCCCGCTGAGACAACGACGTCAGGATCTGCCACAGCTAATTGCAATTTTTGTTGAAGAGATGGCTCACAAGGCCAATGTGCCGCCCCCCGAAATTACCCCCAAAGGTCTCAAGTTTCTTACCGAATTTAACTGGCCTGGGAATGTCAGACAATTGCAAAACATCATTCAACGATTAATGATTCTGAATATCGGCAAGACCATTGACATTGATCAGGTTCGGAGTGCTTTGGGCGATGATGCTCAAATAGAGACCCTAGGAGAATCAAAAGTTCCAGACTTCTTTGAGCATGATATGCGCACAGCCAAAGAGATCTTTGAAAAGGCTTATTTGTCTCACCACCTTTCGACTGTCAATGGGAATGTCAGCGCGCTCGCAAAAAAAATTGGTTTAGAGCGAACCCATTTATATCGTAAACTAAAGAATCTTGAACTGAGTGCAAAAGATTCTAAAAGTTAGGTCTGGCTCGATTTACACATGAAAATCCTGATTTTAGGTGCAAGCCAAGTTGGTATATCCATCGCCGAGGTATTGGTTGGTGAAGAGAACGACGTCACCATCGTCGATGTAGACAAACGAGCTTTGCAACAATTGCAAAACCGCTTGGACATTCGGACCGTTGCTGGTAATGCCGCTCATCCCTCAATCCTTCGTGCTGCCGGTGCGGAAGACGCATCGCTTATTCTCGCTGTCACTAATAACGACGAAGTAAATTTGGTTGCCTGCCAAATTGCTGAAGCTTTTTTCTCCACCCCAACCAAAATAGCAAGACTCAGATCCAAAGAGTATCTAAACAACGCCGACCTGTTTGAAAACGAATCGGGTTTTCACGTTGATGTTGTCATCTCACCTGAAGTCATTGTTAGAGACCACATTACTCGGCTTATCGAGTTTGAGGGCGCGCTGCAGGTTCTTGATTTCGCGGATGGATTGGTGCAATTAGTAGGCGTAAAAGCGGTCAAAGGCGGCGCCCTGATCAATTGCCCTCTTTCAGATCTGAAAGCCCACATGCGAGGCGTTGAGACGCGAGTTGCGGCAATTTATCGTGATGGCGAAGTTATTACGCCTAAATCGGAAACCGAGATTCAAACAAACGATGAGGTTTTCTTTGTAGCTGCTCGCGAGCATATTCAAGCGGTGATGCGCGAAATGCGCGGAAGAGCTAATAAAACTAAGCGAATTTTTATAGCCGGCGGCGGCAATATAGGACTTAATCTCGCCAGAGAGCTTGAACGCAAAGGCTATAGTGTAAAGCTGATTGAGTTCGACTCGAGCAGAGCCGAAGCCATCGCCGACATGGTCACCAAGACGGTTGTGCTCAACGGCGATGCCGCTGACGCCAGTCTGTTACTTCAAGAAAACATCGAGAACGCCGATGTATTTTGCGCCGTCACTGAAAAAGACGAAATCAATATTCTCTCCGCCAACCTAGCCAAACGTCTTGGCGCAAAGCGTGTGATGGCTCTGGTAAATCGACCTGCCTACGTGGATCATTTGGACCACAGAGACATCAATGTCATCGTGTCGCCGCGCGTTGCAACGATCGGCAGCGTATTGGCACATATCCGCCGTGGTGACGTCGTTGCTGTTCACTCCTTAAGGAGAGGAAAAGCTGAGGCGATTGAGGCCATCGCTCATGGTGATGCAAGTTCTTCCAAAGTAATTGGACGAGGGGTAAGAGAGATTCCATTCCCGCAAGGCACTGGAGTTGGGGCAATCGTTAGGGATGGCCAAGTGATTATCCCTAATGTAAACACCATCATTGAACCTCAAGATCATGTCATCATTTTCATGGATAACAAAGCGTGCATTTCTGATGTGGAAGCACTGTTTCAGGTTGGGGTTACCTTTATCTAGGTCACACGATGCACTACCAAACAGTGGCAAAAATACTCGGTGTGTTGCTTGGCATGTTCAGTGTCACGCACTTAACGCCTCTGTTTGTCTCGCTGCTGTACGCTGACGGGAATTCTGCCCCATTCATCTTATCTTTTTCAGTCACCCTTATTACCGGTTTGATTTTGTGGGCGCCAAATCGCAAGCTGCGTAAGGACTTACGTTATAGAGACGGCTTCTTGGTTGTCGTTTTATTTTGGACAGTACTCGCCACCTTTGGCGCTCTTCCATTTATATTTTCTTCTGCAAACTCTCTTTCAATTACCGACGCCTTCTTCGAATCCATGTCGGGCTTGACGACCACCGGCGGCACCATCCTTACTAATCTGGACACCTTGCCCGAGTCCACCCTGTATTACCGTCAACAATTACAGTGGTTAGGGGGCATGGGTATTGTTGTTCTAGCGGTGGCTATCATGCCCATGCTCGGCATCGGTGGTATGCAGTTGTACAAGGCTGAAACACCGGGCCCGATGAAAGACAGTAAACTAACGCCCAGAATCACTGAAAGCGCGAAGGCCTTATGGTACATCTATCTGGGGCTGACGCTAGCCTGTGTATTTGCCTATTGGGCGGCCGGAATGACCCTGTTCGATGCCATAGGGCACGCGTTTTCGACGGTTGCTATTGGCGGATTTTCTACACATGATGAGAGCATCGGCTACTTCAACAGCCCGCTTATTGAGTCCATAGCCATTATTTTCATGCTGGTTGCTTCGGCCAACTTTTCATTGCATTTCCTTGCATGGCGACACAAGACTCTGAGTCCCTACTACAAGGACAGCGAGTACCGCTTCCTACTGCTTGTGGTCTCGATGGCAACTCTGTTCTTGTTGCTTCTTCTGATCTCTCAAAATGTGTTCGACGATACGCTTCAAGCGATTCGATCTGGGGTGTTCCATATGGTATCAATCCTAACCACCACCGGCTTTACTTCGGGTGGATTTGCTTGGTGGCCGGGAGCTCTGCCAGTGATGCTTATTTTGTTCAGTTTTATGGGCGGTTGTGCAGGATCAACTGCTGGCGGCATGAAAGTAATGCGAATACAGTTGATGTACAAGCAAGGTCGCAAAGAGATCGTCAGGTTGGTACATCCAAATGCGGTGCTGTCTATTAAGACTGGCGGTCAGGTTATCAGCGAGAAAGTCATCAATACCGTCATGGCGTTCTTTTCGATGTACATGCTTTGTTTTGCCGCCACGGGCTTCGCGCTTTGCTTAGTTGGTCTTGATTGGGTTACCGCATTTTCAGCCGCCGCCGCATGCTTGAATAATTTGGGTCCAGGACTTGGACAGGTAGCCGAAAACTATTCTCAAATAAACGATTCAGCAAAATGGATACTCTCGTTCGCTATGCTACTCGGCCGGCTAGAACTGTTTACACTGCTTGTGTTGTTTACCACCACATTTTGGAGAGACTAGTTCCTACCTCCAGCAAAGAGAACAAATCCAGCTATTTTAATAGTTTGAATAGACACAAAAAAGGCCGCTAACAGCGGCCTTTTCTATGATCAGTGTAACCTACTTGTACATCGAGGCTTTGCGGAAATGCTTCACCAAGAGATAGTACACAACCGCGCGATACTTATTTCTATTTGAGCGACCGTACTTGTCAATCACAGCTTGGATACCCTCATCTAACTTTGGCGTATCTTTTAAGCCTAGCTTTTTGATCAGGAAGTTTTTCTTTACCCGCTCAAGCTCTTTTGGATCGCCGGCAGACACCGTGCACGCATCCTTGTTATAGATAGATGGCCCGCATCCAATGGTTACGGCCGTCAACAGTTTCATGTCCACTTTCTCATCACATTTCTTTTCTAAGTCGCCTGCGTACTTTGCGATAAGCTCGTCTCTTTTGCTCATTATTGTCTCCCATGGTTCGCGATAGGGCATCGCTAGAATTGTTTAACCCGAGTGTTTCGGCTGCTCTAAACCTCACAACCGCTAATGACAGTACCGTAAGCAAACAAAAAAATAAATTGCTATTTACACAATTTCACGCTTGTGTATCAGATAGTTATATTTGAAGGTGTAATTTTTAGGCTAAAGCTCGGGTCTTAAACCTCACACTAAGTTTGTTATTCTCTTTTCATTAACTGGAGCCCTCTATGAACCGAAGAAATCTCCTTATTGCTGTTGGTCTTGGTGCCCTTGGTACAGCATCATGGATCAAGGCAAATCAGAAAAGCACCTCAACACTTGGAAAAGGCGCGAGCATGACATCAGATACCCAACAAACAGATCACTTTCCCACCGAAATTCAGAAATGGACGTTAAATAAAGAAGAATGGAAAAACAGATTAAGTGAAGAACAGTTTTACGTCTTGAGGAAAGAAGGAACTGAGAGACCATTTACCAGTCCGTTAAACGAAGAGAAGCGTGAGGGCATCTACGCCTGCGCTGGCTGTGGGCTAGCACTATTTAAATCTAATCAAAAATTTGACAGTGGTACTGGTTGGCCTAGTTTCTTCGACACAATTGAAGGCCACGTCGGTACCAAGCGAGACTTTAAACTCATCGTACCTAGGACAGAATATCATTGTGCACGATGCGGAGGTCATCAAGGCCATGTTTTCAATGATGGTCCCTTGCCGACCGGCCTGCGCTATTGCAACAATGGTGTGGCACTGAAATTTGTTCCAGCCTGAGATCCTAAGAAATGAGCAGCTGAGTATTCTTAGATTAGATCCTGATCAATTAGGTAGTCTCTGACCATGGGAATCTCATTCAGTGTTTCAATTAAATCGGGCCATTCATCGATATCGTTTAGATCCCCAAGCTCAACAAATCTTTGTCCTTGACCTTTGATTCTCTCACGAGTCAATCCCAGCACCGCATCCGTACCCCATGGCATATCATTAAAAAGCCACGGCGATGGCTCGGTCAAACCGATGAGATAGTATCCTCCGTCTCGGCTGGGACCCAACACTGAGCGTTGCTCTGAGAGGCTAACATAAGCCTCCATCAATGATTGACGAGAGACATGAGGCGCATCCGAGCCCAAGATAACACACGGATAACCTCTCTCTTCAAATGCGGCATGCATCTTGGCACCAAGATCTCCAGTTTTCTGTCGAACCAGCTCAACATCGAACTTTCTACAAATTGAAATCAACTCTGGATGATCAACGTCCAGCCAGGTACTCACCAATACATCTCCCGGCCAAAACTCACACACCCTCACTAAGCATTGATTCAACAATAGCCCAGCTATCTCAGCCGCTTGTTCTTCACTGCAATGGCTTGTGAGCCTAGTTTTTACTTTTCCTGGGATCGGAGCCTTAGCGAATATCAACAACGGTATTTCTTTTTCCACTTGCTCGCCCAAGATTTTCGTTTATCAGTGATGTGTTTCCTTGGAAATCGTTGCCGTACAAACATCAGTTCAACAATCTGACTTATCGATAATGCTGTACTAGTTTATGTGGTGGCACACCCAAGAAATATAGCCACCTAAGTTTCCACATTAATAATATCGTTGTCCATACACCATGCTTACGCCAACGTCTGCAACTTGTTCCAACTCGGTTCTTCTGACACTGGGGCCAGACCAGTTTTCTAAGCTTCTTGCTCAGTGCAACGTCCTCCATCAGTGGTATCTCATCAAAACCACCTACTTGGCAGAATAATGCCTTATCAACAAATATTGCTTGATCACCGGTTGCGACTCCTGAAATGCGCGATCGCAAATTAATCATATAAGAAACGAGATCAAGTAACTTAACTCTGGGCTGGACATTGTCATTGAAGTAAACATCAAATCGCCCCCATATACCCAGCGCCAAGTCCTCGAATGATACGTTTGGTAAACGCGTATCGGCATGCAAAAACAACAGTTTGCTTGCCTTGGCAGACTGGGCACCACAGTTCATTTGTTTAGCACGGCCAGCTTCCGACTCAAGCAACTGCATATTCGCCTTCATATGCAACCGAATCCAGTCTTGAGACCCGTCTGTGCTGCCACCATCTACAAAGATAAACTCATACGCGTCGACGGAATCGAGATGAGCCATCAGAGCGGGCAGAGCTTCTATCTCATTTAGCACAGGCACAATAATGGAAACAGTACATTCACCACTAAGCCCAGCCGCTGCCATAAAAACCTTCGAGGTCTTAGGACTTTAGTTTTGATCCAATTCTAAGGCGCAGTGCGTTTAGCTTAATAAAGCCTTCCGCATCGGCCTGATTGTATGCGCCTTCGTCATCTTCAAAGGTGGCTATGCGCTCATCAAATAGGGAGTCTGATTCCGACTTGCGTCCCACTATGGATACATTCCCTTTATATAGCTTGACTCGAACAGTGCCATTGACTGAGTTTTGAGATGAATCAATCATGGCTTGCATCATTTCACGCTCTGGACTCCACCAATAACCGTTGTAGATGAGAGTGGCATACTTAGGCATAAGCTCGTCTTTCAAGTGGGCAACTTCGCGATCCAAAGTCAACGATTCGATGGCGCGGTGTGCACGCAGCATGATTGTCCCAGCTGGGGTTTCATAGCAACCTCGAGATTTCATACCAACATAACGATTTTCCACAATGTCGTCGCGACCAATCCCATGGGCACCTCCAACTTTGTTTAACCAAGCCATCACTTGTGCAGGTGACATTAGCTGACCATCGATCGCGGTGATATCGCCTTTTGCGAATTCCAATTCTACGTATTGTGGGCTATCTGGTGCATCCTCTGGCGCCACACTCCAACGCCACATGTCTTCTTCGGCTTCCGCCCAAGGATCCTCTAAAATTCCACCTTCGTAGGAGATATGCAATAGATTTGCATCCATAGAGTATTGAGATTTTCCGTCCTTCTTCTTCTCCACACTAATACCGTGCTCCGCAGCATAGGCCATCAACTTCTCTCTCGAGTTTAAGTCCCATTCGCGCCAAGGAGCTATGATCTTTATATCTGGCCGAAGCGCATAAGCACCCAGCTCAAAGCGCACCTGGTCATTGCCTTTTCCTGTTGCACCGTGCGAGATGGCATCAGCACCTGTCTCATTGGCTATTTCAATAAGACGCTTGGCAATAAGCGGACGTGCAATAGAGGTACCTAACCTATATTCTCCCTCGTAGATCGCATTCGCACGCATCATTGGGAATACATAATCTCGCGCGAACTCCTCACGAAGATCATCAATGTAAATACTTTTGACACCCATGGCTTCGGCTTTAGCTCTCGCCGGCTCTACCTCTTCGCCCTGCCCGATGTCAGCTGTGAAGGTAACCACCTCACAACCGTATTCCTCTTGGAGCCACTTAAGGATAATCGATGTGTCTAGACCGCCAGAATAAGCCAGCACCACTTTTTTGATATCAGACATGGTAAAACTTCCGAAGATAGGATGAAAATTTGGATGCGTAGTGTCTTGTTTTACGTCGAAAAGGTCAACAAATACCTAAACATTCGCAAAAAAAAGTCCACAAAGCCTGTGTTTGCTTGGCTTCAAAGCCAAAAAATCCAATAAAACAGTGTAAAAAAGCACAAAATATCAAGAATAAAATCCAGAATAGAATATTTACAAAGAATTTTATTCTGTATAAAAACCGTAATTAGAATTTTATTTTACATAAATGTTGCTTTTGGACGAACTAAAAGAGTAGACTTAAGTCAGTAAAGACTGTCCAGTTAATTTCCAGCGCTCCTTTGTGGAGCGCTTTATTTTTTGGCTGCGACAATATGAACAAGCCCCCATTTTCCGGGTCATTTAACTTGGATATTATGCAGTTTGGGAATAAATCCGGATCTAAGCACTGCGTCCAAGAAACGATTTTTGTTTAGATTGCCAAACTTAATACTCTGCACTAAAGAACCACATCAGTCTTATCATGCTTAAAAAACTGTTTAGCCGCTTTCGCAACAAATCCGGGGATGAATATGCTGAGCCAGCGCTCATGGGAAACTACTCCAAGTTGCCTGTCAGTTTCGTCCGCGGAGAGGGCGCAAGCCTTTGGGATGCCAATGGCAATGAATATCTAGATGCTTTGGGTGGCATAGCCGTAACGTTTCTGGGTCATTGTCACCCGACAGTAAGTCAAACGATCTCCCTTCAGGCGAACACCCTTATTCACACGAGCAACCTCTTTCATATTTCGGGGCAGGCAAAACTGGCGGAGTCATTTTGTCGTATCGCTGGCATGGACAAAGTCTTTTTTGGAAACTCCGGCGCTGAAGCTAATGAAGCAGCAATAAAGTTGACGCGTCTCTATGCCAAGAAAATAGGCGTAGAAACCCCGACGGTAATCACCTTCAATGACAGTTTTCACGGTCGCACGATGGCGACCTTGTCAGCCACCGGCAATTCAGCAATTAAGGAAGGTTTCTCTCCAATTCTGGCTGACTTTGCTCATGTTGATTACAACAACATCGAGGCATTGAAGGAGCAAACTAAGAATCCAAACGTAGTCGCCGTCATGCTTGAACCGATTCAGGGGGAAGGAGGCATCATTGTTCCAGATAGCGGTTTCTTGAAGGAAGTTCGTCAGCTCTGTGATGATAATAATTGGCTCATGATTTGCGACGAAATTCAAACAGGTATGGGGCGCACCGGGAGATGGTTTGCCTTCCAACATGAGGAAATTCAGCCGGATATCGTTACCAGTGCAAAGGCGCTGGGTAACGGCATTCCCATCGGAGCCTGCGCCGCTAAGGGCGTGGCAGCCGACCTGATGGGACCAGGTAGCCACGGTTCAACCTTCGGTGGCAACCCCTTTTGTAGCCAAGTAGCATTGAGCGTAATAGATGTCATCGAAACGGAAGAGTACGTTAGCAAAGCGGCGAAAGATGGCTCCATACTCAAGAAGAGCTTACAACAGCATCTTGCGAACTCGGCAAGGGTTGTAGACATTCGAGGAAAAGGTCTCATGATTGGGATCGAACTGGATAAAGCCTACCCCAACCTCGCCCAGAGTTTTTTGGATCAGCGCCTAATAGTAAACATAACTGGCGGCGGCAAGGTGATTCGCTTACTGCCACCGGTTATCTGTAAAGAAGCCCAACTCAAACAGATAGCTGAGACAACCTCATTGGTCGTGGATCAGTTGAATTAGCTCATCGTCACAAACATTATGAATCAGCAACACTTTCTAACCCTGGATGATCTTGACACAGACACACTTGTGTCAATCATCAACAGAGCGATCGACTTGAAGGCCAAGACAAAACTAGGCGAGATTTATGAACCTCTGAAAAATAAATCTTTGGCGATGATTTTTAGTAAATCTTCGACGCGTACGCGAGTCTCTTTCGAAGTTGGCATGCGCCAATTGGGCGGGGGCACGTTAAACCTAAGTCCCAACGATACTCAAATTGGTCGAGGAGAACCGCTAGAGGACACCGCCAGAGTGATCTCAAGTATGGTCGATGGGATCATGATTCGAACTGACAATCACAGCAAGGTAGAAACTTTTGCCGAGTATTCATCCGTACCGGTGATCAACGGCTTAACCGATGACTTTCATCCATGCCAACTTCTAGCCGACATGCAAACCTTGATGGAACTACGCGGGTCGCTGCAAGGCGCGACAATTGCGTGGGTGGGAGATGGCAACAACGTCTGCAATTCGTTCATGAATGCAGCGCGTATTTTTGATCTTAAATTGCGGATATCTTGTCCTATAGGGTATGAACCATCACAAACGCTAGTCGATAAAAACCAGAGTAATGTGGTTCTCTGCGAATCTCCTGAGCAAGCGGTAGAGAATGCTGATGTGGTTGTGACTGACACTTGGGCGAGCATGGGCCAAGAACAAGAGAAGCAATCACGTGTGGATGCGTTTCAGGGTTTCTGTGTCGACGATAAGCTGATGGCCCTAGCGGATAGAGATGCCATATTTATGCATTGTCTGCCAGCCTACCGCGGTATGGAAGTGAGCGAGAGTGTCCTAGAGGGTCGACAAAGCGTCGTTTTTCAGGAAGCGGAAAATCGCTTGCATGCACAAAAAGCTTTACTTGAGTTACTTCTTGCATAAACTGCGGGAATGCAATCGCCTTATTTATCCGTTGAAAATATTCAAGCAAGTTACGCTCAAAGTGATAACGTCTTAAACGGAGTTTCCTTTGAACTCAGCGAAGGAGATCTTGCTTGCCTGGTTGGCCCTAGTGGCTGTGGTAAGACAACCATACTACGGGCCATATCAGGATTCCATCCGATCAAAAACGGTGAGATTCGTTTGGATGGCATAACTCTATCCACCCCTACGAGTTCCATTGCACCCGAAAAAAGAGAGATCGGCATGGTGTTTCAAGATCATGCCTTGTTCCCGCACATGACAGTCGCCGAAAATATCGGGTTCGGGATCAATCGTTCAATGTCAAAAGCTCAAAAAAAAGACCGCATTGAGGAAATGCTATCGCTAGTCGGACTCGGATCTTTAGCGTCGGCATTTCCCCACGAAATATCTGGCGGTCAGAGCCAACGCACCGCCCTAGCCCGTGCCATTGCTCCGCGCCCTAAGTTGCTGTTGATGGATGAGCCATTTTCAAACCTTGATTCATCGTTGCGAGAAAGCCTCGGGCATGAAATTCATGATTTATTGAAAGAAGCGGAAATGACCTCAATCATGGTCACTCATGACCAATTCGACGCATTTGCATTGGCCGACAAGATAGGCGTCGTAAGCTCTGGCATCGTTCAGCAATGGGGATCCGCGTTCGATCTTTACCATGCACCGAGCAATCGCTTTGTGGCCGACTTTATTGGTGAAGGCGGATTTATTCCTGGCCAGGTTAACGGGGATAATTCAGTGTCTACGGAAATAGGAAACATCAACGGAAAATTGGTAAACCCAGTCAATCGCGGTGACGATGTTGCATTGTTAATCCGGCCTGATGACGTTGTGTATGATCCCAACGGTTCATTCAGCGGAACGATAACACGTAAGGCATTTAGGGGAGCCCACACCCTATACAAAATAACTGTTGGTGACTCTCATTCACTTTTGAGCCTGATACCCAGCCACGATGACTTTGAAGTGGGCGAGACGATTACGTTAAATATTCAAGCGGACCATCTGGTGTGTTTCGCTATTTAAGCCGCTAGCAAACAACAGGTCGCCAACACACTCTGATGCTTAGTCGGAAAAAAAGGCGCACCCCCCAACCCGAGGTGCGCCTTCACAATGGTGCGTCTTGGGACGCACCCGGCAGCATGGAACAACTGAGCTCTTTCTGAGCCAGTTCATTCGCTATTAGGTAAGTGTGGCTAAATCAAATTTAGTTCAAAAAAAATGAACCAAATTGCTTCTTTTTGCTACCCAAGCAATATCCACAACACGATATAGGTCTGTTATAAACGTATTACAGTCTTTTTTGGTATGGCACTTTTGAGCACAAATCATAATGAATTGAATCCTGATCAAGGATTAATCGAGCGTATTGCTACTGGTGACCGCGATGCTCTGAGAGTGCTGTACGAGCAATACCGGCAGCCTTTGGGATCGTTTTTACACAGACGCCTATACTCACAGAAACTGGTGGACGAAGCCTTTAATGACGTGATGTACACGGTGTGGCGTAAAGCAGCGGAGTTCAGAGGAGACTCCAAAGTCTCAACTTGGATTTACGGTATCGCCTACAGAGTTGCGCTTTCGGCAGCGAGAAAAGAAATTAAGCACGATACAAACCGAGCGAACTCAGCTCCTGAAGACCTAAATATCGCTGAAGCGACTGTAGAGTCCGATGACCGCGTCGACGAACTTAAAGAGGCTGTCAGTAAGCTTAAAGATAATCATCGCATCGTGATCGAATTGGCCTATTTTAATGAAAAGTCTTTGGATGAAATAGCCCGTATTCTCGACATTCCGACCAACACGGTGAAAACAAGACTATTCCATGCACGTAAATATTTAAAAGGAATAATGACTGAACTACTTCAGCAAAGGGGACATTAAGATGAATTCAGTAAGTCAAAATCAATCGCTTCCACTCGAGATTATGTTGGTCGAATATGTGGCCGGAAATCTATCAGAGTCAGCGCGTAAACAATTTGAGGACACCTGTCGAGACAACCCTGAACTAATGGCCCAAATCGACGAAGAGAGAGCCTTCAGAGATATGATGTTAAACTCAGATAGCCAGTTTACTGCAAGCGACAACTTTGCTGGGCTAGTGGAACGCATAGAACAATTCCACGAAGTTGAGCAGGGTATCACCAAGACCTCATCGAGCAGTTATTGGCCCAAATTGCAGATTGCTGCGTCGATAACCACGGCGATGGTGGCTCTGGGAACTTTGGCTGTAGTTGGTTTCAATCAATCTGTACAACCTGAATTTCAGGGTTTATCCAGCTCTAGTGAGTCAGGCTATGATGTACCGTCACTGGCTTCTCAAAACAGACTAACTCGCATTCGATTTGAACAAGGCCTAAACACCGAGCAGGTAAATCAGCTTCTTGCCGCCTATCAATTGCGCGTGGTTAGCCTACTTCCCGAGCAATCGAGTGTGCTGGTGTTTGCTGATCAAGCACTGACAGAACAGGTTCTCAAAGGGCTTGAAAACGACTCTCGAATAGTCGAGGCAAAACTCGTCAAAATCGGTAGTGTGACGGAATGAAAATCTTAATTTTGCTCGACAAACTGGCGCTAATATTTAAAGCCCTGATTTGCGCAGCCTGGTTCACTTTCACTTATACGACTCATGCTCAGCAAGAGTCGGTTTCTTCATCCGGGATACATGCACAAATTAAGGTAGAAGAGTGGGTGGTGGTTCTTGAGGATCCTAGGCCACAAAGACTTAAGGGCTTTCAAGTCTCAGGCTATTCATCCAAACATTACAATAGCTCTAGAGTCTTTAAACGCACTGCCTCAAAGTTGGCCAAGGACTATGGATTCAAAATTCAACAGGAATGGTTTATCGAATCCATAGGAGCCTATTGTCTCATCGTCAGATTTGAGAATGATGCTGATACTAGAATAGCGGCCTTAAAAAACCACGATAGGGTGCGCTGGATTCAAGCATCTAACGAATTTAAAACGCTCGAAAGCAGTGAAGATCCGGCAGAAAGTTTGATGCCGGAAACAAATCTATCTATCCCAAAATCGTTAAGTGGTCGAGGTGTAAAAATAGGCTTGATCGATTCCGGCATTTCTAGCTCGCACCCTCTGCTTAAAGACGCAATTTCAGACAATCAAAATGTGGTCATTGGCGGCTCCACTATGCACAAACGCGGCGAACGTCATGGCACCGCTATCGCCAGCATCATCGCTGCTTCGGAAGAACAATCTTTTGGGTTCAGTGGCCTAGCACCTTCTGCCGAACTTATTGCCTATCGCGGATGCTGGGAGTCAGCTTCAGGAGATACACTTTGCAATACTCTTTCTCTGGCACGCGCGCTGGACGGACTAACCAGATCAAACATATCCATCCTCAATCTAAGCCTATCCGGGCCCAAAGACCGCCTCTTGAACACATTGGTTTCTCGACTGGTGCAAAACAATGTCCTGGTGGTGGCAGCCTATGATCCATTAAGAGCAAATTCAGAGCGCTTTCCAGAGTCGCAACCCGGTGTTTTGATCGTCAAAGCCGTGGAAGAAAAAAGACCATCTGAAGATCAATTTACCGCTCCAGGGAAGCGTTTGGTGGCTTCAACATCTAACTCCATAACTTCAATGCAAGGTCATTCGGTTGCCACCGCTTACACGACCGGCATCTTGGCCTTAATTTCAGAGGCAACGTCTGGAACAGAAATTACCAATTTGGCTTCTCTCTTTGGGCAGGCAAACTATGCTGAAATAAGAGACTATCGACAACTCATAAAACTAAGCCATCAATTTACCAAGCGCTGAACCTCCTGATCAGTACAAATGGTATTTAAATGTCCAACTGACTTCAGGCTGATCCACGTCAAATCGGAACTGTCTTCGCGATGCTGAATCAGAGAACGTTGTCTTAATGGAGCTACTCCATCGCTCAGCACGCCACTCCAATCCTAAAGACGCATTCTCAAAAGATGAAAAACGCGGATTGGATTCGAATTTAATCGCATTGAACTCAGCCAAAACGAGCAGGCTTTCATTTAGTGAATGCTTAAACACGCCATGCACACCTAGCGTTGCCGCATCTCTATCTAACCAATTATCAGAAGCAGAAAGGGATATCAACACTGCCTCACCTTGATGAAAACTCAAGACCAACTCATTAGTATCCCAATCACGGGGTAAGCCCGTAAAGTACTCATATCGACGATACTCTAATGACAACGCCTGAGACTTGTTAAATGGTTTGAAATGTCCCAAATAAGCTAAGCACCCTGTGTCTCTTTCCGCCGTTCTATGGCTATTCCTAGAATAACAGCGTGAGCCCAAATACAATCCTGAATCTGCACTCCAATCAATGTCTATCTCCATGGCAGGATCGCCATCATCAAGCTCTAGTCCAGCCACGTAATGCCCGCTGACCATACCTATGTCGACCTGCAACACCCCGGCTGACGCCTGAATTGGGATCAGCAGAGACAATAATAGAGTTTTCTGGATTAATCTATCCAAGGTCAATCCATTCGGTAAGTTAACGTGTAGAAATGTCCATCTTCGCGCACATCTATACTCATATGTCCGGATATTCCCTCGAGCTCTCCGTACCCCGAGTCATCAATGATATTGACCGTCAATGAACTATCAGAGCCCTTCATCGTTCCAACATGATAAAGGCTGAATCCACCTTCCTTTCCTGACAATTCACCGTCAAAATGCTCCAATGCCACATACACGGCCGAGCCTGCATCCGGCTCACGATGACTGAGCATTTGACCTTTGCCAGTCCCCGAAAGCTCACCCTCATATTGCTTATCAATGCCCATTCGGCCAACGCTGACCGAATCTTCTTGAGGCTCCAACTTTACTTCAAAGCTACCGCTTACCGTCAACACACTTTGCTCCTCCGCAATGGCTCTGTTGGCAAAAAGAATCGCAATAACAACACAAAGTAAGCCAATTGTTTTCTCATTAGAATTGATATCCATACTATATCAGACCAAAAATAGCATTGATCGATTTCACAGGACATGCGGTCATTTCTCTATGATCCCAAGTAAATTATTTGGTCTCTAAAACCAAGCTGAAAATCCCACAATTAACATCGCCAGCAAGGCAACCAAACTGATGCCAAACACGGTCGAGCGTAATGTGGAGATGCCTGAATAATATGCAACCGCATAAACGAGTCGAGAGACAAAATAGGCGATTGAACAAGCATTCACCCACCAAGCTGAAGCACCTGAGAGCATCGCAAAAAGAACAATCAGAATGAATAAGCTAAGCGTCTCATTGGTGTTGTAAAAGGTTCTTGACGCCCTAAACAGAGGGTCTGAGGGTTCTGCCTCGATTGGCTTGCCGGGAGCGTGTTTGCGTCTAATTGACATTACATCTAAGACGATCAGTTGCAACAATTGCAATACCGCAACCAATCCAATAATAAGCACAGTGACTTGATAGTCTAATAAAATCGTCAAACGTTAATCCTCGGGTTATTGGATCTCTTTATCGGCGATCCATTTAGTTTAAATCTAATCCCTACAGGCCCTCACGACGCATCCAGTCCGTAGTCCCGCAATACTTCGCACACTCTCACTCGATAGCTACGATACCATCGCTCACGGCCCAACTTTTGTGCACCTTGGTGATCAAAGTTGGCCTTCCACTCCGAAATAGATTTTAGATCTTGCCAATACGAAACCGTGATACCGACGTCTTGCCTCGCGCTTTCGACTCCTAAAAAGCCCGGTTGCTCGTGAGCCAAGTCCCACATTCGGATCGCCATGTCGTCATATCCATCATCGTTGTCAGACTCCGCCCGAATCGACGTAAAAATCACTGCAAAGTATGGGGGGGTAGGCGTTGTGGTAATGATCATGGAATAAGTGCTGATACCAACTGGAGCAAGATATGATGGTACAGCGTATTCGCTTCAGAATAAATTTTAGATCAATAAAAAAAGGCCCTCGGTAAGGAGGGCCTAAATAACGAGTTAGTAGTTATTATTTGTTATTGGCACAAACCGATGCCGCTTGACCCATCGTAGCTAAGGGAGGCATGAGTTAGGCTACTCACACAGAATGATACATCCAACTTGCCCGATGCCGCTGATGACGTTGTCAGTGTCACGGAGCCCGAACCATCTGTTTGGCCAGTTACATTATTTTCGACAATCGTCCCAGAGAAGTTACCAGTCACAGTCACATTCGAAACTGGATTTCCAAGATCATCGGTTATTTGAACTGTCGCCGTAGCATATTTTGCTCCTCGACCTGCGCCTGATGTCCCTGTGGTTACCGAGCTGATTGACATGCTTGTAGGATTACCCGTCGTCCCGGAAGTTACCATTACAGACTCTGTGCTAGTGGAGACAGCACCGTCATCATCAGTAACGGTCAAACTCACTTGGTAAGACCCATCAGAGGCAAAAGTATGCTCTGGAGAAGCTGTTGATGCCGAGTTTCCGTCTCCAAAATCCCAAGCGTAAGAAACTATAGAACCATCACTGTCAGAACTTGCGGTTCCGTCAAAACTGCAAACCAAATCGGTACAACTGCTCACAAAGCTAGCAATTGGATTTTGATTGGGAACGCTGGTTCCCAGCCCATGAGTTGCCAGATTATCCCAAAAGTAGTTGTCACTACTAAGCGTGTTTGGCGCAAACAAAATCACCAATGAGTTCACATCTGCATCAGAAGTTCCACCATCAATTCTGTCCTCCAATGTGAACTTCAACTGCTGCCACTGATTTTGCGCTTCAACGTGAGCCACATATTTTGAATGTCGTCCAGTTGGATAGTTGTCCGGTGTCGCTGTGGAACTGTTCTCAAGTTGAATGAGAATTTCTGTTCCAACAGGGGCATCTGTATACAAGTCCAGAAAGAAGGCTTTATCGCCGCTCAAGTAAGGTTGCACGTCAGCAATTGACGAAATATCCGCAACTATCACGTCATATAGCGACGCGCTGTTTCGCTGGTAATGACCAACAACGGCTGAGCTGTTGACACTGTCTGCTCCAGGGTTGGACGAGGCTTGATTAAATGATCCTTCGAAAGAAGTGTATGTTAAGCCTCTGTTCGATTCGAAGTCGTCATGCGTTAACTGTGGCGACAACACGGGTCTAACGTACACGTCTTGAGATAGGGTGCGCTGCCCACAATCGTCATTGACTGCGACGCTTACCGCGCCACTGTCTGTGCCCCACTGAATAGTGACGGTATCTGAACTCGCGCCAGAGACAATGGATGCACCTGCCGGCACGCTCCAGCTATAAGTCGCATTGCCCTGCTGATCTATCACACTCAAGGTCGAGACGCTGTTTGGCTCCACCAAATGTTCACCTGAAAGTGATGGTTGCGACAAATCATATACGCGAACATAGTCAACCTGCATTGTTTGTGGCAAGGCCGAATCATCAACCGTTCCACCGATGTTTCCACCAACTGCCAAATTCAATAAAAAGTGATATTGATAGTTTTCGAAAGTCCAAAACGAAGAGTCGCTCAAATCTTGTGGCCGCTTTACGGAGTAAAGCAGATCGTCGACATACCATCGCATCTCATTTGGCTCCCACTCGACCGCGTAAACGTGAAAGTCATCAGACCAAGCATCAGGCTGTTTTAAGATTCGATTACCGGAAAATTCATTTTCTGGCCATGGCTGACCATAATGGATAGTACCGAAGGCAAACATATCCGCTTGTCCTGTTGCTTCCATGATGTCGATTTCACCTGACATAGGCCAGCCGATATCCGGATCAGTAGGAAGCATCCAAAATGCTGGCCACATTCCAGCACCATCGGGCAGTTTAATTCTTGCTTCAAACCGACCGTTAGTCCATTGCCCGCCATTCGGCATATTCGCTGTTCGCAGTCGAGCTGAAGTATATCGAGCGCCCCGTACCCTCTCTTTTTTTGCTTCAATGGTAAGAATTCCATTCGCTACGGTGGCGTTCTCGGCCTTGTAGTGCTGAAGCTCGTTGTTTCCCCAACCGCAAATGCCATAGGAACAGCTATCGCCATCCATTGATTCCCACTTGGATGTATCGAAACTTGTTCCATCGAAGTTATCTTCCCAAACGGGTGTTGGGTTTTGACATTGCTGCGAGAGCGCTGCGCCAGAATAGGCATAACAGCATGCAAGCACCACTGCTAATTTTTTCATCTTTTATTCCTCACTTTGACAGTGGTCGCCGATTGTTTTTTGCTTATCACGCGTTGGCTGGTTGCCAAGCGAGTTCAGCGATCCAACGACGACCGTAAACAATAAAGTGAGACAAACAAGAAAAAGTCGACCAATAGGATAAATTTGACGACGACTTGGTATCGCGGTTCGGAAAATACGACGAGTGGGAATTGGAGGAACTAGTCTCCTAATGCATGGCGAGCGAATAATGACTTTAATGATTGATTGTCGTCTACCCAATTCATACCCAAACCACGGAGCGTGGCCCAAACATCGGGGCCATTTGAGTAACCTTTCTGTAAAGCGGTCATAAGCCAATCGGTTTGCTTATTATCGGCCTGTCGCAGGTTTTGGTACTTTTGCAGTAAACGAATCGAATTGATTTGATTATCGTCTGCTCTAACAAGGACTGATAGCAATGCTGTCGCATCCTTAAAACCCAGATTAGCTCCCTGACCTGCCAAAGGATGAATACTGTGAGCAGCATCACCGACCAATGCCACACTGGGGGCATAATAGCTTTGCGCGCTCATGCTGGTGAGGGGAAAGCTCAGCCTTTTGCTGGACAACTCAATGCTTCCCAATCGATTCTCCAATGCTGATTGTAGCTGCTCGCAAAACTCAGTCTCAGACAAGGACAATAGTGTTTGAGCGTAAGCATCGTCGGCACTCCAAACAATTGAGCAATGGTTATCGTTCACGGGTAAGGCCGCGATTGGCCCGGTAGGCAAGAATCGTTGCCATGCCGTATCTCGGTGAGACTTTGCCGTTTTTATCTTTGCCACAATCCCTAGCTGCTTGTAACTTCGTCGATTAGCATAAATTTTTGATTGTCTACGCACCCAAGAGCTTGCACCGTCGGCACCAATGACAAGCCTTGCTTTGATCTCGCCCCTATCCGTCCTTACAAACGCTCCGTGTTCAGAAACAAGAAGCTCCTTGAGCTCTAGTTCAAAGTCTGTTTGTAAACGACTTGATGCGCGCTGGCTCAGCAGAGCTTGCAAATGATGAGTACAGGCTTGAGAGTCAATCATGTGCCCGAGATTTGGCAGGCCCACCTCATCACTACTAAAGCGGAGTTCGCCAACCGATCCTTCATCCCAAACCACCATCTGAGAGTACGGATAACTTTGATCTTCTGTTAGTGCTGAAAAGCAATCAATTTCATCCAATAACGTTGTTGAGGCTTTACCCAACGCAACGATACGTACGTTTGCATTTTCTTTAGTAGGCAGTGGTGTGATCGAAGAGCGCTCTAGTACACGAATTTTAAAATCCGTTTTCTTTTCGAGAGCAAGTGCCAGGCTGGCACCGATTAACCCAGCACCAACAACCACGATGTCTACTGTTTCTGCCATCAACTAACCCGCCATCAAAGCTTCAATGGCCTGAGGTGTCTTAGGAGCAGTTTCAGTAAAATTCTCATAGCCATCTTTTGTAATGAGCACATTATCTTCAATGCGAATACCAATATTATGCCAACGCTCATCGGCACCTGATGATGGGCTTATGTAGACACCAGGTTCGACTGTAAATACCATTCCTGGTTCCAATTCTCGCCAACTGTCTTCGACTTGATAGTCACCCACGTCATGAACATCCATACCTAGCCAATGACCGGTTCTGTGCATGTAAAACTTGGAATAGGCGGTTGTTTCAATGACTTCATCAATCGAGCCCGACAACAAGCCTTCATCGATCAAGCCTTGCGCAATCACACGCACTGCCGCGTCATGAAACTCATTCCAACTTAGGCCAGGCTGACACTGTGCAAAAGCGGCTTCTTGAGCCTCTAAAACAATATCGTACATGGATCGCTGCTCGCCGGAAAACTTACCATTGATGGGAAAAGTCCGACTTATATCAGCGGCGTAACACTGATACTCTGCACCAGCGTCGATCAGTAAGAGATCACCGTTTTTCAAAACACGATCATTTTCCACATAGTGCAAAATACACGCGTTTTCACCTCCCGCAACGATAGAAGGATAGGCATTGTAGTGACTACCAGCCTTCCGAAACTCGCATTCAAGTTCTGCCTGTACTTGGTACTCATACATGCCTGGTCTGCACACTTGCATTGCCCTGGTATGTCCTGCTGCCGACATCTTGCCAGCACGACGCATCAAGCCAATTTCGTCTTGTCTTTTGAACAGCCTTTGCTCGTGCAAAATGTGATTCAAATCCACAAACTCATACGGAGCATGTTTGGCTCTTCTGGAGTCTTGTTTGATTTTGTTCATCCAACCTAACAACTGGCTATCGAAATCGGGATAACGACCCACTGTAGAAAAAACTTTTTCTTTTTCTTCCATCAAACCTGGCAGGATTTCATGCATGTCCTCAAACGGGAATGCGTCATCTGCGCCATATAATTCCATGGCTCCTTCTAGGCCAATGCGACGACCGTCCCACATTTCGCGAAAAGCATCTTTTTCGCGGCAGAACAACACAAATTCACCCTGCGAGCGGTTAGGACATATAACCAACACAGCTTCTGGCTCAGGAAACCCGCACAGGTAGTGAAAGTCGCTATCTGGGCGAAACTGATACACCACATCGCCATTACGGGACTGCTCGGGAGCTGTGGGAACAATGACGATGTCGTTCTCGCCTATCTGGTTTATCAATTCTGCGCGACGACGAGCGTAGATTTGTTTTCTCATTATTATTGTTGTGTTTTGGGTGCTTCGGTTGATCTTTCTGAATAGATGAACTCAAAAATCAGCTGTGATCCGACTTTGACATACTCTTGAAGCTCAGCCAGTGCCCATTCATCCTGTTCTGATTCTTCATCGACCCCGGCCTCAGAGATTTCCATTAGATCTCTTGAGATTTCAGCGCCGCTTTCAGGCAACTGATCAATGCCGAATGTATCGGTGTGCAACAGACCTAACAAATAGCCTTTACACCAGGTAGCGATACCTTCCACTTGTTCGGCGATTGGGGACTCATCCTCTGGCAAAACCAAATCAAAACCCTCACCACCATTAAAGAGAATTTCACTATTCTCGCGGTACAGATCGTAGAGCATTTCATTGAGTCGCGCGAAACGCCCGTCGTTAGCATCGGCCTCGGGTTCAACCAGTTTTAATAGGTCCGGAGTCAATCCAGACTTTAAGTGACTGGCAATTGCGCCGATGATAATTCCATGGACCTCACTGGGGGTTATTTCCAATCCCGCCAAGGATACGGTCGCGTCTATTTGGGTTAATCTATCTACCGGACTGTTCATACTAAACAAAGCTTTGCCTTTTTTTGAGATTTTACCTCAAAACGAATCCCATGACTGTGTTCTAATACTTCGTCTTGCGGTTTAGTTGACCTAATCACTTAGCCCGCCTACTATTAGCACCTTATCCGTTTTACTTGTCTTACTGTAGAGGTCTGACCATGGACGCAAACATCATAGGTCTGGAACAACGAATCGAAACTCTGATCAATGAGTGTCGCCGGCTGTCTAGTGAGAATAAAGTACTCAAAAGTGAGCAAAGCGTCCTACTTGAAGAAAAGACAAATCTAAAAGAAAAGAATCGGATAGCGTGCTCGCGATTAGAAAAAATCGTAGAAAAGCTACGTACATTAGAAGACCAATAACCGATTAGAGAAATCCATAAAATCATGAGTTCCAAGGGCGTGAATATATCCATCATGGGCCGAGACTTTTCTGTGGCGTGCCCAGAAGATGAACAAGATGCTCTTATCGAGGCAGCCAGCTACCTCGACGGAAACATGAAGGAGATACAAAAAACCGGCAAGATCATCGGCGCCGAAAGAATCGCCATCATGGCGGCGCTGAATATTACTAATGATCTTTTGCGTCTACAGAAAGCAACCGAAGGACAGGTTCAAGTGCAAGAGAAACTGAACACATTGCAAGAACGAATCGACGCCGCGCTAAGAGAGGCAGAGTTAGTCTAAAGCCTTTTTACTTTTCTTAGTTGTGCCGCTGCTACTAGAACCGATGTGAAAATACTTCGTCGGGTTATCAATCCTCTAATTTTATCACCACCACTTGAACCCAAGTTGATATAATAAGTCATCGACGTTGCCTGTGATGTTGGTAGGCGCTTCAAATCCCTTAGAACCTAGTATTTATTTAAGGGGGTTGGACCACTTCGCTGTTGTGCGTTTAGTTCAGGCTGCTTTGAGCGGCCCAGCTACGCGCCTGATGCGTCTTGTAGACTCCCACTTGGACCATCGGTTCAAGGCACCAAGAGCTTACGGCATCTACGGGTAACGATCGAGCCTCTCTCAATCTTACGACTTTTCAAGTCAATCGTTTTTGAGTTGGACAGGACACCCTAGACGCTCTTCAAGAAAATGTCTGAAAGCCAAGACCTCACTGCCGATCAATCTGTTGAAAAATCCCTCAAGGGCTTGCGTAAACAGCTCAGAGAGAAGCGTGCCGGTCTTACGCCAATAAAACAACAAGAGCACGCCGAAGGACTAGTGCAGCAAGCAGCGGATATATCTTGGCTGGAAAATATTGGGACAGTGCTTAGCTATGCTCCTTTTAATGGCGAAATCTCTCCTGCCCTGCTGATTAAATCCATCAATCCAGAGCGAACCTTTCTGCCAAGGATAGTCGACTACCAACAAAATTTAATGACGTTTGTTCCTTGCGGCTTAAATAGTCACACTAACCGCTTTGGTATTAGCGAGCCCGATTATTGCGATGACGCAAATGAAACAAGCGATATGACGTCCTTCGATCTAGTGCTAATGCCTATGGTCGGTTTTGATCGCCAAGGGAATCGTCTGGGGATGGGTGGAGGCTATTACGACAGAGCGCTCGCCGAAGTCAAAGACCAACCAAGGAAACCTATTTTACTAGGACTGGCTCATTCCACGCAGGAAGTTGGCAAGATTCAATCGCGGCATTGGGACGTGAGCGTCGATGCTATTCTGACGGAAACAGAGTATATTGCTATCAACCCAAACCTATAAATTTAAGGTCTTATGCATTCAAGTAGCCGAACTCTGATTGGAATCTCCATAACTACAATCTTCAAAACCAGATCCCTAAAACGCCTTTTCACAGTAGGGCTCGCAGTCTGCTTGATCGCGTTACTTGGCGCTTGCTCACAAGACTCCGAGCCAAAATCAACCCCTGAACAAGCCCAAGAACAGGTGGCTCAGACTCAGGAACAAACAAAGCCGGTCGCAGAGGAAATAGCTTCTGAGACCACATCCAATAACTCAGAAATAGACGAATCCAAAACCATGGTCATTTTGAAAACAAACATGGGTGACATCAAGATCTCCCTAGATGCTGACAAAGCACCTGCCACCGTAGCCAATTTTCTCTCTTATGTCGAAGACGGACATTACAGCGGCACTATTTTTCACCGCGTGATAGCTGGATTTATGATTCAAGGTGGTGGTTTCGAACCCGGTATGGCTCAAAAGCCAACCAAGACACCGGTGGCAAATGAGGCTAACAATGGACTCAAAAACGACAAATACACCATAGCCATGGCTCGCACAAGCGACCCCCATTCAGCGTCATCTCAGTTTTTTATTAATGCCAAAAACAATGACTTCCTTAACTTCACCAGCGAGACACCAAGTGGTTGGGGTTATGCGGTATTCGGTGAAGTCGTTGAAGGTCAAGATGTTGTCGATGCAATTGAAAAAGTAGCCACAGGAAATCGCGGCCCCTTTGGCGACGTTCCGGTTGAGGATGTGGTAATCGAATCCGCTGAGATTGTGCAATAGTCACCGACTCAGAGCTGAGCAGATATCAAAACCAGCTAGCTGATGAAGCGATAAATTAATGGATGCTCAGCAAAAAAAGAATGCAACACGGTTCATATTATTGACCGTGTTTGCCTACTCAATGGGGTTTGGAATTATCATGCCGGTACTTCCCAATCTCATTGTTGAGCTTGAAGGGGTTAGCTTGTCAGAAGCTACCTTTTTAGGTGGTATGATCGCCGCCTCCTATGCAGTCTTTCAGTTTTTAATGGGGCCATTCGTCGGCAGTCTCGGGGACCGTTTTGGGCGCAGACCTGTATTTCTTTTTTCATTGGGCGGATTCAGTATTGATTTCTTCTTAATGGGGTTCGCGCCGAGTATTATTTGGCTGTTCATTGGTCGTTCCATCGCAGGGGGATTGGGCGCAATATTTGGCCCCGCCAACGCGGCGATGGCCGATATTTCTAAGGAAGAGGATCGCGCCAAAAGTTTCGGCATGGTCGGCGCCTCGTTCGGCATCGGTTTTATCGTTGGCCCAGCTCTGGGTGGACTGCTCGGTGAATACGGAACTCGAACACCTTTTTTTGTGGCAGCGGCAATTGCGGCAGTCACCTTTGTTTATGGTTTTTTTGCATTCCCAGAAACCATGCCAGCCGAGAAAAGAAGACCGTTTTCTCTCGCAAGAGCCAACCCGATCGGTGCGTTCTTTCATCTAAAAAAACTTAAAGGTGTCACACCAGTTGCTCTGGTTTATTTGATTTGGGTGACCGCTACCAATATCTACCCGGTCACGTGGTCTTACTTCGCGCAAATTCAGTTTAGCTGGAGCCCTCAAATGGTTGGAGTGTCTTTGACCATTGTTGGATTTTCAATGACTGTGGTACAAGCCACACTACTTGGCCGAGTAGTAAACAGATACGGCGAAAGAACCACGGCCAGTGTTGGTTTAGTCTTTGCAGGTCTTGGTATGTGGTTCTATGCTTTTAACGATAATGCCTTGGTTGCGCTTGTTTTTTGTACCTTAGTGGGCATTCAGGGCATGATTATGCCCAGCTTAAACGCCATGATGTCGAAAAGAACACCGAGTGACAGCCAAGGAGAGCTTCAAGGCTTTAATGGCAGTTTGGCCGCTTTAGCCGCCCTGATAGCACCGTTAATCTACAATACCAGCCTCTCTTTCTACACCAGCCCAGAGGCCTCAATCTATTTTCCGGGCGCACCTTTTTTGATCGCTGGATTTATCACCTTTCTGGCTTTGATTTGCCTAATGCGAGTCGAGCCAGTTGAGAGAGTTAGCTTGGACCATTAACAATCAACAGAAATCAGGCACTATAAAACCAAGGGCTGAGCATTCGGTTCTGCCCTCGGTTTTGGGAATTATCAGCTAATCGCTTAGTCTTCCAAAAGCTCTCTTGGGTCAAAGCGACTGGCTTCGTTTGTATCCAGTAGCGCTGCAATCGCTTTGTAGGATATCTCATCGGCCTTGACCGGGCCTATGACATCGCTCAAGAATAATGTCAGCTCGTGGCAAACCGTTTTACAATCATCTTCCGAAGCGTCACTCGGCAAGGAAAGCCCATCATCGATCGACTGCAATGCCAGTTGAACATTGGGTTTTACACCCGCAATACCTTCATCACGAATGGCCTCAATCCACTCCTCTCGATCCGCGTTTGACAATTTGCGCAGAGCCCCGTTGATAAAATTGCAATATGCATCCGCCAAGATCACAACCGGGGGCTTGTTAACGCCCGGAGCTGCAACCGTCGCGATTGCGCTTTCATTAATCGCATCATTGCTGGCACCGATTAGGTATGATGGCACGTCGGCTAGACTACCCGCACCTCGGGCTGATGCCGAGTGCAGACTGACCATTAGCACCTTCTTTTCACCGGTATCCAAACCTAAGAAGGCCACAATGGATTCAGTTAGTCCAACAACATCGAGCTCGGCATCGCCGTGGTGGCTGTTCCAATGATCAAAGGCTTGCTTAATCACTCCTCGATCTTCGGTCAGCCGCGTTAGCGCGGCGTAGACTATTTTTGCATTTTGTTGATTCATAACTTACACATCCGCTCTGGCGTGAGTCGTCATAAAATCGCTGTAGCCAATTTCCTTATGCTCACTGATGTCCAGTCCACGCTGCTCTTCGCGCGAACTGACCCGAATTGGCGTAATTTTTCGGAGTCCCCAGAAAATAGCGTAAGCACTGCCTAAGCCCCATACAAAGGCGGCTACCACGCCGATCAGTTGAACAATAATACGTTCAATATTGAACATGTCACCTTGATAGAAAAAGCCTACGGCCAAGGTTCCCCACGCTCCGCAAAAGCCGTGGACCGGAATAGCCCCTACAACATCGTCAATCTTAAAATTAGCTAGCAGATTCGAGGAGACCACAACAAAAATCCCGCCAATAAAGCCGACTAGTAACGAAGACCCAACACTGAACACATCGGCGCCGGCGGTAACGGACACTAGGCCACCTAATGCTCCGTTTACGATTGAGGTGATTAAGAAGCCTTTCTTATTGATACTTAGCCACAGAATTGCTCCGCAAATGCCTCCTATCGAGCCCAAATGGGTATTCAGTAAAATCTGACCTAAGTTTGAGAAATCTTCCTTCGCCGCACCACCATTAAACCCAAACCAACCAAACCACAAAATCAAACCTCCGATTGCCACATAAGGTAGGTTGTGGCCAGGAATCACGTGCACATCGCCCTTACGACCAAAGCGACCGCGCCGAGGGCCGATCAGTATCAGGGCACCCAGTGCCGCCCAACCGCCGATGGAGTGAACCACGGTCGCACCCGCCATATCATAAAAGCCAAGACCGCGAAGCCAACCGGGATTGGCGTCATCGCCACCCCAAACCCATGAACCATAGATCGGGTAAATGATGGCCGTAATAACAACGGCGCCGACCAAATAGGGCAAAAAGCGAAAACGCTCAGCCACAGCACCAGACATAATAGTGGCCGCCGTCGCAGCGAACATCATGTTGTATAAGAGCCCTAAAGTATCTGACGAATTAGATGGCGAAGGCGCAAAACTCGTGGTTCCAAACAAGCCTCCGTAGGAGACTCCAAACATCAACCCAAATCCGATCAACCAGTATCCCGCTGTACCCAAACCAACATCGGTGAAGTTCTTTAAAATCACATTTACCGTGTTTTTAGAGCGCACCAAGCCTCCCTCTAGCAATAAAAACCCCACCTGCATAAACAATACTAGGAAGCAGCAAACAGCAATCCATACGCTGTAAAGAAGATCACTGGAGACAACCGCATCTGATGCAATCGCCGTTTGGCTAAACAAGCCTAGAAAAAGTAATCCAACCCACTTCATGCTAGCTCTCCTCGATATTGATAATCAGATTAGCGCGCATACCTTCCCACTCCATTGGTATCACATAAATGCTCGCCACCTCAGAAACGGATAATCCATCGGGCTTGCCTTGCAGAGTGATTGGCACGGTGATGTTAAAGTTCTCGCCAAACTCGCGTCGCGCATTTCCGGCTAGGGTATTGGAAATTTCGCCGACCAGATCCATTAGCTTGTCGTCTTTGGTCGATATCAATCCCATGCTCGACAACACGTGCGACAACATACGACGCGGCGCTGAAAAGAAAATCGAGCCTTTGTGATTACCCGAAATGCCGATAACACCAGTAAAGTCACTGATATTGTCATTCACATCTTTACTCAAAAAGGGCGTTCCTACCGAAGCCTCAGACGACGTGGTGGAGTTAAAGTAGTTGGCAATGCCATCCACAAAGACGGTTAGGTTTTGTTCTTGGCTCACAGTAAGTCCTCCACTAATTCTTCTACGGCTTCGGCCAAATCGGCGTCGCTAAAGGGCTTACATAAAAATCCATAAGCCCCCATTTTCATTGCGTTAATTAAGGTCGCTTTATCCGCCAGTGCGGAGATCACCAAAATGCGAACCGTATCATCGATATCCATAATTGCCTGAATTGTCTCCAAACCATCCATGAGTGGCATGGTGATGTCCAAGGTCATCACCGTGGGTTTAAGTTGACCGTATTGCTCTACAGCCTCCAACCCGTTTTTTGCCGTGCCTACAATCTCGAACTCTTCATTTTCGAGAATTTTGGCTATTTTTTCCCGAACTATTGCCGAGTCATCTACAACCATTATCTTCATTTTCCAAACCCCTGGCGGAACACCGCCACAAAATAACCCTTAGTCAACCCAGGTCCCACCCGACCCAGAATTGACCAACTTTATGCAGCCTTGAACTTCACCGAAAACTGGCAATGCTTACCTTTAGTCTGACTCAACCCAATCACACCTCCTAACTCTTTGACCATCGAATGCACTGAGCTCAGACCAACACCGCGCCCTGAATCGAGGTCAACCTCATCCTTGGAAGAAAAACCAGGATGAAATATCAACTTGGTAGCCAAGTTGGCCGGAGCCTTGGCGGCCGATTCTGCGGTTAACAAGCCTTTTTCAACGGCCTTTGCCAAAATTGCGTCGGCATCCAGTCCCTGCCCATCATCGCGAACAATCAGGGTATGACCTTGTTCAGTGTGAGTAAAACTAACGGTAAGATTTAAGTAGTCTGTCTTGCCCTGTGCGAGTCGCTCAGCGGGAGCTAAAGCGCCATGAGCTACGCTGTTACGCACCAATTGAATGGCGCTATCTCGAACGACGGTCTTCAGTTCTTCGGGAATGTCGCCCTCTTCTAAACCGAATGCAGTTAGGTGTACGCGCACGTCGTTGCGTTGGCTTAATGTGGACACCAGATTCTGGAGCTCTGCTTTCAATCCGCTAGCCGATTGCACAGTCTGGGGTGCTTCGCGTTCACTGTCTGCAGAACCTCCTATTTCTGAAACTGCTCTGGACTCCTCGACTTTAAGAACTTCGGCAAAACGAGAGAACATCGTTTGCATATTACTAAGTTCCTTGAACACGTCCTTTAACTTGGTCACAGCGGGGATTACATCACGGCCACCAATGGGACCCGGTGTCGCTCTTACTTGTTCAACTGCGGACTCAAATTCATGCATGATGAATTCAAAGTTATGCAGTTTCAGCGCAGCCGCGTCGCCTTTGATGCGGTGAGCCTGCTCCGCGATGGTAACCAGCTTATTGCGGATTTGATCACTGCTTGAGCCTTTCTCTTGAAGCTTTTCATTAATCGAATCAAGTGCTTGCTCTGTTTCCGAATAAAAACGTGAAAGACTGGTCTTATCGATATGTAAGATGTTCATCAACAAATCCAGTTGCGCCTCTTGCTCTTGCTTATTGGCTGCCAGTTCTCGCTCTAACATGACTTCTTTTGTCACATCGGTTACCGACCCCAACAGATGCTCAAGCTTCGAATCCACCATCACCCGTGCGAATTTAAAGTCAAGGAACCGACTTTCCATGGTTCCATCACGCCGCGTGATGCTGATCTCAACCTTATTTAGCGGATTTAAATCACGAACTAGCTTCTCTTTCACGCGGTCCCCGTACAAAAGGTCCAAATAGTCTTTTGCAACCGTCACCGAAGATACGGGTACGTAATTGCCAATAAAATCCAAGAAGCTGCCTTCTAGGTCACGCTCCATTCTAAACATTTGCTTGAGAGAGGCCGATTGCTCAACGCCAATGTCGCCATTTTTATCCAGTAGGAAAAGCCCCTCAGATACGGTATTTAAAATGTTTTCGGCTTGTTGGTTCGATTCAACCTGAACTTCCTTATCGGAGCTTAAGCGAAGCAATAAGGGGATAATCCCCAAGAGAAAGATCAACAAAGACACGATCGCTAATGCAATCGGCGCAATGGCGGCTATTCGGTGCCTTTTCTGAGCTTCAGCTACAAACGCACGATGGATTTCAAGGAAAGACGTTCGAGCTGAGGCTTCGTTCCGCGTCACTAACGCATCCTTTAATTGTGAATACGCAACTGGTGCTATGAGTTCTAAGTCAGCCGCTCGGTCTTCCCCCAGCGCCTGTTGCCACTCACCAAAGCTGGCTTCAGTGGGCAACCCATCGCTCTGCTTAGGCAGCTGTTCATACAAATCCAGTCTATCTAAAATCGACGTCGCAATGTGCGACTTTGTGGAAAGTGTCTTTGTAGCCACACTGGCAAGAACAACCAACGCAACTAGAAAACCAGTCGCCACCAACACCCCTCGATATCGAGATAACTCTCGTATCTTCATACTTCAACCCTCACTATCTACACGTGCTTCTTCCAACCAAAACACGTCAATTATTATTAAGTGAATCTGTAACCAAGCGGCTAGCAACATTGGTCACTCGACAAGGACCAGCCCTAACTTGTTGCTTAAAAAAAGGTTTTGAGTCAAACCGCCCATCCTTAATATACACAGTTAACTATGGACAAGTTGTAAAAAAAAGATAAATCAGACAAAAAATTGGACTTTTGTCGCATTTGCGATATTGCGTGGTGCCAAAACGAGTGTATAGTTTACGTGGGTTATAAATATTGTCAGGGTTGGGTATGAGGCAGAATTCTTCATGTATTCGCGTCGACGGTCGTCCGATGACCACGAGCGGAGTAAACTTAATTGCCAGATTTGTTCGGATAGCACGAACTTCTGAGCACATCGATTTGCATCTCTACGATAAGGGTTTGTTTAGAGAAATGGAGCATCTAGCAGGGAATACGGCGGACGCAAGACTGATAAACCTATATTCGAAGATCAAATCTGAGATGATTAAAGGCTAAGTTGATCTAAGCTCGCTTTGGAACTAGTCACTGAAGGAGATTCACATGCAAGGATTGGTTTCTGTTGAAGGCGCTATTCGTTCGCTTATAAGAACATTTGTTTAATTAAAAGCTTAGAATGCTTAGATAGTAGGTGAGGCGGTCCCCGTCCTTGGGGGGACACTCTTCATGAATGTTTTCCCTCTTTTTGACTCAATCCTCTTTCGAGGAGTCGTCATAATACTGCTCAGGAGTTTGTGCATCATCCCCCATATGGGTGAAATTTGCAGATTTATCACTTTTTTTACATCGAGATGTCGCTACCGAACAAACACATCGGGCCAATTATCATTTCCAGTATGGAAGGTCAGGCGGGTAGCTTGAGTTGGATCCGTACCCACTTTCCACAGAAAAATCTCGTAGTCTTTGGTGTCGTGCTCATGATCTTTCTTACCGCGGCTTGCACCGAAAACAAAGTACTCACCATTGAATGACTCTTTTGGCCAATATTCATGACTGAATTCACCAGAAAGATCTATCATCGTTGTCGTTTCTAAGGTCTCGGCGTTTACTCGCATGATTCTGAGGGTCTCGGCATCTGGATTAACCTGATAGAGATAACTGCCGTCATTTGACCAAGCCAGTTCACAACCATTCATGACGCCTTTGATCTGACCGTTGATGGACAAGGCCGTACCCCAATGTCCTGTGTTGGTACCAATATGCGATTGACGTCCAGTAAATGCCGTTGCCGAGGTAAGCGGATTGAAACTTGGATTTTGCAGCTGAGAGCCTGACGGAAGAGAGTTATTAACCCCACTTTGAAAAACAATTCCGGAGTTCAGAGTATCCACGTTTACTCTTTGCACTTTGACACCGTCTTGCAAATAAGTAATTTCGCTATTATTAATCCAGCGGGGTGAGGTACCTCGCACGCCCACGCGCTCTTCCTCCATAGTATCTAGGTCTAAGACATAGACATCCCAGGCGACGGTATTACGCTGTGACACCCATTCCTGATGCGCTCTTGAGAACACAATACGCTTTCCATCAGATGAAATCCTTGGATAGGTTTCGGTATGCGGGTGATTTGTCAACTTATCCAATGCAAAGGTTTTCAGGTTTAATCGAAATATATCGTGGTTACCGTCCCGGTTAGACGAGAAGACAACAAAACCGTCAATGTTGCTAACGTGCTCTTTCGAAAGTTGTTTCCAATCCGCAACATTCTCGGCAACTCCGCCAGCCGAAGGTGCACTGATCGCGCCAAGCTTGCTCGCAGCCCATAGTTGATAGGCTAAAAAACCTGACCCCAATGCCAACACAGAACCCGCTCCAATAAAGGAAGCAAATGCGATTATCTTTGCCTTTTTCTCTGATCCTGCTGCTTCGGCCACCAATTCCGCACGCTTTCCTCGACGATTAACAAAAATGAAGAGGGCCAGTAAAAATCCGCCAATTGTGTATTCCATAAGTTGACTCCAAATATGTACGCCAAGAAGCGTTATTACCGCCGAAGCTTTGTCAGCCACACCAAGCAATTGGAAAATAAGCGCACCACCCGCTTCATACGCGCCGAAGCTCATAAAGGTAGGCACCGGCAATGAAGCTCCAACTTCGCCACCAATCAAAGCGCCAAGTACATGGGTGGTCGGTAACTGCGCGATGCTCTCAAAGCTTGGCTCCGCGACAGCCTTAAAGAGTAAAAAGAAGCCAAGATACTTGAGCACTCTTATCACCACAGAAACCGCCAATATCTGTTTGGTTTGACCAGACTCCTTAACACTCACCAAACTTTGGGTAAATTTATTCAAAAGTTCCAGACTTTTACCTAAAAACGAATCACTCGCCCATGATGCCCCAAATTTGTCGGTTATCAATCGACTGAACCACGGCGCAACGACAAACAATCCCGCCACCGCAATTGCTGAAACTAAGGTCGCCATAATCATGGTGCCTACGGCCCATCCCTGAGCACCGCCGCCGCCAATCTGAAAGAGAACAATTCCCATCACAACAACTAATAGAGCGACAAAATCAAATGCCACGGCAATCGTTAAAGAGCTCACACAATGTTCAAGCTTGACGCCATAGCCTCGGTTTAAGATGGCAACGTAGCCCAACTCGCCCAAGCGTGCTGGTAACATATCCACAAACATGTTGCGAATGCCCGTTACCAACCACATCTGGCGCACGGTAGGAACATTTGCCTCGCCGCTAAGCTGAATCAATAAACGATAACGATATGCGCGAATCACTAAGGCAACCAAGTACAGGCCAAGGTAGGCAGCAACTAGGGTGAGCGAGGTATTTTGCAATGCCGATAGAACACTTGGTCTATCGGCATCACTCACTCCAGTACTCACCATTTGCAGCAGTAAGGCGATGATTGCGAACGAGATACCGATTGAGACACCGATCTTTAAGACGTGTTTAAACATAATTTCTATTTGTATGAGGCCAGCGCGATGAGTCTAGCAATTGAGCTATGAATGATAACTGAACAAAGTTAGTCCGAGATGGCCGTTGAATCAGTGGCCCGCGACTTAAGCACTTTCATTGGCACACCAGCAACAATATCAAAGTCATTAACTGGTTTGTTGACAACGCAGCTGGCTCCCACAATGCACCCTGTTCCAACACTTACTCCGTCAAGTACTTGAACGTGACTGCCAAACCAAACATTATCCGCTACGCTTACTCCTCCTTGCGGAAACATACCTTGTTCTTTAAACGGCTTGTCTAAATCTGCGATTCCATAAGGTCCACTGCCGATGAAGTAGCAGAACGCTCCAATCAAAACTTGGCTACCAATCGTGACGTCGCTGCCCTCCATCGCATGCACCAAGGTATTAATCCCAACCGTGCATTGTGAACCAATGGTGATATCACCGTTTTTACAGGACAACACCACGTTGCGACTGATGATCGTATTATCGCCAATAACGATGCCAGCATTGCTGCCACCCTTGGCATCTAAGACAGCGCCATCATCAACGATGACATTGTCTCCTATGCTTATTTTCAAACCGTGGCGGATGGCCACACCTTGCCCAAAAACCACATTACTCCCCACGGAGCCGAGAATAAACGGGTATAGAAATTTACGCATGACCAAGCCAAGCGCACCGGGAATCCATGATGCCATCAGCATAATTAACTCATATTTGATCAAATACCAAATTGAGTCTGAACCCAGCGCCAGATCTTGATATCGACCAAATGCAGACTTACTCGAGTCCGTTAACTGTTCATGTAAAGTTCCTTCAGAGAGGCCTGGTTTAGCCATACGAATAGTGACCGTAATAATTAAAACACGCTAATTCTACCGCAAACACCTAGGCTTGCATGTATACCAAAGCATTAACGTTGGTGAAGCAGTGTTTTTCCATGCACTCATACGGTACCATCGCGACATCTATCGTTAATTCGCGACCATGCGACTTTTATGACTCAATCAGCAAAGCGAATCCTAGTTACCGGCGCTACTGGTTTTACCGGCGGTGCTCTGGCCAAGAAACTTGTCGATCAAGGCCATGAGGTAGTTGCGCTAGTTAGAAAGACAGGCAATGTACAAGCTTTAAGTGAGCTTGGGGTAGAGTTGGCTTATGGCGATATCACTGACCGTGGCGCGGTCATGTCAGCCGCTGCCAACTGCGACATTATTTACCACATCGCCGCCGTATATCGCACGGCAGGTCACCCTGACTCTTATTATGAAGGCGTTAACATCACGGGGGTTCAACACGTGATCGATGCGGCGCTGGAACACGGAGTAAAAAGGACCGTGCATTGTTCAACCATTGGGGTGCATGGAGATATTGAAGAACTTCCATCTAATGAGGAGTCTCCGTTCAATCCAGGAGACATCTACCAGCGAACCAAGTTGGCAGGAGAAGAGCTTTTTGCCCAGGCTATGGAGCAACAAAACCTGGATGGAGCCATTTTCAGACCCGGCGCTATTTACGGACCAGGGGATATGCGTCTTCTAAAAATGTTTAAACAGATAAAGCGCGGTTTTTTTCCATTGTTTGGCGGCGGAAAAAACCTCTATCACTTGTCCTATATCGACGATCTGACCGACGGCATCATACTCTGCGGAGAACATCCAAATGCAAAGGGGCAACGCTTTATTTTATGTTCGGATGAATACTGCACACTGAAAGAACTAAGTTCGGTTATCGCGCAAGAACTTCAGGTCAAGGAACCGAAGTTTTCGCCGCCCATAACGCCCCTTCTGTGGGCGGCCAAGGCATGTGAGATAATTTGTAAGCCATTTGGGATCGAGCCGCCTTTGCACACACGCCGAGTTGAATTTTTTGTTAAGTCCAGAGCATTCGAAAACCAAAAAGCCAAAGATCTTATCGGGTTCAGCCCGAAAGTTGGTACCAGAGAAGGCGTGAAACGCACCATCGATTGGTATGAAGAGAAAGGTTTGCTTTAGTAAAAATGCACCGTAACATTGAAGAACTTTCCAATCAGGAATACGACTTAGCCATTATCGGCGGTGGTATTACTGGCGCCTGGATAGCATTTCACAGTGCTCAACAGGGCTACAAAGTGGCTCTGATAGAGCGCGGGGATTTCGCCTGTGCCACGTCTTCCGCATCGTCAAAGCTTCTGCACGGAGGCATCCGCTATTTACAACAATTTCAGTTTGATAAAGTACGCGAATCTGCGATGGAACGTGCAGAGTACTTGTACGCCGCGCCGCATTTGTCTAACGCTGTGCCCTTTGTTGTTCCAACCTATCCAGATTTTAAACGCTCCAAGTTCTTTTTAAACTGCGGAATGTTGGCCTATGATTTCCTCTGCATGGGTCAAAACAGAGTTATCGGTAACCCAACCGAGTATCTACCTAAAACGTATTCATTATCAGCAACGGATCTGAATAAATTATTCGACATCTCTCACGAACCGCACACTGGCGCCGTGGTCTTTTATGAACGCCATATGTTAGATAGCGAGCGTATGGTCTGGGCGATATTGGATAGTGCTCGGGAGTTGGGGGCTAGGGTTTATAACTACGTAAGCGCAGAACATTACCTGAGTGATGACACTAAGGTACTAGGCGTCAAGGCGAGAGATGAAATTTCGGGTCAAGGCATAGAACTCAAGGCCAAACTCGTCATCAATGCCGCTGGCCCCTTTATCGATAACTTAAACAAGGATCTGCCTAAGTCGAAGTCGGCTCCCAAGATAAATGGCTATGCGGTCGGGTCTCATATTGTGACGCGCAAGATTAGTGATCATGCTATTGCCTTGACTACTAAACATAAAAGCAACGCCAAAGTTGATCGCGGAGGACGCCATGTGTTTGTCATCCCCTGGCGCAACCACTCACTGATTGGTACCTCATACGACGAAATCGAAAGCCCTAATGGCAACATCAGTCTTCAATCGGAGCATGTAGAAGAGCTTCTTGAGGCCGTCAATGACAATATGCCCAACGCTAAATTGACGCGTGATGATATTGTTTCTGGCTACTCAGGACTCTACCCTTTGCACACAGAAAACATCCAAAGCACCGTTTATCAAGGATCTGGCGAATATCAATTAATCGATCACGAGACTGCCAACGGGCTGTCTGGCCTAATCACGGCGTTGGGCGCTAAATACACCACGGGTAGAAAAATTTCGGAATTGACACTTAAACTGATCAATAAGCGCTTTGAGCGCTCCAGTAAACCTCAGAGATCGAAACTAAGCTCAGCAAACTACACAGATTTTGGCGAATTTGTAAAACAGAAGATGGAGCAACTCAAGGATAAGTTTGAGCCACCTGTTATTGATCATTTAGCGTGCACCTACGGCAGCAAACTTGACGATTTCGTGGATTTTATTGGTACTGACGAATCACTATCGAAACCCATCTGTGATGCTCAACCTGATATTTTGGGTCAAGTTGCTTGGGCAATAGAGAAAGAGCAGGCATTAACAATTGATGATGTTCTGTATCGTCGGACCTCATTGGGGCTCTTAGGCATTCCAGGCCAAAGCCTTGGCGCCATTGCCGACTTGATGGCCACGGAGTTGAAGTGGGATCAGGCGAGGAAGCAAGACGAGCTGCGTCATAGTCTAGATCGGCTGAATCGTACTCGTTCAGCTATCAAAGGCATCGCCAATGAGTAGTTCACGCACCCGCAGGAAAATATTGCATATCGCGCCAACCCCGTTTTTTGCGGATCGGGGTTGCCACATTCGCATCGAAGGTATTGTCAGAGCGCTAGACGAAATAGGCTATCAAAATAGAGTGGTGACTTACCATCACGGCAGAGACGTTAAAACCGTTGAAACGTCGCGTATTAAGCCCATCAAAAACTACACAAAAACAGAGGCTGGGCCAAGCAAGTACAAGCTATGGGCTGACTGGCGTCTATTGTGGTTGACGGTCAAGGAAATACGTCAATATCAACCGGACGCCATTCACGCGCACCTTCATGAAGGCTTGATGATCGGACTGATTGCCAAGTCCCTGTTGTTTTGGAAACGCATGCCCCTGTTGGCTGATCTGCAAGGCAGCCTGACCGGGGAACTTGAAGCTCATGGCAGCTTTGCCAAACATGCTTGGCTTAAATTTCCGGTCAAACTTATTGAGCGAACTTTGTTATGGTTTGCCAAAACGGTGGTTTGCTCCTCAGAGCACTCACTTAACATCGTCAGAAATGAGTTTGGCTTTGATGAAGACAAATCATCATTGGTACAAGACGGAGCTGATCTTAGATCCCCCCTACCCGAGATCATTATTCAAAAAGCTTCCGAGCGTTATCAGATCCCGCTAGACAAACCTATTATTGTCTACTCAGGAGCGCTTCTGCCGGGCAAAGGACTGAGTGAATTGAAGGAACTGATTCTAATTACGTGCGAAAGAAGCAGTGATCCGCACTTCTTGATTGTAGGATACCCAACGGATCAAATAGAACCCTTCATAGCCCAGCATAAGCTGCAACATCGAGTTACATTAACAGGTCGAGTTCCCTTTGAACGCTTACCGCATTTACTAGGGCTGGCCAAGATTGCCGTGGACCCTAAGTCAAATGATTCGGGCGAGGGCAGCGGTAAAATGCTGAATTATATTTCAGGCGGTCTGCCCGTTCTGGCGTTTAGCACAGAGAACAACGAGGACTTCTTACCTCCGGGCTCTCAGCTGGCTTACTCAGTGGACGACATGAGCAACTTGCTGCTGGAATGGTTAAAAGATCCATTTGAGCTAGAAACCATTCGAGACGCAAACTTAAAACACTTTATTCGGTATTACTCGTGGGCTAGAACCTCAGAACAGTTACGAGAAGTGTACAGCAAGCTTATCTAGTACCCAGTGGAAGAGCGTCAGATAGCTTCCGAATAGCGCTGGTGTTACTCCTCATACTTAACGAGGAAAACACTGAACGCAGCCACCAGCCAAAGAACGCCAGCTAGACCAAGCACATACACTGTCTGCTCTGCAAACAAGTACTTTACCGCTAACCCCAAAAGGCTGGCGGCTACCAACTGCGGAATCACAATAAAAAAGTTGAAAACCCCCATGTAGATTCCCAACTTATTTGTGGGAAGCGCATTAGAGAGAATTGCATAGGGGATAGACAAAATTGATGCCCACGCAAAACCGATGCCTACCATAGAAACGAGTAATAGTTTCGGGTTGTCGATGACTAAAAATGAAATAAACCCAGCAGCTCCCAGTATCAAACAGAGTTGGTGACTCATCTTTAGCCCCATCTTACGCACCATCACAGGGATTAATAAAGCGGCAAATATAGATACGAAGTTGTAACCCGCGAACAGAATGCCTACCCAATTCGCTCCTTCATTGTATAGCGCTGAAGTCGTGTCTGAACTCCCAAAGTGATGAGAAGTTACGGCCGGTGTGGTGTAAATCCACATTGAAAATAATGGAAACCAGGAAAAAAACTGCACCACTGCCAGTTGTTTCATCGTCGATGGCATTAGCAGCACGCTTCGGCAAGCTTCATAGAAGCCATTCATGGATTGGCGCTTTTCCACTGAAACGGCATACAGCTGTATAACGCCGAATACCACTAAACCCAGAGTCAGAATGTACAGTTGATAGTCCCAGTTTCCAAAGTACACCAACGCGGTCGTCAGCGCACCTGCGGCAAACCAAGCCATGGCTTTGGTTGAACTGAATACCGGCTTGCCTTCTAACTTTTTCTCGAGCTCGATTGCTTCGCTTGCGTTTTCCGGCTCATAGAATTGTTCCAACTCTTCGGGACTGTATTCGCGCGTTCGAATAATAGTCCAGCCCACAGATAGCAAAATAGCAACCGCACCGAGATAAAAGGAATAACGAACGGTATCTGGTATGACGCCCTCAGGAGCCGTATTTGAAACGCCGAATTCGGTAAATAAGTACGGCATCGCCGACGCGACCACAGCGCCAATGCCGATAAAAAACGTCTGCATCACAAACCCAAACGTGCGCTGTTTTTGAGGCAACATATCACCCACAAAAGCTCGGAAAGGCTCCATGGTTACATTGATGGATGCGTCTAATATCCACAGCATGCCGGCGGCTACCCATAGCGTTGGGGAATCCGGCATAATGATCAAAGAGAGCGTCGTGAGAATGGCTCCCCAAAGAAAATAAGGCTTACGTCGACCCAGGGAGTTCCAGGTTTTATCACTGAAATAGCCAATGATAGGTTGCACAATTAACCCAGTCAGTGGGGCGGCAATAAACAGCACAGGCATTGCCGCCATATCGGCTCCAAGAGTTTGAAAAATACGCGATACATTGCCATTCTGTAGCGCGAATCCGAATTGAATGCCTAGGAAACCGAAGCACATATTCCATATTTGCCAGAAATGGAGTTCGGGTTTTTGTACTGTTCGACTTGCGTTATTCATAGCAGGTTCTCGCTAAAGTATGTTTAGTATCAGCTTGCATGCTGACTAATGTATTCGTGATGAAAAGTCAGACGACTCGCTTCGCGCGCGAATATCTGCTTCAGATCTTGCATAAACTTCTCAATCTGTTGATCAGAAACCGAATCAACAATGGGATGATGACGGCTTGGCATTAATCCTTGCCCGACCATGACTTGCACCCAGCCTAAATCGGTGAAGAGCTCGTCGTTATCCCGGAAAATCCTTCCGTGTGATTTAAAAAGCTCGATCTTGTCTTCCAGGGAAGTTGGTATGGACATATCTCGACAGGCCTTCCAAAACTCACTGTCATCGCGCTCGGTAAGTTTGTAGTGAAGCACTAAGAAATCGCGGATACGCTCAAACTCAAATCGAGTTTGATTATTGAATTCGTCTCTATCTCGGCTCGCAAAAGACTTATCGGGAAACAGGTTTAACAAACGACTGATAGCCGACTGAATCAAGTGAATGCTGGTGGATTCAAGAGGCTCCATAAAACCAGCGGAAAGTCCTACCGCCACGCAGTTTTTTATCCATGCGGCCTTTCGCATTCCGGTCTCAAACTTAATAACTTTGGGGTCACTCGTCGGCGCCCCATCTAAATTCGAAAGCAATGTATCTATTGCTTTATCATCGTTTATGTGGGCACTGCAGAACACATGTCCGTTACCAATTCGGTGTTGCAGTGGAATCCGCCATTGCCATCCCGCCTGGTGTGCGATGGATTTTGTAAAAGGTATAAGCGACTTGTCTGATTCACAGGCAACGGCGACGGCTCTATCACAGGGAAGAAAGTCACTCCAGTTTTCGAATCCCGCATCCAGCGCCTCTTCAATTAATAAGCCACGAAATCCACTGCAATCAATGAAAAGCTCACCGTTTATCGAAGCACCAGATTCCATTTCGATAGAATCAATAAATCCATTTTCGGCAGATAAAGTGACTGACTTAACTGTGCCCTCTATCCTTTCGACGCCTTGCCCTTCGGCAATTTCGCGAAGGTAATTTGCATACAGGCCGGCGTCGAAATGAAATGCATACGTCAGACCAGACAGTGGTGTGCCCTCGATACGCTCTTTCGGTTGGAATCTGGATTGATACGCAGCCTGAGCATTAAATGAATAATCCCATAGGTCTGTATCGCAACCTTGTGCCTTACGTTTAAACCAATATTGGTAAAACTTGGCCATACCCAGATCCAAGCCAATATTGCCGAATGCATGAAGATAGCTATCTCCTTTACGCCGCCAGTTGCTGAACTCGATTCCCAGTTTAATCGTTCCCTTTGTTCGTTTTAGAAATTCGCTCTCATCAAGACCCAGTAAATTGTTGAACAAGCGAATGCTCGGTATGGTTGCCTCACCTACTCCAACGGTGCCAATTTGGTCTGATTCAATGAGCACGATATCGGTTTCAGAGGCTAAGACTTTGGAGAGCGCTGCCGCCGTCATCCACCCTGCGGTTCCACCACCCACTATCACTACTTTCTCGATATTGTTCATCTTTCGCTAGGCTTAATTGTTTTTAGAGGATTGCATAGCATTTAAGCACAGAAATACAGAATGGCTTCACTGTAGTTCTGCGGATAAAAACGGCCCCTGCCATTTTGCAATGGAAGGGGCCCAATCAAAGGAGATTGTGTCCAATCAAGGATTAAAACTTGTAACTAGCGCCGATCAAGTAGGTCGGGCCGTACTCTTCGTAGTTGATGATCTGACGCGAATCATCTTGAGTGTTGTAGGTTACAAACGGCTCATCATTTAGGTTATTGCCTTGCAAGTAGAAAGTCAGGCCAGCGTAACGACCCTCTTGGATTTCATATGAAATTTGAGCATCTACAATGGATTCTTCTGCAACGGTTCTGAACTCCCGACCAGCACCAAAACCCTGTAACTCACCTAAGAAGTCAGAACGATAGCGCTGCGAAATTCTCGCTGAGAACCCACCATTTTCATAGAACAGCGTAGCGTTCCATACGTCCTCTGATAATCCAGGCAAGGTAATTGTTTCAGTGTCTGAAGGATCTGCTTTCACCGCCGAATCGGTGTTCGTGTAGTTCACCGTTAAGCCCAGACCTGGGAACGAATCACTGAACATTTCACTTGTTACAGTTAACGCAACCTCAAAGCCATCAACCGAACCACCCTCACCATTCACAGGACGGTTTAGAAATCCTGTTGTTTGCGCTGGCTGGAAGCTTCCAATCGTACCCAGAAGAGGCGTAAAGTCGACAAGCTCATTGGTCTTGAAAACATAGCTATCTAGGTCTTTGTAGAAATACGCTAGAGCGAAATAGCCAGCACGATCTGCGAAATACCACTCGTAAGATAGATCGATTGAGTTAGCCAACCATGGATCCAATTCAGGATTACCACCGCTGCCACCCCAAGGTGACATGTTCGGATCAACCGAGTTAACCAGTTGTGGATTGAAGCTGAACTGACGGCTAACGCGCATTTCGTCCATACGTGGTCTGGCCATTGTTCTTGCTGCACCAAACTTCAAGTACTGGTTTTCAGCGACGTTATAGATCAAGTTCAAGCTTGGTAGAACTTCAGTAAAGGTTTTTCCACCTGAAATTGGCGCCGCAATTGCCGAGTTTCCACTGACAGCACCCAGTGCTCTGGATTCTTGATCGGTTCTAACCACCTGAACACCAAAGTTACCGGTTAATGCTTTACCACCCAGCTCAGTGTCTAATCCAACCTGAACATAGGCAGTCAGTACATCTTCTTCGACCAACCAGCTTTTCTCAGTCACATCTGCGCTCGGATTTCTTAGTAATTGGAATCCGCCTGAATTTAATATGTCACGTGGGTCATAAGCAGCTAAGTTTCCAAGTCCTAAAAAGCTCAAATCCGCAAAACCAGAGGCATTTGGAAGCGCCATCGTACGGATTGGGTTCGCACGCGTGCTACCCGGGATATCTAAGATAAACTCATCCGCAATTTTTTGTTTTTCACGATTTTTGTAGTTAACACCGAATTCTATTGAACTTAGAGAACCCTCAAGTGCGCGCTCTGCACTCAGAGTGATTTGATTTAGAGTGTCTTCGATTGACGGCTGATTTAAGTAACCTACCTGTTGACCTTCAGGAGCACCACCACCCCAACCTAGCGGGTCTGTAATGGAAAATTGAGTTCTATCCGCGTAGTTGATGTTATTTCCAGAGAAGAATGCACCCGATCCGCTCAAGTTAAAGTTGGCGACACCTACATAGCCTTGATCACTCGGGCCTAAGCCTGAGTAGCTTTCCAGAATTTGGTCATCACGATCAACACTTGAGTGACTAAGATCAACAGTGGCTGCCCATTCATCACTGATCTGATATTCGAACTTGTATCCAAGAGCGAACAAATCGGCATCACGACTTTCTACGTCGTTACGAACCACGTATTTAACACCGGTGTAGGTACCATCTGTGATAAACCCATTATTAGCTGTAAAGCCAGGTTGCAATTGGGCACCAGACCATTGCAAGCCACCTTCGACACCACGAAGTAAGTCGGTTTCTTCAAACTTTGAATAGTACAAATCAAACGTGTGAGCTACTCGATCCGTCGGTTGGTACTCAACAACCGCCATGAACGCATCACGCTCAAGGGTGGAAGTTCTCACCAAAGAATCATGTCCACCTAAAACAAGATCACCGTTAACATCTGGGTAGCCCCAGCCGCGAAACTCAGTACCTTGGCTTGGGTTGTTCAGGCTTGCAAAACCGATTGCTACGCCCAAAGTGTCATCTAGGAATTTATCAACGTAAGTAGCATTAACTCTATAACCATCATCATCGCCGTCTGAATTCAGCGCATCATCAGATACGATGTAACGTACATTCAATGCCATTACACGGTCGGTTTGAGCTAGTGGACGAATGCTTTGTAGGTCTGATGTGCCCGCTAAGCCCTGTCCCAAGAGAGACGCGTCGGGTGTCTTGTATACAACCACGCCACTGAGTAACTCTGAAGGATATTGATCGAATTCTACACCGCGGTTATCACCAACAGAAACTTGCTCTCTGCCGTTGAACAATGCGGTTGAAAAATCTGGTGACAGACCACGAACCGAAATAACCTGGCCACGGCCATTAAGACGCTGAGCAGCCAAACCGGGAAGGCGAGCCAATGATTCAGCAATACTGACATCTGGAAGCTTGCCAATATCTTCCGCAGTCACTACTTCGATAATTTGCTGTGACTCTTCTTTTAGTGCAAAAGAATTTTGCAAAGATCGTCGGTAACCTTTAACAACAATCTCATCTAGCTCTACGTTATCGGCCGCAATATCTTCTTGCGCGAACGAAGTCGTAGACTGTGCCATCGTCAATGCAGCAGCTACCCCCATAGCTACCCCAGTTGCACGAAAACGCACACTGCTATTAGAAAACTCGTTCTCTACCTGAGTTTTGTATTTTTTCATCATCTTCCTCTCGACAGGGTCTAATAATTATGAGGACTACATGCTATTTCATGGAGATATATCAAAGAAACCCACTACATACGTATTCATAACCTATGCATGCAAATGCATACGTATTCACCTAGTTTATGACTCCAAATTTTTATCGCTAGCCACTACTATCAGTTGGCGAACGAGGCGTTTCAGACCTATTGTATGCCCATAAGTGATTGTTATTATTGATTTATTCTATTCATAATGAGACTTATATAGGCTTGCTTAATAACAGACGCACGTCGGGTTTAGAAAGCTAGAAAAGAGATTTCTCACCAACACTAACAACAATAATAGACCTTAGTAACTTTATAACGATGTTGTTTTAGGGTCAGCTATAAGAAGTAAATAATGACTGAACTATCAAAGGCTGCGCTTAATCCGGACTCAACAAGTTCTCCAGATACTTTGTACCTGGGAGAACAAGCTGAGTGGTGGCGAGGCGCGGTTATCTATCAAGTCTACCCTCGCAGTTTTCAAGATAGTAACGGCGACGGTATAGGCGACTTGCGAGGAATCATCAATAAGTTAGAGCACATCGTATCTCTGGGCGTGGATGCGTTATGGGTATCGCCTTTCTTTAAATCACCGATGAAGGACTTCGGTTACGATATCAGCGACTACCGAGACGTTGATCCAATATTTGGCACTTTAGATGACTTTGATGCGCTCGTCGCTAAGTGCAAAGAACACGGGCTTAAGATCATGATTGATCAAGTTTTAAGCCACACGTCGGACCAGCATCCATGGTTTGTCGAAAGCCGAGCAAATAAGACCAATCCAAAATCTGACTGGTATGTTTGGGCGGATGCCAACTCTGATGGAAGTCCACCAAACAATTGGCTTTCGATTTTTGGCGGCTCAGCTTGGCAATGGGATTCCACGAGAGAGCAATTCTATTTACATAACTTTTTGGATTCGCAGCCAGACCTCAACTATCACAATGAAGAGGTGCGCCAGCAAATATTAGAAGAAATGGAGTTCTGGCTAAAGCGAGGCGTTGATGGATTCCGCTTAGATGCAATTAATTTTTGCTATCACGATAAGCAACTGCGCAGTAACCCATTTAAGCCGATGGAGGAGCGCACAGGAAGAGGTTTTTCACCCGACAACCCTTATGCCGCGCAGTACCATCTGTTCGATAACACACAGAGTGAAAACCTAGAATTTATGGAGTCGATTCGTAACTTATTGGATCGTTATGACGGCTCGGTCGCACTTGGAGAAATCAATTCTGAGACCTCACTAAAGACGCTTGCTGAATACACCCAAGGCAACAAACGCCTCCAGATGGGCTACAACTTTGAACTTCTAGCCGATGAGTTTTCGGTACAACATATTACCGATACGGTCACCGAGTTAGAGCACGTTATCGAGGAGGGGTGGCCGTGTTGGGCGGTCAGTAACCACGATGTTACCAGAGTAGTGTCTCGCTGGGGATCCGGCAGAAATGAAGCTCAGTTTGCGAAGCTAATTTTGGCACTTGCTGCGTCTTTACGTGGAACACTGTGTGTATTTCAGGGCGAGGAGCTTGGCTACACCGAGGCAGAAATAGAAAGAGAACAGCTTCAAGACCCATTCGGAATAGAATTCTGGCCAGAATTCAAAGGACGCGATGGGTGTCGCACCCCAATTGCCTGGGATTCCAAAAGTCCATTCGCCGGATTCTCCAATGCATCTGCGTGGTTACCAATCGCTGAGCACCACCGTCTGAACAGTGTTGAACGTCAAAATGCTGACGCAAAATCGCCATTAAACTTCTATCGTTCGTTTTTGGCATGGCGCTCTAGAACCGCCGTATTAAAATATGGAGAAATTGCCTTTCATGACTCCAAAGACGAAGACGTTCTTATATTTGAGAGAATCTTGGGTGATGACAAGTTGTTGTGTATTTTCAACCTAGCTGATCGCGAAAGGTTGGCCGTTTTACCAATGTCATACCTAAATCATTCCGTTGCCGGCCCTACCAAAGAATGCGCCTACAACAAGGCCGACAATACTCTATCAGTTCCCTCCTACGGATTGGCTTACTTAAAAAGTTAGTCAGTTCTTTTGTGCAGGGCTTTCTCAAAAGCCCTGCAGTTATTTTCTTTAGTCTCGACCTTTGAGCCGAAGCGACAGAAGACATTAGCGTTAATGATCATGCTTGATCGCATGTGAGCTATCACTGCGCGGGCAGCCACTTTGTTTTGTCTCGAAACTGTTTTATTTGATTTATATACAGATATATAAGGGCTATACCTATACTGGTATCGGATCAGCAATTGGTGGTCAGATGCAACCTGAGTCGACAATCTATACGAACAACAATCAAAAGAAGCTGTCCAAACAAGAGGTGATAAGAAAAATAGCGTCCTTGCTAACAACACGTCCATTCCACGAAAAAAGGTCGACGTTTAAGAGGACCGGTCAAAAACTGCCCTCTTAAACGTCTGCTTCAAACTCACCTGAGGGGGAATCGGGGGGGGGGCAAGATTGAAGCGTAGTCATTGTTAAATTTCTTGGTTTAACTTGCTTTCGAAAGCTCAACTTCCGAACCGAGTTCAAGCAATCTGGCCGCGGTATCAATCATTCGGTTTGAGAAACCCCATTCATTGTCATACCAAGCTAAAATTTTCACCATATTACCGAACACTCTAGTCTGCGTAATATCAGCAATACTTGACGCTGAATTATGATTAAAGTCGCTAGAGACTAAAGGCAGTGTGTTTACTTTGAATACACCATTTGCTTCTGACTCTTTTGCAGCATTGGAAAGAATTTCGTTAACTTCTTCAACGCTGGTGTCACGCCCGACATTAACCGTCAAGTCCAGCAATGAAACGTTAAGAGTCGGCACTCTTACTGACAAGCCATCCAACTTCCCGTCCAATTCGGGCACTACCAAACCAATCGCCGCTGCGGCACCTGTCTTTGATGGAATCATTGAATGAGCCGCTGCTCGAGCGCGGCGTAAATCAGTGTGGTATACGTCGTTAAGACGCTGATCATTGGTATAGGCGTGAACCGTATTTGCTAAACCCTTTTCGATTCCCAGCGCTTCATGCAGCGCCTTGGCGATAGGAGCCAAACAGTTGGTGGTGCAAGACGCATTTGAAACCAATCGGTGCTCAGATGTCAGGACATCATCATTCACGCCAAAAACGACAGTGGCGTCTAGGTTTTTGCCTGGTGCTGATACCAACACCTTTGAAGCACCTGCCTCTATATGAGCGCCAGCGCCTTCGCGTGTGGTGAAGAAGCCAGTACATTCAAGGACCAAATCCACTTCAAGTTCTTTCCAGGGTAATTCAGCCGGGTTTCTCTCAGCCAAAACCTTAATTTTGTCTCCAGCAACTGCCAGATAGTCGCCATCAACCGCTACGTCTTGAGAAAATTCCCCGTGGACCGTATCGTACTTTAATAAATGCGCATTGATCGCTGCTTCGCCGAGGTCGTTTATCGCAACGACTTGAATGTCCGAATACTTTTTGTATTCGTACATCGCTCTCAAAACGTTTCTACCTATTCTTCCGAAACCATTAATCGCAACTTTATACATAGCTCACCTAAGCTCCGTTTTATGAATTTCGCCAGCGTAAATAAATCTGGCAAAGATTAATTCTGTTGAAGTGATGGCATCTCGATTTAAGTTTACGAACTAAATCTGAAAGAGGCTTTCATCAATTGCACCACCCTTCAACGACAAGTGTAACATATTATGTAAGTTAATTACAATTTACAGATTGAATTACCAGACTTAATGTAATCTTACTACAAATAACACGGATATGTAATATATATCATATATTTAAGCTCAAAAGATGCGTTGGATGCGCATTCACAGAGCCCGCAGAAATAGCTATTATTGAAAATCAATTACAAAAATAATGATGTTGTCGTCTCCTCACTTGCACCAGGCAGATGGTTAGAGTGAGTTTAGACAACTAAGACGATCTAAAAGAAGGAAAACCCATGCACGCTCAAGCATCCCTGCTGCAGTTAATGCAGAGCGATACTGTTCGCTTAAGTAAGTCGGATAAGAAACTCTCGGCAATTATTCTTTCCGATCCGAGTGCGGTAATACATCAATCCATTGCATTGCTTGCTTCAAGTGCTGAGGTAAGCGAACCCACTGTAAACCGTTTTTGCCACAAGCTGGGGTGCGATGGTTACCCTGACTTCAAACTGAGACTTGCCCAAGAAATCTCTTCGAATGGTCAGCTCTTTGTTGAAAATCTCACAGAAGGTGACGACAGCTCCATGGTCATTCAAAAGATCATGGCGTCTATTCAGGGCAGCATACAGTCTTTGGCAAATAGCATCAGCCCCGAAGCTCTGGACAAGGCAGCTGATGAAATAGCGGCCTGCAAAACGGTCAACTTCTTTGGCATGGGTGCCTCTAGCTCGGTGGCGCTGGATGCCCAACACAAATTCTTTCGCTTTGGAATGCCGGTTAGTTCCCATACCGACTTCATCAATCAGCGCATGATGTGCTCTATGCTCGACGAAAAGGACGTCGCTGTGTTCATCTCTTACACTGGGCGAACAGACGCCATGATTGTCAATGCAGAGATAGCCAGAGAACGCGGAGCCACTTTGATCGGAATAACCTCTAGTGGATCATTACTTTCCAGTCAATGCGACATTGTTCTCAATGCCGTCACGGCCGAAGATACGGACCTATTCACCCCAATGACCTCTCGAATAATTCACTTGGCGGTGATCGATATGCTAGCCACCAGCGTTGCTCTTAAATTAGGCACGACAGTCGAAGATAATATTAAGTCCATCAAAAAGAATCTAGCGACAACGCGAACTGACCGTTTGTAGTACTATTCCGGTCTTTGCGCGGACCAATCATGTCGCTAGAAAATATCAAGATTGTCCTAGTACGGACGTTTCACCCTGGCAATATTGGATCAGCTGCTAGATCCATGAAAACCATGGGCCTAAGTAACCTTTGCCTAGTGAACCCCAAAGACTTTCCTTCTACCGAAGCCGAGAAAATGGCAGCAGGGGCAACCGATCTTTTAGAGTCCGCAACCATCTATGAATCACTTCAGGAAGCCATTGAAGATTGTTCTTTAATTGTGGCTAGTACCGCCCGACCGCGAGGCTATGATTTACCAGTTTTATCTCCCGAGAAAATGGCACATAGGATGCACGTAGAAGCAAAGCACGGCCCGGTCGCGCTGATCTTTGGGCCGGAGAGGATGGGACTGCATAACGAGGACATTCAACTCGCAAAGTATCGTGTGACGATTCCAGCGAATCCCGACTATAGCTCACTGAATATGGCAGCCGCGGTTCAGACGCTAAGCTATGAGGTATACAAAGCTAGCCTTGATTCGGCAGATCCCTCAAGGTTGCAAGACCATGAGCAGTTACCAACATCTAGGGAAATAGAATTATTGCTCGAACACGCCGAGCAAGTACTGCGTGATATTTCGTTTTTACGGCCACATCAAGGCGAGACAATGCTGCGAATACGCAATCTACTTACGCGAGCGGAACCCAAACAAATAGATGTCAATATTCTTAGGGGTATCCTATCCAGCATAGAGAAGAAAACTTCCTAGTAACGCAGCTCCGGATAGCAATACTCAAATTATGAAGTTATGAAAAATCACCCTTGAGGGTGATGAAAACCTTTTCTAGAGTGAATAAACTGGTCACTAGTTGAGGAGCTACAGATTCAGCACTGAATATTTAAAATGCAGTAGAGGAATTTTTGATGCTCCGACTCATTTCATTAAACACTCACCTCCTCCTAGGCCGAGCCTGATGATTCAGAGCTCGGCATTTTTTTACCTAGCTGGCCACCGACGAGTCAGATGGCCAAAGGGTATCAACCGTATGCAGCCCTAATCTCGGCCTCTCGGCTAGGGTCAATATTGACCTTAGATAGATCGCCATTGATATGAGGTACATCGAGCAGTCGTTTGTTCATTACTTTAAACCACAATGGCGGGATATATGCCAAGGCATACATGGCCATGTAGCCGCTGGGTAACTCAGGGAGATTGTCAAAACTGCGCAAGCTTTGATAACTGCGCGCTGGATTTGCGTGATGGTCAGAATGTCTTTGTAACTGGAACAACAACAAATTGCTGACATAATGATTGGCGTTCCATGAGTGATGCGGCTGGCATCGCTCGTAGCGACCATTTTCTTTTTTCATTCTCAACAAACCGTAGTGCTCAATGTAGTTTGCGCTGGTCAATTGATACCAACCAAAGAAATTATGGATCAAGAAGAAAATGATCAACGGCCACCCGAAAATAACGATGAGCCCACCCTGCAAAGCAAGGGTCATCAAATATGATTGCAATATATGATTATCGAGACTCCAAACCTTTAAGCCTCGTTTTTCCAGGCGCTTGGTTTCTTCGCGCCAGCCGCGCTTTGCTGCGCCCGGTATCTCTCTGAGCATGAACCGATAGATGGACTCTCCCATTCTAGAACTAGCTGGATCCTCTGGAGTAGCAACATCACGATGATGGCCAAGATTGTGTTCAATGCAAAAGTGCCCATAACCTGTAATCGCTAATGCGACTCGAGAGAGAAAGCGCTCACGCTTTCCAGTCTTGTGGCCGATCTCATGGGCCGTATTGATACTGAGACCACTGTACATTCCCATCACCGCCGCAAAAGCAACAAGAAATCCCCAGCCTAGATCATAGTTGCCAACTAGCCATGCCGCTGCGATCAGACTGATTAAATGAGCTGGTATGCATAAAGCTAACAAACGACCATAGTAGGGGTCATCCTCAAGTTGGGGCACCAATTCTTCTGGGGGATTATTTTGATCCACACCAACGATCCAATCCAGAACCGGTAACAAGAGATACGACACTCCAAGCGGAGCAACCAAAACCCATGGGTTTTGATAAGTGACGTATAAATAGATGATCGGCACCGGCATCAAAATAAATAGATACACCAACGCCCAAAGCCATCGCTTTTTCTCGGTGTATTGAATGAGACCTTTTGCCTCAGTGGTGGTGGAATAATGCATCGCTTCACTCGCTATTTCTCTGTTTATGCCTCCAATCTAGCTTGAAAACGACCTAAGTTGCTTTTCCTTGTAAGACAAATTAATTATCATTAAATGCCAAACAAAGGTTTCGGTATGGCTCAATCTGACTTTCAAATCGCATCGACTTATTTAAGACTGCTTGTAAATCAACCTGACCTTATGAATGCAGTTCGCTCAAGCTTGCACGGCGACTTAGACAGATTGCTCGCTCAAGAGTTCATCCAGGGCGATCAGATAGCGCCGATATTTGATTATTTCGCCAAACAGGGATTGGATTCATGGATACTAAAGTTTGGCTCGCAACTGGGCAGTTCTACTCACGGACCTCTTGGGTTTGCGGTTCTGAGCGCGCCGAACCTTGAAGCAGCCCTAAACGTTCTGAACGACTATTCTTGTATTCGCACAACGGCCTACTCAACAACGTTTTCGCGTAAGAACGGTCGATTAGTATTAACGGCAGAAAATCACACAAATTCGGACCTCATCGGACGCTGGTTGATCGAAGCCGGTATCCACGTAACACAACGCTTGGTTGAAAACATCATGGCGCATGAGTTGGGCCAACATGGTGAAATCACCTTCGTTCATTCTGAACCAAGCTATGGGGAAGAACTGCGTAAGTTCTTCAAAGTGCCCTGTCGTTTCGGTCAAAGAAACAACTCGATCAGTATTCCTGAAAGCTGGGGTCGAATCGCTTCCCCGCTATCCGATCCTGGTACATTTCAGACTAACCTTAATAAATGCAAGGAATTAAAACTGACTCTCCTGGGCAAGGCCAATATCTTAGGACGTGTTAAAGCTGTGTTCGACTTATTTCTGAGCCAATCTTCAGCGGGTGAGAGACGTCCCAGCGAACTGCCAACCTTAGCGGATATCGCGAATTCATTAGCCATGAGTGAACGGACCCTAGCAAGACGTCTAAGTGAACAAGAGACTTCCTATAAAGTGCTGTTGGAACAGGCCCGCCAGCAGCATTCACAATCCTTGTTGAAGAATACTCACTTAAGTATCGCTGATATCTCGTATTATCTTGGCTACCAAGAGTCAGCGAATTTTGTAAGGGCGTTTAAGCGATGGAATGGTGTACCACCATCCAAATGGCGTCGAGAACCACGAAAAACCATCCAAAATAATGACTGATAATTTCCAATTAGATGATAAACGTCTCTGTGACTACCTGAGCTCGCAGATAGACAACTTCGCAGGTCCGCTAGAAAGCAAGAAGTTTTCAGGGGGCCAGTCTAACCCTACCTACCTACTTAGCACACCAACAAAAAAATACGTATTACGTCGCAAACCTCCTGGCAAGCTGCTAAAAGGTGCCCATGCGGTGGATCGCGAATTTAGAGTTTTATCAGCGCTGGCAGAAACACCAGTTCCTGTCGCTCAAGCGATACACCTTTGCGATGATGATGACGTTATCGGTAGCATGTTTTACGTGATGGAGCACAAAGATGGGCGTGTACTCTGGGTCCCAACATTGCCTGAATGCTCAAAGCAAGATCGTACGCAGATTTACCACGAGATGAATCGTGTACTCAGCGCCTTACATTCAGTAAGCGTGGAGGATGTAGGGCTGAATGACTTTGGTAAAAAGGAGGCTTACTTCGAGCGTCAGATTCATACTTGGACAAAGCAATATAGAGCAGCCGAAACTCGCACAATCGACTCAGTAGACTACTTGATAAACTGGCTCCCTGAAGCAATGCCCGCTCAAGACGGAAAGTATTCAATCGCTCACGGTGATTATCGCTTAGATAATATGATGTTCGATCACCAAGAGAACACTGTCATTGCTCTATTAGACTGGGAGCTATGCACAATCGGACATCCTTACGCTGATCTAGCCTATCAATGCATGCAATATTACCTTCCACGAGGCCAAGGGATGCCAGGATTAGCCGATACCGATTTAGTCGCTTTGGGAATTCCCGACGAACTAGACTACGTAGCCATGTATTGTGAACGGATGGGCTTCGCCAAAATCGATCACTGGAACTTTTACCTTGCGTTCAGCTTGTTTCGCCTAGCCGCTATTTGCCAAGGTATCGAAAAGAGACGTCAAATTGGAACAGCGTCAAGTGAAAAAGCCGCACAGTATGGCGCTCTGGTCGAGCCGCTGGCGACTATTGCACAAAAATTAACCAACTAACTTTCATTCTCTACCAAAACTTAACTTTGACTGGTAAGAAACGAGGCAACAATGACAACTTTATTTTCACCCTATTCTTTCGGCAAGCTTGAACTAAAGAATCGAGTGGTTATGGCTCCAATGACCCGCAGCATGTCCCCAGGAAACATTCCAAACGACGATGTGGTCGAGTACTACCGCCAACGTGCAGCGGGCGGAGTTGGACTGATCATCACCGAAGGTACCTGTGTCGGCCATAAAGCGGCAAGCGGATATCCCAACGTGCCATTCATCGCCGGAGACGAACCGCTCGCAGGCTGGAAAAAAGTAATTGATGCGGTGCACGCCGAAGGTGGAAAAATAGCTCCGCAGCTTTGGCATGTCGGCGGTATCCGAAAGCCTGGAGTCGAGCCCGGTGGCGATACGCCAGGATACAGCCCCTCCGGGATGGCATTCCCCGGGAAAGTTACAGGGCATGCCATGACCAAAGAAGATATCGATGAAGTGGTGGATGCGTTTGTGCAGGCCGCTGTGGATGCGCAAGAGATTGGGTTTGATGCCGTCGAAATTCACGGCGCTCATGGATACCTTCTGGATCAGTTTTTCTGGGAGGGAACCAACACAAGAGAAGATGAATACGGCGGAAGCCTTGAAAATCGAACTCGCTTTGCATGTGAGATCGTTAAGGGCATTCGAGACAAAGTGGGCCCGGAGTTCCCAATAATTTTTCGTTACTCTCAATGGAAACAACAAGACTACACTGCCCGATTGGCAGAAACACCTGAAGCACTTTCTGGTTTTCTAGATTTTCTTGTAGATGCTGGCGTGGACATATTCCATTGTTCTCAACGCCGATTCTGGGAGCCAGAGTTTGACGGCAGCGAATTAAATTTGGCTGGTTGGACTAAGAAGCTTACCGGAAAGGACACCATCACCGTGGGATCGGTCAGCTTGAACGCCGATTTTCTGCCCGAGGGCGGAGACACCGCGTTTAAAGATGGAGAAATCGCTAATTTGGATGGACTTACCGCCATGTTGGAACGTGACGAATTTGACCTTGTGGCCGTTGGTAGGGCATTAATTGCGAATCCAGACTGGGCAAATCTCGTCCAAGCCGACGAAATGACCAAGCTGACCCCGTTTAACAAAGCGATGTTGATGCAACTGAATCCGTAAATTTACACGTCTGTCCAGCAAGTAATCATTTCTTAGCACCGATTAGAACTGCCTTTCTAATCGGTGCATGAATGCGCCGTAAATGAATTAAAAAAGCCTTGATTTAGGCTATGATGAGTTTGACTAAGAGACTATCTAAACGATTCAGAAACGGCATTTCGCTGGTGTAATGCCATGAGGTTGATTGTATGAAACGAGTGGTTTTTAATCGTAAAGGCGGTGTGGGCAAATCCACCATCACCTGCAATTTAGCGGCTATCGCGGCGAGTAAAGGCAAAAACGTGTTAGTGGTAGATCTTGACCCACAGGCAAACACAACGTCTTATCTCGGCCACGACGGGAAAGACAATGTGGTTGGGATCGCCGAATTCATGGAGTCCACGATTACTCGCAATTATCGTGACTTCACCTCTGAAGACTATATTCGGAAAACTCCTTTCGAGAATTTATCTTTGATTTCTGCAAGTTATGCATTGGTCGATTTAGAGGCGAAACTCGAAGCAAAGCACAAGATTTACAAGCTAAGAGACTTTCTGAATAACCTTCACGAGGAATTCGACGAAGTCTATATCGATACACCGCCAGCACTTAACTTCTTTACCCTATCAGCCTTAATCGCCGCTGATCGCTGCATTCTTCCTTATGATTGTGACGTCTTCGCCAGAGACGCCATGATTGACCTGATGGAAGACCTAGAGGAAATTATTGAAGACCACAATCCAGAGTTAGAAATTGAAGGAGTGGTAGTCAACCAGTTCCAAGCGCGCGCAAAACTACCTCAACAAGCGGTAGATGAGCTTGGTAAGGAGCGCTTCAAGCTATTGAAACCCTTTATTTCAACCTCAGTTAAAGTAAAGGAGTCCCATGCACAACACAAACCATTGGTCTTCCTGGACCCCAAGCATAAAGTAACTCTGGAATTTATTGATTTATACGCGGCTATCAGTCGCAAGCGCCGAGTAAAAAAATAATAAAACTGGCCGGCGCCATAAACTATTAGAAAACATCGCTAGTCGTTCAACTCTTTCGAAGAGGATAAAGCGAGGAAAAACAACATGATATTAAGTATGACTCGAGCCCTAGAACGTAAAATGGCGGAAGCCGAAAGCTACGATCAATGGAAGGAAGCGGCCATTGCGCATGACGAGCGCAGTGGCGCTAACACCTGGAAGCAAAGTGAGAAAAGTCGCCGCTATGATTACGCGGCCATTCGTAGACGTTTAGAAATTCTAAAAGCCATGCGTCGTGAAAATGACAATCACGGGCTACTGTTCACTCTCAACGAAGGCATTCACGGAAACCTTGGTGGTATGGGTAGGTCTTCGCTCTACCAAAGAGCGAAGTTTGGCACTAAGCAACTCATAGAGGATTACGTTGATGAAGTCTCATCAGCCTTAGAACACCTAGCTAGGCCTCGTGTTAAAGGCGTAACAACCGCCGAAAAAGTGGATTTCTTCCATCGCGCCCACTTATGTTTCGGTCAATCAGCATTAATGTTTAGTGGCTCAGGCACGTTTTTGTTCTTTCACGTAGGCGTTTTCAAAGCCCTATGGGAACAGAATCTCATTCCTGACGTTATCTCAGGCTCAAGCGGCGGAGCAATGATAGCCGCCGTGGCCGGCTCTCGCTCACCAGAAAAACTGGGAGAAATCTTTGAACCAGAATTCCTCGAGTTTGAAGATGACATCAAGTCGATTGTGCGCAATTTAGCCCCCGGAAAGAGACGCAACCTCCGAAAACAGGACTTGATTCGTATTATCGAACGAATCATTCCAGATGTGACATTTGAAGAGGCTTATCAAATCTCGGGGCTAAAAATCAATATCTCAATTACACCAGCAGAAGCACACCAAAAATCCCGACTTCTCAACGCTGTTACTTCACCGAACGTGATGCTGCGGGAGGCTGTTTTAGCCTCATGCTGTATCCCCGGGGTGTTTCCGCCCGTGTCATTAGCCGCGAAAAACGTTAACGGCGAACGAGTGCCTTATCTTCCCTCGCGTAAATGGGTTGATGGATCTTTGAGCGAAGACTTGCCGATGAAGCGTTTATCACGCCTTTATGGCGTAAACCACTTCATCGTCAGTCAAACCAACCCATTGGCCTTGCCCTTCATTAGTGCAGAAAAGAGCAAACAAGGCTTATGGCACACGGTAAGCCAAACTGCACTTAGCACCATGAAGGACTGGGGATTAGCGGCAGCACACCTGATACAACGCCCACTCTCCAAGGACGCCTACGTCAATAAGCTTATCGATGGTTATATGTCTCTGGTATCCCAAACCTATACGGGGGACATCAATATACTGCCATCTAGACGCTTCTTGAGTCCTATGCAGGTTCTCGCCGCGCGAAACTCAGAAGAGGTCATGGCCTTGATGTCCGAAGGAGAGCGGCAAACGTGGCCCCTGATCGAACGAATCCGTATCCAGACTCATATCAGCAAGACTTTAAACAGACTCGTTGAGGAACTCGATAAGAGTGTAGTTCGTGGTAAAAGAGCCGCTCACCCAAAACGCGATACCGACAAGCAAGACTTAAAGGTTGTCAGTTAAAAGCTGATTCGGACAAGGTCCCACCACACAGCTTTCGCACCATATTGGTGCGAATATGCCTCATTTTGGAAATTCCCGCATTTATGCACCTTATTAGTGCGATGCTTTAAGCACTTTTGTGCTGGCACAATGATTGCTAACCTCAGGGCTATGGGGGAAAACTTGTAAATCAAGTTATCCGACCCAAAGCTCCAAAATTAGAAATCAAAGGCGGAAAGTGAAAGTCCAGTCCCTACAAAATTTAGCTCAGCAAAAAGGATTACCCGAGCTGTATGTTGAAGAGTTTGAAGAGTTAATAATTCCTCTGGTTGATAGCTGGCTCAATGAATATGCGCAGACCGAAATTCCTCAGATCTGGGGTGTACAGGGCTGTCAAGGCAGCGGGAAAAGCACATTGAGCGAGTTTATTAAGCGCTATGTTCGCGACAACAGTGAAATAAAAATTGAGATTTGCTCGATAGATGATTTTTACTTAACTAAAGCGGAACGTTACGCTCTTGCTCAGAGAGTTCACCCACTTCTTGGCACACGAGGAGTGCCGGGAACTCATGACGTGGGTTTAATGAACTCAGCGTTTGAGCAATTTCAGCGCCGGAAGCTACATTTAGTACCCTCCTTCAATAAAGCTATCGACGATCGAAATCCACAGCACAAGTGGCATGCCTGGGACACCAGCCCTGATATCCTGATTTTTGAAGGGTGGTGTGTGGGCATACAGCCTCAGGCAGAAAGCCAGCTTGATCATGCAATCAATGAGCTTGAAGAAACGCAAGACCGAAATGGCGAGTGGAGAAGGTTTGTAAACCTGCAGTTACACGAAAATTATTCGCCGCTTTTTAGCAAATTGGATCGGTTACTGTCGATCCAGGCTCCATCTTTTGAATGTGTTTATGACTGGCGATTACAACAAGAAGAAGAATTAATCTCCCGTCTTCGTGCACAAGGAAAGTCTGTGGTTGCCACTATGTCACCACCTCAAATCAAACAGTTTATTTCGCACTATCAGAGACTGACTCAACATGGCTTCGACACAATGGTCAATCACGCAGACGCCGTTTTGACCCTAAACCTCGACCATTCCTTTGCAGGGATGAGGGCTGCCTGATGCATTTTTGGATCTCAACAGATCTGGATGGCACGCTACTAGATCATCATGACTACACATTCGAAAGCGCGAACGAGGCACTGAAACTTTGTCGCGACCAAGGCGTGCCCATCATTTTAAATACCAGCAAAACTTTCGCCGAGACCAAGCAGATTCAAACCAGGCTGGCAATTAACGGTCCGGTGATTGTTGAGAATGGCAGTGCATTAATCTACTCGAACACAAAAGATATCGACACTAAATTATCTGGAAAAAATTCCAAACCGTTAGACAACGATCATCGTCAGGTAATCTTCGGTGTTGAGCGAGAATCTATCTTGAAGTTTCTCGAAGAAGTTAGGTCAGCTCACAACTGGTCCTTCGAGGGCTTTAACGACTGGAGCGCCACCCAAATAAGCAAAAACACAGGCTTAAACCATGAAGAGTCGATCAGGGCCGCAGATAAAAGATTCTCAGAACCCTTTACCTGGCAAGATTCCCCAGAGAATTTATCTAGCTTTGAGGTACTTGCGGCAAAACGCGGGTTGAGCTTGGTTCGCGGGGGCAGGTTTTATCATTTACAAGGTAGATGCAGTAAGGCAACGCCACTCGAATGGCTTAAGAGAAATTTACGCTTGCTTCCTAAGCTCAGTAACGAATATGAGCACACGACTAAGTTGATAGCACTTGGCGATAATCATAACGATGTCGCGATGTTAAACGCGGCGGATATACCCGTGTGTGTAAAAACCCCAAACGGCAGGTATCCCTCGATCCAATCTACTCCAAAGGCCATTTACACGAAAGGTATTGGCCCAGCAGGATGGAACGAAGCAGTCCTATCCATTCTCAACCAACAATTAGGTAACTAATATGGCTGACTTTTATCAGAACGGAATCATTACGACATTACATAATTTGCGCCAGCGCTCGCTAGAAGATTTGGAAGGAGAGCTCAAAAGATTCAGTGTTAAACGACCGATGTCTTTGGTTTTGCCATCTCTTTATTCAGAGCTTGAAGGGGATGCACTACCTAATATTGTGAATGAACTTAGCAAGGTGGATTATTTAAATGAGATTGTTATTGGCTTGGACCGCGCCGATGAGAGTCAGTACCGTCATGCTCTTGAGTTTTTCAAACCTCTGAATCAAAACTTCAAACTGCTGTGGAATGATGGCCCAAGATTACAGGCCATTGATGCCCAACTGCAGAAAGAAAACCTTGCCCCTAAGGAGCTAGGCAAAGGTAGAAACGTCTGGTTTTGTTTTGGATACGTTTTGGCTGCCGATAAAACACAAGCCGTTGCTTTGCATGATTGCGACATCGTTACCTACGAGCGCAGTCTTTTAGCTAGACTTCTCTATCCTGTAGCCAACCCAAATTTCAATTATAAGTTCTGCAAAGGGTTTTACTCTCGCGTAGCGAACGGCAAAATGCACGGCCGGGTAACACGTCTACTAGTGACTCCACTAGTGAGAGCATTAAAGAAGGTGTATGGACAAAACGATTACTTGGACTACATCGACAGCTTCCGATACCCACTGGCTGGCGAATTTTCGTTTCGTACAGACGTCATCAATGACTTAAGAATTCCAAGCGATTGGGGCTTAGAGATAGGGGTTTTGTCTGAACTAAATCGGAACTACGCAAACAACCGACTCTGTCAGGCTGATATTGCCGACATCTATGATCATAAACATCAGGATCTCTCCCCTGAGGATACAGCTCGTGGCCTATCGAAGATGAGCATCGATATCTGTAAGGCGCTTTACAGAAAGCTGGCAACCAACGGTGTGGTTTTTAATGCGGAAACATTTCGTGCTATTAAAGCAACCTATTTTCGAATTGCCTTAGACTTCGTTGAAACGTACTACAATGATGCTCAGATGAATGGATTGAGTTTGGATATCCACGCCGAGGAAGCCGCGATCGAACTGTTCGCTGAGAATGTGTTGAACGCTGGGCAAGACTTTCTGGATAACCCGATGGAAACACCGTTCATTCCCAGCTGGAATCGCGTAAGTAGCGCGTTACCAAACCTATCTGAAGAGTTATTGAAAGCAGTCGAAGAGGACATGAGAGAGTTTTCTGGATAAAGCTAATGACAGCACTGAATTCAATACTAGAGGACCAGCTGGGCCGCATCTATCCAGATGAAGATTGCGCAGAGTTAAGTCAAAAACTACTAACGTGCATGCGGCTTCAATCAGATGCACCCATACCTGCGCTGCATATCAACAAGTGGAATCAGGAGGACGTCTGGGTCATCACCTATGGAGACAGTGTGCGTGAAGACGGCACACCACCTCTGAAAACTCTGAAGTCATTCATGGATACCTACTTGAGGGATTCAGTGTCTGGTGTACATATATTGCCCTTTTTCCCTTACAGCTCGGATGAAGGATTCTCAGTAATTAACTACAGCCAAGTCAACGATAGCCTTGGCAGCTGGGAAGACATCGAATGCATAGGCCGAGATTATGACTTGATGGCGGATTTGGTTATCAATCACTGCTCGGCAAGAAGTCATTGGTTTCAGAACTTTTGTCAGAGCAAGGAACCCGGTAAAGACTATTTTGTTACGAGCGATCCTCAAGCGGATCTTTCGCAGGTTGTCAGACCGCGAACATCACCATTGTTAAGAGAAACCCAAACACTAAACGGCAAGGAGTACGTCTGGTGCACATTTAGCCATGATCAGGTTGATCTAGACTTTTCAAATCCAAAAGTGTTGATGGAAATGGTCACCATAATCCGTCGATATCTGGAGCAAGGTGTGAAGATCTTCCGGCTGGATGCCGTCGCGTTTCTCTGGAAAGAGGTGGGCACTAACTGTTTGCATCTACCACAAACCCACGAAGTAGTAAGGCTATTGCGTACGCTAATTGAGGCTCATACTCCAGAGGCTATTGTGATAACGGAGACTAATGTCCCTAATCACGAAAATCTCTCTTACTTCGGAAATGCGAATGAAGCTCACGCGGTTTATAACTTCTCACTTCCTCCATTGTTGATTCATGCGTTGTTAAGTGGCAATAGCGATCACCTCAAACAGTGGCAAATGAGTATGCCGCCCGCCCAAAATGGTACGTGTTACTTCAACTTCATCGCCAGCCATGACGGAGTTGGACTGCGACCAGTAAAGGGTTTATTGCAAGAATCCGAAGTAGACCAAATGATAAACACCCTTCAGAGCTTCGGAGCCCGAGTTTCATGGCGATCAGTGGCAGAAGGCAAGCAGGAGCCATACGAAATCAACGTCTCACTGTTTGATGCATTACAGGGCACCATCAATGGCCCGGATAAATGGCAAATACAACGCTTTCTTTGTGCGCATGCCATTATGTTCTCTCTAGAGGGTATTCCAGGAATCTACATTCATAGTTTACTTGGCACTCATAACGATGTTGACCGCATGGAGCTAACCCGACACAACCGAAGCATAAATCGAAAAAAATGGGATTTGGAAGAGCTTACAGAACATCTAGAAAATCCAAACTCTAGCCACCACAAAGTTCTTAACGCACTGCGTGAACTGCTCAAAATTCGACGTGCTCAGGCAGCATTTCATCCTAATGCCGTTCAATACACCTTGCATCTAGGACCTGAAGTATTCGGGTTTTGGCGACAAAGTATTAATCGAGATCAGAGCATCTTTTGTCTACACAACATCTCTGATAAAGCCATCGACATTCCTTTGGGCTCGGTAAACTTGATTAGCCTGCAAACATGGAAAGATTTAATTAGTGGGAAACACTATGATGATAGCCAAGGGGCGATCAGACTACAGCCCTATCAATGCGTATGGTTATCAAACAAATAAAAAACGCCGGTATGTCCACCGGCGTTTTTTAATCATTCTAAGAAATTCAAAGAACTTATTATTTTTTCTTTCCGCGAAGCTTTTTGCCGATTTCTTCTACCTTTTCAGCGGCTTCACGAAGGCGCTCTGGTATATCTACAATCGATGACATACCGCCGCCGAACCGAGTGCGAAACTCTTCCAATCGTTCTTCCAGACTATGGCGTCCTTTATTCACCTGACCTTCAATGTCAGTCTGAATATCTTGGCCGCGCCTCACCAAATCAGCGAAGACTTTTTGACCTTCGTCATTGATCTCTTCTACGCGCTCCTGAACATCGTCGTAACGATCAGACATTTCTTCGTAAGCTTTGGAATATGCACCAAGACCCGCCAACCAAATATTTTTGGCCAAGGCTTCTGCCTTCTCGCCTTGCTCATTCAAGTTCTCAAGGTTCTCTTTGAAAATTGCTTGAAGCTGCTCAATTCGATTCTCAACCGCGCTGGACTCTCCCTCAAGCGTTTTTGCTGCTTCGGTCACTTTGCGTTGGCTCGATTTAACCGTTGAAGTGGCTTTTTTTGCAGCCTTCTTAGTGGCCTTTTTAGCCGCTTTCTTAACCGTAGCGGTTTTCTTAGCCACTTTTTTAGCGACCTTTTTCGTCGCTTTTTTGGCGGCTTTAGTCGCAGTTTTCTTGGTTACTTTCTTAGCAGCCTTTTTCGCCACTTTTTTTGTTACTTTTTTAGCTTCTGTAGTCTGTTCGACTGCCTTTTTTTCGTCGGCCATTTTGATCACCCTTAAATTCAATGTGGAGTCGGCAACAACAGACAACTTCGTTGCAGCCTATAGCGAAGAGTGTATGTGACTGATCTAGAATAATCCGCCTAATTAGAATTGGGATTCTAATGCGTATCCATACGAGTTAATGATCAACTTAAATAATCATCCAACACTTTGTTCATTTCAGCTTCCAGCTGCGGAGCGAATGCTCGAGCCATAATCCCTAACTTGACATTCACAACCAGCTCTTCCTCGCCGGGAGTCACTGTCGCATTGACACCGGCAGTATGTTTATAACTATATTGCGAACCAACAGGAACATAGGAGCCACCAAAAGTATCAACCAGTTTATTTAGTAATTTTTCTGCTAAATCCTGACAACCCTCAGCACCCAAAGAGTGTTCACGACATACCCTGACTTGACTCATAAAAACCGTCTCTCTATTTTTCTAATCTTCTATAAAGGGCAAAAAGTGCAAATACAGATGCTCCTCGATTGTCGGACTTGGATCCGCGTTACCCAGCAATTCATCGTAGCTACCGAAGTGTATTAGGGTATACAACAGGTTTCCAGCCAGAAGTTTTGCCGCGCTTCGCGAGTCAGTCACCTTGGCCTTATCCATAACCAAACCGACTAGCCCTATCAGCGTTTGATTTAAGAGGCTAAGAAGCTTTTGAATCGATTCTCTTAGAGATCCGTAGCGTTCGTGAATGCCGAGTAAATCTTGCGAGAAGAATTTAAACTGCTGAAGGATATCAGCAATCACACTCAGTGCTGCAAGCGTTTCCTTGGTGTCTCCTCTTGCTTGTGAGGCCACCTCCTGCAAAGCGACCAGCACCCTGGCATGAAATTGAGCGTATAGTTCTTCAACTATTTGTTCTTTGCCCTTGAAATGATAGTAAAGGTTTCCGGGGCTGATATTCATTTCGTGAGCGATATCGACACTGGTGACATTGCTCTCACCGCGCTCATTCAGGAGCACTAGTGCAACTTCCAATATCAAATCACGCGTTCGCATCTTCGCCATGATTCCAATTTAACAATAGATATTGAGAAAAGACCACCTCTGATTGCTGATGTTGCCATCCATAGAACTCATTTTTCCAACACAACCTGAGGCGCATAAAAAAAGGCCCACCACTCGGTGAGCCTTTTTGATTCAATCAGAAGGTCTGATTAAGCTGTTTTCTTTAGACCGTCTCTTAGGCCTTCAAGCTTAGCTGAAAGATCTTCCCAGCGAGCTTTGACGTCAACAACTTCAGCGACTTTAGTGCGTGCTTCTTCGATTTTCACTTCGATCGATGCACGGCCTTCTTTCAAACGAGTCTCTGCTTCGTCTTGAACTTTTTCGCCACGAGAAACCAAGTCAAGAACAAATTCTTGTCCATCTTTGTTCAATTTCGTGTAACGAGCTTGAACTTCTTCGCTTACTTGGTTCGCTCGAGAAGTTACTTCTTCCAATGCAAAGCCAGCAGCACCTAGGTAAGCGTACCAAACGTTTTTAGCTAGGTCTTGAGCTTGCTCTACGTTCTTACTTACTTTAGTGAACACGGTCTCAGCGGCTGTTTCAACAACTTCTTCAACAGCGTCTACAGCTTCGATCACTTCTTTTTTAGCTTTAACAGAAGCTTTCTTAACTGGAGCTTTCTTAGTTACTTTCTTTGCAGATGTCTTTTTTGCAGTTTCTTTTGCAGGCATGATTGGTCTCCCAAAAAGGTATTAATTACGTTGACGGTTGGGAGTTTAACCAAGTGTTTTAGAATCCTCTCCCTAATTAGAAAGGCATTTCTAAATGGTCACGTAACAAAACTAAGATAGCAAGATATCCTTTGCAGTATTAATTTGCTGGGCAAGTGCATCGGTCCCACCTCGGTCTGGATGAATCTTTTGCATTAAGCGCTTATGTGCAAGCTTTACATCCTCAGCGCTGGCTGCTTCATCCACACCAAGGATTTCGGCAGCTTCCTTCTTGGACATGAGAGAGGACGTCTTGGTCGATTGAGAATTCGATCTTTGTGAGGCACCCACGTCATCATACATGCGCTTAAATAATGGCACGTACTGCGCTAGCTGCACGACCCTACCTGCAAGCGCCAACAACGCGGCCAACACTCCCATCAGCCAGTGCGCTCTACCAGCCAAAACCAGCGCAATAACCAAAACGGCGACACCCCACAGAACCATTTTCCACGCAGAGTCCTTACGCTGTTTTTCCTCAAGGGAATACCACTTTTTATATGCCAAAAGCAGTGCAGCGACGGCGGCAATGATCAGTAAGGAGTAAAACACGAATTTTTCGGCCCCAATAATTCAGTCTAGACAGAGTATAATAGCGACAGCAACCAAAAATAAAACCACTACTAATTTATCTTATGGCTAACCGCATTGTTGATGGACTTGTTGACTATATCTCAAACTCTCCAACCCCCTTTCACGCTACGCAAACCGCTTTTGATTTACTTACAGAAGCGGGCTTTACTGCCCTAGAAGAACAAGATACTTGGGATATAAAGGTAAATTCGGCCTATGTGGTCACGCGCAATGATTCCTCAATCATTGCTTTTCGAACAGGGGCCGATTTGACCCAAGGTATGCAAATGCTGGGAGCACACACGGACAGTCCATGCTTGAGAGTAAAACCCAATCCAGAGATTCGTAAGCACGGTTATCTACAACTGGGCGTAGAGGTTTACGGCGGTGCTTTATACCATCCTTGGTTAGATAGAGACTTATCGATAGCCGGTCGAGTCAGCGGCCTAAATAAGGAAAATCAAGTTACCAATACACTGATCGACTTCAAATGTCCCATTGCGATCATTCCCAACCTAGCTATTCACCTTGATCGCGAAGCCAATACCAACCGTACGATTAACGCCCAACAACACCTTCCCTTGATCATCGGGCAAGATCAGAACAAATCATTCAACGACATGTTGATTGACCAATGTCAGGGAAAAATCGAAACCGTACTGGAGTACGAATTATCTGTCTATGACACACAGAAACCCTCGATCACTGGATTCGGGGGGGAATTCATTAGCTCCGCACGCCTTGATAATTTACTTAGTACCTATATAGGCTTGCGTGCCATCATCGATACTGTGTCTGATCAGGCCAGTCTGTTTGTATCGACCGATCACGAAGAAGTTGGTTCAGCTTCCGCCTGCGGAGCTCAGGGACCCTTTTTACGAAATGTACTGGAACGATTGGTCAACTCACCTGAGGCATTAACCAAGCTTATCGGTGCGTCATCAATGTTGTCTTGTGATAACGCTCATGGCATCCATCCAAACTACAGCGACAAACATGATCAAAATCATGGCCCTATACTCAACCAGGGACCAGTCATAAAGATTAATCAAAATCAACGTTACGCCACAACCAGCGTGAGTTCGGCTAAGTTCCAAAAACGATGCGCCGATGCTGGAATTCCAATTCAAAAGTTCGTAACACGATCGGATATGGGCTGCGGTAGCACGATCGGCCCCATCACGGCCACCGAGCTCGGCATCGAAACCTTGGATTTGGGTGCGCCTCAATGGGCAATGCATTCAATTCGCGAAACGGCAGGCACGCTAGACTGTGAGTATCTGTATCAAGCGGCAAGTGCATTCATCCGGTAGAAATAATAATGACACAAACCATATCCAGATTATTTTTAGTGACCGTCACGTCTCTTCTCATTGCATGTTCCACGGCAGCAGAAGATAAGGACTCTACAATTCAAAACGAGTCGGAAAAAATTACCGCTGAAATTAAGGCAAAGAACGCTGAACTAGAAGCTTTAATCGGTGACGCCTCCTGTAACACAAGCCAACAATGTCAATCGCTTGCTGTAGGTCACAAGCCCTGTGGTGGACCTAGTTACTTTCTTCCTTATTCCACAAAGGAGTTAAAGCAAGATGAAATTTCCCATTTAGAAGCTCTAGCGAGAGAATCAAGTGAGCTGTCCAAACGGTGGAATGAGTTAAATCCTCGATTGAGTAACTGTATGCTTGAGCAGCCTCCGGTGCTAGTTTGCTTGGATAATCGTTGTCAAACCGCGAATTCGACTCATCCTGTTATGTAAAATACAACCGCCTCGCTTCCATGCGTGGCGGCTGCCCACTACCACGTGCTCAACACCCATCCTCCAACACGTAAGTAATTTTCTCCTGTTTGGCCATAACCATCACGGCCTCACCCCCTTCGATACTCGGTTTATATCGTGCTCGTGATACCGCTTGTTTGGCGCTACGGTTGAAAGCGCGATGACTACTCTCAAGCACAGCAATATTGATGGGTTGGCCCAATTCGTTGACATCGAATTGCACTAAGACTTCTCCGCACAAGCCGCGTTGCGCCGCCTCGACGGGATAACTTGGGGATATTGGCACCAATGTCCCTCCTCCGGGCAATCCTGTCATTTCCTTGGTGGGAGTGAAATGAAGCTCAGTGTATAGCGGAGATATCACCTGCTTGTCTGATCCCTTAATCGGGTAATTTACCTGTTCCTTCTTGGGGCGCTCTTTCAGAACTGGACGCTTGGGCGTCACTGTCTGAACTTCGACTTGCTCTTCGACATATTGAATTCTTGGTATCGGTATTCTTATCTCCTCTTCCAAGGGTGGCAACTCATTGCTGATCAGCTGAGTCATCATAAATAGCAACCCGCCTGTCATGATAGCAGCCCCAGTTACGTTAATACCTCGCTGCGAAGCTGCCCAGATTAGCCTAGGTGTAAACCCTCGATTTATAGCGATTGCAGCACTCATTTCTACCCTCCAGTTTCGTTATCATTTTGTAAATAATGAATTTGGTTAGAGGAAAGATCAAAATAGGTACGCAAACTTACTATTTATGGACATTTGTAATTTATTAAATATAGTTGTCAGCTGTGAAATAGTTTTACGATACACTCATAGTGACCATGCAAGATCTCCACTCACCAATAAATCTCGATGAACGCAAATTTAATTGATCAAGGTCTTAACCTGCTTGTTTACGGAATGGGCACGGTTTTCGTTTTCCTTACGGTTCTGGTTGGAGCGACCACTTTGATGTCAAGGCTGGCCAATTTAAATGGCACATCTCAAAATGAGCTTCCAGAAGAATCTCCTACGGGCGCAAGGGCGGAAACGAACTCAAGCCCAAAACCTGAAATTGTCTTAGCGATAAAGGACGCGATCGCTTTACACCGCAAAGCGAATAAGAAATAAAGAATTCATCATGACTCAAAACACTAAACTTGGAATAACTGAAGTCGTTTTGCGCGACGCCCACCAGTCGCTGCTCGCCACAAGGATGCGAATTGATGACATGCTCCCTATCGCCGAAAAGCTTGACCAAATTGGGTATTGGTCTATGGAATCTTGGGGTGGTGCTACCTTCGATGCCTGCATCAGGTTCTTGGGAGAAGACCCTTGGGACAGAATCCGTGAGATCAAAAAAGCGATGCCCAATACACCGCAACAAATGTTGTTTCGAGGCCAAAATATCCTCGGATATCGACACTACGCTGACGACGTGGTGGAAAAGTTTGTAGAGCGTTGCGCTGTAAATGGAATCGATGTGTTTCGCGTCTTTGATGCCATGAATGACATGCGTAATATTTCCACGGCGCTTAAGGCTGTTAAGCAAGTCGGTAAGCACGCTCAGGGCACGCTATCTTATACCGTCAGCCCAGTACATACCACTCAGGTTTGGCTGGACATGGCAAAACAGCTTGAGGATGAAGGTGCCGATTCCATTTGTATCAAGGATATGGCGGGCTTACTGAAGCCGTATGTCGGTTTCGAATTGGTGAAAGAACTGAAGAAGTGTGTCGATATCCCGATTCAGCTTCATGCTCATGCCACCACTGGCCTCTCTACTGCGACTATTTTGAAGTGCGTAGAAGCTGGCATTGATAATGTGGACACTTCAATATCATCAATGGCAATGACTTATGGCCACTCCGCTACCGAATCGGTAGTTTCAATTTTCGAAGAGGAGGATCGTGAAACAGGGTTGAACCTCAAAGCGATCGAAGAAATTGGGGCTTATTTCCGTAAAGTTCGTAAAAAGTATGCCAAATTCGAAGGTTCTTTACGTGGCGTAGATTCACGAATCTTAGTGGCACAAGTTCCAGGCGGAATGTTGACCAACATGGAGAATCAATTGCGGCAACAAGGAGCCGAAGACCGACTCGATGAAGTTCTCGCTGAAATTCCAAGAGTGAGAGAGGATCTTGGGTTTATCCCCTTGGTCACGCCAACCTCTCAGATCGTGGGCACCCAAGCCGTCATCAATGTATTGATGGGTGAGCGATACAAAACTATCGCCAGAGAAACTGAGGGGGTACTCAAAGGTGAATATGGAGCCACCCCAGCCCCAGTTAATCACGATTTACAGTCAAAGGTGCTGTCGGAGGGAGAATCCGCCATTACTTGCAGACCAGCTGATTTAATCAAGCCAGAGGTAGCAACACTGACCGCCGAGTTTAAGCAGCTTGTTGACGAGCATAATTTGAGTACGAAGGGTGGTGATGATCACATCGACGATGTATTAACCTACTCGCTTTTTCCGCAAGTGGGGCTGAATTTCATTAAGAACAGAAATAACCCTTCCGCATTTGAACCGGAACCCGACGGCAGAGTTGAATCAACAGAGGCTAAGGCTAGTCAGCATCAGGGTGTTTACACCGTTGAGGTAGACGGTTCGACGTACACCGTAAAGGTCAGTGACGGGGGGGATATAGAGGGCCTTGTTGAGATAAAGGCTACTCAATCTGGTCAACCAGAGTCTACCCAGACTCAGGCGACTCAGCCTCCAAGCGGTAATGCCAAGCCGCTACCTGCCCCACTTGCTGGCAATGTTATCGAGATTAAGGCCTCGGTAGGTCAATCCGTATCCGCCGGTCAAACACTGCTCGTCTTAGAAGCAATGAAAATGGAAACCAACGTCTCCGCACCTCACGAGGGCGTCATCGTGTCCATCGATGTTCGTCAAGGCGATTCTGTCTCCGTTGGGGATATTTTGGTGAGTATAGGCTAGGGGGATGCGGTTTTGACCAATTTACTTAACTTATGGAACAGCTCAGGCTTGGCGCAAATAGCGATGGGCCAAGTTCTAATGATGCTGATCGGACTCGGACTGTTGTTTTTGGCCATAAGGAAAGGCTTTGAACCACTGCTTTTGGTACCCATTGGCTTCGGAACCATTTTGGCAAACATCCCCGGTGCAGGATTTGACCTAGCTCCCATATATAACTCTTTGGGTCAATTAGAAAGCCCAGGGGGCTTGCTGTACTACATTTATCACGCCGGCATAGAAACAGGGCTTTTTCCGCTTCTGATCTTCATGGGAGTCGGCGCAATGACGGATTTTGGCCCCCTATTGGCCAACCCTAGAACACTGTTGCTTGGCGCCGCTGCGCAGGTGGGAATATTTACTACCGTTTTGGGGGCGGTGGCGCTGAGTCACTTTGGGTTGTTGGACTTCAGTATCCGAGATGCCGCTTCAATTGGAATCATTGGCGGTGCTGATGGACCTACGGCTATCTTCGTGACATCAAAGCTTTCGCCAGAGCTGTTGGGAGCCGTGGCCGTAGCTGCTTATTCTTACATGGCATTGGTGCCTATCATCCAACCGCCCATCATGAAGGCGCTGACTTCAGAAAAGGAACGACAGATCAAAATGGATCAGTTGCGGCCTGTGAGTAAGACCGAGAAAATCATATTTCCACTGATGCTACTGGTTCTCGTTGCTCTTTTGCTACCCGATGCAGCGCCTTTACTAGGAATGTTTTGCTTCGGTAACTTAATGAAAGAATCCGGTGTTGTGAATCGACTTAGCGATACCGTACAAAATGCACTGATCAATACTGTCACCATCTTTCTTGGATTGGGCGTTGGCTCAAAGATGAGTGCAGACAAGTTTCTCAATGTCGAAACACTGGGCATTCTTGGGCTGGGTGCGGTGGCATTTTGTATCGGTACCGCGGCTGGCGTATTGATGGCGAAGTTGATGAATGCGTTAAGTCGCAACCAAATTAATCCTCTTATCGGGGCGGCGGGTGTCTCGGCCGTACCCATGGCCGCCAGAGTAGTCAATAAGGTCGGCCTTGAGTCCAACCCACAAAACTTTTTGTTAATGCACGCAATGGGGCCTAATGTGGCCGGAGTGATCGGCTCTGCCGTCGCCGCAGGCGTGATGATTAATCTCGTTTCAGCGATGTAATTATGAAATATCAACTCGACAGCAAATCTCCTTCGGTTGAAGACACTTGTTTTATTGCCCCATCAGCCGACCTAATAGGCGAAGTCATCATGCACAGTCATGCCAGTGTTTGGTTCAACTGCGTATTGAGAGCTGATAACGAACCCATCACCATTGGTAACAATAGTAATGTTCAAGATGGTTCGGTGTTGCATGTGGATCCAGGTTTTCCGATCAATATTGGTGACAACGTGACGGTTGGGCATAAAGTCATGCTGCATGGATGCACGATTGGTGACAACACATTAATTGGGATGAATGCCGTGGTTCTCAATGGCGCAAAGATAGGTAAAAATTGCGTGGTTGGCGCCAATGCTTTGATTACTGAAAACATGGAAGTCCCCGATGGTTCAATGGTCTTAGGTGCGCCAGCAAAGGTCGCAAAACAATTAGGTGAAAAACACATCGCCATGTTGGCGATGGGCGCGAAACATTACGTCAAGAACGCCGAGAGATACCAACAATCCTTAAAGATTATTGAAGAAGACTAAGTGCATGTGTACTGAAATGATCACTTCGATCACTACCCGGATTAGGGCCTAAGTCGGAAGAAGACTTAATCAATTCTGGTATCTCAAGCGTAAGCGAATTGAAAACGATTGGGCCACTTCCGGCCTATCTGTTAGTCTGCGATTACTATCAAAAGCGTGGCAAAAACAAGCCAAGTATGAACTTCCTCTACGCCTTAGTGGGAGCGGTGGAGAACAGGCATTGGCAGGAGGTTGCAGTACAAGACCGCGAGAGTCTCGTAATGGCACTGGATTACATTCAAAGCCAAGATGAAGATATCTCCTCTATTGCCTCCATCTAGCGTCAACGAACTAACGAGTCCTTTATTGATTTGCGGCTACGCTCGTCCTTGACTTCAAAAAACAAAAAGGAAGTTCAACAAACTCAGCTAGGATTCCGATTTTGAATCATTTTTCTTAGCGATCTGTTCCATCAATGCGGACTCAACGTCTCTAACCGTTTCATCCAGTGTGTAGCCGGGTTCCTCTGTGAACTCGCCAAATAAATTAATTACACGGTCACTTTTTCGGCCTAGTAACATGAGTTTGAACGACAAACTCTCTTTGACTGGTGGTCCTGTAATCCAATCGATAATTAAGGCGATCATACTAATCGGAGCAAGTAATAAGTCTCTAGCCGCATCAGCTAAGAGTTTCACCTGAAAGGAAATATAGTGGCGAGCTCCATCTCGGAATGAAATTTCGTCATCCGGATTTAATTTTTCCAAAGACATAGGGTGTTTCCGTTAAGTCATTACTCTACTAATGTAGTCAATGCGCAGACGAATTCAAGGCCTCGGCAAAACTATTTGTATAAGCCGGGCTATTCGTTCTCAGATTTTACGCGATCAGGCTGCCACTCTGGACGAGCGAAAAATCTCATCCACACTTCCCTAAAACTGCGAGACTTCTTCAATTCTTTGAAGAAAGCAGGGTATTAGTGCTTTAGAACTGGATTATCCGACCGATCCGGCCGAATGCGCACTTCGCAGAAACTATCTCCGAAGGCATCACTACGCTTGACACCTCGTTCACAAGAAAGAAGTGTGTTTTCCATGGCTACACCCGTTAAATCATCAACCTTGATGAAGTTATTAAAGAGCTAAAAGTTTAGCTGTTGACGAATTGTTTAGAAAGCTATTTCTTCAGTCGATACTCGGCGGAGCGAGCGTGGCCGGTGAGTGATTCACCCCTTGCCAGAATAGAAGCCTGTTTGCCGATAGACTGAGCGCCCTCTTCGGACACTCGGATAATGCTGGTGCGTTTCTGAAAATCATACACACCGAGTGGCGAGGTAAATCGAGCCGTGCCCGAAGTCGGTAATACGTGATTCGGTCCGGCACAGTAATCACCCAGAGATTCGGCACTGAATGGCCCGATAAACATGGCGCCAGCGTTGGTGATTTTTTCGGCTAAGAGATCCGCATCTTGCGTAAAAATCTCTAAGTGCTCAGCAGCAATATGATCGGCAATCGTAATCAGCTCATCGTTGTCCTTGGCTAAAATAACCGTACCATTATTCTCGAGTGACTGCCTAATAATGTCGGCACGTTCCATTGTTGGTAACAGCTTTTGAATAGATGCAACCACGCGGCCTGCCACTTGTTCGTCAGCAGTTAGCAGTATCGACTGAGCTATCTCATCATGTTCCGCTTGCGCGAACAAATCCATAGCGACCCAATCTGGATCAACTGTGTTGTCGGCAATAATCAGAACTTCCGAGGGACCAGCGATCATATCAATCCCTACTCGGCCAAAGACCTGCTTCTTTGCAGTAGCAACGAATATGTTTCCAGGCCCCGTAATTTTATCGACGGCTGGCACCGTGTCAGTACCATAGGCCAACGCTGCCACTGCTTGTGCACCACCAATTCGGAAAATGCGATCCACTCCAGCGATACTGGCAGCTGCCAAAACCATATCATTGTATTCACCCTTAGGGGTTGGTGATGTCATGATTAGCTCTGAGACCCCTGCAACTTTTGCAGGTATTGCATTCATGATCACCGAGGACGGATAAGTGGCCTTCCCCCCGGGTACATATAAACCCACACGTTTGATCGGCGTGACTTTCTGACCGAGAATGGTTCCATCAGATTCTTGGTATTGCCAAGAATCCTGCAGTTGATGTTCATGATAGGAGCGTACTCTTTGTGCAGCGTACTCAAGCGCCTCCTTTTGCTCCAAAGGGATGGACTCCAAAGCTTGCTGAATTCGCCACTTCGGCACTTCCAAGCCCCGTGCTTCAAGATCAAACCCGTCGAAGCGCTTGGTATATCTGAATAAGGCTTCATCGCCTTGCTCTGCCACATCACGAATAACTTCGGCAACGGTGGCATCGATTCCCTCGACTTGTTCAGCATCTCGATGCAACAAGGAATCAAGCTTGCTACCAAACTGAGAATCACTGGTTGATAGAATTTTAGGTAATCCTGCCATAGAGTCTAGGGGCGCTAAGCCGACCTTGATTGCACAATGTCTTGAAGTTTGCTGACCAGAGGGGAGATAGCTTCGTGTTTTACTCGCATAGCAGCGGCATTGGCTATCAACCGGCATGATATGTCCACAATCAGTTCTTGGGCCACTAGATTATTCGCCTTCAGCGTTCCACCAGTCTCAACCAGATCTACTATTTCATCCGCTAATCCAACCAATGGAGCGAGCTCCATTGCGCCGTATAACTTTATTATCTCAGCTTGAATCTGCTTAGATTCGTAGTATTGCTTGGCAGCTTTTACGTATTTGGTTGCTACGCGAAGGCGCTTCTGATCTTTGGGAGCATCGACGTCTTCGGCCCTTACCGCCGTCATCAGCTTGCACTTGGCAATTTGTAAATCCAATAACTCACAGAGGCCACCACCCTCGTGTTCCATCAAGCCATCCTTACCTACGATACCCAAATCAGCAGCGCCAAACTGCACATGAGTTGGTACATCCGTGGCTCTTATGACCACACAACGAACATCCTCATGGTTGGTCTCAAAAATCAATTTTCGGCTGGTGAAAGGATCATCCAACAACTCAATCCCAACCTCTTGCAACAAAGGCAGAGTCTGCTTGAGTATTCGACCTTTGGAAAGGGCTAATGTAATCATGTGATGTTTTCGGCCTACGATAGAGCCTTAACTCGCTAATGAGGTGATTATCTGGTTTTATTGGGCCAATGCTTGCAGCTCAGGTGACTTGTCCCATATATGTCCTGGCACGCGTTTGATATTAGCACCCAGACGTGACAACTTCTCTTCGATACTCTCATACCCACGATCGATGTGATAAATACGATCAATGACAGTGGGCTTATCTGCAACCAGACCGGCCAGCACTAAGCTTGCCGATGCACGCAAATCAGTAGCCATCACCGGCGCGCCTCTCAATTTATTACGACCCGTGATAAAAGCGGTATTACCTTCCAGATCAATTTGAGCACCCATTCTCTGTAGCTCTTGGACGTGCATAAAACGGTTTTCAAATATATTTTCAACCACTTTACTGGTGCCATCTGCCACCGAGTTCATGGTCACAAACTGGGCTTGCATGTCTGTGGGAAAAGCTGGATGTGGTGCGGTATGAATATCGACAGCTTTGGGTTGCTTGCCGTGCATATTTAGCTCGATGCAATCTTCTCCAACGCTGATATCAGCGCCTGCTTCGACCAATTTATCCAATACGGCATCCAGAAAGCTAGCATCGGTAGAGCGCGCTTTTACGCGACCTCGAGTCACAGCACCGGCGATAAGGTAGGTGCCCGTCTCTATACGATCTGAAATCACTCTGTGACTAGCATCATGCAAGCTGTCCACGCCCTCGATAACTAGCTCAGATGTACCTGCGCCAGAAACTTTAGCACCCATCGCGTTGAGGCAATTGGCCAAATCCACGATTTCAGGTTCGCGCGCGGCATTTTCTATGATGGTAGTTCCTTGAGCCAGACTTGCTGCCATCATCAGGTTCTCGGTGCCAGTCACTGACACCAAATCCATAAAGATTCTGGCGCCCTTCAGGCGATCACAGCTCGCTTTGATGTAACCATCTTCGATAACCACAGTGGCACCCATCGCTTCAAGGCCTTTGATGTGAAGATTCACAGGCCGAGAACCGATCGCACACCCACCAGGCAATGATACTTCTGCGTGTCCCATCCGTGCCAAGATAGGCCCTAAAACCAAAATACTGGCACGCATGGTTTTAACCAAGTCGTACGGTGCTCGGGTTTCATTTAACTTACTGCCATCAGCACATATGTTCATGCGCTCGTCAACTTCGAGCTCCACCCCCAGATAACCCAACAAACTCATGGTCGTGGTGATGTCTTGTAGGTGAGGGACATTACTCAGCGTAAGCTTTCCATCGACTAACAGCGATGAAATCAAAATTGGGAGAGCCGCATTCTTGGCGCCGGAAATAATTACCTCGCCATCAAGCGGACCAGCACCAGTAACAATCAGTTTATCCACAGAAGAATGTCCTAGCCTATGCGCTCAGTGTGTCTTTGAGCTCGCCGCTCTCGTACATTTCTGTCATGATATCGCAACCGCCAACGAACTCGCCCTTCACATAAAGCTGAGGAATAGTTGGCCAGTTCGAAAAGTCCTTGATGCCCTGGCGAACCACGTCACTGCTCAAAACGTCAACCGTGACAAACTCAGTTTCTAAGGCCTGCAATATCTGAACTGCACGCCCTGAAAAGCCACACTGTGGAAAGTTTGCATTGCCTTTCATAAACAGAACGACTTGATTATCGGTCACGGTTTGTTTGATCTGCTCTTCGATGCTAGGAGTATCATTACTTTGATCGGTCATTTCATCACCATTAATTTGTTGAGTACTGCCCCTTGGGGGGGGTATGCACTTAAGCAACCTAGGGCCGCAAAAGCACGAAATAAATGTCTTTTTACGCTTCGCTTGGGGTCAATGTCTTCATCGACAGGGCATGCACCTCAGCCTTCATCTTGTCGCCGAGTGCGGCGTAGACCAATTGATGACGCTGAATGCGAGATTTTCCCTCAAATTCGGAGGCAACAATCACGGCTTCAAAGTGGTGGCCATCGCCCTCCACCGAGATTTCCGCATTGTCAAAGCCACTGCTGATCCAAGTTTTGAGTTGTTCTGGAGTAACCATAATTTTGTTCACCTATCGCGCTGGAGCAAAAGCCAGCAATGACGCGTGTTTGAGCGGATTATTAAGGGCGTGTAGGATAACCGATAACATCCTTCGCAGCCAGTTTCGGTCTGTTAATAATCCGCGAAATAAATGATGATTTGGGAATATTTGTTTGATTTAAGCATCTCGGAGCTTGTAACCCGAAGCCAACAACTTTACACACACGCCGGTTAGTGCCACTGCTGCAACAATCATGATCACCAAACTGGTCATCACGGGCTGATCTGATTGGCCAAAGAAACCGTAGCGGAAACCATCGATCATGTAGAAAAAAGGATTCCATTGTGAAAGTGCAGACCAAAACGGCGGCAACGAGTTAATTGAGTAAAAAACACCACTTAAAAAGGTAAGCGGCATAATCAAAAAGCTTTGAAAAGCGGCTATCTGATCAAATTTTTCAGCCCACATGCCTGCGATTAAGCCGAGCGCACCCATGACGTAACTCCCCAAAAAAGCAAAAGCAAAGATAATTGCATAGTTTTCAATGGGCACTCCGACATAGAAACGAGCCACCAGATAAACACCAACACCAACAGCCAGGCCGCGCAGTATCGCGGCACCTATGTACGCAAAAAACATCTCTAATGCCGAAAATGGCGGCAGCAAAATAAACAGAATTGACCCCATCACCTTAGATTGAATGAGGCTAGAGGAGGTATTAGCGAATGCGTTTTGTATCACGCTCATCATCAATAAACCCGGAATCAAGAAGGCTCCATAACTGACACCGGGAAACACCTCAACACGCCCTTCAAGCACATGCCCGAAGACAGCCAGATACAGGAGCGCTGTGATAACCGGTGCCAGAACGGTCTGTAACCAAACCTTCCTCCATCGTTTTACCTCTTTACGCAGCAGCGTATACGTAGCTAGCCAATTCATGAATTCTCTCCCGCTTCTTGGCCTGTTAGGCGAACGAAAACGTCTTCTAAACTGTCGTTCAAGACGCTAACGTAATCGATATCGATGGAATTGGCTCTTAAGTCATCTAATATATCCATCACCGAATCAGTATCTCGATTAAACGTCAATTCGATCTCATTATTGTCTTGCTTTACTACCTTATCTGTATACGCCTCGGGCACCGAGGTCACCGCACTTTTTGCTCTTACCAGCAACGTGGAGCCAAGCCCTCGTGCCAATAAGTCCTCCTTAGTCTCCAAGGCAATTAACTGCCCCTTATCGATGATGGCAATGCGGTCACACAGCTCTTCGGCTTCTTCCAAATAATGGGTAGTCAAAACAATGGTGTGGCCATCTCGATGCAGTCGTCGAACGAAGCGCCACATGGATTGCCGGAGCTCAACATCGACACCTGCGGTTGGCTCGTCTAAAACAAGAACTTCGGGTTTGTGCACCAGAGCTTGGGCGATTAGCACCCGCCGTTTCATACCCCCAGAGAGTTGGCGCATATTTTTGTCGGCTTTGTCCGCCAAGCCCAATTGTTCAAGAAGTTCGTCGATCCACTCACCATTATTAGCCACACCAAAATAGCCAGACTGAAACTCAAGCGTTTCTCGCACAGAGAAAAATGGATCCATCACGATTTCTTGCGGCACCACTCCCAGCGCTTTGCGCGCATCACGATAATGGGCAACAACGTCGTGTCCCATCACCGATAAGTGGCCATCGTCCACCTTAAGCAACCCCGCTAATGCACTGATCAAGGTGGATTTTCCTGCACCATTAGGACCAAGCAATCCAAAGAACTCGCCTTTTTTAATCTCAAGACTGATTCCCTTTAAAGCTTCTACGTCACCATAGCTCTTTTTTATATTTTCAATTGTTATCGCATTCACGACCTTACCCAATTCGTTTTCTCTCGCAATGATAACGCGAGAACGTCAATGTCTGATATTCAGATGGGGCTAAGTGGACACATAACTCAAAATTTCAAGCCCTCAAACCAAAAGAGCTCCCATGTTGGGAGCTCTCAATAAGAAAACAATTCTGTAATTCTAGCTTGCGGCTGCTGATTTCTTCCTTAAGTCTTGAATCAGACCATCGATACCGCGCTGATCTAAAATCGGCTTGAACGTCGACCGATAGTTCCTGACAAAGTTAACGCCCGCCACTTCGATATTAAAGGCTCTCCAACTGGTATCTTTTCGATTGCTCATGTAAAGGCTAATCGGATAAGCCTCACCATCGGCGGAGATAAGCTCCGCCTCGATTTTAACGATGTCGGCTCCAGGCTTAAGATTTATTGGTTTGTAGTTGACCTTTTCTTTGCCAGTAGCGCTAAGTAGCCCGGAAGCATAAGTGGTAAGGATAAAGTCCTTAAATGCATCGGCAAACTCGGCTTTCTTCTCTGGCGCTGATGACCGAGCGTATGTTTTACCCAAAATCTGATCCGCCATTCGTGGCATATGGATAGCCGGAATCAACGTTTCTTCTAACATTTGATACAAGGCTTTCTCATCCGCCTTGTAAGCAGCGCGGTTGGCTTGTATCTGGTTAACCATGGCATCGACGGTTTCCTTGACGACAACATCAGGAGCCTTCATGGACTGGGCTTGCACTGAAAAGCTTGTGACTGCCAATAACGCTAGTAGAGAAAGGTTCCGTAATAGTTTAGTAAACATAGAGACTTGGGCTGTAGATTGGTAAATGGTTTGGTTCATAAAGCGTGCTTCTCCGCTCGATTAATGACAGACTCATAAAAAGCTGTAACGGCAGTATAGGGTCACGTCATCGTAGTCTAAACATGCTGTGACCTTATCACAGCAAACTGAACCGAAAGTTAACCTGTAATAGGACTTAATGTCTTTCATTCAAGACCGAATAGCAATATATATCCTTGCAAGCATTAAATTCTGTTCACTCAAGTGGGGATACACTTGCGTGAAAGTTCATTGACCTTAGTAAATAAGCGTAATAACGCCTAATTATCGTTTGCTTTTTGACATCGAAAAAAAGACACTAGCGGCCGATATTTACGGCGCTCAACAGATTTTAGAGCATCGGGCACGGTACATTCCACAAACATGAGCATCTTTTTGTCATTTGGCTTAGTAGTTCTAGGCTTTATTCTCCTTATCTGGAGCGCAGACGTATTGGTCGACAATGCGTCTGAACTGGCCTCCAAGTTAGGTGTTTCTACATTTCTGATCGGGGTGGTCATAGTCGGTTTCGGAACGTCCGCTCCAGAGCTATTTGTCTCAGCGATGGCAGCCTTAGACAACAAAGGCAACTTGGCATTAGGAAATGCGCTTGGCTCGAATATCACAAACATCGGCATGGTATTGGGCGCTGCCGCCTTCGTAGGAACCATGACCATAAGCCGCTCATCAGCAACGAGAGACATACCTGCAGTTATCTTAGTCGGTCTAATTTCGGTCGCTTTGATACTCGACGGCACGTTGGGGCATCTGGACGGACTCATCTTACTAGTTTTACTTGTCGCCTATCTTATTTACTCGGCTAAGGCGTCTGGTGTTGAAGATGGTGAGGAAGTGGCATCAACAAAATCTTTACCAATGAGCGCAGCCTGGACAATCGGGAGCATCATTGTTTTGATGGCTGCGTCACGCATTTTGGTTGTTGGCGCGGTACAGATAGCCGAGTTCTTTGAGGTCAGCGAGCTTATTATTGGGCTTACTATCGTTGCCATCGGCACCAGCCTTCCAGAACTAGCCGCGGCTGTAGCGGCGGCCCGAAAAGGCGTGCATGACATGATCATTGGTAACATCATTGGCTCAAATGTGTTCAACACTCTCGGTGTATTGGGTATCACCGGAGTTATTCAAGCTACGCAAATTGATAAAGGAGTGCTGATGCGTGACTTTCCAATCATGTTCGTGTTCACCTTCTTCATGCTGATGGTAGCTCTAAGCAAAGGCAAGTTCGAAAAAGCGCAAGGCCTGACCTTGTTAGTAGGCTATACCTGCTACATTGCTTACTTGGTATTCACTACAGCGGCATAAGCAAAAATTGAAATTGAACCCGCAGAGCGCTAAAGTTTCATCATGAATGCCACGACCAAAACTTCGGATTTTATCGCCTCGGCCAGAGAGGTATTGAGCATTGAGGCGGAAGCGATTACCGCCCAACTGGATCATATCGGCTCCAACTTCGTTGAAGCCTGCGAGCGAATACTCGATTGCGATGGCCGTGTGGTAGTAACAGGCATGGGCAAATCAGGGCACATTGCTAACAAGATTGCCGCTACGCTCGCCAGCACCGGAACGCCCGCATTTTTCGTTCATCCAGGCGAGGCCAGCCACGGCGATCTGGGGATGATTACCCCGAAAGATTTAGTGTTAGCCATATCTAACTCAGGCGAGACCGGTGAAGTACTCGCCATTTTACCGATCATTAAACGCATGGGCGTGCCGTTAATTGGTATGGCCAGCGCTCCGGAATCCACTCTGGCAAACTTATCAGACGTTTACCTCAACATCCCGGTTACTCAGGAAGCTTGCCCGATGAATCTGGCACCCACAGCCAGCACCACAGCCTCTTTGGCAGTGGGCGATGCGCTTGCGATCGCGATACTCAATGCTCGAGACTTCGACGAATCCGACTTTGCGAGATCTCATCCTGGGGGGTCTTTGGGAAGGCGTTTGCTTCTTTATGTCGAAGATATTATGCACAAGGGCGATGATATTCCCTTGGTCAGAGAGGATGCGCTACTGTCGGAGGCTCTGGTTGAGATGACGAGCAAAGGCCTTGGCATGACGGGGATAGCCAAGAGTGATGGCACGTTGGTTGGCATTTACACTGATGGAGATTTGCGTCGTACTCTTGCCGAGCAAACCAGTATCGATGTGCCGATAAAGAGCATCATGTCGGCAGACCCCATCACCACTCAGGCCGGTGTTTTGGCCGCCGAGGTGATTACGATTATGAAATCCAAAAAAATCGGTAGCTTATTGGTAACTGACAATAAGAAAGTTATCGGCGCTCTTAATATGCAGGACCTACTGAAGGCTGGCGTGCTATGAACAACTTACCACCCCTACCCTATGAAGTTCCATCACAGGTACTAGACAAAGCCCGCAATATTAAATTAGCCCTGTTTGATGTGGACGGCGTACTTACCGATGGCAAGCTGCATTACAGCGACCAGGGTGAACAATTAAAAGTTTTCCATGCCTTAGATGGGCATGGACTTAAAATGTTACAAATGGCTGGGATTGATGTCGGTGTAATTTCCGCTAGAAAGTCAGGCGCTCTGCAAAAACGCTTAGATGATTTGGGAGTCAAACATTGCTACTTAGGCGTAAATGATAAATTGAGGGTCTTCCAACAACTATTGCGCGAACTCTCATTGTCAGGAGATCAATGTGCCTTTACAGGAGACGATGTAATCGATCTGGCGGTGATGAACGCTTGTGGGCTTAAGCTTTCCGTTGCCAACGGGCACTTTTTGGTCAAACATGAGGCTGACTGGGTTTCGCCCAGTGTCGGAGGAAACGGCGCAGTCAGAGCAATCTGTGATGTAATTCTCTATAGTCAAAGCGTTTACCCAATTGGCCACGGCACAGTCACGCAATAAACTAAGATAGCAACGAGTAGAATCCGAGTACACTGTCGCGATGAAGCAAATAGAAACATTTCTCTATATTGCCATTTTGGGCCTGATCGGATTGTTTGGCATTTACCTTCAGAGCACCATGCTCGAGGAAGAAGTTGAAGAGACGAACTACGCCGAGCGCCATGATCCGGATTATTACATCCTCAACTTTATTGCGACCGGATTAGATAAAAATGGTCAGCGCCGTTACGTGATAAAAGCCGACCGAATGGTACATTTTCCCGACGATGACACGGCTGTTTTTGATAAACCTCATGTTATCGAGTATCAAGAGGGCCTGGCCCCAAGGCATACTTACGCTGACTCAGGCTGGATGAACTCAAGTGGGGATGAAATCTTGATGACCGGCAATGTGAAAGTCGTAGTCGAAGCCGATGAGCGTGGACCTGGTGGCACCATGAAAGCCAAGCGAATGCGAATAATACTGGATAAGTCCCAACAGGGCGCTCTTTTGTGATGCTCTTGCCGGTTCAGCTCCGAGTCAGCTTGTGTGATATATTTTGGCGCAATTAGTGGAGCAGGCCTTAGGCACAACCAACCCAAGAATAAAATCATGACAAAAAAAATAACAAGATCATCGCTGCTTTTAAGCCTTGTGGTTACCTGTTTAGCACTAAGCCACAATGCTTTGGCTTTAAGTTCTGACCGCGACCAACCAGCAAATATTGAGGCTGACGATACTGAATTTAACTTTAAAACTGGCGTCAGAACCTTTGTTGGCAACGTCATTGTTATTCAAGGCACCCTGAGAATTAAGGCCGATAAGGTGATCGCAAACTACAAAGACGGTACCTTACAAAACGCCACGGCCTGGGGCAAACCTGCTCGCTTTAAACAACGCCCAGATGGCAAGCCAAACGACGTGGAAGGCAATGCTAAAAAGATTTTCATTAACTCGGTAGCCAATACATTAACCCTAAATGGCAGCTCCAGCTTAAAACAGGGTGCAGATACCATTCGTGGCGAAACCATTATCTATAATATGGCAAACGATACACTTAGAGTTAAGGGAGGCTCTAGGTCAGACGATCGAAGTAGAATTGATTACGGCGGTAAAGAGGGCAAAGCCAGCTCTGGCCGAAAACTTGAAGACCCATTTAAGGATGATCCGTTACCTGCCGCACCAACCAAACAGGCAACGCCGGTAGAAAATTCGAGCACCGAAACCAAAACTCAAACTCAGACTGTAGTGGATGAACCACCCGTCCCTGTTGGGCGATCACGTTTGATCATTCAGCCGAAACCGAAGAAACAAGAAGACTCCGACGAGACCAAAGAAGAAGAATAAGTCATGAGTGTTTTAGAAACTCGCGACCTAAGCAAAAGCTATCGCGGCTTAGAAGTTGTAAAAAAGATCAATATCTCTGTTGAGAGCGGTCAAGTAGTCGGCTTGCTAGGCCCAAATGGCGCTGGCAAAACCACTAGTTTCTATATGGTGGTTGGCTTAGTCCGCAGCAACAGCGGAAGAATTTTGCTGAATGGCAAAGACATTAGCCACTTGCCAATGCACTCGCGAGCCAAATTGGGGATCGGATACCTACCGCAAGAACCATCAATATTTCGAAAACTCACCGTAGCTGAGAATTTAATGGCGGTGCTGGAAACGGACAAGAGCTTGTCGCCACAACAACGAAGTTTGCGTGTTGAACAATTGCTCGAAGAGTTCAACATCGGTCACAAGCGAGACACTCTCGGCATTTCATTGTCTGGAGGAGAACGTCGCAGAGCCGAAATTGCTCGCTGCATCGCTTTGAAACCCTACTTCATTCTGCTCGACGAGCCTTTTGCCGGTATTGATCCTATTTCGGTCGGAGATATTCAGCAAATTATCGACTATCTGCGGACCTCAGGAATTGGCATCATTATTACCGATCACAATGTGAGAGAAACGCTCGATATTTGTGATCACTCCTATATTTTGAGTGAGGGCCAGGTCTTAACGGAAGGTACCGCTAAACAAATCCTGAGCCACCAAGGTGTACGGGATGTGTACCTTGGATCTAAATTCAAAATTTAGATCACGCCATCTAAAAATAATGGTGTAGTCGATACGACCTGGCTTACAGTCGTCTAATAATGCCAAAATTTGATGGCAAAGGATGAAAGTTAGGCATAGAATGAAGCTATGAGTGTAACGATTTATAGCTTGAAGTCCTCTGTCTCAACCCCATCCTTTTGGTATACCAACACTTCTTTTTGAGTTAGAGGAAATCGCCATCCGTATATGAAGCAAGCGTTGCATTTAAAGCTGTCTCAGCAACTGACCCTGACGCCTCAACTGAAGCAGTCATTAAGGTTACTTCAACTACCTTCTCTAGATTTAGAACAAGAAATTCAGCAGGCGCTTGACAATAATCCCTTGCTAGAACGTGAGGAAACGTCCTACTCGGAGCCCGAGGAAATCAAAACGGTTCAAAATGCCGAGGACAATGGCATCCCGCAGCCCGTATCAGAAGCAGCTGACCCAACATACGAGTTGGACCAAACTGATCATTTGGCTCCAGAACAAGACTTGTCGGCGAATTGGGAAGAATCGTTTGAATCCAGAAGAACGACGATTGATTCAAGCATTCAGGGCACTGCTCGGGAAACTGAATTCACTCAGTTTGTCACTCGCACCGAATCCTTATTCGAGCATCTTGAATGGCAAATAAAGATGACTGCCCTTACGGAGAGGGACAAAGCCATTGCATCGACGATCATCCGTTGCCTAGACGATGACGGCTATCTTGAAATTCCCATTGAATCCGTTGCTGAGTTATTACCCGCTGCGGCTGAAATCGAAAGTGATGAGGTCAATGCCGTATTAAGCCTGATCAAAACGCTAGAACCCACTGGCGTTGGGGCACGAAATTTACAAGAGCGACTGGTGTTATTACTGCGACAATACCAAGAGAGCGAACCAGGACTTACGGCGGCTATCGATATTGTGGAAAATCATCTGGACCTAGTCGGAGCCCGAAATCTATCAAAGTTAAAAAAGAGCTTGGAATTTTCCGATTCGGAGATTTCAGACGCATTGACACTCATCACATCTCTCAATCCTCGTATTGGCGCCAGTTTCACTTCGGACAGTGAAAACTACATAACACCCGATGTGGTGGTGAAAAAAGTTGGTGATAAATGGACGGCAAGAATTAATCCGGACAATCAAGCACGGTTACGAGTAAATCAATCTTACGTAGACCTTTTAAAAAAAGGTGCCAAGTTGGATAAGGAGAGCAACGACTATATTCAACACAATCTGGTAGAGGCGAAGAATTTCATTAAAGGATTAATGAGCCGCTACGACACCCTCTTATTGGTTGCGCAATGCATCGTAGAACGTCAACAAGCCTTTTTTGAAGAAGGTGAGACAGGCATGCAGCCGATGGTTTTACATGACATAGCAACCGAACTCGAAATGCATGAATCCACTATCTCTCGTGCCACGGCAGGTAAGTATTTACTGTCTCCACGCGGAGTTTTCGAGTTGAAGTATTTTTTTTCAAGCGCCGTGGCAACTGCCGATGGCGCGACCTCAAGCTCCACAGCAATAAGATCGCTCATCAAACAAATGATTGATGCGGAATCGAAAGCGAAGCCGCTAAGCGACAGTAAAATTGCAAAAGAACTAGAGGAAAAAGGGCATATCGTCGCAAGACGTACAGTGGCCAAGTATCGGGAAAGCATGAGAATTGCACCTTCTAGCCAACGAAAATCATTACTTGGTTAATAAGGTAATAACAAAGCCTCGTATCGACGGGTGCGGAAATTCCATGATACTGGAGCGCAGCGCGCAGACGATATGCAAATTGAAACGGCAACAGCCAATTAATGTAGGAGACTCATATGCAGCTAACTATCTCAGGGCATCAAATCGATTTAACCGATTCCATGAAAAACTATATCGGTGAAAAGATGCAGCGCATTGAACGTCATTTTGATCATGTAAACAGCATTGATGTTGTTTTACATGTCGAAAAAATTCATCACAAAGCCGAGGCTACCGTAAACGCTAAGGGAATAACCATGCATGCCCATGCGGACTCTGAGAATATGTACGCCACAATTGACAACTTAGCTGATAAACTCGACTCTCAAGTGCGTAAACACAAAGAGAAAATCACCAATCACCATCGAGCAGGGGGTGCTCTAAAAGATCAGGACTTCGGTTCTGATTTGGTGGAATAGAACTCAACGCTTAGATTACTAAAAACCATCTGAGCACAACTGTAGATCAATCCATCGCCACCTATGTGGCGGTGGATTTTTTAATCAAATGACAACAACAAACACCTTGATTGCCAGCCTACGTCACGAACGAATCAGAGTAAAAAGTGCAATCAGCAGTCGCAAACGACTATTAGAAGAAATGGCCAACACCTTAGTTGTTGGTCTGAATGAAGAGATTCGTGAAAAAGACGTATATCACTTACTTCTGGAAAGAGAAAAACTCGGCAATACTGGCGTAGGTAATGGCGTCGCTATTCCACACTCTAGGTGTGCCGATTTACAAGATGCGGTGGTCGCCATAATCACGCTAGACGAACCCGTAGACTATGACAGCCTAGACCGCGAACCAGTAGACGTTGCGTTTGGCTTATTAGTGCCTCAAGAAGCTCGGCAAGAACATTTAAATCTGCTAGCGGATATTGCCAAGCTTATGTCAAACCCTAGTCATAAAAAGACTTTAGCATCTACCGAGTCTGCTGAGCATGTTATTGATCTATTAACAAATTGGTCTGAATAATCACTTCCCATGAGTACGCCTAAATTTTTCATCATCAGCGGCACCTCCGGTTCAGGTAAAACCATTGCGTTGCAGGTTCTAGAAGATTTAGGCTTTTACTGTATAGACAATCTACCCGCATCGCTCGTTCCTGAAATGGCTGCAAGAGTATTGGGGAATGACACTAAAGACCATAATTGTGCTTTCAGCATTGACTCCAGAAACCAAGACATTATTGGCGATTTAAAGGCCAGCTTTGATAGCCTAAAAGCCTTCAATGTAGAGACACGGGTAATCTTTCTGGATGCCGACGATGCGACCTTATTAAAGCGCTACAGTGAAACACGTCGGAAGCACCCTTTGAGTGATGAAAATACGTCGCTAATAGAGGCTATTCACAAGGAACGAGATCTATTGCACTACCTACAAAAAAGTGCAGATCGAAGCATTAATACCGCGAAAACAACCCCACATGAATTAAGAAAGCTGATACGAGATGAGACCGCTTTGGTCAGCGAGAAAGCGTTAACTTTATTGTTTCAGTCCTTTGGGTTCAAATATGGTGGGCCAACGGATGCAGACTTTGTGTTTGACGTAAGATGTTTGCCTAACCCTCACTGGCATGAGGATCTTAAACCGTTAACCGGACTAGATGCGCCGGTGGTAACTTTTTTAGATGATCAACCTTTATGCCAGGAGATGTTCAACGACATAAAAGGTTTAATCCAAACTTGGTTACCTCACTTTATTCGAGATAACCGAAACTACATTACCGTCGCCATCGGGTGTACGGGAGGTCAGCACCGTTCTGTTTATTTGACAGAGAAGTTGAAGAGCGCATTTACCAATAACGACACAATTCATACTCTTGCGAGACACCGCGAATTGAGTCACAAGTAGCCACAGAACCGATGCAAGAACAAGAAATTGAAATTATTAACAAATTAGGCCTGCACGCTAGAGCATCTGCGAAATTGGTCAATACTGCTGCAGGGTTTGCTAGCCAAGTCGAAATCGAATTTGGTGGCCAAACTGCAGACGCTAAATCCATTATGCAAGTGATGATGCTAGCGGCGTCTATGGGCAGTAAAGTGACGTTACGAACCACCGGCAAAGACGAGATAGAGGCAATGCAGGCACTCACTACCTTGATCAACAACTACTTTGAAGAAGAGGAGTAGTTTTGCTTAGTCTATTTGGATCAGGTATCGGGAGAGGTATTGCCATCGGCAAGGCATATGTTCTTCGCAACAGCGAGATCGAGCCACCCAACTACCCAATTAATGATTCAGACGTGAGTGCTGAAGTGAAACGGCTTCGCTCAGCCGTTGTAGAGACAAAGGCGAAGTACAAGAAACTGCTCAAAAGCTTACCTTCCTCCGCACCCAAGGAAAGTGCCGCATTCATTGACGCTCATATGCTGATGCTGAGCGACCCGGTGTTGATTGATGAAGCGATTAAAATAATTCAATCCGATCAAATAAATGCCGAGCACGCATTGGTGCAACAGTCCGCAAATTTGATCAAAGTATTCGAGCAAATGCAGGACCCCTATCTGCGGGCCAAAAAGACAGACGTTGAACATGTTACCAATCGGCTTCTGAGAAGCCTGATGGGAATTGTTGCTCACAGTCTTGACGAGTTCAATGACGAAGACCTTAAAGGCAAAGTCGTAATTTCCCAAGACTTAACGCCTGCGGAAACCATGTTCGTCAAAGATCGAAAAATCGTTGCCTTTGTGACTGACCTTGGATCGCAGATTTCGCATACCGCCATTGTCGCAAGAAGTTTAAAAATGCCTGCGGTGGTCGGACTGCACGGGGCAACAAAGTACATCAACGACGACGATATGTTGGTGGTCGATGGGTTGCGCGGCACAATTCTCATCAACCCCACAGCCAGTGTTCTTAAAGAGTACAAGACACGGCTCAGCAAGATTCGAAAGCGAGAGAAGCAGCTTGAAACTCTGACCAGACGCGTAAGCAAGACCAAAGATGGTAAACGCATTCAGCTAATGGCTAATGTGGAAACATCGCAAGAGCTACCAGCGGTTAAAAAATCAAACGCGGCCGGTATCGGTTTGTATCGAACCGAATATCTGTTTATGAACCGAGATCAAGCCCCAACTGAAGCCGAACAGTTTCGAGCCTATAAGCGTATTGTTACGGCAGTGAATCGGCCAGTGATTATTCGTACACTGGATATCGGCGGTGATAAGCGATTAGACTTTAATTACCCAAATAAAAAATCCAGCGAATCTCCACTGGGGTTGAGGGCCGTAAGACTCTGTCTAAATCATGTGGAAGTGTTCAAGCCTCAACTAAGAGCCATTCTTAGAGCATCTGCTTTTGGCAAAGCGTCGATCATGATACCAATGATCAGTAATGTGGATGAGGTAAACCAAGTACTGAACTTGATCAAACAGACTAAAGCTGAACTCAGGGCTGAAAACATTGCCTACGACACTCGCATCAAAGTGGGCGGCATGATTGAAGTACCAGCGGCAGCGATTATGGCCGACGTTCTTGCCAAAAAGTTGGACTTTCTTTCCATTGGTACAAATGATCTGATCCAATATACCCTGGCGATTGATCGTGTGGACGATGCGGTCAACTATTTGTACGATCCCATACATCCGGCGGTTCTACAGTTGATTAGATTGGTCATCAAGGCGGGTAATCGAGCGAAGATTCCAGTATCTCTTTGCGGAGAGATGGCGGGCAATGTCCAGTATACCTACTTGTTGTTAGCTCTGGGATTACGCAATTTCAGTATGGACGCCAACTATGTGCTGGACGTAAAACAGCAAATATTAAATGTGGATACCGACGATTTACGCGGCCTTGCTAAAAAAGTACTGACAGCAGGTAACCCCTTAGAGGCTAGAGAGCATTTAACCAAGCTCAATAAACTAGCCTTTGAAGAGCTGATAGATTAGACACTGGGCCGTTATACCTAGGACTCGCCCCTGCTTTATTAGACAAGCTGATCACTAGTTTTCAGAAACAGCACTCAATCTCGCCCCTTTATAAACCACTGAAATAAATAGAAAAAATATTTTTTTCTATCCCTCTGCAACCTTTTTCTTATTCATCAGCATCTAAAAGGCATTAGACAAGCTGATCTGTCGTCGCTATGGGTATAGCCCAATTTACGAACGACTAATCCGTCAGCGTCATGAGATTTGACCGTTGATCAAGCTTTTTCCACGGCGCGATTAACCCAACCAAAGGTCCTGAGAGATATGAACACCACACGCTATTTCGTGAAGAATCCGGCCATCACCCTATCCGTGGTGTGCTTGTTACTGTTGCTGGGTGTTATCTCTTTAAACAAGCTACCCTTGCAATTGCTTCCTTCGATCGAACGTCCGGTACTTGGAGTCCAAGTCTCATGGAGAGCTGCCAGCCCTCGCGAAATCGAAAGTGAGATCGTTGAGCCTATCGAGCGTGAGTTGCGTGGTATCACCGGCATGACTGACTTGGTTTCGTTTTCAAACTCTGGCAACGCTTGGATCAACATGGAGTTCGCGCTAGGCACCGATATGGACCAAACGTTTACGGAAGTTGCCAGCCGCCTACAACGAGTCCGCGGCCTTCCCGCTGATGCTGATCGACCACAAATATTTCGCAATGGTGGTGGGAATTCCGCTGAGTCACTGATCTTTCTGTTTGTTCAACGCGCTGAGAACTCAAGTATCGGTTTGGATGAGCTGCAAGCGTTTATTGAAAACAATATCGCCCCTGAGTTCGAGGGCATCGATGGTGTCGGTGGAATTGACGTGAACCAAAATGGTGGAGATCACATTGTTTCGGTTCAGTTCGATCCTTTCCTAGCTGCTCAATTAGGCCTCTCAATCGATTCCATTGTTTCCAATATTAACCGCTCCAATGACGTGAGTGGCGGCTCCGTTGGAGTTGGCCGCCGGGATTTTACGCTTCGATTTGAGGGTCGCTATGACGCGGATCAGCTAGAGCAAACCATCCTTGCATGGCGCAATGGAGCGCCTATCAGATTAGGCGATATTGCGACGGTCAATGTTGGCCCTGATGAAACCCAGGGTGTGGTTTACCAGAACGGCAATCCAGCATTAGGCATGCGTCTACTCAGAGAGCCCGGTGGCAACACATTGCAAGCCATCGATGCGGTTTTAGAGCAAATGGATAAACTCAATGAAACATTGATACCGCAGTACGGTATCACCATCGAAAAGAGTTTCGACCCTTCAGTATTCATCAAAAGAGCCATCGCTTTGCTCACCGGCAATATGGGTATTGGTATCCTGTTGGCGGTAGGGTGTTTATGGCTTTTCGTTCGGAGACTCCGCGCCACCCTATTGATTGCTTCAGCGATTCCGGTATGTCTACTTGCAACGTTTGTGGTACTTAATATTTTTGGTCGCAGCATCAACGTAATCTCTCTCGCTGGTTTGGCATTTGCCACCGGCATGGTCTTAGACGCCGCCATCGTCATGTTAGAGAGTTTCGTTCGTAAAGTTGATCAAGGCGAAAGCTCTAGCCAAGCTGCACTCGGTTCAGTTCGACAAGTAGGTGGAGCGCTACTCGCTTCGACGATCACCACCATTGTAATTTTCGTACCCATCGTTTTCTTCGAGGACGTTGAGGGGCAACTATTCGCCGACCTTGCGCTAACTATTGCGATTGCGGTTGCGTTTAGTTTTATGGTTGCCATGTTCCTACTACCCGTCGGCGCGGCGCATCTCATCCGTCGTCAGGATGCTGGTGATGAGGTCACAGGCGATCAATGGGGCAAGGCCGCTGACGCGTTAATGAGGTTAACAGATAGCTCTAAGAAGCGAATAATCTGGATCGCTTCACTCACAACTCTACCCATGCTTATCGGTTGGTTACTGTGGCCTCAGCTAAATTATCTACCGCCCGTCAAGCGTGATGCGGTTGATGCATTTATCTCATTCCCTTCCGGCGCCAGTCCCAGCGTGGTTCGTGAAGAATTTGCCGAGGTTGTGGTCAAGAGGTTGGATCCCTACATGAAAGGTGAAAAAGAGCCTGCACTAAAAAACTATTATCTGTTTACTGGACCCTGGGGCGGCAACGTTGGAATACGCGTTAAAGATCAATCAAAAGTAGACGAAATGGTGCGTATCGCTAACCAGGAGATCCTCGCCAACATCCCAGATACGCGTGCATTTGCTCAGCAAGGGAGTCTCTTTGGTCGATTTGGTGGTGGGGCAAGCATACGCCTAAATCTTCAGTCGGCGGACTTTGAAGCGTTAAATGAAGCCGCGCTAAATGTTGCGGACCTAGTACGAGAGAAATTACCAGGCGGACGGGTTAACTTGAATCCAGATCCACAGGTTGTACAGCCCGAGTATCGATTGGTTCCGGATGATCGCCGTCTCGCTGAAGTGGGTATGACTCGTGAATCACTAGCCAGAACGGTTAGGGCCTATGGGGACGGTTTGTGGCTTGGTGAGTTCTTCCATCAAGACTCAAGATTAGATATTTTGCTACGTACCGAGCAATGGACTACTCCAGAGCAGCTGGAAACTATGCCTGTGGTCACTCCCTCTGGCGCTATTATCCCGTTTGGGGATCTGGCCTCGATCGAACGTGGCGTAGGTCCCAATCAAGTATTTAGGCTAGATGCCAAACGTACAATTGCACTAAATATCAACGCACCTGAAAACATGCCCCTAGGCGAAACGGTGCGAATTCTGGAGTCCTTAGAAGCGGATATCAGAGCCATTGCTCCACGGGATATTACCATTTTGTACGGCGGTGACGCCGACTCGCTGTCCAAAGCGATGAGTAATCTTAGTGGTAACTTTGCGCTGGCGATTCTTCTACTCTTTTTGGTCATGGCGGCATTATTTAAATCCGCGAAGGACGCCGCGTTGGTATTGATTTCTCTACCTATGGCCGCCGTAGGTGGTGTTATCGCGGTTAGGTTGCTAGATCTAGTGACACCCACACCCCTAGATTTGCTAGGCATGATCGGCTTTATCATTTTACTGGGACTAGTGGTCAATAATGCCATTCTCTTGGTTTCTGAAACTCGTCGTCGTGAGCGACGTGGCGATGAAAAAAGCCTCGCTGTACGAGGCGCTCTGGAGACTCGATTACGCCCGATTCTAATGTCAACCCTGACCTCCTTGTTGGGCATGCTCCCTCTGGTAATTGCACCCGGTGAGGGCAGCGCTATCTATAAAGGACTCGCTACTGTCATCGTCGGCGGCATGGCGGTTTCAACCTTATTCACCCTCGTCCTCTTGCCATGTTTGCTGCGCTTGGAAACCACAAAACGAAGCTCTGAGGAACCACAACCAACCACATTGGTAGAACAGTCATGAAAGAAGAGTACTACGAAGAGATAACCGAAGTCACAATGGATGACATGACCGATTCCGAATACGGCGACCAGCTGTACGCAGATTCGGAGTCAAAAAAGCGCAAACGCAAAGTCTTCATCGGTGGCGCTAGCTTGTTGACTCTACTGGCTGGCGTGACGGCATATCAACTGGGATGGTTGGGAAGTGAAACACCAACGGCCCAAGCTGGAGGCTTCAGTCCTCCACCAGCTGTCGTGAGTGTTGCCAAGGCTGAACAGTCTATTTTGGCTCCTAGCAGCACCCTACCGGGTACCGTAGTAAGTGTTCGTGATGCCACCATTGCGGCAGAGACCTCAGGGAAAATATTATCTGTTGTGTTGGTCGGCGAAGTTGTGGAGCAGGGTCAAACTCTTGCCACTATTGACGATCAAAATGCACAACAGCTAGTCGATCAACGCAAGGCTGAACTCGAGAGATTAGAGAGCCTTTTTCAATACCACAAAGACTATTACGCACGCGTCAATATAGATGACGAAAGGCTAGGCATTCCTGAAATAGGGATCGCCGAGTTACGCTCGAATATGGAAACAGCGAAGGCTGATGTCGCTAGAGCCAAGGCAGCGCTGGCGTCGGCCGAAACTGACCTTCAGCGCACGGTAATCACGGCTCCCTTTCCGGGCCGAGTCGTGAGTCAATCCATTCAACCGGGTGAATACGCCCAGATTGGCAATCCGATTGTCCGATTGGTTGACACCACCTCATTGGAGATCAGCGCCCAAGTGCCAGCGGCTTTGGTACAACCTTTGGAGATGGGAACTCAACTGGAAGTAACTGGCTTTGGGAAAACAGTATTAGCGCCACTGAGAGCATTGGTGCCGGTTGGTAATGAGATCAGTCGAACCATGGAACTGCGCGTTAGATTACCCAAGGCAGAGTTTTTAGTCGGTTCGCCAGTACGAGTTACTTTACCGACCGCAGAACCCAAGGAAGTTCTTGCCATTCCTCGTGATGCTGTGATTCTAAGATCAAATAGCCAGTATGTATTTGTTGTAGACGATGAGAAGAAAGCTCACAAGCGAGACGTACAGCTTGGTTACGCACAGGACGATAGGATTGAAGTTATTGGTGAAATTGAGCAAGGCGCCACCGTAATTGTGCGCGGTGGTGAGCGTCTAAGAGATGGTCAGCTGGTCACTTGGGAAGGATTGTCTACTAGCGGTGGGGGCCAAATATCCAAAGTATCTAGGTAGTGGTACTTTTGGACTTTATCGGTCATTCCAGCTCAGTATCTATATCGCAGACAGTAATCACGACATAGATTCATTGAGCTGGAATGACCCTTTTTTTACCGCTCAGACGCCCTACCTGCTATTTTTTCTACGCTGATTTTGCCGATCTGTGATTGGCTGCGGTTCGTTCATAAAGATTTCTACGCTCTCCCTCTGAGCACTCAGGGTAGAAAATGCTGTACGTCGATTTGGTTTAATACGATGGTCGATTCAATGTTCTTTATGTTAGGGATATCGGCAATATCACCCTTAATCAAGCGCTCATAGTCAACTAAGTCTCTAGCGACCACTCTCAACAGATAGTCATATCTGCCTGCCAATACAAAACAGTCCTGGACTCTTTGAATACCATCGATGGACTGCTCGAACTGTTTTGCATTTGCTGTGCTGTTTAGCGTGAGCTGTACAAACACGATCGCAGTGATGCTGTATCCGATTTTCGTTAAATCAGGCTCAGCACGATATCGACGGATAACACCAGATTCCTCCAGTCTTCTAACACGTCGTAAACACGGCGTCGGAGACAAATTCACTTTATCGGCCAGTTCCGCATTTGAAATGCGCGCATTCTTTTGTAATTCGCGCAACAGTATTCGATCAACCTTATCCATAACATAATCCACTAAAATAATTATCTATTTATAATAATTATTGCTCAAATATAAGAATAATAGATATTTTTTGTCAAAATTCACTAAAACACAATTGATAAAGTAAGACTCATGATTGAATGGTGGAGGCTGGCATGGCAACTGAAAGAGCCAATAAGCTCGATCGTTGGATTCGCGACGAATTCAAAGATTTAAATACTGAATTAGAATTGCTCTATGGTAATACCGACGAGGTATCGCACGTAGGCTTGGATATCAAAGAAAGGCTGTTGAGGCGTGGTGGCGCCTTAATCTCTTCCCTTCTTGAAGAAGGCAATACGGATGAGGGGTTTGACAATGGATTTGATTTACTAGGTGATGTAGGTTTTTTTATGGCTGCCTGTCGTCGCCATGAGGTTGATGCGATTGACGATTCACAACTTGCGTCAATCAGAGAGCACACTCTCAAATCAGCGGCGGCCTTATCGCTTCAGCTAGGCGCTTCGCTGGGCGTAGTTCCTCGGTTCGCATCCGCGCATTTGGAAACGCATAATCGCGCCGAAAACGGTAAATATAAGTCCTTTACGCACCTAGAGGATGAGCGAATATTCTTGGATTTTAACACCAGAGGTGTATTGGCTTTTATTCGCGCCTCAGAAGCCCTTCTTCACTGCCTACCTCTGGGCGTCTCTCACCCAGTTACTTATGATTTGCTGCAAGCCGCTGAGCGCGCTTTGAAAGACGTAGTAACCAATAATGAAGAACTGTATCGCCGATTAAATACCGATAAATTTTTCTACAACATTCGACCATACTACAAGCCGCACCAGGTCGGTTTACGGGAATATCGAGGTGCAAATGCGGGTGACTTTGCTGGCATCAATGTTATCGATTTGTTGCTTGGCCTGTGTCGCGCAGATGATGCTTACTACTCTCAATTACTCGTTGATAAATTTCTCTTTATGCGGCCTCAAGATCAGCTGGTTTTGCGAGACTGTATGAGGCGAAAGAGCTTAATGGATGAATTCCTTGAAAACCTTAGCGATGGCAGAGCCAGCGAATCTTGGTTTCAAAAGAACCTCATGGCGTTTATCAAAGTCTGTGATGCACATGGAGAAACGGCCAAACAACATCACGACATGCTCATCAATAAGTTTATTGAAAGGCCAGCAAACTCAGCTAATCTAGTCGACAAGGCTGATCTTACCGCGAGCGGTCCACCATTGGACGTTATGCTCAGAGGACTAAAGAAACTGTGCGACCTGAGGTCAGCCGCTCAAAGTACCGAAACCAAAACTCGATATTCGGATTTAGCCGCCCTGCGTCAAAGCATTTCCTAGAGGCAATGAGTTACATGAAGTCACAACAAGATTTGTTTTACACCCCAACAGGCAAGCACTATTTTTTAGCACACTCAATAGGACTGCAGCCCAAGGCAACGACGCGAGCCTTGCAAGAACACTTCGAAAAACCTTGGCAGTCTGGCGAAGAAGATATTTGGCCTCAGTGGCTAGATGCCATACACGCCTTTAACCACTCATTGGCCTTACTGTTAAACACAGAGGCGAATCAGATCTGCCCGCAAACGAATATTTCAAGCGGGCTTACCAAAGTCATCTCCGCACTTTCAGTTGATAGTCAACGCCGTGAAATTTTATGTACTGCCAGTGACTTCCCGTCCACTGGATTTGTACTTAATCAAGCCGAAAAACTGGGATTTCACATCAAACGTCTGCCTAAGTCCCTAGATCTGAGCGACCCAAATGTGTGGCTGGATCATATTTCTTCCAAGACCGCAGCATGCTTCCTGACTCACGTTCAGTACAACACAAACTTGCGCCTTCCTGTAGAAACTATAGCCAGCGAGTGTCGAAGCAAAGGTGTGCTCAGTATTGTGGATGCGGCACAATCAGTCGGGATTGTTCCCCTTGATCTATCAGCAACTCCCATTGATGTGGTGCTGGGCTCATCCATAAAATGGCTTTGCGGAGGGCCTGGAGCAGGATACCTCTGGTTGTCACAACCCTCCATCAACCAACTTGAACCCAGCGACGTCGGTTGGTTCTCTCATGCAAATCCATTTGAGTTTGATATCGACCATTTCCAATACTCTAAGACCGCATCGCGTTTTTGGGGAGGCACTCCCAATGTAGCGCCTTTTGTGGCAGCGGCAGCCAGTATCAATGCTCTATCAGAAATCGGCTTTGAGCAAATTCGCAGTCACAACCGCCGGTTATCCTCAAAATTGATGAACGCGCTACCGCCTGATCAAATTAGCTCTCCGATGGACCTAGATAGAAAAGGCGGCACCGTGATTTTTAAATCGAAGAATCAAGCTCATCTCGAGAATCATTTACGGTCCAACGGCATCCTTTTTGACGCCAGACAATATGGCATCAGAGTGTCACCGCACATTTACACTACTGATGCTGACGTAGATAAGTTGATCGCACTGATTAAAGCTCAGCATTAACCAATCTAACTTTCCGAATTCAGTTCTTAATCTGTTTCAGCTTAGCTCTATTGCGCTCTAAGACGAGCAACGATTCATAATTTGATACAAGGCGTTTCGCATACTTTGGCGATAGCTGCTGAACTTTACGCAGAATTTGAATCATAAGCATATGTGGATTATGAGGTCCGGCGTTATCTGGAACTTCACGGATAGAGCGCGTCAATACTCGAACTGCATCCGCCTGGCGTCGCGACTCCCGAAAAATCTCCGATGCCATCATTTCCATCTGCCTTACATGAGTGGAAGCACCTTCATCGGCAAAGCCAGCCTCTAAAAGAAGCTCAAACCGCTGCCGGTCAAGCCTTTTCTCCAGAGACAAATTCATAGCCTTGGAAACACTCTGGCAGTCCGAATGATCGCTGACATCAAAATTCTCAACTAGGCTAATGAGCAGAGATTTCTGAGTCGCCAGCTTGCCATCTTTATTTAGCTTAGCTTTTAAGAGAAGTAACTCATTAAAACGCCCCTCATCTTTTAGGGCAGTCGCCTCTTCCACTTTGTCTGGCCAACCCTCTGCTATTTTCTTCAAATTAGAGGCAGCCTGATCTTCCAATTTCCGAAAGTGTTGAAGCACATTCTTCGTTAAGGCCGAGATTTTTTTATTCAATATCTTAGCCTGAACGTCCGTCTCTACCGATATGGCAAGACAAGACTGAATCAAGCCAAATTGAATAGGGTCCGCATTGGCAAGTCGAGACTCTCCCACCCGAGCAATATCCCGCCTGACCTCCGCAAAGTAATCCGTCATAAAGACTCATCCTCACCACCAGCTGACTGTCCCGACAGTCTTGGTATCGGTGCCATTTCAACGCGCCGATTCTTGGCGCGCCCTACTTCTGTCGAATTTTCAGCGACTGGACTTTGTGCGCCAAAAGCAGCTGCAAAGACCATGTCTTGCGGCATTCCTTGCTCTATCAGTGTTCTCGTTACATTCAGAGCTCGCTGCGCGGACAAATCCCAGTTGTCCTCGAATTGTCTAAACCTACCTCGAATCGGCCTGTCATCGGTAAATCCACTGATCATCAGAATTTGTTCACGCTCAAGCAAAAAAACCTTTAACGGTTCTACCAAGCTTTCTAACAGCGCCCTTCCGTCAGGCTGCAATTCGGCTGAATTGACCGCAAACAACACGCTACCACGAATGCCAATACGGCCATTTTCAAAGGTCACTCGCCCACTACTCAGTGGGCCTGCCAAAGCCTGTTCTAACTGCTGCCGTCTTTGTTCTTCGGCTAATCGTTTTTCCGTCTCGATTTTTAAAGACTGTGCCAGTTCCAATTGGAAGCCTAAAGCCCAGACCAACAAAAGCACAAATACACCCACCAGACCTGACATCAGATCTCCAAAGATTGCCCAGATTGGAGTCTCCTCCTGGGACAGGTTAGATTCGAGCTCGCTCAAGAAGTTGCCCCCGCAGATCCAATTAGCGCAGCCTGATCTCGATAGGAATCCAATATTTGTTGATGTGTGGATAAATTATGATCAATGATTTCACGCGCCTGCTCTACGTAATACTGCAGTTGTTCATTGCCACGTTGATCGGCTTTCTCCAGGGACGTTTGCAGCCCGATCATGGTTTCAACAAAGCTAGAATTGGAATCTATTAAGCCTTGGACTGCCTGAACTAAAGTGGATGATAATAAAGCCAGCTCTTGCGAACCCGAATTCGAGAGTTCGATCATATTTTCAAGCCGTTGCTGCTCAGCCTGAACCTGCTCCCCAAGTTGCGTGTCTAACTTTTTAACTTGCTCTTCGGACGCCTCTACCAACTTCACGACAGCTTGTGACTGAGTTGACGTCATTTCTGTAATCGAACCCGACAAGTCATCTAGTTTGGACAACAGCAGCTCTCGCTCATGTATCAGCGCTGTCTCTTGCTCTTGTGATCGAGACATGACGCCACGGACTTCTCTTAGCAATTCATTCACGCTCTCTGGTGTTTCTGTCACGCTTTGCAACAGACTTGACATTGGTTGCTCAAGTTTTTTGCCGAGACTGCTAAATCGATCTGCTAGTTTTTCCTTAAGAGATTCGAGACCTAGCAAAGCTTGCTGACCTCGAGCCTCTTCAGCTTGGCGTAGGTCCTGTAACTCATCAGAGAAGGTGGTCGCCAGGGATTTCGAAAGATTATCCACAGCGGACGCGATTTGCTCGCTTTGATCTCGGGTTAAGGTTTTAAGACTAGATTGATGGCCCTTGATGGATTCTTCTAACTTAGAGAGTTGTGCTTCTGATGAGCTCGACAATGACTCGAACACCTGTGTAGCAACTGGCATCAAGGTTTCCGATAGTTGCAAAGAAAACTGTTTCGCAGTCTTATTCAGGCCCTGCTTAATGTATTCGTTCATCTCATCCGATTGTTCACGAAGCGATCGATTGAGTTCAGTCTGATTGGCTGTCAGCGTACTACTTAGATCGCTGCTCATCGACGACAACGAATCAGCCAATTCACTCAAGCGATCCACCACTTTTGGCAAGTATTCTGTTTGTTTAACAATCGCATCAAAAGCGCTCTTTTGCTGATGAATCGCCGAAAATTGTCTAAAGTGAGTAGCGATATGGGCGTCCAGTATGCGGCCTATTTTTATTCGCTCACGTTTACTAATTGCTGCAAGCAGCCCCAACATCGCTGAGGCGGCAACGCCCGCTACGGAAGTTCCAAATGCCAAGCCCAGCCCGCCGATAGGCGCAGTTAATCCTCGTCGAATTGCTTCCAATTCGTTGCTGCCTTCAAGTGCAACTACCGCCCCTTTGAGTGTGTCCACCATGCCGAAGAAAGTACCTAATAATCCAAGCATCACCAACAACCCGACTAAGTAAGGAGACAAAATAGGCAAGGGCAAGCCCGTGGACAAACCGGTGATTCGCAATCGAACTTGATTTCTGATGCTCGAATGTATTGGGGCTAGCCAGTGCTCTAAGTCCTCAATTGATGCTGAGGTGTCATTTAGGCTATTCGACAGGGTTGCGCTAGCAGCGCGATAGCGCACGAGTTCCCAGGTTCCCAATGCGTAGACAAGGGCTATGACGGCAACAACCATTAAGCCCAAGTGTGTTCATCCCAAAATTGCAATGCCATCCATGCAATGGAAAATGCGCCTAAAAGAAAAGACGCGGTGAAAATAAATCTTGTCATCTAATGTGTTCTCTTCATTCTTGCAAGGATTCGACCAGACCCACAATCGGCTCCATCCTAAAGTCCAATTCGGCCAGAAGGCAAAGTCGAATCTGTCTATACAGTTTTGAAATCCAGCCTTCTTCAGCCAACCAACTAGCTGGCACTTCACCTTGTTCAAGCGTTTCTGCGCTCATGCCCTGACTGAGCTGTTTAAACTGCTGTTCCAACACCAAAGTCACCACGTCTAAGGATCTTTTTAAGGATGAAGTAGCGTCATCAAGCAGATGATCTACCAACGCCAATTGGTGCAAACTAGCGCTTCGATTTGCCAATATAATCCGAATCTTAGTCTGCGCCTTAACGATTGCACCTGTCATCTCTGTTTGATGTGCCGTGTAAAATCGTCGATAGGGATCAAAGCTGAGTAGGGCTTGCGGTTTGATAGATTCCAACGACGTTGGTAGCGAGATAGTGTCGGCACCAGTTCGATCTGAAAAACTCGACAAAATTCTTCGAATACACTCTTCCCGAGTAGAAAACAGCAGGCTTTGAGCGTCTGCCATTTCTTCGGTCTTCGCGAGCGCCGTTGTTGGTAGATTATTTAGAGCAGAGGATAAAAAACGCAAATCATCTAGCTTTACTGACCGTCCCAATGACTCCGCCACGTTGTACTCCGCTACATTCAAGCGAGCAACGCTTAGCACAGACAACAAGGCCAGCAAACGTGATCGATCTAGAATGGATGTGGATGTCGTGTGATTCATTAAACTGGAAGACGTTCAGACAACTCCGATGGAACTCGGGGGTGTCTAACCAACCCTGAGCTCAGCGACCGAAATCAAGCGAGGTAGTTTATGCCAGCAATTACAGATATGAAACGCTCAAAAGATTAATAGTTATGACTTTTATCGAATCTTTCTTACCGACTTACGGCGGATCACGACTTCGCTACTCGATATTTTGAACTTGTTCACGCATTTGCTCGATGAATACCTTCAAATCCACACTGGCTTTGGTAAGCCGAGGATCATGCGCTTTGGAACCAAGTGTATTGGCCTCGCGATTTAACTCCTGCATCAAAAAGTCTAGTCGCCGACCCGCTGGCTCAGACTTATCGAGTACAGCAGCCACCTCTTGAATATGAACCCTTAATCGATCGAGTTCTTCGGCCACATCGGTTTTTTGCAGGAAAATCACCATTTCTTGCTCTAGTCGACTCGGGTCCAGCTGATCTTTTATGTCAGCAAGCTTCTCTTCTAGCCGGGATCGATAGCCTTCGGAAATCTCCGGCAAGAAGGACTCTACATCAGCAATAATACCGCTCATCGAGTCCAGCCTAGCGCGAATCAACTCGGCCATTTTGGCACCTTCGGTCGCCCTAGCTTGCTTCATGCCAGTCAAAGCTTGGCTCAACACCTCCATCAAGCTGGCTTTAATAGAGTTAGGGTCAACTTTCTTGGCTTGCAATACACCAGGCCATTTCAGTACATCGATCGCCCTGATTTCTGCCATTTCGGGCACTGACTCTCGCATTTGCATCAATAATTCATTCAAACTCCGCGCGGCCTCTTGATTTGGCTCGAGCGCGGATAAATCATTCTCCTTCAAACGAATAAAAACATCGACTCGCCCGCGCGCCAACTTTTCACCGATTGCCTCGCGAAGAGCGCCTTCATGCAACCTAAGTTCTTCAGGCATGCGGGGCGCTATTTCCAAATAGCGGTGGTTAACGCTTCTTAGTTCGCAACTTAGCTCGCCCAATTCAGATGGGATCGAGGCTTGTGCGTAAGCTGTCATACTTTGTGTCATATCGTCTTCAAGTGCTCGGAATGATTGATGATTTACCGTTAGCGTCTATAATAACTGAATGAGCTTATTAAAACCCAAATCTCAGAACATTCCTGCCATGCCGCTCAAAGCGGACACTATGGTGGAGCATTACAAAATTGGCAGAGTAATCGGGGTTGGCGGATTTAGTATCGTATACAGTGCATTAGATACTAAAACCAACACCATCGTTGCTGTTAAAGAGTTTTATGCCACTAACTGTATGCGCCGCGCACGCGATGGCTCATTGCACATATACCCAAAAGACCAAGAGCATAAGTACCACATTGGTCTCAAGCGTTTCTTCGACGAAGGTTTAACGCTTTCTCAGATAGACCATCCAAACATCGTTAATGTATCTAACTTTTTTCGTGCCAATAATACCGCCTACCTCGTGATGCGATACGAAAATGGTAAAGATCTGCGGTGGTTTATCAAAAACACAGACTACGTGCCGGATGAAGAATTCATTTTAAGTGTTTTCAGTATGGTTCTAGCCGGACTTAAGGAAGTTCATAAGAACAGTTTTTTACACTTAGACATTAAACCCAGCAATATTCTGCTTCGAGCCAGCGGCGTTCCACTCATACTTGACTTGGGAGCTGCTTATAAATTCCCTTCAGCTGAAAAGCATAAGGTACACACTCTGACACACGGTTATTCCGCCCCGGAGCAGCATGAAAAGACCGACCTAGATTTGTGCTCAGACCTGTATGCCATTGCGATGACAATGCGCGCATGCATTACGCACAAATCTCCGCCGAGTGCGGTAAAAAGAACTAAGAAAGATACGCTGAGACCGCTTAAGGAAACTCACGGTCGATATTATCGCCCTAAATTAATTGAGGCGATTGATCGAGCCAGTAACTTAGATCCAAAGAAACGTCCTCAAACGGTCGACGAATTCGTTGAAATAATGACCACACGCTAGGTCAATAAAACGAATAAAATAATACTAAGAATGAACTATTCTGTCGGTCAACAAAGCCATCAAGGCGGTAGAGATTACAACGAAGATTCAACCGCAATTTTCGAACGTGATGATGCTGTGCTTTTAATAGTCGCTGATGGACTTGGAGGGCACGAAGGTGGCGAAGTAGCATCGCAGTGCTTTGTTGACACAATGGGCGACTCATTTCGCAAAGCCACGCCGGCGCAGTTAGAGAAAGCACAGAGCTTTCTGACCCTCTCTATCAACTTTGCCCATCACTCGATTCATAGACGTGCCGTGAGCATGGGGCTCCCGGTTGAATCCCCAAAGACGACGTGCGTTGTTTGTTTAATTTATAAGAACATCGCGCATTGGGCTCATTCCGGCGATAGTAGGCTTTACTTGATCAGAAAGCGTCAGGCACGATTTATCACCGAAGATCACGTGTCTAAAAAGGCGGGGCGCGCGGGCAATGCACCCATCAACCGATGCGTAGGCGGGCTTGAAGCTCCCAGACCGGAGATCAGTGAAGCTCGGAAGATGAAAGAAGGTGACGTATTTTTTCTAGCGACCGATGGTGCATGGGCCAATTTCACACCAGAAGATCTCACTGACTACGTCGATCCACAACATCCGAGCTTAGGATTAGACAGCCTGCTTCAAACCCTTGAGAACCGAAATAAACCGCCGAGTGACAACCTCTCGGTGGTAGTTTTGTTTTGGGGCGTCAAGCAATTAGACAACCCTGCTTTGAACGAATTTGAAGAAGGCGATACGGTGTCTCTGCTGGATCAGTCTATTAAAGCGCATCGGCAAGAGGTTGCACCTCAAAGCAGTAAAGATAAGAAATTCGATCTTAAAGATCTTAATGAAGCGATCAGTGAAATCGAAGATTTTATTTCCGAGCTGGATGATCAACTCTAGCCCACGCGTTAAAATACTAGCCAATTACCTACTGGGTTACTTTTCTTAACCCGATCAGCATTAAAACCGAACCAACATGACAGATTCCAATACGTTTTCCCGACCGAGCGGACGTCAGCCTGACGAACTCAGAACGATTACCATCGAACGAAATTACACCGCGCACGCCGAGGGATCGGTGCTAATTTCCTGTGGCCGCACAAAAGTATTGTGTAATGCCACCGTCGAAACAAAAGTTCCACACTTTCTCAAAGGTCAGGGCAAAGGCTGGATTACCGCTGAGTACGGAATGTTACCAAGATCCACTAACTCTCGAATGGGTCGCGAAGCGGCACGTGGTAAACAGTCTGGTCGCACACAAGAGATCCAGCGTCTTATCGGAAGATCGCTGCGTGCGGCGGTGGATTTACAAATGCTGGGGGAGCACACCATCACCTTGGATTGCGATGTGATTCAAGCCGACGGTGGTACCAGAACGGCGTCTATTACGGGAGCCTATGTTGCCCTAGCAGATGCGATCTCCGGAATGCTAGAAAGTAAACTCATAAAAACCAATCCTTTGATCCGGCAAATTGCGTCAATTTCGGTCGGTGTCTATAAAGGTGAGCCAGTGTTGGATTTAGACTATCCAGAAGACAGCAATGCCGAGACAGATATGAACGTGGTTATGGATGATAATGGTGACTTTATCGAGGTCCAGGGTACCGCTGAAGGCAATCCTTTTACCGCGAACGAGATGACATCAATGCTAAATCTCGCTGAGAAAGGTGTCGCCGAGTTAATCGAAGCGCAGCTTCAGGCACTCAGCAGTTAGCGCGAAAAAATGACAAAGCAAATTGTGTTAGCCACTGGCAATCCAGGCAAAGTTCAGGAAATGCAACGACAGCTTGAACAGTTTGGGTTCGAAGTAATACCTCAAACTCATTATAACTTTGAAGAAGCCGTAGAAGACGGATTATCTTTTGTCGAGAACGCGATAATAAAAGCTCGACATGCATGCGCTCAGACCGGACTGCCGGCAATAGCGGATGACTCTGGACTTGAGGTAGATGCGCTAATGGGACAACCCGGCATTCGATCTGCCAGATACGCTGACAACCACAGTTCCGAGGATCGTGGCGACCAAGCCAACAATCTAAAGCTCTTAGATGAAATGTCCGGGAAGATACGCCGCAGCGCCCGTTTTCAGTGCATTCTTGTTTATATGGAGCACGCAAACGATCCAACGCCTATTATTTGCCAAGGCACCTGGGAAGGTGAGATCGCCACGAGTCCAAAGGGCACTAATGGCTTTGGCTATGACCCCTTATTTAAAGTTCCTGAGCTAGACAAACACGCAGCGGAGCTTTCGGCGGATCAAAAAAAGCAGCTTAGCCATCGTGGCAAGGCTCTTGCTTTATTGAAAGAACATTTTGAAAATTTAAATCACTGAAAATTAACCATGTCTCTGCATTTAGAAAAACATTCTTCATTCAATGGCCGTCAAGGTCCCGTTGTCGTATTAGTCGCAGATGGAGTTGGTGTGGCGCCCGCCGGACCAAGCAATGCGGTAACTCAGGCAAACACACCTACATTGGATCAGCTAGCAAAACAGAGTCTCTATACCGAGTTGGCAGCTCACGGGACAGCCGTGGGACTGCCTAGCGATGACGACATGGGTAACAGTGAGGTCGGACACAACGCATTGGGAGCCGGAAGAATTTTTGCTCAAGGTGCTAAGTTAGTTAACCAAGCAATAGACAGTGGTGACGTATTTGCCACCGACGTCTGGCAGTCAGCCATTGAACATGGCAAGAACAATACATTGCATCTGCTTGGCTTGCATTCTGACGGAAATATCCATGCGCATACAAAACATCTTTATGCACTGATGGAGAAGGCGGCAGAGTCAGGTGTCAAGGAGTGTTGTATCCATGTCTTGTTGGATGGTCGTGATGTGGCAGCTCGTTCTGCATTGCTTTACATCGAACAGACAGAAGAGCTCATCGCCTCAATTAATGATCGATATCAGAGCAACTTTCGTATTGCTAGCGGTGGTGGTCGGATGGAAATCACCATGGATCGATATGAGGCCGATTGGGCTATGGTTGAGCGCGGCTACAATTGCCACACCCATGGCGTTGGCGCTCCCTTCGCAACCGCGACTGAAGCCGTAGAGAGTATGTATGAGTCCAGTGGCAAGGATGATCAATATTTGCCTGCCTTTGTGATTCAAAAAGACGGGCTTCCAGTGGGTAAAATGCAAGATGGTGATGCAGTAATCCTGTTCAATTTCCGTGGTGATCGCGCGATTGAAATTTCTTTAGCATACGAACGAGAGGACTTCGATAAGTTTGATCGCGCTCAGCATGGCCCTCACCCAAAGTTATTCTATGCCGGTATGCTTCAGTACGACGGAGATGATTTTATTCCTAATCAATATCTCGTAAATCCACCGGATATCGATCGTACGATGGGTGAGTTTTTATGCGCAATGGGCGATAAATCTTTCGCCATATCCGAAACTCAAAAGTATGGTCATGTGACCTACTTTTGGAACGGTAACTCTTCGGGGTACATTGATGAACAGCTCGAGACGTATATCGAGATTCCTTCCGACAACATCGAGTTCAACGAAGCTCCAGCCATGAAAGCCCGTGAGATCACGGATGAAACCATAAAACTAATCGAATCCGGAGAGTTTAGATTTGGCCGCTTAAATTTAGCCAACGGCGATATGGTCGGTCACACCGGCGATTTAGACGCGGCTATTGAAGCCATGGAAGTCGTGGACGAATGTGTGGCGCGCTTGCTGGAAGTAATACGTACCAACAATGGAATTCTAATCTATACAGCTGATCATGGTAATGCCGACATTATGTATACCGAAAAAGACGGCATTCGTACGCCCAAAACCAGTCATACACTTAGCCCAGTCCCATTCGCCATCGTTGATCCCAACTACAACAATGAGTACCAGTTAACGCCGCCAGCCGATGCGGGTCTCACGCATATCGCAGCAACCGTTTTTAATTTGTTGGGGTATGAGGCGCCGTCTGACTATCAGCCGAGCCTTATCAGCTTCAACTAACGGCGGTTTTAATGCCCAATAAGCTTCTACACAAGGGCAACTTAATCGAGTTGCATAAAGAACGGGTGGACTATCCGCAGGGAGGTCACACCTACTTTGACATCGTCAAGCACCCCGGAGGCGCCGTTATCGCGGCAATTAACTCCAAGAACGAAATTTGTCTTTTGGAGCAGTGGCGTCATGCCGTAGGGAAAACCATCTGGGAGCTTCCTGCCGGCTGTCTTGAGCCTAACGAACCACCACTGGAAACCGCAAAACGAGAGCTCGAAGAAGAAGCCGCGATTAAAGCGCAAAGTTGGCGTTCACTTGGAGAGCTGATACCAAGCCCAGGGTTTAGCAACGAAGTCTTGTTTTTATTCGAAGCCAAGGATCTCAGCCCTGGCACGCAAAACCTTGATGCCGCTGAACAATTACAGGCTCATTGGATTCCACTGGAAAGGGCCATTACGATGGCCAAATCCGGCGAAATAACTGACGCAAAAACACTGGCGACACTGCTTCGACTTCAAGATTAACCGTGGCAGACGATTAAAAAATAAATATCGCTATTGCCATACCAGCCGCGATTCCTGCAACAAACCCTCCAACAAAAATAAAGCTGCCGAATCTGGATGGAATCATCCCTGGCTGCGCCTGTCGATTGGTCTGATCATATTCCTCAACAGAGATTAAAAACTCAATGGCTTCTACTTCAAAGACCGCCGCATAGGCGGCTACCGTTTCATTAGAAGCAACTCCGTCTTTTTCTACACGTTGGATTGTGCGCATACTCAAACCGCATACGTCCGCGAGATGTTGCTGGGTCCAATTTTTGGCGAGACGCAACCGTTTCATTTTCGATGAATCCACTAACACATCCGACCCCTCAGAAAACGGTTTCTACAAACATACCCAGCGCCATACCAAAAAACAAAGGTCCTATGATGGCGTGCATGAGCTTACGGATGGGTAAACCAGAATACACTGGATCTTGTTTTCTACCAGCCTGACGGCCATCAACCCACACTGTTACGTCTTGGCTCATACAAGCGAAGTTGGTAGTGCGTGTCAAAAATCGATACTGGTGACCCTGATAGTCGAATTCGGCGTGCGTAATCAAACCGAGCCAAGGTGAGAATCGATTATAGACCAGCTCGCCATTCACATAGATTCTGCGCTTGAAGATAACAAAATCCTGAATAAAAACGATCTCTAAACCTTCATGCTCAAAGGCAACCCTTGAGGTGTGAAGGTCGTAACCAATGAGTTCTTTAAATGTCATTATCGTTAAGCTTGGGTATTACCTATTTCAATCTGCCCATTAGACCCTGTTTTTATTCTTTATGGCACGACACTCCTATGTCAGCTTTAGAATACTTAACGACAGAATCATGACACGGAGGCCAATAAAGCAGGCACTATTGGATTAAAGGTTTTCGATGAGCTCATAATTTTTTGCCAAAGCCCCTCTATGTGCTTCGATAAAGCTCATTCCTTTGTTCCCCATTTCATCTCGTAAACTGGGGTTTGAGAGTAACTCAGATACTTGCGAAACCAGCTCGTCAGCGTCCTGGACCATGATGCCCGCACCCTCCTTTATGGTCCATCGGCTTATATCTGGAAAGTTAAACATATGAGGACCGAACACCACGGGCACGCCCAATGCACAGGGCTCTAGAATATTCTGTCCGCCCAAGGGAACTAAACTTCCACCAACAAAAGCAACATCCGAACAAGCGTACATCAGGCTCAATTCCCCCATCGTGTCACCAAGGTAGACATCCACTTCCTGATTAAGTTCAGCCACGTTGTCTGTGCGTCTGACACATACAAGATCTCTACGTTGAATCTTACGTGCCATGTAGTCAAATCGTTCAGGATGACGCGGCACCAGAACGAGAAGTAGGGATGGAAAGTTTCTCTTTAACTCCTTATAAGCGGCTAAAATTTTACTTTCCTCACCCTCTCGAGTACTTCCGGCAATCCAAATCAGTCGGTCCTGACCCAACTGACGCCGCAGTACCTCAGCAGACTCGCGCAAACTGGGAGCCATCTGCACATCGAACTTGATGCTTCCCGTCTCAATTATTTTGTCATTATCAACACCCAATAATTCCAGATGCTTTCGATCTAGCTTTCCTTGGACAGCGAAAAGATCAACCTGCTCGAGTGTCTGTTTAACGAAGTCATAAAACCTCGCATACCCAGTGTAAGATCGCTCAGACAAGCGCACGTTGGTATAGACTAATTTCGCCCCTTGAGCGGATACCGCTCGTATCATATTTGGCCATATTTCAGTCTCCATAATGAGGACGGTTTTTGCATTGACGATCCCGACAAACCGTTTCATTGCCCAGTTAAGGTCATAGGGGAAATAACAATGTGATACTTTATCCGCCAACATCAGCCGAACCATCGCGGAACCGGTTGGTGTTGTGGTTGTCACTAATATCTTTAAATTGGGCTGCTTCTGAATTAATCGTTGCACCAAGGGTGCCGCAGCTCTGGCCTCACCTACTGAAACAGCATGTATCCACAAATCAAAAGGACCATTGGTGCGAACTTCTGTATTTGCAAAGCCAAAGCGCTCTCCCCAGCGATGCCAATACTCAGAGTTTCTAAAACCCCGAACACACAGACCCACTATTCCAAAAGGAATAGCAATGTTCAATAGACAACGATACAACCAGATCATGCTAACCAATCTCTTGGCACTAAATATTTATCAAGAAGCTCTTGTTCAGCGCTGCCAGGCTCGGGCGTTGCTTGATAATCCCAGGCTACCAACGGGGGCATAGACATTAGGATGGACTCGGTTCGTCCACCGGATTGAAGTCCAAACAGAGTACCTCGGTCATGTACCAAATTAAACTCAACATAACGGCCTCGACGTAATAACTGCCACTGTCGATGTGATTCCTCAAACTCGGTATCCTTACGGCGCTCGAGTATTGGTTGATAAGCCTGTATATAGTGATCACCCACACTGCGCATAAATGCGAAGCTATTTTCGAATCCCGGTTCATTCAGATCATCAAAAAATAATCCACCAATTCCTCGCTGCTCGGATCTATGCGGCAAATAAAAGTAATCGTCACACCAAGCTTTGTACTTAGGATACCAGTCGTTATCAAAAGGCACGCAGGCAAGATTGGCCACTTGGTGCCAGTGTTTGGCATCGTCCTCAAATCCATAATACGGCGTCATGTCAAAGCCACCACCAAACCACCAAATAGGAGCTTCAGTCTCAGCACCAGCGATGAAAAAACGCACATTCATATGCGAAGTGGGTGCGAAAGGATTGCGAGGATGAATTACCAGTGAAACTCCCATCGCTTCAAATTTCTTACCAGCAAGCTCAGGTCGTTTTAGCGTCGCAGCGGGAGGTAATTGATCGCCCTTGACGTGAGAGAAATTCACGCCACCCTTTTCGATAACCTTACCGTTACTCAAAACTCGAGTACGACCGCCGCCTTTTCCTTTTTTATGCTCCCAGAGATCTTCTATGAATGGGTTTCCGTCTACCTTGGATAATGACGCACAAATGGAGTCCTGAAGATTTTTTAAATATGCGGCGACAATTTCTCGCATTTCCATGGATTTAGTCATCTCAAAACAGCTCCTGTCATGGCGTCTCTAATTGTTGATGCCTGCTTGGCTCCCCCCACTGGGAAATTGACAACCAAATCACACTCATCGCCAAGATCTTGCTCAACCGTTTCTGCGACCAAATGCTCCGGCTCACCACTTCGATTTGCCGATGTCGAAACAATGGGATGACCAAACTCGGCTAGTAAAGCCAGACAGAAGTCGTGCTGAGGAATGCGCATTGCGATGGTGGCATGTCGCCCTCTAATAAATTCAGGAACACCCTCGCGCGTTGGCAACAACCACGTGTTTGGGCCAGGCCAGGTAGCGGTAATTAAATCCTGATCTGAGACATCATCAAAGTTTGCATAACAATTGATTTGGTTTAAATCTGCGGCGATCAATATGACACCCTGTTCTGCTTTGCGCCGCTTAATTTCAAGCAAGCGCAGTACCGCTGACTCATTGCGAGGGTCGCAGCCTAGGCCAAAACAATATTCAGTTGGATACGCTATGACTCCGCCATTTCGTAAGACGGCCACGGCGGATTGAATTATTTGGGAAAAAGCGACTGATTTGTTGGTTTCCATTGGACTTGTGGCACCATTAAATGATGGCGCCAGTTTAGTCTCTTAAACGATGTGCGCCAACTATTTATCCAATTAAACCAAACTTATTGGAACCGGGTGTCTAGAGGCAACCCTAGGGAGCGTTAAGACCCCAATCGTATTCATATCGAATGCTGGTCGCGGAATTCATTGCTTCAGCAACTGGCGCTGGAACTCGCTCGCGTAAATACGCAATCATGCCACTTTGTGAAGGCGCAAAATCGGTGTCGAAGTTCGAAAAGATTTCGGACAAAACTAACTGTCCTTGATCCATGCGCACTGCGCGGCTTTGCGATAAATACTCTGATTCAAACTTATTAAGCAGCTCCTCATTATTTTCTCCTTCGAATACTTCGGTTGGCATATTTGGGCCACCTAAGGAGCAAAAGAACAAGGCAAAGTGGACTCGTGGGTCCTTATACATTGGCCGGATGACCGTATTCAAAATGTCTTCCAAGGACAGCTTTTGTTGAGCAATCGTAATAATGTTTCTTCGCCATGGTCTCGAGGCTATACGATCTGATCTGATTACACGAAAACCATCTGTATCTCCATCTTGGTATTCTTCGATCATCAGGTTCAACGTAGCAGCATTGTACAGATTAATCCAATACGCCTTAGCTTCTGGATCGTTAAGCTGTCGCGGTTCCAAAAATTGTAAGTATTCTAGATATTGCTCTAACTTAGCCTTGTCGCTTACTGAGAAAGCTTCGTAGTTAAAGCGCGCGATACCTGACGGATGGTCGGTCGCGACATAACGTTCGAGAATTTCTCGGAAAGCAGTGTTGTCCACATTAATTAGACTTTGCGGTTCTCTATCATCCCAGAATGAGTTCAATTCCATTTCCACTGTAGCATGGGCGTTGCTTAAACTTACACCCATGACGCAGCTTAACGCCGCAACCCTTAATAGCCTCATACATCTAGCTACCATCTCTACCTCATAGTTTTTTGGCACTCAATCAGCGTTCCCACCACGCCTATCTCGTAAACGACACGAAACCCAAGAATTTTCAGTCGTCTCGACCACGAGAGGTGCATTTTTCTTCTACTTATTAACAAAAGGCACTGGGTAGAATGGATGAAACATCAATACCGCTATTGACACTTTTTATGCGCTTGTCGACCCTTTGTGTGGCATATTTTCGACTCGGCTATCCTACCCAACCCCAAACAAAAGCCTTTGAAAATCAGGCTTCTAGACAACCTTACCCGAGAGATGATGGGTCTGGCAACACATATACTGGATTATTTGACCAATAAATCGACATTCGACAAGCAATAAGCCGTCAAGCCTTTATCTTAGCGGGTTTTAGCTGACAAATTGACTGATTACTCGCCTTTGTACATCTGGATAAATTTCGCGCTACGGTTTATTCAGACTCCAGTCGTAGTCGTATCTTGCGTTTGACGCAACTCGAAGAAGTGGCTTTTTTTCATCCGGCAAATGTTCCGATAAAAATTCTTTAAGCTGCTCAAAATCCTCGCCAAAATCATTGGCATACCACTTAAATATACTCGACAGAACAACCCGCTCTCCATTAAAAGCCATACCACGAGAGTGAGCTAAAAAGTCTTTAGTATTTTGATTCAACAGCTCTTCAATATTGTCAACCGTAAACGCCTGGTTCAGAATATTTGCCGAACCCAAGGTACCACCAACCATGGCAAAATGAAGTCTGGGGTCCTTAAATATCGGCCGTAAGATTCCATGTTCGATATCTTCTAAAGAGAGCTTTTGCAGGGCGATGGTGAGTCGTTTTTTTCTCCATAATTTCCGGCTACTAATTTCCTTTATCGACGCTTCCGGCTTGGATTGCAGAATTTGAAAAACCAGCGCGGCATTAAAAAGATTGAGCCAGTAGGGCTTTTGGCGATCCATGGCCATTTGCCTTGGATCCATGCCCTCCAACAGCTTTATATAGTTCTCAAGTCTAGCCTTGTCGATACTGGTCACGGCATCATAGTCAAAGCGATTGATTCCGGATTCGTGCTTGACGACATATCTGTTAAGCAAAGAGTTCCATGCCGAGTGATCCACATCAAACTCCGATGCTTCTTCACTATCATTCCAAAACGGTATCTCTTGTGCCTCTTGCGCGGCATCAACCGCATGACTAAAAACACTTATCAGAAAGACAAGTACAATAAGGGGACGACAGGAAGCGACCCCACGTTCCAACCACGTGAACTGCATTATTAACCCCTAGCTCTATATTGAGCTTTTTTCCAACCGTGGAAAACCTTACCTAAAACAGTAAGTTAGGAGCAAGTTCTAAAGTACGAAAGTTACTGTTTTTAACCATACCACGGCATGATTATTGATCACCCACTGAGATACCAGTCAAACCGTCTAGTTAGTTAGTTGAATTTAATCTCCAATCGTATTCATATTGCATTTTCCCTGCTCGATCAATTGATTCAGGACTAATGCTGGTTGGTGAGGATTTGAGATACTCAAGCACTCCCTGTGTGTCCTCACCGAAATCTACTGAATACCACTTAAAAAGGCTGGATAAGATCAGCGTATCCTCATCTAAGCGCAAAGCACGTGGGTGTGCTAAGAACTGGGCTTTCGAGGCTTCCAGTAGACTCTCTACATTCTCGCCTGTAAATGCTGTGGGCTGTAAGTTTGGACACCCCAAACTGGCGCAATTGACCACAAAATGAATACGTGGATCTTGCCAAATTGGCCTAAGAATTCGATGCTCAATATCGTTCAAGGAAACGCTCTGGCCGGCGACTTTGACTAGTTTTTTGTCCCAAGGGCCGAACAGTGAGGACAAGTACCGCACACTTTTAATACTTTTAATTGGGTATCTTTGCACCACAATTTTAACGGTGAGCGCGTTATAAAGATTAATCCAGAAAGCCATCTGCTCTTGACGATTCAGCTCCCTTGGGTCAACAGAGATGAGTGAATCGAGATAGGCATTTAGCTCGACTTGGCTATGGTCTTTGATGGCACCATAGTTCAATCGATTTATTCCATCGCTTGAGGTCGTTAAATGCGCATTGAGAAGCCGTTGCCAAGGGCTATGATCGACGCTGATCGTAGACCCTGAATCAAATAGGGCCCAATAGTCCCATAGCTCTGCTTTAGGCGCCGCCAGAGCAGAAGACAAGGGGAAAATCGCGAGGGCCAAAAACGTACAAAATAGCCGGAACAACATGCTAGCCTATCGGTTTAGCCCCGCCTCCAAGAATGGAATTTTTCAACCCATTTCAATAGACCATGCGGTTGGTTCTCGCGTTTCCAAACGCCAGCAACAAATTTATTCGCTTCAGCTAAACTGGGGTAAAGGTGAATAGTACCCAGTATTTTATTCAAGCCCAGATTGTATTTCATGGCCAGAACGTACTCTGAAATTAGATCTCCCGCGTGATGACCTACGATGGTCACACCTAATATTGTGTCTTTGCCTCTGGGGGTAATGACTTTGATAAAGCCGTGAGCCTCGCCGTCGGCAATGGCCCGATCAAGGTCATCAATTCCATAACGCGTGACCTGCACATCCAAACCCTGTTCCTTCGCCTCACGCTCATTAATACCAACTCTGGCGACCTCTGGCATGGTAAACGTAGCCCAAGGAATCACTCGATAGTCGACCTTGAACTTTCGCGCAAACCCAAACAACGCGTTTACCGTGGCATACCAGGCTTGATGAGACGCGGTATGGGTAAACTGATAGGGTCCAGTCACATCACCACAAGCAAAAATATTAGGAACCGCGGTTCGTAGATAATCATCCGTTTCTATGGTTCCGTTAGGACGCAACTTAATTCCATGCTTGGCTAAATCCATCTGATCTGTATTTGGCTTGCGGCCAACGGCTATCAGCACATCATCAAATGGAATTTCCTTACTACCCTCAGCATTTTCACAGTGAAGAACCTTCTGACCATCACGTTCCTCAAACTTGACGGCCTTGTGCCCTGTCAGAACGTTTATTCCTTCCTTAGTGAACTTTTCGGTTATATGATCAGCAACATCGCTATCTTCTCGTCCCATTAACTGGTCCATCATTTCCACGATAGTGACTTCAGCACCCAGCTTGGAGAAAGCTTGACTCAACTCACAGCCAATCGGGCCTCCGCCCAGCACGACCATACGTTTGGGTAAGTCTTGTAGTTCCCAAACGGAATCCGAAGTCAAATATTGAATGGTATCCAAACCTGGAATGGGTGGAACAAATGGCCGCGCGCCTGTCGAGATAATGATGCTTTTGGTGGTGATGGTTCTGTCACCGACCTTAACAGTGTGTTTATCAACAATCTCACCTTCTCCTTGAACGCATTCCACGCCTAGGCCAGTGAATCTTTCCACGGAATCATGGGGTTCGATAGTCGCAATCACATCTTGAACGCGCTGCATTACTTGCTTGAATACCGGTTTGACCTCAACTTTTTCAAGTCCAAACTCTTCGGCACGATGCATGTAATTGGCCACTTTGGCAGACCGCAGCAATGCCTTACTTGGCACGCAGCCGGTATTCAGGCAGTCGCCACCCATTTTGTCACGTTCAATAAGAATGACTTTTGACTTAACCGCTGCCGCTATTAAAGCTGCAACTAAGCCGCCAGAGCCAGCACCTATCACTACTAAATTAGCTTCATGTTTTGCCATTATTATCTCCTGATTTAAGCTGCAGCTTGACGTGACTTTAAGAATTCTAGAAGTTTCTTGGCAACAATCGGAAACACACCAAGAAGGACAAATGATGCAATTAACTTAATGTTTAAAATGCCGTCCAAGCTATCTATCTGTGCGAGTTGCGTCCCAGCGTTTACGAATACGGCGGTCCCAGCCAACATACCGAGTTGGCTAGCCCAATAGAAGGTAAAGGTCTTAAGCTTCGTCAGGGCTAAGATAGAGTTCACGACAAAGAAGGGAAACAATGGGACCAGCCTTAGACCGAAAACGTAAAATGCGCCTTCTTTTTCTATACCAGCATTGACCGTTTCTAACAGCTCACCGAACTTCGCCTGAACAGCATCATGAAATAAGAAACGGGTAAAAATAAACGCCAGTGTTGCCCCGATCGTGCTAGCGAATGAAACAATTATCAATCCAGTCCAAAACCCAAAAATAGCTCCACCTGCCAGCGTTAATATGGCGGCAGCTGGCAGGGCAAGGGCGGTAAATGCGACGTAAACGATAAAATAAGCTCCAATAATAAGAGCTGGTCTTTGTGAGTAAAGTTCGTTCAATGCGTCTTTCTGACTTTTCAGATATTCAAGAGATAAGAACTGCTGTAAATCGAATATAAAAAACGCAGCAATCAAGGACGTCAAAATCACTGCGAGTAAAATCTTTGCTTTCATTAATGGACCCTTTTTGGTAATCAGGCTTTCAATGTGTTGTACTTGTCCTGCTCAAGACCTAGCATACCAGTCTTTTATTACTCATGGTTCAATCAAAATCCGATGTTTGCAGACCCGATACTTGAAAAAATAGCTCTGCGCCCCAGCTGGGAGACCGTTGATCAACAAGAGTTTCCTCGACTGGGTGAATCTGATCTGCATGTTTGGTGTGTGCCTCTCGAACTAAATGAAAAACAAGCTGAGTTGGCCCACGCCTGGTTGAGCGATATTCAAAAGGACAAATTCTATCGCCGCGCATCTGCTGGTAACGAAGAGAGCTATCTTGCTGGTCGATACTATTTGATTAAATTGTTGGCCAAGTATAGTGCATGCCAACCAGAGGAGGTTTTGTTCAGCTACACGCGACTAAATAAGCCTTACTTGAGTGATAAAAGTAATCCAATTCATTTTAACTTTACCGACACGTCTCACAACGGGCGCTCTTATGGATTGTTGGCTTTTTCACTCGGCAGAGAAATTGGCGTGGATATTGAATCACTACACAGAGAGACCGACTATTCCACGATTGTGAACAGACGCTTTTCTGTTACTGAACAACAGCTTGTCAAGGATGAAAATGGGCAGGTAAACCCCCAGCGTTTTCTGTGCCTCTGGACCAGAAAAGAAGCGTCTGGAAAGGCGACAGGTCAAGGAATTAACTTCAAAATGCGCGAACGTGACCTGGTAGAGGGGCATGCTGCTGAGCTGAACTATTTTGATGAAAACGACACGCCATGGCATTTGACCCAGCTAAGAATATCGGACTCCTTGATTGGTTGTGTAGTGCACCAAGGACACGACGACCTCGCCTTACGCGCTTTTGGCGAGCAAAAGGCCGAAATTTAACGCGAACTTATCACTTTTCTGCCACCTTCCTTAGTCTAAACTATTAAAACCTAAAGCGCGCAATGGTACGATTGCGCTTCACCTGATTTGCAGTCATTCCCAATGGATTTATTTGATTTTTCCGATGGCCGAGAAGGCTATTACGGCGAGTATGGCGGCACGTTTTTGCCCGAAATACTTCACACCACAATCGAGGAACTCAAACAAGAGTTTCGAAAAGCCAAAGATGACCCCACATTTTGGCAAGAATTCATTGAGTTGATGCAGAGCTACTCGGGCCGTCCCACGCCAGTCACACACTTGGCCAATCTTTCAAACAAGCTCGGCGGCGCTCAAATTTACATCAAACGCGAAGATCTCAACCACACTGGATCCCACAAGATCAATAATGTCATGGGCCAAGGACTGTTGGTCAAACGTATGGGTAAAACTCGAGTCATCGCGGAAACGGGCGCAGGCCAGCACGGTTACGCAACCGCCACCATGGCGGCACGGTTTGGATTCGAAAGCAAAATTTACATGGGCGCAATCGATGTTGCCCGTCAGCGTCCAAATGTATTTTGGATGGAAAACATGGGCTCCGAAGTTGTCGCCGTACAAGACGGCCAAAAGACTCTAAAAGACGCGATCAATGAGTGCCTAAGAGATTGGGTAACCAATATGGACAACACTCACTATGTATTGGGCACCGCTTGTGGTCCCCATCCATTTCCTGAGATGGTTAGCTGGTTTCAATCCATTATCGGCAAAGAAGCCAGAGCTCAGTTACTCGAAACAGCTGGCAAGCTTCCTGATCGTGTATTCGCCTGCGTTGGCGGCGGATCCAATGCAATAGGATTATTCCAAGGCTTTATGGATGACGCTGAAACCGAATTAGTGGGTTGCGAGGCTGGAGGCTTTGGCCCTGGCAAAGGCAATCACGCTGCGCGTTTGGCCTACAAGGATGCATCCGTTGGCGTTGCTCAAGGCATGAAAACATATTTTCTGCAAAACAACGACGGGAATATGTTACATACACACTCAGTGGCTGCTGGCTTAGATTACATTGGAGTCAATCCGGTTCTGGTCCATCTCTGGGAGAAAAATCGAGTTCGTTTTGAAGCAGTAACCGATTCGCAAGTAACCGAGGCCCTAAAACTGTCGATGCGTACCGAAGGCGTTATTCCAGCGCTCGAAAGCTCACATGGGTTTGCGCAGGCTATTTTAGAAGCGGAGCAAATGTCTAAGGATGAGGTTGTTCTCATCAACATGAGTGGTCGTGGCGACAAAGACATATTCACCATTGCCGATGCTCTTGGTGACGAACACTGGAAAAAGTTTATTAAAAGTAAGGCTGAAGAATATGGCGCTTGATCAGTATATTTCAGAGCGCAGAGCGACTCTCGATCAGAATGATCGTCCTGCAATGATTATGACTCACGTGGTTTGTGGATACCCTTCTTTCGAGGACAATTGGAAAGAACTGGAAATCATGGACGAGTTTGGCGTTGACTTGGTGGAACTGCAATTTCCGTTCTCGGAGCCTTCCGCTGATGGCCCCTTGTTTGTAAAGGCCAACCAAGAGGCGGTCGAAAGCGGCGTAAGTGTGTCCGATTGTTTCGATTTCATGAAAAAAGTTAGCGAACGATTTTCCTTCAAGGTAGTTATGATGGGTTATTTCAATACCATCTATAAAACTGGACAGCGACAATTTCTGGAAGCTCTGAAGCTTGCAGGCGGACACGGTTTTATTGTCCCTGACTTACCGATAGAAGAAGCCAAGGAGTTGCATGCAATTGCCGCTGAACTGGAGCTTGCCCCAATTGTTTTGATGACGCCTACTAACAGCGATGCGCGACTTGCTGAATTAGCCAAATCAGCGAAAGGATTTGTTTATACCGTTGCTCGCAAGGGTGTCACCGGTTCAAACACCGACATGAACGCTGAAGTTGCCGAATTCATTGATAGATGTAAGCGTGTGACGGACGTCCCGCTAGCTGTCGGCTTCGGCGTAAGTCGCTATGACGATGTGAAATTTATCGGAAACCACGCAGACATCGCGGTGATCGGCACGGCGGCTCTGAAGGCATGGGAAACTGGCAAGGAATCGGCATTAAGAGCATTCTTTACTCAACTACTTACTCCTGCCTAGAAGCATTGCCGTATTAAAGGGCTTGTAATTTACAAGCCCTAACATTTCCAAACTAGAAAATTTTTCCTCCAATTGCGATACTGTTTATCTGTTTCTACAAAAAGTCTGTGTAGAGATGGATAGACAGTCAACCGTAATGACGGTGATAGAGTGACAGAAGTTCTGTTTGTTCTCGAGGCTGGGTCAGACCACTCGTCACCGCGCTCGTTCTGTGGGAGGAACAATGCGCAAACACACCTTTATGTGCATAGGATGGATACCCTTTCTACTCTGCACCCTATTATTGCTTGCCATAACATTGGCATTTATGTGGAGGTCGATAGAACAGGACGTTAAAAGCAATGCCGAAGCGGTTTTGCAAGAGAGTACGCACAGTTGGGCCAACATAGAAACGTACAATCGAGGACGAGATGTTCTGATTACCGGAAACGCTCCTGACCAAGAAGCGATCGCTGATGCAGTTCGGCTGGTTTCCAATGCAAGGGGCGTACGAGCAGCAGAGCACAATGGCGATCCGCTGGCCGAAATCAGCTTATACCCTGCGGAGATTAACGCAGAGTACCGTAATGGGCGACTCGCGCTGACAGGCACTTTAGCAACGCAAGAAGAAGTAGATTCAGTTCTTACTAGAGCGAAGTCTGCCTATGGCTCAAATCAAATCGATCACAGCCTTCGTGTCAATGACCGAGTTGGGTCGGTTAGCAACCTTTCATTTATCGGCGACCTAAAACCGTCGGCCAAAGGGCCTAGTTCTGTAAAGGCGACCTTAAAAGGGGAGTCACTAGAACTTAGTGGTAATGTCAGTAGTAGAAACGACCGCTCTGATATCGAGGCAAAGATTCGTCGCACTTTCAATGGCGCCCTAGTTAATCGGATAAAAATTGTTCTCCCGCCGGTAAAACGCGATGTTTGCCAGGATCTAGTTAATGAACTACTTGCAAAAGGTAAGATTAACTTTGCTACTGAGAGCAGCGAAATCGACCAGGCCAGTTTCACTCTACTGGCCGACATTGTGATGACTGCCAATCGATGCCCAAAAGCGCAGTTTGAAGTCAGCGGCCACACCGACAACACGGGTGATTTCGACTTTAATATGAAACTGAGCCAAGATCGCGCTCAAGCCGTAGTGGACTATTTGGTTGGACAAGGACTGCCAGAACAGAACTTCAAAGCCGTAGGCTATGGCACAAAACAACCAATCGCCTCTAACTCGAATGATCGAGGGCGTGCTCAAAACAGACGAATCGAATTTCGTTTGAGCAATTGATCAACAGAATTTAACGGAGAACAAAATGGGTTATCTTTTTTTAGAGATTTGGTTTTTGCTTCTGATAGCGTTCGGGCTTGGAATGTTTGTGCAATGGTGGTTCTGTTGCCGCAGAGCGGAAGATGAAGATTCGGAGCCCGATGTGGCCGTCACACCAATCGCTGCCGAGACTATAGATACGAGTGAATCTCATTTGATTGAGTCAGCAGCGGAAACAGCCGAAGAGAGCGTCGAAAGTGTAAGCATTGATCCACCCCTGGATGATCAATGGAAGCCGATGGCGTTCGGCTCAGCGCCCGAGTCAACAGACGACTTGAAACGAATCAAGGGCATTGGTGCCGTAATAGAGAAAACATTGAATGAGCTCGGAATCTACCAATTTGAACAGATTGCCGAATGGAACGCAGATAATGTGGCTTGGATTGAAGGCTTCTTGTCTTTCCAAGGCCGGGTTGGTCGCGAGGATTGGATATCACAAGCTAAAACCCTGGCCTCGGGTAAAAGCACGGAATTCGCAAAGCGGGTGGATGGCGGCGAAGTGGATTATTAAACCCGAGCTAACCGCTAAACGGCTGTTTTCAACCGTCGATCTGATTAGCCTTTAGTCTAACCAAAAGTTGCACCAAAACAGGGCAAAATAGTTCAAATTATTGCCTAAGTTTAAGAAATAGTTGATATTTTCTCTTGATCGTCAAAAGCGGATTCAGTTAGACTTAAGTCTGAGCATTGAAGTTGCGTAGTGACTATGGCCCCTACCCAACCCAATACCCAACCATGGTTTTTACGTGACTTCAATTGCTCCATTCTCGTCCTTTCCTCTCTCCCTTTAGTCAGAACCCCTACTAGTAAGAACCCCTACTTATATATAAGCGCCCCTGCTTAGCGTTAGCGCCAACTACCCATTAGAGTCACCTTCGTAGCATTAGCTAGGCAAGCAAGTCGACAATCCCTAGATGGATTCATCAGCAACTTTGACAAGAACCTTATCGCTTCACCACGTGCTTCTCAGCTATCTAAATTTACGGCGGGTTCAATCTTCCTGGTATCCATTAGGATTGTTTTTCTGCCAGTTCCATTGATCTTGCATTATTTCTTTAAGCCCTAATTTTGCTTTCCAACCGATTTCCTTTTCACTCAACGATGAGTCCGCATAGGTGATCGCAACATCTCCAGATCTGCGCGGTTTTATCGCGAAAGGTATTTTCACTCCGCTGGATTCTTCAAAGGCCCTCACCATATCCAATACAGAATATCCCTCACCAGTTCCAATGTTATAAGCTCTGCAACCATGATCGGGCTTAAAATTATCAACGGCATTGATGTGGGCCTCGGCCAAATCAAGCACGTGAATGTAATCTCTTACCCCAGTGCCGTCATGAGTTTGGTAATCGTCTCCGAAAACACTCAATTTTGGTAACCGACCGACAGCGACTTGAGCAATAAATGGCATCAAGTTATTCGGAATTCCGTTAGGGTCTTCTCCGATCAATCCAGAGGGATGAGCGCCCACCGGGTTAAAGTACCTAAGCAATGTGATCTTCCAACTTGGATCAGAGGCTGAAACGTCGCGCAAAATGTCTTCAATCATTAACTTCGTCCGCCCATAAGGGTTAGTCACTTGCAGGGCTGAAGCTTCAGTAATAGGAACTGTCTCGGGATCTCCATACACGGTGCACGAAGAGCTGAACACCAAGTTTTTGCATTCATGCCTTGACATTGCTTTGAGTAAAGAAACTGTGCCTTCGACATTATTGCTGTAATACCTCAGAGGCTTTTCCACGGATTCACCAACGGCTTTTAATCCAGCAAAATGAATTACAGACTCGAACTCATGATTCGCGAACAACTTATCCAAAGTTTGAGAATCGCGTATATCTGCCTCGACCAGCTCAGGTTGTCTTCCGGTAATCGCCTCTATGCGATCTAGAACCAACGAACAACTATTATCGAAGTTGTCGATTATTACAGGCTCAAACCCCCTCTCTTGCAGTCGAACTACAGTGTGACTGCCAATAAATCCGGCTCCCCCGGTAACTAGAATTTTTGACATATTAGGTATAAGTATCGCTTAGCGTATGAGATTGAAAACACCTAAGACTAGGCTATTGCTATCGTCTACGGACTCCTATATCTTCTCATAATATCAACGCCGCCACTGACTTTATCGGCATACAAAAATAAAACCAAAAAGAGTTGCGAAAAAGCACACTCCATTGCGAGGTAGCGATGCCTCATTCTTTTCAGTTTCGCAGCTAACGACAGACTCTCTATCATGTTCCAGCTTTACAGAGATCGGCAACTAATGGTGCTAAGCATCATTCTGGCTAACATCGCCCTCTCGATTTGGAGCATTTCGCTTGATTCCATCATTAATAACGATGGCATCACCTACCTGGCGATGGCCGAGTTGTTCCTTGAAGGCGACTGGAGCACGGCGAACAGCTATTACAATTGGCCATTCTATCCGCTAATGATTGCGGGTGTCAGCAAACTAACTTTTCTTGATGTGGGAACGTCTGCCTATGTCCTAAATACGTTTTTTGCGATCACTCTGTCACTGGGGTTCGTCGCGGTTGTTGGTGAGCTCTCCAATAACGACAGAAAAACTCTCCTGATCGCCGCGTTAGTGATTTTGTTGTTTCCCAGTATCACCAAGTATCGGGCTTATATTATTCGAGACTTCGCCTATTTGAGTCTGTATCTATGGTCGCTTTACTTTGTTTTTCGCTTTTGCAATACAAGAAATAAAAAACACTTGCTTGGTTGGCTGATCACAACCGGCGTGAGTTGTCTTTTCCGCTTCGAAGGCATTATCTTGTTATTTGTGGCTCCCTACTTTTTGCTTGTGTTTTCCAGTGGGCAACTTCAACACAGGAGAAAAATCCTCACTGTCCTTTCGGTAGTCATCGTGGTGGCGGCAACTGCGTCGATATACTGGTACCTAGAACAAAAATACGCGTCTTCCATCAAATTAGCGCAACAAAATGGGTTAGCTATATCAAACATTTTTGATCTATTTTTGCTCAATGTTTCAGAGCAGTTTGGCTCATCTCAAGGAGATCCAGTCGCCTACTTCGGCGCAGTGTTTAGCAATGTTGGGGGGGTGCTTTACGATCTCGTCAGGCGGATGGCGGTCTTTTTCTTTTTTATAGGGTGCTACGCCTACTATCGAAATTTTGGACTGAACAACAAGTTGGTAAAACGGATCTGGTTGGTTTACTTCTGCTTTAATTTCGCGATTTTGGTTAGTTTCAGCCTACTAAATAATCTGCAGGTTAGCCGATATACCATGGCCACCGCACTGACACTGCTGGTGCTCACCCCGTTCGCGCTGAACCGTTTAATCGAGTCGCTTCGATCTCTCACCTCCGTGAGAAAATACGCTGCCTACCTGCTGCTTGCCTTACTGATCTTTATCGCCCTGGATGGTCTAGACGTCAGAACTAAGAAGGCTCATTTTCATTCGGCCGGCTCTTGGTTGGTTAAGACCATGGAGGATGAAGCAACTTTGTATAGTAACGATCGACTTCTTGTTCACTATGCAGACATAGGTCCAAGAAGTAATTTCAAAGATCAATTCTCGACAGAACAACTGATGCATCACATAAACACAGGTAAAATTCTGATGTATGACTACGTGGCTGTGTCTGTGACTGGTCGAAGCAGCGCAGAAAATGTTGCTCGCCAAACGATGATGTATTCGTTTGGGCAACCAACCACCATCATTGAAGGGCAAGACAATCGGTCGGTTTTCATATTTAAGACAGATGACCCTCGAGTGCTTCTTGGCCAATAGACTAAGTAACCGACCGCGAATTACACCTACAGTTCAATGAAGCTTAAACGAAGAGAGCTAATGAAAGCGGCTGCTATAGTCGGCGCAACTGGCTTAACAGCGGGTTCTCTGTACTCACTTAATCGAGGAATCAGGTACCCGACCCTCAGCTTGGAGTCTCTAGCTCTTCCCACACGGTTCACAGACTCGAATAATAAAATCCAGTTTCATAGCCCTGATTTAATCGAGCTTTCAAAGGGTGAAGAATCGATTCATTTCAGGACCTTCTCCGCAGAACCCAGCGTCAAAATAGTCTCCACATCTCAGAGAGACGTTTGGGTATCGGTGAACAATATTCACCCACGCGCTAATCTAATTACAGACCGCAGCGAATCCATCTTGCACGAGAAAGTGACGGGAATCACTAGAGCGATGCTGATTCGAACAAATTCAAGTAGCGAGCTGAATTTAAGTTGGCGGCTGCCGTTTCAAGCCGACTACAAGTTTGCCTCGATAGGAGACAGTGGCGGCGACAAAGAACTTGAATGGTGTATCCAAAGAGCACACGCGTTGGGCGCAGAGTTCCTTCTCCATCTAGGGGATTTCAATTACCAAGCGGGAGACTACCAACGGTCTATCACGCTATTTCAAAATAGTCCGATACCCGTGTTTGTATCCATTGGAAATCACGACTTTCATGAGAGGGGTAATATCTACGGCCAGTTTTTACGATCCATTGGCCCGTTGAACCACGCCTTCACTATCGGCAAGACCCGGTTTGTAAACATTGATACGGCGGCTAATACACTTCCTTACTCAGCCGGCTTGCGGGGTCATCTTTTTAAAGGTCTGCAACAGGTGGATAGACCGATTTCGGACACCGTCGCATTCACCCATCGACCCTTGTACGATCCACTAGAAAATAGCTCGCACGACATCGGCAGCATCGGAGAACGAGACTGGCTTATTGAGAGTCTAAAATCGATAGATGCGCACTCCCTACTTAGCGGTCACATCCATATTTATGACCGAGAAGACTTTATGGGAATAGACAACATCATCGCTGGCCAAGGCTTGGGGCATCAAGACATCATCACACAATCAGACTACTCCAAAATGGTGATCGGCAATGTCGACTCCGTTGGAAAAGTGAGTTACGAAACTCAGCCATTGAGCATGCCCATGGGATTGCACTGTCACCCTCGTACGCAACCCGTCAAAGACAGCCTTAGTCAAGGCGAGAGATCAGACGAGTATGCAAAACTACTCAAAGAAATACAGCAAGCTTGTTCTGCTTAGGGTCTACGCTGAGCTGTTGGGCACAAAAAAGGCCTCGCTAAACGAGGCCTTTTTCATTTCCATTTAGGGAATATTCTATTTCTAGCCGCTAGCGTTTTTGTTCTCAGCTAGCGCTTCATTGACCCAAAAAATTCAGAGTTGGCCTTGGTAGCCTTGAGCTTATCGAGCAAGAATTCAATCGCCTCTACTTCATTCATTGGATGTAGAAGTTTTCTCAAAATCCAAATTTTCTGCAATTCTTCAGGATCGATTAACAACTCTTCCCTCCGCGTGGATGACTTGTTCACAATGATTGCTGGGTACACACGCTTCTCGGCGATCTTACGCTCCAAGTGCACTTCCATGTTGCCCGTGCCTTTAAATTCCTCGTAAATAACTTCATCCATTTTCGAGCCAGTTTCGATCAGTGCCGTTGCCAATATAGTCAAACTTCCACCTTCTTCTATGTTTCTTGCAGCTCCAAAAAACCGCTTAGGTCTTTGCAAAGCATTTGCATCAACACCACCAGTAAGCACCTTTCCAGATGCGGGAGCTACTGTGTTGTAGGCTCTAGCAAGGCGAGTAATCGAATCTAACAAGATGACCACGTCTTTTTTATGCTCGACCAGCCTCTTGGCCTTTTCGATCACCATCTCCGCAACTTGTACGTGCCTGGCCGCGGGCTCATCGAAAGTGGAAGAAATCACCTCACCACGAACTGAGCGTTGCATCTCGGTCACCTCTTCTGGTCTCTCATCAATCAACAAGACCATCAACTCCACATCGGGGTTATTAGTGGTAATGGCTTGCGCAATCTGCTGAAGCATTACCGTCTTTCCGCTCTTTGGAGAGGAAACAATCAAACCGCGCTGTCCTTTCCCCAGAGGCGCAATCAGATCGATTACTCGGCCCGTTAAGTCCTCTGACGTGCCATTTTCTTGCTCCAGTTTCAGACGCTTATTCGGATGTAATGGCGTTAAGTTTTCAAACAGTATTTTATTTCGTGCTTCTTCTGGGGTCGAACCATTGATAGTAGACACTTTCAGAAGTGCAAAGTATCTCTCCGAGTCTTTTGGTGGCCTAATCAAGCCTGCAACGGTATCTCCAGTGCGCAAATTAAAACGTCGGATCTGGCTCGGACTAACGTAAATATCGTCTGGCCCGGCTAAGTATGAACTGTCGGCTGAGCGAAGGAAGCCGAACCCGTCTTGCAGAATTTCAACAACGCCTTCTCCTTCAATATCCTCGCCCTTCTTTGCCATCGATTTTAGGATCGTAAAGATTTGATCCTGTTTTCTCATTCGGCCGAGACCATCGAGTTCTAGAGAGCGGCCAATTTTGGTAAGTTCGGTTGCGGATTTCTTCTTAAGATCAGTTAGGGATGCTGGCATGATGTTTATTGGATGATCGGGTGGTGCAATGTGGAGAAGTGCACAGATCAATAATTGTGGTTGTTAATTAGGAATTCGTGGTTTCATTGGTCTCCCATCCCCACTAAAGCTATAAAACGACATAGCGACCATTGCTAAATGGTTCTATCCACTGCGCGCATTACGCGAGAGATGCAATAAATGAGGATGAAATCGTCAGCTTCTAGGCCGCACCAGCGGTATTGAAGCCAATATTCTAAAGAGAAAAGCGATTCGACGGTTGCGAATCTTTTGATACATTAACACGCGATCTGACTAGTGTCCAGCGTCGGATCTATCACCGACAATGAAGGTCGATTTGTGAATTACTAAGCGTTTGATATATAGCGTGTAGAAAAAAACCCTCGTCATAGAAATAACGAGGGTCCTTGAAAGTTTTCGAGTTTTATTTAGATGTTCTCGTCGATGAATGCCATCAATTGAGACTTAGACATCGCACCCACTTTTTGTGCTGCCACATTGCCGTCTTTGAACAACATAAGAGTAGGAATACCGCGCACACTGTACTTTGGAGGAGTGCTTGGGTTCTTATCAATATCCAGTTTCGCCACGGTGAGTTTGTCGCCATACTCAGCCGCAACCTCGTCTAAGATTGGAGCTAGCATTTTGCAGGGTCCACACCATTCAGCCCAATAATCAACCAGTACTGGCTTGTCAGCGCCAAGGACATCGGTTTCAAAGCTGGTATCAGAAATATCAACGGTGTTTTGAGACATAGTAATCGCCTTTTGAGTTCTAAATTAGGGTATAGTGTGCGGATTATTTTTTATAATGCAAGCTCTAAAAGTCGCATTGCACATTGCGAATAATTATAAGCATAGAGTTCGTTCTAATTAACCGAACAGTTGTAGATAAATACACAATATTACACAGTCTAGAGCCTCCAACCGGAGCCTATGAGCCAATCACGCTCAACTTAATTTCACAGAATTGACACGAAACAGTCCTATGACAGAGACACATTTAAGCGACACCAAGTTCAGTGACTTGGAAATCCACGATGACGTTAAAAAGGGGATCGAGGCCAGCGGCTTTGAGTTTTGTACTCCAATTCAAGCCATGGCCTTGCCTGTGGCCTTGCAAGGAAAGGACGTTAGCGGCCAGGCACAAACCGGGACCGGTAAAACTGCCGCATTCTTGATAGCCTGTTTCCACAAATTGTTAAACCAAGAGCGTAAAGAAAGCGCCAAAAAGAATCCAATACGCGCATTGATAATCGCGCCGACAAGAGAGTTGGCCATACAGATATTCGAAGATGGTAAGCCACTAATAAAACATACCGATTTGAAAATGGGCCTCGCCTATGGCGGGACCGATTACGATAAGCAGCGCAAGCACATCGAGAATGGCATCGACATTTTGATTGGCACTCCTGGCCGAATCATTGATTACTACAAACAAAATGTATTCGCTTTGGATGCACTAGAGGTGATCATTCTGGATGAAGCTGACCGAATGTTTGATCTCGGCTTTATCTCGGATATCAGATACCTATTCAGAGCCATGCCCAGCCCTGAAGACCGTTTGAATTTACTATTCTCGGCAACGCTTTCACACCGCGTTGCAGAACTCGCGTATGAGCACATGAGCGAGCCAGAGGTGGTAAAAATAGAAGCCGAGGTCACCGCAGACCGGGTCGAAGAAATCGCATATATGCCCTCAAACGAAGAGAAGATACCGCTGTTGATGGGCATCCTCAAAAAGGCTAAGGACGAAAAGTGTGTTGTGTTTATCAACACCAAACATATGGCGGAGAAAATTGAAGCTTGGTTAAATATCAACGACTTTAAATGTGCTCTATTGTCAGGAGACGTGCCGCAGAAAAAACGTGAAAAGCTCTTACAGCGATTTAAAGATGGCGACGTAAATATACTCATCGCCACGGATGTAGCCGCACGCGGACTTCATATCCCTGAGGTGAATTATGTGGTCAATTTTGACCTTCCAACTGACGCTGAAGACTATGTCCACCGCATCGGTCGGACTGGTCGCGCCGGGGCGAGCGGCACGGCTATCAGCTTAATCTGTGAAACTTATGCCATGAATATCATGGATATTGAAGAGTACATAGAACATCGCATTCCCGTAGAAAAAGAAATCGCAGGACTGTTGTATGAAAATCCTGAAAAACCGGACTTAAGCAAGCTACGTTCAAACAAAAAGAAAGACAGTCGCGATAAAAAACCTCGTAAGGACGCAAAGGGAGCCGTCGATAAGAGCAAGGGCAAACCAGATCGAGAACGTCGCGGCGAAGGAAACCCGAATCGTGTACCAAGAGCCGAGCGTTCAAAAAAACGCAATGACAAAACTCCTGAACAGAGAGAGGCCGAAAAGCTGGCCGCATTAGAGAAGCGTAAAAACCAGCCAAAACAGAACCGTCGAATTCCACTTCGGGGACGCCGAGACATTGAAGTTCCCGCCGTTGGTTAAGGCGTAACGTTGTGATATGAATAATGCGCTCGCCTCCAAGCCGACTGCACTGTTACTTGGAGGCGGTGGTGCGCGCGCAGCCTATCAAGTCGGGGTACTAAAGGCGTTGGCCGAGTTGATCCCAGCTGATGAGAAAAATCCTTTCCCAATACTGTGCGGCACCTCAGCCGGCTCCATCAATTCAATCGCACTGGCTGCAAATGCCGCCAACTTTCGAGAAGGTGTGGAGAAGATCACCCAGGTATGGTCAAACTTCACGTTAGACAAAGTTTTCTACTGCGACGCTAAGAACCTAGCTTTGCGAATTTCCCGGTGGGCTTGGTGTCATCTTGGTCCAGGTAACTGGCAGAAAGGCCCCACTTCATTACTGGACAATACGCCGTTAAGAGGATTATTGGGCCAGTATGTGGACTTTGAGCGTATCAAAGGTGCTATACGAGATGGCCATTTACAGGGGGTCTGCGTCACCGCCTGCAGTTATACCTCAGGGGAATCCATCACGTTTTATGATGGCCATGATTCACTGGAGGACTGGGATCGTAATCGACGTGAAGGTTTGAGGACTTCATTGACCATAGATCATCTTATGGCTTCCTCAGCAATCCCTGTGATCTTTCCGTCTGTGAAGTTGGGTGAGGAACACTTCGGCGATGGCTCAATGCGCCAAAGCGCGCCAATCAGCCCGGCCATACACTTGGGTGCTGAAAAGATCTTGATTATTGGGTTACGAATAAAAGAAGGTCAGGAAACCCCGGAGCCACCCGCTCATCGCCCTACTCTCGGTCAAATATCAGGATACATATTAGATACTCTCTTCTTGAACAGCTTGCAATCTGACATCGAACGATTAGAGCGAACCAACAAGTTGCTTATTGATCATCCCGAAGATAATCCAGCCAACTTGAAACCGATAGATTATTCGGTTGTCACACCATCAGAAGACATAGCGGACATCGCGCAAGAGCATTATGACGATCTGCCCAGAAGCTTCCGAATTGCCTTGAAGTTTTTGGGCATGGGGAAAAATAACAGCCGTCGCTTGGTGAGCTATCTAATGTTCGACAAACGGTTTTGCCGTCGTTTGATAGACTTGGGCTATCGAGACGCAATTCGGCAGAAATCTCAGTTGCTGGAGTTCTTAGCTCGTTAAGTGGGTTTGTATCCTAGATTAGATCGCTGAATAACTCAGTAAGTTCGGGATTGTCTTGCCAGTTTTTCATAAACCTCAGCCGATCCTTGCGATGGCTTCTGTCCCACGTTAGTGACCAAGAGCCATGTTTTTGAGCCGCGTCCAAGTCAATAAAGTAAAGCTGATTTTCCACCCAGAGTAAATTGGTTGCCTTCAGGTCGCCATGGGAGATGCGATGCTGATGAAACACATCAAAAGCATGAGTGATTGCGTGTTTCACTTGCATTCGCTCCTGACTCCCCATCTCTGGTAGTCGAGTCAGAAGCTCATGACCATCGAGTGCTTCAGATACGAAAAATGCATCGCCTCGGATGGGGCCGAATCGTTTTTCAACCATCATCACTGGTTTAGCCACATTTAAACCCGCCGCACTAAAAGATTGACTCATATCCCAGCACCTGCGCGCACGCGACATCCTAAACGCTCGTTTAAACCTATGCCATTGATTGCGCGGGTTATAGCGTTTAACGACCACGGACTGACCACCAAGTCGGCCCACTACAACCGTGGTGGTTCTGTCGTGCTTGAGCCTCTTTTCCACAGGAGTCGCTTCGACCAGATCATCCAAAATACTGGCCTGCTCTTGCTGTTTGCCCTGCGGAGGCTTAGCGAACCGAGCTATTTGCCAAAACGATCGATATTGAATCACGGGTAGTTGTGAAATGAAGTTTACGAGCTATTTTCCGATAGGGTTTCGAACCTGAAACTCTCGCGTATCGTCAACCGAGCCATCAGGCAAAGACTCTTTTAGACGCTCTTGAGCGCGCTGGCGCCGGATATTTTCCAATGCTTTGGCCTTTCGCTTTTCAGATTCATAGAGCTTGTTGCCGCGACTCATCACTTTACGCCAAAAAGGCATTTCATTACGCAAAATTTCACGCAAAGGTTTACCTCGGTAAAGCTTCATAAATCGATATAAATCACGTTGTGTGAGCCCAATTTCTTTGCTGGAGTAATACAAGCCAGCGATATCCTTCACGGCCCAGCGCTCAGGAGTTTTGCGCCGCAATTGAATACGATGTAAGTCGATCAAGAACAACCTACTCTCTGCAGAAACCTGATCCTGAGAGTCGAATTGTGCATCCAGCAAGAAATGACACAGGTAAAAGTCTCGATGGTTTGCGCCGTTCTCATGAATCACCCGTGCTGTTTCCACAACCTTATTGAGAATCCAACGCTTTAAACGAATTTCTTTCAAAGTGGTTGGCGGATTCTTCTTCCACTCACCACAAAAATCTTCGAGGCTGGTTTCGGTTGGCAAAGCCTCGGTTACAATAAAAGAATGCTTAGTAGCTGGGTTTCGACCACGAATTCCGTACGCAGCTACGGTCATCGTATCAATTTCTAAGTCTTTTAATCTATGCACACCGTGCCATTCATTTAAGGCTCCCACTACCGGTGCTCTTAAGTAAATAATATTCTTAAAAATTTCGGCCCAACCAACACCCGTGTGCATCTTTAAAAAATAGTCTTTTTCACCCCGAGTAAAGCGCAATGTTCGGCGTCCGAGGGCTTCACGGTAAACTTTACCCTCGATATTCATCATTTGATAAAAGCTATCTTCGCCACGCAACGCCTGTCTCAATTCATTATTGATGTACAACTGCTCATCGCTGCCACCAAACTCATCTCGATTCAAATACAAACTCCGCTGTGCGCAAGTTTGCTCAATAAAGTCCACCGCTCTTTGCGGCATTACGTACAGACCCGGATTTTGACCATACTTAAGACCGTTTTGACGCCATGTTTCGACTTCGTCTGACAACAGCATTTCATGTAGTTTGGTGTTCAACTCTTCCTGAGTGAATCGCTTGCGCAGTACGTGACCCGCCTCTGCATGCTTGATATGAGGCGCATATCCACAAACCGGTGTTGCCAGAACAGGCAAACCGGAAACAATCGCTTCAAGCAATACTCCACCTGTTGTTTCGGCGTATGCTGGATGTAACAGCATGTCGCCCGCTTTCATCAGGGCTGGAACGTCTTTACGACCGCCCAGGAAATGAATTTGTTCTGACACATTCAGCCGCTTAGCGATGCGCTGAAAGGTATCTATTTTGTCCTGACCAACAACGAAGAGCTTGGTTTTACTCAATAACTCCTTTGGTAGCGCAGCGAGCGCTACGATAGCCCGGTCTAAACCCTTGGTTTGAAAGCCAGAACCAATTAACAGAACCAGCTTTTCATCAGGTTCAATGCCAAGCGAAGTTCGTAGCGACTCTCTATTCGGTAATTCATCTAAGGTAGCCCAACGCGCTTTTTCCAGAGTTGGCGGCAAGCACAGAAATCGAGAATCTTGAGTCAGGTAATACTGTTGATAAATCGACTTTTCACGGTCTGACAGAGAAAGAATATTTGTCTTAGAGGACGCATCAAATACTCCTCGTTCAAAATTCGAAAAATACAAAAATCTGGGCGTAAAACGGTAGAACCAAGAATGTCGTAGAAAAGAACGACCTACATAACAGTAGTCACCACAGTAATAGATATCAAGACCAGGAATCTTATTAAAACCAACCACCACATCGAAGTTATGGCCCTCGAGTTGTTTCTTTAACTTCCTATGAAACGAGTGCGCGCGGGTGTGGTTGGTCAAGCCAAAGTGCTTAATGATGACCACCTCAAGACCATCGGGGACATCGCCTTCCCAGCTGCCAGTGAATACCGTTGCCTGATGACCACGATCAATACACTCGTTCGCGATCCTCAACATGTCTAATGACAAGCCGCTGTAGGGAAAGTGTTTATATAAGCAAAACGCGAAATGCATGACAGGGTCTCAAAGCCAACGATACAGAGATTATACGCTGAAAATGTCTCTAAGCCTCTTATTTGCTATCGAATTAAGCTTCCAAACGGGCTTTTAAGCAATTTGTTCGTATAAGCCTTGCCATATTTCCGCTGCATCCATTTCCTGATAGCAAGGGGGCTCACGTAGCTGTTCGGTTATCTTGGGGCAGTGCTTTTTCATGCAAGGTGAGCAAGGATACTGACTCTGAATCCATGTTTGATTGTCTCCCATCGCACCAGTTAACGCCGCATTTGTAGAACCGTAAATGGAAACACACGGCACACCCAAACCGGCGGCCAAATGTCCCAAGCCTGTATCGACGGCAATTGCCCCCCGAGCCTTGGATATGGCCTTTTTCAATTCACTTAATGAAGATTTTGGTAACACTTCGGCATGCGAAAGATCCGACGCTATCCACTCAGCTCGCTTCTTCTCACGTTCGTTCCCCCAGCAAAGTGCCACCTTAAAACCATCATCAATAATGAGTTCGGCTAAATCGCGCCAAATTTGGCGTGGTAAATGCTTGGTATCCCAAGTGGTTCCGTGAAAAAGAAACACGGTAGGCAGATCCCTGGAACTCAGTCGTCCCTTTGACATCGCGTAGTTGGGGTTTGTGTTGGGAAGCTCATAATCAAAACCGCCGGCCAATAGCCGTCGAAGTCGTTCAATGGCGTGTAATTCTCTAGGGACATCCACGGTTCGTGAATAGAGTCTAGAAGCAGGACTTTCTTTTATTGAAGCGCCGGAGAAACCAATTCTTGTTCCTGCACTGGTGCGTCGAGCAAAACGACTGAATACGGCGCTTTTTATTAGGCCTTGAGCATCAACAATTGCATCATAGCGCTGTGATCTGAGTAGTCTTAAAAAAGCAAAAAATTCTTTAATATGAATCCATTTAAGTTTGCGCCATCGACGAGTAGCCACTGGAATCACTCGATCCACGCAGGGATGCCAGGCTGGAATTTCTGAAAAGGAGTCCTCGACCATCCAGTCTACGATTAAGTCAGGCTGCTGTTCCTTTAAATCAGAAAGCGCCGGCATCAAATGCAGCACATCACCCATCGAGGTCAGCTTGACTACCAAAATCCGCATACTACTCTGCCTCGATAGGAACCAGCTTCTGAGCTTGTTCTAAAACGAGTTTAGGTTCTAATTTATTCAAACAATCTAGATGCTGCAGTGGGCAATCACGTTTGAAACAAGGGCTGCAATCCAAGCCAAGCCTGACAATTTCATGGTTACCACTCAATGGTGGTGTGTGGCCGGGGTCTGTAGATCCATACACGGCAACTAGAGGAACCTGCAGCGCAGCAGCAATGTGCATCAAACCACTGTCATTACTCACTACTAATGATGCCACCGAAATCAGATCCACGGCTTCGGGTAATGAAGTTTTCCCCGCTAATACCGTACTTCGTCCGGCGGTCAGGCTATTAATCGAGTTGCAGATGTCCACATCCTTAGCCGAACCTAGCAACCAAACTTGCCAACCTTGACTTAAATAATTTTCAGCGACACTAGCATAGTGTGAAGCAGGCCATTGTTTTGACGCCCCAAACTCAGCACCCGGACACAATGCCAGCACCTTTGACTGCGTATCGAGGTAATACTTAGCTAATGCTTGTTCCAGAGACTCTTTGCTAACAGTCAGTTGAGGCGCCGGAATGGATTCAATGGACCTAGGGTGACTACCCTTAGTTCGACCGAGTGCGATGAATCGCTGCACGGTCATTGGCAGTGCTTTTTTGTTTAGCCGCCGAACATCATTTAACAAAAACCATCTCTGCTCACCGACAAATCCAGTTCGCCTTGGAATCTTTGCAATGGCAGGAACCATCGCCGACTTTAGAGAATTAGGCAGCGTTATGGCGTGAGTATAGCCTTTATCCCTAAGGGATTTACCCAGTCTAAACCGTTCACCCAAACTCAGCTTTCCATGCTGAAAATCGGCTGCCACTAGCTCACTTACCTCGGGCATGCGATCAACCATGGCCGCCGTCCAAGCAGGTGCTAAGACATCAATCTGAGAATTAGGCTCTCTTGATTTAATGTCGATAAACAGACTCTGAGCCATCACCATGTCGCCGACCCAAGACGGGCCAACGATTAAGTATTTTTTTCGTGGTTCTGACATTTAGGTGGCGACTGAAACCGTAATTGGTATTTTATAAATAGGTCAGCCAATCTGCTCTTGAAGAGTCCCTGCCATTCACAATATCGAAGTAGCGTTTTTGTACTTCCGCAGAAATCTCTCCGCGCTTGCCATTACCTATTTTTCGATCATCCAATTCGGCAATTGGCGTTACTTCGGCCGCCGTACCGGTGAAGAACACCTCATCTGCTGTATACACTTCGTCGCGAGTTATTTGCTTTTCGACGACCTCAAGCCCCATGTCTTTAGTCAAAAGCTCAACCACCGTGTCACGCGTAATGCCCTCCAGTGCGGAGGTTAGCTCTGGAGTGTAAATCTTGCCCCGACGAACAAGGAAAATGTTTTCGCCGGCGCCTTCGGCAACATATCCATTTGGATCGAGAAGCAACGCTTCATCGTATCCTGCATTGGCCGCTTCCTGAGTAGCTAGAATCGAATTGGTGTAGTGACCATTGGTCTTGGCTTTGGCCATGGTGCTGTTGACGTGATGTCGGGTAAACGACGATGTCTTTACTCGGATACCTTTTTCCAAAGCATCATCACCTAAATAGGTACCCCATTCCCATGCCGCCACCATCAAATGTACCTTTAAGTTGCTGGCGTGAAGTCCCATGCCCTCGGAGCCATAAAAAGCCATTGGGCGGAGATACGCGGACTTTAATTCGTTTTTGCGAACGACTTCTTTTTGTGCTTGATCGACCTCTTCAACCGAAAATGGGATATCCATACCCATAATCTTTGCGGACTGATAAAGTCTTTCAGTGTGGCGGTCTAGTCTAAAAATAGCTGGACCACGATCCGTAGCGTATGCTCGCACTCCTTCGAACACGCCCACGCCGTAATGCAGAGTGTGAGTGAGCACGTGCACTTTTGCATCGCGCCAATCAACAAATTCTCCGTCCATCCAGATGTAGCCATCACGATCATCAAACGACATTGTTCTTCTCCAAATAATTCTACTTACATGATAAAAATGCAGGCCGAAACGTCAGCCAATCAACGCTCGAATTATAGGTGGAACGGGGCCGCAATAAAATCCAAATACAGAAGTAAAAATGAACTAATGTCGATTCAAGACCAAGACGCAATGAAACAATCAGCAGGCTTTATGCAAACTTTATACTTAGCCCTGCAAGCGTTCTTGAACTGGGAACTCGACTATTCCTCCAATAACAAAATAATTGCCGGAATAGGGGAACCAAAGCGTAAAGCCTCGAAAGCCAGTGGCGCCGATATCTGCCCGTTACCGGAAAGAAAATCAAACCCCGTACTGTGCATATCCAATGTTCCAGTTTCAATGGCCTTACGGACATTTGCTGAATTTGCAAAGGGTGAGACACTCATCAGTTGCGCAGCCAAGCCCGCCACGTGTGGGGCGGCGGCAGACGTGCCAAAAAACGTGCTACTAAAACCACCAGCGCCGGAGACACTGACACCATCTGTCGCTACCACATCTGGCTTCGCCCTGAACGTTTTAGTCAAAACCAAACTTGTTTCATCAAACTTGTTAAACTGACTTGGCCCCTGTGAACTGTAGAAAGTAACCTCTTGCCCCGGCGCATCAATTGCATTAATCGCACCAACCGCTATAACTCGATCTAAAGAGGGGTGACCAAAGAGGCTACCTCGTGCCTCTGGATACTCAATGCCGCTTGCCCCAAGAAAATAGATCTTGAAGTTAGTGTTTGAATTGCCAGAATCCTGAAATAGACTTACGAAATTAACTTGGTTTTCCGATGTTAGATTTGGCAAGCACAAAAACTCGAGACCATAGTCGAAACCAAGGTTATTAAAGTTGCTGATATCGATAATATTGCCAAATAAATCGTAGCCAACCATACCAAAATCAAACCCCCTGTTGAACTCTGGGGATCGTTGCTCCCACTGCATGATCACTCGTGCCGCGGCATCAGGTCGAACAACCAGTCCATGGAAGAAGCTCCCGATATCAAAAGAAGAGGAATCGTCGAAACTGTGAACAAGCTCAAACCTGTTAGTCAGGGGGTTACTGTATCCCCTGGCATTGTACTGCTGTGAGCTATAATGTCTCGCTCCTGAATTTCCTGCGGAACTGACGTACAGGACCCTACTTGGTAACGCATCAACGGCGGAAGCTATGGGACCATCGAAAAAATAAGGCTCTCCAAAAAAACCAAGGTCATCCACGATAATATCCGCACCAAAATCTTCTGACAGCACTTTCAAACCGTTGATAAACTCCATAGAAGTTCCTACCGAATAAACGGCAATTTCAGCCTCAGGAGCTAGATCGTGAATGATTTCCGCCATGGCGGTACCTTCATTGCAGGTTCCTCTGAATCGACAATTAGCAATGTCTTCCTCACCCTTATCACAGGACCCAAACACCCTGAAGTCATTAGGCAAATCGCCGCTGTCTCTCGCTGAGCGCCAGGCACCAGCACCATCAGACAAGATACCAACCTTGACGCCTTTTCCGTTAAATCCCTGATCCAACAATTTTTGGGACTCTATGATTGCTTTCCCTTCAGTTTCAAATGCGCCCTGGTTTACCTGAGCGTAGTCCGGAATGGTTACCCGATTAACCATCGAGTTTTGTTCAATGTCGGCTAACACTCCATAAGGGATCCAGGCTTGAATCTTTTTTAGGCTTTTATTGACCACTTCAATCTTAGCGCCATAAGACTCTAACTCTCGAAGCTCCGTATCCGTAATTGATGCATAGTTGATATACACCTGGACTCTCTGATCAGAGTCTATGCGCACAAATGGTGCCGGCTTCAGACTGCTCTTTGATTTAGAAGGAGACTTCTGGGCATTTCGCGCAACTAGGTTTTGTAGCGCTCCATCTAACTTTTGCCCAGTAGGTTTGGCTTGCTTCAATGATTTAGCCTCTTGAAATGACTTCTGTGAAGCCAGTTCGAGAAACTGTTCTTTTGACTGAGTAATTAATTGCTGATTTGCTGATGCAAATGAAAACGTGAAGAAAGAAACAAAAATAAGCGCACCCTTTATCAAAAGGCCGCGAAAGTGAGATCTGAACATGTAGAGGCTTCCGTGTTAATACTTAAAAACTGCCAAGGCTTTGCAAGGATACCTTAGTTGATGCTGCCGAACCAAAATAAATTTTCATTCTCATGCCTTAGAATTAAAAGCTCTGAAATGTCTCGTCAAAAGTGCGTCACAAAAGCGAAAAAGGTAGTCGGAGTCACTTTGAGGTCACCCCTTTTTATTGTGATTAACCCCTTTTCATTGTGCTTTTCTTGAAACTAGATTCGCTCGCGACAATTAGCAGGAAAATACTGCAGATTTTCATCACCAACATTCGCATCCTGCGCACAACGCCAACTCAGTGTATTGCCATTAATGGTGGGTTCAAGCTGAACTTCCATTTGTGTAGCCACACCAAGTGCAGCTTCATTAAACTCTATTTCGATTCTTTGGTCTGCGTGCCAATCAACCGAGTCAACATACTGAGTACTAGCGTCCTGCCGAAAACCCGCAATTGTATTATCGCCCCCAGGAGGAAGCACACCATTTACCTGAAAATACTCAGTAACAGCTGTTTTGGCGGATGATGCGGCCAAAATTCCCTCTGTGACCTTTGCCCGTATGATGTAGTTATTGTAAGCCGGCAAGGCAACACTCGCCAGCACACCAATAATCGCGATCACGATCATTAATTCAATGAGTGTGAATCCACCCTGCTTTCGTTTGTGCTTCATCTATGTACCCACTAGTCAATGCCAAACTAACAATGCGCATGATTGGACGCTGTCTAATCAACCAACGACAACCATACAGTAATTAGCGTGAGGACAAATTTTGGCACTGCCTACATAGGCTCGCTAAAGAGTAGGTCAGCATCGCTTTCCTAGAATGAATTTGGCTCTATAGAGTCTATGACTAAGTCCACACTAAAATAGGCACCGTGGTTGTTCTTGGACTCAAAGAAAAACCCCAAATAAAAAGTAACTCTGATCCCTTTTATTTATGACCCTTTTTATTTATGAACCTTACATACAAACCAAGGATGACTTTTTATCGGTAGTGACAATCGGAAAGCAGATTTCTGCGGTGTAGGTACAAACTCCATCTCCATCTAGGTCTTCCCCATCGTCTGATGGGTTATTGCGTCCGGACAAACAATCATCACAACCATCCACATCAATATCAAGACCACACAAATTTCGATCGTAGTCATCGATATCAATAGCGAAAAACACGCCATCTCCGTCTATGTCGCTATCACACGCATTCCCGAAACCATCTCCATCTAAGTTGGCCTGATCTGCATTTAAATCGTCTGGACAGTTATCTCTTAGATTGGGAATGTTGTCACCATCCGAATCAAGTGGCAACAAAGATAGTTCTACAAAGGTTTCATCGAGGGATGTCGCTACTTCCTCAGCTTCGTCTTCATCATAGACACTATTATCAGTCGCGTAATACCCAATCCTATTAATGCCATCCAATTCACAACCACTATCAGCGCAAGAGTAAAATAGCTTGTAGTTATTATTATCCGTGAATGGCAAATACATAGTGAAATTCTTATAGCCAGGAACCGCTCGAATCAAAAGAGACTCCAAGGTTCTGCTAGAAGTACTATTTACAGCAGTTAGGTGAACGATCGTATCAGTCTTTAGTGAAATCTCATCAGAGAAAAACATTCGACCTGATATCAAAACTCGATTTATCATCTCAAGGACAATTGGAGAATCTAAGTTAGACAACTCAAAACGACTAGAGTCTTGATAATCCAGTACCATCTTGCCGTTTTCGCCTAGGAAACCTGTTGTAGAGATGTTTTCGTCAAAACCGCTGTCAGTAGTGTACTGAACGTCATACTCATCGGTTGCATTGGTGAATACTGGTAGATCCACATTAAAATCCACGCTATCAGCGTCTGTAAACAAATACACTGCGGCCGACGTCGCCGTTGCATAATTGAAGCCATCAGCGTCATATAACCTGATAACAGCTCGCAAAGACCATGGCTCATTTAGTCGCTTAGCAGAAGGCTGCCTGATCACACCCGTTACCGTTTTTAGTCCGACCAGCTCAAACGATAGCGGCGAAGGAAGACTATCGTATGGCAATCCCTGGACTAAATTTGGGTTTACCGCCGTGCCTGACGGAGTGTAATAACCTCCACTCCAAACACCATCACATAGATAGCAAGAATAGCTTAGCCTAAATTTTAACTCCGGCACGTCTGGCACATTAAAAGCCACCTCTCTTTCAGTTTCTCCTGAGCTGATACTTAAGTGTCTAATCTCTCGTAAGAAAAGATAATCGTATAACCCACTGCTGTCTTGATACCCTACTCTCAAACCAAAAGACACGGCCTTATCAACTGGAAAACCTGTGGGTTTTACGATCCTAGAGACCACAGTGACCGTGCCCAATAAGTTTACGTTGATGGGGGACAACAACTCTTCGAAAGATAGTCTTGCTGCATCTTCTGGTAAAAAGACCATGTTGTCACCAGAATAAAACCCGCTGTCTACAACGCCTCTGCTTAGGCAGATTTGGCAGTGGTAAGTTACTTGATAATAAACATCTGTACGAGGCGTGATTGGTAAAGAAAATTCTGAACTTTCCAATCCAGCGGCGATGACTACAGACACGCTCTCTGAGAATTCTAGGAGTCTCCCAGGACTGTCTTTGCTGTAACCATAGATAGTCACACTAACGCCCAACTCCTCATCCAGGCTATTGGACTGAGGTCTATGCACTTCTCCAGTTACCACAAACTCTTGTGAAAGTGCTTCCTGGGTCAAACAGCAAACAACAAACAGAATAAAAATAAGCCTTAATATATTGAAAACCATTTTTTCCCAACCCTAGGATTCAAAACCATAAGCCATAAAACGAACAACTACCAAAACGCGAACGAAAGTAGAACAGAACTTTTTTGGCAGTCAAGACTATCATATCTAAGAGTCAACGGTTTCAGTTTACCTGTAGCGAAAACAAAATGATTAAGACCAAAATAATTTAGTCTAAAAGCCATTCATGAAAAGCGACATCTTATTTATCCGAATATTTCTTAGGCCATCACGCATAGGCCTCAGAGTCATTATCAATTACGAAATAAATTTGACGATTTTTCCACGTTGCAAAACGTGTTGAGCAACCCCAATGGCATCAAGTCTTGGTAATCTCAGCATATCGAACTCCTTTTAGACTATTTAGAATTTAAATTTTTAGCCTAAAAACGGGGCCAGAGAATAGAGACTCTGACCCCTTTTATTTACCCCTATTATTTCACCCCATTTACTGATGTCCTGAACGGCTTTATTCTTCATAGTGCTCAAGGATCACATTAAAGATCACGAACGGCACAAGCCAAAAGATGCTAAACACTATCAGACCAAATACAAAGAAGGAACTTTTCACAGCCGCAAAGCTACTACCAAAATTAAATGAAATGAAGGAAAACGCTATCAAGAGCTCGCCTATCGATAACAAAAAAAATAAGGAACTTAAAAGATTCAGCCCCGTCGAAGCGTCAACTCTTTTCTTAACAGTTTGATTCCAAAACTTGAAACATATTAAGAGCGAAAGCAGTACCAGAGTGAATGTGAGTGTGCCTCGATCGGGCATGAACTCAGATAAAGCGTAGAAAACCAATGATGGAATCAACACAAACCGACATCCTCTTAGACAAAGGTTGTTACGTTCTACATTACTAAAATCCATCGTTACATCAAATCCAAGTTACTTGTTTTCATCACTACCGGAATCATCATAAAATGGGAGTGGGTCGGGTACCAACGAAGAGCTACTCAGCCAAGCGCCAACCCCCACGAAAGCCTCGAATCTTTTATTCAAAAAAGTAACTCTGCCCCCCTTATTTAAAGCAACACTAAAATAGGCACCGCGGTAAAAAGTAACTCTCACCCCTTTTATTCGACATCAGAGCAGAGCCAGAGAAAAGTGACTCTGACCCCTTTATTTTTTGTAAGATAACTAACGATACAAGCACTAATTAATTTTACTTTCTATTACTTCACGTACTTCCTCAATAGGAAGATCGCAGAAGTCAATGGCATTAAAAATTAACTCTACTTGGTCAGATGCTGAAGTTGTTCCATCAAAAACTAATGTGTAAATCAACCGATGAATCCAATGAATAGGTAAGCTCTGATCAAGCTGAACACTTCCCTTAATTTTTTTGATTAAGGAAAGTCGCAATCGCTCTATCTCTTCGTCACTTACCGCTTTAGAGTCACCTGTACTATTTTGTGCCAAAAGGTAAGCCTTTTCATGCTCCTCAAGATCCAGTTGTGACAACAGACATATATCGATTATAAGCGAACGGATCAGCTCGTCGGATTTAGCACCGTCTAAAGATTCAAGTTTGTCGATTAAATCATCTTCAAGCTCTTCAATTTGCTCAAGTCTATCTTTACTACTCAACACCAAATTGCTCCTTAACATCTTTGCAAGTGGAACAGGCTCCTTTAGTAGCGCCTGTTTTATTATCGATAACATCTCCCATTTTGGAACCCCTTAGATTACCGCCTTTATTCAGAACCTTATTCATCGCATCAATCTCACAACATGCACCGTGAGTTCCTGAAGGATTTTCGACCTTATCTAAGGCTTTTTGCATTTGATCATTCATTGGCGCACGTGGTGCTCCACCAGTCCTTGATGCCCTAGTACTATTCCCTACAACCGTATCGCCATCAGGGGTTGTCAATGTAGTCGATGCTCCCTTTCGAGCCTGTGGACAATTATGAACCCAAATCCCCTCTTCACCAACAAAATAGGTATGAAAATCCGCAACTGTGAAGTTATAGGTCGTCTCAAAACGTCCAGTTTGCACAATTTCTGAGATTGCGAAATGCTCGCCCTCGTGATCGACTACCGTATCACCAATACTAAATTGCTGAACTTCTAGCCAGCCTTTATCGACCACCCAAAACGGATGGTCAGGCGTAGCTTCAAAAGAAAACTCCCGAGTGGCGTTATCGGTAAATGTGATTTTGACAATAGGTCTATTCTTATTGATAAAGGTTTCGGTTACAGGCTTCCATTCGACCTCTCCCCCACTATCGTCGTCATCAATGGCAGCGACCATATCGCCGACCTCAATGTCTTCAATAGCTTTTAGACCTTCAGAGGTCAGAACCAGTGTACCCGCAACGAAGCATTGCCCTTTACACGGGCTCTTAAATTTGTCTATTAACTTACCACCGACTTTTCCGGCGCCTTTAACCAAGGTTTCGACACCCTTACAAGCCCTAAATATTTTACAAGCTGCATCAAGAACTCTTCCCTCAGCAAGGTCTTTAGCAGGCTCAAAAATAACTTCTCGAACTAGGCCTTCGCCGACATCTTGCCAGAAAATACCGTCTAGAAGAACACCACCCTGAAACCCTCCGTAGTCACGATTGGCTGCATTCGCTGCCCGTTCCGCGGCAAGTTCCTCGGGTGAACGGTTTGCACGGCTATTGGGGTTATCGAAATTGTCATTTGGCACATCATCCACGCCACCAGAATCAGCAGGCGTCTCGCCACCGGGACGAGGACCAGTACCGTTTTCGTATGCTTCCCACGCTTCTAGCTGGCCTAAATCATGAATATCTGGATTAGGTCCGATATCGTCGACTATCTCCCATCCCCGGCACATATAGCCTTCACATTCTTCGCTGATCGTGACGAGCGGACTAGTCCCAAAGACAACGCACCTATTATCGGCATCGCAAAGTGGTCCCAGTCTCGAATTCCCAGTCGGATCAACATATGACAAAGGATTGTTTCTGACGTAAGAATACCGATTAAAAGCCTGCATATCCCACATGTCTGGCAACACCGGATCCGCCGATAGGAATCTACCCAAATACGGATCGTAAATACGCGCGTTCATGTTGATTACGCCAACCTCGTCGTCCATTTCATGGCCGGTGTAGCCCTTGTTGGTGACACCGTTGACGGCGCTGGCATCGCCCACGTTTAGGCGCATGCCCCATGGGTCAAACGCCATGCGCTGCTCAACCATGCCAAACTTGTCAATGACCACATTGGTCGAACCTAAGTTGTCCGCCAAAAAGTACTTAGGCTTATCAATGGCGCTATTGTCCGCGCGCTCTATTTGAATAAAGCTGCCGCCCACGTTGATGCTGTAGCGGTGCGTGGTTTCATACGCTCCTGAATCGGTTTGTCGCTCGATACGCTCGTAATATTTACCGAAGTAAATAGTACGTTCCACCGCATTTGATGATGAAAACTCCATCTCTTGTGCGTTGTAGAAAAACTCGGCTTCTTCTTTGTACACCCGATTTTGGCTTGGGTCGTACACGATCAAGTTGCCTTTGTAGGTTCCATCCGCTTGTTTAGCCACCATGCGCGATGGCTTATCAAAGGACGTCCATTCAAAGTGGCGATCGCCACTTTTTAGTACATTACCGTTTTCATCGTACTTGAATATTTGGCCATGCAAGTTTGATGTCGGTGTGCCACCTGACGGTGTTTCCACCTGCGGAAGCGTCACTTGCTCTAGCTGACCATCCCATTCCCAATTGACGTTAAAACGCTCATTTAGGGTATTACTGATGTTGGCCAATTCCGCCGTGTCATTCGGCAAGCTTACTCGGCTGACTGCATGTGGCCCAGCTTTTACCCCATTGGACCCTGTCAGCCCGTAATCGTAATCACCAACGTCAGACTTGTAAGTAATATTGCCAATCTTGTTGTAACGAACTTCGGTCTTTTCAACCCCATTGATAAAGTGGTGGGTAAGCCGATACAAGCTGTCGTAATCAAAGCTTTCGGTAACGCCTAAGCTGCTAGGATCGTTGGGGTCAGATAACAACAGCGCATCGCTGCGTGTTCTGACGTTATTCACGCCATCGTAGGTATAGCTTAAGTTTTGTACATTGGCCCCTTGGTTGGCACCCGCCGTAAGGGTAGAGACAATGCTCTCCAGTACGTTTTGTCCTGGCTTGAAACCACGATTGGTATCAATAAAGCCACCTAATGTGTCGTTTTTGATTCGACCCAGTGCATCGTACTCATTAGCGCGCCAATGCTGCACACATTGACCAAGCTGATCCGACAGTGAGCTAATCTCATTTAGGTAACCATTGCTGGAATAATGGTACTGCACACCAAAGGCATTACCCGCACCGCTTTCTGGGAAGCTGCGCGTTGCCAAAAAGCCGGTGCCGGCTTGATAGGTAACAGACTCACTGAAGGTATGGTCCGTGCCATTAACCGACATTTTGGTAGTGCTGCTGCTGAACCTGCCGTAGGAGTCGTAGTAATAGTGCTCTTCGTAGTTATTAACGGCTTGATTTTGGTATGAACCATCATAGCTTGGCCCAACCACCTTGGTAAGCGCGCCTTTGCTGGCACCGTTATCCACTTCGGTTCCGTCGATAAACAGCTTGTCGTAATACCAGTAGCTTGTGCCGCCGTTGGCCTCCACATTCGAAGCACCGCCGGTGATGGGGGTGGTTCTTTGTGTTAAACGCCCCAAAACGTCGTAACGCATGCTAATGGTTTGATTTTTAGCATCGGTTTGTTCGACCAACTCATTAAACGCATTGTAAACGTACGAGCTTAGGCCCAAGTCTGGATCATTCAAGGACTTACGACGACCTAGCACGTCGTAGCCAACTTGGATGATATTGCCAAGATGGTCCTCGGTTTCCACCAAGCTGCCATCAGCGCGATAACGATATTGCATGACACCGTTGTCGGCATCGACTATTTTAATAACTTGCCCAAGAGCATTGGCGTAAGACGTGGTCGTATTGGATTCGATATCCGTAAATACTCTTGTACGATTGCCATCTTCATCAGTACCAAAAGCTACCGTCTGATGGTTTAGGCCTGACTCGCCTGTAAACGGCAAAGTCATTTTGGTAACGCGGCCCAGCACATCATAGTCGTATAACGTGTATTGAGGCACCTCTGCGCTATTTCCAAAATAGGGTTGAGACTCTTTTACGACTCTGCCGAACTCGTCGTATTCGGTTAGCTGCTCAATATCCAATGCACCCGATTGCCCCGCCATCGCTTCCGTTACAGCAAAGATGGGTTGCAAATATTTGTTGTAGTACTGAGTTACTGGCGCTGAGCTAACGCTTGTGGAGCCAGTGAATTCGGTCTTAACTGAAAAAGCCACACCTTGCGCACACACCGACGCAGGCACTTCGCTGGTTGGACAAGCGGCATAGTGCGTGTACGTGGTTGTGCTTTGCTCACCAAACCCGGGCTGCACCGTCTTCTCACGGCACAATTCATCGTAGGTTATTGTGGTTTTTACATCGTTTGCGTCGATGATTTCGGTGGGCAAATCACATTGATCGTGGTATTTCACAGTTACCGCATGATCCAATGCGTTTTTAATACTGGTGGGTAAACGCCCAAGGGCGTTAGCTTCCACCGTGATTGTGCCGGAGCTGTCCGTGATTGGACCAAAGGCAAAGTTGCTGGATCGAGTCTGCACCTCAGAAGCAGTACTCCCCACCGACGAATCAACTTCTTCGCTCAAGCCTATTTGCTGTGTAACTTCAGTATTACCATATTGGTCATAGTCGAACTTAGCCACCAACTTTTGAGTGTCAGCAAAGGTATGAGAGTTCGAAGTGGCGCCTTGTCTTACTACCTCTTTTAATTCGCCTGTGTAGGAAGATGCAAAGTCAAAATCACTGCTGACGGTAATGGAATTGGTACCATCTTCGGTAGAACTGTACGTGATAGAGTTGGTGTCTAATTGCGCCAACCACCAATTGGGGGTGTCTTTGGCGACATAGTCTGGGTCTGATACTGTTTTACGCTTAAGAGCATTACCTTGGAACACGCTGGTGGTGGTCTTCTCAACATTGCCGCGCGTCTTGTCCATGTCAATTTCGGTAACCACTCTACTGGTTTCTTCGCCGGTCGTGTATTCATAGCTCCAGCGACGAACTTCATGCGCATACACGTATTCAGTCCCGCTTGTGTTTTGGCTATCGGTTACCTTGGTGTAGTCGTATTCCGCCTTGCTGATCAGAGTTTTCGCTATGGGATTGTTCAAGCCATAGTATTCTGTAATCTCCGTCTTCGACTCCTTCATCCTGCCGGTAAAGGGGTACGCTTGGTTATACAGGGACGTCGTCACGGTGCGTATGTCCGTGGCTGTTATGTCGGTAAGGTCTTCACCAATAACAACACGTTTGTAATACCCTAGAAACCCTCGACCCTCACGATGAACTTGAGCGCCGCCGTATTCATAGTAGCTTGTATTTGAACTAATTGATCTAGGGTCGGTAACGCTTAAACTACTTACCACATAGCCAGGGCCCGCAATAAAACGCGATTTGTCCGCAAGCACCGCACCAGCCGGTTTTTTCTCATACAAGCCAGTTGTGGTTAACGACGCGTATGTAGGGTTGACCTCAACGCCCAAAGTGGTGGTTATTTTGTCTAGCTCGGTGATTCGTGGCGTTTTTTTTAGCCGAGACGTGTTGGTTAGGTCTGTACGGCTAACCACCCAATCTGACGCTCCGTCATGATTAATATCAACAAAACCGCCGCGTCGAAATTTGGCTTTTTCACGACCGCTGTAATCAAAATAGATTTCATCCGCTACGTAAGGGCTGCTGCTGTTGGTTAACGGCGTACCCCACCCAGAACCCGTGTTCAACCACGTGGCAATCTTGGTAGGTAAGCCCGATGCCGAACTGCGGTGACTCTGCACGTAGTCCACCAAACCATCGGCGTTTACGTCCATATACACTCCACCCACGTTCACCGGCCAGTTGCGACCCGGCTGGGCATAGGTATGATCGCTATGAATCCATTCAGGCTCATAACCTGCATTTGGCGTGGTTTGCCAACCTCGACCTGTGTTTAGGTAGGTTCCTTTAAATTCCTGGACTGAATTCGGCTTGTACGAGCGTACCCAGTCAGGTCGGCCGTCGCCATTAACGTCCACAAAAGAGCCCGTGAGATTGGGGATGGTGTGACTCCAACTAGCGCTGCCGTCAAACATGACGCTGGGGTGACGATACAAGGCCGTAGGCGTGGTATCAAAGCCTGCGCCATTGTTCAAATACGTGTTCCGCTGGGCTGTTTCCCCCGAAGCATGGTAAGACTGAACCCAGTCGACCCTGCCATCGCCATTAGCATCAAGAAACGTACCGTGGTTCAAGGTATAGGGGCCGCGGTATTCGGTAAATACGTCTGGCAAGTTATAGTTTGGTGCATAAGTCCACCCACTGCCGGTGTTTAACCAGGTCTTCTTGTATTCGACACCAGTGCCATTGCCCACGTAGTCAAACCAAGCCGAAACCCAATCGGGGAGTCCGTCATTGTTCACGTCGATCAAACGAGCTCGAACGGTCTCCATTCGGGTCCAATATGCGCCGGTTGATCCATTGCTGATGTAATCAAACATGATCATCTCAGCGCTTGGGCGGTAGTTTGGTTCCTCTACCCAACCATTACCCGTATTACGAAAGGCGATTCGAACCTCGGACAAGGTATTGTATTGATGATTGTCGGTGTAGAGCTTATTACTGTAAATAATGTCGACCAAACCATCGCCATTAAAATCAACTAGCTGGCCACGGTTGATAACGTTGGACGCAAAACGACCTGTGGTGCCGTTAACAATGGCATTGTCATAACTACGTAATGGCTGCGGCAAGTGCCATTGAGATTGCGAGCTGTCCCAGCCAGAGTCGGTTTTAATGTAGGTTTTCTTAGTCTCTGAGCCATTGGGGGCCCGTACCGCGATGACCATATCAGTGCGGCCATCGCCATTCACATCGGCCCAGGTGCCTCGCACGATCTCTTTGACTGCGCCAGGTTCTTGCACCACACCCGCGCCAGGTAACTCTTGGGTGTAGGTATAGTATTCAATCAAATTATCTGGGGCTTTGTCCTTGGCCTGGCTGGCTAGTGAATAGCCAGCGGTGTTTTGCTTCCAATCGATGTTGATCGGCGGCAAACAAGTGGCCGATGCATTGCTGGTGCCACATTCAACGATAGACTGTAACCGCGTGCGTGCGGTCACGGGGTCTTGATCGTAATTAAAATTGTATTTACGAAGCTGGGCACCGTTGTTCTCAACGGTAACGTTGTTTAGCCGAACACTGTTGCTAATAAGCGAACCAAACACGTACATCGAGCGCGCATCGGGGCGGGCTTCGTAATTAAAGTTGATTCTTTGTTGGTAACTGCCATTCTCTAGTGTGTAGCCCACGTAGTGCGGTAAGCCGTCGGCTGCGCGGTAAAAGGCGCTGTAGCTATTGCCCCAACGATCCGACATTTTGGATAGCTTCCAAGTATGGATACTGTTGGTGCCTGGTAACTTATATTGTGCGGAGTCAGAGCCTGTAGGGTTGCTGGAACCATAGGTAAACACACCACCGCTCTTAGTATAAACCCGAAAACCCGACGGTGACGTTCCGCCATTAACGTTCACTGATCCGGCGCCGATGGCTTCAATGCGTGCAAACGTGTCTAACTCCGTACGGTATTCCGACCCCGCAGCACCATATTGGCCAGACTCCAACACCAGGCGCCGTCCGTTAAGACAAAACTTGTCTTGATCGTCATGCTGAACGCCTCGATAAACACCGTCTGTGGCAATGGTACTGGCGCAGCGTGTGATGGCTGGGAAGCCTCCTATCCCCCAACCAGACCCAAGCGAGCTGCCTGCTCCGGCGCCTGAGTAGTTGATGCTTAAGCTAGGAGTTACCCCCCTTCGGCCGGTAGGTGCAACAATGGGGATGGAAAACCGAAACTGGCCTCCAGCCGAAACGCTGTATGACGTCGGCGAGGCACCTGGGATGTCCTTGGCTAGGGAAGACGTTGTCGCCACCAATCCACAGATGACTAATATTGCAACTTTGACTAAAGATAAATTTTTCATTTTTCGTTCAACATTCATGTTGTTATTTGCGGCTTATATTCCGCCAAATTCTCTATTCGTAGCAGTTAACTGGATTACTACGCAGACGGTACCGGACACTGCACGGCACTTTGCAATGGATAGGGATCCTGATCATTTGAAATGCCGTCACCATCCAGGTCATCCGCCGGTAGTTCGCAACCCAAGTTGTCTACGGGCGTCCCGGCTACCGTTGCTGGGCATTGATCGAAAGCGTCACTGACACCGTCGTTATCGGTGTCTAACTGAGATGGCGAACAGCCGTTTGCATCAATAGTTGAAGCATCCGTATTTGGACACTGATCCACAGCGTCGTTAACCCCATCGTTATCGCTATCCAGTTGAATAGGAGCGCATCCCTGACTATCTACCGAATGTCCCGATGGAGTCGCTGGGCAAGCATCCACGCTATTGAGTACGCCATCTAGATCAGCGTCTATCTGAATTTGAGAGCATCCCTGCGCGTTAACGCTGGTATTAGCCGCAGTACCCGGGCAGATATCACTGCCGTTTAATACGCCGTCTAAATCAGCATCCAATTGAATCTGAGAGCACCCTTGGGCATTTACGCTTGAGTTAGGCGCCGTCCCCGAGCAACTGTCGTGCTTATCAGGCACTCCATCACCATCACCATCTGGTAAAGGTTTAGTTCCGGTTACTGTGCGCGTTTTACCACAGTTGGATGTTTGCGTGAATGTCTCGTCGACATATCGGGTAGAACGCGCCGGGTTCCAAACCCAACCCTGACTGGTTCCAAAATCAATCTGGTTATAGTGGGACCATTGAGAGTTGGCGCAATACGCAACAAATTGAGTGCCAGCGCATACCTGATGACGCTTTGGGTTAAAGCCGAGGGTACACCGACAATACTCAGGCTTTATGCCCACGCGTTGACGTTGCTGCCCTGTTGCAGTGATTTGAGTATAAGTCTCACCCTGACAGACTCGTGTTTCTGGCGGAAGCCAAGTTGTTGCTTGGACAGGCTGGGCAGCCGACAACACGACCGCAATCAACAACGTCAAAAAAGATAATTGCGTGTGTATTGACTTCGCCGCGAAGTTGAAACAAAAGGTTTTTTTCCACATAAGGATTTCCCTGAATTGCCTTTAGACGTATAGCTAAAAACGTGTAACTAATGATGAGCCAAAATTAAAAAAGCAGGCGACAACCAACAGTGTTTATGTTGGGACAACTGTTCTAATAAGGATGAGAAATTAAAGCCATCCTTGGTTTACTCAAATAAATCGTCCTTAATCTTCTATCTTTTGGATTGGACAAAAACCTAAACCCAGTTACAAAATTAGATAGCCGATCCGACGTCTCGGGGAAAGTATATTAGATAGATGTTCGATGCAACAAAGAAATGATGTCTCATTCGAAATAGGGAATATTTCCCAAACGACACTATTTACGACCGCATAAATCTAATGCAATAAGCTAACCAACGATCACCATTTATTGCGCAACTGCCGCAGCGCCAGAAACACGTCTTCTTCACTGGGCTGGTCTGCAAGGTCTGGAAACCCAGGCCTTAGGTTGTCGATAATCTCCTCACTGTCCAGGCGGAAGAAGGTGTTCACCAACTTTTCCATGGCGATGTTAGAGATAAAGTGTTGCTCTCCACTCCATTGCTGCATAGCCACTAACAGGCTGCGGGCGGCGGCATTGTTGGGTTCGCGGTCCAGAGTAAATTCTAGGTTATTAACGATATAGTCGTGCCCCGGGTAGATCCTTGTGTAGTCTGGCAGCTTAAAGAGCTGGGTTTGAAATGTGTGGTACATGGTTTGCGGGTTACCGCCGTTGTGGCAGTTGCCCACCCCAGCATTAAAGAGCGTGTCACCGCTGAACAGTGCCGGCTGCTCGGCGTCAGACTTGGGGCTATTGGCCCCCATGTAGTACAAGCAGGTATGGCAAAAAGTATGGCCAGGTGTGTCTAAGGCAATCAGTTCCACAGAGGTACCAATCTGAATAGCGTCACCGGCTTTTAAACCTTCATCCACGTTGGGAATCTTATCGGTGGCTTGATGATGGGCAAACAAGGTAGCACCGGTTGCGGCGATGACTGGCTCATTACCACCAATATGGTCATGATGTTCGTGTGTATTGATGACCCCACGTACCTGAAAGCCTAATTCCCGCGCACGATTTAATATCAACTCATGATCCAGTGGGTCTATGACCGCCGCTTCTCGGGTTTCGGGGCAAGCCACAATATACATGTAGTTGCGTAGACTGTTATTAACGGGGATTTGTTCAACTATCATCTTGCTCTCGCTTGCATTTTGCTCTCGTTGGCATATTGCTTTCGCTGTAGGCGGTCAGGGGGTTGGCGACCATGTTTTTGCTTCGGCCCTTCTTCTCGCTTCTTTATCCTTACAGGGCTTACTATGCCACGAGTTAGTGATAGACTTCACGCCGTCTTAACCACCGCGATCAATTTAGCAATCTGGTTTTACTCATGGCTTTAGTCACACTCAAAGAAGTATCCGTAAGCTTTGGCGCCGATGCTCTGTTGGATCATGCCAACCTTACCATTGAAGCCAATGAGCGCATAGGTTTGATCGGCCGTAATGGCGCTGGCAAGTCAACCCTGCTAAAGCTGATCGACGACGAAATAGCCGCCGATGATGGCGAGGTCGTACGTCAACAAGGTGTGGTAACGGGCCGATTGATTCAAGAAGTCCCTAGCGACATTGAATACGATATTCGTAGCGTTGTGGCTTTGGGCGATGCGGAGCGTGGGCAAGCCTTGGCTGACTATTACCTAAAAGACGGCAGCTCAAAAGAAACTGAGGAAGCTTCTGAGCAGGACTTACAGCAACAGCTCAACGACTTGGATGCCTGGTCGTTAGACCGACAGGTGCAGACCTTGTGCTCCAAGTTTGATCTTGATCCTACGGCGGGGTTTGCCCAGTTATCCGGCGGTATGAAACGCCGCGTACTGATGGCGCGTGCTTTGGTAAAAGAGCCTGACATTGTGCTATTGGATGAACCCACCAACCACTTGGACATCGACACCATTTTATGGCTGGAGAATTTGTTGCTGGGTTTGAATGTCACTTTAGTCATTGTGTCGCATGACCGAAGCTTTATCGACAAACTCTGCACCCGTATTGTGGAGCTGGACCGCGGCATGATCACATCCTATCCGGGCAACTTCAGCCGCTATTTGCAAGCCAAAGCCAAAGCATTAGAAGAAGAAGAGCGTCACAACGCTAAGTTTGACAAAAAGCTTGCACAAGAAGAGGTCTGGATCCGTCAGGGCATTCAAGCGCGTCGCACGCGCAATGAAGGACGTGTGCGCGCTTTGAAGAAAATGCGAGAGGAACGACGGCAACGCCGTGAGCGACAAGGCACTGCAAGTATCTCGCTAAACCAGGCGGGCAGGTCCGGCAAAATAGTGATCGAGGCGAAAAACATCTCCGCTCGATACGACAACAAAACCATCATTGAAGATTTTTCCTGCCGAATTCTTCGCGGCGACAAAGTCGGAATTATTGGGCCAAATGGCTGCGGCAAATCCACTCTGATCAAAATCCTAACCGGCGAAAATCAGCCCAGTGCTGGCACCATCAAAATTGGTACCAGCTTGGAAGTGGCCTATTTGGATCAACACCGCGCGGCAATACGAGACGACCTAAGCGTGCAGGACAATGTTTCGGGCAATACGGAAATTTCGATCAATGGTCAGAAGAAGCACATCATGGGCTATCTGCAAGACTTTTTGTTTAGCCCAGCACGAGCACGCGCCCCAGCAGCCAAACTGTCGGGCGGAGAACGAAACCGCCTAATGCTGGCAAAGTTGTTTACTCGGCCGTTTAACCTACTAGTTTTAGACGAACCCACCAACGATCTGGATTACGAGACCTTGGAATTGCTGGAGCAATTGTTGATGGATTACAACGGAACCCTGCTGTTGGTTAGCCATGATCGAACATTTTTGGATAACGTCGTGACCAGCACCATTGCTTTTGAAGGCGAAGGTCAGGTTTTCGAGTACATTGGTGGCTATGATGATTGGTTGCGCCAACGGAGGGCAACGTCAAAAGCTGCATCAGACGCAAAGGCTGACGGCAAGGGTGAAGGAAAGGTTGACGGAAAAACCGAAACGCAAGCTGGCAAAGAAAGCGAATCAAGCACAAGCAAACCGAAGAAGCTCAGCTACAAACTGCAGCGCGAGCTTGATTTGATGCCTCAAAAAATTGATGAGCTTGAGCAAGCCATTGCTTCTATCACCGAGCAAATGGCCGATGCTGGATTTTACCAACAGGACGCACAAGTTATTGCCCAAGTCAGCGGTGAGCTCAAAGCCAAGCAAGACGAACTGGAAGCATGCTTTGAACGTTGGGAAGAGTTAGAGGCCATGTAAGCACCATGCTAACCATTGGCTTAATTATTGTTTTCTTCTGTATTGGCTATGTTGCGCGTAGGCACATAGACAACATCAGCGGCACGGTAAAGTGGCTTAACCATTACATCGTTTACGTGGCGATGCCTAGTATCATTTTTCTTAAGGTGCCGGCTCTGGATTTCACTACCGATATGCTAATCCCAGCTGGGTTTGCATGGGCTTGGGCCCTGATTGGCGGTGCACTGATCTTGATTATCTCGCGCATATTAGCTTTTCCCAGACCATTAGAGGGCGCGGCGCTGTTGCTAACTATTTTGGGAAATACCTCGTTTCTTGGCTACCCGATGGTTCAAGCCTTCTTCGATGATGCGGTGCTCGGGTATGCGATTTTTTATGATCAGCTTGGTAGCTTCTTGATGTTAAGCACCGCAGGTTTGATTGTGATTGCCATCTACGCCCCAGCGGGCTCAGGGCACTCGGTGACGTTTTCACAGATTGCTAAACGGGTATTTAGCTTCCCACCCTTTATTGCACTGATCATAGCTAGCACTTTGCCAATTGAGCCGGTGGTTAATGTCACAGAAGACGCCTTAGTCTTATTTGGAAAGTCTTTAATGCCGCTGGCCTTAATTGTGATTGGTTTACAGTTCCAACCGCAGTTATTGGAAGACCACAAACGCCCATTGCTAGCGGCGGTAAGCTTAAAAATGATGGTGGCGCCATTGTTGGCTGTTGGGCTATTTGTACTGCTAAGTGCTAATGGTACTGCCTACTCTGCGGATAACCCCGTGCGGATAGCTACTATATTTGAAGCGGCAATGCCCAGCATGATCACGCCGGGCATTCTTGCCATTCAGGCGGGTTTAGCACCGCGCTTTTGTGCCACCGTCCTTGGTTATAGCACCTTGTTCTCTTTTGCTTGGTTGCCGCTGATTGCATATCTTATTTAACATACTAGCGGTTCGTTGCATCACCCTAGATCGCTCTTTCTCACTAACTAACTCCTCCTCAGGCTGTCTTATCGGCGCACAGTTAGATATACACCACTCCCAATATTAAGTAAGCAACGATAGTCAGCGCCCCTGTTGCCAATGCGTATGGCAATTGGGTACGCACGTGTTCAAGTAAATCGCATCCGGCCGCCAGCGACGATACTGCCGTGGTATCGGACACTGGGGAACAATGATCGCCAAACACCCCACCACCTAAGACGGCTGCTAATAATAGCTCTGGCGGCACACCCAGATTGATCGAGATAGGCATGGCGATCGGAACCAGTAAGGCAAACGTGCCCCAAGATGTACCGGTGGTAAAAGAGGCGAAAGCCCCGGCAATAAAAACCACGGCAGGCACAATCCATAAAGGTAAATAATCGGCCACTAAGCCAGCGATAAATTCACCCGTACCCAGCTCTCTGACACTGGCGCCCAAACAAATAGACATAAACAATATGGTGACCAACGGTAGCAGTTCGGCGATGCCTTTAAACCCTTCTGACATGAGCTGCTGATGATGAAAACGCTTCTGCGTAACCAACAAAAAGTAAGCCACTAGGGTGGCTAGGATAGTCGCATAGAGTACTGACTTGCTACCACTACCAGCAAGGATTGACGCCATAATACTGCCAGACTCGCCCTTGTCGGCTAAGCTGTTAGCGCCGGTATAATACATAAACGAGATCATACCCAAGACCAATACGGCCAGGGGCACCAGCATGTCTCTAGCTCGGCCTCCGGCGACAATTCCTGAATCAATCGTCTCTGATTCAGAGTCATTATTGCTGCTTTTGGGTCTCACTGAATCGACACTTTGAGCTGAGCTGTGTTGCTGCGCTTCTAACTCGGCAAGTGGACCATATACCTTGCCAGTCCAGACCGTGTAAAACACCAGAAGCAGCGTCGAAATAGCGTAAACGTTTAACACAGCCGCGCCCAACATAACGGCCGCAGGTGTGGCACCCAGCTCATAAGGCGCGATTAAACCCATGACGAAGGCGCCCCATCCATTTAAAAATATCAGGATACATATTGGCGCCGAAGTACTGTCAATGATGTAGGCCAGCCGTTCGCGGCTCATGTGGAATTTATCGAACAAGCCGCGCGACAGAATACCGGCGGTTAATACGCTCAGGTTTGATTCCAAAAACACCACAACACCGGTGCCGAAGGTCATGACACCTGTACGTCGCGCATTACTTGCCAGACCACTATTGATCATCCGCTCAACGGTTGCTTGCACGCCTCCGGAGAAACGCATAAACCCCAGTAACGCGCCAATTAACAAACTAAATAACAGCAGCCTAGTGTTTCCTGGGCTGCTTGCCACCGTTACTGCGCGCTCAATGGTGTCTAAAAAACTACCAAGTAGTGTGAACTCGGAACCTTTTATATTCAGAAGAAGCTCTGAAGTGAATACACCCAAAATAAGTGCAGCAACAACCTCCTTGCGCCACAACACAAAGGCCAGTGCCACAATCGGCGGAAGTAGGCTTAACCACTGAGGAAATTGATCTGTCATAGATAGCTCTTTTTTCTACTCTTGTTATTAGTTTTATTAAGGCTTTTTCTTTTGATGCATTCTTTTATCTAAACCGACAGGGCCTCACGATAGCACTCCAAGCCCTGTTTCAAATCGGCAATTAAATCTTCCGTATCCTCGAGGCCGACATGCAACCTCACCAACGGCCCAGAGTGATCCCATTGCGTGGTGCTGCGCTTACTTTGAAGGTTTGAAACTCCCAGTACTAAGCTCTCGAAGCCACCCCACGAAAAGCCCATTTTGAAATGGTTTAGGCTGTCCAAGAATGCATTCAAGGCCTGTCTATTTGAACCGGATTCGGACGATGCCAGTACAAAAGAGAACAAACCATTTCCACCACTAAAATCTCGTTTAAAGACATCACTTCCTGGGCATGAAGCTAAGGCAGGGTGACGCACGTGATCAACCAGATCATGATCTTGTAACCAAGCGGCGATTAGTCGTGCGTTTTGATCATGCCGTTGCATGCGTACATCCAGGGTACGCATCCCCTTCAACACACTGTAACAGTCATCCGGAGATGCGCAATGACCGAGCTCGTAGCTGCGTTGTTGCAGTTGCTTCCAACATTTTGCATTGGCGCTGGCAACACCGAGCATTACGTCTGAGTGACCCGCCAAGTACTTGGTAGCTGAATGAATGGAAATATCGACACCAAAATCGAGCGGGCGGAAATTAACTGGCGAGGCATAGGTGTTATCAATCATGGTGACAAGGCCATGCTTTTTAGCCACAGACACAATGGCTGGCACATCTTGCACTTCCATGCTTAAACTGCCCGGCGACTCTAAGAAAATCACCTTGGTATTCGGTTTGACTAAACTGGCAAGAGCCTCACCAAACATTGGATCGTAGTAATCACATTGGATGCCCATTCTGGCCAGCGTGCCTTCAACAAAGTCTCGCGTTGGCTCGTACACAGAGTCAACCATTAACAAATGATCCCCATGCTCTAAGAATGCCATTAAAGACGCGGTGATCGCTGCCGTACCGCAGGGGTACACGTAGCACCCTGCTGCGCCTTCCAATTCGGACATGGCCTCTGTGAGTGCGAACGTGGTCTTAGTGCCACGCCGACCGTAGTATTCAACCCCCTCGTCCTTAGCCTTGTAGGCTTGGTTCATCTCTTGCACTGAATCGAAAACAATGGTCGAGGCACGGGTAATAGCCGGGTTGACCGCCGCACCGGTAAACTCTTTTTTGCGGCCTGCGTTTACTAGCTTGGTTCTCTTGTTCATGGTGATTTAGAAAGTGACTTTGGCGAGACAGCTTGAGCCGCCAATACTTGTTGGGTGAACAGCCCAACGATAATAAAACTTAAGCCAACAATGGTACTCAACAATATCACCTCACCCAGAAAAACGCTGATAAACACCAACGATAAAAACGGTGCTATGAAAATAAGGTTAGCCACGCGTGCGGTGTTTTCTGCCCGTTTCATTGCAGTCAACCATAAGATAAAAGCCAATCCCATTTCAAATAGACCGATGTAAACACCCGCAAAGAGGCCATTGGTGCTCGCAAACAGAGATTGGGCATCGCCAGTAATAGAGCAGGCGACTACGATCAACGGCAACGCAAAAAGGAAGTTTAAGGTGAGACCCAATATGGGCTCGCGGCGGTCTTTCTGATTAAAGATCCAATAACTGGACCACACTACGGTGCTGACTAGCGCCAATACGACACCCAGCACATTCTCAAACCGAAGCGATAAGACATCCCCCTTGGTGGCAATGATCAAAACACCGGAGTAGCAAATCACCGCAGCTAAATAGTCGTACCAATGCAATCTCTGACCCAACAATGGCACCGCCATAAAGGTCATGACGATGGCCCAACTGTAGTTGATAGCTTGCGCTTCTTGCGCTGGTAGTAGATCGTAAGCCCACAGCAGCAACACGTAGTATAGAGTCGGGTTGAGCAGACCAAACCCAAATGAGGCCAGATACACCGACCTAGATTGGCTCAGCAATAAATGTAACCGCTTCTGAAAGCCAAGAATGGCAAGAAGGAAAACGCTAGATACGGTGGAGGCAACCAAGATTAGCTGCAAGGGAGTCATGTCGTGTAAACCGAGTTTGAAGGCCGTGGCCACCGTAGACCAACACACTACGGCTAGCAATCCAAAAAGGACAGCGTGCTTCTGTGAAGTGTGATCATTATTCATTGCTGAATGTTAGGTCAATTTAGACCAAATAACATGACGTTTTTTTAGATCAGTCACTAATTCAATAAAATATCTTGAAGGATTAATTTACTGTATGTAATTATAGTAGTATGACACTTCAAGAATTGCCACAGAAATACTATTTGCAACACGCAAAGGAATTGTTTTCCTACGTTGGGAATGAGTGCGCACACTTACTGGACCAATCACACCAACAATATTTAACGCGATTTTATGGGCTAGATCAAAATGCTCAATGCTTGCTGATTCGATTGCTGGCGCGCAAACACCCATTTATTAAGTTATCGAGCTTAACGTACTCTGAAATCCAGAACATGCAGTTTGCTCTGGATTCATTAGTCGACAATGAATTTATCCGATCACCTGCCACAAGAGATTGGTCTGCACTTGCGCCGCTGATGACCAAACCTGAGCTTCTTTCGGTATTAAGAGGTGCCAACGTATTTGTTAAAAGCTCTCTGAAAAAGAGTGAGCTTATTGAGTTTGCGATGGAGAATCTAACATCTACAACGGCCAGCAAAGCACGTGCGATTCAACAGTATGTTGTTAAGCGCCATCAAGACGTTACCGACTATTTGTTCTTTCTATTTTTTGGCGACTTACGAAACCGGTTTCAAAAATTTGCCATGCGTGACTTAGGGGTTTTAAAGACACGCGCGACTACAGCAGAGCAACAAGCTCGCTACGAAACTGAAGAAATTGCCAAGCAAAACTATCAAGCCCATCGCATACGTCGAGAGTTTCAACAAAACCCAGAGGTGGTCCGCGAGTCAACTCAGGCCTATCTCTTACGAGAAGATCATCATCACAGCACCCAAACTCTGCGTAACAAACTGATCGTGGATGTGGGCAATCATCTAGTGGCTGATGATCCTGCGTCTGCCATCGAGTTATGGAGAACTTCATCTGAGCCGGAGCCCACCGAAAAGTGGGTACGATTAAGTTATAAAGAGTACGGTAAGCAAGTCGTTGAGTCCGATATTAAAGTGATGCTGGACAGAGAAGACTTGCCGCCGCAGACCGAGGTATTTGTCGCTGACTTTTATGAGCGTAAGTATTTAGGAAAACGGACCAGCATTTACACCGACATGTTGCGCGAATCCAGTTCTAGCATCGGCATTGATGAGGCGTACCTGGGCAACGTAGAACAAGGGGTTATCGACGCTTACGCGCGCAAAGGAAAGCACGCGCTATTTTGTGAAAACAAAGTCTGGAAGGTGTTATTTGCATTCACTTTTTGGGAGTTGTTGTACACGCAAGATACCAATAATGAATTCGATCGTTACCCAAGCGTGTTGAGAGATCCGCAATTTTATCAACGCCATAAAACAGCGATTGAAAAGAGCCTAGAACAACTTAACAACAAAAAACGCGCTCTAGCAAATTTTACCAAACTAGCCGCTGCCCACTATGGAGTACCAACGGGTTTGTTTCGCTGGCGTCCAGACATGATGGACCTGGTTACGCCAGTGCTGAACTTGGCGCCAGAGAATGCACTGCAAAATGTTCTCAGAAGAATGTCAAAACACTTCGACGCTGCCAAAGACGGCTACCCAGATTTGATGATCATTGAAGATGACAAGGTGAGGTTCGAGGAAGTAAAAGCCCCTGGAGATGTATTACGACCCAATCAATTGATCGCTATACAGCGGCTGCGAAAATCTGGGTTTGACGTTGGTATTACGCAAGTTCATTGGGAAACGAATCCAGAACAAGTCTATGCCGTGGTCGATATTGAAACCACCGGTGGCCGACGTGGCGGTAATTCAATCACTGAAATCGCTGTAGTAAAGGTAAAGAACGGCGAAATTATTGGCGAATGGTCGAGCTTAATTAATCCACAACGCCCTATTCCCAGACACATCACACAACTAACTGGTATTGACGATGCCATGGTCGCGGGAGCCCCCGTATTTTCAGAAGTATCCGATAGATTAAAGCAAGAATTACAAGATGCCATTTTTGTAGCGCATAACGTGGGCTTTGACTATGGCTTTATAAAGGCTGCTTACGAAGATATTGGTCAGACTTTCCACAAACCTAAATACTGCACCGTTGTGAACTCGAGAAAAGCCTTTCCAGGCTTAAAATCATACAGCCTTGGGAAACTAAGCAAAGCGCTGGATATAGATTTAAACAATCATCACCGTGCACTTGCCGATGCCACCGCGACCGCGCACGTACTGCGCCTAATTCAAGCAGGGTCAATGGAAGACGCGCCCTAAACTAGTCATGCGAATTTTTGAGAATCTCAGGTAAGGAATAAAAGAGTGGAAATAACCGACTACCCGATTAGCGAGCAAACTCCATCACTTTGATTTTGTCTGGCCTCGTCAGCCTGATTGTGCAGTAATTGATCGATCAAACGGACTGTCTGTTGGGCAGCTGCCTTTGCAGACCAAGCTTCCTGCATATCTTGATTGGCAGCCCAACCTAATTGGCGGATCTGATCCGTAGACAAAGATGCCAAAAAGGCGACTTGCTCATCGATGTTGTCGTCGTTATACAACAAGCCTGTTTCACGATGACGAATCAGCCATTGAGCCGAGCCCAGCTGTTCATTGGCCATCACCGCGCATCCATGACTTAATGCCTCGTTAACCACCAGCCCCCAGCCCTCTCCATGATGACTGGTCATTAAGAACACATCAGATTGCTTCATAAAATCAAAGACGCTCTGCTGCGATTGCCAGCCAGTGAAAGACACTAGCTGCCTAACACCCATTTCAGTAGCTTTGGCTTCGATAGTTTGTTTTAACTCTCCGTCGCCAACCATGGTCAAATCGGCATCAACGCCCAGCTCTTTGAGTTGAGAGAGAATCTGTAATGCTACTTCGGGCTGCTTTACCGGACTAAACCTTGCGCACCAAAGCAACTTTAGTACGGGGGATGCGGTCCTTTTTTGGTATTCGGGACAATCGATAAAATACCCAAACTTCCAGCTTCGGTTTTTGAACAAGCCAAGTTCATTCAGGTCTTGGGCCGCATACCTACCAATGGCGAGAAAGTGATAATTATCACGGTTAACAGAATAGTAGTTTTTATAGAGGTGGGCAGATCTTGATATCAATCTAAGCCAACTTGGGGGTTTCTTCCAGAGTCGCTCCTGACAAGCAAAGGTCAACTTGCCACGCTTAATACGCTTACGCACGTACTTAATTGGAAAACGCCCCTGGATCACCGCACAGGATGAGTCAATCCACTTTTGGCATTCTTGGCGCTGCGCATCAGACTCCGCCCATCGTAAAATGTAAGGTTCAGAATAATCATCAGACCACCCCATTTCGGCGCGCGCAGCTGATGTGTCTTTTAAAAAGGCAATTCGAAAACGATCCTCACCCAACTCTTGCACCATCTCTCTCGCAAAATGCATTTGATGATACGACGCTTGGTTTGTAAGAAAAATTGCTTTCATTACTGAGTGCTTTATCAGTGGTTCTTTCTGTCTGCGAGCAGATAGATTGCAAAAACAATCACCACTGACACATCAAAAATCAACGCTGTGGCCGCTTGTGCATAAAAATTCGCTCCGAAGATTAGCACCAAGACAATGAAAAGACTCTTGCTAATGATGGCAATACTCAGAATAAGTCGATGATATTCAGGCCTGCCAGCTCCATAGATTAACAATCCACCTACTAGGGCAATCAAGCCGCCCCAATTTCTCACAACTATTTCAGCCACATCACCCGTGAGTACAGGACCAAAAAATTGTTGTAATGCAAATTGCGGTGCAATGGCCGCCACCAACATGCTGCAGGTAATCAAGCCAGAGACGATCATGATTGGTTTAATATTGTCGACGACGATGCGCATACCCACCCCTGAGCTAATCTGGTTATTAGGCACTCAAGCAGGTTTAGCCATTGTAAGAAAGACCTACTTTGGTGCTCTCGTCCCCACATTATACGTGTTCGCCGCCTGTGATCTGATTTTTTCTATGTCAAAAGTTGCTTCGCGCCATTGCTCTTTCACAAATAGGGCGGCTTGATCGGCATAGTGTTTGGATGTCTCATCAAGTGTGGCACTGCCAAATTGATGAAGCACCTTGGCTTCTTGTTGTCCATCTGCATCCCAGCTGACCAATGCCATCCAAGTATCACCCGCGGTAGCATAGGCTCGTTCATCCGCGTCATGACCTCGAGAATAAATGGCGCGCAACACATCTGGCCCACCAGAAACCGCTTGATTGAAGTCGCCCCTTTTCAAGCGGTTGACCTCCCCCCACTCGGGTTGCAAGCTGCCATAGTTAGCAAGCAAGTACTCTCTAGCCCCTTTCAAAGCGGCCAAAATCACTTCTTCGTCAGAGTCGTCTTCTGAGTCATTATGATGAAATTCTCGCAGAACCGAGATAGCCATAGCGGCGTTGCGATTGGGTATATCCACTTTGCGATCCCAGTCGCGAATAATATCTTGTGGTTCCTGCAGTTCAGAATGTTCGGAAAGATCCAGTTCGATAACGTTCTTTAATGATTTATAGAATTTTGAATTCACAGAGTACTCAACATCGAACTTTTGGCGCAGCAGCTCTTCTTCGCTGATGAGCGTTACTCCATCATTTAACTCAATAAGACGTTGCGACCGGTTAGTTTGATTGGAAGCCAATCCCATGGATTCAGGAAACTCTGATGATTGTAAATTATCGGGTCCATCAGTGGCTGAAAACGGCGTATTGTTGGCATTAAAAACCAGGCCTGACTTAGGATTTACCAATTTTGGGACTTCGCGAAAAGGTCTGTATCCACGCCAGATTAGCTCCGACTTGTTACCTGGCATCACCTTTGACCAGTCCCATCCTTCAGATCTCTTTGGGTACTGAGCGTTATGAATGAAGGCTACGTTTCCGGCTTTGTCACCATAAACGTAGTTAATGCTTGGCAAATACTGAAGTTCCATAGCGGCCATGAAGTCCTCGAAGTCATTTGCCTGATTTAGGCGGATGTATTGCTCTAACTGGTTTACCTCTCCCATGCCAGCGTACCGCAGTGCTATTAATTGACCCTGTGATTCAATGACAGGTCCGTGTACCGTTCGCAGCACTTCTCTTTTAGCGGGCCATTTGAAGTTGCCGAACAACTTAACTAGCAGCGTAATTTCTCGACGCTGAAACTCGACCCATTGGTCGTCAATCTTGTATTGATTGGGATTTTCAGGGTTTACTTCGATTAGGTACTCGTCCCAAAGATCAATGTGATTGACGGTATTGGCCCACCCGAGATTGGGAGTAAAGCCATGCAAGATGACGGGGGTTCCGGGGAACAAGCCACCCTGAATTTTCCAACCTCGGCGCGCATGCAGGTGCGCCTCATACCAGGCTACTGGTCCAGTCATGGGTTGGTGCGAATTAATCAGTAGCCTTGTCTTTTGATCTGTAGACCGCAGAGGCGCTACCGCAATGGCGTTTGAACCACGCTCAAATAATGGGGATTCCGTGACGGTCCAAGCCATGGATTCTTGATCAGGAGCCAGCGCAAGCTCCAAATCCGCCTTGCCTTCAAACAGAGCAGTAACTGGTTTGTCCAACCCATAAAAAAACGGGGTCTTAAACATAAACCCGGCTATCACATCCTTGTCAGTGAAGGGCGCTAATCCCCTCCAAGTAGTACCTGGATTTTCAGCGGCGTACAAATTAATCCCAGCCGCGTAGGCCTTAGCAATTGATTTAACGTGATTGGGTATATTCTTATATTCTCTCTCTAGGGTAGGCCAAACATTCATCAGCTGCACCATGTAGTCCGTCGGTGCCGCGTCCTTGCCTCGGTACTGTGCAATGACACCGCGAGTTGCTGCTACGGTTTCTTGGATTGTCTCGAAGTCGTCTTCAGCATGGGCATAAGCAAGGCCAAATGACGTATCAGCATTTGTATCACCCACGATATGAGGCACACCCCAGCTATCACGAATGATCTCAGCCTGATAGTTGTTGGCTTCTTTCGAAAGTTCGGCCGCTGACGGGTTTTGGCCTGATGGATGCCAAGTCCAATAGGCTAGGCCCAGCAACGCGGTGATTAACAGTATTCCAACTACTTTCAAGACCTTTATCATGTTCTTATTCTCATCTTGTCATTTTGTATCAGGGTTCTAAGCTACCAGACACAGGGTATTGAGAGAATCAATTCCACCAGAATGCACACTCTGATCGAGCTTTGTGCGTATACTTTGGCAAAAATTCGAACTTCAGCAGATCTCATGAAACGATTACTACTTCTTTCGCTTATCGCTCTAGGCTTAAGTGTTAACTCCGTCTCGGCAAAACGCGTTGATCAGGTGGAATACCCTACTTACTATGCCCACACCAATGGCATCAGCCTGGCCTATCAAGAGTTTGGAGACCCGGAAGATGACTCAATCGTTTTAATCATGGGCTTGGGTGGGCAATTGATTCACTGGGACGATGACATAGTTTGGGCTCTAGTCGATGCAGGGTTTCATGTGGTTCGTTTCGACAACAGAGATGCAGGCTGGTCCACAAAGCTATATGACGAGGACACTCCTGGCATCATTACTGGACTCCGGTTCAAATTGGGAATGTCATTAAACTCACCGTACAAACTTAGTGACATGGCCGCAGATACCGTCGGGCTGATGGATTACTTAGAGATCGAGCAGGCGCACATCGTGGGTATGTCGATGGGAGGAATGATTGCGCAGACCATTGCTGGGGAATATCCAAACCGAGTCAAAACTCTGACTTCAATCATGTCATCCTCTGGATTTGAAGAGCTGCCTCCCGGGTCAGTTGAACTTGCCGTTTCCAAAGATAACCCCACGCGAGACGAATCCATCGCCGCATCCGCGGCTATCGGTCAACAATTGGATGGCACCGTTGCCGAGCTAACAGAGGCTCAATGGAAAAAAATTAACGCTCGTAGTTATGATCGTTCTCATTATCCGGATGGCTACAGCCGCCAATTTTGGGCAATTTTAGACTCTGGAGACCGCGTAGAACTACTGAAAAATCTCAAAGTGCCCACCCTGGTTATTCACGGAAAAGAAGACTATTTGTTACCCCCTGAACACGGGCAACACACCGCCGATATGGTCCCCGGGAGCCGCTTGGTTATGATCGAAGGCATGGGACACTTCATCGACAAGGCCAGTAAACCATTGATTATTAAAGAGATAATAAATTTTTCATCAAATTGAATCCAAATTGAAACTTTATGCATCTAAATTCATAAGAACGGCAATTAAAGCTGTGTAGTTAATCGTTATAGCCAATAGGTTGGGTTATAACGCTATTGTTGGCCGAAGTTGGCTAAGGAGTTAGAGATGCGTAATCAGTTGAAATTAATTTTAACCGCTTGTTTTTTGACACTGAGCGTCAGTGGTATCAGCGACGCGGCGATCGCCAAACAGAGCGCCGATAAAAAGGCTTACTTTCTGTATGGGGATGCCCGACCAGGTACTAAGTTCAAACAAAAGCTTTTTAAGTCAGATGTGCCATTCGACAAGAGTTATGAAGAGCTATCTGATGGTTTAAAAAGCCGAGTTAAAGCCGCATACGGTGGTCTAAAAGACAGCGAACACCCGCCGTTTCCGAAGAAAGGTACAAAGGTAATCTATGAGCCATTGTACAAAGCCAATCTAGACCTGAGGAAAGAGGGCGACGTACTTGCGATTGCTATGGTTGATGCCACTGGTAAAGTCGAAAATGTCACCATCTACAAGGCTCCGACTAAGAATATTGCCACTATGTTGAGTTACATCATCTCTAACACAGAGTTTGATCCCGCTACTTGCGATGGCAAGCCTTGTAAGATGGAATACTTGTTCGAAAACAAAATCGAGACTAAGCCTAATTGGGCTCGTTAAGAAGTCGAATTTCCAGCAATGTTAGTAATTAAGGCCAGATCACTCAGATCTGGCCTTTTTTATTTGCACACGCATTGGTTGACGACTAGTAGTTCACCGCGTGTTTTTCCTTGAGTTCCCTCAAGCCCTCGTCTATGAGCTCAGCCAGAACAGCCTTATCAACATCAGAAAGGCGCTTTAAGTACAAACACGACTTCCCCAATTTGTGCTTTCCCAGCCTCTTTAAAATCGGCTCAGCGGTTGAGTAGCCTGGCATGATATACAGAACTGGGCCGGACTTTCGCATGGCAAATCCTGTGGCCATGAATTGCCCTTCATCACCGTTGGCGCGGTAGTAAGTGTATTCCCCATAGCCCACTATACTGGTGCCCCACATTTTTGGCTCAAGGTTCGTGGTCTTTATAAATAGCGCATTAAGCTCTCGGGCTTGCTCACGGTCGACCTCAGAATCTAACCCATCAATGTATTGCGCCACACTGGCATCGTTCTTACTGGTTTTTAGCTCTATCTTTTTTGCCATCTCCGTTCTCCATACAACTTTTGGACAATTGTTTTCACATTTATCGCAATGCCATACTTCTTGTCTGTAACAGGGTGTAATACATGTAAGGCCCTGTCAAATGTAGAGTTTTCTGGGTAGAGAAAACTTTTCATATTCAGGGTGAGGGAACCAACATGGCTATTAAAGTGAACGTAAAAGAAATCGATACGCGTTGGCTGGACGCTCGCTGTCTAAACATAATGGCGAACTATGCAAGGCGAGCGGAACTGCACGACGAAACGATTATTGAAATATCAGACAGTGCCGCTTTAGAACAAATAGTTGCACATGTGATGACAACCGATTGTGCAGACTTACTGAATATCTATGACCAGCTAAAACTGCAACTGCGAAATCTATTAGCAAAAGAAAACAACAAAGATAAGTTAAAGTCTTTGAAGAACTACTTACCTCAAGCAGCTTCATCTAAAAGGCCTAACTTACCGTTATATCTGACTTGAGTACAAACGCTATATTGGATTGAAAGCTTGCCGTTCTTTGTGACTTTGCAGTTGAATTATTTCTCTGGCCAGATAGCAGGATCAATGGTCTGATTCAAGGCGATGTCTTGTGCCACAAAGGTAATCTCAGTGTTGTCGCGCTGAGATTGCCTTCTTGATTCGAGATAGTGCCTCGCGACCTGATAAACAATCGGGGTTAAGATCAGAATCGCAATCACATTAATCACCGCCATAAAACCGAAAGCCATATCCGCCATGGCCCATACTAGCTTCAACTCCAACTGGGTTCCCAGCCACGTCATTGCTAAGAAGATTAGGGTAAAAACCAGTCGACCCATTCGGGTGTCTAAATGGAAGAAGTGTAGATTGCTCTCGGCGTATGCGTAGTTGCCCACAATGGAAGTAAAAGCGAATAAGGTGATTAATATTGCGACAAAATGCCCGCCGGCACTACCGAGATGAGAAGACATAGCATCTTGAGTCATCGTAATCCCGGTAATCTCGACTCCAAGATAGTCCCCCCCTAACATAATTACTAAAGCCGTACAGGTACAAATCACAATGGTGTCGATAAAAACACCCAACATCTGGATATAACCTTGAGTTGCTGGATGATTCGGGTTGGGGCTAGCCGCTGCTGCGGCTTGAGGAACACTACCAGCTCCGGCTTCGTTAGAGTACAGGCCACGTTTTATGCCATTTTGAACAGCCACCGCAAAGGTGGCCCCCGCTGCCTCTTTCAGACCGAACGCTGACAGTACGATTTCAGCAAGCAAGGAAGGCACTTGAGAGATATTGATAAGCGTTATAAACAAAACAGTGACCACAAAGGTCATTGCCATAATCGGCACAACGATCTCAGAGAAGCGGGCAATGGACTTTAATCCCCCTATGAAAATCAGCCCAGCCAAAACAATGATCACTGCTCCTGTCCACAGTTCAGGAATTTGATAACTGTGATTGAGTGCGTCAGCAATGGTATTGGCTTGTGTGGCGTTAAACACCAGGGTATAGCCAAACATCAGTGAAATGGAAAAGAGCGTAGCGAGCACCTTACTGCCAACGCCGCGCTGGATGTAATAAGCGGGGCCACCTCGAAACTCTCCATTTGTATCGCGCACCTTATATACTTGCGCCAATAGGCTCTCGGCAAATGCCGTAGCCATACCCAAAAAAGCAATGACCCACATCCAAAAGACAGCACCGGGGCCGCCGACCGATATTGCTATCGCCACACCCGCTAGGTTCCCTGTTCCTACTCTTGCTGACAGACTGGTGCACAAGGCTTGAAATGAAGTAATACCCGACCCATCGGATTTGCGGCTTTGGCCGAGTAAATGAAACATATGTCCGAATTGAGCAAACTGCACAAACCTCAGTCTGATCGAAAACCAAACGCCCGCGAACAATAACAGATACACCAATAAGTGATTCCACATTACAGAGTTAATCGCGGCTACCAATTCGTACATAGTTCGTTACAATTCAAAAAAATGATCGGCATCATAGCACGATGCTAGGAAACACAATGCCATCCTCTAACAAGCTTCTCTTGGATACACTTCGTCGCAAAGTTCCCGTTGCTAACCTAGTTCAATTAGCACTTCCCCAAGCGCCGCAAATTTCATTAAACTTAATCGAAGAAGACTATCCGCAACATCAACTCAGCCAAGAAGAAGTAGAGAGCTTGATGGATAACCCACCTTATTGGGCATTTTGCTGGGCGAGTGGTCAAGTAATGGCCAGATACTTAATTGAAAACTCGGACCTGCTAAAAGACAAAATGGTTGTCGATTTTGGAGCAGGATCCGGTGTGGTGGCGATTGCGGCAATGATGGCAGGGGCAAAACGTGCGATTGCCGTGGATAACGATCCCGCTGCCTTGATCGCATGTTTCGACAATGCTCAGCTTAATGGACAATCAATCGAAGTAAGCAGCTCACTTGACCTAAGTTCTGCAGAGAAAAAACAAGCACTCTTGCTAATTGCCGACGTATTTTACGATGAGGAAAACATTCCCTTGTTGCAGCAGTTTTTAACTGACTTTGGGGATGTGATCGTCGCCGATAGCCGAGTCAAACCACACAAGCTTGCCGGCCTAGTAGAAGTCTCGCGCCATGATAGTAGTACGGTACCCGATTTAGGAGAAACGGCCGATTTTAACTCGGTGGGAATCTACAGGACTCTGAATAAGACAACGGGATAGCATCAGTAAAACTTACCCTGTTCTTCTGGAGGTCTGGTTTTAAAACGTTTGTGTACCCAGAAGTATTGTTCCGGCATAGTGCGAATCAAGTCTTCTACAGCGCGATTCATAGTAGTGGTATCGGCAATATCATCTCCGGTGGGAAAGTCTTTTAAAGGCTCGCCGAAACTAACCTCATATCCTTTACCCATGCGAAGCATATTGGCTCGAATCGGGATAACCACCGCATCTGACATCTTGGCAAACTTTCCCAACATGGGTACGGTACTGGCTGGGGTACCAAAAAATGGAACGAAAACCCCTTTGCGACCGGCATCTTGATCCGGCAGATAGTAAAAAGGCATGCCGGTGCGTATGGCCTTTATGGTTTTACGTAATGGGTCCTTGCGTTCTATCAGCAATCCGCCAAAACGACTTCGTCCCCGTTTAATAATCTCATCCATCAATGTATTTTTCGCGTATTGATACATGGTGATGGCGTCTCGCTCAATCGAGACTGCTAGCCCACCCGCGTCTAAACCCACAAAATGAGGCGCCAAAATGATGATGTTTCGCCCTTCATTCAGCGCTTTGTCATAATGATGACGGTCTGTAACATGCAATATTTTTTTAAGTCGTCGCTCAGGTGCCCACATATTAAAAGGCACCATAAACACAGATTTGCCAACGTAACTGAAGTGCTCCTTGTTTACTCGCTCACATTCTTCATCACTCCATTCAGGAAAGCAGGTGCGTATATTTTTTAGTGCGATCTTTCGTCTTGAAGCACCAAGATAATAGGCCATCATGCCCAAGCCGTGTCCCATCGCGGCCAGAACAGGAACGGGCAGCATAGTAATAAGCTTGACGATCGCCAATCCACACCAAGTGGGCCAATACTTTGGAGCTAAAAATTGCCTAACAGGTAGAGGGGGATACGGAGAAGACACGATTTTTGGCTTGGATAAACTTTATGGAAGTGTGACAGTTAAGGTCTGTAAATAATCAAATGTAGGCGGTTTAACTTCCCGTCAACAGGGCGTATTATACCGCGCAATTGATTTAACATGGCAGCATTCCCGTGAGCCTAAAAAAGAAACTGACTTCATTTGTGATTTACGCTTTTATAGCGCCGCTATTTTGGCTGTACCTCAAAATGATTATGTGGTTTTCCAAGATTAGGGTTTACGGGGAGGAACATCCCGATGCCTTAAGAGCTGAATCAAAGGGACATGTTTTTGTGAGCTGGCATAACCAACAGTTCATCCTTCCACAGTTACGTAAAGGTGGCGACGTCCATACCTTGGTATCCGATAGCCGAGATGGCGATTACATGGCTTGGCTGGTTAAAAGTTTCGGTAAAATTCCAATCCGAGGATCGAGCTCCAAAAAAGGCGTACGGGCACTCAAACAAATGATCAGACTGTTGAAATCTGGAGAGGAACTAGCGATCGCCACCGATGGACCTAGAGGCCCAGCTTTTGAAGTAAAGCCAGGAGTCGTGCAACTAGCGCAGTTGACGGGCGCTCCCATAATAGCCCTAGCCTATGATGCAAGTAAGAAAAAACAATTCTCAAGTTGGGATCAATCGTTTATCCCACTACTGTTTGGCGAGCTATCTATTGTATTCGACGAACCACTCTACATCGACAAGTCAATATCACTTGAACAGGGATTAGACCTGGTTAAACAACGCCTCGATACGGTAAATCAGATCGCTACTGAAAACTTAACTAAGCCTTAACTTTGCGAATCATTTTTCGGCCAAGGAAATGGCGCTTTGAAGGTAAATGCCGCCTCGGTTGGCCCATGAGCCGAGATCAAGTCAAGCTTAGCTTTGCCCTCTTCTACCGACGGCTCATGTCCAATGGGTACCCACCACAGTGCGAAGTACACTTCCATCGAGTCAAACCATTCTTGGCGTCTTCGAAACATGGCACGATGATCCTTGTTTCGGTACACAAAAGCTGAGAGACTTTCTACGCTCTCCCAAACCGACATGTTGACGATGATATTTGGGTCTTGATAGGCCTTAATATCCGTGGCATCATCACCCTCGCCGACAAGACGCCAAATAAAACCTGGGCTTTGCTCTGCGAGCACGTTAACCCTATCCAGATTGTTCATAAAGTCATCGTTGACCGGATCCTCTGCTGGTCTGAGGAATTTAGCGATATTAATTTGAGCGAGATGATGGCTCATCTTTTTTCCTAAGGTTAGATTAACTAGAAGCGCTCACCACGTTTAGCGATGGCAAAAGCCAAACAGGCTGCCGAGAATAATACTCCCCAAAGCATCAAAGCGAACGAGTGCTCATCAACCCCAGTTAATCTATTGATCACAAAGGTTTCGCTAACCCAGCCATTCAAGAACAAATTATCCACCAACATAAAGATGATCGGAGTCACGAAAGCCAGTAAGAATGGGTTTTTCTTAGCAATTTGAGAGCACAATAGACACCATGAAATCACGGGTAACATGGACCAAAGCAAGATTTCACCCAGCTTGATGACAGCGCCTGATAGGTAAGCAGCAAGATAGGTAAAACCATTAAATCCTAAGAACACAATGGCGACCACGGACTGCAATGCCACGATAATGACCGGCACAACTACCAGAGCGGTGGCTAGTTTACTTAAGATGGTTTCCGTATCGGATATGGGTAATGATCGCCAAAATAATACACTTTGATCTTGGCGCTCATCGAACAAGCTGGATAGGGAATAAAAGATAGCTACCAAGAACATCACCAACGTGATCATTGAATTGATACCGCTCAGTGTTTTTCCTACTGCTGTTTGCAGTACCGAGTCCAAGGTGCTTTCGAAATTGAATGCGTTTGGTACGTCGATACTGATTGAGAGATTCCCGAAGCTGAATGCCAGTCTGACTAAAATTGCAATGCCCAGCAAAATAACAGGGACCTTCCATAAATTTTTATGCTCCAAGGCTTCGCGTTTTAATAGTGCGATAAATGAATTCATGATCCCCCCTTATGAGTTCGTGGCAACGAATAAGTCTTCTAATGTCGGAGTCACCAGCTCTCCATATTGTTGCAGCTTAGATTCGTCTGCACCCTTAAAAATCAACTCAGTGTGATCCGGTAACTTTCGTTGATAGATCGGCTCCAAACCCGGATCGCTAATCACCGCCGAACCTTTGACCAATAACTTGACGTAATCTCTTTTAAGCTCCGATTTGCGAACATCCATGGTGATTCTTCCATCTTTAATAAACAGCACTCTGGTCAATATGCTCTCTACTTCGTCGATCTGATGGGTCGTAATCAAAATACTTCGTTGTTGAGAAAAGTAGTCTTCCACCAAACGGTCCTGGAACTCACGTCGTACCAATACGTCCAAGCCCAAGGTGGGCTCGTCGAGCACCAAAAAGTCTGTATTAATAGCCAAGATTACGCATAGGTGTAGCCTGGTCTTCATACCCTTAGACAGCTCACCTATCTTCGACTCCAGCCTGATTGGTGTGGCTTCGAGTAACTCCGCGGCCTTAGCTTTATCGAACTGGGGGTGTGTTGAGGCAACAAATGCAAGTAAATCGTCGACCCTCATCCATGTCGGCAAGGAAGCTACATCAGCAATATAACTCATTCTTTTGAGCAACGACTTGCGATTCGCCATGGGGTTTTGGCCAAACACAGAAAGCGATCCTTGAAAACGCAACAAGCCCATCATGGCTTTGAGAAGTGTGGATTTACCTGCGCCATTGGGGCCGATCAAACCCACTATCTCGCCAGCACCTATCTCGAAACTGACATTATCCAACGCGGTCGTTGGACCAAACCGTTTAGTCACACCCGCGCAGGTCACAAAATTTGCGCTTGAGTCGGCCACTTGGGTCATAGACTAGTCTCCTCTGGATACAAAATTTGCCCGCGATCAACGTTGAACTAACCGCTTTTTATTAGGCTTGTATACTTGCTTATGACGACAAATCCTCTAAATTCAAGCAAAACGCCACGCCAACGTTCATTAGACTTTCTGGCCGACTTCCTCGAAATACCGACTAACGCAAGCTTTGACATGTCTAAATCGGTCACCGCCAAGATGCACGCCACCATACCAACGAGTCACTATGACTAAATGATCCTTCAGACCGCGCTCATTCAACATCTTTAGGATAATCGCACCAGCACCACCTTCTCCATCGTCCTGCTTAATTTGCGTGCCATCTTGAGTAATCAGACCCCAGCTATTGTGTGTGGCCTTGGCAAACTTCTTGACCTTACATAACTCTTTCACCAATCTTTGAGCTTCTTTCTTGCTAGTCGCTTGCGAGCCACTGACCGCGTACTTGGAACCTCGATCTGAGAGTACTGAATCAATGACCTTAAGTGTCATGATGAAAGATCAAACACTGGTTATTGGCAGGCATATAATGATTATGCTCAAGACGAAAACCAGCATCCCTAGCAAGGTTTTCCACCCACTCTAAATCTCTAATCGCAGAGCCTACCCCGCGAGCTCGAAGGCGTTGATCAAACGCTAAATTGCTCTCACTAGTAAATTGTCCGTTGATCTTAAACGGGCCATAGATGACCAATACCGATTCGTTATATGCAACCTGCTTTAGTCCCCTAAAGAACGCCTCGACATCTTCTTGCCTCATTATGTGGAAGGTATTTGCCGTATAAACCAGGTCAAACTTTCGACCTTGGGCATCCCAGCTTGATTGGTTGACATCTAACTGAATTGGCGGAAGAACATTAGCAACACCAGCAACTGATAACTGAGCCTCTATGCCATTTAAATAATCTGACTGATCACTGGTCTGCCAGATTAAATGCGGTTTTTCACTAGCAAAATACACCGCATGCTGCCCAGTCCCGGAGCCTATCTCGAGTACCGACTCAACTTTATCCAGAAGATCTGACATGACCCTTAGAATGGGGTCTTTATTTCGCTCACAGGCTTCCGAGTACGGTATCTCAATTGAGCTCATCGACGATTCATTCATCCAATAACAATTGTAAAATTGGCGTAATGTCCACACTTGGCTCGGGCGTCACGGCTTTTTGGATTGCCGCAAGCCACGCATCGGCAACAATTTGATTCCCCAATGCCCCCAAATGAATGGTGTCTCCGGAATTGTTTTGAGCCCAATTCGGTTCCAGCAGTGAGTACATATCGGCCACAACAAGCTCTGGAAAGTCGTTGGTCATGGTCAGTATTTCCGCATTCAACTGAATGATGCCGCCGTTTGATGAGTTAAATCTCCCGCCAATTAATGGAGGCACGGTCGCGACGATAGGAACTCTCCCGTCACTATATGCTGCCCTAACCATTGTTGAAAGATTCGCGATGATGGTAGATCGTGAAACTCCACGTATCACGTCATTAGTGCCACCCATAATAAGCACGAACTGACTCGACCTACTGGTCATATGGCCCGGTAGTCGCGCTGCCATTTGAGAAGTTACCTCACTGGAGTTGCCATAATTGTAGACTCTAACCTCGAGCAAGCTCTTTAGCCTTGGCTGCCAACCTCCGACACCATCCACTCCATTGCCACGACAACTAGGTTGATCATCAGCGCGAACAACTCGATTGCCTTGCGCCGCGCAGGTAATGACACCACGACTATCACCCTGCAACCCTGCTGTAAGGCTGTTGCCAATGGAGATCACATCACCAGTGACTTGAGCTTTTAAGTTAAGGCTGACTAACAAACAGACGAAAGCGATAGCTCTGCCAGCGCCAGATGGTTTGCTAAAAGGACGAAGCAAGAAAGCAGATGAGCAGCGTGGAGTGTTCATTATTATCTATCAGATCAAATGCCGAGCGCTCGATCATAGCAAAGCTTGAACGCCTCTGGACAGTCAATTTCATTCATTTGGGTGAAGCCTGGGCATATCAAAACAAATAGAATCCTGAACATCGAAATGAGCACAACTAATTTGATACCGCAACACTAAGAATGCGGATCAAGACACGGAGTCGAAGATGAAAATTTTAAGCAACCCAGAGAACGACTGCATGATCGCCGTTTTACCAAACGGTGTCACCGTTGAAGTAACCGTCGTTGACTTGGTAGGAGCAAAAGCCAGCACTGAGCACGACGTTGACAGAGTAATGCATGCGGTTAAAAGGCTTCCTTCAGCGATGTTGAGTAAAAAGGAAAGCTGTTTGTTCTAGCCCTATACTTCTTCGCTTACCTAGGCAACTTACAATATGAAGTGATAGCATGGAGCCAAGTTTTAACAAATGGCTCCATGCATAATGAAAAAAAATAAATTTAGGCCCCAATTTCTAGCCCTTTCCCTGCCTTTTTTACTCCTCGTACATGTAGCCGGAGCCAATCAAAGTTCGTCTGAATCAAAATTTCAATCCCTTCTAGATGATCACTGGAACCACACTCTTAGCGTTAACCCGACTTTTGCCACTAGCTTAGGAGTCAGAGACTACGACAGTCTTTTATCGGACCCGTCGCTTGAGGCATACCAGGCGAACGTGGATAAAGCCCAATACTTTCTTGAAAGACTCTCAAAAATCAAAAAGAGCGACTTGGGAGCTCAGAGCCAGCTCAACTTTCAGTTACTCAAGCTTGATCTGCAAAATCAGGTTGAGGCAGCCGAACATGGCGGTCGATACATGATCATGACCAATCGAGGCGGCCCGCATCTTAGCTTGACATCCATGGTTGGAAGGCTGCCATTCTTTAACGAACGTGACTACCAGAGCTACTTATCCAGACTTGAAAGGATGCCTGAATATTTATATCGGGCAACGCAGCGCATTCAAACAGGGCTGGACGCCGGATGGGTGCAGCCCTGCAAACCGATGGAGGGCTACGAGACCTCCATTAGCACACACGTCGTAGCTGACCCCATGCAAAGCGTTTTCATGCAGCCGTTCACTAAGCAACCTGCCACAGTAGATGACGCCACTTTTGAAAAACTGAAGTCCAAAGCGAAAGAGCACGTCGAAACGAAAGTCATTCCTGCTTTTGCGAAATTTGAAGATTTTTATAAGTCCAAGTACGCGCCTAACTGCAACAAAAAAGTTGGCACTAACAGCCTTCCTGGAGGCGACAAATACTACGACTATCGAGTTAGGTTTTATACGACTACTGATCAATCAGCGGATGATGTACATCAGGTCGGACTTTCTGAAGTGGCCCGCATCAGAGCTGAAATGGATGAAGTGATCAAACAAGCCAATTTCAAGGGCAGCTTTGCTGACTGGCTCGAATACCTTAAAACCAATCCAGATTTTTATCCAAAGACTGCCGAAGAGCGTATGCGAGAGGTAGCCACTATTTCGAAAAAAATGGACGGCGAATTGCCAAAGCTATTCGGAAAATTGCCGCGTATGCCGTACGGCCTAAAAGAAATCCCGTTAGATATCGCTGAGAAAACCACAACCGCTTATTATCAGCGCCCAGCGGGTGATGGGTCGCGAGCGGGCTTTTACTTCGTTAACACCACCCTCTTGGACACTAGGCCGCTTTACCAGTTAGAGGCTCTGTCGCTGCACGAAGCCGTTCCCGGACACCATTTACAAATCGCATTGGCGCAAGAGCTTGACTTACCCATGTTTCGTAAGTTCGGTGGACAAACTGTGTTCGTGGAAGGCTGGGCACTCTACAGCGAACGACTAGGCCTTGAAGTGGGCTTCTATCAAACCCCGTACACAAACTTTGGCCGTCTTTCCTATGAAATGTGGCGAGCTTGTCGCCTGGTCGTTGACACCGGACTTCACAGCAAGGGATGGACTCGACAGCAAGCCATTGACTATATGGCAGAGAATTCGGGGCTCTCTATGAATAACATCGTCTCTGAGGTAGATCGGTACATCACCTGGCCCGGACAAGCCTTGGCCTACAAGACAGGCGAACTTAAGATCAGAGAACTACGCGCTAAGGCCGAAGCTCAGCTGGGTAAAGACTTTGACATCAGAGAGTTCCATGACAAGGTTCTTGAAAACGGTGCGATACCATTGTCCGTTCTCGAGTCGTTGATAACAGATTGGTTGGACTCTAAGAAGTAATGCAAAAGTGTCCGACGTGCTCACAAAGAGGCCTGTCTGTTTTAGGCGTTATTTTTATGATTCACGACGAACGTGTCACGTGTGAAAAATGTGGCACGTCGTTCACCATTCCCAAAAGCCGGAAAAGCCTCGTGATTGGGCTAGAATACACCTTTATTTTGATATCGGTGGCGGCATCCTTAATGATAAAAAACATGGCTCCATTGGGTGTTGTGTTGTTACTCATCGCTGTGGCTAGATACTTTGTGCTGCCGCAGATGGCTGTGGAACATAAACGAGAAATAAATCGACTTAGAAAATACCGTCGAAAATAATTCAAGAGGCAAATTGCAAATAGCAGCGGTGCGCCTCCTCCACCACGATTGCATGTCTTTTTGCCAAAGCTTGCTCATCCTTATCATATCCGCCACCAATTACGGTCGCGATTGCAATGCCGTGAGATAAAGCCGTCTCGAGCACCAAAGCATCTCTTGCTCGGATGCCATCTAAGCTCAGACAAAGCATCCCCAACGGATCTCCCTCGTACACATCAACACCAGCATCGTAAATTATCAAATCAGGCCGGTAGCGATCTATTGCAGTGCTGAGCTCTCGTTCTAAGGTCAGAAGATATTCGGTATCCGTAACTCCAGGCCTCAAAGCCACATCGATATCACTTTTTTGTTTACGCGCCGGAAAGTTCTTTTCACAGTGCAATGAGCAGGTGACTGCCCTTGGTTCATCCTTCAGAATCGCGGCCGTGCCATCCCCTTGATGTACATCACAATCAAGAATCAAAATAGATCTGACTTTAGCTTGCGCAAGCAAGGTTTTGGCAGCAACGGCAAGATCGTTTAGCACACAATACCCGGAACCGAAGTCATAGTGTGCGTGGTGTGTACCACCCGCTAAGTGACACGCTACACCGTTAGTAAGAGCCAATTGTGCCGTCAGTAATGTCCCGCTCGGGGAAATAAGCGTTCGCTTTACCAAGCCTTCTGACCAAGGAAGGCCTAAACGACGAAGCTCTTTATCCGTCAACTGACCTTGGATAAAATTTTCCAGATAACGAGAGCAATGAGCTTGCATCAAAACATCCATTCTGGCTTTACCGGGTCTGATTAAATTCGATTCACCAATGACCGACTGGTGGGTCAAATACTCAACCAGAAATCGAAACTTCTGCATTGGGAACCGATGCCGTGAGGGAAAGTCATAGCTGTAAGCTGGGTGGGCTACAAGAGGGATCACAGGGCTTTGCTTTTTGGATTCCTAATGGAACGAATTGACGACGTAGCAGATGTTACACTTAATTCATCGAGGAAACGTAAACTTATATGCCGAAAACCAAACACGGTGAATGCCCTACCTGTCAACGAATAACCAATCTGACGTTTCATCATTTGATACCAAGAAAGGTGCATCGGAGGGCTCATTTTAAGAAAAATTTCAGCAGGCAAGAATTGAATCTCGGCATCGATCTTTGTCGAACCTGCCACTCAGGAATTCATCGCAAATTTGACGAAATGACGCTAGCCAAGCAGTATCGTTCTTTAGATGCTCTAAAATCCGACATCGAATTAGAGCGCTTTTTCGATTGGGTCGCCAAGCAACGAATTCAATAATTCACGCTTCTTCGGCATACGATACAAACGAGAACCAATAAAGGTAAGAGACAAAATGACATATCAGCTTTCAATGCGAGAGGAGTTTGATTGCCCAAGGTCGGCGGCAGATGCTTTTGCCTATATCACGGACTTTGCACGTATCAGCGAATGGGATCACACGATAGTCTCAAGTAAAAAGGCTTCAAAAGGCAAGATTGGCATTGGATCCCTATTCAATCTCGTTTATTCCATGGGGCTTAGGAAGATACCCATTAGCTATGAAATAACCGAATTCGATTCACCAAGGCATGCCGTGCTTGTCGGCAAGGCTCCAAACTTTACCGCGGTCGACACGGTAACGATTTCGGAAGCGGACTCTGGCTGCCATGTTATATGGCAAGCAAACATCGAATTCACGGGACCTACCGCAAAAATCGTTCAGCTACTTAAACCAGCTATCGTAAAAGCAGGGAGAAAAACCATTCAAGATCTGGCCACAGCATTGGAAGACAATAATGACGTTCCCAAACTGGGTCTTTCCAAGTCTTTTGCTGACAAGCTGGTATTACCTGGCTTGGCAGGTTTTACTAAGTACGGCTATCAGTTAACCTGTAAAAATTGGAAACCTGTTACTGCCAACATGGAAGGCAAGCACATCGTGATCACTGGGCCCACCTCTGGCTTGGGGCTGGCCACCGCGAGGGATCTTGCCGAGCGAGGAGCCAATTTGACACTTGTGGCTAGAAACGAAGAGAAGGTAAATGCGCTGAAAGACGAACTCATCGAACGCAGCGGCAACACTCTGATCCGAGCTGAAGTTGCCGAGTTATCGGATATCGAACAAATCAAGGAATTGGCTGATCGCCTAAACAAAAGGGGCCAAGCGATAGACGTATTGATCAACAATGCTGGGGCTTTGCTTAATCCACGCAGAGAAACGCCAGAAGGCTTAGAAGCCTCTTTTGCCCTACTACTCCTTGGGCCTGTGATCCTTACTGAATTACTAAAGCCATTATTGGCAAAGGCAGAACAAGCGAGAGTGATCAACGTTTCTTCTGGCGGGATGTATGCCAAACGAATATCGGTTTCTAATTTAGAATCATACAAAGGCAAATACTCCGGAGCGGATGCCTATGCTCGTTCCAAACGCGGATTAGTGATGGCGGGAGAATTTTGGGCAAAGCATTGGGCCGATGACAATATTATTGTCCACAGCATGCATCCAGGCTGGGCTAAGACTCCCGGCGTAGAGAAGAGCCTTCCAGAATTTAATAAGCTGATGCAGCTAACACTGCGCTCTGCAGAGCAAGGCGCTGATACGATAGTATGGCTGGCCTGTGCTACTGAAGCGGCAAAATGCTCTGGCTTGTTTTGGCTGGACCGAGAGCCGCATTCAACTCATTTAAGCAACAAAACCATAGAGACTTCGAGTAAACGACAGGAATTATTCGATTTGCTACGCGAGTACGCTGAACGCTTTGATGTTTCTTTGGAGCTAGGCACATAATTGGACGCGTACTATGAGTAAAAGAATACTTAGCCCTTTCACCCCCGCTTTCGACAAGCTTCCAAATTCGCTGCCCATTTTTCCATTGCCGAATGCTATGTTGTTACCTTCTGGAAGGTTACCTCTAAACATATTCGAACCTAGATATTTGAATATGATCAGCGACGCGCTTAAGACCGATGCCTTGATCGGTATGATTCAGCCTTTACCTCAAAAAGGGTCTATCGCACAGATCGATCGGCCTCCTACTTTTAGCATCGGGTGTGCTGGTCGAATAACCGATTATTCCGAAACGCCAGATGGACGCATTGAGATAGTATTGACGGGAGTTTGTCGGTTTAGCCTCATAGAGGAACTACCGAGCACCCGAGGATATCGCGTTGTAATGCCAGACTGGAGCGGATTTGAAATTGACTATGAAGCTCAAGAAGAACCCAATGCAATGACTCAGGAGGCATTTTTAGGAGCCCTTAAGAGCTACATGGAAAGCCATGAAATGGAAGCTGATTGGGAGCTCTTTGAGAAACTTAGTATTCACGATTTATCATCGAGCTTAATAAACGTGCTACCGATTAGCACAGATGAAAAACAAATGTTACTGGAAACTGATTCTTTAGCTAATCGAATCAAAGCGTTCGCTGCGATCCTCGGAGGCGCTTCCAGTAGCTCGCCTATCAAGCACTGAGATTTGCAAAAGTCAGTACATCGGCTCGGTTGGGAAAAGAATCTAGTTCAAATCAATTGTCCGCGGCGACCAAGCCTGTCCATGCAAGGTATATTTCAACCTAGAGTGTGGCTGAGTATTTAGATCTAATAATTCAACTTCAGAAATACTAAGTTGAAGCAGCACAAAGGAATCCGGTGGCGGACCAAACTCGGCCAACTTATTTGCGTTTTCATCACAGTATCCGCCAGCGTCTGCGAAAAAACTGAGTCTGGTGTTGATTGAAAGACCATTCCATAACTCATTTCTCTCGGATTGATCTGCGTTGATCGATGAGATTACGGTTACGTGGCCAGAGAACCGAAACTGCATTCGAGCATCGGTTAAGTACCAGACGATTTGCGCTCGACTGTCCTGTAGCACTCCCCTTAATTTGCTACTTCTCTGGTCGGTTGCCAAATTAAGAAATCGATAATCCTTTGAAAAGCCCCTGAACACCATGGTTCTCACTGAAACTCCATAAGTCGCATCGAATGTCGCCAACTGAAGATAGGTAGAGACATTTTTATCCTTGGCTTCGTCTCTGGCGTTTTCAAGCTTTTTGAACCACATCACTAGCCACCTGCGGCACGCCATTTCTTATAGCGCTTAACCTGCTTAGCAACTTTAATTCGATCTCGTAAGATTGCTAGAACTGGGCTGGCCTTAGGCCTAGTTTTTTTACCTTGGGAAAGCCGTTTCAATTGATATTTGGTAAGCGCCATCGTAGCCAGAGCCGCCAATGTTTTATTTTTCCAACTAATCTCTGGGATTTCGACCTCCAGACTGTTGCCATTCTGCCAGTGATTCGGAAGCTCTGGTTGATACGCTAATGCTGTAGCGATTCCGATCATATCCACTGCAGGTAAGGCGGCGTCTTTGACAAGCGCTTCTTCTGCGACAGACATACGTCTTATACCGCCAGTTACCATAATGGGCACGTCCGAAATTTCAGCTATTTGCCTAGCAAAATCAATAAAGTAGGCCTCTCTTCGACCTGTGCTGTCATCGGCTGGATTGCCTTGCATCGCTGGACTCTCATAAGATCCACCCGATAATTCAATCAGATCCAAATCGAGTTTATTCAATTCAATTACCACCCACTTGGCATCATTCGAATCAAAACCACCTTTTTGAAAGTCGGCTGAATTGAGTTTTACACCGACGCAAAATTCTGGACTCACTGACGAGCGGACTCTTCGCACAATCTCGAGTAGAAACCGAGATCGATTTTCAAGACTACCACCCCATTTATCTTCCCTTCTGTTCACCAAAGGCGACAAAAATTGACTGATTAAATATCCATGAGCTCCATGGATTTCGACACCCGTAAACCCCGCTTGTTCAGCAAGTCTCGCGGTTGTTGCGAATCGCTCAATGATGTCTTCTATCTCAGCTTCCGTTAAGCCTCTAGGCTGAGCGAACATTTTTGAAAAACTGCCCAAATCTAAAGCAACGTCGGAAGGCGATAAGGCTTGCTCCTCCAAATTTGCGTAGATCTGTCGACCGGGATGAGAAATCTGCATCCAGAATTGAGCCCCATTTTGTGTGCCTGCTTCAGCCCACTTTTGGAACATCGCCAGATTTCTATCGTCTTCCAGCACAACTCCACCGGCTCCGGTCAGAGCATTTGGAGCCACCATCACATTTCCAGTCAATATAAGACCTGCTCCTCCATTCGCCCATTTTCGATGCAGGGTCTCTAGGCTGGAGCCAGGCACCTGACCATATTCCGCCATATTCTCTTCCATTGCCGCCTTACATATCCTGTTTTTAACAACCACACCATTAGGCAAAGTGATAGGCGAAAATAGGACTGACTTCATATTGAGTTCCTCAATGGTAGCGGTTGAATGGTTGTGAACACTCGGCATGGTTAAGTGATAAGCTTAGCGCATTCAAACTCAATCAGGAATGAACATGAAAAAGATCAAACTATTATTACTGTTCACAATTGTGTGTTTCTCCACAAGCGTGCTCGCCGAGAAAGAACAAAAGGCCGTGTTGGTCACCGGAGCGAGCTCGGGTTTGGGCCAAAAAATGACCGAACTTTTGAGCGATAATGGCTTTTTCGTTTATGCCACGGCGCGTAAAGAAGACGACCTGAAACGTCTAGACGCCATGGAAAATGTAGAGGCGATCAAAATGGACGTACTCAAGCCGGAAGAAATTGCTGCTGCCGTTGAACAAGTGAAAGCGGGTAATCGTGGATTGTATGGACTAATTAATAACGCCGGTGTGGCTGTGTTTGGTCCAATGATAGAAACTCCAGCTGAGCAGCTTGAATACCAACTAGATGTCAACGTGGTGGGACCCTATCGTGTGCTGCAAGCGTTTGCACCGATGATTATTGAGAGCAAAGGAAGAATCGCCACCACCGGATCAATTGCCGGAACCATTAGCAACAGCATGTTTGGTCAATACGCGATGAGCAAACACGCCGTGGAAGCCTTTACCGATGCGTTGGCAGAGGAAATGGAAAGATTCGGAGTCTCGGTGAGTGTCATTGAACCCGGTAGCTATGCTTCTAATATCGGAAAGACCGCAAAGAAACGAATCGTCGATAGCAACTACTGGAATGAAGACACACGTTATGCTCCGGATCGTGCAGGCATGTTAGCCGGTCTTGATAAAGTTCTCGAAGGTGCGGATCCATTACCTGTGGCAGAAGCGGCATTGGACATCATGAGTAGCGACCAACCAAAACGGCGCTACATGGTTGTACCCATTGAGCGGCAAGCACAAGCCACATTACGACGCAGCATGTCTAAGATTGCGCAGCAAAATCAAACTCAGCAGTTTAAGTACTCATCGGAAGAATTGCAGAAAATGTTTGCCGAGGAACTCGACAAACTCGAAGCAAAATAGCGGCCAATGAGTGAGTTCGTCAGCTACTTACACGAAGTATTTTCAGAGTTTGGTGATCTGACCACACGTAAAATGTTTGGCGGATGGGGTATATATCACCAAGGCTTAATGTTCGGGCTGGTTGCCGATGACGAACTCTATTTGAAATGCGATGCCCAAAACCATAGTGAGTTTGACGCCGCAGGGTCCGAGGCGTTTTCTTACGACAAGAACGGCAAGGAATATAAAATGTCCTACTTCAAAGCGCCGGAAGAGATATTCGATGATCCCGAGCGGGCGCGACACTGGGCAAGCATTGCATTTGAGGCAGCGCTGAGGGCTGCCTCAAAAAAACGTGGAAAAAAATCAAACTAACTGAATAAGCGCAGCCAATTCAGTGAAACTTTGAGCGATTTATTCCTGTTTGAGTTTATCCATGGTACGTAACTCAAAGTCACTGGCATCATGACGCTCTGGCAATTGACCGCTGGGGTCGCCCCAGACTCTATTCACCATAATGCCCTTTCTGACCGCCGGCCTTTCAGCAATTTCTTTAGCCCATCGCATCAAGTTGGTATATGAATTCGCATCCAAAAATTCGGCTGCTGAGTAGACTTGATTTAATACTAGGGCGCCGTACCAAGGCCATATCGCAATGTCGGCAATCGAGTAATCATCACCAGCAATAAACTGGTTGTTCTCGAGCTGTCGATCTAGCACGTCTAATTGGCGCTTCACTTCCATCGTGAACCTATCAATACAATATTCGATTTTAATGGGTGCGTAGGAATAAAAGTGTCCGAAACCACCACCCAAATACGGAGCGCTGCCCATTTGCCAAAATAGCCAGTTAAGTGTCTCGACACGACCTGCTACATCAGTCGGTAAGAAGGCCTGAAATTTTTCGGCTAAGTGCAGCAAGATTGACCCGGATTCAAAAATTCTAATTGGTTCGGAACCTGACTGGTCTATTAGAGCCGGTATCTTGGAATTGGGGTTAACATCAACAAAGCCACTTCCAAACTGATCACCCTCTGTGATGCGAATCAAATGAGCGTCATATTCGGCAGTGGTGTGTCCGGCAGCGAGCAACTCCTCGAACATAACGGTAATTTTGACGCCATTAGGAGTTGCGAGTGAATAGAGCTGAAATGGGTGTTGGCCACTCGGCAGCTCTTTATCATGTGTCGGTCCAGACACAGGCCTATTGATGTTAGCAAATTGGCCGCCATTCTCGGCATCCCATGTCCAGACCGTTTGCGGTTCATAGCCCTTGGGAAAATTTGAGTCAGTCATTGCAAGTAAATCCTACGTGGTTGGTGTTTTAGATACGGTTATCCATTCAAGACCGTGAGATCAATTTTATTATGACACCGTTTACGAAAGCATGAGCTGCAGATTGTCGTTCATTTTCTGTCACTAGTGACCGACAACTCATTAGCAACAACCCTGCATACGTATTCATGGCCATGATCACATATCTGTGTGTTGAATACGTATTCATACAGTTGCTGTTCGTCACACTCATTCTCTACTCTGGCTCCTCTTGAAATCTAAATCTGAAAACTATAATCAGATCAATGGTTTGAAGAGCACCAATCGTATCCCTACTTACGCGATTGGTGGAGCTTTTGCTTGGCCACTAGGCCAATGCAAGCCTAACTATACCCAACACATACGGAGAACTCACAGTGAAAACATTCTCACTTGTTGTCAGCGCTTCGGCCCTAAGCATAGGGCTAAGTGCTCCAGTCTACGCAGACTGGTTTATTCGTGGCACCCAAAACGCTTGGAGTGCCGATGAAATGATTGATATTGGTAGCAATACTGTTGTCGCCGATGACGTGACATTTGGTGCTGGTGGCGCCTTCAAAATTGATCGATTTGGTGATTGGTCAGAGAACTACGGCGTTGACGGATTGTTTGGCGGGAACATTCCAGCGACAACTGGAACGGTTGATATCGAGTTTTATACCGACACCAAAGACTACGCCATTGTATCGTCGTCTACTCACGATTTATCCGGGCCTGGCGGCGATAAAGTTTACCACCTTCGCGGCACCCCAAATGCGTGGTCCGAAGGCACTTTGTTAACTCGAGTTGGCACAAGCAATGACTACCAGGCGTGCATCAATTTTACTGGTGGAGACGCCAACGGAGGTCCTCGGTTTAAAATTGACCCGAATGGCGGATGGGGTAGCGATGCCTTCCCGGCAGCCGATTACGTGGTCAGTACTGGCTACGCACGCATCACAGTGGATGGAACCACGGACACCATATCGTCCATTGAAGATGGCCTTGGGCCTGACTGTGGCGGCACGACTGAAACAATTTATCATCTTAGGGGCACTCCCAATGGCTGGGCTGAAGGAACCCTATTTAGCCAGATTGGCAGCACGAATGATTATGAAATTTGTGTTGATTTTGCGGGCGGAGACGCCAATGGTGGGCCCAGGTTCAAGGTTGATCCAGACGGAGGTTGGGGAAGTGACGCTTTTCCAGCTGCGGATGTCACGGTTGCATTTGGACACGCCAGGGTCATCATTGATAGCACCACCGACTCAATCAAATCCATTGAAGATGGACTGGGCCCCAATTGTGAAGGCGGTCAGGTAGCGGGTGATGACTTTCGCAATCGCACCATTTACTTTCTTTTCTTAGACCGTTTTGCCAATGGTGATACCTCTAATGATAATGGCAACAACCCCGGCGCCACATCCACCGCAAAAGCCGCTGGCGATCTGTTTGATTGGAAGAAATATTGGGGCGGTGACATTCAAGGTCTAATAGACAATCTTGATTACTTAGAGGCATTGGGCGTATCCGCAGTTTGGGTGACTCCACTGAATGACAACGTCGATCAAACCGGTAACGAAGGCGCTTATCACGGTTATTGGGGGCGTGACTTTTTCGAGGTGGATGAGCATGTTGGCGATTGGGCACTGGTAGACCAACTTGATGCTGCCCTAGAGGCACGTGGCATGAAATTGATTTTGGATATCGCTCTGAATCACAGCAATCAAGATGACCAATATGAGTTTGGTGCTCTATATCAAGAGGGTACGTTTCTAGCTGATAAGGACAGCAGTATTTACTATCACCAGAATGGCGCGATTGCGGATTGTTACGATAACGACCCCAACACAACCTGCAATGAAGAGTACGATGATAGGTTTGCAACGACCAATAAAACCTTATTCAACCTAACTGACTTCAATCATGGTGTTAACGCTAACAGCGTTGTCGACGAGTATCTGATCAATGCCGCTAAAAAGTGGATCGACCATGGAGTAGATGCCTTCAGAATTGATGCTATCAAACATATTGAGCCAAACTTCATCAATAGATTCACTGCCGAGATGCGAGCCTACAATCCGGATGTTTACATATTCGGTGAATGGTTTGATGCAGGCGTTGGCAATGCTGATAGTTTGACCTTTCTTAACGAAGGCCGTGGCTCAGTACTACTGGATTTCAAACTCCGAGATGCCATTGAAAATGCGGTGGCTGATGACATCTCCATGATCGACCTGAATGGGTTAATAGAGGCTCGTGCGGGGGCTATGAACAACCGCGAGGACTGGCAACCGATTTTCTTAGATAATCACGATGCAACGCGAACGTCTGTCTACTTACAGACCAACGGACTGGTTAACAAGAAGCGACCAGGCAAAGGATATTCAAAGGGTTTTGCTGATGCCAGACAGAATTTAGGTATGGCTCTGGTGATGACCCTACCAGGCATTCCGACGATCTACTATGGATCGGAGCAAAATTCCACTTGGTTTACGGCGAACGGTGACGGCGAAGTCGGACATGATCCTTATAACCGTGAACAAATGCCTTCCTTCTCTCAGACGACCGCTGCCTTTACAATGATCAAGAGTCTTGCAGACCTTCGCAAAAACAGCGCCGCTGTGGCTAGAGGCTCTTACGTGCAAAAGTGGGTTAATGCTGACGTATTGGTATTTGAACGAATCGAAGGAAACGACACAGTTCTGGTCGCCGTGAATAAGGGGCCGGCTACTACCATCACAGTGAGCGCGCTGGGTTTAACCGATGCAACTTACAACAGTTTGGTCGGTAACGACACAGTGACCGTCGTGGGGGGTCAAGCTCAATTGAGCTTATCTCAAAATGAAGTGATTGTTCTAAGATAGAACAATCACGTTAGACAAAACCGGGGCAGATAAGCCCCGGTTTTTTCTTATCAAATCGACTCCACAGTTTGCCAAAACCTAAGAGGTAATAATTTCTTCAAACAAGGAATAATAAATGTGCTCGCTGTAGCCTTCTCGAATATGTAGTTGATGATCTGGAATGTCATTAAAAATGGTCTCCACACCTTCGCGAGTAATACGCTTGTCTTCAGTTCCATACCAAATAATAACGGGTATTTTAAACTGACTTAGATCGAGATTAAGCGGCGTCATGCAATACGCCATCTCATTAAGAATTCCGTCAAGACTTTGCCGAGCACCTTCCTTAAATACGTCGGTGAGTAACTGAAAAACTCCATCTCGTTGGAACTGATCTCGCTCGGCACTGCCAACACTGTCCGCCAACATGGCAGGGTAATGCGCGTCCAAGTTAAGCGTAATGGCTTTTAACCAAAGTGTATAAATTTCCTTGGCAAACTCCGACGACATTTTTACGTATTTTGCGGCAGGCGCCAATATTTCCGTTAAGTAGTCTGCATCTTTATCAGTATTGAGATATACCGGCGACGTCAGTATCAGGCGTGTCAACTTATCGTCTGCCTGTGCAGCAAAACTCATCGCCATTTGACAGGCAATAATGCTGCCGATGACGGTATAGTCATTTAGTTCAAGTTTTTCCACGAACTCATTGAGTTGCGCGTTCCATTGATCAGGGTGACCTTCAATAAATAACGTCTTACCTAAACCGGGACGGTCTGGAACAATAATGCGCTTATTGTGACGGGCGCATATTTCTTCGTATCCCGGGGGAATAGCCAGTCGGGATCCAAAACCGCTGTGGAACAGAATCATGGGCTCTCCGTCCTCTGGGCCATAGTCACAATACGCGATTGTATGCCCGTCGGAGAGCGTAATTTGCCGATCATGGCTTTGCGCATTCGAAGCGGCTGCGGTGGTTATGTCAGAGTCGAAATACGAGTCCAAAACCTGGGACTCATGAGTCAGTATCAGGCTAATCAGTGCGCCCTGTGACTTAGTCCCAGTTTTGCGAAATATTGCCTTCAGGTGACTTCGCACGGTGTTCTCCGTCACAAAGCTGAGTTCGGCGATTTCCTTGATACTGTCACCATGGATTAAATGCATCAGAACATTCTGTTCTTTCTCAGTTAATCCATATTCTGCAACCAGTTCAGGGTTAATTTGAACATAGCCATCACCCTTGTCCAGAACCATTAGTATGTGGAAAACCGTTGGCTGACCGGCTCCCGTCACTTGGCTTTGGATTGTTCGCACATAAACTTGCGCCCCATTTTCGTCTGAAAAGTCCAAGGCGTGCATCGCATTCAGATGGTTGCTTTGTTGTGCATCCGGAGCACCACGAATTTGTCTTAGCAGATCGGGCTTTAAGGTATTGTACTTATTAGGGTCCTGAACGTACTTGAAAAGGTCGGTGGCGATCATATTGTGATACAGCGGATGAAGTTGCTCATCCAAGATGATCATTTGAAATCGGCTCTTGTCCAACAATGTGTTGAATGCGTTTATCGCAGCGTTTCCTTGGCTCAGGCGAGCAAGTATCTGCTCTCCAGCCTCGAGCTCGAGCAAATTGAACGGATCATCCACAGCCTCGGCTTCCGCCAAGTACTGCTGCATCATGTCTACAATATAATCGTCATGCCATCTCTCAGGCTTGCCGATAATACGGTAAATCAAACTGCTGAAGTTTGAGTCAGTCATAAAAGGCCCTCGCTCACTTTAGAACGCCCCCCTTTTCTAGATTGTATTTACCTGGATTTAGCCGCCCCAGGTATGAGAGTCCGAAAGATGATAATTCGAGCGAGGCCGAAGATCAAATAGACTTTTTTGACAATTGCATAGATGGCGAGTGATCTATCACAAACCTAATTCGTTAAGCTCATGAATCACCTGTTGCCCCAGTAACAGACTGTCTTCTATTACTCTAGCGCTCAGTTGGCCTTTATGTTCTTGTGCTGAAATAACCGACAGGCCAATTAAAAACTTCTCTAGCTTGTCTCTCTCTTGTTTAAACAGTGGTTTAGCCCTGGAAAACACAATCTCCAAGTTAGACCTGTTTATTCTAAGCTTTCTTCTGTGAGTTTCGGAGACGGTCGGATCTGCGTGTTGATCGTAGTAGAGAGACCTCATCGCTGTTTGGATTTCAGTCACCATCGGAATAATTCGACGGCGGAGCCACTTGGCTCTAAGAACACGAAGCATTTCGGATTTGTATAGTTGTATCGCTCCAATAGCAATGGCAAACAAAACGAGCACTGAAATCAAATTGAGCCAGAAGTAAAGAGACATAGAGCAAGTGAACGTAGAATTTAATCCAGAGTGAATTAGCCTATGATAGCATCGCTAAAGTATTCTTAATTATATCGAAGCCAACCGCATGCAAATTGAATTCTCAGAGCTATCAGCAAATCAGCGGTACCATATTCTAACCCAGACGGTCATACCCAGACCTATCGCCTGGGTTCTATCAGAAAACGAAGACCACAGCGCAAACTTGGCGCCATTCTCTTTTTTCAATGCCATCTGTTCTGATCCCGCATTATTAATGATCTCTGTTGGCAAAAAGGACGATGGAACACGTAAAGATACGGCAGTTAACATTCTTTCTGGACGAGAGTTTGCGGTTCATATTGCCAATGAAGATCAGGCCGAAATGTTGACGAATTCAGCCGCCAGCCGTCCCTACGGCGATTCCGAATTAGAAGGCCTTAAACTGAGCACAAACAACTTTGAAGGCTCAAGCACCTTGAGGCTTGAACAATGCGATGTGGCCTTTCGTTGTCGGCTATACGACAGTCATTACTTAGGACCAAACGAACAGTGCATAGTCTACTGCGAAGTTCTCAGCACTTACGTAAGCGACTCTGTCGTCACCCAGAAGGATCAACGAGTCTCCATACACTCTGATCTAATAAAGCCTCTCGCTCGGCTGGGAGCGGCACAATATGCACCGACGGGGAAAAGTTTTTCCATCCGTCGTCCAAAGTAGTTTGATGCCATCGTGTGACGACCAAAGATTAACTTTGAATTGGGTCTGACTGACTCATCGTCAGTATTTCCGACCACTGATCGTAACTCACAGGCTGAATCGAAAGGCGACCTTGTTTTAACAGCACCATTTCGGATAGGGCTGGGTTAGCTTTGATATCTTTCAAGGCCACCAGATGCTCAAACTTCGTTTCGAATACCACATCCACGCAGAACCATTTCGGTGATTCGTGGTTTGCTTTGGGGTCAAAGTATCTGCTTGTCTCATCAAACTGAGCTGGATCTGCGTAGGCTTCTTTGACCACACGCATGGTGCCGGCTACACCTACGTGTTTACAGCTGCTGTGATAGAACAAAACAAGATCGCCGCACTCCACTCGATCTCTTAAGATATTTCGAGCCTGATAGTTACGGATCCCATCCCAGACACCAAAGCCTTGTGATTCCGTCCTCAAATCGTCAATGCTGTATTCGTGCGGCTCAGATTTGAAAAGCCAATAGTTCATACGTTTCTCTCGTAAATTTAAAGATCGATCAGTTTACCTTGGATTCTAAACTGACGGGGGGAGACACAATTCCAGCGGAGCTCAATCCATCCAATACCTCAATCAATCTTGCTGTGCGTGATCGAGATTCGACCCTGACTGAAAAGACGGTTTCGGGGCTTTCAGCGATCACCCTGATCACCGAAGCTTTTAGACTTCTGATATCTATTTGTCGGTTAGACATAAAAACCTGTCCCGTCTCACTGATTTTTATCACCACTGAGTTGTTCACGCTCTGACTTTCCTCACTCTGAGGTGGTGTGTTCACGGGCAGTCCATACTCGGTCGAAAAGTTAGCAGTAACAATAAAAAATATTAGCACAATGAATACAACATCCAGCAGCGAGGTCATATCCAAGTCTGTATCTTCTTCAAAATTATGCACACGTTTAAACATAGCCGTTTACCTCCAGGTTTTAGTGGTTCTCAGCATAGAAAGAACCAATGGCCACAACAAACTTAGTGCGGTAACTCACTATTTATGAACAAATAGCGCAACTTTGTCATGTATTTTTATCAGCTTCAGCTAGAATAACTACAGACATCCTACCAAGCGTGTTCAGACCGTGTTCGAAGCCGTCAGACATATTGAAGTTGATCGCAAGAATTCTCTTCCGACAAAGGACTTTACGTATAGATACCGTAAAACCAGCACGCCTGTAGTGTTCGGTGATCTTGTGCATCGTTGGGCTTCCTATCAGGCATGGAGCTTGCCATATCTGGATAATGAATTTGGTCACAAGATGGTCGGGTTGTGCAGCAATAAGTCTGGCGTTAACGGGGGATGCCCTACCAAGCCAGTTCAAGAAATGGCCTTCAGTGATTTTTTGGAACTACTAAATCACGATGAAGATGACTTACACATACGCAACATCGATTTTTTAAAACTGCAACCCGCCCTTGTTCATGACTTTGAATATCCACGCTTGCGCTTAAAATTCCGGACTGCGCTAACAACGCTCTCGATAGGTGGTAAAGGCTCAAAAGAGGTCATGCATACTCGCGCTGATTTAGGCGATACGTTGATCACTAATTTCGGCGACCGCAAAACCGTCCTTTTAATCCCTGCCAAGCAAGCAAAATACACCTATGAAATGCCGTGGCTATTCGAGTCTTTGCCTGAGCTAAATTACTCTAGAGAAGACGCTCGCACACATAAAGCTATTCGAAAACTCAAGGGTTATAGAACTACCCTAGATCACGGGGAAACACTTTATATTCCGTCCCGGTATCGATACGCAGTAGAGAACCACGGCATTTGCATGAGTATTGAGATGGTTGCACCACCCACCAATGGCTGGAGAAAACTAAGAGCGATAAAAAATCTCTATCTGATCAGGCCACTTAACTGGTCTTTGCAAAAGTTAGCAGGAACACGCTGGAGAAAACGCCAAGAGCGCAAGGCTCGAAAACTGGCCGAGCGAAAAGGCTAGCAGGAATACCACAACTTTTATTGAAACGACGATTCACTGTATTTGTATTACCGGACGCACTAAGCCTGCCTCCGATAAAAAACGGAGCTGACGCTCCGTTTTAGCAAATCAACGTGTGTAGTGCTTTACAGCCCAGACCCACCAGAATTGAGTTGATAAAGCTCCTGCTCTAAAGAACGTTTAAGTCGAGACACATTTTGGTATTTCTCTTCCGTATCTTGCAGCTTTGCGACTATCTGATCGATTTCACTCTTCAGGCTTTCTTTGGACTGGTTAATGCCATTAGCCTGAGACTTTAACTGCTCTATTTCTTGGCGTAAGGGCGCGATTGACTCCAGCTTCTTTGAGTGTAACTGCTCTAACTGGGCAATTTCTGCCAACAAGCTCTTTTTGTCCCGCTCTAATCCAGCGATGGCCTGACGATCTGCATTAATCTCATTGACGACTCGCTGACGCTCCTCCTTCTCGCGATTAACCAAGGCAAGCTCATCGTCTAAATCTCCTTCGAGCGCTGCCTTGCGCTGCTCAGCACTACGAACCTCTCTTTTAAGCTGAGCAATTTTTGCTTTCTCTTCTGCTGATTCCGCTCGTTTTTGAGCTGTTAAGGACTTTTCTTTTTCTTTCTCAGCCTCTTGCTCTCCAATACGGTTTTTAAGAACGCCCATCTGTTGATTGATCGCCGCCAGTTCTCTATCCAGCGTAGCGAGTTCCTGGCGCTGTGCATTTAGTTTTGTATCGACTCTGGCCCAGGCAGCACTCTCTCGATCCACCCTTTGTTGACCACCATCAACCTTGCGCTGAACAGAGGCAAGCTCACGTCGTTTCTTTTCAATCTCTGCCTGCTTGCTGGCCACTGTCTCAGAATGCTGCAATTCAATTTGGTCAATGCGCGCCGACTCATCAGTCTTAGTAGCTATGTAGTCAGTTAGTTCTTGAATCTTAGCTGTTTGGACTTGAATCTGAGCGGTCAATTCCGCATTTAGAGCGTCCAAATTCTGTAACTCTTGGGCCATCTCTTGCGCTCGCATGCCTTGATTTGAGAGCAAGGCAGTCCGAGCTTCAATCTGTTGCTCTATTGCGACTACACGTTCTTGGGACGTCTTCAGTTGCATCTGATTGTCTTCATACAACTTTTTGGTACGAGCAATCTGACTTTGAACTCTTAGAATTTCACTATTCGCAGAGTCTACTTGAGGTTGGAGCTCAGCCAATCTTGCCTGCAAAGCTCTGGCTTGTTCTTGATTCTCTTGCGAAGAGTTTTGCAAAGCAGGCAAATCCTGAACCAAGGTGGTTTCCAAATATTGCTTTGCCAAGCCAATGACAGATTGACTGAACTTAAGATCTTGTTCAATTTTATCTAATGGCTGAGACTGCTGCGCGCCAGCGCTATTCACGGCGAATGCTATAGATACCCCAACCAAAATAGACGACATGTGTTTCATCGGCAAAACCCAAATACGTGAAAAATAAAACTATAGTCAATTTTAGCGCATTATGCGATGCACTGATCGAGCTATTTGTGGATTTGAGAATCTATGTCCATATCACATTGTCTTTATCTTCATGCCAATCCGTATATTGCTGGCCAAAGGCTTTATCTAACTCTGTACGTTTCACTTTTAGTGTGGGTGTTAAGAAACCATTTTGATCCGACCAAGCTTCGGAGTGAATTACTAAGGTAGAGATATTTTCGAATTTAGCTCGTGTACCATTAAGGGCCTTAACTGTCTCAACTAAAGAATCAGCAATTTCCTCATTACTGTGGCCCTCGGCGGCTTCACCCAAGTTCAATAAAGCGATGGGTTGTGGAATTCCCAAACCAACGACACAAACTTGCTCGACGAACTCATTCGCCGCAATCGCTTCTTCAAGTGGATTCGGAGTAACGAAACTACCTTTAGAAGTTTTAAACGCATCTTTGACTCGACCCGTAACGCGAACGTAGCCTTCTTCGTCCAGCTCGCCAACGTCACCGCTGTGCAGCCAACCGTCTTTTAGAACCTCATCCGTCTTGTCATCATTTTTGTAATAGCCTTTCATCATGTAAGGGGTCGCCATCATGATTTCACCAGATTCCTCGTCAATCTTGATTTCGGCACCAGGAATCGCCCTTCCTACGGTATCACTCGGGGAATTCGGATCAGGGGTATTAGTAATAGATCCACAAGTCTCTGTCATGCCGTAAGCCTCAACCAGATGGATATCTAATTTGCGGAAAAATTCTTTAATGAAAGCTGGCGTGATCGCCGCACCCGTCGCCGCGATTTCTATATCCCTCAGCCCCATGGCCTCGCGAAGTTTCTTTTTGACTATGCCGGAAATAATGGGGAGCTTGAGCAGTAAGTTCAGCTTCTTTTCGGGCATCTTCGAAGTCACGCCCTGATGGAATTTAGTCCATATTCGAGGCACCGCAAATAGGAGGTTAGGCTGAGTGTCCTGAATATTCTTTGCGAAAGACGCCAAGTTCTCTGAAAACGAAATTGATCCACCGGAACAAATCGCTGGAACTTCAACTCCCATCCGCTCCGCGACATGATTTAACGGCAAGAACGAGAAGAACTTGTGCTTATTCATGCTAAACACGCCGATCCAATCCTCTTGTTGTTCGTTGAACATCATTAGTGAAGGAGTTCTATGCGTATGGATAACGCCTTTCGGTGTGCCCGTGGTGCCGGAAGTAAACTTGATTGTCCAGTTGCTGTCCAAGTCAGGCGCTGGTGTGCCTTCTAGTGCTTCATTCTCAGCAACAACATCATCCCAGGCTCGACCGACGTTGACCTCGGCATCACCGTCGTAATGAGGAAAACGCACCACCATCATCCCCTCTGGAATAGCTTGATCTCGATCACCCCATTTATCCATTCTTCCAACAAAAAGCGCTTTGATATCGCTGAGCCCAATGACTTCTTCAAGTTGGTCTTTAGGCAGGCTAGCGTAATAAGGCACCGAAACCATTTTAGCCATCATAATGGCCAAATCAGCCATTACCCAATGTCGGCAATTTTTAGAGTAAATGCCAACATGATCTCCCTCGACCAAACCGTTGCTCAACAGCGCAGATGCGATCTTTCGAGCTTCTTGACCAGCCTCGGCGTAGGTCATTTCGATCCATTCATCTCCCCTTGGCTGTCTCAAAAATACTCGATCTGGAGTCTCCTGCTCCCATCGATAAAAATTCTCAATAATGCTTACGGGCGAATCACTCATCATTACGTTCTTAATGTTGTTTTGGTTTGTCTCAAAATTATCACAGCAGTTTAAGGCAGAGTAGTGAAATTATTGAGATATGTACGAAAGGACCACTACATCGGGCGTCCATTTTGCATAAGTGGTCAACTGTCCACAATTTACAAATAAACTTGCAATGACGCGCGATGATTACATCGCGCGTCACTACGGCTTAGCCCCCTTGGCTTAACTTTTTGGCGTAAGCTTCTACCGAGAAGTCACGACCTAAAAACTCCTTGACTAGCTCACCAGCTGGTTTAGTACCTGTTCTGGCCAAAACGATGTCACGATAGGCCTTAGCGGTCTTTTTATTTCGTAAGCCGTCCTTCTTAAATTTAGAAAGCAACTCTTCTGCAATCGAGTTTGACCATTGATAAGTGTAGTACTTTGCGCCATATCCGTTAAGATGCCCAAATGACGCGTGCATATGAGTTCCTTCATCGTATCCATAAGGAGAGTAACGCTCAAATATGTCTTTCTCAAATGCATCCAAATCCAGTCCTTCGGGGTTTTGGTTATACAGATCGAATGAAAGAGCGGTATAGGTGAGCTGACCTGCAACACCCAGTGCTTGCCCAAAGTATCTGGCCTTATTCATTTTCTCCACTAAGGCCTCGGGGATAACTTCCCCTTTAGAATTCGTGGCAAAATTTTTCAGTGTCTCATAATCCCAGACCCACTCTTCCAACATAGTTGATGGCGCTTCACCAAAATCAGATTCACTCTGGAAGCGACTGTATCCGATATCGTTTTGACCAGCAAAAATAAAGTGGATCAAATGGCCATACTCATGCAAAAAGGTTTCCACTTGACCGTGTTCCATCAGCCCCTTGGGGAAATTCATCAACAGAGCTGCCTGCGGAAGGCTCCGTCCCTTTTTGCCCATTTTCAATCCAAACTGAGCCGCGTGCGTAAATTTTCCGTCTCGAGGATGAGAATCCAGATAAAAAGAGCCAATCATTTGGCCATTCTCGAACACCTCATAGGCCTCTACGCTTTCGTGCCACTTCGGCATATCTGAGGCTCGTATCTCCAAGCCAAATAGATCCTCCGAGAGTTTTACAATCCCATCGCGTACTTTATCGTAATCAAAATATTCGCGAACTTCCTTGGCATCAAGTTTGTACTCTTTTTCACGCACAATATTCGCTAGATAGGAGGCATCCCAACTACGCAGCTCCTTAACATCAGGATCAACTTTTTGCATTTGCGCCAACAGTCTAGACTTTTCCTGCGCGACCGGCTTTTCAATCGCGGCACTCAGTCGATCAGTAAATCGAACAACATTCTCTGGGTTTCGAACCATGGTTCCAAACATGTTGGTGACAGCATAATTTTCATGGCCGAGCAATTGGGCAAGTTGGTAGCGCTTTTCCAGCAGTTCGAGTAGAACGGGCTGATTCTCTTCCACAGCTCGATTGCGACTCATCAAACCAACTTCTTTTCGCAAATCTCTATCGTGCGCGTACTTCCGAATTGGAGTCGTATCAGAGTAAGCCGTAGTTATGGTGACCAAACCATCGTCATCAACCGGATGCGAGTCGAGGTAATCCTGCGGGACACCATCTAGTCGCTCTGGCTTAATACGAATCGAGTTAACCGCTTTATTAATATTTTGCGAAAATGTATTTCCGATTTCAGAAATCTCATCATTCAGTTCTTTGATCTTCGCTCGGGTTTGCTCATCGCGTCCTATTCCAGATACTTCAAACTGCTCTTTCCAATAGTTGACTGTGTAAGCTTGTTCATCGGACAAACCGTCGAGCTTTACCTGCGTCATTCGATCATAGAGTGGACGATTGGCATTGAGAGCATTTAAGGCGGCAAAACCTTTTAAAGTACAAGCTGTACTAGCATCACGAACATCTTTATCTGTATGAGCATTCTGGGTGAGGTAGTCCAACAACAACTCATCAACAAAAGTGATCATGTAGTTATCGAATGTCTCGAACACCGTGTTGTAATCAGCCTTTGACTTATCTGAGACCAATGTCTCGATATTACTTTCGAACGTCGCAAGATAAGCATCACACTGCTTGGTGATTGTTTCTGGGCTCCGTTCAAACGGACTGCTAGCTTGTACGGATATACTCAATGCAAGCGCAGGAATCAGCGCAAATTGCTTTGATTTTAGTCGTATCATATTTATGAATCCTCTTTGGTTGGTGCCGCCTCTTTTTATCTTTGCAACTCGTCTTTTAGACTAAAGGGCTGTAGTTTTTAAGGACGACAACCCGCCTCTGCATCTCAGCGGCTTATCCTTAAGATGCAACAAATGGCATTTTGGATTCAGACTATTGGCAATATAACTAAGTCTTTTGATCCCCTTGCCATTGCATGTCTAACGCCTCTTCCAGCCTGGCGATCCGCTGTTCGAGTTCAGCGATCTTCTTTGTTTGCCCTCCTGCCGATGTCGACCTGGCGGGCTTTACTTCCATTGTACTCAAGTCCGGCTCTCCGCTTAAAAGGTGAGTAAAACGTTCTTCGCGTTGACCAACAGCTAATGGCAATTGCATCACTAAGGGGGTTGATCGAGCCATTAATTGCTCGACAGATTGCTGAACTTTCTCAATGGATTCAAATCCCACCATCTTTTCGGTTCGGGCCTTGATGTCGGAAAGAGTCAGAGGCTCTCGTAACATCAGCATGGCTAAGATGGCTTGTTCTTCTCTGGTAATTTGGTAAACCCCAGGCGCCCGGTGTGAATATTTATCAATTCGTTCACCCATATCGATACTTACCAATCCCTGTTGATTTAGATGGTTTGCCACATTGATGACTTTGCCTTCTTCCATGTTCATCACCGGATGACGGTTTGATTTTTGATTACAAGCTAGCGTCAATGAGTTGGGCGTCAATGGATAGTTCTTAGGAGTGGCAAGGTGCTTCTCCATTAAACAACCGAGCACACGCACCTGCTCGCCGGACAAATTCATCTCATTCTTATCGGACATAATTATTTCTTTCTCACTTACAATGATTTCTAATTGACACTGACTAATCAGGAAATACTTCCTCGAGGGTATAGGTTGCCTCACCTGTTGAATCGACTTTGGCTATCTGGAGCATTCTTGTGGCCACTGCCTTAGCATGAATCGGCCGATATCTTGACAACAGTGGAAGTTTGCAGATCATCGGCAAAACTAGGGCACCAACGGATTCTCCCAATCTTGTTTGATCCCGCTTTCCGAGCAGCAATGAGGGTTGCACCAGACTTAGGCGATTAAAATTGAGTGCTTTGACTCGGTCCTCAAGATCACCTTTCATCTTTAAGTAAGGATTCGGACTTCTTGAATTCGCTCCACTCGACGAAACCAACACGTAGTGGTCTACTTCATTCTCGCGAGCCAGTTCGGCAAAGCGCGCCTGATAATTAAGATCAACGACTCTTTGCGCTTGAATGCTTCCCGCCGCTTTTCGAGTCGTACCGAGACATGAAAAAAGTACGTGTCCTGTCACCAAGGTTTTAGCTGCATCGATATTTGAGAAATCAACGACATACTTTTGCAACTTGTCATGCTCGAGATTTAACCCCGTTCTTGCCAACGTCACCACTTGAGTAAAGTGTTCGTCCTCCAGTAGCAAATTGACCAGTTCTCGTCCAACTAAACCGGTTGCACCCAATACGATCGCTCTCAAGTTAATGATCTCCTTTGTCGGCCTTCTTTTTAGCTCTGTAGGATTCGCCGTGCTCTTTTTCCCATCTCTCTAAACGATCGTAATAATAATCGTATACACAAGGGACACACCCCCCACCGCAACATTCATTAGCGTCTGGTCGCTTCGGTGGAGCAGGTATTTCTTGATTATCACTCACTGCAAAGTCCTCAATAGCCGGTTCTCTTTTCAGCAGATTCCTTATTTGTTCGTTCAAGTTTATGGTAACGCAGTCAGTCAGACGACATTCAACTACTAAGACACCAAAGTAGGTCGGCATAATAGCATCAATGGTGATAGAAACATGGATATCAATTCCGACAATTCGAGATGGCTTGAACTAGACTGGCTACGTGGTCTAGCGGTAATGGGTATGATCTTGGTAGTGAGTCCTGGCAGCTGGGAACATAGAGTTCCTCAGCTTAGTCATGCGGCATGGAATGGATTTACAGTGGCAGATTTGGTCATGCCATTGTTTTTATTTAGCGTTGGAATCTCGATGTCATTGAGTGATCCCAAGACCGCATCATGGCTACGGGCCATATCAAGAACGTTTTGGCTCTTAGCTTTAGGTCTCTGCGTTAACCTTTTACCTAACTTCGACCTTGAGCACCTAAGGATTCCCGGCGTGCTGCAGCGTATTGCGCTGACTTACTTTTTAGCCTTCATAGTCTGGAAACTTAGCTACGCGAGCCCACGCGTAATGCTTACAAGCGTCGCCTCATTATTAGCGCTCAACCTTGTGTGTATGCATGTTGTAGATTTACCCGGCATCGAGTTCAAAGAGACTACTCCGTACGCAAACTTAGCCGCCTATCTTGATAGGGCAATTTTTGGAGTAGATCATCTATGGTCATACGGAACCTATGACCAGATGGGTGTTGTTTATGATCCAGACGGGATGCTTACGGGTATTTTTGCAACCGCAAATGTGTTGTGTGGTTGTCTGGCAGGAGCCTATTTCAAACCAGCATCGAATTTTCTAAAGACGCAGAACTGTGTGGCGGCGCTGATGATTGTCATTCTAGGACTGATTTGTAGTCTCATCACTAGCCTTGCCATTCCTATAAATAAATCACTTTGGTCTATCAGCTTTTTCTTTCTCACGGCTAGCATGAGTTTGGCAATGTTGTGCTCCTTCGCACTGCTACGTTTACATGTTCCACATCGAGTAATCTCCCGACTTTTGATTGTCTTAAAAATCTTGGGTGGAAACGCAATACTCGGCTATTTGATTTCGAGCGTCCTGCTGGCCTACTCCGGCACACCATGGATATCTGGAGCTAGCATTCAAACGACAACCTTCAATCAAATCTCGCACTACGTAAACAGTCCGATATTAAGTTCATTCATCTGCTCAGTAATTGTGCTGCTCTTTATTGTTGGCGTGCTTACGCCTCTGCACAATCGGAGAATTTATCTGAGACTATGACTCAGCTATCCACTATTTCATCGAGCAACCGTTCTTTGAGGGAAAACAACAAAAGTTGCCCTTCATTGTTGATGATTCTGGGCTCCCATCCGTGTTCAATACACCACGTTGAAAACCGCTCAGGGTCAAAGAGTTTATTCTCTGCACCGAGGACGCTAACCAATTTAATGCCTTCAAAACTGCCGATGTGCTCACCCCAATCTCTGACCCAGTGTGCAACATTGAATACTAGCTGCTTGGTATCGCTGAGCGAGTAGTCAATCAAATCACGCGTACATGAGTAATAGTATTCATCTGTTTTTACCAGATGCGCGTCATGCCCAGTTTCACCAAAGAAGTACTCGACAACTCGCCGTTCACCCTCAGGCGAAGAGAAAAAATCGTTGGCGACAATTTTATGTGGTGCCATCAGAAGATTATAGGCGTATCGCGCCGGCACAAACGTTCTGCGTGCCTCAGGCGGCAAACTCAAAAAGTCATTAAACTTTCGCCTTGGGTAGCCGGTATCAATACAGATAATTTTGCTCACTTTACCGGCCATTCTGACGGCTAATTGACTTGCGTAAACACCACCTGATGCGATGCCCATCAACACTAGCCCACCCAGGTGGGTAAACTGATTTGCCAATTCTTCTAAGCTATCCAGATAATTAGCAACATGGCTTGCCAAATTATGACTTGAATTCTGATCGCGATAAGGAACAATGAGTTCGCAATTCAACTCTAGTAATCTACTATGCCAGCCCTCAAATGAAGTTGGGTTTATCGTCGGACTTATCAACAGAATAGGCCGCCCTCCTCGTTCGCCGTAAGATTCCCATCGTAGTCCTCGGTAGCTGTTCTCCTTGGATAGATATTCATTTGGAGAGTGATTCTTAATCTCCAATCGATCAATCATCATTAATACTGACGCGACGAACTGAACTAGCTGTCGCTGAGAATTAACTTCCGCTTTTTCAAGGATAGATTTAATTTGTTTGCGAACCGTGTAAACCGAACGATGCCGCATCTCAGCTATTTGAGTACTCTCATAGCCCAAATATATCCACCTGACCAATTCAACTTCAGCCTCGGTAAAGTTAAAGAACTGTTGGATAAAATCAGTATGCTGTTGAGTCCACAAACGACTGGAGGGCTCGATCAAAAATGTTTTCGGAAAACGAGCTGCATCGTCGGTCGGGACCAAAGCAATCAGTCGCTGGGTTTCATGCTTCGCTTCGGACAGCTTTAATGCCAACATGTGTACGCGATTGATGGTTAAATCCGCCTCAGCTAATGCAAGCTCTAACTCGGTTTTGGAGACATTGAGACTTTCCAGATTATGAGAACCTGAACACACTTTGCCGCGTGCATCTACTTCAATTGAAAGAGCATGGGTATGATCCTCTTCTAAACGCAGAGATTGCAATTCCCTGAGCCTGGATTGTAGAGCCGCATCTATCCTTTGCATGTCTGTACGCAGTTGATCGAGCAATCTTTTATGCAAGCGCTCTTGATCATCTAAATCTCCTGCACTGAGCTCATCCCAAGCGGCTAGCATTGGCCTAAAGTCAGAGTCTTCGAGCACAGCATTCCACATCTCATCGACCATCTGAGACGGGTTTCGATCTCGGGAATTATTGACTCGATGATCAGCTAATTGAATCGGTCTCGACATAAATAACGCAAATTACCCCATATGAGGTATGGGGTTATGCAACGGTTAATCCTAAACTTTGACGAACTATACCATTAGCCAAGGCCGGGCATATGAAGATGAAGGTTGTCTACTTAATATCTGTCTCTATTTTCCTACTCTGTTTCGCTGAGAAATCCAAAGCAGACGATACCAGAGACAAATTCATGCAGTTCTGCACTCAAGAACAAGGCGAAGATGCCCAACCGGGTCTTTGTGATTGTGTTTATCAAAAATGGTCAGAGTCCATCACGGAAGAGGAGCAAGAAAATGCCGCTCTGGCCGTGGACATTATGGTTACTCAGCGCGAACCCAGTATGGACGAAGCATTTCAAGTGATGTCGCATATGCAAAATTACTCGATGGCAATATTCGAGTGTATGCAACTGGGAGATGACACCTTGGCAAACATGATGAGCGGCGCGGCATCGGGGGACGACATTGTCCAACAGCTTATGGCCGAGGATAAGAAAAGAGAAGAGCAACGACAACAGCGTCGAGAGCAACAAAGAATCGCACAGGAACGTGAGGCGAATGAAAATGAGCGGCTGCGCCAGGAGTGGGAAAGTCAAATCCGAAAGGAAGACCAGCGCATTGGCAACCCATTGGAATCAAGTCCATCGGAATTTAAAAAGCTGAGTTATCTCTTTTGTGAGGGGCCCAAGAAAGAAGCTAAATCGAATTGTGATTGCCGATGGCAACAAATTCGTAGCTTTGACAGCGGAGTGAGTATGAGGGTAACGAATGCCGCAACTCACCTACTCGCGACCGATTACATCGGCGATTTACCCTACAACGTCAGCTCTATCGAGTTTAGACAAATTTTGGATAGTCGCGAAAAGCTAAATCAACAAATTCAGACGCAGTGCAACTAGGTGACTATTCTCATGAAACAACCAAAGAAGACCTTTGCATTGCTCTTTTCAATCTCTGTCATTACCGCCTGTGGCACCGACACTCAGACCCAAGGTTCCGTCACATTGGAGAACGCAAGTTTCGCCGGTAACAAATTAGACTATGATCCCATGATGAATGGCTGTGGCAATCTGACCACAGATCAATTGGCACAGCACTATGAGGTGCAAACTAGCCAAGCTATCGCTGATGACTTTCGTTTCGCATACGGACGCACCCCAGATGCAAACAGTAAACCGGGTTGTACCTTTAGGATTACCTTTGATGAGGACAAATACGACTACCTTTCAGGCGGCGCCTCTTACATTCCCGACGTCAAAGATTCAGAAGGATTCAATGAGGTGATGCAAATTCAGGGACATGGCGAGAATTGGCTTGAAGCCTGGGAGTTAGATCAGCAAATTAGCGGTTCTGAGACAGTACCTGACATCGGCAAAGCCGCGCTATGGAACAGTAAAAAGCGAGAACTAAAAATTCGATTTGAAGGTTACACGGCATTCATCGTAGCCCCCGGATCCGCGATCAACGCACAAGAGAGCGCCAAAAACAGAGACTATAAGTCCATCGCCATCAGTCTGGCCAAACAGATTGGACTTTAGTTTTGGTAGCTCAGGAAGACCGGCTATTCAATAAGCTCACAGAGTCACTGAGCCTCACATGTTATTGTCCTCCAAAATATGAGGTCAGTAATGAGAATGATGGTATCGCGAGTCCTGCTCGTACTTTTTTCGGTTTTTCCAACGTTTACCTATGCTGATAGTTTGGATGTCTATGGAACCTTTTTAACTGAGGAGAAAAACTCTCACATAGAAATTTACGCCTGCGAAGGGGGTAAAAGCCAAACTCCCTGTGGGAAAATTGTCTGGCTAAACCCCGATACGCTCGACCCAGGAATAACTCCCGAAACGGCCACCTCGAAAAACGGAGAGAAAGTGCTAGGCATGACCATACTTAAAGGGTTTGAGAAAAAAGGACAAGAGTGGCGCGAAGGAACGATCTATGACCCAGGCAAGGATAAATCTTACGCATCCAGATTACAGCGTCTTGACGATGGGAGTTTACAGGTCAAGGGATGCATTGCGTTTATTTGCCAAACCCAAGTTTGGACGGCCGTGGTTCAAGATTGAATGCGGTTTGATTCTTAAAGTATTTTCAACTCAGAAACGTCCCTGAAATTCCCAAGCGTTCCTTTGACAAAAGAGTTAAAGGCGATGGAGTATCTGGGTTGATTGGATGTGTTGGCCTCAACAAAATGCTGCAATCTCGAAGAAAACAAAAACACCTCTCCTGCCCTAGGCTCCATCACGTTGACCTGCGTGTTGTACAGGTTGCGGCGTTCCGCTTCCGGCAACAATTGAAGCTGCTGGTAGCTCGAATGACGCTCGAAAACCATCTTGGACGAGGGTTGAGGTATATCACAATAATAGAGAGAACCTGAAACAACTGAGTTTGAATGAGAGTGGCTATGCATACCGACACCCGGTTCATTGATTAAACTCCAAGACTGTGTGACGACTAATCTCTGCGGAATCCCAAGAACCTCCTTAGCATAGTAGTCGAGCGCATCTTGAATAACAGCTTTGATTGATGCCAGCTCTGGTTCCTCAAAAATGTAGAGATTTTCGGAAATCAAATTGGTTTGATTCCTGACCATCTTTAACTTTTTAATATATTCAATTTGCTCAGGGGTAATCTCGTCGGCGACGTTAGCCCGAAAGAATGGCTCGGCGAATAGAGCTTGGATTTCGTGGTTCCGGATCATGCTGTGTCCTCATTTAATTATTATTGTTATTTTGCTTCGCCGAATCTATCAAACACACACTCAGATTCCAAATACATAAAGACAATTAAATTAGACCCAATTGTCGACCAATAAAAGAAAAGGCGAAGCTGCAGACCGCTTCGCCTTTCATTAGTGAGCATGCCCACATAATAGCCGTGGAAAGTTCGTATTACTCGCGCTTCATTAAGCTCAAACAGAACATTCCGAACACCATAATTCCACTTACCGAGAAGAGCGCCAAGTTAAAACTTCCACTCTCTTCCGCGATGATCCCAGCAACAATAGGCGAAATAATCTGAGCAAAACAATAACCTAGCGTTAGCTGTGCCATTACTTGGGTTGCACGGTAGCGATACTTATTTCCTATGATCGTTAGAGTCAACGATACGATCCCCATAAATGCGAAACCAAAGAACACCGAACTGAGCAAAATCGCTATGTACGACGTGCTTGCCGTCATCAGAAAGTTACTGGCGATATTGACTCCAAATGCGGCTCTAATCGAGTTTAAATAACCTATCTTCCTAGCAATCCTGTCCCATACAAAAGGAGCTGGGGCTGCGGCCAAACCAACATACATCCACATGATGGTGCCTTGATTCTCAAGCGGAATGTATTCAGTAATCAAGCTGGTAAATGTTATGTTGACGGTGTTACTAAATCCCGCGCAGATATAGGCGATCGTCAAGAGTGTCAGCCAACGTTTTGACGGCTCGGCACTTCGATCCACATTGACCGCTTCTTCAATTTGTTCAGACTTGGGAAATGGCATCAAAAAGAATGCTGGCACCAACAACAAAGCTCCCACCGCAGCCAAGGCAAACCACTGTCCTCGCCAACCCACACCACCAAAAAGGTGATCCGCAGCGAAGTCAACAATAACAGCACCGACAACGATGCCCAGACCCGCGCCAGCAAAGTGCAAACCCATTTCTTCCTTTTGATTGTTGTGGATTAGCCACTTCAAAACCAAGCCGGTCCCCAACATAAACCCAAGCGCGGTAGAGATACCGGCAAAAAATCGACTCAGATACCAAACCAAACGATGGTCATGAAACGCCATGATCATCGTTGTAAAAACCGCAATAAAAAGCCCATAACGGTAGAAGTAGTCTTTTAGACGCAAGTCACGCATCAACCAAACCATAAACAGTCCGGCCAAATAGCCAATGTAGCTCCAACCAGCTAGCCATCCCGCTAAACCTTCAGACATTCCAGTTTGAGTTTGCATATAAGGGATCATCGGCGTGAACGCGTATCGAGCAATACCCATGGTCAGGATCAGAGCACAAACGCCCGCAAACATCACGGTGTATTTATTTGGTTGAAAAAAACGTTCTAAAAACAACATAACAACACCTTGCTAATAAGTATCTGATGTCCTATCAACATCAGCATTAAAGAAGCTCGCGCACTTGAGCTTGTAATTCATTGGGGGTAGTGCTGTGCCGCATGGCAGCAACCAATTTACCCTGTTGGTCAATCACGTAATATCGAGAAGAGTGTTCAACACCATAGTCTGAGGTGGCGTTCCCGATTTCGGTGAAATCATAAAAAGCTCCATAGCGACGTGTTACCGCATCGATATCAGATTGCGTCCCCGTCAAACCCACCAAGTTTTCATGATAAAACTGTGTGTACTCTTCGAGCTTTTCGACTGAATCGCGCTTGGGATCCACGCTGACCAAAAGCGCCTGAACGTTCTCTTTCTCTTCGCTTGTGAGTCTGTTCAAGGCCCCTTGAATGACGGTCATCGAGTTCGGGCAGACTTCGGGGCATGTCAAAAAGCCAAAGTACATCACCACCACCTTGCCGCGATAGTCTGATAATGAAATAGGTCCATCTACCGAATCGAGAGTGAAATCGCCACCTAACTCTAAGAATGTATTTGGTCTGTCACCGTAGTTAGCATCGCTGGTCGATACAAATAAACCAACAACACCCGCAATTCCGAGAAGGATTCCCAACAGACTTAACTTGGCGACTCTATTCATAACAAGACTACCCCCGACTAATGACCCATCAACATATTGTGATTCAAATGATTCATAATCCAGATTGAACCCAACACAACAATCGCCACAATCAGCACAATAAACACGGCCGAAACTGTATTCCAAATCTGCTCACTCGAGGTGTTCATGTGCAGAAAGAACACTAACTGAACGAATACTTGAGCAATCGCGCAGAGAAGAATAATGGCTAACGTCAAGCCGGTATCGAAGCCACCAGCCATCACCATACCAAATGGTACGGCGGTCAGAACGATCGACCAAAACAGCCCCCAGAGATACTCTCTAACGCTGCCGTGAGCTTGGCCACCATGTGTTTGATTTGAAGCGCCCATTACATAACCCCCATTAAGTAAACCATGCTGAACACGCAGATCCATATGATGTCGAGAAAGTGCCAAAATAGGCTTAGACAAGACAAACGTGTGAAGTTTGTTTCGGTAATACCATCACGCATTAGATGTACAACTAGCACGATCATCCAGAGCATCCCCGCGAATACATGCAATCCATGTGTTCCAACTAAAGCATAGAAGGCAGACCAATATGCACTGGTTGTCGGACCCGCGCCTTCGTGACTAAAGTGATAAAACTCATAGAGCTCCATAGCCAAAAATCCACCGCCTAAGGCAAAGGTGATTCCTAACCACAGCAGCAACTGTCCCATCTGCTTTTTCTGGGCGCCCAGCATGGCCATTCCGAACGTAAAGCTGGAGAAAAGCAACAAAGCTGTTTCAACCGCAACAAACTCCAGATCAAATAAGTCTTTTGGAGTTAACCCTCCCGCAAAGGAGGTACTCAATACAGCGTAGGTGGCAAAGAGCGTTGCAAATAAAATGCAGTCGCTCATGATATAAATCCAGAATCCAAGGAGAGTATCACCTGCGTAGTCGTGGTGATGCTCCTTGGTCACAAATCCAGTGTAACCGGCTTCGGGTGTAATAATGTTAGACATATTCATTTCTCCTAAGCGGGCATGGATAGTGGTGTTCCGCGCTGCCGCACTGAATACTCATCTTGATCTTGCGACTCAGCCGCTTTTGCAACTTTTGCAAAATGCTCATTCTCAAGCGCTTCAATCTCGTCAATTTCCACGTAATAATCTTTATCCTTCTGAAAGTTGTAGACGATAAAGGAAACCAACATCGCCAGAGTGCTGGCGATAACCAACCACCAGATGTGCCAAACGAATGCAAAGCCCATCACTCCTGAGAATCCAGCGATAACGATTCCTGCCCATGTATTCTTCGGCATGTGGATTCGTTCGTAGCTGTCTGGGCGCTTGAATGCCAGATCATGATCCTTCATCAGTTGGAATTGATCACGGTCTAGAACCTGAGGAGTACGTGCGAAGTTATAGAATGGCGGTGGCGAAGAAGTAGCCCATTCCAGTGTGCGTGCGTCCCAAGGATCGCCAGTAAGATCCAAGTTCTTTTTACGGTCACGTATACTCGCGAAGATTTGGTAGAACTGTACGCAAATCGCCAGCAGAACAATCAATGCACCAAATCCAGCGACCAGCAGCCAATCATTCCATACCGGATTATCGTAGTAATTCAAACGGCGTGTCATACCCATGAAACCAAGAACATACAAAGGCATGAAGGCCAGGAAGAAACCAATCGTCCAGAGCGCGCAAGCCCACTTGCCTAAAGTCTCATTGAGTTTGAAGCCAGTGGCTTTTGGGAACCAATAGGTCAGACCCGCGAAATAACCAAACAAGGCGCCACCGATAATCACATTGTGAAAGTGTGCCACTAAGAAAAGACTGTTATGCAAAACAAAGTTAGCCGCAGGTATGGCAAGCATTACCCCAGTAACACCACCGATGGTGAATGTAATTAAGAACGAGGCAGTCCACCACATTGGCGAATCAAACCGTACTCGGCCCTTGTACATGGTGAACAGCCAATTGAAAATCTTAACACCCGTCGGTATCGAGATAATCATGGTTGCGATTCCGAAAAACGCATTCACACTAGCGCCTGCACCCATGGTAAAGAAGTGATGCAACCAAACAATAAATGACAAAAACATAATGCAGGCGGTGGCCCACACTAGAGACGTGTATCCAAACAAGCGTTTGCGTGAGAATGTCGCCGTGACCTCAGAAAATATACCGAAGGCTGGCAGAATCAAGATATAAACTTCTGGGTGACCCCATGCCCAAATCAAATTCACATACATCATCTGATTGCCACCAAGATCATTGGTAAAGAAGGCGGTTCCCAGATACCGATCTAGGGTGAGTAATGTGATCGTGACGGTCAGAATCGGAAAGGCCAAAATAATCAACACGTTCGCACACAGGGACGTCCAGGTGAAAACCGGCATTTTCATTAGCGTCATTCCAGGGGCTCGCATGCGGATGATGGTCACGAAAAAGTTAACCCCACTCAACAGCGTCCCTATCCCAGATATCTGCAGTGCCCAGAGCCAGTAGTCGACCCCCACCCACGGACTGTATTCAAGCCCAGAGAGCGGCGGATAAGCAAGCCACCCGGTAGCAGCGAATTCACCAACGAATAGCGAAGCATTCACCAACATTGCCCCAACGACAAAAAGCCAAAAACTCAATGAGTTCAAAAAAGGAAAAGCAACATCGCGGGCGCCGATCTGGAGCGGCACTACTAAATTCATAAGACCAACGATCAGCGGCATGGCTACGAAGAAGATCATAATCACACCATGCGCGGTAAATATCTGATCGTAGTGCTCGGGCGGTAGATAGCCTACGCCCGAAGATTCAGATACGGCGAGAGCTTGCTGCGACCTCATCAGTAGCGCATCTGAGAAACCGCGAATCAGCATAATAAATGCCGCGATTATGTACATGATGCCGATCTTTTTGTGATCAACTGAGGTTAACCATTCATCCCAAAGGTAGCGAAGCTTGCCGTAGTAAACCACGGCGCCGAGTACACCCACTCCCACCATTACGACCACCAAGAAAGTAGTCAAGATAATTGGGTCGTGATAGGGAATTGAATCCCATGTTAACTTTCCAAAAATAGGATCTGGGTCGGTGACTATGGTCGCTTTATTGGCCATTTTGCGCTCCCGTATACTTCTCAATAATTCGGTTAAACATCAATGGGTTCACTTGCGCGTAATACTCCACAGGATGATCTTTGGTCTTCTCACTCAGTAGTTCGTACGCCTCCCGGTCCAACGCTCGCCCTGATTCTTTTACTTGTTCTACCCAAGCCTCAAACCCAGCATCGCTTTTCGCTAACGCCTTGAATTTCATCCCAGAGAAACCAAAACCACTGTAATTGGCAGACAGTCCTCGATAGCTACCCTCTTCCGAGGCTATTAGATGCAATTGATTCTCCATGCCCGCCATGGCGTAGATCATGCTACCCAGCTGTGGCACGAAAAAAGAATTCATGACCGTATCCGAAGTGATTAGAAACTCGACTGGCGTATCGACTGGCATGGCGAACTCATTAACCGTTGCGATTTCTTGCTCGGGGTAGATAAACAACCACTTCCAATCCATGGCGACGACCTGAATACGCATGGTTGGCTTGTCTGAGTCCAGCGCTTGTCGGGGATCAAGAGAGAAAGAGGTCTTATACGTGATGATTCCCAGAGCAATGATGATAGCAAGAGGCACTGACCACACTACGGCCTCAATCAAATTTGAATGTTCCCAGTTTGGCTTGTACTCGCTGTCTTTGTTACTCGCTCGGTACTTTATCGGGAACCAAACAGTCATAAAGAAAACCGGAACAACCACAATCATCATTACCAAAAAAGATAAGATAATCAGATCCATTTGCTCGGCGGCAATTGGACCCTTGGGATCAAATAACAGATAGTCACATCCGCCCAACATCAACAGAATGGGCAATATGGCGAGTCGATACATAGTTATCACCATCAGGTTTCCACCGGCACTTCACTCAACCATCTTTGGCTTCAAATTAGTGAATTAACCAGCTCAACTTTATTTAAATGCTGAATTTTCAGAAATTTCTGAAATTTTAGATTATTTAGAATCTAAAACAAGTCAAAATGGCGAAAATTTTCTTGGAAAAGACTATCTCGGGATCGAATAAATTTCACAACACAGAAAGAGAAAATCCTTAAGCTATTGATTTATATATCAAAACGTGTCGTGGTGGTTTGATAATAACAAACTGGTTATGGCCACCATCAGCTTGATGGATAGCTAAATAATATGATTTAGAAGTATTCAGACGTCAGTATTGTAAGGACTCAATGAACTTATCCTGTCCAGATATGGACTTTAGCTGTCCCTCTTGTTCCGAGGATTGGGATTGACTTGGACTATCACTCTGCGGCCCCATCATCTGGCTTTCCTTTGCCTAGCAAGCGATCCTTAAAATTGAATACCGAAGCAACACCTGAACCCAGCTTCATCATTTTAGCTAGATCTTTGGAACTTAATGCCGCTACTTCATCAACCGCCTTAGACACACTGTCAATGAGTTCATAGATTTCAGTCATCCTTTGTTGCGCGTGTTTCCCTTCATCAGAGACAGGCTCTCGCATGATCTCTTGTCTCAACATAGTCAGCGTCGGAGCTACCTCTCGTTTGTGTCTTTCTTCTAGCACAATTCTAGCCACTTCAATGATGTCCTCAGGAGCTTTGTAGTATTCCTTACGGTCTCCTGGGTAGTGCGTCACTTTTAACAACCTCCAAGAGTGCAGTTCCTTTATTCCCATACTTACGTTTGAACGAGAAATGCTCAACATCTCCGAAATCTCGTCGGCATTAAGCGGACGGTTATACACCATCAACAAGGCATACATCTGCCCTACAGTTCGATTAAATCCCCAACGACTTCCCATCTCACCAAAATGCGAGACGAATGCTTCTATTTTTGTGCTCAGCTTCATGAAGTAAGGCCCAGTTTCGAATCGAACGAAGGCCGCAAGTCTAACTCAATGACCGGGCATTCTACAAATTACAGAAACTTCTGAAAAAATGGTTTGATCATAGTTCGACCCGAAGCCGCCTGGTTGGCTTGTTTACATGGTGATATGCTGACTTGAGAAATGACACATCAACAATAAAAAATGAAAATTGTAAAAGCGCTTATTTGTCTTTTGATCGTCGCCGCTCTCTTATTCTCTGCGTGGTACTACCGGCCTTGGTCTGATTACTCTCCCGCGAAGATCGCTTCGCTGGAAGAACCTGAAGCGCTGGTGCATAACTTTCGAAACATGATTGACTTAATGCCTGGTGTGACGGTCACTAAAGGTTCGAGGACCTCAGAACTAATTTACGGACAATCATCTCCACTTGAATTCGAGTACGAATTTGAAAACGAGAAAAAAACACTATCGCGTTTTATTAAGGAGTCAACAACGACAGGGCTGTTGGTGATCAAAGACAGCCAGGTTCTATTCGAAAATTACTATACCGGAGCCAATGAAACATCACTATTTACTTCCTGGTCAGTAGCTAAAAGCTTCGTGGCGACAGCGATTGCCATGGCTCATAAAGAAGGTCTAATAAGCAGTTTAGACGATACAGCAGATAAGTATGTTCCGACTTTTTCTGGTACGGATTTTGGCTCAACCAGCATAAATGGATTATTAGCTATGTCATCTGGTATCGACTTTGATGAAAATTACGCCTCCGAATCGTCCGATATACGCCCCTACTTTTTTGATTCGTTCATTTTAGGTAAAGACCCCGATCAACTGCTTCAGCCATTTAAAAGAACTCGCCAAGAGCTATCTGACTTTCATTACATTAGCCCAAACTCACATGTTCTCTCCGCCGTTCTCAGAGCGGTCTACAACAAACCACTGGCCCAAATCATCAGTGAAAAGATTTGGCAACCATTGGGAATGGAGGCCGATGCGATATGGCTGCACCACAAAGAAGGCAATGAAGGTGTGGCACTTGGGTATTGCTGTTTAAATGCCACACTGCGTGACTATGCTCGTTTTGGTTTGTTCTATTTAGATGCATACAAAGGCGAAGGACTCGGGTCCGAGGTTCTGCCACAACACTGGGTGCAATCCTTGAGCAAGCCGGCAACAGAACAACATCGACCTGGACTTGGAAATTACTCAGACCGGGGTTATAGCTGGCATTTCTGGCTGCCACCGGCGCAGCCCGGAGTATTTTTTGCAGCCGGGGTATACGGCCAATACATTTGGATAGATCCAGTTGAAAATATGGTCATCGTGCGCACATCAGCGGACCCACAGTGGACACCGCGATTTGGGGAAACCGCAGAAGTCATGAAAGCCATTACGGCTCAGTTTAACGACTAAGGTAGAACAGTGCCTTATCTCCTGACACTACTTCTGTTTACACTGAGTCTTGGAATTAAGGCCGAATCGCCACTAGAGATCGCTTTAAGCTCCGACTTACCAGAGATCAAAGGTGTTGTAGAGGATGCAAAGAAATACGAACTTCAAATACTCTTCGCCGAAATCTCGAACACCGGAGAGGGATTGGAGCTCGAAACCAGTGAGTTTGGGCTATCCGGTCAACACTATTTTTATCCAGCCAGCACTGTGAAACTCCCAATGGCGTTGTTCGCGCTTGAGTTTCTCAATCGGCAACAGGACATCACCTTTGATTCGCAATACACGATGGAAGCTGATCCTAGTTCATATTCAGTAAAGTCAGACATAATCATGATGCTCGGCATCAGCGATGACCAAGCCTACAATCGACTCTACAATCTGATTGGTAGAGACTATATTAACAGGCGACTGCGTGAGATCGGGCTCAGAAATACCCGCATCTCACATCGCTTAAGTGTGACAAAGGCAGACGAAGCGACACTTGTGGATGTTCATTTCACAGGTATATCGAAACGCCGTATTTCATTTGCCGGCAGAACCGACAGAGAATCCATCGAACCAATAGCGCTGGTCGGTACTCTCAAAGGAGATGGCTACATTAAATCCGGCTCGCTTATTACAGAGCCCTTTAACTTCACAAATAAAAACTATTACAGTTTGCACGATCAAATGGGGGTACTAAGTCGGTTAACACATCCGGAGCTCTATCCGGTGGAGCAACGCTATAGGCTGACTTCGGAGCAACGAGAATGGTTACTTGAGATTCTTGGTAAGACTCCAAGGATGCTAGGATTCAAAGAGTCTCAACACCCTGATTCCTACACAAAATTCTGGACAATGGGAAACAGTAGTGCTCGTCTCTCCGATGATATTAGGATAGTAAACAAAGTCGGCTGGGCTTACGGAACGCTTACCGACTGTGCAATGATTACCATCTTGAAAACAGAGAAACAGTTTTACTTGTGTGCCACGCTACTAGCGAATAAAAACCAAATCTTTAATGATGATGATTACCAATATGAAGAGGTAGCCTTACCTTTCTTTGCGACGCTGGGAACCAAAATCATCGACATCATCAATTCCCGATCCAACGCACAATAATAGGAGCCCCTTTGGCAGGGGCTCTTCAAATCCATCTCAGTTTTAATGGGCAGAGCTTGGAATACTTGGTTTTTCCGTCAACTCTTCTCTCAACTTACGGACTTCCTCCCGTGCTTTTTTTTGCGCCTCACGTAGTTTTTGACGCTCCTTCTCTAAGTTTCTGTGAATCTTCTCAAGTTTAGCTCGTGCCTTTTCAATTTCCTTCTCATCAAGCTTCTTCAGTTCTTTTAACGCATCCAGCTCAGCGATAGCACGCTCTACTGAATGTTCAGCCGGACCATCCAAAAAACCAAAGCTAAAGGCATGACCATCAATAAACTCGGTCTCTAAAAACTCAATCGGAAAGTCATCGATGTCCAAGGCTGACAATTCATCGAGACCATCAATATCAATATCAAGTTCAGAAATATGCGCTCCCGGCATTCGCTTGATCACGACCTTTGACTCGCCCATCCCTTTCAGAATCATTTCCTCAATTTTGTGTTCCTCTGATAAACGCTTAAAGGTAGCTAATTCTTCCTCGCTCATCGGGCGCTTTTTATCATCTTCTTTGATGTAGTATTCCCCGTCTTCCATGATCATGGTCTTTCCTCCTTCAGTGATCACCATGTTGGTTTTCACATCAGAATCTAATTTAAATATTTTCTTTACTGTTTTACCCTCCTTTAGGTCATGTGCAGTGGCTACAGAGTAAGTTGCTGTGCCGGCAAACAGAACACTGGCGACCAGCGCTATGAGTACCTTAGTTCGTTGTGGGTTAAAAGCTTTAATGTTCATGATTCTTTCCTCTAGTTGATTGAAAGTTTTCCAAGAACACAACAAGCTAACCGAGTGAGTGGCAGATACAGTAGTCAGCAACGCATGGCCATAGGCCGCTTGCTCCTGACTCTCTGATTTATTCAACACAAGGTAGTCGCAGTACAACTCCTGATCGTGTCTAAATGACTGTCTAGCAATATAGATTAACGGGTTAAACCACATCACACAGACCGAAATATCCCAAAGCAAATTGAGCCACAAGTGCCCCTGCTTCACATGCTGTTCCTCATGTCGGATGATCAGCTCTATCTGATCGCGAGAGAGCTCGTGAAAAAGGTGTTGCGGAAAAAAAATTTTGGGTCTCAAAAAACCGTAGACTGAAGGCGAGAACCGCCTATCCTGAACCTCGAAAATTGGTATAGAGGTTAGATTTTGACGGACGGGCTGATCGAGCACCGCTAAGTCCCGTCTAAGTTGAAGATGTTGCCCTAAAAGACGCAGCAACAACGTAATAACGACCGCAATCCAAAGCCACCCTAACCAACTTTGACTCGGACTTTGGGAAAGCTGAGAAGATGGAAGCACAACGTAGTCTCGAACTACGGTTTCAACGACCTGGATGGTGTCATTCCGTTCGAACTGAATATTAGAAATGACCTTTGAAATGGCGACCACTACAGGTATTGAAAGCCACAACAAGTAACAATTATAAACTTTAGCAGTCGATCTCAATGCCAGCCTAGCAAGGAGAATACCCAGCAATAGTATTGAGGCTTCTAAGTTAAATTGCCAGAAGCTTGAGATAATCTGTTCCACTTGGTTTACCTCACCTATCTATTCCGGTTTATTTTTATCTTCATCTAATAAGTCGCGCAAATAGCTCAGCTCCTCATCAGACAACTGCTTATTGCTAACAAACGTCGCTAGCAGTTCCTTCATATCGCCCAAAAAAACCTTGTTTAGGAATCCCTGACTTTCATCCTTCAGAAAAGTTTCCCTAGACACTAGAGGCGAATATAAGTAACGGCGCCCCTCCCTCTCGAAGCTCACGACCTCTTTCTTGACCAGCCGATTCAAAAAGGACTTAACCGTTTTCTCGGTCCAACCCTGTTCTTGTAAACGGGCGACCACTTCGATACTGGTCAATGGAGATTTTTGCCACAAAACCTCCATTACAATTTTTTCTGATTCACTCACTCGATTAGACATATTGCGTTCCACAGGTATTTAATTGGATTACGCCTGTAATCGTGAATGAGATTACGATTGTAATCAAAGTTCGTCAAGAAGAGTTAAAGGAAGTTAATTATTAAAATTCAACCTAGTCAGTTGAAGAAAACTGCAAGAAGCTTCTACACATATTCGTCGATCCGAAGATGCGATGAAGCACACCACTGACGAACTTCTTCTAATTGATTCGAATGGACATTCAATAAGCGCTTGAAGTCACTTTCTCTGTCATGCTCCGAATAGTCCCTATCGGTGATCTTGGCATGTCTGTTAAATAGATCACTCTGCAACACTTCCGAAATTCGCGTTTCGTCATGTGTGATTGCTAAGTTCTCTGCGACCGACTTTAGAACGACCTTTGGGTTATCGAAAAAATCGGTACTGGAAATGAGCTTCAATTTCTCAAAACGCGTTGCCGAATGAATCTGACTGAGCCAAAGAACCGCCGCGCTCTGAGCCGCGTCCAGGGATTTGAAATCGATAGATTGAAAGGCCGACATCTGAGAAATCTTTGAGGCCATCTCTCTAACTACAAACTGTGCCCATTGTTGACGTTCAGGCGCCTTTAAAGCGGCTAATATATAGTCTTCAAAACCGTTGCGTAAGAATACACCGCTTAAATCAGCCCTGGCCTCAAGGACTTCCGCTAGGATATAGTTGACTGGCACATTAGCCTTAATAACCACCCGCTCAGACTCCACTAAACGACGCGAGAGTAAGTAAAGTATGGTCCGCAAGGCGCTAGAGTAGGATGCTCGCTGAGCGTCGTTCTGTGGCGATGGGGAAGACGCGAATTGCCGGAGGATATACGGCTCTCTAATACCGAGAGAATCTCCGGGCCAGTCTAATGCCTTTGACAGTAATGTAGAGCCACAATGCGCAACCTGAAATATAAAAGAGACGTCTTGCGCTGAGGCTAATCTATCTTTAAGCGCAGCTACTACATGGGCGAACGGTACAGCAATGGCATCGTCAGAGTCAGTGATAATTCTGCTTGGCATCGTGAAGCTAGAAGCATAAAAGGACTCCCGACTCATCGGAACAAACTCCAAGTTGGCCCCTTCGAACTTAAGTGGAAAGTAGTTTGCGGAGCTAACAACCTCTTCGAGAGTGACTTGCATATAAAGGGAACCTGATAAAAACGCCTAGCGGCAGTAAATCCGAATAATAAGAATAGATTGCACTATACTCTTGGTAGAATCACGTGGCCAGAACAGCGCCCAAAAGCACCATGCACATCAATCAGTACCAGGAAAACTCCTCTCTGAGGATTATCTCGCCAGAGAATAACCGGGCGAGCTTAGATGACTTAGACAGTCAGCAAGTCGAGCACATCAAAAATCAGTATAAAGAATATGGTGCCCTTCTGTTCAGAGGTTTCAATATCGATGTGGATCAGTTTCGATCTTTTACCAACTTGTTTTGCCACGATTACGTAAGCAATAAGAGTCCTGGTCGCGAAAGCGCCAGTGAGGATGGCCGAGTGCAAACCGTCAATCTGGGCGAGCGTCATTTTGCACTTCACCCTGAAATAGCCCGAGAACCATGGCAGCCCGAAATAGCTTGGTTTCTTTGTGAATCTCCCTGCACGCAAGGTGGGCAGACCAATCTTTGTGATGGCGTTGAAGCAGTGAAGAGCTTTCCGGAACCACTGTTTAATCATCTTCGTGCTTCAGCGTTGTCTCACACATTACCAACAGATTTAAGCTGGTGCGCTCAATACCTAAACATACCCGGATTAACGGTCAAGCAACTGCTTGACCCTAACCTAAAGTCTCCGTTTACGTTTCGTCTGGCGGCGGGTCAACTGACTCGCACCTATGTGCGGCCCATGCTGCACACGCCGAAATTTTCTGAAGAACTCGCCTACGGAAACTTTTTGGTGTTTGCCAGAAAAAACCTTGGAATCCGCAATTTTCCAGTTTACGAAGATGGCAGCGAGATAGAGGATGACCTAGTGAATCAAATTGAGGAAATCACCAACGGGCTGGCTATCTCAATCGATTGGCAAAAGAGCGATCTCATTATGCTGGACAATACGCGGTTCATGCACGGTAGAAACCCAATAGGAGATCCAGAATCTAGGCGCATCTTGACCCAATTCGGCAATCTCTCCTTCTCATAATTAGGGAACTCGGTTTTCCGCTGACTCAAGTTCTAGGCATAAAATACCTCATATAGGGGATATTAATGCCAGATAACAATCCGCTATATTGGGCCAGCTCGAACGCCAATCAGAGGATCGTTGGCGTAAATATCTTCAAACTGAAGGTAGCAGTCCTAATTGACGACTACGGAGAACTTTCCCATGAACAAAACCTCACTCGCCACAGCTGTAGCAACAGCATTGCTCTTCACTTCGTTTACTTCAAATGCAGGCTTTCTCGATAAATTAGTCGATCGGGTTGAGCGGCGTGTCGAGGATACCGTAGCCGACAAGATCGCCAAGAAAGCCGGCGATAAAGCCGGTGAAGCAACCGATGCCGTGATCAATCCCGAAGAACGAACTGACGACAGTACTCAAGAGGCTGGTGAGCTACCAAATCAAGCGCGGCCAGTGAGCCAAACCGCACCGTCGTCTAAACCGCCCACAATGAAGGGTATGGGTGGCCTTGGCAGCATGATGAAGGCAATGCAACAGCCAGTTGATACTGACGATTCCTATAGGTTCGACATGGCTTTCGTAACCGAAAGCACCTATGAAAACAAGACGGATACCATGGAACAAGGCTTTGCCAAAAATGCCTTCTATGTGAAAGTCGATGACCAACAATCAGTCATCATGGATTTAGACAACAAGGCCATGATCATGATCGATAACAAAAGGAAAACCAAGTCGGCGATGTCGACTGATGTAATGAAACAACTTGCGAGCATGGGGATGGCGCAATCGAAAAGTTCGAAAAAACAGAACTCGACACCAACGAAAATTACCCGCACAGGTGAAACTAAGGATATCCTGGGCTATTCGACGGAAAAGTGGACTTTCGAAGATGACAAGCACACAGGGGACGTTTGGATCGCAAAAGGATTGGATTTTGATTTCGTTGCTTACAGCAAACGCCTTATAGAGACATTCGGAGGCGAGAACAATCAGGCGATGACCATCGATTTTTCAAAGTTGGAAGGGGAGATACCGATGGGTTACCCACTGGAATCCACGACTTATAAAAATGGAAAACTGGAGTCCAGTAACAAAGTGGTTTCAATCTACAAAGAGCCTCTCACTGTTGACCTGAGCGGTCACAAGCTCAAGAGCATGATGGATAACTGAAGGTTAAACTTGCCAGTCGCAGCTCATCTCGCGACTGGCAGAAATGTTAAGTATATGATTTTTAAACAAAAATCATGCCCTTATTTGGTCCATGCCGTTTTCATGATAAAACAGAGGCATTGTTTAGTTAAGCTCTGGAGAGCAACATGGCCAAAAGTGCTCAACAACACCTCGAGACAAAAAAAGATCCAAAGATAGTCATCCTAGACAAGGACTTCGCTGGCATAAAGAAAGGGAAAAAGATGTTTGTTGCAACGCCTAAGTTGGTCGATAGCTACATCCAAAATATTCCCTACGGCCAGACCCGGAGCATCACGCGTTTGCGACGAGAACTGGCGAGAGCCAACAATTGTGACGCAAGTTGCCCTGTATCCACTGCCATCTTCATTAGACTATCTGCTCAAGCCGCAGTAGATAAATTAAACAATGGACAAGAGGCCGATGAAGTAACGCCGTTTTGGCGACTCTTAGAGGGAAAGGATAAAATCGCGAAAAAACTGACAGTGGATGGAGATTGGATCGACAAACAACGGGATTCCGAAAACTAAAATCGGTGTTAGCCTACTCTATCAAGTCCTTGTAGTCCTCTACTGAGAACTCGATATCGAAATTTACATCAATATCATGAGCTCGGCAGGTATCTAGAAAATGTTGTAGACGATTTTCAAGGCTTTGAGCAAGGTTGAATATTCTATAAAAGAGCTCACTGTGGGGCTCGTGCTTATGACTTTCCAGAATATCAATCAAATCAGCGTGCAGCAGAAACAGGCTGTCACCTTGAATCACACTGCCAAGCATCTTTCGATCTGGCATGCGGACTACACCGTTATCGACAAGATCTGAATAAATTTCAATATGTGTTTTTTTCATTCAGTTTTGATATGAGCACCCGATTAACTTGCTGGGCTAACGCTAAGCCATTATCTACTGCATAACCTCAATAGCTATCCTACAAAATACTCCCAAAAACCAAGAGATTTCAACCCACTTAGGTCTTGAGGAGTGATTTCCCTAGTGCAAATTTGCCATCGCACTAGGGAAATCGAGGAACGCTGTCTATGCTAATTGGCCAACTCTGATTCACTTTCGGAGCCCTGTTTAGCCTCCTTGTCATAGCGTTCGAACCAGCCGAGAATATTGTCCACTTTAGCAATTAGACGGCTTGGCCTGGATGCGATCGAATGCGATGCACCTGGGATTCGAACCAATACGGTATCAACCTTTTGGACTTTTAGCGCCGTGTAATATTGTTCAGCCTCCCAAGCGGGAGTTCGCCAGTCCTCCTCTCCTACCATGACCATGGTTGGCGTAGTGACATTTCCAACCAGTGATATCGGCGATTGTTTCCAATAAAATTCAGGATCTTCCCATGGTTGTTTACCCATCCAATGGCGGCTTACGAACTTAGAAATATCAGCCGCTAGTGCCATGGTAGTCCAGTTAATCACTGGCTTGATCGTCGCGGCGGCTCTAAATCGATCTGTTTTACCGACGGCCCAAGCGGTTAAAACACCACCGCCACTCCCACCAGTTATAAATAACCGATCAGGGTCTACGTATTTACGCGCCACCAAGTCATCAACAACAGACATAAGATCATCATGATCAAAGCTTGGATAGGCTTTATCAATGAGCTGAGCAAACTCCTCACCATACCCAGTAGATCCACGAGGATTAACGTAAACAGTAACATAGCCCTCAGCGGCAAATCGTTGAATTTCAGCCGCGAAGAAAGGGCCATACATGGCAAAGGGTCCCCCGTGAATCTCCAGAATCATCGGAAAGCTACCATCCGCCGTGAAGCCCTTTGGCAATGCCACCCAGGCCTCAATATCTCGCCCATCATAGCTAGACTTGACGGTAAATTCTTCGACAGGCGCGAAGTCTATTTGTGCAATCAGATCGTCATTCAAGCTAGTCCACGTCTTCGCTCTGCCTGATTTTAAGATAGCCAAATCGGCGGGTTTGCTCGCGTCACCTTGGGTGTAGGCTATTACCCCAGCGGCATTGGAATATTGTCCGGAAGAATATGGTCGTCCAAGACTTGTTCCACCAACGTCCTTTACTACAGTCTTCACCGCACCAGAGAGGTCTACTGAAACAATATGCGTCTGTCCATCGACATCAACGCGTGCATAAATACTGGTGCCACGATCGTTCCAACTTATATCGCGCATGGATCGATCATAGCCTTCTGTGAGATTCCTAACGCCACTGCCGTCTGCGTTCATAACGTATAAATCAGTCTGCTGATAAGCCTTCAACTGATCGTCATAACCAAGATACGCAATCAACTTACCCGTGGGTGATGGCTGTGCACTGTGATCAGGGCCATCTCTCGTTGTGAGTATTCGGCGCTCCTTACTGGCAATATCAACGGCATAAATTTCAGACTCAATCGGATCCAGCTCAGGCGACTCTACATCATTCCCGGAAACCAGCAAGGTCTTGTTATCAAGCCATTGCGGCGAACTAAACCCATTATCACCATTGGTTACTTGTGTGTAAGTACCCCCTTCTGAGCTGATAACAAAGACGTGTTCACTACCTTTATTCAGATAGCCCCGCCCATCAAACCGAAAGACCAAATCATCGATGACATTGGCCGGCTTTGACCACTCAGCTCCTTCCGGAGCCTTTGGCGCGGTGGTGAATGATTCGCCTGCTTTGGGTACAAACATTGAGAAAGCAATGTGTTTGCCATCGGGGGACCATTGTGCAGACCTAATCGGCTGTTCAAACTTAGCGAGTACAAAGCTGTCGTCGGTATCCATAAAGCGTATATTCAAGGTTTGCCGACCATCACTCGAGGACGTAAATAACAGCTTATCGCCCTTTGGCGACCATTGAAAACCGCCACCGCTTCTGCCTTCCTGAAAAAGTGGACGATCACGTCCGTTAGCAAGATCTATTAACCAAGCATTGCTGGCTATCGAATCGCTAAACTTATCGAAGTGTCTTCTTTGATAGATCACTTTACGTCCGTTTGGACTGAGAACAGGGTTGCTAACGTATTCAAGTTCAAAAACTTTTTCTGAAGTGAACTTACGCGAATCCAACTCTTGTTCCTGTTTTTTGGCATTTACCGAACTTACAATCAAGATTGATGCCGTTACCGATAAGGCCGCCCTGATACTGATCTTTTTGTTTTTCATTACATCCTCCATTAGAGTTTGCCAAGTCTAACAGTGAACTATGAAGTGAAGGTATGTAAATTCCTTGTACAAAAAAGCTCACTATTGATATATCAAGTAAAAGCACTAGCTGATTACCACTACCTAGCATCCACGCCAGTTACACTAAACCTATCTTAAAAAACTGAATTAAGTTCGATGAAAAAAAGAATCTATTACCTATCATTTGTCATGCTCATGTCGGTAGCGACGCTGTCACTCGCAGATGATAAGCCAGTACAACATCTCAAGGTTGAAGATATAACCACTGCTTCTGAAGCAGACAGCGTCTTCAATCAAACGACTCTTCAACTCAAATCAATGCAAAGTCTGAACGAGCAAGAGTTGCATGACATTCATATGATTACCTATTCATTGGAGAAAGCGATTGCCTACTATGTGGTCAATTCAAATGGCGATCAGAAAATGTCCGCAGAAAAGATAGCTGAAGTAGTAGAACAAATTCATCTTGCTTCCGAAAATGGCAAGCAAGGGAAAGTGAGAACTTACTTGGATGAGTATTTTGAATTGGCGGATCAGTTTGCCAAAAAACGGTAGCGTTGGCGCGCCAGTACTTTTTATCCGGCACTAGAGGGTGTCACAACAAGATTAAAATTCATAGAGAATGGCAATCACTGGCAAGGAAACTGAGCTACGGTAGCTAGTATGAACTCTTTTCATTATTTGTTATTGGCCGATATCACACTTGCCGCTCATATAGGCGTTGTTGCGTTTGTGGTTTTTGGCTTGCTATTCGTATCGGTCGGTGGAGTCTTTAAATGGCAATGGGTTAAGAATCCTTGGTTCAGATACACCCATCTCGCTTGTATCTTGATTGTGGTCGCCCAAGCCTGGCTTGGAATGGTTTGTCCACTAACCACGCTGGAAATGTGGTTTAGAGATTTAGCTGGGCAAGCCACCTACTCTGGGTCTTTCATCACTCACTGGATGACCGAGCTACTGTACTACGATCTTCCAAGTTGGGTTTTTACCACTGCCTACACCCTATTCGCCGGCTTAGTGGTTGCCACCTGGGTCTGGATCAGACCCAGGGGCTTTTGAACCTAGCTGCTTCTGACAAGCTACTGGTTTATATCGTGAGCAAGAAACATAAAGGCGTATTCCTCAGCATAGTCCCTCAGGCGTCCATAACGTCCTGAGTTAGCAAAATGCCCAGCCCCCATATTGATACGCATAACCAACAAATTATCATCTGTTTTTTCGGCACGCATTTTAGCCGTCCACTTTGCCGGCTCCCAATACGTCACCCGTGGGTCATTCAGCCCACCGGACACGTACATCGGTGGATACTCTCTTTTTTCGATATTGTCGTAAGGTGAATAGCTCTGAATCAGGTCATAGTCTTCCGAGCTTTCGATAGGATTGCCCCACTCTTTCCACTCTGGTGGCGTCAGCGGTAGAGATGCATCCAGCATCGTATTTAAAACGTCAACAAAGGGCACCCCAAGGTTAACGGATCGCCATAAATCTGGGGCTTGGATTGTCACCGCTCCCATCAGTTCTCCACCAGCGCTTCGTCCACTTACGGATATATTCCCGGCGGAAACGTATTTACGCTCAACCAATCCATTGGCTACATCCACAAAGTCATTAAATGTATTGGTGCGCTTTTCTAGTTTGCCATCCAAGTACCATTGGTAGCTCATCATAGACCCGCCACGTACATGAGCAACCGCGTAAACGAAGCCTCGATCCAATGCACTCAAGCGTAAAGTAGAGAAACTAGGTGTGATTGTCGCCGCGTAAGCACCGTAACCATATAACCACATCGGGTGACTACCGTCCTTTTTGAAGCCTTTCTTGTAAACTATGGATACCGGTATCTCGACCCCATCACGGGCAGGAATCATAATCCTCTCGCTTATGTATTGAGATTTGTCGTAACCGGACGGAATTTTTTTAATCTTTTTGGTTACTAGTTCCCCAGTCTCAAGTTGGTAATCGTACACCGTATCCGGCGTTACCATGCTCTCGTAATTGAGGCGCAGAAAGTCTGTCTTAAACTCTGGATTTATGCCAATCGAAGCGGCAAAAACATCCTCAGGAAATTGCACATCCTTTGAGGACAGATCAGATGCTCCCTCGATTGGGTAATCCAACAATCGGATTTTCTCTAGACCGTTTTCACGCAACTTAATGACAATGAAGTCATCGAAAGCTTGAAGACCTAGTAAATAGCTCAGATCAGTTCCCTCTATAAGCGTTTCCCAGTTCTTATAGGCTGGGTCGCTATCCGGTACTCGAGCAAATCGAGAGTTTTTGTGCGAGTCGTTCGCTAAGATATAGAAGTGACCATGGGCATGATCTATGGTCTGCTGAAAGCCTGACTCACGACCAACCATCATCGTTAGCGGTTTGGATAAGTCCGCTGGTACGGCGTAGCTCTCTTGTACCTCTCCCTGACCTGAGGAAACAATGAAAAACTCTTTACTGCTGGTCTGGTAGAAACCGATAAAAAAGCCATCATCTTCCTCTTTGTATAGCAGTGTGTCTTGGTCTTGTGCAGTACCCAATGTGTGTACTTTAATCTCTTTGGAATGCCAACGATCTTTTTCCAAGAGTGCGTAAACCAAAGATTTTCCATCCGAGCTAAAAGCAACACTCCTTTGAACATCTTCTAGAACATCGTCTAGATATTCTCCGGTCTTCAGATTGAAAATCTTCACTTGATAACGCTCGTCGCCGGCGGTATCGAATGAATAGGCCAAGAGTGTGTTATCGGGGCTGATTTCCCAATCACCTAGAACAAAGTATTCGTGGCCTTCGGCCAACTTTGTCTCATCCAGAAAAACAGACTCTTCACCTGTTTCGAGATTCTTTCTACTACGCGTTCGGTACTCTTCTCCTTCTCGATAAAACCATCGATATTCATAGCCATTCTCGATGTACGGGACTGATTCTTCGGTTTCGTCAGTTCGTCCTTTGAACTCTTCAAATATTGTGTCTACCAGGGCTGTGTGAGGTTCTAGAAACGCAGCATGATAGGCATTTTCAGCTTTCAGATAATCCAATACTGGCTCATCATTAACTTCTGGATAGCCCTGATCTTTTAGCCAAAAGTAAGGGTCCTCAAGTTTCTTCCCATGATATTCCCTTTCACTTTCGATACGAGGCGCGATTGGGGCGGGAATTTCCAGCTGCTTGATCCTTGGGTAGCTCATTTCTTTTTTGTCTGCGACGGTTTCGGTTGATGTGATTTTCTCGGATGCTTGTTCAATATTTTGAGCGTTATTACAAGCCGATAATCCGAGCACTAATAATAGGCTCGATGGCACTATTAGCCTAGCTAGGGAGTGTTTCATCCTAGTCTCCATTGCGTGGTTTCTGGGGTGGCTCATTGAGCCATACTGATTATTTCTGGCAACGTGAACAGTAGAAGGTGTTACGTTGACCAATCACCTTAGACTTTATAGGTGACTGGCACCGAGTACAAGGCTCACCTTGCCTCGCATAAACTTGCAGTTCCTGTCGGAAATAGCCAGGCTTTCCATCAGCCTGAGTGAAGTCATTCAAAGTGGTTCCGCCAGCGCGGATCGCCTTAGCCAGCACTTGTTTGATGTTATTGGCTAATATCCGGTATCGAGGCCGGCTAATTTTGCCAGCTTGACTGCTGGGCCGAATACCCGACTCAAAAAGTGATTCACTGGCGTAAATATTGCCAACGCCAACCACTACGTGACCGTCCATTATAAAATTTTTTACCGCCTGTGATTTGCCACGAGATTTTTCATACAGGAAGTCACCGTTAAACGCTTCGCTTAGTGGCTCTGGTCCCAGTTTGATTAGCAACGCATGAGCATCAATATCGTCGTCAGAGAATAAACAGCAACCAAACCTACGTGGATCATTAAATCGAATCACAACTCCACTCTGCAACTCTATGTCGATGTGATCATGCTTTCCCGGGCTCTGAGGCGTCAGGAGTACTCGGAGACTTCCAGACATTCCCAAGTGAAGCAACATCACGCCAACATCAGTGTGGAACAGCAGATATTTGGCCCGTCGAGCTACCTTAAGAACCTTCTTGTTGTGCAGAGATCTTAAATCTTGTACCGGCACTGGCCAACGAAGCTGAGGATTTCTGACTACAATCCGTGCAATTGTTTGTTGATCAACGTACGGCTCGATTCCTCTTAGCGTGGTCTCGACCTCTGGTAACTCAGGCATGAGATATTCTTGTGTCGATGTTCGGCTTAAGACTCACTCGCTGAAATCAGTTGGCCTTCTTTGGGTTCAACCACAGCAAGTGCCGTTGCACTTTTACTATCTTCACGAGAAGTTAATCGCGCCAATCCACTCCGATATAACTGCAAAGCTCGACCACTTTCGTTACCAGCTTCAAGTAACTCACCCAAGAGCGAGTATGCACCTGGCAATTGACCGAGCTCAATTGCCCGCTCTAAAAACTTAAATGCCAGCTCAGTATTTTTTTCTTGCGCAGCAAATCGCCCCGCCGCCAGGTTCAGCTCTGCGCTCTCGGGACGGGCCATTAACAGGCCCTCCACTACTCTACGAAGTTTTGCTGGCTTATCACTGACAATAGTCCCGTATAGATGCACCAAACTATCATCGTATTCTGTTTTGAGCGCAGTACGTAGTAATTTCTCTGCGGATGCAGACTCACCACGCGCAATCAGATCATGTGCATAGACAGCCAAATTAACAGCTTGTTTTTGCTGACCCTTGGGAAGCTCCTTCCAAGTTTGCTCTTTATCTTCGGCAGACACCAAGAGAGCATGATGAGCCTCTGTATCGATATCATTTAACACCGTTTCCGGTAGCGCCTGTAACTTCCGTGCCGCGGGTAACAGGTCGTGAACCTTGTTCCAGTTTTTTGTTGCTTGAAAGGTCTGAAGTTGCATCGCCACAAACTGAGAGTTTTTTTTGCCTTCCGAGGCAATATCGTTCAGTGTTTCCTCAGCTTGGTCATACTGTCCCGCAAGGTAGTGCAATCTGGCTTTTGCCAAACCAATCGCAAAGCGTTCGTTTGGTGCCGACTTATAGGCTTGCAATAAGTATTCGTCTCTTCGCACATACTGACTCTGCTCTTGCGCTGCCTGAGCTGCGGCCAGATAATTAACGTACGGTACGCCACTCAACTTTGTCTTTGTAAGTAGCTTTTTCTCGGCTTTCTTCCAGTCTCCTTTTATCAAGAACAGGTATCCGGCACCAAGAGCTGCCTCAGCCTTGATATGATTTTTGCGTTTTCTCCATCGCCCAAACCAAGTTCCTGCCGTCAGCATGTTACCAACAAACCAAAATAGCGTGTAAATAACGAGCACGGACAAAATCAGTAGTGCCAGAAAAGTCCACAGTGACATTTCCAGCAGATAAGTTCCGGCATATATTTTTACGTAATTTTCAGGAAACACGCTAAATAGCTGCAAGAGCGCGTACCCACCCAGTAAAGACAACGCTATCAGAAGAATCCATCGCATACTAATTTCTTCCTTTTATTCGTTGTAACTCATCGTAAGATTGGGCAACCGAAGGCAACTCTGACTCGATGTTTTCTTCAGCCAATACCTTTAGCTGCTCGATCGTTTCAACGACCTCTGGACTCCTTGGGTCGTAATACTCTTGGAGCCATTTCATTGAATCAATGATATTCCTTTTATATACCTCGCCACGTTTCTGCATTACTGCATATTCAGCCGTAGCTAACTTAAGTTGTATGTTTTGATCCAAAAAGAAGCGTTGCTCTGGCTCCAAAAGAGGCTTAGGAGGCTGATCCACTCGACTAATTTTAATCAAGTTCACTGTGTCTGCCCAAAACTCACTCAGAGCCGAGCTTACACTAGGCTCAGAAGCTTCTACCTTTTCGGCAATTTGGACCGAACCAGTAACAGGAGGCTCATTCTCCAAAGGCAATGTGGGCACCTTTTTCGACATAGAGGATAGCGTAGCCGTTAAGCTAGTGGCGTCTGCCGTGTCCACCTGTTCTAAGACGCCAATCTCCTCGTTTATTTTCTTTCTTACCGTTGCGTATCTGGGGTCGGCCAATTGCTTAAGCTGGCTATCAGCAAGTTTCAATGCAGCCACAGCGGAATGCTTATCATTTGAAAAAACAGCTGAATTATTCGCCAATTTTAACAGCTGAGAGACTTCTTCGAGCGCCAACTCATCCACACTTCGCTGAGATTCCGCGGTCAGCTTTTCCAGTGCAGCAGCAAGTGTTGCTTGAGAGTCTCTAAGATCCCTAAACTTAAGATCGTTTTCATTTTCGCTTTGTAATAAGCTAGTCTGAACTTGCTCCTTAGTCACAACATTGGAGGCTAATCTGTCCTGCTCCTTTTGCAGCTGCTGCATACGCTCGGAGATTAGTTTTACGTCTGACTGGATATCCATCACCCCCTGAAGAACCACACCAGCTTCAGCCTGCTTGGCAATTTGCTGAGCGTAAAACTGGTAGCCGCTCACCCCAAGTGCAGTCAAGGAGAGCAATACAGCGACAACGCTCAGTGCAGAACCGCCAGCTTGCTTTGCTGGTTTCCCCAAAACATTAGTCGTTGATGATTCGACGGAGACTTGCTTTGGTTTCTCTATTGTGGATTTAGATTGTTCGGATTCGGACATACTACTCACCCTTTTCGCCAAAATACGGCGAACTGATTAGTCAAGAAGCGGCGGCCTTGTGACCGCCGAATATTGTTTTAATTTTAACACAGGGGCGCTACCGGGAACGTAAACTAATGTGGCTACTTGATCCCTGAAAACGCTATCATCATGTGCTTATTTGAGGGCGAATTTGCGATATGCAAATCACCCGTCCAGCCAAGGTCAATCGCTGTATTTTTAATATTTTCGCTTCCGACTACTAAGTTTACGTCCAGCAATCGGTCTTTAAACTCACCTGCTGCGGCAACTAAGTTTTCAAGGCTTTGCGAGCTGTGTGCAAATAAGCCCACGATTCTTGCGTTCTGATCAAACACCTCGCGCAGCCTGTCTTGACAATCCTTTGGTGTTGTTTGCGTGTAAACCTTAGCTTCTACGACCTCGGCGCCTCGTTCACGCATCTTTTCCGCCGGCCAATCCAGCCCAGTCGTGCCACGAATGATCATGATCTTCCGGTTATTCAAATCCTTTAATGGTCCGACCTTCAATAAGGCTTCCGCACCGCTTCCCACTTCTGGGAATAAAGCATCAATCTTGTAGCCGTACAATTGCTTCGCGGTTTCAGCGCCAACGGCCATTACCCTGACACTTTTAGGGACACCGCCGTGTTGGCCAATCATCTTCATGCCAACCTCGACGGCATTTCTTGAAACAAATACCAGATCGGTATAGGACTCCATATCGGTAAACAAACCGATCAAATCTGTATCGAAATTTGGCTCGATATCCAGAGTGGGTATGTGCGCGGGTTGAAAATCCAGTCTCTGTAAGATTGCCGCTGTGTTACCAAGATAACGATTTTGTCTAGTTAATATAACAACGGGCTTTTCCACCTTCTTAAGTTGTGGTGGCTCTCGATAAACTTCTCGTAGTATTTCGGAAGCTCCACGACGCTGTAACTCTTCCGCCAATGTTTGTCCTAGTATTTCCGCACTTTCGACAGTGATCTTAGTGGATATCTCACGGTCAGCCAGCACCGTCGATCCATCAACCTTTCCCACCATGCCCCTGAGCTCAAGCTTTCCGCTTTTGATTTCAGCATATCCGGCAACCGGAACCTGACACCCACCTTCAAGCGAGGCATTCATACTCCGTTCTGCGGCAAGCATCAACTCACTTTCGACACTATGGAGCGGTTTTAATAGCTCTTTTGTGGCTTCGTCGTCACTCCGACATTCAATCCCGACGATACCTTGTCCTACTGCTGGCAGACAGACATCAGGGGCAATATATTGCTTGATCCTGCCTTCCAAACCTAAGCGCTTCAGACCCGCTGTAGCAAGAATAATGGCATCGTAGTCTCCGTCATCGAGTTTACGAAGGCGAGTATTAACATTGCCTCTGAGTTCAAGGAACTCAAGATCTTTAAAGGCATGCTTTAGCTGCGCCACACGACGCAGACTAGAGGTTCCTACACGTGCACCCTTAGGTAGTGCGTAAAGGTTTTGATAAGTATTGGACACAAACGCATCTCTCGGGTCTTCCCGTTCACAAACCACGGAGATTTCTAGCCCTTTTGGTAAATCCACCGGCACATCTTTCATGGAGTGAACAGCAATATCGGTTTCTCCATCGAGAAGCGAAACTTCCAACTCTTTCAAAAACAAACCTTTGCCACCAACCGCGACTAAACTGCGATCCAACAGTTGATCGCCTTTAGTGGTCATTCCAATGATGTCTACCGATAGCCCTTCGTGCACTTGTTCCAATCGCTCTTTTACGTAATTGGCCTGCCACAATGCCAGCGGGCTATTACGTGTCGCGATACGGATTTTTTTCATTTTGCGCATTCTTTTTATTACTGGAGGGATACTCGACTTTATCATAGCCCCTACTGAGGGGCTTATTTTTTTCGCAAATAGCGGATTTTATTCAGAATAAATCAAGATACTTAGAATTCTGGCCTAACACCTCAAACAGCTAATCGTTATAATCACCGATCAAGTTTAAGCACATATCCCGTGCAGTCCTGCACGTTCATAGCAAGTGAGCCAATCTGTACAGAAAAAACCCTGGGGCGGTCGTTTCACCGAACCAACGAATGAACTCGTTGAAGCATTCACTGAGTCCATTAGTTTTGACGCGCGCCTGTATAAACAAGATATTCAGGGATCAATCGCACACAGCAAAATGTTATCAAAGATCGGGGTAATCACCGCCGATGAAGCCAAGAGAATTGAAGATGGTCTTCGACAAATCGAAGCTAAGATAGACGCCGGAGAATTTCAATGGTCAACTGCGCTTGAAGACGTTCATATGAACATTGAAGCGCGCTTAACAGAGATGATCGGCGAGGCAGGCAAAAAATTACACACTGGACGCTCTAGAAACGATCAGGTGGCTACTGACGTACGGCTTTATTTGCGCGAGGCTGTCTCCGACATCATCGCACTACTGCAACAGCTACAAAGAAACTTATTGGATTGCGCCAGCACTGAAGTAGAAACCATCATGCCTGGTTTCACGCATTTGCAAGTCGCTCAGCCGATCAGCTTGGCTCATCATCTTCTAGCTTGGAATGAAATGCTTGAACGTGACGTGGATCGACTTACAGATGCTAAGAGAAGGATTAATGTGATGCCGCTGGGTTCCGCCGCGCTTGCAGGAACCAGCTTCCCATTGGATCGCGAGATGACTTGCGAGCTTCTGGGATTTGATCGCCCTTCCAGAAACTCTTTAGATGCGGTTTCCGACAGAGACTTTTTGATCGAAACTGCGTCGGCATGCTCACTGGTTATGATGCATCTGTCGCGCATGTGCGAGGAAATCATTCTATGGGCCTCTGAGAGCTACAAGTTTATCGACATTGGTGATGCCTTTTGCACTGGTTCGAGCATTATGCCGCAGAAAAAGAACCCGGATATAGCCGAGATCGTGCGGGGTAAAAGCGCTAGAGTTATTGGAAATATGCAGTCCCTCCTCGTGCTCATGAAATCGCAACCACTGGCGTATAATAGAGACAATCAGGAAGATAAAGAGCCCATCTTTGATACAGTCGACACAGTAGCAAGGTCATTACAGGTGTTTGCGGCCATGATACCGAGCATTTCCTTTAATAGGGAGACGATGTATAACGCCGCATTGAAAGGATACGCAACGGCGACCGACCTGGCAGAGTATTTAGTTCGGCTTCAAGTGCCTTTCCGAGATGCGCACGAAATCGTAGGCAGCACGGTCCATTACGCCATTGATCAAAATAAAGCTCTGTCCGAGCTGAGTATCGATGAACTCCAATCATTTGGCCCTATGATAAAAGAGGATGTGTATGATGTCCTCAGTCTCGAAGGGTCGATTAAGGCTCGAAATCACTTTGGTGGAACCGCTCCAGAACGAGTTCGCGAAGCGGTCGAGGCAGCCTATCAACGACTTAAATAAAATTTTGGCAAAGATAACAATGAAAAAAACTCTAAGCGTCATCTTACTTACTTTCACATTCCTGAGTATTGCTGGTTGTGGCCAGAAAGGCCCATTAATAGTAGAGCAGCCTCCACTAGAGAAACCAACTGAGCCGGAAGCTGAGATTGATCCGGTCAAGTAATCAGTAAACTTGAACGCACGCGTCGCTGAGCAAACAACGCAGATTGTCACAGCAAATCGCCATCAACAAAACTCGTCATATTCAGTCGCGATACAAAATTAAACAAGGCGCAACAGGATTGCGTCAATTAAACAGATGTCTTTTTTTCAGTACAAGAACGATCAACTCTATGTTGAAGATATGCCGCTGGGCAAAATAGCTAGCACAGTCGGCACCCCATCTTATGTTTATTCACGAGCGGCTTTCGAAACACAGTGGAATACGCTAGATCAAGCCTTTGGCCACTATCCACACAGCATTTGTTATGCAGTCAAAGCCAATAGCAACATAGCGATACTCAACGTGCTCGCGCGATTGGGATCTGGATTCGATATCGTATCGGAGGGCGAGTTACGCCGTGTTCTAGCTGCAGGTGGCGACCCAGAAAAGGTTGTGTTCTCTGGTGTTGCAAAGTCAGTCAAAGAGCTTGAGTTTGCGATATCTTGTGGCGTAAAAAGCATTAATATCGAGTCAATTGCTGAATTAGAACGGGTACAAGCTGTCGCACAAGACCTTGAAAAAACCGCATCGATTGCGTTCAGAGTTAACCCAGATGTTGACCCAGAAACACATCCCTATATCTCTACCGGGCTAGACAAAGCCAAGTTTGGTGTTCCTATGGAGGCGGCTTTTAAAGCTTATGAAAGAGCTGCCGCCCTACCGAATATAGAAATCCACGGGATCGCATGTCATATCGGCTCGCAAATCACTAAGACAAGCCCCTTTTCAGATTCGTTAGACATTGTTTTGGACATGGTCAAACGTCTCAAAGCCAACGATATTCACATCAAGCAACTCGATCTTGGCGGCGGACTGGGCATAGACTATCAAGGTGAGACTCCACCAACGGCACAAGAATACGTCAACGCCATGCTTCAAGGTGTTAGAAAGCATGGCATCGACCTTCCAATTGCAATCGAACCTGGCCGCTATATCGCCGGTAATTCTGGAGTTATGCTGACCACTGTTGAGTACCTAAAGCACAATGAAACGAAAGGTTTTGCAATTGTGGATGCGGGGATGAATGACTTACTTCGTCCATCACTGTATCAAGCGCACCACGAAATTTTACCTGTATCCAGATCCAAACGTGCTGTACCAGAAACGCTAGACGTAGTAGGTCCGGTGTGTGAATCAGCCGATGTGTTGGGCTACGACAGAGAACTTTCAGTCAGTTCTGGCGATGTGCTGGCGGTGATGTCCGCGGGTGCCTACAGCTACTCGATGGCGAACAATTACAACTCACGAGTTCGACCAGTGGAAGTACTGGTCGACGGGGATACGGTTCATGTAATTCGGCAACGAGAGGAATTTGATGATTTAATTCGAGGTGAATCACTCTTGCCCGACTAACACTCATTGCGCTTTGTTCACTGGTTTTTTCACAAGAAATCAGTTATTTGTATTCCATGGCACTGTTGAAACCCCTAATTATTGCCCTTGCATTATCAAGCTTGACTGGTTTGGTGTGCAGCGTGTCGGCTGAGCCAAAGGTATCTCAAGAGTCGCTTGATGAAGCTACTAGCGCTCTTGAGGAGGCTAGAAATGCACTGGACGCAGCTCAATTGAGACTTGAGCAGGCACAGAAAGACGGCGCCCAACCACCCAAGAGTCCCACGGCTTCGAACAACAGCCCAAAAAAGGGAAATGGGAAACTCTACAAATGGGTTGATGAAAAAGGAAATATTTCATACCAAGACTCTCCTCCTCCCAAAAACGTGGAAATTCTAGATTCAGACGTACTAAAAGACCAAAACAAAGGCAAAAAGAAGGTTAGAGAGCTTAGGCCATCAAGCGAGCTAGATTACCAAGACGATGGCAGTAAGCCAGTAATGATATACACGGCGGACAACTGCAAACCTTGTCAATCCGTGGTTCTTTTTTTAACCCAGAAACAAGTGCCATTTATCGAGCGCGATATTCGAAATGATCGTAAAGCTCGGGAGCGACTTTCAAACCTCTCTAAACAGATAACCGTTCCGTCTCTCTTCATCGGATCCAGAATTATTCAGGGTGACTCTGAAGCCGTCATTGCCAGAGCATTAGAAGAAGCGGGCTACCTAAAGTCAAACTAAAACGTTACTAGAATTATTTATGAAAATTGCATCTTGGAATGTAAATTCGTTACGTGTTCGAATGGAACACGTCTTGGACTGGCTCAATACGAACCAACCTGATTTGCTCTGCCTGCAAGAACTAAAAATGACGGACGAGGAGTTTCCTGTTTCTGAGTTTGAGAGTGCGGGCTATCAAAGCGTGTTCACAGGCCAGAAAACCTACAATGGCGTAGCAATATTGAGCCGCTCAACTCTAAGTAACGTAGTTACCGACCTACCTGGGTATGAGGATCCGATGAGACGTTACATCGCTGCCGATGCCTCATACGTAGATGAAAGCGGAAAGAAGAAAACGTTTAGAATAGTGAACGTCTATTGCCCCAACGGCCAAGCCTTAGATTCAGATAAATTTCAATACAAGCGAGACTGGTTCAATCATTTACGGTCGTCAATTTCTGAAACTATTGCTAGTAATCCAAACACCGTTTTGGTCGGTGACTTTAATATTACTCCTGGCGATATTGATTGCCATGACCCCAAACGTTGGCAAGGTAAAATTCATTGCAGTGATATTGAAAGACTCATGCTCCAAAAGCTCATGTCTGCAGGACTGTATGACACCTTTCGTCATTTTTGCTCTGGCGGCGATCGCTTCTCGTGGTGGGATTACAGAGGGGCCGGATATCGCGCCAATGAGGGATTGAGGATTGATCTAATATTAAGTTCGGCGACGATGCTAGAAAGATCCATAAGCTGTGATATCGACGAGGCACCGAGAAAGCTGGAACGCCCATCGGACCATACGCCAGTCGTGGCAGTCTACGGTTAATCCTCGTAGCAAGAACCCTATTCATAGCAATAAAAAAGGCGCCATCGGCGCCTTTTTTGGGTTTGTAATCGATCTACACGACCGATAAGAGTAACCCTTACTTCTTTCCGTAACGAGATTTGAAGCGGCCTACACGCCCTTCTGTATCCATTACTTTTTGCTTACCTGTATAAAACGGATGACATTCTGAACAAATCTCAACGGTTAGGTCTTTACCCAAAGTTGATCCAGTTTCGAATGTGTTGCCGCAAGCACAAGTAACCTTGATTTGGTCATATTGTGGATGGATGTCTGCTTTCATGATTTTTCTCCGATATTACGAGATCGAATTCGTGATTTTGCGCGAATTCATCGTCAGGGCACGGGATGTTATGGCAAAGGCCTTAATGGATCAAGCGCTTTGTGAACTAAATTTGCATAAAAATTAATCAGCTACCAGTAAGTTAGTCAATTTAGTGAACTGTTCAACAGATATGGTCTCGGCTCTTGCCGACGGATCAATATTACACGACTCCATTTGTTCAGAACTTGCGACACCTTTTAAAGTATTTCGTAAGGTTTTACGTCGCTGCGAGAAGGCAGTCTTTACGACGCTTTCGAATAACTTGTTGTTATGCACTGGATGCAACACCGGGTTCAACGGTGTCAGTCTGGCAATCGCTGAATCCACTTTTGGAGGAGGGAAAAAAGCACCAGGAGGTACTTTAAACAGATACTCGATGTCATATCGTTGTTGCAACATCACGGATAACCTCCCGTAGTCTTTGCCACCGGGCTTAGCCGACATCCGCTGAACGACCTCCTTTTGAAGCATGACCACCTGACATTCGATCAAATCAATAAACCGCATCAAATGAAACAGAACTGGGCTAGAAATATTGTATGGAAGATTCCCAATAATCTTGAACTTCGATTTTTGTAACGGTTGTAATTGATTGAAATCGAATTTCAATACGTCCACGCCATGTACAAACAAGGAGTCGCTTACCAAAGCTCGTGTAGACCAGTAATCAACCAGTTCATGATCAAATTCTATTAGATGCAGTTCATCAACCTTAGGTATCAGCAACTCTGTTAATGCGCCTCGCCCGGGTCCTATCTCAATGACGGCCTCACCAGCCTTTACTCCCAAGGCTGCCACAATTTTTTCAATGATGTTGGCGTCTTGTAAGAAGTTTTGTCCGAGTGCCTTCTTTGGGGCAGAAAAATTGCTCACTATGAACTACCTCATCCGTTTCTATTTCTAGAAATCATTTGTCGCGCCACTTTGAAAGCCGTCAACAAACTCCCCACATCGACCTCGCCAGTACCAGCGAGATCAAAAGCCGTACCATGATCAACGGAGGTTCGAATAATTGGCAATCCCAAAGTAATATTAGCCGCCTGCCCAAACCCTTGCGCTTTGAGTACCGGCAGCCCCTGATCGTGATACATAGCAAGTATCACGTCAGCATCATTTGTGTACTTGGGCGTAAATACGGTATCCGCAGGGTATGGACCGTGCACGTTCATCCCCATTTGCCTCAGCTTAGCTAGAGTCGGTTCGATAATTTCAATCTCTTCCATGCCAAGGACTCCGTCTTCCCCAGCGTGAGGATTCAAACCACAAACTCGAATTAGAGGACGGTCGATACCAAACTTTGATTGAAAGTCATCATGAATTATTTGGCAAACCCGTTCAATTTTCTTGGCGGTAATGGCGTCCGCAACCAATCTGAGCGGCAAATGTGTGGTGACAAGTCCAACTTTTAAGTGTTCCGTGCCGAGAAGCATAACGGGAACGGCGCCGCCAGTCTTATCGGCAATGTATTCAGTATGCCCTGAAAATGCTTCGCCAGCATTGTTTATGATTCCCTTATGTACCGGTCCGGTGACCATAGCGTCAAAACTACCGTCCATACAGCCCTGTATCGCCGTATCCAACATAGCCAAGACTCCAGATACATTTTCCTTGACTGGTTCTCCCAACACACACTGTCTGGCAACGGGTACGTGCTCGATGTTGATATCCTTTGGAAAATCAATTCCCAACTTGTCTGCTCTTGCTCTTAAACACTCTTTATCGCCGACCAGCACAACGTCCTTAAGACACATTTTATCGCTACACATCAGAATCAGGTCTGGCCCAATCCCTGCCGGTTCTCCGACGGTGTACGCTAATTTCTGATTCAACCGACTACTCCTGAGTTATTTTGTCGCAATTATACAGGGTGAACTAATTATTCGCGTAGCACTACGAATAATTTACTGTCACCAGCAGTCGTTTGGTAGAATCTCAATCTTACAAATCATTATAGTCGTTGGGATATGAACACCTCTCCAATTCATGCCGTTATCCTCGCCGCTGGCAAGGGCAGTCGCATGCGCTCCAAGCTACCCAAGATCCTACATAAAGTGGGTGGTAAAACGCTGGTAGAGCACGTCGTTGATACTACTCTAAGTCTAAATGCAGACCGCATTCATGTGATAGTCGGTCATGGGAAAGAACAGGTGATAGAGCAATTTTCTGCTCATCCCCACAAAGATAAACTGAACTTTGTGGAACAAAAAGAGCAACTAGGCACGGGTCACGCAGTACAGCAAGCACTGCCAGAAATCCCCGATCACGCGGCCGTATTGATGCTGACAGCCGATGTACCTCTCATCGCTTCCAGTACTTTGTCCTCGATGCTCGAATCCATGGTAAGTCACACCCTGACGGTGTTAACTGCAGTGGTGGAAAGTCCTTATGGATTAGGGCGTATCACTCGCGATGAAACTGATGCGGTCTCCGGAATTGTTGAAGAAAAGGATGCCACGGAGTCTCAGCGTGCAATTAACGAAATTAACTCTGGAATTATGTGTGCTCGATCAGCGGAGTTAAAAATTTGGCTCGGCCAAGTAGACGACAATAATAAGCAAAGAGAATACTACCTGACTGACATCGTAAGCCTTGCGTATCAAAGTGGAAATCCGATAACAACCATCCAGCCTGCAAACAACAGTGAAGTGGAGGGCATCAACAGCCGGGTGCAACTTGCTCAAGTAGAACGAACTTACCAACGCAACAAAGCCAATGAGTTAATGCTATCTGGAGTCACCATAATGGATCCAGAGCGGCTTGATATTCGCGGAGATGTCAACATCGGAATGGATTCAGTGATTGACATTAACGTTGTGATAAGCGGAAACACGACGATCGGACAAGGCGTTACCATTTACCCAAATTGTGTAATCAGCGATTGCCAGATCGGCGATGGAACCGTCATTTTCGCTAATACCGTGCTGGAACAATCTTCTATCGGTGATAACAATCAGATAGGACCATTTGCTAGAATACGCCCAGGCTCTTCTTTGGCGGACGACGTCAAAATTGGCAATTTTGTTGAAACCAAAAAGGCCTCTATCAGACACGGGGCAAAAGTAAATCATCTAAGTTATGTAGGTGACGCTTCAGTTGGACAGAACACAAACATCGGAGCGGGTGTTATAACGTGTAACTACGATGGCGCCAATAAACATCAAACCGTGATCGGTGACAATGTATTCGTCGGCTCAGATTGCCAATTAGTGGCTCCAGTAGAGATAGGCGACGGAGCAACAATCGGCGCCGGCTCGACGATAACAACAAATGTAAACAAAGACGTTCTCGCCATAAGTCGCGGTAAGCAACGCGAAATAAAAGGCTGGCAGCGCCCGGTCAAAAAAGAGAACAAAAGGTAATAGGTAATGTGTGGAATTGTAGGGGCGATCTCTAATCGCGACGTAACTTCGATATTATTGGACGGTCTAAAACGATTGGAGTACCGCGGATACGACTCGGCTGGCTTGGCGGTAATCGACACGGAATCTCAAATCGATCTTCGTCGAAGCGTTGGAAGAGTGGCCAGTCTGGAAGGCATTTGTGGAGATGTTACTGGTTTCAACGGCGTAGCGCACACTCGTTGGGCCACTCATGGACGACCTGCAGAGCACAATGCGCATCCACACATGAGCCTCTCGGAAGTGGCGGTTGTTCATAATGGAATCATTGAAAACCACCAAGAGTTAAGAACTTTACAGAAAGAACGTGGATACGATTTTGCTTCTGAGACAGACACAGAGGTCATCGTTCACCAAATCAACTGGCACTTGAGGAGTGGCGGCGATTTGTTAACAGCTGTGCAAAAAACCGTTGCTGAATTACATGGCGCTTATGGTCTGGGAGTTGTATCCAAGCTTGACCCAGATGTACTTATCGCTGCCAGAAGCGGGTCTCCACTTCTAGTTGGCCTTGGAGAGAATGAAAACTTTGTGGCATCAGATATGTCTGCCTTGATTCCAGTATCGCAAAAGTACATGGTTCTCGAAGACGGTGATATCGCAAAGGTGACCCGAGACAGTGTTGAAATCTTTGATCGCGATGGCGAACCCGTAGAGAGAAAAGTCATTGTCAGTAACCTAAGCGATGATGAAACGGAACTCGATGGCTTTGCTCACTTCATGAAAAAGGAAATTCATGAACAGACACGTGCTATCACTGAGACCTTAGAGGGCCGCTTGGGGGCTGATAGTATTTGGGAAAGCAGCTTCGATGAACACGCAAGTGAGATTTTTGACCGAACTAAAGAACTGAAGATAGTGGCCTGCGGTACCAGCTACTATGCCGCATCCGTGGCTCGCTATTGGTTCGAGGAGTTCGGCATTAAGTGCGATGTCGAAATTGCCAGTGAGTATCGATATCGAAAGCATGTCGTTAACCCTGGCACGCTATTCATGACCATATCGCAATCTGGCGAAACGCTGGACACCATGGCAGCACTTGAAATGGCCAAAACCCTAGGGTATTCAAATACTCTTTGCATATGTAATGTGCCGGAAAGTTCACTTGTTCGAGCCAGCGACTTAACAATATTTACGCTCGCTGGCAGAGAGATCGGTGTTGCATCAACTAAAGCTTTTACAACGCAATTGGTGACTTTACTGATGGTCGCCATCTGCCTCCGCCGTCGTAGGGTAAAAAATTTAGAGGGGGATGAAGTAGAAGCCGAGATAGTGAGCGAACTCAGAACACTACCGAAACAAATCGAGAACGTCTTACATCTTGAGGAAGAAATCATCGCGATGTCAAAGCACTTTGGAAACAAAGAACATGCTTTGTTCCTAGGCCGAGGAGCCCACTTCCCCATTGCGATGGAGGGAGCCCTTAAACTAAAAGAAATTTCGTACATCCATGCCGAGGCCTACGCAGCTGGTGAATTAAAACATGGGCCACTCGCATTGATCGATGAAGATATGCCTGTGGTAGCGGTAGCACCTAACGACGAACTATTGGAAAAGTTAAAGTCGAATCTGGAAGAAGTTAGAGCTCGTGGAGGGAAGTTATTCGTGTTTGCTGATGCCGAGTCTGGCCTAGAATCGGATGATGAAACAATGGTACTAAAGGTAGCTCCAGTGAATAATTATATCGCCCCTGTGCTTTACGTTGTGCCGCTGCAGCTTTTGGCTTATCACGTAGCATTAATAAAAGGAACGGATATTGATAAGCCACGCAATTTGGCCAAATCAGTCACAGTCGAATAAGAATAATAGGTGTCAAGCACTTAGAAAGGCCGACTCATGAAACTTTCTGAAGTCATTAATACAGAACATTTAAATCCATTGGAATTAGCGCAACGCTATCAGGGGGCAAACCCCTTTGCGCATATAGTGCTGGACAATTTCATTTCCAGAACGCTGATTGAGAACGTGCTTCTAGAATTTCCAGATTTAAGCACACTAGAAAGTCGAATTCAGTTCGACAACCAACATGAGATTAAATTTGCGTCTCAAGGTTTTCAAGACATCTCTGAAAGTGCCTCAAAACTAATAGGAGTACTAAACAGCGACATTTTTCTTCATTATCTGAGCCAGCTCACAGGCATTCGGGAAAGCCTCATTTCAGATCCCTACTTATCGGGCGGCGGCTATCATGAAATCAAAAATGGCGGTGTCCTCAAGGTTCATGTCGATTTTAATAAACATCGAGATTTGAACTTGGATAGAAGAATTAACCTTTTGCTTTATTTGAACAAAGATTGGGACCCAAAATGGGGTGGAAATCTAGAGCTCTATGCGGAAAACGACTTAAGCAAACCCGTAAAAACGATTACCCCTATCTTTAATCGTTGCGTCATTTTTTCAACAGACTCACACTCGTATCATGGTCATCCCGAGCCTATCAATTGCCCTGAAGAAAAAACCAGAAAATCTGTGGCTCTATACTACTTCTCCAACGGCAGACCTGAATCTGAATCTACTGGTAAGCACTCTACAATTTTTGTAGAGACCAAGGGAGAGAATTTCAATAAACCCAGTATGCTCAAAAAACTCGCTCGCGATTTGATCCCACCGGTTGTATACCGAGGTATTAAAAAGCTGTTTGGATAATTATATTTTCGGGATCAAGCTTCCTTCTTCAGCAGCTAAGACACTAGACAGATACCTAATAAGCACTCAGAATCGAAAAATTGGACATATCCCACATCTTCAACGAACTCAACGACGCTCAACGAGAAGCCGTAGCAGCTCCGCCTGGCCCATTATTAATATTAGCTGGTGCGGGCAGCGGCAAAACCCGAGTTTTAACATCGCGAATCGCCTATTTGGTGGAAGCACACAATGTTTCACCTTTATCGATTCTTGCCGTAACATTTACCAATAAGGCCAGTCGCGAAATGCGACATCGAATTGAAGAAATCCTGGGATTACCGATGGGCGGCATGTGGATAGGCACCTTTCATAGCCTTGCTCACAGATTACTTCGACAGCATTACCAGGAAGCAAACCTACCTCAAGCTTTCCAAATACTCGACAGTGATGATCAGTTGAGAATGATCAAACGCTGTCTGAAAGAGATGGCGTTGGATGAGGCCTTTTGGCCACCTAAACAGGTGCAATGGTTTATCAGCGCGCACAAAGAAGAGGGGCGTAGGCCCATTAATGTTCCTCAAAGCAACGATCCACAACAGCAGACACTATTAGCCATATACAGCCACTACGAATCACTTTGCCAACGTTTTGGACTTATCGATTTTTCCGAATTACTTCTACGCGCTTTTGAACTTCTTAAGAACAATGAAGTACTGCGCCAGCGATATCAAGATCGGTTTCAACACGTACTTGTCGACGAGTTTCAAGATACCAATGGCATTCAATACGCGTGGCTACGTTTGTTAACCGCCCAATCTAAAAACCTGTTTGCAGTCGGTGACGACGATCAAAGCATCTATGGTTGGCGTGGCGCGAAGGTAGAAAATATCTTGCAGTTCGAGCAAGATTTCCCGGATACAAAAACGGTTCGACTAGAACAAAACTATCGCTCGACGACGCGTATATTGGACGCCGCGAATGCCGTAATTCAGCACAACGATACAAGGCTTGGTAAAAATCTTTGGACGGCGGGTGAAGAAGGCGAACCGGTAAAACTCTACACCGCCTTCGATGAAAGAGACGAAGCCAAGTTTGTTATTAATCAGATCCAATCTTGGGTCAATGATGGCGGCAGTCGGAATGAAGTCGCAATACTGTATCGTTCTAATGCTCAATCACGGACCTTCGAAGAACAACTTATGCAGTCGGGGATTCCTTACCGAGTTTACGGTGGACTGCGATTCTTCGAACGAGCTGAAATCAAGGATGCGCTCGCATACCTAAGACTTTGCTCAAGAACTGAAGACGATCCCTCTTTCGAACGCATCGTAAATACACCTACACGTGGGATCGGCAACAAGACAGTTGATCAAGTTCGAGAGTATGCCCGCGCGAATCAAATATCATTGTGGGATGCCGCAAATCAACTAATTGCCAGCTCCCAATTAACAAGTAGAGCAGCAACCGCATTAGCGGGTTTCGTCAACCTGATACAAGAAATTCGTTCGCAGATTCAAGATCAAGATCTGTTTCAACAAATTGAGATCATGTTGGATTTATCTAAACTGATCGAACATTTTCAAAAGGAGAAGGGTGAGAAAGGCCAGGCACGCGTTGAAAACTTACAAGAGTTAGTCACTGCGGCGCGCGGATATGAGATTGAAGAGACTGAAGACGACCTCCCTCCTTTAGCTTCTTTTCTGGCACACGCAGCTCTGGAATCGGGTGAGGGTCAGGGCGAAGAGTGGGAAGATTGCGTTCAGTTGATGAGCCTACACACCGCCAAAGGTTTGGAATTCCCACTGGTATTTTTGACCGGCCTTGAAGAGGGGCTCTTTCCCCATCAACGCTCGATTGATGATGGCGCTGGAAGACTGGAGGAAGAACGCCGTCTTTGCTATGTGGGCATGACTCGTGCAATGCAACAGCTTTGGCTTAGCTATGCCGAGATGCGACGCCTATACGGATCCGAGAAATACACCAGCCCGTCACGCTTCCTCTCCGAAATACCCGACGAGCTGATCGTGTCGGTTCGCGCAAAAAAGCAATCCACATACTCAGCACCCAGAAGGGAGACAGACTGGATTGACGATCAGAGTGCGCACGAAAGTGGAATCTCTGTGGGCATGCGAGTTGGTCATAAAAAGTTCGGTGAGGGCACGGTCACAAACCTAGAGGGGCACGGCGAGTACGCCCGCATACAGATCAACTTCGAATCTGTCGGCAGCAAATGGCTGGTCTTGGCCTACGCAAATTTAACTCAAGTCTAGTTCACTCGAATAACGTACACTGTGAGCATTCCAATCAAAATAAAAATTATCGGAGTGCTCCATGAATCATTTAACCACTCAAGTCCATAACGGGGTTTTGTCTCTGGGGCTCAATCGTCCCGATTCCTTAAATGCATTCATACCGGAAATGCTACAAGAGCTCTACGAGTCTCTGCAACAAGCCGAAAATGACAGTGAAGTGAGCGTAGTGGTTCTCAAAGGCGAAGGGAAGGCCTTTTCAGCAGGCGTAGACCTTAAGGTTTTGCAAGGCATCGATCCTGCAGCGGGAAAAATCGGTGATGTCTTTGATGAGATTGCCAATAAAGTCACATCGATTATCCGCCAAAATTCAAAACCGGTAATTGCACAAGTGCACGGCGCCTGTTTCACTGGTGCTCTCGAGATAGCGCTTAGTTGTGATTTCATCATTGCCGAATCAAGTACGAAATTTGGTGATACGCACGCAAAGTGGGGATTACGACCTACATGGGGAATGGCGCAAAATCTCGCAAGGGCTGTCGGAGTAAGGCGCGCTAGACAACTATCCTTCAGCGCCACGGTTTTTAGCGGCGAGCAAGCAGCACTGTGGGGCTTGGCAACTGAATGTGTTGAAGGAGTAGAATCTCTGGCTGAGAGAGTAACGAGCATCGCAACTGAGATTGCTCATGGAAGCTCAGGCGCGGTGTCGGCCTATAAAGAACTCTACCGACTGGCTGAAAGCCAATTGGGAATCGAAGCATCGCTGATTGAAGAAAACAAAACGGAATTTCCTGAAATCAACGACACCATGGAAAGGCTTGGCGGTTTTGGTAAAAAATGAGCTTAAGAAAGCTCGCTTATCTTACTGCAAAGACCGAGCGCTTAGATATTCGTCCCGTTACTGAAGCGGATTTAGCCAGCGTCTTCGAAATTCACAGACAGGACGAGGTTAACCAATTCCTTCCCTACGAAACCTGGCAAGACATGCAAGATGCGCAAGCCTGGTACGAAGTTGTAAAAGAACGGCGCGACTCGGATTCGGCCGAGCAATTCGTTTTGTTTCATGGTGCACAGTTGGTCGGCAGCATGATCTTTTTCTCCTACGATCCAAACCAGCGCGAGTGTGAACTGGGGTATGTACTCAATAAGCCTTTTTGGGGTCAAGGTTTCATGCTTGAGGCACTTCACGAAATGTTGCCAAGCGTTGCAAACCTTCTGAACTTAGAGCATTTTGTTGCCACGATTGAGGCTGAGAATATCGCTTCGATAAAACTACTCAGCCGAATCGGATTTAGTCAAATTGGAGAAGTTGTAGAAAAAGGAATCTTACTCAAATTGTTTCGTAGCCAAGCGCTCTAAGCTTGTCTAAAATCGTCAGTTAATATTTTCCTGAGCCCTAATTCGATGACCACTTCTAACCAGCGCATCAGTGCAATTGATCCCATCAGCCCACCGAGTGAGCTTCTAAAAAAGCTGCCTTTAGGTTCTGATGCCGAAGATCTAACGTCTCGCACAAGAAGCGCAATTGGAGACATACTGCATCAACGTGATGATCGTTTTCTCGTGGTCAGTGGACCATGTTCAGTGCATGATCCTAAATCGGCCATCGAATATGCCCAAGGTCTTGCCGAACTTCGACATGAATTTCGCGATGATCTTGAAATCGTGATGAGAGTATATTTTGAAAAACCTCGGACCACGATCGGGTGGAAAGGTCTCATAAATGACCCTGATTTAAATCAAAGCTACAACGTGGATAAAGGTCTTGGCGTGGCTCGCAAGCTTTTACTGGACATTAACAACCTAGGCGTGCCCGCCGGTTGCGAGTTCCTGGACGCGGTGACAGGGCAATACTACGCAGACTTAGTAAGTTGGGGAGCAATCGGTGCACGAACCACCGAGAGCCAGGTACACAGAGAGCTAGCGTCTGGGCTATCTTGTCCTGTAGGGTTTAAAAACGGCACCAATGGCAATATTCAAATTGCCGCCGATGCAGTGATTGCCGCTCAATCAAGGCACATTTTTCTCAGCCCAACGGAACAAGGAAATACGGCATTATTCACCACATCAGGCAATGAAGATGGGCACATTATTCTTCGCGGGGGCACTGAACCAAACTATGACCCACAAAGCGTTAACGAGGCGCAAGTGGCGCTAAAGAAACGTGGTATCGATACCGGCATAATGGTGGACTTTAGTCATGCTAACAGCCGTAAGAAGTTCAAAAATCAATTAGAAGTAGCCAAGTCAATTTCGCAACAGGTAGCGAGCGGTAATAAAAAGTTGGTCGCGTGCATGATCGAAAGCCACTTAATTGAAGGAAGACAAGATGTAGGTTCCACAGGCGCTCTAATCTATGGTCAAAGTATCACCGACGCATGCATCAACATGGATGACACCAAAACTATCGTGCAAGAGCTAGCCGAAGCGGTTCGCCAACGACGCAGCTAGCAGATTTACAAACAACGCCTCGTAAACACCGCTTGGCCGGGTGTCTACCTCCTCGACCCCCAAATTTTAGTCACCGCGGTATCCGAACCCAAAGTACCAACAATAAGCGCCACCAACCCAACTAGAGTGAAGACAATGGAAGGGATTGCCCCGCCCAATTCACCTACTGAAATGGCTATCATCGCCGATCCCGCACCGAGCAGAAAAAACAAAGACCCCACCACCAACAGGATCACCCGATGTGAACGTTTATAGCCCACTGCCGGCTCATCCGATTCAAAAAGTCTCAGAACAGGCCAAAATATTTTCACGAACAACGACTTTTCCGGTGAATCACTCATTAGTTTTCAGGGACTGATAAATTTCGAATTAAGCTGGAAAGTCTAATTGGTGTTTTTCGCTAGGTAAACAAAAGCTTTAACAACTTCATCATTTTCTAGCGTCACAGCAACCGCTGTACGCTGATATTCATCACCTTCAAACTGGTCAAGAGCAGAAAAATACGAAGAAAGGTCAGTTGATTTAAGCGCCCATCCTTGAATCCAATCTCCATCATCATCAACAACTAGAGCTGGAAATCCCAAGTCAGCGCCCCATCCTTGATTCACCATCCTACCCTTTACGGCAGCATGCATCCAAACGCCATCGATATGCTCAACATGATGATGATTTTCTCTGCCTGGCGCCAAGGTGCCATAGGTAAACAGGTATTTAACTTCAGACTCAGTCACGTTTTAGATAATAGCTTGGTTCCTAACTTAAATGAGTACACAGCTATTCCATTCCCAAACAAAAATAAGATCGCTGTTCCGAGCAACATATCACCCGCTTCTCGCCCCTGCGTGCCAATAAAACCCATCAACGCCACCATCAAAAAACTACCCACAATGAAGGTAGTGCAAACCATGAGCACCACCCCAACAAACTGTAAAACTCTGGCCATCATCAGCATTAGCTCTCCACAGATTATGTCAGCACTTCATCCAGACAAAAAGACTATCGCCGCAATAGACTTTTTAATGAGTTCAGTGCATTTCTCTCTAGTGCCGTAAGCGGATCAAGTTCTCCTTTTTTAGGGTCACCGAGAATGGCATGGCCAAATTTCACTGCTTCATCTTCCGTTGCCGTAAGTTGGGTGTCAGTGCCTTTGCCAGAGGAAACTACGCCGCTACTAGATTGCTTCAGCGTATCCACAGGCACATCAAACGTTTCAGCCAAACGCTTTAGAGACATGGCGCTGGGTTCCGAACCAGCCTCGAGTCGCTGAATAGTTCGGTAACTTAAGCCAGACCTCTCGGCCAGCTCTTCTTGTGTCCATGCCTTGGATTCTCTTAAATCACGAATGCTCACCGTTTGTATTCTTCCTGTTTGATTAGTTTACCGATAGTTATCTTTGAATTAATGAACCAACACCACGACACGAACACGACAACCTCTATTTTTTAGCCAGTCTAGATAAATTTTTAAAGCATCCTAGAAAATCTCGCATAAGAACCAACAATTAAGGTAGAAGATTTCAAATAATTGAGCTGAATCATTTTAGTATCATAGACGGTTGATCAAAAACGGAATCCGCCGTGATCGTTTTCCGTTCTGATACGGAAAGTGCTTTTGAACGAGTACGTGAGCCACTCTTAAATGGTTTAAAAAGTGATTCCCATACTGAGACTCTCAATTTCATATTCAGCTTATGTCTGTAGGTTAGAGGATCTCCGTCTTCGTCAATCCTGTAAATCAAATCCTCCGAAGCATCCAAGGACACAGGCAGGAGTCCCAGCGTGAATATTGAACTTATCATGGGCATGCCGCACGAGGGATAACGATGACTTTCCAAGAGAGTTAACCTCTTAGTTGAATTAGGGTCTTCTGTCAGTTGATAAATCTTCGCTTGCTTGAGGATTTTAAAACTAGGATGGTGAGAGTTGGTGACGTAAACTCGTTCAAGGTGATTCGAGGAAAGGTTCGTACGACCTCCTACTGAATAGAGGTTGGCACTGCAGCCACTAAGAAAAAGCACACAGAAAAAATACACAACTCGCATAACTGCCTCCCATAAGTACGATCACCGCTTCGATCGATTCATGCTAGCTCCAAATTGGTGATTACTGAGCAAAATTAAATCATGGTCACAGCTCAGACGGTTTCAGGAGAGTTTTTACATTTCTTTTATTCAAACCCTAGCTTGTAAAAATTGAAAATGCACTAAGAGCCTCAAAGTTTTCACAGGGGAGTATTCTCAATTAACTCCTAGGTTTTCAAAAATACTTACCACACCAGCTTTTTATTCTGATGGTTTATTAGAATAGTGGGCGGCAGAAAGACGAGTTCTCATCCAATCCTCCCACAGAGATCTTAGGCTGAGTGTAAATCTTCGATCTGGTATCGCCGTTTACGGCAAACACATCAACCTCACACACTTTTATACCTTTGTCGCTTGGACTAACAATATATGTCCAACCTTCTCTGGGCTTGAATGTGACTACCGGGTTGCACCCTTCGTAAGAGCCCCCCAGAGGATCTAGAGAGAATCCAGTGTCCCAAGCAAGTGAGATAGAAATATCATTGTTTGCTCTAATCGCTATTGGGGTTCCCCCTGGTGTATATGTTTTTTTGATAATTTTCCGAGCTGAACAGAATTCAGCTTCGTCATAAGTGAATGCAACAAAACTACGTTTATCTATTTCCTCAAAAACAACCTGTGCGATTGGCCCATCTGTTGGTGGTAAATATTTGATCGGCCCCACACATCCTGATAACAGTGGAAAAATAAGTGAGATATAAACTATGCGATTCATGGAGACTTGTACCTTGGTTTATAACTAATTTCTGAACTGGCTTGTTCTTTTGATTAGGGAGGAAATAAAAACTGATTTGGTCATATAGACATCAATGGCAGTCGCTCAATCCACATGAAACTCTTCAATCATAGGAAAGGCGCTAACAAAGTCCCTCGGTTTTACCGAGTCAGGTTGTTTGATGCTGTATAAGTGCTTAATCCCATAATCAGCGGCCGAAACCAGTACCGTCTCATTGTCATCAATAAACAGCGTCCTATCAGGATCAAAAGGTGAACTCACTTGCAAACGTTGCCAGAACGCTTGCTCTTCCTTGGGATGATCAAGTTCATGCGAGCATACTAAGTGATCAAAGTACTTATGAATGTCGGTAAATTCCATTTTTAGCTCAAGCACTTTTCGGTGACCGTTTGTCACCATGCGAACATCATTTGTCTCTTGCTGGCATTTCAAAAGAAATGCCTCAGCGTTCGGGCGATACGCAATTTTCCCTGCCACATCACGTTTCAAGGCCATGATGTCTAACTCTAAAACATTGGACCAATGATCAACGCAATACCACTCGAGTTGCCCAGCCCACCCGACAAACATTGGCTTCAAGATATCCCAAGTCTGATCAAGAGTTATGCCATTTTTTTCAGCGTACACTTTCGGCATGTAGGTCTGCCAAAAGTGGTTGTCAAAATGGAGGTCCAGCAAAGTACCATCCATATCCAAAAGCACTGTATCAATGTTGGACCAATCTATCTGCATGTCGCGATTATAACGTTAATCTGTGTTTAAATACGCCCTATGAAACTTGCTTTTACAAAAATGCATGGGCTTGGTAACGACTTTGTGGTCTTGGATTTTACCGAGCGGAAAGTTGACCTATCCAGCAAGCTCGCCGCACACATTGCTGATCGACATTTCGGTGTCGGCTGCGATCAGATTTTGATCGTCGAAAAGCCGGAATCTGAAGGCGTGGACTTTAAATACCGAATTCTGAACTCCGATGGCAGCGAGGTCGGCCAGTGTGGCAATGGATCTCGATGTTTTGTCCGTTACGTCCATGAGAAAGGCTTGAGCGATAAGAACCCGATCGTGGTTGAGACATCGACAGGCCGTTTGTCTCTAAAAGCACATAAAGGCTCTAACCTGGTCACCGTAGATATGGGCGCGCCAAAGTTTGAACCTCAGGAAATACCGATAAATTTCGCACAACGTCTGCCGCAGTACCAGATAGAGCATCGGGATAAAGTGATACGCTTTTCTGCACTATCAATGGGTAATCCGCATGCCGTGTTGGTGGTTGATGACGTGGAAACGGCTCCAGTAAAAAGCCTTGGAGCCGAGCTCGAGCCTCACACCTTTTTCCCAGAAAAAGCCAATATAGGCTTCATGCAAGTTATCAATCGACAGGAAATTAGCCTACGTGTATTTGAGCGCGGGTCGGGAGAAACGATTGCCTGCGGTTCTGGGACTTGTGCGGCAGTGGTCGCTGGGATTCAACAAGGCCTGCTTGATTCCAAAGTCACTGCACATCTGCGCGGTGGAGACCTATTAATTGAATGGCATGGAGAAGGCTCGCCCGTCATGATGACTGGGCCTGCCGTAACTTCCTTTGAAGGCGTAATCGAAATCTAAAACACAATATGACTGACTCAAGTACAGCGAAACCGTCGGCTTCAGCAATTTCCGTAGAAAGCTTACGAAATTATTTAAGCGATCATCCAAGTGTATTTCAACAGCACCCAGAGCTCTTGGAGCTGATTACTCTGTCGGACAGCCGTAGCGCCTCATCGCTTTTGGAGCGCCAAATCGCTGTGTTAAAAGAGCGACTGTTAGCGCAAAAAATGCGGCATGCTGAATTGTTTCAAAATGCCAGAGACAATGAAGATATCAGCAATCAGTTCTCCGATGTCATCAGTCAGCTGATCGGCTGTACTAACCTATCTGAGTTCGCTTCGGATTTTCCACGCAGCCTAAGGCAAACCTTTGCGATAGATCAAGTCACCATGAAAACCGCGCAATCGGTTTCACGACGACCCAGCGAATCACTGGGGTATGAAGACACACTTCGTAGACTGGCCGGTAACAAATCACTTTGTGACAACCGCTGGCCGAGCGGCATCATGCAATTGTTCTTTAATGATGATATTCGCTCAGCGGCCTTGATTCCGATGCACACTGACGCCAGCAAGCAAACTATTGGTGTTTTAGCATTAGGGTCTAGAGATCCAGATCGGTACACACACGAACTTGGCACCGCGCATCTTGATAAACTGGGGTTAATGGCGGGAATATGTCTGAAGCGTTTACAACCCCAATCGGTACAACGCTAGAGCATGTCCGCCAAGACTCCCACAGAAGAAGTACAGGAGTACTTGGAAATATTAAGTTCAGAGCGCCGCTTATCTATCCACACTATTAAAGCGTACCGCCGCGATCTAACCAAAATGCTGTCCTTTTTCGATCAGCGTGGTGTGCTCATGTGGCAAGGACTCAATGCCCATCAAGCCAGGATGTTCGCTGCCAGTCTCAATGCTCAAGGCATGAATGCAACTTCAATAAAACGCATACTTTCCAGCGCTCGTGGCATGGCGAATTTTTTGATACGAAAGCGCGTGTTAAAACATAATCCGTTTGACGACGTTAAAGCCCCCAAAAGTGAGAAGCGTCTTCCCAAGACTCTCTCAGTAGATCAAATTGTCTCGCTAGTAGAGTTGAAGTTAGACGATCCATTAAGCTATCGTGACAAAGCAATTCTAGAACTCTTTTACTCTTCTGGGCTTAGACTCAGTGAACTGGTAAACCTAGATCTCAACCACATGGATCTTTCAGAATCTATGGTCCGAGTGGTGGGCAAGGGCGGTAAAGAGAGGCTACTCCCAATCGGCAACCAAGCCAACAAAGCACTAAGAGAGTGGCTACTGCAACGTAACCTACTCCCGATAAAAGATTATCAAGCCCTATTCCTTAGCAAACTGGGAAATCGAATATCCACACGTAATGTGCAGGAACGAGTGAGATACTGGGCGCGCAAGCAAGGTGTGGAAGTTTCGGTCAGCCCCCATATGTTGCGACATTCCTTTGCAAGCCATGTGTTGGAATCCAGTGGCGAATTGCGAGCCGTACAAGAATTGTTGGGACATGCCAATATAAGTACGACTCAAATTTACACGCATTTGGATTTCCAACATTTAGCTCAAGTGTATGACGATGCTCACCCACGGGCCAAAGCTAACAAAAAGACTGATGAGTGAAACTCCCAACGTCAACGCAACCTATTCGAGCCTACAAAAGTGGTTTCATTGGCTAATAGCTGCACTCATATTACTGCAGTACCTTTTGATGCTACTGGCTGAACAAGCCCAAGATGGTGGCTATCGAGTGCAGCAGTTAGCTCTCATTGCAAATCACAAATCTTTTGGCATCACCGTTCTTATACTGGCCTGCCTTAGATTTCTATTGAGGGTCAAACACGGCTCACCTGCCTTACCCTCAACAATGCCGAGCTGGCAACTAAAGACATCTGCGCTATCTCATGCGGCCTTGTACATACTGATCTTCGCATTACCGATCACTGGCTGGCTGATGTCCTCGGCAAATGCCTATTCCGTCAGTTGGTTCAATTTGGTGGTTCTCCCTGACTTTATCAAACCCGATGAAGATTTAGCGACGTTATTCGGTGCACTACATGAGCTTCTATGGGACGTTCTAGTAGTGATTGTTTTCATTCATGTTCTTGCCGCCTTAAAGCACCACTGGATAGACGAAGATACTGTGCTTACAAGGATGATGAGCAAAAACGGTGTGTTCGGTTCTCTACTTATACTCATAATATCCCTCTATCTATTTGGCCTACAAATCACATCAACATCGACAGAAACCTCAGAACCAGTGAGTTCAGTACTCGAAAAACAAAAGGTACCACTCAGCCAGACACAGCAGTACGAGAGTTCGCTACCCTTGTGGGCCATTGATTATCAGAACAGCCGAATTCAGTTTAATGGAGAACAAGCCGGCGCACCGTTTTCTGGCACCTGGCAGCAATGGGAGGGGCGGTTACAGTTTGATCCTACATCGGCAACTGAGTACAGCCTAGCCCAAGCAAATTTTGATGTCAGCGTAGACATCATGTCGGTTGAATCGAATGACGATGAACGAGATGAGACTATTCTGTCCAGCGACTTTTTTGATGTGGCCAACTTTCCCAAAGCACGATTTCAAGCAAGCAAATTTCAAAAGGTGGGGGAAAACTTTCAAGCGGACGGCATACTGACCCTAAAAGGAATCAGCCATCCGACTCTCCTCACATTCACTATCGATATTAAAGACGACATCGTAATCTTACGAGGCCATGCGAAACTCGATCGTCACAGCTGGCAAATAGGCGTTGGCGATTGGGCAGATCCAACCTGGGTTGGCAGTGACGTCACCGTAGAAGTGCTGGTTACTGCACAAGTAGCTCAGCAATAAGATGACCTATTGCTGGTTAGCCCAATTCTACTCAATTACAACTTTGCCTGAACTCCGAACACAATATCGCTCGGATTTACTTTCACAGATTTGAGATGCAAATACTCTAAGTCAAGCTGAGTTCTGTTAGCTCGCTCTACCGGCACTTTCATGCTTCGCAGCGTTTCATTGCTGAACTCAAGTTGTCCAACTTTGGCGTAGAAATCATCCTTTACACCCAATCCGCCTCGACGCGCGACAGGCGTTCCGTAAAGTGTCACGGCGAGGCGATTGTCTTCAACTATCCAGAACAGCTTATCGAACCTATCGACAGCTTCACGGGCTTTTGGTTCAACTTTTGCTAGCTTATCGAGATTGATAATCGCCGAGATTTCAACTTTATCGCGGTGCAAAAAGACTCGTACTCCGTCACTTACGCTAAGTAATTTTCGCCCATCGGCATCTGCCTTTAGACTGGCTAAGAACAAAGCATTAAATTCTGACTCGGTAAATGCAACTCGGCCTCGAAGTACATCAACGGCTTTGTTGGCCAGCAACTCGACACCACCATCGCTAAATTGCTGGTCAACGGCCGAACTTGCATGGTCCACATCAGCCCGTGTTTCATCAAACCAATCGGGTAGAGCTCTGGCTGAATAGATACCGTACATTGCAAAAGCCAATGCCACCACCGCGATGGCCAAAACCGACTTAATCATAAATTTAATTAAAAACCACATTAGTTTGCGTGAAACACGACGTGAATTCGCGCGTTGATTTTTTCCGTACCAAACTGCTCCTGAGGTAAATCAGCAGCCATCGATTTTGCACGTGCAAAGCCTTCTTGATAAGGTCTTGGGGAGGGTCTTGAAATTTGATTCTCATTAATGGTGTGCGCACTTCCAAGTTTCTTTCCAAACTGCAATGCAAGAAACTCAGCTTTATCTTTTGCATCTTCAATAGCGGCAGCCAAGGCTTTACGTTCTAGTTCGCGTTGATTGGAAAAGCCTGTTTGTATATGGTCAATGGTGGAGACGCCACCCTCGACTAAATCTTGCAGTAAAGGCGCCACAGTGCTGATGTCTCGTACTTTTATACTCAAGGTGCGGCTGACTCGCGTACCAATCAGCTTTTGAGAGTTATTGCTCCATTGATACTCGGGACTTAAGTTTAGTCTGGACAGCTTTATGTCCTTGTCATAAACACCTTGCGCATTGGCTGCTTTAAGTACGCTCTTGTAGCGTCTGTCCGCTTCCGCTTTAGCAACATTCACATCTCGATCTGTTGCCGACACCGAGATCGAGAGTGTCACCTCATCTGGCTCCGCAGACACTTCTCCAAAACCTGTTACTGTGATGGTGTCATTGACGCGAGTGTCAGTCATTTGTGCCTCCGCTGAATGAAACAACATTATTAGTGCAGCAAAGGCCACGATTAGCCAATTTTTCTTAACTATACTCATTTTCTTTGTCCTATTTGAGATAGGCGTTATTGCCGACCTTTTCGATAACAGCCAGTATGTCATCAGACACCTTAACAGAAGCTTAAAACTAGCTTAATTTGAAGAAGTTTCCGATTGCGGTTTGTATTGCCGTTGATGAGTCACACAGTCCACAATCAACTTAAACGCAACAATAATTAAGAGTAACGCAACAGAGGAACCAAACCTCTCGATCGCAGCTGCACCGAAAATTATTCCAGCGTGCATAACCACAATTTGGGCATAAGGACGTCCCATCAATGTCTTAACTTTTATCTTAAATATCTCGCCGCGAATTATGAAGTTCTCTATGAATGACACCAAGCGGCTGAGCAACAAACTGATCACACCTAACCAAATGATGGGACTGTGTAACGCAACGAATCCTTGGAAAACGGCGACGCCTTCAGCTATCAATTCAAATATTCCTGACACTGAGAATCCGAATAATGTTGTTACTTCTGGTTTATCTCCTAGATTTAAAATATCCCATAGAAATACCCCATGCACCGTGCAGAACATCCCATAGTGAAAAATAAAGAAGAGCGGATGAAAAAAGCGGCTACCGCTTTTTGTAACGGCAAGTACTGCCACCATACGCAACACATTAAAGGCCCCGATGATCAAGTTTTCAATCCAGAATAGCGCGATGACTAAGGTATGATCCCAGCCGAAAAATAAGACTCCGACCAATGGCACCAAATTAGCCGCAACCAACGCAAGCAAAGACAGTGGCTGCTTAAGTCCTTTGGATTTTTGCCTTATTTCCATTCTGGTCTACGCAAACAAACGAGATATTATTTTCAAACAACACCTTATCGGTTTCCGTGTTATACCGAGCTGCATACACCTTAACGTTGTAAGTGACCGAGGTATTCCCGATACGTGTTTGCTGACACCGAAAACGCAATATTTGACCTTCTCGAATAGGATGTCTGAACTCAACATTATCTAGTCCGATGGTGACAAAGTGTTGTCCCGGCAAATCCAAACTAACCCTAATGTAGGCGATCTCATCGACCCACTTTAATAAAGTACCGCCAAAGAGGTTACCGTAATCATTGAGATCGGCCGGTAGGACGATCTTGTAATGTTCCATAGCAAAGCGATTAGTTAGTGGTGTAGCCAGAATAATAACTGTTAAACCCCCAAATAAGTGTAAGGAATTGTCGCAAGATGCGCATAAATTGCCGCATTGATGAGTAAAATAGCCTCGAAACTGCTCAAAAACATACTCTACTTACACTGGCGAGATATAATCCCACACGATGAAACGCACACCAACTGAGCTCAAGCTTCATAGCAGCTCCAACATTCTTGAAATTAGCTTCGACGAGCAGTCCTTTATGCTGCCGTGCGAATATTTACGCGTCTACTCACCTTCAGCCGAAGTCAAAGGACATGGCCCGGGTCAGGAAGTTTTGCAAGTGGACAAAGAGAGCGTCGCGATAGTTTCCATTGAGCCCGTTGGCAATTATGCGGTGAGATTGATCTTCTCAGATTCGCACAATTCTGGGCTTTACTCTTGGGATTATCTCTACGAACTTGGGGCGGAGCGAACCTCCAAATGGCAAGACTATCTGGACCGCCTCAAAAACAGTGGTCACCAAAGAGAGACTCAAGCCAACGATCAATATTTGCTAGACTAAGCACAACCCTAGCTGATTAAAGCTAATTAGAGGAAAAATGATGTCTGAACAAAAAACTCACTTTGGCTTCAAGGAAGTCGACACCAGCGAGAAAGAAAGCTTGGTTGGTGATGTATTCCGTTCTGTTGCTGGCAATTATGATGTGATGAATGACGCAATGTCCTTGGGCGTTCATCGTGCCTGGAAGTGGTTTGCGGTGGCGCAAAGCGGTGTGCAAGCAGGAGACCACGTGCTGGATCTGGCCGCGGGCAGCGGAGATCTGTCACTTAAATTTGCTAAAAAAGTGGGCACTCACGGCAAGGTAATCGTCACCGACATCAACGAAGCTATGTTAGATGAAGGCCGTAAGCGCCTGACGGATCAAGGTATTGCCGAAAACGTCGAATACTGCCTAGTTAACGCTGAAGAACTGCCATTTGAGGACAATAGCTTCGATTGCATTTCCATTAGCTTCGGACTTCGCAATGTAACTCATAAAGAGCGCGCTCTTGAGTCGATGGTGCGTTGTCTAAAGCCTGGTGGTCGCGCGATTATTTTGGAGTTTTCTCAACCGACAAATGAAACCTTCAGAAAAATCTATGACGCTTATTCTTTTAACGTCATCCCAAAAATCGGTGAGGTCATTGCCAATGACCGAGACAGTTATCAGTATTTGGTTGAGTCCATCCGTCAACACCCTCCTCAGGAAGAGTTAAAGCAGATGATGCTAGATGCGGGTTTTGATCGAGTTCGTTATCACAATATGACTGGTGGTGTGGTAGCACTGCACGTCGGCTTCAAGTATTGAACAAGCATCTCCGATCAGGCATATCATGATTTTTGAACTACTTGAACTCGCCAGCAATAAAGCGCTTGAATACGATCCCAAGTCTCAGCGACGTCTAGCCAAGTTAAAAGGTAAAACCATGCGTTTGCATCTGCGCCCAATGGACCAGAGCATTACAATCACACCTCAAACTCAAGGGCTGGAGTTGTCCAGTTCTGATCATGGCGATGTAGACGTTACGCTCTCTACCACGCTCAGCGCGATGATCAAGATTACTCGTGATGGCATAGAGGACGCAGACCTCGAACCAGGTGAGCTAGAAATGCGGGGTGATCCGATTATAGGTCAGCGTTTCGCTCAAGTGATTTCAGATTTAGAGATCGACTGGGAGCAGCTTCTCAGCGAACAAATTGGTCATGCTCCGGCGAAAGCTGTAACCATGGTGGCTAAGCAAACTCGTTCATTCGCCGAAGAATCAAGAGATAAAATCAAAGAGCTGGTTTCGGTTATGGTCAAGGACGAATTGAACCTTGCTCCCGATAAAATAGAGGTCGATAAATTTTTAGATGATGTTGATGATTTGCGTGCGAACGTAGATCGTTTGAAAGCCCGAGTAGACTCCCTATTAAAGCTAAGCTAACCACACGTGAAACCACACCATAAATCGCAATCATCATTTTCCAGATTTAGACAGGTTCGTCGAATCGCTAAAAAGCACGGATTGCTGGAACTACTCGGAGATTTACGACTACCTCAATCAGCGCGTGTTGGCCTAAAGTTGGCCATTGGCAGAGGCCAAAAGAACTCGGCCCCTCGTGGTGAGCGTCTTAGAATTGCACTGGAAGAGATGGGACCAGTTTTTGTAAAGCTCGGTCAAGCGCTCTCCACTCGTCCAGACTTGTTAGCAGAAGACATTGCTTTAGAGCTAGCCAAACTTCAAGACCAGGTACCTGCGTTCCCAGCGGAACAATCCATGAGCATTATTCGTGAGGCCTACGGAGATCAATTGGATGACATTTTTGAAAATATTCAGCCTGAGCCACTAGCGTCTGCCTCGGTCGCACAAGTGCATCTTGCCAAACTAAAACCCGGCTTAACACTCGAGGGTCAAAATGGCAAACACAACCAAGAAGTGGTTATCAAGGTCATTCGGCCAGGGATTGATAAAGTAATCGAGAGCGACCTGAAAGTCATGTATCGAGTTGCTGGCTTTCTACAAAGATACTGGTCTCGTGGAAAACAGTTCAGACCCTTGGACGTCATCAAAGAATACGATCAAACGATTCATGACGAACTGGATTTGCGGATCGAGGCAGCCAACGGAGCCCGCATGGGAGCCAACTTTGAAGACTCCGACTTGATCTACGTGCCTCGGATCTACTGGGATTACACCCACAAAGACGTTTTAGTCATGGAGCGAATTTACGGTCTATCTATTCGTGAAATCGAAACTTTTAGGGAACGCGGAGTGGATCTGAAGTCACTTGCTGCCGACGGCGTAGGCGTGTTTTTTAAGCAAGCATTTGAAGACAATTTTTTTCACGCCGATATGCATGCTGGAAACATTTTTGTGTCGGATGCAGGGAAATGGATTGCCATAGACTTTGGAATCATGGGCACGCTCGATGAACAAGACAAACAATATCTAGCTGAAATGCTATTGGGATTCTTCAATCGTGATTATGCAACGATTACCGATGCTCATCTTCGAGCAGGTTGGGTCCCTAAAGACACAAAAGCAGCTGAGTTTGAGCAGGCAATTCGAGTGGTCTGTGAGCCCATTTTTGCAAAGCCTCTGAGTGAAATTTCCTTCGGAAATGTGTTGATGCAGTTGTTTCAAACGGTTCGACGATTTGAAATGCCAGTCCAACCGCAGCTGGTTTTGCTCTATAAGACTCTGCTCAATATTGAAGGCCTGGGAAGACAGCTCTATCCTGATCTCAACCTATGGGATACCGCCAAACCATTTCTCGAAGATTGGATGAAAAAGCAGCACTCTCCGCAGAAGCTGTTTGAAGACTTTAAGCGGGATTGGCCAGCTTGGCAAAGAGCACTTCGCTTGCTACCACAAGCGATAGAGAACGCGGCTCAAAACGCGCCTGCGGTAGCGGCACAACAACAGAGCAAAGGAGTCTTCTTTTACGTCGGCGGATTAATTTCATTGGCCAGCGCAACCCTTCTAGGCTTAAACCAGTTTCACCTACTTGCATTGGAGCAGTACCAGCACCAACTCAGCATCACCACAATAATAGGGATTATCGTGATGTTGTTATTGCGTCGCTCTTAGGACCACCAAGTTTTATCCAGCGAGTTTCAGAGCCCAATTCTGGTTTATCTGGGATTAACTGCGTAAGCAACATGGAACAAAGCGCCAAACCGGCACCAATCAAGAAAACCAGCGCATTGCTATACAACCATAAGATGCCTAATAGCGCTGGTAATACCACCGCAGCAATATGGTTGATGGTAAAACTCACAGCGGCTGTAGAAGCTATGTCCTCCGGTCTCGCCACCTTCTGTATGTAGGTTTTGATTGCAATCGCGAATGCGAAGAAAAAGTGATCAATTACGTACAAAGCACCAGCCCAAAAAGCACTCTCTACGAACGCGTAAGCAGTGAAAACACAGACTAGACCGATGTATTCGAAAGTTAAAGCTCGGCGCTCACCTACGATGCCAATGATCTTTCCAACTTGGGCAGCAAAGAGAAAGTTAAATACGTAGTTGGCTAAGAATAGAAGTGAAATCGTAGCTGCGGAGTACTCAAATTTTTCAACCAACAAGAAGCCAGCGAAAACCATAAAAATCTGCCTACGGGCGCCACTTAAAAATACTAGAGCGTAGTAAAGCGAGTAGGAACGACGCAACACCAAACGTGTTGTTTGCTCAACTTTGGAAGGAAAAGTCGGAAACCAAGCCCAGACTAGCAAAACAATGACTAAACTTGTGCCGCCGAACAAGACATAGACAAGTTGATAGCTCACTTCAAAAAGCTCGAACAATGCCCAGGTTGATGCAAACACCAAAATGGAAGCAGCCGCCTTGACGGATAAAACTTGCCCCATGAAGTGTGCAGCGCGCTCCTTCTCTATCCATTGTAATGTGAGTGACTGATTCACCGTTTCGAAATAATGAAACCCTATCGACATGATCACCGTCGTGAGATAGAGACCCAAGACAGATGGAAAAAATCCAGTGATAAACACGCCAATTGCAAGCAGCAACAGAGAAGCCATTGCTAACCGCTGCTCTCGAATAAAGAGCAATAAAAACACGGCTGTGAAAGCTAAGAAACCGGGTATTTCTCGCAGGCTCTGCAGTATGCCAATCTCGCGACCGGTAAAGTCAGCCGCTTCCTTACTAAAGTTGTTAATTAAGGCAGCCCAAGTAGAAAACGCCAGTGGCATGATAAATGCCATCAGAAGCAAAAGCGTTGCAGGGGATTTCCAGTTAGAACCAAACATCAGAATTACAACAAAAGATTTGTACAGCAGGTTGAGGTATTATCAACGAGCGACGGAAAATCATCCACACCCTTAGGAGAATTAGCATGCGCGGAGCAGGTGGGAGTAACGGCGGCTTAGGTCAATTCTTTATTGGCTTTTTTATGTTTTGTGGCGGTGTGTATATGCTGCTTAACTCTATAACGTTTTACGCCAACTATGGGTTTGGAGCACGAATCTATCACTTTGGCGGTTTCAATATCACTAGCGGAATGATCATGATCCCGTTCATGCTGGGCGTTGGAATGATTTTTTATAATGCCAAAAATATTTTCGGTTGGTTGCTTGCGACGGGTTCAATCACCGCGCTCGTTTTCGGAGTCATCTCATCCATTCAATTTCAAATGCGGCCAATGAGCGCCTTCGATTTAATGGTAATTTTGGTTCTCACGGTTGGCGGTTTAGCTCTATTTCTACGTTCGCTAAAAAGCGGCTAGTTCGTCATAGGGTCACCGGCCCGAACTTGTCTTAGTTCCTCGAGTCTTATCAAGCGTAAAATTAATTTTTACCTTAATCCCATCTACGTCTATGGTTTGCCCATTTGACTCAAAGGGCACATACCGAGACGCATAAAAATGACGTGTTGCATATTGATCAAAAACTTTCTCGGGCTGGCTATCAATCACTTTGGCTGATGTCACTTTTCCAGCTCGATCAATAGAGAGCTCGAGTTTAACCCACCCATCTTGGCCCTCCCAAAAGGCCTGCGTTGGAAACGAGGTATTAGGAACATATTTAGTTTGTGGATATCCGACTTCAGGGTGACGTTCGTAGGCGGCTTTAATAAAGTATCTGGCGATACCCTCTTCGTCTTGCCATTGCTTCCATGGGCGATCAGCATCCGAAGCACACGACCACAAAAACACAAGGGATAAGATTAGTATTATTCTCAAGACTCTCACTCCGTTTAGCTAGGCTGACATAGAAAGTTAAAACATTTGACCCGGATTCTCTTCCTCTTCCTCATCTTCTTCTTCATCCGCCGATCCATCATCCATTAATTGAAACTCCGTCTTCGATGCAAATGTCTCATCTTGCTTAAGCTTCAGCCGTAAATTATTTGGAGAATCAGCATTTTTCATTGCTTCTTCCTCGGTAATTTTGCCTTCGCGAACTAACCTTAATAACGCCATATCGAAAGTCTGCATTCCATATTGCTCAGAACCTTCCATTGCCTCTTTGATCTCATGAACCTTTCCGTCTTTAATCAAATCCTTCACCCTTGGAGACCCAACCAAAATCTCGATAGCAGCACACCTACCTCCATCCACAGTCGGAATGAGTCGTTGGGAAATCATACCTCGAATGTTGAGTGACAGATCCAGATACAACTGCTTATGCCGATCTTCCGGGAAAAAATTAATAATCCTATCCAGTGCTTGATCAGCATTATTCGCATGCAAGGTAGACAAGCAGAGATGGCCTGTTTCTGCAAAAGCCAGCGCATGCTCCATGGTTTCTTGGTTACGAATCTCACCGATAAGAATCACGTCAGGGGCCTGACGAAGGGTGTTTTCTAGCGCATCCTCATAGGACTCCGTATCAACACCAACCTCACGTTGGTTAACAATGCTTTTCTTATGAGGATGAACAAACTCGATCGGATCCTCGATCGTAATAATGTGGCCCGCATGCGTGGTATTGCGATAATCGATCAGCGCCGCCAAGGATGTTGATTTTCCGGATCCAGTACCACCGACAAAAAGAATAAGCCCCCTCTTCTCCATGATCAACTGTGTCAAAGTATCTGGCAATCCGAGTTTTTTATAATTCGGTAACTCGGTCTTAATTACGCGAATTACTAATGCCATGTCGTTTCGTTGACGAAAGATATTGACCCGAAAACGTCCAATAGAAGGCTCATCAATTGCCAAGTTCATTTCTGGCTTTCTCTCGAACTCGCGAGCTTGATCGGCGTTCATAATACTCAGTCCAATTTTTTCGATATCAGCGCCAGTTAATGTCTGTTTTCCAATCTTCATTAACTTTCCGTTTACCTTCATCGATGGTTGGACACCAGACGACAAATACAGGTCAGAACCGTCTTTTTCAACGATCAGTTTGAGCAAAGCTTTTAGCATATTGTTTTAGTTTTCGACTTAGTTAAAGACTAGGTACTCGAAACTTAGTAATGAAAAATCATTGTCGGAACCCAATTTTGAAACACCCATTTCGTGTTCTATGTATAACAGCGAAAGTCCATATTTGTCGAGAACTAGAGTCATAAAAAAAGAGCCTCGAATTACGAGGCTCTTTTTGCTGAACACAAATTTAATGTGTCTTCTTACAAGTCTACTTAGTTGAACTGGCCGGTGCCTTGGCTCCAGCGCTGACCGAAGGCTTGGATTTAGCCTGCGGTTTTGCTCGACAAAATGATTTTACTTGGCGACCATCTTTTCGTTCATAGCCTTGGATCCATGTGCAAGAAGCCTCAGCCCCACAAGCTTTGGCCTCCAAGCCTTTACAAGTGCTTGCCGATGTTTGGCCGCTGAACGCCGCCGATGTCAATATAGTTCCGATAACTAGGGAGTTTCTTACTAATTTTGTTTTCATGATTAAATCCTCTTTAAATTGTATTTAATTACCATTACGCAAAATCCTTGCGTTAGACCCAATCCTTGGGCCTGAAACTACTTTAATGTATTTACCCAGGGCGCGACTTCACCCGTCTGGGTGATTTTTTAGGCATTATCTGCCAAAAACTCGTCTACCCATTTCGGAAGCACCTCCCCGGCTTTCCCATAGATTGCCTCGTCAAAAGCACTCGCCACATTAGACTTCTCCAGATTAATTTCCAGTGTTCGTGCTCCGAAGCGGTTTGCCATTTCAACAAAGCCAGCTGCCGGATAGACATTTCCGGAGGTGCCAATCGAAATAAACAAATCACACCTTGAGAGGCGCTCATATATTTCATCCATATGCAGGGGCATTTCACCAAACCAGACAATATGAGGGCGTAATGTTCCTGTTTTAGAGCAGCATTGGCAAAGTGTATCGTGCTCTATCGGCTGTTCACATGCATAAACTTTGTCAGTGTTGACGCATCGCATCTTCAGGATTTCACCGTGCATATGTCGAATGTTCTTAGATCCGCCCTGCTCATGCAAATCATCGATATTTTGCGTCACGAGTAGCAGCTCTCCGTTAAACTCACTCTCCAGTTTGGCCAGAGCGTGGTGAGCAGGGTTGGCACATACCTCTTGATCCAACAACGGCTGTCGACGTTGGTTGTAAAATCGTTGAACCAACGCTGGGTCTTTCTCAAAACCTTCCGGTGTTGCGACATCTTCAATTCGATGCTCTTCCCACAGACCGTCCGAGGCTCTAAATGTTTTTATTCCTGACTCAGCGGATATACCGGCGCCAGTAAGTATCACGATAGATTTTACATTGTTCATTTTCATTCAGCTTTGGTTAAGCACAGCTAATTTAGGCTAAGGATACGCTAGTCGTATGGCGCATTCACTCATCAATAATTTTGAGAGATTGACCAGCGAATAGCGAATATGTAAATGACCGCTCTATGAGCGAGGAGACCAATATGACGAAAGTGCAAGCTGCGCCTCAGACCCATAAAAGTCGGTGGCTTATGTTTTTTGCTTCCCTTAGTTTTATTGTGGTCGCTGCCATGCCTGCGAATGCCCAAGCTGGAGCCAGCTTATACCTGGACTTCCCAAACATCAGCATCGGCATTCACGATGATCACTACAAGAAAAGTCATCATCGACGGGTCTATAGGGATAGGCACTACCACAATGACTATCATTATCAATATCGACCACACCGGTACCGCTTTCACTATCGGGATCGTGAACGACCGAGGTACAACCGCTATCGCGACAGATCGGATAGATACTACCGAAATAGAAACTATCGGGATAGGTATTACGACCGTCGATATGATCGAAGGTATGACCGTCGTGTTGAAAGATGCCCGTCGGCGACTTACTCCCGCTACTACGATCGAAACTTAGACTGTTACAAGCACAAGGGGCATTTTCATTGTAGTTAGTTCAGTACCGATCTAAATATTTCCTGTTGGTTGGGAAATGGACTCATTGAGTCCAAATTAGCGAAATTGGTTACTTCGCTACTGTATGGCACAGTGCCTTGCTCGGCACTGTGCCTATTTTTCTATCGGCACTCTTCTAGACTTTGATTCCTTGTTTGAGCGAAGGAAACTGAAGCTCAACAGGTAACTGAGTGAGCATCTTCTTATTGCTAATTTTTCGAGACTCTCGCAGATAGGACAACATACCTTCCGAAAGCAAATCTGGCGCTTCATCCATACTGATCTCTGGCAGAGGGTCCATTCCCAGAACGTGGCTGGCTATCTGCAAGTATTCAGAAATTTTTCCTGGCGTGCCATCAGTGACATTGAATATTTCACCCGCATCAGCGTGATACATCGCCACCACACAAACCATAGCTAAATCATCCGCGTGAATCCGGTTGGTATAACCACACTCTTGTGCCTTGACCACTGGAATTCGTTTCTTTAAGCGCTCTATTGGCAATCGAGAATAGGCATAAATCCCAGGCACTCTCATTATGACAACGGGTACTTTTTCGGACTTGCCCCAAGCGAGCCAGGTCTGTTCTGAGTCCAATCTTCTCTTCCCGCGATCCGTTTGAGGATTGGTTGGAGTGGTTTCATCCACCCACTGTCCGTCGTGATCTCCGTAAACGCCAGTAGTGCTTATGACGACCACTTTCTTAGGTTTTATTTCACTGACTGAGAGTACGCTGGTCAACGTTTGGCTTCTCTCGTCTACGGTACCAATCTTTTGCGGCGGCACTGTGTAGTAGATTTCTCTGCCTTCGCACAATGAAAGATCCCTAGTTAAATTATCAAGATCCACTCGCTGGGCGATCACCCCCAATCGTGCGCATAGTTCGGCGCTATCGACCGAACTAACGTAAGCATGAATGGAGTCAAGGGACGCACCGTTTTGAACCAAGTATTTAACAATGCGGCGACCGACGTCACCGCAGCCAAAGACAACTGAAGACATGTCATTAATCTCGTCTAAGCCGATCTGAAACAGCGACTGGAGTTGGATATCTAAGCACTACCGAATAACTGGAACCGATGAATGTTACCAGAGTGGCAAGCTGAACAAAGTAAACAGTCGATTCGTTAATTAAACTACTTTGCAATGCAACGAAAACGATCAACAGAGAAAACTCACTCATCTGTCCAAGCCGAAACCCGGTTTCCCAGCCCAGTTTGTTGGTCTCTGAAACCTTCCTTAGTGCGAACCTAAAGATAATCGGCTTGGCGATTAGCATCGTGATACCTAGAATAATGGCCGGCAACCAAATTGAGTCCAATGCATCTAAGTTTAGACCGGCTCCCAGAGCAAAGAAGAACAATACCAAGAAAAAGTCTCGGAGTGGTTTAAGGCTCTCTGAGATAAACATGGCGATCGGACTGGTTGCTACCGTAATGCCAGCTATAAAAGCCCCGGTTTCATGCGAGAAACCGATGGCATAGGCCAATTCAGCGATTCCCAAACACCAAGCCAGTGTCAGCAAAAATACGTATTCTTGAATCTTATCGAAGCGAAAAAACAATTTGATTAAAACGTACTTTTTTAACAGCCATGCCACGCCAATTAGAGCCGGAAGGAAAACAACCAACTTCGCCAATTCAATCATCGCATTTTGATCGGTGGAGACAGCTTGAAAAGCCAACAGCACAACAATCGCGATGATATCTTGAAAAAGAAGTACGCTAATAATCACTTCACCAGTATGACGGTGATGCAACACAGTCGTCGGTAAAAGTTTCAGCCCAATGATTGTGCTCGAAAACATACAAGCAACCCCAATCACAACGGCATTGGCAAAATCAAAACCGAATAGGGTTGCCAATGCCCAACCTATCAAGGCAAAACTTCCTGAAGTGAATATCGTTACGAAAGTGGTTTGCTTGAGCAAGTCCCACAACTTTGCTGGACTCAAGTGCAGGCCGAGCAAAAACAGCAGGAAAATAATGCCGATATTCGAAATATCTTGAATCAGATCAGTATCGGTCACCCAAGCTAAGCCCCACGGACCGAGAGCGACGCCTAAGACAATGTAACCAATTATCAGAGACTGTCTGGCAACAAGTGCAAGGGTGGCAAATAACGCGGCGCCAACAAATATTAGGAAGAGAGAGAACAGCATAAATCGATATCAAAAAGTGAGTTGAAGTCGACGTTGACGAGCTCGAACTTCTCGATATTACACTCTTTCAGTTTGATTAGCATCCTCGCCACAGCTTTCCTGTTTCTCGTACTTGATCAGCTTTGGGACATTCTGCGGCTCTCAAGCCTTCGATGAATCTGCCTCATTCGTTGATCATCAAGAGAATAGAAATAAGTCACCAGTACCACGATAAGACTCACCGCACCGGGAACGAGGGTAAAGAGTATGGCTATGCCCTCTCGAGTCGCCGCAGACTGCTCCACCCCTGATTCATAACCGTAAAATGCCAATAACCAAGCCGCCACTGCACCACCCACGGCTACACCCATCTTTAACGCAAAGAGAATCCCCGAGAATATCAATCCTGTTGCCTGTTGCCCTGTCTTAAACTCACCATAGTCCACCGAATCGGCCATCATTGACCACAAAATGGGGATGGCAATTTGATTCACCAAACTCAACAAAACGAATATAAAAAAGCACAACTCTGTGTTCGCTGGGTCGATTGCATAAAGACAAAAGTGTAATGCGGCAATAACCATAAAACATACTGTAAAGGCTCTTGTTTTGGGGAACCATCGCTCTAAGACAACGCCAAAAAGCACACCAATAAAACATCCAGCCAGCGCCACCCAAAATAACGACACCGTGATCGTTTTGGTGAACAAAAATAGTAACAAGAGAAGCACCTGAATGATTGCAAGTATCGCCAGCGATCTGACATTGAACCCTTTGGCCAGTTGCCCTGCTATGATGCTGCCGATGATGGCTGCTATCGCTCCCAGAGTTAGGAAAGCTGTGGCCAATGTTTCTTGTTCTAGAACGTCATTAACATAAAATAAGGTGACTGTTCCTCTAAGTACTAATGCCACCAGAATAAAAAAATTGAGCGCAGCGAGTACCATCGCCTGGTCGTTCTTTAGAAGCGCCATAAAGAAATTGGATTTTTCTCCCGAAACAGGCGCCTCCACGACACGTTCCTTCGTGGACGCAAAGCAGATCAAAAACATCATGATCGCCAATACAGCAAATAGCATCATGGTAGCTTGATACCCCTTACCATCATCACCCGCACCGAAGTAGGCAACCAACGGCAGTGTGCAGGAAGTCACAATCAAATTACCCGTTTGCCCACCCGCGAAGCGCCAAGATTGAATATCCAAACGTTCAGCTGGATCGCTCGTCATCGCGGCTCCCAACGCGCAATACGGAATATTAATGGCGGTATACATCAACATCATTAATGCGTAGCTTACGTAGGCATAAACCAAGGTCGAAGCTTGACTTAAAGACGGTATCGAAAATGCCAATACAGCAGATAAACCGAAGGGTACGCACAGCCAGATCAGATACGGGCGATAGCGGCCCCAACGGGTGTTGGTGTGATCGCTGATGGTTCCCATTATGGGGTCTGTAATCGCATCCATCCAACGAACCACTAGAAACATGGTACCCACCGCAGCCGCCGATAATCCTACTATTTCGATATAGTAGTATCCCAAAAAAGCAATGATGGTCTGAAAAATTAAATTACTGGCGGTGTCACCTAAACCGTAGCCGGCTTTTTCTTTGATCGTGAGCATTTACGATTCTCCTCATCCGGGCAAGGCCCTTTTGGGGAGGAGTATAACGCAAAATGATAACGTTTACATTTTAACCATGGTCCGGAATGTCAAGTTGATTCTAGGACCACTATTTGCGCGTTTAGGAAGATGATGTTGCCAGAGTGATTGAGTATCTCCAGACATAATCAGCAAGCTTCCGTGCGCTAAATTCAATTTCACTTTGTTTGAATGATTTGCCTTTTCGCGCATATAAAAATCTCTGGCGGCGCCGAGACTGACACTGGCAATTACTGGTCGTTTTCCAAGTTCAGGTTCATCGTCTGCATGCCAGCCATTCGAATCCTTTCCATCGCGGTAAAGGTTAATGAGCACACTATTGAATGTGTCTCCGTGTGAAGCTTCTAGCTTTTGCAAGATTTCCCTTGGACAACTCTGCCATGGTTCAGGTTGCATGGTGTGTTGAGAGTATGAATAACTCATCCACGGTTCTCCCATCCAACAACTTAAGCGCGGCGTCAAATGGCGCTTACCGTAAACAACAATCTCATCTTGGCTCCAGTTGACCGACGACATAAGCGCCTCGTACCACCGATCGGCTACAGAGTGATCAACCCACTTCGGATAATATTGCGCCTGCAAGCCTTTGGACTCAAAAGTGATGCACTCTTGGGTTTCACTGTCTGACAAATGTCGATGAAAGATATCTGGTTGTTGGGTTGGTTTTGCCATAGAAAATCATTCACGCAGCAGGTATAACAGCGTTCAACTTATCTTGCTTTGCTTCATCTATAATCATGGTGGAGTAATCACCATTGCCGAAGAGAGAATCCAATAATGCAATTTAAAGGCACCGACAGCTATATTTCGACCGACGACTTAAGCCTCGCGGTCAACTCATCTATTATTCTGCAACGCCCGCTGTTAATCAAAGGTGAGCCTGGAACTGGAAAGACCATGTTGGCAGAGGAAGTCGCCTCTTCGCTAGGCAAACGCCTGATCCAGTGGCATATTAAATCCAGCACCAAGGCGCAACAAGGCCTTTATGAATACGATGCGGTTTCACGCCTTCGTGACTCTCAACTTGGTGATGGAGATGTGAGCAACATCAGCCACTACATCAAAAAAGGAAAACTCTGGGAAGCCTTTGAAGCCGACGAGCAAGTTGTTCTATTAATCGACGAGATCGACAAGGCCGATATTGAGTTTCCTAATGATTTACTGGTCGAAATCGATAAGATGGAATTTTTCGTCTATGAAACTGGCGAGACGATCAAAGCAAAACACAGACCGATCATAATCATCACCAGTAACAACGAAAAAGAATTGCCTGATGCTTTTTTACGTCGTTGTTTCTTTCACTTCATCAACTTTCCAGATCGAACCACGATGGAACAGATTGTTGAAGTACATCACCCCAAAGCAAAGCAAACACTGGTCAAAGATGCGCTGGACGTATTCTTCGAGGTACGCTCAATCCCAGGAATGAAGAAAAAGCCATCCACTTCAGAGCTTATCGATTGGCTCAAGCTTCTGATGGCTGACGATATTCCTGACGATATCCTAAAGGATCGTGACAATCACAAAGCAATTCCACCGCTGTATGGCGCCCTATTAAAGAATGAGCAAGATGTGCAACTTCTAGAACGATTAGCGTTTATGCATCGCAGAGAAACTCGAAACCAGCAATAACCGATGTTACTTAATTTCTTTGACACGCTAAGACGCCAAAGTATCCCCGTTACAATTGGGGAGCTGTCGGATCTGATCACGGCGTTAGAACATCATATTGTGTTCGCCGATATGGAGGAGTTCTATTACCTAGCTCGTACCTGTATGGTCAAAGACGAAAAGAACTTTGACAAGTTTGATCGAGCGTTCAAGGCCCATTTCACCGAACTTGAAAAGCTGGAAGACTTTATTGAAGCCCTAATCCCTGAAGATTGGTTACGTAAAGAATTCATGAAAACGCTGACTGAAGAGGAAAAGGCGCAAATTGAGTCACTGGGCGGTCTGGAAAAGCTGATCGAGACCTTCAAGAAAAGGCTAGAAGAGCAAAAAGAGCGCCACGAAGGTGGCAGTAAATGGATCGGCACCGGTGGAACGTCTCCATTCGGCAACGGCGGTTACAATCCAGAGGGGATTCGCGTAGGTGGTGAAGGTGGCGGCCGCAGTGCAGTCAAAGTCTGGGACCGGCGAGATTTCAAAGATCTTGATGACACCATCGAGCTCGGAACTCGTAATATCAAGATGGCCCTTCGAAGACTGCGTAAGTTTGCTCGAACCGGCGCCGAAGAAGAACTCGACCTAGATGACACAATTAAGTCGACCGCGCACAACGCAGGTCTGCTCGATATCAAAATGGTCCCTGAACGACATAACTCCGTTAAGGTGCTTCTGTTGTTTGACGTCGGCGGCTCCATGGATCCATACGTACGAACATGTGAAGAGCTCTTCAGTGCGGCTCGAGTTGAGTTTAAGCACATGGAGTACTACTACTTCCATAATTTCATCTACGATGGGCTGTGGCAAAACAGTGAAATGCGCTACGACGAGGTGACACCTACGCACGAGGTTCTAAGGAAGTATCACAGCGATTACAAAATTATTTTTGTCGGTGATGCAGCCATGGCCACCTACGAGATCACACACTCGGGTGGTAGCATCGACTTCACGAACCGAGAGCCAGGCGCGAATTGGCTTAAACGATTTAGTGAGACGTATGACAAGATGGTATGGCTAAATCCGACCCCCAAGGAATATTGGCAACACACTCACTCAACTCGAATTATCCAAGATTTAATGGACGATAGAATGTACCCGCTGTCCCTAAAAGGCATGGAAGAAGCCATGGCGTACTTAAGCAAATAATGGATTCTGGTCCAAAAAACTAGCTAAAAAGCAAAAAGAAGAATCCCGATAATTTCCAAGTTAGGCGCAGCCCTTAGGGCTGCGCCTTTTCTTTACGTCGACGCTCCCGCCTTCTTTTGGTTTGCAGAGTTAGCTGGTCAGAAGTGTAGATAATCAAAGCCACCCAAATAAACCCAAAGGCCAGTAAGGTAATGCCTCCAAATGGTTCGCCGTAGATCATCACCCCAATCAACAATTGGCAAGTAGGCCCTACGTACTGAGTCATCCCTAATGTAGTCATACTAACTCGCTTGGCTGCAGCAGCGAATAACAAAAGCGGGACTAAGGTAAATAGGCCACCTAGCACCAACAGAGTATTGGTATATAAATTCATACCAAAACTGGCTTCACCGCTGGATTGCAAGAAGAACAAGTAGATCCCTGCCGGTATTAGCGTGACTAACATCTCAATCGCTAAGCCATGGCTGGCGGGCATAGAAACCTTCTTTTTCATCACGCTGTATAGTGCAAATGTAATGGCCAAAGACAGAGAAATCATCGGCAGACCACCTGTAGCTGCAACCATGACAGCGACACCTAAACCGGCAATCACCAAAGCGAGGATCTGCACCTTTCGGAACCGCTCTCCAAAAAAGAGCATGCCAAAAAACACACTAATCAATGGATTAATAAAATATCCAAGTGACGTCTCGACTATGTTTTCATTATTTACAGCCCAGATAAAGATTGCCCAATTGGTGGTAACCAATATCGACGCTATGGTTAATCGCCAAAGAGATGGCCAGTGAAACAATAGGGTTCGAAACTCCTTCCATTGTCGGGAAATCACAATCAACAAGACCACAAACGCACAGGCCCACACCATCCGGTGCGCTACGATCTCTATGCTTGGTACGTGATCAAGCTGCTTCCAAAAGATTGGAATGATTCCCCACCATAGATAGGCCGATAAGGCATAGATTAATCCCAAATGTTGGTGCATGGCGGCCTGACTGAACTGATCGATGATAGAAACTAGCTGGGGAATAATACGCCTTCCTCATTTGCGACGCTATATGCTTCTGGGTCATCATGTAACTCTAACTCGGAATAGCCTTATTCTGAGCAACAGATTCCACGAAACAGGAGTAGATAATGAAAAAAACAATACTCATCACCGGACTCGCTCTGGCAAGTAGTAGCGCAATAGCAAGCGAAACTAATATCTATTGTGGCAACACAATCGACGTGCAAGCCAGTCAGTTTACAAACGGTAAAACACTGACCATTAAAGATGGAAAAATTGACAATATTGCGGATGGAAAATCGGATAATGTTGATATAGATCTTAGCGACAAGACCTGTCTGCCGGGTCTTATCGATATGCACGTGCACCTGACGTCTCAAAGTAATCCGCAAAGCTATTCCGAAGGTTTCAGACTGAATGCTACGGATTTTGCCTTTCGATCAGCGAAGTACGCCACGGTTACTTTAGAAGCCGGTTTTACCACCGTGCGCAATCTGGGGGATGATGGCATGGTAACGCGCTCGCTGCGCGAGGCAATCAAGCAAGGTTACGTGTCTGGCCCAAGAATCTATACTGCAGGTAAGTCCTTAGCCACAACGGGTGGTCATGCTGACCCAACCAATGGTGTTCGAGACGAACTATTAGGCGATCCTCACGCTAAAGATGGCGTGGTTAACGGACCGTTCGAGGCCAGAAAAGCCGTCAGACAGCGATACAAAGAAGGTGCTGATCTGATCAAGATTACGGCCACAGGGGGCGTACTAAGTACCGCGAAGAATGGTCAGAATCCACAGTTTATGGACGACGAGCTCGAAGCGCTCATCCAAGCGGCAAAAGATTATGGCTTTAAAGTCGCTGCTCATGCCCATGGTGGTGAGGGCATGATTCGTGCAATCAAAGCGGGTGTAGACAGTATTGAACATGGCACTCTGATGGATGACGAGGTCAGACGCCTAATGAAAAAACATGGTACCTATCTGGTTCCAACAATTCTGGCGGGAGAGTTTGTGGCGGAGAAAGCCAAGATCGACGGATACTTTCCAGAGATTGTCAGACCGAAAGCGGCCGCCATCGGGCCACAACTCAAAGGCAATTTCGCCAAAGCCTACAAAGCCGGAGTTAAAATTGCATTTGGTACTGACAGTGGAGTTTCTGCCCATGGCGATAACGCTAAGGAATTCAAACTCATGGTAGACGCCGGCATGCCAGAAATGGAAGCAATTCGAGCTGCTACCGTTCACGCATCTGAGTTACTCGGTGCTTCGGATACTCTGGGCAGTCTTAGTGCGGGAAAACACGCAGACATAATCGCTGTCTCCGGAAATCCATTAGAAAACATAGAGCTACTGGAAAATGTGGACTTTGTGATGAAGGCCGGCAAAATCTACAAAGATTAGAGGTTTTATTCCTAAGCAGGAAGTCCGTTTGCAATTGGAGGTGCTTACGGACTTTATCCAAATTAGTGAGGACTGGGTCTCTCTCAATGACTCACCAAGGCTCAAATTGCTCAACAAGCGTGTCACCGCCTATAAGACTGAGAAAACCAAGATACAGTAAGATTTGTCCTGCGCATCGACCGCTCTCCTTACGGATTGAAGGAACAATGGCCTATGACGAGGCAAAGGTATAGGATCGAATTGAAGAGAAGGTATTGAAACTACTGAGAGGTGTTTACCAACTCAGGTCTGTGCCTAACAAGAAACCAGATGTCGAGCCCAGTTCCTCTAATACCGGATCTTCTAAGTCCAGGGTGAACACTCGATAACCCGCTTTGACCGAGATAGATGGCAGCGGCTTGTACAGCAGGCCAGCTTCAAACTCATAGGCTGAAAGGTCAACCCCGGTTTGGATGCTGTCTTCTAGCTCTGGAAAGTAGGCTGTGGATCCGTAAACTTGAAAATCCTTGAGAATATTATATTTGCCCGCTAGAGAAACCTTAGGACCACTAGCATCCAGCTGAGAGTCAATATTAAGCTCCTGCCAGCCAACACCGAGTTCAATATTCGATTTGTCTTGGCTACCAAAGCGACGCTTCACGTCTAGATTAAAAAAGCTCGACTCTTTGGGCAGGCCAAACACATCACTTTGATCATTTTGCTTTAGCTCTGCAGTAACACCCCAATTGTCAGCCCAGATTTCACTTCGACCAAGAAACGAGTCGTATTCCCCTTCGCCGAAAACCGAGACATTAAAATCTCCGGTCACCTTAGTCGGTGCGGTAAAGGAAGGCGCGGTAAAAATAGGTTTATCTTCCGATAGGACAGACTCAACCAAATCCATTGGTGAATCGTCAGCAAAAGTTGGAGTACTGAAGCCCGCTAAAGCAAATAGGGCAACACAAGTAAGCGCCAGCGAGGACTTAAAGCCTTTCTCGCTTGTATTTTGAATCTTTGACGTTGTAAAAACCGACGTATTCATTCTTTCCACCTGAGCATGCAGCTACCCAAGCCCTTGCACTTTACTCTCTATTAAATTCTCTATATTTCTTTTTTTAATTATCGTTAAACCGACGAAAATCACGTCTAATAGAGCCATAACCAAGCTGTAAAGAAAAATCAATTCCCTTTAAAAGCATTAACTTAGCTATGCCTTCTAATCTATTGATTTAACAGATTAACTTATATTATAGACACTTTTTGAGGAAGAATTGTTAAATTTTCAGATTTCAGCGTTAAATTTAATTTTTAGCGGCTAAAAACGAAGAATAAACGTGTTGTAAATATGCCAAATACCCAAGAAACGACGCCAGAAAAAGTCCGAATTGACAAGTGGTTATGGGCTGCTAGATTTTTTAAGACACGCCAATTGGCGGTCAAGGCGCTCAAGAATAGCAATGTCTCCATCAACGGCCAAACCTCCAAACCCGCCACCATGGTAAAGATCGACGATATCGTCAAAGTCAAAAAGGGCATTCAAGAATTTGAAGTAACTGTCTTAGGGCTTAGCGAGAATCGTGGTCCGGCGAAGGTTGCCCAACAACTGTATTTTGAAAGCGATGAGAGCAAGGAAAAACGCAAGAGCCTCGGTGAGCAACTACGTGCCATGCCGAAAATTCAGTTTGACACCAAAAAACCAGACAAACGCGGGGTGCGCTCTCACCGTGCGGTTAAGCGTGGTGAGAGCAGCTAATTCAGGAAGATTCCACGTCTACCGCTGAGGCATCGCTTGCATGGCCTTATCAATCTCGGCTCTCAACTGATCATATTCAGTTGCGACGGGAAATTGAGGAAACTCATTAATCACGTTTTGGGGCGGGCAAAACAAAATTCCCTGCTCCGCTTCCGCCAACATCGTGGTGTCATTATAAGAGTCACCAGCCGCCACCACGTTGAAGTTTAACTCGTGCAGTCGTTTTACCGTCTCTCGCTTGTGATCAGCCTTGCGAAGCTTGTAGTTCTCGATACGACCCTGCTCATCAATGATCAACTCATGGCAAAAGATCGTTGGCCAATCCAGTTGCTTCATCATCGGCTTAGCAAACTCTTGGAAGGTATCGGACAGGATGATCAATTGATAGTCCTCTCTGAGCTCTTTGGCGAACTCATAAGCCCCCTCCAAGGGAGTCAACGTTGCGATCACTTCTTGTATGTCTTGAATTCGAAAATCGTGCTTGGCACACAACTCCAAACGAAATTGCATCAACTCGTCGTAGTCGGGAATATCTCGAGTGGTGGCTAACAACTCCTTCACGCCGACTTTTTCTGCAAAATTAATCCAAATTTCGGGAATCAGGACGCCTTCAAGATCTAAACAAACAATATTCATGGTTGTTGTGAAACAAAACAAATGTGTCACGAACCATACGAGTATGTGTGATTGTATTCAATAGCCAAATCAACTTAGTTTTGACACAATCCGCGCCATGCACTTCAACTATCAAAAAATTCCGCTCAGCCTTTACATCCACGTGCCGTGGTGTGAAAAGAAGTGCCCCTACTGCGATTTCAATTCACACCAGTACAAGGGAGATTTAGAGCAAGACAAATACGTCAACAAGCTCCTGACCGACTTAGACGAGGATCTAAGTTACTACGGTGATCATGTACTAAACCGACCGATTCACAGCATATTTATTGGCGGTGGCACACCTTCATTGTTTAATCCAGAGAGTTACATCAAACTATTGAGTGGCGTACGTAACAGACTGGACTTAGCGGATCAGTGTGAAGTAACCATTGAAGCCAATCCAGGCTCAAGCGAAGCCAACAAGTTCCAAGGCTTTAGAGAGGCTGGCATAAACCGGCTTTCCATTGGCGTGCAGAGCTTTGACTCGGTTCAACTTAAAAAGCTGGGTAGAGTTCATTCTAGTCAGGAAGCACTCAATGCAGGCAAGGCCGCAAGGACAGCGGGTTTCGAGAACTTCAACCTCGACTTGATGTTTGGTCTCCCCGGTCAAAATGTAGACCAAGCAACGCAAGACTTAGCCGCTGCAATCGATATTGCTCCATCACATTTGTCGCTCTATCAACTCACCATAGAGCCAAACACCCTGTTTCACCATAACCCGCCGGTGACACCAGACGACGAAACACTTTGGGAGATGCAGGATCAACTGCAACGAATTCTCGCAAAGAACAACTACTCACAGTACGAAGTCTCTGCGTATTCCAAACCCGAACAACAAAGCCAACACAACCTAAACTATTGGCAGTTCGGCGACTACCTTGGAATCGGTGCTGGTGCGCACGCAAAAATAACCTCAGAGAATAAAGTTAATAGGTCTTGGAAAATCAAACACCCTCAAACCTATCTATTGCGTGACAGCGCATTGGGTCAACGCACTGAGATCAACCCTGACCTAGTGGTGTTTGAGTACATGCTCAATGCGCTGAGGTTAAAGCACGGTTTTTGCACCACCGAATTCGAACACAGAACCGGAAGCCCAATTTCTTCAATCAGTGAATTATTAGACAAACATCAACGCCTTGGGCTAATAGAACAACATGACTCCAGAATTCGTTCCACTGACTTCGGCTTCAATATGCTTAACAACATCTTAGAAGACTACCTAGAGCGTGCTCAACCGACTAGCTGAGCACACTACAATTTGGCAATAGTCAAAGTGAATTACATCTTGCGACGAGGAATGTTTACTTCTCCCTTCACGTCGTCATATCGAATCGCACCAGAGCCGTCCTTTTCCACCACAAAGTTACCACCGATGTCTTGAACGTCAATCGAGCCGCTGCTATCCACGCGCACGAGCACGTCACCACCGACATCACTGGCTTCAATATCGCCCGAGCTATCTACCCTGACAAGCACATTATCAGCCACCTTTCGAATATCAATACCACCTGAGCTATCGGTCAACTCGATAGACCCCACGTTTTTCACGTCGATAGAGCCTGATGAATCCGTTAGATCCACCTTGCCACTGATGTTTTCAAGATCGATTCCGCCAGAGCTATCCATCAATATTAGACTCGCAACATCCTCAATTTCTAAATCACCACTGCTATCTCTGACGTTTAAGTTAGCCGACTCCGGAACCGTCAAGTACAAATCGATAGACGCCGAGTAGTTTCCGCTGGAGCTTTTTGGAATTCGTGTTTCGATTTCTGCAAAGTCGTTACTGACTTCCGTTTTAATCTCCATCTTGTCCAGCTGCTGCTTATCAGAGGCGCACATCTTGGCCACAATGGCCACTGAATCGGAGTTACCATCTCCTTCAATTCTCAATTCGCCCGCACCCGATTGCACTCGAATATCCGTAATACTTCCAATTTCAAGGGTTTCCTTCACTGTTTTGTCTTCGCTGCAATACCACGCTAACGTTGGTGTGCTCAACATCATCGCCGCAGTGAACATGGCCAATCTTTTCATTTTTAATCCTCTGAGTATTTTCAATGAGTATAGAACTTAGATGCCGACTAAACCGAAAGGGTTTACATAAAAAAGCAGAAACTAAGAATGCAATTAATATACACCTGCAATGTGCTAACCTAGCGCAAAATCACAAGACAGATAACACCCATGTTAATCATTAAATCCCTTCATATCATTGCGGTCATTTGCTGGATGGCAGCGATCTTTTATATGCCCCGCCTATTCGTCTATCACGCCATGTCTGAGGACACGGTCAGTAAAGAACGCTTCAAGGTAATGGAGCGAAAACTCATGCGCGGAATCATGACCCCATCCATGATCGCCACGTGGGTTTTCGGACTCTGGCTAGTATTCGCTTATGGATTTAACGGCGGATGGTTACACGCAAAAATATTACTAGTTGTCGCCATGTCTGGTTATCACGGTTGGTGCGCGGCGACCATGAAGAAGTTTGCAAATGACCAAATACCTCATGGTCATGTGTTCTACCGATGGCTAAACGAACTTCCAGTTCTGTTGCTCATTCCCATCATTTTCTTGGTTGTTCTAAAACCCTTCTAATGTCGACAAAATAATTACGAATCCAAGAGATATAAAAAAGCGCGGCGAAGGCTGCGCTTTTTTAATTTTATTGCATTACGAATTTGAGGCCTCACACAGAAAGCGCATTCACACTGAATGACAGCCTGACTAAACGGGCAGTCTACTTCACAAAATGCCAAGACTACTGATTAAGCCTCAAAGGGATCATCAGACATGAGAAAAGCTAAGGCTTCATGCCGACTTTCTAAACCATCAAGGAAGGCTCTAACTTCCATCAGGTATGCATAATCCTTCCCAAATTTCCTAGTATAGAGTTGCTCCATGATTTCGCGTGACTCTTGGTCACGAATTTCATGCTGCCAATGCTCTGTAAATATCGAACTTAACTGAGTGGCCAATCCGTTCGCTTTCAGTAAATCCCACTCCCCCCGATCCAGCCAAACCGCATTGATCTCCGAGCTGAAATCCAGTTTATGCTCGCTGTTAGCGGCGATTCGATACTTGGTCATCAGCTTGCCTGACTTTGGGCACAACATTGCTTGCGTAGTTTCTTCCGCCGCTACACGTATTTCGCTTTCTGAACATAAGTGATCAGCACCACCTTCACTACGCCACCGAAAAAAGTCGTACAGTTTTAACAGTGATCCACCACAATGATCGCAGGTATGGGCGGGCAGCATGGTATCGAGATAACTGGGCAGCAAATGCCCCTGTTTACAAGAAGTGCATTTCATTGATAGGTCCTCCATTTACATCGCTCAATCATATTACATGTAACATAATTTGACAAACTTACATGTAATAGTTATATTCCTTACATGACTAAAAAATCGTCGGCCGATTATCAGCGAGAATATCGGCGAAGACTCAGAGACCAGGGCCTAGTAAAAAAGGAAGTTTGGATACTGCCAAATAATTCCCGACTTTTGCATGAAGTCGAAAAAGAACTAAGAACCCCAGTTAGCGGTATCGAATCAGAGTCATCATTTATTCAATTGTCGGACACCACAGGAGGGAAAGCAGTGGCTAGTGAAAACAGGAATAGCTGGACGGTAGAAAGCTTGTACATGGCTTTACTTGAACGCCCTGCGTTTAGCAATGGCTCTTGCAGCATTGAGGTCATAGAAGGGCTGGAATCATCCATCGTTATCACAATGCATGAACACGGTGATCTGCCGATTTTTATTAGCTCAGGTTCAGAACAAATGTTGGTCGAGGCAGTGCTATTTAGCGCTGAGGACATCAAGGACACGGCAAAGTTCAATGAGTATGTTTTGAAGACTCACAAATATTTACCACTGTCGACCATCAGCCTGGATACCGACGACTTGCATGGCGATTACTACCATATGTTTGGCGCCCTATCCTCTGCATCCAGCATCAATGAAATACTGTTGGAAATAAACACCTTGGCCGACAACGTAATTCAAGCCACCGAGGCCTTCGCCAACTTTTTGAAATTCGAAATAGCGAGCTAACCATGAACGTTTGGTCAAAAATGATCACTGCCTTGAAAGGTGGCGCCAATGAAATTGGAGAGAAGATAATCGACGATCAAGCTTTGCGCATCTTGGATCAAGAAATCCGTGATTCCGCTGAGGATTTGAGCCAAACCAAGGGAGCCTTGGCCGCCTCGATTGCGAAACAAAAGGTGCTCGCCGAGCAAATAGACGAACTCAAAGGTCAAATTACAAAATCTGAATCCGCCGCGCGGCTGGCTCTGGATTCAGACAAACAAGATCTCGCGTTAGAGCTAGCCGAGCTGATCGCCAACAAAGAAAATCGTATAACCGACTTAAATAAAGAATCAGCCGAGCAACAAGAACATGCCGATCAGCTGCGCAGAATAGTTCGCCTAGGTGAAGCGCAACTTAAACAGCTTAAGCAACAAACCGAAACCATAAAAGCAACTGAGTCTTTACAACGCGCTCAACAGGCCATGGCAAGGAGATATTCTGAAGAGAACCCTCGCCTTCGCACTGCCGTTGACGCACTAGAGCGACTCAAGCAAAAACAAGAAACCGATGCCGCCAAGCTTGAGGCTAACCTAGATTATTCGGAACGGGAGTTGGAATCCGATCTTGATAGAAAGCTTCGTGAGGCCGGTATCAGCAATGACTCCAGTGCCAACAAGGTACTTGAACGACTTAAGAACAAAAAATAGGGAAAGACACCAACAATGTTTGCAATTTTTCTGCACGAAAGCATGAACACGTTTTACGAGATAATTTCATCGTTCCCGACCGTTATTTTCACAATTCCTCTCGGGATCAGTGTACTTTTCTGGATAGTATCCATGTTTGGTATTGTAACCATCGACGTATTGGACTTCGATTTAGATGGAGACATCGACGCGATGGATTCGGAAATTGCTCAGGAAGGCATCGCAGGCGTGTTAAGCAAGCTCGGTTTGGCCGGCGTGCCCATCACCATCATCATATCTTTAATTTCCGTAATCGGTTGGTTTGTCAGTTATTACGGCATTTATCTTCTTGGACCGATCGTTCCATCGGTATTTCCAATCGAAGTACTCTTCGAATTAGCTGTGCTTGTCTTTTCTCTCTTTGTGGCAGTTTACGCAACCGCCCTTTTCATCAAGCCAATTCGGGCGGTGTTCAAGAAATTAGATGTAGACGAGACCAAACACATATTGGGACAAATCGTGATTGTCAGATCGTCCCTCGTAGACAAAAAACGAGGCGAAGGGTTCTTAAATGATGGTGCTGCAGGCCTACTGCTTAACATAAGAGCAAAAGGCGATGACATTTTCTCGAAGGGCGACGAAGTTGTACCGATCGAGTTTTTTGAAGAAACCAACACGTATCGGGTTATCTCAAAATCCGAATTCGAAACAAATATTTAAGCTTTAGCAATTTTAAAGGAGAACTAAATGGCTGACTTTTCAGGAATTCTACCTATTGGAACAATAGTACTCGTCATCGCAGGGATAATTTTCTTCGCCGCGTTGATGGTCGTAAAGTGGTATCACAAGGTAGAACAGGGTACCGCGCTCATTATTAATACCACTAGAAGTAAACCCAAAGTTACTTTTACGGGGGGAATCGTATATCCCGTGTTCAACATGAAGGAGTTAATGAAAATCTCCTTGATAACATTGGAAGTCGATCGACGCGGTAAGGACGGCTTGATCTGCAAGGACAACATGCGTGCGGATATCACCGTCGCTTTTTATCTCAGGGTAAATGAGACAGAACAAGACGTACTCAGAGTGGCTAAAGCCGTTGGCACCCAACGTGCATCAGACCAACAAGCAGTTTACGACCTGTTTGCCGCTAAATTTTCAGAAGCGCTAAAAACAGTAGGTAAAAAGGTAGATTTCGTAGAACTCTTCGAAGATAGACAGAAGTTCAGAGACGCCATTGTCGAAGCGATCGGTAGCGATTTAAATGGCTACTCACTGGAGGACGTTGCCATCGACTATTTAGAGCAAACTCCTAAGTCTGCTTTGGATCCAAACAATATTCTCGATTCTGAAGGTATCCGCAAGATCACCGAGTTAACGGCTGCGCAAAATGTTCAAACCAACATCTTTGAGAAAGACGAAGAACTCGCCATCAAAAAGAAAAATGTTGAAGCTCGTGAAGCCATGCTTGAGCTTGAACGCCAACAGGCCGATGCCGAAGCTAAGCAAGCCCGTGAAGTAGCCTCCGTGATAGCTCGAGAAGAAGCCGAAACTCTAAGAATTCAAGAAGAGGAGCGCCTAAAAGCGGAAACCACCAAGATTGAAGTTGAACGGGATCTCGCAGTACAAACTGAAAACCAACAGCGAGAGATTGAAATCTCGAATGAGAATCGTCAACGAGCCGTGGCCATTGAAGCTGAGAAGGTCGAAAGAACCAAACGCATGGAACGCGTGCAGAGTGACCGTGAAGTCGAGCTCTCAACTATCGAAGCTGAAAAAGACATCGAGAAAGAGAAAAAAGCCATCGCCGACGTCATTCGCGAGCGTGTTGCGGTAGATAAAACCGTCGCCATTGAAGAAGAAAAAATCAATGAAGTACGCGAAGTATCCGAAGCTGATCGTGCCAAACAAGTACAGGTGAAAGAAGCGGAAGCAGACGCCGAAGAAAAGAAAGTACGCGAAGTAAAAGCTGCTGAAGCCGCAGAACTAGCCTCAAAACATAAGGCCGTCGAACTTACCGTTATCGCCGAAGCAAACCTCGAAGCGTCCGAGAAAGACGCCGCTGCCAAAATTAAATTAGCCGATGCCATCCGTGTTGAAGAAGCCGCTCTTGGGCTTGCCCAGGCAGAAATCATCAAGGCCAAAGGCGAAGCTGAGGCCAATGTCGTTAAAGAAAAAGGCCAGGCAGAAGCACTCGCAGTCAAAGAGCTAGGGACTTCCGAGGCGGACGTCATACGTGCGAAAGGTGAAGCCGAGGCTGACACCAAGTCGCAAATCGGCACTGCCGAAGCCGATGTCACCTTGAAGCAATTCAAGGCCGAGGCCGAGGGCTTGACCGACAAGTTCGATGCCATGAACGCCATGAGCGAAGAAGCACGATCTCACGAAGAGTTCCGCATGACCTTAGAAACAGCCCTAAAGGAAACCTTGGCGTCGATCGAAGCCGGCAAGATGATATCCAAGGAAAATGCCGAGGTTCTCTCTACTGCGCTCAAGGAAGCCAAAATCGACATCGTCGGTGGTGAAGAGCACTTCTTCGACACCTTCGCCAAGTCACTTTCTTTAGGCAAAGCGGTGGACGGTCTTGCCGGTAAAAGCGATACGATCCAGACCTTACTAGGTCAACTGGGCAAACTTATGCCTAAGGATGACGACCAAAAGCATTAATCAAGTAGGCCGGAAATTAGGCATTCCATTGCCATGAGAACATGGCAATGGAAAAGCAAAGGATAGAACTATGACAAGCAGAGATCATTTAGAAATGGCCCTAAAGGCTGTCGAAGCTTTTAGGGAAAATGGAACACTGGATGCAAGCGAGCTCAGAGAAATTGTGCGCATCGCTGAACGAGACGGCGTTATCGACAACAACGAAATTCGTGTACTCAGAAGCATCATATCCAGAGTCGATCCAAGTGAAGTCGACGACGAGCTGGCATCGGTTATGAGAAGCCTTTCTCGGAAGATTACAAAGGCCTAGCCCTTGTCTGCATAAAAGAAACTCAGAATCTTTAAAGTGAATGGAACCAACGAACAATAATCTGAACAACGCCAATATTGTTGACCAAGCGGTCGCGGAGGCTGGTGCTTACGACGTAATTCGTAAGCGCTTGGATGATCAGGGAAACACGCTTAAGAAGCTCACACAGGCTCTAAATGAAGCACGCCTATCTGAATTTGGTGGTGTGCAAATCGAGGCGATTGGACGCACTCGGCTGCGCACGGAAAACAATTGTGTGGCCAGAGACATCGTGCAAGTGGGCGGAAAACTGTTGTTTGGCTACAACGTGTTTATCGGCCTTAAGCGCGAAACCAAAGTTGAGGACGTTTTCGCTCTGCTCGAATTGGACGAATCACCGGATGGCTTTGAACTGCATCCCGTTAGCTTGGCCAAGAGCTTCTTAAACGATCAACGGTTTAAGAGTGACTTTGAAGAACTCTACCGCTATTACAAGGAAGCACGCTTAGTTAAGTTGACCGTAAAAAACGGCAAGCTATTGGCGGGCTTTCAAGTTGGTGAGAGGAGCTCCGATTTACGCGTATTTCGCTGGGCCCTATCCGCTGATGGCAGCGACGTTAGCTACATCGATAACCGCGGTGAGCGGGACATTCAATTACCCAATCAGTACGACTTTGAATGGATTGAATGCACACGCGATGACTTCGTTCATGGCCGTCATCCGCACGTCAATGTGGCCGATAAAGTATTCGTTGAAACCATCGGTGGCGATCTCACCATCAAGGTCGAGAATAATACCGAGGACGGCCTCGGTATTTACTCCGAGGAAGTCGAAGAGGCCAACCAATCTCTTGATGACGGTCAAGTTTCCTATGCCTTGGTTGGCGACTTAGTTTTGCTGGCACTCACCCCTTACAAGGAGGAAGTCACTCGATACTTTGTATTTAACACCATCACCGAATCGGTAACGCGACTAGACGCCATTGGTCAATCATGCGTGGAGTTACCAGAAGATCATGGCATCATTTTTCCCGGCGGCATTTATTTACAAAGTGGCGAAACCAAATCGTTTCCCGACGAGGTCAATGGTCTTCAGTTCAAACGCACCATCAAATCACCCAATGGTGAGGATGTTCTGTACGTGTTTTATGAGCCCGTGGAAGGTCGATTCGCGTTGTTTAGCTACAACCTAATTACCAAAAGCCTCCAAAACCCGATATACAGCAATGGTTATGCCTTAAGAGAAGACGGTAAGCTGATTGTTTTCTCGGCCGAGAAGGAAGCAACTCGAGTACATCCAATGCAGCTCTGGCAGACCTCTTACATCAGTGATGAATTCGCCAGTCAACAACCTGAAAGTACAACAGAGTTGGGCAAGATAGGTAACTCAGAACTGGTTCGAGGCGTTTCTGATCTGTATTCGATTCAGCAGCAAATACAGAATAAAGAGGTCAGCATGCGGCACTACGAGGAGCTAAACACGGCTGCTCAACGCATCTTTGACAATCACTACTGGCTCGACAACCCTAGTCAATCGGCAATCTCAGAAGTTCTTAGAGAAATCGCCAGCACCTCTGAATTGGTCATCGATGAATTTGAAAAAGTTCAAAGCATTCAGCAGCAGTCTGCGACGGCCTTAGCCGAATCTAAGACGCAAGTACAAACGCTCCTAAGCCGGATCTCCACAACCACCTGGGAAGCCGCACCTCAGTTCGTCACGACCATTGCGGAGTTACGAAAAGAACGCGGCCACATCGCCACCATTAAGTCCTACCGCTACATTGACGTATCCGAACTGGAAACCCTAGAACAAAAGATCATCGATCAAGAAACCCTTCTAGGCGAGCAAGCGGTGGAGTTTTTAAAAGCCGAGGACGCATTGGCTTTTTATTTGGACTCAACCGACAATTTTTCAACAGAAATAGAGCAGGCTCAAACGAACGCTCAAATTCAACCCGTGATTGAAAACATAGAGATCACGACCTCTGAGTTGGATTTACTGTCCGAGCTTGTTACCACGCTGAAGATTGATGACACGACAATCAGAACTCGTATTGTCGACACCATTTCGCAAGTCTACGCCAAGCTTAATCAAACTAAGGCTAGAGCTAAACAAAAGCAAAAGGGTTTAGGCTCAGAAGAAGCCATTGCCCAGTTTGCTGCGCAATTCAAATTGTTTAGCCAGAGTATTACCAATGCGCTCGGTATGGCTGACACTCCGGAAAAGTGCGACGAGCAATTAGCCAAATTATTGGTTCAACTTGAAGACCTAGAAAGCCAATTTTCCGATTTCGATCAGTTTCTCGCCGACATTATGGAAAAGCGAGAAGAAGTATACGAGTCCTTTGAGACCCATAAACAGTCTCTGGTTGAAGCTCAGCAACGGCGCGCGCAGACAGTCGCCGATTCGGCATCCAGAATTTTAAAGAGCATAGAAAAGCGCTCATTGAAAATTGCTGAACAAGACGAGCTGAATACCTATTTTGCGTCGGATGCATTGGTTCTTAAAACCGCCGAACTGATAGAGCAATTACGATCATTAAATTCCGAGGTCGCCGCCGATGATATTGATTCTCGATTCAAGGCACTAAAAGAACAAGCCGTTCGTTCACTACGCGATAAAAATGATATCTACGAAGATGGCGGCAAAGTTATTAAGCTGGGCCCCAAACACAAGTTCAGTGTTAATCAACAAGAGCTGGATCTGACCATCATTCCCAGGTCTGATCAACTCTGTTTTCATTTGATCGGCACCGATTACTACGAACAAATCTCCAATCCAATATTGGATCAATCACAACCATTTTGGTCGATATCGCTTGAATCAGAAACACCAGATGTCTACCGCGGTGAATACCTTGCGTACTTGATACTGACCGCCGCTCAATACGGTCAAGACTCCTTATCCGTAGAAGGTTTAGTTCAGGCGACAAAAGACGAGGAGGCTCTTATCAAAGTCGCGCGAGACTTTGCTACCCCCCTTTATAAACACGGGTACCAAAAGGGCGTGCACGATTACGACGCTGCAAAAATTCTATCGCAAATTTTGCCTGCCTTAGAACAAGCTTCACTGCTTACCTACTCGCCCGGCGCTAGGGCTCTTGCACAACTTTTCTATGCAACGTGGTCTTCCGCCGAAGAGCATGCAGGCGCAATTAATGAATGGCGTCAACGGTCGGTTTCAGCCAAATCGCTAAGCGAGCTATTCTCTGACTCAACGGCCAAAGCATTGGTGATCGAGGATATACAATCCGCCCTCGGTGAATTCTGTAACGCTTACGAATTTGAGTTCGACAATGAAGTTCAACTTATGGCGGCTAGGTACTTATGTGACCAGCTTGCCTCAGACGTGAAGTCCATCAGCTTTGAGCAAAGCCGCTACGCGGTTACCATTTTGAACGAGTTTAAACGGCGGGTTGATGCAGACAATCAAAAACGCTTATTGGACACCGTTGCTCAGTTAGAAACACAACCCGGAAAAGCCTGGGATATAGCCTGTTCTTGGTTTGCGGCTCTAATCAAAAATAGCAAAAATCCAGAGCTACTTAGATACGTTCCCGAAGCAGCCTCCAACTTCGTAGCGAACATAGAGTTAACTGAAAACAAAACGAAACTTGAGCTGTTAGCCGAAGATCTATTAGGTGATCATCCGCGACTAAATTCACAGAAACTGGAATTCAGTCTCGATGAATTTCTAGAACGTTTGACCCGCCATCATGAAGTTACCATCCCTAGCTATCATGAATATTTACGCACTCGCGGAGAGTTAGCAAAGCAAGAACGCGATCGGCTAAAACTACACTCTTTCAAAGCAAGACCACTAAGTTCCTTTGTTCGAAACAGACTGGTTAACGAATCGTATTTGCCCATCATTGGCGATAATCTTGCCAAGCAGATGGGCACGGTTGGAGACTCGAAGCGCACAGACTTAATGGGCTTGTTGATGATGATCTCACCACCAGGTTACGGAAAGACCACCTTGATGGAATACGTGGCCAGTCGCCTTGGTTTGATCTTTATGAAAATCAATTGCCCAGCGCTGGGACACGATGTGACCTCACTTGACCCTGAGCAGGCTCCCAACTCGACCGCGCGACAAGAGCTAGAAAAAATCAACCTGGCTTTCGAGATGGGCAATAACGTGATGTTGTATCTTGATGACATCCAACATACACATCCCGAATTTTTGCAAAAGTACATATCGCTTTGTGACGGCACACGACGCATTGAAGGTGTTTGGCGCGGAGAGACTAAGACCTATGATATGCGTGGCAAAAAGTTCTGCGTGGTGATGGCCGGTAACCCATACACCGAATCAGGTGAAGTGTTTAAAGTGCCCGATATGTTGGCTAACCGTGCTGATATCTACAACCTAGGCGACATTCTAGGCGGAATGGAAGAGCAGTTTGCACTGAGCTATATAGAGAATTCTCTAACGTCCAACGCCGTTTTGGCCCCATTGGCAACGCGCGACATGCAAGACGTATATCGATTTGTGGACATGGCCAAAGGCGAATCCGTGGCGACAACGGAACTCTCACATTCTTACAGTGGTGCCGAAATATCCGAAATCGTCGCTGTTTTAGAAAAACTGTTCTCGATTCAAGAGTTAATCTTAAAAGTAAATCAGCAGTACATAGCCTCGGCCGCTCAGGACGATCGCTATCGAACCGAGCCGCCGTTTAAACTGCAAGGCAGCTATCGAAACATGAACAAGATGGCTGAGAAAATTTCGGGAGTTATGAATGAAGCCGAACTTCAGCAGTTGATTGACGATCACTATTTGGGAGAGTCCCAGCTGCTGACAAATGGCACCGAAGAAAACCTACTCAAGTTAGCTGAACTGCGCGGCACAATGTCTGATGAACAAGAAACCCGCTGGCAGCAAATTAAAACCGACTTTGCTCGAGCTAATTCATTGGGCGGCGATGATGCCGATGCAGGCACCAAGATTGCCAATCAATTAATGGATATAGCATCGCACGTCGAGTCAGTGACGGCCCTGGTATCGAAGTCCGAAGCTAACGAACGCACGCAGGAGGACGCCGCTGTTGAGCGAGAGGCCAGATGGCATTTAGAGCAAAGCCAGCAAACGGCCCAATTGATTTCGTCTATTAAATCGCTTGGCAAAGCATTAAAACAGCAGAACAGCCCGACGGTGGAAGTGGTTAATCAACCCTCAAAACATATGGTTGCGACGCTGGATACGCTGGCTAATTCTCTAGAAACCAGCATAAAGCCGCTGATCGTTAGTATGGAGAAAAAAATGGATATTGATTTGCGCACCTTAGAAAACATAGCCGAAATGAGTAATCGTATCGATGAAGTTAAGCGCGAACTCAATAAGAGCGTAAAAGAGTGATAAAACTCTGGTAGCGCCCTAAAACAGTAGTGATTCATTTAGCGGGATTGGGATAGAATCAGCCCATGAACTTGAGTATCACCGACCCTGCTTTTTTGTTTCCGGGCATTTCGCTGCTGTTTTTGGCTTACACTAATCGTTATCTAGCGTTGGCGAACATCATTCGCTCTTTAAATACAGCGGAGGATGATTCGCACAGCGAAAACCGCGTGAAACAAATTCGCTCTCTGCACTTACGGATTATCCTGATCAAGTACATGCAGGCTTTTGGTGTACTGGCGTTTTTCTTTTGTATCTTGTCAATGCTCGGCATTATGTTCGAGCATGCGCGAATGGGGAATGTCATGTTCATAGGCAGCCTTGCCTGCATGTTGATCTCACTGGCACTGTCGCTAACCGAGATTCTTAAATCAGGTCAATCATTGAAGATTGAGCTTGATCGCACTCATATCAAAACTTCCAGAAATTAAATATCACTATGGAAACTAATATCGAAGCGTACACTCAGTACGTAGATCTAGCCGTGGAATACGGCACCACATACGGCATCAAGGTTGTGCTGGCCTTACTCATTTTTCTGATCGGAAAACGCATCGCCAGAGGCATTACCAATGTGGCCGTCAAAGCCATGGAAAAACAGGATGTCGATATCGAGCTGATCGGCTTTTTAAACAGCCTGCTTTACTGGGCATTGTTCGCCGTTGTTGTTATCGCCGCACTAGGGCAATTAGGAATTCAGACGGCATCGTTCGTGGCTATTTTGGGTGCCGCTGGCTTAGCCGTTGGTTTAGCATTGCAGGGGTCGCTATCAAACTTTGCTGCAGGTGTGTTAATTATCCTGTTGCGCCCCATCCGAGTTGGCGACTTTGTTGAACTAGCAGGCACTTCGGGATCTGTAAGCAGCATTCGAGTGTTTACAACTGAACTTCGCACTGGAGACAACAAGGCGGTGATCATTCCCAACTCCAGAGTGTTAGACAGCAATATCGTTAACTACTCTTCCACCGGCCGTCGTCGTGTCGACATGGTGATTGGTGTGGGCTACGATGATGATCTCGATCTAACTCGCAAGGTATTGACCGAACTGGTTGAAGCCGACGATCGTATTCTAAAAGACCCGGCTCCAGTCATAGCAGTTAACGAGCTGGCCGACAGCAGCGTAAACTTTATTGTAAGACCCTGGGTCAATTCTGGCGATTATTGGGGCGTACACAATGACTTCTTAGAAGCCGCTAAAAAGCGGTTTGATAAAGAAGGAATTTCCATTCCATTCCCTCAACGCGTGGTAACTACCATCGTCGAGAGCAAATAGGATTGTCAGCTAACGATCACTAGTTCGTTACGCTTTGCGTAGCAAGAATTCAGCGGATGGGTCGACCAACAAACGGTCACCCATCCCCTCTCTTCCCAACAACATCACGTAGCTCATGTCTGAGCGGTCCGTTAAGGTGAGTTGTATTGGCCAAGTACTCCCGCCCAGCTGCAACTCCGATTCAATCACGTAGCGGCTTTGCTTAGTGCCGTTAGACGACTTTACTTTACGCTTGGCGACAACCTTGGCTTCGCAATATATAGGAGGGTTTGCGTCTTCAAACAGAAAACGTACCCAGCGCTCATCGCCTCGCTGCAGCACTTCGATCTGTTCTGCATGCAGTGACGATGTTTGGGCTCCCGTGTCCACGCGAACTTCGATATTTGAGATTGCTAACGTGGGTAAACTGCAGTACTCGGAATTGCCGACGATCATCTTGTTCTCAATCATTTGCCCTCCTCTTCTGGATAAACCAATTTAGCTTACGGTTTAACTTCGATTGCTAACTGTCTTCTGGCATCAAAACATCAGACAGGTTTTGTATATCACTGGCGATTTCTTCTTCCTGCTCGCTGAAATACGCGATGTGAAACATGGCATCGCCCTCGTGCACAAACGGAATATTCTGCCGACCAATAATCACGCCGGATCTGAACGCTTCCACGGTTTCAAATATCTCACCAAATGGTCCACCGATTTTGGCAAGCACATCGCCAGCTTGAACATGATCACCCAGCTTTTTCTTATTAGTCACAATACCACTCGCGTCGGCTCGCACCCATGAGCTGGCATTTGCCACATAAGGCGTCATTGGAATCTTAGACTTCTTACGACGTACCATCCCCAAATGCATCAGCACTTGTTGAATTCCTCTGATGCCGGCACGAATCGAAAATTCGTCAAATCGCAAAGCTTCACCCGCCTCGTACAACAGTATGCGCGTTCCGGCATTGACGGCGCACTGTCTTAATGTACCCTCACGCACACGCGAGTTGATAAGCACTGGCACACCGAAAACCTTGGCCAGTTCCAAGGTCTCAGGATCTTTCAAATTAGCTCGAATTTGCGGCAAATTAGAACGATGGATCGCTCCCGTATGAAGATCAATTCCGTAGTCACAGTGCTGAACAATTTCAGTCATAAACTTATCAGCCAGCTTGGCGGCCAGGGAACCCTTATCCGAGCCAGGAAACGATCGATTTAGATCGCGCCGGTCTGGCATGTAGCGGCTCTTATCCAATACGCCGTACACGTTCACCATCGGCACCAAGATCAATGTGCCCGATGTCAGTTTCAAAGACTTCAACTGAATCAGTCGACGAATGATCTCAACACCATTAATTTCGTCACCATGAATTGCAGCCGATACGAACACGGTCGGACCTGCTTTGCGGGCGCGCACAACATGTACAGGCATGCTGATTGGCGTGTCGGTGTACAACCGAACTACCGGAATCTCTATTCTCTGACTGGTACCCGGGATTATCTGGTGACCAGCGATGATTAATTCATCGGCCATGCGATTTAACCTTTACCACGAGTCCGCGTGCGATTGGGGCGCGCGTTTTTCTCGATAAAGTCAAAAATTAGCCCCGCCACATCTTTGCCGGTGGCATTCTCGATTCCTTCCAATCCGGGCGTGGAGTTTACTTCCATCACCACTGGCCCGGTCTTGGATTGCAGAATGTCCACACCACAGACATTCAAGCCCATTACTTTCGCGGCGTTTACGGCGGTGGCGCGCTCTTCTTTACTCAGTTTAACCAACGTTGCAGAACCACCTCGATGGAGGTTTGATCGAAACTCGCCTTCAGCGCCTTGTCGTTTCATCGCCGCTACAACCTTGTTACCTACTACAAAACAGCGAATATCCGCACCGCCGGCTTCTTCGATAAATTCCTGTACTAGGATGTTGGCCTTTAGACCCATAAAGGCTTCAATGATGCTTTCCGCCGACTTATTGTTTTCGGCTAATACCACGCCAATGCCTTGAGTACCTTCCAATAATTTAATAACTAGTGGCGCTCCGCCAACGGTCTTAATCAAATCCTTAATGTTGTTAGATTTGTTCGCAAATCCCGTACGGGGCAAGCCCACATTCTTGCGCGACAATAACTGCAATGATCTCAGCTTGTCTCTAGACCGACTAATGGCAACCGATTCGTTAACGCTGAAGGTGCCCATCATTTCAAACTGCCTTACCACGGCCGTACCGTAAAAGGTCACCGACGCCCCAATACGCGGGATAATGGCATCATAATGAGGTAACTCTTCACCCTGGTAACGAACCACCGATCGAGTTTTGGTGATATCCATGTAGCACTGCAAGGTGTCTATCACATCAACCTGATGCCCTTTTTGCTCGCCAGCTTCAACCAATCTTCGCGTCGAATACAGTTTTGGATTTCGAGAGAGAATCGCAATACGCATGGATGATCTCCAAGTGTCAAAGAATCGTTTTAGGAACCGCCCACAAAGCCCGACTGACGCCAAGCCTCGTAAACCACAATGGATACTGAATTGGATAAGTTTAAGCTACGATTATTAGGCTGCATAGGGATTCTAAGCCGATCATCAGCATGGATACTCTCCATGACTTCATTTGGCAAACCCGCAGTCTCAGACCCAAATAGAAGCACGTCCCCCTCTTCGAAACTTATATCAGCATAGCTACGAGTGCCCTTCGTTGTAATGGCAAATATTTTCGCAGTGCCAATATGCTCTTTAAACGCCCAATAGTCTTTGTGCCGCTTAACGTTAGCGAGATCATGATAATCAAGACCCGCACGCCGTAATGGCTTCTCTTCAAATTCAAAGCCTAGCGGCTCAATCAAATGCAACTGAAAGCCAGTATTGGCCATCAAGCGAATGACGTTGCCAGTGTTAGGGGGAATCTTCGGAGTATGAAGGACGACGTGTAGCATGATTGAATCCGACACAGTGAAATTGTCGGAAGCATACACCATGGAAGTTTTTGCTCATAGCGCACAAATTTGCGGAGAGATAAATTCTTACATACACTGATCTACAACCAAACAACCTCACCAACAACCCTACACCCAATAAGGATATATTGATGACCAGAAATTTTGTATTCGCTACTGCTTTTTTACTTGCATATTGCAACTCACCAACGAGCTTCGCTAAGAGCGTTGAATCTAAAATATCTGAGGTGACTATTTTTCAAGAAGGGGCTCTTATCACACGTGAAGCTTTGGTTAGCCTAAAGCCTGGAGATCAAGAGTTAGAAATCGATGGTTTACCTAAATATCTGGATGCATCTGATGTAAGAGTCAAGTTTTCAAACTCAGACCTTGTTTTGGGTCAGGTGGCAACGAAGCTCAGGCGATCAGATGAGCAAGACGATAAAATCGAAGAGTTAGAGAAGCGAATCGAGGGATTAAAACTACAACTTCAAGTTGAACGTGACATCATCAATTCTGCAAAACTTCAACTAAAGTACTTAGAGAGTTTGGCCGCCGGTGTCGGAAAGCAATCGGCAACAAATAACTCTCTGGGCTCGGTTAACACAGAAGGTTGGCGCCAAACCATGGAGCTTATGAAAAGCGGTTCACAGGAAGTGTATGAGGCCATTCGTCTTGCAAATCAACGCAGCACAAAACTTAGCAAAGATTTAAAAGCCGCTACGGCGGATCTAAAGCAGAGCAATGATCGCTCGTTAGCAAATACAGGCCTGGTTATCAGTGTTCGATCTCCAAGCAGTTTGCAATCGATGCTCTCTATTCAATATCAAGAGGAAGAGACTACATGGAGGTCAAGCTACGAGGCCCGATTAGATACGGGCACAGGCAAACTTAAACTGACTCAGACTGCCTTGGTCGAGCAACAAACATCTGAGGATTGGGACAATGTAAGTCTGACTCTATCGACAAGCATGCCCAACCAATCCGTTGAACCGCCATCCATTAGTTCAGAGTTCTGGACGCTATCCGACCGCATAAAAGAAAGCTTTGATGATTACGCGCCAGCAAGTGCTCCCGTAGCAAGAAATCAAGTTCAGCTAGAAGAGATCGTCGTGACAGCCGCTAAGAAGACCTCCCCGTCTTGGGAAGGTGACTACGCAATGAGCTTTCCAATACCAGGTAAGGTAAATGTGCCCAACGACTTTGATAATACACAGCGATTTGAACTCGTTACACACGAATTCGACACCTCGACTCTAACATCTATCGTACCTAAGAAAGATACAACGGCATATCTGGGAGTGCGTTTTACGCCTGGAGATATTGCCCCCCTCTATTCCTCTGAGCTACAAATTTTTGTGGATGGTACATTCGCTGGCGTTGCCGAAATGCCAGATATTTTTCCGAATAAGGAAGTGACTTTACCCATGGGCCAAGACCCTAGAATCGAGGTAAGAGTGATCGACAAAGGCGGTAAAAATAAAGAAGGTGGCGTTATAAGCAAACAAAAAACTCAGTCTGAAGACCTGGTGTTTGAAATAGTAAATAGAAGACGCAATGCTGCCGAAATAGAGGTCCGCGCTGCGGTGCCAGTGTCTAAGCATCGCTCATTAAAGGTGACTGTGCATGAGGAAACCACCGAGCCGACCGAAGCCAACGAAGACGACCAGACAGGGCTGATGCTTTGGAGAAAAACGGTTAGCAGTCGAGATACGTGGAAGATCAACTACAAAGTATCGATGTCTCATCCATCTGACCGAAATCTGCGTAGAAGTTACTAAAATACCAAGGAAGTCACGGTTTTCTAAAAGTTAAGTTTAACTACTGGACTGATGATTAATGCTTTAGAAAATCTGCCCACTTACTGTGTCAATCGCTCGTTGACTGGCCTCTAACGCGCCCTCGATGTAGCCATTAAACTGGCTGGGCGCACTCTCGGTGCCGGACCATATCAGCTTGTGATCCCACTTTTCCTCTTGGTAAGACGGCCACCGATTTAAGGGATGATGACTTTGAAGGCGTTGATCTAAGTCTGTGGCCGTATACTTTTCTTGCGCCCAGTTCTGATACGTAATGGACAACGGCGATAAGGCCGAATCGCCAAAAAGCCTAGCCAACTGAGCGGTTAGGAGCTGCTCAAGGCTAGCTTCAAACATCGGACGTTGCGGTGGTTGAATCGCCAAAAACCCTGATAGAGCGAAAAAGTCTTGGGTGTCATACGAAGCATCGTGTAGTTCTGCCATCGGACCAAGCTGACTAATCACATCACCTGACAATCCCATCTGCCGCCAAAACGGTTTTTCATACTGAATAGCAACCTTGGCCTGACCTGCCATCCATGTTTCCACATTTTTTAGATGATCCAGTCGTTCTGTCGATAACATTGGGTCAAATTGAATGTGCTTCACTGCTAGGCGTGGCGGAAATGACAACACTACGTGATCGCATCGGTACGACGCCGTTGCTGTTTGGATCTCGACCTCTACACCATCTGCTTTGTCTTTGCTGAGACTGATACTCTCGACGGCGCTATGTAGCTTTATAGCCTGCTCAGCGCTTTTGGATTCAATCCGTGATTTCAATGCGTTGGTAATTAATGATAAGCCACCTTCGATTCTGAACGAGCCTGCCATCGAAAACCCCAACTGACCACGATGGATCTTGCCTTCAGCTGATTGATAGAGCCCATCGCCTTGATGATACTGCTCAAAGATCAGATGCTCTAACTTTAATGATCTTACAAGCTGGGCAATTCTTGGTTGTCCGTTCCAAAACCAAGATGGCCCCACATCAAAAATGGCTTCGCTATCCGGGTTTTCCGATCTACTTAGAATTCGCCCGCCCACTCTAGACCGAGCCTCGAGTACAGTCACATCACAGCCAGAATCGATCAGAGCATCAGCCGTATGTAAACCACTGATACCTGCTCCCACAATGCAAACTCGCTTGCCATTCATTGTCTTAATAATTGTCCTACTAGGTGAATTAACCTGCCTCAACTAACGCGACCTGTTGATCAACGTCAGCCAAATGATTCATTTTTATCCACACCTTAGCACCCGATGGTCCCGAAACCGCATTTAGGTCTTGTCCGGCTGGCAACCTTAGCCAACTGTGTTTAACTAATGTGTCATCCGCTTCATCAAATTGACCCTCTAGCACCAATACCTCAATACCGTGTTGCAATGGAATAAATACCTTAGAGTTAGGCTGCCAGCTTTGAATACACACTTCTTCACGGGCATCTTTGTACAGCGGAGTTATGTCGATGCCCGGCTGCTGAGCGCTCTCAACCGGCTGCATAAAGTTTGAATTCAGTCGCACATGGGTTCGATCCTTGGGGTCAAACTGCCACAACTTCACAAAGATCACACAGCCAGCTTCGGAGCCCGGAGTATGGCTTGATTGAGGCGGATTGCGAATGTAAGAACCTTCAGGAAAATCACCATGCTCATCTTGAAACACGCCCTCTAGAACCACGAATTCCTCGCCGCCCGTATGAACATGCGGCGAGAAATGACTTCCTGAATCGTACTTCACAATGGTCGTGGCGCGAGCCACCTCTGCTCCAACTCGATCTAACGGACGCCGAGAAACACCAGCCATCGGTGAATCGAGCCAATCCATATCAGCGCTGTGTACGACAACACGCTGCGTAAAGTCTGCATTGATCTTCATATCAAACTCCAGAAAGTCTATCTGTTGAAGTTAATCAAGTTGCGTTGAGCAAATCAACGTAGGTCAGATTGTTAGGCTGGTGTCATATGGAAGAAGCAAAGCTTATTGCCATCCAAATCATAGACATAAGAACCATAGAAAAACGGCAAGCGTTGACCGGGCTCGCCACCGCAGGTAGCGCCCAGCTCTATCGCTTTGTCATACAGCTCTTGGGCGCCTTCCGGCGATCCGCCAGAAATAGCCACCATCTGGCCGTTACCACAGCTTTGTTCTCCCTCGTCAGCCGGAGTACAAACAGCCAACATAGCTCCACCTTTATCTGTTCCGTAAAACTTAATACGGTCTAATCCCATCACTTGTTTACCACCTACTAATGCCAGTAACTCATTGTAAAAAGCTTCAGCTTTGGGCAGGTCTTTAGTTCCAATCGTTGCGTATCCAATCATGTCAGTACCTCTACTCGACTCTGTAAAAATAATAAAACCAATCTCAACCTATCTAGTGATAGACAGGTTGAGAAATATATCTATCTATCACTAGATAGTCAATCAAAATTCAAAGACTATTTCTAAAAATGCAACGCTGATGTTTAGCAAATTTAGAATAAGCAGCCCTGCGGCATTAGGTTCTTTGTTTTGTCGAGCTGCAAGCGACTCGTTTCGGATGGTCATCCATGATGCCAACATGTAAAATCCAGCGATTATTCGATTACTCCCAAACATGGCATTTAGCCAAACCAGAAAGATTCATGAATGTACTAATTATCGGCAGTGGCGGAAGAGAACACGCTTTGGCATGGAAGGTGGCGCAAGCCGCGTCAGTAGACAAAGTGTACGTGGCTCCAGGCAATGCTGGCACGGCGATAGAAGACAAACTCGAGAACGTTAATATTGGTGTTGAGGATATTGACGCACTAGTTGAATTCGCTACTAACAATGTCGAACTCACCATTGTCGGCCCCGAGGCGCCTTTGGTCCTAGGCGTAGTCGATGCCTTCAATGAAGCAAATCTGAAATGTTTTGGTCCGACCGCGGGCGCCGCTCAATTGGAGGGCTCAAAAGCTTTCACTAAGGACTTTTTGGCAAAATATGAGATACCAACCGCCGAGTACAAAGTATTTACCGATGCGGATTTGGCCTGTGAGTACATTGAAGAAAAAGGCGCCCCCATCGTTATCAAGGCCGATGGATTAGCGGCAGGCAAAGGCGTTATTGTTGCGCAAACTCTTGAGCAAGCCACCGAGGCCGCGCGAGACATGCTAATCGACAACAAGTTTGGTGATGCAGGTGCCAGAATCGTAGTTGAAGAATTTCTGCAAGGCGAAGAGGCCAGTTTCATCTGCATGGTAGACGGCGAAAACGTATTGCCGATGGCCACTTCACAAGACCATAAAGCCCGAGATGAAGGCGACCTAGGGCCCAACACGGGTGGCATGGGTGCTTACTCTCCGGCTCCGGTTGTCACGCAACAGATGCACGACCGCATCATGCAAGAGGTAATCATGCCTACCGTTGTTGGCATGCAAAATGAAGGACATCCATACACTGGCTTTTTATATGCTGGACTGATGATCACACCCGAAGGCACACCTAAAGTTATTGAATACAATTGCCGCTTTGGTGACCCGGAAACTCAACCAATAATGATGAGATTGCAGTCGGATTTAGCGGATCTGTGTTTGCAAGCTCTGGACGGGAAGTTGGACTCTGCAGAAGCTGACTGGGACTCGCGCGCTGCGCTTGGCGTGGTACTGGCAGCCGGCGGATACCCAGAAAGCTACAACAAGGGGGATGTTATATCTGGGTTGGATGACTGTGATACTGATCATTGCAAGACATTCCATGCCGGAACCAAGCTCAATGATGATCAGCAAGTAGTTACCGCTGGTGGGCGTGTATTATGCGTCACAGCCTTAGGTGATACCGTCACGCAAGCGCAGGCTCTTGCTTATGAAAGTGCCGCAAAAATATCTTGGGAGAATGTGTATCTTCGCCGTGATATCGGCCACCGAGCCATAGCCCGCGAGAACGACTAAATAAGGGACGATTAATGAAAGCCTATCTAGACTTATTGCAAGATGTGTACCAAAACGGAGTCGGCAAAGACGACCGCACCGGCACCGGAACACGCAGCGTATTCGGACGACAGCTAAGATGTGATCTTTCGGAAGGCTTTCCGCTATTAACAACCAAAAAGGTGTTTTTGCGCGGCATTATTCACGAACTGCTGTGGTTTGTTCGTGGTGATACCAATATCAAATACTTGGTCGACAATAACGTCGGGATTTGGAATGAGTGGCCTTTCCAAAACTACCTTAACAAGAGTGGCTTTGCTGATTTAGAAAAGCACTCATGCGAGTGGGAAGAGCGTCTTGATGAGTTTGTCATCAATGTTCAAAAGGACGCCGATTTTGCCAAACAATGGGGCGAGTTAGGGCCAGTGTACGGCAAGCAGTGGCGCGATTTTTCTGGGATTGACCAGTTGGCGTGGGTTATTAACGAAATTAAAATCAACCCAACATCTCGAAGGCTGATCGTATCAGCCTGGAACCCAGCTGAGATTGAAGAGATGGCCAAAGCCGGTCTTCCACCCTGTCATACTCTGTTTCAGTTTTATGTGTCGCATGACGGTAAGCTCAGTTGTCAGCTTTACCAACGCAGCGCTGATTTGTTTTTGGGCGTTCCCTTTAACATAGCCAGCTACGCTCTGCTAACCATGATGGTCGCTCAGGTTTGCAATCTGGAACTTGGCGAATTTGTACACGCCTTCGGCGATGTGCACATCTACAGCAATCACGAGGAACAGGTCCGAGAGCAGCTTAGTCGATCACCGAAACCGTTGCCAAAAATGAAAATCAACCCGGCCGTAGGCAGTTTATTTGATTTCAAATTTGAGGATTTCGAGTTAGTCGACTACAACCCTGACTCGGCGATCAAGGCACCTGTCGCTGTTTAAAACCAGCGAAATAAATCTGAATAAAAAACGATAACAACAAAAACAACGCAGAGGCCAAAGTGGAAGTCATACTAGTTGCGGCAGTAGGTGAAAACGGTGAAATGGGCCGCAACAATGAGTTGTTGTGGCACCTACCGGGCGACCTACCCCGATTCAAAGAACTCACCATGGGTTCACCGATTATCATGGGCAGAAAAACCTATGACTCGATTGGCCGACCACTTCCAGGACGGCTGAATATTGTCTTGACTGAAAATCCAGATTGGCACGCGGAAGGCGTCGAAGTGCGCCGCGATATCGACCAAGCCCTTGAATTAGCCAATAAAGGTGGGGTGGATAAAGTATTCATTATCGGTGGTGGGCAAATTTACAAATTATTCTTAGCCTATGCCACTAAACTGGAAATGACTGAGGTCTACGATTCACCACCTGCGGATACCTTCTTTCCCAACTTTTCAGGTCAAGACTTTAAAGAAACGGGCAGAATCGAGAATCATCAACACTCTCCTAAATTTGATTACGTAACTTACGAACGTGTATAACCATGAGCATGACTCCTGAGCAAGCAAAGCAACTGGTCGCCGAGGCAGCGATCGAATACATCGAATGGGACTGGATTGTCGGCGTTGGAACCGGCTCTACCGCCAACTGTTTTATTGATGAACTGGCCAAAATCAAAGGCAAGATAGACGGTGCCGTAGCCAGCTCAGAAGCTTCGGCTGAGCGGCTACGCGCGCATGGAATTAAGGTAATGGAACTGGATCAATCAGGCGACCTACCTATCTACGTAGATGGGGCCGACGAATCCACAGAACATTTACACTTGATCAAAGGCGGCGGCGCTGCATTAACACGCGAAAAGATCGTTGCAGCCGCCAGTGAAAAGTTTATATGTATAGCAGACGACTCTAAGCTGGTACCTATGTTAGGCAAGTTCCCATTGCCAATTGAAGTCATCCCAATGTCAAAGTCCTACGTAGCCAGACAATTAGTCAAGCTCGGCGGCAATCCGATTCTGCGCCAAGGCGTAACCACGGATAATGGCAACATGATTATCGATGTTCATGATCTCACTATTAGCAATCCGATTGAGTTAGAACGTCAAATCAACCAGATTGCCGGCGTTGTTACTAACGGCTTGTTTGCACAAAGAAGCGCCGATGTACTGCTTCTCGGTGGTTCGAATGGTGTGACCAAAATGGAAAAGTAAAAGTACTGAGTCTGCTAGAAACAAAGTGTAGCTACTTTTCCGTTACTCGCTTTAATCGCAAAACAGATCTCCTCAGGAAGTGGTCCCCGTGAGGGACATAACCCCGTGGATGGTTGTGGAAAGTAACGCGACAAGAGAAGATCATTTGCAACGGAATAATCAAACGCATCGGCGTCACAGGTATCGGACAAAGTACCGGCTGTCCCACCGCTGGAGCCGCCAGCAGCCTGAGCTAGAGCAGCGTTCATATTGACTCTGCCAAAACCGAAAAAATCGTTTCTTAGCGGAGATGATACGTTCACTAGCGAACCATATGGTTGGTTACCAATTCGGTCTGCCGTGCTGGTAATCAAGTCTTTCACTTCCTGTGCCGTAAGCGTGTCATCGATGGCAAGAATAGCGGCTGCGACGCCCGCCACCAAGGGTGTCGATGCAGACGTACCACTGAATAGCTGAGTGTAATTTCGGTCACTTAAGTCATTTTCAGTCCCAGATTGATTGTAGCCGTTATCGCCCGTTCTGTCGGTTGTGGTGATACCCAAGTGTTGATCCCCGGACGGCGCAACAATATCCAGTGTAGGGCCATACTGACTGTACGGCGCTCTGTATTCAGCGGTCATGTCCGCTGCAGTCTCGCCTGAGAGGTCTCCACTGGTGCTTGCGCCTACCGCGATCACGCCCTCTTCAGAAGATGAGCCAGAGTCACTCAAATTGGCCGGATAACCAACGGCGTTATCTACAGCTCCAAAGCCATCTAGATCGCCATAACTAATCACTTCCTCACCATCGATCAGAAACTCAAATTTGTCAAAAAACTGTTGATCACTGCCAGTTTCCGCAGAAACCCAAACCCAAAACGACATTTGCCCTGCCGGACCGTTCCTTAAAATATGCAGATAGCTATTCCCACAATCCGACTCAAGACCAGAATTAGCCACATTGATACTGGCTGACTTGGTTCCAGATCTGGCGTAATTTACTAATGGGTTGGTATTAATGCCCCAAACGGGCTCCCCTCCGAGATTAAAGTCGCAATTGGCGTTGCAACTGTTCAAAACCCATTCAGTATTAAATCCAGCGTCGCTTAGACTGGATACTGATTCAAAACTTTCGGTAGAACCATCTGGCCAAGTAATATCATCTACCCAGACAGTGTCATCATGAGTTACTAAACCTGATGGAGGTTCAGAAGCTCGCAGGTATCGCCATTCAAAGGCATGCTCACCCACAGGCACATCAACCGTCACCTTAACCCAGCCTGATGCATTATTCCCACTCGCTGCGACAACGGGCGAACCTCCGGCTCTTTTAGACCCAGTTCCCGTCGTGACCCCACCAGTCGTCGTTAATTCTATCGCCTCGGTCAAAGCGGTACAGCTTTGCGCCAATGTCCAACTTAAATTGATAACGTCGGCATTTTGCGCGGCGTATTCAACCGCTTCAGCGATTCGGTTGCATACCGACTCTGCTGACAAGCTCGCATCTTCAAAGCCAGAGAAAGCCCTCACCGGTAGAATACTGGCGTTAAAGGCCACGCCCGCAATACCGATAGAGTTGCCACCCTTAGCCGCCGCAATACCAGCAACGGCCGTTCCATGATTGTCGGGCGTGGCGCCTTCGGCTGCGGCTTGGCAAGTTTGTATTGGACTGGGGTTCGCGTCGTCATCAGGTCCGGCTGTGCCATCATTGCCGCAAAGCGTGGATGTATCATCGACAAAATCTCGCCCTTGAATGATGTTTGCGGCCAAGTCAGGGTGATCTAGTTGAACGCCATCATCTATAATGGCGATGACACTACCCTCCCCAGTGGTCTCCAGCATTTCTAAATCCCAAGCTTCGGTAACATCGCAGTCGGCATCACAACGCGAGCCACGATAACCGGTGTTATCTAAGTTCCATTGCTGAGAGAGAAGAGGATCAGCGACACTTGCCCCAAGCGCAGCCTTCTGTGGCTTAATAAAGAACTGTGGCTCTGCCCAGACAACCCCCTCAAGTTGCGATATCTGACGAGCAACTTCGAACTGCTCTAAACCATGACCCGCGGCGTTTAGAGAGTAAACCAAACCAGAAAGTTTCAATTGCCGCTCCACAGTGACGGAGAAGCGTTTATTCAATGCAGCAAATATACTTTCGGTGTCGGCGTTGTTGTCTAACCGAACGGTGAACTTCGGCAGCAACATCAAATCACCCATCCCTGACTTAGTAGTAAATACCGGCAAGGCGCCAGGGACAAAATTCATTAATTGCTGGCCGCTAATCTTTACAACTGTTCCCTTGGCTTTTGACTTTGGCTCGAGTGTTTTTATGACCTGAGCCCCGGTAAGATTGTGCCTTTCTAGTGAGACAATTTGGTCACTAAATTGTGTCTTTATTCGTTGAAGAGACACACTCGAATCATTTGCTTTTGGACTTCTTGACGACCTAGCCACAACGAAAGTATCGCGCTTTCTGTAGACTTTGACCTTTGCGCCATTTCTATCCAGATAATAGTCACCTTGATAATCACCCTGGGCCGCAATACTTCCATCCGGCAACTGACGTTCAGCCGCTACCAGGCAGCCCATGAAACTAAAACCAAGACCCAGCAACAAGGCTATCTGGCTTACTTTTTCAGATCTCTTCATAACAATTCCCAAATACCAACCCGAAGCACGGTCGCCCAACCACTGACGATGCGCCTCTTCCCCCAACTACATACCAGTAAGGTTACCTCTTTTTTAAAAGAGAAACCGTAAAAATTCTATACAAATGACCGTAAAAATAAGAGATTAATCACCATCTTCGATCGAGGCTTACTACAGTTTAGTTCGATAGCGATAAACAAAGGTTCAACTTTCATTGATACTCGATACAAGTCGTGTAAAGTCCGGCTAGATGATCAGCATTAGCAAACAATTACTGCACTGGCACGCCGAACATGGGCGTCATGACCTGCCTTGGCAAAACACTAAAGACGCCTATCACATATGGTTGTCAGAAATCATGCTGCAGCAAACGCAGGTGGCAACGGTTATCCCCTACTACACTCGGTTTCTTGAAGACTTTCCCACTATTAAGGATCTAGCCATCGCGGAACAAGACCAAGTTTTACATCTTTGGACGGGGCTTGGCTATTACGCGCGTGCTCGCAATTTACATAAGGCAGCCAAACAGGTAGCCAGCAACCATAATGGTGTGTTCCCAACCAACTTTGAGGATGTGCTGGCCTTGCCCGGTGTGGGCAAATCAACCGCAGGCGCCATTCTGGCCTTTTCAACAGGCCAAAGACACCCAATCTTGGATGGCAATGTAAAGCGTGTACTCGCCAGATACTATGAGGTTGAGGGGTGGTATGGCGTAAAATCGGTAGAAAACAAATTGTGGGAACTTTCCGATATCAACACTCCAAAACAAGACGTTGATATCTACTCGCAGGCGATCATGGATTTTGGCGCCACCTTGTGCAAAAGGTCTAAACCACTTTGTAACCAATGCCCACTTGCGTCAAACTGCCTTGCCCTAGCAAATGGACGCACTAATGAGTTACCACACGGCAAACCTAAAACCACCAAGCCAACCAAAAAGACATTTATGCTGTTGGTGATGGATGCCGAAGACAGATTTATGTTGGTTAAAAACCCACCCAGCGGAATCTGGGGCAGTCTATGGTGCCCACCACAAAGCGACACCCTTGAAGAGACTCATGAGATACTCGGATTGGAAGTGCAGCCTCTGGAGCCGTTACCTCTATACAAACACACCTTTAGCCACTACCATCTTGAAATAACCCCGGTTCTTGCAAGAGTTTCCAGACAGCTAAATGCGATTACGGAGGCAGAAACCACTTGGTATTGCACAAAAGATCCCCAAAATATCGGACTAGCGGCGCCAGTAAAAAAACTGTTGCAACGCTACGCCCCTAAGTAACCAGGACACCACCATGGCACGTACAGTATTTTGTCAAAAACTAAACATCGAAGCACCAGGCTTAGCATTCCAAACTTGGCCGGGTGAACTTGGGAAACGCGTATTCGAGAATATTTCTCAGCAAGCTTGGGACCAATGGATTAACCATCAAACCATGCTGATAAACGAATATCGACTGAACCCGATGGACCCAAAAGCAAAAGAAATGATCACCACCGAGATGGAAAAATTTCTGTTTGGTGAAGGCAGCGAGAAGCCCGCAGAGTACGTTCCGATGCAAAATCCGAACGACCCAATTACTGAAGAGTTTTAAACCACAAAAAAACTGAAAAAAGGCTTGACTAAAACCGCGCATTGCATTGTAATGCGCGGCTCCGAAAGGAACCCACCTGATGACTCGAACAGCCGTTCGAGACGAGATGGCCAGGTAGCTCAGTCGGTAGAGCAGGGGACTGAAAATCCCCGTGTCGGCAGTTCGATTCTGTCCCTGGCCACCATTTTTTCAATCACTTACGAGACATTCAAAAGACACTCACATTGGAATGTGGCGAGTTTGTGTCCTTAATTTAAAATTACTTTGAAAAAAGATCTAACTGTGCTCCAAGCGAAAGCAAATCATTATTCTTGATTTGTGTCCTAAACCGAGCAGGATCTCGGCTCTGGACTTCCATTCTAATGCTAATCAACTCATCATGACTCAGATATCCAGACTGGTGAATTGCGACATGACATCGCTCACACAATATTTCAATATTCGAAGAGTGGTTATTTTTGTTGTTCCAGTCCAAATGATGACGATGAAGGTTTTCGTTTGCCCCACAAGTAAAACATTCAGAGTTTAGAGGAATCTTTTTCATCTCAATAATTACGGACAGTTTCTAGGAAGAATATGGATAGTTTGACTTACTTTATTGATCATATTCGACCTAGCCTTTTCTCCTCTTATAAGCTCGTTTTGTTTTTTCCACTTCGCTCCTATCGACCTTTTTAGCATTTAGTTTATTCAAACCGAGCTTGGTCGCTAGTTGCGCTTGAATATCGTAGCTACGTCTTTGAGCTTGTACCCAACCTCGTTCAAAAAGGTTAAATTCCTCAGAGTGAATGGGATAAGGGTTTTTATAGCGGCCTTTTGTCCTTCTGTAGCTTAAGCCTCCCTCAATATAATATGGATTAGACGTTATTTGATTCATGCTCAACCCTAGAAACACAAAGCTTCTGCCTTGCTTCTGAAATTTGAAACCATTTCTTCTCCTTCGAGATCAATGCATGAATCAGGCGATGACAGTTTGCACACAATAGACTCAGATCTGATAACTTTGTTTTTCTTGTAACAGATTCAGATATCGGAATAATGTGATGGCATTCAAACATTCTCAGTCCAAATTCACCAATACTAGCGTTTGGTTCAATCCCGCATATCGCACAACGACATTCATTTTTTGATTGAAGCTTGCGTATTAGCTTTGCTCTCAACGTACGATTTCGCTCTCTCGTTTTATGTACACGGGTAAGAATTTTACCCTCATCAAATTCTGAATCGTCATCTTCTCGTCCTCGATCTATAGATTTGTCTAGAGCCGCGACTCCGCTCCTGATCAAGCTACAAAAGGCGGCGAGCGCATCCCTATCGGCACCAAACTCAGCCCATACAAGCTGATCGACCTTCGAATAGTTTTTGAGCCCTAGACCAGTCGCTACAGCTCGTAGATTACCCACCTTAAATGCTATTCCATCCGGGTTTCTAAACGATTTATTTTTATTGGCTCCCTCATGAAGGTTCATATTTCTAAGAAAACTTGAAAGCTCTACTACCTCCTCATCAGAAGCAGATGGCATCTTTTGGTCAAGACGAAAATAAAGTTCTAGGGCCAGAGCTGTCTCCTCTCTAGTCCAATTAGGGTTTCCTTGTCCTTTCGTTACTGCCATGTATTACCCTTCAGGTTGTTTGGTATAAGCCAGCCATTGATTAAGATCTTACGTCGCTTATCAGAATACATAACACCATTAAGGAAAGCTAGGTGGACCGATTAACAAAATTTGCTAGCTTGGAAACTCTTGCGGTTTGGAGTTCTCGATATTGTTTTGTGCTTCTGCGTGAACATTTTTGGGAACGCAAACCTTGCTGTACTTCATTCTTGCTTGATCAAGTTTACTCCTTCGATCCTCTGGGCGGCGGCACTCAAGTGTGACGATGCAAGGTGTGCATACCTCAAAACCATTTCAAAAGAAGCCCATCCACCCAGCTCCATAAGCTCTTGAAGAGAAGTTCCGCTTTGCACATGCCAAGAAGCCCAAGTATGTCGCAAGTCATGCCATCTAAAGTCTTCGATCCCTGCTCGTTCGAGCGCCGCATACCATGCCTTCGTGGATGTTCGTGCAACAGGTTTATCAAGGTAAGTGAACACGTATTCAGGATTCTTTCCAAATCTTCGTTTAAGAACACTCATAGCGTCTTCGTTTAACGGTACCGAAATTGCTCTGCCTGACTTCGATTGATCTGGGTGAATCCAAGCAAAGGAACGATTCATATCTACCTGATCCCAGCGAAGCATCGATGCGTTCGTCTGTCGTAAACCTGTCGCCAAAGTGAAAACTGCTAGGTCTGCGAGGTGCGGTGGCAGTTCATCTACCAAGTTCTGCGCCTGAATTTTGGTTAGCCATCTCACTCGCTTTTTTGGTTCCTTAAACATAGGCACGCTTGGAACCCGATCTAACCACTCCCATTTGTCCCTTGAAGCGATCAGTATTGCCCGGACAAGTGCCAAATATCGATTAGCCGTTGAAGGACTCGACTCATTTTTTTTTGACTCTGCAATAACAGTAAGTAAATCACGATCTATCTCAGCAAGCATTTTGTCACCTAAGAATTGATCTAGGTATCTTATCTTCGAAATGTCCTTGTGACAGTCTGCTTTATGACTGCTCTGACTAACCCATCTAACTGCTGCTTCTTGCCAAGAACGATCTGGACGCTCTCCTAACTTTTCTATACGCCAAAGCTTTGCCTTCAACTTATCGTGGTATTCACGCGCTTGCTTTTTGTCTTGAGTCCGAGTAGATCTGCGTATTCTTTGTCCATTGGGCGACGCGAAATCGACCCACCATGTTTTTCCTCGTTTAAAGATAGCCATTGTTTTTCTGCCTTTAACTTTTTAGCTCTGCATTTCGATAACTTTCGTAGATATCGAACTAAATCCGACTCTATGAAAACCCAACGCCTCCCTGGTTTAGTAGCTGGCACATCTCCTTCTCTAGCCATCTTAGACAAGGTAGAAGTGCTAACACACAACATCTGCGCAGCTTGCTTGATATCCAAGGTCCTCATAACTAATCAACCGGTCTAGGAATATCTAAACGCTTAGACACATCCGGCGATTTAAGACACTCAACAATTTCTTCTGGAGTCATGGTTTCCGCTAATTCGCGAACAAGTCCGCCGTATGTCTTACTGCACCAGTACTTGAGATGGTTTATGTTGGCCTCCTTTTTCTTCTGAAAAGTCTTAATTCTTTCAACTTCATTGGCAACCCATCGGGTACATAGATATGCACCAGCAACAAATTGTCCTGGAGTTAACAAAACACGCCATGGAATGCGCCTACCACGCTTACTTAACTGAAGCTCCCATCTAACCCACACACTCGAAGGATCTCCCTGTTCCTTGCCCTTTTCATATATTCGAAGAAACTTTCCATTCCTCCGCCTTCCTACCTCAAAGGTCCTTCCATTTCCGTTTCTTACTATCCAATCTCCATGCTGGAGCGTATATGGCCTGTTGCCTCCAGTACTAAACCCACCAGCGTGATATTGGCTAACTGCCCAATCGATAGAATGAATTCCCTCAAAATCATCTACAGCGCCGTCCCAGCGAGTAATTTTTCCGTCATAGAAGGATGTCATCAATTCAACTAAGTTCGCCCATCCTTGTTTGCTCACAAATTGACAAGTGGTTCCTGAAAAACTTACGAGAGCTTTATCTTGCTGACTGCCGATTGCGAATATTCCACCTGTTTCGCCTATGTTGAAAGATCTCCGGAAACCAAGTTTTCCTTTTCCAACTTCCGAGAGTTTTTCAAAAGCCCTGCCTAAAGCGCTAGAAAGATGGTACCTAAATTCGTTTATCGACTCTGAGTTGTCAGGCAAATCAAAAGTAAAGTTTAGCCAATCTGTATGTGCAGAGTATGGATGGCTTTTTTCTTCGATATTGTATGGGGTGTTATAACTTTCCCCCCGTATTACCAGACGGGGGTCATCACCCCTGCTCACACTCACCCCCACTGTGTTACACACAGAGTTGGGGTTGTGTTGAGCAGATTGATTTCTGTCTAAAGTGCTTAAAGGGGTACTCATAACCCCTTAAAACTAACTCGGGATGCAAGGGGTTGTCAATACCCCTTTTTGAAAATCTACTCCTCTAGTTTTGCCTTATCTTCGACTTTTGTTTCGCCGCTTACCACTTTCCAAAAATTCCCCAGCATTTTTGCAGCCTTCAGACCAATAGATCTATCGGAGGCATCACCTTCCTCTGGAAAAAATTCTCGTATAGAAATGCCAAGAATTGCCTCATACTTACGAATCGTTCTTTTGTTGTGTATAAGAACAAGAACTCTCCACCCGAAGTGGTCTCCTATATGTAGCATCCCAATTGCTTTTGATAATTCCGTTATATCTCCCCAATGATCCGCGATTGCTTCCCTTTCGACTCTCTCAAGCTCTGCAATTCGTTTTTTGGAAATGGGCTTTAGTTTTGCGTAATTCTTCTCAAAATATTTGTTTTTTCTCAAGTCAACTCCAGAGGGAATGAGTACCCCTTAATAATAACGTATTTCTCACTACAAGCACCGGTTTTGATCACTACCTTGGAGCTATTAAGTGGTAAGGGAGACAATTTTCACGCAAACTTGCAAAATCACTAGTTTTCGTCGAAATGTCAGGACCAGACATCATAATATCAGTACACTAAAGGCAATTTGTTATTGTTAAAAAACCAATATCGAAAAGGATAGAGATGGACCAATCACTTTCAATTAAAAACTTTTTAGTCATCAAGGATGCTTTTGTAAACGTTAGAAAAATTAACGTTATTATCGGACCACAGGCCAATGGTAAGAGTGTTATTGCCAAGCTGCTCTATTTGTTTCATCAAACATCAAATGAATTTATAGAGGGCATTAGGTCAAATAAATCCAAGAGAGATCTAGATAAAAAAATATTAGAGAACTTTGAGGAGCGATTCCCTCGGTACTCATGGGAAGGAACGACTTTTTCTATTGAATACAAGCTAAACGATGTAGAAATAAGCATCTCTGGTAAAAGAAACTCTCGAGGAAAGACTACTCTCAAACTGTTTTACTCTGAAAACATTAGGAGATTTTTCACAAATAAAAAGGCCCTGTATAAGAGAAAGTTGGAAGAGGCTGGCGAAAAAAGGCGAACAGATACACGAAAAGGCTACATCAAAGGAATTGAGACTAAAGTGTTTTATGATTACATCGCCGAGCAAATAAACGATGGCGAGTACAGTTCATTTTTCTCTAACTCAGTTTTCATTCCAAGCTCAAGAACCTTCTTCGCTAATTTGCAAAAGAACATCTTTACTTTTCTTGCTTCTAACTTAGACATTGATCCTTATCTCAAAGAGTTTGGGAGCATTTATGAAAACTCGAAGCGATGGTACAAAGACCGGTGGTTTCCGAGCAACAATCGAAAACTGCTAGACAAACTTCATATAGCGCTCGAAGCTGTTGTAGCGGGTGATTACGAATATCATGAAGAGCAAGATTGGATATTATCGAATGGAAAACGGATAAATTTGGCTAATGCATCATCAGGACAACAAGAATCACTCCCAATGCTGCTGGTGCTTTGTATTTGGCCCATAATTCGTGCCGATGAAAAAGGTGGAATGTTTTTTATAGAAGAACCTGAAGCTCACTTATTTCCAACTTCACAAGGGTACATCGTATCGATATTGTCTCTACTTTATTTCGAGTTAAAAACAAACTTTTTCATCACTTCACACAGTCCTTATATTTTATCAGCTCTGAATAATTTCATTCTTGCCGCCGATTCCGTGAATAATGACAAAATCACTCTCGATAAGTTTGAAGAACTTAACGGCCTAGGCCTCCCCATAAAATTTGAAGATGTAGCTGCGTACACGATTAGCGAAGGCACTCTTAGTTCGATCACTGATGAGGAATATCGTATGGTGGGTGGCGACATACTCGACGATGTGTCAGAACACTTTGAAAATGTAATGAATCAGCTACTGGTATGTGGAGAGTAATATCTAATGGATTTCGAAAAATGTACGGCTGTAACTAACGACCAAATTGTGGTGCTAAGGGAAAATAGAAGTAAATTTGTGTTTAACAATAGGGATAGAATCCCCGTCAGCAAAGTTCAAGTAGATGGGTGCTTGATTAATAACGATAATGAAAAATGCGACTGGATTCTTTCAATTGAATCATTAAAACGCGCATTATTCATAGAGTTAAAAGGGAGTGATATTGACAAAGCAATCTCACAACTAAAATCAACCCTAAGACTTACAAAATCGCAGTTCAAAGGCTACGATCGGGAATGCTATGTTGTGACCACAAGGATACCCAAACACGGGCCATCTGTTAGAAGGAAAAGCATGGCTTTCTTCAAGGAAACAAAATCCACCTTAAGCGTCAAGAACTTGCAAGCTAAAGTAAACTGTTAAAAAGCAATATAGCCTACATTCTCTGAATCTGTGACGAAACTGTGTCGTAAATGGGGTTAATCAAGGATTACTCGAATCAGCACGTTAGGCAATGAGTAGCGTTTGGTGCCTCAAAGCCCCTATAACAATACTCTTGTACTGGCTGAAAATCCCCGTGTCGGCAGTTCGATTCTGTCCCTGGCCACCATTTCTTACATTTTGAAGCTTGCCTTTGCTAATACCCTACACACTTACTAAGGGTAGAAAGACTAGTTGATACTGCTGCGACTCGAAAGTGCTGCTATTCAGCTTTTAATGCTCTAATATCCGATGGAGTGGCTTTTGTTGTGCATTCGCTTTTACCTCAAGCAGCCATTAGGGCTTAATCCTCAAGTATTAGTTCAATAATTGCTGGGAAAAAGTTTTTGCCGCTGTGATCGTTTACGAACGCAAACTCTCTGGACCATAAGATATTGTTCTGTTTATTGGATTCTATTAGTGAGTCATTGGGGTCTGCTTTGACTCCTAATAAGTAAACCTGCCGCCTGATTGTGTTTGGAATCTTTAGCTCTACAATTTGCTCAGAAGATGTTTGCCCTGGAGCTAAGTTAGGCACGCTGATCGAAGCTAGTCTAAGGTCGTTCGAGCTATAATTTCGATCAGTAGAGAGAAAAAACTGGACCGGAATTTGACGACCGAACGGCGCGGATCCTCTGTTTAGGACCCGAACACGCGCAAAGATTGAATCTCCTGTATTTAAGGGCTGCGTATTAGTTGATAATCCCAAACTGATTATTTGCGCATCGGGCAAGGGTCCAATCGTCTTATCACATATATCACCAATACCGTCTCTATCTCGATCAATTTGATCCAAATTTGCTACTAAGGGGCAGTTATCCACAGCGTCAAGAACAGTATCTCCATCATCGTCTTCATCGGTTAGGTCACAGATGCCATCTCCGTTCGTGTCTATTCCATCATTTGATGGATCGAAGTCGCTGAGCAAGCCAAAAGAGTCCATGCCAATTGCACAATCATTACAAGAGTCACTGTCCACGTCTTGACATAATGACGGATCAAGGGGAGCAGTATCTACTGCATTCAATACGCCATCGTTATCCGCGTCTGGATCACAAACATCTCCGGTATTGTCTTGGTCAGTATCCGTGTGATCAGAAGATGCCAAGAAAGGACAGTTGTCATCCACATTAGGAGTGTCGTCACCATCTATATCTAAATCACAGAGGTCACCAGTACCGTCGTCATCTGCATCCGCTTGATCTGGATTGGATGTGACTGGGCAGTTATCTTCATCGTCCGCCCTGCCATCGTTGTCATCGTCGGCATCCTCATTGTCACCCAATTCGTCACCGTCTGAGTCTCTGCTTTCGGCTGGATTAAGTGGAAACTGATCCTCTATATCAGGAACACCATCTCCGTCATCATCATTATCAACTTCGTTCTCGATGCCATCACGGTCAAAATCATTGATGAAAGGATCATTAATCCAATTCAACTCCGCCCTGCCCGGCGTGAATTCTCGAAATGATAAGTATCCACGGCCAAGTTCACCATTACGACCGCCCCCCCAGGAATAAACTGATCCATCATTTTTTAATATCAGTGTCCCTTGGTCTGTACCGGAAATCGAAACGATGTCTGGATCGACCATCACTAATGTAGGTGACTCTCTATCAACAATATCTCCTAAACCTAATTGAGAAAAGTTATTACTCCCCCAGGCAAACAGGCTACCGTCGGCCTTCAATCCCAAGCTATGACTTCCAGACGCAGCAATATCAACCCAATCATTATCACTCCCAATTCTTGTCGGAGTTTCTCTCTCAAGAAAGTCGCCTTGGCCAAGTTGACCGCGATTATTATCCCCCCAGCTATATATCTCGCCATTCGATTTCAAAGCAATGTAGTGGTCGCCGTTTCCACCTCGCATGATTTTTTTCCAGTTGGAATCAAGACCTAGTCTGGTAGGAACTAACTTATCGTTTGATTCGCCAAGGTCACGACGGCCCCAAATATATAACTGACCATTTTCTTTTATAGCCATACTGTGTTGTATTTGAGCGTCTAATGAAATAAAAGCCCAATCATCATCCGTACCTACTTGCACAGGTGTTAGTCGATCTACACGGTCACCGTGTCCCAACATCCCGTCATCATTCTCTCCGAACGAAAATAATCTTCCATCCTCTTTTAACGCAAGCGTGTGCCAATAACCTGCTGAAACTGCTTGCCAATCGTTGTCTGTTCCTATCCTAGTTGGCTCTTCTCGGGGTAATTTGTCTCCTAACCCTAGCTCACCTACTTTATTAAGGCCCCAGCCATATAAAGAACCGTCTTCTTTGATGGCAAACGAATTGCGGATACCTGCAGCGACATCTTTCCAGTCATTCCCTTCAAAAATGACGACTGGGGAAGGTACAACCGTGGGGGATAAAGCAATACCTAGTCCAAATTCAGAACCTGATTGACTATTTCCGCCCCAACCTACCAACCTATTGTCTTGGGTAATCCCTAATACGTGTGCCCACCCAGTAACAAGCTTTCTGAGATAAACATCACTTTGAGCGGTACCGCCTTTCGTTAAGTTTATACTCCGCGCATCGTCTCCACGACCATCTGTAGTATTTTTAAAATCGATCAGACCATAGTAAGAACCATCATCAAGCGTCGTTGCATTGTTATTAAATGTAACGGATACAGTCTTTGATTCTGATGGTTGCAAAGTCCCGGATGGCATGGTGATACTTAGCCAACCTTCAGTTGGAATTACACTGAAATCAAGAGCTTGCTCTCCAACATTTTCAATGACGTAATCCATTGATGAAGGCATAAAATTATTGCTGTCGCTCTCAAAACTTGTAAAGCTTCCGTCGCTAATAGATAAGATGCCAGGAGACGTATCCCAAGTGGTAAAGCTCCAAGTGGGGCTCGAAGTTTGACCTGCTCTATTTTTTGAGACGATTTTCCAATAATAGGTTGTATTCCGACTGAGTGAGCCAACTTGCCAACTTGACCTAACCGACGGAGTATTTCCGAGCAAATCGGCATTACCTAAGCTTGGACTAGTTCCCAAGTAAACATCGAAACTTGTTGCTTTTCTGCTTGCATCAGTCCAGTTGAGTCTAACATTTGTAGTTTGATAATCCGCAACCTGGTCATTAGGATAAGGCCAAATAACTGGATCAGGAGCTGATGGCTCAGTGCTAAAACGCCATACATCACCCTTCCCTGCTCCGCCAGCGTTCCTGCCTTTCACTCTCCAGAAATAAATACGATCGTATTCTAGTTGGGGTAATGACCAAGAAGTCGACTGAGTATTGCCGAGATATTCCTCCTCGTCTGGCTCGGAAGCTCTCCCGAAATAAACATCGTAACTCTCTGCACCACCACCATTCTCCCAACGAAGCACAGCTCCGTTTATTAAAACGTCATCTTCAAAATGTGAAGGCGTAGGATTTACTTGTCTCCCGGGAAGATCTGGTAATGATGGGCTTCTGGTCGTAAAGCTCCAAACGTTACCGGTTGTGGTTTCCCCATTTGCGCGCGAGTCCACTCTCCAGTAGTAAGTTGTTTCGTACTCAAGATCAGGAATCCCGATGTTATTGGTAAAAGCATCACCTATATACTCACCTGAGTCTGGGCTAGGGTCGGTTCCAAAATAAACCTGATAAGAATTTGCACCGCCGCCGTCTTCCCACCCCAAGTCGCCAACACGAATCGAAACACCAGTTTCTCCAATCTCTGGGTCAGGGTTTACTGGCGCCAAAAGATTCGAAGTTTCACTTCTTACAAAGCCAGAATCAGGACTACTAAGCTCACTGCAGACACCTTGAGCATTGCATGCGCGAATCCAGTAGTAATAAATGGTTCCGGCACTTACTTCAACATCGGCAAAAGCACTTGAGGTGAAACTCCCTGAAAGTAAAACTTTATTTCCATTTAACGATGTTGAACGGTAAATCTTATAGTAACTAGCGGCATCAATTTCTCCCCAGCTAACAAAAATACCATTTGATGCCAAGCCATCGCGCGCGTCAACGGTATTTGGCGCAGGCACTTCTGAAAGAGAACACTGTTGAGTTGTAAATGTTTTTGTTCCACCGACACCAGAGCCATAAGCATTACTAGCTCGTACTCGAAAAAAATAGTGTGTGTCACATTCTAACGGAAAAATCTTTCTGGAAACTTCAGAGCTACTATTACTAGATCCAATATTTATCAAAGAGGTTGTATAACCAAAATTGGCCGTACGGCCATATTCAAAATAGACTAAGGTCTCTGCACCATTAGGGGAGACAGTACTATTGAGGATAGCGCTTGCTTGTTTTGTATTGGAAACTTCGTTAGTAAGTAGATCTGGAGCTCTAAATATCATTGACTGAGAATATCCAGAATCTGACTCACTAAACTCCGTGCAATTCTCTTCTTTGCATGCTTTGACTGAGTAAAAATGAGAAGTACCCGGCGTCACATTCTCATCAATAAGAAACCCTTTATCAGTTTCCCCTACGATAAAACACTCTGTCCCAAAAAGGTTAGTGCATCGTCTGACAACATAAGTATCAAAACCATAGACACTATTCCAAGAGATAGTGACCTTGTCTGGAAATACACCGTCGGAAGCTAGGACTCCAGTTGGAGGAGAGGGTTGGCCGCACGGGTTGGTTTTTGACTGAAGTAGAGTAGCCTCCTCCTTTAATGAAGGGGTCGGAATCAGAAAACAACTAGGACCAAAAAAAGCAGTCAATCTGTAGTCTGCTTGATCATCAAAATCTCCGTCCACGCCTAGTATTTTTATGGTGTAGGTCCCAGCCTCTACCTGAACATTCACTTCGCCTGCTGATGTTTCCCCAGTAGATTCGACGAGGACTCCAGCGGAGTCGTAAATACTTAAGGAATAGTTTTTATTGGCGGGAGGATCTATTGATGCAGCTATTGTACCCTTTTGATTCAACGAAACGTTATAAAAATCAACATCGGTCGAATTACATATCTTGGCATCTACATGGTCACCAGAGTTCGTTATTGCATAGCTTAACTGGCTTTCTTTGCTGTATTGTTCTGTGGGGTCATTTCTACAACTTGGTCCCAACAAGTAATCAACGCCATTATGACCTCTACAAGCCCAGACTGTAGGCAAAGACCCTGGATCAGTATCTGCTGGAGCATCTATAGAATCCTCGATATAGGAGCCGTCTTCACGCTTTAATTGATACCACCCCATAGAACAGCTTTGCGTGTTGATATCGAGTCTATTTATAGCCAGATATTGTTCACCTTCCCGAATCTCGCCAACTCTGCCGTATCTAATGTTAGGACCAGTTCTCATGGATACTCCGTTGCCCTCAGCCGTAACCATTTGCGTCCCGATTGTGCTTTGTAATTCTGGATGGAGATTCAACGTAGGGTCAAAGTAACCATACGCATTAGGGTGAAACTCTTCGGTGGGCGCTCCGACTTGAGGTGTCGTTTTCGGAGGGGTATATCCCCACGTTTCCTTACCAGGATCACCCAACCCACCATGATTTTTCAGTTCAAAATGTAAGTGTGGTCCTATAGAGCCACAACTTCCATTGAGGGCCGTTAATCCAAGAGTGGTTCCAATCGTTCCAATTTGAGTCTCCCCCGCCTTTACAATTTGTCCATCAACCACATTAATCGTATCCAGATGAGCATAAAGAGTATATGCATCTATCAACAAGTCCCAGATGAGAACAACGTTGCCCATACATTTATTCTTGTTTTCGTTTTGGGAAAGACTCTTAACAATTGCAAAACCATTATGGGCTGCTACCACTTTAGTTCCAACTGCAGCAGGAATATCTATACCGGCATGATGTCGCTTAGGCGATACATCTCCATACTCGGCATAGTGATGGTTATTAAACAATGGGTTTTCTTCCGTTATTGAGGGAACCGGCCATACCAAATCAAGGCCATCTAGAGCTTGATCTGCTTTGCTCTGCTCGATAAACGCAGTAAATAGAAGACCTATCAATAGGACAAACCGTTTAGTGAAGTTCACGATAAACCCACCCAGCATCTCTAATCCCCCCCATCTGAACATCAAGCTCTTGAATGCTAGAATCTTTGATTCAATTAAGTATAACATTGACTAGTTAGCTCAAAACAATTTAGCTAGATATCGCAGTACTACAGCCTTGTATCGGCACAACTCAGTGCCTATCGAGGTAAAGAGAATTTAAGTGATATTGCAATCGCCCGAATAAGATATCTAGGAAACTACCCATTTGCGCAGCACCAAGGATTCGGGTGACAATGCTTGTATGAACAGAACTGAGCCTTTATCCCCTTCGGTAAAAATACTCATCTTCAGCGCTTGTTTGCTGCTGATGATGTCTTTTGGTTTTCGGTCATCGTTTGGTTTGTTTGTAAAACCAATGAGTGACTTTCATGGATGGGGGCGCGATACCATTGCCACGGCTTTAGCCATTCAAAATTTGAGTTGGGGGCTTGTTGCCGTATTTGCAGGTGGTTTGGCTGATCGCTTTGGAAACCTAAAAGTTATTTTGAGTGCCATCGTCTTGTATGCGATAGGCATGCTGTGGATGGCATACGCCGATAACGCTTTAGTTTTGAATACGTCGGCTGGTGTCCTTATTGGTGCGGGGGTCGCCGGCACATCATTTGGTATTGTAATTCCCGCACTAATGCGCGCCGTGCCAGAAGACAGACGCCAGTGGGTAGCCGGTGTTGGCACTGCGGCAGGATCAATGGGACAGTTTATTATTGTGCCTTTTTCACAAACGCTGATTGATTTGTTCGGCTGGTTTTCATCCTTACAAATATTGTCCGCCATAACGCTCACCATGGTGCTGATGGCTTTGCCTTTAGCGCCCTACTCTGGTGCGAATGAAGTCGTGGATCAAAAGCAAGATCAGAGTATATCGCAAGCCTTGAGAGAAGCCTTTGGCCACACGCATTATGTATTACTCATCTTTGGCTTTTTTGTTTGCGGATTCCATTTAGCTTTTATTACCGTGCACTTGCCTGCCTATCTTTCTGATCTTGGATTTAATGCGAAGATGGCGGCTTGGAGCTTAGCCATCATTGGTGTTGCCAATATGGTCGGCTCTTACCTAGCTGGGGTTTGGTCTGGACGCCATCCAAAGCAGCTTATGCTGTCTTGGATATATCTGTTACGTGCTGTGGTGATTGCCTTGTTTGTCATTCTGCCAGCGAGCAACCTAACAATCATTTTGTTCAGTGTGGGGATTGGACTTTTATGGCTAGCCACTATTCCACCCACCTCTGGATTAGTGGCCGTGATGTTTGGTACCAGGTACATGGCATTACTCTACGGCATTGTTTTTCTGTCACACCAAGTTGGCAGCTTTTTTGGTGTGTTTTTAGGCGGTTACTTGTATGAGCGATCTAATGCTTTCGAAATGGTCAGCACCTTCTGCGGGCAGTACCTTGGGTTCTCTACTTACGGAGACGCCGCCAGTTATGATTTAGTTTGGCTGATCAATATTTTACTTGGGATATTCGCTGCGCTGATTCATATGCCAATTAAAGAGAAAGCCGTTGGGCGCTTTGCTGCCGCAAATTAACGGTAAAGTTCAGCACTATTCAAACCCGTAGCTGGGAAGGCTACCCTCACCCAGTATTCCTTTGGGCACTGGCTGCTGCCAAAACGTTGTCGTAGATTCGTCCTCGTTCTCAATGTAAATCGAACCTGCAATTACGCGTTCAATCGTGCCATCGGCATCTAACTGGATTTTTAAGTCACACATCAGCGGCTGCGTCTTTGCATCTAGAATTTGTTTGACTCGCTGACTGAGAAAGCCATAAAACTCCAATGGCAATTCAAACGCGTTACCGTGATATTGGCTTTCTACGAACAGTGATCCATCTTTGAACGAAAGTTCTTCATACCGCAAACTGATAATTTGCCCATCAAATGGTTTGAAATACTCTGACCTAGAGAAAAACTCATCGCCAATATGGTCCAATGCATCGGGCAGCATCTCTGGTTCTACCCATCCCAACTCCCATTTTTTGACCTTAAAGGGATCATAAGACTGTCTGATACGGGTGTAATACGAGGCCAATATAGCTTCATCAACCGTGATGGAATGAGTATTTAGTAACACAGTGATATCCCAACCGGCCCTACCCGCCACGTCCTGTATCAATAAGACTTCTTTATCCCTATGGTGCCACTGCCAGACGAAACCAAAATTTTCTTGGTGGTCTATTTGATAACTTCGCAGATAAGTTGCTTTATCTGAATCGGAAGCCCACTCATGCGTTCTAGCGACTTGTTGCGCAATACTATCCCAATCACTTAATAGCCATGAATGGTCTTGATCTGCGCTATCTACCACCAAACCTTTACCAATAAATTCGGCATTGGAGTCAACTCGATAACCAATAGATTTTCTGGTGATCAGATCCCAAAAACTCTTCAGGTTGCTCTGATCTCCAGCGTTGCTCACACCACTGATCATGTAAGCCAATACGATCAGCAAAAGCTTTGGCGCTATTCTTCTGATTTTAGGCTTCCTTTAATGGGCAAAGATGATGCTCGAATAAAAATATCTATGCGTCGATTGAAGTCTTCAATCTTGCCAGACTTCACAAACTGTCCGGGCACCCAAACTTCTGTGCTTACCTCAACATTACCTTCAGCGTTAATTTTTGATTTGCGCTTCATACTCATGGACCTGTGTGTGTAGTCCAATTTGGCGGGCACTCGTGTAACACTCCACAGTGCATCCACATCATATATAGCCGTTGACTCCATATACAGCCCATCCACCCAGCGGCCGTAAATACTGTCCTCGAGTTTGTAGCTATTTAGCTCGGATCGTAGCCAAGCGTCATAATCACTGCTGTTTAAACTCTCATCCGCTTCAAGATATGGCTCATACCGGGTATTGGATGAAACGGTCAAATCAGAGCCCATGCCTTCAAGTCCATTTAACTCAAATTCAGGCGAGGTTAACGAGGACACATTGTTGTTGTAATTTTCAAGCAGCCACTCTTGTCTTTCATCCTCTTGCAAAGAGTTAAAGCCAGAGCGCATAGTGCTGGCGTACACACCTTGATACTTTCGCTCTTGCGTTTCCGTTACCCCTGCATCTGAATCAAACTCCGTTTTAGTAAAGTACCGCATCACCCATTTGTACTTTTCCTCTGGCACCGTTCTCAACTGTGCTTTCTCGGTTAGTGGTAACGCCATTCGGCCCTGTATCCAAGAGGAAACAGATTGCCAATTTGTATTATTATCTGTTGGGTCTAAACAGTACTCTTCTTCACCATACTCAAAACAAACGACCATGTGATCAAAGTACTGCGTCGAAGGTACGCTAATCACGTCTAAGTCCCGTCGATCCGTAGAAACCAACATAAGGTAGGCATCAATCCCGATGGATTTTAAGAGGCTACGTAGTAACGAAGACTTATCCTTGCAATCGCCATATAAGTTGTCCACTACGTGAGAGAAAGAATGCGGTGTGATTCTATGCCCTAGCTCAGACATAGACACATAGCGTATGCCGCGCGATGCAAATTCATGCAGTTTAGCAATCTGATCCTTTGTGGATTCGGCACCCGCTACCAACTCCTTGGCCTTTTCTTTTACTTCGGTTCGATAGTGGTCATTGAGATCAATCTTCGAACGGACAAAATCCGACACTTGCTGCCAGCTTTTTGATTCGGCAATCATGACAAAAGGCACTTCATCACGCCATGCCATGCCCTCTTCATATTCCATCGGTTCTAAAGAATTGCCCACACAATTAAGGGAGTTATCGTTCTTTCTGCAGGCCAATCCTTGAACGGAGTTTGACCAAGAGAATTTGAATGATTCTTGTGCTTTGAAGTTCAGTTCGTAACTATCCACTCCCTGTGTAAAATACACTGGATAAAACATATCCCCATATATTCCCTCTAGGTCGTCAAGCTTGGTTCTTTTTTGATACTCAAGAACAATAATGCCCTTACCGGCGATCCCCGCCAGAGGCAGCAGCACTTCTTTATTATTGGTAAATGTATTGTATTCGTCGCTGTCTCTCACCCTGATCGTTTTAGGGTCGAGTCGCTGATAACTTAAATCAGGTAGAACCGTAGCGGCTTCATAGATCGTCAGTTTTTGGACTGCCTGATCCCAATATATTGTTTGTGTTCCGTTGTCGTGCGCTTGCGTAAAATTCGGTAAGTAGAGAACGTGCTTTACCGATTTGGTGACAATATTATCGTCGATCTCAATATCTATTTTGATAGAGAGATTGCGGGCAACTTCTGGTAGCTCTTTATCTTGGAAATATTTCTTTGCCTGCGTAACTAAGGAAGATTGATTAACCTCTCTCCATTCAACTTCGATATCCGTTTTGGCCTGAAGCGACGCCGAAGTAACAAAGGCAATTAAGAGCTGAGTTATGGGTATAAAAATTCTAACCATTTTACTGTCCCTCGGCATTATAAGGCTGAAATGATCGAGCCATTTCGACAATCTCAGAAGTCACTTTTCTGTGTACCTTTTTGTTTGTTGAATAGGCCTCACCCACAAACTCAAACACTCGATCATCAACCTCAATAAAAGCCGAACTGATTGAGTGCTCCCCAGACCAGTCGCTATCCAAACATTCGATTAATGAATGCCGTCCCACTTTGTTTTTGGTAAACATTTGTCGCTCTGTGCATTCAGGGCTAATGTAAGTTTCTTGAACCAAATCAAACCTAGAGGAAATAGCGCCGTCGAAGCTGAGGTTTTGGTATTCATAAATGATCACATAGGTGTCGTCTCCCGGTCCGATCATTTCAAATAAGCTTTCATCGGAAGATTCGGTAAGGGTGCCACTGGCTACCTCAAACCAACCCTTGCCATGGACGATAAATTCGTAACCCATATCGGCATTTCTATACACATGTTGATCCACAAACCTATCTGAGCTTAGACCATGAAGAACAGGCTTAAACCCGTAGTATGTGACCATAAGGACAAAGGGTATTCCGATAATCAGTAATAACCACTCATACCAAGTGTACCGATTAGAACGCCCAGTGAACTCCAAATCAGTCGCATGCAACTTCCATTGATTGAATCTGCGGTGCAACAAAGTGAAGAGGCAACAGTTTACTAGCACCAATAGTATCTGAACCCACATGGGTATTGTCGTGACTCGATCTAAACCGAATATTAGAGATACGGCGACGAAAATAAAAATCCATACGCTACCCCAAATCTTCCATTTTTGAGTTACTGAATCAGATTCGACTTGCTCGACAGAATTGAATAGTTCTCTGTAAGCAAACATGCCCGCGATCCAGACTAATGGCGCAAAAAACCACAACCATGGTTTGAACTCACCCGCCTTCGCATTTTTCAAATCTTTTGCTCTTAACACCGACCAAATAGAGGAGTACAGGGAGAAAGTGGCAAAGAACAAAAGAAACTCCATCCAAGACTTTCTGGGTGATGAGACATTTTTTATAGACAGCTCACTGTCAGTTTCCTGCATTGAGGATTCAGCGATTGATTCGTTCATTTAATAAGTTGACTGGCCTGTTTTTAAGGTCCACTTGTATTCCTAGAAATGGGCGTCTTGCCCTCTACCAAAGATTCGAAAATCGCCGAAGAAACTTACGGTATTTGCTGTGAAACACCAATAAGTGTTATGGCGCTACCAAACCAGAATCCTCTCCTAGTTTTCCATTAGTTCTACCAATTGACGTGATTTGATGTAAACCACGTATACCCACGGCTATGGTAACGAATGAGTCGTAAGTTTTGAAGGGTCCTTGGTCCTAGTAATTGCAGAACCTAAATTCGATACGGGCAATTCAAGACAAGTGCAACTTAAAGAAGTCTAGCGTTCTTCGCCAAGCTAACTCAGCATCTTCTTCAGAATAGCGGCCTGTGGAGTCGTTATGAAATCCGTGCATGGCATCCTCGTAGAAGTGCGCAACGTATTCCGCTTTGTTAGCTATTAGGGTCTCCTTATAGGCTGGCCATGTGGCGTTGACGCGCTTATCCAAACTGCCGAACTGAAGCATTAATGGTCCGCGCACATTCTTCCTTAGTTCCTCGGCCGCAGGTGAACCATAAAATGGTACGCCGGCGTCAATCTGATCTGGTATTGATGCCGCCAACATATTGACGATATAGCCACCAAAACAAAACCCGACAGCGCCGAGTTTTCCGCTACTTAAGGCGTGGTTTTTGAGGTGCAGTGCGGCCGCAATGAAATCCTCTTCTAGATCGGCTCGTGACATGCTGCGCTGCATGGCTCGACCATCGTCATCATTCCCCGGGTAGCCTCCAAGCGGATATAAAGCATCGGGGGCAAATGCGACGAAGCCTTGTTTAGCTAGACGGCGAGCTACGTCTTTCACATAAGGATTTAATCCGCGGTTTTCATGCACGACCAATACCACTGGGGCGGTATCGGCTAACTCGGTAGGTCTGACTAAATACCCCTCGCATTCACCTGAGCCCTTGGGTGATTCGAATTTCTCAAATGTGGCCTTGATATCAGGGTCGTTAAAAGAAACTTGTTCGGCTTGCGCGTAGTTCGGCATCAGTGCCGATGTCAGCACCGCCATGCTTAGCCCCAGAGTGGCGAGCTTGGTCATAAACTCACGGCGATCCATCATGCCGTGCGCGTATTCGTCATACCAATCGAAGGCTTCTTTAGGAATTGGACGGTTAAATTCGTTACTAGGTTTATTGGAAATCATCTGCCATCTTTCGTCAATTCACAAAAACATAAATCCCATCATATCTACGTCGAAGCAAATGACCGTGAACAATCCTATTTGATCAAAACCACATACATTCAAAATGTTGGCTGCGATCACTTTTCATGAAAAAGTTTCTTCAAAGCGTAATCGATACCCCTAGAGAAGTTGCGATGACCGTTTTTGAAGTATCTGAAGTACCAGTCAACTCGTGCTTCTGGAATATTTAGCGTCATAACTTCAGTGATAAAAAATGGTGAATCCGAACCCTGAAGTCGTGCTGATCGACCATCAATTAATCCGCCCTGTGGACTGACTCTTACGCCTTTAGATACTGAACCGTGTGCCCTTACAAACATAATTCGACTGACTGCATGCTTTTCATTTAGGCCTGAAATAAATTCAGAGATTGAAGCACCATCTGATACAGATTTATTGTTTTCGGAATCAAATTCAGGAAATTGTCCTTTCCTCGCTAGATCGAGAAGCCGTAAAAGTTCTGCTCTAAACTGTTCTGGATTAAGCGAACCTAAGTTCTTGCTTTGATGATCGAGTGAATCGTATGTTGTATTTTCCCACTGCCAATTTTGACTGAAAAAAACTTTTTTATTGATAGTTGGCCGTACAGTCAAGCCGTGAAGATTACCAAAAAATTGATAAGTTAGCCCTCTCTTATCAAACTCATTCGATAGTTTTTTCCTGATGTATCCATCCGCTAGGGTGTTGAAATTCACATCATATCCAATAGCATGACTTTGGATTGGATACGCATAAAATGTATCAAGAATGACTAGCACAGACTCATTTGATTCCAATAGATTAAAATCACTTGTGCTTCCGCTTCTAGGTGTCGTACACGATGAGAACATCACGACAATGTAAGCAACAAAAAGGGTTCTCATGTTTCAATCCTTATGTGAGACTAGTATGAATATCAATCTTTGATCCTGGAGACTAAAAAGTCCACCGCCACCTTTACTTTTGGTACCAAATATCGTTGTTTTTGGTATAGCAAATAGACCGCTAGCTTCATGCCCTGAGATATACTCAGCTCAGGTTTGATATCCAACTCTATCAACTCACCTGAATCCAGATAAGGTTTAACCGACCAACGAGGCGCCATCATAATGCCTTCACCACCCGCCGCTTTTCGCCCAAGCCAAGGACCGTTGTTCGATACCGCTTTTTCAATATATTTTGCTATTTGCCATTGGTCATCTTGTTGGTAATACCAAGACTGAGGTCCCATGGGAGTTCGATAAACTAGGGCTTGGTGGCTGGTTAGATCTTGCGGTGAGCTGGGTGTTCCGTGATCACGTAAATAGCCGGGTGAAGCAACGGGCACAAACTGATTGTTTAATAGCGGAATGGCCAACACCCTTTCATTGGGCGCGTAGCCACCGCGTATAGCGATGTCTACATCATCACGACCCAAAGTTGACAACTCGTCACTCAAACTTATGTCCAAGACGATATCCGGATAGAGCTGATTAAACTCCGCCATTAGCGGCAACAGAACGGCCTCACCAAAACCAACCATGGAACTGATTTTCAGTTTACCCATTGGCTTAGTTTGATAGCTTTTCACCGACTCATTGACTTCTTCGAGTTGCTGAACGATCTGCTGAGTTTGCTTGAGGTACTCGCGGCCTATTTCGGTGAGCTGAACGGATCGAGTGGTGCGCTTAAATAGGGCCGCACCAAGGCTTTCCTCTAAATCGGAAACACGTCGTGACAAACTCGATGGTGGTACCGAAAACTTCTTTGCGGCTTTGGTGAAACTGCCCAATTCGGCTACCGACTGAAAGTAGCGTATCGCCTTTAACTGATCCATACCCAACTAGAACCTTTTTATTGTCTTTATAGCAACAAAGATTAGCATAATAGCCACTATATCAATCAGAATTTAACAGCAATAATAAACGACATGAAATCGTAGAACTGAATACACCCAGAGGTAAAGCATGACAACGTACACTTCGATCAAATTAGTAGCTCGTCCAGAACCGGGCCCGATTAAACCCGAACTTTTCGAAGTACAAACCACCGATTTGCCCCAGATTAATCCCGGCGAAATTTTGGTCAAGCAAACGCATATGTCTCTTGATCCAGCCATGCGAGGTTGGATGAGCCCAGACCCAGACAGCTACATACCACCGGTTCAACTCGGCGAGGTGATGCGCTCATCAGGTTTAGGCGAGGTTGTGAAAAGCAACAACCCAGATTTTACTGTTGGTGACCGTGTGATGGGTATGATGGGATGGACGGAAATTTACGCTGGTTCAGGTGAAGGCCTACGTAAGATTCAAGATGGCGTGGATCCAGAAATGGCTCTGTCCATCTTTGCATTGCCAGGTCTTACCGCAACCCAGGGACTATACGGATTTAGCGAGCCCAAAGCTGGCGAAACTATTGTCGTCAGTGGTGCAGCTGGCTCAGTAGGCTCAATTGTTGGGCAGTTAGCTAAAGCCGACGGTTTGAATGTCATTGGCGTCGCTGGAAGCGATGAAAAGTGCCATTGGTTAACTGACGAACTCGGATTCGACGGAGCTATCAACTATAAGACCGATGACTTGGAAACCAAATTAACTGAGATGACACCAAAGGGAATCGACATGTACTTTGAAAATACCGGCGGACCAATTCAACAAGCGGTGTTCGACAGAATGAACGCGCATGGCCGAATAGTGGTATGCGGAATGATCGCCGACTACACGGCTGAAACTCCCAGCGCTGGCCCCAACTGGATTCCGATCATCAAAAAGAGGCTCAACATTCAGGGCTTTGCGATGCCGGACCACTTTGGCGAAGTGCCAGCTCTGTTCGAAAAACTTACACCTTATGTGATGTCAGGAAAGGTCAAGTACCGAGCGCATGTCATTGAGGGATTAGAGTCTGCAATTGACGGTTTAAACCTTTTGTTCACCGGTGGGAATCAAGGCAAGCTGATTGTTAAACTTTAACAGCCAACTTACTGGATAACACAGGTCGCGGGCCCAAATCTTGGGCCTGCAGAGTTCCAAACTCTAGTAGTTTTTTTGAAGTTCTCTCAGCTTTTTGCGTTTCTTATCCTGAAAGGAATCACCATCGCTGTATGGAAGCGCCCTCAAAGCAGTCTTCAGAGCGTATTTAATTCCATTTCGTCCCTCGGCAATCGCTCGGTTGTGCCATTTAATCTGCATGTCTCTAACATCAAGGATGGCAAGCTCGACTATGAAATGAGTTCCAGACGGAACCATAACAAGTGCTCCCCCAGTCAATGCACCGGAAACCCCACCCACAAGCAATGCATTGCCAAGAAACTTGCCCAGTTTTTGTTCTCTACCTGTGATTCGAACGAACAATATTTCATCGGACTGAGTTCCATTCAACAATGGTGTTGCAAACCGATGTCCACTAACAGAAAAGAACTGTCGGTCGGAAGTGGCTTTTAAATCGAACAATTCTCCTTCTACCTTGGCTTGATTCTCACCCTTTGAATTATTGATTTTACTTGCCACGTCAAACAGGCTAAGAAAGAAGCTTCGGTTATCTGCAGTCATCCATGTGTCTGCTTCATTCCTTAATGATGGTCCTGAATAGACGTCACCCTGAGTAGCCCAATCTTGCGAAACTGCCCAATTATCATTTTCAAGCCAGTCATACATTAGGCCGTTAAGCCGTCCCAGAATCTGAACTTGATAACCTTTAAACTCAAGTATCGTTGTAAGTTCTTCTGTCGCAAATTCCATGCGCTGAGCGTTTACTTGCTCATTGAACCCCTTCTTTGATCCTTTGATGTCTCTCGATACAAGAACATCAATCAAAACTGGTATGGTCTGATCTTCATGCACCGTGTCTTTATAGTCAGGAAACCGTTGATGAGAACTCGCGCACCCAGTCAGACCCACCAATATTAAAAGTGCAATAAACCCTTTATAAAGATCCGCACAGCCCTGATCTGATAAATGTTTCGAACTCACTGCTTCAATCAATTTGCCCTCCATTAGCGTCTGTGTATTACGTCTTTCTGAAAATATCTTTCTATGTTAGCTGACACAGTTAGTCGCCACAAACAGATCATCAAGACAGATAGAACCATATGAGGCATTTGGGATGCTGCACGTTGGGCTTTTTGATGGAAGCTGAATGCTCTAAACGTCATCACTGCTGACGCACCGATGAGTTTATTTTTCGGTCTATGAACGACTAAATCCATAGCTGGCTTGCAGCCATGTATTTGTATAGCCGAGTTTAACGGAACGTTAGTTCGCTGATTTCAAATTCGAAGGGCCCTTCTTTTTTGTCGTTTGATATCAAACCGAGCCTAATGATATTGGCTAGTTCTTTTTCACTAGGTCCGTCGCCCAATATCGAGTCAAAGCGCATCTTTTTAAAGTCAACGAATGGAATGATCCGTTCTACCCACTCACCATTGGTCTCAGGTAAAAAAGCTTTAAACTGTGGCCGCCAGAAACGTCTGTAGTTATTTAGCGTAATAGCGAAACTCTGTCCAACAGAACGATATCGAATAAGCACTTCCGTTGATGTGCTCAAATCAATCCGTTCGTATCGAGTTCTGACAGAAGAAAAGCCTCCATTGTTAGCGAGTGATACAGAACCACTTAACCGCATTCCTTCTGCGTTAGACTCAATTTTTCCAGATGAAAGGCCGCCCATTACGCCATCAACAACGACAAACCAACCGCAGTTTTCACAACCCTCGCTGCCAAATTGATAAGTTTTTGAAACTGCGTAATTGGGAATCAATATCATGACTATAAACCAAAGCTTGAAACATGAAAATCGACTGATCTTAGTGGTGGCCATGGGTCTCTACCGTTAATACTTTAAGCTAGACTAACCGATCATCTGGAAAGCTAAGTGTACATTTGCCAGTCGTCCGCCCGATAAAAATTGATGGCTCAGGACAATAAATTTTGTTGTTGAGTTCAACAGAGTTAACATACGGGACTAATTCTAAATCCACCAAACTCCGCACGCTCACCCTCCGCACGTTCACCTTCCTATGAATTACAGAGAAGACATTGATTTCCTGAGAGGAATTGCGGTTTCTATCGTGGTTATCTTCCACGCTTTCCCAGGAATTTTGCCTGGTGGGTTCGTCGGTGTGGATGTGTTTTTTGTGATTTCTGGCTTTTTGATCACATCGGTAATTATTTCTACCCCCAACTTTAGTCTGCTCTCTTTTTACGACAGAAGAGTTCGGCGTATCGCGCCGGCACTGATTCCGGTAATGATCATAGGACTATTCATTGCCTGGAATGTTTTTTACTTTGATGAGCTGAAACAATTTGCCAAACACGTGTGGCGTTCGGCAACATTCAGCCTCAATTATGCGCTTATTGCTGAAGATGGGTATTTTGATACACAGTCTCACTTAAAACCTTTGCTCCATCTTTGGAGCCTGAGCATCGAAGAGCAGTTTTATATAATTTGGCCGTTCCTATTTCTGTTATTCCGCAGATGGGGCACTTCCAATATGTCAATTGGAATTCAACTCGCCCTTATCATTCTAATTCCTTCCTTTATTTTGAATCTTATTTTGACGGGTGAGAATCATCAGGCCGCTTTCTTCAGCACCGTCGCTCGTGCTTGGCAGCTTTCAGTCGGTGCGTGCCTGGCACTCTTTACACACAAGGCCAAGCTAAAAACGAGACCCCTTATCGCCTACCTGGGTCTATCGATGATCTTAATCAGTGCGGTATTTTATTCTGATTCAATGGCTTATCCAGGCCATTACGCTTTGCTTCCTACAATCGGAGCCGCACTTTTTATCTTTGCAAATATCAATAAAACAATCGCTAGACCGATCAGTGAAGTAGGAAAAATAAGTTATCCACTCTACTTATGGCACTGGTTGATACTGTCATGCGCCTTCGTGTACTTTTTTGACCGACCAAGCAACCTTATCCTAATGGTTTGTATTGGCGTCAGCTTGCTGATTAGTGCGATCTCTCACCTTACAATTGAAAAACTGCGTTGGCATTCCAGCAAACTGGTTTCGCCCTTGCTAATTCTCAGTTTCGTTTTAGTCGCGATTGTTGGTTATACGGTAAGTAAATCAACCGTGGACAACAGACCCATCTTTCTTGCGCAACAAGAGGCTCTTAAAGACTTGGTTCGCACCGGAGCGAGGGACGCCGACTGTGCAGAATTAGTAGCAAAACTGACTAATGAAAAACCCATTGTTCCTTATTGCCGAAGCTCACTTGCCGATGCAACCAGTAAAGTAGCCATCGTCGGTGACTCACATGCTCACACCCTATTCGCCGGTTTATCTGAGCAAGCTTCGGCCGAAGGTATCGGTACTTTGCTACTAGCAAATTCAGGCTGCCCTCCCTACCTGGAGTATGATTGGTACAACCATCGAGTAAGCAGGTCGGAATGCCAAGACCAACGCCAACAGATATTTAAGGTTCTCCTGTCAGATAAAAGCATCGAATTCATTGTCTTTTCAACCAGAGGCCCACTCTACTTTGAAGGAGAGGTAAAGAGACCGTTTTCTGTTGAGAACATCATGAGTGCGAGAGCAACTGCTGAGACTTCTGAATTCAGCGATCAGTACCTGTATGAAAGTATAAGTAAGACGATGGCAACTGTAAGTCGCGTTGAAAACTTTAAGAACGTAATTTTTCTTCTAGAGAATCCCGAGATGGATTTTGAACCTCGCAACGTGCTTCGTAGGCCTTACGACAGGTTTGGGTTCTCTGCGGCTCGCAGTGACGTTCAACGATCTTTCCACGACTTGAGAATGGGTGAGTACAATAAATCGATTACCAATTTGTTGAAGGATTCGACAATCAAGATATTTGATCCAGCTGACTTCTTGTGCGACGAAGAATCCTGCGCAGCCTATAAGGACAATAAAATTCTATACGCCGACGACGACCACCTATCAGTAAGCGGGTCGAAGTTAGTTTCCAAAGAGCTCTGGCAGATTCTTCGAAATAGGTAGTTTCTTTGCTGCTGTTTTTTGTGCGTCAGACCTTGTGCTAACGTCACATAAGATTCCATGCTCCTTTGTAAAATCTAGTCTCTAAATTAGGAGATGCTAATCAATGATTTCATTTTTCAAAAAGGCGCCTGAAGCTAAGTTAAAGAAAGAGCATGCGAAATTACTGGAACGCGCTATGCATGCGCAACGAAATGGCGACATTCGTGGCTACTCTGAGTTAAGCGAGCAAGCGCAATCTGTACTGGACAAGTTAGATGAGTTGGAACGAAAAGCCGGATAGATCAGCTATCTTTGCCCCTACTGGTTTGCATCACACCCAATAGAGCCAAGCGACTTAGCATATCTGCCAAGCCCACTGGCTTGTTCAAGCCCAGTCTTTCAAGAAGACGCTGATCTTGGATTGATACCTTCCTTCGAAAGCCCGCAACAACCAATTTCAATAACGACAGCCTAGAACCAGTAACCGACCTCAAAGCTTGTAAAACAGGAATCAACTGTCGCTCCAGCTCGTCAAAATCCGTTCCGAAAGGATAATCAGGGAGTAATCCTTCTTGGATATAAGGCTGAAGGGATTCTTTAAGAAGCGTCTGCGAATTCAATTTCCAGTCATCTTTTAACTGGAAATCACGATCAATTTTCTTATTGCTTTTTGCAGTCTTAAGTAATCGCTCTTGGAACTGCAAATCCGTAATCGAAAGCATCTGCGCAACTACGTCTTTATCCTCAGCGCCTTTTAGATCAGCTATTCCGTATTCATTAATCACGATGTCTCGTAAATGCCGCGGGATGGTGTTGTGGCCGTAAGACCAAATGACATTGCTGCTCAGTTTGCCCCCGCTGTCTCGCACCGCTTTGATCATGATAATTGAGCGGGCGCCTTTCAGCGCAAACGACTGACGCACAAAGTCATATTGCCCGCCAACACCCGAAACCACTTTACCGCTATCTAAACCGTCGGAGATAACCGCGCCTAAGGCAGTGGCCTTCATCGCATTGTTAATAAAACGAGCATGTTGTCGGTTCTGCTGCTTCAAATTAAAGTCAACGTGCGCGCCGTTAATGTAACCAATGGCTGTCATGTTTATCTTCTTTCGCAACTCCTTGGGCATGGCTCGTAGACGTTCATACATGGATTTTGGCCCCAAGAAAAAGCCGCCATGAATTAGTGTGCCGTTGATCTCACGCTTAAGCACGCCGGCTTCGATCAAGTCTAAGAAGACGTCAACAAACATCTCACTAACGCCATACAAGCCTTGTTCAAAAGGCTCGACTTCTAAATGGCTAATATCCCTTCCATGGTTTAAGGTCTTAATGATACGTTGATAATTTACGTTATCGGTGTGACGCATGATAAGCGCATAGGCAACCGCGTCCCCAGCGGAACCAATGCCGATCTGCAAAGTACCGCCATCCTTAACCAAACTGGAAGCGTGAAAGCCTGCCGCGTATTCGTTTAATTGAATCGCGGCCTTTGGTACGTTAAACAAGGTCGCATTGACGCTTTCGCCTTCTAATATATGTGCGAACTCTGTCTCGGGTAGCTGAGCATCGTTATACATAAATGGCAATCCGTGGTTCACTTCGCCAACTAGCTCGAAATCAACTTCGCCTGCCGCACGAGCAGCCAACAGTTCAAGCGTGATATCTGGGTTACAAGATAAACTAAGGTCTGTTCCCTCTGACTCATCTATCGCCACCATCTGCAACACAAGATCAATATCTTTGTCCTGAAGGTAGCCACTGACATGCGAATAATTGGCGCTGATGTAATGGCCTTGAGCATGCTCATTAGCTAGATAGGACCCAGCCTGTAAAAAGAACTCGCTCACTGTTACGTTTTCAGAGGGCTTGCCTGTCAGTAAATCGCGCGCGTAAAGAAGTTCTGGATAACCTTGGTAAAGCCTCTTAGCGACCGGTTTAAAAAAACGAGTGGCAATTCCGGGTTGAGGTTGGGGCGTTTGTAAGCTCAGTGCCGTTAGGATGGTTAAAGAAGAATCAGGATCCTCGCAAACTTGTTGATACAAAGCATTGATGAGGTGATTGGCCTTGCCCAAACCAAGTGGCATGGCAACCGTTAAATGACCGTTGTACTTGTTCAGTAGTTGTCGCGCCAGTTCATCGGCACTTTGCCAGCGGCTTGCTGTTTTGGGCGTCACTTCTCTTTTCCAAAATTCACGATACTCGTTAGGAGAAAAGTATAAATGATTGCCTTCAATCAAAGCGTCCTTGCTACCTATTTATTTCAAAACTTCACACAGATTTAATTGATCACAAAGCCCTGGCGTTTGCGGCAATTGCCTCCACATCAAATGGACCGATCAAGTTTAGGAATAGAGCTTTATCCGGTGTGCTGGCCATAATCGATAAGCCTGCTATTTGATCTTCATCGGTAAATTGCATCACGGTGATGTGTTCTTCTTCGTCACGCACTGTCATCAAGGTTTGCCACTGCTTTTGTTTTAGGGCCGCAGTGGTTTCCGAAATTGCGCTGTCAAACACCTCGCGATTGTAGCTTGAGTCATACACTCGCAGTTGAATACCTTGGAGGTCTTTTAACGCTTCGCGCAATGCTCTTTCAGGAACTTCGGTCTTGTGACCAGCGTTTTCTGCGTACTGTTCAACGATCCAACGCAGTGGCTTTACGCCACCAGGTCCAACTTTGACCGATAACAATGCGCTTTGAGACCCAACATCGGGGCTAGGAATATCGGCATAACCCGGTTTTGATTTGATGCCGCTGGATGCATACAAGTATCCAGCGCCACCAATCAGTACCATGCTTACTACGATGATTAAGAGTACTTTTAGTGCTTTCATGGCTTAGTTAATATCGATATCAAGTGTTTCAGTCACTTTACTGATCTGTTCGGGATCAATCTCTCCGACTATGTTGATGAAAACGGCTTCTCCACCTTCCTTCTCCGGCGAGACCACCATCACCACTACCCCATCAATGACGTTCTCGGTAGATTTGCTGAAGATTCTTACCTTCTGGTTCTCTTCATTATCGTTCACGGTGACCAGAGTCTCCCAATTGTCAGAACGGAGCTGACTACTGACGGTATCGACGGTCGAGTTAGCCTTCTCCAGCTTGCCATTAAGGTTATAAACACGAACTTTAATGGACTCTAGATTGGCCAATATATTGCCCACCTCTGGATCTTCGGCATCTGCGAAACTGCCAATCATTTTCATCAAGCTGGAGCTCAGATTTATTTCTACCTTAGGTTCTCCATAGTGAGATGATAGATCTGCAAAGTCTATTTGGCCCTTAGCCAGTGCGAACGCTGGTGCACTGATAAGCAATGCCAAAAATGTTAAAAGTAAAACGTGTTTCATGTTTTTCATAATGTCCTCCCAAATTAGGGTCTACAGTTACAAGCTGTGGTTTCGTGGTTTGTTCTCGAATTCGCGATCATTGAATTTAGGCATCAATGCGTCGCGGCTCATTCGTACGGCGGGCTTTACAGCCGCCTTTTGCATATTGTCCTGAAGTGAACCTAGCACTTCAGATCGGGCAATTCGGTTTGCTTCACCAAGGTAATGCAGAGCGGTGGCTAAATCGGCTTGCGCTTGTTCCAGTTGACGTAACGTCTTTTGTTGCTGATAGAACTGAAATCCCATCACGGCTACAAACAAACTGGCGGCGACGGCTGCATATTTAGGGAAAGCAAAAATCTTGGCGCCGGCGCCTTGGCTTACTTGCGCTATCAGTTCAGATTGCGCCGGTTTAGCCGATTCCGGCAGGGTCTCAGCAATGCCGTAGAGCTTCTCGGTTAAGCCTTCAGTAAGCTCGGCCTGCGGGATATCCACCTCTACTTCATCAGTGACGTCGGATGAAGTTGCGAATAACTTGTCTAGATACTCAGATTCGTTGTGCTTCATAGTTCTGTACCTTGTAAAAATCCGCGCAATTGCTTTCGACCTCGATGGATATAAACCTTTGCTTGGTTTTCATTAAGCTCTAAAGACTGCGCTACCTCTTTGACCGACCGTTGTTGAAGATCGGCCAAAATAATGAGCGATCTATATGGCTCTTTTAACCGCTCTATTGCGTTTGCCAACCAACTGCTTACTTGCTTACTCATGAGTTGTGCAACCGGCTTACTGTGACTACTGTCATTCTCAAGTTCGTCAAGCTCTGACTCCACCACTGGCTTACGCCTACGTATTTTGTCGATGCAAATATTTCTAACCACATGTAGTAACCAAGCTCTCGCAGAATTCGAATCGAAGGCCTCTGCGTGGAGCGCATTCCAAAGACGCTCATACGCCTCTTGGGTAGCATCTTCGGCATCGGATCGATCCGACAAGATAAACAACGCTTGCGAAAAAACTCGCTGCTGATGCTGATCCACTAATTCTCGAAACAGTTGCTTCATTTAAGTTGTTGGTTGGTTACAGTTTTTGTTGCTGTTCATGTATTAATACGTACTGGAAACAAAAAGGTTACAAAAAAAATAATCTTTTTTTTAATTTCTTCTCAAAACTAGGGATGCGGCGGTTAACGAGTTGGATTTTCAAGCTTAAATTTGTGTAGTTAGAGTACGCTGATCAATGTCATCACACTGGATTGAGATGTGCTATGGTCGCCAGCTAAGAAAAGAAAAATTAGGAGCGCCTGTGAATAGATCCCTAAAACTGTTTCTCACTAGCATGTGTTTCATTGCTTGGGGGTTGAGCTCGACTCTGGCAATATCCAAAGAAACAGCTCCACTTGAATACCCTTCGACTATCTCTGTTGAACTGGCGGAGCGCTTTTCATCCTTAGCTCTGGCCTGCATTCAACAAGAATTCCCCAATAAAATATCGCGTACTACCGATAACGCCGAGGCCATCGGCAGGCCCCGAAAAATATTCCCAACATTTTACGGCTGCTTTGACTGGCACAGTGCCGTACACGGACATTGGCTATTAGTGCGTCTTTTAAGAGTCAGCCCAGAAACGGTGGGATGGCGCAACGAGGCCATAGCCAAACTAAATCAGAACTTCACAGAACAAAACTTGGCAGGTGAAGTGGCAAACTTTGCAAGACCTGCCCGCGGCTCATGGGAACGCCCCTACGGCTTGGCATGGTATTTACAACTAACTACCGAGCTTCGGCAATGGCAGGACCCACAGGCTAAAGAGTGGTTAAGAATCCTTGAACCATTAGAAAGCGACATTGCTGATAGTCTTAAAGCGTGGCTTCCCAAATTGGCCTATCCCATTCGTCTTGGCACACATAATCAGAGTGCCTTTGCATTTGGTTTGATGTTGGATTGGGCCAGAGTGGCTGGTGACAAAGAAATGGAGAACTTGATCGAGGAACGCTCTTTGGCCTTTCATCAAAATGACGTTAACTGCCCATTAGCGTATGAACCAAGCGGCGAAGACTTTTTATCGCCTTGTTTGATGGAAGCAGACCTTATGCGTCGAATTATGGATCAAGAAGCGTTTTCCGCATGGCTGAGTACCTTTTTACCGCAGATTCCCACAGACGGTTCAAGCGACTGGCTACAACCCGGCGTGGTAAATGATCCAAGTGATGGCAAATTGGTTCATTTAGACGGCGTAAATTCATCACGAGCATGGAATCTCTACAATGTTGCGAGAGCCCTGCCGGAAGGCGACCCTCGCGAGGCCGCCCTAGTGGCGTCAGCAAAACTTCATGCCGATCTGGGTGTTGCAGCGGTTTCCGATGAGCATTATTCAGGCTCACATTGGCTAGCCAGCTTTGCAACCTATCTTATGACCGATCGAGGCTGGGATAATAACTAAAATAGTGCAGCGCCCAATGGCCACTCATTAATGTGCAGCATCAACAGTTCAAGCTGAAATACTAGGCCTAAGCCACGGTCGGTTCTGTGCGGCCATGCTGCTGGGCGATACTCTCGATTTTTTGGTGGGCCAATTCTATTTTCTTTGGACCATCGCCGCTCATCATGCCATCAGCTATGATCAGCTCGACATCCTTGATGCCTAAGAACCCCAAGAAAAATTGCAACCAGCCTGACATAAAGTCCATTGGACCACCAACTGGAGTGCCTCCTGAAACAGCGGCAATGTAGGCTTTTTTACCTTCCAAAAGACCCACTGGGCCAGTCTCCGTATATTTAAAGGTGGTTCCTGCGCGCGCCACCAAATCAGCCCAAGCTTTCAAGGCGGCCGGTGGTCCAAAGTTATAAATTGGCGCGCCGATAACGATTGTATCTGCCTGAATTAATTCGTCGATTAGGGTATCTGCTAGACTGGCTAATTGCTCTTCTTGCTCTGAACGTTCATCTTTAGGTACTTGAACTGCTGCAAAGCTCTGCTCTGACACAAAATGCAAATCCTCTGGCAGATTACGAACAAGCACATGATCACCATGCGACTGAGACAGTTGCTCGGCGAGCTTGTTGCTTAAAGTTCGAGAGACGGAATCGTCACCGCGAATACTGGAATTAATTAGTAGTATGGTCATGCTGTTGGCCCTGCTGTGAGATTGTTATTACTAGTGACCACACTATGCCAATTTGCTATTTATTTGATAATACCGATTTTAATAACTACATTAATTCCATTTAGTTGTTAATAAATATTAGGCAAACATTAAGGCTCCACCAAGAAGAGCAGTTCAGCTTCTTGGCGGAGCCGTAAGTTAATTAAAGTTCCGCTGCTGGGATATCCTTAATTTTTGACCACTGCTTGTTGGCCTTCTTAATATTTCCCGGCACATCCTTTATCCATATCGCTTTAATGCTGTTGTCCAAGTTTAGATACAGCTGTCCATTGACCACTTCCCATACGGTGGGGTCACCAATGAACTTCTTACCAACGGACGCACCGTACGCGCAATAGCCACCGTAGGCAGGTAAGTACTTTTCCTTGTCTCGACTAAACGCTTTGGCGTTAGCTTTACTGGCGAACAAGTAGTTTACTCCATCATGTTGAACCACATGATTGCCGTTACCTTGTAGCGGCTTTTTACCACTTTGGTAGCTTACAAGATCATAGCCACCCACACCGACAACACTGTGTTCTTCGGCGGCTAAGATGTTAGAGGTTGTGGATAGAGCCAATAAACTGGCTAGAACTAGAACAAAAGATTTAAGAGATTTCATAATCGCTACTCCTGCATTTAGGTTAAAAAATAGTTTTTTGAAAAGGTTGGCAATCCAGTTAAAGAAGTACCACTGAAGCCATAGCGAGAATTGAGAACCAAGAGACTAGATAGACTGGGGTTCTCAAAAATGGGATGCCCAAGATATAAACAATGGCATAGGCACACCGCGCAGCGACAAATACACCACTCCAGCCAGCCACGGCATTGATCAACGCCGTTTCCGTTCCAGATAAATAGCCAGCACCAAGGGTCACAGCGATAAACGCGGGCATAGTCTCAACCATGTTTAGATGCGCTCTCTGTGCGCGTTCCGCCCATAAAGGCTGTTCGGGCTTTTGTTTGGGGAAGTTCTCTGGGTAGTTATTAAGAAAAGTCAGCGGCCCCCAGACGAACAAACGAGCAACGATATAGGGAAGCCACTGAAGTAAGGTCAAAAGGCCTGCTAATACAAGATAAAAATAGATGTCATTCATGATGAACCTCGTGCTTTAACAATGAAGAAATTTGATAAGCAAATTATGAGATTCCTAGACCAGAGCCACCATGTTCGACGCTCTGCAAAAATTGTCCATTCGTCCGAAAATGACCTTTAGGTTGGAGCTTTGGAAGGTAATTTGATAGAAATAGCACTCTAAACCAACCCCGACCAGGAATCGTTTTGGACGTACTAAGTAAAGTTTTAGACTCGCTGCATTTTAATGGCTCATTCTATTTCGCTACCGATTTTTACTCACCATGGAGCGTAGAAGTTCCAAAGTATAAAAACGTGGCTCGATTTCATTACGTAGCACGGGGCTTGTGTTGGGTTAGAGTTGGGGAGTCTGCCGAACCAGTGCGGATGTCCGCAGGAGATATCATCATTATCCCTCACGGTACTCGTCACATACTCAGCGACACTGAAGACCGAGATCCAATTAGTCTTGATGAAGCCTTTGCGAAAAATAACTATGAGGGACACGGCCTTTTCACAATCGGTGGAGGTGCGGTCACTCATGGGACTCAACTGGTCTGCGGTCATTTTGAGTTTTCAGAATCATTCCGTCACCCCTTTCTCAGTCAACTACCGAGCCATATCGTTAAACAGCACACTGGCCAAGGCAGTGAGACTTGGATCAAAGACACACTGAACTTTTTATCCCATACGGCAAACGCCAACTTCGGCGGCAGCGCAGCGGTAATTAAAAGATTGTCTGAGGTCTTGTTCATCCAGATGGTTCACTATTGGAGTAGAACTAATGAGATGAACAAAGGCTTTGTCGCTGCTCTAAATGATCAACAAGTTTCCAAAGGCCTTTTGGCTTTCCACAATAACTTTGCCGACAACTGGACGGTAGAAAAGTTAGCCTTTGAATCAAACATGTCGCGCTCTTCCTTCGCTGAGAGATTTAAAGAATATTTAGGTGAATCGCCAATGCAGTATGTCACAAGCTGGCGCTTGGAGAATGCCAAGCGTTTGCTGCATGAATCACAGAAGTCACTGGATTTGATTGCTAATGAAATTGGCTATGAATCAGCGGCGGCCTTCAGCAAAGCTTTCAAGCGTGCGTACGATAAAAACCCAGGCGAGTTTAGAAGATCACTATCCTAGCGCCCTATTAATACTCGTCTGGATATCCGCATGACTACTTATAGTCCATAAAGACACTCACCAAGCTGGCTGCGTATTTTGCAGGAAAATCGTTATTGATGGTGGTGTACACAATTCGAGGAGGCGGGTTCTTTTGATTCCATGTCTTTTTACCTGGAACGGAATGAAAGCCTATCGCTAAGACCTTATTACCTACCAACGGCGTATCAAAAATGTACTCTATGTGGTTTTCATACAACTCCAGTCTGGCCCCATCAATACTGGGAAATCCGACTTTACTCAGATCCAATTTCTCAGGACGTTTCCAGTTATCAGAGCTCGTGCCACGTGGAGGTAGCATTTGAGTAAACTGCGCATTTCGCACAGCATCAAAAACCCGGTTCATTTGAGACTGTATACGGTGAGTTTTGGCTATCTCGGCATCATCAATCGGTGAGATCAGCCAGGTGGTAATCATCTCATGCATTCGCGGTGCTGACTGTGCGGTCACACTTCGGAGAAGCCCTCGGAACATCAGTTCGTCTTGGTTTTGAAAGTCATCCATTAAACTAATTGGTAACCTTTTCCCCCTAACGCGATGCAAATGAGTTTGATACTTTCGCCACGCAATATAACCAGCAAGGCCGTGCATCATCTGATCCGCTATTTCCGTTACTTGATTTGGTCGCAAACTCCCAGCGTTGACCAGTTCAATGATCTCCAAAATCATTGTGCGCATCTCCGTCTGCTCGGCTAAATAGGATTCTTCCTCAGATTGGAGCTCACCACTTGGGTATTCATAACGCCCCTGGCTCAATTGAGTTAGTCGCTGTGTGTAGGATTGCAGATCTACCGATGTCTGAACGGCACCCCCAAACCAATACACAAACAATCCACAGCTAAACACCAATATCGCAATGGATTTCAAACTAACTTTATGACCGCGTGCACCTTTCTCAGGCAACAGCAATAGCAGTGACAAGCCGGCAAAGCTGAATAAGCCTAAAAACCGAGCGACCATCGGCAGCCGCTTCTGAACCGCTAACAAATAACATCCGATAAACAAAGGAATATGTGCGAGCACCAGCGGTAAATAGCCCAGATCTAACCCCGCTCTGGTTATTATTTGAGCATTCTGTAGTTCTGTGTCGGCAATCATGGTGCCGACCACGGCTAATCCTCCGTATCGAAGCCAAGGTTCCGCGGCACTGCGCCTTGGATTGGCTTTCACTCCGCGCCTAGTATCTGTTCCCCTTTGGCTGGCGAGAGACTTGGCTGGTTCATAGCTACTGACCACCGCGTTTTCAGCGGGGCTCACGGCTACTGACGAACTCTCAGTACTATTGTTGGCAATTGCATCGGGGTTTCCTTCGAATAAAGAAGGTTCATGCCGAATTGATCGGGAGTTAGGAGATTCGATCTCAGGTGTGACTGGCTCGCCAGCGTTGCTGTGGTCATTGATTGGCGGTTCGACAGATTCAGGTTCTTGTGCTTCCTGTTTTGTTATCTCGCCTAGGGCTCCCACTCGTTTGAATAATGATCGATAGCTTCTGGCTGTGGTTTTGTCTAAACCTTCTCTAACAAACTCAAGCTCACCATTAAATAAACCCTCGATATCAGCTAGATCAACCTTAAACGACCTGGCCAATTTTGCTTTGACTTTGCTCTCTTCTGCACCCTCAACGAGGTCACCGACAAAACGAAACTGGTACATCACACCAGCCCCCTGCGAAGTATCATCAAACAAAATCCATGCAAATCAGCTCTATTCTGTAGATCAGCCCTTAAGATACGATAAGCTAATTCACTGCCTTCATAAATCAACGCAACGGGTAGCCCTTTGGCATCTAATACCATTGATGCTGGAGCTTGGGACCAATCCGCAAAGCTGGTCGTTTGCTGCGCCTGCCAAGGAGATAGCAGGGGCTTTAAACGCTTCAAAACTAATTGAATGGCCTCCAAAGCCGTACCTTGAGTGATGCTATTTCGTATGTCATCTGCAGCAATCGCACCACTGACATCGGCATCGACGGTCGCAGACCACTCGAACATCAATTCATCGGATATCAAACTTGCCTGGCTAGGTGCCAGAAACAGCTCGCCACAGTTATCTTCGCTTTCCCAAACAAAACGTCGCTTACCCAAAATCGGCACTGGCTGCTCAAATACTTCAAAGCCTTTTCCTTGCACTTCAAAAAACATGTGCAACAACGGCTGGAATAGCTTCGGTAACGTTGCAACCGACGCCATCAAAAACAGCACCCCGAGAACCGTTTGCGCAATATTTGGTAATCCCATCTGGCCAGCCACAGAAATCACGTAAGGTTGAAGCTGCAATGCCAGGAGCGCACACAACGCGATCAACAACAAACCACCAAATTGATAATTATTCCAACGTATCGAAGCTGATTGCGGGGCATCGTCTAGATTTTGACTCTGGTCGCGAGTCAATTTTGTCACCACACCTGAATCAGGCCGAGCATAAAAAGACGTTCCAGCTAAACTAGTTGCGACTAAATTTACCGGCGATTCAGCATCTAATTCCGCCGGGCTTCTGCTACGTAAACCTGCCGATAAAATCTCTGGGCTTAATTGAAGTTGGTGCTGAGTGACCAAGCCCAACTTGGTTAACTTTGCCTGCTGAATGCGCATTTCATCCATGCTTAAACCGCTTTTCAGAGCAACCTTCCCACCATTGAGGATTTTTTCTTTAGCGGTGCCGGATAACTTGAGAAGCTCTAAGTGCTGTTCTAGAGGTATCTTCGCGTACTGTCCACAGCGCTCACCGGCAAAGATCAGTCGATACTGTTCGAGATCCATTTTACTCGGCTCGTCTGATTAACATCACAATGCATGCAACGGTCACCATCAGACAAATCCCGGAAAAAACTCCTGGTCCTTCGGTGAGAAGAGAATTAGGGTCACTCGAGAAAAGCGCCGCGGTAAATAACGACCCAGCGCCTATGGCTTTGATTTTATTATTCTCAGTTAGGCTAGTTTGGTGATCCATCCAATTTGCTCTTATTTGTATTGATCTAGCGCAAACGAGTTTAACGAGACTTAAAACCTAATGCCAGCCAAGTTCCATTCTGTTAAGAAAACCTCAATCTTTAGCGAATGGAAACTCTATCTTTGCCTGATACTGATTCTTTGTAGGGGCCGCCCTTAGCTCGCATCCAAATCTCTCACACAGCCCCGCAACGATTGACAATCCTATTCCAAAGCCGGTTCTGGCTTCTGATATTTCACCCAGTTCGTTTCGCACACACACAAACTGATGGCCCGCTTCAATTGAGATTCGTTCTCCCGATCCATGCAGAGCCGCATTTCGCACCAGGTTTCTCAGCATCACCGACAAAACATTTTCCGGTAGAGGAATCCTTTGGTCATCCCGCAAACTTAAGGTAACCGCGACAGTGTGATTGGGTAAAATGTCTTTAATATTGTCGGTCAAAAGTTGCAGTTGCTTCAAAGATACGCCTTCGTCTGCCAGTAAGTCTCTTGGACTGGAAAGCCAAAGAAAGGCTTCAGCGATCTCATTCATTTCTTCAATTGATCTCTGCAATCGAGCCACTGGTTTAGTCATCGATCCATTTTGAGCAGAAGCCAAGTGCAATAATTCAGAAGCGGATTTTGCGACCTGTATCGGCGATCTAAGTTCGTGACTGATCCCTCTGTTAAACTCGAATTCTCGCTTGGCGGTTTTTTGTACTGCCTCTATCGAAGTGGCCAGCTCTTGAGTTAATACACTGATTTCGTCGTCTGAAAACTCTTTGGCCATGTCAATAACGACATCATCAAGATCGCTATTCTTAAGAGCTTTGCTCAATCTAGTCACCGGGGCCAATGTTGATCTAGTCAATCTTCGCGCAAACAGAATGGCCACAACGGTAATGAATAAAGAAACGATACCGATAAGGATAAAGAGTGTGAGTTTAGTTCCTCTTACTGCTAGCAGGTCGCTGACGTCATAAACAAGATAACCAGCTTGTTCAAACTGTGGAGCCGACAAACGAGCAATAAACAGTGCGTTTTGATCGTCAAAATATTCATGCACGCCGGCTTGCTCCACAATTCTTTTGCGTAGTTTATTGGGGAGCGTGTCGGGTAAATCCACTTCGGAAGAAATACGGCGCATCGTGGCACTGCTTGGTTGCCAGCGCTCTATCTGCTCTACGTCACCGTAGCGCACAACTTCGCCAAACTGAGATTGCGCCAGTTTTACCTGATTAACGAATACCTGATCTTCGATCACATAGACCAGTAAAAATATAAGCCCGGTAAACACAGCACACAAACACAGCGCCAGTGCGATCATGGAGTTTCGTATGCGAGCTGTGACGTTAATTCCCATGGCGGCCTCCTTTGTCCTTACTGGCGACACCACTTTCAGAAGGTGTCTTCGGTCGTAAGGCAAAACCAATGCCGCGTAACGTGGTCAGCATCGTAGATCCAAACGCTTTATCTATTTCACGCCTTAGTTCATACATATGAGACCGTAATGGGTCCCCGCCCGGAGGATCTTCACCCCATAACATAAATTCTAAATCACCTCGCGAGACTGCATTCGGGGAAGCGCGCATTAAGACTTCTAGAATTCGTAAACTGGCGCGATGTAGATCTAGCAATTTGCCTTGCCGATAAGCTTGCCATGACTCTAAATCGAGACTCAAGTCAGATACGGTGAGCTCGCGACTGCGACTGGGTTCTTGTCTTAGCTTTAACGCATCAAGGCGCAAGGACAATTCCTGTAGTTCAAACGGCTTTACCAAGTAATCCCAAGCCCCCATCTGAAAGCCGGTCACTTTATCGGCCAAAGAATCACGCGCTGTGAGCATCAATATGGGAATGTCCGATTTGTGATCTTCGCGCAACTGACGGCAAACCTCGAAACCATCCATTCTGGGCAGGTTAATATCCAAAATGATTGCATCAAATGAGTTCTCAACCGCCAAATTAAGCCCCATTACGCCATCACTAGCAAAATCTACAACGTGGCCTTGAATTTCTAAAAAGTCGCCGACGCTTCCAGCAATATCAGGATTGTCTTCGATAATAAGAAGTCGCATTGTTTGATCCATGGGGAAACTCTAACTCAGTCTGACAGGTTTCCGTAATTGCTGAAAGGCAAACCACGTTCCAATCAAAACAAAAGTGAAACAGATGATGCTAGTCAAGCTAATCGCCCGAACCCAATCAAGCTGATACGGTAACGCAAACAGATTTTGAAACAAGGCTCCAGAGATCAGCTGAACGCCCATCACACCAACCGCGCAGGCGACTAAACCAATCACGGCTTGCTCAACAATATTCATGGCGTAAACCTGCGATCTTCGAAGGCCAAGTGCTCGCATTAACTGTGATTGTTTATCACGATTAACCGAGGAGACAAATGACGTTGCCACAATCACCACCAAGGCACCGCAAAAAAGTAACAATAGCGTGGTGTTCATTAGACGCGTTATAACGATCATGATATCTCTGATACCCGACAATTGACGCTCCAAATTGGTGATTCTTACCTGAGAGAATTCCTTTGCCAGCCGGCTCAAAATCAATGGAGCTTGATCATTAATTAATACGCCCCCCATTCGGTGTTGTTCAAATCCCTTCAGTGCATCCTGGCCAAACATAAACCAGAACATCATTCTTGAACCACCACCTTTGTACTCTCGTCGGCTGGTAATTTTTGCTGTGTAAATTTGTTCTCCCACTCGAAAACCCAAGGCGTCTCCTAAAGACAAACCCAGATCGGTCATGACTTCCGACTCCACCGATACTTCATTGCTGCCAATGCTGGGCCACCTTCCTTCTAATAAACGATTGTTATCCGGCAAACTATTGGCCCAAGAAAGGCGGACTCGAGAACGAGTCTCTTCCCGTGTTTCACTCTCCTTATTGAGCGCTTTATCAATTTCCACTCCGTTTATGGAAATAAGCTTAGCTGATACAGTGGGATGCATACTTTTAACTTGTGCGCCCATGTCCTCAACCACCTGAGCAAACCCGGATTGCTGCTCTGCTGGCAATCCAGTAAAGATATAGTTACCGTCGGTCTCCAGCATCTGCACTTGCAAGAGGTCCAAAAAGTTACCTCGTAGAGTGACGGTCATCAACACCGCCATCATAGCGATTGCCACGCATACTAGTGACGTAATATGCCTGCGAGAGGATCGGCCAATTGAGCGAACAGCCACTTTAATCGGCCCTTGGAAAAAACGATAACACTGTGAAGAAATCTGACTGAGTATCCACCCAAAACCGATTGATAACAGTGTCACAGCAGCAACACCACCGACCAGCATGATGGTTAACTGCATATTGTCACTGTTAATCCATAACAGCCCAAACACCGTCATTACGCCAAGCGAGATCACCACCAATCCTCGCTTTGGCAATTGCGTTTGACCACGCAGGACACTGCTGACGGATATTGAACCAAGCTGTTGAAGTTTGGGTACGACAAACGCTATCACAGTGACCACGCCAATTCCTACTGGGGCTATCAAATCGGCAAGGCTAACCGGCGCGACCGATAAACGCATATGAGGTTCCATCACCTGATTCAGCAGGGGTTGCAAGAGCCAAGCCAACAAGCAACCGACTAAGCCGACGACAATTGATAAACCTATAAGTTGTAGGCACAAAGCCCAAGCCACGGCCTTGCGCTTAACACCCATGCATCTGAGCACCGTGGCTGGCATTGCGTAGTTCTGTACCGTGTGAGAGGCCAAACTTGCCGCGGCACCGCCGCACATCAACAAGATTAGCACCAAGATCACGTTAAGCAGCCGCTCGGCTCGCAGACTAATACGCGAGAACGGATGCCGTCCTTTGCCTGGTTTTAGTATCTCTACACTTTTCGACCTGGCTTGAACTGCGGTCTCAATCTGTTTCAAGCTAGCCTCAGATCCTGAGAGTAAAACTCGATGCTCCCCTCGGCTATTGCCAAGGGCAACCCCGGTGTTCGCCAGTGTGGTGTGGTTCACCATGGCTCGGGGTAACGCATGTTGTAATTGGGTGAGTTTGTCCGGTTCATGCACAATCACACCGGCTACTTTAAGTTGCGCGCGCCCTATCTGCACCAATCCTCCGATGGCAAGCTGTAGCTCGTCGAGCGCGCGTTGATCCATCCATACCTCACCATCGGACAATTGCAATGCAGACACTTGCGATTCGACACTACCATTTTGCACAATCAGGTCCCCTTGTAAGGGGTATCCTGAAGAAACTGCCTTGAGTGAAACGCTTTGATAACCGTTGGCCGATAAAGCCCCAATGGTATAACTGACGGTGAATACGGGCTGATCCAAGCCCTGTACTGCCAAGATTGGATCGGCTTCAATCAATACCGGCGCATCGGATCGCAGCACCATCGGCGCACCCAGATAATTAGCAATATCTGAATCCAAAGCCGTTTGTACGCTGTTGGAAAAAAAGCCCAATGCTGCGGCAATAGTAGAACAAACCAGAATACACATAGCCAACAATGCATTGGCCTTTTGACGAAGTGCGCGCAAACCGAGATAGCGCATGATTACCACAATCTGTTTTACACTGACCATATGGCTATCCCTCCACCAATGTGCCAGCTTGTAAACATAAACGACGATCACAGCGCTTAGCCAGATGGTCATCGTGAGTAGCAATAATCATGGTGGTATTGTGTTCACTCTGCAGAGTAAACAGCTGATCTAACACCCGCTCTGAAGTTGCGTTATCAAGGTTCGCTGTCGGCTCGTCAGCAAACAATAAAGTCGGTTCAACAGCAAAGGCTCTACCTAGAGCGACGCGTTGTTGTTCACCGCCTGATAGCTGCGCTGGCCGATGGTTTCTTCGTTCACCTAAGCCCAAATTTTGGAGCCATTGCTTCGCCGTTTGCTTCGCATCCGCGGCGCCAAATAGCTCGAGCGGTAACGCAATGTTCTCAAGCGCGGTAAGGTCATCAACCAAGTAAAATGACTGAAACACAAAACCAACTTGATTGGCTCTAAGCATGGCTCTTTCGTCTTCCCCTAGCTGAGTGATATCAATACCGTCGACTATCACCGAACCAGACTGAGGTAAATCTAGGCCAGCTAACACACCAAGCAAGGTTGATTTTCCGCTTCCTGAGGCCCCCTGAATTGCTAACGACTCGCCCTGAGCCACGTTCAAATTAATGTCTTTAAGAATTGTGAGCGGGCCTGATTTTGTGGCCACCTGGCGACTCACCGAGCTAACTTCGAGTAACGAACTCATCGAGCACCTCCTTGCTGTAGTGACTCAACAAAATTGGCTACTGTATCCAAATACTCCACTGGCAGTCTGTGGCCAGATTCAAACCACACCAAGGATTTTTTACTTGATTGAATTCGATCAAAAGCAAGCTGCGTATCTTGTTGAGCCGAGTGTGGATCATTGATACCCGCCAACCAGAGCACCTTGGCCGCCTTTATCCTGTGATTATGTTGGCGCGGTGCAACTGGCGATGTTGGCGAACCAACAAAGGGTGGTACCATGGCGATGACATGGTCGATATTGGGTTCGAAGGCGGATAACAGTAAGCTCATTTGCGCGCCCATGCTGTAACCAACCACCAACACTTCCTCTGGCTTTATGATTTCCGTAGCCCAGCCAAGCGCAATACGATAGTCACGTATCGAACCGATGATGGTATCAATGTAAATTCGAGGCGCATCCGAGTGCGCTCGCTTTAACAGCTCTCGTGGGCCGAAACCCTCGCGGCTTCGCTCTCCGTGAGCCCTCGCATCCAAGCTTAATACCGTATAGCCTGCTCGCAATAACAGTTGTGTTAGTTTGTGTGCTTCAAGTGGGCTTTTATCACTCCACCAAAAACTCTGGTCCGTGCCCATTGGATGCAATATCAAGGCGAGCTTATTGGCGCTGGCCTGATTGCTTGGAAAGGCAATTGTTCCATTAACCGCCTGACCATCGTCGCTACTAAAGCGCAGTATCTTCCGGCTTCCAAACGGAGTCTCTTCACTCGAAGACTGGCTCAATTTTAGGGGCTCTCTGGTGTCGATCGAGAACCATTGTTCAACATAGGCCTGCGCCAGATCCGAGTTTAGATTAATGTGTGTCTGTTCAGACTTTGGTGCTGTTTTAGCCGATACCGCAGCAATCGACAAAGCCCAGATGAGCAGGCCAACATAAAACGATTTTGATACAACTCTCATACTGTTCCACATAAATATTCATAAACGATGTGGAACAGCTTAAGCGGAGTTAGTTCAAATGAACTTCAAATGGATTAAATACTTTTAGGCAATAGATTACTAATTTGGATTGAGCAGTTTTCATATTCCGCCTGACAGCCACAACTTTGACAAAGCACTTGAAGAGACAGCTTCGTCTCGCACGCGTTGTGAATCAACACTAACGGAGACTGCGATCGAGATGAAAGCCATTTGTCCGCCCAAGCTTCGATTATCACCAGTGTAGCGTATAGGTCTAAGCCTCTATCTGTTAGAAGATACTCTCTATCAGATTCTGCCTGGACTCCAGAAAGTGAGAAGATTCTATTCGATACCAAACTGCGTAAACGATCAGAAAGAATATTAGTGGCTATTCCAGTTGCGGACTGAAAACCACTGAACGTGCTTATTCCCATAAACGCGCAAACTACGATCTCTATCGTCCATTTATCGCCAAAAATCTGAGTTGTATCATAAAGCGGATAGACACTAGCCTCCTGTGACTGGAGTCCCCTTTGAGTTGTTCGACGATACTGGCTCTTTTTATACGGAATATCAGACTTCTTTTTAACTTTCGTATCAAGACTTATTTGGTTAGCAGAATAAACGCTAGCATGACACTTAGTACATTCTGGTTTTTGAGCAGATATATTGGTTCCACAGACTTTGTGTACGATGCTAACTACAAGGCCCTCCTTCGCTGCTGACTCCGATATGCGCCATTCATTTTCCCACGTCACAAAGCTCTGAAATATCTTAAAACAGTCTTTCCCGGCATCGAGCAACACATACTCATAGCGTGGTGGCTTGCTCATGTATTGCACACGTTGAATTAACTTATGATCCTCTAACAAAGCAAGTCTGTTATTCAGCGCACGAGTGGAAATGTTAAGACGCGACTTTATTTGGGAATAGCGTCGGCAGTCTGTAAGCAGCATCAAAAGCACCAGCAATGTCCAGCGGTCACAAAGCAGATCCGCAGCCTGCCTCACGGCTATTAGGACTTCGTTTATAAGAATGGGGTCTAACTCAACTGTTCTCGACGGTTTATAGCTGATTTCTGAATTCTGATTGGGGGTTGGGCGCTTCACTTTGATCGCTTGTTAACAGTTGATATTGCTATCTAGCTAGAAGCATACCACGCTGGAGAAGAGGTATACGCCCCGCAGTTAATAAGTAAATTCGCACTATTTTAGAATAATTACTTGCACTATGCACCTGACTAAATGTAATCTAACTTGCATTATGCACCTAAGGTGCCAAACAAATTTCGATCCGAATTAATCTCACAGAAAAGTAACGGAGCCTGCCGAATGACAATTAATTCTTTGCTTAAAAAGCGTCAAGGCAAAGACGTTCAAGAAATTTTGGATGCTGATCGCGTGCCACCACCGGAAATACTTAAGCTGCAATCCCCCAAAGATATGGGGCGAGAAGATATTTCCCTTGATCGTTATTATTCTCGCGAGTGGCATGAAAAAGAAATACAAAATGTCTGGCAAAAGACTTGGCAAATGGCCTGCCGAGTTGAGGACATCCCAAATGTAGGAGACATAGAGGTCTATGAGATAGTTCACGACTCTGTTTTGGTTGTGAGAAGTGGACCGGAAGAGAGCGATATCAAGGGCTACATAAACTCATGCTTACATCGCGGCACCATTTTGTGCACTGAACGAGGTAACGTTAACAACATCAAGTGCCCTGTACACGGTATGAGCTGGAACTTAAAGGGTAAGCTTTCTGGTGTGCCCACAGCGTGGGATTTTCCTCAAATTGACTTTAAAAACTTTGCCCTACCAGAGGTGAAGGTAGATATCTGGGCTGGATTTGTTTTTGTCAACTTTGATGAAAACTGCGAACCGCTAGAAGACTATCTCGAATGCCTACCCGATCATTTCAAAGCATTTGACATGGAAAATCGCTACAAGGCAGTGCATGGAGGCAAGATACTCCCCTGTAACTGGAAGCTTGCTCAAGAAGCGTTTATGGAAGGAATGCATATCGCAGCCACCCATCCGCAGAGCGTTGAATACACCGCAGATACAAATACGCAATACGACGTTTTTGACGGTCGACACGTGAACAGATTTATCATGCCTGAAGGAGTGGCCAGCCCTGCGCTGGGTGACTACCCTCAACAAAAAATTGTGGACGCCATGCAACGAGATATGGAGTTTTACGCAAGCGCAGAGATCAATTTAAATGAAGGTGAATCAGCGCGAGAAAGAATGGCCGATCACGCCAGAGCCCGTTTTTCCTCATCGACGGGCCGGGATTTTTCTTCTCTGTCTACGTGCGAGGCCGTGGACTTAATCCAATATTTTTTGTTTCCAAATCTGGGCCCCTGGGCAGGCCAAGCAACGCCATTAGTCTACCGTTTTAGACCAAACGGCGATAACCCCGAAGAGTGCTTAATGGAAATCATGATGCTGTTCTCCAAAAACGAAGATGGCACCCACCCTCCTAGCCCAAAGCCCACGATCGTAGGTTTAGAGGACTCTTGGCATAAAGTGCCGGGAATGGGCTCAGCAGCGGATGTTACCGATCAAGACACAGAGAATCTCAAGCGCATACAGCGAGGCATTCGAGCAGCAAAAAAACCAGGTGCGACCATGTCGGTTTACCAAGAAAGTCGCATTCGTCACTTCCATAAAACCTTAGAGGAATACATGTTCGAAAATGAGTAGGCAAAGTAAATCACTCCAATACCATCCAAAATCAAACTAACAGGAGAAAAAATATGCAAACCGCGGTCGTTACAGGAACCACCTCTGGTATCGGACTTGCCACCAGTCTTCAACTCGCCAGGCGTGGATATCAAGTTTATGCTGGCATGCGCAATCTCCAAAAGGCTGATGCACTGATGGAGCAAGCTGCGACCGAGAATCTTTCTATCACGCCAGTCGAGATCGACGTATGTGATGTCGAATCCGTCCAAACAGCTTTTGAGGAGATCCAAGCTTCGAATCCGATTGATGTACTGATCAATAATGCGGGTATAGCCGGAGCTGCACCGCTGGAATTCACCACTGAGGAAGATCACAAAAGGATATTTGAAACCAATTATTTCGGGGTCGTGCGTTGCATAAAGGCCGTGGTTAAGGGTATGCGAGAAAGACAGCAAGGCGCAATCGTAAACATATCCTCAGCAGCCGGTCTAATGGCCTGCCCAAATCAAGTTGCCTATTCAGCTTCAAAGTGGGCAGTCGAATGCCTTGGTGAGGCGCTCGCCCATGAGCTGGTTAGATTCAACATTAAGGTAATCAATATAGAACCTAATGTCGTAATGACCGAAATTTTTAAGAACGCGAGTAAGAACACTTATTTTGATCCGGAATCGCCTTACATCGATCTGATGAAAAAATCCTCAAAAATGTTTTCTGCTGGCATGCGCAAACCTGCAACCATTGACGATGTAACAAACTCGATACTCAAATCAATTGAAAGCAATGATCAGCAGTTACGTTGGCCTGTGGGAGACAGCGCAAAGAGAATCTATGAAGCACGGCAAAGGAACATTAGTGATCAATGGATTTCACTAGGCAGGGAAATGAGTGATCAAATTTATATGCAGGAATTCAGTGAAATTTTTGGTATTGATCTAGCTGAATAAAAAACCACCTTTTACAAGAGACTTTCATGAACACGAGCGAGCTTAGTAGCGAATGGGCTTTTGATCTTCATCTGAATCTTGATCGCACTCAAATTCAGCCAATTGGTGAAGTGGGCACAAAGAAGAGAACCATTGTGCCCATCAGTGGCGGACGATTTGAAGGTCCTACGATGAAAGGTTTGGTACTCCCTGGCGGTGCCGACTGGGTCTCGATAAACCCAGATGGCAACTTTGAGATAGACGTAAGACTCACCCTGAAGACGGCAGAAAATGAGCTAATTTATACTAGCTATCAAGGAGTTTTCTGGGCTGATGAGCCATCTCTTAGAAAATACTACAAAGGTGAATTGTTAAACGAGAATCAATGCTACATACGTACTGTATTGAAATTCGAGACGTCCTCAAGTCGGCTAAGTAGACTCAATCAAAGATTATTCATAGGAAAAGGAAGCCAATCACCAAGCGGGGTCAAATACGCAATATTCGAGGTACAGTGACTCAGAACTAACATCCAATCATTGGAGGAAGGTAAATGCAATTTCAAAACCCAGGTCGCAGAGCGTCAATTACCGCTCTGGAAATGTTCGACTACTTTGTAAGTACTAATCCAGAAAGGCTCGCCATAAAGACAAGCCAAATCCAATACAGCTATGGGCATCTAGACCATCGTGCAAATCAACTTGCCAACGCGATGAGTGCTAACGGAATCGCAAAGGGAGACCGCGTTGCCGTACTGTGTTTAAACCATCCTTACCAGCTAGTTTTATTGCTTGCAACAATGAAACTCGGGGCAATTTACGTGCCTATTAACTTTCGATTAACGGCGACCGAGCTCAAGTACATTCTCGATCAATCGGAGGCTAAACTAATATTCACTGAACAGAATCCGTTTGGCGAAATGTTAGATTCAATATCCGTCGATACACTTGAATCGCGGGTGTATTTGGAGGAAGCATCCTCCATCGACCATAAAAACATAAGTCAGTTCTGCTCCGAATCCACTGAGAACGACTCTCTCAGCTCTTGGGAAGCCTCACAGCAGCCTGAAAACATTGTCTACCAAATGTATACGTCAGGGACCACCGGATTTCCCAAAGGTGTATTGATCACGCAACAACAATTGGCTCTCTTTATGGTTCAAATAATGTTGTTACCACAGAGAGCAAACCCCGGCGATACCCATATCGTTGTAGCTCCTCTTTACCATGCTGCCGCTCTTTGTTCCGCAGTACTTGGATTGTGTACTGGTCGAACACTCGTTGTCATGCGAGAGTTTGAACCGATAGAGGTTGTTCAGACAATAGTCAAAGAGAAGGCGAAGGATATCGTTATGGTGCCAGCAATGATTCAAGCATGTCTTGCCTTTGTTCCAGATATAGATAAATACGACTTTTCTAGTTTGGAAAAAGTTCTCTATGGCGCATCGCCGATAAGCGTATCTGTATTAGAGCAAGCAATTGATGTTTTTCAATGCAACTTTCAACAATGCTTCGGTATGACAGAAATGGTTGCTTCAGCCACTTTCCTCACGGTGGAAGATCATCATCTAGCGCTGAATGGAAGACCCGATCTTCTTCGATCTGCGGGTAAAGCTGGGCCTTTTGTGGAACTAAAAATTGTCGACCCAGACACTCGAGTCGTGCTGGAACAAGGCGAATCCGGGGAGGTGTGTGTTCGCGCACCATACGCCATGCTGGGGTATAGCAAGCAACCGGAGGCCACTTCAGAAGTATTTGAGGATGGTTGGTACTTCACGGGTGATGGTGGCTATTTAGATGAAGACGGCTACCTCTTTTTGAATGATCGAATCAAAGACATGATCGTCAGCGGAGGCGAGAACATCTATCCGGCCGAGCTTGAGAATGTACTCATGGCGCACGAGGCTATTAAGGATGTGGCGGTGGTTGGCACACCAAACGATACTTACGGCGAAGTTCCCTTAGCATTTTGTGTTGTTGAGCGAGACAACGAAAAATTGGCCCCTGAACTGATAGAGCACTGTAAAGCCAGATTAGCAGGGTACAAAATTCCCAAGGAATATCGATTTATCGATGAAATACCGCGCAATGCCTCAGGCAAGATCCTAAAACGCGTACTCCGCGAAATGTGACAAGAATCAAGGTCTGTCGTCTAACTGCTGCGGCACCTTACGAATCTTTGTTGGATCGTAACCGAGCTCGGTGATTCTGGTTATTGCCGCTTTGTAATCGGCGTCACTGATTGTTGGCGTCCGTGCCATTAGCCATACATAGTCTCTAGCTTTTCTGCCAATAATAACTCTTTGATAATCTTCGCTTAGGTAAACGATTCGATAGTCTGCCTTGATCGGCCAAATAAACTGCATACCCCAGAGTGCGTTGCTGCCATCGTCCTTTATAAAGCCCTTAGGGTTGTAGGTCTTCAATGGGCCATCAAAGCCGCCTTTGTTAAAGGTAAACGTAGTCGGCACATTGCCATCCTCGTCTAGCTCGTATGTCTCGATCGCGTTGTAGGCATCGCGTTCTAAGAACGTCGGAATATTGGCAATCACATACCAATCCCCCATAAATCGATTGAGATCAACAGATTCAACAGTTGGCATGGGCGCTTTTGTCGCACACCCTGAGAGTGCGAGTAAAAGGAAAAAGAATGCGGAGAATGTTTTAAGTGCTTTCATACCTGAAGGCTAGCAGCTAAGCACTTTAAATTCTGTCAAAGACCGCCTACCTGAGCTCCAACTTTAAACTTTCCGCGTGTTAAACCAAACCATCAGACCCAATAACAAGACAATCATGCCAAACCACTGCGCCGCATACCCATAGTTGACGGCTGGTCCTCGCAAACTGGGTTGCCATACTCGTCGAAAGCCAAACTCTAAGTCTTGTTGAGGTTGAAGAACGCGCGGCATTAACTCCAGCTCCAACAGCGATGCCAGTACGGTAAAATCTTCTTCTGGGATGATTACCGGCCAATCAGCAAGCTGGGGGTTATCATTCATCTCTTGATACCCTTTGGTCTGCTTCAAGATATCGCGTTGATAGTCTGACAGCCTAGCTTTAGGTATCACGGCTAAACCGGTAATTTCTGCATCGGAAGCAACCTTATCCGGTTGCGTTAGGTTTGGCTTGTCGCCTGGCGTTGATGGAATCCAACCTCGACTCAGCAAAATCGCTTTTCCAGGTTCGTATATCAGGGGAACCAGGACTTCATATCCTGTAACGGTATTGTGGACTTGATTCTCCAATAAGAACTGGCGCGACCAATCCAGCTTGCCCGACGCTAGCACGCGCATCATTTTGGCGTCGGTGTCACTGTCTTGAATGCTGCCCAGATTTACCGGGGCTTGTGCCATAACCTTATCTAAATCATCCCGAGCTTGTTGTCGCTCGCCCGCCCTTTCAAGTTGCCAGAAGCCCAGACGCGCCAAAAGCGGCAGCGTTACCAATAAGGTTAATAGCCAACCAAACGTCAAAGTGAACTCATACGCTCCGGCGGATACTCTGAAAACTGGATACTTAAGAAATGTCATCAGCTCGTGCGGTTAACTAAATTAGATGATGGATAGTTTACAAAAAAGTTCAGCACAGCGAGTCAAGATCTCGACCTAACTCTCACAAACCAGTCCGCTGCGAACTAGGAAAGTGGCCGATCAGGCGAGTATTGCTTCGACATCAGTATCGTCAAATAGAGGTTTAACCCCGCGAACTACCCATCAAAAATAGTACCTTTGTATTATACTTTTGGTAATTAATTGATTTAAGTTCCTTATAGTGATACATAAACAGACATGCAACTGCCAAGTACCGCTATCATGAACTTACCCTACAAAACTACAGAGTATTCCCCCACCTCATCTTCTGGTGAATACAAGTTCCATAAAACAGGTCGCCTGTTTTTACTGTTATCAGTAATTTTTTGCTTGCTATTAGGGCATGTCAGAGAGGCCCAAGCTCAGCACAAAACAGATTTACTTGGCTTTATTCCCGTCATGCTGTCTCTTCTGATCCAGGATGAGTCCGAAGTCTCGTCTGAACCCATACCTGAAACCTGTCATCAAGCCGAAGTAGAGTCGGTTGAAACGTTCGAGTATCGAGATCACGTCGCTATTATCGATCTTGACCACCTAACCGGTGTATCGAACAAGCCACTAATTTGTGGTAACGAAAATGTGGACAACTGCGTAGAGAGGCTAATCAAACAGGCTCTGCCTCTTGGCTGTCGAACTGAGATCGATATCATCATTGGCGGCACTAATCAGGAAGACGGCAACCCCAAGCAATTCGCTGCTCTGGTATTTCCTGGTGATAATGACTTAGGACTTGAAAGCGACAACCGCGGAACTATTTCGATCGGCTATAGCCCTGCAAGCCCACTCGATACGATCAACTACGACCGCGGAGTGCGAAAATCTAGAGACATCCTTGGTGTAGTTTTGCGTGTTTTAAAAGAACGTATTCAGCCCGAAAGCGTCAGAGTATACGGTCACAGCAAAGGGTCACACGGAGTTGCATTGGCCGCTGATCGCGTATTGGGTGTCGATGGGTTTGAAAACTATCATTTCTTCGCCTTCGGACAGGCTGCGCGAACAACAATTAAGATTGACGATACACCGGATATGAAACCCAGCAAGATGGGCGCTGCGGGTTACATACAAAAGCTGACCAATAATATGGTTGGTATTACTTGGGAAAACGATGAAGTTAGAGACTACACGGGGGATGGCTTTAACGGTCTGAAACCGTCGTTATCGATTCGCTATCCCGGCAAGATAATCGGAGGCGCTGGGTTGGGCAGTGGCGTGCCTCTTTACACTCGATTTGACCACCACAACACTTATGGTGGTGGGTATACCGAGAGTTCGGTGCCGTATTGCTACACTGGCTCGGGCTTTATTATCGGATTGAATTCATCGCACCCCTGCGTCAAGAAGGTTCAAGTCACTTACCCCGCCTTCTTCTGGGGAAATGCCGATTGCCGCGCCAAAAGCTGGGCCATGCTGGAAGATGAAAACGCGCCTGACAAGATTTGGATAGGTACATCCGGACCTCGAGTCAGCAGCACAAACTGCGCGCCAAAGGAATCAACAGTCTCAGCAAGCTACTCATTCGGATATCGACACAATCAAGCCGACAAGGATTGTCACCTAAAAATGTCCGTCAAAGCCTTTGGGCTTAACAGTCCCGGCGGTGATGACCGGCGCCCAAATGGCAGCTCGTTCAGCGTGTCTCAAGATGGAGACTTAGCCTTAGTGGGCTCCGCAAAAAGGAAAACCGGATCGATCACCCTACCGTACAACATGACGTTGCAGGTGGAGGCTTACCTGTTACGGGAATCGGGTATTGGCAATTGCATCTCAGTCGCCGAGACTGAAACCTACATCGACTATTTGCGAGTTACTTTTAAGCATCCGGTAACGAATAAAAGTGTAACCAAATATCTGATTGGTAACGCCGAGATAGCGGCCTACCCAGGTCTTGTTGCTCAAGGACAGCTCAAGTCTCCCTGGAAACGCACCAGCGGCAAATGGGATTTGAAGTACGACGTTATCTACAGCGCGCTAAAAATCGAGGGCGATACCTACGCTGAATCTGAGCGTTCTCCGAGTTTAGTTAGCTTAATTCGATTAACAAAGACCATTCATTTAATCGACTGAACCGTCCAATCTTGTCAAACTCGCCCTTATGAGGATATTCATCGAATCAGCCCTAGTTCACACATGAAAACCCACAATGTAACGACGCTTTACTACGTACACGACCCCATGTGCAGTTGGTGCTGGGGATTTCACAAGACGTGGACTCAAGTGGAAGCCATTCTAGCTGATGAAAAAAGTCTGACTGTAGAGTATCTGGTCGGCGGCTTAGCACCCGATTCAAATGATCCAATGTCGGCTGAAATGAAAGCCACGATCCCGAGCTATTGGCGACGAATCCAACAGCACATTCCAGGTACTGAATTTAATTATGACTTTTGGGAAAACTGCGAACCCAGACGCTCGACCTACCCAGCCTGTCGAGCCGTGCTAGCCGCCAAACTGATGAACCCAAATAAAGAAAAGGAAATGATCTTAGGCATTCAATATGCTTATTATTTAAATGCCAAAAACCCCTCGGATGATTCAACCCTTATCGACGTGGCAGAAAGTATTGGTTTAGACAAAGACAAATTTTCTGATCAGTTGAATTCTGAGACCACCAATACGCTCTTCGCTGAACAATTGCAGATTACCCAAGAGCTAGGCGCAAGGAGCTTTCCGAGTTTGGTGTTGCTGAAAGATGGACAGGTTATTCAAATACCGCATGACTACAACTCAGTGCACGCAACCTTAGCAGCAATCAGAGCGCAGCTATAAGAAAACGCTCTCAGAACAAAAGCGATCGGTAAAAAGGATTTGGAAACTAAGTTATTAGATGACCCGCAGATAGTTATCAACTATCTGCGGATAACGTTTTAAGCTTTTAAGAATTAAAAAGCTAAATGCTCATTCCAAAGCGATCTTTGGGTATGAGCAGTATTACTACCAAATTTTGACGCGATCTTCCGGCGCCAAATACAACGCATCTTCCGGCTTCACATCAAAGGCGGTGTACCAAGCATCAAAGTTTCGCACGATGCCGTTAGCTCGGTACTCAACTGGGCTATGCGGGCCATTTTTTAATTGAGAACGCATGGCGTCTTCGCGGTACATGCCTTTCCAGATTTGCGCGTAGGCCATAAAGAAACGCTGGTCACCCGTTAGACCGTCGATAACCGGGGCTTCTTCACCACCAAGTGAGCGCTTGTACGCCGCATAGGCCATGGTAATACCCGTTAAGTCACCAATGTTTTCGCCTAGGGAAAGTTCGCCATTAATAAACTCACCAGGTAGTGGCTCGTACTGGCTGTATTGCGCCGCAAAGGCTTTGGCGCGCTCCGTGTAGTTGGCGGCGTCTTGCTCTGTCCACCAATCACGTTGTTCACCGTTGCCATCAGTTTTGCGTCCTTGATCATCAAAACCATGGCCCATTTCGTGCCCAATCACTGCACCAATGCCGCCGTAGTTAACGGCAGGATCGGCATTTGGATCAAAGAACGGCGCTTGCAAAATGGCCGCCGGGAACACAATTTCATTAAGCGATGGACGGTAATACGCATTTACTGTCTGTGGGTTCATGCCCCATTCGCCGCGGTCAATTGGACCACCCAATTTGCTAAGCATGTCATTAAACTGCCATGCATTGGCCGACTTAACGGTGCCGATCAAATCATCACGATCAACCTGCAGCGTTGAGTAATCGGTCCACTCATCAGGGTAACCGATTTTTGGATTAAACTTGCGCAGCTTCTCTTGAGCTTCTACTTTGGTAGCGTCACCCATCCACTCCAAGTTATCGATGCCCTCTTTGAATACGGCACGAAGGTTTTCAACCAGCTCACTCATTTGTGATTTAGACGACGGCGGAAAGTGCTTATCAACGTACACCTTGCCAACCATCTCACCCATGTAGGCATCAATCTGGCTTACTGCACGCTTCCAACGGTCACGCTGCTCTTCTTGTCCACGAAGCGTTTTGCCATAGAAAGCAAACGTGGCTTCGTCGATTTCTTTAGGCAAATACGCCGAATTGCCAATCAACAAATGCACTGTCAGATAGTCCTTCAAAACATCCACCGGCGTTTCAGCAAATAGCTTAGCTGAGTTTTGCAGCGCATCGGTCTCGCGCACTACAAATGCTTTTTGATCATCAAGGCCTGAAGCTTTCAAAACTTCCGCTACGGGAAATCCAGCCATAAAGGTCTGCATTTCTTCGGTGGTCATTTTGTTATACGTTAAATCACGCTGACGACGCTTTTTTGGTTCCCAGTGCACTTCGGCCAGCGCTGTTTCGAACGCCATTACTTTGGCAGCACGATCAGTAGCGTCCTCAACACCGGATACCGCCAACATCTTCTCTAGTAACTCTACGTAGCCGGCTCGGTAACGATCAAAGTTTTCACCCTCGTCACGATAATTGGCTCTGGCCATGCCGAGCCCAGATTGGGTTACGTAGAAAATATAATTCTCGATATCTTTGAAATCGACATCCACCCAACCCGACAAAATTGTGTTTACATCCATGGTTGGGTCACCCATCAACTTAGCCACATCATCATGGCTTTGTACCGCGGCGATGCGATCTAAGTCAGCCTGGATCGGCGCCATGCCTTTGGCTTCGATGGTGTCGGTATCTAGAAAGGCTGCGTAAAAGTCACCAATCTTTTGTTCTTCTGACCCTTTCTCTGCTTGCTTGGCAGCGGCTGCCTCGATAATCGCCTTAACGTTCACATCAGAGCGATCGCGCAACAAATCGAATGATCCGAATCGTGACTTGTCGGCGGGGATCTCAGTTTCTTTCAGCCAAGTACCGTTCACGTATTTAAAGAAGTTATCGCCGGGCTTAACGCTTGAATCGATGGACGCCAGATCAACACCAAATGAACCTAGTTCAGGGGCGGCGGCTGCCTCTTCAACAGCAGGGGCAGCTTTCTGTTCAACCGCTGGTTTAACCTCGGCATCAGTTACTTCCTTGGTTTCAGTAGATGGTTGGCAAGCGGTTGTCAGCCCCAAGGCGAGCAGGGTGACCGCGACGTGTTTTTTTAATTTCATAACAAGTTTCTTATTAGATTATTTCTCTTAAGCCCAACTGCGCACTGACGGATTCGCAAGTCAGCTAACAAGGGCGCACCCGCAAAGCATACCGTATTTTCCTGCATCATTGCGTCACGTTAATTTTCGTCAAGAGTATTGGACATAAATCCAAGCGATATGAGCATAGATAAGCGTCCCACCCGCCCCTAAACTGAGATACATCAAGCGTAACCTTATCGGAGCTTATTATGAAAAAGGTAACCATCTACACCAAAGACTACTGTCCTTATTGCCGTGCCGCCAAACAGATGCTGACCGCTCGCGGTATAAGCTTCCTTGAGCACGATGTTCAAGGCGACGATGCCAAGCTGCAAGAAATGATTGACCGCAGCGGCCGTTTTACCGTACCGCAGATCTTTTTTGGTGACCATCACATTGGTGGACACAGCGACTTAGTCAAATACTTCGCAAAACGCCGGGCTGCCTGATCGTTCTTGGATCAGGTCAAAAGCCTTTGTTAAATTCGGGCCGAACACGTTAGGAATCTCTGATCAATGTTCGGCCCATTCATAATAAACAGCTGCTCGGTCAAAGTGTGTGTTTGTAGATTTAAAAATTGCACTTAGCTCTAGAATACAAATCCGATTAGGAGTCACTCAGTAGCAACATGGTGATAATCGCCGGAAGTGCCTGCTGAGTTGTTGATGTGCTATCGGAAGGCACAGAAGGAGTGGTCGCTGGCGTACCGCTGACTGGAGATTGGCTTACACTTGCGTGAGCAGGGAATGCCGTAGCATCTTCTTGATCGTGGATTGAGAAACTCGCGTGCGTTAATCGACTGAACACGATTTGTGTATCGGCATTTTCGGGCTCTATAAATAGTAGGTCGCGACCGTTGCTAGTGGCCTGCAAATTATCAAACTGCCATCGAGAGTTCACCGGTAAGGCCACCCCCACACCAAAACCTTCGACAGATACGTTTAAAACGCTGGCCGGCCCATGGGTAGAATCATTGGAAACGTCCAAGCCAACGCCCGATTTCGCCGTGCCCTCGTTAAAGCTGAAAACACTGACGTTTCTACCAAAGCCTACAATCCTTGCACCCACCAAACTCAGGCGCTCGTTATAGTTAAGTAGGACACCATCGCGACTGCCCCAAACCGTCAAATCTTGGACTTTGGGGTTCAGAGTATTGATGTAGGCCTGTGGCGGCGACCGGTGAAAATCACTTTCTTCATCACGACCCAGATAGTTTTTAGCATGCAGATAGCGCATCCTGTACCCAATCGTGGCGCCATAAGATTCGTTGCCGCGGTTTTCGGCTAGTGGCGCCCACCATACCGGGACAGACTGTCGATTAGGTATTAAATTTGCATTGGGCAATGTGGCTACCGGAATAGACACTCTGGTGGTGGTGCTTGGCGTTGGTTCCATAATGCCATCGGTCCAGTAGATGATGCCGTGTGCGGAAGCACCCGCAGACACGTTATTAATCATACTCACCCTAGGGCCAGTTAACCAAAAGCCATCGCCATCGTGACCATAGTCCATATGATCCGCACGCAAATCGGGGTCAATGGCGCCTTGATCATCCAACCGGAACGATCGGTTGACACTGCGTATGGCGATATTGCCCTGCATGGTGCCAATCTCGTCGCCGGCTTCGGTGTAGAACCCAGCACCCTGCAAACCATACGACACGTTATCGATAAAGTTCACGTGTGAAGAATGGTTTACATAGCCCCAGCCCGGGCCGTTAAAAACAACCGCGCCCTGAACATGTGCTGCTGGGCTTCCGGGTTGCGTGCCAATTTGATGGAAATGTACCCCGTACCTGCCCCTCACATTAGCGCCACCCAATGTCACCACTCTGGCCGCCTCTGGGGCGTCGTCGCCGCTACTATCGGGGTCGGTAAAATCAAACCGTACATCATTTAGGGGCCTGGTTTTATCAGTACGCCCTAGCTCAGTAAATCGTGCGTATTGAATATTGACGTCAGCGTTCATAAACATCATGTGACCGCGATGTTGTATGGCCATATTTTCGGAGCTGAACTCAATGTTGCGCGTTACGTTTGCAACATACACATTCAGATCTTGTCGGGGTGCTGTGTGATCAAGATTCAACGGTGCGTTTAATGAAACTCGATTATTTGATATTGCCGTGATGGTGCGAATCTCGTCACTGGCTGGATTATTAATCTGGGTTCCGGTTATGACTAACTGATCACCCACCGTCCACCCGCTTGGCACCGTGGTAAGCGTCAGACTGGTATCACCGCGTCTTGCATGGGGCGATATAACCGCGCGATGTGTTTTCGAACTGCCCACGATTGACGTGCTGCCCGCCAATATTGCGCCTCGACTCAATCGCTGGGAATCACTCACTGGGCCGTTGTCGATGAACACAACATTGGCCGTCACATTGGCGCGTATCGGCCGATCCTGCGTACCAATCTGCAACCTTCCACTGCACGCACTGTAGATGGTGTCCACACGCAGCAAAGTATCTTGAACTTCATCAAAGCGCAGGGTTCCATCGATGCGCACAAGATCAAAGCGGGAAGTTAACTCGCGGGATACGATCACCTCAATTCCCGAAGGAATTAACACCGCTGCCCCATTTCCCGGTATGGCTCCGCCCCAGGTTGCGGCATCAGACCAACGCCCCGACCTACTGGCTGTATGCGTGGCCAAATTGGTCGCCGCAAACGACGGCGCCGTGTGCGAATTAGTTGAGCAATGATGGGAGTGATCCATGGCACTGGACACATTCGATACCAAAGCAAGCGGCAAAACAGGCAGAGCGGCTACAAACATCTTGATAAAGCCTTGAAAAAGATGTGTGGACAGCGAAGCGATCTTGAGCATCATTATTATCTACCTCGGCAAGGATATAGGGTGAGCAAAGAAACAATCACAAGTTAAGCCGCGTATTACGCAGGCGACTTATTGGTATTGTTTTAATGACAAACAGTATCCTTTAGCTGTCCGATAAAGGCTGTTTCAGAAATGTTGGAGTTTTGTAGGGATTGCTGAATTGGCCAAGAAAAGTAAGATCTATTTGATTTGAGCCTCAGACGATAAGTCCGGCCTACCCCGGCGGTGGTCTGAGAGGTTTGTACCCCAAAGCGCACCTAACTATTGCAATAAATCGTTTATTTTTAGCAAATTAGGGTAAATCTTATGACCGTAAAATTTTCTGATAAAGCGCCTGGAGGCGCAACGCAACTTATACAAACACATCTATCCAATGGCCAAAACAATTCAACCAGTGGAGGAGCTCGAACTTTTTCTCAACAAGATGAAGCAAACTTAGTCACCTCAAATGGTCTGCAGGTTTGGAGCATGAATTTAGAAGACTCTAAATCAATGAGCATAGACAATGCTCTCGAGGGGAGTTGGAAGTATATGATCATTGAATCAAGCAATGTCATCAGTGAAGTCCAACTTGACACTTCAGCAGGCGCTGCTCGCGTACTTTCAAGCGGCTTTGGTCCAGCGACTGTAGGTATTATGGATGCTTTATTACTCGCCGAGGAGAACCTTGGAGACTCTAATGATGACTACGAGCCACGTGTTCTTCAAATTCCATCATTAACCGTCGTTAGTCTTTGGATGCATAGCACGACGGCAACGGATATTTTTTATCTGGTACCGCCGAGCAGTCTTCAAGAATTTGAAAATTTCGTCCCCATCGAACAAGAAGCTTTCTTGTCGGCTTTGCAAGACGAGGTAGTTACGCTTCAAAGCAATTCGGAACAGAATCCAGGTCCGTCCGGTGGTAGTGGAGGTCTTCAAGGCATGACCTGGCCACCTCAGATGAAAAACCAGGGAGTATTACCGACTAAGATGGACTTTAAGAGTCTGAACTTTGCTATCCCAGCAGCAGGCAGTGCTTCAGGTGGTTTTAACGCAAATCAGCTTCCCCATTTTATGGAGTTTCAACTGGAGTCGAACTGGTGCTGGTCTGCTGTGGGAACGTCTGTGGGCAATCTCTTAGGCACTGGTTCTTGGACTCAGTGTGATACAGCCACAGGGTGTCTCCCGGGCAGAAATTGCTGTAGTAGCCCGCGCCCATGCAACATTTATGGGTATTTAGATAGATCGTTAACTTATACAAAGTCCTTTTCCTCATATACGTCATCAATGGCGACGCTCTCCGAAATTCAGAATGAAATTGATCAAGGTAAACCCATATGTACCAGAGTAGCATGGAGTGGAGGAGGCGCTCATTTCATGGCAATCACTGGGTATAATGGGAGAGAGATAACAATCCAAGACCCCGCATACGGAACTACCACCATGCGTTTCGATGATTATGCTGCCGGCTATCAAACTGGAGGCTACTGGAGCCACACCTACTACACTCAACCGTAATTCAAATCAAAAAAAGCGACTAATAACAATTTATTAGTCGCTTTTTTAAAAACAATCCAAGAATTTAAAAACTAATGGAAAAGATTATTAAGGTCTCTTGAAGTGATTCACAATCTAAACTAGGTAAACTCAAAGCTAACCGTCATAACCCCTACTACTGTCTCGCTCTCTCTAAAACTTCGTCTATTGCGGAAAGATCATTTGTATCTGGAATATTCAATGATTCTTCTTGGGTTCTTATTGAACTAAGCAAATCCAATCTTTTCTTGTAGTCGTCCAAAAGTTCAAGGTCAGACTTTTCTTGATTGCTCGAAATTCTAAGCTTTTTATCCTCAATATACGTATTCTGTGCCGTCGCCAGGAGTTCGTTAATTGAAGTAAACAAAGAGGAGGTTTTTGTGTAATTGTAGTCCGTGAGCCTACCTTCTTTGCTGAAAGTCGCATCATAGACAACCTTTTCAAACCCATTAGCCTGCATTCCTAAAGTGTGGATAACGCCCAGTTGTGCAATAGTTGAATAATCATCATCAATGCTTCCGATTTTTTTCTCTAATCTTTTAGGATGAATCATAACAACCTTACCTAAGGCCGGTGTGCGATGGCGTATACCATTAACTTCATCTTGCTCAGCTGATCTATCAAAAATTGCCAGGTCCGAACTACTCCCTTTTGAGATCAGATCAATGAATTTTTGCGCAATAGGTGTTTGATTCGGCGTCTCAGATTGCACGCATCTTCCAAAAATTTTCTTCTCTTCACTTACCTTTTCGGCTGCTATCCTCGGCACATCAAACAGACACTCAACATCAGCACCATCGGACTGGTCAGAGACCAAAGCTACTCTACTTCCGTATTGACCTGCCTTAGGTTCAATCAACAAGTAAGTCTCCAGCTCTTGCAGATATACATCGCCAGTAAAACTATCCTTAAACCAACCTTTTATCTGCTCGTTCGAGATATTAACTGCCTCGGACCTTAAAACGTTTCCGCTAGAAGGCCAAGTCAACGTCTTCTTTGTAGATATCTTGTTGTAGTGAAATTGCAACGCATTAGCCTTGGCAGTTTTCAATTTGTCTTTTTCCTTCTTGGCTTGAATAGCATCCGCTAATTTCTGCTTGAGAGTCTCCGGAACAGTACCTTCGGTTAATGCGATATCGGCTTTTATCGACGCAATGGCAATCTCTAATGCTGAGCTTTCCGATGTTAACTTTCTCACCACAAGCTCTAACGACTTTACTTCTTCAAAGCTTTTCTTAATATCATCAAGGCACAATGAATCATTTCGATTTTCAATTTTTTCACCCTCCTTTGCTCCCCCTTTTGCATCATCTTTAGCTCCACCCATGACGCCAAGGGCAGCGCTTTGCGTGTATACGCTTGCCAGTGTCTTTGCGACGCTAACCACTGTCGCCGACCCTTGATCTTCCAAAGTGCTATTAATAGAAGCAAGGAATGGCGTATCTTCATGTAAGCTAATCTTATAAACGGCTGGCTTGAGTTGACCGTTTTGTTTTCTAGGATCAATGTCATAAATATGATCCGGGTCAATTGCAGATTTCGGAGTTGAATTTGACTTTATTCCGATTTCAAAGCGCTTTTCGATCCCATCAGGCCCCAAAATTCCGCAATCGTTTATGAAGTATGTAACTTCACTTTCGAATTGAGTGAATGGCAACGCATAAACAATACCGTTTGCCGCTTCGCCGGGCTGTAGTTTACTTACCTGCAGTTTGGATGTGCAGCCAGTCACAAAGACTAACGAAAGAATCAAAATTGTCTTGATAATGTGTTTCACGTGGTTGTCCCTACTTTTTGTGGTTTGAATTTTGTTCGCAATAAATGAGTGCATTAAAGACTGCCTTTCTCTCACGCCCTACCGTATTTGACTTAACAGACCTGTAAGACGCTTTGAGGTATTCAGTGATTCCTAAACTTAGTCCACAATATCTATGCTAACTAAAATCGGGGGGGGGGGGAATGTTCAGCCAGCGGTTGTACGTCAACCTTAGGCCTTGACCACTTTGTTGTAAATGTTTCGTGCTTAAGGGGATTGAAGACTGAGATTTTATAAACAATCACCTCTCAGGGTTTCAAGGGCAATGCCCTGGCAACATGCATATAAAGTGAAGCAAACGGGTCGTACCGAATATGCAATCTTGCTCGCACTCAAAGAGGCAACAGAGTACTAACTATCTAGTCTTAGATGAAAAAAACTAAACTCATCTAAAAGCAAACCTCAAGCTCGTGCACGTCTAAATATTTAATGTTCTATTTTATGAAGAGTTATTTCACATCAAGTATTCCAAATGCTTGAAAAGAGTTAGGCACGTTCTCTTGTGTAACATGTCCTGTTTTATGGTTGACCCAGAATGGCGTTTGGCTACTTAATATTCGGAGAAAACCTTCGTATTCATGCGCTTTATTAAAAGTGATACAACCATCACTTACTAACCCATAATGCAACCTCCAACTATTGCGTAATTTTTTGTTGAACATTGTGTAATCGTCGATAAGTCGATTATGGTCTCCATGTGTCTTTGAAGAAAATCTGTCATCCAAATACAGCTTCATAAAGAACTCTCTTTTTCTTATATTGTCTGGATAATTCAATAGATCTTTCTTTTTAACCGTAGATATTTTGGACAAGATCTCAGAGGGTGTCTTACCAATCGAACCTTTAGAGCCCAGAGTAATAAAATATCTCCCCGGAATAATTCTACCGTTGGGCTCCATATACGACCGTTCCTTCCTACCAGAATAGCTATCTCTTCCTGAAAATATTTTGAATGTCGTACCAGTACTTTTTCCAGATTTTGTATATTTCATTTCAATGATCGAACCATGACTCGCACTACTTTTGACGGTAAAAAATACTGCCAAGTCCTTAGTTCGATCTATTCCTGGATAGGCTTTATAGATTGCTCGAAGATTTGCACTCATTGCTTTACTAGGGCCATCGGGTAGCCATCATTAGCAAGTCTTAAGCTCTCCCCAAACACTTGGATTTCAAATTCGGCCCCTGCTTGATCTACTTCAATTTGCCCTATCGCATTACCAGCAAGATATACCTGCCAAACACCACTATCAATGCCATCACCAACTGTTATTGCGAGATTACTTTCTGTTATGGAATAGGACACGTTTCTAAAAATTCCTTTGCCCAACTGTGTATCGTTTCCCATCGACGCCTGCTCAAGCATGATTTCGGTTAACTGCTTTTCAACCTCCAGCTTTCTCATATCAACGGCGTAACTTTCTAAAGCCTCGTTAACACCTATTCCCGCGTCAGCATAAGTCGCTCTTGACGGACTTGTCAGCAGCGTTGGCTCTATTGGCACGCTTGTCGTGGAAACCCTTCGCAGTATTTCTTCTAAACTGTCCCACTTATTTTTCGCTTCCGATATTGTAATACTCTCACCTCCACTTTGTACTTTTAGCGCAAAAACAGGAGCACGCTCTCCAAGGCTTTGATTTTGTTCAGCAGAGGAAGAATAGTCCTCGAGTGCTTGGAGAATTGATGAGATAATTAATGTTTTATAGCCCTCAGAAAAGCGAGTAACTAAATCGTTAAATTCGTTCTCATCGATTTCATACTTCGAAAGTCTTAGCAACCTTGTAAAAATGGTCTCGGCATCATCTACCGCTGTTTCTATAAACTCCGAAACCCGTTCCTTCGAAAAGTAATTAGTTTTTCTTATCCCTGTTCCGTCGATCAATTCGAAAGGGGAAACATACAGAAATCCAAATTCATCCAAGAATGTCGCTGACGAATAAACATTGTTGACCGAAAAAAAGTTTATATTTAGTGTCCTTCCAACATTGGGGTTTACTATAGTGCCAGTAGAAGACGATTTACTTTGGGCCTCCTCTCTGGTTAATTCGCGGGCAACTACTTCTTGTTTAGAAAGCTTCCTCATCTTACTTACTGCTTTAGAGGATACCTTGTTTAATGTTCTTGCAAACTGTCTAGCTGTCTTTTTGGATGAACCCGAGGCACTTGCACCTCCTGAAAAAGCTCCGTATGAACCAGATGCTTTGGCGCTCCATGAATTAGTTTTTTCGGTTTTTTTCTCATTTTGAAATTCTTTTTCAACCGATGTTAATGTCTCATAAGAAGAACTTGTATCAGTTTCAATATTGGAGGTTGACTTCAATTCATGCTCTCGAAGACTAGTTCTAGAAGTTGAGATAGAAATCTCCCTTTCTTCGCCAGGCATTAAATTTACGCTTGAAATCAACTCCCCAAGTTCACAGCCAAGCCACCTAAGCCTATAAGACAAACTTTCTTCTATAAAAAGTTCAGGGAGCCGATGAATAACACGACCTTTCTGGGGCTTCCTGATTACATGGTATCCGGCCACAATTTCATCACCGAATAGTGTCTGGTCATGTGTAGGTAACAATAGTGTACAAGACTCTCTGAAGCTTGGATCTAACTCGCAAAGATCTAAAATTTCTTCTACAAACCGTCCATCTTGAGACATATAACCTTCGTCGGTTTTATCGAATACGATAGGCTCAAGCCCCTCTTCATCAATAAGTAGTTCAAGATAATCATGAAGGTTTTTCTCTGGTGTTTGAATGACTCTAATGCCTGTATCATTGGTTCTTCTCGTTCGAGTTTTAGTAACTGGAACGCGTTTTTTCCAACCCAATGCTCCACCTAGTCCCCCTCTGCGTACGGACTTATAAGTTCTATAGCTCTCAGTCCATGTATTGACGTAGGAGTATTTCTGAAATAGCTGGCCTGAGTTTAAGACTTCAGTCTTCTTTACTCCTTTACGAGTATATTCAATCTTTTTGCCATCTTCGGTAACCAATTCAAAACCCTTAGAACGAGCTAAACTCTTCAAGTTAACAATTGCTCTCTTAATCGAAGCTAACTCCAAGGCAATTTCCGTTAGCTCTTTATGTAGAGCGGCTGCAAGCCGAAAGTCTGTCTGTCCCTTTAGTTGTTTGTCAACGAGTTCCCTTAGTGATTGAGTGGCTGATTCTACATCACGAAGGTATGGGTAATATTCCATCAATGCACTGATTGATAGATCTAGAAATTCATGGTCACTGCTCAGCTCCTTTCCACTCTCAAATACTCGGATAGCATAGTCAACACGGTTGGCCCACCCATCACAGTAGGTTTTTACTCTATCACTACTGAGAATCAGATCACTAACGGCAAGTGGATTGTCCTCATCAAGTGAACCTAATAAATAATAATATTTTTCACCAGTTGCAGGTATTTCTCCTTCAGCAATAACGGAATTTTCAGGAACTTTCTTAGTTTCGTAAGCCGCTATACCTCTCTCCTTGTAAGCGAGGTCAGGTAAGTCATTGTTTCCTGCTACATATTTCTTAATCTTTCCTTCAGCAAGGATCGCTACATTTTTGTAGTCAACATAACCGTGCTCATTGGGAAGCCAAATAGACTCCAAAAAATACCTTATTGCAGAAACGTAGTCTGCTCTCGCACCCAGATCTTCTTCTAAGCCCAAGTCTTCAATAATCTCCTGAATATCAGGAACACTAACTTCTCTTGACCTCCCAAACTTAAAACTGGGTGCAATCGATAAATACTCTTCAGGGTTAAAGTTTGATAGCCCATTAATTTTAAATTCACCGCTCTTTTCAACACCCAAATCTGAAGGACTTTTTATTAGGGTATGCATCGAAACTGATTTGGAAACGTTACTCATTTTAAATGTCCTCTATTTGTTATGGTTGAAAAACGCCCTTCAATTGATTGAACGCATAGGGGACAAACAGAGAACTACCAGCCAGAAAGAATTTTCCTACACTACCTAATAGAGCTTCTATTTCGCTCGGAGAAGTCAGCGATTTATATAAAATCACATTACCCAAGCCCCAGAAAAAAGTTGCTAGTACCACCGCACCTATGACTCCAGCCACACGGCTGTAGCTTGTCGTCTCTTGTTGCTCACTGAGTGTTAGACCACTATTCTTAAGCAAACTTTTTTCAATTAATGCATGCTTAACACTGATATCCTTAAGTAAAAAACTCAGTAATTTAATTGTTGCCACGTTAAAAATTATTAAAACTAGGGCGAGAATAATGTGTTGTTCCATATGACCTCCGATAGTGTCGGCAAAGTAGATGTTTAATGAGTTGCTGCTTAAGCCTATTCAATGCACACATATTTCATAGCGACAAAGCTCAGGCATATTGAACGTCACTTGTCTTATGGTTCGACTAAAAGGTGTCGTTCTCTAAAAAACTAAATCAATTTTCTGAAAAAGAATAAATTCGCTCAGAGCCCACAACGAATTGACCTAGTAGTATTACCTCTATCAGTGTCATTGCATCTTGGATTCTCTCAGCGAATAGCTCATCAGCCCTGCTAGGAGCACAAACTCAACTAGGAGGGATATGGTCATGACATCCCCTTGCTTTATTTGAAGAAGCTCACCAATGCTCTTTTTCGAGATATCAAGCGAATTGATTACTTCTCATTTTTGAGAACTGATTGCTCAACTAATCTAGGCTAATTAACCAAGGTCTTTTTGCTTAACGCATCTGATTCCTTCAGACACTTTTTGTTCATATTGCATTTTTGAATGATCTGAACACAGGAAACGTCAGCGCTAGAAAAACGACGTTCCTTTTAATAGAAGATGATCAGTCTGAGGCTAAAAACAACTCTTGTATAAATAAATAGATTTAATTTTAATCAACCGAAAATTATTTGAGCAGCTGCAGAACAGACGCATCGAGTTGGTTAGCATTAGCGCTCATAAGATTCATTATTCTAAAAGGGGTTGGGGCATTGATTCGACGAAGGAGAAGCTTCAAAAAGCCAAAGTTGTCAGCTCTGAGGTTTGGCGGAGGGCAAGAAAAATGACTGCGTCCAGGGCCACTACCAGTAGCTCAAATAGGAGGATTTAGGCATCCGGCGAAACTCTCGACTAATAATAACCCCATTTGGTGGGAAGAATGTAGACCACGAAAAGTAGGGGGTTGAATGCTCTATAAGAGCTTTCTCCTGAAGTTCACGACCTTCACACTTTGCCTAACATCGAAATTTTTCGATACTAGGTATCAACTCTGAAGCAGCGATGGTTGCACTCAAGAGTTTAGACGCATTTTCCAACGAAAGTGCATGCACATCTTCAAGTTATACTCCCAGCCATGTTCTTAAAGCAATACAAAAGTCGGAAGAGACAATGATTGGAACAATGAGACTGTCCTAGCCTCACCATACTCCTCAGATTACTTGGAATGAAGTCGTAAAAACCTAATCAAGAATTAAGGAATTCATTCCTACTACGAAATAGAGCCAACCACTTATATTCAGATACTCGTCGTTGGTTTTCCCTCTTGTACACCTGTGTGAGCTCTTAAAGATACCCACCATTAAAACAAAACACATGCTCAACCTCTGGGCCTTTGGGTGTTTTGTTTACATCTACTTGGGTGAGTTTGGCGACTTGTTCTTTGAACCAAAGTGAGAATGGGTCATCCAGCTTTGCGTAGTTGGCGTAGCCTTCTTCTAGATTGTTGCCAATGGCGACGCAGATTACGTGGGGCTTACCGGCTATTTCTTGGTAGTACCAGTCTTCTACGCCGTCGTTGAAGTTATTGAAAAAGGCTTTGCGTTGCTCTGCTGTAAAGTCCTCTACCCCGTCGGCCATTTTCATTAGGTCTTCACGGCTGGTGATGGGAAATGCTCTTACTACTTTTTCCATTACGGCTCTCCTTAGGTGTGTATCCACCTACTGTAGCAGGAAAGCCGTGTCGGAGCTAAGGATGCTACTTTATCTTGTACACCACATTCACTTCATTTTAATGGTGATTGTCCTAGGCACCATCATGTTTGACGGTAGATGGTTCATCGATGCCAAGGCTAGAAGCCTCGGCTGATCCGACATTACCTTTTCCTGTAAACCGAACTTGGCAAAATAGCTCTGAAACGTAGTGCCTTGGTTGATTGCAAATACCGATTTGATACGCACACCCATGGCATTAGCGAGGACTTCAGCTTTTTGCCGTGCATCCTTACTGGCTTCGGCGATTAGCCCATGTCGGATTTCGTCTCTGCTTTGCACATCAAAATTGGGGGTAACTCTAGTGACGTTACCTAAAGCTACCAAGCGGTCGATAAAGATCGAATACTTTTCTAGTTGTGTCATCTTTAAAGAGAAAGATTGGCTTACTTCGTATCCCAAAATTTTTATGGGCTGATAGCCGTTCTTGCTGTTTGATTGTCGGATGGTTTCGTTCACAAGCCCATAGCTTTCAATGTTTTCCTCCGGTCGGCAGGGCACTGGCCATTACGTTACATGGGATGACAAACACCATCAAAGCAAGCACAGTTGCTTTTCTTATCATCGTTTCCTCCTTCAATGCTTTGGTTACCTTCAGGCAAAAAAAGGTTTCACCTGCAAGGACAATCTAGCATCAGGGTCTGGAATTGATTAAATATTGCAAGCGAACGTACTAGTTTTGCATCTGTGTTATTACTTAGAAACGCGACACAACTTAAACGCCCCAACAATGGCGATTACAAATCCTGGGATAAACAGTAAAAACTTGATTGGAGTCATGGTGGTTTTCAGGCCCATGTAGTCGGCATGGCCTGAAAGCAGCATCACTTGCGCGAGGCCTTCTGTTAAGTCGGCCGGGATGCATAGCAAACTTGGTAGGGCCAGCAATAGGCCGTTTTTACCGAACGCCTTTAGGGCCACACCAGCAAATAGTGGCCCGTAAACCATTGGGTACAATACGTCTAAGGTCGCCGTGGTCCAGATGTGCACGCCCTTTTGTGTGTCGGTCATGGCGGCGATGTGGCTGCTGATTTGCTCAGCTTCGTACATCTCGTCAATGAGCATAAAATCCCAGATTTGCATAACCACGCCAAAGGCAACTGTGGTGGCAATGGTGATGACCAGCAATGTCCAAAGTACTTTTGTTTGCGTTAAGAAATTTAGATTCATGATGCGCCCCTTTTATGTTCTAGTGTGATTTATTGCGTTGTAAACAAGTGGGTAATAGTGCCCCCTTTACGCGTCAATACTAGGGCCTAATGAGGCATTCACAATGCCGCCGTCCACCGAGATGGTGTCACCCACCACGTAGTCGCCAGCGCGGCTTGCTAGATAGATTGCCGTGCCGGCCATGTCTTCGGCCACGCCAATTCGTTTGCTGGGGATGCCAGCAGCCACTTCATCGGCATGGTCGCGCGCGGCACGATTCATTTCGGATGCGAAGGCGCCCGGGGCAATGGAAGTAACGTTGATGTTATCGCCCACCAGTCTGGCGGCTAGGCGTTTGGTTAGGTAGATAAGCGCCGACTTAGACGCGTGGTAACTGTAGGTGTCCCACGGGTTAAGACGTTGGCCATCGATAGAGGTAATGTTAATCACCTTAGCTGGGCGGTCTGGGCTGCCCGCCGCAACCAATTGTTTGTGCAGGGCTTGCAACAAAAAGAACGGTGACTTTAAGTTGAGGTCCATCACCTTATCCCAACCCGCTTCAGAAAAGTCTTCAAACGGCATGCCCCATGCAGCGCCTGCGTTATTCACTAAGATATCCAGCTTATCTTCGGCTTTAGCAAAGTCAGCCGCTAAGTTACGGCAGCCTTCAACCGAACTAATGTCTTGTGGAATAGAGTGGCAATTGGGGCCAAGCTCTTCGGCGACGGCGTCGCATACGTCGCGCTTGCGCGATGAGATATAAACGGTGGCGCCTTGGGCAATAAAGCCCTGAGCAATCATTTTGCCAATACCGCGTGAGCCACCGGTGACCAGGGCAATTTTTCCTTCGAGTGAAAACAGTTTAGACGTATCCATGGGTGGCTCCTTATTTCTATGAGTTTCTCGTTCAGAAGTTTAGCCTAAAAACAGGCCCTTATGTTTAAGGTCTAGCTACTAAACGACTGTATCTCAAACATCGCTTACGTTCAGAACAAGCTGGTTGTTTGTCATTAAACGAAAAGGTTTGTGAGTCTTCGCCACGATGAATCCTATCTGCGGCGTTTCTTGGAAATATTTGATGAGAGAAATCGGGCACCAATCACACTACTAAAATCAGAACCAATCAAATGTTGGCTCAAAACTTTAGCACTTATTCTTTAATCCCAAAATGGCAGGCGCATTCAATGGAAAACTTTAAGCAAAAAGTAGCAAGACATATCTATTACCCAGTGCTGGCAACTTTGGTCTGTATCATGATTACGATTTCTGTAGTGGGGCTAAATGTCGTGTATTGGACATCCGATCTTCCTAATGATTTTTCCGATGCGCCTGTTTGGTTAACTGACTATTCACTAACACCGCTGCAACTACTTTATGAAATATCTGACCCAAGTACGACGGATTCAGGAAAAGCACTGGGTGCTATCACCGTTTTAGTTTCAGGAATGGTGATGGGTATTTTTCTTCAAAAGACCAATAGCGCAAATAACAGAGCGGAGCAATTTATTGTTATCACCTTTATCGCCCTCGCTATTCTGCAGCTTGTTACGTTGATTTGGCTTCCGAGCGCCGATAAAGCTAACTTGAACCTAATTAACGGCAAGGATGTCACCACCTATTTGAATTCATTGCTTACTCGATACTCGGGCATTGCCACAGCAATATGTGGCGCGGCGTTGGGTTTTAAAGCAGCCTCAGAACCAAAGGAACAAAACACATGAAATCATTCATTTCTCTGCTCATTTTGTTGCTTACTCTAACCTTTACATCACCTAGTTTGAGCAATGAAACCTGTAAAACACAAGTTCGATCTCGTTTGTTAGATGGAACTATCTTAAACAATATATCTTTATCTGTGTTGCTCATTCCTCCTAGCCCGGGAGGGGCAGAGAGTTCGAATACTCAAAATGGGACGGTTTTAGTTTTAACCGATATTGCTGAGGCATTCTATCGAAAGGTTGAGGTGTCTGCCTCAAAGGAACAGTCCAAGGGAAACCTAGCATTTTTTGAGATTTGGCCGTGCATTGAGATCTCACCAGAAAGTAAGATTCTGGACCTTACTTTAGCATCGAGAACCGGGTCTGCAAATGAAGTTCGTAGACTAAAAAATGATCAGAGTATAATTGCCCCGAATAGCTTTCGAGAGTCTCTACGTGCGTTTACGACCACCATGGGAACAGCCTTAGCACGACATGAAAAAAGAGCAGACTCTACGAGAAAGTTGAACGATTTGTTCTCCACCTATTTCGCTCTTAGAGCCTTTGACCACCTTTCGAAGAAGTCTGAAAATATCATTCTGAGCCGTTCGTCAGAGGTTGAAAAAATTAGAGCATGGCATCTTGAGCTATTATCTGAAATTGACGTCAACCGCATTCCGAGCCGAGCTATCAGAGCGGACATAAGAACAGTAGGATCCGAGCTTAATAACTTAGCCAATATGTATTCAAAGTATCGACGGAAGATACTTTCCAACAAGGATAGCAACCCCAAACTTGCTTACGACACCTATAAGCGCTTCATGCATAAGCTACTTAGCGAACCTGAATCATCAGATCTCAGAACGGCCCTAAGACTCTCAGAAGCATTGATGACTCAAGAGTTGAACTCCTTGGCTGGAAAGCTAATTTCAGCGAAAACCACTGAACTTAAGTTAAGAACGAAAATTGCATTTGATCAAACCAGACTAAACTCACAATTTCTTAAAAAGTTTGAAGACTACAAAACGAAGTCTCCTGGAACGCAGAGGCTCGCAGATCAGATTGGTAGAGATAAAGCCTACTTTGAGACAATTTCAAGAGAAAGTAGACTTTAATATGAGGTTGCTTTACAGCTTAGTAAAACCGAACACCCACGGAGCCAGTGATGGTTTTAATATCCAAATCGCTGTCCAGGTTTAGCTGTTGTAAACCAAGTTTTAGGTTCAGGTTTTGTGACCAACTGTATTGCCATCCACTGGCTAGGCCCCAGCCAAACTCGTTATTTTGTTCAAAACGTTGGCTACCTATGGTTAGGCTAGTGTCGTGGTTTAGCAATAAGAGTTCAGCGTACAGGGCATGGCGTTCTGAAGATTGATAACTGTAGCCTGCTTTTATAAGCTCGGCTTGGTACTCAAGTTCGTTACCGCCAAACAGATCATCAATTGGGCTGAGGTCGCCGCTTTCACCGTCGATTAACCCTAGGCCTAAGTACACACCATTGTTTAACTGATAGTGGTAACTTATTTGGCGGTGCTTGGCGCTGTCTTCGTTAAAGCGCTGCCCGCCAGACTTTAGGTTTAAATCACCAGCGGCAATGCTGACTTCAATGTTGTGTTTGCTGGCGTGCTTATTCATGTACCTTAGCGATTGCTCGGAATTAGGCTCAGCCGCGAAGGCGGATAGGCTAATCATTTGCGAGGTGCCAATTACGGCCAACAGTCTTAGCTTGGCTGCCCGCCTAGTGAACGTCTTACTTGGTTTAGCCTGATTGTTTGCTTGTTGTTTCAATTGTGTGTTCATCGGTTGTGTCTCTTCTGTTTGTTTAAATAGGCTTACTTCACTGGCGGTGCCAGCAGCCATAATGTTTGGTCTAGCTTTTCTCTGCCCCAGGCGTACCAAAGAATGGCGCCCAGGCCAGCCAGCTGTGCAGCGGTAAAAAAGTAGTCATCCATGTCGTGTTTGCCTTGCGCGAAAAGTAGGACGATGGAGGCAATGGCTATACTGATATTGGCAATGGTGTTGGCCTTGTTAGGCAGTACACGGCAAAGCACGATCATGGCTATTTGCAGTTCAATTAAGACACCGCCTATCAGTAAAAGCGCCTCGGTGACGGCGACCCCGTTGGAAAACCCACCCAGTAGTTCAAACAACATTCCGGGCCGGAAAAATTCGTGCAGGTCACGGAATACGGTATTGATAAGCACAAAGGCCCACAGGGTGGACAATAATGCGCGCTGTTCGGCATTCGTTGAGTATTGGCTGATCATCATTTGCTCTCTAAAGCAGCACAGCTTGTTTCAGAACTTGGCTGCTGGTTGTTCATTAAGTTAAGGGCTGGTAGTCGTACCTAACCCGTGAGAGCGAAATAATAGTTATGCGTTTATGGTTTTAAAACCGCTAATATCGCAATACAGACATGCACAAATGCATAGACTGAGTTAGAAAGAGCCAGCAGGTGAAACGAATAATGTATTGAACTGGGCCTGGTGACGCCGCTAGCGAAGAGACGCTAGAAAGAACAACAAGACTGGTTAAGGCGAGGTGATGTGTTGATAGCAGGAAAATTGTCTACCCAAGAGACAACACTCTTGGGTAGACGAGAGGCATGATTACTGTTGCCGACGAAGGTATTCGTCAAGCGTTCGGATACCCCACCCTGAATACCCTTTTGGGATGGTTGGAGTGTCTTTTTGCATGTAGTCCACACTGGCAATGTCAAAGTGGGCCCACACTTGGTCTTCTGAGATAAACGAACCAATAAAGGCCGCGCCCACGCTTGCACCTGGGCTGCCAACTCCGCCATTAACTACGTCGCCATAGGTGGATTTGATTTGTTTGAAGTGAGACTTGTCCAGCGGTAAGCGCCAAACACCTTCACCAGCCGCTTTCGATGCATCGGTTAGCTCTTCGATGATTTCATCATGGCGGCCAAAGATACCTGCGTAAGTATCGCCTAAGGCACGACCAACCGAACCGGTTAACGTGGCTACGTCAATTAACACACTTGGCTTGTACTTGGACTCACCATAATAAACGGCATCGGCCAGCACTAAACGGCCTTCGGCGTCGGTTGATGAAATTTCAATGGTCAGGCCAGACATTGACTTAAGTAAGTCACCCGGACGGTTAGCGCGTTCAGACGGCATGTTTTCTGCCAGCGCCGCAATCGCGACCACGTTGATTGGAGCGCCGCGTTTAGCGGCCGCCAAGACGGTGCCAGTCACTACCGCCGCGCCACCAAGGTCGCCTTTCATCATCCACATATTCTTGTTTGGCTTAATCGAGATACCACCAGTATCAAAGGTGATGCCCTTGCCGGCGAGTACAATTGGTGCCTCGTCGCCGCCCGCCATGTATTCGATAATCAGCATACGCGGTGGTCTGGCACTGCCTTTACCAACGCCCCAGAGGCCACCCATCTCCATGCGTTGGATCTCTTTTTCATCCAACACTTTGATGTTTACGTTTTTAACGCCCTTGAACAGTTCTTTGGCTTTAGCAACGAACGATTCTGGGTAGATCACGTTGGCAGGCTCAGAGCTCATATCACGAGCGTAGAACACACTTTCGGCTACATACTTAAGGTCATTGTTGTATTGGTCAGCGGCATTATCATTACTTAAGAATGTGATCACTGGCTTTGGCTTTTTTTTATCTTTGTCGCGAGTCTTATGGCGATCAAAGGTATAACTTCTGAGCTTGTAGCCGAAGGCAACCCGGGCGGCGCTAACGCCGTCTTCAGCCACGTCAGCCGGCCAAAGAATACTAATGCCCTCACCACTTACTTTTTTGTGTTTTGATGCAATAAGGCCACCAAAGTTTTCCGCCGCAACACGGTCGGCTTTGTCTTTGCCGATACCCACCAGGTCTATGCGGCTAAAAGGAGCCACTCCGCGTAGGGTAACAACCGTGTCTTTCTTGCCTGTGAAGTCGGCGTCTTGCATGGCCGCGGATACCGCGCCATTGGTCATCTCATCGACTTGCTTGGCAATACCGCTAAGCTCATCTTGTTGCATGACTGGCACAACGATTCGGCCAGACTCAGGAAGGGTCAGTTCAGCAAATTCGAAGCTTTGACCAGCTAGGGAAGTTGCAGAAAAACTGAAGCAAATTATTAGTATGCTGAGGAATTTCACGGTTTGTGTCTCCGTTTGTAGTTCGTGGTGGTCGGAGATCATACCGTATTCTATTCAACCGGGCGTGATTTAGCCGCCCGGTGAAAAACGCAAATTCATTGCCGCTTTGAATGCGCTTACATTTGAAAAATAGCGCTTGGTTTACCGTCTTTTTCTTTGGCTGATTGATAACTGGGAACCGCTTTAATGCGCTCTACCCATGCCTCGCAATTGGGGTATTTGTCCTTCAGTAAGCCCTTGGTGTGCGCAGATTCTATCGGGTAGCTCAGCATTATATCGGCGGCCGTGAGCGAGTCACCCGCAAACCATCCAGTGGCGGCTAAATCGGCTTCGGCTTTGTCCAAAAGCAGTTTCAATCGCGGCTTTACCATGGCACTGGATGCTTTGCCCAATACCATTTTAATTAGCGGGCGTATCAGGCCTGGTGATTTGGACTCCAGCATTTGGAACACAATACTCATTAACATCATCGGCATCATGGACCCCTGTGATGCGTGAAACCAAAACAGATAGTCCGTGCGTGCATCAGTCCCCGCCGAGGGGCGTAGCTGAGAATCAGGATATTGATCCAATATGTAATCAAAAATGGCGCTGGTTTCGGCTAGGTTTAGCTCGCCCTCCGTGATTACCGGTGACGTACCCAAAGGCGAGACCGCTTTATAGTCAGCGGGGGCTAAGCGCGTGACTTTGTCGCGCTCGTATAACTTTAGCTCGTAGTCGGCGCCCAATTCTTCGAGCAGCCAAAGCACTCGGTACGATTGTGAATATTCTAGATGGTGTAAGGTAATCATGGTTTTCCAGGAGTGTTATTAAGATAAGACGCGCGCTCAGCACAGTGATCGCTAGCAGTGTATAGTCCTTGTGGGAAGTTTACGTCTAAGCGAGCCTAGAGACAAAAAGAGAAGAACGAATCCGTTTTGTTCGATCTCGCGACAAAGCATACTTCATCATTTTGTGGCTGCTCAGGAGTCGGGTCTGGGTCCGGATCAGAGCCATCACCATTGGAAGAATTAGGATCTAGATGTGTGGGTAATACACACCCAAATTCTGGATCTTGCTCCTCAAAGTCCTCCTCATTCCATATTCCTATAAAATTAAAACCTCGAAAGCACATATACTCTCCGTCATAGCCGTCATCACCGAAGTCAGAATTTCCAATAATTGTGTCGAAGTAACCATAGCCTATACTAAAGACTTGTTTCTGATTGGCGCCTGTTATTCCTCTAAACCGAATGAGCCGGATGTCATTTGGAAAACTGTAAATAGCCCATTGAAAGCCTGCGCCATCAGGGTCAAAGGTGGTTTGCGGCCAAAATGTGTACAGCACGGCACTGACGCCATTGTTCTCATTGCTGCCTACCAAGGCAGCCATGGCGTCATCCCCCTCTTCGTAAAAGGTGGTACCGTTGAAATAGTCGAACGTATCGGCGCCGTCTGTATAGGGCGTGCCTAGCTGACAATAGTTTGCATCGCGATAACTGCGATCGATGATAAGTTCCTCAGGCTCGGGGAAGTCATTACCTAGCAATATGGATTCGGTCAGCACCTCTAGTGTGGCGACCTTCAAACTAAGCTCAGTAAAGAAACCTTCTGAGACGGGTATGCGATAAGAGAGACGTACGCCCTCGGTACTAACTCGCACTAGGTCGCCGGCTGCCAATGCTTCGTCACGAGTCACATCGCTAATCAAGTTGACGCCAATCTCGCGTCTTTCGAACGAAAAATATTCATCCGAATCTGGGCAATCGGTAGTCACGGGCTCCCAAGCGCCAAACTCAATTCGCAGCGCCCGTCGCGCATCCGCACTTGGGATCAGAAATGGCAACACAATACAAAGCGCGGCCAACACCACACAATACTTAAACTGCACTCTTGTATTACCCATCCCCATAAAGACAGGTTAGCAAAGTTGTTTAACTAGATAAATAGGCTAAGGCAAGCTATCACGCCAGCTTGCCTTCGCACCTATTACTTTGGTTTGATCAAAGAAAGTTCTGGGTTTTCCTTAATCAACGTTTCCTTGAAAAAGTTTTCTGCCTCAGTAGCCCGCTCATCAGTGCGCAAATGCATATCGAAAAATGCGCCGATCGCTATTCTCGCTAGCCATTGCTGGTGTGATCCGTTCATGGCTTGGCCTGGCATTTCTGGGCACGGCGGTGTTACCACTACATCGCGCAGAACACCTTGGGTATTGGGCAGCACCTTGCTCCATTTATCAGGTAGCTCAAGCTTGGCCAACATACGATCCATCATGGCGCACCCAAGGTCATCTGGGTTTTCCATCCACCTAATGGGGTTGGCCACATTAGCAAACCCCAGATGCGAACCTTTGTCTAAACTTAAAAACCAACCTCGCAGGTGACGTGCTTGCACTTCTGTGGCATTGGCTTTTTCTGGCACCACCAAATCCATACTGCCTGAAAATACCAACGATTGAACCTTTGGATTACTGGCAAAGAAAGCGGGGCTGAATGCCTCTAGCGGCGGCGCCATCATCACCGCTGCTTGAATGCGCGGATCAGTGTAGTCAGGATGATATGAAACCAGCGCGGTGGTTAGCCCACCCAATGACAACCCAAAGGCACCCACTTTTTCGACATCAAGCCGCTGGTATAGGGGATGGTCAGCGTTGTCATTAAGACCGATAAGGTGATCAATAACCGCCGTGACGTCGCCCAGCTGGTTGACGATATCCAAAAGCTGTGGACTGCCTGCTGGTGAGCGAGTGTGGCTTAATGGAAAGTCGACTGCTGCAACCACATACCCATTCTTAGCTAGGTACTGGGCAATATGCCTTGAGCCACGATGGTAACTACCGAAGCCATGGCTAAACACCAAGATAGGGTGATTGCTTGAATTACCCCCGGGATACCAAATGGTTCCGTTTAAGCTACGCGAATCGGCACCTTCGAACTCACCCAGTGCTGGTGTGGATCTAGTGGCGTCCTCGAAGCTAAGCTTGATGCTGGCTAATTCAAATGGAGCATGATCTAGACGTTCGGCCGACTCCGAGGTTTCATCCCAGGGCTCGGGTGCATTAAGCCACCACATGGTGGTGAACACCAGCATCACCACACCCACCGCAATCAGCAGCCAGAACAGAAGCTTTTTGATCAGTTTCATACTACTTTTTTCCTTTCAGCTTGCTATGCAATTAGTTAGTAATGGATGCACGAACGGCATTGTGAAAAGCGGCACGCAGCTCACGCTCTCCGTCTCGACGACCCGTGGCGCTGCGCCAGTTACTGTTGGTGGCAATAACAAGGTTTTTACTTGGGTCAATAAAGATCGATTGCCCGAAAATTCCATAGGCCGTGTACGCACCGTCATCAAATGTCCACCATTGGTAGCCGTAGCCTTGGCCCGGTTCACCATAGCGCATACGCGCGGTGGTGGCGTTGGCTATCCAGCCTTCTGGGACAATGCTCTCTCCATTAACCTTGGCACCGTCTAAAAAGAACTGGCCGAAGCGTGCAAAGTCTCGAGTGGCCGCCTGTATGCAGCAGCCACTTATTTCACTGCCATCGGGATTGATTAACCAAGTGGCTTCTTGCTGCATGCCCAACGGTTGCCATACTTTCTCTGAAAGATAGTCAGCCAAAGGCCTGTCGATAGCATTGCTGACCAACACGCCAATCATATTGGTTTCGCCTGTTGAGTAGTTCCACACTGTACCGGGCTCATGTGCCCGGGGTAGGTCCTTCATGTAACTGACCAAATTAGATAGACCGTCATCCGCCACATGGTTGTTGAATCTGGCGACGTCGGAATTGGGGTCTTCATAGTCTTCGTTCCAAGCCACACCGGAAGACATGGTTAGCAGCTGCTCGACACTGACGTCATCGTAGGCCGACCCTTTTAAGCCCGGAATGTACTTAGAGACGGGATCATCGATGCTGTCAATAAACCCATCTTTAATGGCGGCACCCACCAAAGTGGAAGTGAAAGACTTAGCCACCGAAAAGCTGGTCCAACGACCTTGATCGGTAAAGTCCAGATTGTAGCGCTCCAAGCGAATTTGACCATTGTGTAACACCACCACGGCAGCAGCTCGGCTCTTTTCAAAATAGGCGTCCAAGTCGAAGTCCAGCTCAAGTGGCTCAGCTTGTTGTAGCTCCCAAGTGGGTTTGGCGGTTTCAATGGTTCGTGCCTTAATCAAAAATGGCACGCGATCCATCATGCGAAAGCCAGCATCGCGCTGCTCGACACTCCAAAACAACACGTCAGCATTAGTTGGAGCGGATACGATTAACCGCCGCCAATCCGGACCGGCCAGCACTCCAGCAAGCCCCAAAATTACTAGTAGGCTTACAAGAATTGTCATCAGTTTTTTCATGGTCCACTCCTCTTTACTGTTTTCTGTTCATTTTTATGGTGCGAAGCAGTGTAGGTGTGTCACCGACGGCGGTCAACTTATGCCCACTATCACCCGCTGTTGGTTTGTTTGCGGCGTGTATTTGCAACTAAGACTAGCTCAGTATCAATCCCAGACATTCACCTGATTTTTATCTGACGCCACACAGTCTTTGATATGCTTTCTGACCGCGAAAGTTAGTCAGAATTGAGAATTGATATGTCAGCGCCCAACAACGAAGAGTTGATCATGTTTCAAGACATGGTCGAAAAGTTTATCAAAACCGAAATCGAACCCCACTACGAGCAATGGGAAGCCGACCATTTGATGCCGCGCGAGTTTTGGAACACATTGGGCGACGCGGGATTGTTACTTGTGGATTTTGATGAACAGTACGGTGCGGCGAGCGCTGGCTTTGAAGTGAGTTTGATGATCCAAGAGCAGATGTGTCGCTACGGCCTTCATGGTTTGGCATCGGGCTATAACATTCACGCCAATATCGTTGCGCCCTATATCGATAACATTGGCACTCAAGAGCAGAAGGACTACTGGCTGCCGAAAATGGTAACTGGTGAAGTGGTCGCCGCGCTGGGTATGACTGAGCCGAGTGCCGGCAGCGACTTGGCGGCTCTTAGAACCAAGGCAATCAAAGATGGCGACGGATACATTTTGAATGGCTCAAAGGTATTCATCACCAACGGTATCCATGCCGATATGGTGGTGATTGCGGCCAAAACCGACCCGACTCAAGGCGCCAAGGGTGTGTCCTTATTTTTGGTTGACACTTCATTACCCGGTTTCTCTAAAGGCAAGAAGATTGAGAAAATCGGCCAGCACGCCAGTGACACCGCTGAGTTGTTTTTTAGTGACGTTCGCGTGCCAGCCAATGCGTTGCTGGGTGATGAAGGCAAAGGCTTTGCCTACATGATGCAAGAACTACCGCGAGAACGATTAGGCTGCGCCGCGCAGGCTATCGGACATGCCCAAGGCGCATTGGAGATAACGCTTGATTACGTAGCGGAGCGAAAGGCGTTTGGGCAAGCCATTGGTAAATTCCAGAACACGCGCTTTAAACTTGCGGAAGTCAAAACTGAGCTGGAAATGAGCCGTGCACTTTACGAGCAAAACAAGGCAAAGTTTGCAAACGAAGACATGACGGTGGAAGACGCGGCGTTACTTAAATACGCGGCTACTGAAATGCAATTGAAGGCCGTTGATGAATGTCTGCAGTTATTTGGCGGTTATGGCTACACCGACGAATACCCGATTTCGCGTTTTTACCGTGATGCACGTGTACAAACTATCTATGCCGGCAGTTCGGAAATTATGAAGGAGATTGTGGCGCGCGGAATGCTAGGTCGTTAATACCGGGTCTCACTTAAGTTCAACCAACCTTCCGTCCAAAGTTTCGATTTGGGCGGATATTGATACGGCATCCCCAACTAAGACCGAGATGCCTGCAGCATTCAGGCCATCAAGAGCTTCTTCTACTTCGGGCGCTTGCGGGTGAACTATGGAAAGTTTTACCAGCTTGCCGCCAGTGGGAACTAGCTTAGCCGGGTGAGGCGTACTACCCCAATCAATCAAAAACGGAATTGCCCCATCCAATGGCATGGCATATGGGTCGGTAAGCTGCCAAGAGATCATGGTGCCACTGGGTGTTTGTCGGCTACCTGCTTGGACTGGCCCAATGCCATGTTTAGCACCCATTTTAGCGGTGGCCTCAATATCGTTAGTCTGTAAGACCCAGGTCACTAGTTTGGGCAAAGTCTTTGGATCAGAAGAGAATAATGCACCGTTTTCCGGCGCGGGCAGGTCAGGATCAGGGGCTATCACTTCTAGGTAGACGTCTGGGCCCAAGGATAATAAAGCGTTATGCGTGCCATAATCAGGATGTCGACCGCCAAGAACAGGCTGGACACCGAGCAGAGATTCAATTGCGGACATTCCTGTCTCTAGATCACTGGCCGCGAAGACCAAGTGATCTATGCTGTTTGTCGCGTTCAGGCTGCCATCTTGCTCAGAGTTGGCCGTCAAGCTAATCGCTAATAACCAAAAAATTGAGCCAAAGTTAACTAACAGCCTGCCAATTAAGCGCGACGTCAAACTGGAACTTACTGATCGATTTCAGCACCCATCATTTCGATAGGCTTAAGATCCAAGGCGTTAGCAACACTATCAAAGAAGTCAGCTTCCGTTAGAGTGACTTTTCCATCCACCGAGATCAATTTGTACAATGAGCTAAGAACGACGTAGCGTTGTTCAACCGTTAGGTTTGGCGCTGTTTTAGCGACATAACGCTCTAATGGAGCTTCTTCATAGAGCTCAGACATTGAGGCAACACGAACTTCCTGCTCCGATGCGTCCATGCCTGCCGCTTCTTTTAAAATCGTTTGTATGGTGCTTACTTCAACAGAAGACACGTCCAGGTCAGAACGTGCTGCTCTGGACAAGGTCATGAACATCAGTTCTTCGAATAGCTTTTGTTGTTCTTCTGCCGAGACTGTGGTGCCGCCAAAGACTTTGGTAATAAATGAAAATGCACTCATTTTTACGCCCTTTATAAGTGGTTTGTATGTTTTATTTGATTTCCTGCCAACATTGTATACAGAAAAAAAGGGCTATGCACGTGCGAGCTGCGTGACAGCGTAAATACTCAACTAATCATCTACCGGCATCTATTCGTCCAAAATCCAAGTGTGGCGGCCATTGGGTGTGATGCGAAAGCTACCCGTGGTCAGTACGCCATCGTCCAGAATACGATCAAGCATGGCAATTTCTCTATCGGGTGCGGTGGCTCCCAATATGGCTATTCCAGCATACGGATACCCATCTGGGCCCTCCCAGTTAAAATTTCCGCCGATTAACGTGGTGTCATACCAGTCTGAGGGCATGGGCACTTCTGGCGGCGGATCAACGTGCGTGTCGTTTGGAAACGCCCCGGTGACCATTTGATATTCCTTCAGTCTGTCCGCGTATGCATCCATTTGCACGGCCATTTCGGATAGCCGCGCACGCGTCAGGTAGTCTTGATATGTTGGCAAGGCAACGCTAGCCAGAACGCCAATGATCGCCAAAGTGATCATGAGCTCTAGCAATGTAAACCCTTGCTGATGACCTGTGTTCATGTAATTCTCCGAAGACATGATCAGGCGGCCGCATACAAAGCGCTACTTCAAATTGTCCCTACCCAGTCCCAAAATTTGACGGCGCAAACATGCCGCGTGATTCTGATAACTCTGATTTCAGTATGGCATCAGTCACAAAACCAGTACAAATCAACAAAAATTGTCATTCGATCGTCCCATCTAATTTCAATGCTGCCCATTTTTGGCAAGTCGGGCTTGTGAAGAAAGTCTAGCTATATGCCTGCCGATGAACACTCGAGCCGTTGATTTTTGTTCAATGGAAGCTTCGTGGCAATTCTATTGATTGAACGACGACGCATTATGAATAATTTGTCTTGAGAGCAAGTCGCCCAACGTGCTACCTTGCGACTGATTCAACGGCACTAGGCCGCTAAATGACTAGGTTTTTGAAAGGAGCTTCGTTTTGAAGACATGGATTTTTCTTATTGTATATGCCTCTTTAGCACTGTCCGTCGAGGCGCTTGCAAACACCAACTCCGCGGACAAATCGGAATTCAATCGGATTTACCGAGAATACAAATCCATTGCGGATACTGATGACTATGAACGCCAATTGGTTTTGTTGGAGCAATCGTTAGAGTTGGGTAAAAAGCTTTTTGATTCGCCAAGTAAAAGCGTGGCAGCCCTCTATCATAGCCTTGCAAACTTACGTGCAAAAAATGCTCAAAACAGAAAAGCCTTGCTGGCGTACAAATCTGCGCTGAATGAGTACCAAAAGATTTACGGAAAATGGTCAATAGAACTTGTCGACTTTCTACTTGATTTTGGAGACTTTTCAATCGACCCAGGTGGTATAGAGCCGAATAAAAGCTTCTATAAAAGAGCTTTAGGCATAACGCGAAAAAAGCATGGATCGAGATCGACAGAATATGCCAAATTACAGATAGAGGTAGGCAATAGAAAGCTTCTGAACATGCACTCTTTTCCCTTTTTACGAGTCTATGAAGCAAGGCGAGATATCGAAAAGGGATATAAGCTTATGTCGAAGTTGAGCTTGCCGCAAAGTGAAGAGATGTTATTCGCTAGTGTTAGTCTAGCGAAACTGAGATTAAACGAAGGCCGCAAGGAGGAAGCGCTCTCCTTATTGGAATCGTCGCTTCAGCTTTCAGACAGGTATGAAGGCGATAGCTCTGAGTCATCTTTAAGCATCCATGGTTATCTGGCAAATACTTATTCTTCACTGGGCAAAACTGATGAAGCCACCAAGCACTGTCGCGCAATCTCCTCTCTGAGTCCAGTTCAATCAAGGCAAAGCCCTAGGCCCGTTGTTCTCTACAATTCTGCCAAAACAGACTGGACAAAAAATTCGATCAGCCCCAAGTCAGGATATGTTGACCTTGTTTTTGATGTTGATGAAAGCGGTTTCGTTGACAATATCGAAGTAGTTGGCTTCGAAGGGATGAAAGCATATACGGATGAGGCAATGCGACTAGCCTCGCAATTTCGATATGCGCCCGCAATAATCAATGGCGAGTTTGTAAGGACTTCGGGCATTACCTATCGAATGGATTTTAAAAGCAACGTTCAGCGTGCTCTATGCCAATTCACTTCTAGCACCTATAGTAAGAGACTTTGCTACAGGCGCAACGCCATAGAACTAGAAGAGGAAACTGCAGATAATACTGGCTTGAATTAGTCAAAGAGTAATCGAGCTACGTCAACATTCGTGCGTAGATGACGACGTGAAACAGAATAAAAGCAAACCCAACCATCCAGAGAGCGCCAAATAGCCTGTTAATGATAATGGAGACGGCTGAACCGGATTCTACCGAGTTTTGAAGCATCAAGATTATTGGAATGGAAACCAAGGCGATAGGCACAATCAATGTTGGCGCATACCCTCCTAGCAATAGCCTGGGTATCGCCTCAGCCAAGACAATCGCAATTGCGCCCATGCCGGCAGATGTTAGCAAAAAAAGTGAGGAACTCGACTCATCAACTAACCTTTTAACTAACAATGGAACCAAACAGCCCACAAAAAGCAGTGGGCCAGCAATAGCCAATCCAATACCTAACAACAGTAACAATGGCACTTCGTTTGACTTGTCTTTTATCAACCAGACAAGTAGAGACAGGCAAATAATCAGACTAAGGGGTGCATAGCCACCAACGGATGACAAATCACCTTGTAACCAAAAGATTAACCCGCCAACATTACCACCCGCTATCGACGCACCGATAAACGCTACAACCGACAACAGAAAAGACAGTGTGAGCAACAAAGGAATATAAACACTGGCACTTGTTTTGTTGCGCAGCAATGCCGTCAACTTATAGACGATGGGAAGGCTTCCCGCAGCGACCAAAAACACCAACGCCGTTGGCAACTCAAAGTACACAGCCAGAAGCATGACCGTTGAAAAACTGCTGACTAAAACAAACCCTAGAACATGGTTTTGTATTTTAAAGGCCACAGGATGTAAGGCACCTATGACGGCCGCAGCAACACCAACCGCCGCGCCCGCAACCATTCGATCAAAGTTAGCAGCAAAAGCGAGATCTGAATTAATTAGTCCTAAACGATAAGTATTAAAATAAGCATAGCAAAGCCCCACAAAGCCGAGCGCCAGCAAAAGTAGCGCGATCGCATTTGATGATCTGTCACCATTACGCATGGTAGGGCTCCAAATCGGCATCGCGCACAAATTCAATCAACGCGTTTCGAACGGTGCCAAACCCAGATACGACATTCTCCGGAGTGCCAAAAATATCCGGCCGGCGCAGCATGTACTCCACAGTCGCTACTTGGAAACTTTGCCCAGCAATCGGCGACACACCCTGCTGGGTAAGCGCTTCAACCATGCTGTGCGACATGCCCTCAGTACGGATATCGGCGACCACGATGTCATTACCATAAGGATCCAGCGTGTAAAGACTGCCCGTACTCACTTCACCCGGCGAGACTCGTCCAAGCAACATCTCCGGGAAGTACATCAACGACTGGCCAGTTCGAGATTGCATCATCGACTGAATTAGGCGATGTGTAGCGGTTTGATCCAGCGGTTTTTGAGTTTTGGTGAGCACCTCGCCAATGGCCGTCCGCAACGGGTTCTTGACTATATTCATATAGGCATGAACGTGTGGATAACCCTTAAAATGAATCACTAAGGAAGGCCCTTCAATCCGCCATACTTGTATGTATGGTAGGCCTCTAGATGCGCGTTGATCACGGCTTAGGTCTGAGTATTTTTTGCCATCTTGATAGAAGCCGAAATCGCTGTACATGGCGACGGATAAGGCGTCGATACCACCATTGTCTTCAATCGCTGACCAAGCTTGGCTTTGCTGGCCTGGCGTAAAGCCATTGAAAACTGTACTCAACATCTCACCCGCTATCTCTTTGGCGGAATCAGACACATCACCCAATCTGAGGCCAGGTGGATTGGAATCTGGACCCTGCACTTGAATGAGCAACTCATTGGGCGGTGAAGTTTGATAAGCGATGTTTCGTTCGGAGCTACTCAATGCCTGATGAAATGCATTCAGCGCGTCACCGTGCGCTTTGTAGGCGTTGCCCTGAACTTGGTATTGATGATCCCCAATCTGCTGACCGTAAGAGATCGGCCCACCCAGTGCATACGCAGAATCAAATAGGTCATCGGAACGCACCATGTAGTGCCCACCATTGATAACAATTTGCGAATTTGCCAATGACGCACGATTAGCATCTTGCGAGTAGATCTTTAAAATCGAACCGTCAAACCGACCCTCTAAGCTAATGGTGTTTTGTAACCAATGCCGCCCTTGGTCGGACAGCATCTTGGCGTACATGGCTTTGATTAAGCGGCGCTGCTGTCCATCGAACAAAGTGCCAATATGTGGATCACCGCTGTGTACGGCTTCGGTAAGCGTTACCTGACGCGTCGGGTGATCGCTGGTTAGAAATGTGTGTTCGCGCTGCGCCATCGAAAGCGAGCTATTAAATGCGTTAAACAATTCTGAAAGACTCGCTTGGGAAACTTGATCACCAAACCAACGATCTCCGCGCGTAATCGCCAAACCGGAAATCAATCCGGCACCAGCAATAAAAGCTCTTCGACTCAGCTCGGTTGCGCCGTTTAAATCTTGTTTACTACCGTGTTTTGGATCTTTCATAACTCACCTAACGCAATTCCTGATAAATCGATAAAACGACTGCGTTAAACGAGAATATTATTATCAGGTTCAAATCACAAACTTTTCAAAACGTTGATTAATTAAAGATGTCTCTAATTAACATGGTTCACTTTTTAGAAAACACCTAAGTTATTAATAATCGAAAACTTGGAGCCAACCATGGTCATTACTCGAAAATTTGCTGGGTTTAGTCTCGCCGTTTTGCTTTTGGGTTTATTGATTTGGGCATCACTTGTTTTCTTGCCACTGGGTTTACCCGACGGGGAAACCTATTTTGTGGAACTTGAAAACCGTGTATTGCAAACGGACGAAATAGGACAACGCAACTCGGTAGAAGAGACTTTCTACAATCTGTCTTTGCATGGTGACGAGTTTAAAGGTTGGGATACCGAGCACCGCCATTTTTGGAAATACTCCATTGCCTTCTCAGCCTATGGCATTCCGTCATTGATGCTGATTGATCCGGAGAATACGCCTCGGTATCAGGCCATGATGGACACCATGATTTGGAAGATGAAATCCAAGCGTGTTTGGAGCGACTTTACCGACCGAGGGTTTGGCGCGGATCCGATTTCAGTACAGAACATTATGTACAAGGGCCATCTGAATTTAATGTATGGCTTGTACCAGATGTCGACCAACGACAAACGATACGAACGCGAGTTCACTTGGCTTACCAAACAGATCGCCGATGAAATGCGTTTGCATCATCAAGGAAAGTACGAGGGGGTTACCTGTGAGCCGAATGCCTGGTTTGTGGAGTGCAATGCCATTGCTATGCTAAGCCTACATGTATACGACAAACTGTATAAAACTTCCTACACCGAGAACGAAGTGCAGTGGACTTTGGACTTTATTCTGGGACGGATGCGTGATCCGGAGACAGGTTTGTTTTATCGAGCCTACCTACCCAATCACGACCTAGTGAAAGAACAACTTAGTGGCTACGCTAACGCATGGCTGATGTCGTTTTTGATGCCGTTCGCTGAAGACGAGCTAAAAGAAAGCTACGCGCAATTTAAAGCATTAATGGTGGAAGAACTCGGGCCTTATGCCGGAGTCAAAATGCATGATACCGGGGAACCCGATCAAGTGGCTCAAATTTTTGGACTGTGGGCTGCCAAAGAACAGGGCGATGTAAAGCTATTCACCAAACTGAGGAATGCGGTGGATAAAATCGGTGGACTCAGTCACGAACCGGCTAGCAACGGTATGGCTTATGACGACCCTAACAGCGTTCTAATCAACGGCGTGATTCTGTCTAGCAAGGCCCACCTTGGATGGGAAACGGTGTTAAATTATGCATGGCCTTCGACGCAAACCACGAATGAAATCCCCGATGTGGGTGACATGGATTGGACCGAGATTCTCCCGCAGAAAGTGTTCTCTATGGGCGATGATCTACCCTTACCCGCAGAGAGCAGCGAACGGCCCTGCCCAAGTTGTTTTTGGGGAAGCTACCGATCAATTCGCATGATTAAAGAAAAGGAAGAAACTCTTGAACAATGCCGTAATGAAGAAGGCAGTAGCTGCGCACTTGAGAATCACAGCACTGAACTGTTAGAGACGCTATAGCTGGCTTGCCTTGGAATTAGCTGCTGGGACTAGCAGGGCTGGATGCAAAGTAACTGAATTTAAAAAACCGCTCTCCTCTCAGCTTATATTTGCTGAGTCGGAGAGCGACCTTCTAACCTTCAAAAGAAGGAGGGGGGGGACCTAGGACGTTACAAGTGCGTGGTTAGGCAGCTTGTTAGTCGCACTCGATCAACCCCAAGTTCAGATTGTGCTCTTTGGCACAGTCTTTCGCGATTTGGTATCCGGCATCAGCGTGTCTCATCACACCACTGGCTGGGTCATTCCACAATACTCTTTCGATTCGCTTATCGGCGTCTTCACTGCCATCGCAACAAATGACCAAGCCAGCATGCTGCGAATACCCCATACCGACACCGCCACCGTGATGAAATGATACCCAAGTAGCGCCACCGGACGTACTCAGCAAAAGGTTCAATAACGCCCAATCGGATACGGCATCGGAACCGTCCATCATACCTTCGGTCTCTCGGTTGGGGCTGGCCACTGAACCCGAGTCTAGATGGTCGCGGCCAATGACGACGGGCGCTTTTAGTTCGCCATTGCGAACCATCTCATTGAAGGCCAAACCCAGACGATGACGATCGCCAAGACCCACCCAACATATGCGTGCCGGCAAGCCTTGGAACTCGATGCGCTCTTGGGCCATGTCCAACCAATTGTGCAAATGCGGGTCACCAGGAATTAACTCCTTAACCTTGGCATCGGTCTTACGAATGTCTTCCGGATCACCAGACAGTGCCACCCAGCGAAACGGCCCTACCCCACGACAAAACAAAGGACGGATATAAGCCGGCACGAAACCAGGGAAATCAAAGGCATTATCAACACCACGGTTTTTGGCTTCTTGACGAATATTGTTCCCGTAGTCCACCGTTGGAATCCCCATCATGTGGAAATCGAGCATGGCCTTAACGTGCGTGGCCATCGAATCTTTGGCAGCCTCTGACACCACTGTTGGGTCCGACTGAGCCTTGTCTCGCCATTGTTCGACTGTCCAACCCGCTGGCAGGTAACCGTTGATGGGATCGTGCGCCGAGGTTTGATCGGTCACGAGGTCTGGACGAATGCCTTGCTCTACCATCTTTGGTAATAGCTCAGCGGCATTGCCTAACACGCCAACTGAGATGGCCTCACCAGCTTGATGTGCTTGCTCTATCTTTTCTAGGGCTTCTTCAACACTGCTTGCTGAAGTATCGAGGTAACGGTTGCGCAATCGAAAATCAATTCGTGTTTGATCACATTCGATGATCAACATAGAGAAACCAGCCATGGTTGCCGCCAACGGCTGAGCACCGCCCATGCCTCCTAGCCCAGCGGTTAGAATCCATTTGCCTTTGGCATTGCCATTAAAATGCTGGCGAGCGGCCTCCACAAAGGTTTCGTAGGTGCCCTGAACGATGCCCTGAGAGCCGATATAGATCCAGCTGCCGGCTGTCATTTGTCCATACATTATCAGATCTTTTTGATCTAATTCATTGAAGTGTTCCCAGTTTGACCAATTAGGAACAAGGTTTGAGTTTGCTATCAAAACGCGAGGCGCGTCTTTATGCGTTTTAAAAACACCAACGGGTTTTCCAGACTGCACACATAGGCTCTCGTCGTCTTCCATGTTTTGTAGAATTTCAAGAATACGATCAAACGATTCCCAGTTGCGTGCTGCTCGGCCAATACCTCCGTAGACCACTAAATCTTCAGGGCGTTCGGCCACATCAGGATCAAGGTTGTTTTGTAGCATTCTGTAGGGCGCTTCAGTCAACCAAGACTTGCAGTTCAGCTCGTTGCCCTGTGGGCTGCGAATGGTTCTGGATGGGTCGTGTCGATTCATCTTACTCATGGTGTTTCTATTTTGGAGAGTGCTAAGTGGGTGAGTAACGTGCCCCCAGGTCATAACGACTTGAGGGGTATATTAGGTCCACACTGGTGACGACAACTCCGTCTTTCCAAGTGCGGCGCTTTAATTTCAAACAGGGTTCAGTAGCGGGTATATCCAGCTGCCGAGCGATGGTTTCATCCGGCATCATGGCTTGAACAATGTGCTCTAGCTCATCGGGGCGGATTGCGTTAATAAGGAAGTCAGCCGGAGTTTGCGATGAAAAATCCGCTTGGCCAAACTCAGGCAATGCCGCGGGGTTTACATATCGATGTTCAAGTTGAATCGGCACACCATCGTGGTAGTGAATCATGACGACCTTGAAGGCCTGCGACTGTGGCTGAACGTTGAGTCTCTCGGCCATTTCGGCACCGATTTGCTCTACGGTTTGCTCAATTAGCTCGGCTCGATGCGTGCCACCCGCTTGCTTGATCTCATCGGCGATGGAAACCAGCTCGACCAAATGCGCATGCCTAGGTGGCTCGGCCACGAAGGTGCCCAGCCCATGTACACGACGTAGGTAACCTTCCTCGGTCAGCTCTCGAAATGGTCGATTGATGGTCATACGACTGACGCCCAATTGTTCCGCCAATTGGTTTTCAGACGGAATCACCTGACCGATGGTCCAATCACCATTACGAATTTTGTCGCGGATGGCGTCTTTAATTTGCTGATACGTTGGAATACTTTGGTCACCCGACAGTACCAACGGGCTGCTAACATTATTCTCACTCATCGAATTGCCCCGTTATGCATAGTCATAAGACAGGGATTGTATCCAACGTGATAACTCAATTCGGCCGGGTTCTTCACATCCCAAAGAACCAGATCCGCTTGTTTACCCGCTTCGATGCTGCCCAAGTGTTTGGCTAAGCCCAAGGCCTTGGCCGCATTAATGGTTACACCTCTCAAAGCCTCAGCCGGAGTCAGACAAAACTTGGTGCAAGCCATATTAAGCATTAGCAGTAGTGAGCACACAGGGGAACTGCCCGGATTGCTGTCTGAGGCAATGGCCATATCCACACCCTGATCACGCAATGCTTGCACTGGCGGCAATTGCGTTTCGCGTAGGAAGTAGTAGGCGCCGGGCAAAAGCACAGCTACCGTATTGCTTTGTTTTAGGGCGGGGATATCTTCTTCAGAGAGAAACTCAAGATGATCTACTGACAGTGCACCATAAGAGGCCGCCATTTTCGCGCCCTTTTGATCACTGAGCTGCTCGGCATGTAACTTTATGGGTAAGCAATGTGCGGCGGCGGCTTCAAAGACTCGCTGGACTTGATCGGTACTAAAGCCAATGTTTTCACAAAATGCGTCTACGGAATCGGCTAAGTCTTGCTTAGCGGCGGCTGGCAAAATGTGATAGCAAACTAGGTCGATGTATTCATCTTCCCGCCCTTTGAACTCCGGTGGCGTTGCGTGTGCGGCAAGTAAGGTGGTGGTGACATTTACCTTGGTCTTCTCTCCCAGTTTCCGAGCTACCTTCAGCATCTTAAGTTCATTTTCCAGATCTAAGCCGTATCCGGATTTGATTTCTACGGTAGTGACACCTTCAGCTATGAACTGTTTAAGTCGGCGCAATGACTGCGCAAATAGTTCGTCTTCGCTTGCCCCTCGAGTGGCTTTTACGGTCGACACAATGCCACCACCAGCGCGAGCTATCTCCTCATACGTGGCGCCGTTAAGCCGCATTTCGAACTCATTGGAGCGATCACCCGCGTACACCAAATGAGTGTGACAATCGATTAAGCCCGGCGTAACCAGTCTACTCTCGCAGTCTACTGAATCATTGACGATGGTTTGCCACCCATGCGGCAAATCGTCTGTGTTTCCTACCCAAACCACACTGGTATTTCTAACGATTAGCGCCCCATTTTCAACCAACCCATAACCGTTCTTGGCGTCACCGGTCATGGTGGCAAGGTGCGCATTAAACCAAACTGTGTCGTTTCTTTGCAGCTGCATGTGGCTTAGAGATTCGTGTTGAGGCTCCAATCAATGGGAGGGTCTTTAACTTGTTCAGATCATTAAATCACAGATTTCTTAGGTTGTATATACAAGTATAGTTATCTATACTCATTCAAGGTAAGCAACCCCCTTAAACACTATTTTTTGGCTATTAGTAGTTACAAAACCTGATGACGTTAGCAACGAAGCAAAAGTCTTGGTATTGCGAAACCGCACTGTTAGAGAGCGGCTGGCATGAGAATGTCTTGATTACTACCGATGCAAAAGGATCAATAACAGACATTCAGACTCAACCACCTTCGCCACCGAAGGATGCAACTAGACTCAAAGGCTACACCCTGCCCGGAATCTGTAACTTGCATTCGCACGCCCATCAACGGGCGATGGCCGGGTTGGCCGAACGTTCGGGAAATTCAGAAGACAGTTTTTGGACATGGCGTGACATCATGTACCGATTCTTGGAACGGATGACACCAGAGCAGCTTGAGGCGGTGAGTGCTCAACTGTATCTAGAGTTAGTACAGCAAGGCTACACCAGAGTGGCTGAATTTCAGTACTGCCACCATCAGCCCAACGGACTTCCTTACGACAATGTTGCCGAGATGACGTTACGAACCATGAGCGCAGCATCACAGGTGGGCATAGGCCACACGGCTTTGCCTGTTTTCTACCGATACTCAGGGTTTGGAAGGCAAACACCTGGCGAGGGACAACGACGATTTATTAACTCCCCGGACGCGTATATCGATTTGCTAGAAGAGGTACAAGCTCAATCGAAGCCAAACCAAAATACTGGCATCGCTGCACATTCACTTAGAGCCGTGGATACCGATGATTTAAGTCATGTTTTACAAAACCACGAAACGGTCGACATACCCATTCATATTCATATTGCTGAACAGACCAAAGAAGTTCATGACTGCCTGAGATGGAGTGGTCAAAGACCCGTAGAGTTGTTGTTTGAACGATTTGATGTAAACCAACGATGGTGTTTAGTGCATGCCACTCACATGACCAATGACGAGACTGTACGATTGGCACATTCCGGCGCGATCGCCGGTTTGTGCCCTACTACTGAGGCTAATTTGGGCGATGGACTGTTTAATGCCAAAATTTATCTCGATAACGGTGGTCGATTCGGCATAGGTTCTGACAGCCATATATCCACATCGGCTGTCGAAGAACTGCGTTGGCTTGAATACGGACAACGCCTAATGCACCAACAACGAAACGTTCTCAACCCAAAGAAAAACACCAGCACAGGTGCGTTCCTTTATACACAAGCCGTATCAGGCGGCGCACAAGCTTGCGGCCACCAAAGCGGAAAAATAGCGGTTGGATATCAGGCCGATTGGGTGGTTCTTGATCCTGAACATCCAATTCTTTATCCGGCTAAGGGAGCGAATCAGCACGATTCGGTCATCGACAGCTGGATTTTTTCAGGCAATCGAAATGCAGTTAGCCAAGTGATTGTCGCCGGAGATCAGGTTATCGAAGACGGGCATCACCCTCTTCAAGAAAGCATTAATCAACGCTTTAGACAAACGATTGAGCAACTTAAAGAATCGGTCTAGAGACCAAGAACACTTAGAACAAACAGAAGCACTTGCACAAGGTACTTTAGAACAAGAAACTCTCACCACGCACATGAACAAACATACGCTAGCCCTCGAGCCCGGAAATCTAACGCTATCGCAACTTCGAAGCGTTTACTTTAATGCTACCGAAATCTCGCTTTCCGATTCAGTTTGGCAAATGATTAATGAGTCTCAGTCAGTGGTGCAGAAGAAAATTGACGATGGTGACATTGTCTATGGCGTCAACACTGGGTTCGGAAGACTTGCGTCAAAACACATCGAGCCAGACCTGTTGACTGAGTTACAACACAACCTGATTTTGTCACACGCGACCGGGGTTGGTGACTATCTTGACGCGGCAACGGTGCGCCTGATTTTAGTACTGAAAATCAATGCCCTTTCTCGAGGCTTTTCGGGAATACGCCAGATCGTGGTACAGCGATTGGTGGATATGTTAAATCTAGACCTGTTGCCAGCAATTCCAGAAAAAGGTTCAGTCGGTGCCTCGGGCGATTTGGCTCCGTTAGCACACATGAGCCTACCAGTGATTGGTGAAGGCCGCATCGAACACAAGGGCGAATACTTGGACAGTAAAGCGGCTTTAGAGCAGCACGGACTTTCTGCGATCGAGCTAACCGCCAAAGAGGGTCTGGCATTACTTAACGGCACTCAGGTTTCGACGGCACTGGCCCTAAAAGGCTTGTTCGAAGCAGAACAAAATATCAACGCTGCATTCGTTGCTGGCAGCCTAACCGTTGAGGCCGCCTTGGGAAGTCGGGTACCGTTTGATCCCCGCATTCAATCGGTACGAGGGCAATCTGGACAGATAAAGGCCGCCGAAATTTATCGCGCGCTCTTAGCCGATAGTGAGATTGCTCAATCACATGTGAACTGCGACAAAGTGCAGGACCCGTATTCACTGCGGTGTCAGCCTCAAGTCATGGGCGCGTGTTTAGATCAGCTGCGCAATGCCGCCAAAATCATCGAAACCGAAGCCAATGCCGTGTCCGACAACCCGCTAATCTTTATCGATGAAGGCGATATTCTTTCCGGCGGTAACTTTCATGCGCAACCAGTGGCCTTTGCGGCTGACAATATGGCATTGGCAATATCAGAGATTGGCTCGATGTCGGAACGTCGAATGGCCATGCTGCTAGACTCAAACATGTGCCAGCTGCCTGCTTTCTTAGTGGAAGACGCCGGCGTTAATAGCGGCTTTATGATTGCTCAGGTAACGGCCGCGGCATTGGCGAGCGAAAACAAAACCTACGCGCACCCAGCTAGTATCGATAGCCTTCCGACATCAGCGAACCAAGAGGATCATGTGAGTATGGCAACGTTTGCCGCTCGACGGTTGCGAGATATGAATATGAATACACGTTATGTAGTCGCGGTAGAGTTACTTGCGGCCTGTCAGGGAATTGATCTGCGACGGCCCTTAAAATCCAACGAATTGCTAGAGGGCTATTGGAGCCAGATTCGCAGCAAGGTTGACTACTGGGATCACGATCGATACTTTCAACCAGATCTAGAAAGCATTGCCACGCTGATTCAAGCGAATACTTTTGGAGAGTGGGCAAACGAGTACATGGAGAATTAGTGATGGCGGTTCGTGAAGTATTAGAAATTGGGCATCCGGTGTTAATGAGCCGTGCCGAAGAGGTGGACCCAAACCGTATCCTGTCAGCCGAGGTTCAGGGCTGGATTGATGACATGATTGACACCATGCGACACGCCAATGGTGCTGGTATCGCGGCCAATCAAATCGGCATCCCCTACCGCCTATTTGTTATTGAGATAGGCGACAACCCGCGTTATCCGTATAAACCTAAGGTGCCGCTAACTGTGGTGATTAATCCGCGTATTCGTTTTCTTAGCGATGACATGTTCACATCTAACGAGGGTTGCCTTTCTGTGCCACAAATTCGGGGGAACGTACCACGCCATTTAGAGATTGAAGTGCAATACTTTGACCGCAACGGCGTTGAACATAAAGAAGTAATCAAAGGGTATTCGGCATGCACATGGCAACACGAAGCCGATCACCTCGACGGAATTTTATTTCCGCACAGAGTCGAGGATCAACGAAGTATAACTTCGTGGAAAGTATTCAAAAAATTTAACGAGCCTGAATACGCCAAACACGTGGAAGCCTTAGTAGCTAAATGGGGCGCCTAACATGCTTAGCTTTGCTGCTAAATCAAAAAGGGCCGATGTGAATCGGCCCTTTTGTTAAATTATTTTCTGTATTAATTGTTTTGTCGACGCGTCAAAATCACTGCCACCTACATCAGCGCCTTGGTCGAGTAATGGCCGGACTTGCTTAGCCAGTCGCTTACCAAGTTCTACTCCCATTTGATCGAAAGAATTTATCTGAGCAAGTACACCACCAAAGAAGGTTCGATGCTCGTAAAAGGCCAAGAGTGAACCCAAAGCCTTTGGCGTTAACCGATCGACCAGAAGAGTTGTTGAAGGACGATTTCCTGAAAACAGTTTCGCTTTTTTGGTGGCATCGGATAGATTCTCATCGCCGTGAAAACGCTCGATGTCATCCATGTCCTGACCAGAAAGCAAAGCCGCCGTTTGCGCGATACCGTTAGCCAGCAGGACTTTATGATGCTCTGCTAATTCATGATCGGCGTTTTTAACCAGAATAAACTCAGCTGGTATTAGGCTAGTGCCCTGATGCAGCATTTGAAAGACCGAGTGCTGCACGTCGGTACCCACTCCACCCCAAATTACCGCCGACGTTTTGACGTCAACCGGCTCACCATTGGCCTTACGATCCTTGCCGTTACTTTCGGTTTCTAGCTGCTGCAAATAATCTACCAAGGAACGAAATCGATGGTCGTAGGCAAAGATAGCGCGCGTGCCAGCACCCATGAAGTTGGTGTAGTAATGATCAAGCGCGGCTGCGATAAAGCAGACGTTATCGGCTAAATCAGTCTGGTAGAAATGTCGATCTATTTCAGCACCACCCGCTAGGAACTGTTCGAACTGATCCATTCCGATTAGCAAAGCCACAGACAATGAAACTGAAGACCACACGGAATACCGTCCGCCTACCCAGGTAGGAAAGCTCACCACGTTTTGCTCGGGAACGCCCCACTTCATCGCGTGTTCTGGGGAAGCCGTCACCCCATACATGCTGGCCTTTGGGTCGGCTATACCACCCGCTTGCATCCAAGCACCAATTGACTCCAGGTTCTGCAACGTCTCAGCCGTCGTGAAGGTTTTGGAAACTCCAATAACCATGGTGCTCTCTGGCTGGCATTTCGACAAAACATCGGCCAATTGGTGCGCGTCGATATTGCTAACAAAATGCACAGCGTACTTTGGATTCAATCCGGATAACGCTTCAAATAAAAGCTGTGTGCCCAAGGCTGATCCACCGATTCCAACATGAATGATGTCGGTAACTTGAGTTGCTCGTTGGTCTAAACCTTCTGCCACCAGTTTGCACTGCGAAACAAATTGCTGTTTCGCGTCGCGAGCCAGTTCCAGAGCGTTATCAGCTGCCATTGTGATTCCCTGGTTGTCGGTATCTCTTAACAATGGATGCAGAACTGAGCGATTCTCCGAGTTGTTGATTTTTTCACCGGACAAAAAAGCATGGCGTTTTTCAACCACACCCACTTGCTCAGCAAGACTGAGGTAGTGGTTCAGGATTTCGGCATCGACATGCGTCTTAGAAAAATCCCAAAAGACGTCGTCGGTTACTTCAAATGAGTAACGTTGGGTACGCGCATCGTCAGACGCAAATTTGCGCTTGATGCCCAGACTTTGATCTTCGTCAGCGCGTTGCTGAAGAGAGTCGAAAAGTGGAGAGTTCATTGTATTAGTGGAGCTTGGTTAAGAATCTTCGAAATCGTTCCACGCTTACTAGGCCGTTTTATCCAGAGGCTTTGCCAGCATTTCCGACAAAATGGTTTCGAGCTTAGTATGATCAGAGGCAAATCCACGAATACCTTGGGCTAACTTTTCGGTGGCCATGGCATCTTGATTCAGCATCCAGCGAAACTGATCTTCATTAAGTTGGATTTTATCCTGAGGAACCCCTGTTGTGCTAGTGTCCAGCTTCTTCTCTAAGACTGACGTCTCTTTTTCCAGCTCAGCCAGTAGCTGCGGAGAGATTGTGAGATAGTCACAACCCGCCAGCTCTTCTATCTCAGAGGTATTTCTGAAGCTGGCGCCCATGACAATCGTTTGATAGCCATGTTGCTTGTAGTATTGATAGATCCTGGTCACTGATTGCACACCCGGATCTTTTGCCCCAAAATAATCCTGCTGCGGATTTTGTGCCTTGTACCAGTCCAGAATGCGCCCCACAAAGGGCGATATCAATGCCACACCCGCTTCAGCACACGCCACCGCTTGTGCAAAGCTAAACAGTAAAGTCAGGTTACACTGGATACCTTCTCGCTCGAGAATTTCAGCCGCTTTAATGCCCTCCCAGGTGGAAGCAATCTTAATCAACACTCGATCTGTGCCAATACCGCGATCAGCATATAAATTTATTAACTTACGTGCTTTTTCCACCGTAGCCTGAGTGTCAAACGATAGACGCGCATCTACTTCAGTAGAAATTCGCCCTGGAATTACCTTGGTAATATCGGCGCCCACTTCAACTGAAAACTGATCGATGGCGTCATCCAGAGATCCGTCCGATTTTACGATTGCCCGTGATATCAAATCACTGAACTTCGGTTCTTGGGCCACCTTCAACAACAACGAGGGATTCGTGGTTGCATCTTGAGGTTGATATTGTTGAATGGCATCTAAATCACCGGTGTCGGCAACAACCACGGTCATTCCGCGTAGCTGATCTAATTTATTCATGATTAAAAGTCTTTGTAACTGGTTTGAGGACTACTCAAACTCTTGGTATTCGAAAAAGTCAAAGTCAGCGTGATTACGCCGTCCGGTTATGTCTTGGCATGCCATGCCGAGGAAGTTGCCAGTGAAATTAGCACCAAAGCCAGCATCGTCTGACAATAGACCGACATCCAGTTGATCAGTGACTTTGAGCCACTGCTCGCCATCTAATGAGTACTCAAACGTCATTTGGTGATAGTCGATTTCCGCTCGCAGATAAACTCCCGCTTTGGCAGTTTCATAATCGATAGGAATGGGTTTCACGGGGTAATCCAGAAACCAATCTCTATCTGCTTTGCAACTCATCACATTGATGCACATGCCAAGATTTTCATCATGGGTCAGATGCAAATAGTGAAATTTGTGTGTGTTGTAATAGGCAATCAAACCGGCTGCCTGTTGGTACGAATCCGCTGTGAAAGACACCTTAGTTTGAACACGACATTTAAATGCCTGCTGTCGTCTGGCTATTAAGGCCTGCTTAAACCAACTTCCCACTGACTCCATGCCATAAAGTCTTAGTTTGCCAGGGGCGTCCTCTAAGGACATAAACTCCTCAGGCCACGGTGTGCGTAGCCATTGAAAATCCTTATGCAAAACGGGTTGAGAGAAGCCGTAATGCCGACCGGCAAAGGACTTTCGTTGCGAAGCCGTGCGCACCTCCGTGGTTGAATCTGGAACCGATGATCCATTCGCTTTACGCAACCATCCTTCCTCAGTCCAGCGCATTTTTTGTATAGCTGTTTCTCTACCGAGCGGACACTTATCTGTATTAGGCAGTGGTCGGCCAACCAGATGTACCAAGTAGACGTCGCCTTCAGGCGTTTCCACAAAATCGCCATGTCCCGCTTTTTGCAAAGGCGCAGAGCGGTGATCTTTACTGGTAACTATGTGTGCAATTGGGTCGAGCTCATACGGGCCCCAGATATCTTTGGCGCGGGCCATCGTAACAGCATGCTCATAGGCCGTTCCACCCTCTGCCGTAAGCAGGTAATAGTAGCCGTCTCTGTAGTACAGATGTGGCCCCTCGGTTCGGCCCAATTCGGATCCACGAAAAATAATCTTGCGCGGGCCGACCAACGCTTGCTCTTGCTCTGAATACTCTTGCAAAACAATGCCACCGAAGAATTTTTCTTCAGAGCGATGATCCCAAACCAAGTTAGTGATGTACTTGCGCCCATCATTTGCATGAAAAATAGATGGATCGAAGCCACTACTATTCAAATAGACCGGCTCTGACCAATCACCATCGACCGAGTCACAAGTGGTTAAGTAGTTATGCGTGTCTTTGTAGTTGCCATCAAACCGCTTTACGTCTGTGTAGACCAAATAAAATTTGTCATCTTGATGCGTTAAGCAGGGAGCCCAAACGCCACATGAATCGGGATTGCCAATCATGTTTAAGAGATCTGGCCTATTTAGTGGCCGCGACACCATCTCCCAGTTTTGCAGATCGCGGGAATGATGAATCTGAACACCGGGGTACCATTCAAAGGTTGACGTTGCGATGTAGTAGTCATCACCAACTCTGCAAATAGAGGGATCTGGATTAAATCCAGATAATATTGGGTTAGAAATCATGGCTGTGTTTTTGAATCCATTTTTATTTTTTTAATTCGCTCGTTCCAACGCTTAACCAAGGTAGGGTTGTTTTGAAGGCGGGTATCGCCCCAATATCCATTGGCATAAGGTCTACCCCACATGGGCTGTGCATCCCAGTGGGTATTGATGTAGGCCAAAATCTCGATGACGTCTCGGTTTTTTTCAATGTAGGTAAACAATGGCTCGAACCATTCCTGCCAAATCGCTTCGGCGCCTAACTGTTCATCCAGCACACCGGCATCGCCATCCCAGACAGGGCCAATATGGCTGCGCCTTAGATTAAGTAGATCAAATCCCTGAGGCGACGCCTCGGCTATCATGACCGGCTTATTCTTCAAACGCGCCAAATCAATGACCTCATCCGCAAGAACAGCCTGATTGGAGAAAAATACGGCATGTTTACTGGGTTTGTCCGATGGCGTCAGAAACCAGGAAATGGCCAACCAATCCACAACATCGTCTCCGGGATACCAATCACCAATTTGCTCGCGCTTTGAATCAAGCAGGTCATCAATCGGTGAAGCCGATGCTTGCCATACCGTTTTAAACTCGGTCTTAGCTAAAGCTCTTAACTTTAGGGTTATGTATCTGAAGGCCGCTCGATATCTGGGTGCATCTTCATAACCTTTGTTCCAAGCGCCATCAAACTCATATCCAAGGCGCAGCATTATCTCTTGAGGCGTTTTATCGATGAAAGTGGCTAACTGTTGAATTTCTGGATCAAACTTTCCGGCAAGAATGCCGTCAATGGAATGTCCTTCCTCACTTTCAGTGAAATCAACAGCGAGAGCCATCGTGGCGGTCGGGTTTTCAATGGCCATGGTAAAGGCATTGGTTTTTCCACCACCCCAATCGGCCGTGGCTTGAATCGCTTGGCCTTTGGAATCGATACCCAAACCCTGAAAGGCCGTCTCTTCATTTAGCAATCCGTACAACCCCACATAGGAGGTCACCCCACTGAAATCTTCACAGCACTGACTGCGTTTATAATCTCGAACTGCTTTTAACTCCTGCCCAATAAACAGTTCAAATGTTTGTTCAGCAAAAGCTTCACCAGCATAAAGACACGCACCCAACACAATAAAAGCACACTGCCTCAAGGAGATTGTGGATGTCTTGAACTTTTCTTTGGTTAAGGGTTTTGCGTTCACGTTTTTTTTTAATATATAATGTAATCGTTTACAATTATACTGAAATATTGCAAAGCGTACAACTGATAGTAATTTACGTTGTTTTTCTGACATTGAATGCAAACGATTACTATCTGCGCTGACAGCACTATCGATTCAACTATCACCGCAGACGACCATGACATTAAATCACCGCCCTTTTGAATCTCAAATTGCTTTGGTTACCGGCGCAAGTCGAGGCCTAGGACAGGCTATCGTGGAGCAGCTAGATAGAATGGGTGCAAAAAAGATATACGCTACTGCGCGTACCCTCAATGACCTACAACATTTGCCTAAAAAGGTTGAGCCCATTGAGCTAGAACTCACAGACTCTCGAAGTATTCGAAGCTGCATTGAGCAAACTCAAGACGCGACCTTGTTTATCAACAATGCTGGTATCTTGAAAAGAGGATCTGTCATCGATCGCTCTGTGAAAGATCAACGCACGGAAATGGAAGTCAACTTCTTTGCCCCCCTTATGATCATAAAGGAGTTGCTAAACAGCCGCGTTTTTAAGCGCGGCGGAAAGATTGTATTGATTAACAGTATATGCGCATTTGCTGGCATGCCAGGGGTCGGGGGATACAGTGCGTCAAAGTCGGCCTTACACTCATTGAGTCAATCGTTAAAGCCATTAATCGATTCAAGCCAAGTAACATTGTCCACAGTTTATCCGGGTCCACTGGATACACAAATGAATGATGGCATAGAGATTCCCGACATCACAACGTGCGAAACAGCGGCAGCGGCTATATGCACAGCCATTGCGAATAATCAGACAATGATCTTCCCGGATCAAAAATCAACAGCGGTTTGGGAGACTTACAAACGAGATCCCTTATCCGTAATCGAGGAATTCTCGAACTATTAGAGAGCATAAGTATGACCAACAAGAGTACTTTTTACGCCAGCATGGTGGCATTGGGAGGCTTCCTTTTCGGATTCGACGCCTCGGTTATTTCCGGTGTGGTTCGTTTTGTGAGTATCGAGTGGGAACTAACCGCTTGGCAGCAAGGCTGGGTCGTTGGTGCACCTACTTTGGCTGCCATTTTCTCAGCGCTGCTGGTCGGCCCTCTAGCAGATCGCTTCGGACGCAAAACCGTCATGATTGCATTAGCGATTATCTATTTGTTATCAGCGATACTGTCCACTCTGGCTCAAGATTATATGTCTCTGGTGCTGGCTCGCGGTCTGGGTGGTCTTGCCTTTGGTTCACTGGGGTTGGCGCCCATGTACATAGCGGAGATATCGCCAGCGAAACGGCGCGGATTTATGGTTTCCTTCAACCAAATGAATATCGTGATCGGCTTCGCGGTGAGCTATTTCTCAAACTACCTCTTGTTAAATTTAAGCACCGGAGGATCCGAGATAGCCACTACACTTGCCATAGATACGCAAGTGTGGCGATGGATGTTAGGCATGGAGCTGTTGCCAGCGGCTTTATTTTTTATCGGGGCATCGATTATTCCGGAAAGCCCAAGATGGTTGGTTAGGGCAAACAAACTAGATCAAGCACGCTCTGTTTCGAAGAAGTTGTTTCCTAATAGTGATGCCGCAAAAATGATCGATCAGATAAAGGAGACGGTTAAGGATTGCGATGTATCAGTGAAGGAGCAATTTAGCGAAGCTATTTCCAAACGGCTCAGGCTGCCGATTATGATTGGAATCGTCGTGGGCATAGCACAACAGGTGACCGGCATTAATGCCATCTATTTCTACGCGCCCAATATTTTTGAACAGACCGGGGTGGGCACCAATGCCGCTTTCGCGCAAGCGGCGCTTTTAGGCGTCACCAATGTCGTCTTCACTGTGATAGCCATGCTATTGATCGACCGTTTGGGCAGGAAACCTCTGTTGCTAGCGGGCCTAGTTGGCGTCTTCATTTCGATGAGTGTCGCTGCCTATGGATTTTCTCAAGCCAGCTATACGCTGACCCCGCAAGCGGTTACCGCTAGTGAGCTAAGTGAAAGTCAGGCTAGAAACGTTAAAGATTTACTGGATCACAGCTTCAACTCCGATACGGAGTTTAAAGATGCCCTGAAAAGCCGACTAGGAAATGCCGAAGCGCAAAAGTTTGAAAGCGCGATATTAGCTAACTCGACCTCCATTTCGGCCTGGCTGATCTTGGCAGCAATCGTTGGGTTCACTGCATCGTTCGCTATTTCTCTTGGCCCAGTAATGTGGTGCTTGTTCGCAGAGATTTTCCCGAATAGGGTGCGCGGCATGTGTAATGCCATCGTGGGTATTTTCAATTCCATGGCCAGTTTTTTCGTACAGCTTGTCTTTCCATGGGAACTGGAGACGTTTGGCGCCGCCACGACATTTCTCATCTTTGGCTTACTTTCGATTATCTCGTTCACACTGATCGCCTTACTGCTACCCGAGACTAAGGGCAAATCATTGGAGGAGTTAGAAACCCTCATGGGTACGAAGCGAAATTAAGGAGATTAACCATGACCGATATGCTCGTAAGACTCTACCCAGAGTCCAATCCAAAGTTAAATGTATTTAGAGCTAAGGCCGAGACGTGTCAGATTAAAAGAGCATTAGCCATCGACATGCAGCCACTGACACAGTTTATCGAAGATAACTTTTCTGATATTTGCCCTGGCTGGGTAGACGAGGCGAGGGCTTGCCTTCAACGTCACCCAACAACGTGTTTCATTGCCGTTGAATCAAACAAAGTAGTCGGATTCGCTTGTTACGACAGTACTGCAAAGGGCATGGTTGGCCCCGTTGGTGTAACGGAATCACGGCGACATAACGGCATCGCAAGAGCGTTACTAAATCACTGCTTTCAAGCCATGCTGTTCGACGGGTACGCCTACGCTGTTATTGGCTGGGTTAGTTCGGAAGATTTTTATTCGTCTGCCTTTGATGCCATCAGCATACAAGACAGCGAGCCTGGCATCTATCAGCGCATGATAAATGCGTAACCTAAGTGTCGAGACACTGTCATGCCTGATAGTGTCTTAGCAGACTATGTGGGCCAGATTAACCTGACAATCTGTCTTCCACCACCGAGCTGGAAGAAAACTGATAGCGCATATTTTGATAGACACAGATATCAGTAATGCCTTCTGGTGTGCCCTTGGGCGCACTTCGATAGTTTGTCGATGAACGGTAGCCTTCTTTGATCGGATACACTTTGTGCCAAGTATGCCCATGCAATAAAACCACTGTACCCTTAGTCGGTTTTAGAATCACACGCTCAGGAAAGTCATCGGTTCCATCACCCGCTGGCAGTTCTCCGCGCAAATGGGATCCAGGCACGACCGCCACCTGCCCGCCTATGCGATCTTGAATGTCAGCCGTATAAATCAGTCGATTAAGATTGAATTGACGACGGTCATCAGGGCTACAGTCTTGGTGCCAAGCTTGACCTTTGGTGCCTTTCTTGGAAAACATCACCATACAATAATCAGAGTACCAGTCTTGTCCTAAAATTTCGGTGGTAAGTTGATTCAATGACTGATTATTTTGCACCCGATCAAACTCAGTCACTCCCTCCCGCTGTGGAAACCAAGGAATTACCTCAGTTGCCGCCTTCTCCAAAAACTCTGACTCGTGCTCAAAATCAGGATTGTGTCCAAAATGCTGGGTAATTAGTTGCTCATAGCAATCCATCAATCCTGGATTGAAGAAATTGGGTATGACAAGGAATCCATGGCGCCAAAACTGATCGGACATCTCCTGCAAATCCCAGTTCTCGGTCGCTACGTTTGGAGTTTCGCTGCTCAACATATCACTTATCTAATAGGCTTTGTTCACAGTATTGAATTCTTAGAATAATACAAAATGTAAACGTTATCATTAATATCCAATAATAACGTAGTAGTAAGAATTATTTCAAGAAAGTGAAATCAATTAATAATTAATTAATCTGAAAATAATTGGTTGCAGCCGAAAAATGTAAACGTTATCATTTTGTGTCATAATGTTGCTTTAAAAGAGAACAAGCAACTTACAAACGACAAACACAAAATCATGAGAACAACGCTAGGCATCGATCTAGGCACCCAAAATATCAAAGTGGTGTTCTACGATTTCGAGAACAAAAAGACGGTTGCTAGCGCATCGTCACCTTTGAACCTGTACCAAGACGATTGCGGCGCGGCTGAGCAACAGACTCACTGGTGGGTTAAGGCACTGAGGGATGCATTGCAGCAAGTTCCATCGACGATTAAAGACTCTGTGGTAGGACTCAGTGTTTCTGGGCAGCAGCATGGCTTTGTTCCCCTAGATGAATACGGCGAAGCACTGGCCCCGGTAAAACTCTGGTGTGACACATCCACGGAACTGGAATGCCAAGAGATAATGAATGCCGTTGGTGGTGAGGAGGCTTGTCTACAATTAACCGGTAATAAGATCTTGACCGGCTACACAGCATCGAAGGTTCTGGCATTCAAAAAGAAAAAAGCGCCGTTGTACGCTAAGTTGCGCACGATCCTTCTGCCACATGACTACCTCAATTTTTGGTTAACGGGCGAGCAATGCATGGAGATGGGTGACGCCTCAGGTACCGGATTCTTGAATGTACGCACGAGAACCTGGTCACAGGAGGTTCTCAACGCCATTGACTCGGAAAGAGACCTCACAGAGTGCCTACCGGCGCTACTACCAAGCAACCAGGTTATCGGCACAGTGCGGTCCCTAGCCGCCGAAAAGACAGGCTTGCCAGAGGGCATTCCGGTAGCAATTGGTGGTGGCGATAACATGATGGGCGCCATCGGCACTGGAAATATTGCTGAAGGCCGAGCCACGGTAAGTCTTGGGACTTCTGGCACAGTTTACGCTTATTCAGACAAGCCAATTGTTGATGATCGCGGCAATATAGCCGCCTTTTGTTCATCCAGTGGCGGCTGGATGCCGTTACTGTGCACGATGAATTGTACGGTAACCACGGAATTGTTTCGTTCTATGCTGAATGTGAGCATTGCCGAATTTGACAGCACCATTGCCCTAGCACCGACCGGATCGAATGGCGTTATCACCCTACCCTTTTTCAATGGCGAACGCACACCAAATTTGCCCGATGCCAAAGGCTGTATTTTTGGCCTAGACAGCCAAAATACAAGCCGTGAAAACTTACTCAGATCGGGGGTTGAAGGAGCAACTTTTGCGCTCAAGTTCGGTATCGACGAACTGGCTAGACTGGGCTTAGACACCAAAGAAATTGTCCTCACTGGGGGCGGCACAAAAAGCGCCGGATGGCGGCAAATCGTAGCTGACATTATGGGCGTGGAGGTTCATGTCCTTAAGCAAGACGAAGGAGCCGCGTTTGGTGCGGCACTGCAAGCCTACGCGGCTATCGAGAATAATGGAAATATCAGCACCGAATTCCTAAACGATCACTATGAGATGGATGAATCGCTTTACTGCGAGCCGCAGATGATCGCTCAATCTGTCTATCAAGACATATATCAACACTACAGTCGAGCGGTAGCGGCCGTGGCTGAAATCTACAATTAATCCAAAGGTACAAGACGATGAGTAGACCCGTTTTTATCGGTGACAAAGAATATTTTAAAGGCATAGGCCAGATACCTTTTGAAGGTAATGAGTCTGATAACCCATTGGCTTTCAAAGCTTACGATGCGCAACGCGTGGTGGCGGGTAAAACGATGGAAGAACATCTGCGCTACGCTGTGTGTTACTGGCACACATTTTGTTCCGGTGGGCATGACCCATTTGGACCCGCCACGCGAGAACATCAATGGCTCGAGGGTTCAGATGAAATGGCCATCGCGCACCAAAAAATGGATGCGGCGTTCGAGCTATTCACCAAATTGAATGTACCGTTTTACTGCTTTCATGATCGCGACATGGCACCCGAAGGTGGCTCAGTGGCAAAAAGTGAGGACAACCTTAGAGTTATGGTTGACGCCGCAAAGGTAAGGCAGCAAGAAACAAATGTGGGATTGCTTTGGGGCACTGCCAATGCGTTCACTGATCCAAGATACATGAACGGCGCATCAACTAACCCAGATTTTAACGTGGTTGCTCATGCTGGAGCTCAGGTCAAAGCAGCCTTGGATGCAACCGTTGAATTAGGAGGTCAGAACTATGTCTTCTGGGGTGGTCGCGAAGGCTACATCAGCTTGTTCAGCACTGACACAAAACGCGAGCTAGAGCATATGGGCCGATTCCTAACCATGGCCAGAGATTATGGCAGGTCAATTGGGTTCCAAGGCACTTTCCTGATTGAACCCAAGCCCATGGAACCTACCAAGCATCAATATGATTTCGATGCGCAAACGGTGATTGGTTTCTTAAAACAACATGGTCTCGAACAAGATTTTAAATTGAACATCGAAGCCAATCACGCCACGCTAGCAGGACATACATTCGCGCATGAACTGCAAATGTGTGCCGATGCCAACATGCTTGGCTCTATCGATGCCAATCGTGGTGACTATCAAAATGGCTGGGATACGGATCAATTTCCAGTGGACATGTATGACTGTGCGCAAGCCATGCTAATCGTGCTTCAAGATGGCGGATTCACGCATGGCGGCCTTAACTTCGATGCCAAACTCAGAAGAGAATCTACTGACATAGAAGACTTCTTTATTGCACACATTGGCGGGATGGACGCGTTTGCACGTGGGCTGTTGATTGCAGATCGGCTGATCAGCGATGGCAAGCTCGAAGCTATTAAACAAGCTCGCTATGAGAGTTTTAACTCCGGAAAAGGCGCCGACTTCGAGGCGAACAAGTTATCTTTGCAAGACCTTCGCAACCACGCTGAGGAGATTGGTTTACCAGCGCAAACCAGTGGCAAACAAGAGTTAGTCGAGAACCTGATGAATGATGCGATGTTTCGTATCTCGTAAACCTAAGGAAACGAATCGGTGCTGGCGCAGTCTGGTACCGATTCAATTGTAAGACGGGAATATGCTCTGAGAAAAAGGTCTATGGTTAAGACTTCGCGGTTTAGATGCAACTAATCGAAACGTATTGAGTCATGGCAATTCAACGGTAAAGCAGTTACGATTGAGCCAACGTAAAGCCATGATTCTGACTGAGAGAAAATCTGAACTTTCACCGTTCTACGGCTCGATAAATTCAACTATTGATTCACTCGAACAGTCAACTCAACATTCAAGCAAATCTTTATGTCAGAACTTTCTATTTTAGACATTGCTAAGCTTGCCGGCGTATCCACTGCGACCGTGTCAAGATGTATAAACTCACCTCATCAAGTGAGTGAAAAGACTCGTCAAAAAATAGATAAAGTCATACAAGAAACAGGCTACTCTCCCAATACATTGGCCAGAGACTTCAGACGCGGCAAGACTCGTATGATCATTGTGGTGGTGCCTGAAATTGGATTGGAATTTTTCGGACAGATCATGATAGGGATTCGTGAAGAAGCCGCGAAGCATGGCTACGGCATTTTGATTCATGAGGCTTTTGGCGAAAAGGATGCCAACAAAGAGTTCAATGATTTGATTGTGACGCGCAACGCCGACGGCATCATTCTGCTGGCATGTCTGTCCCCATTTAGCGCCGAGGTACTCTCGGAAAGTAATCGTAAAACACTGCCTATTGTCATCGGTTGCGAAACGCTCTCTGATGATTTGGCCGTTTACCCAAGTGTTCATATCGATAACTTAGCGGCGACTAGAGACATCACGCACTACTTGATCGAGCAAGGCCATCAACGCATTGGCTTCATTCAAGGTGAAGAGGGTTCAATCCTAACCCGTGACCGAGAATTAGGATATCGAGCCGCCATGGAAGACGCTGGTCTCAGTATCATAGAAGAGTGGGTCACGTTTGGGGAACTCACCAACGATGGTGTTGCTAAAGCGATCCGGCACCTGCTGTCTGTGCCCAAAAGACCCACCGCGATCATCTGCGCCAATGACGAAATGGCGATCGCGGCGTTACATAATTTACGCCAAGCTGGATTATCTGTGCCGGAAGATATGTCAGTCGTGGGAATAGACAATATTCCCTCTTCAGAGATTTCCTACCCACCATTAACAACGGTTTCTCAACCTAAGAAAGAAATCGGTGAGCGCGTCTTCAAACAACTGCTGCGGGAGATCAATAAGGACTCAGATAACCGCCCCAAAAAGCAACCTGAAATCGTCAAGCATACCTTGGTAATTCGCGATACCGTTGCCGCCCCCAAAAGTTAAGTCCTAACTGCTTTTCTACGACGGAGTCACGCTTTCTTTCCATCAATCCCGTGATCAGCACATGGATCTGATTCCATGGTTGCATCCGGTTCAGGTTCAAACCCAGGCAACTTTTCTTCTATTAAAGACTGGATCATTTTTGATGTCTCCTCATTGTGCGAGATCGCGATATCAATCATTTTTTGATTGGTAAAGCGAGCCGCTGCAGGATCGTACACATCGGCCATCTTGCGAACACCCACCCGATCTCTGTCAAAAAACAGGTCAGTAATCTCGCTTGCTACCTCTGGCTTCATACCTAAGGATTCAAGCGATAATCTGGCCGCGCGAATAGAGCTATCGAATGTTTCGCGAACAATATGATTGGCGCCCGCCTGGTACATATCGTAAGTATGTAGACGATCGTAGCTGCGTGCCACAATGGATAAATTGGAGTTGGCCATTCTGGCACGATTAACAATCTCCAACGCACGACTTTTATCATCAATCGCTACCACCAATAGCTTGGCGCTTTCTACGCCGGCGGTGGCCAATACTTCAGGGCGTGATGCGTCGCCAAAGTATGTCTTTAATCCAAATTTAGTAAATCCTTCGACCGATTCAATATCGAGATCGATAATGGTGGGTTGGTAGCCACAAGCCATCAAGTTGCGTGACACCAATTGACCAAATCTTCCATGGCCGGCAATGATGATCGGCGCCTTTAAATCAATGCTGTCGGCTTCACGTTGTTCGTCAGACTCAGAAAACTTAGGCAATATGATTTTATCCAGCAAAATAAACAACAAAGGTGTGAGTAACATCGAAAGTGCCACAACCAACATTAACGTAGCGGACAGGTCAGCTGGTATCACCCCGTTTTGCACGGTAAACGACAAGAGAACAAATCCAAACTCACCCGCTTGCGCTAAGCCTAATGCAAACAACCATCGATCTGCACCCTTGAGCTTAAATGCAATTCCAAGTCCCATCAGCACCGCGAATTTGATCAAGATTACCAAGCCGGTGAGCAACATGATTTTCATGAACTCGCTTTCTAGTAGTCCAAAGTTAATGCCTGCGCCGACTGTGATAAAAAACACCCCAAGCAAGAGTCCCTTGAAGGGTTCAATATTACTCTCAAGTTCATGTCTGTACTCGCTGTTGGCAAGCACCACCCCGGCAACAAACGCACCTAAAGCAGGCGATAAACCAATTAATGACATTAAGACCGCCACGCCGACCACAATAAATAATGCGTAGGCGGTAAACACCTCTCGCAAGCGGGCTTTTGCTATATATCGAAACAATGGGCGCGCAAGATAGCGTCCCATAAATACAATCGCGCCGATTACCCCAATCGTGACCACGGCCCGCAACCAACCAGGAAGATTGCCCACCAAGCTGGCATCATGATGACCGTCGCTGTGGCTGTCAACAGCCAACTCTGGTAACGCCAATAACGGCAACAAAGCCAAAATGGGGATTACCGCAATGTCTTGAAACAACAGAACGGTAAAGCTGGATTGCCCACCGTGTGTGTTCATCAAACCCCGTTCATTCAGCGTTTGCAGAACAATAGCTGTCGAGGACAACGCAAGCACCATTCCTACCGCAAGCGCCACACTAAACTGCAATCCAAAAACCAAACCCAGTGCGGTGAACAAACACGTGGTGATTAATACCTGCAGGCCCCCTAGACCGAAGAGCTTATGTCGAAGCTCCCACAGTTTTTCTGGTTCAAGCTCAAGCCCAACCAGAAACAACATCATTACCACCCCAAATTCAGCCACATGCTGGATCTCTACGGCTTCATCGCCAATCAATCCAAGCACAGGGCCTATTACGATACCGGCAATCAGATAGCCAAGAACCGAACCCAACCCCAATTGCTTTGAGATAGGAACTGCAATTACAGCTGCGCCTAAAAAGATTAAGCATTCAAAAAGTAGTTCTGTCATGGTTACCCGCTATTTGTTAGTTGCTCGAAAATGATGCTTGGTAAAGTCTACCTCAAACCCAATCTAAAAAGGGCCACACTCCGAATTGGAATGTGGCCCTTTTTGCAAACACTGTGTTGTCAAAAACAGAACACTCTTTTAATGATGGTTCCGACTTTGTAGTCTAGCTAAGCTGAATTAGGAGTTGCCCACAGATGACCGAATAAGCAGATAGCGGCAACCAAGTCTGCTAAAGCAATGATGGAAAACACCATTGTTTGCGGCGCGGACAAATACGCCACGATGGCACCAACGCACATCACCAAGTAAACGATGTAGAGTAGCCATCTTTTGGAAGCCGTCATTGTCACTGCAAAGATCGAATAGACAATGGCTATTCCCACCCAAAATAAGGCTGGAGGATCGTTTATACCGGCCGGGATCAGGGCCAAATGAAGCACGCCTGAAACAAACACAGCGAAGGCCGCGATGGTTAATGTATTGGTATCTTTTTTAAGCATTTTTTACTCTCCCTCCACCGTATCGAAGCTGCACGGCATTCCCGACCGTCCCCAGGTGATAATGTCTTTAACATGTTGCTCCAGAGAGTGTGGCGCAGGCTCTCTGCCGCCACCTGGATTCCAAGCCCAGTGCAAAATGACATCGTGATTTAAATGCTTGGCTATGTCTTCAAACGAACGATTCCCGTTTCGCTCGGGGTCTCTAAGTTGCTCGCAAATGTAGTCCGATGACTTCCCAAACCACTCCGCCTCGACTGGTGCCAGGCGCCAAGGGGCGGCCACTTGAGGTGCGGCATGAGGTACATCATGAACACCTGTTTCGCGATAAGCATGACACGTCGCACACAATAAGGTTTCGGCACCAATTCGGCTTGCGCCAGCATTAATATTCATTCCATGTGGGCGGGTTTTTCCATAACTCGGACCCGACCACATTGGGAGATGATCAGCACCAACGTGGCAATTGGCACAGCGCGGATGCGATGCAACATCGTAAATACGCGTCCAAGCCTCAAGCCCCTCTTCGCGACTCACTTGCTCACTCACACTAGCGGCAATTTCCTCAACGTTAACTTCAGCTGCGGAACCAACCACCGCGCAAAACAAAGTCAGGATAACGAGTGATATCAATTTTCTAATATTCATGCTCGGCCCCTAAACAAAGTCGATGTGATTGTGGAATGGCATTTCTCGAATGCGCTGTCCAGTTGCTGCAAAAATGGCATTCGCCAGTGCAGGCGCAGCCGGTGGAACTGGTGGCTCACCGATACCACGAATCTGCTTGGCGTTTTCTAGGCCCTTAACGTGAATCTCAGGACACTGATGCAAGCGCATCGCTTCAAAGGCATGGTAGTTAGTTTGTTGGGCTATGCCATCAGAATAGGTTATTTCCGAATTGATAGCATGGCCTAAGCCCCAAACCACAGCGCCTTTAACGTGGTTCTCAAAGTTGATTGGATCAACGATGGTACCCACATCGGCAGCAACCCAAACATTGTCGATCTTGATTCCGCGGTCTGTATTGGTGACCTCCACCACCTCGGCAATTGGTACGCCAAAAGACGGAACAAAGGCAACGCCTAAACCTTTGTTGGGACCGAGATCCCGTCCCCATCCGGACATGTCAGCGACCGATTCAATCACCTTTCTAGATACATCATGATCAATTAAACGCAACCTTTCCTCGATGGGGTCAGCGCCTGCTTGGTGAATTAGCTCATCCAAAAAACAATCCATGAAGAAGCCCCCGGTACTGGCCCCAACTGAGCGCCAGGAACTGGTAGGCGCTAGCTCTGGGACTCGGTAACCCCGTACACGAAAATTCGGAATGGCATAGGGTGCATCCCAAGCACCAGCTGGAATCTGATTATCAGGTCCTGGTTGCGTAATGCCGATGCGTGATGCTTGAGAACCCGCCGCAGAAACAGTGGCAATCTGCAAATCAAGGCTCTCCACCTTGCCCTTGTTTACCGAACCACGACCGCGACTCATACCTATTTGGCGAGGAAAATCATGCACAAAGTCTTCTTCTCTGGAGAAGGTTAACTTGATGTGCCGCCCAGGCACTTGCTTGGCTATCTCAGCGGCTTGCTTGAGCTGCTCAAACTCCAAGCGGTGCCCAAAACTTCCACCGCCATATTGGTTATGAAAGAGCACCTGGTCAGCATCATGCCCAGTGATTTTGGCCACCTGCGCTTGTACAAAGCGTGGCATTTGATGAGACGCCCAGACATCAACTTGATCATCCTCAAGCTTTATCACCGCATTCAGTGGCTCTAGCGGTGCATGCGCTAGATACGGCGCACGGTACTCAGCCTCAAAAGCATCATCGCCTATCCCTGCTTCCACATCTCCGTCGTGTCGCCACTCCTTATCAAAACGCTCTGGCGTGAAGGAATTCTCAACTTCTTTCCAATGCTCTGCTTGCTCCGCCGGATAAGGAGCTGGCCCCCAATCGAACTCGATAGCATCAACTGCCTTTAATGCTGTCCAGGTATTACCGGCAAGTACCGCAACTCCGTTTCCAATCTCAACTATCTTCTCTACACCGGGCATTGCGATGGCTTTACTGGCGTCAAAAGAATTCATGACTCCGCCTTGGCGTGGGTTGGTTTTGACGGCCGCATTAATCATTTTGTCGAAAAACAGATCGATACCATAGTCCATGGTGCCTGTGGACTTAGGAACAATATCTAGCCGTTTCATTTCTTGGCCTATCAACCGCCAAGTTGAGGGGTCACGAAGCTCAACATCTCTAACTGGTTCTATCTGCGCTGCTTCAGATGCCAAATCCACATAAGCAATACTTTCCCCATTGGGTAGATGCACAGCCGCACTCTTGGTGGTGAGTTGCTCAACTGGAATACCACTTTTGTTCGACGCGGCAAGCTTTAAAGTCTCTCTGGCGATGGCACCTGCTTTACGCAGCTTATCGAAGCTATCTGGTACGGAACTCGATCCGCCGGTGCCTTGTAAACCCATAAGTTTACCCACCGCCCCCATAATTCCACGCATGGTTTGCGCTTGATCACTTTGATCTGTGAATCTAAATGGCGCCATCTCACGCCCTAGAGCGGTATTGAAGTAGGCAGCGCTGGGCATACCAAAAGACGTTCTAAACTGACCAAAATCCAGATCCATTTCTTCGGCAATAAGGGCGGCTTGCATTGAGGCGACACCTTGTCCGGTGTCCGCATGTGGAGCGATCAGCACTATTTCTTGGTTATCGATCATTACCCAAGGATTGAACGCGGCAGCACCGTCCGCAAGATTCTCGGCAAGCGGATTCTCAACCGGTGATCGATATTGATAAATTCCAAAGGCAACACCGCCAGCTGTGGCAGCTGACCCTAATAAGAAGGTACGCCGAGTTACGGTTGCTAACTTACCCATGTTACGCCCCCTGCTTTGCTTTAGCCGCAGCTTTGATTGCTTCGCGAATTTTCGGGTAAGTACCACAGCGACAAAGATTGCCACTCATCACCTGGTCTATTTGTTCATCAGTCGGATTTGGCTTAAATCGCAAAAGACTGGCAGCCGACATGATCTGACCAGACTGACAATACCCGCACTGAGCCACCTGATGGTCGATCCACGCCTGTTGCACTGGATCGGGGTTTTCTGGTGTGCCCAAACCTTCGATGGTGGTAATGGCTGAGTTGCCAACCGCGCCAATGCTGACTTGGCAAGAACGCACGGCAATTCCGTTCATATGAACGGTACACGCCCCACACTGCGCTATTCCACAACCGTATTTCGGACCGGTAATTTGCAATTCGTCACGCAGTACCCAAAGTAAGGGCATGTCTTCATCTACTGTGACCGTTTGTGAACTACCGTTGACGTTTAATTTGATCGTTTTCATGGGCTCCTCCGTCGGAGCTTGGCTTATCTTCAGCTAGGTGATATTGTGTAAAAACAAAATCCGAATTCGGATTCGCTTTACTATATCGAGATTGTATTTCATTCGTCAATATCTAACTTATTTAATGCCACAGTATTACGAGCTATAGTATGCCGCCATGTTTGCCGTGCCCCACATAACCGTTTATGAGTAAAAGTCACTGGATATCTGATTTGCATTGGGTACGGAGTACACAGCAGCAGAGAGGCCATAAAACACAAACCAGAATTCTGGAAGCAGCCGAAAAGCTGTTTTCAAAGCGCGGCGTTCAAGATACGTCCATCGCCGATATTGCTAAAGAAGCTGGATGTTCAGTGGGTGGGGTGTATCATCATTTTCGCGACAAGCGCGCATTAACGCATGCCCTTTTGAAACTCATTAGCGATCAGATGATTGCCTTTAGTGATATCGCCTTGTCTCCGGAGCGCTGGAAAGGGGCTAAGATTATCGACATCATTGATGGTCTACTAGAATTAAGCTTGGCTTCGCATGAAGAAATGCCACTAAGAAAACAAGCTAAGATCGAGATCATGCGCGAAGAAAAGGAAATTCAATCCCACTTTGCTGAACTCAATCAAAAGATAGCTACTCAATTAACGGTACTGTTTAAAGAGCGAACAGAAGAAATCACTCATCCCAAACCAGCCCTAGCTATTCAGTTTGCCATCAACCAATTTCAAGCCATGACTGAAGCCTATCTGATGCAGGAAATCAGCGAGCAAACCAATACCGGTTGTGTTAGCGCGGAATTTGTAGAGGAAATGAAGCGATCATTAAGCGCCTATATGGGGCTAAAATAAAAAACCGCAGTGACTGATCGCTCGGTCACTGCGGCAGAAAGTTCAACCAAATAAGAAGGAGGTTTAGTTGAATTCAGACCCTGTTAGAAGTCTGCTTTGACACCAAGAGTGAATCGAGGATCTTGGTCATTCTTTAACAACACTTGATTTCGAAAACGTCCATACTGAACTTGGTCTTCGCCGGTTAAGTTCAGAATTTCGGCAAAGAACGAAATCGAATCGTTGTAGTTATAGCTAGCACTGATATCCACTTGAGTGTAAGAGTCAAAGAACACAGGCTCACCTTGGACTCGCAATTGGTTTTCTGAGAACAAGAACGAATCTCGCCAGTTCAAAGCAGCACGCACTTGGAACTTGTCATTTTCGTAAAAGCCAACCAAATTTGCTGAATCACTTAGGCCAATAAGATTAACGGTTTGTACGAACGCGTTGGCATCAAACTCTGCGTCGCTATCGACTACGGTGTAGTTAGCTTGAACGCCAAAGCCAGAATCTGCGAACAAATGCTGCACGGCAAATTCAAAACCGTCCAGTGAGGCGTCTCCGGAGTTAAACGGCTCAGAGATATTAAAGTTAGCCACCGGATCAGAAGCATTGCCCACAACCGGCACTTGGACAAATCGAGCACTTGGATCCGTTAGTGGATTACCCGATGCATTCAATACGGGACCGACGACAGATCGCGTGCCAATGTAGTTTTCAATGTCTTTCTTGAAGTAGTTGATTGCCGCATAGCTGTCAGGCGCGTAATACCACTCAAAAGCCATATCAAAGTTGTCGGCTAAGTATGGCTCTAGGTCGGGGTTGCCTTGACCAGCATTAAAGGGTCCAAACGGACGCGTATCACCAATTTGCAGAGCAGGACGTAGAGCATTTAAATCTGGACGCGCTAAGGAGCGGCCATAAGAAGCTCTGACCACCGTGTTTTCACTGGTTTCTATAGAGAGATCAATGGCTGGTAAAAATTCGCTGTAGTTACCCTGTAGAGTAAATGGAATTTCTTCAGTGGATTGCAGCACTTCTTGCTCTGTCGGGCTTGATGTACGTAATGCAAGAGGCAGGTTCTGGAACGAAACACCAGTAACATCTGTGTCCTCATAGCGACCACCGACGGCCAATTTGGCCGGCATGTCACCGAGCTGTAGTTCAAAGTTCAAATTGAGGTAAAAGGCGGTGGACTCCTCTTCTATTCGAGTCCGCGCAACCGCAGGATCAATACTTGAAAGCGGAATGGGGAAAGCCTCCGCCAAGGACGATGGGCTAGAAACACGCGCTATGGTTCCGAAGCCACCTAATCCAGTGCCGCCGCCTAGACCAATTTGGCCTCGAAGGGGCGAATCAATTGGACAGAAAGCCGTAGCGCAGCTTGAGCTGAAAGTAGCCGGATCAACACCAATACCTTGGAAAACGAAGTTCGAAGATATTGAATTTGTGTTAACCGTGTAATCGGTCTTTGAAGCGCCAAAATCCGCTGAGATTAGACCAGTGTCGCTACCGAATTCCCAAGTACCACCAACTTGAGCTTGATCCACCTCATTCAAAATTGAGATATTTCTAGCGAAGGTACCCAACGGAGCAAAGCCTGCAGGATCCAAAAAGCTATTCAACTGCAAAGTTTGGCTGGGCCCGCCAAGAAATGCCAACAAACCAGGTACATTATTTGCCAATTGAGTTTGCGCGTTTGAATCATCAACCGCAACTGAGAACGGTGCATCAGAGCCATAGTTAAAAGCAAAATTTACATTCTGTGCGCCTTGCAGTAAGAACAATAAATCGTTGCGCTCACCGTCTGGCTGACTCTCAGACTCGGAGGTGTGGGCATCGAAGAACAAGCTCAACTTGTCGTTCACTTGCCACTCAAGATTTAAACCGATCGAGTCGTTCTCGATGTTGAGTTCATTTTCATAAGACAGAAAATCAGCCGCGCCACTGAATGCGTAACTTGTGAACGTTCCATTCTGATCAAACGTTAGACTTTGTACGCCGTGATTCACTGGGTCACCAAACATCCCAGTTTGAAAACGCTTCTCGCTCACTTCATAGCGTGACAGTGTGTAGTCTATCGTCGCTTCTAAGTTGTCTGAAGGTCGAAATTGCAACACCAACTGACCGTTAAGACGCTTTCTTTCATTTTCTGCTACTTCAGAGATATTAGTGTTGGGACGATACAACTGGCTTACGCCGGACAAGTCCGCAACCTGACCAAGAATGGCAAATTCATTCGCATCACCAGTAGGTGTGATGCGCTGCCAACCATTGGTTCGCTCTTCCTTATCAGTAAATTCGCGCTCGGAATATGATCCGTTCAGTAAAATTGCGAAGCTGTCACTGAGCTGAGTGGCGAACAAAGCACCGATTTCAGGGGTAAGCGAACTACCCTCCTCCACTGATGAATCATGGATACCTGCCACACTCAAAAGCGTCTTAGTGCCGTCAAAATCAAAAGGCTTAGCGGTTCGAATATCGACCGTAGCGCCTATACCGCCAGTAGCATGATTAGCTCTGACTGTTTTGTAAACGTTTACACCAGAAACCGACTCAGCGGCAATTTCAGAGAAATTGAACGCTCGACTTTGGGTGGCGCTGGCGATGTTTTCTTGCTCTGGCGAAGAAGCCACAGGCATTTGACGTCCATTGAGCGTTACTAAGTTGAAGCTTGGCCCTAAACCACGAACGGAAATTTGATTGCCTTCGTTGTTTTGGCGATCAATTGAAACACCGGTAATACGCTGTAAGGATTCGGCTAAGTTAGCATCAGGAAATTTACCAATATCTTCAGCCGTAATCGCATCTACTACGCCGTCTTCACCACGTTTGATGTCCATAGACTGACGCAAAGATCGTCGAATACCTTTGACTACAATTTCATCCAAGACGGTTTCTTGGGCTTGTTCAGTTTGCTGCGCTGATACCACACCAGCAGGTGCCAGTCCGGCCAACGCAACCGCTAATGCTACAGCACTAGGTTTTAAGCGGGGGGTTCTCATCACCATTTCTCCTCTCGTTATCTATTTTAATCTTGAGAACATTGAGTGGCTAATCATTAGGATCATAGTCGAAATAATCTTAGCCAAATGTAAACATTTACATTTTGATTTCAAAAAAATGGGCTAACCGCCCCTTTTCTTCGCTCAATTTGTTTGTAAACGATTACAAAGAATACCTTCCGATTGAAAATTGTCAAGAATATTTAACGCATTTTCTATGAAAGTTTTACTAATAATGCCCTGAAGCAACCGAATATACGGTGGCTTTTAGACGGAAAACGGTTACCACAAAGCGATAAACGCAGGACTAGTCTTTCACCTTTTCAAGGGCATTTTCGAGCGTAAAACCAAAATGCTCAAACAACTCTTCCGCTGGTGCCGACTCTCCAAAGGAAGTCATTCCGATGACTGACCCTTCAAGACCAACGTACTTAGCCCAATACTCGGCGGAGCCCGCTTCAATGGCTATTCGTTTGGTGACCGCCTTAGGCAAAACAGACTCGCGATAGGCTTCCGGCTGACGATCAAACACGTCTGTAGATGGCATAGAAACCACCCGACTTTCAATTCCTCGACAGTCTAATTCTCGTGACACTTCCATCGCTAGTTCAACCTCAGAACCGGTTGCGATAATAATTAGCTCAAGTTCGCCTCCTGCGTCTTTTAAGACATAACCACCTTTTTCAATATTGGCAATCTGTTCTGCTGATCTAATTTGATGAGCCAAATTTTGCCGTGAAAAGATGAGACTGGTAGGGTGATCCTTGGCTTCAATCGCTAGCTTCCAGGCTACCAAGGACTCAACGGCGTCACACGGTCGCCAGACCGACATATTGGGTATTAATCTTAGGTTGGCCGTGTGCTCCACAGGTTGATGCGTTGGCCCGTCTTCGCCAAGGCCGATTGAATCATGAGTCAACACATAGATCACCGGCAGCTTCATCAGTGCCGACATTCGCATTCCGTTCCTCATATAGTCTGCAAACACCAAGAAAGTACCACCATAAGGACGAAACCCACCGTAAGCCGCCAGGCCATTAGCAATGGCTGCCATACCAAATTCACGGACTCCATAATGCAAATAGTTTCCGCCAGGCTCTTCTGCGGAGATGCTTTTTGACTCGGAATGAATAGTGTAATTTGAGCCAGCCAGATCAGCCGAACCACCCAAGAGTTCTGGTAGAAGTGATCCTAGTAGATTCAGGGCGTTGAGACTGGCCTTCCTGGAAGCTATTGTTTGGCCCTGTCTATCCACTTCAGCAATGAGCTGCTTGGTCTTGGCGTGCCATTCCTTGGGCAACTCGCCGTTAATACGACGGAGTAGCTCTTTCGCGGATGCAGGATGACTAACCTTGTATTCGTCAAACATGGCTTGCCATTGTTGCTGACGTTGATGTCCGATCTGCCTTGCATCCCAGGCTGCAAGCACATTCTCAGGAACAAAAAAAGGAGGATGTTCCCAAGATAAAGACTCACGCACAGCCGCTAATTCATCGACTCCCAAGGGAGCACCGTGGCACTCTTCTTTGCCCTGCTTATTGGGTGAACCCTTACCAATAATCGTCTTGCAACAAATCAATGTTGGCTGTGCTGAATTAGTTTTTGCCAGTTCAATCGCCCGGTGGATAGACGATGGATCGTGACCATCCACATCCGCAATAACTTGCCAGCCATACGACTCAAAGCGCTTTGGAGTGTCGTCAGTAAACCATCCTTCGACTTCGCCATCGATTGAGATACCGTTATCATCCCAAAACACAATCAACTTACCCAATCCAAGCGTTCCAGCTAACGAACAAGCCTCGTGAGAAATGCCTTCCATTTGACAACCATCTCCCATAAAGACGTAGGTATGGTGATCGATGATGTCGTAATCAGCCGTATTAAATTGCGCACTCAGGGTCTTTTCAGCGATCGCCATGCCGACGGCATTAGCGATTCCTTGGCCTAACGGACCCGTGGTTGTCTCGACACCCGGCGTATAGTCTAGCTCAGGATGGCCAGGTGTTTTTGAACCCATTTGCCGAAAGTTTTGTAAGTCTTCCATCGAAACATCGTAGCCACTTAGGTGCAGCAAGCTGTAATGCAACATGGAGCCATGGCCGTTTGAAAGAACGAACCGATCGCGATTGATCCAACTTGGATCGGTTGGATTATGTCTTAGAAAGTCGTTCCAAAGTACTTCAGCGATATCAGCCATCCCCATTGGCGCGCCAGGATGTCCCGAGTTTGCTTGCTGAACCGCGTCGGCACTAAGTATGCGAATGGCATTTGCCAATTCTGTTCTGTTTTGATTTGTCATTGGGAACCCGGGAACCAGTTAAATTTGATAAAAAATAAAATGACGCAGAACTTTCTGCCTCAAGTTCGGGCAAATTGTAATCGTTTACATTTGAATGTCAATATAAGGCGTTCAAATAAAACGCCTATCCGGCCAGTGACTAAGGACGCCGCCCTAATCAGTATCTTACTGGGAAGCTAGAGGGTAATTGATACGGATGCATAATTACCCTCAATGATGAAAAAGAGAACTTACTCTATCTGCCGAGAAAGGATTTAGTTTTTAAATGCACCCAGCAGTTTTCCTTTGCTCGAGGCGGTAGAAACACCTACTTTTTGTAAAAATTCTTGGGCTAATTGCTTAGTTTGCTCTTTAGAACTGAGGCGATAAATTTCTCTGACCAGTTCAACTAGGTTGGGGTCCGATAATTTAAAAGAGGCTTGTTCTGTCAAGGGAAGGGATCTTTTTAGCTCAAAGGCTAAGTTGACCGTTTGTCGGTCATAGTTCAGTGTTGGGTTTGTCATTCTGTGGTCTAGGGTATTGTACCCCTCATCATTGAGAGGATGGTTTATCGAGAAACAGCCGCAACCGGTGTAGGGTTGATCGCGACACGTTTCGATTAGGGTACGATTAAGCATAACGCTAAACTGCACCTCACGTAAACTATTAATTACATTACGTTTAATTAGAGTACCGCAATCTAAATAAAGACCTCGTTCACGATGAGAACCTGACCAAGAATTTGTAAAATTCTTTATAAAATAAAAAAGCCCCATCTTTTGGATGAGGCTTTTTATCTCTTCGAACCTAAGCTGACTTAGGCTCTTAGCAATGCTGAATGGACGCTTACATCATGCCGCCCATGCCACCCATGCCGCCCATATCAGGCATAGCAGGAGCCGCTGCTGCGTCTTGAGGCGCGTCAGTAACCATCGCTTCAGTAGTGATGATCATGCTCGCAATTGACGCTGCATGTTGTAGTGCAGTACGAGTCACTTTAGTTGGGTCTAGGATACCCATTTCAATCATGTCACCGTACTCACCAGAGCCAGCGTTATAACCGAAAGTGCCATTGTTGTTGCGAACTTCGTTTAAAACAACTGACGCATCATCACCGCCGTTATCTACAATTTGACGTAGAGGCGCTTCGATGGCTTTAAGGATAGCCTTGATACCCGCATCTTGATCTGCGTTGTCACCTTTCACTTCAGCAACTGCTGCCAATGTACGGACCAGAGCAACACCGCCGCCAGGCACTACGCCTTCTTCGACAGCCGCTCGAGTTGCGTGCAATGCATCTTCAACACGTGCCTTCTTCTCTTTCATTTCCACTTCAGTAGCTGCGCCAACTTTGATCAATGCAACACCGCCTGCCAACTTAGCAACACGCTCCTGCATTTTCTCTTTGTCGTAGTCTGAAGAAGACTCTTCGATTTGAGCACGGATTTGGTTAACACGGTCAGCAATTTGCGCTGCATCACCTGTACCGTCAATGATTGTGCTGTTCTCTTTAGAAACTTGAACGCGCTTAGCAGAACCTAGGTCTTCCAAAGTCGCGCCTTCAAGGCTCATGCCAACTTCTTCAGAGATAACACGACCACCGGTTAGGATAGCGATGTCCTCTAACATGGCTTTACGACGATCACCGAAACCAGGAGCTTTTACCGCACATACTTTTACGATGCCGCGAATGTTGTTAACAACCAAAGTTGCTAGAGCTTCACCTTCAACGTCTTCAGCGATGATCAAAAGCGGACGACCTGCTTTTGCAACACCCTCAAGCGTTGGAAGCAAATCACGAATATTTGAGATCTTCTTGTCGTGTAACAAAATGAAAGGATTCTCAAGATCAGCCGTCATGGTGTCTTGCTTGTTCGCAAAATAAGGCGACAAGTAACCACGATCGAATTGCATGCCTTCGACAACATCCAACTCATTCTCTAGTGATTGACCTTCTTCTACCGTGATAACGCCTTCTTTACCAACTTTGTCCATTGCTTCAGCAATGATGTTGCCAACAGACTCGTCAGAGTTAGCCGATACAGTGCCCACTTGGGCAATCTCTTTAGCGTCTTCACAAGGCTTTGAAAGCTCCTGTAGTGAAGCAACTGATGCCGCTACCGCTTTATCAATACCACGCTTTAGATCCATTGGATTCATACCAGCAGCAACTGCTTTTAAACCCTCACGAACCATAGCTTGAGCCAAAACTGTAGCCGTAGTCGTACCGTCACCGGCAACGTCATTAGTTTTAGAGGCAACTTCTTTAACGAGTTGTGCGCCCATGTTTTCGAAGTTGTCTTCCAACTCGATTTCTTTTGCTACAGACACACCGTCTTTAGTCACGGTTGGTGCGCCAAAAGCTTTATCTAGGACAACGTTGCGTCCTTTTGGACCAAGGGTAACTTTTACCGCATCGGCCAAGATGTTTACGCCGCTTAGAATCTTCGCGCGTGCGTCATCTCCGAATTTTACGTCTTTAGCTGACATATCAAATCCTCTTAAATTCTGTAGTTAATAGTGCTGAAATTTTGAAATAGGTTGCTTACTCAACCACGCCAACGATGTCGTCTTCTCTCATTACAAGAAGCTCTTCACCGTCTACTTTCACTTCAGTTCCAGCGTATTTACCGAACAACACTTTGTCGCCAACTTTCACATCAAGTGGACGAACGTCGCCGTTCTCTAAAATTTTGCCGTTACCCGCAGCGATAATTTCGCCTTGGACCGGTTTCTCTTTTGCTGAGTCAGTTAGGATGATGCCGCCAGCAGAAGTTTGCTCTTCCTCGTTACGACGAACAAGAACGCGGTCATGTAGTGGACGAATTGCCATTCGTTTTTCCTCCAATATAGAAAAATGATTGGGTGTAAATAATAAAGTGTGTTGAATGAATTTAGCACTCAACGTCTTGGAGTGCTAATAATAGGGTTGAGCAAAGGAATGTCAACCCCTTTTACGAGATTCAATCTCGCTTATCTTTGTCAGTGTATTCGCCCTCTATGACGGATCCATGACGGGCTGAGGTGTCTTGGTGACCATAGCTTGCATCTTGCTGGTCATAAAAAGCAGACTGGCCAGACTGCACGACAATGGCTCGACTGAGAAAGGAGCGAATTGCCCATTGTCGTATTGGTGGCACCAACAAAGCAAAGCCAATGGCATCGGTAAAAAAGCCAGGCGTGAGCAACACAGCGCCTGCTAGCAACAAAGCCAATCCTTCCAGCATTTGCTGGGCCGGTATACGCCCCGCATTGGCTTCTTGCTGAAATCGCATATAGGTGGCTAAACCCTGCTGCTTGACCAAATACGCACCCAGAACCGCTGTAAAAATCACGAAGAGAATGGTCTTGAATCCACCGATGGCTGTGCTGACCTTGATCAACAAAGAGATTTCCAATATCGGAATACCGATAAACAAAGCGACAAGGACCAAAAAAGGCATAACAATCAAAAAGTGTCTGGTTTAATAGCTATACGTGGCGTCAATCGTTCTTTTTTCAAGCAGACGCAGGCCTGTTTGTTGAACAGCTCCAACAAATCTCGAAGGTCCCTGGGTTTGACTCATTACATTGAGTGCAAAGCCACTCTACGTCGTCAAACTTTCTATCAATCCACTCGCTAAGGACCTGTTTAGCTTGGGTTTCATTCGCTTGCGCAACCCATATTTCTGGCCAAGTTTCAAAAAAAGGAATATCGCCCATTACGGAAGATAAGTGTTGATTCCGCAATACAGAAAAAACACCGTGAGATTCCAGAAACCCTCTCACGATGTTTACCGTTGCTAGACTCTCATGAGTATAGATCTTTACCAGGCTCATCTACTGGTTATCGATTGACCAAAAGAGTGACACTTTTTCTATACCAATTATTGCGCAGCTCTCCTGATTCGCCAGCTTCGAAAACAAATCGACTTCCGTTGATCTCAATAATGACCCGCGTTCCTGGGGCTGTTTTATTCATCTCCATAACCAGAGACCCATCGTGACATATGCGCCCAGTCTTGGCCTTTCTATTGAATCGATAGAAACCATCTTTACCGACAAATCGAACTCCCGCATCACCGCCGGTGGTATACGCCTTATAAGTGAAACACTGCCCTGAAATACGGCGGTTTGGTGCGCGCTGAGGTTGCGCCCTGGGCTTATCAGGTTGCGTGAAAGCCACGGCCTTTCTAGAGGTGATCTCATAACGCTGTTTACGATTACCCGATCCAATCACCGTAACATCATTAAATGATAGATCGATTCGTATCTGCTCTCCAGAATAACGATTTTGCAAGTATACATTTTCGCGATCGCGACCAGTTTCTCGATAAATGGTGGAGTCACGATATTCATTGATAACTTTCCATTCTGTTTTACTCACCTGCTGCAAAACGCGATTATCGAATGTGACCTGCGAAACATTTTTGGCCGTCACACCATCATTGAAGTTTACGCGACCTCGATCAGAGCGATTATTTTGACGCCAATCCTCGTTACGCGAACGCTCTTCATAGCGCGGGCGATCATAGCGATCATTTCGCGAACGTCGATCATCAGCGTACACCACTCTTAGTGAACTAACTTCATCGTTCCAATCATAATCGAAGCAAGATATGTCTCGATCGACTCGGGCGTAATCGCCATCAAAGTCATCGTGTTCATAGAGAATCACCTCGAGCTCTCTTGGCACACGTATGGACGACAAAGAATCATTGCCGAAGTCCAACTCACGCATAGACCGAAAATCACCCACAGAGATGTCTCGGCGATCCCCTCGAAAATCGCAATCTTCGTATATAGAGACGATCGGTTCGCGATAATTTCGGTCCCCACCATAAGAATCGTCATATCGACTTTGCGCTTGCACCGACGCGCTGGATAGACTCATTAAAGCCAATGTCCCAAATGAAAAGGCTACTTTCCTAAGATCATTTTTCGAACGTGAAAACATTAAATTTCTCCTGATATTTGTCACTTGGGTTTACCTTAGCAGTGATATTATTAACCAAACCTGAATCTAATCTTCTTTGACCCGTCATGAGTCGCTTTTGGTCACAGACCGTTCATCAACTTACGCCCTACACGCCGGGCGAACAACCAAAAATTGATGATTTAATCAAACTTAACACCAATGAAAACCCCTATGGTCCATCTCCAAGGGTAATCGAGGCCATCAACAAGGCCAACACTGAACAACTGAGAAAATACCCTGACCCCACAGCGGATGAATTAAAACAAGCCATTGCTGATTATTATTCACATCATGGCATCAGCAAGGATCAAGTTTTTGTAGGAAATAGTTCAGATGAAGTTTTGGGTCACGTTTTCAAAGCACTCTTGAAGCAAGACTTACCCATACTGTTTCCTGACATCACCTATAGCTTTTACCCAGTTTATTGTGGTTTGTTTGACATTGAGTTCACCACCATTCCCCTGCGAGATAATTTTGAGTTGGCGATTCAAGACTATCAACACGCGAACGGCGGAATCATTTTTGCTAATCCAAATGCACCGACTGGCCTAGCGATCACATCAAGCCAAATTGAAATGCTATTGCAGTCGTCGCCGGATTCAGTGGTAGTGGTTGATGAAGCGTATATTGATTTCGCCACGGGCGAGGTAAGATCGGCAATAGAACTGGTCAATAAGCACCCCAATTTGGTGGTCACGCAAACGCTCTCAAAATCTCGAAGCCTAGCGGGCATGAGAGTTGGTTTGGCCGTTGCCAATGAGGATTTAATAGCCGGTCTAGAACGCGTTAAGAACAGCTTTCATCCCTACGCATTGGATACTATTGCAATCTCAGCAGCCGTCGCGGCATTTGAAGACCGCGAATACTTCAACCAGACTTGTCGACGCGTAATTGACACACGAAAGCGTTTCTCCCAGTCACTGAATTCGATGGGATTCGATGTATTAGAATCACATACCAATTTTGTCTTTGTTAGCCATCCGAAGATATCTGCACAAGAATTGTTCGCGCACCTAAGGGCCAATAAAGTCATTGTTCGATACTTCGATAAGCCAAGATTAGAAACTTATTTGCGCATTAGCATCGGTACAGAGGAAGAAATGAACATATGTGCAAATGTTATAAAAGGTTTCATTGAGAAGCACATAGTTGCTTGATCCTGCTTTATCGGGTTAATGTAATGGTCGGGACGATGATGGGTACACAGTAGGGTACTCTTCCTAACTACAAACTCAACGCCCAAGAAGGGCAGGAGAAAAAATGGGATTATTTGATTTTGCTGCCGACATTGGCAAGAAAGTATTTGGTGTTGGCGACGCAGATGCAGCCGAACAAGTTAAGAAAGAGATCGAGTACCTCGATCCGGGCGTAACCAACCTTGAAGTATCAATGGATGGAGACACCTGTGTTTTATCAGGCGAATGCGAAACCGCTGCGGCAAAAGAGAAGACCATTTTAATTGCCGGCAATTCGCTTGGAGTTGGCGCGGTTAACGCTGACGGCCTATCGGCTCCAGAGCCCGTTGCTGAAGAGGAAGACAGCTATTACACCATTCAAAGCGGGGACACATTGTGGGGAATTGCTTCAAAATTGTTAGGAAACGGCGCCAAGTACACCGAAATCTTCGAAGCCAATAAAGAGGTGATTCAGGATCCAGATAAGATTTTTCCTGGCCAGAAGATACGTATTCCGAAGTCTTAAAACCAGTACTCATCTTTTAAAAAGCCCGCTCTAACGCGGGCTTTTTTATGCAAAATGGCCCGACTTACACACTTCCTGAACCATACTCAGATACTATTTACCTTTCAAAAGCCAACCTAGGGAAACCAACCATGCAGGCTAGATTTCACTTCTTAACGATTGGCATTCTCTCACTGACAGTCTTCAGCCCTGTATTCGCTGACACATCCAGTTCAGTGGGCGAGGTTTTCGAAGTCAGCACCGGAGAATTAGTCTATCGAGAGTTCCACCAGTTCACCTCTGGAGAAAGACCTGGACAAAAGCAAAGTATGGTCTCAACTTACAAAGATATAAATGGCAATATCATCGGATCCAGACGCGTGGAGTTCCAAGACGGTTATGCCAGTGCTTACAGCTTTTCCCAACCTGGACTTGGAATAAAAAAGAATGTAATTCGAGGCGTCAAATCGATTACCTACTCAGCAACGGAGGGTGACAAATCTGTAGAGAAAGAGTTTACACCCAAGGCCATTAAAACGGCCGTGGTCAACGCCGGAATGTTCAATGCGGTTGAGCGGGCTTGGGCGGAACTCATCACCGGCGAAGTCGTCACCATCGACCTTGTGGTGCCTGATCGAGCCAAAGCATATGCGATGCAACTGAAACGGGTTAACCTCAAAGACACATCGATACCGAACTCCATTCAAGGTAATGACACAGTGGCTTTCACTCTCAGCATCAACAATAGGCTACTTCGCTTGCTGGTTCCGCCTGTTGAACTAGGGTATGACGTACCTTCAAAGCAACTGATTTATTATCGCGGACCGTCCAATTTGAAAAAGGCCTCTGGCGACTCCTACAAGACCATCGAAGTACTGTACAATAACGACGTTTAAGTCCGCCCAGAAACAGGAGTGGCATGAGCCCTCTACATCGCCTTTTTGCACTTATTGTTGTATTCATCTGGGGCACAAACTTCGTTGTCATTAAAATCGGCTTGGAGGAACTTCCGCCCTTCGCTTTTGCCGCATTGCGATTCTTCCTAGTCGCATTCCCCCTGATCTTTTTCATACGCAAACCCAGTTGCGGCCTCAAGCCTCTTATCAGTTATGGCTGCTTTATTGGATTGGGCCAATTTGGCTTATTGTTTTGGGGTATGAACGGACATATTTCACCCGGATTGGCATCACTAATCGTCCAGACCCAGGTATTTTTTACTGTGATTTTGAGCATCATCATGCTGGGAGAAACCCTAGCGCCTAAGCATGTGATCGCCCTTGGAGTGGCTTCGATCGGTCTACTTATTATCATATTCAATACCGACGGCAGCGCGACTCCATTTGGCATTATCATCATTCTACTGGCAGGCTTGAGTTGGTCATTTGGAAATATGGTGATCAAAACTTCAGTGCCAATCCAGGTCTTTCCGTTTATGATTTGGTCCTCGCTTTTTGCAGTACCACCTCTGTTGTTGATCTCTATTTTTACAGAAGGAGGGCTACTTCCATTTGCTTCAATACAGAACTTAAGCGTTCATGGTTGGCTGGTTGTGCTTTGGCAAACCATTGGTAACACCATTATTGGATACGGTTTATGGAACCTTCTGCTTGCTCGGTATCCGGCTGCACAGGTAACACCATGGGCACTGCTGGTACCAGTATTCGGCATGGGAGCCTCAGCCCTCGTGTTAGCTGAGTCCCTACCGTGGTGGAAACTGTTAGCGGCCAGTTTAATCCTTTTTTCTTTGTTCCTAATTTCTTCTAAGCCGAAAGCCAGAAAACAAGGGAATTAATCCCTGAAATTGGCTTGAATCCTCTGATTCCTCTCCCTATACTCCGATTCCCGAGTAAAACACTCAGGTTTCACATCTTTTTTACTAAACTCCCCAATATGAAACTGACCACCAAAGGCCGATACGCCGTCACAGCAATGATGGATTTAGCACTACACGCTAAGATCGATTGCGTTTCTCTGGTGGATGTCGCTGATCGGCAAAGCATCTCTCTGTCCTATTTAGAGCAGCTCTTTAGAAGTCTAAAGAAGTCTGGCTTGGTGAATTCAGTTCGTGGTGCAAAAGGTGGATACATGTTGGCAAAGAGCGATAGAGAAATATCACTGGCGGATATTTTGGTGGCAGCCGACGAGCAAATTAACTTAGCTTGTGGCGGTAGTAACTGTAGCGATGATAATCGTTGCCTCACGCACGGGCTATGGACCAATTTGAGCACTCAGTTTTATGAGTTTTTAGACAGTAAAAGTTTGTACGACTTAGTGCGTAGTCGAGATGTACAGACCATGGCAACCATGCAGGATGTTAGCCAGATTGGCAATATACCTGTGCAGATAAGCAACGAGCAATAATGTCACTATGAGTAACACTAACGTTGATTCCGTCACCTTGGCCGATGAGCCAAACAAGGAAATCAAGGAACTTGTAAAGCGCGAGTACAAAGAAGGCTTCATCACAGAGATTGAGTCTGACACCTTCGAACCCGGGTTGAACGAAGATGTGGTCAGACGTATTTCTGAGAAGAAAGGCGAACCTGAGTTTATGCTGGAGTATCGCCTGAAAGCGTTTCGTCGGTGGCAAAAAATGCCCGAGCCTGACTGGGCGCACATTGATTACCCGAAAATTGACTTTCAAGACATCGCCTACTACTCAGCGCCGAAACAAAAGCCCAAGCTAAACAGCTTAGATGAAGTCGACCCTAAGCTATTGGAAACCTATGAGAAGTTGGGAATTCCGTTAGAAGAACAAAAAATGTTGGCAAACGTAGCCGTTGACGCTGTTTTCGACAGCGTGTCTGTGCGAACTACGTTCAGAGAGACGCTCGCCGAAGCTGGGGTCATTTTTATGCCAATTTCCGAGGCAGTTCATGAACACCCTGAACTAATAAAACAATACCTTGGCAGTGTCGTCCCAGTTCAAGATAACTACTATGCTGCATTGAACGCCGCCGTTTTCTCGGATGGATCATTTGTTTACATCCCCAAAGGCGTGCGTTGCCCAATGGAATTGTCCACTTATTTCCGCATTAACGAAATGAACACAGGACAGTTCGAAAGAACGCTAATCATTGCTGATGAAGGCTCTTACGTTAGTTATTTGGAAGGTTGTACAGCTCCGCAACGTGATGACAATCAGCTCCATGCTGCCGTGGTTGAACTGGTTGCTCATAAAGATGCTGAAATAAAATACTCCACGGTGCAAAACTGGTATCCGGGCGACGAAAACGGCAAGGGCGGAATCTACAACTTTGTGACTAAGCGCGGAATTTGCAAAGGCGACAATTCCAAAATTTCTTGGACTCAAGTTGAAACCGGATCCGCAATCACTTGGAAATACCCTAGTGTTGTCTTGCAAGGAGATAACTCTGTTGGAGAATTCTATTCGGTAGCGCTTACGCACAATAAGCAGCAAGCGGACACTGGCACCAAAATGATCCACATGGGTAAGAACACTTCGAGCACCATCATCTCGAAAGGTATTTCAGCTGGCCATGGTCAGAATGCTTATCGTGGACTGGTTAAGGTTTTAAAAGGCGCCGACAACGCCCGAAACTTTTCCCAATGTGATTCGCTGTTAATGGGAGATCGATGCGGCGCGCACACCTTCCCATACATCGAAGTTGAAAACCCCTCGGCCAACCTCGAACACGAGGCAACCACATCCAAGATCTCTGAGGATCAGTTGTTCTATCTGATGCAACGAGGTCTAAGCGAAGAAGCCGCCGTTTCCATGATCGTTAACGGGTTTTGCAAAGAAGTATTTCGCGAGCTGCCCATGGAGTTCGCCGTTGAAGCACAGAAACTACTCGACATCTCCCTAGAGGGAGCGGTTGGTTAAACCCACCGACACAGACAGAAAGAATTTTAGGTACACCAATGTTAGTTATTAAAGATCTTCACGCCAGTGTGTTTGGCACTCCGATTTTAAAAGGCCTTACTCTGGAAGTTAATCCAGGTGAGGTTCATGCCATCATGGGCCCAAACGGTGCGGGTAAGAGCACACTCTCTAATGTCGTAGCTGGTCGCGAAGGTTACGAAATCACCTCCGGTTCGATTGAGTATTTAGGCAAAGACCTAACGGAGCTCGAGACTGAAGAACGCGCTTGCGAGGGCATTTTCTTAGCTTTCCAATACCCGGTAGAAATTCCTGGCGTTAGCAATATGGCCATGCTCAAAGCGGCGGTTAACTCTATGCGCAAGTACCGTGGGCAAGACGAAATGACCGCTGGAGATTTTCTAAAGTTGATCAAAGAAAAAGCGGCCTTAGTTGAAATGAAGCAAGAGTTTTTAAAACGGTCTGTAAATGAAGGATTCTCTGGTGGTGAAAAGAAGCGCAACGAAATATTGCAGATGGCCATGCTAGAGCCGAAACTGGCCTTCCTAGATGAAACTGACTCAGGACTCGACATCGACGCGTTGAAGATAGTCTCAAGTGGCGTCAATGCACTCAGATCGCCGGATCGAGCGATGGTAGTAGTGACTCACTACCAACGTTTGTTGGATCACATTGTGCCTGACTTTGTCCACGTATTGGCCGATGGAAAAATTGTGAAGTCTGGTGACAAGTCTTTGGCTTTAGAGCTCGAAGAAAAAGGCTACGGCTGGATTGACGGGTTAAATGACGAGGGCATCGCCGAGGCCAGCTAATGATTTCTGCAAATAATGTTCAAAGTTGGGTTGATCACCACAGGGGCACGGAAAGCTCAGAACCCGAATGGTTAGCCAAAAAGCGCCAAGCGGCCATCCAATCCTTCACCGAAGTTGGTTTACCGACGTTACGCAACGAAGATTGGCGCTATACCAGCCTACGAAAAGTCCTGAATAATGAATTCAGTATCGAGACCAAATTAGAGGCCGCTGAAGCAGCTGTCCCTGCGACAGGAGAATTCCCTCGAATTGTGTTCGTAAACGGATTATTGCTTGAGTCTGCCTCAACAGCCCTTTCGCTTGATGGTGTATCGACCTTATCTGAAACGCTCGCTGAGAATCCAATGCAACTGACGGAAGTATTTGGAACCACAGTTAAAGATAGCCTACATGGCTTTGTTGAGCTAAACACAGCCTACGCCAAAGAAGGCTACGTTATCAGCATCGGCAAGAATGCAGTTCTGGATCAACCGATTGAAGTCTTGTATTTGTCTTTAGGCGACAAGATTGCTTCGCATGCGCGTAACATCATTAACGCAGAAGCAAATAGCCAATTAACCGTTGTGGAACGTCATTTGGGTGCCAACGGCAATACCTATCTTAACAACAGTGTTACCGAAATTATTGCTGGTGATAATGCGCATGTTTCACACTATAAAATCCATCAAGAGAGCGACAACGGCACTCACATCGGTGGAGTCTTGATAAACCAAGCAAATGGCTCCAACGTGACTAATCATAATGTCAGCTTGTCTGGCGCATTGGTACGCAACGACATTGTTGCCAACCTAAATGGTCAAGGTGCGCACACTGAAATGAATGGATTGGTGTTCGGTAGTGGCGAGTCCCATGTGGATAACTTCACCGAGGTTAATCATCATGTAGCCAATTGCACCAGTGATGAGTATTACAAAACAGTACTGGATGACAATTCTCGCAGCGTTTTTCGTGGCCGAATAGTGGTTGCTGAAGACGCACAGCAAACTAATGCCGATCAGCAGAATAATAACTTACTGTTATCCAAAAATGCCGAGGCTGACTGCAAACCACAACTTGAAATTTACGCAGATGACGTTAAGTGTTCACATGGCGCTACCGTCGGTCAATTGGACGAATCTTCCATGTTCTACTTGAAGTCTCGTGGGATAAACCATGAAGACGCTCGTGCACTACTTACATTCGCTTTTGCCAATGAAGTGCTTGAGCGAATTTCAATTCAATCGATAAAAGAAGAGCTCATGACACAATTAGCCGGTGAGCTACTGTCTGGAGTCGACTCTGTACCGAAATAGGCCTCCCAAACCATGAATGCAGCCCTGGATAAAATATCTCAAACTACGTTGAATATCCAAGCGATTCGCGCGGAGTTCCCCACGCTTGCTCAGCAAGTTTCTGGTCATGACCTCGTGTATTTAGATAATGGTGCGTCAACCCAGAAACCTCAAGCCGTCATTGACACGGTTAAGCGATACTACGAACAAGATAATTCTAATGTTCATCGCGGCATCCACACGCTGAGTCAACGGGCTACGGATCAATTCGAAGCTGCACGAGTAAAGGTTGCCGAGTTTATCAATGCCGAATCCGATGATCAGATAATCTTCACAGGCGGTACCACTGAGTCAATCAACCTAGTAGCGCATTCCTACGTCAGAGCTTTCTTGTCAGCTGGCGATGAAGTATTGATCACGGCTATGGAGCACCATTCCAATATCGTGCCTTGGCAGCTTCTTGAGCAGCAAACCGGTATCAAGTTGGTGGTCGCGCCGATTAACGACCATGGCGAGCTAATACTGGAAGAATTCAATGCGTTGATCAACGAGCGAACCAAGTTCGCCGCATTTACGCATCTTTCAAACGCTCTTGGAACTATCAACCCGATTAAGGACATGATTGCCTCCGTCCATCAAGTGGGTGGCAAGGTGTTAATCGACGGAGCTCAAGCCATTGCCCATGCCAGTGTTGATGTTCAAGATCTAGATTGCGACTTTTATGCATTCTCTGGACACAAAATATTCTCTCCCACCGGTATTGGTGTTCTTTACGGAAAGCGAGAGCTACTTGAAAAGATGCCTCCCTATCAAGGCGGTGGCGAGATGATCAAGGTAGTGAGCTTTTCGGGAACCACATTTAACGAAATCCCACATAAATTCGAAGCTGGCACTCCAAATATTGCTGGCGTCATTGGGTTGGCCGCTGGCCTAGACTATGTCACCAATCTGGGTATCGAGAATATTGCCCGCTATGAGCATGATCTACTCGAATACGGCACCAAAAGATTGCTTGAAATCGAAGGATTGAAACTCATTGGTGAAGCAGAAAATAAGGCCAGTATTTTGTCTTTTCAGATTGAGGGCGTGCATGCATCCGATCTAGGAACACTTTTGGATCATCAAGGAGTCGCCATCCGTGTCGGACACCACTGCGCAATGCCCGTGATGGAGTTCTTTGGCGTCGACGCCACAGCCAGAGCATCATTGGCCTTTTACAATTCCAAAGAAGACATTGACGCTCTAATCAGTGCCATCAACAAAGCGGTAGCCATGCTGAAGTAATCATCATGAATGAAGAATTAAGACCATACATCGTTCCAAAAGATAAAAACCCAGAGCAAGAAACACGTGATGTTAGCGGCCCAAGAACTCCTGAGGAAATGGGTCCGGACATTATTGAGGCTTTGCGTACAGTTTATGATCCCGAGATTCCGGTAAATATCTATGACCTCGGCTTGATCTACGATTTTAAAATCGATGATGACTTCTTTGTTGACGTCAGCATGACCCTGACAGCACCCGGTTGCCCCGTGGCAGAAACCTTTCCTGGTATCGTAGAAAATGCGGTAAAAAGCGTTGTAGGTGTGTCGGATGCGCGAGTAGAACTCACCTTTGACCCACCATGGACAATGGATAATATGTCAGAGGAAGCCAAGCTTGAGCTAGGTATGATCTAAAGAACATCTACCATCCTAGATTGACTTAGAACACACAATACTCACATAAGCCTCAAAGTGGTTCGTTCGGTTGAAGAGTACATTCGCAGTAATGTAAAACCAACGAGCCACGATCATGAAATCAAAAGTAGTTTCCAAACTATTCTTTATCTCTCTCATACTGTTATTGTTCATCATTGCCTTGAGCATGGTGGAGTATAAAGTTTATGAGCGCCAAGGTTATCGTAACCAAGCAATAAGTACTGTCTCAAGAGGCTGGTCTGCTGACCAGCAAATTGTAGGTCCGGTTATTGAGTTACGGTATTCGAAAACCAGTATTGAAAAACGCTTCAATAAGGAAACCGAAAAGTACGAAGAGTACGAGAAGCTTAGACAGTGGCGGGAGTATCGAGTCCTGGAGACCATGCAGATTGACTCAAGCCTGCTGATGCAGAATCGGCATGTGGGTATCTTCAATGTGCCAGTTTACACCACTAATCTTGATATCAAGGCCTCAAACCCAGGTCTTACTCTAAAGTTAGATCAAAACACTAGGGTTACAAGCACTCGACTTTTGTTTTCGATTAGCGACATGCGTGGGTTGGCAAACCATCCCGACCTAACCCTGAATGGCAAAGCACTGTCTCTTCAACCAGGTGATGATCAAAGACTGCTGGGTAACTACGTTTACAGTCAACTTTCACTTTCTGATCTAAGCAAACCATTTAATCTCCGCCTAAAAATAGGGGTACGCGGAGTCGACACACTGACGTTCACACCTACAGCTAAAACTCTAACAGCGAACTTATCCGCTCCTTGGCCACACCCATTTTTTACCGGTAAATATCTACCGAGCAACCGTACGATTACGGAAAATTCCTTTTCCGCCGAATGGTCTATCAATCATTTCTCTAGCTCTATAGACAAGTCTCTAAAATCCTGTACTGGCCCTGAAAACAAGTGCTTTTCGAGCTTGTCTGAAAACCGCTTTGGTGTACAGCTATCCAACCCAGTCGACGTTTACAATATGACTGACCGAGCACTGAAGTATGGCTTTCTCTTCGTTGCACTGACTTTCATCGCGTTTTCCTTGCTTGAATTACGTCGACACCACGCCATTCATTTTATGCAGTATGGGTTTGTCGGCGCTTCCATGGCGATGTTCTACCTGTTGTTAATTTCGCTTTCAGAACACATAAGTTTTGGCGCGTCCTACGTCATCGCAAGCACAGCCTGCTCGATATTAATCGCCGCCTATCTCAGGGTGGTTTTCGATAATACAAAGATTGCGGCTGGTGTGGGAATAACTTTAGCTGTGCTCTACTCGATGATGTTCGCAATATTGCAATCTGAGGACTATGCGTTCTTGATGGGTTCATTACTGTTGTTCACAATACTGGCGGCCATGATGTTTATCACTCGCAGATTGGATTGGGTAACCCTACTCAGTCCTACTAGCACTTCTGCAGAAACAGTGAGCTAATATCAGCTGTGATCGACGACTGAAAATCGTCGGTCACAAATTTAACCGCCATCTCGTCTAGTAGATATCAACAATTCACAATACGAGATCAATGAAACGCGTTATCCGATTGGCAGTAAGAAAATTTGAAAAAAAGTATAACTACGATGCTAGTTATCTTCACCATATCAATGACCACTCAGCAAGAGCCAGTGCTGGCGCCCTGCTCCTGAACGGCCTCTCAGACTACGTAGGCCCTAATGCTGAGATTTGGGCGGGAGCGGCATTACACAGCACTCAAAGTACCGACTGTGGGCCCTGCATTCAATTAGCGATTGATCGCGCATTAGAACACGAGGTATGTCCCATTCGACTCGAAGCGGCCCTGGCTGGAAACTGGGAAAAGGCGGCTACAGTTGGCACTGGGTATCTGTTCTCAGTAGCTTTACACTCCAATGACAAGGAACTTTCCCATATGAGAACGCAGATCGTTAATAAGTTCGGAACTCAAGCACTTATTGCAGCCAGTTACGCCAGCTTAAGCTTTCAAATCTACCCGAAACTTAAACAGGCACTGGGATACGACACCACTTGCCAAACACTAATGATAGGACAGAAAACATTGAGCCATAAATTTTGATCATGCTTGATATGGAGACGTTTGAAAGTTTACGGGGTACATTGCTAGCCTTGGCCTATCACATGCTCGGAGAATTAGCTGCCGCGGAAGACATTGTGCAAGAAGTATGGATTAAGTGGCAAAGTACCGAGAAAGACAAAATCAAATCACCTAAAGCGTGGCTTAAAAAAGTAGCATCTAACCTATGCCTAGATGAACTTTCGTCTGCTCGATCTCGACGAGAACACTATGTCGGGCCCTGGCTGCCTGAGCCAGTGGTGCAGTTCAATGAAGACGACCCTCTGCATCAGTCAGAGCTAGCAGGCCAATGTGAACTGGCCTTGCTGTACGCTATGGAAAGACTCACACCCGAGGAGCGCTGCGTTTATATACTCCGTCAAGTTTTCGACACAGACTATAGTGAACTGGCCAAATTGCTCAACAAAACAGAAACAGCCATTAGGAAAATGGTAAGTAGGTCCAGAAAGAAAGTACTTAGCTACAGTGCACGTGAAACAAATAGAAGTTCAGAGGTAGCATCCGTCTTAGTGCGATTTCTCCAGGCCTGCCAAAGTCAAGACCACAACAAGATCATCGCTTTGATGGCCGAGGATGTGGTTTCTGTGAGTGATGGAGGTGGCAAAGTCCGTGCGGCGTTAAGATGTTTGAATGGCGCCGATGATGTATCTAAAGTCTGGTTAGCAACCACGAATAAATATCAGGGCGAAGCGCGACTGGATTGGGTAACGCTCAACAGCTTACCTGGCGTATTGATCACATCTCAAGTTAAAGAAAAGAGCCTATTGACTCTGCGCTTGGATGAAAATGGATTGATTTCTTGGATATATCTACTACGTAACCCTGATAAAATGCGCGGCGTTCTCTAACACATCAAAAGGCGCTCCATCGATGCACGAACCAAGTATTCTTGAGGTTCTTAATGACGCTCAAAAAGCACATCGCGCTGGCGATTTTGTAAATGCACTGACGTTTTATCAACACTTTTTTAAGCACGCGCTGGATGAAGATCCCTACGCACTCTACGCTGTTCGTTTATCGCACTGTTTGCATGGCTGGGCTGAGCTTGCGAGCGTATTCCCGGGGGCAAAACATGCCTTAGAGGACCAGTCCCAATCTTCGTTAGATGACTATATTCAAAAGCGTAATCCTGAGGCATTTCACGATTATTTATCAATCTGCCGAGCTTTATCAAAGGAAAACGAGGCGATACAAACCTTTATCGACTTGCATAAAGACCAACCCAAATCTGCCAAGAAGTTATCAAAATATGTTTGGAATGATCTAATTGAGCAAAACCATTGGGAAGTCTGCAGTGATCTAATGGAAGATCCAAGCCAAAAAATTGATGAGCTGTTTGCGGTTTTTGATGAAGCGGACAGACTTAAGCAAGTCGATCCGTCTTTTGACAACCCAGAGTTCGAGCAGCATATTGTGGATCAGTTAATCCTAGACACTCAGCGCACTGTTAGAATATTGTCTAACACCAATCGAACGGATGAGATAGCTCCACTGCAAAGACAGTTTTTTCTAGCCGTTGAGCAGCGAAATCATGCAAGTCTAGCGAAGCAGGTACACGCGAAAGCTTCATACCTGTTCTTAGCTCACTAATTCCTTCATACTCTGTACCGACCATTACCCCATATCGAAAGAGCAAACAATCACCATGGCCACGACACTAGAATCGAATAAGGAAGGACATTATTACAGAACCTGGGCTGTAGAAAAGCCAGTTGGCTGTATTCAAATCGTTCATGGATTAGGCGAACACTGTGCACGATATGATCACGTTGCCAGAGCCTTTAATGAGGCGGGATACAGTGTTTACTCAATGGATTTGACCGGTCATGGGCGCAGCTCAGGTAAACGCGGTGATATCGATTGTTTTGATACCTTCAAGAACAGCGTTGTTAAACTCCTCGAGACCATCAAGGAACAACATCCGAGTATTCCAAAGTATCTCTTGGGGCACAGCATGGGTGGCCTAATCGCAAGTCATACATTGATTGAACATCAAGCAGAGTACGCCGGAGCTATTCTTTCGGCACCAGCTATACAGAGTCCCCAAGAGCCGCCGGCATGGCAAGTAGCCTTGATCAAGGGAATCGCAAAACTGTTTCCAGGCACACCAATACTTCAATTGGACGCATCAGGAGTGAGTCGCGATGCTGCGGTTGTTGAGAAATACATGGCCGACCCTTTGGTAAGCAAAGAAAAACTGACAGCGAGATTCCTGTTGGAACTTACCAACACCATGGAATTTGTCAAAGAGAATGCCAGTTCACTGACTCTGCCTTTGCTTGTTATGCACGGCAGCGCCGACGTAATGACCGCACCGGCCGGATCTGAGCTACTCAACGAAAATGTCGCCAGTACCAGCAAAACTCTAAAAATTTATGAAGGACTGTTTCACGAAATTTTCAATGAACCAGAGCAAGCCGAGGTAATTTCGGACACACTAAACTGGCTTAATAACGTTTGATCGGGCCGAATATCAGCAAAAAACTACCTATTAGGCCCACAACGGGGGCGTTTTCATTAAATTCCGCTACTATCTAGACAGTTGGATAGAAAAGGGTTGGAAAATTGCGGTCGTTCAAAAGCGGCGTGCGAGCGAAGGGTAAGCTTGCTGCCGGTCATTTTTCATTGCTTGTTGGTTTACTCGCGTCTTCGATGGCGACAGCACAGATATGTTCTACCGACGCCAATCTTGCTATTCCCGATGGTTCCGGATCTGCTACCCCCGGAGCGCCTGCCAGCATCTCGATTACCGTACCGGCGTTTTATACCAATGCGATTACCGACCTAGACTTTGATCTTCAAATCAACCACACCTGGGTAGGCGACTTAACAGCAACGCTCACCAGCCCAGCCGGTACCACAGTAACCTTAATGAATCGGCCTGGCACTCCGCCGGGAACATTCGGTTGTAATCGAAATGATATCGACACAACTTTAGATGACTCTGCGGCCAACGCCATCGAAAATGAGTGTGCTGGAGCAACACCTACCATTGCAGGCACGTTATCTCCTAACGGCGCACTCAGTGCTTTTAACACCGAGATTCCAGCAGGGACGTGGACGCTGACCGTAACCGACAATGCGAGATTTGATCTTGGTACCATTATTTCGGCGGGAAACTGTTTGAGCTTAACCACGGTGCCGGTAGTTCTCAGTTCTTTCAAAACTAGACAACGTGGCAATCGTGTTTTCACTAAATGGCAAACTGCAAGTGAAGCGTTTAACCTAGGATTTAATCTTTGGGGCAAGATAGATGACGAATGGACTCAACTAAATCATAGGTTGATTCGAAGCAAGAACATAGACTCGATAGAACCGGAGACTTACGGTCGTGTGATTGCTATCAATGATTTCAGTTCACCACCCACGGCTTACGGAATTTCGTCTTTGGATACCAGTGGCACCGAAGAGTTCTACGGGCCGTTTGAACTCAATGAAGACTATGGAGAAACAACCATTCCAAAGCCGATAGATTGGAAAGAGGAACAAGAAAAGTTTGCACAATCCATGCTTGCAGCAGGATATGAACGACGCAATGGAATATGGCGACAGCCCTCAGAAAGAGGCCGACAATTTGCTAAGAATCTAGCCAATCGTTTTTCAGATGCGTGGCTAACGGTGAAAGAACCGGGCCTGTACAAAGTGACCTATGAGGAGCTATTGGCGAAGGGTATAAATCTTCGAGGCCTGCAAGTAAAACGCTTGGCACTTAGTCACGCAGGATACCCGATTGGCCGATGGATCAAAGGCAGCGATTCTAACCCTAAACGTTTTGGGCCAGGTGCTTACATCGTTTTCGTCAATAAGAAACCTGATGGAAAATACCTTCGCTACAATGACATCACGACCATCCGTTTGAGCGCAGACCTCTCTAAAACCCTGAAAGCTCCCTCTCTTGCTGGGTTAAATTTATCCGACACCGAAAGTGGACACAAAATTGAGTCTATTCAAATGGGATCTCCCAAAGGGCACTCTTTTATTATCCCAGGCGATTTACCCTGGTATGACGACATCATTTATGCCTTTGGCTCAACTGGTTCCAAAAAGTTTAATTTCGATGTAAAGCCCGATGCAGACTTGAAGGCGACAAGTTCGACTGTACTCAAACTAATGGGCGGAACGAGTTTCGAAAATGTCGATGTCGACGGCGATGGTGAATTAGAGCCAGATCATCACTTCAAGGTGTATCTGAACCGAGAGCAGTACCCAGAGGCTATTTTCGAGTCTTATTCGGAAAAGGTTGACGAAGTTTTGATTGAAGCCGATCTCAAGGGGCAGCTCGTCCTTGGAAGCAACACCTTGGAGCTCGAAGTGATTCCAGACAATGGGCACAACATTGATGCAGCCTATTTTTTAAGTGGTTCGATCGAGTATCGTCGGTCTACGAATGGAATCAACTCTGAAGATCAGATTGCCATCGATGATCATGCGCACCGAATTACCTTAAACGATACAAGCGCGACAGCGGCTTTTTTGTTCGATGAAAGCGGAAATCTAATGCGGTTGCTTGGCAACTCAGATTCTGAGGACTTTAAAGTTGACGTACCAAAAAATATTTCAAAATACCAGCGTTACCTTCAGCTTCAGTCTGAATCTGCAAACTATCAGACCATCACTGACGCGGCGACCGCAACCTCGTTAGCTGCCGAAACGCTCTCACTAGATGGCGTTGAATACGTGATTGTGGCTCATCCAGCCTTGATTAACTCCAAGCTTAAAGAGTTCAGCGAGTTTCATACTAATAATGGGCGCGTTGCAAAGATAGTCAGCACATCAGACATTTACGCAAAATACAGCGAGGGCATTGCTCATCCGTTTGCCATCAAGAATTACCTAAAAGAACAATATACGGAGTATGCTAACAGCTTAAAGTACGTTTTGTTGGTTGGAGGACATACCTTCAATTACCGCGGATTCAACGTAGCGGAAGAAATTGCACCAATCAGCTTCGTGCCCTCTTTTTACCGTAGCGGCGAAGAAACGATTAATAGACAAATTCCTACGGCTGTACCTTTCGTGGATTTTGATGAGGACAATGCCCCAGATATAGCTATTGGTCGCTGGCCGGTAAGAGATTCAGACCAATTGGCAAAGGTTGTGGACAAAACCTTAGCTTGGCACTCACAGGGTTCAAATAAGGATACACGTTCGGCCTTGTTTATCGCCCAACAAGATGAGGCCCTGAATAACTTCTCTGGAGCGCTGGAGCGGATTGAAACCAACCTGGGTTACGAAGGCGCTGAATGGGTTAACATTGATAAAATATACCTATCAGAGCTCATCCAAGACCCCGAGGTACAATCGAACCAGCTGATACAGGTAGCACGAGAGCGTATTGCTGCCTCAATGAACTCAGGTCCGGCGCTTACCGTGTTCAGTGGCCATGGCTCTCCTACTTCGTGGGGGCGAGAAAACCTGATAAACACGTCGACTGTTGATCAATTCACTAATAATGACAGGCCAAGCTTAATATTTCCTTTGGCCTGTTATACCACTTACTATGAGACCCCCAATGTTAAGTCTCTGGCAGAGTCCTTATTTACTGATAATTCAGCTGGTGCCGTAGGTCTCAGTGGTCCAGCCTTAATCAGCTACGGATCTGAGAACACGCGTTTTGCGAAGAATCTGGTGAGACACATGTCTCAGGAAGGAATGGACTTGGGGTCTGCTGTTCTCAAGGCTAAGAACGATTTAAAGAATTCTGGCCCTCGCAAGCAAACTGTCATCTACAACTGGGTAACACTTGCTGACCCAACTCTGACTTTTGGCTTGCCAGCCAAACCCGTAATTACAGAAACCGAAGCTCCAAACAAGGGCGAATAGGGCTCTCTGAAGACCTGAAATACCTAGAGTTCTCGAGCTAGGTTAGAATGGTCGGATGGACTGGCTCACATTATTACCAGAATCTATCAGCTTTGGCTGGGCTCTAGCACTTATCAGTATCAGTTTCGTGACTTCATTTATCACGGCGGCCATGGGAATCGGTGGTGGGGTATTACTGTTGGCAGTCATGGCACAGGTGGTCCCCGCAAAAGCGTTAATACCCGTTCATGGGGTCATTCAATTAGGCTCCAACTCTGGGAGAGCCTATGTACTAAGGCAACAGGTTCATGTCCCAGCCGTAGGCTGCTTCTTCGTTGGCAGTTTAGTCGGTGCAATCGTTGGTGGTCAGATTGCCATCGAACTTCCAACCAAAACCCTACAGATTTTGCTAGGCCTTTTTATCCTTTACAGCGTATGGGGCCCCTCGGTCCGATACACCTCATCGGGAACTAAAATAATGAGTTTGCACGGTGGCCTCTCCACCCTGTTGACTATGTTCGTAGGTGCAACTGGTCCGTTTGTTTTGGCCGCATTAAAGCCGTTAGGGTTCAATAAAGAGCAGTTGGTAGCTACTAGCGCCACATGCATGCTAATCCAGCATCTATTAAAAGTGGTCGTCTTTGGACTGCTGGGATTCAACTTTGCAGATTATTTGATGCTGATTATGGCAATGATAGCCACAGGCTTTGGCGGGACGTTGCTGGGTAAGAAGGTGCTGACCTCGATGAACGAGGTCTACTTTAGGAAATCTCTCAACGTTGTACTCAGCATTCTTGCTATGCGATTGCTTTGGGCGGGCTCGTCTTAGCCTACGCTTGAAAAAATTGTCAGAATGGCGCCAGCCGGATCTTCAATGATGTAGTAGCGGTCACCGTTATATTCCGTTGGCCCCTTCAGCACGCTGCCACCTAAGCTGCGAACGTGTTCCAAGCTTTTGTTCACGTCCTCAACGCGCACATACATCATCCATTGTGGTGGGATATCGGCGTTGCCACCTCGAGCATGGCAAACTCCCGCGACTGTTTCGCCATCTGATGCATTCATATTGAAATCATCGTATTCACCCATGGAAACTGGACTCTTTCGCCAACCAACCACAGACTCATAAAAATCACTCACCTGCCCGGCTTTATCTACCGTAAGGTCTCGCCAAACTATTTCACCGATCTTACTCTCCTCACTCATATCGATTCCTCTTATTAACAGTTGCTCGAACTTCATCGAAGACGCGTTGAGCACATACATTTGTTACCATTCTGGTCTTCGCGTTAGCCTATCCTACTATGATTGAGCAATCCAAGTCTGGCAACCTGACTCAAATAATTTTGGCTCCCAATAAGTCCATGTCATGGGAGACAAATAAGAAGATCTTATTAGCTATTTTCTTAGTTAACATGACCATTGCGTTAGCATGGACAGCGGTTGGGGCATGGATGGTTTTGCCCTTCGCAGGTCTAGAAGTGTTTTTAGTAGGACTAGGTATGTACTACGTTTCTTGGAAACTAAACTTCAAACAAATCATCCAGATAGATCACGAATCCTTTATTCTTCAGAAAGGCGTTTACTTTCCAAAGCAGGAGTGGCGTTGGCAAACCAGCCAAGTGGTAGTCATCGATACACCAAGCAAATATCGCTTAAGCCCGACTAAACTGACTCTTAAACACCTGAATCAGACCGTTCAGATAGGCGATTTTCTGAATAGAGAAGAAAAGAAAACACTAAGAAAAGCCTTGGTTGATCTTGGGTTGAAGCGAGTACTCACCGATCCGGAATAAAGGCAGCATGCAAAAGGTTATTCTGATTTTTCTATTGGCATGGATGTTACAAAGCTGTGGGTACTCTGATCATCCAGCAAGCACATATTCGAAGAGGCTATCCAACGTATTGGATGTCGAGGCATCCATTAAGGAAATAGACTACCCTCAGTTCCCGTCTGTCTCTGACCTAAGTATATCGCCTCCAGAAAATCTAATTAGTATCCGAGAGTTCTTAGGATTAAGAGAATGTGAAATACACCAGCATATTGCACTACGCAACAGTCAGATAGGACGTGTTGCGGCATCTTCTCAGGTGTTGCTCAATGATCTGGCCATACTTGCCAATATCAAAGCGTGTATATCCACGCTGGAATCTGGGGACTTGAAAGACAAATTAGTTGCATATCATCGAAGTAAAAAGGACTTTCTTCCAACGCGTCTTTGGCATGCCATTCTCGCTGGTGATGAATATAGGCGGTTTTGGTTCCCCAAAAAGATAGACTTAGATTACCCAGATCTATTGCCTTCTCAGAGTATCGAAGGCTCTTTAACTTCACTAGCAAGCTTCATCGAAACTGTAATCGCTCAAGACTTTTCCATCACATTTGCGCTAGAGGAGCAACTTGGAAACTTGAGATTTGGAGACGCGGGTCAACTCCTGTTTGAACTTATGTATATTCAAAGCCACCTTGAAGCCGCAGATACGATGATAGATGAACGCTTGAAGAACAAGCTTTGCTTGTCTACTGTACCAACGCCAAAAGCTCGTCATTTTGCGAATGTAGTAACCCTGTTTTTTATACAAAAAGTTCAACCAAGATCGGTCGAATTGATAAGACGACTCAATACACTACAACCGCATATTCAAACACTTGAAGCCTCGCTTGAAGCCTACCAGCACGAGGACTTTACAGACTGGCAAAGGCAACGAACCGAACGCCTTTCTAAGGCAGTGCAGGCTGTAAAGGCTCACGCTGTGAAGTTAAACCTACTTTATCAACAATGTGGTTTATCTCCGGGGTCTAGTGAGGAATAACTTTTACATTTTCCTTAACCAAAAAATGTTTTGCATGCCGGCTAAAAGGCCAGAATAAGAACGCTGTGGAGGTATACTTCACGGACATTTATCGGTCTGCAGCCATAGGATACCTATGCAAACCCCAATATAGCCTCGATTAAATTTGATCATGACAGCAACAACTATTAATTCAGAGAGCTTATCCGTATCTCTAAGTTCATACGGAGCGCGCATTCTTCGCATCGTATACGCAGACCAAGAAGTAAGTTTGCACTATTCGGATGAGCTGAGTTATCGATTCGACGATGCCTACCTCGGCGCGACCATAGCACCAATCACAAACCGTATCAGTGAAGGCAAATTAGCCATTGATAACAAAAGCTATCAGCTACCAAAAAATGAAGGTGACAACACTTTGCATAGTGGCGGTGCTGGTGCCGACAAAATTGATTGGACAGTTGAAAGTACCGAACCAGACTGCGTGATATACAGCACCGACATGGATTTGGCGGGACTCGGTCTGGAGGGAAATTTATCTTTGAAAACTAAGTATCAAGTTACAGGGAGTGAGCTACTTATCGAGTATCAAGCTGAATGTTCCGATCACACTTATGTTAATACAACAAACCACGTGTATTTAAACCTATCTGGCAATAGCCTAGCCGGAGAGAACAAGAGCATTGAAGATCATGTCTTTAATTTATTCGGACAGGATTTTGTCGATGTGGATTCTCAGAGTATTCCTGACGGAAGCGTAACAAAACTGGACGAAAATCCGCTCGAATTCAGTATTGGCAAGAAAGGGGCACATCGAGAGTTTGATGGCATGGTAGACCATCACTTCAACGTTGGTGGCTCGTTTTCCGCTGACCTACAACTCATGGCCAGAGCCAAATCACTGAGTACGGGGATTACTCTAGAGGTGCATAGCAATGCGCCTGGTTATCAATTTTACACCGGTAAGTTTTTACAAGATCCGTTTGTAGAATCTGGCGGTTTTTGTATCGAAACACAGCTGGCCCCCGATGCAATAAACCAGCCCGATTTTTATTCACCGATCCTAAGGGCCAACGAATTGCGAACACATAAAACTTTATTGAAATTTGGAATGCCTGTGTAGAACGCACCCTTCTTTTACAGAATGCACACGATGTAACAATTGTTAACACCTTTCGCTATTCTGACATTTGTTAAAAAAACGCTCACAGCCTATCGTAGAGTTGTTCGGAGTTGTTCGGAGCTGGTAGTACCGATCACCATCTCAGTCAACGGACTGGGATAAATTTCTCCAATAGTCGGTCTACCAAATCAAGCAGTTGTGCAAGCAAGGGGTGTCGAGTGAAAAAGAAAGTGGGCCTAGGTGAATTGAAACAAGAATTGTTACGCTTGCAAGCGCAAGCCGCTCATACAGACATGGGTGATGATTCTGAGGTTGAATTGCTTCTGGAGGTTGTTAAAACCATTGAGGAAAAAACAGCCGCTTACCCAACAGCCCACTCTCCTTCACAAATCACGAATGGCCTGAATCCCGATACATACTCAGATTTGCTCTACGTAAGCGAAGAAGAGTTCCTAAACATGATCCCGATTAATGCTTACATTCACTAAGGGGCCTCAAACCGACTCACGGTAAACCGGTTGGAAGAAACTTTTGATCTGACAATTTAAGCGTGTAGCTGGAGACTAGACACCTAGTTAGCGAATTCATTCACCGCCGACAAAAGCTGCCTGCAAGTTACCTGCCCAATCAGCTTCCCTTCAGCATCGATGACTGGTCGACGTCGGTGCTTATACTTAAGCATGTCACTGGCGACATCCACGATATTTTCGGATTCTTTAACACTGATGACTTCCCTGGTCATGTACTCGCCAACCTCGCCAACCGGGTTTTTGTTATACACCGAACTCAATATCGCCTTTAGACAATCTAACTCAGACAGCACACCCACCAACATTCCTTGCTCATCTATCACGCAGAGACCAGAGACTTTATTGGACAACAAAAGTTGTATCGCCTGATAGACATCTCCATCCGCCTTCATGGTAATGGGATTGGTTATCATATTGTCACTAATCTTCACTGATCTAAGCATAGCTACCCTCAAAACGTTACGACTTAAATATCCGACATCCCCATAAAACTTCTGAGCTGTCTCGTTCAAAATAACACAAAGTGGAAGTAAGTGGGTACGATTAATACGTCACTAATTCAGTGGCAAAAAGCAGCAATATAGTCAAGCCTAGGGCTTCTAGCGCCAAACCAACAATTCCAATATGACTGATACCGCGCTGCATAAAGCTGATAACTCTTCCCAACATGACACACGCAGACATCGTCATCAGAGGGTACATCCACAAAGGCGAATGAAAAACGAAAAGCACAGACATCACACTGACTGCCAATAGCAAGCCACCGAGATCGCCTAAAATCATGTTATGACCATCTTGGCCTTGAATATTTAAGCTAAACAACCCAAGCGAACGATCAATACGCAATACTAGCAAGCACCATTGAAAGAACAGAATTGACGCCGTAATCAACAGCGCCGTTTTTAGAAGTAGGCTAACCATATTTAATTACTGTCATGGATACTAAAAGAATAAAACCATCAATGCTTATCGATGTTGATCGATTAATATCGGATTACCATCAGGATCTTCTAACATAAAACTACCCGGACCAGACGATTCTTTATCGACTTCTGTGCTTAGCACTAAGCCCAATTTCTGTAATCTCGATTGAATCTCTCTGACGTCATTGAAGTCCTTCAGATTGTTTGCCGACTGATCCCAACCTGGATTGAAAGTCATCATATTTTTTTCAAACATGCCCTGAAATAATCCAATCAAGGTATCCCCATTTTTCATGATCAACCAGTTTTGCTCGATGTGGCCACCAAATACTTCGAAGCCTAAGGCTTCATAAAACTGCTTCGACTTGTGGATGTCTTTTACCGATAACGAGTTAGAAAATGCACCTAGTTTCATGTGATTTCTCCGTGGAAGATCAATCTTGAGGTTTATGTTTAACTTGTTAGAACATCAAATTCAAATTTTGTTGATGTAAATATTAAGTTTTAAACTTCATAGTGAGATCTCAGCAACCTATTTGAGATTCGCTATGCACTACTTAAAACAATTTCTCTTGCAGTTAACTGTAGATCGCTCCGGGACCTGCTCCGCCTGCAACTACTCGAATAATTACTACGGTGATCAGTTTTGTAAAAAAACAGATTAAGCTCTAACCAGGTTAATCAACTCGCTGGCAAGAGTATTCATCGAAGATTGATGAACTTCCGTTGAGAGTCGATGGTCACCGCCTTTTATCAAGGTCAAACTTGCCTGTTTGGAGGTTATCAAACGTAGGACACTCTCCGATCGTTGCCAAGGTATTACCTCATCATCGGTTCCATGAATAAGTTTTACCGGCCCGGTAAAATCGATTTCTGAGTCCAGAAGATAGTGCATTTGACCACTATCAATCATTGCTTGATAGATTCGATAAGCTTGTTGATCATCGTACTCGTTGGGTACTTCAAAATACACCCGGCCATCATGATCACTTAAGCTAGGCAATCCGCCGATTCGATCTGGATAAAACTTGGTCATGTCGGCGGCGCATGCGATCAGTAGCAGTGCTTTAACACGATCGGGTCGACGTTGAGCGGCGATTAGACTCAACCACCCCCCCATAGAACTGCCAATCAGCACCACAATCTGATTTTGAGCGATCTCATCAATCACTTCTATCACGTTATCGGCCCACTCCGTGATGGTGCAGTCGGCAAAATTGCCATGGGTTTCTCCATGTGCTCGGTAGTCAAAGCGCACGTATTCAATACCCAAACCTTTGGCTAAAGCCTCGAAAGCAAGCGCTTTCTTGCCCTGACGATTCGAGTTAAATCCGCCGCAAAAAATCAGGCACACTCCCTCGCCATCATATCGGTCGAAACAAAGGCCGCTGCTTGTTCGCTGTGTCATAGAAAATTGGTTGTTTTTTTATCTATTCAAAGTCAATTGTATACTGTCGTCATGCAAGCTAATCACTCTTCTGCTAAAGCGTCCTCACTGGCGGGTTACTTATTAACTCGGAATAGCTTGGATTTCGGCTCTGGCGTAAAGGTTGAGTATTGGCTCAGTACACCAACCGGACCTTGCAGAGTAGTATTGGATTCGCAAAGGCCTACCTTTTTTGTCCGACAAAACGATCAAGCCGGACTGCAAAAGGCGCTAGGCCTGCTCAAGGACGGAATCGAAACAAAGATATTAGAGCTAACAACATTCGAACATGAACCTGTGATTGCCGTGTACGCCAAGACACTCAGCCTTGGCTATCGTGTTGTCGACTTGTTGAATCGCCATAATATCGAAGTACTGGAAAATGATTTTAGACCTCACGACCGTTACTTGATTGAGCGTTTTCTGCAGGGTAGCGTGGAAATTTCTGGTGAATCGACATCAAAGACTGGATTTACCGAATACGTTAATCCGCGCTTAACACCTATCGACTACCACCCAGATCTGACTACCCTGTCTTTAGACATTGAATGTGATCTTCAGGAAAACTTATTCTCCGTTGGATTGGCTTGCCAATCTGGGCCTAGCAAGACGGCTGAAGTGATCATGATTGGCAAACCTGAGGCCAGTACTACAAAGACTCTATGGGTAACAAACGAGACAGAGTTAATTCGAAAGTTAGTGCAACGAATTCGAGAGATCGACCCAGATGTGATTTGTGGTTGGAATCTAATCAACTTCGACCTACGCATACTCATTCAGCGGGCCAAACAATTGGGTGTTCCGTTCAAAATTGGACGCCAAGGAAGATCGGCTTCATGGCGCCCCCGCTTTAATGACAGCTCACGAGGCTATGTATCCATAGAAGGGCGCGTCGCCATTGATGGCATTGATGCATTAAAGTCAGCAACATGGAGTTTCACCAGTTATGCGCTTGATTATGTGGCAAACGAACTATTGGGTCGCGGCAAAAAAGTAGAGGGTGACGTTGATGATCGAGTAGCCGAAATTGTGCACAATTTTCAACACGATAAACCTGCGCTAGCCGCCTACAACTTAGAGGACTGTCAACTTGTGCTGGATATCTTTGAGCGCACAAAGATACTTGAATACTTGGTTTTACGAGGACATCTAACCGGTTTGGAGCTAGATCGCGCCGGTGGTTCTGTCGCCGCTTTCACCAACCTCTATTTACCCAGACTGCATCGTGCTGGCTACATAGCCCCCAATCTGCCCAGTGACGGAGGATTGGCGAGCCCGGGTGGCTATGTGATGGACTCCAAACCAGGTCTCTACAAAAATGTGCTGGTATTGGATTTTAAGAGTCTCTACCCCGCAATTATTCGAACATTTAAAGTAGACCCTATGGGAATGATTGAAGGTCTTAAAGATACCGATAAAGCTATACCTGGCTTTCGAGGTGCTTACTTTCATCGTCGTAGACACTTCTTGCCAGATATCATTTCCAAACTATGGCAAGAGCGCGACATAGCTAAACTTGAAGATGACAAGGTTAGATCACAAGCACTTAAGATCATCATGAATTCGTTCTACGGTGTGTTGGGTTCTGGAGGCTGCCGGTTTTATGACACTCGATTGGCCAGCTCAATAACCATGCGCGGTCATCAGATAATGCAAAAAACCAGCCAATGGATAGAGCAAGCTGGCTATGAAGTGATCTACGGTGATACCGACTCCACATTTGTTTTACTCGCAGATCACTTGAGTCGAGACGAATGTCATCAGATCGGCCATGAACTCACTTCATCAATGAACCAGCAATGGCAGCAGATCCTAAACGATGATTTTCAACTGGACTGTTATCTCGAGCTTGAGTTCGAGACCCATTTTCATCGATTTCTAATGCCCACAATACGGGGTTCTGACGCTGGCAGTAAAAAACGCTATGCTGGTATGACTGTGGATCAGCAAGGTGAAAGCCGATTAGTTTTTAAAGGACTGGAAAATGTTCGCACGGATTGGACTCAGTTAGCCAAGGAGTTTCAAGCAACGTTATTCGCAATGGTGTTCGCCGAGCAAGATCCAACAGAGTATATCGCGAACACGGTGCAGCAAACCTTGGAAGGAAAGCTCGATGACAAGCTCAGCTACACGAAGCAGCTTCGAAAAAGATTAAGTGACTATACTAAAAACGTTCCGCCGCAAGTCCGTGCTGCGAAGATAGCTGATGAACGAAATCAAGCCATTGGCAAAACGCTGAAATATCAAAACAAAGGATGGATTACTTATCTAATTACCGTGAATGGGCCTGAGCCTGTGGAATATCAAGAAAGCCGAGTCGACCATCAGCACTATGTCGACAAGCAACTGAAACCGATCGCCGACGGTGTTCTGCCGTTTATTGATTTAGACTTCGAAACCATTGTTTCGAATCAAGGTGAACTATTTTAATTGGTTCTTCTCCAAGCGCTTAAAGCTTTCTCTTAAACGGATGAATCTTGAGTTTTTGTAACTCATCCAACACATTTTTTCGATCCATTTTCATGCTTTTAGCTAGTGTTTCCAGAGTGTCCACATCACTAATTCTTGGTGGCATTTTCTTCAGTTTGTACTGAATTAATTCCTGTTTCATTTGGTTCATGCAACTGATGTGGTCGATGCGCTGGTTCGCATACTTGGTAAACAAACGCTTTAGCTTTCTGGATGACTCATTCTCGGCTGTATTGGGCGTAAACACGCGTATATCAAATACATCTGATCTATGCAGAGTTAACACCACCACAAAGAAGAAAAGTATGCCGCGCACGCTAAGCATGAGCGGGGTTGGTGTGAACAACCCTAGAATGTAATTTGCATCAAAAAATGCGAAGGCGATCAGTGCGATAAAGTTCCTAATCTGCTCTTGGTTATCTTGTAGGCTACGATACGTAACCACCAAGGAACCAGTGACTACGATAAACAACCCCAATGCGATGAGGCGTGCTCCCACCAAAGGCTGACTGGCTTCTGATGGCAGTGCTAAAGTCATCACTCCAATACGTTGTGTGCCTATGATGAAAGTGTCCGTGAACCAGAGTTGATAAGCGCCGACCACTGTGTAGGCCAACACGATAATCACTGCCAGTGGATGCCGGTGCCAACGAAGACCGAACATACTCATTAACAAATAGGCTCCCGCGGCCGTACTCATGCCATCAACCACGTAATAAGAGCGGATCACGTACTCTAGATTAATGCCGAGCTTGGCGGCGAAGTCAGGCGGAGCAAAGATGAAAATTTGAGTGAGCGAAAACAAACACATCACCAAGAAAAAAATCGACAGCTCCACTCGTAGCCCTTGATATTGATCCGCCAAATTTTCATAGGTGCGCGCGACAGCGTCACACTTAAACATAAAGCCGGCAATAACAATGACTAGGTAAATGCTCAATTGAGATCTCGCTGAATTATTTGGCACGATATTATCGAACAGGGACCGCAACAAGTCTAATCAACCAACGCAGTTAAACCGCTAAAGTAGAAAAGGAAGTGGCTAGTGTGTCCAACAGTTAACAGTTTGTTTCACAGCCTTCACACAGTTTTACAGTCAGTGCAATGACACCTCTTTATACTTAGTCTGTTGCTAAGCAATATCTTATCAAGGGAAGGCTAAGAGTTAGCCACGAACCAGTCTGACAAAACGAAAGAATAGAATCACCTCACTCTAATTGGGGTGCACATTAATGCGCCCCATTTTTTTATGGTCATATAAAGCCCTCAAACGAAACAACTATTGAACGATTAAACATGAACAGATATCTACCGGCCGCTTTACTCTTTTCCCTCGCTTTTCCATATTCCGGTACCTCATTGGCTGATCAATGGAAAGGTCAGGGCGAAGCTGGCTTTGTTCGCGCCAGCGGCAATACCGACAGCGAAAGTGCCAATGTCGGTTTAAGGTTTGAAAACGTCGGCGACGTTTGGAGCCATGAATTGCTACTGTCTACTTACCAAGCATCGAACTCTGGACAAACATCAGCGGATAATTTTTCCGCCGCCTATAAGCTTAAGCGTGAGCTTAGTGATAAAAGCTACTTGTTTGGGTCATTGAGTTATCTGGATGATGACTTTGATGGATTTACAGAACAAAGCAGTATGTCGCTGGGTTATGGGCATAAAGTGATCGATAGCGAATCCACCAAGTGGGATTTGGAACTGGGTCTTGGATACCGCGATACACAAGAACTATTGACCTTGGCGAATGGCACCAAAGCCGAAGGTGATGATCTAAGTGGAGCCACCTTGGTACTGAATTCAAGCTTTCAGCACCAGCTAACAGACAACACACAATTTGTCGATAAATTCAGAAGTGAAGCGGGTTCAGACAATACGTTTATTGAAAATGATGCGGCATTAATCGTTTCCATGAACGACCGTTTCGCTCTTAAAGCTGGCGTCTTAATCCGACACAACACCGATCCGGCTCCCGGCGCGGATGACACCGATACCATTACCAGCCTCAATCTAGTCTACAACTTCAACCAGTAATCAAGGAGAAAACCATGGAACAACTACAATCCTATCTTCCGGTGATACAACAAAACGCCATGATTTATGGCGTTAATTTCATTAAAGCCATCGCCATATTCTTCGTTGGCAAATTTATCGTCGGTTTGATTGCCAAAGGCATCGGAAAAGCCTTAGAGCGTTCTGGTGCCGATGCGATGTTGGCGAAGTTTGTTACAAATATTGCCTTCGCACTGATGCTGACGTTTGTGGTGATTGCGGCCATTTCTCAACTTGGTGTGCAAACCGCATCATTGGTGGCTATATTAGGTGCCGCCGGTTTAGCCGTGGGTTTGGCGTTACAAGGCTCACTCTCTAACTTCGCCGCCGGAGTGATGACGATCATCTTTCGCCCGTACAATGTTGGGGATGTGGTCGAGGTAGCCGGGCTGACTGGCCAAGTCGAAGAAGTCGATGTATTCACCACCACGCTGCGGCTTCCTGATAAGACCAAAATCATCATCCCGAATGGCCAAGCATTAGAAGGACCAATCATCAATTTCACCGAGGCGGGCAATCGACGAATGGACTTAGCAGTGGGCATCTCGTATGACGCTGATATCCAACAAGCCAGAGAAGTGATTCTGAAAGCGATTAACGAATCTGACTATGTGCTGGAATCACCAGCGCCAAGCGTCGGCGTGACTGAATTGGCCGACAACAGCGTAAACTTGACGGTGAGACCATGGGCAAAGGCATCAGATCATCCTGCCGCCACCTTAGAACTACTAGAGCGAATCAAAGTAGCGCTAGATACCGCTAACATAGGCATACCGTATCCACAGCGTGACGTGCATATTTATAATCACGATTAAGAAAATCTGTTAATTGGAAGCACTTCATTTGAAGTGCTTCCAATTAGATCAATCTTTGATTTCACCTTTGTACTTAATCTCATTTCCTTGGCTATCCTGCACGCGATAGGACAACAAATTTTGCTTAGCTAAACTGTTTTCAATGGAGGTCAGAACCGCACTTGCGAGAAAGTTTTTACCGCCCAGCTTCCAACCAGCCAACACAAATAGTCCCATCGCGCCCTTACCTACTTTGGAACGTTTAACCCATCGGTCAAACCAAGAGATATTTTTATCGGGGTATCTTGGCTTTTGACCAGCACTATGTGTGGATATCAGCTTACTCACCACCCTCTCAAATCTCCCTTTTAGACCTTTATATAGTCTGTCGCGATCAGCGGTACTAAATTTGTGTGCCTCTCCCTGAAATTGCTTTAGAGCTTTGTTGTAATACTGCCATTTTTCTTCCTTCGAATTTCCGGTTTCAAATATCACGTATTCTCCTGAGGCGGCCTTTTCGAATACTGGGATTAACGGAACTTCCGTTTGGCCATTTTTTTCGATTCCCCAGTTTTTTATATAGTCTACATCCGACTTAACAAGCACATGATCGGCGGGAATAGTAAAGTGATAACGCAGGAAGCGCCTCATATTAAGCTGACCCAAAACATAGTCATGTTCTAAAAACTCTGGTTTCAGAAATCCTGCAAAGCCACCCAAGGCACCACTCTTGATGGCCAACATTTGATCTTCTTCAGCCAGTGATTCATTCCCGTCAGGGGTTCGCAACGGATTAGAAGGATAAACCAATCCGACTCGATTCTTTAACTTGGATATAAACGTAATGGGCTCTGAGAAACGAGCGTGACGTAATAATGCCGATTTGAGTGCAGCCGCTTGCTTATCTAATCTCAAGTTATCTTCTTCTACCCGTTTATCGAGACTGTTTGGAAACGGATCAATGAACAAAACTCGACCACCTAAATGGCGCTTTTCCTCCGCATCCCATGTGTCGTTCTCAGGTAAGTTGCCCCAGTCGGATATGGTATCTCCACTCAAAAGTTTGAACGCCTCAAGGATAGGCTCGTTATTGGTAACACCACCATCTACGGCGAAGATAGTTTGCTTATCACCGTAATTGCTATTCCAGCTCGGGGACTGTCGCAATGAGGTATAGTCTAGCTGCGTTATCGCTCCGTTGATTCTCACACGCTCAGGCTCCAGCCATTCTCTAGTGTCATGTATATCGATAAACTTCTCGCCCTTTTGAATGGCTGGTCTGCGAAGTTTGATCGGCTCAAATGCAAATGGGAAAGCACTACTGGCAAGACCACCATGGATTAAACTGTCCAATCTTGGAGCCTTGTTAGGATCAACCTCAATAAGGTAATGTTTTTCGGACTCGGGTTCACTTCTGGCATCGTTAACGAACTTGAAACGCAGATACTCATTATGAAAACTAGCGCCAAAATCCACTCGGTTTGATTCCGGTAACCTGATGTTATACGGCACACCGCGCAGATTTGTTATTGACAGACGGATCTCATAGTCTTTGGCTAGGTATGGCGCATGGGATGTTCCCCATTGATATCCAGCGGTCACCCTTTCGGTCACATCAAGTAGTGCATTTGTATTCAACACGGACCTAACTGTCTTGTCGATCTCCTTCAGATCACTGGCATCCAATAGATCACTTAACGAGACACTTAGCCAAGCCTCACGCCCTAAATTAGAATGCGCACTCGCAGAAAACACATCCAAACTCGAAAGGATAGCTTGGATTGATCCGGCTGAAGCACCGGTCATACCTTTGATACATATCCGATGTTTTGGGGCAATGTTATCAAGCGCATTTCTCGTCGTCTTATCGTCACTTTCCCAAAGCTTTAGACTTTCAAAAAGTACCGACATTGCCCCAGCGGTGTACGCTCCCGCTGAAACGGCTCCTGCCATACAGATGCATATTGGGTATCTGGCCATGATCACTTACTCCTTTAAATCCTTGAATTAAAAGCCTTATTAGAAATAGTGTGATACAGAAAAAATCGATATTCAAGCAGGAATGCATGATTTCTGAATACGCCCCAAACTCTCTACTGGGGCTCACTAGTACATCTATCAAGGTTGCAGTACTATTTGAATCATCGCTTAAATGAGCTCGTTAAACCTATGCCGAATCCAAAGCCTTGCTCCAATTTGTCTATTGCTATTTGCACCTATAACCGGTCAGATCAGCTTAAACTGACATTGGCCAGTCTTTTGAAATGCGTTGATGAACTCCAGGCGGGAGACGAGATAATCGTGGTAGACAATAATTCAATTGATGACACTAGGGAGACCATAAATTCATATTCGGATAGATTGCCTATCGCCTATCGCTTCGAATCCAAGCAAGGCTTATCTCATGCTCGTAATAATGCAATCTCCAACTTTTCTAACAACCTAATAATGTTTGTGGATGACGATGTTACGGTGCTACCCGGCCACATTGATTCCTATCGGAGTGCACTAACGCAACACCCTAATTATGGTTTCTTTGGAGGAAGGATCAGCGTTGATTGGAAATACGGCAGGCCTAAATGGTTGCAAGGGGACTCCCACCCGCTTTTAAACGGCTTGTTTGTAAAATATAAACTATCAGATGGAGCTGAATATTTAGATAAACATAATCAACTGCTTCCATACGGCGCTAACTTCGGGCTAAAAAAAGAGTTGATAAATAACGTTGGCTTATTCAATGTTGACCTGGGTGTTAGCGGCAAATCTATTCTACGAGGCGAAGAGACTGAATACTTCTATCGGTGTTTAAACGCAGGGTATAGCGGCCTATACTTGGATTCAGCTCACGTCGAGCACCGCTTAGACCTAAAGCGATTGGGTTTAAGGTATCTATACAAATACGGTCAGTCTAAAGGTATTTCTCAGCTGCATCTGGAACAAATCGAACCAAAACGGTCTTATTTGAACCTGGTTTTACTAGTTTTCAAATCTATCAATCAACTACGGAAAGGACGGCGAGACAGGTTTTATGAGTGCGTGATTAATCTCGGCATTCAAAGTGCATTCAATCAGGCTGCGAGAGACCAGAGACAACTAGTCCAAGACTAATCCCTATAAGATTAATTATGGATGTAGCAAAAACAAGTAGCCTTGACCTCGTACTGTTTTCAAATAGAGATCCGAAGTAGGTCCTATCTTTTTTCGAATTTGAGAGACCGTGATATCAACGAATCTATTCTGCCCATCGTACTCAATGTTTTTTAGGTGTTTGAAAAGGTCGTCTCGAGAAAGAACAGAGCCGGCATTGTTCGCTAAGTGCAAAAGAGTTTCAAATTCAGGAACGGAAAAATCTAACTCTTCAGTACCCAAGACAACCGATCGGGCAGAGACATTGATAGCCAAGTCAGAAAAAATCAAAACTTCGGCGGTTTTTACTGATAACTGAGCATCTGAACCAGAGCGTCTCAGCAGCGCTTTAACACGGGCCAGAAGTGTTCTTGGCTCCACAGGCTTTCGCACATAGTCATCCGCTCCCAACTCAAGTCCAACGATCTCATCGATAGAATCATCCGAAGCCGTCAACATTAGAATCGGACTGTGAAATATTGGTCGTAACTCTCGACAGATAGTCATTCCGTCTTTATTTGGCAGCATAAGATCAAGAATTAACAATTCTGGCGACTCTTCTAGCACGGTGTTTAAAGCAGCTTCACCATCATGGATCGTTATTACTTCAAAGTTATGATTCTCTAGATAAGATCTAATTAGCTTAGCCAGTTCGAGATCGTCTTCGACAAGCACTATTTTTGGTTTATATTGTGTCATCTGTCACACATCTTCTTCGTCTTCGTCCTCTTCTTCGTCCTCTTCTTCGTCCTCTTCTTCGTCCTCTTCTTCGTCCTCTTCTTCGTCCTCTTCTTCGTCTTCTTCTTCGTCTTCTTCTTCGTCTTCTTCTTCGTCTTCTTCTTCGTCTTCTTCTTCTTTTTCTTCCAAGTAACTCATAAGATCCTCAAGTTTTTCAACCAGGTTCTCTTCATACTCAGGCTCATAGTTTTTAGCCTTCTCTTCGTTTTTTCCTTGCAGTGCTTCCAGCACTCTTCGAAGTAGTTCTGCATCGTGATCTTCTTTTTTGGTGGCGAGCACAGGCAAACTAAAAACTATCAAGCAGAGCGCCAATGACAGATAGACAACAGTGGTCTTAAACCAGGGATTTTTCTTTTTTAAACTTAGTAAAAACATGATTTAAGTCGCCGTATGCTGCGGAATAGTAAGTTGAAAGCTAGCACCTCCCTGCGCGCTATCACCAACAGCAAAATGACCCTTATGCAGCTCAGCTACTTTTTGCACAATTGAGAGCCCTAAGCCATAACCCCGCTTAGTTTGTTCTGGCCCGCCACGCTGAAAAGGTAGTAGCACCTTGTCTCGCATGTGCATAGGTATTCCTGGTCCATTATCTTCGACAGAGATTGTCGTGTTGCTGTTATCTTGGTTAACGGTGACAATAATTTTCCCAGCGCCATATTTACAGGCATTTTCTAATAAGTTTATTAACGCTCTCTCGATGGATTTAGGTTCACTGTGCAACAGCAAATCGTCATCCATAAAAACATCTATTGCGACCTCGTCATGAACTAGTCGAGAATTCACCACCACTCTTTCAATCATCTGATTGAGATTAATCGAAGCTAACTGCACCTCAGCAGTCTGAGCCAATTTATGAAACTCCAAGATCTCCTTAGTTAGATGATCAATGTCAGTGACATCCTCATTCAGACCAGTCAACTGCTCTTTTATCAAATTGCCTTCTCGTGCTTCATCTAGAACTGCCAACCGAAATCGCATACGGGCAAGAGGCGTGCGAAGCTCGTGCGAGACCGCTTGCATCATTTCACGCTGTCCGGTCAGCAACAACGATATCCGATTGGCCATTGAATTGAACTGACTAGATACGTGAGATAAATGATCTTTTCCCTCCACTTCCACCCTGGCCTCCAAGTTACCCTTGCCGTAGTCACTCACCACTCGAGACAAATTCTCTATTCGACGTTCCAGACGTGAAATAAACACGTAGGCAACGGCGGTCACTAAAAAGACCGTGGTCAACATCATCACGACCGCCAAAAAACGAGGAAGATACTCAAACTCTTCTATTGGGCCTAAGCTTAAAACACCCTCTTCACCCTTATTGATAAAGACGGTGAATTGTGGCGTATCAGCCTGATAGACAACAACCGCAGAACCATTGGACAGACGTGAACGTTGTTGGCTGTCAAGACTTGTGGGGATATCTTCTAGAAGCCTAAGTGAATGGTGGCCAGCAAAGGAAGAGAGTTGTAATACGTCTTTATCTTGAACTGCGGCCAATAATATCGCGTGAGCACGAAAGATTTGCTCATCAACTTCTACGAACCGGTATTCGTAAACCTCCAGACTTTTTTTATCTTCACGAAAGGTCACCCTCCAGCGAATTTCCTCGCCAGTGTTGGCTAGCAGTTCATGAGATGCACTAAGCTTTTGCTTTTCCGAGAGCGTCTTATCTTCTGATTTCAAAACTAATTCAGAGCCCATTATCTCGGCAGCTAGGCGTAAATAGGCCTCTCGCTTTTCTGAAGGAATTGTCCCCGCTTGGTGTACAAGAAGATCCAATATCGGTTTGAGTGTCCTCTCAGAATAATCAAGATGTCGAACATCATAACTGACTTTGAAGATGCCATAGTTCAACGCTATGACAACGACTGCAGATAAAAATAACCCCAGGTAGAACCGAGTAAACACCAAATCAACTCACAATAATGGAAGTAAACATCAGTGTAATCGTTTAAATGAGACGCGCAAGTTAAAGACCCTTTGGAACCAACGGTTCAAACAAAACTCTAACATTTCTAGAACAGACCGTTTGATCGCAAATCAGGATACTCATTCACAAGTAAACCGCCTTAACAACGTGATGAGTTCGAAAAACACCAACTTCAAACTGATAGCTTTGCTAGTCATTCTGCCATCATGCCTTTTTGCTGAACGTTTGGTGGAAACGCTTGATCAACATGTCGGCAGGCTCCCCGCGAAAGCCTATGCAGTGACAACAACGATGACATACGAGGGAAGTCGAGCTGATCCTCATTTGATCACCTATCTACCCGAATCAAACAACAACCAGAAAATTCTAAGCCTGGACACGTCGATTGATTCTGGTTCAATTCATCTGTCAGAAGGAGATGATGGAAAGCTCATACGCTGGAATGCCGACCTTACGCAAGGAACGCTAAAGACGCATGCGATTGTTTATCGAACTCCTGTTTCTTACGAGTTAGAAGAGGATGCACGGGTCCCGACAGACATTGCGGCAAATCTTAAATCCTACCTTGAGAGCACCAATACGATTGCCGTATCTCATCCAGAAATAAAGAGCCTTTGGACAAAAATAGAACCGATGCAATCTAACTCACTTATTCCGGTACTCCGTGCAATATACAATTACACTGCATCTCTAAAGCCTCTACCATTTAAAGGACCGACGGACGCACTAACCGCTCTGCGATTGGGAGCCGCTAGTTGTAACGGAAAAAGTAGACTATTCGTTTCATTAGCGCGTCTGAATGGTATTCCTGCTCGACTAGTTGGCGGGATTGTACTAAACCCTGGGAAAAAACGAATATCTCATCAGTGGGTTGAAGTTTTTATTCAAGATCAATGGGTTCCATTTGACCCCACCAATAAGCACTTTGCAGAGATACCCGCAAACTACCTAGAATTATATAAAGGTGACCAACCACTGTTTCGGTACAGTCCGAGAATCAACTTTGAGTATCAATTCGATATCTCCGAGACACTTGTTCCGCCTACCTTGCTCGATGCCCTCTATCCCGATAAGCAATCTAGACTGAGTGCTAACTGGCTAGTTTGGTTATCCGATCGCCTTGGTGTCACTGTCAAGCAGGCTTTATTCTTTCTCCTATTACCAGTTTGCGCTTTGGTAATTTCGTTTCTCAGAAACGTTGTTGGCGTAAATAGTTTTGGAGTATTTATGCCGATGCTAGTCGCTTTTGTATGCGCCTCATCTAGCCTAATTCTGGGACTAGGTGGACTGGTTGTGTGCGTAGGAATTACTAGTATCGCCCTGCTTCTTCTGCAGCCATTTAACCTGTTAAAAGTCCCTCGCCTTGCTGCCGCACTAACAATCCTAAGTGTAGTCATTGTCATTGGGATACTAATACTTCAAGAATTCATCTCACTTTCGATGAGCGTATTAACGATTTTTCCAGTTATTGTGCTCGCATTCCTTGCTGATAAGCTAACCGATCTCATTGTTGAACGGCAATGGCGAGAGATTCTGCTTACCAGCTTGGGTACGCTCTACATGACTGTAGCCTGTTATCTCGTACTTGAATCTACGGTACTTAAGTGGCTATTTTCCGAGATACCCGGACTGCTGGCATTCGTTTTTCTGGCGCAGCTCTATCTAGGCCGCTGGTCAGGAATCAGGCTCAGTGAGTTGCTAAGGTTTTCTAAGCTGTTTCAAGCTGGTGCCGATGTTCTAGGAATAAACAGCCGAAACCTAAATTTTGTACAAAAAAAGAACGACCGAAAGGCTCTAGTCCTAGCCGGCAACAAGATAGAGACCAAACGAAAGCTAAAAAGTTCTGGGATCAACGTACCGGACACCATAGTCTCATTCAAAGACTATGGCGACATCCATAAGCTTGATGAAATTTTAACTCGCACAGAGGATTGGGTACTAAAACCAAATAGAGGTAGCCAAGGAAAGGGAATATTGGTCTTTTCGAGGTCCAAAACAAACACATGGATTGCTAGCGGGAAAGCATACTCAAAACAAAATATTATCAAACACATAATCGGAATCATAAATGGTGACTTCACTACGTCGGGACTCGCAGATGAGGCCTTTATTGAGCCGCGCATACAACAAATCGCGTCCTTACAAAGTATTGCCCCTACTGGATTGTGTGATCTTAGAGTCATTGTTTATGAACGCTCAATCTTGTCGGCAATGCTCAGACTACCCACTCTGAGTTCGTCTGGAAAAGCCAATCTTCATCAAGGGGCTGTCGGCGTTGCTATCAACTTAAGAACAGGAAAAGCAATTCAAAACCCGGTTGATTTGGCAAATCTTCATCCAGATACTGATGCAAACTTAGATGCTATCGAGCTGCCTGAATGGAAAAAAGTTCGAGAGCTTGCGCTTCGTAGCACTAGTACCATAGCGCTCGGCTATGCAGGCGTAGATATATGCTTCGATGCCATCCATGGCCCACTAGTCTTGGAAGTCAATGGAAGACCGGGCTTAGAAATTCAAAATATTTCAAACAAAGGCTTGATCGATCAGATAAAACGGCAACGTAGTAACGAAGGAAAAGCCAGTCAATCTTTGCTTGGAGCAACGTATGTTTAGAATGCAATCCGCGTTGTTTCCAACTTTATTTGTGACTGCGATAGTCCTTTGGCTTATTGCCTTAGAATGGATTTTCGTTCAACGTGATACGCAACCGCGGATCATTTCCTTAGCGTCGTCTCCACCATCAATAGAAGAAAGCAAGGTTACCGAAGATTCAACGCGCAACCTCAACTTTGTACCCAAGATTAAGATCGATCATGGACTATATAGCCGGTTGGAATCACTTGATTGGCGGTCAAAAAATAACGTCGCTTTAGAAACTCTCTCTGGCTATGAGCTATCCATTCAAAATGCATTTTTAGAGAAGTTCAGCTTAAAGCTTATTCGCAATGAAGACTATGAGACTGCAGAAGCCCTTCTGAAAAGATTCTCCACTTCTCGCAGAATAGAATCGAACACTCAATTCGATTATGCACTTGTACTTAGCAGACAATCAAAACAGACTCGTGCCATCGATGAGTACACTAAACTTATCCAAGCGAAACCCAATTACGCATCCGCAGCAATAAACTTAGGACTGCTACTAAAGCAGCAAGGAGATATCAAAGCATCGAATGAAGTGCTTCAGAAAGCTGTTTCACTTTCAAGCGGTTCTAAAAAAGCTAAAAGCCTGTCTTTACTTGCAGAAACTCAAATTGCATTAAATGAACTCGAAAAAGCCGAACAGAGCTATGAAGACTCGATAAGCTTCAAACCAGATAATGCGCAAAGTTGGTTTAAGCTTGCGGAAGTTCAAGTCAAACTTCGGCGCCCTTACTCCACCGTTAATCTGAATTTTCGTCGCGGATTGTCACTGCGTCCAGACTATGGATTGGGCTGGCGTAGATACGGAGATTATCTACTAAACTCACTTAACTACAGAGAGTCACATTTGGCGTACACAAAAGCCCTCAACTACTCAGGGCGTACGGCCTCAATTATGAGCGGGCTTGCTTGGTCGGCTTTTGAAAATGGTCAATATCAACAAGCCCTTAGGTATTGGACTTGGCTAAGTCGGCGCGCCAAATCTAGCGAACTCAGACTGCTAGGTAAGCACTTTGTTGATCGTCTATCTTCTCAAGATAGTCAATTGATGGCATTACCAACCAATCCTGAAATGACATATGCCAAACAAAGGTTGATTAAGGACACCAAAACTTGGTGTCAAAAGCTTAACCAACCTACTGAACATCCTAGGAGTGACCTGGCCAGTGTAAAGCAATGTTTACATCTTTGGCCGTTAGATCGAAGCCTTTCATGGATCAATGCAATTAGGAATGATGAGCTTTTTACACCGACTCTCGATTCTGTACACGCAGAGGTATTTGTGACTCATGGATATATTGATCTCGCTCTTTCGGTATTAACGAAAGCGCTCAACAAGGCTCCTGATGACCTCGACTTAGCGTTGAGTAAGTCTCGATTACTAATTGAGTCGAACCGCTTAAAAGAGCTGAATCACTTTCTTTCTGAGCTGCCTGAAAAACTAAAAAATGAATCAACCATACAACTGCTCTCAAACAAATGGGGCAAGTATTAGAGCAATCTACCTAAGCAAATTATGCACAATCTTACATCCTATATTTCTTCGAAAATTCTATTAACAGCGTTTTTATCGATAAGCACAAACGCGACAGCGGAGCTTAATCTGATCACGGGGCTTGGTACTGACAACAATCCATTTCGATTGGCTGACCCACTTACGCGCGGATCAGATTCCTACCTACGAACAGAAATAGAATATCAATGGAAAGAGCATCAGTCGGCTTACATAAGGCTAGATGCAACAAAGTATCAATATCAATTATTCGATGATGCTGATTCGACCATACTTAGTGGTCGGCTTGGATATGAGACGGACATTGGCAAGAACCATCAGATTGACGCAGGCCTAAAGCTGAGAGACAAGCGTAAAAGCTACGTCAGTCGCTTCACGGGAAAACTCTTTAGTTTTCGAAACCAAGATGCCAGCAACCGCTATAATCACTCTCGTATTGAGCCCTATCTTAAATACGAATTTAGATCATCAGAATCTACAGTTTTAGGTATGAGCGTCGCGCTACGAGACCAAAAATACAAGGATTTGCGCGTCTTAGGTTTGTCCGATTTAAACTACAGAGAACTTCGGGCCCAAGCTAAGTCACAATGGAAGCTCAAGGATAGGCTAAGACTCGCCGCAAGCATTGCTTATCGGAATCGAGATTTCGATACCAGACAAGCTCGTGACATCACAGGGCAGTCCTTGAGCCAGACTACTCTTAAATATGAGATGACCGAACTGGGATTAAGTCTAAGATACCGAGTAAGCAAGAATACCAAGTTCTTTTCTAAGTTAACTTGGATCGACAGAGCGGATAATGGCGGTGGTTATTACGATTACAGAGATTTTAGAACGTCACTCCGTTTAACGCATAGGGGTCAGATTAAGGATCAATGGACCGCCTACATCGTGTATGGTGATTTAGACTATTCGCGCGGAGGCTTTCAGGAAGATATCGAACGAGATGTCGAGGCGCCCAGTCGCCAAGGAATAAATCTGACTCTTGAGTATGAACGTCCACTATTACGTCGCAAAAATTACGACCTTAATTGGTACTTACTTGGTCGCTATTGGGACTACGAAGCTGATATACGTAATTACACTTACAAGCGAAGCCAAATCGAGACCGGGCTGAGGCTCGAGTTTAACTAAGAGAATTGGATCACTCTGAAAATAGGCTAGTTATAAATGAATTTCTACAGACACAAAAAAACCGCCAATCGGCGGTTATTTATTTGAATGGTGGGCCGTGCGCGATTCGAACGCGCGACCACCTGATTAAAAGTGAGCTTTTATAAGAGTTTGTACGCGTATAATTCAACACTATATTTCTCAAAATCATATTAATAACAACAACTTGATTATTTTTTGGAATAATTTTTAGGTGTTAGTGTATGCATAAAAACGTCAAAAAGATCAGGTCTGGTGAAAATTTTCGACTCGTAATCGCCTCTGATTCAAAGGTTTAGTGACTGCACTTTTACCACCTTTTTTAACGAATTCCGCTAAATTTGTCCTAACTGGTAAGTTCAAGCATTTTGTTTTCAACATATAATCCCCGCACAAGCAACGAAACAGAGCAATACTGCTACTTTGGCAAGTCACAAAAAACGAGTCATAAATCCGGTGACAGGAAATACCGAATTCGGATACATGCCATCCATTCCACAGCATGGCGTAGAGGAAGGCCCGATCTTTTTGCTCAATGGTAGGCATTTTCCGGATGGTCGAGGATTCGGGCTTCAACATATCTGGATAAAACACAAAGACGAAATACGAAGGAAGGGTTACGAAACTCTTGAAGACATTCCTCGATATATTTTAGACATCATCAACCAAGGGGCAAAAATCTATGATGAAGGAGGAATACTGAAACATCCTAAATACACGATCCTAAAAAGTAGGCTAGGTATTTGTATAGTTAGGTTTGAAGGAGACCATACAAGAAAAATTGATCCCTTTTATACTGTGGTAACTGCATACCCAAAAGAAAACCCCCATGGATCGCTCATAGGCGAAATGGGGGTTTGATTGTATGGCTATGGTGGCCGAAGCAAATCGTTAGCTTTAAGGTTCCGATCATCTTCTATCGAAGAATCCACCAAATAAGTTTCCTGAAAAACTTACCGTCCTCTATATAAGGTGCCTATATTCAGGTTAGCCGCTTATACTCGCTCTTTACGAGCCATGCGTGTATTTTACCATCTGAGCCGATGCTATTCAACAATACCCCTTTCCTTCTCCTTTTGAACTATTCATATTAAATACGCATAAACGTAATTTCTGCCATATCGATTCCTCTATTTATGAAGAATAGACTATCTGATTGAAAATCATATTTTCTAAATGTATGACTCGAGTAGCTAATAAGAGCTGATTTGTTTTTTTCAATGTTTTCAAAGATTTAGAGACAGTGCATATCGCAACACTAAACGACAAAAAATGATCTATGAAAAGAATCTGAAAAAAAGTGCCTCGAATTCGGCTCAGAGGTGATTTTTCTGCGAGAAAATAATCAAGCTTAAATCCTTTTTAAGTTATTGATTTTAAAGAGAATTTGAATGGTGGGCCGTGCGCGATTCGAACGCGCGACCACCTGATTAAAAGTCAGATGCTCTACCAACTGAGCTAACGGCCCTTCCAAATCAAAGCTTTGAGGCAGTGCCTTAAAGCGAGGCGTGATTATCTTGCCAAAATGTAGGCTGGTCAACCTTTTTTGGCAATTTCTTTACCTATTTTTACGCTGTTTTTCCCTGGCATTACCGCATAATCATTCACGTATTTAGAATGATTAAGAGTTCCGCCAAGGCAACGCTCAACGTGGCGTAGATGATACCCTGAGTCGTGTGAAGATTGACTTGCTTCGCAGTGAATTTATTAGCAAAAGCAAACGCCGAAATTACAAGGCAGACTATTACGCTGTATAGAAGCACCTTGATCCAATAGTTAGACGCATAAAAATCATAACCAGTTAAATACATGGTCTGCGCGGCATTGGGAATGTCAAACAAATAGAACACAGCAAAAACACCACCCAGCCAAATCGCCAGTGTGAAGAGCGTTAGGGTCACTAACAAACCCATTAGCAAGCCAATAAAAACAGGACTCAACAGGTACTGAGATACCGATACATTGAGAACTTGCAATGCTCTAAGCTGCTTACTGCGTATCATCTCACCGATCCAGCCTGACACAATACTTCCTGATCGAGCCGCAAATAGCATTGCACCGATGGCCGGGGCCAAATAAAGTGAAAATCGACCTCGCATAATGTCTATCAAGTCTTCTGGTTTAACAAACCAAGAAACGATTCCAATCAAAGCCGCATCAGCTAGTGACTTCACGACGGCAACGAGGGTGGCTCCAAGCATTAGCCCAACCAAACTCCAGAACATGAGTCCGGACACAAAACTCAAGTGGAACGTAGAAAGTAGGATGCCGAACTCACCTCGTTTTGTAAGTGGCACTTTAGTAAATGAGCTGGCTAGAGCGTTAATTCCACTTAGCGCATCCCGAAGAGTAGATTGCTTTGAACCGGCTTGCCTGGATGTCGGCTTCACGTCCGGTCTGTGCTCCATCAGTTTGCTTTCAAGCTCTCGTTGCCTGCTCTCAAACACGCCGCTTTCATTTCCTTGCTCGGGCCAATGGCATAGCAGTTCGAGCTGGCCATCCACTAAACGATAAACATGAGTGGCTATTCGGCTCACATAGTAAGGGTTATGGGAAACCGTCACGCAGGTCATGTTATGACGGTTTCTAAGGTCACGCATAACGGAGCCAAGATCCGATAAGTTGATCAGATCCAGACCTGCGTCAGGCTCGTCAAACAGCATAAGCTCAGGCTTTGTCATCAGCGCTCTAGCTATCGCTACTCTGCGCATTTGCCCGCCGCTGAGAGAATGAATTGGAGCTTGCCATAAGTCTTCACTGATATTCAGCTGTTGGAGTCTTGATTGCGCTGAGATGGCAGCTGAGTCAGGAACTTTAGCACTGTAAGCCCGGATCAGGTTCAGATTGTCAATAACGTTCAGATGATCCAGTAACGCACCTTCTTGCAGCACCATGCTAGTCGATAAGCTTGCGTCGCTTACTGCTCTTGGGTCTTTATCGGCTATTAGGTTCAATAAGGTCGATTTGCCTCCACCGCTTTCACCAACAATAACAATATGATCTCCCTTACCCAACGATAGAGTACATTGATCAAATAGAAGCTTGCCGGATTCCTCCAGTGAGAGACCTTCAATTTGAAGGAGCTGACTCATACTAGCGCCGGGTCTTCTGCACCAGCGGCAGCGAAACCAGCTGCGCGAATTCGGCATGAATCGCAGACATGACATACCGTTCCATCGGTACGCGGGTTGTAACAAGATATGGTTTGAGAATAGTCGACACCCAGTTCCAAACCTCGCTGAATTATCTGAGCTTTGGTTAATTTAATGATCGGTGCTTCTATTTGAATGCTGTCTCCCTCCACGCCTCGCTTGGTGGCTAAGTTGGCCATGGCTTGGAAGGCGTCGATATATTCAGGTCGACAGTCAGGATAGCCGGAATAGTCTACGGCGTTGGCTCCAATAAAAATTGCGTCAGCATCCAATACCTCAGCCCACCCCAATGCTACCGACAAAAATACGGTATTGCGGGCTGGAACATAAGTAATTGGTATCGCCTCTGTTTCTTCCGTTGGCACATCCAGATCTCGATCAGTTAGTGCTGAACCACCAAAATTTCCGATATCAATTCTGACCACTCGGTGTTCCTTTGCTCCATTGGATTCCGCCACTTTCTGCGCACGATTGAGCTCGACTCGATGGCGCTGCCCGTAATCCATGCTTAATGCATAGCACTCAAAGCCCTGGGCTTTAGCCATGGCTAATACGGTGGCTGAATCCAGTCCGCCGGAAACTAAGATAACTGCTTTTTTTTGATCGCTCATTGTTTACCTATTTACGCACTACCCGTATGCGCAGTTTTCTATCAATTACCTACCAGCCGCATTTGCCCATAGGAGTTTGTGCAACTGGATTTGCATTCGCACCGGTACTTGATCGCGCACGATCCAGTCTGCTAACACAGTCGGATCCAGCTGATCTGCCGATGGTGAAAAGAAGACTTCACACTTCTCATCCAGCTGTCTGTCAGCAACAAACTTTACCGACCAATGATAATCAGCTTCATCACAAATAACGAATTTTAGGCAATCTGTTGGCTTTATCAGTTCCAGATTTTCGTAGGTATTATTAGGTTCTTCATTGGATGCAGGCGTTTTAATATCAAGTACGATGTAGACGCGGGGATCCACTTTCTCAATGTTCATCGCTCCGCCGGTCTCCAATGAAACTGAATACCCTTCATCACACAGAGCTGTCATCAGAGGATGACACTCAGGTTGTGCTAATGGCTCACCACCAGTCACGGTGACGTGTTTGGCGCGATACTTTTTCACTTCAGCAACAATATCCGAAATCGCCATCTTCTGACCGCCATGAAACGCATAGGCGGTGTCGCAATAGGAGCAACGCATGGGACATCCTGTAAGACGCACAAACACGGTTGGTAACCCAACGGTATTAGATTCGCCTTGGAGAGAGAAGAAAATTTCGGTGATTCGGACAGACATAAGAACACCTTAACACAATAACAACAGGTCAAGCGCTCCGGACTCGGAGCGCGATAGAGGATGTAAAGCTAGCCGCCAGAGATACTGGCTAGTCTATTCTTGGCGGCAATAGCTGCATTTGAACTGGGATGTTGGCTAACGATTTCCTGAAACAAAATCCGCGCTTCGATTAAATTTCCAGCGTCTTGCTCGATGTAAGCGGTCTTCAGCATGGCATCTGGCAGCCTAGAACTTTGCGGATAATTATCTATAATGGCGCGCAAATGAGGCTTGGCTTCTTCTGGCTTTCGACTTATGAACATTGCCTCAGCAATCCAGTAGTGAGCATCGTCAGAGAGTCCGCCCTGTGGGTGACGAGCTAGTTGCTCCCTAAACACCACCACAGCGTCGTCGTACTTCGATTGCTTGAGCAAATCAAAGCCGCGATCATAATACTCATCCTCACTCAGGATAGTTGGCGTTGGCTGCGGCAAAGACAAACCAGCCACCGGTTGATTTACAACTGTGGACGCAACCGCATTCGGATTGACTAAATTTGGATTTGTTGCCGCCCCAACTTGTCCTGCATCCGCCGCTTGAACGGGAACTTGATTTGGCACTTGCAAGACCGGCTGATTGCTCTGACCAACAACTTGATTAGGGTAGATCGCAGCTTGATTCTGTGGCACTGCTTGGCTTTGAGCTACCGCTGGCTGATTACCAAAGTTGGAGTCAACTTGCCCGCCTGCCGCAACAGGTTGCTGTGACTGTACCTGGGTTTGGTTAGCCGCCGCAGCGACGACATCCGCAGCATTGATAGGCTGTGATTGTTGCGTCTGCGGCTGATTAGTATAAGTTTGCTGGCCATAGCTTTGATCAGAACTGAGAATAGGAGCACTCGGGTTTGCCACGTATCCATCGACGCCGCGCTCGATCACTTGAGCACCCTGATTTGGGCTTACGGCCGCCTGCCCAGACTGTATACTTCTGTCGACAATTTGAGGTTGACCCTGAACCGCTTGGGCACCGCTAACACTTTGATTAAGGCCCGTATTTGCGACGGCAGCTTGGTTACCCACTCCAGTCTGGATGGTAGGGTTTTGGCCTGCTGGCCCTGTTGCCTGAGCAGCAGTGTTACCGAACTCGCTGGCACGCACCTCGGCCGGCTGCGGTGCTTGATTAGGATTATAGTAAGTGGCCGCGGTGCCGGTCGTCTGTGCCGTATTGGCTGCAACGCCGGCTGTGTTTAGATTAGCCTGCGCTGCGCCCGAGGTGGTTTGCGGAAGACCACTGGCTCCAGGGTTTAATGCTGGATCAGCGGCGACTTGGGCTGGCACAGATTGATTACCCCCCTGACTCAAAACAGGCTGTGGGTTGTTTTGATAGCCAGAGTTGGCATCTACATAAGGATTTGTTACAGCGGCAGTCCCACCTAGTTGAGCAGTATTTGGTTGAACCGCCGTTTGTTGGCCTAGCGTAGCTTGGCTTTGCTGAGTAGTCGGATATCCGCCTGCTACCACTTGTTGCTGATTCGCGTTCACATTCCAGCTTTCGCCAGATCCGGATTGGGCCAGATACGGATTCTGATTGGCAACCACGACTGGCTGCGCGGCCGGTGCGGCTTGCTGAAGTTGCGTAATCTGGTTTTGAGTATCTTGCCGAAGCTGCGAAATGCTCTGAGCATTCGCCCGGGACTGATCGGCCATCTGCTGTTTGAGCTTTCGCATCTCAAACTGCTGACGTTCAACCAAGTCTCGTAGGCCTGCTATCTCGTCTTTCAACGACTGGATTTCCAGTAGCGTTGTGGCCGCATCCGTGCTGGTTTGAGCATGTGCAGAATTAAAAATCGGGGTACCACATAGTGACACCCCGATAGCGAATACAATCGAATTTACTTTCTTCATAGAAGTCGGCACCAATGGCGGATGACTACCCTACCAACACTTAGTAAGTAGAGCAGATATTGCATTCGCCTGATTTGATCAGGGTTTTGCAAGAAAGACAAAACCCAAATCACGAGTTAATTAATATTTAATTTCTACTCGACGGTTTTTAGCCCAAGCCGCTTCAGTATGAGCTGAATCAACTGGACGCTCTTCGCCGTAAGAAACTGTTTTGTTATTGCTGCGAGCACCATTAGCCGCTAGGAACTCAGAAACAACTTGTGCACGACGCTCACCCAAAGATAGGTTGTAATCGCGTGTACCGCGCTCGTCAGCATGTCCGTCTAGAGTCACCGCTGTTCCCGCACTTTTAGCTAGGTTGTAAGCGTGTGCACCCAAGATAACTTGTGAGCGACGATCAATAGCCGTGCTGTTGTACTCAAAATACACAACTTTTTCGTCCAGAGGGTTACCGTTGATTCCCAAGGCGCGAAGCTGTTGAGCAGTTAGGTTTGTTCCTTCGTATGGGAACTTAGGTGTGTTATCAACAACCGGCGCTACCTCTACAGGCTTTTCATCTACGACTGGACCTTCTTTCTTAGGTGCACAAGCAGACAGGGTTAGGCTCACTAAGATAGTTAGTATGAGACCAGAGTTAAGTTTCATAATGTCACTCCACGAATGAATTGTTTTATTTTTTGCCGTGTGTTTTATTTTCTCAGAGGAGACCACGCCGGCTCACGCACGTCGCCCCGAACAAATTCTACCTTTGTGCGAACTCGGCCATCCACTGACGCCACAATCATCGTGGGTTCGAAGCCTTGTTCGGTCATATACAATACCATGTCTCCATTAGGAGAAAAACTAGGTGATTCATCAAATTTTGCCTTGGTGAGCCACATTAGATCACCGCTACGCAAATCCATCAAGACTATGCTGCCACCTTCGTGCACCATCACCAACTTTTTGCCGTCTTCATCATAACTGGCGTTGGCATTTTCATCGCCTTCAAAGGTCAATCTTGAAACGGACTCGTCGTTAAGATTGTACTCATAAATTTGCGGCTTGCGTGAACGATTTGACGTAAACAATAGCGTTTGACCGTATTTACCCCAACTTGGCTCAGTATCAATACCGTAGTGAGTGTTCACACGCTTATGCTGACGTGTAATCGTGTCATAGATAAAGATATCCGGACTACCGTGCTTAGAACTTGAGTAAGCAAGTTTGGTGCCATCGGGAGACCACGCTGGTGCAGAGTTTACGCCCTCAAATGTGGCAATATCTTCCGTTGTCCCCGTCGCTAGGGTCAATACTCGAACAATTGGGCCACGTGAGGTAACGCTCACAAAAGCGATCTTCTTACTGTCGGGTGACCAATCTGGTGACAAAATTGGGTTCCATGAGGCAAACACTTCACGCGCATCATAGCCATCCCAATCCGCCACCATGATCTTGTAGCGATAACGCTGATATTCGATTTCGGTCTTTTTGACGTAAGCGATTTGAGAGTTAAACGCTCCTTTTCTTTTCGTAACCGCCTCATACACCTTATCTGAGACCATGTGCGCTACCGCGCGAATATTGGCTTTTGAGAAGTTTGGAATTCTTATTGCCGCGCCCAATTGCTCATCAGTAGTAATATCGTGAATGCGAAACTGAACTTCAAATCGATCACTTCCAAGATTCCAGATTTCACCGTACACCAAAACCTCAGCATTTATTAGGCGCCAGTCTTTAGCACGTACCTCTTCTTTCCTGGATGGCAGCGTTAAAAACTTTTCACTTGGGATAGGCTCAAACTTTCCGGTTGCAAAAAGATCATTTGCGACCACCGTGTGTATATCGTGTTCGAAACTTGTACCATCGAGCACTTTAAATGGCACGACAGCAATGGGCTTTCCACGCTCTACGGCACCGCCAACATTAATCTCAACTTGAGCGTAAAGGCTATTAGAAAGGCCTATTACTAGCAAAGCTAGAAGCAAGTTAGTCTTTTTTAAAAACAATTTGATTTTCATTTTATCGATCGCCCAAGCTGGTTTCGAATAAGTTTACCGTTCAATGTTTACAAACACACTCTGTAATTGTCGGTGTGCCTCTGCATCTTCTTCAGGTTTTGGGAAAGGAAGCGGACTTGCTTGTTTGGCTGCAATTTGCGCGCGTTCATCAAAGGAGGGACTACCGCTTGATTCCACAATTGTTACTGATAGTACTTCGCCAGTACCAGACAGTCTAATGTTGATTCGCGCTTTTCGCCACGCCTCGGTCCCAGGCGGCACTATCCACTTGGCTTTAACCGCCTCCTCAATCAATTTTGAGTACTTTCTTAGTACCGTCGTGGTGCGTTGAGCCGCTGCTCGTTGAATCGCCGCCGCACGACGTTGTTGCTCATCGAATTCGAGCCTTCTTCGTAACTCTTCTTCTTCACGTACACGTCGTTGAAACTCTTCTTGCTGCTTTCTTTGTTCTTCAAGCTTGCGCAGTTCTTCCTGTTTTTTCTTTTTCTCTTCTTCTAATTTTTTCAGTTCGGCCTCACGCTGTTTGCGTTTGCGCTCTGCCTCACGGTTTTCTTTTTCTCGTTGCTCTTTCTCTAACTGCTCTTGCAGCTCTTTTTGCTTTTGCTCTTCAGCCTTCTTTTTCTCTAGGGCAATAACGCGTTCGCGCTCTTGTTCTTTAGCCAATCGATTTTGAAGTTCCAGCTCGTCCAGACGCTGCTGTTCTTGTTCGGCTTTTTGCTGAAGGTCTCGAAGACGCTTTTCTTCTTGTTCGCGCTTTCTTTTCTTGGCTCGGTCTTTTTCCTTAATTTCCTCGCGAGTCTGTTGAAGCTGATCCTCATTCACAGAACGCGCCACCATGATGTCTATTTTTTCGGCGTCAAAAGCGTCTACTTTCTTCGCATTATCTGATGGCGTAAAGTTGATCAGCATTACCGCCACGATCAATGCATGCAGGACACCCGCCACCAAATAGGAGGCAATGTTACCCAACGCACTGGAATCGCGACGATCACTCATAACAAATCTTACTCTTGCTCCAAGGGTTGTGTAACTAGGCTAACTGATTCAACCCCCGATTCCTTAAGTAAACCCATGGCCAACATCACATACTCATACTTGGCGTCTTTGTCACCACGAACCAAGAAGTCGGTGGTGGGTTTCTCGAGTTTGAGCGCCGTGGCATAACGGACTATGCCTTCTTGATCGTATTCACGATCATCGATAAACAGCTTGCCAGTCTCATCAACTGTGAGAACAAAGGGCTCAGGGGCATCTGGGTTAGCTTCTACGGGCGCAGCTTCGGCCGTTTGCGGCAAGTCAACTTTGACACCCTCAGTTAATAGAGGTGCGGTCACCATGAAAATGATCAGTAGCACTAGCATCACGTCGATGTACGGCACCACGTTGATCTCCGCGATGGCTTTCCTTTTACGACTTCGATAACTCACCGCTTAGTCCTCACCGATAGAGAGCTGGCGATTAATGATGCTTACGAACTCTTCCATAAAGATTTCGTACTGGGCAATTAACTTCTCTACTTGAGTATTGAAGCGGTTGTAAGCAATCACCGCGGGGATTGCGGCAAACAAGCCCATGGCCGTAGCCACCAGTGCTTCAGCAATACCCGGTGCCACGCTAGCTACGGTTGCTTGTTGAGTGGATAAGCCAAGTGCTCTAAATGAGTTCATAATTCCCCAAACAGTCCCGAATAATCCCACGTATGGGCTAGTGGAGCCGATGGTGGCTAAGGTGGGAATCTGAGATTCAAGGTGATCTATTTCACGACTCAGCTCAACGCGCATGGCTCGTTGCACGGCGTCTAATAAATCGTTTTTATTGGCATAACCTCGTTCTGACAGCCGTTGATACTCTCGATAACCGGATACAAATATCTCTGACATTCCGGAGGCATTCTTAGTATCTGAGCCCCATTGGTTGTAGAGGTTTTGCATACTGCCGCCAGCCCAAAATTGATCTTCAAACTCTTTGGTCAGCGCCGTTTCCTTACGCAGCACACTAACCTTCTTGTAGATGATTGACCAGGAGACAACAGAAGCCAGTAATAACATCAGCATCACCAGCTGAACAATAAAGCTGGCTTCCAACACCAGAGACAAAATCGACATTTTGTCGGCGGCGTGAGCTGTATCTGTGGCGGCTTGCACAATTGGTTCGGCAGCCGATTGCGCTGCAACAACAATAGTAGTGATCATTTGATTGCTTTACCCATTTTGCTCTGTTGAGCTCATTTTTCTTATCTCTTAGCGTAGCCCCTTTACCACGCGGAGTTCCTAGTTTTCGCCAGTTAGGATTAGCCCTTGGTCATGGCGGCCCTTAGCATACTCGGCATGGCCGATAGTTTAAATGAAGTTGAGTGCAATGCCGCAAGTTTTATCGTTGCATGACACAGTAATTTGTCCTGATTATAGACAGCCTGCTTTAGCACTAGCCTTACCTTACCGACTTGCAATACCTCGGCGGTGACGCGCAGCTGGTCAAATAGCCGCGCGGGCTGTTCGAATACCAAGTTAGCCTCTCTTACAACAAAGACAAGCTGTTGTTTTTGCTCGAGTTCCGCAACATTAAAGCCAAGACTCATCAACCAGTCGCAGCGACAACGCTCCATGAAATTTAGGTAATTTGAGTGGTAAACGATGCCACCGGCATCGGTGTCCTCGTAATAAACTCGAAGGTGTTTTTCAAACATTTTGGCTCTATTCTTTGAACAAGCTACTTTGCGGGTGCTCGTTTGCGGGCTTAGTCTGCGGTGTTTCCGGCGCATTTAATCCAAAATATGACCAGGTACGCTTCGTCACCACACGCCCACGGGGGGTGCGCATCATAAAGCCCTGCTGAATCAGATACGGTTCAACCACATCCTCAATAGTGCCTCTTTCCTCCCCGATTGCGGCTGCCAGACTGTCTATGCCGACAGGGCCACCATCAAATTTTTGCATTATGGCTTTTAGCAGCTGACGATCCATCCAATCCAAGCCATGTGGATCAACTTCCATCATGTCCAATGCACCGGTAGCCATACCCTCGGTGAGTCGACCAGAACCCTTTACTTCTGCGTAATCCCTGACTCTTCGCAGCAGTCGGTTTGCTATTCGCGGGGTTCCTCGTGATCGATTGGCGATTGTTTGCACGCCGGCATCCTCTGTTGGAACGCCTAGAATATTTGACGAACGCTGTACGATCTTGGCTAAATCGTTGGTGTTGTAGTACTCCAAACGTTGGACGATGCCGAAACGGTCACGTAGCGGTGAGGTGAGCAGTCCAGCTCGGGTAGTCGCGCCAATAAGGGTAAATGGGGGCAATGCTAATTTCACCGTCCGAGCGGCTGGCCCCTCGCCAATGACAATATCTAATTCATAGTCCTCCATGGCCGGATAGAGAATTTCCTCAACCACTGGACTCAGCCGATGAATTTCATCGATAAAGAGTACGTCATAAGGCTCTAGGTTGGTGAGCACCGCGGCCAAGTCTCCGGCGCGCTCGAGTACCGGCCCCGAGGTCTGGCGAATTTTGGTATTCATCTCTCGAGCGATTATGTTCGAGAGTGTGGTTTTACCGAGCCCAGGCGGGCCAAACAACAACACATGATCCAAGGCCTCGCCACGAGTTCTAGCCGCCTGGATAAAAATAGAGAGTTGTTCTTTTAACTTTGGCTGACCGACAAACTCCTCTAGGTACTCTGGACGCAATGCACGATCGACCACGTCATCATCGTTACCCTGAATCTCTGGATTAATTGGATTGTCGTCAATCATATCTATAATGCGTAGTTAAAGTACGTTGCCAGACAAGGCTTTCAATGCCTGACGAATTAAGTCTTCTGAAGACAGGTTCGAATCAAGTCCTTTGACCACTCGATTGGCTTCAGATTGCTTATAGCCTAGAGCTACCAATGCATCAATGGCATCGCGCGTGCCATCTTGTGGTCGCCCAGAGGCGGCGGCTTCCAGAGACAGCTCAGCAAACTCTTTCTCCAGCCGATCTTTCATTTCCACCAACAGTCGTTGCGCCGTTTTTTTACCAATGCCTGGAACCTTACAAAGTAAGGTTACGTCCTCGTTGGTCATGCAGTTGAGTAACTCTTGTGGGCTTAATGTGGAGAGTACGGCCAAGGCAACCTTTGGGCCCACTCCGTTGACGCGGATAAGGCTTCGGAACATTTCACGTTGAGGCTTGTCCGCAAAGCCGAACAGCAACTGGGCGTCCTCCCTGACCACCATATGTACAAACACGGTAACCGGTTCACCCACTTCTGGGAGGGCAAAAAAAGTCGACATCGGCGCTTCTAGCTCGTAACCCACTCCATTTACATTTACCACCAACGAGGGAGGCTGCTTTTCCAGCAAACTCCCTTGCAACCATGAGATCATCTGGCTCTCCTACTCAACGCTTGGTTAATTTGTTGATGATGCGCGTGACAAACCGCCGCTGCCAAGGCATCCGAGGCATCTACCTCAGGAGCTTGCCGCAGTCGCAACAATACTCGCATCATGTGTTGAACCTGAGCTTTATCAGCACGCCCGCGGCCAACGACCGTTTTTTTTATCTCGGTTGCGCTGTACTCAATCACAGGTAATTGGTTAATGACCGCAGCGAGCATAGCGGCTCCTCTGGCATGGCCCAGCACCAATGCAGACTGAGCGTTTTTTGCCACAAACACACGCTCAATCGACACCACGTCTGGGCGTGTCTGCGCAATAATGGCTTGTAAACGGGTGTACAGGTTTTCCAAGCGAATAGGCAACTCGCCTTTAGGTAGCTTCAACGATTCAGAATACACATGCTTTAACGTGTTGCCTTCGGATTCAATGACGCCGACACCGGTAATTTGGGAGCCGGGATCGATACCAAGGATGGTCAGAGAGGCAGCCACTCTATCGCTTAGGCTTCCAAAACAGAGTCGGGAAAGTTGGCGTTGGAGAAAACTTCAACAACGTCGTCTAGATCTTCCAAAGCGTCGATTAACTTCATGACTTTTTCAGCGTCTTCCTCGGACAACGCCACTTCGTTTTCAGGGCGCTTAGTGACTTCTGAGTTGGCTACCGCCATTTCGGCTTTTTCGAAAGCGGAAATAACGTTGACGTATTCTGAGGGCTCACATTGAACTTCGATGCTGCCATCATCGTGAACGATCACATCGTCGGCACCGGCTTCTAATGCTACTTCCATGACGTCGTCTTCTTCAGCACCCTCGGCCATTTCAATGACACCCAAGGACTTGAACATATAGGCTACCGAGCCACTGGTGCCCATGCTGCCATTGTATTTGCTGAAAGCATGGCGTACTTCCGCAACGGTTCGGTTTTTATTATCCGAACTGCACTCTACCAACACAGCGATACCACAAGGAGCATAACCTTCGTAGGTCATGTCTTCGTAGCTAACGCCTTCGAGATCTCCGGTGCCGCGCTTTATCGCCCGCTCCACGGTATCACGAGTCATGTTGACTCCTAATGCCTTATCAACGGCAATGCGTAAGGCCGCATTTGATGCCGGATCGCCACCACCCTCCCGGGCCGCAACGGTGATTTCTCTAATGTGTTTGGTAAATAACTTGCCGCGCTTGGCATCTTGTGCGGCTTTGCGGTGCTTAATGTTTGCCCACTTACTGTGTCCTGCCATGTCGAACCTAAATCGAATTCTAAAAACGATTATTCTAACATCGTTTTTGGTCGAAAGGCTTGATCAACGGATCACTGATGGAGCTAATTTAGCCTGTATCGGCGTCTTGCGTTTCTGGTTCCGAATCGGTCAACTTGCCATCCGCTGTCTTCGCATCTCGGCTATTCTGATCCACTTTGACTCGACGGATCTTTTTTATCCACGTGCCGGGTTCAGCCTCCCCTCTGGGGTAATAGCCGTTAATGACACGTAGTTGTACCTCAGAGGCAACATTATCGTCTTCCTTATCTTGAGCGATGGATGCAAATGTCTCACCGGGAAGCAACTGCTCAAAATAGATGCGTTTAAGGTGAGTTAAGCTCTTGTCCCTGGGATGAATCCTTCGGAAGCTGGCTATCATTCCTAAAAACACATCGTCTATTTCCTTAGTTAGATTATTGTCACGCGTAATGCCTTGAAAGTGGAAAGTATTGCGCGCCACTTTCACTAAGCCAACGCGTTGATTTGGACGAACTGCAACCACGCCCAAGTCTTTGGGTGACTGTGGATTAATTTTGGCGATACCGCTCAAATCTTCAGGAAATTTTTCTTTGATGGCTTCTTCAGTAGATTGAGTCTTGTTTACTGTTTTTTCGATCTCAACCTTAAACTGCATGGTCTTTTTTGGATCTTTGATGATGATCTTGGCACCCTTTACGGTTCGATCCCAAGTCTCCGGATGCAAAAAGGTAATACCCAAGCTCTCGTTGTTATAGCGCACGTAGCCCTCAGGTGCATTGGGTCTAAGATTCGGTCCATACACCATGTCGGTCAGCGCTTCTCGGTATTCCGCGCGCCCAATAATTTCCTCACCTGGTGGCAGCTCCCCAACTTCGCTCAAAAGTAACCTTAGACGCCTATCCTGCCGAGGATGTGTCCCGAAAAGCTCTCGGTATTGTGGCCCACCTTGACCATTCAATGCGGCCGAAGTCGCATCAAACATCGTACCCAGCCCATCAATCAAACCATTGGTATCGTATTGCGAAGCATAGAGATATTGCGCGCCTAATCTGTCTGCCTCCTCTTCCAAGCTACGCTTGTACTTAAACTGATTGTAAAACTGCTCTGTCGCCACCGCATTCCCCACAGACGTTGAGCCAGCCAAGATACTGAGAAAACTTGCCAATAAACCGTCGCGAGTTTGCCGGCCCTCCATACGACTGCGATGGTTGGCGACGTTGTGCGCAATCTCGTGACCGATGACACCAGCTAGCTGCGCTTCCGACTGAAAGAGGGCAATAATGCCTCGGTGGATATAAACGTAATCAGTGCCCGTTACAAAGGCGTTTATGTCTTCAGAATCCAATACTAAGAAACGATAATCACGGTCCCTGTGAGGTGTATTGGCCAACACTCGCTCACCAAGATTCTGAACGTATTCATTTAGTTTCTTATTCTTCGAAAGTGGATTGTCTGCCAATATCGCCAAGTGCTCACGCAAACGGCGACCACTGAGATTAGGCCATTTCTTAGCCTGTTCCTCAATGTATCTTTTTTGTGCTTCTCGCTGACTAATTTGTGCATCAATCGAAGCCGACATAACAACCAGAGCCGCTGACAAACCTACGATCATCTTTTTGTTTATCTTCATATTGATACAACCTCGCTAATAAAAATCAAAGAACTAATTCTGTATAGTTTTCAGGCCAGTGCCACCGCTGCCGTTGAAAAATCGCACCAATTGCTTACCCATGCCCTGACAAGCATCACCTTCCACTTGAGCCAACAATGGAATCGGCACCACGAATGCTGGCATGTAGGAGGTGCCCACCGCTTCGGTACTCACGCGCCCCACCTCTTCGAAACTATCAACGTCCCAGATCGTGGTCTCGTAATCGCTGGTGTCTTCCCAGGTTCCAAAACCAAAGCAGCCACCGCCGCCTGGTCCAATGGAACAAGTCAGACTTCCCGATGCAGCCGTACGTTCAGTGGAGCCCTCGACCCAAACAAAATACTTGATATTTAAATCATTAAGCCTTTGTGCGACGAGAGGCTGTTTAAGCACCTTCTGTAACTTCGCTGGCCTTAGAGGCGCGGTTCGTGCTTCAAACCAAGGGTAAAAAGAGTCAACAAACTCTTTTTCCGGGATAATCCTGATGTCCTTGGTACCACGTTGCAATTTCCCACCAATGCAGGCCACTAAACTTGCTTCAGTTTGGATCTCAGGCGTTTGGTGACGACCCAAAACCACCATAGCATCACCGACCTCTAGCTCGATCTGGTCCTGTAAGCGAACCTGATCCACATTAATAGTGGTGCATGCCGATATAATCAAAGGTAGTACCAAGACACCGATTTTTCGTGAAATATTATTCATTAGTAGCCTCCTCTTCGCCGCTCACTGTTTCTTCGGGAGTCTCCACAACCTGCTGGGCTAGAGCCGTGTTCGTTTCGTTACTAATCTCAGGCGTTTTATCCGCGATCATTGCCTTAATTTTTTTCTGCCCAGCAAAGCGCGTGGCAAGCTGAGCACCCACATCACGCAATGCAACATTCGCCGCAGAGTTGAACGCTTTGGTTGCCGAGGTCAACATAGCGGTGGGGGTTTTTCCATAGCCTTTAATGGTCCAGTCAGCTACATCGTCCTGAGCACTGTCCATCAGCTTCAATCGATACTTAATCCAAATTTCATATTGTTTAAGCTTGGTTTCATTCGGTGCTGTGTACTGAAAATCCAAAACTTCAGGTTCAATGATGAGGTCCGTCTGCGGATCATCTTTGCCTACTAAGTTCGCCAAGGCACCGAAAATAGTGTCAAACAACGTGGTTTGCGCTTCAGCGAGGTTCATCGAGCTTAAAACGCGACGCTTCTCGCTTTCAGTGTAAACGTGATTTTTAAAGTCCTCGCTGTATGACATGTGTATGTTGAGAGGTACTTTTTCCACCAGAGGCCTCGGAATATCAGCCTCGACTGTAACTTTGCTGGCGCACGCTCCCAACAAGGGCAAGATGATCAACAATGAGTAAGGCCTGAGTCGTTTGAGGGAACTCGCAATACTTTTTGATTGTTGTTTGCTGATCATGATACTTACCCCTATCTGATATTGTTTAAACCTATAAATGTGCCGTCATTTTGCTCGGCCAACTCCCGCATTAAGGAAGCGTATCGCATCGGTCTACTGCGTATACCCGGGTTAGTAGACATATGCACAGGGAATCCTATCCCGTGAATCCTAACTAGACGCTCGCCTTTGCGATTTGCCTCGTTAATTTCATTGACAATGTTAAGGACACGCCGAACAGAGCGGCCTGCATAGTCATCTCCAAGAACGTACAAACTTATCTTTTTGTTTTTATCATAGTGTTGTCGAATCGCCGTGGTAATGCCTTCGACCGGACTGGAGTTACTAAACGCATTCCATGACCTTAACTTACTAATAATCTGCCTTCTTCGAGTTGGTGAATCGGGCATAAATTCGCCTTTGTATACCGGAAACATGTATTGCCCCTGGTCGTTCATCACCTGAATACCTTTCACTTTTGGGTAAATCCTGAGAGTATTGATGACCTCCTCCAAGAGTTTTCCCCACGTATTTGTGAACATACTGGGTGAGGTGTCAATGATAAAAATCACATACTCTGAATCGACTGGCACGCCCCCAATGTACTCATTTTGACGTTGCCTATTTTTTAACAAACGTCGCATTTCCCGTGTCAAAGTTTGCAATGCAATTTGTAGCTCTTCAACATCACTCGAGTCTTCCGCCGACTCTTCGATGCTGGATTTTATAGAGTTAAGTTGGTCCAACTCTCCTCGCAAAATGGCAACGCGAGATTTGTCCTGCCCCAGTTGTTCATGCTTGGCATTGAGTTCAGTTTCTAGATATTTAACTTGCCCACGTATTTCAAATAGGCGCTCTTGAAGAGCCCGAACTTGGCCCTTATCCGGCACAGGAGACTCTTCAAGGACGGTAGGTTGGCTAGGCCGAACGATCACTAACAGTAAAACGATGGCTCCAAAACCACAGCAAATAATATCGAGAAAACTCAGGCCAGCGTCAGCTGAACCGCGTCTATTTCTACGTCGACTCATGGCCAATCCCTCGCTGGTGTAACAAATGACCCCTGTGTACGTATAGCCAAGCTCCAGTAAGCACCCGCTGCATAAGGGTCACCCTCCAAAGGCAGCAACATGATATTGACCGGAATCCCGGGAATGAGCTTCTGCACCGCGTTTCTGAACACTCGATAGCGATCTGCACCTGAAATGGAGCCGGACTCCGGGGCTCCCTCGCCTTGTGTCGGCAGTCCATCGGTCAATATAAAAATGTTGTCGGGCTTTGGATTCATGGTCATGGCGATATCAAACACTTTTTCAAGGTTGGTACCGTTTTCAGGTATCACTTGATTGATACCTTGAACCGCCGAGGCTACCGAAATTTTATCCGCAACCTCGTACCACGAATCTATTTCTTCGCCGAAAACGGGTTTTACGTCCTCATTGAAAGTTAACATCTGAAAGTCGCTGGATAACGGCAGATTCGCCACAATCCACTGCGCTATATCCAATGCCCGCCCCCACTTAGGAGCTTGACGTTTGAGTTCATCGCGCATATTACGTCTGCGTAAAACGTTGACGATCGATTCGTCTAGCATACTGGCAGAACTGTCTATCAAGATGAGTACATTATCGCCTCCTAGCTTGAGCCCAGTGAGGTATTGACGATCACCTTCTCCGGTAAACTCAAAGGCCTTATTACCCGCTGGGATACTTATCTCCAAAGCCTGCTTTTGACTTTCGAGCTTGGCGATTCGAGCTTTCAAACCGACTACGCTGTCTGGCGAATCTGGCGTGATCTCCTCAATCTCACTGCGTAACTTTTCGATCTCCTCAGATATCTTTCGAGCCAAACCCTGCGCTATGACTGTTTCATCACTGATTTCGCTGATGGTGTTGCGAATGCGCACTAAGTTTTTTTCACCTTCTAAAATTTCTTCTTCCAACAAGTTGATTTCAGACATCACTTGCGGTTCTTGGTTGGGAACTGGAGAGTCCACCACGTACTTTAACAAGAGAAAGATCAATACCGCCGCACCCAGCCCACAGGACATGATGTCCAAAAAAGACAGACTGAATGTTGAGGTTTGTCGGATCTTTCTGCGTGGCATACGTTATTCGACCCGTATTGCGGTAATAACACCGTCGGCTAATGGCGACATCAAGCGATCATTCGCTTGCAAATTCTTTCGCTGTTTATCGTTGATAACAACGAGTTCCTCGACCTCGATCTGATCGGGCAACTCCAATGCCGTTTGGGTTCGAGATAAGGACAGTATGGCGTCTTTAATCGAAATGGAGGCTTCGTCGATAGGAATGGCCAGTCCAAACTGCATTAAATGCGTGGCGCTGTTGCCAGACTTAAGCGATTGTTCCAGTGGCGCCGCCGAATCAATCGAAGCATTTACTCGTCCGGCCTGCATGTTGCCAGACTCGGATTTAGTCTTAGAAGTTTTGCTCCCCGCTCGAAATGGCAGTGAAGACTTATAGATTAGATTATCTGAGGCGTTTACCAGTAACGCCGCATCCAACGGCTCTGGATCACCCTGCCAGCTGACCTCAGCAGAAGACCATTCCGATAAATGGCTGATGTCAAATGAATCGTTTAAGTCGATCATGACATGTGCATTTTGAGCCTGAACTAAATTAATCAAGCCTGCTAAGGCTTCTTCTAAATCGACCAGTTGTAAGGTTGTACTGTATAGCTGACTGTTGTGCTCGACACCCACTACCGCTTTGCCGTTTCGAACGACTTTCGCGACTACCTCAAAAAGTTGGTTAAAGAGTTGTTGCTCCGTACTGGCATCATGCAAGGGATCAAAGCGATCATTTCCGATAAAGCTCTTCTGTAGCGCCTTGAGCACACTTTCTTGCAAGCTGTGAATGCTGACATCGGTATTAATCGATGTATCCACAAGTTTGATGAATCCGTCCTCCTCTCTTAGTGTGGTCACCACGGTTTGATGTAGCTGCACATCCAAATGGAACCTCGGCAAACTCCCGCTTTGCAAAACCGATGCGGCATAAACCGGTTTAGAGGTAATGGTGGTTACCTTTACTCCGATGGCTTGAGCGATACCGAGTAAGAGCTGCAGGTGAGAATCGCGATAATTGGCTGGCACCACCAAAGCTAGACTGTCCCAATCACCATTGTCTTTCAGCGACGTGAGGTGCTTCCAAATCAAGTCCGCGGAATGACGCATTCCCGCGGCGTTGGCGCCAATGGAAGTTTGCGCACACTGCTGCCAATAACGCGTGTTTATTTCTTGAGGCGCAAGTCGACAGTTTTGTTCGGGGCTTTGCGCGTCCGCAGACAGATCAAAAATAACCTGGTCATCTTTTAACCAGGCATAGCCGCGACTGCGTTGTAATACGGCTCCGTTTTCCTGAAGGCTGTTCTGGATAATGAGGTTGTGATCATTGATATGCAGGACTTTGGTCATGACATCCTTCCCTAGCTTTGTAAGTGACGGATAAGGTTAAAATCACAATACTCCTGTACATCAGCCACCATACGTTCCTGCATCAAGGTAATCTGGTGCATCAAGAACATGATCACGATACTGATTAACAGGGCGATAAAGGTAGAGTTAAAAGCAACGCCAAGACTTGCCGTAACGGCGGCGATGTTTCCTGCCACAGCTTCATGCGCGTTCCCCAGCGCAGTTCCAATGCCGCGTACGGTGCCGATGAAACCAATGGAAGGTATGGCCCAAGTAATATATCGCACTAGCGACAACTCGGAATCTAGCCGATCTGCCTCGGTATCACATGTATCTCTGACCACCGTGGACACATCCGCCACCGATCCCGTGGAACCATATCTTGCCAAGGCACCTCGGAGTGCGCGTGGCAGCAAGAATCCTCGCTCAGGATCCGGTAATGCTTCGAGTGGTCGCGACAGTTTGCGGGAGTCCTCCGGCAAGACGCGCCGGCCCTCCTCTATACTGACTAAGGCACTTTGAAAAAGCTTACGCTGGGCGTGCACATTTTGAGCTTTCAAGCCCATGATAGCCATCACCCAGAGCATAAGAATGAAACAGCTTTCCTGTTCGTAATCTTTAAGTACCACCCACGCCGAACGTTCGATTGTCACTGGTTCACCAGACTCTTCTTGTTCGGCAATAGCGCGAGCTTCGGCAGCAAGAACCGCATCGGCATTAGGTCTAACCAAGCCCACATAAATGGTGTGAACGACCACAAAACTGAGCACCAGTGCCACAATTTGATAGAAAAATTCTGATTTCTGAAAGTTCATATTCTTTTGATTATTCCATTTTCAGTTAATGAGCTAGATGTCTACAGGAAACGGTACAGGCGAATCTTCAGAAATTTCTTCTGTAGGTTTAAAGACCTTCCTAGGCTTGGATTTATTGCCTACCGGCTCTTGTGTTTGCTCTTGTGTTGGTTGTTGTTCCGGAGTTGAATTGTCGGTGCGCTCAACATTTTCAGCGCTTTGATCAGCATTAATAGATTCTTCTTGAGCAAAAACCGATAAGCTCAAAAGCACAAAGGGTAAAAAGAATAATTTGGCTACGTTTTTCATATCGTTCTAATTTTTAGCCACTTGCCGTTTACTTTTGTTCAAGCCAGCATAGCGCGCAATTCTAAAACCAATGTCGTGCGCACCCTTGGCCCCATAATCACGGTAAGCCAAACGCAACTGAGGAAGATGCCCACGTGCCCAACTGGCGCCTCGCACCACATGAAACTCGCCATTATCAGGTCCAAGCGGATCTCGGATGGAACCCGAGACTTCACTGTTGCCCTTGGACGAGTACCAATCATTGACCCATTCCGCTGCGTTACCACCCATGTCATAAAGACCACGATGATTTGCCGGAAACCGTCCTACTGGTGCGGGGCCCACATAGCCATCGTCATAATCCGCCAGGGTGAAAGTGATAATTTCTGCTGCTTTCTTATCCGCTAAATTTTCAACTTTTTTTCCTGAGGGAGCCGATTTGCTCGCTCCCCAAGGATAGGTAAGCACCCCGTCGTTGGTGTTTCTAGCCAACCACGACCATTCAACCTCGGTTAACAAACGATAGCCGTTAGCATCCGGATTCATACCCGACACAAAACCAGATATGGTTTGATAGAAGGGATCCAGGCCCTCTTGCTTGGAGAGCCAGTTACAATATTGGGCTGCTTGTTGCCATGACACATTCAACGCCGGGGCTCGATTGGCATCTAAACTCTTGCCTTTATAATTACCGGCGTTATGAGTTGCTTTAAACCGTCTGAATTGTTTGTTCGTCGTCTCATGGAGGGCGACATAAAAGGGTTTGCTTAACTGCGCGGTGTAAACCGCTTCGTTGGCCCGTCGACCGTCTTCACGCCTTGAGGAACCCATTTGCACTGTCCCCAAGTTCTTAAACAGCTTCATACTATGGCCAGCTCGATTGGTGTATTGGTCGGGTAATTGCGCCCAATAATGTTGTTCCTCTGTGAGAAGACTGAAGCTCAAAAGCTGCTTACTACGCTTGGTTGGCACTATCTCGGTTGACTGCGTCACGTAGCCATTTTTTCGGACACTGATCTTATGCGGTAAGCTATTTAGACTGATCGTACGACTGCCCTTTCCACGAGACTGACCGTTGACATAAAGTTCGGCATCACTCGGACTTATGCTTACTTGAACCGACACTAAGTCAGCGTTTAGTCCAACCTCATGCGTTTGTGTCTGTGCCGGAGCAAGATTGAAAGATTGATCGTGAAGCTGGTAACCGGCTTTATAGACCTGAACCGTATGTTCTGTATCCGGTTCCAGTTCCAGAGTCATGGGCGAAGTGCCAACAAACTCTTGGTTTACAATCACCGCGGCATTTGGTGGCGTAGAACTGACCTCCAGCACTCCATCAGCTGGTATCAACTCTACAACGGGGGCCACAATGACTTCGTTGGCAACGACGGCCACTTCTTGAGTGAAGGTTTTATACTTTTCTGCCTTAATTTCGATCGCTCGTGTCCCTTCTTCAATCTTAATTTCAAGAGGTGTTAACCCTTTCGCCTCTCCATCGACATACACGCTGGCTCCTTGTGGCAAACTGTCGAAAGTGTAGTCTGACCATGCAGGCTGGAGATCGGCGACTAAAGTCTCTGTCTGATTTTTGCCACGAATCAAAACCCGCTGTGTGATGGGACGATAAAGCTCAGCATCGACGGTGACTTCTAGATAGCCAGCAGGTAGAGCTGAAATAGTCCCCGGCGCCTGGCCCAACACATTGCCGCCTGAAGATACAGTGGCTACTGCACCCTCTGGCACTTGGACCGATAGCTGACCCGGAAGACGTTTCATAACTATCTCAAACTGCTGATGACGTTCGCCGCTCACTGTCACCGTTTGCTTCAAATCTTCGAAACCAGGAGCAGACAACTGAACTTCATGGTCGCCAGGGAGTACTAGAACTCGATTGCCCAGCGGCAGTTTCAAGAAAGAGTTTATTTTTTGATCCGAGCTTTGTAACAAAAAGTCCGTTGGCTTGCTCAGATTCTTGGCAACCGTTGTAATCTGAATTGATTTTGAAAAGGTAATAAAAGCAATAAAGGCACTGATAAAAAGCGCGAAAATGACCAACAGCCCATGCACAAACGTAAACTCGAACTTGGGGGCTTCATCCTGCTGCCCAGGAACCTCAAAAATAGCCGCTTCAATTTTAGCTTGGTCAGATAAAGGCGTATCTAGATTCTGTGGTGTTTTGTTGTCTTTTGTCATAGTTGCACTTACCCAGCATCTGCGATTGGGTCCGAACAAGCAATGGCAAAAGTTTGCTCACCCCCTTTGGACACGGAAAGTTCGAGTTCTTGGCGCTGATCCTGGAAGCCCAAACGTGTGCCTACTAAGGTGTAACGGCCAGGCTTAAGCGCCAGCTTTTTTTCGTTAAAACGACCTAGCTGAATACGCTTGGCTCCCTCTTTTTTCAAGCTGACTTCGGTAAGCGAGTCGGACATCAATGACACCCTTATCGTGGCATCAGCTTGTTTTAATGTGGAATCCAGGCTAGCTATCTGTTGGCTTAAGCGAGGTCCCTTCTTTTTGATGGCTTGCGCTTCTGCTAGCACAGCTTGCGCTGACTCACGAGCCGTAGACTTACTCAATGTAAGCGGATCAGACATAGCAGCCTTGAGTCTATTCTCTAAATCAAGCCTTGCTCTAGACCTAATCTGACCGATTTTGGCCGTGACTTGATTGCGATCCCGCTGCAACACAGTTTGATAATTAGACAACGCACTGGACCATTGTTCTTGCGCCTCAAAACGTTTAGCGCCGCTCAATAAAGAGGCTAAGGATGATCGCGTATCAGACGCCAGGGCTTGGCGCAATGCGCTGTTTGCCGTCTTATCATTAGGCTTAATTTCTAGGGCCTGATTGAATCCCGCTCTTGCTTGTGAATAACGGTTAGCAAACAAAGCATTGAATCCTTGGCTCATCGCCATACGATACTGTTTATCAGCTTTTAGCTCGGTTACTCTTGCCAACCCTTCTGTGGCTGACAAAAACTTGGCATCGAGTTCCACCGCGTTTTCATACTTTAACAGTGAAGTCTCAATATCATCGAGAGAATCACTTACCAGAAATGCCTCCTCATCCACGCGCGCAGATGAGATCAAACTCAAAACCTCATTGAGTGTCTCTACTCGATCAAGTCCTTGAAGAGCTGGAACATAATTCCTATCCAGTAGCATTGCCGACTCAAAGTGCTTTCTGGCCAGTTCTGCCTTACCTTCCTTGATTGCGGTATATCCGAGTGAGGTGCGCCTTGCTAACTCAGCGGGCATCAGTTCGAAAATTGAGTCTAGCGCAGCCAAAGAGGCTTGATACTGCTTTATTGCTTGAGCGTATTCGCGGTTTTGGTAAAAGGTATCCCCTAGTTCAGCCTGTTGCAAGGCTTGATCAAATTCTGGCTCAGCCCACTCGTTGGCTTGCTTAGCCTCAAGGTCTTTTTTCGCATTAAGTAGTTCTGACAATATTTCCTGGGAATCTTGTCTGGCTTGCTCCCTTTGCGCTTCACTGAATGGGGTTTCTTGTTCGGTGCTACTTGTCTCAGACTGAGTAACTTCTACTTGACCGTCTTCATTGACTCTCGAACTCACGATCGTCCCACTGGGTGCTGGCGTCAGCCACACAAACAAAAGAGCTGCCAGCGCCAATAGTCCAAAAACAAGAAGCATCAAGTTAAATTGCGATTGCCACCAAGCCCCGGAACTTGGAGCCAGTATGGCCGAGCGCCCTACAGCATTGATAGAAGGCGCAGCCGAGGGCTGATCAGCTTTTGACTCTGGCGCCTCAAATTCTATGGGTTTAAGAGAAGAGGCGTTTCCCTTTAATTCATCGTTAGGCATTACTACAAATTCTCTACCTCAAGCGTGGCTGAGTCATTGGATTCTTCTGCAGCCTCACCTTCTTCGAGTTCAAACATTCGCGACAAAATTCGTCTCCATTCCGTGTACTGATCTTCAACCGTTCCGGTTAGAGTAACGCTACGATCCTGTAAATCGACAACGCTAGGTTGAAGTTCTTGTTCCAACGATCCGCCCAACTCTCTAAGCGTCTGACTATGCTGAAGAGCCTGATCCTTCTTTATAAAACTATTAGCAAATAACCTAGCGCCATAGCCAGCGCCAACATAGCCACCGACTCTGGTGGTAGTATTATTTGAAGTATTCGCTGCCACCACTCCGCTTGCGATAGCAACAATGCCGGCGATTCGTTCTTTCCTAGCTTGCTCTCTTAACTGGCGAGCGTACAAAACCTCTTTGTAACTTAGCTTTCGCCATTCTTCATAAGGCGCGGCCATGGTGTTGTTGAACGCTCTGTAATAGTCTTGGATTACGTCCAAAAACAAATCATTACGTGCCCTTATTCGATCCACCTTTTGCATCATCGGATCACTTTCAGCTGGAATTCGAGCCAGTGACAGCACTCCGTTCTCATCTTCTTGCAAGTAATCATTGAAGGCAGCGGGTACGAAGCTCCTTGCGAAAAGAACTTTTGCAGTGCTTCGGATTTTTCGGAGACCTTTAGGCGTTAATGCAGCTCGGTAATCAAATAGATCATTAGCTATTTGATTAAACAGCGCTTGAAATGGATCCCCTGGTAAATTGACTTCGGGGTTATAGGCGTACTGACTAACGACCTGCTGGTAATCTTTGTCGAACCACTTTTGACCACCGGCGTCTTGAGCTGAGATATTCAATACAACCCGCTCACCATTCGACTCTATTAAGCGCCCTTTGACGATAACATCCATGATGCCGTTATCATTTGGCAAGGCGCGCACAAGGCCCCATGCGTTACTTCGATCTAAGGTCGCTTTTAGTTGAGAGGAAAACCATACGGCTTCGCTTTTACGGACGTTTAGAAAAACCGCTTCATCATCGTCAAGTAGATCTACACCGTGCTCGAACAGCACCACGCCCACATCCAGAATCAGATCTTCACTGATGGCGGCCTCTTCTTCGACAGACATTTTGCTGATCGGAATATTCACGGTCTCGTGGTATTCGTAGTTAGTGCACCCTGTCAAAATTACCAAAGCACAAAGAATCCAAAGACGCCCCATGAAGACAGTCATCACCCTTTTTGCATTATCCGCTTCTGCCACTATTCCCCCTACAAGCCCTTGTAACTGTAATACTCTTCCCAGAGTTTCTTTTTGAGTTCTGGATCTGTCTCGGCTTCGGCTGCTTCTCGGATTTGTCGTGCAACAATGTCATCGTTTTTGCGCAAACCCTCTATGTCGGGACGATCTTTATCCAGATCCTCCGGTGTCTCACCATCCGGATTACTTCCCTCCCGTTCTTCTCCGCCAGCCGCCGATTGGCCACCTCCGCCGCTCTCCCCGGACGAACTCGCGCCTTGCTGACCGGACTGCCCTGACTGCGACGCTGGTGATGAAGGCTTTTTTCGACCCTTGCCAGTGCCATCGGTTTCTTCATCGTATTCTTCAAAAGCCACAACACCACCCAAGCCATCTTCACCCGTATTTTCGTTGGCTCGCTCCTCGGCATAGGTTTTTTCACGCTCAATTTCCTCGTCAAAGTCTCCAAGCGTCTCTTCAAGTTCTTTTTCTAACTCTGCCAGTTCTTCCTCACTTAGCCCGCCTTGTTCTTCAAATTCGGGTTGCTCAAAGCCATCACCACCGGCTTCACCTTCCGAAGACTCAGGCTCTTCAAAGGAAACCTCGCTGTCACCTTCTTCACCCGAACCTTCGCTACCTTCTTCAGCTTCGTCTTCCCAGCCCTCAGGGGCTTCATCGGACTCGCCGTCTTGGCCCTCTTGGCCTTCTTGACTCTCAGACTCAGGCATCTCACCATCAGAATCACTCTCGGATTCACTTTGCTCACCCGACTTACTGTCAGATTGAGGTTGAGAATCGGACTCTGAATCGGATTCAGAGGAAGAGCTTGGACTAGGAGCTGACGGTGGCCTTGGAAGTGGCGAAGGCAAATCAGGATTGCCCGAACCGCCACCACTGGGTGGTTGAGGGATTTGCGGCCCACCTGGAGGAGTATTCGGGCTAGGGCTCTGTGGCCCAGGTAAAATGGGCCGTGCACAAGACGTCAATGCAAGTACAGCTGCAGCCACTAATGTGGCCCTTAGTTTGCGTGAAGAAACCATCGGTTTCGGTTCAATCTTGGCACTAGCATCTTCTTCCCAAGCCATTATCTTGACTCCGTTTCAATTTCAGGACCCTGAGCAACCGCTCGAGATCTTAATAGAACTCGGATTTCCTGCTCATGTGCGTTTGATTCAATCATCTTGCCATTGTCTATCGGCGGCCTAAATACATACTTTCGCGACTCACGCTTTGCTCGAAAAACATATTTTGGCAAAGGGTTGTCTTCAGCCTTACTCAGTATTTTTTTAATTCTTCCAAATCGATCCAGGTTCATAACCAATGGAACATACACAGCCTCTACCTCTCGATCTAAATAAGCCGATCTGGTGCCCGCATAGTTAAAATCTGGCAACTTGTTTGGTTGATCAAAGGAAGTGACTAATTCGTGGGTGGGTGGCAAGTCCGATGCCAAAACCCAGGCTTTCTCGTAAAACTTCTGGGCGACTGTTCCTCTTTCGAACAACAGGTTGATATCTCCTAAGTCTCTGAGAGCCCTAACTTGATGCTCGATGTCACCCTCTTCTTCGGCTTTTTTCAAATAGGTTTTTAGGTAGCCCTGCGCGCTGTTTAAGAAGTTTGATCTGGAATTCACCGCAGGGAACTTGTCGATTTCGGTAAACTGACGCTGTCGAGAAAACTCGTAAAAGCTGCGATTCAGTTCAAGCGCGATTCGATGTTTAAAGTAGTACAACAGAGCCATTTCACCATACGGTAATAATCCTTCCTCCAATGGCAAATCTGAGTAACGCTGGATGGCGTAGTTCAGGTAATGGATACTCTTGTTGATTCTAATCAACGAAGTTTCAGTGATCTTAGGCCACGCCAAGTACTTATCGATATAAGTATTTCCCAGAGCGACTACCATGTCGTAGCTGAAGTTGTCCCTGACGTCAGGTTGTTTTCTCTCAAGCCAAATGACTTGCTTGAGGTAATTTTCCATCTCCTCAACTTTGCCCTGGGCTTGAAACATATAAAACATGGTCTTCAACACAGGTCGCTGCTCGATGGCGTAGACACCGTTGTTGATTTTTGAAATATGCAATGCTTTAGCGTACATATCTCTGGCTTCTTCAAGTCGACCAACCTCGCCGAGTAATCGGCCATACCCTAAATAAGCTTCACCCAGGTTCTCGCTAAAAGCATCCTCTTCTTCCTCTAGTTTCAGGATTTGTTCAAATTGTCGCTCTAAGCTAGCCCGCAGTTCCGGGCTTTGATCAATAACAGGAACCAGGCTGAACTTGGGCGGAGCCTCTGCAGGCACAATAGTGAGTGGAATTTTCTTGCTGGAAGATTTCTTCTGCGCGGTTGTACCGTTTTTCTCTTTTTTCTGATTTTTACGGCTGCTTTCAGAGTTGGCTGCAACCGTTGACTCGACGGAATCAGACTCAAGTAATTCTTTTGCGATCTCGGGATCAATCTGGGCTTGATCTGCATCAGCGGCAAGATCTTCAGTTTGCTTATCGCTCTGAGGTGTTAGAGGCTCGGCATCAGTCTCGTTGGGTGTGGATTCAGACTCCTCCATAGAAATGGGATCGTTCACGTCCTTCGATCTAGAGTCGGTCGAGCTAGATATGGTCCAAGCCTTGGACTCAGATTGGCCTAAACTTTGCGTTGAAATACATACCGAAAATAAAAACAAACCAAACGCCGCTGTACGCAGCGCTCTCTCACGGGGACTGATCTGTTGATCAAGCCTCCGATTACCATCGGCAGAAGATTTCATAGGCTAGCTGGAATTGATCGTTTTCTCTTACCTTAGTACTGACCGTGTCATCAAAAGTTTTAGCATTACAAAATGTTAACAATTGATCGCTAAATCCTTGCAATCTTTGACGTTTTTGGGTGCGGAGTGCGGCTAAGAATCATCCGCATTTGCGTTAGTAAGTTTTTAACTCACTTTTCGAGTTATTGAATGAACTAAGAAATAACTTTCGGCTCTATCTCGAGGGTAATTCCGTAACGGTTAAAAACATCTTCTTTGATTAGCCTAGCCAATTTAAGAATACTCCGACCGGCCTTTTTATGCGGGTTAATTATCACTAATGCTTGTTTGTCGTGAACCCTAACGCCGTCGTACTCACGTTGCTTCCATCCCGCCTGATCTATCAACCAAGCGGCGGCCAATTTGTAATCATTGCCCTGCTTGAATGAAACCAACTCCGGGTACTGAACCAGCAACTCGCTATATTGAGATTTGCTAACCACAGGATTTTTGAAAAAGCTTCCTGAGTTTGGCAGCTTTTTGGGATCAGGCAACTTTGCGGAACGAATGGATACTACCGTATCAAAGACTTGTTTCAGAGTCGGATGCGCACCCAGGTTTTGCTTTAACTGAGGGTAATCCAAAGAAAACAACGGAACTTTTGAAAGCTGAAACTCGACTCGAGTTATAATTTTTTTGTTCGCCCAATCGTGTTTAAAGCGACTGTCCCGATAGCCGAACTCGCATTCTTGATTAGAGATCCAATCCAAGGTCTTTTTTTGAACATCAAAAAGTTCAACAGCGACTACCGTAGAACTTAATTCGACGCCGTAGGCACCGATGTTTTGTACAGGTGCGGCACCCACGGTTCCGGGAATTAGGGCTAAGTTCTGAAATCCATACCAGTTTTTCTCCACCGTGTGGCGCACAAGCTGATGCCAACTCTCTCCCGCCCCAACTCGAATTCGGACGCTCTCAGAATCTTGACTCACTGTCTCAATGCCTTTGATACACATTCGAAGAACCAATCCATGAAAGTCCTTTTCGAAAATGGTATTGCTGCCCTCTCCAAGAACCATGAAGGGTATAGAATATTTTTCGGTGTATTCGATGGCGGGCACTAATACATCGGCAGACTCAACGGCAATATATTCAGCGGCCAAGGCTGGTACAGCCATGGTATTGAGATCTTGCAAACTCACGCGTTTTTTAGTTTTACACTGCGAAGCCGACATTATCTCAATCTCGGCATTCACAGTTCATTAAGTAGATCTCGTGCAAGGAAATGGCTGTGACTGATCAGGAATCAGAAGCTTCCGCCTTAGCGGCCTGTGCGGCAGGACTCAAACGGATATGCAAATCTCTTAGCTGAGTTTTATCCACACCGCTTGGAGCATCGGTCAACAGGCACGAAGCCTTTTGCGTTTTAGGGAACGCAATGACATCTCGAATCGAGTCTACGTTAGACATCATGGCCGTAATACGATCCACGCCAAAGGCAATTCCACCGTGAGGCGGTGCACCAAACCTAAGTGCATCCAATAGAAAACCAAACTTCTCTTCGGCCTCAACATCGTCGATGCCTAGCGCATCGAATGCCAATTTTTGGACGTCCATTTGGTGAATACGAATGGAACCACCACCAATTTCAGTGCCGTTCAGAACCATGTCATAGGCTCTGGAGAGAACGTCACCCGGGTTAGTTTTTAGTTGATCAACCTGATCAGCCTTGGGCGCGGTGAATGGATGATGCAAGGAGATCCAGCGACCGGAGTCTTCATCTTTTTCAAACATTGGGAAGTCAACCACCCACATTGGTGCCCACTCACCTTCAATCAGTTCTAGATCATGACCCAATTTGACTCGCAACGCAGCCAATGAATCGTTAACCACTTTGGCTTTGTCTGCACCGAAGAAAATTAAATCACCATCTTCCGCTTGAGTGCGCTCAATCACCCCTTTTAGTGCTTCATCAGAGAGGTTCTTAACAATAGGAGACTGTAATCCTTCACGTCCAGCTGACGTGTCATTTACTTTGATGTAGGCCAACCCTCGAGCACCGTAATTGCCTACAAAGTCAGCGTAGTCATCAATTTCTTTTCGGCTCAGCTTACTATTTCCTGCAGGGACCTTCAGTGCCGCGACCCGGCCATCTTCAGAGTTTGCAGGTGCAGCAAAAACCTTAAACCCAGAATCCTTCATTAAGTCAGTTACCGTGACCAACTTTAACGGGATTCGAAGATCTGGTCGATCGATGCCATATTGCTCGACAGCATCAGCATAGGTCATGCGCGGGAACTGAGCAGCCAACTCAACACCCAGCTTAGATTTAAATAAATCACGGATCATGTTTTCCATCATGTCCATGATTTCCTCTTCATTCATGAATGAAGTTTCAATATCCAACTGGGTAAATTCTGGCTGGCGGTCGGCACGCAGATCCTCATCGCGGAAGCATCTTGCGATTTGATAGTAGCGCTCAAATCCGGCCACCATTAACAGTTGTTTGAACAACTGAGGAGATTGAGGCAAAGCGAAAAAATCACCTGCATGGACTCGCGAAGGTACTAAGTAGTCACGCGCGCCTTCCGGTGTTGATTTAGTCAAGATAGGTGTTTCGATGTCAACAAAGTTTTCGGCTTCCAAGAAGTCTCGGAAAAACTTGGTAACGCCGCTTCGCAAGCGAAAAATCTTTTGCATCTGCTCACGACGAAGATCCAAATAACGATAGCGCAGTCGAACCGCTTCGCTAACATCATCCTCGTCTAACTGAAATGGTATTGGATCTGCACGGTTAAGAATCTCCATATCCGTGGCATATACTTCAACCATACCCGTCGGCAAGTCTGGATTAGTTGTTCCCTCAGGACGCGGTCTCACCTTGGCGGTCACTTGTAGAACATGTTCGTTTCTTACTGTTTCAGCAAGAGCAAACGCTTCTACAGCATCCGGATCCACAACCACTTGTAGTAAACCCGATGCATCGCGAAGGTCAATGAATATGACACCTCCGTGATCTCGCCTTCGGTGCGCCCAGCCAGAGACTGTGACGACGTCGCCTACCAATGTTTCATTTACTTGGCCACAGTTGTGGCTACGCATCGCTTTCATTATTTTCTCTTCTTTGCTTTTCGCTTTTCTTTTGCTTTCAATTCAGCGGCCAGCTTTTCGGCCTCAACTGGATCGTCTAGGGGATTAACAACTCCCGCAGACAAAATCATTTTCAAACCCACTTCAACGGGGATATCCAGACGCTTGATGTCTACCGGAGGTACCATCAAATAAAAACCAGACGTCGGATTAGGCGTGGTAGGAACATAAATATTAATCAGCTCCATGCCCACCACTTCTTTGAATTTGTTCGGTGTGTCGCCAGTGACAAAGGCCAGCATCCACATGCCTCTGCGCGGGTATTCAACTAATACCACCTCTCGAAAAGATTGGCTTGCATCCGCAAACAAACTTTGAGTTATTTGCTTTACAGCGCCATAGACTGTTCGCACCAATGGGATTCGAGACAGAATCGCTTCCCATGCGGCCACCAATTTACGGCCAAAAAAGTTTGCTGCAATCAACCCAGTAATCATGACCAATGTGACGCTCAGAGCAACGCCAAGACCAGGTATGTCTCGACCAAACAAGGCTTCAGGACGATAGGCTGCCGGTAAAAGAAGCAAACTTCTGTCAATAACGTTAATGGCGAACGACAACACCACGAATGTGGCAACCAAAGGTAACCAGACTAACAAGCCAGCCACAAAGTATTTTCTAAGATTGCCCATGGTTTACCTCACTATAAATCAGCAGTATCCGGTTCTAACTTGACTGAGCACCAGAACTCTCAGTCGATGAGGAATCACTTCCAGAGCTAGACTGATCGTTCTTGGATGCCGGCTTCTTACCTGAATTTTTAAAATCGGTCTCGTACCAACCGGTGCCCTTTAACTTAAACGCAGCAGCGGTAATTTGTTTCTGCAACGATGGTGATTGGCACTCGGGACAATCCACGAGTTTGGGATCACTCATTTTTTGAAGTGCTTCAAGCTCATGTCCACATTCTGAACATCGGTACTGGTAAATCGGCATAATGACAACTGAATTAGTGAAAACCCCTCAAAATGGCTTAATTATCGCTATTTCGGAGGGTTTGGCTTGCAAAACTGGCGCGTGATTATACTTTATCGCCCCGCTATCGTCATACTATCAAGCACGATTGATCCACATTCTGTGTTTCCTCGGAAATCATAATCATTGCCGATGGCAATAATATTTCGATACATGTCTGTAAGATTGCCTGCAATCGTGATTTCTTCCACCGGAAACTGAATCTCCCCATTCTCTATCCAAAAGCCGGCGGCGCCCCGTGAATAATCTCCTGTAACCATATTTATTCCAGAACCTATGAGTTCCGTTACCAATAGCCCAGTACCAAGTTCATGCAATAAATCAGCGTGAGAATGCCCAGTATTAGAGACACGTAGGTTGCGAACACCACCAGCATTCGCGGTAGACTGAAGCCCTAGTTTTCTGGCTGTATAAGAGCCGAGCACATAAGACTCCAGCCGCCCGTCTTCCACAATGGCTCTGTATTCTGGCGTTTCCACGCCCTCACCATCATAAAGCGCGCTATTTGCGCCGCCTCGTTTGTGTGGGTTTTCGGCAATGGTGACGAAATCGGGCAAAACCTGTTCGCCCACTTTGTCCAGCATGAATGAGGCTTTTTTGTAGATAGCGCCGCCCTTGACTGCGCCAATCAAGTGCCCCACTAAGCTCTTGGACATCATTGGATCAAACATTACTCGAGCTTGTTGACTATCAATTTGTTTAGCGCCCAGGCGCCTTACTGTTCGCTCGGCTGCCAGCTTTCCTACGTCCGCTGGTTTTGCCAATGCAGACGCGTTGCGACTGCTGTCGTACCAATAGTCTCGCTGCATACCCTTGTCATCAGATCCAATAACCGAACAAGAAAGGCTATGTTGACTGCCTTGACTTTCGCGACAAAAGCCATGCGAATTTGCGTACACAGCATTGCCACTGTAGGAGCTGATGGAGGCGCCTTCGGAATTGGTAATTCTGTCGTCTGCGGCAAGCGCACTTGCCTCACATTCCAGTGCCAGTTCAATAAGCTCTGAGACATCGACATTCCAAGGATGATAGAGGTCCAAATCCTTCTCGGTCTTAGACATTCGCTCAACGTCGGCCAAGCCCAAGCAATCGTCGGCACCGGTAAAGTTGGCAATCGAAATAGCCGCGTCCACGGTGGAGCGGATACCCGCTTCGCTCATATCAGCGCTACTTGCTGAGCCAGTTTTGTGGTCTTTATAAACGCTTACCACTAATTGGGCATCGTTGTGCTTTTCGACCGTTTCCAAGTCTTGCTGACGTGCGGTAACCGATATTCCCACGCCCTGATGAAGCGCCGCCTCGGCTTGATCAACACCTTGCTTTTTTGCATAGTCAATCGCGATATTCGCCGCTCGGGTTAAATCTAAATGACTCATAAGCTAACCCCCCCTACCGTAAGCGCATCCATTTTCAAAGTAGGCTGGCCTACACCGACTGGCACGCTTTGCCCATCTTTGCCACACACACCCACGCCCGAATCAAGCGCCATGTCATTGCCAACCATGCTGATAGTTTGCATAGCCTCAGGACCATTACCGATCAGCGTAGCCCCCTTGACTGGTTGAGTAATCTTTCCGTTCTCGATTAAGTAGGCTTCGCTTGAGGAAAACACAAACTTTCCTGAAGTTATATCCACTTGCCCACCACCGAAATTAACCGCGTAAATACCATTTTTAACGGACTCGATAATCTCTTGAGGGTCATGACTCCCAGCGTGCATATAAGTATTGGTCATTCTCGGCATTGGCAGATGCGCAAACGACTCACGTCGACCATTACCTGTCACACCAGACTGCATAAGTCGGGCGTTGTGTTCGTCCTGCATGTACCCCTTCAAAATTCCATTCTCAATTAGGACCGTGTTTTGTGAAGCATTTCCCTCATCATCCACGGACAAACTGCCACGTCGGTTCTCGATAGTCCCATCATCAACCACAGTACATAACTCTGACGCGACCTTCTCACCAATTCGACCGGAAAATGCCGAAGTTCCTTTGCGATTGAAATCTCCTTCCAATCCATGCCCTACGGCTTCATGCAAAAGGATGCCTGGCCAGCCTGCTCCAAGCACCACCTCCATGGTCCCTGCTGGCGAATCGATGGCCTTTAAACTGACCAATGCCTGACGCACGGCCTCATGCGCGTATTCTTGAATTAAGTCATCAGCAAAGTAGTCTAATCCATAGCGGCCACCGCCACCCATCGAGCCTCTTTCACGCTTTCCATTCTGTTCCACAATGACAGAAACATTCAGTCGAACTAAGGGTCGGACATCCGGCACGTACTTGCCGTCACTGGTGAGTATCAAAACAACTTCGTATACAGACGACAAAGAAGCCATCACCTCTTTGACTCGAGGATCGTGCTCGCGCGCCAGTTTGTCAGCGAGCTCGAGCATCTTCACTTTTTCAGCGTCAGGTAAGGCTGAAACTGGATCTACCGCGGTATACAACTGAGAAAATCGCTGACGTTTCGGTGCATTAAAGTTATTGACGTTTTGCCCTTGACGGCCAATCGCGTTCACAACATCAGCCGCCGAGAGAATTGCTGGTAAATTTAAGTCCTCGCTGTATGCAAAGGCGGTCTTTTCACCACTTACGCACCGTAAACCCACACCTTGGTCTATATTAAAACTGCCGGTCTTAACCACACCTTCATCCAATGACCAAGTCTCGTGCTTGGAGTACTGAAAGTACATGTCAGCAAAATCACAGCCTTCGACAGCGGTGAGCTTTTGCATTACTTGGCTTAGACCCTGTTCAGTCAAGCTCGTTGGCTCGAGCAAGGTTGACTGCGCAACGGCTAAATGTTGTTCGTTCATAAAAAATCACCTTCGGGTGCTTTTGCAAAATTGGTTCGATCTCAAGAAGAGATAAACTGTGTCGAGAACCGACACCGCCCCATGACTAGCTTAATCGACGATGATCAAGCACTGGGATTTGACGTCTGACCTGAGCTATTTGACTTAGGTCCAAAGTCGCATAAAGCAAGCCTAAACCCGCTTTTTTTTCAGCAACAATCGAGCCCCAACAATCAATAATCATTGAGTGTCCCCAAGTCTCACGTCCATTTGCGTGTACTCCTGCCTGGGCACTGGCAATAATAAAACACTGATTCTCGATGGCTCTGGCTCTTAAAAGAGTCTGCCAATGGCTTTTTCCAGTTTGATAGGTAAATGCCGAAGGCACGCAAACTAAATGCGCGTCTTGCTCTGCAAACTTTCTAAACAATTCAGGAAAGCGCAGATCATAGCAAATAGACAATCCAATTCGCACTTCGTTTTGCGCAGTTTTAAGCGTTTTTACTCGGATGTTATCTGCCGTAATGTCGCCGTGCAAAAAGTGATCCGATTCCCGGTAACTCTCCGCTTGGCTACCTCCAGTGGCTGATAAGTCGACATCAAATAGGTGGATCTTATCGTAGCTTCCGATCAAGCCCGCAGGTGACAAAATCATACTACGAGAATACGGCTTGGGATCCTCGCCACGAACGGGTAGCGAGCCCGCCACAATATTGATTTGATGCCTAATTGCCATTTCTCTTAAAAACGATTGCACTGTCCCTGAGCCCATTGACTCAGTGTAACGAGAATGCTCTGTCGCAGGCATCTGAGCAAAGTTTTCAGGCAATACTAATAGGTCTAATTTTTGAGGATTAGAGTCCAACGACGCTGAGATAAAATCAAGATTTTCTTGAACCGAATCAACGCTGTTCATCTGCAAACAGGCTACACGTAACCCCAGTGAACTCAAGATTTAGGGCTCTCTGTAATCGGCTCCGCTGGGGCTGAAGACGGCTTGTTAGCTTGGCTCTCGATAGGAATACCCTCTGAGTCGATCTCGACCATCTCAAAATCTTCCCAGGTGCCTTTGGCCTGATAGCTCTTAAAACTGGCACGACGCATATCATCCTTAAAGAGCTGCGATGTAATAAACACAACAGCACCGGCAGTAGGATTAGCAAGAGCGCTAAGCAATGTCAGGTTTCCGCCCAACTCTGGAGAAATATGCACATCCATATCAATTAATTCCTTATCCAAATCTAACTTGCCTTCCATCCTGACAAACACAGCAGGAGTGAGAATAAACGCATCCTGCAAGATGGCTTCACCGTTGGTAATCAAACCACGATAGCGCATACGATCAAACTGCAAACCACTGGCAAACACATCTCTGAAATCGAAGATAAGCCGCCTAGCGATGGCATTGAAATTAAGAAGGCCTAACAATTTGCCGCCACCGGGCTCAACTTGGACTAGTTCTCCATCTTTCAAGAACAAGTCGAATTTTCCATTGAGTCGGGAGTAATCAAACTCGTGGGGGGCCCCCGGCCACGAAATAGTGCCACCAAATGCTCCGCGACCCTTTTTGATGTAACCGTCAAAGTCCATATCCGTCAGCACGTTCTCGGCTTCGTCGATAGAGGTGCTAAAGTCAAAAGCCGTGATCGAACGGGAGGATTCACTGTTAGTCCATTGGCCGGCTGCGGTCGTACTGATGCCATTGTGGTTCATCGAAAATTGTTCTAACTTCCAACTTTCGTCTGTTGGTCGACCACTCAAACTAAGCGCCCCTAGTTCACGACCATCCATCCTAAACCGCTTAATTTTCACATCAAAGGCAGGGTAGTCGGCAGGCATCAAGCTAGGATCAATGGGCGTGACAGGCACATCCACATCTCCAAGCGGGTTAATGATGAGTTTGGCTAGGTCGAAGTTATAACGGCCAACGTCTTCCCTCGGCAGCATCGACAAGGAACCCTCGATATTGTCGCCTGTTAGCGTCCCTGACCATCCCCAGCCGTCTTTGGATCGAGCAACTGCCTCAAATTGACCGAAAGGTCGATACATTGAAATGGCATTGGGCGTACTAATTTGCACCGAACGTAAGGCGTCTAGAAAGTCGGTGTTTTCAGTTGGATTGAGCGGTTCAAATACTGCCAAATCAATAACCGATTCAATCAGTTCATCAAGGTCGAGTTGAGCATATTCAATATCGAAATTGACACCCTCTGGCAAACTCACAGGCTGCTCTACCGTGCCAACCTGAATCAATGCCTTATCGAACAAGCTCGGAGATTCGATCGCCAAGTCTTCTGAAAAGTCAGCTCTCAAGAGGTTCTCCAATGTCACGGTAAGCGAACTCGCTGGCGTTTGTCCGTCGCTACGCTGTCCACCCAGATCCATCGACAAAGTGAACAAAGAAGGCGATTCAGCCAATTTGGCCAGCGGCTCAGGCGCCGTAATTTCCACGCCTACCAAGTCAGAGCGACTATTTACAACTAAATTTTCCCCATCAATGTCCAGCGATCCCTCCCAATTGGCCTTTCCTTCAAACCAAGTTAGTAAATGCTCACCCATCCAGGGTGTCAACTCACTCATGACCATCTCGCCCTGTCCTTTGAGTTGCATCACAGGTGGCTGCGCAGGAGTGACCGTGTGTAAACTCGCAGAGGTCTTGCCACCTAAAAAGGTTGCCGTAATATTCTCCGCTTTGATCGTATCTTCGGTAAATTCAATAACTGAGTTTATGTCGGTAAGAGGGACGCCTTCCGGCAATATGACATCGCCATTGCGTACTGTAGAGGTTCCCGTTACTGAAACCTTACCTCCTTTGGCTAGCGGTAATGCCAGCGAGACATCAATATCTACCTGACCACCAGTGGGTTGAACAGGCAGAACCTGGGGACGATTTTCCGGTTTTATCAGCGGGCCTTGGAAGACAAAGGCCATACCTTTGGACAAAGAGGTCGACGTTTTACCTCTGAGTTTGAGCACAATATCCCGGTAAAAGATTCTTTCGATAGTGAGATATCCATCCGTCACCTCATCGCCATTTAACTCCAGCTTGGTGGGTGTTACCGTGAGAAAGTCATTCTTGAGAACCGTCGAGCCATCGCTGTTCTCGGCAGGCGGCCAATCGTTGTTTGGAGCGTAATCCACCGTGACATTTTTAAAGTCCGCTGCGATCTCTAGCTCAGCATCCCCATTTTCTATCGCCTTGGGTGTCAACGCTCCTTGGTATCTTGCCCTACCATTCTCTAACTGCCCTTGCTTGTAAGCTTTACTGACCCAGCCTCTGAAAGCCTTTAATTTATCAACCTTAGGTAGATAACGATGCAAAGCACTCATATCGGAAACATCAAACTTTGCGTCAGCTTTTAGATTCAATGGCTGAGGACTCCTTTGTGCTCCAGAAACAACAATATCGCCATCTTGGTAACTCAAATCCTTAACGGAATCCACCGTGAACAAATCACCAAAGCTGGATACGCGGCTGTTTCCTCTGGCGAAAACCATTTCCGCACTTAAGTCATACAGATTCAAATTTGGGTCGGTTAACTGTCCCTGCTGCATCTCGACCACCAATGCTCCGTTCTCATCACGATGCCAGGTGAAAAAACCTTTGGCCGAATCAATCGGAATCGGTGACTCATAGAATTTGTTCCACTCAAATGTTGAGTTAACGGCGGTAAAATTAAAACTACCCCGATCTTTGTTCGCACGCAGCTCGCCATTCAAATTATTTAGGGCAGGAAGAGTCTCGAGTGATTTAAAATCGACATCGGTGGCCGACGCTTTTATCGACCAATCATTGATTCGAGTAAGTGCTCCGCTAAATGTAAATTCTACATCGTGTAATAAACCCGACAGCTCAGCATCTAAAATCCAACGTGTTCTTTCTGCTAAACCGCTTAATGCTAAAAAGTCTCTTATCCTCTCGACGTTTAGTCGCGCCAATCTGACTAAACCCTCGCCATCTTGAACTCTGAATGAAAGGTCTCCTGGCTCAAGCATTTGTTGATCTCTACCACTGACTAACTCCACAGAGGCATCCCAGTCTTCCGACGACAAAAGGTTACCTTCTGAAGTGAACTTAGCGGTAACACGACCTTTAGGCGCATTAATGGTAAGTTTGGCAATACGGGATTGAAGCTCCCTATCATAGACGAACGAAATATCGGAGTATTTCTGTACGCTCCCGTCCTTTTTTCGCCAACGAATTTCACCACCATGCCAAGCGGTGTTGGACTGATTCAATAGCCATGAGAGTAGGCGTTCTCGATTGACTCCAGGCCCTTTTCTGTCACTCAAAGTAATCCCAGCGACCTGAATACGATTGTCCGGAAGGGTGGCGATTTCAAGAATGGGTTTTTCAACCGCAAAATCGGTGAATCTGGGCCAGAAGGTAAACAACGATACCGGGCTCACGATTACTGATGCACGCTCGAATGCCAGCGCCGGACCGTCACCATCACCCTGAACTTGTAGCCCTGTGATTTGCATACTAGGGGAGCGGCCTACCCATGTTGTTTGTAAGCTCTCAATGCTTACCGGCCGACCAAATACGCCGGCGAGATTTTCTTCAAGCAAGCCTTTGTGTCGCTCAGCAAAACCAAAATAAGCCGCCATTCCCACCCAACAAAGCAGGTAGAAGGCAATTAAGGCAAAGAATATTTTAGTTAAAAACTTCAAGATTTTGAGTCACAAAAAGGTTATACCAGGACTATCTCATAGTCTTGCTGAAGAAAGTGCGGATCGACCTGAAGACTGATCGGCCGATCAATAAATTCTTGTAAATCAGCCAGGCTACTTGCCTCTTCATCGAGTAACAAATCAACCACTGGTTGAGATGCCACAATAGTATAAGACTGCGCCTTAAACTGCCTGTCTTCGCGAAGCACTTCTCGTAAAATTTCGTAGCAAACGGTCTGGACGGTTTTCACCATACCTCGACCTTCACACACCGGACAAGTCTCGCAGAGCATATGTTCGAGACTTTCGCGAGTTCGCTTTCGCGTAATCTCAACCAAGCCTAGCGGCGATATATCAGTAACATTAATCTTTACTCGATCTTTAACGATGGCTGACTCTAACGCCGCGATGACCTGCGCTTTGTGCTTAGCACTCTGCATATCGATAAAATCGACGATGATGATTCCACCTAAGTTTCTCAATCGCATTTGGTGAGCGATCTCGGTGGCGGCCTCTAAGTTTGTCTTAAATAGGGTTTCTTCAAGGTTTCGTCGTCCGACATAGCTACCAGTATTCACATCGATTGTGGTCATGGCTTCAGTTTGATCGATCACCATATCGCCACCAGACTTCAGTGATACCTTGCGCTGCATCGCATTTTCGATCTCTTGCTCAACAGAGTAGAGGCCAAACAGTGGTTGTTCGCCGGGATAATATTCGATCAAGGGTACTGCCTCAGGAACAAACTCTTTTGCGAAGGCGATGGCCTTATCAAAAGTTTCCTTAGAATCGATACGAATCTTCTCTAAGTTCTCATGCACAAGGTCACGCATGGTTCTTAGCGATAAGGCTAAATCTTCATGCACAAGACTCGCAGGTTTTGCCGTCTTCATAGCGGCCGATACATGTCCCCAGAGGCGCTGTTGAAACTTAATGTCGTGAGCGATGTCATCAAGACTCACCGATTCCGCCAATGTGCGGATGATGAAACCGCCGCTAAGTCCCTCGGAATCGATACACCGTTTCACTATCCCTTTCAGCCGGTCACGCTCTGATTGACTTTCGATTTTTTGCGAAATCCCGATGTCCTCTCCCCGCGGTAAATAGACCAAGTTTCGAGATGGCATACTCAATTCTGTGGTCAATCGCGCGCCTTTTGATCCAATAGGGTCTTTTAGAGCTTGTACAAAAACCGACTCGCCTTCATGGACCAAATCTTGGATCGGTGGTATCTCACGCATAGGTTCACCGGCAAAGGCTGGATCATTTCTGGCGATGTCAGATGCATGAAGGAATCCATTTTTTTCTAAGCCAATATCCACAAACGCGGCTTGCATACCCGGAAGAACTCGAACGACTTTACCCTTATAGATATTGCCGACAATTCCACGAGAGAGACTGCGCTCTAGGTGCAACTCTTGCAAAACGCCATTTTCAATAACAGCCACTCGGGTTTCACGTGGCGTCACGTTTATTAAAATCTCTTCTTTACTTGCCATACGTACTTAATAATAGACCCGACTCATTGCGTCGCTCTTGTTACAGCCAATTCATGTTGATCTCACTCAACAGTTGATTGACCTCCCGGAGTGGAAATCCCACGACATTGCTATAACTACCATTGATTTGCTTAACCCAAGCTGAAGCAAATCCCTGAATGCCGTAAGCACCGGCTTTATCTTTTGGTTCACCGGTCTGCCAATATCGGTCCATTTGCTCAGATGAAATAAGGGCAAATTCAACATCCGTGCAACTTAGCTTAACCAGTTTTCGATCATCAAATTTTAGGCAAACGGCAGTCATTACCTGATGGGTGCCTGAGCTTAACTCATTCCAAATACGACAAGCGTCGTCAAAATCCTTCGGCTTATCGAAGATTTTTTCTCCTCGTACTACAATTGTATCGGCTGCGAGAATCCCTCGATAAGACTTGGAATCGAAATCTTGCGCCGCTTTATCGGCTTTCTCACGTGCTAGCCTGAGTACGTAGTCTTCTGCCAATTCATTCTCTTTGCGCGACTCATCTATATCCGGAACGTGTACCGTAAAGGGTACATGCATCTGAGTGAGCAGTTCTTGCCGTCTCGGCGATCCGGAAGCCAGAATGAGATCATTTGCAGAGTCCATAACTTAATCACCTCGATGATATGGAAGATTAGCGTTGATGCTCCAAGCTCGATAAAGCTGTTCGGCCAACATAACGCGCACCACAGGATGAGCGAAGGTCATGGCTGACAAAGACCACTTTGTCTGAATTTCTCGAAGATACTCTGGTTGAATACCCTCGGGGCCGCCGATCAAAATGCTCACATTCTGAGAATCATCAATCCATGACTGCAGTTGCCTTGCTAAAGACTCGGTATCAATAGCTTTGCCCTTGCGGTCCAGAGCAATGACAACGTCACCTTGTGGAATGGCTGCCTTTAGCGCAGTGGCTTCATCTCTAAGAATACGTGCGGTATCGGCATTTTTACCACGTTTGATAGCTGGGATTTCGATCAATTCGAGCTGACAAATCTTGGGAAGCCGCTGCTGGTACTCCTTATAGCCGGCTTCAACCCATTTGGGCATTTTAGTTCCAATGGCCAGTAACCTGACGCGCACAAATATTCCTTCTGCTAATCGTCGCGATCTTCGCGATGTTGCTCAACCATCTTGCGGACATCCTCATCCCAAAGACGCTCTAAGTCGTAATAGTCCCTGACTTCTGGGCGCATCACGTGTAACACCACATCTCCAAAATCAACCAACACCCATTCACCAACATCGGCACCGTCTTCATTCAGCGGCTTGACGCCCTGACGACGAAGCTCATCCGAGGCCGTTCTGGCTAAGGCTTTTACGTGAGTGTCCGAAGTACCACTTACCACAATCATGTAATCAGCAAAGTCTGAGATATCGGCAATATCAATGGCTTTGATATCTTGCCCTTTTACGCCTTCAATCGCATCTACGACGAGGTCTTTGATTTGTTCAGAATTCATGGCGACTTTTTGGATCGTTTCCGATGAGGATCTCTTAGGTAGTTTATACAGTTGTTGTCGACAAATATAGTCGTAGACTTGGGCTTGTAAATTCGGTTCTCTCACCAATTCAGTAGAATGCGCATCATTCACCAAATTCTTACGAATTTGTGTCGACGACACCCGATGCTCGCTTTCGGTGTACAGCCAAATCTTTCCGTTAGCGTGTTGCAATAGCTGGGCGGGCGACTCTACCAGACGTGCTTTTAATTCACTAGGGACTTTTAGTAAATAACCCGGCCGATTCATCACCACCCAGTTAACTGAGTTCATCAAATCGTGATAACGATGCCAAGTAGGCAAGTTATGCACACTGTCTCCACCGATAATGACCACTAATTTGGCTTGCGGGAAACGCTGATGAAAAGCTTCGACGGTATCGATGGTATATGACTTTGTTGATCGTTCGACTTCAGTCCGGTCTGGGATATAGCGAGGCTCGTCGGCCAGAGCAAGTTCCAACATCTTGAATCGATGTTCGATATCGGCACTGACTGCATCTTTATGCGGCGGCCGGGCGCTTAACACCCAATGCACTTGGTCAAACTGCAAATGCTCATTGAGCTGATCAACGGCCTTACGATGCCCTAAATGAACAGGATCAAAGGTACCACCAAAAATGCCAATCAGCATGGAACGCACTCAATACTGTTACACACGAATATGGCCATCACCAAACACCACATACTTTTGCGATGTTAAGCCAATTAATCCTACCGGCCCCCTGGCGTGCAGTTTGTCAGTACTGATGCCGATTTCCGCGCCCAAACCATATTCAAAACCGTCAGCGAATCGAGTGGATGCATTAATCATCACAGAGCTTGAGTCAACGCGACGAAGAAACTTCATGCCCGTCGAGTAGTCCTGCGTCACAATGCTTTCAGTGTGACCAGAACTGTACTCAGCAATATGTTCAATCGCTTGTTCGAAGGAGTCCACAACTCGAATTGCTAAAATCGGAGCCAGATACTCGGTTTGCCAATCTTGCACCGTAGCTTGATCAACATTTACCAGTGCTCTGGTCCTATCGCACCCACGCAGTTCCACATTTTTCTCTTGATATAGTGCCACCAACTTTGGTAACAGGCTCTGAGCTACACTTTGATGGATCAACAATGTCTCCATTGCGTTACAAACACCATAGCGATGCGTCTTAGCATTAAGCGCAATGGATAAAGCCTTTTGTTCATCCGCGTCTTTATCTAGATAAACATGGCAAATTCCATCTAAATGTTTGATCACCGGCACACTTGCATCGCGACTGATTCGTTCAATCAAACCTTTGCCGCCTCTTGGTACGATGACATCAACATAATCCGGCATGGTAATTAACTCGCCCACGGCGGCACGGTCAGTTGTTTCAATGATTTGCACAGCATCAGCTAACAAACCTACCGATTCCAACCCTCTGGCTATGCATCCCGCAATGGCTTGATTTGAGTTTATTGCCTCTGATCCACCCCGTAACACCGTCGCATTTCCAGACTTCAGACACAAAATTGCAGCATCCACCGTTACGTTCGGACGAGACTCGTAGATAATTCCGATAACACCCAGTGGCACGCGCATCATTCCCACCTGAATACCACTCGGCCGATAGCTCATACCGGATATTTCACCCACGGGATCGGCAAGTGCCGCGACTTGGCGGCAACCTTCTGCCATAGCCGCCACACCCTTTGGTGTTACTGATAGTCGATCGAGTAATGCGGCATCCAGGCCCTTTTCTTCACCAGCTTTAAGATCAATGGCATTCGCAGCAACCAGATCGTCAACGCTATTTTCCAATTCATTTGCAATGGCTTCAAGCGCAGCGTCTTTAATACCTCGATCAGCTGCGGAAATTTGAGCTGCGGCAGCCCGAGCGCGACGACCCACTGCCTGCATGTATTCTTGTGTGTTCACGGTTACTTCTCTTTACTTCGTTGACTACTCTAGTTTCTAAAGGGCATTCTTGCTCGTCGCCACGATTTCGCAGGGATCAAGACCGCAAATCACGGTACCGATCTGCTCTATTTGAAACCACACATCGCCAACATCAACATACCGTTGACCTTTGACTGATTGATCCAGATGCGCTGCTCGCTCTAACAAGACAGTGCAAATTTTCGGATTAAGTCGGTCTAAAGCGGCTGAAACAATACGCTCCCTTCGACTCCAAATTCGATGTTGTTTAAACAACTGGCCCCGACTGTGTCCTATCTGCTGAGATGCTGAGATAGCAGCAAGCATTCGAATCTCTCTGACCAATGCCCAAACAATGATAACGGGCTCAACCCCCTCACTTTGAAGTCTGGATAATATCCGCAGACCTTTGGTGAGATTTCCCAGCAACAAGGTATCTACTAGTGCATAAACATCGAATTTGGCTTGATCAGCCAAGCTACGCTCCATAAGTTCCATGGTTACGGCACCATCTGGGGCTAACACTTGTAACTTATCGATTTCCTGTGCGGCGGCAAGTAAATTACCCTCGGTTTGTTCTGCCAAAGTTTCGACTACACCGGCTTCCACGCGCAATGCACGACTTTGAAATCGTTGCCGAATCCAACCTGGAAAGTGTTGCGACGATAGATCATAACCATCCACAACCCAAGCTACGGAATCCAGCGTCTTGAACCACTTAGCTGATCGTTGCCGTTTATCCAATAACGGCATAATCATGATCAAAACATCTTCTTGGGGTAGCTGATTACAATACTCAAGTATGGCTTTGGTTCCTGGGCTCCCAAGGCTCTTAGGCACTCTTAATTCCAATAGACGAGACTCGGCAAATAATGACATTGCTTGCCCGACGCCCGTCAGCGCTGACCAATCGAAACCAGTTTCAACCTGATATTTAACTCGTTCAGTAAAGCCAGCTTTGCGCAAAATCTTACGAGCGGAGTCAAGCGCCTCCTCCACTAAGAGAGGTTCGTTACCATTTATCAGGATGATCTTAGGTAGCGAGTCTGCAGAACAAGAGGACAGTCTATTAGCAAGCTCTTCGATGGCGACTTTCATTCAAATTGGCGCCCCTAATTTCGCATTATTTTTGTTCGGATGCTTTCTGTTCCCTGGGTTCAGATACTACGGCGGAAGGATCAAAATCGGTTATGGCCGCAAGCTGACGAATGAGTTTCAGTACGCTCTCTTCTTCCATATCTTCGATCAACTCCGCCTCCTCAGATTCTGACTCAATGACGAATTCAGGATCAAAGTTATAACGGCGGCTCTCAGTGATCGTTTTCTTTGGCCTTATCGACTTCTCATTAAGGTCTAATAAGGTATAAGTCACCTTAAATCGAAGGTTGTAGCTATTAACCTTACCTCTTTCATCAAGAGTACCCACAGAGCGGCTCGACTGAGCTTTAGTGACGTTTAATATCACATCACCCGCTTTGGGAGACTTAACCAAATTGGCGCCTAGTTTTGAAAGCCTGTCTTCCAGAGCATCTTTAAATGAACCATCAGGCGCGTTCACATACATATTTTTGATGCCATCTGAAAGCGGAATATTTCCACGCAAGTGAAACCCACAAGCTGACAGAGAGACCGCGATCACGATCATGCCAATGAGGGTGCTGATGCGACGCTGAGTTGATTTGGCTATCTGCATGGTGAGACCTTTAGTATTATTATAATTCATTCTTAATTTATCCGATTCTATAGCAAGCGCAGCAATTTGTACTTAGTTCGCCACAATATTCACAAGTTTATTAGGAACAACAATTATTTTACGGACCGTTACTCCATCTAAGAATTTTTGGACATTTTCATCTGCCAAGGCCGCTGCTTCAATGGCCTCTTTGATGGCATCGGCTGCAACTTCGATTTTAGCTCTGAGCTTGCCATTAACTTGCACAACATACGTGATTTCGTCTCTGACCAATGCGTCATGATCGACGGATAACCACCCACTCGATGTTAGGGAATCCGAGCTTCCGTAAAGCGACCAAAGGTGTTCACTTAAATGCGGTGTAATTGGAGACAGCAGTTTGATGAGTACGCAAGCCGCCTCTGCCAAAACCTTACCACCCTCTTCTCCCATTGCCTTGAAGTCGGTTTTTTCAATGGCGTTAGTTAACTCCATAGTGGCCGCGACAACAGTGTTAAATTGCTGCCGCTCATAGTCAAACAGAGCTCGCTGTAAGATGGTATGAAGGGTCAAGCGAAAGCTTTTCGCCTCTTTGGAAACCGCCGAAAACTTCTTCCTTGTATCCAGACCCTCGCGAGCAAGTAGGTCTTGATGTTTAGCAAATACATTCCAAACGCGCTTCAAAAATCTCGACCCACCGGCAATCGCGTCGTCATTCCACTCCAATGATTGCTCAGGAGGAGCAGCAAACATGGTGAACAGTCTCACTGTATCCGCACCGAATTTATCAATCATGCTCTGAGGGTCAACGCCGTTGTTCTTGGACTTTGACATTTTCTCAATGGCACCCACTACGACGGGACTACCATCAGACTTTAGGATTGCACTAATGACGTTGCCCTTATCATCCAAACTCAAGTCGACGTCCGCTGGGTTAAAGTACTCCTTGCTTCCTCCCTCGCCCTCTCGATAAAAGGTTTCCTTGGTCACCATGCCTTGCGTTAATAAGCGAGTAAATGGCTCATCAGAATCTATTAAACCGACATCACGCATTAATTTATGGAAAAACCTGGCATATAAAAGATGCATCACAGCGTGCTCAATACCACCAATATATTGGTCAACCGGCAACCAGTAGTCGGCGCGCTCGTCTAACATTGCCGTGTCTAGATTCGGGCAACAATATCTGGCGTAGTACCAAGAACTCTCGAAAAATGTGTCAAAGGTATCCGTTTCTCGGATTGCAGGCTCACCGGTTTCAGGATGAATAGTATCGATGAAAGACGACATCTTTTTAATGGGAGACCCCACGCCATCCATCACAACGTCGGTAGGTAATTCCACAGGAAACTCTGTAGCTGGGCTGGCGTTGCCCTGTGCATCATAAATAAAGGGGATTGGACAACCCCAATAACGCTGCCTAGATACACCCCAGTCTCTGAGGCGGTAATTGATCTTCTCTTCTCCCCTACCGTGCTCCACTAACCAAGCCGTAATCGCCTTTTTAGCCTCTTCCGAGCCTAATCCGTCAAACTGGCCTGAGTTTTTTAATAAGCCGTAGTCGGTGTAGGCATTCTCAGAAATATCAATATGACCCTCTTCAGGGTAGATCACTGGTTGTATATTAATGCCGTATTTATTTGCGAACTCATAGTCACGTTCATCATGCGCGGGGACGGCCATCACCGCACCCGTTCCGTAGCTCATCAATACGAAATTAGCGCACCAAATAGAAACAGGTTCTCCGGTCAAGGGATGAATAGCCTTAATACCGAGATCGATTCCCTTTTTCTCCATGGTCTCGAGATCTGCCTCTGCGGTAGAGGTCTGCGCACATTCCTTGCGAAAAGTGGCAATATCCGAATTGGATTCCGCCGCCTTAATCGCTAAAGGGTGATCAGCTGCAACCGCAAGGTAAGTCACCCCGTAAATAGTATCTGGGCGAGTGGTGAAAACCCTTAGCGCTGGTTCTCCTTCAACCTCAAACTCAACTTCGGCTCCGACTGACTTACCAATCCAGTTTCGTTGCATGGTTTTGACCGACTCGGGCCAACCGTCCAGCTCATCTAAACTTGCAAGAAGTTCTTCGGCGTAGGCCGTAATTTTAATGAACCATTGAGGGATTTTCTTTTTTTCTACCAGCGCTCCTGATCGCCAACCTCGGCCATCGATCACTTGTTCATTAGCCAATACAGTTTGATCCACAGGATCCCAATTAACCTCAGATTCCTTTTTGTATACCAAACCTCTTTCGTATAATTTAGTAAAGAACCACTGTTCCCACTGATAATATTCAGGCTTACAAGTAGCCAGTTCGCGGCTCCAATCGTAACTGAAGCCCAAACGTTTGAGTTGGCCACGCATATTTTCGATATTTGCGTCGGTCCAAGGGGCCGGTGCTGTTTTGTTTTTAATCGCCGCATTTTCCGCGGGTAGACCAAACGCATCCCATCCCATTGGATGAAGGACGTTTTTACCGAGCATGCGTTGATAACGACTAATGACATCTCCGATCGTGTAATTTCGCACGTGCCCCATGTGCAGCTTGCCTGATGGGTAGGGAAACATTTCTAGACAGTAGAACTTTTCCTTACCGTCGTCTTCAGAGACCTTAAAGGCATCCTGCTCTTCCCAAGCAGCTTGAACTCTGGACTCAATATCTTTTGGGTTATATTCGTTTTGCATCGACATGGTGATGGGGAAAATAAAATTATTCGTAAAATTAGTGTGTCTGATTCAACGCACCGGCGCGCTGATAGATGGTCCGCAACATAGAGTGCAAGCCATTGCTGCGGGTAGGGCTTAAATGATCGGTAAAGCCAATGTCTTTAATAAAATCAGGCTTGGCATTTAAGATGTCATTAGGAGTCTGCCCCGAGTAAACCCGCAGAACAATAGCGACTAAGCCAGATACAATGGCCGCGTCGCTGGTGCCGTTAATGATCATCTTTCCATCTTCGAGTTTGGTGTTGATCCACACTTGGGACTGGCAACCTTGTATTTTATTTTCTTCAGTTTTCCACTCTGATGGAAACTCTGGGAGCTGCTTACCCAAATCGATCACGTATTCATAACGAGACATCCAATCATCAAATATCTCAAATTCATCTACTAGCTCGGCTTGTATTTCACTGATGGTATTCATTTCTACTAATTTTCTATGCGCCAGGTTGTACCCTCGGCACCGTCTTCTAAAATAACGCCTTTGGCGACTAACTCAGCTCGAATCTCATCGGCCCTGGCCCAATCTTTATTCTGTTTTGCTTCGGCTCTTTGCTCAATTAAGGATTCAATTTCAGCCGTAAAATCGTCACTTGTGCCACCAGAAAACCACTCTTCTGGATCATTTTGCAAGAGACCAAGCCAATAACCGCAGTGCAATAGTGACGCTTTCAAGGCCACCTTATCGGCATGGTCTTCAGCTGTGTTAGCTTTCTTTGCTAACGCAAACAGCTCGGCTAAGGCTTTCGGTGTGTTTAAGTCATCAGACATTGCCGCATCGAACTCGTCTGTAATGTGACTCTCGATGTCTTCTGGCAGCTCCACATCCTTCAACTTTCTAAGCGCACCATACAGCCGTTCTAGGCTGGCTTTCGCCTGAATCACCGCATCATCACTCCAATCAAGGGGCGCTCGGTAATGTGCCGACAACAAAATATAACGGATTACTTCGCCGGGCATCTCTTTAGCTAAGTCTTTCAACAACAATACGTTGCCAAGAGACTTTGACATTTTCTCCTGATTCATATTGATCAGACCGTTATGCAACCAATAGTTTACAAACTTGGTCCCATGAGAACAGGTTGACTGGGCTCGCTCGTTTTCATGGTGAGGGAAAATAAGATCGTTACCTCCGCCGTGTATATCGATGGTGTCACCTAAGTGTTTAGCTGCCATTGCCGTGCATTCAATATGCCAACCGGGGCGGCCTCGCCCCCAAGGGCTGTCCCAGCCTGGCTGGTCTGCACTTGATGGTTTCCACAAAACGAAATCGCCGGGATTTTCCTTATAAGCGGCCACATCAACCCGCGCACCGGCTAATAGCTCGTCTGGATCACGTTTTGATAGTTCTCCATAGCCTTCGTAAGAATCCACTCTGAATAGGACATGGCCTTGCGCTTCATAGGCGTGCCCACGATCAATCAACGATTGAATCTCTGCGTGAATATCAGCGACGTGCTCCGTTACCTTGGGCTCTATATCGGTTTTCTGCACACCTAAGACTTCAAGATCATCATGATACGCCTGAGTAAATTTTTCAGTGATCGCTGAAATGGCGACGCCTTGTTCTTTAGCAGCGGCGTTTATCTTGTCGTCAATATCGGTGATATTTCTTGCATAAGTAACTCGAGTAAACTTTGCGCGCAAGACTCGGGCAAGCACATCGAACACCACGGGCGGTCGAAAGTTGCCGATGTGACAATAGTTATAAACCGTGGGGCCACACACGTACATGGTTACGTGCTCAGGATCTATGGGCTTAAATTCAGATTTGGTCTTGGTTTCGGTGTTGTATAGCTTCACAACAGTATCGCGAGTTAAAAACGTCAACGCGCGATTGTATCAAGCTTTGCGTGAGTTTTCGCAGCTCACGCATCCATTTTTTTATTTAAAACTGCCACCACCGTAACGTAGCCATCGCGATAACATCATCGCCATGATCAGCGACATGATTGGGGTTTTGACGATAAGTTAAGAAACCTCCTAGTTCCAGGCGCTCGGAAAGCATAGTGCGATAGAACCCCTCTAGCTTTAATTCGGTGGCATTGGTCTCGGCTAAGTTCACCCGTTCTGATTCAAAATCGATACCGCCACTTGCTAGGCGGCCCACCGGCAATGAATAGTCCAACGCTCCTTCTCGGATTTTGAGTGGTTGTGAAAGAGAAATACCTAGTTGATCTTGTTGAGCAAACACATTAGAACCGATAGCCCCAACACTGAACCAATCACTTTTAAGCGTGGAAAAGCCACCGAGTAAACTGTCCTCAGCAGCATCAACCCTAGTGCGACCCATCCCGTAGTTCGCGATCAATCGAAATTGATCGGAAACGGCGAGCGTGCCAGTTAAGTTGATGGCATAAGTTGTGGCGCTGTTAACACTAAAGATACCTCCAGCGGCGCTGCCAAGCACTCCGCCTTTTTCTTCCAACTGCCCGACTTGTAATCTCAGATTAGCATTATCCGAAAATTCATAGCTGCCTTGAAAAATCGAAGACAGAGAATCTTGACGATAATGGCCATCTGAATAATGAGAAACGAATCCCAACTTGTATTCACTACTGCTTTGGTCTTCAGACTTATACGCCAGACTGAGCGTTTCCGATTGTGATCCAAACCCAGTGAGCAAAGAGCCAAACGATTCACCAGTTAAGAAAGAAGATCGGCCAAAATAATCATGTGAATCTATCAGGCTACTTCCCGAGAACTCATTTTGCGGACTAACTTTATAACCGAGGTTTAGTTGCAAATTTGAGCTCAACTTGCTTTGCATTGCCAAAGAGACATTCGCAGATTCGTCTGCAAAAGCCTTATCGTCTGCGCCAGAGAAATATTTAATTAAATTCTCTCGAGGATCTGAGTTCGTCACCGCGGAGAATGCGACGCTGCTCTTCAGCTTAGGCAAATACATACCTTCTGAGACCCCTGTTTGCTGCAAAGAGTGAAAAAATTCATTCAGATGCAACACTTGGTCATTGACTTCAATATGATCATTTAAATCGAGCTCGAAAGCGCGTCCGTATGAGTCCAACACCAAGGTCTTTTCAAGTCGGTCAGATGGTTTTCTAAGTAGCAAAAGCGCACCCGCTAGAGCTCCCCCCAGCAACAATGCTCCCGCACCGCCGCCACCGCCACCGCCACCGCCACCGGAGCTGGTATCGGGATTAGTTGGCGTTGTTGGTGTAGTAGGGGTAGGCACGGTAACCGGTCCAATCACGTTATTCAAAACTTGTTGTGCTGACAGAATAACTCCACGACCATATTCTGCATCGGTACCCACGGCACCCCGATCTTCTGCCGACTGCAGAATGACCTGGACAACTTCGTTGGCAGTAAGATTGGGGTTTTGCTGCAACACGGCCCCAGCTATACCGACAATTCTAGCCGTAGCCCAAGAGGTACCCCCTTCCGTGGAATCTTGATTTGGTAATCCAATAGCCGCCACATAACTGTCTTGTGTGATACCCGCTCGATTAGATTCGGGCAACAAGTTTCCATCTGCGTCGGTGGCTCCCACAACGATCGCTCCACCCAATTCGTAATGTGAAATGGCGAGCGTATTCGGCTGATCAGAAAAGTCATTTCCAGCCATAATCGCGACGACTTTATCTGCGTTGACTAAATCATTTACCAAGGGAGCTGCAGTATCCACAATGCCGTTGGTTCCCCAGGTAAACCCCACAACACGAATATCCGCCTGACCGAGGATATCGGTTAGGGCCGCGTCTCGAGCTGCTGTGACGGCGTCTTCATTACTTCGATCCAGTGACCCGTCCGTGATCACATGCGGGACAATTTCACCGGAAAATGATTCGGTGATAACTCTCGCCGAGACAGTCCCATGACCCTCTCCAGTGGGACCAGGCTCTGATACGTCACTGGTATCATCACTATTAGTGATGTGATTAAAACCGCCGACCACATTGAACCCTCGACTTGGGTCCACTCCGCTGTCAAGAATGGCCACTTGTTGAGCGTAGGCTTGACCCGCTAAGCCTGCTCCAAGGGTAATACATGCACTAATGGATGCAGCAATTTTTCTGACGTTTGGATGACTTTGAGTGAACTTTGGATTTGTCTTGGTTTTGGGCATATCTAGCGGTATTGGCTTAATGAGATAAGGCACGCTCATCTGCGTACCAAATCAGAAATGGTTGGGTACTCAGGTAGAGTAGCCGCTATCTTTACTCTGAACAAGCACTGCCAGAATTTGTAACCCTTGAACCTTGCCCCATTTATTGCCAAGCAAGCGATTGGTTTATCGTCCGAGCGCGCCGGAGAAGTAGTTTCTTTCCCGCTTGAACAACAGACGCAGGCAGATAATCGTCATGATAAAAAATATGAACGCCATCCACTCGGGCATACTAAATGAAAGAAAGGTCCATTGAACTTCAGCACACTCGCCGCTTCCTTGCAGCACTGTCGAAATCACCTGAGACAGAGGAAATACATCCAGCATGAAGGCAAGATCTGGCCCACACTCCGGAACCTTATCCTCAGGTAAATGTTGAAGCCATACTTGACGCCCAGCTATGGCCAATCCTAGACCAGAGAAAATAGTCGCACCGAGGGCAATGAACTTGGAGAAAACTTTACCTGGGTTGAAAATCAAACCCAACAAACAAAATGCAGCTACGCCTGCCAGAGCCACTCTCTGAAACATGCATAGCGGACAAGGGTCTAAGCCCATGTGCAACTGAAAGTAAAAGTAGGCTATGGCAATCAAAATCAAACTGCCTAAGAATCCAAACCAATACCAACCTTTAGCAATCACTGGGTTCTCCGATGTTTCGTTATTAATATTAGAGTGCGACCGATGCTGGCGACCGGGTTTTTAGTATACACGATGAATGTCTAGGTTGGAGTCTTGAGCTGTATTCGCCATGTTTTTGACACTTTAGTCGTTATCAACTCAGATCCTAAGATTGCTCTGGCCATTCTACAATATAGTCCTCAAGCTTCTCTTCTTCTACGGCACTAGAAAATACGACTCGCCCCTTAACAGAACGCGCCTGCTCATGAATCGTATGTTTGCTACCCGAGTTTAAATGATGCCAATCTGGCAAATCCTCGCCCTGAAGCAACAACCGGTAAGCACAAGTCGGCGGTGCAAACTCGGCTGCCTGCTCCACATTACCAGCATCCATGGTGACACAACTAGGAACGCGGTCACTGCGGTTATCGTAATCTGTGCAAAGACACGTGTTGTCATCCAAAAGATCACAGGCGACATTAGTAAAGACCAGACTTTGTGTGTCTTCATCCTCTAGCTGTGTCAGACAGCACTTCGCGCAACCATCGCAAATCGACTCCCATTCGTCATGTGTCATCTCGAATAAGGTTTTATTTTTCCAGAACAAAATAATTCTCTTAGTTATAAATGCATCAGGAGTTTCAGATAATAGAAGATAAGCGTTGCTTCCAAAGATCAGTTTTCTGTAAGACTGAGAGACTAGCATAAGCCGGACTACTCGATGGTAAATCAAGCAGTTGCACGTTTGTAAAAAGGCCTAAATCTTCTCTAAAATGACGATTAAATAGCTTTCTTGCGGCCTGACCATTAAAGCCAATCGCAACCAACTTGGGACAATGGGTAAGCATTGCCGGTATATCGTTTGGGATTTCTGATGATTTTACTATGTTTGAATCCAGGCTTCCCTTTCGATCGCAGTCATGCAAAACATCCCATAAGCCCACCCCACAATTACGCAATGCTACTAGGCGATCTTGATAGTTCAAGTTCGGTGATAGTCCGTAAAGCCGCGAAACGATAGGCCAGAACGCGTTGCGTGGGTGTGCGTAGTATTGAGATTGATCCAGAGATTTGACTCCCGGCATCGAACCTAATATCAGCAAGCGAGTTCTGTCGTCATAAACAGGAGGGAAACCAGACATGAAAAGGATTGTTAGGCCGACTGCTGAGAAAGAATTACGACCAGTTTTGAGATTTCAGTTTGAATCTTCCGATTAAATCTAGGTATCAGGTCCTCGATCGAATAGTAATAATCGTAAAATTGATCTTCTCGATCTTGCATAGCCAATAGTTTGAGTCGGTATAAATGATATAGCTGAGAATCTATCGCGTGACGATGAGCTATGTCCAACAATTGTTTTGCAAACTCAAAATCCCCTTCATTTGCTAAGCGAGTGAAGTGAAATTCGAAGTCCAAGTCATCCCCTAACTCTTGACCTACCAGTTCTTCAATTTTTGCTCTGCGCACCGAATCGCTTTTGCGCTGCATATTCGAACCAACGGCCTCGATATCTAACCAACCACTCTCTGCTTGCTTAGCTGGTCTAGCTCTACGGCGAGATGATTGTGCGCCTTTATCGTGTTTCTTCCCTACTATTCTAGAAAAGTACAAGCCAGACAAAACCGCACCAAATAACATAGCGCCAAATAACGCTGGAAGATCCGGCTGACTACTATTAGCTTGAGAAATTGGTGTTGCGGATATTGTCGGAGAGAAGCTCATCATGACTACCCAACAAAAACGATAGGCGCGACACCACGGCTCGCTAAATCTTTTCAGATTTGCCAGAGAACAAAATTCACCGATGTACTGGACTAATATTCGACCCAATACCAATACCCTCAAAGCTCGAAACACCACCCTTTTCCTTGGAGTGCCGCTTCAAGTTATTTACCCAAATTTGATTGGATTCCTTAGATAATCCTACGAACCACAATCAAAAATACCCTACAGTTGTTCACTATAGGGTATTTAATACGGCGAAAACAGTTAAAAAATAACGATTTACGATCTAACTTCAGGCATCAGCTCTTTGTTCTAGTATTTCTACTGCAGGTAACTTCTTGCCTTCCAAGAACTCGAGAAACGCACCACCACCAGTAGAAATGTAGGAAATTTGGTCAGCCACATCGTATTTATCAATGGCAGCAACAGTGTCACCACCACCTGCAACCGAAAAAGCAGAAGACTCAGCGATAGCCAGTGCCAGAGCTTTGGTTCCCTCTCCAAACTGATCAAACTCGAATACGCCAACAGGTCCATTCCACAAAATAGTGCCTGCACCTTTTAGCATATCGGCAAATTGATCCGCTGTTTTTGGTCCAATATCAAAAATCATATCCTCAGACGAAACCGAAGACACATCTAATGTGTTTGCCACGGCTGATTCTGAGAACTCTTTGCCACAGACCACATCAACGGGAACTGGAATATCACCATCTTTTGATTGGGCTTGTGCGGTCAGACGCTTGGCCTCGTCGATCAAATCTTCCTCATACAAAGACTTACCTACCGTATGACCAGCGGCGGCGATAAAGGTGTTCGCAATCCCTCCACCAACGATCAATTGATCAACCTTCTGAGAGAGCGTTTCAAGAACGGTTAATTTGGTGGATACTTTTGAACCTCCAACAATGGCAACAATCGGTCTAGCTGGATTGTCTAATGCCTTAGCGAGGGCATCCAGTTCGTTGGCAAGCAAGGGTCCAGCACATGCAATGGGGGCAAATTCAGCAACTCCGTAGGTAGAGGCTTGGGCTCGATGAGCTGTTCCAAATGCGTCCATTACAAAGACATCGCAGATGGAGCCCATTTGCTTAGCCAGAGCTTCATCATTCTTTTTTTCACCTTGATTGAATCGCACGTTTTCGCAAAGCACGATCTCTCCATCCTCTAGGTCGACTCCGCCCAGCCAGTCTTTTTCCAGTCGCACAGCCAGACCCAACAAAGAAGAGAGGTGTTCTGCGACAGGCGCAAGACTGTACTGTTGGTCGTACTCTCCTTCAGTTGGACGACCTAAATGAGACATAAGCATAACCTTAGCGCCTTGCTCTTGAGCCATTTTAACGCTTGGTAATGACGCACGAATTCGTGCATCGTTGCTGACTTTGCCGTCTTTAATAGGCACATTCAAATCAAGGCGAATTAGCACCCTCTTACCAGTGAGTTGCTGATCCTTCATTCTCAATACTGTCATTGCTTACTCCTATCCGAGTTTGTTAACGGTATCCACAACGTTTTCTACCGTAAACCCGTAGTGCTCAAATAGTTGATTCGCTGGAGCAGATTCTCCAAAAGAGGTCATACCAATTACTGCGCCGTGTAAGCCCACGTACTTCGCCCAGTAATCCGTAATACCCGCTTCCAACGCCACTCTCTTAGTGACAGAGCTAGGAAGAACCGACTCTTTATATTCAGCATCCTGAGCATCAAACACGTCAGTTGAAGGCATTGACACTACCCTGACGGCCTTACCATCTTTCGAAAGCTCTGCTTTAGCACTCATCGCAAGCTCAACCTCAGAGCCTGTGGCTATAAGAATAATCTCCGGGGTTGCGTCGCTGTCACTGAGAATGTAACCGCCTTTTTCTATGTTAGAAAGTTGGCTAGCATCGCGAGTTTGATGAGGCAAATTCTGGCGAGAGAAAACTAGACTGCTTGGCTTATCTTGAGCTTCCACAGCGGATTTCCACGCCACTAATGATTCCACTGCATCGCAGGGGCGCCACACCGACATATTGGGGATCAATCGTAGGCTAGCGACATGCTCAATAGGTTGATGTGTCGGACCATCCTCACCCAAACCAATTGAGTCGTGAGTCAGCACATAAACCACCGGCTGCTTCATTAAAGCTGACATTCTCATACCATTGCGCATATAGTCTGCGAACACAAGGAACGTACCGCCATAAGTCTTGAACCCACCGTAAAGGGAAATGCCATTGCAGATCGCTGCCATTGCAAACTCCCTTACGCCAAAGTAAAGATAGTTTCCACCCGCGTCCTCCGCGCTAATTCCTTTTGAGCCGCTCCAGATGGTGTAATTTGAACCAGCTAAGTCAGCTGACCCACCAATTAACTCTGGAAGTAGCGGACCGAGTTGATTTAACGACTGCAAACTAGCCTTTCGAGTTGCTAGTGTTGCTGCTGCTTCATCAGCCTGAGAAATAAGCTTAGCCGTTTCGTCAGCCCAATTCTCTGGCAGCTCTCCGGCCAAACGTCGTTTGAACTCGTTCGCTTTGTCTGGATTTTCCGCGGCGTATTCGTCGAAAACTGCCTGCCACTGCGATTCTGACTTTGCTCCTTTTGTCGCTGCATTCCACGCTTCTTTAATATCCTGAGGCACCTCAAAAGGTGCTGCATCCCAACCCAGTTGTTCGCGAACCAGTGTTATTTCATCGGCGCCGAGAGGTGCACCATGACAACTCTCCGTGCCTTCTTTGTTGGGCGAGCCTTTACCGATCACCGTTCTGCAACAAATTAAGGTAGGCTTGTCGGAGACAGAATTGGCTTCTTCGATCGCGGCTTTAATTTGATCTGCCTGATGCCCATCAACACCAGCAACCACATGCCAACCGTAAGCTTCAAATCGCTTTGCCGTGTCGTCTGTGAACCAACCTTCGACTTCACCATCAATGGAAATACCGTTGTCATCCCAAAAAGCCACTAATTTGCCTAGACCCAGGGTTCCAGCCAAAGAACAAGCCTCGTGAGATATGCCCTCCATCATGCAACCATCGCCCAAGAATACATAGGTATTGTGATCAACAATCTTTTGTTTGTCGGTATTGAACTGGGCAGCCAAGGTTTTTTCCGCAATGGCCATTCCAACCGCGTTCGCAATACCTTGACCCAACGGTCCAGTAGTCGTTTCAACCCCTGGCGTGTATCCATACTCTGGATGGCCTGGTGTTTTGGAATGCAGTTGTCGAAAATTACGAAGATCGTCAGCACTAACATCGTAACCAGAAAGATGTAGCAAACTGTAAATCAACATGGACCCATGTCCATTGGAGAGAACAAAGCGGTCGCGGTTTGGCCAGCTTGGATTATTGGGATTGTGATTCAGAAAATCATTCCACAATACTTCGGCGATATCAGCCATTCCCATAGGCGCACCAGGGTGACCTGAGTTGGCTTGTTGAACGGCGTCGGCACTTAGTACACGAATAGCATTGGCAAGAGATTGACGATTAGTCGATGACATCGAAATAACTCCGATTTTTGATTAAAACGAGGGTGGCACCCATGGGAAAACAGTTCACAGGTATTAGAGGGATATGCCCCAAATCAGCACCAGGAAAATTTGCTCGTAATATATCAAACTTGCGATTTAAATCCTTGCCATGAAATCGCTTTTTTCACGCTTTATACACAAAACCAAGAACGGCTGAGTAATTACTCAGCCGTGTGGGCTCATTTCGATACTGTGAGCAAGTAAGGAAGCCCTAGAAATAGGTAAATGCCACAGCGATTGCCGTCAATTTCGGAACAAGAAAACTACGACTTTCTATATCGATAACACCGTCTACGTAGCGTTTATCCACACCCTCTGGCATGTCTCCAAACTCTAGATTAGGTTCTAAACTGACTTGCTGAACATCACCCCAACAGATGAGCGCTGAATAGGCTTTACGAGCCGCGCCGGGAATCGGATTAAGAACAACCAGAATTTCATCTTTTTTGCTTTTAGATTTCTTTTCAGCTTCCTCTCCAGGCACGGAGTGAAGACCTGAAAAATCCATCACCGGCAGGCGTTGATTTCGCCAGTTAACGTGTCCTTGCATCCACTGTGCAGGGGCCGATTCCATGGAATCAACGACGGGCTTGGCAACGACTTCAGCCACACACTGTACAGGCAATAGGATAGGACTTGGTTCAGTCGGCAATATATAACAGTCTATTTTTGTATCACTCATGACCTTATCTAATAATCGTTTGCATTGAACCTAGGGGTTAATCACCTAATTCGATAGGAGCATCGAGCTTGAGATGTTGATTAAATAATTCCACCAAGCTATCGAGCAGATATGGCTTACCTAAGAACGCTGTACAACCCAACTCAGTAGCCTTATCCACGTACTTTTCAGTTGCCCTGGAGGAGATCATAATCACCGGGATGTGTTTAAGATCTTCTTCAGATTTAACCCACTCTAATAACTCAAAACCGTCCATACGCGGCATCTCGATGTCGAGCAAAATCATATCTGGAGCTTCTTGACGTAGCTGAACCTGAGCATCCAGACCATCTTTGGCAAGAACAGAGTTGATCCCAAGACCCGTGATATCACGCTCTGCCGACTTACGTACGGTTAGCGAATCATCCACAACCATAACCGTTGGTATCGCTTGCGATACGTTGACATTCTGATCTGGGATACTGACAAACGATTCGTAGTACGAGATGCCGACTAGGTCGAGAAGCAGCACTACTTCACCGTTCGCTCGAATTGTCGCACCCGCGTAAATTGGAATCCTACCTAAGTGTTCACCAAGGTTTTTGACCACAATCTCTTGCGTATCCAGCAGCTCTTCTACGATAACAGCAATGTTCTGCACACCTGCATTTACCAATACCACCGAAATCTTTCCTGACAGTGTGGGTAGCTGAGACGTATACCCAAGGTAGTCAGCCAAATCAATCAATGAATAAGGTAGTCCCGCCACGTCAATTCTCGGTTTTTCTGCCTTCAGAAAACCAATCAACTCTTCGGCGTCGATATTGATGACGCGTTCAATCGTTCGAGCCGCGATAGCAAATGTTTCGTTCCCGGAACGAACAAACATGGCACTTGATACCGCCAATGAAATAGGCAGACGGATGATAAAGTGTGATCCAGGTCTGTCGTTCTCCAAATCGTAGGCGATACTTCCTGACATTCGACGCAACGTGGCTTGCACCACGTCCATACCAACACCGCGACCTGAAATCTGAGTCAGTTTAGAAGCCGTACTAAACCCGCTCTGGGATATGTACATCATCATGTCTTCTGGGTTCAGTGGCTGTCCTTCAGCAAGCAAATTATCTTCGATGGCCTTGCGTCGAATTTTTTCTACATCAAGACCTTTGCCGTCATCACGAACAGAAATCAAAATCTCTCGCGCGACTTGGCGACACTCAACGGAAACCTTGCCTGCTTTTGATTTTCCTGCCTTTTTACGTACATCTGGATCTTCGACACCGTGATCCACGGCATTTCGAAGCATATGCTCAAGCGCAGGGACTACACCGTCCAAAATCGTTTTATCCAGCCTAACATCAGCGCCGATGACTTCCAGTTCGACCTCTTTACCGAGTTCTCTTGCAGTACGCCTGACAACTTGTCTCAGCTGCGGTCCCACACCACCAAAGGTAACCAATCGCACCTGCATAATTTCATCTTGCAGTTCTCGATTCAGTCGCTCTTGCTTTTGTAGGTTGTTCTCAGCCTTGTAAACAAAGCCACTCAGCGTATTTTGAATGTTACCAAGTTCATCTAAGTTTTCCGCTAGACCACGTGATAACTGCTGCAGCTTGGTATATCGGTCCATTTCCAAGGGATCGAACTCACCGCTATCTGTTTTGAAGGCCTCGTTTGTTCTTGAGGTGATTTTACTGTCTGCTTCAATTTCCAGTTCTCGTAGCTGAGTACTAAATCTCTGCACATTACTGTAAAGATCATCGATGACCGATTTAATCGAGACTACGTCTTCTCGCATTTGCGAGCGACTCATACTCACATCACCCACAAAGTTTGTAAGACTGTCCAGAGTGTCAGTATTGATGCGCAATGCCGCGGCTCTTTCTTTCGCGGCTCGCTCCTGACGGTCTAGGTCTTTTTGTTCTGCATCACTTAGCTCTGTGCTACCCGGTACAAAAATCGAGGCTTCCACTTTCTGAGCCTTACCCAACGTGGATTCTTCGCCGGGCGTCTCTTCATTCGTATCGCCGCCTCGTAAACGGATGATCAAGTCAGCTGGAACGTCCATCGATTCGCCAGAGCTAACCACATTACATCCACTCGCAATCACGTCGAATGACTCTTCGAGTAAAGACTTAGCCGATTTAAACTCAGCGGCCTTTTTAAGCTCTGCCCCCTCAATATAGGAGTTAGTATCTCTGATTACCTGAGACAAGCCCTCATCTGATAGTTCACCTTCAGATATTAAGTCTTGAAACGCCACAAGTTGTTCTGACATTTGCGGCCTAATCTTGGCCCACCCTCTAGCGGACTTCCAGTTGCTATTAATTCCTTCCAAGGTGGCGACAATTTCAGCGACTCGCTCTCCGACTTCTACGGAAGTCAGGGCGGTATCTTCAACTGGTTCGGGCTCAGGTGCCTGCACCGAGATGACTGCTTCCGCGCTGGGTTCTTCAGTCGCAATTTCGGCAACCCCAAGTGCACTTAAAAGTTGCGCTGGTGGTGTAAATCGTCTTCTGCTTTGGAAATCATCAGTAGCATGATCAAGCGCATCAATGAATTGCTCAAGAGTGGTCCGGACATTTTTGAGATCATCATCATTTCGTATGAAATTTGTCTCAAGGAAAGTCTCTGTTTGGTGCGTTAGATTCCCGAGCGTATTCGCTTCTGCCATTAAGGCGCTGCCTTTAATGGTGTGCAAGTGGCGCATCACATTGGCCATGGCCGGAGCCATTTCTCCCAAACTACTCAAGCGCGCAACTTCTTCATCTAGCTCGTGCTGAATGCCACGCATTTCTTCAACAAAAATACCCCGCAATTCAGCCGCCAACTCATCTTCCTCTTCCAGTTCTGGCTCTGGCTCTGGCTCTGGCTCAGGCTCTGGCTCTGGTTCTGGCTCTGGTTCTGGCTCTGGTTCTGGTTCTGGTTCTGGTTCTGGTTCTGGTTCTGGTTCGATCAAAGACAAAGTGTCTTCAGGATTATCTGGGAGAACATTTTCCTCCAATAGATTTGTGAGCTCATCAGGGAGTAAACTTTCTTTTTCCGACTCAGAATCAAGGAGCTGCTCCTCATCTAGTGCAACTGCTGCGGCCTCGATTTCTTCACTCAAATCTAATTCTGGGACTTTATCTTCAGCCCGTTCCTGATTGAACGATTCAAGAGAGCTCTCCAGCTCAAGAAGGTCGTCTTCGACGGATTCCGAATCTGCTTCAATAACAACTTCATCTGAAATTAGATCATCAATAGGCTCTATTTCATCCAGAACAGCAGCAACGCGCTCGGACGCATCCGTCTTGCTATCTTCTGCCTCGGATACTTCTTCGAGCAACACATCGTCTTCTAGAGTGAGGACATCCTCATCGAGTGATAGATCAGCAGAATCTTCTTCATTGAGATCAAGCTGGATATCTTCCAATCCCGTGATGAGTTCTTGATCATCCAACTCTATTACTGAAACACCGTCTAGATCAGTATCATCATCCTCAACAACCTCAACAGACTCGATCACTGAGTCTGAAATTGACATTTCTGAGTTCGGGTTTTTCAACACCTCGGCTTCGAGATCACAACACTCTTGTAACTCGTTTGTAAGCGCTAACCACTCTTCAGAATTAATATCGTAATATGGTGGCTCGTCATTGGCTTGGAAAATAGCCCGTCGGCTAATCTCTACAAGAGTGCCGAGATGAAGTTTCTCAATTTCATTAAGAGTACCGCCACTTTCTTGCTTCAAGAAGCAGAGGGTTTCAGCCGTGTCGTAAGCTTTAGCTACGTCTGTAATGCCAAGAGTTCGCGCATTCCCTAATAGTGTGTGGATTGAGATCGAGACAGCATCATCCGGTGCGATAGTGAGATCATTTGCTTTAAGCTCCGCCTCGAGTTTATCGAGATTTCGCATGCCTTCTTCAGCAAACACTTCTCGCATCTCAGCACTATGAATGATAGAGAAAGATTGATCTTCAGAATCTTGATCAATCTCGTCAGCGTCTTCGTGGTGCGAATCATCTGCCTCTTGAATTTCCTGCTCTCGTTTAGAGGAGAACACTTCTTCGACAGCCTCAGCAGCGTCATCTAGCATCTCACTATTAAACTCGATGACCGAATCTTCTTCCATGACGATTTCACTGCCGAATTCAATGATACTGCTCTCTGAATTCATTTCAATCATGCCAGCCAGCTCATCATCCGATAATGAGCCCATATCATCGGAATCAGTTTTGTCGTCAGAGACGTCTTCCAGTTCAATGTCTTCTAACTCAAAGTTCGAAAGTTCAAATTCGCTAGTCTGAACAGATTCGTCATCAACTATCACGCTGTCAGCTTCAAGTTCTTGATCGGTGTCTTCTGCCTCTAAGTCGAAAGCGAGAACTTCCTCAGAATCGTCCAGTGAGGCCGATAACTCGGGTTCTTGTTCTTCAACTAGCTCAATTTCATCGAGAGCGATTGGTTGATCTTCTGTTGAATCTTCATCTTCCACTAAACTTAGCGCATCAGCGAGTGATTCATCGGGCTGTTGGGAAGACAATTCAGTCTCAACTACTTCTGGCTCAGGCTCTTCTTCTGGCTCAGACTCTTCTTCTAGCTGAGGCTCTTCTTCTGGTTGAGGCTCTTCTTCTGGCTGAGGCTCTTCAAAATCACCGTCAGATTCTTCTGCAGCTTCAATAATTTCTGGTGCAGGGGTCTCGACCGCTGCAACCGTTTCGGTCACCTCGGGCTCACCTGCATCTTCCGCTTGAGATTCAGAAGCGTCACCAGACGATAACGCTTTGAGTTCAGCGTCGGATACATCTTGATCTAAATTGACTAGTTCGGTTCTGGCACCCCAGGCAGCGGTGTCAATAAGGTGTTGATTTTTGTATCCAGCGGCAACTTGAACCTCAAATTCGTCCAGTGCTTGTCGTGCAAAAGTGAGGATTCCATTCGTTAATGGCTTCTCTGTATCCAAAACATAGTTAAACAACGACTCGGAGAACCAAGCAACTTCACCAGCATTGTTTAGACCTACCATACGCGCGCTACCCTTTAGCGTATGGAAAGCTCTTCGCAATTCACGTATTGCTTCGCGGTTATTGGTATCTCTGGAACAGATCTTAAACTGAATATTGGCTTCTTCAAGAACTTCTACGCTCTCTTCTAAGAAAACCTCAAGAATGGCTTCATCCACCTCTGGCGCTTCTGCCTCGGCCGCCGCGTGAGCCTTGGCTTTCTCTGTCGAGCTAACCTCATCTTCCTGGATCAGATCTTCACCCAGTTCACTAACGTCCATTTCATCGTAAAAACGCTGGTCGTCATCATCGGCGGACTTAATAGCAGACCTTTCTATCTGTGCCTGAACATCCAATAAGCGTTCTGCCTCAGACTCCTCTGTACCGTAAAGGGTGATCACCTGCTCGGTGATACTTACCATATTGTTTTGAAGATTGGTGGTGATGTTATCGGTCAAAAAAGCAGGCTCTTGTGAGATCACATCGATCAATCGATCTTGCTCTCCAACCAAGTTTTCAACATCATGAAGACCGGTCTTCTTCGCTAGAATATTGAGGTCTCGAAGGTTCGATTTGAGCTTAGTGAATAAATCAAAATCGGATTGACTACCGAGCCAAGTGAATAGCGAGCCAGTCGCATTATCCAACAACTCTTCGACATCATCTCTAGAGACTTTCTTACCAATGGCAACTTCCAAATCGGTAATACTTCGATCTAGAAGTACATCCATTCCGGTACGATTATTTTGTAAGCCTCGAACGTACTCTTCCATTGTGCCAATCGAGATCGCCAAGGCTTCTACCATATTCGGAGAAGCATCAGTTTCTCCGGCCTCGATCGCGGCAAATTGCTCTTCAGCCATCTTCAAAAGAAGACCTACTTTTTGCTCTCCTAGAACCTGGAGTGCTCCACGAATTTGCCTAACTTTCGCATCAATTCCAGAAAGTAATTCTCGATTACTTCGATCGGCAGCAAATTGCTCAAGCTTTTCTTCGATTTCTTTGAGGTTTCCTTCTACTTCGTTACCGACAACATCAAGAAGAGCTGCCCTTTCAGCACCGGTAAGATGTGCACCATCTAACTCTTCAGAAAGATCCTCTTGGTTGCTCAAGGCCGCGAGTGCACGATGCTTTAGCTGGCCATTCTGTAGCCAGTCTTGATCGCAGTCCGTAGGATTTAAAAAGCTACTTTCCACAAACATCAGGGCGGAAGCCAGGTGAAAAGCAGAATCGTCGTCTCTCTGAATAAGGCCCGTTCTCAAACCACGGAGTACAGACTGAATCTCGGCGACTACCTCTTCGATAATGCCCAAGCCGTTGTCTTCAATCTGCGCAAATACAAGATCAACTTGATCGATGATCTCTTGCAACCCTGAAGAGTCGGTTTGTTCCACCTCGAAGTAGCTAGTGACTAATTGACGAATCAAAGGCAGAGGAAGCTCTTGTTCGCTTTTAACCTTGAAGATATTGGATTCAAGCTTATCGAAATCAACAGCCTCACCTTGAAGATCAAGGGAAGGGAAGTATTCATGAAGTTTAAACGCATCGACAATCTCATCCATGCGCTCTGTTCTTTTTTCACCCACTCCGGTGTAGAACAGCATGATCTTTACCAGTTCGTCAGCTGGATCTCGGACTAACGCAGACTCGCCGGTTTGCTCTAGACTCCGAAAACGATCATCTAACTGTCGAAAAATGCGACTGTGTACAGATTTATTTCCTAGGTCATTGTGCTTTACAAAATCAGCATAAGCCGTCGCTACCCACCAAAGTCTCGCCACAGAACCAAACGCACTCATTTCATAGAGCTTGTTGAAGACCATACCAATCTTATCGATGGCATTTCCGTCCGTGTCGCGTAACCAATTCAACAGGAAGGATTGATAATGAGCGCGCAAAGCCGCAGCTCTCTTTTTGTAGTCATCATCCTTCAGTGCTTTCGAGGAATCAACCTCAGGAAACACCTCAATCATTGGATTAAATAGAGATGAGATCTCAATATCATCCAGACCACGTAGTGAGCGAACCTGATTAATTAGTTCAACAACATCAATGGGATTTTCTGGGAGGCCTTTTTCGATCCGGGCAAAGGTGTTTTGTAGAGCCTTGAAGGCACTATCAAGCAACACCACAAAGCTGGACTTACCAATGCTGCTCTCTGGTGATGAAACATCATCGACAAGCCGCTCACATTCCATCATAAGCGCCGAGACGGATTTCATCTCGAGCATTTGCAATGAACCCACGACTTGGTGAAGCTGGGTTCCTAATCCATACAAGATCGATTTATCGTCACTACTGACGAAGCGCTGCAGGTCTTTTTCCGCACCGGAGAGAGTCGACTCAACTTCACGGCTTACCCACTTAAAGGTCTCTAAATCTATATTCGAATAGACGGCCATATCGGGTCTCAGTATTCGTTCAAATTCTCGCTGACATTAATTGTCTGCAAACTTCAGATTGAGGCAACAAACTCAGTTAGTTCGCTGGTAGCTTGAATCGAGAAACCGAGGTTTCCAAATCCTTCGCAAGCTCCAACAGTTTCGCAATCGAGTTCGCCGAATCCTGCGCTTTTCTGGATGTCTCGGTCGACGAATCACTTACTTGCGTTACCTGTTGCGATACCTTTGTTACTGTTTCTGCTTGTTCATTCGAACCTTTAGAAATGCCATTTACAAGCTCAGAAAGTTGTCTGGAAGCCGATTCAATCTCAGCCAGTGCGTTACCCGCGGAGTCAGCAACTCGCGTTCCGCTAACCACTTGTTGCGTCGCTTTCTCCATGGAAAGTACCGCGTCGTTTGTGTCATTCTGAATCGTTGAGACCAGCTCTGCGATACGCTTCGTCGCTTCCGTGGAACGTTCCGCCAGACTTTGTACCTCATCCGATACTACCGCGAATCCACGCCCAGCTTCCCCGGCCATCGATGCCTGAATCGCCGCGTTTAGTGACAAAATGTTCGTTTGTTCAGCAATGTCATCAATCAGTGCTACGATGTCTCCGATGCGCTGTGAAGATTCACCCAGTCGCTTGATACGCTTAGACGTTTCTTGAATCTGCTCTCGCATGTCTTCCATGCCTGAGATCGTGTCACGTACCGCTTGTGCACCACGTTCCGCTACTTGCATCGATTCCGCCGCCATCGCCGATGAAGAGTCGGCTTGGTTTGACATCACCCTCATACCCTCTGACACTTGCTGCATTAATTGTGCCGCTTTGGAAATCTCTTGGGCCTGGCTGGCGTTTGACTGTGATACCTGTTGGGCGTTTGACACCGCCAACTCTGACTCATTCGCCACCTCAATGGATGCACGGTTAATTTGGGATACCAGTTCGCGCATCTCAATTACCGCGAAGTTTACTGAGTCAGCGATCGCTCCAGTAATCTGGTCGGTTACCTCAGCCTCTACCGTTAGGTCTCCATCCGCCAGCGCACTCATTTCATCTAGCAGCTTCAAAATAGATTCTTGTTGATCGGCAAGAGTCTCTTCCAGACCCGCGTCACGGATCGAAATCTGGCTCGCTCTTGCTTGGGCGAATCGCCACAAAAAGAAAATACCCAGAGCCGCCAACACCAATGGCAACACTTGAGATAGGTTGCTGAGTAATTGCAGATTTCCACCTTGGTTACTTGCTGCACCTACCGATGCAATAAGATCACGGTTACTTTGAATCAGTTTTTGTAAACTGGCTCTTGAATCCGCCAAGGGTCCAATTCGATCACCCAAGGTAGCAAGGCGAGATTCGATATCAGAGTATTGCTCTCTCAAGGGCTCTGCTGCCGTTCCAACAACTTCAGCGGAGTTACTGACAATACGCCCCAAAGATTCCTGCAAACGCCCCATAAATCCATTCACACGATCGAGGGTGTTTTGCGGATCTTCAGCCTGACGGAAAAACTTCGGCATGTCGGCAATCATGGTGCCGAGGATACCGTTCAAGTTGGAGGCTTCAGAGGTCAAATATAAGTACTTGTCTTTGGATTCTCGAGAAACTTTCTTACGACCCTCAATCGCCACGGCGTTTACAAAGTTGATTGAGTCACCCAAAGTTCGGGTTAACTGGTCTGCCGTATCGTTAACGTCTTGCTTGGCGCCGCTCACATCGTTTTCAGAGAGTAAAAATTGCTCTTTATCCGCTTTATATGTAGCAAACTTCTGAAGTACGTCCTGATTGTAGGCATCGTTCCCGAACAGTGTGGTGGCCAAGGTTTCTGACATCGCCCCCCCTGACACTAAGGAATTCACCGCGACTTCTACGTCTTCCATATTTTTGGCAATTGGCGCGAAACTTCCATTCTGCGTCAAGGCCTGAGCAGCCACCGATGTCGCTAAATTAGCCTTGTTTGCCGCGTTGATCGCTTTACTCACCCGTTCTTTCTGAGACGTAACCGCGGGAGTCAAAATCAAAGTGGAAGCCAAGGCAAGCGCGAAAGCCAGAACGGTCAATATTAACCAGGCCCGGCCGGTCGATGAAGAAACGGCTTCGCCGCCTGAATCATCAGCTTCATCTTCTTGTTCGGCATTCTCCATAGCTTCGAGATCTGCCGCTTCATAGAGTGCTTCAAGCTCTTCCAGCGATTCATCTGAAATGCTGTTCAATTCGAGCAATTCGCTGTCTTGTTGTTTAGGATCACCCATGCTGTCCACCTTTTATCTTGTTTCGACCACTCTAATTAACGTGGTGGCCTGTTTATACATCTACCATTTTCCACGCTTCGACCACACGAAGCGCTCCTACCTCTACCAATGATGACTAACTAGGCAATCATCATTGAAAAACTTTACTGTACTTCTCTGAACTGCTCCGCAGCGAGCAACTTGTTAACATCTAATCGAAACCAGTTCTCCCCATCGACGTGATGCCCCTCTTCAACAAACGGAGCCAAGCCATCCACTGCCTCGATCACCGACTCTAAATCGGCGATCTTATTAAGATCATCAAAATAACGAAAACCGATAACTCGATTTACGAGTAGTGAGCACTGTGAGGAAGCGTCACTAAGCAGCAACAGATGGCCTTTATTGGCCTGTACGGGACGACCGTATCCTGCAAAAATAGATAAATCGGTTACCGAGTACAGAACACCTTTCGAATTAATCAGACCCCGCAACCAATCTTTAGTTTGCGGTATTACCATCAAACTATCACACGTAGAAACTTCCTTTACATCTCTGGCATCGCAATAAAAGTTCACGCCATTTACAACGTAAGCAATATTTTTAATACCGGCAGACTGTGTCGAATAAACCAATCCTTCGGATGCCAGCGCAACCGCAGCATCGCGCATTCCGGTAAGTAGTTCAAAAGGTGCGTTTCCCGCCACTCTTATTCTCCTGGCCTTTGTTTAAATGATATTGATTACTGGAGCAAAGATTTAAGTTTGCTCAATAGTAGCTTAGGGTTTGCTGGCTTTACCACATAGTCGACAGCGCCCTGTCGCTCCGCCCACACTTTGTCGGTCTCTTGAGACTTTGAACTCAAAATGAGCACTGGAATTGATGCTGTTTCTGGAGCCCTAGAAATTGCTCTGGTGGCTTGGAAACCGTTCATCTCAGGCATGACAACATCCATAAGTATGCAGTCCGGCTTAATCTTTTTAGCGGCGGCGATTCCATCGGCGCCTGATGAGGCGTACTCAACGGTGTAACCGCCATGATCCAATATGTTTTTGACGTAAAGAAAATCGGTCTTAGAGTCATCAACGACAAGTATAGTTTTATTAGGCATATCGGTGTTCTAACTGGTTCTATCTAAATCTCAATAATTGTATTTGGAGAATCACTGCGTCTAAACGTAGCGATTGATCGCCTCCAATAATTCGCTCTTGGTAAATGGCTTGTTAATGTGTTGTTCGGAGCCGGCCACTCGACCTCGCGCACGATCAAATAAGCTATCTTTACTGGATAGCATTATGACCGGAGTATTTTTAAAGTAACTATTATTCTTAATCAGCTTACAGGTCTGATAGCCATCAAGTCTAGGCATCATGATGTCGACAAAGATGATGTCTGGACGGGTATCGGTAATTACTGACATAGCTTCAAAGCCGTTTGTTGCAGTAAACACTTCATATCCTTCTTTCTTTAAAATCGTCTCGGCAGTCATGCGGATAGTATTACTATCATCAATAACCATGACTTTCGCGACGGGCTTAGAAGAAGGAACCGACTGGGTATTATCTGACATAAATTGCTACTTGCCTCCAAGTACACATATAACAAGAGAAATTCGCGTTGAGTCAGTGCGTAAATAAGGAGCGATGAAGCACTCCTTGAACTACAAGTGTTCCAAGATAGAGTCCTAGCAGAACAAATCGTGTTCCCCAAACTTAGAGGTACTAGTTTCAAACGCCTCACTCATGCGACCTAGTGTACGTTTATACTCTTAGTACGTCACGGATTAAATAATCCAGCACTTGTGTCCGCCTAACCTCGACATGCCATAAAATTAAAACATGCTGCGAAATGGTAGGTTGTTCTCTTAAATTGTTGTTATTAATATTATTTGGACTCTATAACATACATCATGTCAGTATTTTTGTTAAATAAAAAGGCCCGCAATGCCAATAATGTTGATCTAGATAACAAAATATCTCTATTTGCGAGACAATTTGAATGATGACAACCGCTAACAAAAGACCCTAGGCACATGAGCGACTGGACTGTGTACATAGTAACCTGCGCCGATGCATCTCTTTACACAGGCGTAACAACCGATCTAAAAAGGCGGTTGAAAGAACATAACAACTGCGATAAAAAAGGCGCAAAATACACCCGCACTCGCCGCCCAGTCAGCCTGACCTATTCGGAGCAACATAAAGATCGCTCTTCGGCATGCAAAAGAGAGGCCGAAATAAAGAAAATGTCCCGCAGCTACAAACTACGTCTAATCAATACATGAGTCAGCGCAAGCTAAATCGCCGTCAGGCTTGGCGTGCCGAGAAGATTCAGCAGGAACGCAATGAGCGTGCGAAAAAGAAAGAGCGCAACCTCTCTCGCCAAATGCAGTCCGGTGATTTGTCTAGCGAACAGACCGGTCTGGTCATTTGTCGCTACAGTAAACACTTTGAGATCGAGGCACTCGAAGGACAAGATAAAGGTGCGATTCATCAGTGTGTAAGCCGAACAAACCTGGGAACAATTGTCGCTGGCGATAGAGTGACATGGCGATCTGGTGCCAACAAAACGGGGGTTATCGAAAGCCGATTAGAAAGACACAACCTACTGGAGAGACCTGACAACTTTGGACGACTCAAAGGTGTAGCAGCGAACATTGATCAAATGTTAATCGTCATCGCACCACAACCAGCACCGCAACCAAACTTGATTGATCGATATTTGGTGGCCGCTGAATTGATGGACATAAAGCCAATCTTAATTCTGAATAAAGCGGACTTAATTTCGACAGACAATAGGGCTTCATTCGAGGCATTGTTAAGCATCTACTCAGAACTTGGCTACAATTCGCTGCATGTCACCAGCTCTCGTCACCAGACTCCAAAATTGAACAATTTGGAGAAAGTGATTGATCGCCGTACCAGTATCATTGTTGGACAATCAGGAGTTGGAAAATCGTCTTTGGTAAACGCTTTGTTACCAAACGCGGGTCTTGCAGTGGGGGACCTATCAGACACAACCGGCGAAGGAACCCACACCACAACGCAAGCAAAATTGTTTCATTTACCGACGGGTGGGGAGTTAATTGACTCGCCTGGAATTCGTGACTTCAGCCTTTGGCACATAGATTTGCATCAACTGCAGCTTGGTTTTGTTGAAATAGCTGAGTTAGTAGGCCATTGCCGATTCAGAGACTGCAAGCATGAGGCTGAGCCAGGCTGTGCCGTATTGGATGCCGTCGACAGAGGCATAATCGGCGCCAAACGGTTTGAAAGTTATGAGCGCATCAAACAAGCGATACTAGAGCAGCAAGCTCGTGGTTTTTCTGCAACTTAGACAAGCCACAGCGAACTAATCGGCAGCTTCGTCGCTCAGCTTTGCCACGGCAAAGTGGTAACCAGCACTGGTCAGGACCAGATTCTCACTGCCTATTGACAGCGCTTCCTCTACCCATTGGTAATAAATACTGCGATTTACTCGGGCCCAAAGATCGTAGCGGATTCGAATATAAGGTATCCATTCGTTCAGAAAATAACGCAACTGAACTGGGTGCTCTTCGCTGATAACTAAGCGCTCATGCGTGTTGGTAGTAGCAACCCATGATTCATCCACCTTTTCCATTTGATGGACAACATACGGCACGTCTTCAACGACAATCTTCAACTTCTCAGCGGGAGTGACCAGAAAAAAATCATCACCTTCGGACCACAATATCGTCGAAAAGAGCTGAACAAGCTTGTCCCGGGCGATCACTTCACCCTCATGAAACCAGTTAGCATTGACATCAATTCGTATGTCGATATCACCTTGATGATCAGGCGTCCATAAATGCACTGGGGGATTCGAGTGACTCGCTATCTCTTCAAGTATCTGATCTAATCTCGATGAACTCATGTAATCGCATTTTGAAAATTGTTTAAGCTGCATCCCACTCTCGCTAATGATACTTTTGTCGTAGGCGAGTTAGAACTTTGCAAAGTATTGTTGATGAACAACAGGCTTTTGCCTTGGCTCATTCTGGTACCTAAGCGCGCTGGAATAAGGGAAGTTTACGAGCTAAGTATAAAGGATCATGGATTAGTTCAGAAGGAATCTTCGTTTATCGCACAGTTACTAATGCAGCACTACAAAGGAGACAAACTCAACGTCGCCAGCTTAGGCAATATGGTCCCGCAGTTACACCTGCACCACATCGTTCGATATCAACACGATTCGGTTTGGCCAAATCCAGTTTGGGGAAATATTGCAAGCAAACCATACTCACAATCGGATGCAAAACAAGAGCTAAAGCAACTTCGCAAGCTAATAGGCAGTCAGGTTCAAGGCCATACAGAATTAGTATTTAGGGAACAAATCTAAAGAGTTAAGAACTGCAATCTTGGCTTTTTACAGCGAAAAATTTTGTATAAACAGACTTATAAAAGATTATTCGATCACCAACATTTCAGATAATGTAGAGATATCCAACGTTTGAATTTAATGATTCCATGCCGGCACCGTCGCTAGAACAAATCAGAGAAGAGCTAAAACAACTTAAACACTGTGAAGAACATGCGTTTGTAAGCAAACTGCTGCAAGACCCAGTGTTGTCTCCAGAAGACAGTCGAATTGTGGTAGATCAAGCGGCCGAATTGGTCGATCGGTGTCGAGAAGACAAGAAAAGCCAAACGCTACTAGATGCTTTTCTGCAGGAATACGGCTTATCCAATCAAGAAGGTGTTGCACTGATGTGTCTGGCGGAAGCCTTGTTGCGAGTACCCGACAAACTGACCGCTGACAGACTGATAGCCGAGAAAGTCGGCTATAGCGAATGGCTCCAGCATGCTGGAAAATCGGATTCTTGGTTAGTGAATGCTTCAACTTGGGGACTAGTTCTTACAGGCAAATTGGTCGAGCTGGACAAAGAATTGCTCAGATCGCAAACAACTTGGTTTGCCAAGCTATCGAACAAGCTCAGCAAACCCGTCATACGCTTAGCCGTGCTGCAAGCCATGAAGTTGATGGGAGGACAGTACGTTCTTGGACGCTCCATCGATGAGGGAATCAAGCGCGGAATAAAACTCGCTGACAATCCAGACACTCGATTTTCGTTCGACATGCTCGGCGAAGGCGCGCGAACGATGCAGGATGCTGATCGCTATTTCCAAGCATACAGCGAGGCGTTTGATCATGTTGGCGCTTTAAATGAATCGCAAAGCGTGATTCAGGCTCATGGGGTCTCGGTTAAACTGTCAGCGCTGCATCCTCAGTACCATTTTGCGCACAGAGAAACCGTAATGCGAGATCTGCTGCCGCGAATCACGTCACTGTGTCTTAAAGCGAAAGCACACAATATTGGCCTGAGCATCGATGCCGAGGAAGCCGCTAGATTGGAGCTCTCTCTGGATATATTTCAAGCGCTGTGCGAGAACCCAGAACTGTCGGGTTGGCGCGGTTTGGGATTTGTCATGCAGGCTTACCAAAAACGCTCACCAGCCTTGGCCAAATGGTTGGTTGAGATTGCCAGACAAAATAATCGAACCATCATGGTTCGCTTGGTTAAGGGTGCCTATTGGGATGCCGAAATCAAACTCGCTCAAGAGCAAGGTTTTAAGGACTACCCAGTATTTACGCGAAAAGTAAATACAGACGTGTGCTATTTGCATTGCGCTAAGATCCTGCTAGAAAACACCAACAATATATATCCTCAGTTCGCCACCCATAACGCTCATACTGCCATTGCAGTCGAGGCGCTGGCGAAAAATATTGGAACGGATCAATTTGAGTTTCAACGTCTGCACGGAATGGGCGAACTTCTGTATAAACATATCGCCGACGGCAACGAAGAAAAGCGCTCGCCTTTGAGGGTTTATGCCCCCATCGGCCAACACAGAGACTTGCTTCCCTATCTGGTTCGTCGATTGCTAGAGAACGGTGCCAACAGCTCATTTGTAAATCGGTTTCTTGACCCCGACTTTGATTCTCGTTCACTGGTGAACGATTGCTACCAAGAAGCTTCACAGTTCGATTCGTTTCGACACAGCAAAATACCGACTCCGGCGAATATTTTCATTAATGCCGGCACCTCGCGGAAAAATTCAATTGGCTTTGATCTTGACGACGAGATGGATGTCGATGCAATCATCGAGCAGTGCCAGCGTATTAAGTCAGAGGTACTAACGGGCCACTCTATCGTTGACGGCAACGCAATTCTCTCAGAGGCACAGCAATCAATTAATCCTACAAGGTTAAGTTCGCCAGCAGGGAGTTTCCACAAGGTGACAAGCGAAAGCTTGGATCGCGCACTCGAATCTGCTCATCAATACGTCAGCGCCTGGTCTCTCACCCCGGCCAAAGAGAGAGCGGAAGTACTCGAAAGAGTGGCTGACACACTAGAGCAACATGCTGTTGAACTTATTGGCTTGATAAACAGAGAAGCCGGTAGGACCATCGGCGATTGTGTATCCGAAATACGTGAAGCAGTCGATTTTTGCCGATACTACGCGCAGGAGTCGCGGAAGCATGAAAGCCTTCAAAGTCAGGGCGTTTTCTTATGCATCAGTCCTTGGAACTTTCCGGTAGCCATCTTCACTGGTCAAATAGCTGCAGCGTTAGCATGCGGCAACACAGTACTTGCAAAACCGGCAGACCCGACGCCAATCATTGCCACCAGAGTCACGCAACTTATGCATGAAGCTGGAGTGCCTACTGCCGCTTTGCACCTCATCATTGGCGATGGTCCTGAAATAGGCAATCGACTGTTAACAGACACTAAGCTGGGCGGAGTGGCGTTTACGGGCTCAACGGCGGTAGCAAAAATCATCGAGAGTCAAATTGCTAATCGAGTAGGACCTAAAATACCGTTTATTGCTGAGACTGGTGGTCAAAACTGCATGGTTGTCGACTCGACGGCGCTCCCTGAGCAAGTGGTGGATGATGTTGTTGCTTCAGCTTTTCACAGCGCAGGGCAACGCTGCTCTGCCCTGCGGGTCCTGTATCTTCAAGAAGAGATCGCCGACAATGTGATTTCCATGCTTGAAGGCGCGCTTGATCTTGTAACGGTTGGATCACCAGATTCAATCGCAACAGATGTCGGCCCGATTATTGATCAAACTGCGAGGGAGAGACTGAAGCAACACCTAGATTATATTACGCCCAAGGCAAGACGGATTTTCTCCGCTGCTTTGCACGAAAGCACCGAGGACGGCTGCTTCTTCGCCCCCACAGTGATCGAAATTGATTCGATCAAAGAATTAAAGTCGGAGGTTTTTGGTCCTGTTCTTCACATCGTTCGCTATCAAATGTCGGAGCTTAAAGCTGTGATAAACGACATCTATGGTACCGGCTACGGTTTGACCTTTGGTGTTCACTCTCGAATTAGTGCCTTCGCTGACCATCTTTTTAACCAAACGATTGCTGGGAACACTTACATAAATCGAAATATCATCGGCGCCGTGGTCGGTGTAAATCCCTTTGGTGGACACGGCTTATCGGGAACTGGACCCAAAGCTGGTGGGCCAAACTATCTGCTTCGCTTTTTGCAAGCGGCAGAGCAAGGCAGCACCTATAAGAACGACACAATCCATGATCGATTTGCAGGCAAACGCATTGTAGAGATGCCAGGGCCTACTGGTGAAGAAAACTTATTAAGTCATATTCCTGTAGGCAGCGTATTGTTTGTGCTTAATGAACAAACACCGTTGAAGGAGCTGGTTGCCGCGTGCAACCTTGCTTTGGCATTGGGCAACAGCGTGACCTTCACGGTGCGCAACATAGCCAATCAAGCTCAACTGGATGCCGTTTTGCTTAATGTACCAGAGTCTTTACACAGCAAGATCCATCTCAATGAGGAGAACGTTCTTGCACGTGTAACAAATAAGGCTCATCGGGCCATCATGATTCACGCGTCGCATCCAGAGCTATTCGAATACCGCAAACGAGTAGCCAACAGAGACGGTGCTATCACACCTCTGGTGGAATACGACGAATCAATTTTGATTAGCGAAAATCTTGATTGGTACGCTAGCTATCTCAGCTCAGAACGGACTAAGACCGATAATTTAGTCGCCAAAGGCGGCAATACTCAGCTATTCAATTTAGATGAAGTAGCTAGTGCCTAACTTGTGCGAGCTCGGCTTTAAACAGTCGGGTTCGCCAAAGCGATTGCATTTTTAGCAAAACTTTCAGCTGCTTGGGGTAGTACTCGATTTCGGCGTGGTGAGTTAACGCATGAATACGATCGACAATCCTAGGCAAGACGCTCTGACACTGTGTCAGACTATAATGAGTAACGATCACGAACAGGTCCGCCATCAGATCGTCAAAGCCCGCTTCATCCGCAACACGATCCTGTTCGCAAGAATGCTTTGAATGAATCATTGAACACCCCACTCCATAGCTGTTTGACGCTTTACCAGAGATCTTGAGAACTCTGAGATAATTGATGGCTTTTGATGTAAGCATTCATCGGCCATCGCAATCAGAGACAGTTGTTTGGTTAAGCATTCGCACTCTTGTGCTGATGCAAAGGTTAGTTGCTCGGCGCGCAATTTTTGCTGCTCTATTATCAATCGAACAAAGTCACATCTTGCCGGAATAACCCAGTCATAGTCCTTTGTCTTTATTCTCAGTGTTGTCATTGCCATAGTATATTCACTTAAATGCTAATGATAATCATTCTCATTTAAGTGAATCGAAATGTCAACACTCAATTGATTGCATTCGCATCATTTAATGCTGGAGGCTGCTGGCTCCGATGTTTTTATCTAAGAACTCAAGCAGTGTTTGATAGACCTTTAATCTATTCTCCATGCTGACAGCGCCATGCCCTACATTTCCAAGGTAGAGCCACTTGGGTTCCTTGCCAACCTTCTTGAGAGCTTTACGCATGACTTTAGCATGGTCGCTCGGCACTCGAATATCTTCATCTCCGTGGATCAACAGCACGTCAGCTTTAATTTGATCCACGTGGTTTACCGGCGAAAATTTCTTAAGTTGCTCTTGATCGGCTCCCAGTACACGCTTTAAGTATCCAGGACCTGAAAAGCGTTTGGGAATATCGCCTTTACTCATCATCATCTCGAGATCATATACACCGACATAACCCGCAGTGCACTTAAACAGGTCTGGTGCTTTTACTGCAGCTTGAAGCGCGGCAAATCCACCGTAGCTAGCGCCGTAGATACACATTCGATTCCCATCCACGAGTCCTCTCGATACAGCTTGCCTGGTTGCTGAGACTATATCCTCGATCATCAGACCTCCCCATTGCTTATAACCAGCCTCTCGAAATTCTTGGGTATATCCGTCGCTTCCACGAAAGTTAATCTGCAGAACGGCGTAGCCTCGACCGGCTAAAAGCTGCGCTTCGCTATCAAAAAATGGATAGTCGCGAACTCCATGCGGCCCGCCATGAGGCAGCACAACCAGAGGAGGTAAAACACCTTCTTTCTGGACCTTGGGAAGGGTTATATAACCGTTCAGAGGTGTGCCGTCTTCCGCCTTGGCTGTAAAGCTCAATTTGGGCAACATTAATCTAGGATCAATCCATGAGTAGTTAGCCCACAGAAAATCCGCCTTTTTAGTATTCGTATCGTAAGCATAATATTCGCCAGGATTGGTACTGCTATAAACCTTAAACGTTAACTTACTTCCATCATCTGTCTGATTTGCAAACCAAATTCTCTGCCCTTTAAATGCTTTATTTAGAGACTTGTGCATCTTAACCATTGCCGAGGACTCCTTGCCCTTCGCGTAGTGATACACAGCATCGTTAGGAAAACTAATACCAACGATCGGTTCGTCATTTTCATCCAGCTCCCATCCGTACAAATCAACATTTGGTTCAAAGAGCTTTACTAAGTTCTTCGTTGAAAGATCAAACTCATAGACCGTCTCAGCTGGGTCTTGATCTAGCTTACCTTCTAAAAATACTTTGGTCCCCGTCTTATTAATTCCAACAGCATGAAAGTCGTCCAAATGATCGCCAAAAGCTTCAGTAATATCCTGCCAATCAGCCTTGCGGTTTTCACGATAAAACGCTTTTACGACATCCTCCTGATCTCTCCACGTCAAAAATTTTACGTTTCCAGAATCATCGGCAAAAACTCTTGCTCCCGGATAAGGTATTGTCTCCTTATTCGACTTCTTACCAGTAAATATATCGAGCTCGCTGACTATTGGAGGTCGCCTTCGATAATCATAAAAAGAATATCCATCTAAAGTCCAAGGATGTTCGATAATCAGAACCTTTCGCTCCTTATCGGGTAAAGTATTCAAGACATAGTGAGTAGCTCTAGCTGACTTTTGATGATGTATTCGACGCCCAGTTTCCGCATCGTCAGCGCGATATCCAGCCAGCAACTTATTTTTTGAGCTATCTATATTTACCGCAAACAATTCCCCTGTGTAGCCAGCCGAATCATAACGTCGGCTTTTCTCAGCAAAGGTGTAAATCAATCGCTCGTTATTGGCCCACATGACACTGGCAACTTCGTTATCCGCTCCAGGTTTTACTCCACCAACAATTTCCCCATCGGACAACCTGATAATCAATAAATAAACCATCTTGTCGTCGCGAACCCTTGCCGCATAGTGTTTACCATCCGGTGATATTTTTAAATCCAGATAGTCACTACGTTTTACAAAGTATTCGATTGGTAGCTCATTACTCGCATGGCTATAAAAACCGACCACGCTAGTCAGCATTACGAAAAGCAACAGAGTTTTTTTCATATTTGAATTAGTTTTATGTTTTAAGGTGATCTTCGATAAAGCCCAATATGGCTTCAAACGCCTTTTTCCTATTCCTCAGACTTTCTGCTTTGTGTCCGGCTGAACCTATTCCGATCCATGTCGGTTTAAGATTTTCCTCTTCCAAAGCCTCCTTAAACCTAAGTGATTGGGTCTCTGAAATTCGCTGGTCTTGCATACCGTGTATCAGCAAAAGGGGCTCTTTAATGTTTTTGGCAAAAGAAATAGGCGATTGTTGTTTGAGTTGCTCAAAATCGTCTCCGACTACCAATTTTAGATAGTTCCTTCCATCTTCTGTTTCCGGTATGTCGCTGTACTCAACATCGAACAAAAGTGGTAAATCGTACACACCTGAAGCGGCGACAATACAGCGATACTTTCCAGGATTCTTAGCTGCCAAAGAAACAGCTGCAAACGCTCCATAACTGGCTCCATAAAGACAAACTCGTTCGGCATCCAATCTGTCATCAGACTCAATAAAGGAATACGAGTCCGAAATATCGTCAAGCATGATCCCAGCCCATTGCTTGTAACCCGCTCGCTCAAAGTCATTGGAATAGCCAGAACTGCCACGGAAATTTACTTGCAGAACAGCGTAACCTCGGCTGGCTAACAGTTGAATTCTGGCATCGTAACCAGGAAGATCTCGTACACCATGTGGTCCACCATGGGCAAGTAAAATGACTGGCAATGGCTTTTCCGACGCACCAGCCGGTAGGGTCAAATATCCATGCAGCTCTTGATTGTCTCTGGCTCTAAATTTGATGGGTTGTTTACTAACAAGATCCTTGGGGTCCATCCACGAGTAGTTTGCTTGAATAAAGTCTGCCTTTCTCGTGTCAATATCGTAAAGGTAATACTCTCCCGGATTGTTTGAAGAGGACACATGAATCACCCTTTTTGAGCTAGCATTTCCACCTTGTAGAACACGCACCTCACTCTCATTGAAACTCTTTGCAAACTGCTTGTGAATTTTAATATCCACTTTTCCAGTTTTTAGTTCATCGTAGTGGTAGCTGTGCTTATCGGGATAGCTAAATGCCATGTATGGCTCATTATCAGAATCCAATGACCATTCAATAATTGAAACCACATTGTCAAACATCGGCCGAATCGACTTGGTTTGAAGATTGAACTCAAAGATCGTCAATACGCTGTCTTCTTCTCTCGGCCCATAAAGAAAGACCTTGCCGCCGTCAGCACTGATTGCGACTGGATAAGCGTGCTCAAATGCACCACCGAATTGCTCGCTGGCCATCACCCAAGGTGATTTGGGGTTTTCACGATAATAGGTTTGAATATTCCAGTTTGAGTCCCTTTTGTATACGAAGTTAATGCTTCCATTTGGACCAACAACTGGAACACCATTTTTGAGCGGAATCGACTCAACTCTCTTGGTTCGGTTTTTCCAATCTCGCCAAAGGCCAACCTTCATAATAAGTGGATCTTGTTCTCGGTTGTCGACCAGAATATTCCGGGTTGTATCCCACGGATAAGCGACAGCCAACGCATAGTCTTGATCGTCCAAAAGCGGATCAATCAGCTTGTATGTCGCCATTCTCTCCGCTTTTTTAATATTATTTTCAGATCCGAGACCTCCACTAGTGTGATATTGCATTGTTGAGGTTCTAATGCCCGCTGCGGGCCTGTTGATAGAGCCATCTAGGTTGACGGTAAAAAGCTCGCCGGACGATCGCGTAGTGTCTAAGCGTCTATAGTCGTATCCGTAGTCATAAACTAAGCGATCATTAGCAACCCACTTCATACCTTTAATTTCGTTGCGTGTACCGGGTCTCGCAGCGCCCACTAATTCTTTAGAGTCACTGCTGTAGATCAGAAGATAGACACTACCATTGTCTCGAACACGCACGGCATAATGTTTTCCGTCTGGAGAGAGTTCGACGTTCAGGTAGTCGCTCGGCGTTAAGTAGTACTCAAGCGGAAAAACCTGAGTTGGCTTATCAGCCTGAACATTCGATAAAGAAGATAGGAATAACAGCGCAATGCAAAGAAGTACTCTCATCCTTGATGACACCCAAGAAAACTATTTTACCCAGGCGTGAGTATACTTGGAGAACAAACTAAACAACAGGGTGTAAAGCGCGAGTGATTAAGCTCTATCTCAGAAGCGCTGAAGCCGGCTGACGACAAGCCTAGAGAGTGGCCTAGGCGGTAGGAGCTACGCCTAAAGGAATTGCAACGGAAGACACTGAAGCGGCAATTCGTTTTTCCAATTTTGCTTTTAGAATTTGCTTTACTTCGCACGTGCAAGCACCACATACGGTACTGACTTCTAAGCGCTCTTGCATGTCTTCGAACGAACATACGCCTGCATCTACTGCATCGCGAATTTCGTGGTCGGTAACCGATTTACAAAGACAAACAAACATAAGTGGTCTCGATATCTAACTGATGTCGCTAGAATAACACCACCACAACTACTTGTAAATGCGAATTACTATCATTTACTTTGTTTTTTCGATAAACAAACCAAAGATCGTGCTGTTATCGAAATTTAACGACTATCGGGTTTGAGTGTCTATTGGTACGTCTGCTTCGACCTTTACCTGTTCAATGACCATGTAGGTGTGCGTTTGCGAGACGCCAGGAAATCTGACCACTCTCTCTAGTACGGCTCGATAGTTTTCCATATCGTCAAATCTGACTTTGATTAGATAGTCATAACCACCCGCCACCATATGACACTCTGACACATGGGGGCTTTGCATTACTTCCTGTTTAAAATCCAGAAATACATCTTCAGTGGTTCGCTCTAGGGTTACTTGAACAAAGGCAACCTTGCCATACCCCAACTTGGATGCATTTAACTTAGCCTTGTAGCCATCGATGTAACCGGCTGCCTCTAGACGTTTTACACGTTCGAGACAGGGGCTCGGACTCAGATGTACTCGTTCTGCTAGCGCAACGTTTGAGATCCTTCCGTCTTCTTGTAATGCGGCTAAGATAGCGCGATCTATTCGATCAAGGCGCTTATGTCGTTTTGACTCTGGCTTACGGCTATTTGTCATACTTCTTTCAGTCCAGCTTTCATTTCTTCGAAGTCTTGTTGCAACTCGGCACTGGGTTCTTTGGATACAAGGCTGACCACAACACTAGCAACAAATGCCAAAATGAATCCAGGGACCAGCTCGTACATAACCGCACTTAGCGAAGATCCACCCTCACCCAATGGAGCGTAAATCCAGACTAACACTGTTAGTGCCCCTGTCACAATACCAGCCATGGCACCCGAACGTGTCATCCGACGCCAAAAGAGGCTCAAAATTACCACTGGTCCGAATGCTGCACCAAACCCAGCCCAGGCGTTACTTACCAAAGACAAAATAGTGTTATTGCTATCCTGCGCCAACACCACCGCCAGCAGAGCGACGGCTACAACAGCAATACGTCCCATGACAACGCGCTGAGCCGATGAAGCATCCTTCTTAAAAAATGTATGCACTATGTCTTCCACAAGAGAGCTGGAAGTCACCAATAGTTGAGAAGAGATGGTGCTCATAATGGCGGCCAAAATCGCCGCCAAAAGGAAGCCGCTGATCAATGGATGGAACAATGTGGTGGCAAAAAAGATAAAGATCGTCTCTGGATCAGCCAAACTGCTACCGGTTTTGGCAATGTACGCCACACCGCTAAGGCCCACCATGCAGGCGCCAATCAAGGATACGACCATCCAACTCATACCAATTCGTCGTGCTGTTTTTACTTCTGATACCGACCGAATCGCCATAAACCGAACGATAATATGAGGCTGTCCAAAGTATCCAAGCCCCCACCCGGCCGCCGAGACAATACCGATCAAACCCACTCCTTCAATGCTTAGCAAGCCAGGATTCACTGAGTCCAAAAGTGACGTGGCTTCGCCGACTCCTCCAACGCTGGTAAGCGCTACGATCGGCACCAAAATCAAGGCCACAAACATGATGCATCCTTGGATAAAATCCGTGGTCGAGACCGCTAGGAAGCCACCGAATGTGCTGTAGGCTACGACCACGCCAGCGGTCACAAAAACTCCTAGGTTGTAGTCAAGGCCAAACGAACTCTCAAAAAGTTTGCCACCCGCTACCACACCTGAAGTGGTGTATATCGCAAAAAACACCACAATAACCACTGCACAAACGAGTCGGATTAAGTGACTATTATCAGCAAAACGATTTTCAAAAAATTCAGGGATGGTGACTGAATCATTTGCGATTTCGGTATAGAGCCTTAAGCGAGGAGCAACACACAGGTAATTCAGATACGCGCCAATTATCAGTCCTCCAATCAGCCAAATATTAGCTAGACCTGACACATACAGAGCCCCGGGTAGACCCATCAACAACCACCCACTCATGTCGGAAGCACCAGCCGAGAGCGCGGTGACCGATGGACCAAGACTGCGCCCACCCAGCATAAATCCAGACACATCATTGTTGGTTCTAACGTAGGAGTAATAGCCAATGGCTAGCATGGCGACAAAATACGCGCCTAACGAAATGAAAATGCCAATTTCCATGGTGAGCCTTATGATTGTTGTTATCTAGCAGCCCCCAGTGTGCCAAAAAATGTCGCATTTGTAACGTGGATTAGCACTCTGGTGAGAAGGCCCACCGCGGCCGAAACCGCGGTGGCAAAAATTTACCGCTCGAGTTAATGGGGTCAATAAGCGGTTGAGGGGAGATAAGTAGTACAACAACAAGGGTTAACTTGTTAGCCTCAGTCTATTCCGTGACGGTGTATAGTCTCTTGGCAAAAACTGGCACAATATTATGGAAGTATTGCCTATCTTCGTTTACCCATGAGCAATGAAAATAGACCGAGTTTTTCTATGAAATACAGCATCAAAACGGTAAAGAGCACAAGTAATTGAAAGAGTTTCTAAATCAACTCAAAGACCCATATACCGGAGAGCAATTGTTCGATTGCTTGGCTGATATTGTCTACTTCATCAAGGATGCTGAAGGCAAGTACGTAACAATTAACGCCACGCTGGTAGAGCGCTGTGGAGTCAACAACAAATCAGACTTGATCGGCAAGAAAGCCAGTGAATTACACGGTCGTCGATACGGTGAAGGATACGAAGAGCAAGATGCTGACGTGATCAATACCGGCATTCCACTACTCAACTTGTTGGAGCTTCATGCCTATCGTACTGGAGAACCCGGCTGGTGTATTACCAATAAACTCCCTTTGGAAGGTAAAGAGGGTAACATCATCGGTTTAGTGGGCATTTCTCAAGACTTAAAAATGCCCAATCTCTCGTCCAGTGAATACCGGCGTCTGCAGAACGCGATTCAGTACACCGAAACGCATCTAGACCAAAACGTGAAGATTCAAGACATTGCCTCCAGCGCTGCCATGTCTCCATTTCAGTTCGACCGCTGCGTACAACGTGTTTTTGGACTTACCGCAGGCCAGTGGTTACTTAAAACCAAAATCGATAAAGCCGAACGTGCCCTAGTTTCTACCGATAGACAAATTGCCGAGATTGCACTCGACGTAGGCTATTCTGACCAAAGCACCTTTACTCGACAATTCCGTAAAACCACTGGCATGTCTCCAGCCAATTATCGGCAACAGCTCACCCCTTTGCGAGCGGGCTAAAAGCGGACGGGACTATATGGATTGATATCCACAGTGTGAACCGATTCTGAGATTGATTCGGCAACCAGCTTACCGGTGCTAGGTGCCAGTGTCATCCCCAGCATGTGGTGTCCGGTGGCAAGTATCATATTGTCAAGACTGGGCACTCGGCCAATTATGGGCAAGCTATCCCACGTTAAGGGTCGAAAGCCTAACCATTGCTTACACTGGGACAATTCGGGTAAATTCGTCTCAATATAGGGAGATATCGCATCCAACATATATCGGAGACGGCGTTCTGATAGGCCAATATCAAAGCCCACAACATCCATCAGCGCGCCAACTCGAAAATCAGTTTTAAAGCTGGTAATCCCAACTCCTTTTTCCAAAAAATAGGCTGGGGTTTTGGGATGGTTTGGATCTTTCTGCCAAGTAAGCGAATACCCCTTGCCGGGCTGAATAGCGATATGCATAGATAACAAAGTCGACAACTGAGCAGTCCAAGCTCCGGTAGCTATCACGTAGTGATCAGCCTCCATCACCCCATGAGTAGTCTTTACTGAGGCAACTCTATGCTGCTTTTTTTCTATGCCGATTAACTCGCACTGCTCTACAAAACTCACGCTTTTCTGTTCAAGGTAGGATCGCCAATCTACCAGCAGCCGACCTGGATCAATCTGTGTGTCGTCTTTGTAGTGAAAGGCACCGGCCAAGCCGGCTCTAAAGCCTGGATCATACGACGTCAACTGATCGCCGTTCATAAACTCAGCCTCAACCCCAAAGCGTTGAGCAAGTTCTTCATTGATTTGATTAAAACCTTCCGCCTCTTTTGCAGAGTCATAGACATAGAGCAAGCCCAAGTTCTGATTATCTGTTTCGAATAAAGAAAAAATGGATTGGTATTCATGCATGGACAAATCCAGGAGCGGCTGCAGTTTTGCCGCCAAACTGAACATCCGCTCAGAAGTCGAGTAGCGCGCAAACTGTATTAGCCACTTTAGTAGGTCCTTACGAAAACGAAGGTCCAACGTGAATGGAGAGTCTTTCATCCAGAATGACTTCAACCCTCTTCTCAGTGCATCAGGGCTGTTAAGCGGTAATAAGTGACTTCCGCATAAATGCCCGCAATTGGCGTAAGAGCAACCCGAACCGACCGCTCCTCGATCGACCACAGTCACGTTATACCCTGCCTCGCTCAGGTAATGCGCGCAGGCGATGCCAATGACGCCACCACCGACGATTAGAACTGATTCAGATCTGGAATGCACAGTCATGCTATGCCATTTACAAAGGGGTCATTCGACTGCCTAACCAACTGAGTACTTCCGCAAATGTAAGCGCTGCCTGATATAGATGGCAGAATGTAACCGTCACCCAGGTCTTGGTAACTGGCCGTGAATACGCTGCCGATAATGCTTTCTTGTACCCAAGGCACATCAGGTTCAAGTTGTCCTCGTGCCGCTAAGCTTGCTAGCTTTGCGCTGGTTCCGGTTCCGCAAGGAGAGCGGTCATAAGCATCGCCGGGGCAAAGAACAAAATTTCGGCTGTCTGACGTTGGTAGTTCAGGCACATCGAAAAATTCGATATGGTCAATTTCTTCACCATTTGCCCCCGTGATGTTTTGACGATTCAGACACTCTTTTACGCGTTTCGCAGCATTCTCAAGTTCTCGAATATTCTTTCTGCGCAATGATATCGATGGCGTATTGGCTAGAAAAAACCAGTTGCCACCCCAACACACGTCGCCTCGTAGCTCGCCTAGCTGGTCATCGAAAATCGTTACGTCTTTTTTATAACAATAGCTGGGCACATTGCAGATGGTGACTTTGTTAGATGCGTGCATCTCAAACTCTACAATACCGACCGGCGTTTCTACTTTGTGCACGCCAGCGGGTATGCCTTTCAGGTAGTTTAAAGTGGCCGCCACACCGATTAGACCATGGCCACACATACCCAAATAGCCGGTATTATTAAAAAAGATAACGCCAGTGATACAAGAAGGTTCCGTCGGCTCACACAACAACGCGCCTACCATGGCATCACTCCCGCGCGGCTCCAATACAATACTTTGCCGAATATGATCATGGGCAGATTTAAATCTAGCAACTCGCTCAGACAAGGGGCCCGTTCCTAAATCCGGACCGCCCTTGATAACCACCCGAGTGGGTTCGCCCGCTGTATGTGAATCTATGACTTCGATCATCTTAGGCCACCGCAAGCTCGAGATGTTCATTGTTTTGCAATGACCATGCGCCCCACCACGCTTTAAATTGCCGCCACTGGTTATCAAGATGCCGCCGCTGGCTAGGTGTGAGTTGATCATGTGGATTAAAATGATGGCGATAGGCTTCATACCCTTCTAGAACCATCAAGTGCTTGTAGTAAAGAACCAAATCTGGTCCCTCATCAAATTGAGATAAGACACTAAGAGCATCATTTAACTCAACGGCCAATTTTTTTGCCTTTGGGTCTCCAGACTTTGCTTGTTCACACAAGCCCACCAAGCAAAGAATCTCCCTTGGCAGAGCATTACCCACACCAGTAATGGCACCCTGGGCATCACAGTTTAAAAAGCCATGAATAACTTGTGTGTCAACACCCACCATTAGAATCACGTCCTCACTTTCGTTGGTAATGTGCTGGGCTGCATAGCTCAAGGAGCGGGCTCCGCCAAACTCTTTAAAACCAACCAGATTAGAGTGCTCTTTTCGCAATTGCTGAAATAAATCCGCCTTGGTCTCAAAACCGTAGTATGGGCTGTTGTAGATAACCGCTGGCAAGTCGGCAGCCGCAGACAAAACGGAAGAAAAGTGAAACGCCTGAGCGGTAGGCGAGCTTCCTCTTGAAAGGACTCGGGGGATGACCATCAAACCACGCGCGCCGACTTTAGCAGCGTGCTCTGCGTGTTTCACGGCTAGCTTGGTGTTTTGCGCTCCGGTGCCAACAACCACTGGCAAGTCCGCATTGACTAAAGCCTCCACACCAGCTTGACGTTCTGCATCACTGAGCAAAGGCCAATCGCCCATCGAGCCACAATAAACTACAGCGCTCATACCCTGCGAGATAAGATGCTGCGCAGTCTCGACCAGAGCCTCGAAATCTGGCTCTCGAGCTTCGTTACAAGGCGTCATTAATGCTGGCATACAGCCACGAAAAATCGGTTTAATTTGGTTCATTATTCTTTTTTCCTTAGGCCGAAAATTTAAGCGTTCAGATATGAAGTTTTCATATTGGTATAGAAATCAATGGCATACGAACCTTGTTCCCGCTGTCCGTAACTGGAACCCTTAATGCCACCAAAAGGCACGTGATAGTCAACACCAGCCGTCGGCAGATTAATCATGGTCATGCCCGCCTGACTCAGCCTTTGAAATTTTTTCGCCTCGCTAAGGTTAGTAGTACAGAGGCCCGCACAAAGCCCGAACTGAGTTTGGTTTGCCAGATCTATGGCATGATCGAATCCATTGGCTTGAATAATGGTCGCGATTGGGCCAAACATTTCTTCCTGATTGATCCGCATTTCGCCTGAAGTTTCAACGAACAAGGCGGGCGACATGTAGTGACCTTGCCGCTGAAGACTAAGCGCTTCACCACCGAAGGCGAGTGTTGCACCCTCGGCTTTACCGATTTCAACGTAGTCAAGGTTCTGCCGAAGTTGTTCGGGCGATACGACCGGGCCAATATGCGTATCCGACTCTAGCGCGTTCCCCACATTCAGTTCGGATAACCTATCTAACATTCCATCCGTGAATTGAGGTAGCACGGAAGAATCAACAATCAGTTTTGATGACGCTGTACATCGTTGGCCTGTTGAGAAAAAGGCGCCATTGATGGCGCACTCCACGGCCAGGTCTATATCGGCTGATGAGCTAACTATTAACGGGTTTTTACCACCCATTTCTAACTGAAATTTAGCACCTCGAGCGCTGCAGATTTGGGCAACATGACCGCCAACATTCGTAGAACCTGTGAAAGAAACCGCCTTCACCTTAGGATTGGTGAGGATTGCATTACCCACGGTGGAACCCGTGCCGATAAGCATATTAAACACACCGTCGGGCAAACCAGATCGACCAATAATGTCAGCGAGGTTCCAGGCGCTGGCAGGGACTAGTCCTGCGGGTTTAAATACCACCGTATTACCAAATGCGAGTGCCGGTGCGATCTTCCAGGCCGGGATGGCTATCGGGAAATTCCAGGGAGTAATAATTCCCACTACCCCCACGCTCTCACGTTCTACCTGAACGGTAATATCAGGTCTGACAGAGGCCAGTGAGTCACCCCTAATGCGCAGAGCCTCTCCGGCAAAGAACTTAAATATCTGGCCAGCGCGCGCAACTTCACCAATTGCTTCAGCCAGGGTTTTGCCTTCTTCGCGAGCCAGCATAAAGCCCAGCTCATCCTTGCGTGCCAGTATTTCACAACCGATTTTATCTAGTACATCAAAGCGCTGTTGTATTGACGAATAACGCCAAGAACTAAACGCCGAATACGCTGCATCGATAGCCTCATCGGTCTGCGCACCATCGGCACTAGCAAACTGTCCGATCAAATCTGAAAGATCAGATGGGTTAACATTCTCGATAGTGTTGGGGCCAGCTACCCAAGCGCCGCCTATATAGTTCAGGAAGTCCGTCACATTGAACCTCGTTTTTATGTTCTGGTGACGGAATTTTATGAGCTAAAGAACGCTAAGCTCTTTGCGAAACTGCGTGAATATTCTCGAAGATTTGCTCAAGCAGGTTCGTCTATTACAAACGGGCTTAAGAAACATGGAGTCTTTAGCGTTTTCGAGACTTTAATGGATGGTAACCAGAACGCAGTATTTGCTTAAAGTAACCCGCATCAGCGGGATAGTTTCTACTCGATTCGAAAAGGCCGACACTCGGCTCAGTGGTATCTTGCACACTCTCAATCTTAAACGTACCGAAAATTTGATCCCACAGAACAATCGCATTGCCGTAGTTGGAATTTGCCTTAGCGGTGTCTGTAGAGTGGTGCCAACGGTGTAATTCGTTGGTGCTGAAGACGTAGTTTAACCACCCACTTTTTAAGTCAATATTTGCGTGTTGCAGCATCAGGATGGGCTGCGATAGTGCCAGATAAGCCAGCAAAGCTTCAGAAGCTGGGGCCAGAACCAACACGGGAAACAGACCGATAAAAAAGTTCAGAACGTAGTTTAATGGATGAAAACGCAGGTTGTTAATTACATACAGTCTCTTACTGCTGTGATGCATAGCATGCAGCCACCAAAGCGACTCGATGACATGATGCAAACGGTGTGACCAATATCGGCCGAATTCCACAAGTAGGGTCACGAAAACTATCTGAGCGAGTAATGGCATACCACTAAGATACGAAGCGTAGCCAAGTTCTAGCCAATCATAGATAAACACCACAATTATTGGGCCAACAACTTTTAATGCCGGATCAATAATGGCAACCAGCACGACAGCGCTCACTAAGTCTATCTTTACATCACCTTTGCTCCGATTCCAATCTGGCCAGTATGGCAAAAATTTTTCGGCAAGCAGGCCGATGAATACTGCTAACAGTGTGCCGAGGAAGACGGCTAGTTCAAGATTCCAGCCGTTGAAGTACGCTATTGCGAATAAGCCTAAGCTCAGCAGGATGGCGAAACCCAATAGATAACGAGACACAAAATATGACATGGCTGGACCCCTTGTTTGATTTGTCAGCCTAAGCCTAAAGCCTCCCCCATAGAGGAGAGTCAAGCAGTGTCTTCAAGTTGGCATTCTGGATTGACGGATAAGCAAGTTTCTATTTCAGAATAGATCTTCGATAACGTATCTCTTTGCTCGAGTTTGCGCGATATTTCCTCAGACAAAGACTGCTGCTTTTGCTCAATCAGTTTTAAAACATGAAACCATGGCTCTTTTTCATTTTGGTATGAAATCGCGCGCTTGATTTCGGCCAATTTAAAGCCTTGGGCTTTGGCTTGTAAAATGAGCCTAATGAGTAATACGTGAGTATCGTTATACACGCGGTAACGACCAGACCTGCCTACTTGCGCCAACAATCCGAGCTCCTCATAGAATCGAATGGCCTTGATAGATGCCCCGGTTATCTTAGAAACTTCGCCAATGTACATGTTTGTGTGAGGGTTCTGTCTAGTCAAATTATGGGGTGGTGTGCCGTATTAGTGATCTGTTCTTTCGCTTACTGCAAGCCTTACACGAACGCCTGAACAGCATTTTTAAGGTAGTAAAAAGCGCCTGTCAGATAAGCCAAATATCCTAAAATCGTTAAGGGCAAAATAACGATAGAAGCCTTACTCATCGGCGCAATCTCAAGAAATGCCAGCTCTGGAGCGTCGGGATGGACTCTAACTTCACAACTGGCTCCTTCTTTGTATTTTTCAAGTAACTCCCTTTCAAAACGGTAATTAGGAAAAGTTTGAGGGCTTCTCAACACAGGATTTTTCGAATCGTACGCTTTGCCTTGATAGTTGTATTTAAATTCTATTATCGCTTCGTACTCCCTAAAACCTGTGCCTCTGTCAGTTAAATCATAGAGAAATGACGATGTAATCTTCCCTTCCACCACATCGAGTAAAGACCACATTTTCTTTATCCTTAAATACAAGAATGTCTGGCCAATACCCAGTAAACAAAGAATAAAGAAAAATCCATATTTGACGGCACCTAACATAATAGATCATCTAGCATATAGACTTCCTGGTGAGTCCATCATGATACGTCCTTAGTAATTGGCTTGATATCTTTCATCTTAGCTCTTGATCATGGTTCTAGTAAGTCGAGCTTCATCTTTGCATAGCATTAACGACTAACACCATACCAAGAGTCAGAATGTTATCCCGCCATAAGAATCAGCGTCGTCATTCTAAGGCTAGTAGAAACGACGACTTTTAATTGCCCTAAGCGGATGTTCTGCTGTTTTTGTTTTTAGGCCAATTAAACAAGCATCAGATCACGCGTTGAAAAAGCGTCCGTTTCCAAGGCGTTAATTATGGAGCTCATCAGGATTCTGTGGTCGTTTCACCCTTAAATTCAATTTTCAATGGTTTATAAAATGAATACAACCAGAGACCCACGACTCCAAAACACCAAAGAAAAGCTGTCATTAAAAAGCTAAAGAAGGGCCACATCATTAAAGCAACCAATAATCCTTTTATTCCCTTTACAGGTTGATTGTCCCAGCTTACCGTTTCTGCTCCAAATGTTGCCGCGATACCGCAGATTAAAAAGAACAAAAGAAACCCGAGGCTAAATGCTGTGAGAGTGAGTTTAAAGAAAGAACCTTTAGAAATTTTCTCAGCAGTGACTATCATAGTTAATATTCTCCTTTAATTTGTGTAACGCCTTTAATCAGGCGCTGATCTGTGACCACCTCTGTGGACACTTCAATAACATAGATGGATCCAGCTAATTGTGTCTATTTCAGGTTCATACTCAAATAACTTTTTGAGCATGGAATTGTCTTACCTGAGTATAAATTTAAATGCTACAACGCGCTTGGTTCATAAGTAACTCTGACCCACTTAATTACAGAAGCCGCCGTTTCTGCAGCGAATCGCATTAGCTACGCTTTCTTCTCTAATCATCATTGTCTTGTTAAACGCTTTCTCGAGCTGACCTATATCCCAAAAGTTGCAAGGAGCAGCAATCCAATACACAACACTATCTCTTTGCACTATATAGTCTTGGCACTTGGAAATCGCCGCTACCTGTCTTGACCGTTTCCTCAGTTCTGCAAGGGCCAATCTAGCCTCAGTAGGAGTTTTATACGAGATAATGTCCAAGGAAAATCTCATAAACCATTTTCCGGATTGATCCACGGTATATGGCTCCGTAGATTTGTAGTTCACTCTCTTAAATCTAGGCGACTCATTAATTTGAGCATTGGTTGCAGACTCATCGATAGAGTAATCAAATTCAACTTTAAACCCTTTCGTGAACTGTAAAAGCCTATCAACTTCTGAGTCTTTAGCATGCACATCCCCACAGAGGCTAAACAGAAAAAACAAGACCGAGATTATTATCCTCATTATGACTTCTCACAAATTAATTCAGTTGGATTTACTTTCTTATCCTGGCGTTTCTAACTGAAAATAATAAATAGGTAACGGCAAACGAGCAGTATCAATCAATGCTTGTCCCGATATTTTAAGTGAACGAATCACACTATCCTTGTAGCTCCTAAACTCACGAGACACAATATAGCTCTAGGGTGAAACAAGGATTGCGAGAAACATTATCAGTGCAATAAAGCCAAACTGTATAAACAGAAGAACCTGATACACCTTAAATAGTCCCAAAAGGTTCTTCGACAGATCGTACTTGTGAAATTCGCCCGTCATGATGTATCCAAATTGGAATTTGAGCGTGCTGAAGTTATGAAAATAAACCGGTGGCGCCCCCATCGCTTCCCAAACCCGAGGATAGTTTGAATTCAAACGATATACAGCCACTCTCTCCACTATGAGGAGGACAATGGTAACAACAAACCAAACAACAACGGGAAGGTAGATCATGGTTAAACTAAAAAACAAAAAAGACGATTTTATTTCGCTTAAGGAACACTGATAAATGCGACAAATTTCATCGCCAAAATGGCCTCCCAGAATCTATAAAATATTTGGATAAGCGTTCCTATATCTGAATCACCTAGTATCAATTTGAATGTTTTCAAGTTGCACTGTCTTTTCTTTTTATAGTCCTAAAAAGAACTAGTAAGTGACTCAAGAACAAAAACAGGAACAAGACCGAGAAAGTCGCATTTCGCATAGCTATGTCTGCCAGGTTATACAAATATTGCGCAAGATCGTCTTTATACATTTGCTCTATTTCACTTAACTTTTGTTGCTCAGATTTCTCTTCTTGCAGACCCTCTGGTAACTTAATTGGCTTGGCAGAAAGGTTGTATTCCATAGTATAAACTGGGTTCAAACCAGCCTCAGGGTTGTGATAATAATATGCCGCTATCAATGCTTTGCCACCCTGATGTACAGATAACAATACGCTGGCTACACAAACCAGTACTAAATACCAAAGTAACGCACTTTCCTTACTCATTGTCTTCATCGTAAAGAGTATGTGGGTCAGAGCCACTTTTTACGCACTTAACGCCTTGCCAAGGGGCGCGAACTTGTGAGCGTCTCGCGGAGCTGCGTCGTGTGCAGCGGAGTGAAATTGGGGCGCTTGTTATATGCCTTAGTTTCTATCAATTTTTTTCTCCATTCCCCAGCCCTCCTTAGATGTGACCACATTCTTGTGCTCCATATCTGCAAGGAAAGTAAATACGATTTTACCTTTGAACTCTGGAGATTGATCTACTCTGTAACTTTGAATGATTCCACCAAATTTTGAAGGCTTAGCCTGCTTACTATGAAGATAAATGCTGCCGCCGACTAGTTCTTCTGCTGTTTCAACAGCCACAGTCCAGTAGCCACTTTCCCAGAGCTGCTCTTCCTCGGAGATACGGTTTAAACGACCATAGTTTTCAATTAAGTGAATTTTCACCTGTGCATATACGCCCACTTAACAGGGCGCGTTGAAAACGCGTCCCGCCCGACCGTAGGGAGGGGTATTTGAAGCGCTTGTTATGACTCTTTTACGCATAGCCTTTTAAGTAAATAAATTTTTGATCTTTCTCAATTGGTAATTTACCAATTGAATTTAAGAGTTCAAGAAATTTAACTGAGCGTTCTGTGCATTGATATTTAGCGCCAGTCCTTGAGTTTGTTTTCATTTCGTAGATCGGACATTTTATTGCAAAGATTTCTTTGTAATAAAAGGGACCATGAGCACAACAATCTTTCGTGGATGTTTCGTTGCATCCGTCTTTAGGAAAGTGAACTGTGGATTTAAATTCTTCTTCTCGCACAAATGCGAATTGTATTGGGATATCAATTTCCCCAACCGCTTCAAGTACCCTACGCCATTTTGTATTGCTCATGAGAGCAGCAGGATAACTAGCAATAGTATTTTCGATTCTGCGCAGTATCTCTGACATATCTACTTGTAGTCATAACGCCTACAATAAAGGGCCGGAGCTGCAACGCAGCGGAGGTCCAGCCCGGTACGGGCGATCTTTGCTTGTATCGTTATGGGTTTTCATCTCGCTCAAAGCTCACAATTGTTGGATCTTCATCTCTATCAATATACCAATACTGGTGTACGAGCATCTCGTTTTTAGAATACTTATCTATTTTCCATTTACAGTGATCTTTCACGAATCCGAAAGATTTTGCGTGTATCAGATGCTCCTTGCTATTTACAAAACAAATATGCTCATCTGCCACATACCATCCATAGTAATGAAACCCAAAACTATCGTCAGCTAGATGGCAATTTTCTGAACTACGAGAGTACTTACCATTTCTCTTGAAAGAAATCCCTCCTGACTCTGGGCATGCTTCTGTTTTAATTGAATAAAACCAGCTCCCGACGAGTAATTCAGTAATTTCTTTATCTTTATCACTCAGAACCACCGGATGCGCACAACCAATCAATACTAGAGTTAAAATAGCAGTGAATATCCTTTTCATAAGTTTACCCATAACGCCCCAACGAACGCAGTGAGTTATGGTGGTTTGCCTTGTTAGTTCTCGTTATTTTAATGATCATCAAAGTGATCATCCCAGTGGTCAGAGTCATGATTAATCCATGGTCTGCGTTTTACACCCAAGTCCCAACTTATGTTGCAGCGCCGGCACTCGGCAGTAAAGAGTTCACCAGCCTTATAAGGAGCATTTACCGCTAATTTATCTTTACAAGTTGGGCAAAATGTTCCTTTTATTGTTGTACTTCTTCTTGCCAAAGTAACTACTAAAAGAAATGTAAAACAAGCAGGGATAGTCCAGCTATATCCCTTCTGGAAATATAGGTATAGACCAACAAGAGCTCCTATTAAAAATATAAGCGCCCACGGTGAAGAAAGATCTTCGTGCACCTCGTCAATATAATTTGGATGTGGTTTGGATTTCATCTTTGTAGAACTAACGCCTTGCTAATGTGCGCTGCTGTAAGCAGCGTCCATTTTTTTAAGCAACTTGTTACTTGCCATTGCTACTTTTTCACCATTCAAAACAATTACACCTTTGCCCTTAAAGGCAAAATGAAAATCCATGTTTTCTAGTGCCGAAGGAGCAAAACACCCCTTTGAAATACTCTTACCCTTAAACCTATCTGACTTTAAAAAAATGTACTAAAGCCCGCATTTTCTTTGCCCTTGTTTATATGGTGCCATACTTCAACGCCTATGAATTCAGCACCATCAACACTAAGAGAAGATTTAAGAACTATGGGCATACAAGCCATTTTTATCCATTTCCCATCTGAATACGAAACTTCAAACTCAATTCCCCAATATTTTAGTTTTTCTTCATAAGGTAGATTTGAATAGGAATTTGAGTTAGCGGTTACAGATAAACTGAGCAGTAGAGATAGAACTAAGATCTTCATGTGCAAGTAACGCCAAGGAAAGGGGCGCGCTGAAAAGCTCGTCCCGCCGCAGGCGTTCTTTTGATTCTTGTTATGCATCGCGTACCTCAATCTCAATCTTTAAAAACAATCTTTATATCTGTTTGGCCCTTTAGAAAGATTTCGAACTTCTCGGCCAACTTTTGATGCATTTCCCTCATTTTTACTAGTCCAGTAATGTGTAGTGCTCTAGGCAAATTCATTTCTGGATCATAGAAAAAATTTTGTTCGATACCTCTCCAAGTATCCCCGTACAAGTTGGGGAACTCTAAACTCATTTGAAGATAATCAATAAGATCTCCCTCTGAGTCTATCTCACAAACATCTAATCTTATGATATCTGGTCTTCGACTCATTACATTGAGTATGCATAACGCCAAGCTAAGCGGCGCCGTTCACGGCGTCCTTGCTTGAGCGCCTTGTTATAAGCTGCTGTTCCAGTTTGTTGATTGCCTTTAAAACTACGCTGCGATTTTTTGAGGACTTTAGCCACTTTGGCAACCTAGTGAAGTAAGACCACTTTGTTCCACTAGAAACCCTTAACTGCGCTGCCGTGTACTGCTTTAAATTATGCAAATGCTCAGCACCATATGCCCAAACGATACCATGACGAGTTTGTGCTTTAAGAGCTAGCTCTAAACCAAAGAAAGGGTCTATTCCGTGGTCTTTAGGTTCAGTGCGGGTGAACTCTAAACTAAGTTCATTTTCTGAGTTGCACTGAGGACATTTAGTCTTAGCTTGCTCAGATTTTATTTTGGACGCGTCGTCATATTCACGTTCAATGACGACCCACTTGTAACCACAAGACCTACAAGGCCGCATACCCATGCCAAGGACTGGCCCATGCCAACCCGCAGTTTCAGTTTTCATTGAATGCGAGCAACTGTGACACATAAAGGTTGCACTCCAATTTTTCCAAGTTGGATTGCCGTCAATGATTCCAGTACCACCACATTTAGGACAAACAGCCTCAATAGAGGTGGCCCAATGTAATAGTGGATATCCTTGGTCAATATACTTCGTACTCATAGTTCCTTAGTGCTTATAACGCCCAACAAAGGGGCGCCGCGTCTTTTGCGGCGTCCCGCCCTTGGGCGAACTTTTGATTCTTGTTAACTGCTTGGATGCCATGAGTGATTGCACCAAAGACACATTTGAGCCCGAGGGGTTTCTAGCAAATTAGTGCACTTTGGGCACCGATTTAGAAAAACTGACTCTTCATGATCCTTCAAAATTCTTTTTCGAACAGTTCTTCTGAATTGTTCGACGCCACCACTGAGTGCTTCAACGACCTCAGGGTTGTTTAAAGAGCCCCACTTATCTAGAAGAACTTGCTTCATTTTTTCAGAAACTTGATTCGAAGCTTTTTCTTGAGCGAATACCGATTTTTGCCCTAAGCGTTCTAGATCCGTCATGAGATGGCCGAAGTGATTCAGCACATAGCGATCTAATTCTAAATCTTCGTCGTATTCGGATCTCATAGTTCAATACAGTTAACGCCAACAAAGGGGCGCGACGACAGGAGCGTCCCGCCGTTAGGCGTACTTTTGATTCTTGTCATATGCTTTGCCATTTTATGAGTTCTTTTCTGATTGGCCAACAATGCTCTTCTACATCATCTTCATTCTCTAAACGATATTCAATTTCTTCTGAATGGATACTTTTTTCATTAAAGAGAATCTCAAAAGCTTTACTTTGCAGAGCATGTGGTTCGCTATGCTCAGAAATGTAATCATTCAAGCATTCCATAAAGTAGCAACCTAAAACTCTCTTTTCTTCAGATGATGTTTCGGTTTGACCATAAAGATTGATATAGCTTTCAAGCTCTTCGACCAAACAAGATGTGTATTCAAAATCTTGATCAAAGTCATCTATTCGAGACGAATCGTCGATACCTATTTTTCTTAAAATGGATCTGGCAGCTTCGATGCTAGGGTATTTTAAATTGGATTCCGACATTAATGCATATGACGCCGCAAACAGGGGCGCAGTTTACTGTGTCCCAACGAACGCAGTGAGTTATTGTGGTTTGCCTTGTTAGTGCTCATACATTACTTTTAGTCTATTCCTTTCTGTTTCGCTGAATAACGTACCGGTTAATCCTAAGTGCTTTAAACTCTTTAACTTAGAAAGCTCTTCAGGTATTTCGTCTATTGGCATGCAGTGCAATTCCAGATATCTTAATCTCGTAAGTTTACCTATATTTGGTGTTAGATTATTTATACAGTTATTTCCTAGATTCAAAACTTCCAACCCTTCGAGATTAAATAGTTCTGGTACTAACTGATTAATATCTGTTCCTCGAATACATACTTCTCTTAGATTACTCAATTGATCAATCCATGATGGAATCACACGAATTGGTGTATTAAGTATTGAAAGCTTTCTTAAAGTCTTAATTGAACCTATTTCCTTGGGTAGCTCTTCTATTTCTTGCCACCCGATTTGTAATTCTTCTAAGTTAACCAGTTCAGTTATCTTTGGAAATTCATCCAGCAATCCTCTTTTGTTCAAATGAAGGACACGACCGCCTTTAGCTTTTGCCAACGCTTCAGGAATACTATAAAAAACTTTAGATCGAAAGAACATTAAACTGAGTAGCACTAACAGCTTATTAGCGTGCGGGCACGTTTTCCTACTAGACCTAATGCAAGGTTTTTTCTGTATCTATTTGAAAAGATTGCATATTTTTCCTTTTTCACAAAAGCTCCCTGGCGTGAAAGTGTGCGCGCTCGTTTTTGTCCTAAAGCGCGCACGGTAACACTTTTCCATTTTGTTTTAAACATTTGATTTTATTAGACTATAAGACTAGTGAATGAGTGAAAGTGTGCGCCAGATGGGGACAAAGTAGCCCGTTTCTTACCCCCTTCATCAATTATACTATATATATATACAGTATAATAAATTATTTGTAATGCATGAATTTCTCAGAAATAAGTCTATTCAAATTCCCTCTCGAATGACCGTAAAGGGCATCCAATCGCCCAATTCTAGTAGCAATTGAAAACTACTTTTAGAAAGTGACTATGGTCGATCTAACCCGAAACTATAAACTGAAAGCGTTTAGCTGTTGCCCACAAGAATCTCTAGAAAGTCCGCTCCGTACTTTTCAAGTTTCACTTGGCCAACTCCATTGATGGATATCAATTCACTGGAGGTTTGCGGTCGATAGGTAACCATTTCCATTAGGGTCGCATCATGAAATATGTGAAATGGTGGGATGCCTTGTTCATCTGCAAGACGTTTACGTAATTGCTTTAACTCTTCCCACAACGGCTCGTCGGCGTCGCTGATGTTCACTGAACGACTGACCTTTCGAGCGGGTTTTACTGACTCGATGCCTTCGCGCAAAAATATCTTTAGATCTCCTCTTAGTAGGCCGCGCGCTTTCTCGGTTAGTTGAAGTGCGCCGTATTGCGACTCATTAACTAACACAAAATTCTGCACCAATAGCTGTCGGATAATGGATCGCCATTGCTTGTCATTCAAATCGCTGCCGATTCCATAAGTGGATAGTTTGTGATGTCCGTACTGCTGAATTCGTTGTGTGTCTTTTCCGCGCAGCACATCAATGACGTGACCAGAGCCAAAACGTTGGCCCGTTCGATAGATATTTGATAATAACTTTTGGCAAGCCTCGGTGGCATTCCAAGTCCTTGGCGGGTTTAAACACACATCGCAATTGCCACATGCCTCATCGACTTGCTCGCCAAAATACCTAAGCAATGCACGACGCCGACAGGTATTGATCTCACACCAACCAAGCAAGTTGCTGATTTTGGTTTTCTCAATCCGTTTTTGGTTGTCATTCGCATTGGAGTCATCAACCATCTTGCTGATACGCACCACATCTTGCAGGCCATAAACCATCCAAGCCTCACTGGGTTGACCATCGCGACCGGCGCGGCCCGTCTCTTGATAGTAGGCCTCTAAACTTTTGGGTAAGTCTAAATGGGCCACAAAACGAACGTCAGGCTTATCAATGCCCATCCCAAAGGCGACGGTTGCCACCATGACCACAGCGTCTTCTCTTAAGAATCGTTGTTGGTTCTCTAACCGTTGTTCCGCGCTTAATCCAGCATGGTAAGGCAATGCATTGACACCCTTGCCTTGTAACCAAGCAGCGATTCCATCCACTCGATTACGAGTCATGCAATATACGACACCGGCCTCGTTCTTATGCGATTGCAGAAACGCTAGGAGCTGACTCTTAACCTCACCTTTTTCTTGCACGATATAGCGAATGTTTGGCCGATCAAAACTACTTACAAAGGTCTCTGGTTGATTAAGCGCCAATCGATCAATAATTTCCGCTCGAGTTCGCTCATCGGCGGTTGCTGTCAGAGCTACCCTGGGCACATTTGGGAAAGCCTGACGCAGTACGTTCAGACCTAAATAGTCTACGCGGAAGTCATGCCCCCATTGCGAAACACAGTGTGCTTCGTCGATGGCAATTAAAGACACTTCGGCCGCCATTAGGCGATTTAAGGTGCTCTCCAAAAGTAGTCTTTCCGGCGCAACGTATAGCACTTGTAATGAACCATCATGAATGCGGCGCATGACCATATTCTGATCTTCGCGGCTTTGGGTACTGTTTAAGAACGAAGCCTCGATCCCCAGCTGCTGTAAGGCGGCAACCTGATCTTGCATCAAGGCTATTAGTGGACTCACGACAATGGCTAAGCCCTCTCGCACTAAGCCAGGTATTTGATAGCAGAGAGACTTACCGCCACCCGTGGGCATTAACACCATGGCGTCCTGTCCATTAATCAGGGTCTCGATGACAGCTTCTTGGTTACCTCTGAATGAGAGGTATCCGAAGGTGTGTTTTAATAGATGATGCGCACGGTTTATCATATCGCTTTTTAAACTATCATCTCTTACCGTGCTCATGGGCCGCAAGTATGCCTTTGAGACATAGGGCAATCAAGAAGTTCTATTTATTATGAGTCGTTGGCGTCCACCACAACCAAAATCAACACCGGTTATCACAGCGGAGGGCTACATAGCCCTAGAACAAGAGCTAAAACAACTTTGGGCAAAACGTCGAATTGTTAACGACGCTTTGGCAGCGGCCGCGGCTGAAGGGGATCGTTCAGAAAATGCCGAATATATCTATCGCAAGAAGGAACAAGCAGGCATTGATCGCAGGATACGATATTTGCAAAAGCGCATGCCCGACTTAAAGATAGTTAGCCAGGTGGGAGATAGAAACAAAGTGTTTTTTGGCGCAAGCGTGACATTGGAAAAAGAAGACGGCGAAGAAGTGCGATATAGAATCGTGGGGCCGGATGAAACAAATACACGCCAAGGCGATATCAGTGTGGATTCGCCGTTGGCCAAAGCGTTGATGAAGAAGGAGATGGATGATGAGGTATCGATATTAATCGACGGTACGCAGACTACTTACTTTATCTTGGACATCGATTACCAATTTTGATTTTGTCGATCGACAAAATAATGTAGCGCAGGTGACATTTATTAAATTTTAGTTACAGGGCGGATTTTGTTATGCACTCGCTTAGGATTTTTGATATACATACATCTGCCCGAGCGGTATGAACGAGCTGCGAAGGCATGTTGTTTTTCATTTGAAAATCAAACTAAATATACCCCACCCCTACAATATTTAGTTTGTTAAAGCGCTTTGGCCCTAAATCCAAAGCGCTTTTTTTATGGCTGTTTCAGCTGATTGGCATACGTGCCGGTGTTAATCGCCTTTTGGAAGCTAGACAGCCTCGATGACCATGGCGATACCTTGCCCGCCACCAATGCATAAAGTGGCCAAACCGTATTTACCGCCAGTTCGATGCAACTCATAAACAAGCTTGGTAAGAATGATACTGCCACTGGCGCCAATTGGGTGCCCAAGTGCGATAGCGCCTCCGTTCGGATTGGTCTTCTCGTTAGAAAATGAAAGCTCTTTCGAGACAGACAGCGCTTGAGCCGCAAATGCTTCGTTCGACTCAATGATGTCCATGTCCTCAACAGTCAAACCTGCACGTTCTAAAGCAATTTTAGACGCACCCACTGGGCCAATCCCCATAATTTCATTGGGTACTCCGCAGCGACCATAGGAAACAACCCGAGCCATTGGCTTTAGTTCTTGACGTTCCACTTCTTGACCGGAAGCCAAAACCACCATACTTGCACCATCGTTGATGCCCGAGGCGTTTCCTGCCGTCACTGTGCCATCTTTCTTAAACACGGCGCGTAATCCGGCCATACCTTCTAAGGTACTCCCAGCCCTGGGGTGCTCGTCGGTATCAAAGACCGTTACGCCTTTTCGAGTTTTAATCTCGTAAGGCATGATTTGATCTTTGAAATAACCCTTCTCGATTGCATTGACAGCGCGTTGCTGGCTTTGTAGGGCGAACTCGTCTTGTTGCTCGCGGGAGATATCGTATTTTTCAGATAGATTTTCTGCCGTGATACCCATGTGCCCGACCCCAAATGGATCTGTTAATCCACCGGTCAATTCGTCTTGAATCTTGCCCTCACCCATGGGTTGACCCCAACGGTTTGTGGTCAGCAAATGCGCGGCCGAACTCATGCATTCAGTACCCCCGGCGACTGCCACACCCACTTCGCCAAGCTGAATTTGCTGAGCGGCAAATGTGACGGCCTCTAAGCCTGAGCCACAAAGACGGTTAACCGTGAGAGATTGGGTATGAGTAGGCAATCCGCCATGTTTAGCTACGCGGCGTGCCATATAGGCGTCTTTAATATCAGTACGCAGAACATGACCAACCACATTGGAACCCACGCTGTCTACATCGATGTTTGCTCGTTTGACTGCCTCGGCCGTAACGGCAGCTCCAAGATCGGCAGGTGACACACCTTTCAATGTTCCGCCAAAGCTGCCAATGGCGGTACGCACCGCACTTACAATAAATACTTCGTTTGTCATAACAATACCTTAAATTAGGTCTCAGAATATCTAACCGGAGTCTAACAAGCCGTTTTGTCTTCGGCCATAGACGATAGGCGATGATCATTATTACTCTGTGTTATCAATCTACCGGTTACTTGATTAGAATGTGTTAACGTTGGCCCATGTCTCAAAGAATATCTTTTTACGCATTGCTGGTTCTGCTCATCATCGTGGGCGGCACGAGTGTGTATTACGGTATAGAAAGGAAAGGTAATGAAATAGATCAGGCAGGCGTAAAATCAGGCTCAGGTCAGTCCCAAGCACCCAAAGAGGGATCGACGGTCGAAGAAACCGATATCCAGATTCCACAAGTAGTCACCACAACTCAAAGAAGTAATCTGGAACAAATCAATTCCTTGATCGGTCGCCAGCAGTATCGTGATGCCTCTCTGAGAATCAATGAACTATACAGCGAACTAAGCACAGCTGATTTAGACTTGATTCGAGCAGCCATCAAGCAGCAAACCTTTGAACTTGATCGCTCTGGAAATTATCGACAGTTAATACAACTATCCGAGATGGAGGTCTCCGTTTTTGATGATAAAGCGGCTTGGAGCAAGCTTGCTTATTATGCAGAACAAGTATCGGATTGGCAGCAGGCACTGGAAGCAATGATCAAGGTGTCTACCCTGGAGAGTGACGGAATCAAGCTCGAAAAGCAGCTAACTTTATTAGTTAAGTACGCGGCAAAACTTAGAGCGGTTTTAGAGAACCAGGGAGATAGATACGGCGTTCATCAAATCTATGACCAACTTTACAAGACCCACCCCGGACACGGTCGATTTCAGTTGGAGTTGGCCTATTCCTATTTGCGGCTTGAACAGGTTGACCAAGCACGGCCTCTACTTAAGCAGCTTCAGTATGACTTGAACTTTGGAGAAGTTAGCCGGCAGATATTAGCGAAATTGGACTCTCAGGCCGAACAAGCAAACGAACTGGAACCCATCGAAACTCAGCAAAGACAAGAAATTTTAGTCCCATTGGGGAGGTTGGGTACCAACTTGACTGCAGAGGTGATGATTAATCGTCGACCCGTTGAAGTATTGCTGGATACGGGTGCTTCTATAACAGCTTTGGATAACCGATTAATTCAGGTTTTGGGCTTGCAGCCGATGAATGAGTCAATCAACTTGGTAACCGCAAATGGTCGTCGCAGTGCTTCCTTGTACCGAGTTAAATCTCTCCACTTAGGTCAGTTCCAGCTGCAAAATCATGTCGTAGCCGGAATTGACTTTGAGCAACATGCGGGGTTTGCAGGCCTTCTCGGTACCGATGTTTTGGCTAAAATCCGGCAAAGCCATACCTACGTTATTGATGACCAACGCTCCGCACTGGTTTTTAAACCACTATAAGCATCTATATAAAAACGGAGGTCTTAAAAAACCTTTATAGCTGAAGGTCATCAGAGAAAAGGAATTCGTCTTCAGCAAGAACCAGCTCTGCGAAGACCAGTTCAGATTCAGTAGAGTACACCGTCGTTGGTGCGTTCGATTCTGGAGCAAGAGGTATTATTAACGTCATCAAGGCAAATACTGATGCCAGTGACACGCCTGAGATGATCCACTTTGGACTAACCCAAAATCTAGTTCGCTTCGGATGTCGGGCATCAAAACTTTGAGAGGACTGTTGCAGCGATTGCGGCATGTCTCTGGTGACATCCAAAATAGCGGATTGTAGTTTCTGAACACCCACGGTGTCCTCAGCCGCACCCGCTCTGAGCTCATCGATAAAGTCTTGCGCAGCTAATTCCGATTCTCTGTATTTTCCTTTGATCATAACTCTGCCTCCGCCAGTGGGGTCGCTAACTTCTGAGCCAGCGCTTTTTTAGCTCTCATCAATAGTGATTCTAATGCCTTAATGCTCACACCTAATACGGCTGCAATCTCCCGTTGAGGTAAGAGAGTATACATCGCCAAGTTTATCGCATCGCGCTGCATACTAGGCAATGAGCTAATAGCCGTGTTGAGTCGATTCTTTTTCTCATGTAATTCGGCCTGCGCTTCAAAGCCTGCAAGCAGATCATCGACCTGAGGTTCGATTGAATCGCGTATCTCTGAGGCGTTATGTTTGGCATGTTTTCGCATCCAATCACGGCAGGCATTCAGAGTAACGGTGTATAACCAAGTGCTCAGTCTGGATTTACTTGGGTTCCAGAGGTTTGGGTTCTGCCAGTATTTTACAAACACCAACTGCACTACGTCGTCTGCGTCGGCATTGTTATTGAGCGTCCGTCGGGCCAAGTTCAGACAAACGGCGGTGTGACGTGTTACCAGGACTGAGAAGGCATCGTGATTCCCTTGGCAAACCAAGTTAGATAGTTGATCGTCGCCCATCTCAGAATAGGCTGTACTGATAGTTGTATCGGTCATATAAATGAGGGTGAGGCGGAGCAAAAGATTGAAGAGGGCAAGAGGGTCTTAGGCCCCGCCTCAATAAGCTTACTCGCCAGCTTTGTCCTTCATTGCTTGCTTTCTTTTCTCTTTAAATTCTTTGCGCATTTGCGCCATAGACTCTTTGGCTTCTTCAGGCGTCACAACCCCATTAGAATCCAAGTCCATTTTGCTAAATCTATTTTGAGCATGGGTGAGATATTCATCAAGATCAACCACTCCGTCTTTGTTAGCATCCACACGCTCTAACATTTTTTGAGCTCGAAATTCTCTTTTGAGCTCGCGACGCTCTTTGCGCTGCTCTTTCATTAATTCACGTTTCTCTTTAGCGTATTCACCTTCCTCATGGTGCCCGGCAATTACAGTGCCAGTTGCACCCATCACACTAAGAATTACGCCAACCACCAAAGGTTTTGAGATATCAAGTTTTTTCATAATAAGTTCCTAAACACCGTATTGTCATCATTGATACCCTCTATACGAGGCTAAAACGGTAAACCCTTCGCTTTATCTTATTTTTTTTTCGTTGCGCCTAGCATCACAAAGTAAGACAATCCGATTAGCGAAAAATACCGAAAAGAACAATGCAAGTACCCAATATTGAGCTTAACAAAGCACTCGACAAACAAGCGATCACGCAAACCTTAGCCAGAGATAAGAGAGTAAGAATTGAAAATATTCTCACTGAAGAATCAGCTGAGGCCATAGCCGAAACTCTAAAGAACCATACACCATGGCAACTCGCCTACACAGACGAGACAGGTGCGGTTAAAACACTTAGCAATCAAGACCTAGAAACGCTAAGTGAAGAAGACTATGCGCAGATTGAGAAGAATGCCTATTCACGGGCGGCTCATCACTATCAATTTATGTATAAGTACTTTCCTATTATTAATGCCATCAATGATGGCGCTCTGGCGCCAAACTCTCTGTTGTTTAATATAGCCACATTTCTTAATGGCACTGACTTTTTAAAGTTTGCGCGCGAGATCACAGGTAATAATCAGTTGGTAAAGATGGACCCGCAAGCGAGTCTGTACGAACCGGGGCATTTTTTGAATTTACATGATGACATGGGCTACTCAAGAGATGCCGCGGACCAAAGTGTGCGGCGCTATGCCATGGTTCTAGGGTTTACCAAGAACTGGTCAGTAAATTGGGGTGGCAATACCTGCTTTTATCATGGCCCGGATTTCGCTAGCTCACAAACTTGGTACCCTGGATTCAACACACTTACGCTGTTCGAAGTACCGGCGCTACATCGCGTAAGTCTCATCGCTCCGTTCGCGCCGAAGGGCCGTTATTCAATTACCGGTTGGCTGAGAGAGGACGCTTCCATTCTCAGAGCCGACCTTGATGAAAGCTAAGTTTTGAGCCAGTTTTTGAGTGCCGCAAAAAACAAAGCGGCTCAAGGCAATCTCACGGAGGCTTTAGAGCTTCTTATTCAGCATCTGCAATCGAACCGATCTGATGTACAAACCTGGCATCAAGCTTCGCTACTCGCCGAACAAACCGATCAATCCACATTAGCTGGCTTTGCACACCGTCAATGCATCAGTTTGGCGCCGAACCTAGCCATAGCCTATATCTATGCAGGGCATTGGTTGAATAACCAAAATGATTTGGAGGCAGCGGCCAGCGCATATTCACTTGCCTACGATTTGCAGCCAGAGCGCTTTCTGTCACCATCTAACTACTCAAACAACCAAGTTACTTTTGACAGAACGGTGTCTGGCGGCAAGGTGCTCTCATCGTTTCTTAGAGAAAAGCATCAGTTGTCCTGTGGTTCATCCGAAAAAGTTCGGGAAGCAAGGTGGGTCAGGACAGATGCTGCTGACATTACACTCCCCAAGATGACCCTTGATACAACTAAATCTTGTCCGGAGCTTTTCAAAATAGATGAGGTTCGGCAACAACCTTTTTATGAAACCATCGATTTCGATTGGGCAACGCAGCTTATTGATTCGAAGGAAGGTATTCTGGATGAGTTGCGTCTATTTCTAAACTCAGAAGAGTTGGCAAAGTCAGCACGCCCATATCTCAGTGCTCAAGAGGTAACGCAAGGACCATTGTCCGATCTGGCTGGTTCCACTAACTGGAAGGCCATTGATTTGTATCGTAATGGGGAGCGCTCAAGTATCGCTGAAAGAAGCTTTTCCAAAACTGAGAATCTCCTTAAAAACGTACCGTTGTATGCTCTGTCAGAGCATCCATTTGAAGTGTTCTTTTCTTTATTAAAACCGGGTCAGGAGATTGCCCCACACTATGGTCAATCTAATCACAGCTTGACGGTTCATTTACCTTTGATCGTTTGTAATCAAGGTTACCTCGAAGTTGCGGGTGAACAACGTAAATGGTCGGAGAATGAACTCATTGTGTTCGATGATTCCTTTCTGCATTCAGCGCATAACGTTGGTGATTTGGACCGCGTGGTATTGATCTTCTCGATTTGGCACCCCGACCTCACTCGAGCAGACCAGGATGCCGTTCGTTCCAGCTTTAATTCACGCGCTAAATGGTTAGATCAAAGATATAACAAAACACTAGAGGCTTTGCCTAAGTCTATGCCTGATTAAAGCAACTTGATTGAATCAATAGCTTTAACCAAGCACGATACCCTTTGGTCAAATTCTAAGCTTGTTTCAATTCTGGCAAATACTCGGCATAAGCTTTCCATCTACCAACACGAGATGTGTTCACGGGCTGGCGGGACTGCAACTCGCTAAAGGTGTATGAGTTTTGATCATCGTCGGTAGGTTGCAGCATTTCCTCTGTCCAATTAAGGCCACAGAAGCTCGTGATCAACTCACCATAGTAATTGGGGTTTTGTACCAAAGATTCGTAATGCAGGTCCATTATTTGTGGAGAATGAAGGCTTGCCCAATGATCCATTAAACGCTCTGCCTGTCCCACGGCATGAAGACTATCGACTAGCCAACTTGCATAGCTGTGTTCCAGAGCAAATGGATTCTCATAGATAGAGAACGCCGTATCTTTTGCGTCACGTCGCAATTGTATGACTTTAGCCTCTGGGAACAACTTTAAGATCAATCCCACATTTTGGAAATTGTGCGGTAGCTTGTCGGTAAAAATGGGCTTGGTAAGGTCGCTGATTTTATCCAGATACGTTTGGCGCATCGCTTGCCATTGATCTTCTTTCACATCCTCTGGTTTGCCAACCTCACCTCTCGCTCTGGCATGCTCGTATTCGGCGGCAACAAACGTCATAGCGTCTTGCTCGCCGAGCACCTGAACTTGTTTGTTACGCCCAAGAATCTTTTCAACCAAGGTAGTGCCGGACCTTGGCATCCCAACGATGAAGATTGGGGTTAAATTGAACTTCGTATCCTTAGTAGCACCGCGCTTTTCCATCACGTCAGCCGTAAATAGCTCAATGATTGTGCTTGTCTTACTCTCTGCTAGGTCTGAGTTGTAAACTTGGTGCGTCCTTCTCAGTTCTTCCATACGAATATTGTTGGCTTGGCGTAAGCACGACGCTGCCATTTCCGTATTCTGTAAATTCTGCGCCAGACGAGCTGCTGCAAAATACAACATCGACTGCTGATGAAACGACTGTTGAGCAAAAGCGTCCTGGTCGTTCATTGCTTCTTCAAGCTTAGACAGTAAAGACTCACTATTACTTTCATTACAAAGTTCTGCTTTTATGAACCACGCTTGACCATTCAAACTGTTGGAGGCCAGAGCAGCATCAGCGGCTTCATTAGCTTTGGAGTAATCGGCATTTAGACGTGCTAGTTTCGACTTAATGATATTCAGATCTTGGGATGTTTTTCCCGCGTCCTCTGCCAATTTAATTGCTTGTTCTGCTCTCTCTGGCTGTTTCGCCAATAGGAGCAAATCAGCGAACTTTACGTAATCCCATGCGGTAGGATTAATAACCTTAAGCAGGCGTTCGAATGTATCGACAGCGACGCGATAATCTCTCATTCGCGCAGCAGCTGACGCCAATTCTCCTAGCACCGTTGCGTCTTTAGGCAGTTCGTTAGAAAGTCGATGCAGAATACGTACTGACTCAGCCCAATTGTTATTAAGACCATGCGCACGCGCCATAACCACCTGATCATTAGGTGATAGAGCTTCAAGTCTATCCAATAGCTGCAAGGCACCGACGCTTTCGCCAAGGCTCACAAACAATGCGGCTATGGTTCCACAGAGCACAAAGTCGTTTCCACAATATTTGGTAGCCCGTTGCAGCTCAAGCAACGCCGGGGCTCTAAGGCCGAGTTTTGCCAGAACGAACCCGTGGTTCAAGGCGATATCTGCGGCCTCAGGCTCGATCTCAGCGGCCTGCGATAGTAGGATTCTGGCGGCTTCTAGGTCATTGGTTTGAATCTTCACCGTACCCAGACCGAAAAGCGCGTCTACGAAATCGCCCTGCTGCTCTAAGGCTTGGTTAAATTTTGACTCAGCGAGCGCTAGGTCCTGTGCTTGAATGGCTGAATTTGCTTCTTCAACCAATAAGGAAAGAGAGTTAGACAAGGGGTGCTCCTTGTTATGTCATTGTTGTTATTGTTTTTCCGCCTCAACCGTCCAACCAAGTAAATAGTCGTTGGGGTCGAGCATAAATTTGTTGATCGAGATTTTACCAAAGCCGCGATCTTGAAGAAGCTTTTCTAGGTCAAAAACGTCAGTTTCTGACAATGCCGCTGCACTTAATTGTTCTAGTCTTTGCAATTCAAACAACATGCGTTTTGACATGTCTTTACTTGCTTGCTCCACATCTATTTTTTGCGATCCTTTGGCTTGTATAAGCTGCTCTATAGCGCTAAACACTTGCCCTGAAATGCGCTCACTCTTTGCGAATTTTGACGCAAGAAAATCACGCCCCTCCCGCTCCAAGTCTTCAATCGAAATTTCGCCTTTAGACCACTTGATTAGTGTCTCTATTAAACCAGAGGGTTGTAAGAGAATGGTAAGTTCGGCGATTATCGGAGCAGAACTTTTAAGCAGTTCACTGCGTTTGTTGTGCATTAACCAACGGATTTTTCCACCACTGATGAGTAGACGATGTGCACTATTAATTACGCCCGCTAGCTCAGCATATTCAACGCCAAACTGCGAAGTGATGTACTCGGCTGTTCCCTCTGAAATAAGCTCAGCGTCAACATTAGTGATATCCACATTAGAATGAAACTCGACCTTAGCGAGAGTTGGATATTGGGCGAATAGTTTTTCCGGTTGGATCTCAGCAATATCGATAGCTGTAATATCCAAATCTGAATTGCCCGACAACAAGGCATGTGGGACTGCGCCGTTCCCCGTTGCCATGTCAATAATCTTTGAACCCGATTCAAGATGAACAGCAAAGTCTCTCCAGAAAGCCTCAACTTGTTGTTGATCTTTTGGATTGATACCCGCGGCACAGCTATGAAGCTGAGGGCTCTCCCAATAAACTGACCAAGGGTTTGAGCTCATGCAATAGGTACCACATCAAAAGGTGCTGTCATTCGATAGTCACCCTGCTCTCCATCGAAGGGAATGGTTCCATGCCAACAGTAAGATGGAAACAACACAACCATACCGGGCTTAGGTTTTACGACCTTACCTATTCTTTCTCTGTCCTTTAGTTTTAATGGGCTTTCTCCAAACTTAATGGCTCCGGAGTTTGTGTTGCTTGTTTCAGTCATTGAAGAGGGAAGATGAATGTAGCTGGAGGAGCTAATCCAACCCGCCGGGTGAACGTGATTTACATGAAATCCATTTGGCTTTAAACGAACCGACCACGATCCAGAAAAATCAAAGCTTTTGGATTTTCGTCTGTCTAAAGGATGACTTTCATCATTTTCGATCTCAGCGATATAGCTATCCACTATTTCGATCAGTGAAAGCTTAAACTGTTCCATTAGGGGATGACGTTTATCCAAAAGTTTAGCAGCGGTCTGTGTACCGCTACGAAGTGTCTGAGCTAATGGTTGTGCGGTGGTCTGGTGCTGTTCATTCAACAAACTTTCTAATTCCTTCAGATACTCAACATTGTTTGAATATCCGTTTGGAACACTCAAAGAGAATGCTTTTACATCAGAATAGCCTCGCATTAGCCATTCGAACTTTTCTTGATTCGTGTATTGCCAAACTAATGACTGCAAAGCCCAAAACAACTGATTATTGGGATGTTCCCTAAGCAAACCATCAAGCAGTGTTTGGGAAACATCGTATTTCTCCAGTACAATTCCCAACTTGATCTGTTCTATCAAAGCCTCTTGGCTTGGGTTTGTTCTTAAAACACCTTCAAAATATCTAAACGCCTCATCTGATTGACCCTGCTTGATCATTAACAGCCCGGAAAATAGTGAAATTGAAGGTAATAGTCCAAAGCGGTCAATCGCTTTCTTTGAGAGTTGAGCAACGGCTTCGAACTCTTCAGCATTAAAAAGTTGCCCCAGCGCGCAGGATACTAGTTCTGGGCTGCTAGTATATTTTTCAGTTCGTTGAACGATATTGTTGATAAAGCCTTGCTTGTCTCCGCTTTCCCAATAAAAATCGTTTTCTAACTCAAATATAGCGGTAGACACCGGGTTAATTGCGCTACCCTGGTTCAATATCTGCAATCCCAAGTCGATATTTCCTTGCTCCTTACTCAAAAGCGCCATGCTAGTGCGCGATTCTTCAACAGCTGGATTTAGCTGTAATACTTTTTCATAGCACTCACGAGCGGCATCCAATTTTTGTTGTCTATGTAAGGCACTACCTAGATTGTGTAATGCATTAATATGGTTCGGGTCAAGTTCCAGTGCTTGAACGTAAATGGATTCCGCTTTAGCAAACTCTTTGGTCTCTCGATAACAATTAGCTATGCTGACTAAAATACCGACATCATTGGGTCTAAGACTAAGAGCTTGGTCTAATGAAGAGATAGCGTCAGAAAATCGGCTCAGATCATAAAGAACTAACCCACGATTTTTTAGAGCATCAACAAATTTGGGTTCGACATTAACGGCTTGATCATAGGCCGATAGTGCTAATTCGTAATTCTCTAAATCTTTATAAAGATTGCCCAGATTATTCAGAATCTGCGGATTGTCCTTTTGAATATCAAGCGCCTGAGTGAACGCCGAAAGAGCGTGATCAAATCGACCCGCCTTGCGTTCGGCAATCGCAAGTAAGTGCAAACAGTCCGGTTGGCCTGGCCACTTTTTAATGAGTTCGCGTAACTTATTTGCGACCAGATTTGGGTCAGTACCAGATTGCAAATGCTTGAAAGCCGTCGACAGCTCAAATTGAAGTTGTTTGGTTTGATTCTGCAAAATTAGTAACGTTCAGTAACGATTGTTTTCATGTTACATCAATTCACTGTGCGAAAAAAAACGGCGAGCCTAAGCTCGCCGTTCTTTATTGCTTCTTGTTACTCGATTAGCGGAAGCGATATTGCGCGCTAAAGAAGAAACGAGGACCAAGCAGGTCATACGTTGATGGGAACGTATTCGCTTGCTCTTGTTGGTCACCAACAGGAGTTGGCTCAGTATCAAGGATGTTGTTGATACCGAAGTTAACAGAGAAGTCATCGCTGAAGCGATAAGAAGCACTAACGTCTAGATAGAACTCATCGTCAATCTCTGGAACGATTAGAGATGATGGATCTACACCGTTGTTGGCAATGTTGTCATCGTCAACAGCGCTCAAGTAACGTAGTAGAGATGAGAAGCTCCAAGGTCCAGATGCCCAAGTAACACGAGAGTTGAATACAGTCTCGTTAAGTGGCGAACCACAAGTGTTACCAAAGCTACCCGCACATTCGTTGACGTCTGGCAACTCAGCTACTGGAGTTACGTCGAAGTCAAGAAGGTGAGTGGCACGGAAGTCCCAAGTTAGAGTTGAACCTTCACCGCCAATACCCCAGTCGTAGTTCTTAGCGTAGTTAACGTTGAAGTCGATACCTGAAGTTTCGATCAAACCGATGTTTTCGTTCAATACGTTAACAACGGCTACGTTACCGTCTGGACGACGTGAAACCGCTTGACAGAAAGGTGAGCTAGCGTCACGAACTTGGTTGTAGCAGATGTCTAGTACGTTATTTACACCGCCACCCAATACGCTAATCGCGTCTTCGATTTCAATGCTGTAGTAGTCAACTGTGATGTCCCAGTTCTCGTTTGGCTGAAGAACAACACCAATAGTAAATGTGTCAGAAGTCTCTTCTGAAAGATTTACGTTACCACCGAAGTTACCTTCGATTTGTGAGTTAGCTTGTGCAAAGTTACCAACCAAGGCTGCAGGTACACCTGTTGCCGCACAAAGTGCTGCATCAGTAGTGCCTGGTACGAAACCAGCTACAGAACATGGGTCAGTTGCTGATGGGAAGCCGTTAGAACGACCGCCAAACAACTCAGCTACGTTAGGAGCACGTACCGCTTGTTGGTAACCGATACGGATATCCATTTTGTCAGTTGGCTTAACTTTCAACGCTGTTGCGAATGAACCTACGCTACCGATGTTAGAGTAGTCAGAAGCACGACCCGCACCCCATAGCTCAACTTTATCAGTAACTGGAACTGAGATCTCTGTGAAGAGTTCAGTTACGTCGAAACCACCAATGGTTTGTTGACCAGCGTTAAAACCTAGTACGTCACCCGCAGATAGGAAAGTATCTGGACGGAACGCAGAATCGTCTTCACGATACTCGATACCAGCTACGATACCTACAGGAGCAGAAGCTGAACCAACAGTTCCTAGCGTACCAGTTACAGAACCTTGTACTACTTTCTGAGTGATACCTGTAACGTTAGTCGCGCCAACGTTTACGAAGTCAATTGCAGCTTGAGAGATGTTACCCGCACCGAAGATATTCAATGGAGCACAACCACCTGAAGCAACTTGGCAAGAAGCGCCATCGTCAGTAACAAGGATAGCTTGACGGAAACGAGACTCAGCAACGTCGTTGTTCAAGATGTTGATTTGATCCAACTCAGTACGGCTGAAGTATGCATCGTAAGACCAGTTCTCGTTGATGTCACCACGTAGGCCAGCCAAGATACGGCTACCAGTACGAGTGTCTAGAGATTGACGTGAGCCATTCTCAACCATACGACGACCGATGAATGGTAGGAACGCATTGTCGTTACCGTTTACTACACCATCACCGTTTGTGTCTACACGAATACCGTTTAGCGCAGTTTGCACGTCTGGTGCAAAGAATGGGCTATCTGGGTTTACTTCAAGAGTACCAACGAACGCAGGAGTTGGAGCCAACTCTTGGTCTACTTGGTTACGCACATAAGTCACTTCAGCGTAAGCAGTTGCTTTTTCTGAAATGTCATAGTGAGCCATACCAGTTACTAGGTATCTCTCTTGTGGCAATTGTAGGAAGTTGTCAGGAGCGTAGTTGAAACGATCTTGCAACGTGAAAGGAGCACCAGAACCGTCAGGAAGGAAACGACCTAGGTTTTGGCCGTTTGGCAGTGTTGGACCACCGAAAACACGAGTTCCAGGGATACCAGATGAACCACCAGGTACAAGCTCAGTAGCACCTTCAGTCAATGCGAACACTGAGAAGTCACGATCGTCTTGGAATACTGAGTCACGACGTGAGTAAGAAGTATAAACAACAGCGTTACCACGACCGTTGTCGAAGTTTCCACCCATTGTTAAGTCAACGTTGAATTTTTCACCGTCGCCTTCTTCAGTTACGTCATATAGAGTTGTTACTTCAACGCCTTCGAAATCGTCAACCAATTGGAAGTTTACAACACCTGCCAATGCGTCAGAACCGTATACCGCTGACGCACCACCAGTGGTGATGTCTACTTGCTTGATTAGCGTTCCAGGGATGGTGTTCAAGTCAACAACACCAGTTTGCGTTGCTGGGATGTAACGACGACCGTTAACCAACACCAACGTACGAGCTGAACCTAGACCACGAAGGTCGACTCGAGCTGTACCGTCACCAGGGTTGTTTGAGCTAGGACCGAACGATGGGATAGTTTGTGGTAGCTCAGCTAGTTTTTGTTCAACGTTCAGGTTACCTGAAATTTTGAACTCTTCAGCTGATACAACCGATACTGGGCTAACAGCTTGAAGGTCGGCGCGCTTAATACGCGATCCGGTTACGATAACTTCTTCTAGTTCTTGCTCGTCAGCTTGCGCGAAAGCAACACCAGAGAAGCCGCCAGTTAATACGGTAGCTGAAGTAACAGCTAGCGCAATGGCACTCTTCTTAAATGTTTTATTGTAATTCATACACTCTTCCTCTAATACAATTTTAGGGTTGTTGTGATAAGCGGTCGTAGCACTTACCTGCTTATAAATCCGACTGGCGTGTGTAGAGTCTTCGAGGGCCCAAATCAAGTGGCAAACCAAGGCATAAAGATCGGCGATTGCTTGCGTTCATAAGGTCTTCGATGAATCAGTTCAAACTGATCAAATCGATAAACAAGTAGCACCCACGTTGCCCCCATCCTTCATTAAAAAGATCGGAAATAACGCAAGTGAAAGCTACTTAACTAGCCAGCAATAATCGTGGAATGGCTTATTGCTTGCTAATTTGTGACGAGCTTATTACAGAACTGTAAATAAGACAACCGGTCTAATTACGGAAACAAATAGACTGTTCAATGGTTTATGCGGTTTTTCTTAGGCATTACCAAAGAATGTGCTGAACGCGCCAGAATAGTGTCCAGAAATGACACTTTGCCCAATATAAGTGCGTCGAATTTCCTTCAATTTTCGTTAAAAAATCCATATTTTTTGGGATTTGTCGCAGGGAATTTGAGAATTCCGTCGTCACCAAAATAAGAGGTTATGCAGCGCGTGCATGGTCGCCGCCAACGCAGCTGTTTAGACGCACTCATGAGCGCTGGTTTTACACGCTAATCCATTGATTTTTATGGATACAAAACGAGCCTAGAACGGAGAATTCAATAGTCCAAGAAATTGAGTTTGTAGTCTGTGTTCGAAGAAAATACTGAAAGCAGCACGCAATCACGCAGCATTACGGTACAGATTTGGGGTGCATTTGTGGTATTTTCGGGAAGTTTTGAGCGACACTCGCAAAGCAACGAGGCTTTTTTGATCGTTCTCACAAGTCAAAAACAAGCGAATTCACAACAACCTCTAGCTCCACGAAGAGGTATTCGCAAATAAAAAACAAAATCTAAAAAAATAGGAAAACCTATGAACCATTCCAGCAAAGGGTCGATCGACTCCGCCTTTTTAGGTCACCCAAAAGGGCTCCAAACACTATTCCTTACTGAAATGTGGGAACGCATGAGCTACTACGGTATGCGTGGTCTGCTTGTGATCTTTATGACCGCCGCGATTACCGATGGCGGCATGGCAATGACAACCGCCACCGCAACGGCGATCTACGGGATCTATACGGCTTCTGTCTATTTCATGGGCCTGCCTGGTGGTTGGCTGGCCGACCGTCTGATCGGTGGTCAAAAAGCGATTTGGTATGGCGGCATTATTATTATGCTTGGCCACATCGTTCTGGCCATTCCCAATGACAGCACGTTTTTTGTTGGTTTGATCTTAGTGGTACTAGGAACAGGCCTTCTCAAACCGAACATTGGGGCGGTAGTTGGCCAATTGTACAGCGCCGATGATGAGCGACGAGATTCTGGATACGCCATCTATTACATGGGTATCAATATCGGATCTTTAATCGGCTACACCGTTTGTGGATATCTAGGAGAAGAAATCGGTTGGCATTATGGCTTTGGCGCTGCAGCAGTTGGCATGGCTTTTGGTTTGATTCACTTTCAGATGACTAAGGGCAACCTGAACGGCGTAGCGGCGGAACCAACCCAAGCCTTGTCTGAGAAAGGCTCTGGCTACACAAAACTCGGTATCGCGGCTTTCTTAATCGCCCTGGCTGGCATTGCAGCCGCAACGATCAGTGGCTCTATCACGCTCAATGCAGAACAACTTAGAGATTTCGCGCAAAAAGCGTTCATGACAATATTCTTTTTGAGCTTTGCCTATATTTTCTTTATGGGCGGTCTCTCTAAGATCGAGAAAAAAGGCATGGCAGCACTGTTTTTGGTTTGTGTCGCTTCGACTTGCTTTTGGTTAGGCTTTGAACAAGCGGGCTCCTCACTGAGCTTGTTCACACGCGACTTTACCGATAGAACCATGTTCGGAATGGAAATCCCAATTACTTGGTTCCAAAATGCGAATCCGTTCTTCATCATTATCTTAACGCCTTTCTTTGCTGCCTTTTGGATTCGTCTTGGTCAGCGCTGGGTCACTCCAGCTTATGGCATAAAATGCGCCATTGGTTTGATCATCATGGGCAGTGGATTCGTAGTCATGGTGATGGCGGCTAAAATCGCGGCAGCCGGTACAAGCGCTGCGGCTTACTTTTTAATTCTGACTTACTTCCTTCACACCGTCGGTGAGCTATGGTTAAGCCCCATCGCGCTGAGCGCGGTCAGTAAACTGGCTCCTCAACGTTATATCGGTCAAATGATGGGTGTATTTGTACTTACCTACTCTATGGGCAACATCATCGCTAGCCAACTAGCCGCCGGCTACGATCCCAATAATGTTGGAGACCTACCAAATCTTTATCAACAAATCGCCACCATTAGCATTGGTGCCGGTGCCGTCGCTCTGCTAATCGGTATGTTCAGCAAAGGCTGGGAAAAAGAGACCGTTGATGAAAAAGAAAGACTTGGCACTTCATAGGGGAAACATTCATGAATAACAAATTTATAGGTTTAGCTAGCGTCGCTACAATGTTAGCCGCAAGCACTAGCTTTGCTAGCGACAAAGAAACCGCCAAAGAGTTTGTAGAGCGGATACAAAAAGAAAGCATTGAACTGAGTAAAGAAGTCGGTGCTGCTTATTGGGTTAGATCCACCTACATAACTAAAGACACGGCCGTGCTAGCCGCGAAAGCAGGTGAAAAATCACTCGCTTTTGAAGCTGCAGTAGTTGAACAGGCCGAAAAGTACAGAAACGCCGATACCGATCCGGTTACGGCAAGAGCCATCGAGTTAATGCTACGCGGCTCAGCGGCACCAGCCCCGAAGGATCCTGAGCTGCAAGCCGAGATGGCGCAAGTATTAACCGATATGGAAGGCCAATATGGATCTGGCAAATACTGTAATGCAGATGGCGAGTGTCGAGAGTTGCAGGAGTTGGAAGCCGTACTTGCCAAGTCTCGCGACTACGATGAACTGGTCGATGTTTGGCAAGGTTGGAGAACGGTTTCGCCGGCGTACAGAGAGACCTACCAGAGATTTGTCGAGTTGGGAAATCAAGGTGCAAAAGACTCAGGCTTTGATAACTTGGCTGATGCTTGGAAATCTAACTATGACATGTCGCCTGCCGAATTTACCGATGAGGCCAGCCGCTTGTGGAATCAAGTAAAACCATTCTACAAGGTACTCCAATGTCATGTTCGCGCTAAGCTGAGTGAGGAATATGGTGCAGACAAAGTTCCATTGGATCAACCAATTCCAGCCCATCTTTTAGGCAACATGTGGTCTCAAACTTGGGATAACCTTTATCCAATGATGGAGCCACACCCGGGCGTCGCATCGCTTGATGTGACATCTGCGTTGGTTGAGCAAGGTTATGACGAACGTAAGATGGTTGAAACTTCCGAAGGCTTCTTTACCTCTCTCGGTCTTCCCGAGCTTCCAGAGAGTTTTTACGAGAACTCGTTAATCAAGAAGCCCCAAGACCGTTCAGTCGTCTGCCATGCCAGCGCATGGGATCTGGATAACGGCAATGATCCTCGAATCAAGCAATGCGTGGAAATTACCGAAGAGCACTTAAGCACACTGCATCATGAGTTGGGCCATATTTACTACTACCTCATGTACAAGGACCAAATGCCGGTGTTCAAAGGTGGCGCGCATGACGGTTTCCATGAGGCGATTGGAGACACCATTGTCTTGTCCATGACACCAGGCTACCTGAAGGAAAAGGGCCTTATCAATGAAGTTGTTGAAAGTCCCGAGGCCACTCTGAATAAGCAGATGAAACTAGCGCTAGAAAAAATAGCATTCCTGCCTTTCGGTAAAATGATCGACGAATGGCGCTGGAAGGTGTTCTCTGGCGAAATTGCTCCAGAGGATTACAACAAAGGTTGGTGGGATCTGCGGACTGAGTATCAAGGTATTCGCCCTCCGGTTGAACGTACCGAGGAGCATTTCGATGCAGGCGCCAAGTACCATATCCCAGGTAATACGCCGTACACTCGTTACTTCTTGTCCTTCATCATGCAGTTTCAGTTCCATAAAGCTTTATGTGAAACTGCTGGACACGAGGGCCCATTGCATGAGTGTTCTATTTACGGTAACGACGCGGCTGGCAAGGCGCTTGGCGATATGTTGACGATGGGACAAAGTAAACCATGGCCAGACGCTATGGAAGCCTTGACAGGTCAACGTCAAATGGACGCCAGTGCAATCATTGACTACTTTGCACCGTTAAATGCTTGGCTAAAAGAGCAAAACGAAGGTCGTCAATGCGGCTGGTAACTGCGCGCTGATTGCGTAAGCGAATCAAGGGCGATTACCACTTCGGTGTCGCCTTTTTTTAATAAACCAAACCATTATTAGGTAGAACATCATGACCGTGATTTCAGCTGCATTGTTACTGTTTATGGTAATGGACGGACTGGGAAACATTCCGCTTTACTTAACCGCACTCAAAAATGTAGAGCCCGAAAGACGAACCAAAGTCATCATCCGCGAACTGCTGATCGCATTGTTAGTGATGATTATTTTTCTCTTTTCTGGCCAAGCATTCTTGTCAGCACTGCATATTTCCGAGCCTGCGCTGACGGCAACGGGCGGCGTAATTTTGTTCTTAATCGCCCTAAAAATGATATTTCCGCCTGAGACTCACGGTCCGCATAAGAACGAAGAAGAACCATTCATTGTTCCGTTGGCCATTCCCTACGTCGCCGGCCCTTCGGCGTTAGCCACTTTGCTGCTGATTATGAATGGTGAGCCTGAACGCTGGCCAGAGTGGCTTGGCGCGTTGTTTATAGCGTGGTTTGCTACGGGGATAATCCTGTTAATGGCGGGGCCATTAGCAAAGGTTCTAAGAAATCGCGGGCTCATCGCCATTGAACGGCTAATGGGCATGATTTTGATCGCGATCAGCATTCAAATGCTTTTGAACGGAATCAGTGAGTACGCGGTCGTACTTCAAGGTCAACTTCACGAAACTGCCAATGCTGCTCCGTGAAGCATGACTGGGTCTTATGGTTGGACTGGGCCAACGCGGCCTAGTCTTTATTTGCTGTATCCTTACTTTGCTTACTTTGCGGCTCACTCGAATCACGGTTCTTTTTATCGCTGTCGCCAGGCGCTGGACTGTTCTTCAAATCTTCTGAATCATTATTGACTGCGGTTTCGCCTTCACTGACACCCTCTTGAGCTTCTGTAGAGTTATCATTAACAGCTGAGTGTGATTTTTCGTCTTCCGTCTCTATCACCTTTTTCTCTTCGGAACCGATATCCGCTTCCAGCTTCGGTGCGCCTTCAGCCACGGAACCTTCAACCAGAGCCGCCGCGACACTATCAGGCCGACACAATGTGGTTGCTCCGGTCGAGAGGTGTTTGTATAAGTCCTGATATTGTTCCGTCATATCCTGGAACTTTTTAGAGGTTTCCTCGAAGTGCGATTCCACTTGAGATTTATAATCATCAAATTCTTGTTTGACACTGGACGGAGAGGCACTTCCGCTTCGGAGCTTGTTGAAAAGTAAAACAGCGGCGATACCTACAATCAGGCCAGCCACGAAGCCCGAAAAAACTTGTAATAGGTCGAGTTCCATTTGTATCTCTTAAATAAGGGGTAGGATGTGAGTGGTTTAATTGTATCTCAGAACTACCCCCATCAATTGCAAACAAGTTATTAACGTTTAGTCAGACTGCGTCAAATTCGGCCAAAAAGCTTGCTCTATAATGAAGCAAGGGGTAGTTTTAACCTCAGGGGTCTACAAGGATGCAACTGTGTTGTTAAAAGTAAGCGGACGCAGCAGTCAAACGTGTAGACAGCCGTAAAGAATGTAAAGAAGGTAGGTGCCATGGTTTTTTCAAATTCAGTTTCTAAGTACATCCAATTACCCAAGAGAACAGCAATATCGGCTATCGCCGCCAGTTTAGTTCTGGGAATGGGGCTAAGTGGCTCTGCCATAGCCGACGTACAAGAAGTCCCTGAGTCTGAGTTGACCATGACCAAAGATCTAAGCTTTGACATTCATAAGACACTTTACTATTTGCGCTATGGTCACTACGCCCCCAAAGATCTGGATGATGCTTACTCAGAAAAGATCTTTGACCGTTACTTAAAAACCTTAGACCCGAATAAGATTTATTTCACCTCAGAGGACATCAAGAGCTTTGAAAAATACCGTCATAAGATGGACGACTTTCTAATCAGACGTGATGCAGAGGTAGCCTTCGAAATATTTAAAGTCTTTCGAGAACGCATTGAGCAACGCAGCGAAACTATCCGCGAGCTCATCAATACAGACTTTAACTTTGACCTTGATGAAACTTTGAATATTGACCGCGACTCCTTTACGTGGAAATCAGAACAGCAAGTCAAAGACGAGTGGCGAAAACGAATCAAAAACGACACCCTACAACAGTTATTGGCAGAAACACCCATTGATGAAATACGCGAGAATTTACTCAGGCGCTACAACCGTCAACGCGATGTTATTTTCCAGTTAAAGGGGGAAGAGGTCTTTGAATGGTTCATGAATTCGTACACTACTGAGCATGGTCCGCACACCACCTACATGTCACATGTGACTGCTGAAAACTTTGATATCAGCATGTCGCTAAGCCTTGAAGGCATTGGTGCTGCTCTCAATACTCAGGAAGACTACACGGTAGTGAACCGTATTATTAAAGGTGGGCCGGCGGAGAAAAGTGGCGCAATCAAAGCCGAAGACAAGATTGTAGCTGTCGGACAAGACGGTGAGGAGATGATCAATGTAATTGGTTGGCGTCTCAACGATGTGGTGCAAATGATTCGTGGAGACAAAGGCACAAAAGTACGTCTGGATGTTGTGCCTGGCGATGCCGCTCCAGGGTCAGCAGCAGAACGCATCGAGCTGGTTCGAGACATCATTCAGCTGGAAGACCAAGCTGCAAAACTAACCTATGTTGATGTTCCGGAGGGAAACCGTTCGGCTAATTATGGCGTGATCAGCATCCCGTCGTTTTACTCAAATGCTAATCAAGTCGGACAAGGCGGCGGTAAGTACGTGGCCACCACGCACGATGTTGCCAAACTAATTAAAGAAGCCCAAAACGAGGGCATTGACGGCCTGATCCTCGACTTACGTGGTAATGGCGGAGGGTATCTAAACGAGGCCGTATCATTAACTGGCTTGTTCATTGATCAGGGCCCTGTTGTTCAGATCGTAGGCTCACGACCCAACCAACGCAAAGTAGAGCGTGACACCAATCCTAGTGTGGCATATGAAGGGCCACTGGTGGTCATGATTGATCGATACAGTGCGTCTGCATCGGAGATTTTTGCCGGCGCTATGCAAGATTATGGCCGAGCCTTGATCGTAGGTGAACGTTCATTCGGTAAAGGTACCGTGCAAAACCCTGCGGCGCTGAGAGGGAGTGGACGCAAGAGTAAGATCAAGTACACCAACGCTCAGTTTTTCCGCATCAGCGGCAGCAGCACTCAGCACAAAGGTGTGGTGCCGGATCTCAAGCTAAATTCAGGTAAAGAAGACGATGAATTTGGCGAAAGATCATACGACAACGCGCTTCCGTGGACGCAAACTCAAGCTGCAAATTACACAGCCGGTTCATTGCCAGTCGGAATGGCGGAAGTTCTATCGTCTAAACATACCGACAGATCTGAGAGGTCAGCGGCTTTTGACTTTTTACGTAAAAATTCCGATCGTATTTTTGCGAACAAGGAAATTAGTGAGATATCCCTCAACCTTGAAACCAGAAAGCTTGAACGCGATGAACGTGAAGCAAAATCTCTTGCGGATTTAAACGAATACCGCCGTGCGCTAGGTTTGGAAGCCGTCACTGCAGAAACGCGAAAAGACAACCCTCTTCCAGGTGAAGATGAACATTGGAACACCGTGTTTCATCAAGAAGCGGCTAGAATTATGCACGACTACCGCAAATATAAGTCCGCATTGATTACCAAACGTTCTGATGGTTAGACTTTAAAAACATGCATGAAAAATAAGAAATTTTCGACAATATTTTTGTCAACTTTGGCCGGCTGCATCCTTGGGATGGCCGGCCAAATTAGTTCCGCTGAAACAAATTCCCAGAATCAAACTTTCGCGGTTCAAATAAACGCTGACAATGTAGCTGAGCTGCAACCCAAGGGGCCTGATGCAATCAGCGGTATTGGAGATTGGTTCATTACCAATGGAACTCTGTGCGCGGCCATTTCAGATGTAGAGCACGAAGGGGAATTCTCTAGCAAGGGAGGCTCTTTGGTTGATCTTGGATTTTGTGGGCGTTCGGATGATCACTTTGCCTTCTCACATGATTTATTGGATGGCAGCCGCCGAAGACCACTCGATGCACAATCGATTAGAATTGAGGAAAAAGACAATCCTTCAATTGTGGTTGAATCCGCACATGGCGGTACTCAACTCACAACCCGCTACTTCTTTGATGAGAGGCAACCCACCCAGCTGCAAATAGAAAAAACCTATAAGCGACACAGCGGGGATGACTTCAGATTTATCTCACCACTGAATTTTAATTATCACTCTTTGCAGACCTTCGTTTTAAATAGCAAGAAGTTGGACTTAAGCAATGGCTTCCAACAAGAAGACTTTGTCAAGCGAGGTGCCTCCGCCGTGAGAAAAGCCGCACGTCCAGCAGATACGCTGGTTATGATCAGTCCACGGTCTGCGGATATTGGGGTTGCGTATGGCTGGCAAATGAAATCTGCGCTTCGAGTCACTCCAGAAGAATCTTACAAGCTACCTACGTTCATGCTCGCCGATACAGACGGTACTGCCATGATGCTACTTAGTGATTCTTTTTACGTCGGCGATGGGGAATCCATCGGCTGGACCCAAATGTTACAGATCCCATTTCTGGGGCTAGATGAAGAAGACTTCATTAAGACGCAGGAGGTTATTTACGTTGGTGAATCTGGCACGGTCTCAAGTGTGACCGACCAGTTATTCAGCGAGCAAGTAGCCATAACCGGATCGATTAATGAGCCAGCCAGTGCTGTGCATGTCACGACGAGCAAGGGCGGCGCCGTCACGCACACCATACCCGACGACGAAGGGAATTTTAGTTTTAGACTTCCTAAAGGAGACTACCGAATCAAAGCCGTTGCCTATGGCGGCAGACAAATCGAATCGGATTTTTCAGTAGACTACGAAGAGCCACACAGATTGCCCGAACTCAGCTTAGGTGATGCCGCGCTCATCAGCTTGCCACGCAATCTGCCTATGCGCCTTGTGTTTAAGGGAATAGATGGCACAGCTGATCCGGATTTTTCCGGGGAGTTGACCGGATTCTCGGTGGCTTTTGACGATGAAGTTCGTCGCAGCAAACCTATCTCGCAAGTCTTTTTGGCGGGCGTTGAGTCGGACAAGAAGCATGTCAAGCTGGCACCAGGCCGTTACCAAGTGTTCGCCGTAAGAGGACCAGAATACAGTTTGGAAAAGACACAGATCTCCGTAAAGGAAGGTCAGAAACTCACTCTCGAGATCAATAATCCCAAAAGGGCCATTGAAACCAGCGGCCAGATAGCCAGTGATCTACATGTGCATTCAGGGCTAAGTTTTGATAATACATTCTCAGAACGAGAACGCGTTCGAACCTTTGTTGCTGAAGATGGAGAGGTGATGGTAGCCAGTGAACACGATCTACCAACCGACTACTCACCGTATCTGCTTGAAATGGGAGTCACCGATAAGATCGTCTCGATCGCCGCCGCCGAAGTAACCAGCACTCTTCCCACCAAACTTAATCCCTACACCGGTGGGCACGCCAATTTTTTTCCGGTTCAGCCCAAGCCGAACGAGTACCGAAACGGCGTAGTGAATCACGAAGACAGACGTATGCGTGATGTAATGCACGACATGCGTCATCAGCATCCCCATGTCTTAGTACAGCTTAATCATCCTCGGTTTGATCTAGAACTGAGCGATGAAGAGCTGCCGTCGGACTGGAAAGATATCGTCGATAATGGCAACTATTTAGACCACATGGGACCTGCGGGACATCCATACAATCCTCATCAACAGTTGCACTCTCATCCGAATAATTCACTGATCGAGAAAGACCCCAATACCGGTGTAAGAGACATCGACTTTGATTTGATTGAGGTGGCAAACGGCGCTGGAGAAAACCACTTCGACCGTATTCAGGCCGTTCGCAAGGATTGGTTATCCTTTTTGCTACAGGGTGAGATACGCGTGGCGACGGCCAACAGCGATTCGCACAATGCGTTAGAGCAAGTTGGCATTCCGCGTACCATGGTGCTTACCAGCAGTGATACCGTGGCTGCATTCGATGAAAAAGCATTCACTTCCAGCCTAAAACAAGGTCGTGCCTACGGCACAACTGGACCCATGCTCGAAATGAAACTAGGCGAAGCGGGCTTGGGTGATACGTTTAATGGATCGCGCGCATCGCTAGACCTTCGAGTCTTTGCATCAGATTGGATAAATATGGAGAGCGTGTCGATTCAAATCAATGGAGAAACTGTGGTCACGCACGAGTTAACCAAAGCAGACACCAATTTATTGATTCCATTAGAGTTCACCAAAGACTCGTTTGTGACCGTTGAAGTCTTAGGCACAGCTGGAAGTGATTACGCCACCGTCTATCCTGAGATCCGACCCTATGCTTTCAGTAATCCCATTTTTGTGGATTTTGATCAGGACGGTAACTGGGTTGCCCCTGGCCTAACCACTCGAAAGTAGCCTCAAGAACCACCACCTGAAGCCTAACGAAAGTTTAAGTTGCTATCTGGTGACACATGTCGCCTAATGGCGACATGAAACCTTCCGCTAGTGAACTTATTATCCTGAAACATCTGTGGAAACATCAGCCGCAGAGTTTGAGAGAAATCCATCAGGCTATCGTGCCTAAACTGTCTTGGAGCCGTTCCTCTACCCGTACCACGGTAGATCGCATGGTCGGCAAATCCATGCTTCGAGTCGAAGACTCTCATGGCTTAAAGATTTATTCCGCCAAACTCAAAAAAATACCCACCATAGCAGCACTGGTCCGCCAGTTTACCGAAGACGTTCTTGGAATTGACGCCCCTTTGCCGGTGAGCAGCTTGGTGGACAGTAGCTTATTGGATGCTTCAGAGCTTGCGCTCCTTGAGGCGCACTTAGAGAAGCTGAGCCAGATCAAAAGCAAGGACAAAAATAATGACTGAGATACTCATTACCCTATTCCTGAGTCTCTGGTTATGTATTCTCCCAATTGGTTTTACCTATCTGAAACCCGCGCTTAAGGACTCCGCTAATTTTTGGCTTGCAAGTCTTTTATGGGTCATAGGATGCTCAATGATTACCTTGGCTGTTCTTCTCATTGACGGACCAGACAGCCCTAATCTTCTACCGCAAGGGTTTGTCCAGGCCAATGCCATCGGTATTCAACTCACCTCGGCGATCTCAAGTTCAATTAACGAGCTTCCTTTTACGTTTCAATGGGCGGGCATTGATCTCGTTAGCTTTGCTTACCTATTTGTATTGTCTTTCCTATTACTTCGTCTCGCTCTTGGAAGAATGAAGGTGGTTAAGATCGCTAAAGACGCAATAGCGAGGCAAATCGGGTCACATACGGTTTTTGTAACGGATATCAGATGCTCACCTTTCGCATTACAGTCTGTTAGATTCGACCACATTCATCGCATAGTCCTGCCTAAAGGATTAGTCGCCAGCCTGAGTCAAGATCAAATCGAGGCGGTTATCCAACATGAACGCTGCCATATCAAACATCGAGATGATCTTATTGGTCTATGGCTTAAAGTCTTGGGCGCCTTATTCTGGCCTAATCTCTTATTAGGTAAAATGATTAAGCACTGGCGAGCCGCCACTGAAATTCGAGCTGATTCCGCTGCCGTCAAAGGCAAATCAAAGGAGGCCAGACACCACTATGCCTCGATGTTAATCAATATTATGAAAGGCCTAAGTGACAAATCAACCCCCTTTGTTGCTCCCGCCTTTTTCACACGCTCAACCAATAAACGCAGATTAGAGGAAGAAAAAATGCGTATTAATTCAATCATTCAACCGCCCAATCGAACTCAATTATCACTCACGGGCAAATTCGTGGCTTTGGTTACATTCCTTATCTTCGGAGCATTTAGCTCTGCAATTGCTTCAAACTCAAAGCAACGAGCCGTTAGCACACTACTTGGAGACAATCAGCAAGCGATCCTAACAGGAAGATTAACCGCTGCATTTGGAACGGCACCGGACCCATTTGGCAATGGCAAAAAGCGAAATCACAAAGGAATCGATATCGGCGCGGAATATGGCACCCCGATTTACTCCCCTAGCAAGGCTAAGGTTCTAGTAGCCACCGACTTGTACAAAAACAACCCTAAGTACGGAAAGGTAGTTGTCATTGAAACGGCAAATGGAACGAAAACTCTGTTTGCTCATCTAGGCGAGTACAAAGTTAAAGCTGGACAAAAGCTACGTCCCGGCCAATTGATTGCCGAGGTGGGTTCCACGGGCTTATCGACCGGACCGCACGTGCATGTAGAAACCTTTGTTGATGGCGTCCGAGTAGACCCAAGGAGTGTATGGCAACTGGCCGAATGATCATTCACATCACAGAAAATTTGCCATTCAGAGGCTAGCAAAGAGCTAGCCTCATGCATCAAATTAATCGCTATTGAGGCTTTTTAAAGCGCAGCGTCATACGATCGCTCTCGCCAATCTCCAGGTATTTCGAACGATCTTCATCGCCCAGAGCCAAAGTTGGAGGCAACCTCCAAACCCCTCGATCATGATCCTTCAGATCTTTATCGTTGGCGTTGATTTCAGATTTTCCATCCAGCACAAAGCCAGCCTTTTCGGCTACGGCAATGATGTAGTCTTCTGAGACATAACCTTTCTTAGCCCACGCCACCGGATCTTCATTAGCCGGAGCACGATGTTGGACCACGCCCAACACACCGCCGGGCTTGAGCACTTTAAAAAAGTCTGAATACACGTCATCAATGATTCCTTCTCTGGTCCATCCATGGCTGCTTCGGAAGGTCACGACCAGGTCTACGGCGTCAGCCTCCCATAAATCTCTGGATTCTGGTGGGGAGTACGTGGCGACCTTTACGGCACCGTAAAGCTCGGCCTGATTTTCTATGCGATCGAGTAAGGCCTTGTGTTGACGATATCGATACTTGGGTTGATCTGGAACACCAACGTCGTAGCTTCCCGCTATGTAGGTGCCGGAATCTTTTAACGCCGGAGCCAGAATTTCGCTGTACCAGCCACCACCCGGTGCAATCTCCAACACGGTCATTCCTTCGGCTAAGCCAAAAAAGTTCATGGTTTCCACTGGATTTCTAAATTCATTACGCGCGATATTTTTGTCACTTCGATGCTCACCCACCATCGCGGTCTCAAGCTTGTTAGTCAAACTTGATGCTGATGCTCCATCCGCGATGACGAAGCTCAAAACAACGGCCGCCATTAAGGAATATTTCTTCATTTTTATTATCTCTGTTAGGGAATCTAAAATTCGATTACCGGTAAAATGTATATCAGACTATGCAAATGCAGATGAAATTAGTCATTTGTTGGAACAGCAATGGACCCGGCCAGTAAACCTCCATCGATGTTCAACTCAGATCCGTTCATATAAGCTGCTTCGTCAGAAGCCAACAACACCGCCACCGCAGCTACTTCTTCAGCTGTACCAAAACGCTGCATAGGCGTATCTGACACCAGTTTTTTCATGGTCTCTTCACGGTCCTCTCCTTGGCCCAGCATTGGTTCCCACATTGGTGTCAGTATGGCTGCTGGGTGTATGGAGTTGCATCGAATATTCAGACCCTGTTGGGCGCAATATAGGGCAACGGTTTTGGAATGGTTTCTCACCGCCGCCTTCGACGAAGCATACGCTGCCGCCGCGGGAATCCCGACAAGTCCAGAGCGTGATGAGATATTGATGATTGAACCGCTGTTCTTGGGTCGCATGGCCCGAATGGCGTATTGGCATCCAAGGAATACGCCGTCTAAATTAGTACTGTGCACGCTGCGCCAATCCTCCAGTTCAGCATGTTCAGGATCTTGAGGCCGATGGCTGTTTTCGAAACCCGTTATGCCAGCGTTATTCACGAGCACATCCAACTCAGGGTAGCGAGGCTGAATTCGGCTCCAATGAGTTGGGTCACGCACGTCAAGAAGTTCGAAGTCGGCACCAATTTCACTGGCTAATTTTTGCCCAACATCAACATTAATATCGGTGACCACGACATGCGCTCCCTCTTGCTTAAAGCGCTTTGCGATGGCAGCACCAATGCCTTGTGCGGCACCTGTGATCAAACAAATTTTCTCTTCTAATCTCATGTTCTACTTCCACCTCGATGGACACAAATAGCGATTACGCTATTCGGTCAATAGTTGGGTGCGTAGCTGACTGAGTTGATCCGTCGACAGTTGGAGAACTTGCACTGCGTATGACTCAAAGTTGCCGTATTTACTTTCAACGTAATCCATCAATGTCTCTATGTAAGCTATGTCGGCATCAAAAACAGGCTGAACTACTTCTCGAGAGTATTGGGCTAGCTTTTGCTGAAAATCTTCATAGCCTTGCGCCTGGGTTGCGCCCCCTCCGACCCAAGACTCCAGTAAATGGGCGACCTGGCTTTGGGTAACCATATAGTCTTCGATAATGTCTTCGCGACTAACGCCCAACAAACTTAGTATCAATGCAGCGGCTACACCTGTGCGATCTTTGCCCGCTGCGCAGTGAAATAACAACGGTGCATCGTCCTGTATTAAATGAACCAACATGGATCGGTAAACACCTTTATGTGAATAGAGCTTAGCTGGATAGTTTACCCTCATGGCCTCTCGTACCTGGGCGGGGTCACCACTCTCCAAGCTTTCTTTCCAGCTGCGTTTAATTTGATTTGCATCTTCCTCAGAAAACTGGGTTAGCTCAGACCGCCAAGTGATAAATTGTGCATCCGGAAATCCGGCTTTGAGCGTCGGATAACGTTGAGTTTCATCATCAAAACGCAAGTCCACCACCGTTTTCACATTTAGCTTACGCATCGCATTGATGCCTTGCTCGCTCAATCGATCTAGTTGCGCCGAGCGATACGCCTGCCCCCAACGTACTCTGCCTCCGAATTTGGAGCTGTAACCACCCAGGTCCCTCAGATTGATCACACCATCAATATTTAACAGTCTATTTTTCATTGGAAATGCTAAAACGTGCACGCGCAGTCTGGCACAATACCACATGCCAGTTTTGGTGCGGTTAATCGGTCTACACACCTACGATATTTTACACTTCGGTTTGCAAATGGTTTACACACTTCGCAACACAATTGTCTTACTTTTTATTCTGCTTGGGGTATCTGTCACTTCCGTGCAAGCGCAGTTCTGGAAGAAGCAAACCAACTCGCTACTGCCTGATAATGAAGCGTTTCAGGTCAGTGCGTTTGTAGAAGGGGATCAGTTGAAAGTGGCCTGGCAAATAGCCGATGAGTACTACATGTACCGCGATCAATTCTCAGTGATCAGTAAAACCGAAGGAGTCAGTTTTGGCACACCCGTCTATCCAACTGGAGTGATAGAGAACGACCCAGAGTTTGGTGAAGTCGAAGTGTATTTTGGATTTATTGAATACAGCGTGCCCATCATTGATCTACCCAAGGGCGAAGGAATACTGTCAGTGGATTTGAAAGGGCAAGGCTGCAATAAGCCCGTTGGTGTTTGCTATGCACCCCAGACCAGACCAACAGAAATCCCCTACACCAAAATCGCCAATTCGGCTTCACAAGCCAGCGAAAGTCAAGATCAAAACCAAGGTTCGAATAAGGTCGCGCCTACTCAAAAAACGTCTTCATCTGCAGAACAAAAAAGTATCTGGGGATTCGTATTTGCATCGATTGTGGCCGGCCTATTACTAAGCTTCACGCCCTGCGTTCTTCCAATGATACCCATTCTGGCGGGAGTCATCGCCAGACAAGAGAAACTCAGTCGCTGGCGCTCTGGTTGGCTAGCGATCTGTTATGTGGCCGGAACAATAATAACCTATGCCATTGCCGGGTGGATTGCAGGAGCTACGGGTGCTCAATTACAGGCCTACTTTCAACACCCTGGTGTCATTTTATTTATCTGCGCTTTGCTACTAGTCTTGTCATTATCGTTATTCGGAGCGTTCAGAATTGAGCTTCCAGCTGGATTGCAATCCAAGCTCAATGGCCAAAACCCTTCTGGTCGTTCCGCCAGTTTTTCGACGATGTTACTCGGCATGATCTCAGCTCTGGTAGTTGGCGCCTGTGTGTCTCCAATATTAATAGTTACCTTGGGTACAGCCATTCAACAAGGGGATCCAGTGTTAGGCGCGATCATTATGGCCAGTATGGCACTGGGCATGGGGACTTTGTTAATCGCCTTTGGATTTGGTGCGGGGTGGTTATTACCTAAAACCGGCCCATGGATGACCCAGATTCAAGTGGTGTTTGCCTTTATGGTGATCGGTGTGGCAATTTATCTGGCTGGATCCATTGCCTACTTTCCAAGTCTTTGGGCATGGGCAGCGCTTTTAATTTGGAGCGGCTTTTACTTCGGTCAACTCGGCAAACAGGTGACTCAATCTGTGGCAAAATCTGCCATCAAAGCAATCAGTTTGTTACTGCTGTTATGGGGCGCTATCTCTTTGTTCGGCGCCAGCTTGGGTGGCGACGATGTATTACGACCAATGCCTCGCACCGCCTCTTTGGGCACAACGGACACAAAAAATAGCTTACCTCCTTTTAAGTTGGTAACCCAACAAAACGAGGTAGAAACGCTATTGGCCGAGGCTCGATCTAATAATCAGCCCACACTGGTCGACTTTTATGCCGACTGGTGCTTAGACTGCAAACGCATGGACCGAACTACCTATTTAGAAGCCTCCGTGAATAAGGCTCTAACAGGCTGGCAGCTGATCAAAATCGACGTGACAGAGACCAATCAAAACGCCAAAGACGTAAAAAGAATGTTTAGTGTGTTTGGCCCGCCTGCCACTTTGTTTATCAACGCGAATGGCCAAGAGCTAGAGAATTTACGTCAATACGGATATCTCAATGACGAAGAACTATTAGCACTTATTCGTAAAACCAATCCTTAGAACGACTTCAAATCCATGTCGAATCAAAACAAGATATTACTTGCTTCAGTAGCCATACTGGCCTTTCTTATAGGCGCAGCAATAAATTCAGCAAGAGTCGCCGAAGTACAAAGTACAGAGGAGCTACTCGCGGCTCAGCTCCTTAAGGCCGATGGCGTTCCAGTTACCGTGGGAGACGAACTTGGTGAAGTAACCTTGATCAACTTTTGGGCCAGCTGGTGTAGTCCTTGTAGGCGCGAAATGCCGCTTTTTGAAGCGGTTTATCAAAACCAAAAAGGCAATGGATTCCAGATTATTGGGATCGCCATCGACGATCCAGAAAAGGCTGAACCGATGTTGGATTCTATGGGAGTAACCTACCCCATCCTTTATGCTGAGCAAACAGGAATGAAACTGATGGAACTGTCTGGCAATCCGGCCGGCGCCATGCCCTACTCGTTATTACTGGATGCAAAGGGCCGCGTCATTGATCAAAAGCTTGGTGAGATTCACGAACCTCAGCTAACAGCATGGGCGCAAGGCAACGCTTATGAGGAAGAGTAATGAGCTGGTCTCAAATTACTTTTGTAATTGATGCAAACCAAGTAGATAGCCTCTCATCGGTGATGGAAGCTTTTTTAGCCGCAGCGGTAACGACAGAAAATGCGGGCGATGACGAATTTTATGAAGTTGCGTTTCCGGGAATACCCGATTGGGAGAAAGTAAAACTGACAGCACTTTTTGACGAACGCGTCGATCTTCAACCCATTATTAGCTTTGTGACCGAGCAATTTAGCCAACAAGAAGTCCCGGTATCTGTGAACAAACTGGTGGATCAAGATTGGGAACGAGTATGGCTAGAGTCGTTCAAACCTATTTGCGTTGGAGAAAATCTTTGGGTCTGCCCCACGTGGTGCGAGCCAACCAACCCAGCGGCCCGAAACATACTCCTAGATCCTGGGTTGGCCTTTGGCACGGGCACCCACGCGACTACCTACATGTGTCTCAAATGGTTAGCTGGACAAAACCTATGTGAGCAAAAGGTTTTAGACTATGGTAGTGGATCTGGAATACTTGCCATTGCCGCCTTGTTCAGTGGAGCGAAAACGGCTGATGCCGTGGACATAGACCCACTTGCGGTTACGGCCTGTAAAGAAAACGCAGAGATCAACAACGTGGCGGACAAAATGCGATCTCTTTTGCCAAGAGACCACGCTAATGTCGGCACCAAAGACTATGATTTGGTGATCGCTAATATCCTAGCTGAAGTTATTATCGAGCTGAAGGACCTTCTTAGCACCAGCCTAAAGCGTGGTGGAACCATTTTACTTACTGGAATACTCGACTCGCAGGCTGAGAGAGTCGTAAAATGCTTTGGTGATGATTTTGTATTCACTCAGACAACCAATGACCAATGGGCATTGCTGATCGGTAAAAAGAATTAGAATAAATAGTACCTAGATCAAACCTTCAAAGAATTCGACTCGAATGGCTCTTCATAAAACCCAATGCCCACATTGCTTTACTGATTACGTAATCAGTGACAGTCAATATCGAGCCAGTGAGGGAATGGTTCGCTGCGGCACATGTCGCGAGCCATTCAAGGCAAGTCTAATGGATGAGTCAATCGAAACGCCGAAATTTGACCCTAGAGATGTTTTTATAGAACCACTCTCGGTTCCCAAGAGCGACAATACAGAGATAGAAATAGAATTTTCCGAACCAGAGCCCTCCTATCGAACCTACGAAAAGCCCGTTGATCCAAATGAAGAAAAGTTCGAGCTGATGAGCACTCATGAGTTCGATTATGTTGAACCAAACTCGGATCAGTCCGAGTCCTTGCCTCAAGAAATCATCGACGAAATCATTGACAGTGACGAGCTCTCCACTTCTGAAATTTTAGCCAATCTGCGAGCCAGAGATGGTAACGACGGGCAAACGGAGTTTTCCAAGGAACGCTTTGAAAACTTTGAAAATCAACTTGAATCGCAAAAAGAAAGTACAGCAGCATCACAAGCTTCGACAGAACACTCAGCGGACGAGTCATCCGAGCCCATCGGAATTGTCAAAGCCGCCACACAACTAGATCTCAAATTACCGGATGAATCTGATAGAACTCCGAGCAATCTTGAAGAACAAAGAACACCACCCAGCCTAAGTGATGAATCCGCAAAAAATGACATCCTAATCGATCAGGTAGATCGCTTGGTTGAAAAGAAATTGGTAAAACCAGTCCAAACCAAAACAACGAAAGCTAAGGTTAAGGGCAAGGCGCGAATTGAGCCTACCACCAGTAGCTCAACGGATGATCTTTTTCTGGAACGAAAGAGTAGCCGGAAGAGAAAGCGCTTCTGTATTACGGGTTTGTTTATGAGCCTTGTTGGTTTTCTCGTGTGTTTGCTGCTGATAAGCTTGCTAGCCTACCAAGCATGGCTCAAACAATGGTTCGAGCTTCCTCAAGAGCAGCTTATTATCGAGCGAGTTAGCTTGGTCACCGAGCCTTATCAAGATCAAGCTGAAGACCTGTTAGCTCGTTACGGATTGTCGATTCCGCAACGAACCAACCTGAGTCTATTGGAACTGCTCTCTGCTCAAACTGAACCGCACCCCACTCGCGCTACAACCATACTCTTAAAGGTCGCCATTATTAATCGAGCGGAGATTGCCCAGCCTTTACCTTGGTTGGAAATGACCTTAACAGACAGTGAGGGCAGGTTGATCGCTAGACGAAATTTGTCTCCCAAAGATTATATATACAATAATCAAACCTCCTCTCTAATCGGCGCGAACGAACTTAAGAAAGTAACCATCGAATTACTGTCCTTCCCGAAGGCTGCGACAGGTTACGAGATAAAGCTCTTGAGAAGATAGCCAGCAGTTAACTTAAAACTGATTAAAAAATACGCAATTTTTTGTTGTGCGAACTTTACGGTTTTCACCGTCGTCGGTATCATCACACGCCCCTAGCAACTAACCTACCAAATAGTCCGACACGCAATGCAGATTGGAAACTACAAGCTAGTCAGCCCAGTTGTTGCAGCACCCATGGCGGGTGTAACGGACAAACCATATCGTCATGTATGCCGACAGTATGGAGCCGGATTAGTTGTCTCAGAAATGATCACCAGTCAAGCTGGGTTGCGCCATACTCAAAAGACGCAGTTTCGTTCTGATTTTTCCGGAGAGCCAGAGCCAATCTCAGTCCAAATCGTGGGCACTGATCCGACTCAACTCGCCGAGGCCGCACAACATAATGTGGACCTAGGAGCGCAGATCATTGACATCAACATGGGTTGCCCAGCTAAAAAAGTTTGCAAAAAGGCCGCGGGTTCAGCCTTGTTAGGAGATGAGCCGCTGGTCCAGCGAATTCTACAAAGCGTAGTTAATGCGGTAGACGTACCGGTAACGGTGAAGATTAGAACTGGGCTTACCCCAGACTCAAAAAACGCAACGACAGTAGCGCAAATTGCTGAACAAGCCGGGGTGGCCGCGATTACCATTCACGGTAGAACACGCGAATGTAAGTTCAATGGCCAAGCCGAGTACGAAACCATCAAAAATGTGGTGGATGCGATCAGCATACCGGTCATCGCTAATGGTGATATTTGCACACCTCAACAAGCTCTGAATGTGTTGAAGTTCACCGGCGCTGACGCCATCATGGTTGGTCGCGCTGCTCAAGGGCAACCTTGGCTCTTTCAGGCCATAACTAATGCCCTAACGGGAAAGGACTATACTCCCCCAGCGGAATCAGAGCGTTTTGAAACAATCGTTAATCATATTCAAGATATTCACTCATTTTATGGGAGTGGACTTGGGGTTCGATTAGCCAGGAAGCATATCAAGTGGTACCTGTCGATGTGGGAAAAACCCGTTCCAGAAGAACAGCGGATGACACTCAGCACCACTGAGGACGCAGCAGAACAACTCAGCCTACTAACTACCCTTCTAAGCAGATCAATGCACCGATTTGCGGCTTAAATCACATACTAACAATGACAAAGAACGACCCGCTATCTGTTTGTATTACCCACGCCATCGAGAACTACTTTGATGATCTCAATGGTGAGATGCCGAGCAACTTTCATAACTTTTTCATTAACGAAGTTGAGAAACCTTTTCTCGAAGTCGTAATGCTAAGAGTGAATGGTAATCAAACTAAGGCAGCGGAAATCTTAGGGATCAACCGCAACACCCTAAGAAAGAAATTAAAAACCTACGACCTCTGCTAATGAAATTAAAAAGCAGTGTGAGCGCTTCCTTGATCGTGTTTTCCACACAGCAACAACCCTATAAATAGTTATGACAGACTTCAATTCAAACTCACGGATTATGCCAAAGCGGGCTTTGATCAGTGTCTCTGACAAAACCGGCATTCTAGAATTTGCTCAATCCTTGAGTAGCCTAGGCGTGGAAATTTTATCCACAGGCGGCACCGCGAAACTGCTTGCTGATAACGGCGTGGCAGTAACCGAGGTATCTGACTACACCGGCTTTCCAGAAATGATGGATGGCCGTGTCAAGACGCTTCATCCCAAAGTTCACGGGGGCATCCTAGGGCGTCGCGGAACGGATGACGAGGTTATGAATGAGCACGGAATTAGCCCGATCGATATGGTTGTTGTTAACCTTTATCCTTTTCAGCAGACCGTCGCCAACCCAGATTGCGATCTTCCGACCGCGATTGAAAACATCGATATTGGCGGACCCACAATGGTACGTTCGGCTGCAAAGAATCATAAGGATGTCGCCATCGTTGTAAATGCTTCAGACTATGACTCATTATTGACCGAACTCAAGGCTGGCGGTCTTACCTACGCGACGCGATTTGATCTGGCTACCAAGGCGTTCGAACATACGGCTCAATACGACGGTGCCATTGCAAACCACCTAGGAAAAATTGCCGAAAGCGGAGAAAAATCTAACTTCTCTCGTACTCTTAACCTTCAGTTTCACCACAAGCAAACCATGCGATATGGTGAAAATCCGCATCAAAAAGCCGCTTTTTACACTGAAGAAAATCCGTCGGTTGGTATCTCTAGCGCTGTACAAATTCAAGGTAAAGAACTTTCTTACAACAATATCGCCGACACCGATGCGGCACTCGAATGTGTTAAACAGTTTGATGAATCTCCCGCCTGCGTCATCGTCAAGCATGCAAATCCGTGCGGGGTGGCTATCGGCGCCAGCCTAACTGACGCCTACCAGCGTGCGTTCTCAACCGATCCTGAGTCGGCATTTGGGGGGATCATCGCTTTTAACCAAGAACTAGATGCCGCTACGGCGGCCTTGATTGTCGACAAACAGTTTGTCGAAGTGATCATTGCCCCATCCATATCTGACGGTGCCAAACAAGCGGTCGCCAGTAAAAAGAATGTGCGACTGCTGGAATGTGGCAAGTGGACTGGCACAGATGCCAATGCGATGGAGTACAAGCGTGTTAATGGCGGACTCTTGATTCAGGACAATGATCTGGCATTGGTTGAGAAGATGGAAGTCGTGACAAAGGTTCAACCAACAGAAGCCCAGTTGAGAGACCTTTCTTTCGCATGGAAAGTATCCAAGTTCGTAAAGTCCAATGCGATCATTTATGCAAATGATCAAATGACCATTGGGGTTGGTGCTGGTCAAATGAGCCGAGTAAACTCAGCTCGCATTGCCGCAATCAAAGCAGAGCACGCCAAGCTCGAAGTCAAAGGCTCAGTCATGGCATCAGACGCCTTCTTCCCATTTAGAGACGGAATCGACAATGCCGCTAAAGCAGGCATCTCAGCCGTGATTCAACCCGGAGGCTCAATGCGCGATTCCGAGGTTATCGAAGCGGCTGACGAGGCTGGAATGGCAATGGTCTTTACCGGCATGAGGCACTTTAGGCATTAGCCTCTCTCAGCCGGAGCAACTTACTATTTACTGCGGTTAAGGTATAAAAAAGGCGGCCAACGAGCCGCCTTTTTTATGAAGACTTCTGAAGCCTTAGAAATCAGTCATTAGCTTGATACCAACCAAACCCAGAAACACCGAGGCCGTGCGATCAAAGGCCTTCTTCGATTTTCCATAAACGCTACGACTGCGCTCGCCTGACAACACAAATGCAACGATTGCATACCAACTAAAATCGATAACAAAGGCCACTAAAGCAACATAAATCGCCGTAAAAGGAGGGGGAGTCTCGGGGACAAATGCGGAAAAAATACCCGCGATAACTAGGGCCGTCTTCGGGTTGCTTGTTTGCGTCACTAATCCAGTCACAAAGGCTTTCCAATAACCACCCGTTTTACCCTGACTTGAATTACCGGCCTCTAAAGGTTGACTGGATCCAGACCAGATTTTATACGCCAAATAGAGTAAATACAGACCGCCGATAACTTTGAAAATGACAAAAAGAGTTGGTGCGGCATTCAAGATTGCCGTAACACCAAAACTTGCCAATAAAGCAAAAAAGGCCACCCCAAGGCCCGTACCCAAGGCCGTCATAACGCCATGCGAACGCGACTGAGACAGTGAATTCTGTGCCACTATCATGAAGCTAGGCCCTGGACTCATAGCGCCAGCAGCCAACACACCAGCAATGGCTAAGATAAAAGAATACTCTCCCATATAAATATCTCTTTTTTAGGTAAGATTAGGCTCTCTTGATTGGTATTCCAGCCGCTTCCGCCACCGAGTCCAACAACTCAATGGCATGGGTTGGTTGAATTGAGTCGTACAGCTTCTGGTACTCATCTCCACCGATTTCGAGTTGATCTTCTATCACAGCTTGCTCATCTTGAGTTAGAACCGTGAGATCGTTCCACTCCACTCCTTGATGCAGTGGGCTGTCGCTCACCAACCATTCAGGCTTCTTGGCCCACGGCGAAAAAATCACGGCACTGGGTAGGCCACATGCTTGAGCAATATGGCGTGATCCACCTTCATTGCCAAGGAACAAATCGCAATGTGACATTAATGCCGCTAGCTTAGGAAGACTGTCAGTATTGACTGTGACAAACACATCTGGATGCTGACCCAACAAGTCATAAAAATCCATCACGTGCTGTTTCTCGTCAGCGCTGCCCCAGAACAAGACGAGCTGAGCGTTATAAGCTTCTAAGGCATACTCTGCCCAACTCTTCATCTTATCGATATCCCAGCGCTTATCATGCTCTTTCGCGGTCACGGACATTAAAAATATAGGACGATTAAAATTAATGCCCTGAGCTTCCATGTCCTCACGAAGTTGTTGTTTCAATTCAAAGGGCGCTTTGATCACAAATTTAGTGTCGTGTTTTACATCAAACCCCATCGCTACTAGTGGATCGAGCAGGCGCAGCCTTTCAGAAATTTTATTTCCACCACCCGCCTTTGGATCGACTTTATTGGTGTAGAAATAGCCGCGCCTCTTCTTCACTCGACCAATACAGATCGCGCGCTTTCTGGCAAACATCGAAACAAACTCACTTTTGTTTGTCGACTGCGCATCCACTACCAAATCGTAACCCTGTGCAGTGATTTGGCGAATCTTTCGCAGATACTTTATTGGGCTCTTACGCTCTTCCTTTGTTAAAGAGATCACGTTATCTATGTATGGATGATTTTCAAGCAGACTGGCACTTACCTCATGCACCAGATAATCAACTTGAGCTTTAGGAAAGGTCTTCTTTAATGAGTTGCATAATACCGATGAAACAACCACGTCTCCGATTGCCATGAATCGAATAACCAGAATTTTTGCTGTTTCGGCCGTGGGGGTATTTAGCGGAGATGTCTGATGGTCGTAAGCGTTCATATTTTAGCGATGGATGACACTTTCAGCCGGAGTGTACTAATCTAAATTACAGCGGTATGACAAAGCCCTGAGCAAGTCTCCGACTATACGCCTTTTCATACTGAAATGCTGCAAAAATCCTTTTTCAATAGACGTAATGAACCCGAATGGATACAGAAGAATATTTCATTGTGACTGGGTGAACTAGACACATGCATTCTTTATGATAGACTCGCGTCTGCCTTAATGGCACCCAGGGGGTGGCCGACTATATCGGTCTGAGAGAACCAGTTCAAGCTGAAGAAACCCCATGAACCTGATCCGGTTAGCACCGGCGTAGGGATGGGATCGTTCACATCACCCTCGTGCGTCTACCGGGTCTCATTCAAATTCAAATGAAGAGACCGAAATGAAACTCACCCGCTTAAAACAAGCGAGCTTGGTATCGATCACCAAGCCAACCGCGTTAGCCATCAGCTTGAGTATGGCTATCTCATTCACCCACCAATCCGCGTATTCCAAAGCATTGGATGAAATCGTCGTGACGGCTGAATTAATCGAGCAGAATGTACTCGATTTACCCAATAGCGTCACCGTAATTGACGACCGATCGATCGAACAACGCGGAGCACAACATCTGGAAGATATTTTAAACCTAGCTCCAAACGTGAACTATGCTACCGGGGCCTCACGCGGACGGTTTATTCAGATCAGGGGAATTGGCGAGCGCAGTGAATTTCAAGACCCCATCATAAATTCGGTTGGGGTTGTGATTGACGGCATTGACTTTACTGGAATTGCCACGGGGGCTTCCACATTGGATGTTCAGCAAGTGGAGATACTTCGAGGGCCACAAGGCACATTGTTTGGCGCTAATGCTCTCGCGGGCCTCATCAATATTGTATCTAACGATCCCTCCGATGAATTTAGCGCCAATATCACGGCTGGATTAGAAGAGTTCGGCGGCCGCGAGCTAAGCGCCAGCGTGTCCGCGCCAACATCGGACTCCTCTGGATACCGCTTCGCGGTAAAGCATTACCAGAGTGACGGCTTCATAGAAGATATTTTCTTGGGCCGTGACGACACCAATAACATTGACGAAACCACCGCCAGATTCAAATATCAGACTGACGTTGGGACGCGTATGAATCTGGGCTTCACCTTTTTCGCCGCTGACATCGACAACGGCTACGATGCTTTCAGCTTAGATAATACTCGCCAAACCTACTCAGATGAGCCCGGTGTGGACAAGCAAGAGACGATTGCGGCCGCCATTAAGGTTAATTACCAACTGACCGAACAGCTGGATTTGGAAACTCTGATCAGCGGTGCAGACTCAGAATTGCAGTACCGCTACGATGAGGATTGGAGCCACCTCGGCATATGTAATGGCACACCGTGTGACAGTTCACTATTTGGTTTCGACTGGTTTTATTCAAGCGTTGATGACTATCAACGAGACAATAAAAATATCTCGGTTGATATTAAAATTAAGTCGGATAACTGGGCAATGGGCTTTTATCATCGTGACCAAGAAATCGCTCTGAACCGAATCTACACATTCAACGATGCCGACTTCAGTAGCCAATTGGACACTCGAAATACTGCTATCTACGGACACTCAGAGTGGGATTTGAACGATCACTGGTCGCTTACCGGCGGTTTGAGGTTGGAGCACCGTGACACTCAGTACTTCGATAACGAAGGTGGCAATGCCAACCCAGATGAGAATCTGTGGGGTGGTCGCATAGCACTTGAATACCGCTCTGACAGCGGCGCGTTCTACTATGGTTTGATTTCTAGGGGCTACAAGGCTGGCGGCTTTAATCTCAGTGGAGATTTAGATAATCGTCAACGCGAGTTTGAAACTGAAACCATGATCAACTATGAGCTTGGTTTAAAAAACACCTACTTGGACGGTGCTTTACAACTTCAGGCCGCGTTGTTTTATCAAGATAGAGATGACGTACAAAGCCGCCAGTCCATCGTGCGATCTATAGAGACTGGTGTGATAGGCGGAACCTGCCCATGCAGTTTTACGGACTTTACTGGCAACGCGGCTAGCGGCGTGAATAAGGGCCTTGAAGTCGAAGCGCTTTGGCTAGTCAGTGATAAGTTTGAGTTGAATGCATCCATTGGTTTACTGGATGCAGAATTCGACCAATTTCTCTCATTTGACCACGTTAATGCTGATCGAGATAACGGCGTGGCATTTAATCTTGATGGTCGCGCTCAGGCACACGCACCAGATTATCAATGGGTCATCGGCGGCGCCTATGCATTGACGGATCAATTGATACTCAGTGGCTCAATTGAAGCTAAAGATGACTTTTTCTTTTCAGAACGACACGAGGAGCGCTCCGACGCCTACGAGTTGTTGAATCTTGAATTGACCTATGAAGCTGAAAACTGGCGTGTTGCGTTGTTCGGTAAGAACCTGACCGACGAGCTCGTGAAGACACGTGGCTTTGGTAGCTTTGGCAATGATCCTAGAAAGTTTTATGAGACTGAACCATATAATCAGTTTGGCGCGCCAAGAGTGGTTGGTGTAAGAGCGGCTTTTGACTTCTAATTGAATCAAACTATAGAACATTGATATCGTTCTAGGGAGGTTGGGGGTACTCAACCTCCCTTTTTTTAATAAGTTTTAGTAACGAAATTAAGGTAATCGAAATGAACCTGTCCGTTGAACTGAGTATGTACCCACTGCAAAATGACTATAAGCCTAAGATAGTCGCGTTCCTCGACTTCCTCAATGAAAACGCTAACAACATCGAGATCAGGACATCAAACATGAGTACCCGAGTCTTCGGTGACTTCGATGAGGTAAATATGCTTTTAAATGCAGCGATGAAAAAGTCCATGCAAGATTTTGGGAAGATCGTTTTTGTGGCTAAGTATCTAGAAGGAGACGCTCGAGAGCTTAAAAACTATGACTGAGTTAATCCTCACTGCTTGGCAACAAACCTCCGATTTAGAACGAGTATCGGTAGCGTTTGGAATTGCCTACATCGTGTTAGCGTCTCGCGAGAATCCATGGTGCTGGCCCTGTGCGTTTATTGGAACGGGAACCGCAGCGGTGTTGTTTTGGGAAGGCTTACTTCCTATGGAGGCGGCACTGAACATCTACTATCTAATCATAGCTGTTTATGGTTGGTGGTGCTGGAGAAACGGACGCGCAAATGATGGTGACCGTCTATCCATATCAGTTTGGAACACCAAAAAACATCTGCTGTGGGTTTGCTCTGTAGCGGCACTAACTTTGCTTAGTGGGTACCTTCTCAGTCAAAGCTCAAATGCCGCGATGCCCTACCTAGACTCCTTCACGACTTGGGGCGCAGTCATCACAACTTGGATGGTCACGCAAAAAATTCTAGAAAATTGGCTATATTGGTTAGTTATAAACACGGCATCGATCATTTTGTTTATCGAGCGCGAGTTTTATTTATACGCTGCCCTATTTGTGATTTATATAGTACTGTCGGTTTATGGATACTGGAACTGGCGATCTGAATATCGACGCCTTCAACCGTCGGCTTGATGAGTGGCCCTCTCTGGGGCTTCCACATCGCCCCGAAGTACTTACTGTTTTCTCCGAAGGAAAGAATCACCTCTGTGCGCTGATAGACTGGGAAGCAAGCACTCGTGTACTAAAAATTTTTAATCATTCCTTTGATCAAGCGGTCGAGGCACAACGTTATGCCGCTGACCTAGAGCTGGCGCCGAAAATTATTTTTCAAGGAAATAACACAATCGTGATGGAGCACTTAAAAGACCAATCGCCTGAACTAAATGAGCTGGCAATCAGCTTGAATCGTCTGCACACTGCTCCGACTCCAAACATACAGGGCTTAGACTTACCAAAGTTTATCGATGGATATTTAAGGTCCGCTCCCAAGGAACTTCAGGCTTGGTCTGGTTTACTCACAGTTCCACTGAATATCTTTTTTGATGACTCCACTGAACACCGCTTCTGCCACAATGATTTAGTCAAGGAAAACTGTTTAAATAAAAATGATAGGGCTGTGTTTATCGACTGGGAATACGCAGCCTTGAACAACCCATGGTTTGATCTAGCCGCCATCATCTTTTATCGGGATCTGTCTGATAAAGAAGCTTTAGAGTTTCTACAAACTTATCGAGGCTGGGGACATAAGCTTAATAGTCCTATTTATTTTGCCTCGCAAATCACTTTGCTCTGGGGCGACTTGCTATGGCATGTACATACTTTTGGCGATACTTACTTACACTCTAATTTGCATCGTTTTGAAAACTTGCGCTCTTTAGCTAGGCAGGTGAATATCGATTTACCAGTTCTAAGGTAACTTAGCGACGAAGCCTCAATAACCCTTCCTGTGCTGTGGATGCCACCAAAGTTCCTCTTTGGTCGTATATTCGTCCACTCGCAAGACCTCGGCCATTTCCTGTCGATTGAACTCGACATTCATAAAACAACCAATCATCGGCTCGAAACGGTCGATGAAACCATATTGCGTGATCAATGGTGGCCAGCAACACACGGGCATGTCGCTTCTTTAAATCGGGTTCATCCAAATTGTGTGGGATTAGCGTGGCCTGTAGCAAGCCCATGTCGGAGATATACGCCAGAACGGAATGATGACAAGCTGGATCATCCGGCAATGAGTGCTTTGCCTTCATCCAGTACTGTACACAATTTTCCCGAGTCACTTTATCGTCTGGAAGATAATGCACATCGAAGTATTCATTTTGAAAATTATGGCCTTTAGGTACTGAATCTTCCAAAGCCTCGTGCAAAGCATCGACAGGAGGTACCCACTTTTGATAGTAATCAAGACCGTCTTCAGGTTTTTGAAAAGACGCCGACAAATGAAATATTTGCCTACCATGTTGAACTGCCACAACACGTCGAGAAGAAAAGCTTCCGCCGTCCAGACTTCGATCTACCTCATAAATAATCGGAGCTTCTACATCCCCTCTTAGTAGAAAATACGCATGGGCTGAGTGTATGGATCGATCGTCGTCCAAGGTACTATACGCCGCTTTGATAGCTTGGCCGAGCACCTGCCCGCCGTAGACCTGACCAGTTTTGAAATCTTTACTCTGGCCTCGATACAGGTTCAAATCGAGTGCTTCACAACTTAGGAAGTCAAGCAGCGGACTGTTTGTACTTGTCATCGAAGTCTCCGTTCCTTAGTTTTCTAATTCAATCCCAGCCTTGTCAGCCGAATCTCGAAATGCGCGGCAAGCTTGCGTTGACTGACTCTCATTAAATGAAAGAAGTTGAGCACACGACAAATCGAGCATTGAATCCAAACACTCATTCGCCGATGGGATTAAACCCGCTTGTTGTATTTCTTGTTGCTTGTTACTGAATCCTGAAGCGCACTTCTGATCAATCTGTTGAGCTATGATCTCACGCATTTGTTCCGGCATTTGGTTCTCATCAAAGCTATTCAGCGCGCATTGTTTAACCCGATCACACATTGGTAAGACATCGATCTGTGCTTGCAAGGGTTTTATTGTTGGAACAAGTAGGAGGAGAACAATTAAGAATCGGAACATACGAAGCCGCAAATGCGTCGCCATCACAATTGCAGTATATGGCGATACCAGTAAAACCGTAGTTTAACAGGTTAAACGTTGGTATTTAAAACAAGATTTACTTAGTCTCTCCCGGAATCAGACACCCTGAAAATGCCGAACCGTACAATAAAAAGGCGAGTGTCGAAACAAATATCAACACTCGCCGAAGTGGTGGTGGGGTATTACCTATCCACGATGGTTGGCATCCGTGGTGATTAACTGTCCTTGGGTAAACAGAGAATCACGGCATGAACTACATAGCAATCCTCGCCAGTAGAATCAATCAACAATGAAGAATCCTGCCCGCGCACCCTGCTTGAGTGTCAACAACCTATGCTTCTTCATCGACGATGCCGATTGTGGATAGTAAATTTAATAAGAAGAACAACTAATAGAACCAAACGCTCATCTTGCCATCCTCGTTAGCAAGTTTAGCTGTCTAGAATGAAGAACAAAATCCCCCAAATGGGGGAAATCTCTGCATTAAACGTCGTAGCCCAATACCGAGGCCAACCAGCGCTCGGTGGATAATTTATCAAGTCCTTTGCGGTCGGCGTAGTCAATAACTTGATCCTCTTGTATCCGTGTTACTGAAAAATAACGCGCTTGAGGGTGTGCAAAGTACCATCCACTGACTGCGGCTGTTGGCAACATTGCAAAACTCTCAGTGATGGTCATTCCAGCATTCTTTTCTGGCTCTAGCATGTCCCATAAGATCGCCTTCTCTGTATGATCAGGACAAGCTGGATAGCCTGGTGCTGGTCGGATTCCACGATACTTTTCCTTGATAAGCTCCTCATTTGAGAAACTCTCTTCAGTCTCATATCCCCAAAACTCCTTACGAACGCGCTCATGCATTCTTTCTGCAAATGCTTCTGCTAAGCGATCAGCCAAAACCTTGAGCATGATGGCGTTATAGTCATCATTGTCGGCCTCATACTCGGCCACTTTTTGCTCTATCTTGTGACCCGTTGTGACAGCGAAGCCACCGATGTAATCATCCAAGCCGGTTTCTTTCGGCGCGATAAAGTCTGATAAACAATAATTAGGCTGAGTATTTTTCTTTTTGTCCTGCTGGCGGAGGTGGTGCAATTTGTGCGCAACAGTGGTGCGGGAGTTATCTACATAAACCTCGATATCATCGCCAACACTGTTGGCCGGGAAAAAACCTATGACACCACGAGCCTGAAGCCATTGTTCTTTCACTATTAGGGTCAACATGGACTTTCCATCAGCAAAAAGTTTCTTGGCTTCTTCACCTATCACCTCATCATCGAGGATTTTTGGATAGCGTCCCGCTAACTCCCAAGCACTAAAGAAAGGTGTCCAATCAATCCGATCAACCAGATCATTCAGATCATAGTCGTCAAACGTCTTAAGACCCAAGAACGTTGGCTGTTCTGGGCGATACTGGCTCCAATCTATATCTACTTTATTTGCCCTTGCTTGTTTTATTTCTAGGGTCTTATGCACTTTACCGTGCTTGGCTCTCTCTATTCGTATGCGATCGTATTCCTCTTTCACACCGCTAACGAAACTGGATTTGTTATCACTTGATAGCAAGTTTTGCGCTACCCCGACCGCGCGCGATGCGTCGGCCACGTGCACAACTTGATCTTTAAGCAGATTAGGCTCGATCTTTAATGCAGTGTGTACCTTTGATGTGGTCGCTCCACCAATCATCAATGGCATCTCAACACCTTGGCGCTCCATTTCCTTGGCAACGTGCACCATCTCATCCAGAGAGGGTGTGATTAGACCAGACAGACCAATCATGTCACAGTTGTTGGCGATAGCCTCTTTAAGTATTTGCTCAGCCGGGACCATCACCCCAAGATCAATAACCTCGAAGTTATTGCATTGCAGGACCACACCTACAATATTTTTCCCAATATCGTGTACGTCGCCTTTTACTGTCGCCATTAAGATTCGGCCGTTAGTGTCGCCCTCTTCTTTTTCTTCTTCAATAAACGGCATGAGATAAGCGACGGCTTTTTTCATGACCCGAGCCGATTTGACTACTTGCGGTAAAAACATTTTGCCGGAGCCAAATAGGTCTCCGACAATGTTCATACCATCCATTAATGGTCCTTCGATAACGTGCAATGGCTTGTCGGCATCTAGCCGTGCTTGCTCGGTATCTTCTTCAATGAATTCCGTGATTCCTTTTACTAAGGCGTGTGCAAGGCGTTTGTTAACATCCCAACTCCGCCACTCTAAATCTTGTTTGTTATCGGCCGCTTTCCCATCACCACGATAGTTCTCGGCAATGGCTAATAAATCTTCGGTGGCGGTATCCGTGGTATTGAGTACCACGGCTTCCACTTTTTCTCGTAATTCCTCGGGTAAGTCTTCGTAAATAGCCAGCTGGCCGGCGTTTACAATACCCATGTCCATTCCAGCTTTAATCGCGTGATAAAGGAATACAGAATGAATTGCTTCACGAACCGGGTTGTTGCCACGAAACGAGAACGACACATTCGAAACGCCGCCCGACACCTTGGCGTATGGCAACGTTCTTTTTATCTCTCGTGTGGCTTCAATAAAGTCAACGGCGTAGTTGTTGTGTTCATCAATGCCGGTCGCAATAGCAAAAATGTTCGGATCAAAAATAATGTCTTCCGGCGGAAAACCGACTTTCTCTGTCAGGACCTTATAAGCCCGTGTGCAAATCTCTACTTTTCGCTCCTTCGTATCAGCCTGTCCGACTTCATCGAAGGCCATCACAATCACCGCTGCACCGTAGCGTTTGACGAGTGTGGCTTGCTCGATGAACTTTTCCTCTCCTTCTTTCAATGAAATCGAGTTCACTATGCCCTTGCCCTGCAAGCATTTAAGACCCGCTTCAATGACTTCCCACTTCGATGAATCGATCATCACCGGCACACGAGATATGTCGGGCTCCGACGCCATCAGGTTTAAGAAGGTCACCATGACTTTTTCGGCATCGATTAAACCTTCATCCATGTTGACATCGATGACTTGTGCCCCTGCCTCTACTTGCTGACGGGCCACTTCCAGCGCGGCTTCATAGTCTTCTTCTTTAATCAGCTTTTTAAACTTCGCAGACCCAGTGACGTTGGTTCGCTCGCCGACGTTCACAAATAAAGTATCTTCACTGATATTGAACGGCTCTAAGCCGGAAAGACGCATCGCTACTCGATTACTCATGCTCGTAAGTCTCCTGTGAATCCGCGCTTACAAAGCTCGTGGTGTTTTCTGTGCCATGCTAGATGCAATAGCGGCAATGTGATCGGGAGAGGAGCCGCAGCACCCACCTACAATATTTAAAAAGCCGCTATCAGCCCATTCTGAAATATGCGCCGCCATGTCTTCTGGCTCAAGATCATACTCGCCCAATTCATTAGGGAGGCCAGCATTTGGATGAGCCGATACGCCGACTTCAGATACACGTGACATCTCAGCCACATATTGACGCAGATCACTGGGCCCCAATGCACAGTTCAACCCAATGGTCATTGGTTTGGCATGACGTAAGCTATTGTAAAAAGCCTCGGTTACTTGCCCTGTTAATGTTCTTCCAGACGCGTCGGTAATGGTTCCAGAGATCATGATGGGTAACTCAACTTGATCTTCGTCAAACACGGTTTGTACTGCGAATACGGCGGCCTTGGCATTGAGCGTATCAAATACTGTTTCGATCAATATGATGTCCGCTCCGCCCTCGATCAAACCTCGCGTTGCGAGAGTGTAATCTTCTACTAATTCATCGAACGTGATGGCCCTTGCGCCTGGATCATTCACGTCCACCGAGACAGAAGCCGTTTTTTGATTGGGACCAAGAACGCCGGCTACGAAGCGAGGTTTGTCTTGGGTAGACGCCTCCTGTGCGCACTGTTTAGCAAGCTTGGCAGCGGCTACGTTTATTTCATACGCATAGTCTTGTAATCCGTAACGAACTAAGTCGCTGGGCGTGGCGTTGAAGTTATTGGTTTCAATAATGTCAGCGCCAGCATCTAGGTATTGCTTGTGAATACCCGCGATAATCTCTGGTTGAGTTAGCACCAGCAAATCATTCATACCCTTTAACGGAGTTTCCCAGTCAATGAAGCGCTCACCACGATAGTCAGCTTCCTCTAGTTTGTGTCGCTGAATCATGGTCCCCATTGCACCATCAAGAATCAATATTCTCTCTGACATAATACGATTGAGAGTGTCACGAGTGCTCATATGCTTTTCCTCTTAGTCGCGTTTACTATTGTTCCAAAATTCCGAGATTGCGACAGATTTGAGTGGCCGGTTCGATTTTATTGAGTGCGTAAAAATGTAAACCTGGGACACCGTTATCCAACAGGTCATGACACAAGTGTGTGACCACATCAATTCCAAAGGCTTTTAACGACGCCTCGTCGTGCTGATATTGCTCCAATCGCGCGCGAATCCAACGTGGCAACTCAGCACCGCAAGTATCTGAAAAACGTACCAAGGTTGCGTAGTTTGTAATCGGCATTACACCGGGAACGATAGGCGCGGATACTCCCATGTGTTGAGCTTCATCCACAAACGCGAAATAGCTATCGGCATTATAGAAGTATTGTGTAATAGCCGAGCTAGCTCCAGCATCGAACTTGCGCTTAAGGTACTGAATATCGGTCAGAGGACTGGCAGACTCAGGATGGAAATCAGGGTAAGCCGCGACCTCTAGGTGCAGTTGATCCCCAAATTCTTCGCGGATAAATCTCACCAAATCCTCGGCGTATTTGAAGTCGCCGCGCTCCACCATTCCACTAGGTAGATCACCGCGTAAGACCACTATACGATTTACGCCAAGCTTTAAATATTCACCCACAGTGGTTCTTATTAGATCGTGTGAGGCACCGACACATGTCAAATGTGGAGCGGCTGGAGAGCCGGCCTCCAAAATTGACTTCACCGCATCATAGGTACCATCTTGTGTGCTACCACCAGCGCCATAGGTCACCGAAAAAAATGTTGGCGAGAATTTCGCCAATTCCGCATGTACTTTAGTCAGGTTAGCAAACCCTTTTTCCGTACGCGGCGGGAAGAACTCAAAGCTGAGTTCCGCATTGTTACTGCTCATGATCAAATTCCTGGTATGGTTAGAGTTGATGATCTTACACTCGACCCCATGCCTCTCCACATCCGCACAGATCACGAGGCGTGTGAAGCCACGCTTAGTTCCTCAAGCTGCTGGGGAGAGATAAGGGCAGTCTAGGGTAAAACCACCAACAATGAGCATTCCGCAACGCGGTTCTTAAAGAACTCGCGTTGCGGGACGTTACCGCTAGTTCTAGTAGCGGTAGTGCTCTTGTTTGTAAGGACCTTCAACTTTTACGTTGATGTAATCCGCTTGTTCTTGTGTCAATGTCGTCAGCTTAGCGCCGATTTTTTCAAGGTGTAAACGCGCTACCTTCTCATCTAAGTGTTTAGGCAGAATGTAGACCTTGTTTTCGTACTGGTCACCTTTACTCCATAGCTCAATTTGAGCCAATGTTTGATTGGTAAACGAGTTAGACATAACAAAGCTAGGATGGCCGGTAGCACAACCCAAGTTCACTAAACGACCTCGAGCTAATAAAATGATGCGCTTACCATCTGGGAAGATCACGTGATCCACTTGGTCTTTGATGTTCTCCCACTGCAAATCTTCTAAGCCAGCCACGTCGATTTCATTGTCGAAGTGGCCGATGTTACAAACGATGGCTTGATCTTTCATCGCTGCCATATGCTCGCGACGAATAATGTCAAAGTTACCTGTTGTGGTGACAAAAATATCAGCGTCAGCAACGGCATCTTCAAGAGTGACTACTTCGTACCCTTCCATCGCCGCTTGCAAAGCACAAATAGGATCGATTTCAGTAACTTTAACAATGGCGCCTAAACCACGAAGTGACGCGGCTGAACCTTTACCCACATCGCCATAACCACAAACAACCGCAGTTTTGCCTGCGATCATTACGTCTGTTGCACGTTTGATTGAATCCACCAATGACTCTCGGCAGCCGTACAAGTTATCAAACTTAGATTTAGTTACAGAATCGTTAACGTTAATGGCTGGGAATGGCAATACACCCTCTTCAACCATTTTGTATAAACGAGCAACACCCGTGGTGGTCTCTTCGGTCACACCTTGAACCCCTGCCAAGCGGCGCGAGTACCACGTGTTGTCTTTTGCAAGGGTTTTCTTGATCGCATTGAACAAGCAAATTTCCTCTTCGCTACCAGGATTAGCAAGGACAGAAATATCTTGTTCCGCTTTGGAGCCCAAGATCAACAACATAGTCGCATCGCCACCATCATCAAGAATCATGTTCGGGCCAGTGTCGCCTTCCCAGTTCATGATTTGATGGGTGTACTCCCAGTACTCGTCCAAAGTCTCACCTTTGAAAGCAAAAACTGGAATATTTTGAGCTGCAATGGCAGCCGCTGCATGATCTTGTGTAGAGTAGATATTACACGATGCCCAACGTACTTCAGCACCCAATGCGACAAGAGTCTCTATCAGTACCGCTGTTTGGATTGTCATGTGCAAAGAACCCGCAATTTTGGCACCCTTAAGCGGCTGCTCAGCACGGTATTCTTCGCGGATTGAAATCAAGCCCGGCATTTCGGTTTCAGCTATCGCAATTTCCTTGCGGCCAAAATCAGCTTGGTTAATATCTTTGACTAGGTAATCAGTAAATTCTGGGATAGATGGATTAGCACTCATCTTTCATCTCCGCTTAGTTAAAAGTTCATGAAAAATGAGCGTCGTTACAAATTGTACAAAACCATCTTGAGCCTGACAGACGGACGTCTGTTGCAACGCTCCTCAAGAAAGATAGCGCGAGTATAGTCAGATGAAACGTAAATTTAAAGCATGGAGGTACAAGAAACTTATTAAATACACGCTCAAATGCGCTTCTTTTGTTGTTTACGACCTACGAAACAGCCGCTTTTGGTTTTTAGTCATTCGCATTGCGAATCGCAAAGTGGTACAAAGTTTACTAAGATAAAGTCACGGAGGTAGCCATTAGTTGAGACTTTCTTCTAGTTTACGACGTTGTATATTTGTTTTTGCACTGTCCCTTTCTCTACTGGGATGTGCCAGCACATCTACTCGAACAGACCCTTCCTTTCTTACTCAGAGCTGGGTAAAAGAAACCCTTGATTACCGTGCAGAACTTCCAAGAGATCATCCTCATCTTTTAGAAAATCTCACTCAAATCCCCACCCATGTTAGCGACGAAGTATGGGATCGATTTGGTCACTTGCCTCGCAATCGCGCTATCGACAAAATGGCTCGTTGGTTGATTGATGAAGATGGACATGCCTTACGTTATGACCTCTCTGCCGACCTAGCCCCCGCGGATGTTTATGAAGACCGCCTAGGTAACTGCCTAAGCTTCACGATTCTACTCGTTAATCTAGCCAAAGAGTTGGGGATACTAGTCGAGTACAACGAAGTAGATATGCCTGCCACTTGGGGCTCTATTGGCTCTGTTGAATCGGTTCTTTTCGAGCATGTTAATGCGATCCAAGTTCTATCACTTCGAAAACGGGTGTTCGACTTGGCCATCGGCGACTATCGACATGGTTACCCACAAAAGACGATTAGCGAGTCATCGGCAATAGCAAAATTATTGAGTAACCGTTCAGTTAACGCCTTATCCAGAGGTGAGCTCAACAAAGCACTGCATTTCAGTAAACTTGCCGTGTCTTATGACTCTCAAAGCTCCACTATCTGGAGTAATTACGCCGTTTCTTTGAATCGAAATGGATTAGCCAAACAAGCGGAATCTGCTTTTCTTTACAGCTTAGACCTTGATCCCTTTAATACGGTATCTGCCAGTAATTTGGAGCGTTTCTATAACACCAGAGGTGACCGAAGAAGGGCCAGTCAGTACAAAAAGATGGCCTGGAGGGCGCGCAAAAATAATCCCTATTATCATTTTCAAGTTGCCAAAGACCTGCTTGAAGAGAACCGGCTAAAACGAGCACGTCAAGCCATCAATATGGCGATCAATCTACACGGCAGTGATCCAAAATTTTATGAGCTGGCGAGCACCATAGATCTTCAAGCTGAAAACTATCTAGGCGCTCTACATGCACTTGGTAAGGCATACAAGTTATCCAAGCTGCAACAAGAAAAACAGCGTTACGCTGCCAAGTTTTTGAAACTTGAACAAAAGGGCCAACATCAAACTGGTCCAAGCAATCAATCCTTACAACCTCGGCGGGGCTAATGAAAACACCGCATTTTGTTTCGATTCTCATGATCATCGGTTTGCTGTCGGGTTGCGCCTCTACTAGCCCATCCCTCAAGCTCGATGATCAATTTTGGCTTACCGAAATTAGGGATTACGAAAGCTCTCTTCCCTCTGCAAATGCCGACCGTCTTGAAAATATGTTTCTAATCGATGAAAGCATGAGACAAATGGTCAAAAGTAAGTTCACGGCTAGAAACCGACATACAAGGGCAAGGGAATTGGCGCGTTGGCTAATAAGCGCGGACGGTCATGATATGGAATATGATATTGAGGCAAACTTACCACCCGTAGCGGCCTATTACGAGAAACGAGGTAACTGTTTGAGCTTCACCATACTGTTGATTACATTGGCAAAGGAAATTGGTGTCGAGCTAAAGTTCAATGATGTGGATTTGCCCAACATGTGGGACATGGATGAGCAAGAGAGCTATGTTTTTTACCGACATATTAATGCGACTTTCAAGACCGCAAGTCATTCGCAGGTTTTTGATTTGGCGATGGAAGAGTATGACCCAGCATACCCGCAAAGGGTAATATCGAATCGTGAAGCAGGTGCTCTTCTACACAGCAATTTGGGTATTAAGCAACTGAGAAATGGTGACATGGACAAGGCTTTCCATCACCTTAAGCTGGCTGCCTCTATCGCACCAAACAATGCTGATATCTGGGTCAATTTGGGCGCTGCTTTCAAACGTAACGGTGAATTCAACAAGGCTGAAAGGTCTTTCAAAATCGCTTTGGGATTGAATGATAAGAAAAGTTTGGCCGCCAGTAATCTGGAGAGGCTATACCGTCTTCAAAACAGAACAAACTTGGCCGAAACTTATATGAAAAAGGCCAATCGCGCACGACTTAACAACCCCTATGTTCAATACCAAAAAGCTAAAATGGCGTATGACAAAGGTGAACTTCGTAGTGCTTCAAAGGCAATCAAGCGTGCTATACGACTACATGATTTGGATCCAAAGTTTTTTGAGTTAAGTAGCTTTATCAATCAACGCCGACAAAACTACAGTCAAGCATTACTGGATCTCGAGAAAGCGTTTAATCTAAGCAAAGACGTGGATGAACGAGGCAGATACTTTAATAAAGTTCAACTAGTCGCAAAACGTGCTGAACAGTTCTATAAAGCCAAGCAGGAACGACAGCGTGTTCTTCGAAACGACCCGAATATGGTTGATTATCCTCAGCTTCGATTTTAGCCTATCGATCTCAGCGAAAATCGCTGTACTCCCTCAGTATCCCTGCTGACCACAAGCTCTCCCTCGTTTTCAAGGTAACGCAAATGTGCCATCGTCTCACCGGTAGCCAAAACAACGTCGGCTGGTTTCAGTTCCCTATCGAACAAAATGCGGCTGGCTTGTAGCGCTGAAACTGGAGAATCAACTTTATCCCTTAGTTTTTCAAGCTGCTCTAGATGGTCATCGATTAGCTGCTGCATTCTTAAGGGATTATTATGAAACGGTTCCTGATGCGCTGGCAAAACCAGCGCGGACGGGGGGATAGCTTGCTTTAGCTTTTCACATGATCTTAACCAGTCTCTCAAGGGGTCCAGATTAGAATTGCCGGGAAACACGCTGACATTCGATGATATTCTCGGCAGTGATTGGTCTCCAGAGATCAGCAACTTATCTTCTTCGGAGTACAAGCATGCATGCTCAGGAGAATGCCCACATCCCGTTACGACGCGCCAAGTCCTATCGCCAATTTTAATTAAAGTCCCTTCGCTGATATGCAGTACTTGGTCTCTCTGCACTCGTGCTTCTGTTGGCTTTTCTTCGGTGCTAAAAAAAGACACTATCTTTTCAGATTCTCTTTCTGGAAAGCCCAGCGAGACGAAAAACTGTTTCGCCTTTGAATCGGCCTGTCGCTGATCACGGTCGATCATATTTCGATAGTAATCGAGCTCTCCTTGAGTCATGTGAATGGGGCAATCACAACGTCTAGCAAGCCATGACGCCAAGCCAATGTGGTCCAGGTGAAAGTGAGTCACGATCACCTTACTCACTTTTTGAGGGTCTAAAAAGGAATCGAAAACAGACTCCCAAACGCTTTTGCATTCTTCACTGTCCACTCCAGTGTCCACTATTACCCAGCGCTCACCGTCTTTTAAAAGCCAAAGGTTAATATGATCGAGACTCATGGGTAAAGGCATACGCAGCCAATACACGCCCTTTGCGACCTCGAAGGGTTGTCCAATCTCAGGCGACCAACGCTTACCAAATGGATACGTTAACTCGTCTGTAAGCAATGTTTGATTGGGTTGCATAAATAAAAGTACCGCAGATGAATCACCAACCGATTCAGTATAACTAACAACAGAGTGACATTCTTTGACAATATTGGCAGTGTTTTTGACATTTGATATCAAAGAGCACTGAACGATATTGACTCGAACCTCGGTCTGTTAAAGCATGCACTGTCTAGACTGGCTTTTAATATCCTTATAAGTCCTTATTACTTTGTTTTATAAGGCGTTGGCGGTATAGTCGCGCCACAATCGGTGAATTGTCTTATTATTGCCGAAGGCACAATAGCAGAGAGACCATGTATAAGTACGATGCGGTCGACACGACCATTGTCAAAGAAAGGGTTGCACAGTTTCGCGACCAAGTAGCTCGACATTTAAACGGTGAGCTAACCGCCGCTGATCTACAGCCGTTGCGACTTCGCAATGGATTGTATATGCAAATTCACGCGCATATGTTGCGAGTATCCATTCCATACGGGATGCTGAACTCCGCTCAACTGCGCGCGCTAGCAGAGATAGCTCGAAAGTACGACAAAGGCTACGGCCACTTCACAACACGTCAAAACATTCAGTTTAATTGGCCCGAGTTGGAAGACGTACCCGATATTTTGGATGAATTGGCAGACGTGGAGATGCACGCCATTCAAACCAGTGGTAATTGCATTCGTAATATTTCTTCTGATCAGTACGCTGGCGTTGCTACGGATGAGATCATTGATCCTCGCCCCTATTGCGAAATTATTCGCCAATGGTCCACGCTTCACCCTGAGTTCTACTGGTTACCGCGCAAATTTAAGATTGCCGTTACAGGTGCCACTACCGACCGAGCAGCCGTTCAATTTCACGATATCGGCTTAGATGTGGTCAAAAACGACGCCGGAGATATCGGCTTCAGGGTCTATGTAGGCGGCGGTTTAGGACGTACACCGGTGATCGGTAAGGTCATCAAAGAGTATTTACCAAGAGAAGATATTCTTTCCTACTGCGAAGCTATTTTGCGGGTATATAACCTTCATGGTCGCAGAGACAATAAGTACAAAGCCCGTATAAAGATATTGGTTAACGCCATGGGCATCGATGCTTTTCGTGAAGAGGTTGATGCTGAATGGGAGCATTTCAAAAACGGTGAACTCAAACTTGAGGCTGAAGACTTTGAGTTCATGCAGACGTTCTTCCCATCACCAGCCTATGAAGATTTAGAAAAAGGTGATGCTCGCGTCACGAAATGGCGTCAATTAGACACCAAATTCAATGACTGGTATGAGAATAATACGGTTGAACATAAACAAGCCGGTTATCGAATCGTCAACGTATCTTTGAAAGAGCATGGTGTTGCACCCGGTGATATTACTGATGAGCAGATGGATGATCTAGCTGACATAGCTGATCAATACAGCTTTGGTGAGATACGTTCAACTCATGAGCAAAACCTTGTCTTAGCCGATGTCAAAGAGGAAGATCTGCTCGATGTCTGGAAAGCCTTAGATGCTTCAAGGCTGGCAACAGCCAATATTGGTTCTGTCAATGACATGATCTGTTGCCCCGGATTAGACTTTTGCTCTCTTGCCAACGCCAGTTCTATCTCTATTGCCAAACAAATTAATGAGAAATTTACAGACTTAAAAGATTTGTATGACATTGGTGAAGTTAAGTTGAAAATGTCGGGCTGCATGAATGCCTGTGGCCACCATCATGTTGGGCATATCGGCGTTCTTGGCGTGGATAAGAAAGGCGTTGAGTGGTATCAATTGACCATTGGTGGTGACGCCAGTAATCAGGCTGAACTGGGTACGCGATTAGGCCCTGCCATCGCCAAAGACAAAGTTGGTGATGCGGTGGAAGATATTTTGCTAGTCTATCGCGAACAACGCCAGAGCGATGAGCGGCTGCTGGACACGTTCCGCCGAGTTGGTGTCGAACCTTTCAAAGAACGCGTGTATGCGGAGGGTTAATAATGAGTACTAAAAGCATCGCTGATCGCAGCAAAAAAGCGAGACCGAAGGCCACTCCATCTCGAATTCAATCCAATATTGTTAGTGCTCAAGCTATTGTTGATCAAGAGATTGTCGACAACCAGGTTGTGCATGTAGCAGAAACAGAAGAGTTAACCGCTGGAGACCTGCCTTCTGGCCAAGTTAGTGTTCCATTGAACTTATGGCTTGAAGAGAAGGAAGCAATTCTGAGCAGAGGCGATAAGGTCGCCGTTCAAATTGCCGTAGACGAGTTTCCCGAGGATGTTATTGAAGATCTCAATTCTATCGATATGATTGTGCTGCCGTTCGCGAATCACGTAGATGGGCAGTCCTATTCACATGCGTATAAATTGCGCACACGATACGGATATACGGGCGAGATCAGAGCAATTGGAGATGTTAAGTTTGATCAACTGGATTTCCTAACTCGCGTTGGTTGCAATGCCTTTGAACTGCCAGAGACAGAAAACCTGCAAACAGCACTTCGTGCCTTTAAGGAGTTCTCAGATGTTTATCAACCTTCAGCCGATGGTCGCCGGCTAATCTTTTCACGTCGCCGAACAGTACACTAAACCTTATGACGCATATCGTATTTGTTAAGAAGATTCTCGCCAATGGAGAGATGTGCAAGAAGTGTCAGGAAGTATCTGACCGTCTAAGCACCGAAGGCTTAATCGAATATATTGATGAGATTGCCATCGCCGACGAGCGTGATGCCTCATCCACAGGCATGAGGTTGGCAAAGCAACACAATGTAGAACGGGCACCTTTTTTCCTTGTCGAGGATGATGAAGAAATTCTGGTGTTCGATATCTATTTCAAGTTCAAGAAGTACATGGCTCAAAATGGTGTTGAGCTAAAAACTAACGAGTTGTAAGGTGGATTGGACTCTGCTACTGAAAATCGGCATCGTTATTTTTATATTTGCATTGCCGATTTATCTTGTTTATTTGCTCATAAAGTCCAATAAAGATAACTGATACATTCAACTTTGCTTTTCCGGACTGAGCGTTATTTGGCTCTGTGAATGGCCGGGCCTCCTGGCGCCTGACAAGTGGGCATAATTTCCATTCTATTGATATTCATGTGTGCCGGTTGAGCCAATACCCAAGAAATCGCTTCGGCTATATCATCAGCACTCAAGGCTTCGCAGTCCGCGTAGGTGGAAGACACTTTATCCAAGTTACCTTCAAACCGAACGTTAGAAAACTCGGTTCCTTCGATCAATCCAGGTTCTAAGTTTGTTACTCTAACCTTGGTACCCAAGAGATCAGATCTCAACCCCATTGAGAACTGTTCTACAAATGCCTTAGTCGCTCCATAAACGTTTCCGCCGCGATAGGCATAAGTCCCTGCAATTGATCCCAAGTTAACAATATGGCCTGAGTTATTGGAGACCATGGAAGGTAATAATTGACGAGTTAAATACGCAAGAGAAACACAATTGGTCTGAATCATGGTGCTCCAATGCTCCCAGTCACTTTCATGCCCTGGAGATAAACCCAATGCAAGGCCTGCATTATTAATAAGTACGTCGACATGATCCATTTGATCTAAGGCCGAATCAATCTGCGATTGTTCGGTCATGTCACAAGTAATCACCTTATGCGAACCACCGAGTAATTGGTTTAGCTGATCCAGCGCGTCTTTTCTTCGAGCAAGTAGAATTAGAGAATACCCATCATGGTGAAGTCTTTTCGCGGTCGCGGCGCCGATACCGACTGAGGCACCCGTTACCAATGCTGTTTTTTGGCTCATAGATACAAGGCCCATAAATATTTCCAAGACCTAAGTTTACATGGTCTGGATAACTCTGTGTCGATCTAAAAACAGATCAATGACACGTTTCCATTGGCGGCCAAGATAGGTAGGCAGACCTCATCGTCCTGTTGAACTGGCACAATCTTTTTTAAAAAACCGCTATCATCCGTTACTCGAAACCCTTGGCTACCAACGATATACAACTCTCCTTGACTATCTCGACCAAACCCGGTGACATGAATATTAGGAGGGCTATCCGCTTGAAACTCCCGCAGCTGATCGGCTTGATCAATATAGAATACGCGTCCGTCTGGCTGAGCAAAACTTCTACCCCAATCTCCAAAAACATACCGCCCATTGAGCGCCGGGATATCTGATCCGCGATATACATAGCCGCCGATAACGGAGAGCCCTTCGCCATGATCGTATTCAACTATCGGGTCTACCAGGGTGGGTAAAATCTCACCAACTGGTGGGGATTCGCTGACGTAGGTAGTGCCATCGATAACCGAGAAGAAAAAGCTGCCCTCTTTATAATTCCATCCAAAGTTTGCACCAGTTTGATCTAAGCCAATACGATTCACTTCCTCAATCGCGTCTTGCCCAACATCACCGATAAAAATCTGATTCGATGTTCCATCTACAGTGAACCGATAGGGGTTTCGTAACCCATAGAATAGAATTTCGTCTACTCCAGCCGCCGCCACAAACGGGTTTTCACTGGGGATGCCATATCTACCATTGGTCGGCGCAATGGCATCGACATCTATCCTTAGTATGCTTCCCAAAGGATTGGTATTATCTCTTCCATTCCCATCGGTTCCGTGCCCGGTACCCGCATCGTTAGCATTGCCTCCGTCGCCTACCGCGATCAGTAAATGACCGTTGGAGTCGAACTCAAGCATGCCCCCATTGTGATTAAACTGCGGTTGATCTATTACCACCAAGACTCGCTCCGAAGTAGCAGTGCTACTTGGGTCATTCGGGTTGACCACAATCCATTCGGATACAACACTCATATGATCGGCTGTTTCGCCCATACCCAGAGTGGAAAAATGTGCTTCTCCTTCAGAGTAGTCCTTGGATAGATAGGTATAGACTTTCCCATTTGATTGGTAATCGGGGTGGAACGCAAAACCAAGTAAGCCCCGCTCATCATAACCCGCGAAAGGCCCTGTAAACAGACTACCTAGGTTGGTCACAATTTGCGCAGAAAAATCCAAAAAACTACGTTGATCACCAGTATCAATATTTACTTTCTTAACCAATCCAGCCTGCTCTACGACGTATAGTGATTGAGCGTCTCCAGGAGCAGCAATCGCAGCCACCGGTGCTGTAAATCCTTCGGCTACTGTTTCATATTCAACAGCTATCGTTCCAGTAACTATATCACTGGGGATAGGGTTGGCAGTAGAACATGTTCGCTCTTCACTGTCGGCATCAAGCTGTAAAGCGCAGGGTAAAGTTGCTGGAGGAGATATAGTTTCGCTCGGCCGATCAACGTAACTGATTGTGTTTACATCACCATTCCGCCATCCTGGTTGCGTATTGGCGTTAATTTCCGCAATGAATGTGGAAGAACCGCCATCACTGATACTAGAAATATCTTGTAAACTTTGTTTTAGTGCCGTTTCAGGGTTTCCAGATGAAGCTAAGTTCACGAAATATGCTGACCGAATAGACCAACCATAACGATTCCATCCATTCCCTCCACCGGCTCTTTCATGACAAAGCTGGCATATAGAATCGTCAGAACTAGATGAAGGATATTCCTCAGACCACCACTCTAAATACTCGTTCCTTGCCGAAGCATTGGCCGCAACAAGTGCACAAAGGGCCGCGGTTACCCATAACTGGGGGACTCTCATAGAATTCTACCGTCAGATTGAAATCTATATCGACATCAAGCTGGCAAACATGCCACCCACTTCCTCATCAGGACGTTCACCCGTGTAGCCAGAAGCGGTCCTAGGGAAAACAAACTGTCCAGAGTTTGGCTGAACCCAATCGCATACGCTTGCGAACAATGGGTCTAAATCGGTTCTTGGATCAATATCAGGTGTTCTCAAATTGTCGTCATCATACTTATCTACTTCAGCATCTTGAAACATCTCACCATAGACACCACCGTTTACCCCTTCACCAATAATAAACATGATGTTGCCCTTACCATGATCGGTTCCGGCATCCCCATTATCACGGATTTGTCGACCAAACTCACCAGCTACGGTTATTACTAACTTCTGACGATCTACCGGCTCCAAACTAGTCCATAAAGCTGAAAAGCCGCAATGTAAGGCCGAAGAGTCAATCGGCAAACTGCCAAACTGTCCTCCGAAAATGTCTCTAAAGCCGCTTTCTATACCTCTGTATACCCCACTGTCATTGATGTCGGGGTTAGCAGCCTGTCTTCTCTGATCGGCATGGCTATCCCACCCACCATAGCTCATGGATATACTCCTCAATTCCAGCAAGTCATTTGCTGCCAGGCAGTCAAAGACATTCCTGACTTGCTCACTGAACCCGTAACTGTTAAGCACTCTTCTGGCGTTTCCACTTGTGTCTGGATTTACGGGATTACCTCCAATAGAAATCCGATTTCTTAAGGCACTAATTAAGTCCGGTTCTGGTAGATCAGACAAGCGCTCTCGTATTAGCTCTCCAAAGACTCTGACCTTTTGTTCGTGATCTTGAAACTTTTGGTATGCCAGCGCTACTTGTTCGTTTCTAAGCCCTGTGTAGTAGTGCTTTATAGCATTGGCAAGTCGGTGGTTGGGTCTGGTTCGCCAATCTTCCGTAAAGTCGGCCTGATTAAGCCCTATTTCTCTGGAGTCTTGAACGGCTATAAGATTGCTATTATTGATACTGAAAACATCATAATTAGGCGCATCTCCATCCGGACCAAAGGTAAACGGCAACGGAGTATCAGTAACCGAAATACTATTACCTCCCGCTGATTTGGCGAGACGCCCCCCCCAACCCGAGCGACCATTATCGTTTAGACCTGAATCCAGAATTCCTTGATGCATTTGTAAACTCGATAGATCATGTGCTCGATTTCGACCGCCCACTGCATTGCAAACTAGAGCTACATGACCCTCTCGGAACATATCTATCAGCCATCCGGCGTGTTTCCAAATACCAAAAGTGACTCCGTTGTTAATGCCGTTTATATCCACAAGTCCCGAGGACCAGTTATCTGCACCGACCGTTATATGATAAAAGTCGTTTTCCCAACGCGCTTGCCAAGACGCTGGCGTTTCATCCAAATCGTGTCCGCGCCAGCGATTACTCCAATACTTGTAGCCAAAGCTATCCGGATTAGCATCAAACGCTGGAACAATAAAATGACGAATGTCTGGACCTCCACTTAAGAATAGATTTACCAAAACTCTATTCTGAACAGGCTCAAACCCTGCAAGGGAAAGGTTGGGTAATGCTCCTGTTCCAAAAGCCAAAGAAGAAGCGAATGTAGATTGTAAGAACTTTCTTCTATTCATGATTATCGTCCCTCAGCAAAAACAAATGGTGTGGCAAAAATAAATGCTAGTGCTGCTTGTACTCGCTCATTAGCCCTGCGTTTTTGTATCTCATCTTCATCATTTAAATTAAGTTGCTCTTGAGCCAACTCTTCGACAATGCCCCGCAGGTAAGGAAATGGTGCCGCTGTCGAATTCTCTAGATCATTGCCATTAAAACTGAGGTTCAATGCCGCCAACTCAGTAGATGAGTAGCTTTCATCGCTCACACGACAATAGTTTCTCCAGCTTTCATAAGCCATCAAATCAGAAAGTGAGCTCGATGATTCGCCTTGTTCGAGACGATCCTCGTGAATACACAAAAGAGAGTTTAGATCGAAGATTGGATATCTGTCGTCCAATTCCCACCAGCGTTCTGTTCCTTCGTCATCTGGTAATCTTTTTGCCCCTAGAATCGAAACTAAATGAGCTCGCTCGAGTGCTGTGTAGTTATCCAAGTTTCCAACAATATGTAGCCAAAGCCAACGAGCTACATCTTCCACTAGATAGGTACCGTTTGATGAAGGAATAACTTTTGTCCAGTCTTTAGTCCAACCTAATCCTTGGTCACAGGATTCACAATCCACTGGGTATTCGTTGTAAAACATCCAACTTTCCTGAGTAGCGCTGCGATTGTAGTTTTTCTCAAATGCAACCGACGAATCCGACGCTTCTAAAGAGGTTTGTCCTCCAAAAACATTATGCAAAGGCTCGAAAGCCTCAGAAGCGTTATCGCCATCAAATACGTTTTCTATCTCTTTGCCAGCACGCCCTCCGTTGTAGTCATTGCCGATATAGGCTTCGATATTGTCGATATTAAATTTGTTGGCGATGTAATAAGCACGATCAAAACTGGAAAAATACTTAATGTGCTCTGGACTGTGAAACATATCCGACAAAGCATAAGCCCTAATAAACGTGAGAAAGTCTTTATTATCTCCAAGCGCCGCCCAGGCATTCCTAACTAACTCTCGTTTTGCATTCGTCATAGAGTCATCTGCGAGCGTGGAAATTATATAAACTGGTAAGTTACTCAAGCTTTCCGGGTGAGAAATAGAAATAGGCATTAAATTGTCAATTTTCTCAGCCGCGTCAAATCCAGTGATATCACGACCTAAGATTTGAAGTGGTCCAAACTCATCACGATGATGCTGGTCGGTTTCGAAGGTCACGTGGTTCGCAAACCCAAAGTCGTCGATATAAGGTACTCTCATATCGGTTAACATCTTGGCTGTATTTCCGATCGTTATGTCTTCATGATTTGGATCATCCACACCAAAAATGCCAAAAAATAACTGATGTATCTCTCTGGCAAAGTCATCATTTCCTTCTAAAACATAGATGCGTTCACCATTCACCCAACGTTGAACCCATTGATTGCGGCGATGCCCATATTGCATAGCCACAGCCGCCGATTTTGCCGCTACCCCCATTACCTCGTGGTAGGGAACTCGATTTTCATGAGCCTCCATAATGGAGTCGTAATACTCAACCATCTGCTCTCGACTGACGCCAGCATTCCTATTGGTCGCTAAATGATAATTTGTCTCCCAGAAGCCTATTTTCTGGCGAAACGGATTTAGCCCCCTCATGGTCACCATTCGCCCAAATGTTGTGGCAAATCGATAACCATCTATACCTAAGTGTCTTCGCTCGTCGACGTCCACGGGTATGTTGGAGTCAACAGAACCCATGTGCTGATAGAATTCCCTAAGGGTACCGTGAGAGTCTCTGGGCTCTACGTATTTTTCATCGGTAGTTAATGGCGACAACTTTGGGTTGTGGGGCGAAAAATTTAACATCTCTTCCACAGCCAAAATAGGTCTCATGTTTGACCAAGTTTTAATTTGCTGATCGGTCGCCTGCCCGCCATACGCGAAAATTTTGAGCACCTTGCGGACCGCTCTCTCATCCCAGCTACTTCTGGATACGATCGGCAGTCCAAGCCATGTTGGCTCTGAAGTTGAGACACCAATATCTCGTATTGTTGCGGTGACTCCCTCTACCACACTAACCAACAACACTATCGGTTCAGTACCTATGTTTGGCGGTAGTACATAGCAATTCTCTCCGCTGGATGCCGAGTTTGCTCCCGTCTGTAACTCTCTATTAATCTCTATAGCAATAGTAGATTCATTGATAGGGCTCGATGAAGAAAGATGAAAGCAAACCTCCGTCTCCTCAGCGGTAGGCTCCACAGATACTTTTAAGCTTTTGGAAACAGATCGTAGGGTATCGTCAAATTCACCCGCTTTCAAAGCTACCTCGTCATCTTCTTCAAGAAGCATCATGATGACTGGAAGCAGCGAAGTGATGTTATTTTCAGAGGTAGAACTAGATTGGGCAAACGTGTTGCCTATGCTTGCAAACCATGCGAGGAGGAAAAAGACGCAGGGTACAATCTTGAACTGTGTTGGTTGGCTCATAGCTTATGGGTGCTATCTTCGAATAGTAGTTTAGTCATACAGAACGAGACATACTCCAACGATTGGGTATGTCTATTCTGTCCGAATCCTTTCCTACCCAGCCCGAAACACAAAGACAATGATAATAGCAGACTAAGTTACTAGCAATTCCCTCGCGGTAAGATTAACTAAAGTTTAAAAATATGTTTTATATCAGCAAGTTAAGATAAGTGACTAAAATTGTAGCGCCTTGCTGACAATTTCTGACACATCCTTCGATAAGTTATTTATATCGCTTATTCTTATTAGTTCAGCCCGCATCAAAGATTGATAGGGTTCGCAAAAGTGCCGCCAGTTAGACAACCCCGAGCTCAAACGAGCTGCTATTTGAGGATTAAGCTTATCTAACTTAATCACTTGGTCTGCTAAAAACCGATAGCCAGATCCGTCTTTGCTATGAAAACCGTTTAAGTTGGAGACAAAAGCACCTATCAATGAGCGAACCTTATTGGGATTGGTTATCTCAAAACTTTCGTGATCGACTAACTCGCTAACCACAGTCAATACATCATCCCTTGGATTCATTGCTTGCAAGGCCAACCATTTATCAATGACCAGAGGCTCAGTTTGCCAGGTTTCGTAAAAGTCTTTTACAAGCTCGTCTCGCTCTGGGTAACCCGAGTGTAAAAGAGCAGAAAAGGCTGCAAGCCTATCGGTCATATTGTTGGACTGATGGTATTGATGGCTGGCTAGCGCGTGGTATGCCGCTTGTTCAGATGCAACTAAATACGACAAAGCAACGTTTTTTAGCGAACGTTCAGCCATCGCTTCGCCGGAAAGCGAAAACTCCGCCCTTTGGTTATTGTTTGCGTAAATAGCATGAAACGAACTCTCAAGATCCCTCGCCAGACGATGCACAAGGTCTTGCTTTACCTTTACAAGCTGCTGCGGATCCGGGGATTCTAATAACCCAAGAATGTAAGCTTGATTGGGTAAAGTCAGCATTTCTGCAAAAATAGCCCTATCTGATGGAGGGTTCTCTATCAATGACTTAAAAGCTATCAACAAGTTGTTATAAGCGTCTTCATCAATACTCCCTGATTTAGACGAGGGTAGAATGACACGTAAACCCACTTCCTGCATTGCTTCCCATCGTGTAAAACCATTGCTATCAAGCTCTACGAGCTTAAGTAGCTCTTCAATTGTTCTGCTTATATGAAGCTTTACCGGTGCCGAAAAATCTCTCAAGATAGACAAATTGGGTTCGCTATCTAGATTGGAGTATGTTTTTGTTAATGTTGATTCACAGAGATTGATCGTTTCATTAACGATTTCTTCTCCGTCTTCGCCAATCAACGCTAACTTTACCGGTATCACGAACATCGGTTTTTGCGGTTGATTGGGTGTAGGCGGACATTGTTGAGACAGCGTAAGTTTGAGCACACCTTCGTTAAACTCCTTACTTACTGACACTTGTGGAGTTCCAGCTTGGGTGTACCAATGTCGAAACTGAGACAAATCTATTGAGTTTGCCTCTTCAACACACTTCACGAAATCTTCGGTGGTCACGGCTTGCCCGTCGAAGCGATCAAAATATAAGTCTGTCGATTTACGAAAGCCGTCTTTCCCCACCAAACTATGTAACATCCTTATGACCTCTGCACCCTTCTCGTAAATAGTAACGGTGTAAAAATTGTTAATTTCCTCATAAGAATCGGGGCGAATAGGATGTGCCATAGGGCCAGCGTCTTCTTTAAACTGATAGGTCCGAAGCATCTGCACATCGCGAATTCTTTTTACAGCTCGCGACCCCATATCAGCACTAAATTCTTGATCTCTAAATACGGTAAAACCCTCTTTGAGGCTCAATTGAAACCAGTCTCGACATGTGACTCGGTTTCCGGACCAATTATGAAAGTACTCGTGACCGATAACACTTTGTATTCCCTCGAAGTCCGTATCGGTTGCTAAGTGCTGATCGGCCAAGACATATTTGGAATTAAAGACGTTCAAGCCTTTGTTCTCCATTGCCCCCATATTGAAATCATCTACCGCCACGATGTTATAGATGCTCAAATCGTATTCTCGACCGTAAGTCTGTTCGTCCCATTTCATTGACTCTTTCAAGCTACGCATCGCATGATCACATTTATCTATGTTATGGGACTGAGTGTAAATATTGAGCTCTACCTCACGGCCACTCATTGTGGTAAAGGTATCTGTTATGTGCTCCAGCTTGCCCGCGACAAGAGCAAACAAGTAAGATGGCTTGGGATGTGGATCATGCCACACAGATCGGTGCTTTCCCGCTTCCTCTTCGCTTGTTTCAATAAAGTTTCCATTGGAAAGTAAAACCGGAGCCTCGGACTTATCGGCGATCAATTCAACTGTGAATACACTAAGTACGTCTGGTCGATCCAAGAAGTATGTGATTCTTCTGAACCCCTCGGCTTCACATTGAGTACAAAAATTACCTCCTGACTGATAGAGTCCCGACAACTCTGTATTCGTTTCTGGGTCTACTTTTGTATGGATTGATAGTGTGAACTCATCGGAACAGGTGGTGATGGTAAGTGAGTCCTCTGTCACAAAATAGTCTTCCTTTTTTATCTCTAGACCATTCATACTTAAAGCGACAAGTTCTATGTTTTCACCATTCAAAACCAATGGTTCATTATGGTTTCCTTGCCTAATGACCTTTATCTCGCTGTATACATTAGTTGAAAGACCTTTTAATTCAAACTTCAGCTTGGTGGTTGGAATCAGGTACAAGGGTGCACGGTAGTCCTTTAAAAAAATAGTATTGTCTTTTTTTGAGTTCATCGCAGCTAGAGTCTAGTTAAAAGGTATTCCAAACTGGTATTACGTCTTCCGGCAAATCAGAGAACCGTCCTAGTTTTGCCCACGGTTGAGTATCAGAGTGATAATCCGACCCCGTCGACCCCCGAAGATTAAATCGTCTCGCCAGGTCGGATAACATGCGTATTTGTTGTGTGTCCGTCGAGGCTGTACAAATTTCTAACCCCGTTATGCCCGCAGCCACTTGATCTTTTAAAAGATGACATAGCTTAGTTCTTGTAAACTTATAACGCATGGGATGAGCTAAAACACCTATGCCTCCACTTTTAACAATCGCGTTACCAATAGTTTCCAGATCAGGCCACTTCATGGGCACATAACCAACCTTTCCCTTTGTCAGATAGCGTTTGAAAGCTTGTTTCTTGTCCTTTGCGAACCCTTCATCAACCAGAGCTTGGGCAAAATGGGGCCTGGTGGGTACTCCACGAAGCCCTATCTGGTCTTCCACCTGCGTTCGAATTTCAATGCCATTTTGTTCGAAATCTTCAAACATGGCTTCAGCTCTGAGTTTCCTTCTTTCTTTATTTTCATCGATCGCTTGTTTTAACGCTCTCGCTGTTGGGTCGATGTTTAAACCAACAATATGAATCAGTTGATCTCGCCAGGTACAGGAAAATTCGATGCCAGGTATTAATGTGATATTTCGCCGCGCCGCTGCCTGGCTCGCTTCTGACAAGCCATCGATGGTATCGTGATCAGTAAGAGCAAGGTGGGTTATGTTCGCGAGCTTCGCTTTTTCTACTAAGTCAGATGGACTGTTATCCCCGTCAGAGAAGTTTGTGTGCGTGTGCAAATCATATTTCATGTTCAACACAGCCTCTTAATATTGGTCACTATTCTCATCATAAAGGTCCAAAGGAAACCGGTATATCGGTTCATACTCAGCACCTCGACTAGTAAGAATACTTTCGTAGATTACGACTTCGTCAAAAACTATTTTCATATCTACATTGCTGTGTACTGAATTTACAAAGTCGACTTTGCTATGTCGATATCGCGCTAGTGTTACATGAGGGTTAAACTTTCGCTTATCCATCAACAGTCCACAAGCATAAACACTTGAAGTTACTTGCTTGTGAATCCTGTCTAGGACGTCGCTTTTTTCCAATAATGCTGCCAAAAGTTTTGGCTTTGATTCAGGAAACGGAGATATTTGCGAAACTGAAGCTTCGAATTCTGTTTGTAGCAAATTTTCATCCAGTGTTTCCGCTAAAGCATCAAGATCCGCTGTAGTCTGATCTCCCAAAAATGCTAATGTGGTGTGATAATTTTCTTGATCTACCCATTTTAAGGCCCTACTTTTGTCTAAATACGACATTTTGGCAGACATATCGCCCAGTTGATTCGCAATGTCTTGCGGCAGGCTTAAAGCTACGAAACTTCTGATGCTCATTCTTGATTGATAATTAGTAGTTGGGTGTAGAATAGTATTGTAGTAAGCCCAGAAAGCGACACAAGTTGAAGCAATCTGTACTTAGTTTGTTGAAAACCTAGGAGAGTTTATGTCTATTGCCAGCAGTGAGAAAAGCATTTTATTACAGGAACTTGCACAACTAAAACAGGATCACAGAGAGCTAGATATAGCGATTCACGATATGGCGGAACAGCTACAATGTAATCAGCTTGAGTTAACCAGACTGAAAAAACAAAAGCTTATGCTTAAAGATTCTATTGCTCGTTTAGAAAGCAAATTGATACCCGATCTGCATGCTTAAGTTTGGTCAGGTTTTGACTCAATCTTCTCGTTAACGTTACGCTTTTGACTAAATAGAACCAACCCCTTCAGCAAGTTGTAGGCTTCATTCAACTGATAATCATTCGCCAACAAGTCAGCTGACTCTTCACTAATTTGCGTGCTGTCATTCGTACTCTCGCTCTGCAAACTACCAGGTAGATCCGACTCTCTAACTTGCTTCGTTCGCTGTTGAGTGCTTTCGAATCGGCGTTGCTCCACTCTCACATCCGGTGTCACACCGGACGCTTGAATAGACTTCCCACTTGGCGTGTAGTATCTGGCTGTCGTTAATTTAATGGCATCTTCATCAGTGATATTAATCACTGTTTGTACTGAACCTTTCCCAAATGTTTCTGTTCCTAAGATCAACGCTCTATTGTTGTCTTGTAATGCTCCCGCTACTATTTCTGAAGCACTGGCTGAACCACCATTCACCAGTACAACTATCGGTTTTCCATCAAGCATATCCACTGCGGTGGCCGTGTACTCCTTTTGGCTTTCGTCATAACGACCCTTCGTGGAAACAATCACCCCTTCGGTGAGGAAGTTGTCTGAAATCGATACAGCACTAGTGAGTAAGCCTCCAGGATTATTTCGCAGGTCGATAATAAGTCCCGAGAAACTTGGCTTCGAGCGTAGTCTCTTGAGCTCTTTACGAAAACTCTCTGCCGTATTAAGTTGAAACTGCGTTACTCTTAGATAGCCTATCTCATCACTTAAGCTACGTCTCTTGACCGAACTCAACTTAACGATAGCCCGCGTGATCTCGACCTCGAAAGGGTCAGGCTCCGATTCCCGTAAAACAGTGAGCACTATTTTTGTTCCCGGAGCGCCACGCATCTTTTCTGTTGCCTCGTTGAGGGTGAGTCCCGTGATGATTTCACCATCGATACGTACAATCAGATCCCCTGATTGAATGCCAGCTTTCGCCGCAGGGGTATCATCTATTGGAGCAACAACCTTAACGAATCCACCCTCCATGACAACCTCGATACCTAGGCCGGTAAACTGTCCCCGTGTATCTTCACCCAACTCCTCGTAATTATCTCCTTTTAAGTAAGTGGAGTGCGGATCAAGTCCCGCCAGCATTCCCTCAACGGCATAGTCTAACAGCTGTTCATCTGTCACCGGCTCTACGTAACTGAGTTTGATTCTTGTGAAGATGTTAGCAAAGGTTTTTATTTGGTCTAGAGGCAAGGGAGTTTCGGCTTCGACAGGCTCATTGACGCCTTCTAAAACCTGATCTTGCTCAGCGGCTTCCGCTTCTTGGGCCATAGCAGAGTTCAAACTGAGAGTAACTACGCTTAAGCTAAATAAAATTGCTAATGAAGCTTTGAACTGAAAATCTCTCATATTATTAACTCTTTTATTGGCACCAACGACTTGGGTCTATTGGTGTTGTGTTTTTTCTAATCTCAAAATATAGACCGGGAGACTTGAGTCCTCCTGTCTTACCAGTTTTTGATACAACCTCATTGGTGTCAACTGAGTCCCCGACCTTCTTGTAGAGTACCTCATTGTGTCCGTACAAACTAATGTGATCTTCACCATGATCAATTATTAATAAAAGCCCGAACCCTTTCAAAAAATCCGCAAACAATACCTGCCCCCGGAATAAGCTTCTTACATCTACTGACGCTTCGGTTTTGTAAACAATGCCTTCAGATCGCATTCCAGAACTAACAATTCGTTGTCCAAACTTTGTAACAGGCTGTTGATCCAGCGGACATTGTAATCGGCCTCTTTGCTTGGTAAACCCACCTCGAATTGGCTTCCGCACCACCTTTCTTACTGTTTTTCCTTCTGCTTTAGCTCGTTCGGCCGCCCTTCGTTCTGCTTCGATGCGCTCTTTTTCTATCCGCTCCATTTCAGCTCGTTGCTCTGCCAACTTTTCAAGCAGCTCATTGAGCCTACTTCGATCTGCTCGCAGTTTAGTCAGCTTACTCTGCGTATCGGATACTTTAGTTTGTAACCTAGCTATCAGTTCCTGTCTTTGCTTAGATTGAGACCGATTCGATCGCTCTAAAAACTCCTGTTCCTGCTGCAATGATTGATACTTTGAAGCGGCTTGCTGCTGTTCTACTTTTAGGCTATTAATTTCTGCCAATTGAGACTCTATTAACTTAAACCTACCCTTCACAGCCGTTGAAAAATACGATCGATAGTTATTTAGTCGACCAAGCGCATAGGGGTTCTCTTGGTTTAAGATTTGTTTTAGATGATTCTCTGAACCAGTTTTAAACTGACTTTTGAGTAGGGCGCCCAGTACTTCTCCATTTCGCTTTTTTTGAGTCTCTAATTCTGCCTGCTGTTCTCTCAAACGTTGCAGTTCTTCTCGGCTTTGCTTCAGGCCATTGGTAGCCTCGGCGAGCTTTTTCTGTATAACATAAAGCTCTTGTTCGGATTTCAGGAGTTCAGTCTGTTCATTTTCTAACAGAGATCTATTTGCATTTAGATTGCGGCTGAGTGCTTTTATTTCTCCAGAAATAGTTTTCAGAGATGCTTGATAATTAGCTTCGGTCTGAGCCCCAGTCGCTAAGGATAGGCTCATAAAAAACGCAGCGAGAAAACCCTGACTCAGCTTTGATTTTCTTTGCTTTGTGGCAGCCCTATCTCTCAACATGTAAGTTTAAATTGGATTGTCTAATTACGACCAAAGAAAACACTCGCTTTAGCTTTGATTAAGATTCCAATACAGTTCGTCTACTGTATAATTCTCGCTTTGAATTATAGCTTGCGTGCCTGATTGGCACACGTCCTATGTTTGTAGATTTCATTTATCAGAACATCTTTTGGTTCATCATTTGGGCTGTGTTGCTCAACCTACTCATCATCTCTTACGTAAAAGGGGGTGTTAGTGGTGCCAAACAAGTTTCAGTTTTGGAAATGCCAGCACTTCAACGCGGCAATAAATCTATAGTCCTCGACGTGAATAAGGCCGAGCATTACGCTTTGGCCCATATCCCAGGTGCTATTAATATTCCTTTGGAAGACCTAAACGAAGAGAATCAACAGCTAATCAAAAACAAAAATAAAACGGTCATATTAACGTGTCAAAGCGGCGGTCGCAGCCAAACAGCAGCGCGCAAGTTGGTCGCAATGGGTTTTGAGAACGTAAATATACTAAATGGCGGCATCATGGCTTGGACTAAAGAAAACCTGCCTACTGCTAGCCAAAAACCAGATTAATCAACCAGTACGAATTTAAAATGGCTGAAGAACAAGCAAACGCATTTGATATCCGCAAAATTTACATTAAAGATTCTTCTCTAGAATCACCACATGCGCCGGGTATTTTCCTAGAAGATCCTTCCAAGCCGGAAGTATCAATCGAAGCGTCTATCAAGACGCAAAAACTCGAACAAGCCGATTTTTACGAAGTGGTTCTTGGTCTCACTGTTACCTCAAAGATGGGCGAAAAAACCGCTTTCTTAGTTGAAGTGCTTCAGGCTGGTGTTTTCCAGATCATTGGTCTATCTGATGAAGATTTGCCAATCGCTCTAGAAATTGCTTGCCCTAACGTTCTGTTGCCATTCGCCAGAGAAGCGATTTGTGATTTAGTGGGCAAGGCTGGTTTTCCTCAATTATTGCTGTCTCCGATCAATTTTGAAGCGTTGTTTCAACAAAAGCAGGCTCAGTTACAGGCCGCTGCTGCAGAAGCCGCTAGCTCCGAATCTCCAGATCAATAAGCGTCATTTAGACGCTGATCTATCAGGAAAGCGAATCAAACTTGATTCGCTTTTTTTTGTCCATATTATTAAGTTTTCAGACCGCCGTGATAAAGACCGACTTATAATGGTCTTACAGTAACAAGAGACGGAATTTTGAGACGTTATGAACAAGATAAAGATTAGCTTCATCCTTTTACTGTCATTAGGACTGCAAGCGTGTGGCACTACTTCCAAGAATGTGAGTTACGATTGGAATACCAGTAACGACCCGTTGGAAGGTATAAACAGATCAATCTATTCTTTCAATACGACGGCAGACAAGTACGTTTTACGCCCGATAGCAAAAGGATATGACACTGTACTGCCCGGTCCCGCGAAGAAAGGCGTTTCCAACTTTTTCTTAAACCTCGGCGAGCCTTGGAGTGTGGTTAATAATATATTGCAAGGCAAAGTTGATAGAGCTGTTGGGAGCACCTACCGTTTTGTCGTTAATAGCACCGTTGGTGTACTGGGTTTAATAGATGTAGCGAAGTATCAGGGCATAGAACGAACACCGGAAGACTTGGGTCAAACACTTGCCACCTGGGGAGTAAAGCCTGGTCCTTACTTGATGCTACCCTTTTTGGGGCCAACCAACTTACGCGATGGGGTTGGGCGGGCAGTATCCGGTGCAGCGTTTTACCCAATTAATGAGCTATCCGAATCCAATGGGTCTCGCGTAGCATTGACTGTGTTGGACACGGTCAATACAAGAGCTTCGCTATTGGGTTTTGATAGTGCTTTGGAACGACAAATCGATCCGTATTTATTCATCAAAACTACGGTTGAGAACAATCGCACAGATGCGATAAATGATGGTGTAACTGTCGAGGAAGAAGAGTTCGACTTTTAGCGCTACATAGCTTCTTTTATCATTCAAAAAATAGCCTTATGATGCACATCTAAGGCTATTTTTTTAGCAAGATAAATCTGTAGATAGTGATTCGCGATGGCTTATTATGCTGTAGGAGATATCCAAGGATGTTATGAACCCTTGGTGAAACTGCTTGATCAAGTCAATTTTGATCCAAGTAAGGACAAGCTTTTGTGCGTCGGAGACTTGGTTAATCGAGGTCCTAAATCATTGAAAACATTAAAGTATTTAATGAGTTTAGGGTCATCGTGTGAAGTCGTTTTAGGTAATCATGATATCCATTTATTATCCATGATCTACGGTATTAGGAAGCCACGTCCTAATGATACATTAAATAAGGTTTTGGATAGTTCGCACGTCAGTGAGATCGCTGATTGGTTGCGAAACAGACCGTTGTTACGCGTAAACAAGAAGCGCAGTTATATACTTTGCCATGCGGGCATTTATCCATGGTGGACTTTGGATAAAGCACAAGAAATGGCGGCAGAAGTTGAGCGCGTCTTTTCTGATGAGAAAAAATGCGTAAAACTCCTTTCTAAAATTTACAGCAACTATCCTCCTCGCTGGAGTGATGGCCTAGGTAAGGTCCAGCGAAGACGATTTACGATAAATGCCTTCACGCGTATGCGGTTCTGCAGCCCAAAGGGAAACCTAAATCTAACTGAGAGCGGTTACAATGGGAAGTCTCGTAGAAATCGCATGCCCTGGTTTCATTATCAGAACCCCACATTGCAGCCCTACCGAATCATATTTGGTCACTGGTCAGCTCTCGGATTGATGAACACACATCAACACCTAGCCCTAGATACCGGCTGTGTATGGGGCAGAGAAATGACGCTTGCCAAATTACCAAAACGTCGAGGTGATGCAGTACAGTTATATCGCCAAAAGGCGTAATCAATCGTTCACGACCATGAAATTAGACGAAACCTATATTCGAATATCATCCCAAACTGCATTCGTACCTCAACAGTCCAACGCTGAAGAGAATCGATTTGTATTCACCTACACCATCACCATCTCAAATCAATCTGAAGATATATATCAATTGTTGTCTCGCCACTGGGTCATTCAGGACGCTAATATGAAGATTGAAGAAGTCTATGGCGAAGGGGTAATTGGGGAGCAGCCTATTATTAGACCAGGCGAAAGTTACACTTATTCTAGCGGCGCGGTGTTAGAGACGGATCTGGGCACTATGGAAGGACGTTATTTTTTTAGAAAGGAAGGCGAAGAGAGCGATTCAGAATATGAGGCATCAATACCAAAGTTTTTATTGTCGATACCCAGAACAATCCACTAAATTATCACAATGCAATAGGCAGATTTTTGCACTCTATCGGCAATAACATAGGGTAATTACCCTAATCACAATAAAAGAATCGCGACACAGCGCACGATTCTTTTATTTTTTGCCTTATTTCATTTGTAAGTTATTGTTTTTAAACAACTATTTACACATCTAAGTTCGAAACGGTGAAGGCGTTTTTCTCGATAAAATCTCGTCTTGGCTCCACTTGATCACCCATTAATATCGTAAAAGTATCATCCGAGGAAACTTCGTCCTCGATTACCACTTTTAGCAACCTTCTTACATCCGGGTCCATGGTCGTCTCCCATAGTTGATCAGGGTTCATCTCACCAAGGCCTTTGTATCGTTGTACATTTAGTCCTTTCTTAGCGGCGCTCATTAAAAAGCTAAGAGCATCTGAAAATTCATCACACTCTATTTCTCTCTCTCCGCGTCGCGCTAACATTGAGCCACCTAACGTCGACTCTAGCTTTTCAGCTAGTGCCTTGATTGAGGTGTACTCTGGCGAAGACCAGAATTCAGAATCAAACTCAGACTCACTGGTCATTCCATGCAAACTGCGAGTGATCTTTAAACTAACCGCTCCGTTTTTGATTAAGCTTAGAGAATATCGAGGTGTTTCATACCCTTCTGTATTCAATGAATCTTCAATCGTTTTAATAACTTCATCACTCAATTGGTCTTGGTCGACTGAATTGTCAATTAATGCTCTTAAAACGTTAGAGTCATAGTCCTTAGACAAGCGTTCAATGGTTTTTTCTACCGACAAGTACTCTCGACATAAAGTCTTCAGCTCATCTCCGGATATTTCGGCCCCGGTTTCGATGTTCTTTAGAAATGCTTTCTGTAGAGCCAACTCCAAGAGATACGCTTCAAACTCCACATCATCTTTTACATATTTCTGTGATTTGCCTGTACCTACTTTATACAACGGTGGTTGCGCGATATAAATATAGCCACGCTCTATCAACTCAGGCATTTGCCTGTAAAAGAACGTAAGCAGTAAGGTTCGAATGTGCGATCCGTCCACATCGGCGTCGGTCATGATGATTATTCTATGATACCTAAGTTTTTCAATATCAAAATCATCGGTCCCGATACCGGCACCAAGGGCGGTAATCAAGATAGTGATCTCATCAGAAGTTAACATCTTGTCAAACCGGGCCTTCTCTACATTTAGAATCTTACCTTTCAAAGGCAAGATAGCTTGGAATGATCGATCTCTAGCTTGCTTAGCTGAGCCCCCCGCAGAATCACCCTCCACCAGGTAGATTTCAGACAATGATGGATCTTTATTTTGGCAATCAGCTAGTTTTCCAGGTAGACCACCAAGATCAAGCGCGCCTTTTCGCCGCGTCATCTCGCGAGCTTTGCGCGCAGCATCTCGCGCTCGCGCTGCATCCACAATTTTTTCGGCTATGCGCTTAGCATCGGCTGGGTTTTCTAAGAGAAACTCAGACAGTTTCTCATTCATCACAGACTCAACAACGCCCTTAACTTCAGAGGAAACAAGCTTGTCTTTAGTTTGCGAAGAAAACTTTGGATCCGGTACTTTCACTGAAAGGACAGCAGTTAGTCCTTCTCTAGAGTCATCTCCACTGACATTAACCTTTTCCTTTTTAGCCAGGCCAGATTCTTCAATATATTGATTTAAGGTCCTTGTTAACGCCCCTTTAAAACCAGACAAATGGGTTCCACCGTCTCTTTGGGGAATATTATTTGTGTAGCAAAATACGTTCTCTTTATACGAATCATTCCACTGCAGAGCCACTTCTACGGCTACGCCATCGCGCTCCCCATTAACCTGAATAATATCTTGGTTTAATGGAGTCTTCATTTTATTTAGATGCTCTACGAACGCGGAAATTCCGCCCTCATACTGAAAAACTTCATGTTTTTTAGACCGTTCATCACTGAGTTCGATCCGGACGCCAGAGTTCAGAAATGAAAGCTCTCTCAGGCGCTTAGCGAGAATATCGTAACTGTACTCAGTGATCGTAAAGATATCGGCACTAGGCTTAAAAGTTACCTTAGTACCTGTTTTGTCAGTATCACCAACGACCTTTAGATCTTCTTGTGGCTCGCCTAGGTGATACTCCTGAAAGTGCTTTTTACCATCCCTATCAATTTCCAATTTAAGCCAATCAGAGAGTGCATTTACTACTGATACGCCTACACCGTGCAGACCGCCAGACACCTTATAGGAATTGGAATCAAACTTACCGCCGGCGTGCAAAACAGTCATGATTATTTCGGCAGCTGATTTACCCTCCTCTTCTAGGATTCCCACAGGAATACCGCGGCCGTCATCCCAAACAGAAATGGAATTATCTTGGTTAATGACAACGTTAACCCCGGTACAGTGCCCAGCCAAGGCTTCGTCAATTGAATTATCCACCACCTCAAAAACCATGTGGTGTAATCCTGTGCCATCATCGGTATCTCCGATGTACATCCCTGGCCGCTTTCTAACGGCGTCTAGGCCTTTTAAAACCTTAATACTACTGGAATCGTAACTCATTGTTTTTATCGTCATCAGAGCGTAAATATAACCCTGCAATTGTATCAAATAATCTTTGCTAGCGCAGCGATTGAATCTCCTCAAATATCTGTTTTTGCTTTCTTTTTAATTAGATTTTAAGGCCTGAGTTGGGCTTGTAAATCCGAGTGTTCCACGTGAAACAATCACGTCCAGTGAATCATTAGATCATTCAATTAAACAAAACTATATGAAACAAAGAATCGCTAAATGTGCTCTTGTTTTGGGCTTAAAGATCTCGATTTGTATTGCGAACGCCACAGACTCCCATATAGATTCCTAAGGACACAAGTGCTATCAAATTACATAACATGAAAGCACTGGTGAAAGCCGAGCCTCCTAAAAATGGTATAAAGTCTCGAGCTACGATTGTTGTCGCTACGAATAAGGAAGCAAATATTCCCCAGGCAGAAATTAACCGAGGTATAAACCTAGACCTAAAGAATAATAGGAAACTTCCGGCTTTCGCCAAGCTACTTAAGACAATCGCTAAATGAAATGATGTGTACTCAGATATCACCTGCACACTGGCTAATAAAAGACGTTGCTCCGTATCTACTAAAGACTGAAATACCACGTTTTCGGCGATCAAAGACACATTTAATGTGTTTACCGCACCGAATAGTGTTAACAGCCCCGCTGTTACTCCCAATAGCAAACTCCAAGTAGCGATTACCAAACCCGAGCCTCGCAATATAAAAAACAGGCCGACGCTGATGAAAACTTCCAAAAGGAACAAAAGTAAAGACATATAGGCTTTAGCATGCAATCTTTGCTCAGCTCCCAACATATTCTCTGCGGTTGCTGCTACGTCTGCTGAGAGGTTGATATTAATGCCTGATGAAATAAATAAAGCCGACAGTATTCCAATGACAATTGTTGAGATAAGAGCCCATCCCACGTAGCGACTTAGCTGTTGAAGATCTAGCAATTGATGATTGGTCACATTAGTCTCCTGATTTTGTGGACGATTTTGAACACCTAATAGATATTTAGATGCGGAAATACCCTCCTTGGATTCAGTGGGCAATACACAAATGATGGTCGATCGGTGAAAACCACTTTAGTGAGCGTTGTTCAAATAGTAACGACTATTGAATAGAGTCAAAAATCAATGTTCCACGTGGAACACATGAATCCGTTCTATTTGCTAGTATTATTTAACTTATCCATCCAACTCTCCTGAGACCAATCATTTTCTTGGATTCATAATATATATTATCAATAGATAAACTAAGCATAGAGGCGGAATAATAGCTAATACGCCACCTGTGATAGTGAACGGCATTGGATGCTGAAAACGTTCTTTACTTAATTTATTACATACCCAGACTACAACAATAAACCAAGCGACTATAGCGGCCAGTATAAGGTCTCCGTAAAGAGACAAATTAATATTCACCCTAATCTTCCTTTCGTGCTTTGCTTTTAGTATCTACGACGCCATTGCATGGAATAGCATATGGCTGCGCCTAATAAACATGAGTATAAACAAAACTTGGATAGTCCCGCAGTAGTGAAGAATTCAAAAAAGGATTGCTTAAGATTCACTCTAGAAACCGCCCCCCCGTCACCATTGATTCAAACTAAAATAAAACTTCCGCTAATATTCTCATCCATTAAAAAAGGCGATCGTCGGATCGCCCTTTTAAATAGCAGATTTGTAAATCTCTATAGGCGCATTGGCATAATCAAGTAAAGCGTATCGTTGGAGCCTTCTGCATGAAAAGTACAACTTGTATTGGGATCCAACAAACCTAAATCTATGTTCTCTGAATCACATGCTCTAAGAGCCTCTAGCAAATAGCTAACATTAAAACCTATCTCGATAGCTGATTCTTGATAGGAAACTTCCATCTCATCCTTGGCGTGTTCCTGATCTGGATTATGTGACTTAACCTTCAAAAGATTATTGTCTAACGTCAGCGACACACCTCGAAACTTCTCATTGCTGAGAATGGCTGCTCGACTGAGGATCTCGATTAAGTTCTCGCGATTGATGATTACATGCTTATCTAAATTGGCAGGGATTACCTTTTCATAATCGGGGAAACGTCCATCAATCAATTTAGAGATAAACATGAAATTGCCAGATTTAATGGAAACGTGACTAGCGTTCAGTTTTACGTCGACCATGTCATCACTGGTGGAATCCAGAAACTTTCCGATTTCTAGAACCGCTTTTCTTGGAACAATACTTTGTACAAAATCCACGCCTGTATTGGCGACACCAATTTGAGTCTTCGCCAACCTATGTCCATCCGTGGCAACAGAAATAATATGATCAGAATGAATTTCTAATAGCAAACCGTTTAGAAAGTACCTAACGTCTTGCTGAGCCATGGAAAAGGAAGTCTTGGTTAACAGTTGTCCCAACTCTTTTTGCGAAAGCTGAAACTCATGTTTCCAATGAGTCTCTTCTAAACGAGGATAATCATCCGCCGACAATGTTTGCAAAGTAAACCTACTTTTACCAGCAGACACCATCATTTTATTGTCAGCTTCAGTAGTGAGGCTCAGAAGAGCTTCGTTTTTCAATGAGCGACAGATATCAAATAACTTACGAGCTGAAACAGTCGTCTTTCCGTCTTGACCACTAACATTCTCTACGCGAGTTGTAATCTCAGTTTCCAGATCTGAACCTACAAGTGTCAATGTTCCTTGATTTAGCTCTATATATACGTTCCCAAGAATAGGTAATGTTTGTCTTTTCTCTACGACCCCTATTACCTGCGATAGCGGTTTTTCTAAGGTTTCTTTTTGTATATTAATATTCATCTTGTTTTCTTATAGGTTTTTATTGTTACTATTTACCCTGTAGATAAATAGAAAAACAAATTTTTATCCTTTAAAAACAACAACTTATGAAGGTTTTTACTTGTGGATAAGTTGTCTTGCTTGTTAATGATAACGTGTGGATTAAATGTGGATAAAAGTTATCAAATAATCATACCGTAATTATACAGAAGTTATCCACAGACTTAGTCAAAGCCTCTTAAACTGACAATATTTTGGATAAGCTTTTGTAGTCTTCGTTGATCTTTGGCTCGGTACGGGTTAACTCATCAACCTTCTTACAAGCGTGAATCACCGTGGTGTGGTCTCTACCTCCAAAAGCATCGCCTATATCCGGTAGGCTTAAACTGGTCAGTTCTTTAGCTAGGGCCATGGCTATTTGCCTTGGTCTGGCTATCTGTCTATTACGCCGCTTGGATTTCAAGTCAGAAACTCGAATACTGTAAAAGTCAGCCACTGTCTTTTGGATATTCTCAATAGAAATCTTTCGTTCTTGAAACAGCGTTAAATCTTGCAGTGTATCTTTTGCAAGATCCAGATCAATCTCACGATGAGTAAACCGAGAACTGGCTACCAATCTATGCAGAGCGCCTTCTAGTTCACGAACATTAGACCTGATTTTTTTGGCCACAAGAAAAGCCACTTCATCATTCAGTTCAATGTCATTCTTTCGAGCCTTATTCTTCAAAATAGCGACCCTTGTTTCTAATTCGGGTGGATCAATACGAACCGTTAGGCCACTTTCAAATCGAGAGATTAACCGCTCCTGAAGATTGTTAATCTCTTTCGGGAACTTATCACTGGTAAGAATAATTTGAGCGCCAGTTTCCAGTAATGTGTTAAACGTGTGGAAAAACTCCTCTTGAGACTGATTTTTGCCAGCAAAGAATTGAATGTCGTCTATTAGCAACGCATCCAGGGAACGATAATAAGACTTAAATTTATCCATCGAGTTTTTCTCAATGGATTTCACCATGTCAGATACAAAACGCTCGGAGTGGACATAAGCCACATTGGCGTTCTTTTTATTCTGTCGGATTAAGTTACCTGCGGCATGCATTAAGTGTGTTTTACCTAACCCTACCCCACCGTAAATAAACAGCGGGTTGTACGCAGTGCCAGGGTTTTCACTAACCTGCTTAGTAGCCGCACGAGCAATTTGATTAGATTTACCTTCAATGTGATTTTCAAAACTGAAGGCGGAATTCAGGACGTTGGTACCAAACTCAGAGGATAAGTCGTTCGAGTTAGAGACTTCTGGCTCAGCAGATGCAGAGACCACAGCTGGTTTGGAAACTTTATTTTCTAACATTTGCACCGAAATTTTGATTTCGGTGCCGCCAAAGTGCTGCGCTGTAGCCAAAATAACATCGAACAAATTTTCTTTGATCCAATCAACGACGAAGCGATTAGGCGCATATAGGATTAAATAAGGATCATCGTCATCGGCGCTTAGGGGTCTTACCCAAGTGTGATAGTCACGTTCCTCTATATCGTTCTCGAGTTTGTCGAGGCACTTATTCCATAAAACGGAGTTCTGCATTATTGGATATTATTCATTGATTCAAATGCGTTGAGATACGTCGCTTAGCTTCAAGCAACCAAATGATTTCCCGAACTCGTTTTTTAAGACGTTTATCCGATGGCGTCTGTTTTCCTAGGTCGGCCGCATAATATAACGCTCTATTGGCATTTTTTAAAATGAATTGCTTTAAAAAGTAGCCTGTAAAAAAACCTTAAAGAATGTCTATAGGTTGTTGACTCTACAGCTTAAAGCCAGTACCTTTGCACCCCGTTTTGTAGTGGCGGACAGACAGCGTAATTAACTGTCTTTTTCTTTTAAAGTTTAAACCCACGTTTTGCTTTTGAAAGACGCCAAATTACGACACGTACAAACTAGTTTAGTAACGCTGTTTTCTAATCTATTTGGTTATTGTCATAACGATGAAGCTTAAATTAGAAACCCAGCATAAAAAGGTTCTTAAAAATGAAACGTACTTTTCAACCAAGCCAAATTAAGCGCAAACGTACACATGGCTTTCGCGCTCGTATGGCAACGAAAAACGGCCGTGCTATTATCAAAGCTCGCAGAGCAAAAGGCCGTGCTGCATTGACAGTATAAGAAAACTCAGATAGTGAGTTGCGTGGCGTCACCGCCGCGTAGAAAAAAGCCGTTTGTAAATGCAAACGGCTTTTTTAATGCCAGTTTGTAACAGAAAAACATTTAGTGACGTGTCCTATTCTTTCCGAAAAACTCAGCGTATTAAAAAGCCTGCTGAATTCCAGCAGGTCTATAAGAACCGTCAATGGGGAAACACCGAGTGTTTTACGTTTAACGTATTGGCCGTGGACTCAATTTCTCAATTGGGTGTGACGGTTTCTAAGAAAGTATCTAAATTGGCGGTTCGTCGAAACCATATTAAACGGCTCGTAAGAGAATACTATCGATTGCATCAAAGCGATCTAAAGGCAGCCAAGCTTGTGATAACCGTTAAACCGGCCGCAAAGAATAAGGAGAATCCAGAACTTTGGAATGAACTAGAGCAACTATGGGCAAAGCTGATGAAGTGGCAACGCTGGCATCAACATCAATCATCAAGAAACAAGGGGAATCAGTCTCGATGAGAGGATTTGCCCTATGGCTATTTCGCTTGCCCTTTCGTTTTTACCATGTGGTTATTAGTCCACTGCTGGGGACCAATTGTCGCTATGCTCCGAGTTGTTCTTTATATGCCCAACAAGCCATCGAGATTCACGGACCGCTTTTCGGAGGTTGGATGGCATTTAAACGAATTTGTCGATGTCATCCATGGGGTGGACATGGTTTTGACCCAGTACCTGGCAGTGAAAACGACGATAGATGCGGAGCATCTCCATGCCAATCTCTAACGGAACAGCAACAAGAAACCAGCAGCTCTACCAAAGAATGATCTTTATTGCCACGATTCGCCTTTTGTTAACACTATAAAAAGGTAGAATACGCCTCCATGTTTGTGCATTAACTTTGCAACTTCTTTTTGATTATGGAAAACCAACGAAATTTACTCTTCATTGGCTTATTATCGGTATCAGTTGTTCTGTATCTGAAATGGCTAGAGTTCAGCAAGCCTCAGGAGCAACAGCCCGCCGCTGTTACTGTTTCTCAAAGCACGCCTGTAGTGCCAACCCAAGATGTTGCAAATGATTTGCCATCGGTGCCAGCCGTATCTGCTGCGTCTATTCCGAATGTGGCGGCCGATCAAGGCACCAACACCGGCCAAATCGTCAGAGTAGAAACGGATTTGGTGATTGCCGAGATTAATAGTGTTGGTGGTGTGATCCAACGCCTAGAACTAAAAGAAGAACCTGCTTCGCCCGAGACTCCAGATCAAGGCTTCGTGATGCTCATGAACGAAGCTGATGAGCAATATGCGATAGAGGTTGGTCTGCAAACATCTAGCGGTGAGGGCGTAACACACAAAACGGAGTATCAAGTTACTCAGACTAGCTATGACCTTGGTCAAGAAGCATCTGTTTCTATTCCATTAGTGTATATTTCCCCAGAAGGGATAAAGTTTACAAAAACGATTACGTTCAAGCGCGACAGCTATGTGGTGGACATTGATTACACAATCAACAACGTCACTGGTCAGCCCTGGCAAGGTTTTCTCTATGGTCAGTTCAAACGAACGGAGCCAGCCAATTCTGGTGGTGGTTTTGGCCAATTACCAGCGTACACCGGTGGTGTCTATTTCACCGAAGAGGACAAATACACCAAAGTCGATTTTGGAGATATTCAAGATGGTGATGCCCTACCTCAATCCGTAGATAAAACCTGGGTAGCCATGTTGCAACATTATTTTGTGGGCGTATTTATCCCGCAAGATGGTCCAAAGAATTTGTACGGCTTAGCCGGTAGAGAAGCTAACCCAGTTTACCGATTTGGTTATCTGGATTTAACGCCGACAGTAGCGCAACCAGGTCAACAGGCGACAGCATCCACTCAAGTTTTTATCGGACCAAAAAACCAAAATCGTTTGAAGGCTTTAGAAGACAAAGGGTTTACTGCCATCTTGCGCACAGTTGACTACGGTTGGTTGACCTTTATCGCAGATCCTCTTTTTAAGCTGTTGCGTTTTATCCATTCAATGGTAGGCAACTGGGGATGGGCGATTATTTTATTAACAGTATTGATTAAGGCTGCGTTTTACCCGCTATCTGATAAGAGTGGTAAATCCATGGCAGCGATGAAGAAAATACAGCCCAGACTGCAAACCTTAAAAGAGCGCTACAAAGACGATAAGCAAAAGTTCCAAATGGAAATGATGGAGCTCTATAAGAAAGAAAAAATTAACCCGGCTGCTGGATGCCTACCAATCCTTATCCAAATGCCTGTATTCCTAGCCTTGTACTGGGTGTTATTAGAAAGTGTGGAATTACGGCAGGCTCCTTTTGCTATGTGGCTGCAAGATCTATCCGCACCCGACCCATACTACATATTGCCAGTGTTAATGGGCGTAACTCAGTTCATAATGTTTAAGCTGAATCCAACGCCAATGGATGATATTCAGAAAAAGGTGTTCATGATCATGCCGATTGTTTTCATCTTTATTTTTGCCACTTTTCCGCAAGGGTTGGTACTTTACTGGGTGGTTAATAACATTCTTTCAATGGCTCAACAGTGGTATATCAATAGAAAATACGCGGTTTAATGGAGCCCGTTGATTCGATAGACACCATAGCCGCGATAGCGACTCCTCCTGGAAAAGGAGGGGTCGGGGTCATTCGTATATCCGGCCCGAAAGCTCAAACCATTGGGCAGGCCATTTCTGGCAAAGCACTTACTCCTCGAAAAGCTATTTATGCTGAGTTTAAGGACAAACAAGCAGACACTATAGACTCGGGTTTGATCCTTTACTTTGCTGGTCCAAACTCCTTCACTGGTGAAGATGTAGTAGAGCTACAAGGTCACGGCGGTCCTGTGATTCAGGATATGTTGATGACTCAGGTCATGTTGTTAGGCGCGCGACCAGCTCGAGCCGGCGAGTTTTCAGAACGCGCATTTTTAAACGATAAAATAGACCTCGCTCAAGCAGAAGCCATAGCTGATTTAATCGACAGTACTACTGAACAAGCTGCCAAGGGCGCGGTGCGATCACTGCAAGGTGAGTTTTCAAACCGAGTAACGGCCTTACTTGAAGAACTGATTCATCTGCGTATGTATGTCGAGGCGGCCATCGACTTTCCAGAAGAAGAGATCGATTTCTTAGCCGACGAAAAAATCCGCAATAGTATCGCCTCATTAAAAGACAACTTAGAACAGACACGCCAACAAGCCAATCAAGGCGCCATTTTACGAAATGGATTAAAACTGGTGATTGCTGGCCGACCTAATGCCGGTAAATCCAGTTTACTAAATGCCTTGTCAGGGCAAGAAACCGCCATCGTGACTGACATCGCGGGAACAACTCGAGACACGATATCGGAATCCATAGATCTAGACGGTTTGCCAGTGCACATTATCGATACCGCAGGTTTGCGGGACAGCGATGACACCGTGGAAAAAATAGGTATTCAAAGAGCGAAAGCAGCGATTGCGGATGCAGATCACGTTTTACTTTTGGTAGACAGTACCGAGTCTCCAATTGATGACGTCAGCAATTATCCCGATCTCAATGGTCATTCATTGACCTTAGTAGCTAACAAAATAGATTTACTAGACGATTCAATTCCTCTGTCGAGCTTACCAAGTGAAGCAATTTCTATTTCTGCTAAAACCAGAAAAGGCTTAGACCAACTAAAAGAAGAGATTAAGAAAGTAGCGGGCTATACCTTAGAGAATGAATCCGTTTTTACCGCGCGTCGGCGTCATCTCCAAGCACTAGAGGATGCCGCGCTAGCCGTTGCTCAAGGATTAGAACAACTAACGGTTTACAATGCCGGAGAGTTACTTGCGCAAGAGTTGTATACGGCTCAGCAGCATTTAAACGAGATAACGGGTGAGTTTTCATCCGATGATTTACTGGGAGAAATTTTCAGTGGTTTTTGTATCGGAAAGTAAACACTGATTAACTGAGAAAATACTCTAGGCTTGTTGATTTGAGCTTGCGAAAAAGTGCGTAACGTATCTCTGACAAAGGACGGAGAAGTTTTGGGACACTTGTAAATCAACTAAAAGACTCCATATCCTTGATATCCATCGGTATAGATGGAGACGATTGCGGGCACGATGCCGCACCCATCTATATTGAATCTATATGCGTTATTAGGGAGAACAAACATGCTTAAAACAACAACATCAGTCGTAGACGGCAAAGAAATAGAAGAGTATTTGGACGTCGTCGTTGGCGAAGCCATATTAGGAGCCAATATTTTTAAGGACGTATTCGGTATGGTTCGAGATATTGTCGGGGGTCGATCGGGGGCGTACGAGAAAGAGATGGGCAAGGCCCGTCAAATAGCGTTCGAGGAAATGGAACAATCCGCAAAAGAGCTAGGTGCCAATGGTATTGTAGGAATCGACATCGATTATGAAGTAGTCGGTCAACAAGGCGGCATGATGATGGTAAGCGTTAGTGGCACAGCGGTGCGTATAAAAAACCTCTAAAGACACTGTTATTCTAGATATTTCAAAATCCCCCTTTGGGGTGATTCGCTGCTTAGATCAAATAGGTAATATAACCATATTGAGAGTGAGTCGAGGGATTCACAAAGTGGATCAGACAACAGGAGATTGACATGTTTGGAAAAGTAACAGAGCGTGAAAAGCAACTAGCTACAAAAATTAAGATGTTGGAAGAGGAAAACGCCATCTTAAAGAACCAAAACAGCTACATGGCTGAAAGTTCAAAGCGTTGGGCTCGTAAATTCCAAGATCCACGTTACAGCGTACCAGCTAAAGTCATCGAAAAAATGGAAACAGAAGCTGAGCAGTTCAAGCAACGCGCCAGAGCGGAGCGGGACGAACTACGTGCCAGAGTCGCTATCTTAACCAATCGAGTAGTGGAGCTAACCGCTGAAAAAACCAAAGATTTGTTTGGATCAGCGACAGGCAATACAGAAGTTAACTACGAGTTTGCGGCAAGCCATGCGGATGCCAAGTTAACAGAGCAAGACCATAATGTGGTTCACCTTGAGCTGAGCCGAGCATGGTCACAACGCATGCAACAGTTTGCTAACTAATAGCTAGTTCATCGTAAACGAAATGCCTGTTTCATTGACCTCCTCTTTGCAATGAGAACAGGCAAGAACAAGCTTTAGAGGTTGACCACAAGGAAGATGCGTCAATAACACCGGGGGACCATTGTTGTCCCCACACCAAAGATCACCCCACTCCATCAAAGTAAGTATCACCGGATACAAATCTAAACCTCGAGTCGCGAGCTGATAACGCTCTCTTAAAGCGCCTTTGTCGCTACACTTCTTAATAACTTTCTGCGCGAGTAGAAACTCAAGTCGTTCAGATAATATGTTTGTCGCCATTTGTGAATCGGCTTGGATTTCATTGAAACCAGATTGCCCGGTGAACAGCGCTCTGACTATTAGCATTGACCACCTGTCACCAATAATTTCAGCGGCCGTGTCAAACAATTGTGTTTCTGCTCTTAGCGAATTATCACCACGACTTTTCCGTCGGCGGCTATATTCGGCGTCCATCTGCCCGAGTCCCGGACCTTCTAGCCAATCCACCTGTCGCGGGTCAATGGTCTCTCGGCAATGAGAACATACCGGGGTTGGTTCTGTTACTTGCCCACAGCTTTCATGCATCAACTCGATGTTTAACTTATTCTTTCTGCGGTTCCACTTTCTCTCCCAGAACAGCATGCTCAAAGCAATGGGGTAAATGGCGCGTAGCTTCTCTGTGCCGTGGTACTCAAACCGCTTTGGAGAATTTTGATACTCGACTTTTTCAAAGCAACCGTCGGATACTAATTTTTGTAATCGGTTACTAACCACTGTTTTCAATAGGCCCGAACGTTTCAGAAAATCACCAAACCTGCGATCACCAAGCCAGTAGCTTTCCAGAATTAATAAAGTTGGTTTATCACCGAATAACTCCAGGGCTCGCCAGATAGAGCAACTGCGAATGAGCTTTTTTTTAGTGGAGGACATTCTAAGGTATGATTATGCAAGTAATCTCAATCAGATAAGGAGAGGCAGCCCATGCGGACAACACCTGAAGCAGTCAGCAAACATTATACTGAGCGCGGTTGGTGGGGTCACGACACCCTGCACAGCTTTTTTCAACAGGCGCTGTTGGCTTCTCCGAATCGTTTAGCTCTAATCGACCCACCCAACCGAACTGATCTGCTTGCTGGGAACCCAAAACGACTTAGCTTCAAAGACCTGGATTTACAAGCTGATCGCTTGGCCGAGAAGTTTTACTCAGCCGGGCTGCGCCAAGGTGATATCGTTTTGTTGCAAGTACCCAATGTTGCGGAAATTGTACTGGCATATCTAGCTGCGGCCAGATTGGGGATCATCGTAAGCCCATTAGCCATGCAATATGGCCAGTATGAACTCCAGCAGTTCGCTGATACTGTGAACCCCAAAGCGTATATCACCATACCGCAGTTTATGGGCAATACCTTTGCTAGTGAACAAGCCGGCGTCTTGCCGAACTCATGCCGTGTTATCACCATCAGCGAAGCTGTTCTCGACGGTACAGATACAAACAGCGTTTCGGAAGCAGCTTATCAAGATTACAAAAGTGACTTGGTGCAAGATGCCAATGACATCTTTACGATTTGTTGGACGTCTGGCACAACGGGTCGGTCTAAAGGGGTACCCAGAAGCCATAATCACTGGCTTTCATCTACGCTAGCGTGCGAGGACGCAATAAGACTGGATAAGCATGCGGTTATTTTAAACCCCTTCCCTTTTGTCAACATGGCCGCGATTGGCGGATTTCTTTATTACTGGTTAAAGCTTCAAGCAACGCTGGTTCTACATCACCCCTATGACCCGGGCGTTTTTCTAACCCAACTTCAAACCGAGAAAGTTGAATACACCATTGCGCCACCCGCGGTTTTGACGCGCCTACTACATACTAAAGAACAAGTTTTGGCTCACTTTGATTTATCTTCAGTGAAGACAATTGGGGCTGGTTCAGCCCCGCTTAGCCCATCTATGATTTCGGGGTTTGCCGAAGAATTTGGCATCGACGTTGTGAACATCTTTGGCTCAAACGAAGGAATGGCCATACTCAGTGGCCCAGAGGAAGTACCGGATACCAGTGAAAGAGCATGGTTTTTCCCAAGATATGGCCGCTCCGAGTATCAATGGCGGAATCGTATTAGCGAACGTATTCAAACTAAACTGGTTGACCCCAAAACTGGCAAAGAGATCACCGAACCAGGAATACCTGGTGAATGCTTGGTGCGCGGAGTGACCGTGTTTGACGGCTATTACCAATCTCCAGACGACAACGCTAATGCCTTTACTGAAGACGGATATTTTCGCAGCGGAGACTTGTTTGAAATCGCTGGGAACAATAATCAGTTCTATCGATTTGTTGGAAGATGTAAGTCGTTAATCTTGCGCGGCGGTATGAATATTTCGCCTGAAGAATTGGACGAAATACTTGAGTCTCATCCAGACGTTATCGAGGCAGCGGTGGGCAGTTATCCAGATGAAGTTCTTGGTGAAAAAATCTGTGCCTATGTCGTGTTGGCAGACGGAATAGAAATGACCTTAGAAGGCTTGGTTTCATTCTTTGAGCAAAAGAAAGTGGCCAAGTTTAAATGGCCAGAGCGGTTAAAGGTATTAGATGCCCTTCCTAGAAACCCAATGAACAAGGTAATGCGCTCTGAACTGAGTTAGTGAGAGATTCGCGCATCCCTTTGTACCCCCTACAGAATGAAACTAATTATGAGGCTCTACTGAGTTGTCATATATTTTAACCACCACCGCCATCTCCCCCGTCTTCGCTTGTAAAACCAAAGTCAAAATAATCCGATACATCGGACCGCCAACCAGTAGCTTTTGAACTCGTTTTACCTGATTTTAGTTTTACTACTGCCCAAACAACCAAGGAAAAAAGGAAGTAGTAAACACCGAACGGAGCAACCTTACTATATAAAACTTCAGATGACTCTAGGTCTGTGTAGTACCATGAAATTGATAAGGAAAGCAGAATAAAAAAAGTAACTTCATCAAATTGCTACTAAATTCATCGACGCCCGGCGAACGTATTAAGTTAATGTGTTTTACCTTGTTGTACATCTATTTGTATCCAAAGACTTTTAAGCCTTGGTCAGATTTTAGAACTTCATACTTACCGAGATTTGTGGCTACCCTGAAGATTTCCTCGACATCCTGAAGGAAATCACCCTTCCCAGCTTTATGATTATTTTCAGAAATATAGCTAGTATATGAAAGCGGAAACTCTAACCACTCAACTTCTTTATAAAAAATAGGTTCTATAAAGAATGGTTTGAAATCGGAAGACAAAAAACTGGTTTGGAATACTTCGTCACTGTAGATCAACTTATAGTTTACGAAAAGTTCTACGTCGAGTATCTCACAAAGCCCATCCAAGAGTTTATGCCATTTAGTATCGCTCATAAATGAAGCTTGATACTTTTCCAAAATAATACGATCCGCTTTTTCAGTCGGATCTTGATTAGTTCTCATACCTAGTTTGCTTAGTGTCGTTCGGTTACTTGTCATGTGGCTGTAAGTTCGTCTTTACAAATTTAGGTTTCTCAAACATTTCTACAAAAATAGACACCACATAGACAAAGAATAGAGCCACTAGCAATAGAGTGGCTATTAAGCCGACTAAAACGGCTATAACCGAGGATTCAATACCAAATATATTAATGGTTTTTGATTGGATAAACAGAGTAGATATACCTGCAAGAAAGTAGAGAGTAAAAGATAAATAGAATAACCATTGAACCACTCTTTTAATCTTGTTTGTATATTTGCGCTCAAATTTCATTGGTATTTATTTGCATATAAGAACGCCTTTTCAAAGGCGCTGAACCTTTTTGCTGTAGGGGTAGCCTATGTAAGTTTGCCAGACTTTATACACAACACTAGTCATCCCAGTTGATCATGCCAAGGAATTCGCTTTCGCTTCTTGCTAACGTTTCTTCTTTTCTTGTTAATGGATTTATGCGAAAGATATAACCACCAGAATGTTTCAAAAAGAAGTTTCCATTATCATCAACAGCAACCATGTAAGACTGTTTCCCTTTCCACCATTCTGCCTGAAAGGGTCTTCTGTCTTCCTGCCGGAGAAGACACGCCAGTTTTATCCTTTCGCCATCAAAGTCTATTGTACGCCTTATGCCTAAATTTTTTATCGCCTTTTCTAGTTGCTTAGGATCCATTGATTCACCTATCGTCCATAAAAACAGTATCGCGTAGTCAGCACAATAAACTAAGAAAATTTTGCAAACCTACTATACGTCAATTTCAATCAAGATCTTCTAAGAATCGAATTTCATTACATTTTGAACACACGAATTTAAAGTAATGTTCGTGTTTTGTTTCGTTCCTTCCTTCTTGGAGTTCCTCTAGAGTTTCATCACACACAGAACTATTTTGAAACAGTTTTATCTTCTCCTCTGCAGAGATTTTTTTAAAATCTTCTACAGTTGCTACTCCTCTAAACTCGCATGGGACATCTCAATGAGACAACCAAACCTCCTCTTGATATGACGAAAAACCAGGTGTTCTGCTGAAAAGTTCTTCACTAAAGCTCTTCCTTGCTTGATCACCCTTATTCGATAGACTTACTCCTAATTTAGCTAGGAATGAACCGAGAACACTCGCCTTTGTTTCCTCGCTATCTAAAATTGGATCTGAGTCTAACTGAGCAACAAAACTTCCATCAAACTTCTTAGCAGCAAAGCCACTGTCTATACACCAAGGACATATATGATTTACGATCTGTTTGGAGTAAAAAGAACCTGTGTAGATGTACCCTCGTAACTGTTCGCACGATTCGCAAACCTTATTACTCTTTTCTATGGATCCTGTGCCAATAGGATCTGGATGATACGTAAAGTATGGTAGTCGCATAGGTTAGGTCAGTAATTACAACGCCTTGCTGGGGGCGCCCAGACAAGTGAGCCCAGTGGAGAGACTGAAAAGAGTGGAGTAACCTCTGGTTACTTTTTAGTTGATAAGTACTTTGCATAAACACAGCCAACAAAAAGAAGAAGGATACCACCAGCGAATATATTAAAGGGAAACCTACGGTCTTCAGAAACAGAATAATTCGAATGGTTGTCTTCAACAATTCTGAATTTAACTTGTTCACCAATTTTCTTCGATTTGGATAAAATGATTTTGTATCTTTGGTCGTCTACAGACAAATCGTGTTCATAGACTATGTCAGTAATTCCAGATCTGTGTGGTCGTTTCACGGTTTTCACGTCTTTAACCACACCCACTTTATTTTCGCCCCGAATGGTGAGATCCAAAGCAGAATATCCGCCCCATAGAGCTAATATTAGTCCTGAGAAAATCAGGGCATAGGCATATACCAAATTTAAATCTTGACTCATAAATACAATTAACTATTCAACGAGCGTAGTAAACGCGTCCCGCGCAGTGAGTGTAACGAACGAAGTGAACTTTGCGAACTTGTTATGTTTCATCCTGTGGGACTCGCATATAGTCATCGAAGTTTTCTATATAGTCGTCTAGATTTTCATCCAGCATCTTTCGATATTCATTTACGAAGTATTCGATTGTTTCTTCCTTGCCTTCAAGCATTTCCTGTTTGGTATTCCAACCAGTGGCACTGACCCAAGCATTGAACCTGGCGACGCTGTACATAAACGAAGCACTTACCTTTCCACGACCAACATTTTCAGATATTTGATTATTTGAAAGTTCTATATGAGTGTCCGCTCTATCGTAAAATTTGTTGTCTATTTCCTGCATGAGATCTTCTAAGTAAACAATGTCCCTATGATGGCCATGTTGTGATTTAGTTTGATAATAGTTTCCTAATCATATTTGCCCGAAAGCCGTAATCTTTTTTACGGTAACTGGTGGATTGCTCAATTAACTTTAACCAATCTTTGAGTGCATCGTGATCTGATGCCTTCATTTTTTTGTTCTGCCATACCGCTTCGAAGTGCTTTAATTTAGGGCCAATTTTTTCCCACTCGCTTTGGCAGCTAGCACATAATCCAGGCACCCAAAAGGGAAAACGGCCAAGCGATTCAAATTGTCTTTTTTTGCTCTTCAGGCTCAAATACGAATGAAACCTCACATCTTTGGCATTTACACCTAATACCTTCATATTCAGTGGCACGCTCATCGTAGTGACCTCGATATGTAGGTTTTTGCCATTTTGATCGATCAATTTGGTACTTCATAGGTTCTCAAACATAACGCCTTTGCAAGGGGCGCGTTGAAAACGCGTCCCGCGCAGTGAGTGAAACGAACGTAGCAAATTTTGCAAACTTGTTATGAGTTACCTTAAACAATTTGGATATTACCTGCTAAATAGTTTTCAAAAATTCTTTTATATTTTTCTAAGTTAGCTTGCTTATATCGGTTCGAAAGAGATTCAAGTTCGCACCAAAACGCGCCTTGATCAAAACCTTCAAAATCCACAGAACTAAACTCAGCTAAGTTATGAAGCCAATCAGCTTCAACACCCGCTAAACGCCCCCTTATATAGAATTTATACCAGACATAAGGATTCAGACTAAGGGCGGCACGTGGCTGACAATGATTACGAATTGACAGCATTGCAACGTACAGAAGATGCCTATATGCCTGAATCTCGGTATCGGTCATAGGTCACAAACACTCATAACGCCTTTGCAAGGGGCGCGTTGTAAACGCGTCCCGCGCAGTGAGTGAAACGAACGAAGTGCACTTGGCAAACTTGTTATGTGTTCTTTCTAAGAGATTCAATTTGTTCACTAATAACCTTTTTATCTAACAGCGGACTTAGAAATTTTCTGCCGTTTGAAATCGCAGAAAGGTAAACACCAAAACCTAATAAAAAGCCGCCGGCTATGCCTGAACCAACTAAATGTCTCACCGGTTCATAGTTTGAACCTAGGCCAACTAATGCATTCAAGGTGAGAAGAATACCCATACCTGTAACGATGATTGAAGACCAAAAGAGTTTAGGCGCACCCAGACTGGGATTTTGCGCCAAATCCAACATACTTTGGAGAGCTTTAATCTGCCGCTTATTTCTCATAGTGAATACACATAACGCCCAGCCCGCAGGGCGAAATACCCTTTCTTGTTATGTTTTAGTTCTAGCACTTTTCTCTTCAATTGATTTTATACCTGCTTCCATCTTCTGCCTTGCAGAAGAATTAGCAGAATGAACTTTCATCTTGGGTGGTGAAAAACCGTTTAATACAACAGCTTCTTCTAGCCAAAGGACAACATCATAGCCTGTACCTCGCTCGTCATCTCCGAGATCGTGATCCAAACTTATCTCTGTCACTATGCCTTTCTCTAATAGTGCTATTGCCTCATCAGGCCAATACACTCTTTCCCAACCTTCGGGAGTTGTACGCTCGTCATCTAAATAAACTTTCATTGCTCCAGATAAACATAACGCCCAAGGTATGGGCGCGCGCGTAGTGCGCGTCCAGCCCGTAGGGCGAAATACCCTTTCTTGTTATGTCTTTTCATTTAAATAAACCATGGTTTATTTGGAACTACGATAGCAAAAACAGAAACTTTATAATCTGTAAGCGCAGGGCTTACCCTGCGCAAAATAGATTTATCTTTACCGCCATATCTTACTGCATCAACGCAACAAACCTCTGTTGAAGCAATTGCTTGATCAAGCTCGGCTGCATTTGAAGGTTGCTTCATAAAATATGTATCACAATTATCGTCATCTAGTGGAGCTAGTAAGTCTGGCGCTTCTTCCTCTGGCAGATTGCAAAACAGGCAACAACCAACCCATTCTCCATTTTTATCTTTGTAGCCAGTTGTATAGAAGTCACCGTCTACATTCTTAGGAAATCTATCAATCTTACTCATGACTCAATAGACATAACGCCCAGCAAACGAGCGCGTTGAAAACGCGTCCGATCTGCCGTAGACAGCGTTTTGCTTCTTGTTAGGTTTTTTATCGTTCACGATACTCGATTTTCCTAGATTCTACATTGCCACCAGAAATTTCATAAATGACAACTTCATGTTCAAGGTAAGGATGGCCTGATTCTGTTTTTTTGCCTTTTACTGTCCTGTATTCACTTATTGGAAATACAAGTTCACCGGTAAACCAATTAGCCTTGATTCCATAATGCTCAATAGCGGCCTTATCAAACTTCAACTTTTCAAGTTCTAACACAACTCGTTTGTTAGGGGGTATATTGCAAGGGTTACCAATCAAAGCGATTAAAAATAGTTCGTTACCCTGAATCTCCCAATAACCTTGATAGCCCCTCCATGCCGCAGAGCAGAGTAATTCACTATCAATTTGATAGATTTCAAAAAGCTCTTCTTTTGAAACGAGTTGTTCGAGTGGGAAACCAATAAACTGAAATTGTCCGTCCCCTATTGTCACGATTTCGGATATTTGCTGAGTCGCTTTTAAACTCTGGTTAGCAAATGAAAGTATGCTGATCGTAACAAGAAATAGAATCGCCTTCATAGTATACCTAACGCTTAGCTAAGGGGCGCAGCTTGCTGCGTCCCATGAAGGGCCGTAGGCCCGGAATAAGCTTGAGCGCATTGTTAGCTATTTTGATACTTTGTCAGCTGCCGCACTCAAAGCTATTGACATATCCTGCTGGATAGCAGGCCTTAGCGCGATGAATTTTTTAAACACACCACTACGCATTAACGACTCAAGCTCTTTCAATTCATCCTTACTAAAATGCTTGGAATAAATTGCTCCAATGTTGTTGGCAAACTCATCGGTATTTATAATTCCAAGCAATTTCTCAGCATAATGCTTAGAAAGTTCTTCCGAATGGCCTGAATTTATGAATACTGCAGATAAATTGTCAACAGTATAAACATCTGATGACATATAGAATATTCGTTTTCCATATTCTACTGAGGATGTATCATCACCTGACGACACTGCCTCGACGGAGATCATCATAAAAATTACTAATGATAATATTCGAGTCAAAGTTGTTCTCCTGCGACTTGATATAGCTAACAGCTTATTAGCGTGCGGGCACGTTTTCCTACTAGACTTAGCTCTAGAATAAAGCGGTACCTTTTTGATTTATAAATAGATTTAGCCATTTTTATAAACTCTCCTTGGCGTGAAAGTGTGCGCGCTCGTTTTTGTCCTGACTTGCGCACGTTAACACTTTTTGGAAATCATTTAAATAACTGATTTTATTGGCTTATCAGGTTGGTGAATGAGTCAAAGTGTGCGCTGTCTAGCGATAAAGTTAACCACTTTTACCGTAGTTTTAAAAATAAACTGTATATAAATACAGTATTATGAAAAGTAAGTAATGAATAGTTTTGATGGTGTTTGACAGGAATAATGGGCGAGATTTCGATCTCTCAGGTTTGATTGAACTTCCCTGCTTTTAAAAAAGCGATCACCTGTTTAATGACCTTTTTGTTTCTCATCATAAAAGTGTGGGTTACGGGCATCACGATATGATCTTTCATCCCAGCTACTTTGGTGCTTTTCACTGTGACTTTGCCGTCGTCTTGTTCGGGCAACAAGGATGACAACATTAGATTAATAGATCGATTCCCAGCTATGACGCCTACTGGGTAATCAACGGGGCCTAATGAGTTTGGGACGCTGTTTGGTTCGGTTCCGAGCTGTAAACCTGCCGGGCCGTTTATCAACTTAAAGCCAGGTACATTTTTTAACTTATCCACAACTTCACTGCCGCTATTAGGAGGGCCAAGCATCGCTACCTTTCCTAAGTTACCTATGTGGTTTTGACTTAAGTATTGGCGCACTACAATGCCTCCCAAAGAATGGGTTACAAAGTGGATTTGGTCGGCTTTGCCGCATTGTTCTAGAGCTATGGGGAGGTGCTCTTCGGCGATCTTTTCAATGGGCATGCTTGTAGATGGATAGCCATAGTTCACAACAGAGTACCCCTGCTTGCTGAGCTCTTTTGCCATCTTGCTCATTGACTGTTCTGACCTTGCCATACCGTGAAGCAGGATCACACACTCATTTGCTTTGGCTTGATTAACTGTGGAGGTCATAAGTAATGCAATAACGAGAAATTTCATTGTGTGTGTCCATGGCATTAGCCTTTTTATCGTTTAGCTTCTAAGAGTTCTTGCAGTGCTATGGGCAGCAATGATCGTAACTTAGTCGTTAACGTAGCTTCGTGCTTTTGCCAAAGTACGCCAAGGTAGATTATTCCTAGGCCGATTGAGGTCAGTGCCACCGGGAATAACCAGCTGTCTCTAAATACATCTGAAGCAAGATGACCCAAGTACATACAGGTGCCTAATGCGCCGAATATCACGAATACTCGGCGAACCAATATGACGCCTATGGCAATCATGCTTAAGTTAATACAGCAATAGAAAAATTTGGCCAGTTCGCTGTCGGAGCTTTGTGCGGATAATCCGCCCCAGAACGCGATCACTCCAAAGATGTATATCCAAAACGCGTAGTCAGCTTTATAACGTGATCGAACATCCACCCAGAAAGCTAGGCCGATCATTAGCAAGCCTGTGTACATCGACACTAACTTTCTTAGCTCCCAAGTTAATTCTCCCCCGGTTAGAACGGCGGCAATATCCATGGTCATGTACCACAGAGTCACCGCAATGGGCATTATCAAAAAAGGGTATTTATACTTCCATGCAATAAATGCGCCCACTGCCAATGTGCCAAGTTCCATGTATAACCAATGCCACTTTACGTAACGGTGGTAGTCTCGATATTGGCTGCCATCCGGCCAGATGCCCAACCATTGTTGTAAGCCGTAAATAGCAAGCGGCGTTAAACACACAACAAATGTGGCGCAAATACCGGCAGGCACGTTTAGATTTTTGCCAGCGAAGACGTTGGTTATCTGTAGACCTACTGCCGCGTACAAAATCGAAATAGCAAAAATACCGGCGCCACCAAATGATTCCCAACCTAAGTTCATAAAAAGGGTCATGGCGCCAATGGCGATCAGACCGCCTAGGTAATATAGAACATGAGTAAATGAGAATCGGGCCGTCTCATTGGCATTAAGAAGCAGGTAGTCATACAGCGCGTCGGCTTGATCGGCTGAAATAATATTGTCAGCTGCCGCGTCTTCTAGCTTTCTTTTAGTGACTTCCATGATGATCCTCCAAACCACGTTGGCCTTAACACTGTTTGTACAAGAGTGTGAAAAATTATCGCTTAATTGCAGACTTCAAGACTCGCAGAACCTTTGTGATTAGCAAAGGGCAGAGAGCAAAAGTGCAGGATAATTGCACCTACGATCTTCTGAATTGCTACTATGGATGCACTATTTACGACTTTTCCGACAGTGATAAGAACGGATTTTAGGTGGTGTGGAGCGCGACCTACTTTTTGAAAAACGCGCTAAGTGTGTCCACGTACACCAAGCTTTCCGAAATATCGTTATGGTTGGCGCCCTTTATTTCCTTGAAATGAACGTCTTGCTCGAAACCGTTAATTAGGCTTAGCGTGTGCGTCATTTTGATAACCTCATCATTCTCTGCTGCCAAAATCAGCGTATCCGATGTTATGTCTTTTGCTCGGCTAAGTGAGTCATGCTTGTCCTTTAATAAAATGCCCATCGGGTACATTGGGAATACGGCTTGAGCGACATTCTTGACGCTATCAAACGGTGTGATCAGAGCCAGCTTTTTGACTTTTCGTTGTGATGCTAAGTAGGTGGCAACACCACTACCCAAACTTCGTCCAATCACCGACACGCTCTGATAATCCGCTTCTATTTCATCGTATATATGCAAAGCATCGGCATAAATTCCTTGTTCGGTTGGCTCACCCGTGCTGCCCGCGTATCCACGGTATTTAACTAGGTACACCGTGTAGCCATTTAATAGTTGCTGAAATTCAAAGGCGTTGTAATCCACATTTTCAGCATTGCCGCCAAAGTAAATGATGGCTTGCTTGTTGCCTTGATTAATGACCGAAGTCTTGATGGCTTCACCGTCGTTTTCAAAGACGCGCTGCTCCAAATTGCTGGGTAGCGCGTTTACCGGAAAATAGATAAACCCGCGTTGTCCAACAAAGAGCAACAAACCGAAGCCAAAATAAACTAGGGCGGTAATAAGGAGTAAGCTTTTTAGCATAGATCGTGATTAGCCCTCTCCCACTCTATGATGTGCTTTCGAGACGTTCCTTCTGCCAAAGGTTCTATCGCAGACAATGTCATCTTAGTATCGCTCAGTTGCGTGACTTTACGGGTTTGTGTTGTGTTTACAAAATCTGGGTTTAGAGAAAAGTCCACGTAATGCACTACGCTGTCTTCTTTAACTTCCCAACGCCCAGCGTAATGAAAGTAGCTTCTGAATGCTTGTGCTAGTGCATTATTGTCAGCATGGCGGCTATTGGTTTGGGCAAGTGAATTACGTTGATTGGCGGATATAGTGGCTGACATCCCTCCATCGGCTGTGTAAAGAATTTGCCCCAGCGCGTCTGTGCCAAAAGGGTGGCTAGTTCTTTCGTCGCTGTATTCAATACGCCATTCAATCAAGCGCCAATTACCAAGTAAATAGGTATGTAGGTCGGTATTGTTCATTAGGCTGGCTCTCTAAATTGCACAATACGAAAGCGATTCGCCACAAAGGCTAGATCGCTTAAGCAGGCATTGCCAGCGGGGTTTAATCCGGTAATGTGGTAATCACTGTAGGCGGCCGCAAAGTTGATCGGCATGGCGGCTGGCATATTGCACCAGAGTGATGCCCCCGACTCAGCAAAACTCTGTTTGGCATTGGCGGTAAAGGTTTTGTCCGCGCTGTATAAATAAGAAGAGATGGCACCGCATCGTTGTGCTAAATCACAAGCATTACGAACCGCCACGTCAGCGTCAGTCTCACGAATAAGAAAGGACACGGGCGCAAAGTGTTCTTCGCTGTAAACTGATTGATCAGCCGCTTCAACAACCGCCATTAACGGGGTGGCTGTTCTGGCATTTGGAAAGTCAGGGTGATCGTAAGGGTGTGATTCAAGCGCAATGTTTAAGCGGGTATCTTGGCTTAGTTGTTTAAGTATTTTTAAAGATTCGTCAGCCTGAATGGCCCCGCACATGGCGGCGGCCCGTTTGGGGTCTGCCAAGCGTGTCTTAATTGTAGTGCTAAGCAGTTCAGCAAACTGTTCAAAACTGATATGACCTTTGTCTGACTCAAACCCTTGCTTAGGCACATGTATGTTCTGGGGGCTGGTACACATCTGGGCGGAAAAGCCGCACAGTCCATTGGCTAGGCCCGACACCAAATTGTCCAAATTGTCGGTTGAATGAATCACCACCGCATTGCACCCTGCGGTTTCGGTGTATACCAGCTTGTTTGCACAGTTTTGTTCAATCCAAGTGCCAAAGCGTTGGCTGCCGGTGTAGTCAATAATGGCGGTTTTGGCATGGTTTAAAAGGCTAATGGTGATTGGCTCGTCTCGCGTGTCAGCTGCCAAGTTGACCAGATTGGGATCGTGTCCGTTGCCTTCCAGAACAGATTTCATGGTCTTAACCGCCATGGCCACGGGTAAAATTCCATTAGGGTGCGGCTTAACCACCACAGGGTTGCCGGTAGCAAGGTTGGCAAAAATGGCCGGATAGGCGTTCCACATTGGAAAGGTAGCGCAGCAAACCACAACCGCAATACCCCGCGGCACTAACTGATAGGTCTTTTTTAAGGTGACCCTGCCGCCGCGGCCAAAGGGTTTACTCCACTCAGCATCGGTGGGTACGTCGGCCATGGCTTTGTGCGCATAAGTCAGCGCTTCAACGCCTCGGTCTAGGGCATTGGGGCCACTGCCGGAATAAGCCATCAGAAATGCCTGGCCCGCGGTGTGCATGGTTGCATACGCGTTTTCAAAACACTGCTTCTCAAGTTGCATTGCCATTTCCATGCAAACCCCAACTCGTTCTTGCGGCGCGACCGCCTGCCAAGACTTCATGGCCATGGTGGCGCCGTGCATCACCAGATCCACATCAACCTTGGGATAATCAATGCCTAATGGCTGCTGCCAGTAAGGAGATATCTCGTGTCCGGTGCGCCCAATTTCGCCTGGTTGATCCAGTTCAAACGGCTTATTCAGCTTGGCTTCAAAGGCGGCTTTTCCGCGTTCGTGCGCGCCGGGTTCGTGTAGAGCGCCACTGGGTGACTCAGTAAATGGGCTCCAATATTCTCTGGTAGCACAAGCATCTAATGCTTGCTCTATGACAGCTTGGTGTTTCTTGTAGTTCTGCATGGTTCACTTTCCGTTTTGCACTAGGCTACGTTCTCGATAATCATGGCCGAACCGATGCCGCCACCGGCACTGGCCACCACTAAGCCACGCTCGCCACCAGAGCTTTGCAGCTGGTGCACCAGTTGCGTCAGGAGAATAGCGCCCGTTGCGCCCATCGGATGCCCCATGGCTAAGTGACCGCCGTTTACGTTTACCTTATCCATGTCTGGCTGATAGTCTCTAAAGAACTTGAGCGGCACCGCAGCAAACGCCTCCATAAATTCGATTCGGTCAAAATCATCGACCGACATGCCAGTCTCTTTGAGCAGTTGTTCCATGGCTGTGAAGCCCGCGCCTAGTTGCAGCACCGGGTCTCCCGCGGTTTCTGTATGGGCAACCACTTTGGCCTTGGCTTTTAAGCCGCTGCGTTCTCCGGCCAGAGCGTCACCTAACAACACCAGTGATGCACCGTCGGCCATGGGCGGACAGTGTGCAAATGAATGTACGTGATTAATAGAGCTAAGATCAGGATTGGCTTTAAGCATCATGTCATCGAAACCAATCGCGCCTTGTTTGGCAAAAGCAGGAGGCATGGCCGCCAATTGATCTAGGCTAATTGTGCCCCGGACTGTTTCATCGTGCGCCAATAAGGTATTGCCATCAACATCCTTAATGGCAATCACGCAATCGTTGAATGCGCCCTCTTCCCAAGCGGCGGCGGCACGTTGATGCGACAGCAACGTGATGTCGTCCAGGTCTTCTTTGGTAAAGCCATTCTGGGTGGCTATAAGCTCGGCTCCCATAATAGGCGGTGCCCAACGTAATGACTGAACTAATTTGGGGTCATTATAGTAATCGGCCTTATCGGCCAAAAAGGGTACCTGCGATAAACTTTCTACTCCACCAGCCAGGTGCAGCAGGCCCTTGCCGTTGCTTGCTTTATCAACCGCGTTATTGGCGGCCGTCAGACCAGAAACACAGTAGTTGTTTATGGTTTGAACCGCGACTTGGTCAGGTAATCCAGAATGTATTTTGCTAATAAGTCCTATATGTCCACCCTGAGCTCCGACTTGGCCGACGCAGCCCAGGCTTAGACTTTCTAGACTGTGAACAAAATTAGGGTTTCGTTGCTTAAAGGCGGTACACAGCTGGGCCACCAGCTCATGAGGCGGCACATCGCTTAACGCGCCACCGGGTTTGTCTTGGTCAGCTTTACGACCCTTGCCTCTGGGTGTTCGAAGGGCATCATAGATGTACACGGGATTATTATTCATGACACACCTATAACGAAAGAAACATTGGTGGTTCCCGAACCACCCACGTTATACGTTGCCATGGTTTTGGCTCCATCTACTTGCATATCGCCAGCCACGCCTGTGGTTTGTTTTTTGGCGTCCAATACCATGCGCACGCCAGTAGCGCCCACAGGATGCCCCAAGCCGATTAATCCGCCGGATGGGTTGATGGGCAGGCTTGATCCGAATTTGTATTGTTCTGATTCAATGACTTTCCAGGCTTCGCCCGGTGCGGCCAACCCAAAGTGTTCAATTGCCATGTACTCGGTAATGGAAAAACAATCGTGGGTCTCGATGGCGTCCAATTGCTCTGGGCCACTAATACCAGCTCGTCGATAGGCATCAGTAATGGCTTGGCGTGTGGCGGGCAAAACGTACCCACCTGTTCCCTCGCTTTGAGCCAGTTTGGTTTCAAACATCAAAGGTGCGGTTGTGTGTCCCCAACCTTTAATATAGGCAAGTGAATCAAGAGGAATTCCGCGCTTGCGAGCGTAGGCGGCGGCCCATTCTTCTGAGGCTAGTATGATAGTTGCTGCACCGTCGGTGACCTGACCGCAGTCTTGTTTGCGCATCCAACCCTCAATTACGGGGTTAGCCTCATTGTCTTGTGTAAAGCTTTCGGCGTTAAATGACCAATTACGTGTTTGCGAGTTCGGGTTACGTTTGGCATTCGCGAAGTTCGTTTCTGAGATGGCGGCTAAATGCTCGTAACGAAGCCCGAAGCGTTCTTGATAAACATCACATAGGTCCGAGAACATGGCTGGCCACAGATAGGTGGCATTCAGTGCTTCTTTACCATGCCAAGCGGCCGCACCCAGGTTGTGCGCAGCGATTTCACCGCTGACATTTCGCATTAATTCAACTCCGGCCACACAAGCGGTTTGGTATCGACCGCTTTCCAGATCGGCCATGGCTGCCAAAATAGCCAGCGAACCAGAGGCACACGCTCCCTCGTGTCGAGACGCTGGCATGCCAGCAAAATCGGCGTGAACATGCCCAAAATAGCCGCCTAGCATGCCTTGATGAGCAAACAACTCAGCGACGAAATTACCAACGTGACCAACTTCGATTTCAGCCGGTTCAAGCTGAGCGTCTTCTAGCCCGGCCAATACACAGTGTGAAAAAAGATCAAACAGCGATCGGTTTGCTCGCGTCCAATTTTCGGCGAAGTCAGTTTGTGCACCACCGAGTATGTATATTTTACTCATTCACAGAATCCGTTAAGTACCCAAGTCGAGTTGCCGAGAGCCGCTAAAAATTGTCAGAAGCTGGGCGTGGGTGTTAGTATGTTTATGAAAGTAATTTTTCTATTCCCGATACTATCACAAGCCGCGTTACGAGTTTAACTGGGGTCTTGGAGCAAATAATATGTCGCAGCCACTAAACGAACTGAATAGTCTTAACCCCTATTTGCAAGGCGCCTATGCGCCTGTGACTAAGGAGATTACGGCGACGGAACTTAAGGTCAAAGGCGAGATACCCACCGACTTTGGGGGTGCCTATTATAGAAATGGTCCCAATCCATATAAGACGCCAACGGAATTGCATCATTGGTTCGACGGTGATGGCATGTTGCACGCGATTCATTTTGAAAACGGTAAGGCCGAGTATCGAAATCGATATGTTCGTACTAACGATTTTTTGGCCGAGAAAAATGGCACATTACAAAAGAAAGGCATCTTTCATCCGGCCACTGAGGTGGGTGATCTAACCGTTTATAAAGACACCGCTAACACCGACATTGTTATGCATAACGGTGAATTGATGGCTCTTTGGTACATCAGCGGTCAGCCAGTCAGGCTAAATGCCAGAACACTGGAAACGATTGGCAATGAAGGCTTTGAGGGCAAATTGCCAAACAACGTGTCAGCGCATTCAAAAGTTGATATTCGCACCGGGGAGTTTGTGTTCTTTGACTACGCCTTATACGAACCCTATTACTCATACGGTGTTGTCGGCGCCAACAACCAATTACAGCATTACACCCAAGTCGCGTTGCCCGGGCCGCGATTGCCGCACGACATGGCCATTACCGAAAACTACTCAATACTGATGGATCTGCCCATTGTCTTTACTGATCAAGGCTTGAAGCACAAAGTTTGGTCGATTCATAACGACGACTCTTTACCAACGCGGTTTGGCGTTATCCCACGTTTTGGGAATGGGGATCAAATTAAGTGGTTTGAGTTTCCAGGTTGTTACATTTACCACGTGATCAATGCCTGGGAAGAAGGTGATGATGTCGTTCTGTATTGCTGCCGGATGATTGATAACGGCAGGGACATGCCAAAGCAGTTTGGCCCCTATGCGCCCATGGTTGATGTATTGGCGTTAAGAGCCGTGGTGACCAAATGGACCATGAACCTGAAAACCGGTGCCACTAAGGAAGAACAAATAGACGATGCGATCAACGAGTTCCCTACGGTGAATTTGGATATGGTCGGTCACAAGACTCGATATTCGTATCACGCGTCCATTCCAGATACGGCTACTCAAGTGTTTGACGGTATACTCAAATATGACCTGCAGGCAGGAAACTATGTGCGGCACGATTTTGGCGGGCAATTGTGTGGGTCTGAACCTGCGTTTGCTCCCAGGTTTAATGCAAAAAGTGAAGACGATGGATATGTCATCAGTTTTGTTTCCGACTTCAATACGGGCGCTTCCAAAGCGCTGATCTTAGATGCGCAAAATTTAGCGGATAAACCGGTTGCGGAAATTGAAATCCCGCAGCGTATTCCACTTGGGTTTCATGGCACGTGGGCCAATCAATCTGAGTTCGCTTAGCTCTCTCTTAGGCTTCTTTTAATATGAGTTTAATTGTCTACACCGATATCAAAAGTCCGTATGCCTACTTGGCGAAGAATCTTATTTATCAATTGGAGGATGATTATGGCATCGAAGCTGACTGGCGTTATTTTGAATTAGATATCCCTTCGTATTTAGGCGCTGCCGAGGTAGATGATCAAGGCAATGTGCTGAGTTCGACCCGCTCCGAGCATCAATGGAAAAAGGTGAAGTATGCATATATGGATATTCGCCGACGAGCCAACCTAGAAGGATTAACCATTCTTGGAACTCAGAAAATATGGGATTCAACTCTAGCGGGAATTGGCATGTACCGCGCTAAAGAGTCTGGTCAGCAAGTTTTGCGGGCCTATCTTGACTATGTGTTCAACCGCTTTTGGAAGCGTGATCTCGATATTGAAAATATCAACGTTGTACTGCACTGCCTTGATCAAGCTGGGGCCGTGACCGAAGGGTTCGAGGAATACGCCGCAAATCAGGGTAGAGACCATTTGCAGAGCATCCGGCAAGACGCTTGGCAAGCAGGCGTGTTTGGGGTGCCCTTCTTCTTCGTTGATGATGAACAGTTTTTTGGTAGTGAACAAATGCCGCTAATTCGTCAGAGGTTAGACCAGCTCTTATCAAAATAGCCGACAACTAAACCTTTATGCAGCAATCCAAAAGAACCAACTCGACTAAAATTCGGATTAACTCGTCGCAAGGCTGCATCGCGATTGAGCAAATTTCTGATAAGTTGAATACCATGACTATTCGATGGATTATCACTTTCGCTTTTCTGATCTTAGCACTGGTTTGCTACGCCTCTGGCTTTGGCGCAGGCGGCACTCTTTTTCTGATACTGGGCGTAGTCTTTGAAATTTTGTTTTGGTTCGGTGTTTATGGGAACACCAAATCCAAGAAAACTTGACTCAAAGTTCCGTACTAAGACATAACATGCCAACCACCAGAGTCAGTCCACACAGACAAAGACTCTAGTTCTTTATCAAGCTTGTTGGAATCATGCCCCCAACGGTTTGTATTGGGGATTGCCTGCCGTCATAGCTAACCCAGGCCGCTACAGCGTATTCGTCAGCGTTTATGTCCGTGCGGGGAAGTTGTCCGCTCCACAGTATTTGCTGATTATTATGTTGCTTGCTCAAGGTGGTATTCGCCAACGCAACAAAATCATGGTTAAGTTTGCGCCCCCTATTTTCCCCTCGGGTAACCTCGCTGCTGAGAGACTGACCTAACAGGACCAAGGTGAGTTGGGCAGAGGACACCTTTGTATCGGTCTGACTTGGTTCAAAGCTTGCTGTAAATTGCCCAGCATCTGAGATTTTCAACTTTAGAATTCCGGGTGACTGATCAGATCCGGTGTCGGGTATATTGAGACCAACCCGTCGCCAAGAACGCCACTCGAGACCGTTGAGCCGAACACCGGGAGTGTATACGGTGTTTTCGCCGAACTCTGCCGAATAGCGTCTTTGTCTTTGAGTGTATTCATTTTTGGCAAATCGATCTTTCCATCCGATGTAGTCCCAATAGCCAACATGAAATGCCACGGGAACGTAGTCTTTCCATAGCTGTGATGATTGCTTTAAGCGACTTAGCCATCGATCGGCGGGTGGACAACTGCTGCACCCCTCTGAGGTATACAGTTCAATAAGCTCAACCTGCTCTGGTCCTGATTTTAAAACTACTTCAGAGGCATTGGCGCTATTAAGAAATACGGCAATTAGGATATATATGGCTAACTTTAAGCGCATGGAAAGGTCAAATCTGGATAACGTATATATCTACTGACCTTTCTCGAAGATGTTTTATGGCATAGTCTGCTTTAGTAGTACTTATTTATTGACGTAATGCTTTTGCGTAAGTTTCTATTTATTAGTTTGTTGATATTTTCAAGCGGGGTTTATGGTTCTGGGTCCTGCCAACCAAACCTAGATGCTGACTTTGACTTCATCGCTTTCGTTACTATTTTAGGAGAAAGTCAGGAGTACGAAGATGCGTATGATGCGCGGGTAGAAAAATTTACTTATCGTCGAGGTCAGGAGAAATTAGGATTTAGTGAGAGCAAACACTTCGATATAACCTCGGGATACATCTTTACGTTGCTGAAGTTTCCAGGAATTCAAAGAAAGGAAGCTCAACAGGAAGTTGTAGTCCGCAATGACGCTGGTAAAGTTGTCAGAAAATCTAGAAAGGTGAAGCGTATTAGTAATGATGTATGTAAACGTTCATATACGGTGGGAAAAACATATCGTTTGCCTGCTGTTTCTGAAGGCGAGCATATTTTTAGAAGTAACTCTTCTTGGACCAGGGAGGTCTCGGATGAGGAATATGATTAGATAGAGAATCTCATTCCCAACACTAGATAGAAAAACTAGAAATTCCTTGCTGAAGACCAATGGTTTGAATGTTCGTTGACTATTGTTTCGATAGTTTCTAAAAGGCCGTGCTGCAGTCAATTGAGTTTTTGAAGCAATTGACAATATCGACGATGTGCTCGAAGTTAAAAAAGAGAGCCCTTAAGTATTTTGTTAAAGATTGAATAAGTGCCGCCATTTAGCGCGAGTAGATCATTACCAATTACCCACGAATGACCAATAATTCGAAACCAACTCTAACATTGCGTCATGGTTGGTTTTGGGCAGACAACGTGGGTACAGTCCCCTCGCGGATTATCGATAGCGCTAGGATTTGCGGTGCTATGTCACGCGTTGTTGTTGCTTATTGAATTTGATGTGATTGGACTCTCGGGTAAGTCTGAAAATACGTTAAGTGTCGAGGTGGTTTTTGAACAAGAGCAAAAGCCAGAAGAGCAGGACGCCCTTAAAGAACGAGTTATAGAACAACAAGTAATTGAAGAACAAGTTGTCTCTGAACCACCAGAGTCGGTTCCAGAACCCATCGTCGAGCCCGAACCTGTTCTGGAAACAGTAATTACTAAGCAACCGTCTACCGAAGAGCCACCTTCCAAAACAACGGTAACCGTCCCTATTTCGCCATACAGTTCTGATCTTAGGAGCTTTATTCAAAATGACGCTAAGTTAAACGCCACTGATAATAGGGTAAAAGTGTCATCCTTTGGGCAAACATTTATTGAGCCAGCTGCGCCTGTTATCGAGGATGTGGCCAGAGACACAGGACCATTAGGTGGCGGCAATTATAAAGTAAGAAAAAATGGTGTTGAGTGCCAGACGTTAAGAATGGTACCGCAATCTTTTGATGAACTCAGTGGCACCGTTAGTACGATAAACACGAGTGGTGAGTGCGAAGACCTGAAGCCCAAGATTCAACTCACTAACAAGGATGGCTCCATCAAAAATAGCGCCCAATACGCCGAATAATTGCACTTTGCTCTTCAAGGATGATTTGATTCTTAACTGCATTACATAGGGAACAATCGTCTAGATATAACCGATTCGTATATTAGATATAAAAGAAGTTTATTTCAAATATCGACTTACTGGACAAATGATCTGGTATCTCCATTAAAGTTTTGTTAGAAGGGGATGCTCGAAATTTAGGTCGCTAGACGTTTAACCAGTTTCCATCCATTACAGTGCGGTGATGATGAGAATTCAAACAGACTCCAAACACGTTAGCGAGCGGGGAGCTCGCCGAGGTCTGGCTTTATGAAGAAGTCGGTTTGGATAGCGCTGGGACTCATGGTAACGGTGATTGGTGTGTTGATTTATAGATCAACCATCCAGACCGAGACGGTTGAAGTAGATAGCGAACTTTCGAGAGAGGTGCCAAGCATTCAGGAAAACTCGGTTTCAAAACCTAATCCGGTGGTTGCTGCTGTTGCCAATGCCGATGTGGAAGAAGAGTTTAACCCTTATGAGTCGGAGGTGTTTAAAGCCCAGATTCAGCAAGTGGCGGATGCATATGAGCAACGTGCGAGATTTCCAGACGGTTCTCAACCCGTATTTGATTTAGAGGCGGTAAGAGAGCCGGAGCCATTTGAATTTACTGAGGTGGATCTGCCCTTTCCTGATGAGGAGGGACAAGAAAACCCAATTAGAGTATCGGCTGCCACCGATACCTATCAGTACTTTCAAGGCGATGTGATATCAGCCAGGGTGCAAATTTCAGGTGCTCCGACTGATACTTTTGCGGCAATCGAAGGTGTGATGTCTGGTGCCAAAGGTGATTTACCTTTGCCGATTCTTTTTGAGCCAACAAACGAATTCTTAAATGAGTTCACGGCGCAGATAGACACAAAGGTAGCACCACAGCAACTGATGACCACCGAAATGTTGTTGAAGTTGAATGTGACGGTCGGTGACAAGAAATTGTTTACCACTGTGGTGTTTCGTTACAACACGCCGTCGGCCGAAATTGTGGGTGTAATGCCAGCGCAACCACAAGGCGCTAACCTGGTCATACCGTTGCAGGTGAGTGTTGGTCAAGATGGTTATTATTTTGTGCGTGGTGTACTCGATGACGCACAATCGGCTCAGCCATTAATTGAGCTACAAAGCGAAGCTAGGCTTCAAACTGGGAACGGCGTGGTTAACTTAAACGCGCATATTTCAGCGTTAAGACTTAAGGGCTCAGAAGGTCCTTACCGATTGCGAAGTTTAAAGCTTTATCGAGGAGCTGAAGCCGGTGAAATGTTTGATCATCCGGGTGCGAGTTTACGGAAGAGTTTTGATGTGGCTGGATTTCCATTTTCGGCCTATCAAGATGAAGAGTATGAAGATGAATTTTCGCAAGAACGATTGGCGTTTTTGCGGCAGTTAGGGTCGGTGGAAGCAGAGCAAGATCAAGCCAACACCACTCAAGAGACTTCGGAGGCAACGACTTCCGAGTAACGATTTTCAGCTTAGCTGAATCGCCACACATTGTGTGGCATTAAAAAGACCTACCGCCGCCGACGAATAAAAATAATAAGGCCGCGAAAAGAACATCCCACAGGCGGAAGCTTGTTGGAGATTTTCAAGGAAGAATGTTTGGTTGATGTTCATCGACTTCTTAACCGAGGTCACAGAGTTGTATCTGGAACATGCTGTACTCGTTCCAACTAAGTAGTTAAGTAGTGCCAAGTGATTTTCACTTAAATACGTAGTTAGTATCGGTGCCAAATAGAGCGCAAAGACTCAATCGCACCGCAGTTAGTAGTACAAACCAATAGAGGATTATCAATGAAAACCAGAGTGTTATTGATTCTGGCATCGCTGTTCGTCAGCATGTCAGCCCAAGCAAAGCTGGCCGGCAAGAACGTGGTTCTTGTGCATGGCTTCCAAGCCCAACAATTGTCTAATCCACCTAGCACTAGTAAGCAAATTTCTGACTCAAATGCTTATTGGAGTGCTTACTGGGGAGCGCGTTCAGAAGCCAAGATTTATTGGTCTTCGTCCGATCGTGTTACCGGTGGAATCAAAGACTCTGTTCGTAACCAAATTAAACAACTAGAAGCTAATCGCATTTGTGCGGCGGGTTGCGTGTTCGTTACCCACTCAACGGGAGATTTGGTATTACGTGACGCACTTAGCCGTTTGGGCCAATGGGGTGTAAACAGCAACAACTTTCGAGTTTTGGCTGTATTAGACTTCGCTGGTGCGGGTGGCGGTACCGAGATCGCGGATGTTGCCTACAACGTAGCGACAGGCAGTGGCTTTTTTAACTCAGTACAAAAAGGTGCTATCGATTTGTTCTTAGGCTTCACGCCAACCGCGTCAACCATTGGTGTGTTGAATGACTTACGTCCTTCGAATGCACGTTCAATTGCGACGGGCTACAACGCCACTCCACGTTTGAGACTGGTGGGTGCTGGCGATCAATATTTGCGTGTGACTAAGGGTTTCATTAAAGGCTACGACGACAGTGTTGTTCCTTTTCATAGCGCTTGTGGTTCTCGCTATAACGGTGATTACGAGTCTTGCAACAGCGGCATTCGTACCAACGGTCAGCTCAAAAGCTCGCGCGCCCCATCCTCTTTTTATGCAAACCATTATCCATTACTAATGGGCGATGATGCTGATCACAGCGAAGTGATTGGTAGTGGTCGCTCTGGTGATTACGCCACTATCGTTAATGACCGTACCTTCAATGGTATTCGTGTTGATTTTAACGACTACACAGAGCGTAAATGGTGGAGTTGGTGGACTAAAGTGCGTCTAATACGCAATGGCAGCAGCAAAAGCATGTCGGCAAATGTGTACGACACGCTAAACAACTAAACCTATTAGGTTAAGGTAGTTTTGGTTCAGCCCCAAAATGGGTTGAACCATGGCTTCTGCAATGCTGGTGTGCCACTTTGAACCAAGATAGAGAGTACTTCTTCAGAGAAGGCTGCTTTATTACTGAGTGGCACAACACCCCCAACGATGAAGACCAGTCGATCGCCCGAGTGCGAGTCGAGGTAGGGGTTACAACGCGACTGCACAGTTTGCAATCAACCGTCGAACGTTACGTCATATTAGAAGGATCAGGCGTAGCCACGGTGGGTTCAGATCAAATCGAAGTGTCGATTGGCGACGTTGTGGTGATTCCCAGCAATTGTCCTCAAAAAATAAAAAACACCGGACCAGAAGATCTCATTTTCTTGGCTATCTGTACGCCAAGGTTTAAGGAAGAGAACTATCAAGACCTTCAACAAGATTGAGGAGATCTTGCAATGAAGAATCTAACCATTTTGGTGGCTACTCTATTGATAGCCTCCGTTTCATCGCTGGCGCAAGCTAGTTACACAAAAACGAAGTACCCCATCGTGTTGGTTCACGGCGTATCCGGCTTTGACAGTGTCGGCGGCGTGATCAACTATTTTCACACCGTACCCTACAACTTGCGACGCTCTGGCGCCAAGGTTTACGTGGCGTCAGTATCCGCCTTCAACTCATCAGAAGAACGCGGTCAACAACTGGCCAACTACCTAACCAGCTTGCCAGAAAGTAAGTTCAATTTGATTGGTCACAGCCAAGGTTCTCCAACCTCTCGTGTGGCCGCTGCATTGGTTCCACAGAAGGTAGCTTCCGTTACTTCAGTAAACGGCGCCAACCGTGGTTCCAAAGTGGCTGATGTTGTCCTTGGCGTACTGCCTCCTGGCCTCAGCCGGGGCGTGGTAACCAGCATCGTTGATGCGGCTGGTGGCGTGATCAACTTTTTGTCTTCTAACCAGAATACACAGGACTCATTAGCAGCTGCCGAAACGCTCAGTACCGCCGGAACCCAAGCACTGAACAACGCGCTTGGTAACAAAGGCTTGAGCAGCAGCTGTGGCTCTATCAATGAAAACGTCAATATCAACGGTTACAACATCAAAATGTTTTCTTGGAGCGGTACCTACCCTCTTACCAACATCTTTGATGTCTCCGATGCGCCGCTTGGTTTAACTGCATTAGCCTTCGGGTTTGAGCGTAATGATGGATTGGTGAGCGAGTGCTCTTCAAAGTTGGGCAGCGTTATTTATAGCCGCTACCATATGAATCACATTGACGCAGTAAACCATCTCTTCGGTATTCGTGGCTGGACAAACCCAGTTACCTTATATCGAAGCCAAGCAAACCGTTTGAAGAACCGCGGTTTATAAACTTGCCATTGGTTTAGACCACTGTGAAAAAATCACTACTCCTTATGGCAGCGCTGGTTGTTTTGGCGCTGCCTATTTTTTGGTTAGCAAACCAAGAAACAACAGGCACACACTTTGAAGAGTCGACCCCAAAGGCTGATGAAGTAGTGTCTAGAGTCGACTTGTCCGGGAACGAAATTAAGCCAAAGACGGACGAGCCACCACTAGTACTACAGAGTACTGAAACTCCACAGTTTCCTGACCAAGCCAATCTGGCGCAAACACTCGAAGGTACTGAAATCGATGGTGGATTAAAAACTGATGCCACGGGTCAACTAATATTGGATCAAGAAGTCAGGGACTTTTTTGACTATTTTCTCAGTACCGCCGATGAGATAGGGCCTGAGGCTTCAATCGCCGAAATCAGACGCTACATTAGCCAGTATTTACCCGAACCGGGCCGAACTCAGGCTCAAGAGCTTTTTACCTCCTATTTGAAATATAAGCGCTTTGAGTTAAACATTGAACAAACGCCCATATCTCAAGATCAACTTTCTGATGTTGATACACTGAGTATCCTCAAATCCAGTTTCGATCGGATGAAAACCGAGCGCCGAAACTTATTCACTTCAGAGCAGCATCAAGCTCTGTTTGGACTTGAGGAGAGTTATCAAGATTACACCCTAGCCAGTTTAGAGATACTGGCGGACCAGAACACAACTGATGCACAAAAACGTGCAAGCATTGAAGAGCTTCAGGCGCAATTACCGCTTGAGCTTCAGCACAGTCAGCAAGTCGGTAATGAGCAAAAAGAATCTAGTGCACGTTTGAGTCAATTGGCTCAAAACCATCCTGATGATTCTGATTATCACAGTGCCTTAATTGCTGAAGGAATCAGCGAAGACAAAAGCGCTGAAATGGTGGCTTATCGACAATCGCAACGACAGTTTGATAAGAATTATCAGGCTTACCAAAAAGCGGTTTCAAACCTTAATCCAGAATCCGCCAGTTACGCTGCAGATAAAGAAGCGCTTATTAACAGTTGGTTCGCTACTCCAGAGCTAAGAACGCAAGCCAAGCTATCTGATCTCAAGAACGCTAATTAACAAGAGTCTTATCACTTTGCCCATCTTTTCAGGGTAACTTTGAACGTGCTTTAATATCTTTAGAACTGACAAAAAGCCCTTTCGGATATGGAATCCAAACCACTGAAAAAGACCCTAACTCTGATTTTTCTGATTTCTATAATTTGTAGTTCAGAAGGAATTGCTCAACAATCCAACACTGATGGAGCTTACTCCGAGAGACAGCGACTGCTTAACAAGATTAAGGAGTCTAATCTTTCTTCAACAAAGGCCCAAAATAAAGAGTTCATTTCCTGGGGGGTTAAAGATCCGTTAAAGAAACAGTACTATCAATCGATCTCGAAGCAGCTTCAGAAAGTCGGCGAGTCTAGATGGACTGAGCTCGAAGCAGATTTGAACCACAGTGGGCCAATTTATCTATTGGTTGAGCTTAGCCGTGAAGGAGAAGTCATTAACGTGGCCTTACCCAGGCCGACTGAGCATGATAGATTGAATGAGTTTCTACTCAAGTTGGTAGAAAATGCGAATCCCTTTCCCTCATTTCCAGAAGCCGCATTTGCCGAAACCGTTGATAGTGCAGCTCTTACCTTTATGGTGACGTTACTAACAAAGGATAATATTCAAATTAACTCAGAATAAGTCGTTATTTAACACTTAGATCAGTGTGCTTTATTGTACAAAGGGTTAGAATCGCGTCCAACAGAAGTAGGTGATGCAATCATGTTCCATACAGAATCATATGACGTAATTGTTGTAGGCGGCGGTCACGCCGGTACCGAGGCGGCGTTGGCATCCGCACGCGCTGGTGCGTCTACTTTATTGCTGACCCACAATATCGATACCATCGGTCAGATGTCGTGTAACCCCGCGATTGGCGGTATTGGCAAGGGGCATATTGTTAAGGAAATTGACGCGCTGGGTGGTGCGATGGCTGAAGCCGCTGATAAAGGTGGAATTCAGTTTCGTACTTTGAATGCAAAGAAAGGGCCAGCGGTGCGTGCCACAAGGGCCCAAGCCGACCGAGCACTTTATAAAGCGGCTATCCGTAAGATAGTGGAGACGCAGGATAACTTGTCGCTGTTTCAACAGTCTTGTGATAACTTGATTGTCGAAAATGATCGTGTGACGGGCGTGGTCACACAGATGGGCTTGAAATTCCGCGCTAAAACCGTGGTGTTAACCACTGGCACCTTCCTAGGTGGGATTTTGCATATTGGTCTGGAAAACTTTCAAGGTGGTCGTGCCGGTGATCCGCCATCCAATGCGCTAGCAAAACGCCTGCGCGAAATGCCATTTACTGTAGATCGATTGAAGACCGGTACCCCAGCTCGACTGGATGCTCGTAGTTTGGATTTCAGTAAAATGGAGGCGCAACCCGGTGATCAACCCGAACCGGTTTTTTCGTTTCTAGGTAAGGTTGAAGATCATCCTCAGCAGGTTAATTGTTACATCACCCACACCAACATTAAGACTCACGATTTGATTCGTGATGGTTTAGATCGCTCACCGTTATACAGTGGTGTTATCGAAGGAGTCGGCCCGCGCTATTGCCCTTCCATCGAAGACAAGATCATGCGCTTTGCCGACAAAGACTCGCACCAAATTTTTGTCGAGCCAGAAGGCCTGAACACCCACGAAGTGTATCCGAATGGTATTTCCACTTCCTTACCTTACGATGTACAGCTTAGCTTTATTCGCTCGATTGTTGGATTTGAAAAAGCCCAAATTGTGCGTCCGGGTTACGCCATCGAATACGACTTCTTTGATCCGCGAGGTTTGAAACCTACGCTTGAGACCAAGTACATTGAAGGCCTGTTTTTTGCAGGACAAATTAATGGCACTACGGGGTATGAAGAGGCCGGCGGCCAAGGTTTGCTTGCCGGCGTCAATGCAGCTAGACAGGCCTTGGATAAAGAGTCTTGGTATCCAACGCGTGATCAAGCGTATATTGGCGTTTTGGTGGACGATTTGATCACCATGGGCACGAAAGAACCGTATCGTATGTTCACTTCACGCGCTGAGTATCGTCTGCTTTTACGAGAAGACAATGCGGATTTACGTTTGACCGAGATCGGGCGAGAGCTCGGTTTGGTTGACGATGCAAGGTGGGCAGCCTTTAGTAGAAAGCGTGAGCAAATTGAGCTTGAGCAACAGCGTTTGAAATCCACTTGGTTGCAGCCGGGCACCGTACCGGATGAGGTGGCTAAATCCGTGGTTGGCAATGTGCTAAAACGAGAAGCCAATTTATTAGACTTATTACGTCGACCAGAGGTGACTTATGAGTCGTTGATGACGCTTCCAGGTTCAGGAGATCAAGTCTCTGATCCAAAAGTAGCTGAGCAAGTTGAGATTCAAGCAAAGTATCAAGGCTATATTGATCGTCAGCAGGGAGAGATCGAAAAGCATCGTAAGCATGAGCAAACCAAACTGTCTCTGGAGATGGATTATTCACTGGTAACTGGGCTTTCGAACGAAGTGGCTCAGAAGTTAAATGAACACAAGCCAGCAACAATTGGTCAGGCATCACGTATTTCCGGCGTGACACCAGCGGCGATCTCGCTTTTGCTGGTTTATCTTAAAAAACACGGCAGAGCGGCCTAGGTGTTTGTATTTAAAGGCTTACTCTTCATTTTGGGCGAATAAGCGTCGATTCACAAAAGTGGCAAACTTATGGCCTTTTGGCTAACTGGCCCTGTTTTGCCTTTTTTTACGTACTTTCCTTCTCATATAATCATCAACCGAGTTTTATTTAAGGCGATAACCATGAGCCTCGGAGAATGAAACCGCATGAATGCAAAACAAGAATTAGACGCTTCGATAGAAAGCAGAGTCATGCAAGGCTTGGATGCCCTTGATGTTTCCTACGGCGATCAGGCCATCAGTAACCTGGTCGGTTTTATGAATCTATTGGCAGAGTGGAATAAAACCCACAATCTTACTGCTGTGGATGACCCAGAGGACATGCTCAGTGTGCACATACTAGACTGTGCCAGCATCATGCCTTACATCAAAGGTTCGTCAATATTGGATGTGGGCAGCGGTGCCGGTTTGCCAGGAATGGTGTTGGCGATTCTCTCGCCAGCTCTTCAAGTTACCAGCGTAGAAACTCGCGGTAAGAAAGCTCAGTTCCAAATGTACGCTGCCAATAAATTAGGTTTGAAGAACTTTACGGTTGAAAACACTCGCATCGAAGACTTCGATCCTAAGGAAAAATTCGCCATGGTTACGGCCCGTGCTTTTTCCAGTTTGGAGAATTTTGTCACCGGATCCAAGAATGCCATTGCACCAAATGGACGTTGGTTGGCAATGAAAGGCCAAGTACCCAAGGAAGAAGTGAAAGTTCTTAAGAAGATGGGCTTAAAATTTGATACCTTTGCTCTTAAAGTACCGGAGTTAGAGGCTCAACGAAATTTGATCGTTATTAACGCACCCAAATAACGCTCTCAGACTAGTCAAAGCGCCTCACCGTTAAACCAATTTAGCCCAGTTGAGGCATACCCATCATGGCGAAGATTATCTCAATCACCAATCAGAAAGGCGGTGTGGGAAAGACCACTACCAGCATTAACTTAGCGGCATCGCTCGTTAAGCGGGGTAAGCGCATCTTGTTGATCGACATGGACCCACAGGGAAACGCGACGGTGGGTTGTGGGGTTGACCCAGACAGTATAGAACACACTATTTACGATGTGTTGTTGGCTGAAGTGGGTGCGCAACAGGCTATCGTGAAGAGCGAGTGCGGCGTTGATGTGATGACAGCCAATGGTGATCTGGCGGGTGCACAGGTTGAGTTGCTCAATGAAATCGGCAGGGAGCTTCGGTTACAACAAGCCTTGTCTAAGGTTGCGGATAATTACGATTTCATTTTCATCGACTGCCCTCCTGCGCTGAATGTTCTGACTATTAATGCCTTAGTGGCCTCTAATTCAGTGTTAATTCCGATGCAGTGTGAGTATTTTGCCTTGGAAGGTTTGAGCGCGTTGATCTCCACGATCAGAAAAATTCGTGAGACTCTCAACCCGAAACTTTCGATTGAAGGTTTGCTAAGAACCATGTTCGATAAACGCAACTCCCTATCTGGTGAAGTGAGTCGACAACTGCAAAGCCATTTTGGCGATAAGGTTTATGCCACTGTGGTGCCCAGAAACATTCGTTTGGCAGAGGCACCTTCCTATGGAGAACCGGCTATTGAGTACGCACCTGACTCGAAAGGTGCCAAAGCATATCTGGACCTGGCCGATGAAATGCTGGGTTCAACCATGGCCAAAGCGGCTAACTCATAATCCAAAGAACGTCTGCTATGAGTACGAAAAAGAAAAAACGATTAGGACGCGGCTTAGACGCGCTATTGGGTGGTTCTGAACCATTGATGGATGGTGGCAAGAGCAACTTAAGTGTGAATGATGCTCCGAATACTCTGCCCATTGAAAAGCTGCAGCGTGGTCAATATCAGCCGCGCACTAACATGGACCAAGCAGCCTTGGAAGAATTGGCCGCCTCTATCGAGTCACAAGGCATCATCCAACCGATTCTAGTCAGACCAATTAGCGGAGATCAGTACGAGATCATTGCCGGTGAGCGACGCTGGCGAGCGGCGCAAATCGCTAAATTGGCTGAAGTACCAGTGCTGGTCCGAGACATTCCGGACGAAGCCACGTTGGCGGTAGCCTTGATTGAGAATATTCAGCGCGAGAACCTTAATCCAATCGAGGAAGCGGTGGGCTTAAAGCGTTTGGTGGATGAGTTTGATCTAACGCACGAAGAGATGGCTGAAAGTGTGGGTAGGTCACGTACGGCGGTTACTAATTTGCTCAGGCTGCTTTCTTTGAGTAGTGGAGCCAAGTCCTTGCTGGAACAGGGTCACATTGAAATGGGTCATGCGCGGGCATTACTGGGTCTACCATCCGAAATGCAGGATCAAGCTGCCAACGAAGTGTATGCCAAGCGCTTATCCGTAAGACAAACTGAAGCGCTGGTTCGCGACTACGTAAGCCCAAAGAAGAAACCCACCAAAACTTCAAAGAGTGCTGATATTCGAGCCTTGGAAGAGTCGCTTGCCGAGACCTTGGGAACCAAGGTTACGGTTGAAGACAAAAAGGGCAAAGGCCGATTGGTTATTGAATATAAAAACCTGGACGTCTTGGACGGAATCTTGGCCCACATAAAATAGTTGAACCTCGTAAAGCTTAAACGAAACGGTTGTTTCGTTTAAGTTCATCGTGCGGACTGATTCTAACTGCAGCTAGTGTCCTAGTGAGTATGTCAACAGTGCCATGGAAACGGTGCAGCTGATCGTCCGAATATGGTTAAGCCTAGTCCAGGAAACCAAATAGGTCCGCCAGATTAAAGATAGCTCGGATTTTCGCTCAGCTTCTTGTTTGTGCGCACCGGTTTTATCGTCTGTTTGCGATGAGTGTGGCTGGCTATCACTGAGCAACAAATGATTGTTCAATGGCACATTGCCAAATAAGGTTACTCCAAACATGCCTAGCACGTAGATCAGACCAGCCCAGAAATACAAGGGATGACCAGATTGTGGATACATTACACTCCACACCATCAGTACCAGATGACCAAGCGTTGAGATAAAGAAAAGTGGCAGAAAACTGGTTCTAACAATCACTAAGTTGATGCTGTTCATGGCTGAAATCGCCTGAGAGCTTGGTAAGCGATCCAGCGACTTCATAACGAAAGCGGAAAACGTAAAGTAAATGCCGGCCATGAGGCCGGTCATAACGATTAGAATAGAGATCATGAGGTAGCCTCTTGCGATTTACTGGCTTTCCATACATTTGTGCCTACTGTGTTAGCAACATAGTCGGTAAAACTTTTCGGCTCGCGTCCCAACACGGACTTAATCGTATTAGTAGTATGTGCATTGCGTCCGTCCAAAACATTAGTAAACAGCTCCTTCATAAGCCAAGCTACGTCGTCAGGCATGCCGTGCTTTTTTGCCGTAATGATGTAGTCGTCTACGGCAACTGGATGATAAGCAATGGTCTCGCCAATTGCGGAGCTGATGGTATCAACGCAGGTTTCGAAAGAAAGTAACTCTGGGCCGGTAATTTCAAACAGTTGGTTGCGCAGTTCTTCCCTTGCGATGCTGGCAACGACCACATCGGCAATATCGTCCACGTCTATGAATGGCTCCAAAGCGTTGGCTTTTGGTAAAACCAATGTTCGATCCACTATGCCATCAAGCATAAAGCTCTCGCTGAAGTTCTGCATAAACCAGCTCGCGCGGACAATATTCCAACTCAGTCCACTATTGATGACTTTCTGCTCGGCGAGTTCTGCCCCCTCTTCACCTCGGCCTGACAACAAGACTAAGTGTTGCACTCCGGCCTGTTTCACCTGAGTTATCAGGTTGTTGATATCAGACTCTGCTTTGGGCACCGCAAGATCGGGTTGGTAAGTTACGTAAAGCGTGTCGATATTCTCTAGAGCGCTTTGCCAGTGGTCTGGTTTGTTCCAGTCGAACTTTATGTGTCCTGTTCGTGATAATTCTTTCACTGGATAGTCGAGTGCGCGTAGTATGGTACTTACTCTACGGCCCGTTTTGCCTGTGGCGCCTATCACGCCAATGGTTTTTCTTGAATTCGTTTTCATAGTAGCTCTCCGATTAGGGTTGGTTGTGATGAATTTAGTTTGCCGAAGAGTGATGGGGTGTTTAATGCCCCGCCGTCCATAGTTTTTTGCAGAATGTCTAAACTTGTCTATGTCATATCCGCATCAAAGAAGTTTGCCTGAAACCTCTGACCCCTTAGGTCAGGCTTTATATCAATTGAGACTCAATGGCAGTTTGTACTGCCAGTCTGAATTGAGTTCGCCATGGGGTTTGAGCATGCCCGAGATGCCGGGTGAAATGATGTTCCATATTATTTTGAAGGGCAATTGTTGGTTGTCTTTTGATGGTGAATCGCATATGCCATTGCCGCAGGGTAGTCTTGCGCTGGTTCCCAAGGGTCAGGGTCACTCCATCTCATCGCATGCCGGTGTTGGATGCACTCCATTATTTGATGTGCCCGTGCAGCAGATCAGCGAACGTTATGAGTTGATGCGTTTCGGCGGGAATGGCGAACCAACTTCCCTTTTGTGTGGTGTGGTCAGTTTTGATCCAATTGCGGGTGCAAAGCTTATTGAGCAATTGCCAAAGTCCATCGTGCTGACGCCGAGCAATGAAGATCAAAGCACTTGGTTAAAGAGTACCCTCCAGTTGATTGCGATAGAAGCACAACGATTGCGCTTGGGTGGTGAAACCATCATGGCGCACTTAGCGGATATCATCGTGATACAGGCCATACGCCATTGGATTGAGACTGCCGATGCGGCAAAGGCTGGTTGGTTGGGCGCGTTAAAAGATCCAAAGTTGGGCAAGGCGCTAGTCGCTATCCATAGCCAGCCGTCTGAATCTTGGACTGTGGATCAACTAGCGAAGGCCGCTGGTATGTCGCGATCCGGATTCTCAGCGCGATTCACGCAAGTGATTGGTACCTCGGTTAAGCAATATTTGACGCATTGGCGTATGACTATTGCACGGTCGAAAATCTTGAGTGGGGACATGACGCTAGGAGAGCTTTCAGAGGAACTTGGCTATCAGTCTGAGGCCGCATTTTCGAGAGCATATAAGCGAGTCATGGGTGAATCACCCGTACGCCAAATTAAGTAAACGGAAGATTAATAGAGGCTAAATTTTATAACCTCTGAAGTCATCGACTTTGATCTACGAACAGGTAGTATTGGATGTAGATGCTACGAACACTTCGAGTTTGGTAAATTCGGTGAACAAACTGCTGTTTTCGGTTGTAACAAAAGGCTTTTCTAGCATTGCGAAAGCGTAATAGAGCCTTTATACTCCGCACGCAGTTAAAAAGGCACAGTTATGAACAAAACGGCTCTAGAGTTTGAAAAGAAAGCAAACGCGAGCGCATTGTTAAAACTGGCTTTTCTGCAAGCCTTCGGTTCAGTCGTTTTTAGCCTAGGGCTTTGGTATTGCTTCGATGCACGCGAAGCGCTGTCAGGTTTGTTTGGCGGTTTGACAGCAACCACGATGAGTCTCTTTATGGCGGCACGACTTTTTGCCGTACACCGGTTATCAAAATTGAGGTCGGTGGCGCCTGGCGAGGCACTTGTGCGGTTTTACATAACCGCGATACTGAAAATCATATTCACTTTGGCAATGATGGTTATATTCATTGTTGTAATCGAAGTGTCGATTTTGCCGTTTATAATCTCGTACCTTATAGCGGCAGTGATCGTAAACTTGTTGTACATCTATCTTGAGGCCAAAGAGCCTGAAGAAGAGTATGACCCACGGGTCAGTTGAAGACAGCAAGTAGAACAAATTTAAATTTTTGTTTGAGAAAAAAACATGGCATCTGAAAACGGTGAACTAACGGGCGCTGGTTATATTAACCACCACCTTACCAACCTTACTTACGGCCGATTCCCCGATGGTTCTTGGGGTTTTGCTCATGGCGCAGAAGAAGCCGCCAGCATGGGCTTTATGGCTATTCATGTCGACAGCATGTTGTGGTCCCTAGGTTTAGGCGCCATCATGTTCCTGATCTTTAGAAGCATCGCCAAAGGATTCAGCGCTGATCAGCCTTCGAAAATTCAGTGTTTTGTCGAGTCTATTTTTGAAATGGCACAGGACAGTAAAGACAGCACTTTCACCAAGACAGCCCAAAACCCCTGGATAGCACCAATGGCGTTAACGGTGTTTGTCTGGATTTTCTTCATGAACTTGATGGATTTGGTCCCAGTTGATTGGATCCCTGAGCTGTTCATGCGTACCGGTGTCGCTGAGTACATGAAGATCGTACCTTCTACCGATGTCAACGTGGCTTTGGGTTCAGCCTTAGCCGTGTTCATCATGATCATCTATTACAGCCTCAAAGTTAAAGGCCCTATCGAGTTCACCAAAGAACTCACATTGCAGCCTTTTGGAAAGTGGTTGTTACCGTTTAACCTTTTGTTAGAGACCGTAGCCTTGCTTGCTAAGCCTCTATCACTGGGTCTACGACTCTTCGGAAACATGTACGCCGGTGAGTTGATCTTTATCTTGATCGCTATGATGTACAGCGCAGGCTGGGGCTTGGGTCTATTGGGTGGTTTTGCACAGCTTGGCTGGGCCATCTTCCACATCCTAGTTATCACGCTTCAGGCATATATTTTTATGATGTTGACTATCGTGTACTTGAGCCAAGCTCACGAACATCACTAGTCAATTCAGTACCTTTTTTAATTTTATTTTTAATTTTTAGTATAGGAGCTCCAAAATGGGAACTATCGTAGGTTTGACCGCAATTGCCGTTGGCATTATGTTGGGTTTAGCAGCTGTTGGCGCAGCGATTGGCATCGGTCTAATGGGTGGTCGCTTTCTTGAAGGTTGTGCACGTCAACCTGAGTTGGCTAACTCTCTACAAACTAAAATGTTCTTACTCGCTGGTCTTATCGACGCGATTCCGATTATCGCTGTTGCTATCGGCTTGTACTTCTTGTTCGCTTCAGGTCTTATCGACGCAAGCGTTCTAGAGACATTGAAAGCAGCCGCTTAATCGCACTCTGAACCGACTAACCCAGATATAGAGGAACGAACAGATGAATATTAATGCCACTTTGATTGGTCAAACTCTCTCGTTCTTCGTATTTGTATGGTTCTGCAAGAAGTTTGTATGGCCTCCTATGGTTAACGCCATGGAAGACCGTCAGAAGCAAATTGCAGATGGTTTGGCAGCAGCAGAAAAAGGCCAAGAAGCGCAAGAAGTCGCTGAGAAAGAAGCCGCTGAGTTGATTAGCAACGCTAAGACTCAAGCCGCTGAAATCATAGCCAGCGCTGAAAAGCGTGGAAATGCTGTTGTTGAAGAAGCGAAAGATTCAGCAACCTCTGAGAAGGAGCGCATTGTCGCTTCAGCTCAAGCCGAAGTAGAACAAAGTGTTCATGCCGCTCGTGAAGAGCTGCGTGGCCAAGTTTCTTCTATCGCTGTTGCTGCGGCTAGCAAAATTGCCGCTAAAGAGATCGATGAGTCTGCTCATGCAGCCTTAATTGAAGATCTTGTAGCGCAATTAAAAGCTAGCTAACCAACCGTTTGTGTTGGCCAGTTTCGCAAAACCAAACAGGTAAGAAGAATGGCAGATAATGCATCCATTGCTCGACCTTATGCCAAGGCAGTATTTGAGCTAGCCCAAGAGACCAACTCGTTTGACGGGTGGTCTGCGGCGTTAGCCAATCTGGCTGCGGTAAGTCAAGACGAATCATTCGGTGAGTTGATCAATGATCCTCGCGTGGATGGTTCTAAATTGGCGGGCTTGCTTATCGATCTAGCGAAAGACTCATTGCCCGAGGGTGGTGAGAACTTGGTGAACCTTTTGGTTCAAAATGATCGTGTTGCGGCACTCGCCGATGTAGAGCAGCAATTTGGTGAACTGGTGGCCAAGGCACAATCTTTAGTTAACGCTGAAGTAACCACTGCCCTGCCCCTCACCGACGACCAGAAAGCATCACTAACCGCCGCACTAGAATCTCGTTTAGGGATGAAAGTTGCGATTAACGAGACCGTAGACACCGACATTGTAGGTGGCGCAATCGTTAAGGCCGGTGACCTGGTGATTGATGGTTCGGCAAAAGGTCGAATCGAAAAGTTGACGAGTACGCTGTTGCGCTAAGCGCAAACAACTAGCAGTCTAGTTGCGGCGACGAAATCGATAGAAATTTATTTTAACGTTGAGGACTTGAAGTCATGACAACGCAATTGAACCCATCTGAAATCAGCAATCTGATTAAAGATCGGATTAAAAACTTTGAGGCATCCGCAGAGTCTCGTACCGAAGGTACGGTGGTTTCCTTGACCGACGGCATCGCCCGTATTCACGGTCTAAGTGAAGCAATGCAAGGCGAGATGTTGGAATTCCCAGGCGACGTGTTCGGCCTAGCTCTTAACCTTGAGCAAGATTCAGTGGGCGCGGTTGTTTTGGGTGACTACAAACACATTTCTGAAGGCGACACGGTAAAATGTACTGGTCGTATTTTGGAAGTACCTGTTGGTCGTGAACTATTGGGTCGTGTTGTTGACTCACTAGGTCGTCCTATCGACGGAAAAGGTGCTATCGAAACTACAGAAACATCACCAATCGAAAAGATCGCACCAGGTGTAATTGAGCGTCAAGGTGTTGACCAACCGTTAGAGACTGGATTTAAGTCTATCGACGCGATGGTTCCGATTGGTCGTGGACAACGTGAGTTGATTATTGGTGACCGCCAAACAGGTAAAACAGCCGTCGCGATTGACACCATCATCAACCAAAAAGGGTCTGATGTTAAGTGTATCTATGTAGCGATCGGTCAGAAAGCATCTTCAGTAGCTGCGGTTGTCCGCAAGCTTGAAGAGCACGGCGCGATGGAATACACCACGGTGGTAGCGGCTAACGCATCTGACTCAGCAGCACTGCAGTACATTGCACCTTACTCAGGCTGCACCATGGGTGAGTTCTTCCGTGACCACGGTGAAGATGCTTTGATCATCTATGATGATCTATCTAAGCAAGCGGTAGCGTATCGTGAAGTATCACTTCTACTGCGTCGTCCTCCAGGTCGTGAAGCGTATCCTGGTGACGTTTTCTATTTGCACTCACGTCTACTAGAGCGTTCATCTCGTATCAACGCTGATGAAGTTGAAAGACGTACTGGCGTGAAAGGTAAAACCGGTTCTTTGACTGCTTTGCCAATCATTGAAACGCAAGCGGGTGACGTATCGGCTTTCGTACCAACCAACGTGATTTCGATTACTGACGGTCAGATCTTCATGGAAACTGACTTGTTTAACTCAGGTATCCGTCCTGCGGTTGACCCAGGTCTTTCAGTATCTCGCGTAGGTGGTGCGGCACAAACAAACATCATTAAGAAGCTTGGTGGCGGTGTTCGTCTTGCTCTAGCTCAGTATCGTGAGTTGGCGGCTTTCTCGCAGTTCGCTTCTGATCTTGATGAAGCTACGCGTTCTCAACTAGCACGTGGTGAGCGTGTAACAGAGTTGATGAAGCAACCACAGTACGCACCTATGTCTACAGCTCAAATCGCGGCTTCTCTATTTGCGGCTAACGAAGGTTACTTCGATGACGTAGAAAAAGACCAAGTGGTAGCGTGTGAAGCAGCTATGCAAGCACACCTTAAAGCTAACTTCGGTGATTTGATGGACGGTATTAACTCGAACCCTAAGTTGACTGATGAAGTGACTGAAGGTTTGCATGCCGCTCTGAAAGACTTTAAGGCAAACGGCAGCTTTTAATTCGCGATGTTTGCCCTGAGTAACCAGGGCAAACAGCCGGTTCACCGGTTCGCGCTTAGGGCTCTTGATCGATAAAGACTCAAGAGCCCAAAAGTAGAAAGTAAACTAGAAACGAGATAGACGAATGGCAGTCGGAAAAGAAATCCGCGATCAAATATCCAGCGTTAAAAGCACGCAGAAAATCACCAAAGCCATGGAAATGGTGGCGGCGAGTAAGATGCGTAAAGCGCAAGATCGCATGATGGCAGCCCGGCCCTACGCACAGAAAATCAGATCTGTTGTTGCTCACATATCCAATGCGAATTTGGAATACAAGCATCCATTCACAGTAGAGCGTGACGTAAAGCGCGTTGGCTACATTGTGGTGAGTTCTGACCGTGGTTTGTGTGGTGGGCTTAACATGAATGTGTTTCGTAAAACCATTGGCGATATGGCTGAATGGGATGCGAAAGGCGTAGAAATTGACATTGCAACCATTGGTTCAAAAGCGCTGGCTTATTTCCGAAGAGCCGGTGGCAATGTGGTTTCTGAAGCATCACATTATGGCGATAAGCCAAACTTGAGCGACCTATTGGGTGCGATAACTTCGATGCTGAAGTCGTACGAAGACGGCAATATTGATCGGTTGTATCTGGTGTCAAACGAGTTCGTTAACACCATGACTCAATCACCAACGGTTACCCAGTTGTTACCGGTGAGCTCTGATGAAGAGGCAGCGGCTGAGGTGCCTGCCCTGTTTGATTACATCTACGAGCCAGAAGCCAAGCCGATCTTGGATACGGTGCTTAAGCGATATATCGAATCTCAGATTTATCAAGCGGTGGTTGAAAACATTGCTTGTGAGCAATCAGCACGAATGGTTGCGATGAAGGCCGCTAGCGATAACGCGGGCGACCTTATCTCTGAGCTGGAGTTGGTTTACAACAAAGCGCGACAAGCTGCGATTACTCAGGAAATTTCTGAGATTGTCAGTGGTGCGGCTGCGGTGTGATCTCTAACTAACTGTTTGAATCACAACGAAAGAATTTAAAATTAAGGTATTAAGAGGAAACTGATATGAGTTCCGGAAATATTGTAGAAATCATTGGCGCGGTAGTGGATGTTGAGTTCGCTGCTGATAAAGTGCCAAATGTATACGACGCATTGGTCGTAGATAGTGAAAAGCTCACTCTAGAAGTGCAAGCTCAGTTAGGCGACGGTATCGTTCGTACTATTGCAATGGGTGCAACGGAAGGTTTGAAGCGTGGTTTGGACGTGTCCAACACTGGCGCTCCAATTTCGGTACCTGTTGGCGCCGGAACTCTTGGCCGAATTATGGACGTACTTGGCGACCCAGTTGACCAAGCTGGTGAAGTGGAAGCGGTAAGACGCGACCCAATTCACCGTGAGCCTCCAGCCTACGCAGACCAAGCGTCTGACGTTTCAATCCTAGAGACAGGTATTAAAGTTGTTGACCTGATCATGCCTATCGCCAAAGGTGGTAAGGTTGGTCTGTTTGGTGGTGCGGGTGTAGGTAAAACCGTAACGCTGATGGAGTTGATTAACAACATTGCGGTAGCACAAGAAGGTTTGTCTGTATTCGCTGGTGTAGGTGAGCGTACTCGTGAGGGTAATGACTTCTACTACGAGATGAAAGAAGCTGGCGTATTAGACAAAGTAGCGATGGTATACGGTCAGATGAACGAGCCTCCAGGCAACAGACTACGTGTTGCTCTGTCGGGTTTGACTATGGCTGAGTATTTCCGTGATGAAGGCCGTGACGTATTGATGTTCATCGATAACATCTATCGTTACACCCTAGCGGGAACGGAAGTGTCTGCACTTCTCGGTCGTATGCCTTCTGCGGTAGGTTATCAGCCAACACTAGCGGGTGAGATGGGTGCGCTACAAGAGCGTATTACTTCTACCAAGACAGGTTCAATTACATCTTTCCAAGCGGTATACGTACCTGCGGATGACTTGACTGACCCATCACCGGCAACAACCTTTGCTCACTTGGACGCGACTCTTGTATTGTCACGTCAAATCGCTGAGTTGGGTATCTACCCTGCGGTTGATCCATTGGATTCAACTTCACGTCAGCTTGATCCACAAGTTATCGGTGAAGACCACTACCAAGTTGCTCGTGGCGTACAAAACACGCTACAACGTTATAAAGAGCTTCGTGATATCATCGCGATTTTGGGCATGGACGAGCTGTCTGAAGAAGATAAGCAAACGGTTGCCCGCGCTCGTAAGATGCAACGTTACTTGTCACAGCCTTTCTTCGTTGCTGAAGTTTTCACGGGTGCTCCTGGTAAGTACGTTTCTCTTAAAGACACCATTGCTGGCTTTAAAGCGATTCTGTCTGGAGAGATGGATGAGTATCCAGAGCAAGCCTTCTACATGGTTGGTGGTATCGAAGAAGTTATCGAGAAAGCGAAATCAATGTCTTAATGATTTGTGCCCCTATGCCGGTTAGGTTATGGGGCATAAACGTGTCATTGATCAACCTTTCGATTAATCTCTAATAGGAGAATCCACTATGAGTACAATGCAAGTTGAAGTGGTTAGCGCCGAGAACGAAATCTTCTCTGGCGAAGCGTCTATGCTTATTGCCACGGCTGCTTCCGGAGAGCTAGGTATCTATCCTCAGCACACGCCGTTACTCACTAACCTGAAAGCTGGCGACGTACGCGTACAAACAGCGGACGGCGAAGAGCAAGTCATCTATGTGTCTGGCGGAATTCTGGAAGTAACGCCTAAGAAAGTCACAGTGCTTTCTGACACAGCGATTCGAGCCGATGACCTTGACGAAGCCGCGGCATTAGAAGCGCAACGCAAGGCTGAACAAGCTCTTAAAGACAGTAAAGCAGATATAGATTATGCCCGAGCGAAAGCTGAATTGGCACAAGCGGCTGCTCAGTTGCAAGCGCTTAAAAAGATGGTTAAGAAACCACGATAGCTTTAAATTATTCATAAAAAGCCCCGATTGCTGTTAAAGTAATCGGGGTTTTTTTTTGCCAGCGATCGGCTTAGCCTGTCCATTACAAACTTAGTCTATCTTGATGATTTCCAAACCGACAATAGCGATTCTGTGTGCCAATGGCCTTGGAGATGCTTTGGTACAAATGACCTTGGCGAATAATATTGCCAATCAGGGTTGTGAGGTCACCTTTTTTAGCGATATCGCCGCGAGTCTGGACCCCTTGGTGGATAGCTATACCATCAAACCATTCCCGAATCGGGAAAGCCTACTGGATACAATAAAAACGTTTGATCTTTGTTTGTATGACTCGTCTGGTGCCTATGTCCGGTCAATGCCTAAACAAGCTGAAGAGTGGTGTTTAGAAAATGCAGTATGCTACCGAATGAGTGATGCTCCACCCCGTCACACCTCAATTAAGGTAGAAACACTTAAAAATCGCCTGCCTACCAACTCTCCTATTAGTGCTGCACAATTTAAGTTTCTGAACGCTTCTTTACGTGGGCGCTATCGTAGTCTTTATCGTCCGCCCGTTGTTCAGCAATTAGTCAATTTTCTGAAAAGTGTCGCTGGATTTGAGTCGGTGACGTTGAACAACGGTCTTAATGCAGGCGTTAGGAAAAAGCAGCCTAAGAAAGTGTTGATACACCCCACGAGTTCTAATCAGCGTAAAAACTGGCCGAGTGACAAGTTTGTTAATCTGGTCAAAGAACTGCAGACCAAAGGATATGATCCGATAGTGACGGTAGCACCAAATGAAAGACAGACTTGGCTGAAGTTATGTGGGGAAATTACCGAAGTACCACTTTTTGAGTCCATCAAGGATCTCGCTGAGTTCTACCGAGATGCGGCTTTGTTTATTGGCAATGATTCAGGTAACGGACATTTAGCTTCTGCACTTGGTGTACCAACTATTCAGATGTTTATGGGTTGGAAGAAATCACCAGCTTGGCGAGCGGGTTGGGCTGAAAACACCGTGATCACGGCTCGGTTTCCCTTTAATCTGTTTAAATCAAAATGGGCTGAAGGTGTGACGATTTCAGATGTGATGAATGAAGTTACTAAGATCTCAAATGAAAAGATTGGTGAGTAATTTACCGAACCTTAAATTTATCTGTTATAAAAGGACAACTACTAATCTGAGGGCTTTCTAAGATGGGAACAGGCACTATTTTAATACTGGTTTTTATTGGCATAATTTTTTATGCAGTTAGCTTATATAACCGACTCGTCGCGGCGCGAAATGGCTACAAAAATGCATTCGCGCAAATTGACGTACAGTTGACTCGCCGACACGATTTGATTCCGAATTTGGTTGAGACGGCGAAGGCGTATATGGCGCATGAAAAAGATACTTTAGAGGCTGTAATCACAGCAAGAAACTCAGCGATGGGTGACCTCAATTCAGCCAAGGCAGATCCAACTAACCCGGACGCACTAAAAAAACTGGGTGAGGCGGAACGAGGCTTATCTGGCGCATTGGGTCGACTTTTTGCGCTTTCGGAAAGCTATCCAGATTTAAAAGCCAATGAGAATATGATGCAGTTGTCTGAGGAATTGACGACCACGGAGAATAAGATCTCTTTCGCTCGCCAAGCATTTAATGACGGCGTAATGATGTACAACAATCTTCGCGAGCAATTCCCAAGTAATCTGATCGCGGATTGGTTTCAGTTCAAAGCGGCTGAACTACTTCAACTTGAAGATGAGTCTATGAAGGAAGTTCCTAAGGTAACGTTCTAAAAAATAAGGCTGTGAACTTCTTTCAACAACAAGAAAGCGCTCGTAAACAATCTAAACTGTTACTGCTGGGTTTTGCCGGAGTAACACTGTTAATTGTGATTGTTATCGATCTATTGGCCTTGTTTCTGATTGGCTTTGGCGGGCCTCTGTCAACGGATGTGGTGGAGGCTCAACAACAAGGTATAGGTGAGTTATTTTCTAGGGAAGTACTCAGTCAGCATGCGGGGTTTCTCTTTGCAGTGAGTGCCATTACCGCCGGAACAATAGGGCTGTCTAGTTTGTTCAAGATTGCCAGCCTTAGATCTGGAGGTGCGAAAGTGGCGGCTGACCTGGGAGGGACCTTAGTTACGGCCGATACTCGAGATCCGCTGCGTCGTCGTCTTTACAACGTGGTCGAAGAGATTTCAATTGCATCTGGCACGCCAGTACCTGATGTTTTTGTGTTGGAAAATGAGCCTGGGATCAACGCTTTCGCTGCTGGCTACAGTCCTAGTGATGCAGCGGTCGCCGTAACCCAAGGCACATTGGAAAAACTAAACAGAGCTGAACTACAAGGAGTAGTCGCACACGAGTTCTCGCACATTTTTAACGGCGACATGAGAATAAACATCCGTTTGATGGGTGTGCTATTTGGCATCATGGTGTTAGCCATCATGGGTCGAAAGTTTTTGCATGCCAGCCGTTATCGTATATCGTCGTCTAGGAATAATAACGGGGGCGCGATTATCGCCATTGGTGGTGGCTTGATGGTGATTGGCTACATTGGCTTGTTTTTCGCACGCTGGATGAAATCGGCCATATCACGTCAACGAGAATATTTAGCGGATGCATCAGCGGTACAATTCACTCGTGATCCAAGCGGTATTTCTGGAGCATTGAAGAAAATTGCCGCTTATAACCATTCTTCGTATTTAAATACAGACGCTGAAGAAATCAGTCATATGCTGTTTGGTAGTGGCTACCGATCTTTGATGTTTGCCACGCATCCGCCCTTAGAAAAGCGTATCCAGAGAATCGAGAAGCATTTCGATGCTTCAGAAATCAATGATTTGGCGACCAAGTTACGCAAGCAAGAACACAGGGAGCATCTTCAAGCTAAGCTTGCTGAAGAGGAGCAGAGCAAAAAAGCGGAGCAACGTAATAAGGGCAGTATTTTTGATATTGATAGGATAATCGATAATATCGGGAATCCTGAAACCGGTCTGATCGCGGCAGCGGCCATGTTCACGGGCTCATTGTCTGAGAACATTACTAATGCAGCGCACAGTACAGAATGGTCTCCAGAGGTATTGTTGTACTGCTTGTTGGATATAGATGAGAACATCAGAGAAGAACAGTTGCTTGTGGTGATCAAAGAAATGGGTGACATATCAGAAGGAAAGATTCGACACCTTATCAGTAGTAATGGCTTAGTAAAGATAGAGGAACGGCTCCCCATCATGGAGATGGCTTTCCCTTCGCTAAAAAGAAGGCCTGTAATCGACATTCAGAAAATTCTAACCACGGTTGACAGGATGTCGAAGGTAGATAATCAAGTGGATACTTTTGAGTACTTGCTGTCCCGATTGGTTGATCAGTATCTAATTGAATCAAGCTTACCAAATCGCACGAGACTGCATGGATCGCTTAGGTTAAAGGACTGTATTGATGAACTTGCTGTTGTGGTTGGTGTATTGGCCGCCCACGGGCAAAACTCAAAGAGTTCAGAGGGTTTGCAAGCCGCTCAAAAGGCGTTCAGAGCGGGCATGGCAGCCGTTGAAGTTAATCATAAGAACTTGACGTTTACCGATAAATGGCAGGATGAGTTGGATGAAGCCTTATTAAAATTAAATAAACTGGCTGCCAAAGAAAAGGCAAAGGTGGTCTTGGCGATGGGCAAGACAGTTTTAGATGACAATGAAGTGATCACTGAAGAACAGGAAATGATGAGAGTCATGTGTTCTTTGCTTCATGTCCCTCTTCCCATGTTACAAAGCGTGGAGTAATCCGCAAATGCACAGTGATATCTCAACGCTGGCCAAAGCCATCGAGCAGGCTAATTGGTTGGAGGATTCTTCAGAAATTGTAACCAGCTTGCCTTTGACGTTGCAAAAGATTATGGCCGATAGGGGCTCGCTTACCACGGCGTTGAAACGTTTAGCCAATGATACGTTTACGGTAAAAGTTATCTCCGAAAATCTCGAAATTCCATTTGCTTCGGAGCAGGCGAAATTGGGACTATCAGAAAGTTCAAAGGCCATAGTTCGAGAAGTTGAACTGCAAATTCACGGAGAATCAGTCGTCTATGCAAGAAGCATAATTCCGCATGAATTGACGGTTAGATCAGAAACAGGCTTGAGCAGTCTTGGATCAAAACCGTTAGGACATCTGTTGTTTAAAGACGGCAAAATGTGCAAATCCAAACGAGAATTCACGCAAATAAACCATGTTTATGGGCGTCGAACGCCATACGACTACGAGGGTGGCACAATATTGGTTAACGAGTTTTTCCTTGAATCGTTAAATCGCTTTCTTTAATCGTCATCCAGTAATATTGAGATTATCGGCACCACAGAATCTTTGTTTGCTCCATTGGGGTCAGATGAGTTTGGATTTGTCGGCGCGGGATCATCAGTACCATCGTCTGTCGGAGGGTCGGGTTTAAAGTTAGCCACAAGGAGTCTGGACTGATTGAAACTGCTGAAATTATCAGCCGCCCCCACCATTCCTTCAGCGATGCCGCAAGGCTCACCTAGGCAATTCAATCCAGGATTGCTAAACACCTCTCCAACGTTCTCACTGTCTAGTCGGGACATTATTGTTCCCCAACCATTTGCCTTATTTCCATGTCCGCACGAATAGCCAGTAAAATTAAACTCATCACAGGGATCACTAATGTCATTCACCGATGCACGTTCATGTCCTGACCCTAGATTGTGCCCGATCTCGTGTGCGAATACAGAATCACAACAAAATCTCGATAACCGAGTTACCGAATACGCAAAGTCGGGGTCATCACCATTTAGCCACGCTACGCCGCTAGAGAAAGAGCTAGTGTTGAAGGCCAAAACGGCGACCATGTCTGCAAAATGTGTATCCCTCAAAGCTTCTACACTGGTGAATGCTCCCGAGCCATTAGTTACTTGGGTTATTAATGAGGAGTCGCTATTACCATTGGAAAATGGAACAAGCTGAGTATGGGCTATCTCTAATTCAATCTGTACACCACTGCGACTAAACGCGCTATTAGTGAATGCGACTAACTGAGCGATTCGGTTTTCTGGAGAAGCAAACCCATTGGCAAACTCTTGGCTGTAAACAAACAGCATACTGACTGTGGAAACTCCGGTTTTAGCGGAACTTTGATTCGAGCGGTTTAGCTTTGCTCTTGAGGAGGAGTCTAGCTGCTCTATACCTGGAATATTCCTATTTTTATTGGGCGGAACAAATGCGTCCTCACCTAGATTGCTTTTGGGGAAATCTGGATCTGAATTATTAGTTAGTGTTAGCTTTGCGGATGGAGATCCGCTGAGTGTGTATTGACTCTCCCCATCACTAAAGGAGCCATAAACAGAATTAGAATCCTGCGACCATAAAAGCACATTACCGCTTGAGTTGATCGCTTCGATCGAGATTGCAGTTTGATTTTGAGCAATTTCTACAACTTTAAACTCTGTGCGCTCATTACCGATAACGAGGCCGATGACATCATCAACTTCAATATTTAGCTCGACGGTTTCCTCGCTTTCATAAATCCATGAGACGCCTTCTGAATTTTGAAAAACTATTTCGTAGTCTTTTGCTTTTGTCGGTGACGATAGTGATACGAACAACAGAAGTAAAACCTTCAGCGGTCGCCGATAGAATAGTTTAGAGATTGATTTGAAGTAAGAAAACAACATAGATAATCAACTTAATCCTTAGACTTGTCATGATCAATAAAACAAAAGGAAAATTAATGATTTATAAGTAGTGGCGGGCAGGTGGCGGTCAACTGTCGGTGACCGAAGTCTTCAAAATTGATATTTGTGAATTGGTCAGCATTGCGGAGTAGACTTATGTATGTGAATATCAATAAAGCCAAAATTAAACTCTTGAGAGTAGCGCGCCACTGGTCACAGGAGGAGCTGGCTATAGCCAGTGGTGTGGGTCAGAGAACCATCCAGCGAGTTGAGTCTACGGGTAAGGCCTCGTTGGAAACAACAAAGTCTTTGGCCGCTTGTTTGGAAGTAGGCCTTGATGAGTTAATCACGAATGGGTCTGGTTCTGACGAGTATTACAATATTCAATTTGGCTATACGATTTTAACGTTCTTGATATCGACGCAGGTTTTAATGAGTTGGTCGCTTCAGCAGCAAACTATCTCTGCGGATGTCTTTTTAGTGTTCTCTGGATTGCTACTTATTCTAGCGATGTTGTTTGGAAGCATGACGACCAAGGTGAGCAAAGGAATACTATACTGGCATCTTGGTATTGTATTGATCAGAAAACAGCTAGATATCAACACACTTACCTCGGTACGTAAAGTGAGGAACAAGGCGTGGTGGGGCTGGGGAATTCGTTATATCGGAAATGGTTGGTTGTACAATGTCTCTGGCTTGAATGCCATTGAGTTGGTTATTGATAATGATCGAGTAGTTCGCATTGGAACGGATGAGCCCGACGCATTAGTCTCGGCAATCGAGCACAATCGATAGCGATAAAGTCATAAAAAAGGCCGGCGATCGCCGGCCTTTTATCAACCTAGTGTTCTAGATCATCAGGACAGTAGCGGCGCTATTACCAAACTGACAATAGCCATTACGTTAATCAAAATGTTCATTGATGGACCCGATGTATCTTTGAATGGATCGCCGACGGTATCGCCAACAACGACGGCCGCATGAGCGTCAGATCCTTTGCCACCATGGTTACCACGCTCAACGTACTTTTTGGCATTGTCCCAAGCGCCACCGGCATTAGCCATCGTGATTGCAAGTAATACACAACCCAGTAATGCGCCACCTAACATTCCACCGAGTGCCTCCGCACCGATTCCGAAACCGACGACCACTGGCGCAGCCACTGCCAAAACGCCTGGTAATATCATGCGTTTGAGAGCCGCTGTGGTCGCAATGTCTACACAACGCTCGGTGTCAGGTTCAGCCGTGCCTTCCAATAGTCCTGGGATTTCTTTGAACTGTCGTCGAACTTCTTTAATCATGTCGAAGGCGGCGTCGCCAACGGCTGTCATGGTTAAACTTGAGACCAAGAACGGAAATATTCCGCCAATAAACATACCCACCAGTACTTCAGGGTTGTTGATCTGCAAGCTAAAGTCATCTATTCGTAGCGAAACGGTTTCGATAAATGCTGAAATAATTGCTAAGGCTGCCAGTGCTGCGGCACCAATTGCAAAGCCTTTACCGATAGCTGCCGTTGTATTACCCACCTCATCCAAGGAGTCGGTAATTTTACGAGTATCCTCGCCTAGTCCGGCCATCTCAGCAATGCCGCCAGCGTTATCGGCAACGGGGCCATAAGCATCAATTGCCATGGTGATTCCCACGGTTGCGAGCATGCCGACCGCGCCAATGGCCACACCATAAAGACCAGCGAATTGACTTGAGAAGAAGATGATTGCGCATAGGGTCAAAATCGGAATAACCACCGACTGCATACCAATAGCCAAACCTGAAATAATGACAGTTGCGGCTCCGGTTTCACCTGAAGCGGCGATAGTTCTAATTGGTTTGCCAGCCGTGTAGTACTCAGTGACCAAGCCTATGACGATACCGCCTACCGAGCCGACAACAACGGAGTACCAAACTGCATTGCTAATTCCAAATTGTTGGATCAAGAAGTAAGACGCCACAATAAACAAAATAGACGAACCCATCGTACCAGCACGCAAGGCTTTTTCAGCGGAGCTGTTACTCATCATGGCCACAAGTAGGATGCCTAAAACCGAGCATATCAACCCTACTGAAGACAGGGCTAACGGTAATCCCATTAAGGCTTCCTGCTTACCACCTAGGCTCATCAATGCTGCACCAGTTAACGTTGATGCAATTGCAATGGTAGCGATCATAGAGCCACAATAAGACTCGAAGATATCCGAACCCATGCCTGCTACGTCACCCACGTTGTCGCCCACATTGTCGGCGATTACCGCTGGGTTTCTGGGGTCATCCTCGGGGATGCCAGCCTCGACCTTCCCTACAAGGTCTGCGCCGACGTCAGCACTTTTGGTAAAAATACCGCCACCCACACGTGAGAACAAGGCGACTACCGATCCACCCATACCAAATCCATGAATAGTATGCGCGCTTTCCGCATTGGCACCGTACATTAAGTACAACACACCCAGACCTAGAAGACCCATTGACGCAACAGTTAGACCCATCACACTGCCGCCATTAAAAGCGGTAATTAATGCGGCGGCGGCGCCTTTTTCGTGAGCAGCCGACGTTGTTCTGGTATTTGCTTTGGTGGCTGTAAACATACCGATGTAGCCAGCGAATGCGGAACAGATAGCACCTAAAAGAAAAGCGATCATGGTATGGACACCAAGATCGGATATGGCGATCAACACGGCGAGAACGGCGACAAATCCAAACAGGATTGTGTACTCACGTTTCATAAACGCCATAGCGCCTATGTGTATTTGATTTCCTATACTGGCAACCTTGCCGTCCGAGACAGACTGCTTGGCGATCATCATGTAGATCACTAAGGCTGCTGCCAAGCCAATTACGCCGAATAAAGCGGGTACTGCTTGTAAAGACATAGAGTGTCCTCCTGTGGCTCCCCCCAGGGTGAAGGACAAACTAACTCAGCTAATCAGACATCTATCCACCATACAGGTGACCCAACAACAATGGATAGCTCGGATTTAAAAACGACTTACTACACTCTAAGTTGGTTCACCCTTAGTTCCCCTTATAAGGGAGTAATAAAATATTATAGTTTTAGACTAATTTATTAGTTTCTTGCGGCTGTCAATCGCCGTCAAATCAGTATAATACAGCGAATTTTTCAAGACCAATTTTTCGGAGCAATCGAAATGTCTTTAAATGCCGTAGGTCCAGGTAAATCGTTGCCTGATGACGTTAATGTAATTATCGAAATCCCTCGTTATGGTGATCCCATTAAATACGAAGTGGATAAAGATACCGGTGCTATGTTTGTTGATAGATTCATGTCGACGGCCATGCATTATCCTTGCAACTACGGTTATGTACCGCAAACGTTGTCTGATGACGGAGATCCCGTCGATGTATTGGTATTGGCACCTTTCCCATTGATTACCGGTTCTGTTGTACGAGTTCGTCCAATCGGTGTTCTGCAAATGGAAGACGAAGCTGGCGAGGACGCTAAGATTCTAGCCGTACCAGTAGAGAAGCTCACAAAGTTTTATAACAACGTATCTACCTTCCGCGATGTTCAGCAAGAAATGTTGGATAAGATTGCGCATTTCTTTGAACACTACAAAGATCTAGAGCAAGGCAAGTGGGTGAAAGTTCGCGGCTGGGCTGGCAAAGATGAGGCTCGCAAAGAGATTTTGGATTCAGCTGAGCGCTACCAAAACGCAGAGAACGCCTAAGTACGATTTTCGCATTGAAAGCGGAATCGTGCTCTAAGAAAGCTTCAGCTACCGATGTGGTTGAAGCTTTTTATTTTTGGACTAGAAGGAATCGAACTTTTCACGCAGAAGATACATCGGTAGTTCGCCATAGTTCTTCGCCATTGGCATAAAACCTACGTACTCCGTTTTGAATCCTGGGTTTTTGGAGAGTGCTAACTGCGCTGCAAAAGACTCAGTTACATACACTTGGCCTGGCGGAGTTATTGGCTCTATCCGGGCTGCGCGGTTAACATGCTCGCCAAAATAGTTTATGCGTTTGGTCACTGGGTCAATCAATTCATAAACCGGCCCGAAGTGAATACCCAATCGCAGTTCAGCTTGAGATTGTAGATCGGGTTTTTCAGCCCCGAGTGCCTTTAGGCCCTGCTGCATTTCTATGGCACATTGAGCGGCGACATTTACGTCTCTGAGTACGACAAAGATGCCATCACCCCACGTGTTTGAGAGCATGACGGCTCCATCATCGTACTCTCGATTCAAACGGTCCAATGTCTGTGCTAGGCACCCCATAATCACATCAACAAACTCGGGCAATCTGTTATCAGGTAATCCGCTAAAACCCCGTATGTCGCCAAACAAGATTGCGTGCAGTTCCCGATCTTGTTGATCCTCTTCGTTGGATACTATTTTAGATTTTTCAGGATTGGAGTATGAGGAGAGTGAGATGACTTCGCTTTCATATCCCAACTCGGTCCAAGCTCGATAGTCGCTGTAGGTACCCGCTATTAGAGAAGCCCGTAATTCATCCCATATGACGATCTGCGATAATGGCGCGGCCAGATGTTGTTGCCTGAGGCAGGCTCGGCCCATCGAATACAATGAGCAGTAACTGAAAAGACTGTTGTCGCCTTGATAACCTCCTTCAGAGGTAAAGCTCTGGCTAGTGGCTTTTTCCCAGCAAGTTTCGAAACGTTCAAGCCAACTGTCACCTGAACAGGCTACTGAAATTTTCTTAAAGTCCTCGATTGAAAAAGGTAGCGTCACGTGAAGCTCGCAGCCTCGATCTAGAAGTGCTTCGGCGAATAGAATGTCCGCGCCCGCAGCGAGTGAACCATAGCCGATGCCCACACCTAACAGATCAAGCTTTGCATCGATGCGTTCTCTTATCTTATTTTCTATTGATGCAGGAAAACGTCCCGTGTCGTCAGCGCTAATGATGTGACCCGCGTAATGAATTACCCTCGGAATTTTTAGTGCATCTAGCACCTCTGAGTCTGAGCAAATCAGTGAGAGCTGTTTCTTGGTAGCGCCCATTGAAGACATATCATTACTCGCATGGCCATTAGCATTCACTAAAGCTTGTCGTGCGGCCTCTTTATCACCCAATAACAGCAAAGCCTCGGCTTCAGAAGCGTAGCGCCAATAACTGGGATCGGTGCTTTTGCAGATCTCTAACACCTTAGTGGCAAGACGTGTGGCCTGCTGTTTGTTGCCAGAGAGGTAATAGGTAGTAGCAGCATTGATCGCCGGATAGAATTCTTGCTCGGCGGATTCTGAAAATACTGATTCATACAACTTGGCGGAAGCCTCAAACCTCGCTGACTTTTTGCTGGGATGACAGATTAGCGCTTTATCTTTAAGAAGACGTGCTTCCAAAGAGGCAAAATCGACGTGTCTGACTTTGTCGAGCTCAAACTCCTTGTATTTACTTTGAGCCTGATCCGTGGCCCCAGTGCGTGCCAACGCTAAAACCGCTTGGTATTGAAGTGCTTGGCTATCCGACTGCTCCTTAAGACCTTCACAAGCCAAATCATACGCCTTTAGGTACTCACCAATGCGCATCGAATGTTTGACCTCACGTATGTAATCTTTGGTCATAACATTCGCATTAACTAGTCGTTGATGGTTTCAGGTGACTTGGTTTCGGCGGCTGAGTCTTGCAATTTCTCCTCTAGCTTTTCAAGATATAGTCGGGCACTGTTGTCGCCTTGACCGGCGGCTTTCTCATACCAAAGTTTGGCGGTAGGCAGGTCTTTCTCGGTCCCGACGCCAAATTCGAAGGCAGCCGCCAAGCTTTTCTGCGCGTCTATTGACCCACCTTCTGCGGCCCTTAGATACCATTGAACAGCCACCTCATCACTTTTTTGCACGCCGTCCCCCTTGGCGTATCGATCACCCATCTTAGTCTGAGCATCGGCTTGGCCAGCTTCAGCGGCTCTATTTAGCCATATAAACGCCTGCAGGTCGCTACGTTCAGCCCCCAGTCCTAGGTCATATCTTTGGCTCAATTGAAATTGTGAATCCGCGTCGCCATTCTCCGCAGCTCGTATCAGCCATTGAGTCGCCGTGAAGATGTTTTTATCCACCTCATCGCCGTTTTCATACATAGAAAATAGCTTCAACTGGCCAGCGAGATCGCCCTCCTCGGCCTTAGAAATTAAGTCATTGAACTCTCTCTGTTTGCGAGCTTTTTCGGCAGCTATCTTAGCTAAACGTTCTTGCTCAGCTTTTCGTCTGGCCTCCTCTTCGGCCTTTTGCTTGGCAATGGCAGCCAATTCCTCAGCGGAAGGTCCCGTATCCACCGGCTCCTGGACGACCTCTTCGACTTTCTCTGGTGTGCTGATCTTCTGAGTCTCACCGACTGCAGGCTCCGAATTTTCAATGGCTTTCTTTACGACGTTAGTTTTAGCTTCTGGGGTGCTATCGATTTGTTTCACCAGCCCGTCGCCGGCTATTTCTGGTTCTGTGGCAGAATCTTCCGATGATTGCCCAGTTAAGTTGCTTTCTTCGAATGAATTGTCTGAAGAGCTGGAACTAAAAATAAACCAACCAATAAAACCAATCATTAATGTGCCAACGGCGATAAGAGCAGGTGACATTCTGGATTCAGGCTCTCGCTCCTTGATTCTTCTTTCCGACTTGAACGACTGGTCGAATTTAATATCGGATGCCTGAGTTGAACTCTGAGAATCGTTATCGTTGAAGCCGCCTCCACGACGAGGGGCTCTGCCCGATGGAAGTTCAAGAAGAGTGGCTTCATGGAGCGGTTGTTCTAGGTTCCTTGCTTCGTCTAACGCCGCCGCAAACTCCAGTTGTGATTGGCTTTCTAACTCTTCAACTTCTTCAATTGGTTCGACCTCAACTTCCGGCTCACTATGTTCAGGAGTTCGTTCTTCGTTGGATTTGGAGGAAATGCCGGCAAGTCCCGATGGCGGTTCGTTAGGTGCAAGCTCTTCAACGGTTGAAGGCTCCAGACTAACGGCTGAGGGCTCCTTCTTCGCTAAAGGCTCTTTTCCAGCTGAGGGCTCTTTTCTGGCTGAGGGCTCTTTTCGCGATGATTCTTTGCCGAGAATGGACTTAATGGTGTTGAGCAACTGACCATAGTGCCTATTCATATCGGCACTTAGTGCGTCCAGCCAATGAGTGGCGCTTAGAAAATATTCTAGGTCGCCGCTAGGTTCAATATCATCTAATCTGAAGGGTAGAACAACCACGTCTTTCTGCACGGCTCGTTCAACTTCACGTAAGACTTGGCGAGATTTATTGGAGTTTCTTGAGAACACAATCACGATTACAGAGCAAGACTCGATGGCCTTAACAATCGACCCGCCCCAAGTATCGCCCGGGCGAATATCTCGCGGGGCGATCCAGCATTGGACCCCTCCTTGTTCTAGGGTCTCAGTAATAGCATCAGCAACCGCTTTGTCGGCGGCGGCATGTGATATGAATACATCGTGACTCATTGATATCAGTGCTTACGTCACTTTGGTTCTTTCAATTTCACTCTCAATTCTAGCATGGGCATGGCATTGATGAGTTCTTTCGCAGGGAATTTGCCTGAAATTTTCTAACGATGATCAAAGCCATTTGCTCGAGATACATCCTCACGTATGATAGCCTAAAGGAATGACTGATTTAATACCTCAAATGAGGATTCTGGGGAGATGCATAAGCTGATTTTGAATGTAGGGTCGATCAACATCGACCATGTATACCAAGTGGACCACTTTGTACGTCCCGGTGAAACCATGGCTAGTCGGTCTCTTTCCACAGGCCTTGGTGGCAAGGGAGCCAATCAATCTGTTGCCATTGCGCGCGCTGGAGGAGACGTGCTGCATTTCGGTCAATTGGGCCAAGGCGATGCTTGGGCATCTGCAATATTAGCCGACTCTGGTGTCGATATTGCGGCTGTAAATAACGTCGAACAACCTAGTGGGCATGCCATTATTCAGGTTGATTCTCGGGGAGAAAACGCAATCATTTTGCATGGTGGTGCGAATCAGAACTGCCACGCAGCTGACTTAGAGACCCTTCTCAGGGATCGCGGTCAGGCTATTGAGACTGTTTTATTACAGAACGAAACCAATCTGGTAGGACAAGCGATTGAGCTTGCAATCGAGCTGAACAAGAAGATCGTTTTGAATCCGGCGCCTATGACGGAGTCGATTCTCGATTTGCCACTTGAGAAGTTGGATACATTGATCGTCAATGAAATAGAAGCTCAGCAACTTGCGTCGCAAACGGATTTAGAGGGCGCGTTAGAATTTCTGATTGACCGATGCCCAGACACGAAGATAATTCTGACTCTTGGCGCTAAGGGGCTGCAATTTTTATGGGGTGACCAGCGTATTGATTTGCCTGCTGTCGCCGCTGATGTCGTGGACACCACCTGCGCAGGCGATACGTTTGTTGGATACTATTTGGCTGGAAGGCAACGGGGACTAGATGATGTTGATGCACTTAAACAAGCTGCCCGTGCGGCGGCAATAACGGTATCTAGATTAGGTGCCATTGATGCAATCCCCCAGCTCCATGAAGTTCTGAACCAAAATGCATAAGATCATTTTAGACACTGATCCTGGTATTGATGATGCGCAAGCGATTGCCTTTGCACTGGCGCATCCTGAAATAGAGTTATTGGGCTTAACCACGATTTTTGGAAATGCCGAGATTGATATCACGACCAACAATGCCCTGACGATCCTAAATGTGATGCGCGCAGAACTAGTACCGGTCTTCAAGGGGGCAGATAAACCGTTACAAATAGACCGATTTCCAGCGCCGGACTTTGTACACGGTGCGGATGGGTTAGGTAACGTTAAGGATCAGCTTCTCTCCGATCTGAGTGAAGTAAAAGCACATTCATCCCAATCCACGGCAGCAGAATGGATCGTGGCGATGGCCAATGAAAGTCCCAAAGAGATTACTTTGGTAGCGATTGGGCCACTGACAAATTTAGCGGAAGCCATCTTGTTGGATCCCGATCTGCCAAGTAAGGTAAAGCAAGTTGTAGTAATGGGCGGCGTCCATAAGGCCAAAGGCAATGTATCTCCGGTGGCGGAAGCGAACTTTATTAATGACCCCCACGCGGCTGATATCGTATGCCGACAGAACTGGCCGCTCTCAATTATTGGTTTGGACGTGACCATGGAGATCGCCTTGACAGAGTCGCGTTTAGAGGAATTGCGTACCAGCGCAGGACGCGTTGGAGAATTCCTGTGGCACACTTCTCAGTATTACCTAGATTTCTACTCCTCTCTCGAGGTTCTTGCACCCACAGAAAGAGCATGTGCTATGCACGATGCCTCGGCCCTCGCCTATTTAGTTAGGCCTGAGTTGTTCCAGTTTTCAAAGGGCTCAGCCTGTGTTATCGAGTCGGGTCCCGCGATGGGTCAATTCATTTTAGGTGATCAAAGTGACAATTATTTTCTTTCGACCTGGCGCAATCGGCCCAGCTGCCAAATTGCAACCCAGGTTGATTCAGAGGCGGTATTAGAGTTATTTTCCAAAACGCTGTCTCTTTTCTCGTATTAACATGGCCAAACTCTATTTCTATTACTCGACGATGAATGCGGGTAAATCGACAACCCTTTTGCAATCGAGTTTTAACTATCGCGAACGCGGTATGCATACCTTGCTGCTAACCGCCGCTCTAGACGATCGGTTTGGGAAAGGCAAAGTGGCTTCGCGAATCGGCTTGGAGCAGAGTGCCGACTTATTCGAGCCTCAGATGAATTTATTTCAGCACGTCATCACGCGGCACACCGAGAAAAACATAGACTGTGTACTGGTTGATGAAGCCCAGTTTCTAACCAAAGATCAGGTTTGGCAGCTCAGTGAAGTGTGTGATCAATTGAGAATCCCTGTTTTGTGCTACGGAATCAGAACAGACTTTCAGGGACAGTTGTTCAGCGGAAGTAAATGGCTCCTAGCTTGGGCAGATGAATTGGCTGAGTTAAAAACAATTTGCCACTGTGGCAAGAAAGCCAATATGGTGGTGCGTGTTGATGAAAGTGGCAAGGCAATTCAAGAGGGAACGCAAGTAGAGATAGGGGGTAATGATCGGTATGTGTCTTTATGTCGGCTGCATTTCAAGTCTGTGTTTGAGTTAGACTCTTAATGTGTTTTTGTTAATGGCGTAATAGTCTGCATTTTCTTATGTCTATAATTGACCTACCCTAACCCTACACACAAACACAGTATGAAAATAAAAAGTCTTTTACCAGCAGCCCTGCTGGCGACGCTGCTCGGAGCGCCCGTAGCTCAAGCCGGTGAGTTCTATATTGGCGCATTTGCCGGAAACTCATCATTTGATGGATTGGAGGATGCCTGCAATGAAGTACGGCGTGATTCTATCGGGAGGCTACCCGTTGCTTGTGTCGTCAACGAAGATTCAGATACTTCATTAGGAATCCATGCCGGCTATAATTTTACGAGATGGATAGGCCTCGAAGCTGGCTACATTGACTTTGGTGAGTATCAAGCAACAGTGAGCCAAAGCCGCATTTCGTTTCCTTTGACACTTTCGGCCGATGTGACTTATGCAAGTGTGGTGTTGACCGCTCCCTTTACTGAGAAGTTTTCAGGCTCTTTAAGGCTTGGTGGTTTGCTTGGCAACGTCACAGCGGAATCGGGCAGCTTGAGTGCATCAATTGAAGAAGAGGAAGGTGCCTTCGCCGGCGCTTCTCTTGATTATCGAGTTACAGAGAATATCAGTCTGCAAGTCAGATACGATGATTTGGAAGTTATTAGCCTGACCAGCGCCGGCGTAAGATACAACTTTTAAGGTTACTCTTGTAAGGTTAATCTTGGATTATCTCATGAACTAAAAAGGGGCCTGCGGGCCCCTTTCTTATGTGATTGATTCTCTCTAATAATTCCCAATCTATAGACTGGGAATAACATAAATCATTGTTTTTCATGGCAGAATATCTTTCTTGTCGTATGTTATACGCTCAGAAGTCTTAAAAACGCGTTTAGCCTATTTTAGTAGCATCACTTGAGCAAAGAGGGTCCTAACATGGCAAAACGTATCTTAGTTCTGGGCGGTCGAGGCTTCATTGGTCGAGCTGTAGCCGAAGCCTTATCTTGCAAAGGACATGCCGTAACCATCACGTCTCGGAATGCACATGGCCGTGCCAACGTGACATGCATACCGCTAAGATTAGAACAAACCTTTGATGCACATGCCCTTGTTAATGACTACGACGTAGTGGTTAATTGTGTTGGTATTTTGCGCCCAAGATACAAAGAGACATACCGAGCCATTCATTATCACGCAGTGGAAAAGTTGGTTCGCGCATGCGAGGAAGAGAATAAACGTTTCATTCATGTATCGGCTTTAGGCTTAAAGCGATCTGCCAGAAGCCGTTTTATCCTAAGTAAATTAGACGGAGAGGCCGCTATCAAAACCAGTAATGCGCCGTGGTTTATCGTACGCGCACCACTGCTGGACGGTAAGGAAGGATATGGAGCTAGATGGTTGCGGCGAGTGGCCAGTTGGCCTGTGCATCTATTGCCCAGCAACGCAAAAGGCAGGCTCGCACCGCTACATGTGACAGAGCTGGCTTTAGCTATCGCTGAACTCATTGAGTCGCCCGACAGAGAGACACAAAGAGTGGTCGAGTTAGGCGGCCTAGAGAATCTTACCTTAGAGGCGTATCTTGAACGCCTGAAAGGTCGAGAGCCTTTCGCAAGGATTCGGGTCCCAGCATGGACCGTTCGATTGGCCAGCCACGTGTTGGATTTGTTGCATGCAACTCCACTGTCATTTGGACACTATGAATTGCTTAAAGATCACAACCGACCCAAACAGAATGACTTTATGGACTTAGTAGGACGATTTCCCAAGCCAATCAAACCGAATACCAAGTTCAAAGACAAAGGTGCCGTAATTCAAACATCGTAGACCTCGCTCTTAATTAGTTTGGCAGCGGAACTCCCCCATTTTGCATACACTTTGGGTCCAGGATGGTAGCCGTCGGTGGCCGCTAGGCTGGGATCGGGGTCAAACTCCAGTTTAAGATGCCGGACTTTTGGCCTTGTGCTTAAATTCGATAACTGCATATCGAATCTTTCGGCTTGGGAGCCCAAGTACCAACGCAATGGCTGTGGCAGGGCTGGAAACTGTTTCATGGGTGGAACGCCGGTCAATATAATGACCTGAGGTGAAAATCGTCGTTCTAAGCAGTCTATTAGTTTTTGTTGCCGGGCTTTAAACTTAGAGACACTGGCACCGGATGTAACGTCATTGACGCCGAGAGAAGTAAGGACTACGTCGACTTTACTTTCCGGAAGGCTGCTAATTTCTTCAAAACAGTCCAGTGTTGTATGTCCGCTTGTGGCGTGTAGTTGATAGGAAACTCTAAAATCTTCTTTTAAGTGCTTTACCACATTGCCTAGCAGAGCGTTATCTTGGTGTTCCGCGCCCACTCCGGCTCCCGCTGAGTCTCCAATAATCAATATTGTTAACTCAGGCCCTTGGCCTTGGGTCCCATAGCGGCGGCCCTCAGGTTCTTCTAAAATCTCGGTTGTTCTTCTCACCCATAGGCCTTGAATCAATAAGATAGGTCCCAGCAGCAAGGTTGAAATTAAGTGGATCAAATAGGGATAAGTCCGTGGCTAAATCTAGAGCCACTTATGATACACCTTACGAGGTTTAAAGGGGGTATGCCTCATCAGACACTATTTTAGCCATCCCGTAGATGATTCGATAAAGTAGCCACAGCCAAGAGATAAAAAGAACTAAATATCCGATGGCAATGATGGTGAGTATTCCACCGATCACCCACCAAAATAACCACCACCAAAATGTTCGAATGGCGTTGGTGTAGTGGCTGTAGTAGATCGTATTTAGAGAATCTCTACGGGTCACCATCGCCCATATTGCACCAACAAAGATAGGGATGAATGTAAACACGCCAAAGATCATCAAGATATAAGCAATGAGCGCATGTGTCTTTGCGTCAGAGCCATGATGGTTGCTACTTTCCAATGTGTTATTCATCGATTTTCCCTTTAAATTGCGTGGATACTGATGGTCTTATTTTATCAATATGCCGTCTTATTAATGGTTTTCAAGATAGGTGTCCGCCAATTGCACGTAATCGAACCGGGGTTTGGGGGGTCTTATAGGTCAGATCGATAATTATAATTGTTGGAGTGAGGTGGGTATGAAAGCCGTGGGTGATAAAAATTTGGTAATCATTGGTGGCGGGTTCGCAGGCGTTGAATTGGCAAGAAGGTTGGAAAAGCAGTTACCCAGTGACTGGGAAATCTATTTGCTGAGTAAAACTAACTTTATTACTTATAACCCGCTGCTACCCGAGGTAATTGGTGCATCGATACTGCCGGGCCATGTTCAGGCGCCGATACGATTGATGCTAAAGCGCACTCGCATACGTATGGTGACCGTGGACTCAATCGATTATCAAAACAAAATAATCCACTATCATAACGACCGCCTGGGAAGTCTGCGGTTTGATCATCTGGTGCACGCATCTGGGGTAAAAGCCAATATGGATATGTTACCCGGTCTTAAAGAACATACTTTGCCCTTGAAAACGGTCGGGGACGCCTTGTACATTCGAAATCGAATCATTGAGAGACTAGAGCAAGCCACGATTCACCCTGATGAACAGCGAAGAAAACAACTAACCTCATTCGTGATACTTGGTGGTGGATTCAGTGGTGTGGAAACGGCAGGTGAACTGGAAGACTTCCTTTGTTCGGCACAGAGATACTATAAAAACGTCGATCGCTCGGACTGTAAAGTGACATTGATTCATGGCACAAAACGGATCTTGCCGGAGCTACCTGAAAAACTGTCAGTTAAAACGCATCAGAATTTTACCAAGAGAAAAATCAACGTGATGCTCGAAGAGCGTGCTGCCAAAATCGAGGCCGAGAAGGTTATTCTTAAGAGTGGCAAAGTGGTTTCTGGCGCTACCATCATTTGCACAATCGGTACATCTCCAAATCTGTTTGAGGGTAGTGATCAGCTACCGAATCTTCGCGGCAAACTGATAACTCTTGCGGATATGTCAATTGAGGGGCATGAAGGGTTGTGGGCGATGGGAGACTGCGCCATTGTTCCGAATAACAAGTCCGATGCACCCTGCCCTCCAACCGCACAGTTCGCGAATCAACAAGCTAAAGTGCTTGCTAAAAACATCTTGGCGAAAATCTCTGGAGCGCAAACTGAACCGTTTGGCTATAAACCCATCGGTATGTTGGCTTCGATTGGGCACAATAAGGCGGTGGCGCAAATTTTTGGCTTGCAATTTAGCGGCATCATTGGATTTATGATGTGGCGTGGAGTTTATCTTCTAAAGGTGCCGACACTCGCTCGCAAAGTGCGTCTCTTTCTCGAATGGAACTGGGCCATGTTTTTCCCTCCAGACATAGCTCACCTGGGGTTTAGAAGGTCTGTCGATGACTAAACCCAAACGCTCTGTGCCGCTCTTGGGCATGGTGACTCTTAAGAAAGGGATTCATGGTCTCGTCACAAAGGCCAATAAATCGTTTAATAATGTCAATCAACTACACCACGTTTTGAATTAGAATAGAATATAACAGTGATATATTTTTCTTTTGGGTTGCGTTCGCGCCCCTAAACTTTGGAGAGTTGTAAATATGAAAACCGCCATCACCGAACTGTTTGGTATAGAGCATCCTATCATTCAGGGAGGAATGCATTACGTTGGGCTTGCTGAATTGGCCGCTGCCGTATCTAACGCGGGTGGATTAGGGACCATTACTGGGCTTACGCAGAGAACGCCGGGTGATCTTGCCAATGAAATCGCACGTTGCAAAGACATGACGGACAAGCCCTTTGCCGTCAATCTAACCTTTCTACCCACGGTCAATGCGCCGGACTATCCTGGTTATGTTAAAGCTATTATAGAGGGCGGTGTTACGGTGGTTGAGACGGCCGGTCGAAACCCCGCTGAAGTAATGCCTTATCTCAAGGATGCTGGCATCAAAGTAATCCACAAGTGCACATCCGTAAGGCATTCTTTAAAAGCACAGGAAATTGGTTGTGATGCTGTCTCTGTTGACGGTTTTGAATGCGGGGGGCATCCTGGTGAAGATGACATCCCGAACATGATCTTATTGCCCAGAGCTGCAGATGAATTGGAGATTCCATTTGTATCTTCCGGGGGCATGGCTGACGGCAGATCACTCGTGGCGTCATTGGCCATGGGTGCCCAGGGTATGAATATGGGCACTCGATTTATTGCTACTAAAGAAGCTCCCGTTCATGACAATGTGAAACAGGCCATTATTCAAGCCACCGAGTTGGATACACGCTTAGTGATGCGTCCATTACGGAACACCGAGCGAGTTCTTAACAACGAAGCCGTTGAGCGTATTCTTGCGACCGAAAAAGCCAAAGGGGACGATCTCACGTTCGAAGATATTATCGACGAAGTAGCCGGTGTCTATCCAAAGATTATGCAGGAAGGCGAGATGGAGATTGGGGCGTGGTCCTGTGGCATGGTAGCTGGCCTCATTAATGATATCCCTACCTGTGATGAGCTGGTTTCGCGAATCATGCGAGAGGCCAATGACATTATTAACCAACGTTTGGGCGGCATGCTAAGCGCATAAGGAGACAGTTATGATTTCACTCAATATCAAAGATGACATCGCTCATATCGAGATAAACGACGGCAAGGCCAACGTGATTACTAAAGACGTTGGGCTCGCTTTTATTGAAGCACTAAATGAAGCCAAGGAAAATGCCAAAGCAACCATTGTCAGCGGTGGTGGTGATAAGTTTAGCGCTGGATTTGATTTGTCTGTCGTGAAGGACACCGGCCAAGCACAGTTTGAGATGGTGTCGACAGGCTTTAACCTACTCTACCATCTGTATTCACATCCACAACCTTTGCTGGCGGCATGCAATGGGCATGCAATTGGCATGGGGGCGTTTATTTTGTTGTGCTGTGACAACCGAGTTGGCATGCAAGGAGATTATAAAATTGGTCTGCCAGAAACAGCAGGTGGTATGCCCTTTACACCACTCTTAATCACTGTATTAAGAGAGCGTCTCAATCCTATGTTTCATACTTCGGCCGCACTGCAATCGCAAATGGTCGACCCAAAAACCGCGATTAAGGCTGGTTTCTTGGATATGTTGGTGGAGCCAGACCAACTAATGGGTGCGGTGCAAATGGGAGCCACTCAATTAATGCAACTGCCGCATGGTCAATACGGAGAAAACAAGCATATGATTCGTGCTAAGCCGCTGGCGGAAATGAAAGCTCAGCTGGAAAAATTGGGAATTAAAAACGACTAGCTTGTCGCAACTCAGGAGAGATCGCCCATGAACAGCAGGCGAAAGTTTGTGGTTGATGTGCCACAATCGGAACTCGATGATTTGCGTCGCCGCATTCAGTTGACACGTTGGCCAGAAGCGGAATGCGTAGACGATTGGTCACAAGGCATTCCTCTAGGTATTGTTCAGCAGGTAGCGGCCTATTGGGCGCATCAATACGATTGGCGTCGTTTCGAGGCAACGGTCAACAGGTATCCTCAGTTCATAGAAACAGTGGATGGCCTCGACATTCACTATTTGCATGTACGGTCAAAGGAGCGCGGTGCTAGGCCGTTATTGATGACACATGGATGGCCCGGCAGTGTGGTGGAGTTTTTAGAAGTGATCGACCCACTGGTCGACCCCATTGCACACGGTGGCAAAGCAGAGGATGCTTTTCATTTGGTGATTCCTTCACTGCCCGGTTATGGTTTCTCAGGTAAGCCTGAAGCGGCTGGTTGGACTGTTGAGCGCACGGCTAAGGCGTGGGACTCGCTGATGTTATCTCTTGGTTACTCTGGTTACCTAGCTCAAGGAGGTGACTGGGGAGGAATGATAACGGCTCTAATCGGCAGTCAAAACTTAGGTCACTGTAAAGGCCTGCACCTAAACCTCGTGGTGGTTGGCCCACCAGATAAGTCCATTTTGAATTCCTTAACCGACCAAGAGAAGAGAAGCCTCGCACTGTTTACCCACTATCAGAAGACGGGCCAAGGTTATGCCGCGATTCAAGGTACTCGACCACAGACAATTGGTTACGCTCTAACGGACTCGGCAGTTGGTCAAATGGCTTGGATCTTAGAAAAATTTGGAGAATGGTCTAGCCAAGGCTTTGTGGAGTTATACGGATTGGATCGGCTGCTGGACAATATTTCTTGGTATTGGTTCAGTCGAAGCGCAGCTTCCTCGGCACGTTTATATTGGCATAGTTTTGCTAAGCCTACGGTTAGCCAGGTAGATATACCGACGGCGTGCAGTATTTTTCCGAATGAGCCGATTCAACCGTCAAAACGGTGGGCGCAGCAGCGATTTAAAAATATTCAATACTGGAATCATGCAGAGACTGGCGGCCACTTTGCTGCCATGGAGCAACCTGACCTCTTCGTCCGGGAAGTGCGTAATGGATTGAGAGGATTCGAACTTTAGTACAGTTTGTCCTAGAAGGTACTGTTCTAAACAACTTTAAAAACTGGCTGCCCTCGATAAAAACCTGTGCATCTCTTGCCGTTGATTACATCGCCAACTTTTATCGAGTCAAGTTTGGAGGATGAACTATTAGCGGGTGAGTTTTTCGGCCGCGCATTTTTATGGGCCTCAACTTTTTCTGGCTTTTGAGCTGAGTGCAACTCGTTGAAAATTTCAAATAATCGCTCGTTCTCCGATTCCAAAGCAAATCCATAAAGTCGTTGAAGCACGTTCTTGTCTTGTAAGCTTAGTTCAATACTGAACTCCTTAGTAACAAGCCGCTTGGCTTCACGGAGCATGGCAAATTGCTCGCGTTGTAACGGAATAAAGTTGGTATCTAACATTGTTTTGCCCTCGATAGTGTTTTGGGCATTGTGAGCTGCCCCGAAGCAAATATAGCTGCGCTGCTAAGGGATTGCTGTCAAATAATGTTAATACTGACCCTAATTAATTTGGCTTTCTCGCGACAAGAAAAACAGTATTTTGGTCGTTAGGGTTCCACTTGCTTTCGATCGCAAAGCCAGTTGTTGTGAAGGTTTTCAAAAGCTCTTGCTCTTTAAAAACCGCCAACATCGGAAGGATCCTCAGCGCCCGTCCAATAGGCCCAATAAACTTAAAAAACGAGAGGCCATCACCCATGCATACGGTGCTACTAATAAGCACGCCACCGGGTTTCAGTTCGTGAAACAGGCGCTTAAGCGTCGCCTCGCGGTCTTCTACTAGGTGCAATACACTTAAAGCCAAAACGACGTCGTAATGACCAGTTGCGTGCGTAAGGTCATCAATACTTTTTTGCTCAAAGGACACATTTTCAACATCTGCTTGTTTAGCTTTATCTTGAGCTATGTTGATCATCTTTGCCGAGAAATCAGTTGCGACGATGCTCTTCGCCAGCGGTGCTAATGCCAGTGCCGTACTGCCGGTACCGCACCCGACTTCGAGAACGGTCGAGTCTGGATTTAGGTAACCTTGAATAATTTTTAGCTTTCTCTCGTAGGTTTGTTGATTTGGCACGGCCTTTTTTGAGTAGCTATTCGCCATCCTGTCCCAGAAGTTACTGTAACGGTACATGCGTTCGACTTTAGTCTTTTTATTAGTGCCAGTCGTCATCTGAGAAAGCTTCGTCAGGCGTTCTCGAGAAAGAGCTTTCGTTATTGGGTCAGTCATGAGAAAAGTGTTTTTAACTGTAAGTGGATATCACCATAATAGGTATGCGTCGTTGATGCTACAATGATCAAAAAATCATTTCTGGTATTCAATATTGAATGAGTTGGCGTTCGGTAAAATTTGATTGGAATCGTGCAAGGGCGTTTTTGGTGACCGCCGAAGAAGGTTCATTGATGGCCGCAGCACGGGCTTTAAAGATGTCTCAACCCACATTGGGAAGACAGGTTACGGCTTTGGAGGAAGAACTAGGAGTTGCGCTCTTTGAGCGTTCAGGTCGCGGTCTGGAGCTTACTCCCAATGGACTGGAGCTGCTTGAACATGTTCGCTCTATGGGTGAGGCCGCATCAAAGTTTTCCTTGGCAGCTACCGGACACTCCGAAAAACTCATTGGTCAAGTCACCATTACCGGAAGTGAGGTCACTACAGCCTTCGTCTTGGTTCCGATCATCAAAAAGTTTCGCGAACTTGAGCCTGGTATTCGTATCGAGTTGATTGCTTCTAATGAGACTGCTGACTTAAAACGTCGAGAGGCAGACATAGCGGTTCGAGGATATCGTCCCACCCAGCCGGATCTAATTTGCAAAAAGATACGCGACGGCGTAGCGCGCTTCTATGCTACACCCAGCTACCTTAAAAGTTTAGGAGACCCCACCACTCCCGATCAGTTTGCAGATGCGTCCTTTATCGCCTTCACTCAGTCTGGTGAGTATCTACAAGGCTTGCAGAGTCTGGGACTACCAGTAAGTAATGATAATTTTCATATCAGTACAGAAAACCACTTGGTACATTGGGAGTGCGTTAAACACGGAATGGGTATTGGAGTTATGCCGGAAGAAGTCGGTGATGCTGAGGATGGCCTTGTTCGCGTGTTGCCCGAAACGGGATATTTTCCTTTTGAGCTTTGGTTAACAGCCCACAGGGAATTGAAAACTAGCCGCAAGATCCGTCGAGTCTTTGATTTCTTAGATGAGCAGCTGAAGGCTTTCTAGCAGGTTTTATTCGCATCAAGCTTGGGTTACATTGCTTCTACTAATCCAATGGAGGATCGAATGAAGACAATTGCAATCATTTTAGTGGCGCTTGTCGCTGTTTTTCACGTGGGCGTGTTGGTATTGGAAATGTTTTATTGGGACCATGAGATCGGCCGCAAAGTATTTGGCATGACTGAACAACAGTCCCGAGATTCCGCGGTTTTGGCAATGAATCAAGGCTTGTACAACGGTTTTCTTGCAGCAGGTCTAATCTGGGGTCTAGTGAGATCAAAATACGATGTGCTTTGCTTCTTTCTAGGCTGCGTGGTGCTCGCCGGCGTTTTTGGTGCCGCCACAGCCAAACCGAGTATTCTGTTTACTCAAGCCATGCCTGCGGTATTCGCCTTTATTGCGGTGTACTACTCGAGAGATGGTTTCACAAATTAGGACTACGTTGAGATGGTAATGAGTATCTTACAGCCGGTGATGGCGATGGTTGTTTTGACTTTGGCCGTATTCTTTTGGATGTTAATTACCCGCATCCCGGCCATGATGAAAAATAGAGTTCATCCTCAGAAAGGCCAAGACACGCGCAAGCTTCGCGAGCATTTACCGCATGCGGTAAATCGCGTGGCCAACAATTACAACCATTTGTTTGAACAGCCGGTGGTTTTTTATGTGATTTGTTTGTCCGCTGCCTTGCTTCAAAGCGTTGATAGCACGCTCGTTATCTGCGCATGGGTTTATGTGGCTATTCGTGTGGCTCACAGTATCGTCCAAGGTGGGTTCGATATTGTGGTCATTCGCTTTTATCTTTTTCTTGCCTCTTGGGCGGTCCTGATGGTGATGATTGTGAAGTTGGCTCTGTTCGTATTTTAACGGCAAGTTCGCAGGCCTTACCTTTGGCCATCTTCGATATCAAGCCATCCACCAGCAGACTCGCTCCTCCCGTGGAGATGGCAGCACCAACAGCGACACCACTTTTCAATAACCCAGTGGCACCGATAATGGGTTTGGGTGCGTTAACCCGGCCACCGACCTCAATGAATTTAACGAGTGTCCCTACATCGATACCCAATCCACCTCTGGCCTGAGGCGTCAGTTTCAGCTTGAGGGAGTTATCGCCCAGGTTGATCTTGCCACTAGCAGTCATAATCATTTTGGCGGTCTCGATGGCAATAGATTTATCAACCTTAATTTGACCCTGTTTGATAGGTAGGTTGATGACGGCACATTCTAGTTTTGTAGTTGGGTCAGATTTAATGAACGGATTTATTTTTGCCAACAGCTCGATTAGTAAATCGGAGCCGATGACTTCAAACGTGTCGTTGTTGATTTTGGCATTGTCGACGGTTAATAGGACGTGCCCATTTAACGAGTTTAGTAGGGCGTTAGGATTAGAGCCCGAGGTTGAAAGTTGCAGGGTCAACTCGGTGTCTCCGCCAGTAATATTCCCCGCCTTGCCTAAGTTTAAATGCTCCAGGTCGAGTTTCGAAGCAGACAGTGTTAGCTCGCCGTGTTCGATAAATTTGTCGTTATAAGTAATATCAATGCTACTGCTTACTTGGCCACCGGCTACGCCAAATGACATTTCGGAAATCGAAGTTTGACCGTCTGTTAGCTCGAAAGGCAACGTGATTTGTTCCAATTTCCACTGGTCAATCTCTAATGTTTCGATGTACCAACTGCCAGATACGGCGTAACCCGTAGTCAAGTCGAAGTTGAATGGGGTATTCGAAAGGAGCAATGATTTATCACTTAGTTCTTCAATGGACTCATTTTCTTTGGACTCTGTGTTGGTGATTAATGAAATCAGTTCTGAGCTGAGCTGAAACACTAACTTGCCTGTGGTATCTGAATAAATTTCTCCAGATACATCACTGTCACCTGCTTTAAAACTGTTGATGTCCGCTTTCCAACTTTTGCTGTGGTTTTGCTTTGTATAGTCCCGATCTCTGTTAAAGGAAACCTCCGCTGTTATTGGCAACCATGGATTGAGGTTTTCTATGAGATCAGACGCATTTTCCGTTCTCGCAGACAGTGGCACCATTGGAAGGTTTACCAAAATCCGTCCCTGTGAATTAGTCAACTGCCGCGGGTCGACAACGGCATTTAAGCTCAGTTCAGTACTGCCAATTCTCGCATTCAGATCTGTGCTCACTGATGATCCTTTTGGTTGAATAATTCCAGCCAGATCCAACCTTTCTTCGAGTTGAAATTGATCGTTTATTGCAAGATCAATATTGCCTGTTAACTGTGAGATCTCTATCGAGTCGTTGAAATGCAAAGACGCAAAAAGGTTACTCAGCGTGCCTTGCGGTATCAATAGTTCTTGCAGATCAATGGCCAGCGAAGAGTTTGAAACTCCATTTAGCGTATTGACCAGATCATGGGAATCTGTGTTGCTTTCGCCCTCGATACCGGCGTCTGGATTTGCCAACCAGTGCCGTAAATCAAGTTGCTCCACTTGCAGTTTGATGTGCTGACTTCCATCAACCTCAGCTGTGCTTAGTTCGCCAGTCAGATTTAGAGTGCGCCCTTTATCTAAGAACTTCAACTCGAACTCTAGAAGCTGTCGTAAATCTGAAGCGCTTCTGACTTTGCTTAGTTCAGAACCATCCACTGAATTGATTGAGTTCGTTAACTGATCTACTTTGAGTATTTGATTAGCATCAATTTCAACTTCCAATTGGGATAAATCAATTGCGGCAAGGCTTAGATATGAATGTAAGTTGATTGCTTTGAGTGCTTCACTAGGATCATCTGATTTACTTTCGAATTGAACTAGGCTGATCGACGAGTTGTTCGAATTGACCGTCCAGACGCTGTGACTACCGTGGATAAGTTCAACCCAGTTTAACGATGTCTCGAATTTATTTGATCTAAAAAGTGGCTTTACGCTTTCTTGCTGCTTACCAAAGACTTGAAGACGTTCAGCTGAGAACCTCAGTGGAAGGATCTCAGTTTTGATGATGTGAGCGTCGATCTGATAGTCTGAAAAATACGATATTCCGGCAAGAATAGTTCGTGGGGAAAACTTGATTAAAGCCCCAGTCGCCACTATTAATATAGCAAACAAAATCAGAGCGACCGCTGCGGTTTTTAGCAGCGTCCGGGCGACTTTTATCAACATCTTGAGCTTGGAAAAGTGGGTTCATTAACTAACGTAGTGCAGTTTAACGTTGGATAGCCGTCGAATGTGTGAGCATTGTGTTAATTAATTAAAAACGTGCTTACTAAAATGGGGTTACAATGTAATTCGAATTATGCTTGTTTTTGAATTAGCTACGCGACACTTACTAAGGCCCACCATTACTTCATGTACACCCTTCTTATTACCTTTTTCATCCTAGCGATTTTCTTTTCGTTTATGTGTTCTTTGTGGGAGGCTGTACTGCTCAGCATCACGCCGACCTATGCCCGCATAGAACATCAAAAAGGCACTATCACTGGCCGTTACCTACAAGAATTCAAAAACAATATCGACAGGCCATTGGCTGCGATTTTGACCCTCAATACGATTGCCCACACGGTCGGGGCGATCGGCGTCGGTGAGCAGGCTGCAGCAATTTGGTCAGATAGCAACCCGCTTATTACTCGACTGGTAGTGCCAGCAGCGATGACATTAGCGGTGCTGATATTGTCGGAAATCGTACCAAAAACTATCGGCGCCCTATATTGGCAAAGGCTAGCTAAGTTTACTGTCTACTCATTGCGCTTTCTGATGGTGGCATTGGCACCGTTGGTGTGGATGGGGCAGCTGGTCACTAAGTCACTAAAGCATGATTCTACTGAGCCTGTTCTGACCCGAAATGATTTCTTAGCCATGGCTGAGCTTGGGGCTCAAGAAGGTGTTTTTGAACCGGGTGAGACCGAAATGATCGGCTCCATGATTCGTTTCCAGAATATACAAGTTCGCGACATCATGACACCTCGAACGGTGGTCAGTGCTACTTCGGAAGATCAGACTATCTCGGAATATTACGAGCAGCGAAAAGTGAATCACTTCTCTCGTATTCCGGTGTACAGTGAAGGCAGTAAAGACTTTATCACTGGTTATTTCCTCAAAGGTACTGTTGCGGAAGCCTTACTGGAAGGCCGCGGTGACGAACCTTTAAAAAATCTTCGTCGAGATATTGTTGCTGTTGGTGAAACCTTCGCCGTAACCGAATTGTTCAATACGTTAACCGAGCGTAATGAACACATTGCTGTTATTTTGGATGACTTTGGCGGTATGGCGGGCATCGTTACCATGGAAGATATCATCGAAACTTTATTAGGCATGGAAATCGTCGATGAGACCGATAAAACCACGGATATGCGCATCTTAGCGCAGCGGCACAGAGAAAAGCGTGCCAAAGCACTGGGTGCTTTAGAGCCTGCGGTCGCTATTTCCGAAGAGCAAGTCGCCGATAAAGCGGAATAGACGACGATGGCAGAGACTTATCATATAGGCCAGCCTGGTCAAATATGGGGAGAAGCTGAACGATCGCAGTGGTTATCTGAGCAATCCATCCCGCGTGCGTATCAAGATCACGTGCTTAATAAACTGGTCTCTGTATCCAGTTTATTTACCGTGTTTGAATATGGCCGTCTTAGCTATGACACTGAACGCTACCCGCTGGTAGCAGCGCGGTCCTTCGATTTGCCGACTGGCAAACCGTTCGCGTTAATTACCGGCGGAGTGCATGGATACGAAACGTCTGGTGTGCAGGGAGCTATCCGTTTTTTGCTAACTGAAGCAAGTCACTTCGCTGAGTATTTTGACATATTGATTGCGCCATGTATTAGTCCATGGGGTTACGAAACCATTAATCGTTGGAACCCAGATGCGGTAGATCCGAATCGATCCTTTATCGATAACAGCCCATCGGAAGAATCGAAATTACTAATGGATATGGTGAAATCGTATGCCGATGAAATCACGGTGCACATAGACTTACATGAAACCACCGATACAGACAACTCTGAGTTTCGTCCGGCTTTATCAGCCAGAGATAATGTAGAACATGCTATCTGGGATATCCCTGATGGATTTTATTTGGTGGGTGATACTGAAAATCCTTGTCACGATTTTCAATCGGCGATAATCGATGCCGTCAGCAAGGTAACTCACATCGCGCCCGCCGACGACGCGGGAAAAATTATTGGAGAGTCGGTAACTCAACCTGGAGTTATTAACTACGCTACTAAGGCTCTGGGTCTTTGCACTGGCTTCAGTGACGCACGTTTTAATACCACCACCGAGGTTTATCCCGATAGCCCCAAGGTGGATGACGAAAACTGCATTCTAGCGCAGGTGGCGGCCATCACCAGCGGGCTTGATTTTGTTGTTAAACGTGCTTGATTGGCATGGCTGCCATCTCGATGCCATTCTCTTGAAAAGCGGCAATCAGATTTTCAAGCACGGTGGATCTGAGCGTCGTTCTTGTTTTTACGTCTTCAAGACGATAGCGAGCTTCATACAAAACCCCAGATAATAAATGGCCTTGATCGTCATCCCAAATCGATCTGACCACAACCGTGGTGGTTCCATCGATGATGCCTTCAATCTTTTCTATGGTTTCTATTGTGACTTTACGAACCAGCTCTGGTGAGGCGGAAAAGTCGGTCTGAAATCGAATTCTTGCGCGAACCGGCTGAGGATCCATTGAGAAGTTTTTAATGGTCGACGAGGCCAACACCGCATTCGGATAATTTACGATAACACCGTCGGTATTGCGGATAGTGGTTCGACGTAAACCAATGTCTACCACATCGCCCCAACCTCCCCAGTGTTTGCCAATTTTATCGATGATTATTCGGTCGCCAATCCGTATTGGGCGATCGGCGATCAAAAAGATACCCGCAAGAACGTCAGCCAGAGTTTCCTTGGCCGCCAAACCAATTGCGATACCAAAGATACCTGCGCCCGCTAAAACGGGCCCCACTTGAATGCCATTGATTCGCAGGACCCAGATAAATCCACCAAAGAGTGCGGCTAACCAGAGAAACTGTTTTAAGAAGTGAATGAGGCGATCATCGAAATCATTATCGGTTTTGGCAGCGATACGTTCCAGACGACGCAGTAAGACGAAACGAACAAGGTAAAAAAGAAAAACGGTGGCCAAGATCGCTAACGCGCTCTGGCCTAAGGCAGGCAGTGATTCCCAAAAAGAAGAGAACTGTTCGTCCAGCTGATTTATTTGATCCATGGTTTGATTCTGATATTACTTTTTAAAGACAGAGGTTATCACGATTTTATCTGAACGGATTAAGGGCATATCGGCCTGTTGCTTATTTGAGCGGTGACTGAGAAATAGCCGTCAAACCAGTTGATGCACAGCGTAGTCAAAAATAATGCCCATGACACTTGCGTAGAGTAGAAACAGGCCAATGAACTTTAGTCCAGTCTTGGCCCAACTTTGCTCGTAAAAACGCTTTAAGGAGACTAATAGATAAACCACTAAATAGCCCATAAGTAGGAACTGAAAGAGAATTAGGAACGGATACTCGGACTCCCTTGCCTCTAGAGGAATAATCAAAGTGATTGCCAGATAAGCAATGCTGTGTACGTGCATCGAGAACACTAGATTCGAAAGATAAAATGTGTTTTGAAACAGCGCCGTTAGCAGTAAGGCGAAAAAAGGAAGAAGCAAGAACATGATCTTCGAATAATGATCGACCAATCGAGAATCATCATTACTTACCACGTGGCTTGCTGGATCTAATATCGGTAGTAGTAAGAAGAAAACAATACTAATAACGAAATACAGCCTTAACGGGGGCGTAAATCTGGCACGTTGACCACTTCGGTAGGCAATAGACAATTCCCCTGGCTGAAGCAACAGAGTCCTTATTGTGGTGAACAACCGTCCATCGATATCCAATGATTCATGTAACATCTCTGACAACACAGGCTTCAGAGGCTTGTTGTAATCGACATTACGCTGCCCACAACGTGGGCAAAAGTTCATGTCACTCGTCAGGGCGTTTGCGCAATTCTTACACTTCATATGAAAAGTGTATCTGCGCCATATTCAATAGTCTATTGGCGGAGAATCTTCTTTACTGAGGTTTAGCTTTCAATCCGCACCGACGTTGCAACCAGTTCCAGCACTGCACCAGACTGAATAGCGTCAGCAGGCTCTTGGATTCCAAGATCTTTATTGAAGTGATCTGCTTTCTTTTCACTCAGGTTCTTACTGACTAGCTTGGCATTCATAATGACATTTCGATTTGCAATGTCTGTCGGCACAAAAAAAGCGTAGTTTTCAAATGAAACTCTGACTGAGTATTGGCCGTCGTAAGCGATAAAAAAACAGCCCTTTTTCCGACAGACTTTTGCAACTTTAGCTTTCACGGTTCGATCTTTCCCTAGGTGGGAATCAGGGTTGGATAAGAGCGTGCCTAAAGTGGCATTTTGGTAGTTTGTAAGGCGGTTTCCGAAGGTCTCGCCATTGGAATCTCGCTCAATCGGTTCGCTTAGTCGAATCACTTCTGCCTTCGCTTGCAAAGTAGTTAAGCTGAGCACGAGTAAACTGACCTTAAGGTATTTATAGAACGCACTTTTCAAAATTTCTCTCCTCTTACTATTTATATTCTAGCACTGAGACAATTGAGGTTGAAAATGTCACCTAGTATTCCAAATTTGCGATTAAAGTCTGTTACCGTATCAAGGTCTAACTAGCCCTCCTTTTTTGGTTCTGCTCAATCATGTCTGTTCGAGAATTTACCGCCTTTGTCGCCATCTTGATGTCGGTCGTGGCTCTGTCCATCGACGCATTACTGCCCGCGTTTGGGTTAATCGCATCTGAATTGGCGGTGACCGACCGAAATCAAGTCCAACTGATCATAAGCGTGCTCTTTCTTGGGTTGGCTATGGGGCAATTGGTTTGCGGGCCACTCTCTGACGCTTTTGGTCGTAAGCCCGTATTGTACGTAGCAATATCAATATATTTTGTTGGTACGGCCATCTGTTATTTTGCTCAGTCGATAGAGACTTTATTGTTGGGACGATGGATTCAAGGTCTTGGAGTAGCGGGGCCAAATATCGCGGCTATTTCCTTGGTAAGAGACAACTACAAAGGACGTGAAATGGCAAAGATCATGTCCTTGGTGATGATGATCTTCATTATGGTGCCGGCTTTAGCTCCTGCCATAGGTCAAGGTATTCTCTTCATTGCTCATTGGCGTACGATTTTCTTGCTTTACGTGCTTTATGCGGCGCTGGTGCTGCTCTGGATTTATGCTCGCCTTGAAGAGTCTTTGCCCAAGGAAAAAAGAATCCCTTTCAAAGCCGAGAGACTAAAGGCTGGATTCAAGGAGGTTCTTAGCCATCGGCGAACGACCAGTATTATGATCGCGATGGGAATGGTGTTTGGAAGTTTGATTGGGTATATCAATTCTTGCCAGCAAATCATTCAGGAACAGTTGGGCGCTGGAAATATGTTCAGCGTGTATTTTGGTTTATTGGCTTTACTGCTGGGTGTCTCGTCAACGGTTAATTCGCAAATGGTTGAACGGTTAGGGATGCATTACATTGCAAGTCGAGCCCTACTAACGATTGTTATATCGTCGGTAACGTTCGCCGTTGTTCAGCAGTTCGTGGATGTGACATTGTGGATGTTTTTGCTTTATGCGGCGACTTTGTTCGCGAGCTTTGGAATGATTTTCGGAAACTTGAATGCCATGGCAATGGAGCCGATGGGGCATTTGGCTGGCATCGCGTCAGCCGTGATTGGTTCCACCTCTTCCCTGCTCTCAATTAGTCTTGGCACCACAATAGGGCAACTCTATGATGGTACTGTTCTGCCAATTACCCTAGGTTCCCTGATTTTGGCTTTCACTGCCTTATGTTTGATTCAGTACGCGAATAAGCAGCCACTCAATATCATCAACCCTGAGCGATCAATATGAGCAATATCGTCATCACCGGTGCTAATCGCGGCATTGGTCTATCTTTAGCAACTCAATTTAGTCAGGCTGGCCACAATGTGGCTGCTTTATGCAGACAAAGCTCATCTGAGTTAGATCACTTAGACGTCACCGTGATAGAAGGAGCTGATGTTGGTTCCATCTCGGCGATTGAATCCTCAGCAAAACAAGTTCCATTTGAAGAGGTGGATTTGCTAATCAATAACGCCGGAATATTGCGTAATGAGGTGTTGGGTTCAATAGACTATGAATCCATTCAATCGCAGTTTTCGGTTAACACACTAGGGCCATTAAAGGTGACGGAGTCCTTACAACAGCGGTTTAAGAACGGATCAAAGGTTGTGATGATTACCAGTCGAATGGGCTCGATTGAGGACAATACAAGTGGCGGCAGGTATGGCTATCGAATGTCCAAGGCGGCTTTGAACATTGCCGCTGTCTCTTTGGCACACGATTTACGATCGTTAGGCGTATCAGTTGGTATTATTCATCCCGGTCTAGTCGGCACGGACATGATTGGTGGTTTCGGTGACATCACCCCGGATCAAGCTGCTGAGCGTATCATTCAGAGAATAGAAGAATTGAATATGTCGAACAGCGGAACTTTCTGGCATTCAAATGGCGAGGAATTGCCTTGGTAATATGAAGTCTTGTCAAACAAAATGTTGATGACCCTAGCGGCAACCGAGCCATGCTGTGGGTGGCGTTTTTGCAAACAATCAAAAATATGAATCTGATAGGACTTTTGGTCAGCAGATTGGTTCATGATCTCCACCGCCTCTCCATTTTGTATTAGTCTTGTTGTATTACTAATCAGGCCTAAATTCCCCTTATGAATCAAGTAATCAAAGTCTGGGACCTGCCTACAAGACTATTTCATTGGGCGCTAGTATTAAGTGTCTTTTACGCTTGGTTTGCCGTTGAGATACTGGAGGACATGCAGCAGCACTTTTATGCAGGCTATGCGGTGCTAGTGCTCATCAGTTTTCGAATCATTTGGGGACTGATCGGTTCTGAGGCATCTCTATTTTCGAGCTTTTTGGTGTCACCTTTAAAAGCCCTTGGCTACGCTAGGTCACTTGGTAAGTCTTCGAGACCACATTTATCTCACAACCCAACGGGCGGCTGGTCAGTGGTGGCCATGCTTGTGTTTTTTGGTGCCCAAGCCGTGTTGGGCCTATTCAGCACAGACGATTATTTTTACGGTCCTTTGAGCGGACTGATAAGCGATGAACTTCGCGGAAGACTGACAGAGCTTCATTTACTCAACGTCAATATTCTGTATGGATTGATAGCTTTGCATGTCGTTGCCATAAGCTACTATCAATTCATCGCAGATCAGCCTTTAATCGGCTCCATGATTCACGGGAAAAAACCCGGCGAGCCGCAAAGCAAACTAGCCAAAACAAGTCCATGGTGGGCCTTGTTTGTACTACTTATCACAATTGCCGCAGTCTATTGGCTCGCCACGGCGTTTGTGGATTTGATTCCGCAAGAGGAGTTTAGCTACTACTAGCCGATTCCTCTTTAATCTTTGACTTTAAAATTTCGATGACAAGAGCCACAAGCTTGGCTGCCGAATTTTCGTGGGTCAAAGCCGTCCATGCCGCCCTCTTCCATTAGAGCTTTGGTGAGGTTTGTCATATTGGTGGCTTTTTCTTTGAAGCCTTCGTAGTCTGTCCAAATTTCTGGCTTGGCTTTGCTGCCATCAGGAATACTGTTTTCTATCTCGAAGCCTTCCTCTATCAATCCGGAGAGGTAAACTAAGTCAGTCGCGTGTTGGTTGAATGCTTCAGAGTTATTCTGCCCTTTTGATACCGCCAGGCGACCCAGTTTCCAAGCAAAGGTTTGAAACAAACTTGCTCTAAATTTATATGCTCGTTCTTCAGGTGTCGGTTGATTGGCATAAGCATCGGCATTAGCCAACAGTAGGGTGATAGAGGCGAATAACGGAGCAATTACTTTCTTAATTTGCATGTTGTATTTCCTTCGTTCAGTAAGAGTGATTGATCGGGTCACCGTACCATAAATGTGGATAAGTAATCGACGCTTATTTACTTATGCCGAACATGTTCTATTGCTTAGATTCAGTTTCTTTTGAGGTGGCGTTCCACTTCGCAGCTAATACTGACCCGGAGAGATTGTGCCAGATACTAAATACGGCCCCAGGCAGAGCCGCTAGCGGAGCGAAGTGCTTAACGGCCAGAGCAACGGCCAGACCAGAGTTCTGCATGCCAACTTCAATAGCTACGGTGCGGCAGACTTGCTTACTTTGTCCGAATAATCTGGCTAAGCAATAGCCACTAAGTAACCCAATGCCATTATGAACAACCACGGCGAATAGAAGAATGCCTCCGAGGGTGGCTAAATTTTCAACGTTGATTGCTACAATAATGGCTATGATCAATGCGATGGCTAGTGTTGTTGCGCCAGGTAATATCGGTTGTAGCTTTTGAACTGGGGTGGCTAAAAAATGGTGCAGCGTTACGCCCAAAACCACTGGAATGATCACGATCTTTGCAACCGACCACATCATACTAACGGCAGGCACTTGAATCATCTGATCCAAGTACAGCCAAGTTAATGCTGGAAGCATCACCACCGCGAACAGAGTGGAAACTAACGTCATGCTCACAGACAGAGCGACATCCGCTTTGGCAAGATAACAAATTACATTGGATGCAGTTCCGCCGGATGCGGCACCTACTAGCACCATTCCGATCATAAGTTCATTCGGTAGTTGCAGGGCGAGACTGACTAAAAAAGCGGCTAGCGGCATTACGCTGTACTGCAAAAATACACCTAAAACAATCACGCGCTTGTTACTCAATACCCGTTTGAAATCACTTACCGTAAGAGTCAATCCCATCCCAAACATAATCAGAGACAAAAGTGGGATAATCCAAGACTTCAATGGCGTTAATAAGCCAGAAAAGTTCCATGCAAAAATACAGCCAATGATTGCGATTACTGGGAAAAGTGTGGTGAGTCTTATTGGCATACAGCGCTTAGGATCAAGTATTAATCGCTCGATCTTACTGCACTAGCGAAAGATTGTCTCTCTAGCCAGCCTCAATCAGGTGCAAGAGCGGTTCAGCGCGTTTTGCCTTGGCGATATCGGCCACGGTATAGCCATCCCGATCCTTTATCCCGATGGTGGCCCCCGCATTAGTGAGCAGTCGCGTCATGGTTTCGTTTTCATTCCAAACTGCGTAAAACAACGCTGACCAACCTGAATGATCTTGTTGGTTAACATCTGATCCCGCATCAATAAGCAGTCTGGCAAGTTCTAAATGATTGTTATGGACAGCAGCCATCAATGGCGTTTTGTTGAGTCGCGATGAAGATTGTAACTGAGCGCCGTTGGCCAATAACTGTTCAGCAATTGAAAGATTGCCTTGAACGGCCGCATAGTATAGTGCCGAACGGTCTGCTGCGTCGGTAAGGTTTACCGACGCTCCGTGCTTGAGTAACCAGGTCACGGTATCGATATCATCGTTCATCGTTGCAAGAATCAACGCTGTTTCCTGATTCTCGGATACTGCGTTGATATTAATGCCTTGGTCAAGTAACTGAATAACCCTATTTAACTGGTTGCCCTCCAAAGCCGCTATCAGTTCCGTGGTCATTAGGCTGATTGGCTCGCTTGGAACTAAAGTTCGAGGACGTTGAACGCCTTTTGAAGCCCTATCTTCAAACTGGCGCATTGCTGCTTCAAACTCTGTGACTCGTTGTTCCCATTTGGGAAGGTCCGACGCATACGAAGTGTCCAGTTGGACTTGATGGTCTTCTAAGGAGATGGCGAGAATAGTTTCATTTTCCGTTGCGGTAGAAGAGAAGTCTTTGCCAAAATAGAACGCTAAAGCTAGGATTATGCTGGCCGCAAGGTAGGGAGAATACAGACGGGCTGAACTTTTGAAACCGGGAGTCGTGGCTGGAATTTGATCGCCCTCATGGATGTAGTCGGCATTAAGCTGAGACACGCAAAGATCTGGCATTTCATGCGTTCGACCAAATAACAAGAGCTTCCATTCACTGCTGTTCTCAGCAAGATAACGGTTAAGTCGAGCAATCACTTGAAGTGCCGACAAAGACAGCTCACTACAGCGATAAATAATGATGGTCGCCTTGGGATTGTTCTCGATGTGCTCACAAAGATTTTTAAACTTTGCTTCTACGGGAGCTCCATGGTTGCCCGCATTGAGTATTTCTGCAATGAATTTTCGAGCACTAAGGGTGCTGGATTCAAACTCGAATACCCGGAATCGATGTTTGGCTAAAGCTCGTTTTACTTCTGTACGATATCCAATGGATTGGGAAGTAATCAGCTCACGATTGAATAGCGCGCTGTTCAGATCGCTGCTGAGAAATGTGCTTAGCTCGGTTTCAAATGCAACAAGCGCTTGCTCGTTTTTTCTCCTCATGACGAAGACCTCAAATTTTCTGACGGACGACTGCTTGTAGTGAGTGACGCTAATCTACAGAGGGTTCAATATCGTAAAATCAACGCGACGATTTAGGTTTCGATGTTCAGTATTGAGACTTCCATCATCGTTAAATTCAGGTAGGCGCGGTTTAGTCTCTCCATACCAAAGGCTTGAAATTCGTGTCTTGGACACTCCTGAGAAAACCAATTCTTCGGTAGCCGCCAATGAACGCTTCTTTGAAAGATCTAGATTTAAAGACGCCTCGCCGAGTGAATCGGTATGTCCGGATACCTCGATGATGCGATCAGATAAATACGGTTGTTGTACTTCCTTCGCAATTTCAGCAATCTTGGTTCTGGCCGGCAGACTGATAGCGAATTCGGATCCTTTGAAATATATGGATGGAGGCATGTAAACCACCACGCCTTTATCACTAACCTCAGCCTCAAATCCCAAGTCATCGAATGCGGCCACGGCCTTTTCATTTAACTGAGCTACCGTGGGTGTCTCTATCACGGGTTCCGGCTGTGGCGGAGCTGGCTGGGGCGCAGGCACCGGATCATTGGCGATAACGAAATAGGGGCCTTCTTTTTCCGTGTTTAAGACGTAGTCCGATGCGCAACCTGACAGCATGATGCTTAGCAATAGGAGCGATGCTTTGTTTGCTAATGATTTCCAACCCATTGTGCTTACCCTCACAAATTTTTCGTGTGGGCAAATTATCTGGGCGACTCATCAAGGTCTCAAGAGGCCTTAGTCCAAGGTGGCGTTAACAATTGTGAACAAAGGTCGAGGGCTGTCTAGTATTTAACAGTATCGACATAGAAATTAGAGATTTAGTACCATTTGTATAGTTTCTTTTATGTGCCGACAAAAAAAAGGGGCATTGCTGCCCCTATAAAGGTTTGATGATGGACTTACCCACTCCGAGTCAAAAAGGGGGGATTAGTGGAGGAGTTGATTCGCCCCATTCATCTCACTTGACGACTTAGTTTTATTGTTTTGTTCCAACCGATAGTCCGCGTTGAATTTCAACGTGGGATCGCCAAGCATGGTCCACAAATTAGAGTGTTGTAGATTTTTGTTGCCCATGCTGCGTTTTGCCAACTTGAGAGCTTGCCCCATGCTGACATTATCTCGAGCTTGAAACTTCATCATACGAGCAACCATCTTGCCGTTAGTGGTGTAGTCACCCAGGGTAGCTGCACCAGCAATCATGACGGCTCCCCCGTTAGGCTTGAACAGTAACTTGTTAGCAAGAGATTCGTTGCTGATGGTTTCGTAATAGGTGGTGTAGCATGCCAGCGGAACAATGATTCCTGGCAGTCCATTTTCTTCTAGGCTTGTGACCGTGTTGACATCCATTAAGCGGCGGTAGGACCAACTGGTGGGCGAACCGTGGCCACTGTAGATAGTGAGTGCGTTGCCTTGATTCATGGCGTCTTTAATGTCCGCTTTTTGATCATTGATCGCCGTTGCAGAATTTAGATAGTTGGCAGCAAACAGCGTGTTAGTAGAAGACCAATACCCTTTATACGTCGGTGCCTGCGAATCAAACCGTGAGGTTAATCCACTTAGCTGCTGAGTGAAGCTGATGCCTCGGCTTTGATCATCAGCTTCAGAGATCAAAAGAACATCCGAGCTAAGAGCCAAGCCCTCACCATTTGCCCAGGCTTTTGATTTTTCGATGATGATCTCGAGCTGTTGTTGAGACCTAACAGGCCAGCGACCCACCGCTACGTCTGCGAGACCGTCTTCATCCAAGTCGACAATAGGAGTGTCGGTTGGAGAATACTGAATAATATTACTTGGTCTATAAACCGTTGGTATGAAGGAAACAGAGCCTTGACCTGACTTGTTCAAATAGTCAAAAGTATGGCCGCCTACGATAAGCAATGCCGTATTCTGATCCACTCCTGTTTGGCTCTTGAGAAATTCGTTGATCGCCATCGGGTCGTTCATTCCATAGCCGTATTGTTCAATGATTGCTTGATAACTTACCAGTTCAGTCGTGATTCCAGTTGCGCGTTTAAACTCAACATAGTCATTAAGACCGTTACTGAAAAATGTTTCGTCGGCCACGATATAAAGCTGAGCGGGTGAAACACTGTCTCTCTGGTTACTTTTGACTTCGATAGCGGCTGGCTTAACGAACTCATTCTTATTACTGACCCAATAATGCGCATCTCCTTGAAGCGCTGGAAGAGTTACGATCATTTTGCGTGATGCTTTGTCGTAATTTCGTTTTTGTTGAAGTCTTACTGTATTTCCTTGCTCATCATATCCATAGGCCCAGTAGAATTTCTTTGAGGATTGCTCGAAAGACACCGAGCGGTTGTCCAATGCATTCAGTACTTTGAAGCTGCCTTTGAGTGTATCTAAATGGTTCTCTACTGAGAAAGTCAAGCTGTGCTTATCAAATAGAAGCAAGGCGATTCCGGCTTGATTATCAATCGCCGTTAATGTGACTGTATTGCCCGTTGGTTGAAGTAATTGAGACGCAACTTCGATAGCAAATTCTTGAGCGTCAATTCCGCCCCAAGCATTTTCGAACACATCATGGCCATTCACTTTCACGGTGAGCTTGTGATCGTCTTCTACGGTCGGGAAGTCAAAGCCACCCATCATATTTAGAGTCAGTTCTAAGGAAGAGCCGGCAACGTAGGTCTTTGGAAGATCAAACTTAATTTCTTTTGTTGCACCTGAACCATAACCGATCATCTGTTCCAACCAAGGAGATCCTGTGGTACTCGCATTTAAGTAAAGCTTATCTACTTCGTGGTGCACCGTCTTTTGTACTTCTGCACTAGTAGGATTACTCTCTTGCAACTTTATGCGACGCATTGGCATTGCTAAATCAGAGTTAATTGAAATTTGGTAAACGTTAGTGCCGTTGTATAAGCTTAGGGAATCAGCCGGTATGTCTACACGAAAATCTATAAAGGAGTTCTCTTCGAAGGTTTTCACGCCTCGACCTGTACGAACCCAGCGTGGTACTGGTTTGCCGCGATAGCTAACGGCGATTTCGTGGTTGAATTTTCCTCTTAAATCGATACCAGCTTTTAATAGGTCACTGTGGGTAATCCGAGTGATTCCTGGCTCTGAGAATGCAATGTCGACTCTAAGATCATCATGCGGAGCACTTCTTTGAAGGCGGCTCTCTCTTACCCAGCGACCATTCTTTTTAACAAAGCCTCTACGTTGCATAGCCTGAGCTTTTTGAGCTACCACTTCGTCCCATGCAATGGGTTCGGGTAAGCTACGGTCGCCATATTCTTGATTTAAGTCAAAAGGTCCATAGAACTCTTCTTTCCCCGTGGCATCGACGCTGGATATACCAACCCGGGTAATATTTCTGTTATTGCGACCTAGACGTATTGAGCGCTCATATTCAAGCTGAGAATGAGAGTCAATTTTCTGGCTGGGGATTAGCTTGGAATTCAGGGCCACCCACTGTCCGTCAACTTCACCCCAGAAGTTAAACCCGATATTAAAGCTCTCTGAGCTAGTGGACCAATCTACATCCAATCTATTTCCTCTAACGTAGCTAGCGAAGAAGTCTAGGTTTACAGGGTTTGTTGAAGTCCAGTTGAATGCGCTAAGGCCGACCCATTGAAAAGGAGGATTAGAATCAGAATTTGGGCCAGCCCAATAGCGCATACAAACACCCCATACCCGTGTAGAGCCAAAATCGATAGTGATGTTGCCACCATCATCAGAATTCCCAGCGTTACCACCGCCAGGCTGAATGGCTCCCCAACCCGTTGCTTCATTATTGGGGGAAGCGAAATTTGGTCTGTGTTCGACAACGTGATTGGCGTCATTGCCAGTACTCACGTCACCAAAATCAATCGCATTAATCAAATCTGTGCGATCCAGCATAGGAGTCGCCGAGGGGTCACTTGTGTAATAGAGCTCGACCACGTCATCCCATCCAGCATCGTCTACATCTAGAATGTCAAAAGTGAGTCCTTCAACCACTCTATCAAAAGCAACGCAAACGTTTAATCGATCGTCGTTGTCGGCTCCGGTAGCATTTAAGCCGAAGCGAATGTCGTCGTCATTAATGCCGCCGAATTCTCCGCTAAAATAGGCTCCGCAAATAGTGCCACTACCCCAGCCACATACCAGCTCGCCTCCTTGCCCATCGTTGTCGATCTCGAATGTGACAGTGGCTGTGACGTCGCAATCCTGGATGCCAGGTGCGCAGGTATTGTTGGTTGAGCTAACTTGCGCGCCGCTGCTTAACACGCTGCTATTCGGTTGGCCTAGGTTTTCCCAGTCGATAACGCCTGCTTCCACTGAGGCATTGTTAAGCGTAATGAATGCAAAAAGAGCGACAATAAAGTTGCGGTCTTTGAAAGCTGAAATGATAAATTTGAAAAACTTCATGATTAACTCCCACTAATTCTGGCCCCCACAGCCTTTGACATGGAGTTAATCTACCACTGTTTTGCACCGAAGAATGTAAAATAGTGATAACAATGATAATTATGATATTTTATTGATATTTGTAAATGATGTTTTAAAACAATTGGTTAGCATAGTTTTTCCCTAGAATATGAATTTTTCAATTTATAAATGATAAAAATGAAATTCCCGATATGGCTTGATTTAGTGTCCAAAGTACAAACACAGCAAAACCGGTGGCCACAGCGGTGGTGAACCACTTTGATGCTTTAACGGATAAGAACGATCCCACAACCAAACCAAAAATAGGGATGATATGTAGAGCATGGGTGGCAAAAAAGTGAGCGACTCTGAGGTCTCCACCATCTGTGGCCCAACCAACCACCGCAATAGACTCAGCATCGGAAAGATTGCCGCCGACCCAATGATTAGGTTGTGAAGACATATACCCGGCAACAACGACGGTTAGAAAAAATGTTGATGTCAGACCTACAGCAACGGCAAACTGTACAGATTCATTCAATTTGGTTTTTTGTTTAAAAAACTGTATTCCATAAATCAAGGAGCTGCTGATAAGTGTGACGGCGAAGATTCCCATAAAGCCGTACACCACCTGCATAAATACAGTATCTCTATTGTAATGCGAAGCAACGCCATACAGAGCGGCGCCGTTGATCCATATGAGCTCAAGAAGTGTCGTGATTGCCACAATAATGGCAAACATTCTATAAGCTCGATTTTTTAAAAATTCGTCGGACAGCCAGTTAGCAAAATAACTAAGAGTAAGAAGATAGATAGCTATTGCAAAGTGGAACTTTAGCGGCTTAATCCATACGTTTATGCCGTTTAATAGCCGCTCATCAAATTGCATCGCCACGATGGTCGGAAGCATGAAGGCGATGAGTATGACAACGCTGGTTGCGAAGAACACGGGCTCTCTACTCAATGCTTGTTGTGCTTTCAATACAAAGCGCATGATTTCAGTCTCCGTTCTTTATGACGATGGCTCGATTTTGAAGCCAGTGCGTCCTGCTCGAATAGCATTGAATAGTAAATAGCCTGCAGGCCCAAACATCAAGGCAAGTGGCAAACAAGGCAGCACAAAAAGATAATGAATCTTTTCTTTCATCGCCGTTCTAGCTATCCAAGCCCCCACGAAAAGATCATAGGCCAAATAATGAATCCAGCCTGCCAGCACTGCTGCTGGTTGAGTGAACAGCGTCATGACACCTGACAAGCTTCCGAAGTCACCCTCGCCAGAACCCCAATTTGCCATGATGAGCCCAGTGTAGGCTATGGCTAGAAGTACTGGAATGAGTAGACCACAGCTTACTTGGGCAAACTTTGGAAATTTTGGATAAAACAGCAGAATAAGCCATCCAGTCAAAGCAAACTGATTGGCGAACGTAAACATCGAATCGTAGTTCATTGCGAACTCCCATTAACTTGTCAGTGTCAAGATAATCTAGGTGTTTATTTTGACAGTGTCAAGATATGGAGTAAAATCCAACTAAATCACGTTCTGGTTTAGCCATGCCTCAGTCCTCACCACGATATCATCACGGAAATCTAAGAGCCGCCTTGCTTGATGCCGCTGAGCAGGAGTTAAGCGAGAAGGGCATTGAAGGATTATCCATGCGCAGTGTTGCCAAAAGAGCAGGCGTGAGTCATGCCGCACCAGCACATCACTTTGGAGATGCTCAAGGGGTGCTTACCGCATTGGCAGCGATCGGATTTGAAAGACTGGTTGAGTATCAGAAAAAGCATGAATGCCGAGCAGAACAAGATCAAATGTCCTTATTAATTGCTCAAGGTATGGGCTACATAGAGTTTGCTACGAATCATCCTAATCTGTTTCGGCTAATGTTTAGCTCGGATAAACCATTAGCGTCTGATGAAGAATTGGCCAGTCGGGGAGGCTTAGCGTTTAACAGATTAGTAGAGAAGCTAGGCTTAACCATGGATGAACTTTGTGATCAGCAAGCCATGACAAAGCTTCTCAAGGCCTGGGGGCTAGTGCACGGACTTTCAGAGTTGCTGATCGCAGGTCGACCAAAGTTACTTGAGGGCTATAGTGATACAGAACAAATTCAAGTTTTGCGTGATACTCTGGCGGATGCGTTTAAAGGTGGAGTCTAGTTGTCATTATTGAGTACATGTTCTGCAAAACCAGTGCCAGCAGCGCGATAGATATTGTAAACCGCACTAACCCCTTGCTCTTTGAGTATTAACTCTTCATCCTCAAAGGTAACCACCGCGGCTACCTGCGCTGGGTAATCCATACAGCGTAATTGCTCGAGTGCTGCCAAATTCGCGTCCACGTTGGGGAGCGCTAATAAAACCAAGTCGAACAATTCGTTGTGTTCTATTTTCTCCCAGAAATCCGGATCAGCGGGGTTACCCACAATGGCATTGCGACCCAATGATCTTTGACTTTCGATCAACGCGGTGTCGTGATCCACGCCAATGACGGGTTTGTCTTGAGTCCGCATCATTTCGTCGTAGGCACCTGAGCCTACTCGACCCATTCCGAAAATGGCTATGCGAGCCCCTTCGGTGTTGATCGGTCTATCTTCCTTTAATCGCTTTTCAGTTTGCAATTTACGGAGTCGATCTCGATACGTCTGAAACAAGAAGTTGCTCGATTTCGATAAAGGTGCAGCTAGCAAAAATGACCCGGAAAGCGCAATGGCCAGAATCACAAGCCACTCAACACCCATCAATCCAGTGCTTACGCCAATAGCGGCAACAATCAGTCCGAATTCGCTGTAGTTCGAGAGGTTTATGCTTGCGAACAAAGCTGTTCGTGCCCGTAGTCTGAAACGTAGCATTAGGTGTAAAAATAGCAATGTCTTGATTGCCACCAATGGAACTAATGCGAGGCCTATTAACAAGTTGGACATATCAGGCTGATTGCCAATACCGATACTTAGGAAAAAACCCACTAGGAATAAGTCCTTGAATCCCAGCATCGTTTCGGCCAACTCCTTGGCTTTTTTGTCCGCGGATATTAGTACTCCTAAGATAAGCGCACCTAGGTCTCCCTTTACTCCTACTAATTCAAAGAGTTGGGCCCCGCCCAAGGCCATGACCAGCCCAAATAGTATTAGTAATTCGCCGTGACCACTTTTGCGCAGTAGCTTTAGAATAAGCGGGCGCAATGGGATAAGTAACAATAATGCAGCGGCCCATGGAGTAGGAAGCTTGCCGGAGGACACAACAATAAAGAGTACAGCAACTAAATCTTGCATAATGAGTACGCCTATTGCCAGGCGACCATGCTGGGAAGTCATTTCCCCTCGTTCTTCGAGTACTTTGACTACAAACACCGTGCTCGAAAATGACAGAGCGAAGGCAACCAGAAGGGCTTGATACAGGCTTAACTCGGTAAGTACGGGTATCGAAATAGCACCCAGCGCCAGAAGCAAACTTGAGAATATGGCGAGTACTAAGCCCATATGAATGAGCGTTGTACCCCAAACCTGTGGGCGACCCAAGCTCTTTAAATCTAACTTAAGTCCGACAGTGAATAGAAGAAGCGTTATGCCTAGGTCAGCTAACTTTTGAAGAATGTCGCCGCTTTCAGCTCCAAATGCATTTAAGATAAAACCTGCAACTAAAAAGCCAACCAGTGGAGGTAATCTAACTATGTTGGCTAAAAAGCCCAGTGCAAAAGCTACGCCAATCCAAGAGATATCCCCCAGCGCAACGGCAATCGAGTCAAAGTGCATAGTTCTTCGTTCAGATTATTCCAATCACCACAGTCTACCCCAGAGACTTTGGCAACGAAAACCTAAGTACAAACACGACTCGTCATGCCTCTGTCAGTCAACTCCTGTATCCTGTGACAAAAAGGGTACTAGAATGATAAAGCGTAGACAGTTTATGATGGCGTCGAGCATGGCATTGACACTGCCAAGTGCTCCAAGAGCCGCCGTATCATCGGCCAGCTGGAGCGAGGCAGCCCCACTTCCAATTAATACTCAAGAACTCTACCCAACTGTCCATAAGGGACGTTTGTATGTGGCAGGTGGAATCGCTCGCCGCTTAAATGCGCCCTACTTTACCAATCGTGTATTTAGCTTTGATCCGATTGATAATCAGTGGCGGGATGAACCTGATCTACCTGAAGATATGCATCATGCTGCTTTGGTCAGTACCGGAAAAAGGCTATTTTTGATCGGAGGGTTTAACGGCGGTTACACTCATATTTGGCGCATGAGGGCCAATGCATATGAATTAATTGGAGAGCATTGGGAGCCAGCGGTAGATTTGCCGAGCCCTCAAGCTGAAGGCGTACTGGGGTTCAATCAGGGGCATGTTCACATAGTTACTGGCCAATCACCCAAGGGCGAGTCCAATGCCAAGAGAGATCACCATACGGAGGTTGCATCTCATTGGGTTTGGACGCCGGATAGCAAGAACTGGGAAAGCGCAGCCCCAATTCCTTTGGCACGAAATAGTGCTACGGGAGGGTGGGTGGATAACCAGTTAATCGTAGCAGGTGGGCGTCATGCCCAGGGAAATTACAACGCAACACATATTTACGACAAACGCGAAGACCGATGGCGAGAAGCCAGCCCTCTTCCTTTACCACAGGCTGGCACAGCCGGTATTGCAGTTGACGATGGCATTATTGTATTTGGCGGTGAAATATTCGTGCCAACCTCCGCAGTTTATAAAGAGGTATGGCGATATTCTCTGAGTTTAGATAAATGGACCGCGTATCCAGATATGATCACACCTCGACATGGAATTGGCGCTGGCCGGTTTGGCAATAAAGTCTTCGTGGTAGGGGGTGCTACCAATCCTGGAGGTAGCGGTACAACCAATATGAATGAAGTTCTTGAGATCTAAGCCACCCATCAATGTTGACCTGTGCTTCTGATTGAATCTTTGCAAGAAATGACGATCCAATGAGTATTTTTCTTCTTCTCGCGCTTTTGAGTGTTCTTCTATTCATTTTGTTTCTAGCGCATTGGCCGATAGCGGCAATTTACTTAAAGCAAAGCAATCATCCCGAAAAGCCGAAATTGAGAGCGTCCAGATGGTTGTCACTTAAGCTATCCTTAGCCTTCTTGTGCGTGTTCATCTTAAGCGAACTATGGTGGTCAGATCTGAATCGAATAGTCGCCAACTATCTTGGCCTGCTAACCATATCCTTCTTCACAGCAATTGTAGGTCTGTTTCTGATTCGCATATTGCCAAGTTGGTCCTATCTAGGCCAAGCTGTAAGAACCGAAAAGGGCGGCGTCTTCCTTGCCCTTTTTGCACTCATCGTTTGTTTGCTCGCAAGTTATAACTATCACAAAGAAATTGCTGTTGTAGAGTTTCAAATCAATAGTTCCAAAGTAAGCCGAACGTACCGATTCGTTCAGCTAAGTGATATTCAATATGGAACAACAACGTTGTCGGAAATGAACGCAATCTTAGAAAAAGCGTATTCACTCGAGCCTGAGTTTATCGTTTTCACTGGTGACCTAATTGATTTCGACAACTACTCTGAGGAAGACTTTTCTGTCTTGGCCAACAGCCCAGTTCCAATTTACTTTGAGCGTGGCAATCATGAGTTTTATCATCATCCTGAAAGGCTTATGCAGTATTTGGGTCGAGTGGGGCCCATCCAAGTATTAGCGAATGCCAAGACGCGTCATAAAGAGCTGGAAATAATAGGCCTGGATTTTACGCGGCGCAAAAATAATGTCGCTAAGCAGATGGAGACGTTATCGCCAAGTCAAGAACGCTTCTCAATATTACTCTATCATGAACCAAGGGAAGTTGAAGTAGCTTCGAAGGCGGGATTTGACTTACTGTTGTATGGTCATACCCATGGAGGGCAAATGTGGCCCTACACCTGGATTGTAGATTGGATTTATCCCTACGGAGATGGCGCGCACTGGCTAGGTGATACCTTTGCTTATACAAGTGATGGTGCGTCTCTCTGGGGGCCGAGAATGAGGCTGGGTTCGCAGAACGAAATGACCTTATTTACCATTAACCCAAGTCGTTAAAACACCTAAATAGTAACTATACAAACTCAAATGAACTTATCTTCTAAACACCTGTTCACCATGGCATTAGACGTAGATCCATCGAAGGCTCACCAAATAGGCAACACCGCGGAAGGTAGGCGATTAATCGTGCCTATCATCGGGGGGAAATTTGAGGGTGTGGATCTGACCGGCACAGTGGAACCAACTGGCTATGATTGGGTGCGCTTTCGTACTGACGGAGCCATGATTATTGATGTACGTCTGGTGTTACTGACGGACGATGGCGAACATATTTACATGTCCTATCAAGGCCGTCTTTTGGCAGATAAAGAAGTTCACAAGAAAATGGCTCAAGGGCAAGAAATTGATCCTGACGAGTATTCATTGGTGACAAAAGTGAGTTTTGAGACCGGAGCTGAAAAATATCTTTGGTTGAATGATGTAATCGCTATTGGACAAGGTCGGCAGAGCGGTTATCAGCCAACCTATGAAGTATTTGCTGTCGGAAACTAAAAGATGAACTCGACTCGTCGTGCCTTTTTGCAGCAAGTGGGTACCGTCGTAGGTTCATACTTTTGCATCGCTTCCACACCGAGGGCAAACCCCAAAGAAACAGGGGCCTTAGTGGAGTCGCTCGAATATTTTCCTCAAGGAGTCGCCTCCGGTGATCCATTGCCAAATTCGGTGGTAGTCTGGACTCGGATCGAGCCAGATGAGCATAAAAGGTTTGCGTCAGCAAATTTGGAAGTTAGCTTGGTTGCTGATTTTTCAGAGCTGATAGTAAGTGCTGAAATACCCTTGAGCGCGGAATCCGACCACACCTGCAGTGTGCTTGTTTCTCAGCTATTGCCTGATTCCGTATATTTCTATCGTTTCATTCTGGACAACAAACTCGTGTCTAGAGTTGGCAGAACGAAAACGGCCCCGAGCCCTTTAGATAAGAGATCAGTGCGTCTGGCCTGGGCATGCTGTCAAGACTATGAAGCAGGATACCACCATGGCTGGCGGATTATGATTGAGAAGGACTTAGCACTTCCCAACAACAAACAACTTGATGCGGTACTGCACCTTGGTGACTTTATCTATGAAAGCATCGGTGCAAAGTTTACCGATGAATTCAATCGTGACTTCCTCAACAGTGATGGCTATCTGACGGAATCAGATGGAAAGCCTCGCAAGATAGAGAATCTTCCATCCGGGGGCGTTCCAGGAAGGTTTGGTGGACGAGCCGCCACAGATTTAGCCGATTACCGTCATATTTATCGAGCGTATTTAGGCGACAGTGATCTGCAGGAAGCAAGGGCTCGATGGCCCTTTATCTGTACTTGGGATGATCATGAGTTTTCCGATAATAGTTGGCAAGACAATACTTACAATGAGCACAATCCTGCGCTGAGAGCCGCCGCGAGTCAGGCATGGTTCGAATTTGTACCGATGGTGACTAAGCCTCGTTTTATTGTGAATGCCTTGGACAAAAAGATACCCAAATCAATCAATATCGATAGTCCATTGACCCGCGACTTCGCCTTTGGTGAAACAGTTTCGATAATTGTGACCGATAACAGATTGTTCAGAGACGAGCCAAATGGAAAAGGCGAAACCTTACTCGGTAATACACAAAAGGCTTGGTGGAAAAAGCGAATGAGTGGCTCTTCGGCAACTTGGAAGCTGTGGGCAAACTCAGTGCCTTTAACCCCCATGTATTTCAGCAGAACAGGGGAAGATGATCGTTGCGACACTTATAAGTTGCAAAGTAGCGATGCATGGAGCGGTTATCAAGATGAGAAATCGGAACTGTTAGGGTATATAAAGTCCAAAGGAATTCGCAATGTGATTAGTCTGAGTGGTGACTATCACGCGAGTATTCAATCCGATCTGTTTTTGAAGGATGACTCACAAAACCGAACTATGGTGGCCTCTGAATTTGCTATTGGGGCGCTGTCATCCACCAGTTTTTTTCGAATAATGAAATTAATTGCTCCTAAGGGTTCGGTTCGAAAGAGCAAACTCAATAAACCTGATGGTGATCGTTATCTAGATAAGTTGATTACCCAATCTAATTCGTTGGATTATGGATGTGAAGTTGATCAGAAAATTGGTTACGCCGATTCAAAGCAAAACGCGTTCGGGTGGCTTGAGGCTTCGTCGAACGAATTGTACGTCGAATATATTCTATTTGAGTCAATCCGGCCAGGTCACCCAAAGCCGGAAGATTTGACAGTGAAAGCGTTTAGACAAGCCGCGCGGGAAAAACCTATTTAAAAATCAAGCGATGTAAAATAAACCCTCCAAACATGCTGGCAACAAACAACACAGTCTCAGTGTAACCAAATAGGATCGAAGCAAGCGCTGGTCCAGGGCAATATCCAACCATACCCCAGCCTATCCCAAAAAGAGCGCTTCCGATTAATAGTTTTCTATCCAAATAAGAAGCCCCGGGAAGCGCAAAGACAGATGCAAATATTGGCTTTTCTTTGGCTAATATTAAGCGGTATCCTATTGTTGTAATCAGCAATGCTGAGCCCATTACAAAGGCAAGGCTAGGGTCCCACTGACCTGTGATGTCTAGGAAACCAATGACCTTTGCCGTATCGCTCATCCCAGAAATATGCAGGCCTGCTCCAAAAAGAGTTCCACAAACTAAGGCGATAACAAAAGATTTCATTGATGACCCCCCAAAGTTTTCAGTAGAAAAACAGTCAATACTCCAAAACTCATAAAGGTGATGGTTGCCCAGATCGAGCGTGAGGACAAACGAGACATACCGCAAACGCCATGCCCGCTAGTACAACCGCTGCCTAAGCGTGTGCCAAAGCCCACTATTAAGCCCGCCAAGGCGACTAGCCAACTGCTTGAGTTTGGGGCGTCTGGTATGGGTAAACCAAGATGGAAGATACCATAAGAAACCAAAATCAACCCGAGTAGAAAACCAATTCTCCATGGCTGGGGATTCATGCTTAGGCTTTGGGCTGCAATGCCGCTCACGCCCATGATTCGGCCAAGGAAAAACATCAATAACACGGCAGATAGGCCGATCATCCCGCCTCCAATCAATGCGAAAAGAACATTCTCAGGAATCGTCATGGTGCGCCCTTCTAAAGTCTGTTGAAAGTTAATGTCAATCGATAATGGTACACAATGCGATTTCTAAAATCGCGTTTTTGTTGTTTTGTGTGTTGATGGAAATTAAACCTAGGAGTATTTTTGATAGACAGTAGTAAAGACTGTAAATTTTGGAGGAGTTCGAGTAGAACAAAATAGGTATTAAACGACTTGGTAGATGGGTATCTCTCAAGTTTTGGGTAGGGTATATGTTTTCTAAACTTTTTAAGCGCACCAGTCGCCATGAGCTTCTGAATAAGTGTGCCGCGTTAAAATCAGAGCTTAAAAAGAAGCATGAAGAGCTGCAACTCAGAAAAGCTCAGACCAAGAAGCTGTCTAGGCGGGTTAAGCGCTGGACTGCGAAATACAATGAGTTGAAAGCATCGTATGTTGCGCTAAAAGCTGAACGTGATAATGAATTAGAGGTCTTGGCAAAAGAACAATCGACCAAAACCCAGCAATTGCAATCAAAGCTGATTAAACTCAATAAGCAAAACAAGGAGTTGCAAACTAAACTGGATTTATTGATGTCGACACAGCCGAAGAAATCTGAAAAGCCTCGAAAATTAGTGGCTGATGGCGATGAACCAGAATTCTCCATCGAAATGCAGCAAAGCCTGTCAAAATATACTCAGTCTTCTGCATCGTAGTAGCATGTTTAAATCTCTTAAGAGGTCGATATTTACGGCTGCTCTCTTTTTGCTGGGTCAAAGCGCTACTGGACCGAGCTTTTCAAGTCCAAGCTTGTCTGATCGCGGTCGTGAAACCCTAACTGAAGCCTGGACATTAAAAGGCGTATTTACGCAGCCAGAGTCAGCTGCTTATGATCCTGGTAGTGACTCTATCTTTATTTCAAACGTCAATGGTTACGCAGAAGATGGTAACGGGTTTGTGTCTCGCGTAACGAGTGATGGCTCACAGTTAGAGTTAAAATGGTTAGATGGCTTGAACAGTCCCACTGGCTTGATGGTTCACGGTGATACCCTCTATGTGGTTGACTTCGATCGCTTGCTAAAAATCAATATTGAATCTGGGAAGCTCATTGCCGAGTTTGGGGCCCCTGATGAACTGCCAGCATTGAACGATGTTGCTGTGTCGCCATCGGGAGAGGTGTTTGTCACGGGTAGCGCATCATCCGCGATTTACCAACTTCAGAAAGACAAGCTGGTTGTTTGGCTAAAGGATAGTGATAGTTTGAAGTTTGCAAATGGTCTATACATTGAGGAAGAGTTCTTGGTTTTCGGTGGTGAGCAGCTACTGACTATAGACTTAAATACCAAGAAAATTTCTGAGTTTAGCTCTGAGGGTGATTTAGAGCTGATCAAAGATATTGATGGAATAGCAAAGTCTGCTTGCGGTGATTATTGGCTCACCCTAATCGATGATCCACGAACATGGGCAGTGAGTGGCCATACAGTAAAGCCACTTTCTGAGGATGCATTGCAAGGCATAGATATATCGATCTATGAAAGTCGAGTTTATGTCCCTCGAGTGGGAGGCTCACTATCGGTCTTCGATATTGATAGTGCAAGTTGTCACTAAGCTTGATCTCGGCCTATGGTTTATTAAGTATTTCGCGATAGCGTTGACGTCACCGGCAACTACAGGCATAAATCATATGCTATTTTTTGCTTTATTTAGTTGGAGATGTTGGATGAGAATTCTATTAAGGTTGATGGTCTGTAGTTGCTTGTTTTGCGCCGTTGCTCACGCAGAGGTAGTCGAATCCTCACCCGAGAGGTATGTCTTAAAGCAACAAATGGAATCCAGCTTGTCACCACCCCAATTATGGAAGCGTTTATTAGAACCGTCTAGTTGGTGGCACCCTGACCATACCTACTCTGGTGACTCGGCAAATCTCTCTTTGGATGCAAAAGCTGGTGGACTATGGCGAGAGGACTGGGAAGGTAACAGCGTGTTTCACGGCTCGATTCTTCAAGTCCAAACTGAGAAAACACTGCGCCTTAATGCGCCGTTTGGTCCTCTGCAGGCTCTGGCGGTAAACGTCGTCTGGACCATTAACATTGAGCCCGTAGAATCTGGAGGTTCGCTGGTCACGTTTGATGAGATAGCCAACGGAACCGCAGCGAGTAAGCTGGATGCGCTAGCGGGAGCGGTCGATTTTGTTAAAACGGAGGCGATAAAACGTTTGGTGGCTCCATAACTTCTAGGGATTTTATTGTCGCTGTGATTCTGTCTGGTTATTGCTGCGATTAAGTCGAGCAGCCAAAGAATCTAGGATTCCCATCGCAAATGCGGATACGACAAACGTCATGTGAATTAGGACATACCAAAGTAGTTTGTCGTTGTCTACGGACTCCGCTTCCATAAACTTCTTCAATAGATGAATGGATGAGATGGCTACAATGCTAGCGGCGATCTTAGCCTTAAGAGACGATGAGTCCATCTTCCCTAACCAACTGAGTTTTTCTTCTTCCTCAGCTATGTCCAATTGGGAGACAAAGTTCTCATAGCCACTCATCATTACCATTAATAACAAGCCGCCAACCATCGCAATGTCCACCAGACTGAGAACCACCAAAATCATGTCGGCTTCTGACATGCGGACAATTTCAGTCAAAATATGAGCCAGTTCGATGAAGAACTTAACCCCTAATGCGAGTATAGCTAGGCTCAACCCTAAATAGATTGGTGCAAGTAGCCAGCGGGCGCGGTACATCAGCCCTTCTATCAACTTTTCCATGATTTTGATTAATGCGTGTCAAAAAGCATCGAGATGATATCAATCCAACGACAACAATTCACCAGGTTGTCGGCCCCTATTTTTAGTTTTTACCAAGAATCAGTTCAACGGCCTCATCCAGACCATTTAATTTTACGGATGGGATTACAGGACCGGCCTTTCTATCGCCAGATGGTCTAATAATGTGTGCTTTGGGGAAGCCGACACGTAGATTGGTGTTTGGAAGAACAAAGGTTTCCATGGAGGCATAAGTGGTAGCAAAGTCAGTGGTGGTTTCCCCGATAACAAGACCAAACTCATAGTCTTGTGTTATTGCCGCCACGGACGCCGCATTTGAGTAACTGTGTCGATCTATTAAGACGTAAACATCACCCATAAATCGCTTTCCACCTCTGGGTGAGGCATCCTCAAGTTCGAACTCAAAAGTGCTCCCGTACTGGTGCTTCTTGTAGGCTTCAGCCAGTTGAGCGGAAGCCGAGTCGATCTCAGCATTTGAACTATCAATTCTGTCTTGATTGGATTTCTCCGCTTCCTGGCTAGAGCGCACAATAAACTGAGAGGCAAACTTAAACGGTTCTGTGGCATACCAGGCAATCATCGCATCACTGAACGAGTTTGTGCCGCCCGGATTCTTGCGCACATCAATGATCAATTGTTGCACATCGTTGGCTATAAAGTGATTGAATGCCTCATCAATGAAACTGACAAACTGTGAGTTGTTCCATAGATCATTTTGGTCCTCGGCGTTGTAAAACGGACCTGGCTTTAGATAGCCAATGTTAGATTCTAATAGCTTATAGTCTCTGAGAGCCTGGTTTTGAGGTTTTTCATTAGGTGACTGCGTGTCTATTCTTGTTTGTAGCTCATCGCGTGAAATCGCTTCTACTTCGACGTGGCGAAGTTTTCCATTTCTTTCAACGCTCAGTTTATACACATCCGACGATTTAGCCTCCCCCCTATTCAATAGCCACAGATATTGAGGCAATTTATATTCTAATAATGAACTAGCAATCTCCCTGGTGTCTGCAGATAGATATCGCCATATGTTGTTAAAGATGACGTCAACCGAGATATCGTTGATGTGTGTTATCCGTTCGCGTTCTGACAGATCTTGTTTAGAAAAGTTTTCCGAAACTCTCCAAATTCCATTTTCGATACGCACGTAGACAGGAAACGCCTTGCCGCCTTGGTTTCGGTAATTGGTAAATTCTTCATCAATGAAGTCTATCCCTGCATGTGCAATTCGGCCGTACGCAACAAACTCTTGGAACAGCATTTTCACTTGTAAATCGTCTAGTTGTTCAGATAGTTGACTATCGATTTCATCAAATTTTTTTTGATAGTCGATCGCACTGCGATTGACGAACAAGTCTGCATGAGCGCCTTTTAAGGTCGTAAACAAGACCTTTAGATCATGCCTCAGTTCAGCAGTTGAAAGCTGTTTAGCTTGGTTGTCTTTACCGTGAGCAAAGCCGATAAAACCGAAGATTAAGAAAAATGTGATTAATGCCTTCATTGTTATTTAGAATACTGATTTTCGGGTTATGAATACGGTAAATTTGACACTTTCATATGAATTAAGTCGTGACGATCTTCTCTTTTTAACCTGACTAAATCCTGACCTAGCTAAAAAACAATGGCTGATGAACCCATAACCAACCCGAAAACACATCGTTTCGGCGATTGGGAGTTTAATACTAACGATTATTCCTTGAGGAACCGCTTAACCGATACGGTTGAAAGGCTGGAGCCGAGAGTGGGTGACCTTTTGCTCATTTTATTGAGAGAAAATCAAAGCGTGGTCGCAAAGGAAACTCTGATTAAAGAGCTGTGGCCGAAAGTGGTGGTGGGAGACGACACGTTAGCAAAAACGGTCTCGCGATTAAGAACCGCTCTTGGTGAATCAGCATCTCATCCTAATTTGGTGGAGACCGTTCCTAAGCGTGGCTATCGAATAAAACACACTGAGACTCAAGGACTGCCTTCAGGGTCTCGATCTACACAGGTTTGGTTCGCTCTAATGTTTGGCGTTTTGGTGTTGACTGTTTTCATTTGGTGGTCAATTTCGAACGATCGGCCAAATCAGGAACTAGCTGAAAAGCTTGCCCGAGCAGATGGCTTATACATGGAATTTGAAGAGCAAAGTAATGAAGCGGCGTTAGCTCTGTACGAGGATGTTTTGAGCGTAGAGCAAAGTAACAGCCACGCCAAAGCAGGCGTTGCCAATGCAATGGTTCAACGGGTAGTTCGATGGCCCGAGAATCAACTGGCAAATACAAACGAGCGACCTTCGGTAACATCTGCACTGGCCTCAGGACAACTGAGTACACCTGAAGCAAAGATGATGTTAGAACGAGCGCGTCTAATGGCTGAAAAGGCGGTACGTGAATCTCCGCAAAGCTCACAAGCATTAAAAGCGCTCGGCTTTGTGTACTCCGCCGAGGGAAAACTGCCAAGAGCAATCGAGCAATACGAGCGGGCTATATCAGCGAATAGCAAGGAATGGCGCTCTATGATCAACTTAGGTGAGTTACTGCAGATTTCTGAAAAACCAAAGGCCGCATTGGATATGTTTACTCAAGCCTATCTGGCGATGCAAGAAAGTTACGACGATGAGCCTCAGCACATAGGTCCTTGGCAACCCGTTCTTGGTGTGGCGATAGCGCAGTTACACATGCAAGCCGGTGATCATAAAAATGCACGATCCTGGGCAGAAAAAGTGCTCGAGCTTGAGCCGTTTGAGCGCGAAGCTTCCAGTATCTTCGTTTCCGCGTCATTGACTTTGGGACAAAAAGAACAGGCTAGGAGCTTTTGTGAGTCTTATGCGATTAAGCTTAAAGTACCTAAGGTTTGCACGTCGTTATCCGAGTGACCAGCCTTGAGAAGTTTTTCTGGCCTTACCCTCGGCCTCTAATTTGATTAGGTGAGCATGCAAAGATAACTCCGCAATCCGATGCAGACCGGGATCCACGTCGTCGTAAACGAGCTTAACAAGTTCCGATAAAGAGCTCGCCGAGCCATCTAGCTTTTGCATGACTTTGGATTCCCGATCGAGTCGATGCTTTATCGTCCAAGCCACCAGTTCCTTTGGATTATTGATCAGTGCTCCATGTCCTGGCGCCATGCTATCGATTTTATAGTTTTCGAGCTTTTGCAGAGATCGAATGTAGTGCTGCATGTTTCCCTTAGGGGGAATAATCACCACCGTTGAGCCATTCATTAGATGATCCCCGGTGGTCAAAAGGCTATGTTCCTCAATCAGATAACAAAAGTGATTAGCGACATGCCCCGGTGTGTGAATGGCACGTATTCTTCCGTGAGCTAGGTCCAATAGAACCCCGTCCTCGGGAACGATATTAGGTTTGAACGTATGGTCCTCGTAGTCTTGACTGGCTTCGGCTGGTGCGCCAATTACTTGCGCGTTAGGCAGTTGTTCTGCAAGCTTTGCAATTGCTGGGCTATGGTCACTGTGCGTATGAGATGCGATTAATGCCGTAATTGGTGCATTTAACGTATCTTGGCATGCAAGAATACTATCTATATGCTCGGACATTAATGGACCAGCATCGAATACGGCAAGTTCAGATTCTCCGTATAAGTAAGTATTGGTACCAGGGCCTGTCATAGGGCCTGGATTAGGAGCACACAATCGATGGAGATTATGCCGAAGAGTCTGTAATTCTCCGGCGCGTGGTTCTAGCAAATGTGCATTTTTAAAATTGCGGGATTCGGTTTTGTGCTGCACCGCTTAGCTCCCAGAAGCAATGGCTTCCACTTCACGCCATACTCTTAATAAGTTTCCTCCGAGAATCTTTTTGATTTTATCCTCCGAATAGCCTTTATCTAATAAACCTTGAATCAAGGCTGGGTAAGTCGAGGCATCTTTGAGACCAATCGGTAGAGAATCACCCACTCCATCATAATCCGACCCTAAGCCAACGTGGTCTACACCAACGAGCTTCACAGCGTAGTCAATGTGTTCAATGACATGGTCTAAATTTGCGTAGGGGAAAGGGTTATTTTGACGGTAGGTGTTCCTAAACTGGGTTACCTTATCACTATCCTTTCCGTGTTTAGCTTCTAACTCTTTGATGGCCTCTGAGCGTTTATCGGACCATTCTCTTGCCGTCTTTTCAACGAACGTGGAACCAAAATTGATCATGATAAGGCCACCGTTCTTGGCCAGCGCTTTCACCATCGCATCGTCCATGTTTCGTTCAAATCCTGGCGTGAAAGTTCGCAGCGATGAATGTGACGCTATCATGGGTGCCTCGCTTACCTCGATGGCATCATAGAACGCATCATCAGAGACATGAGAAATATCAACCATAATGCCTAACCTGTTCATCTCCTTTACCACCTGTTTGCCAAATTGGCTGAGACCACCCCATTGGCGATTCAGGTCATAAGAGGAATCAGAAATGATATTCGATTTTGAATGAGTCAAAGTAATGTAACGAATGCCGCGATCAAAAAACTCCGATAACTTTGTTAGATCACCTTGCAATGGCGCGCCGTTCTCCATGCCCAATGGAAGCGATATCAATCCCTCTTCAAAGTGCTTTTGGATGTCGTCAGGTGACCGAGCGATGGCAAACTTTTCCGGCCATCGTCCAACAATGGCTTCTACATGATCGATTAAATGGTGGGCTCTGCGTGTTGAGGCGTCTGTTCCATCGAGACTGGCAGAAACGTAGATGGACATGAAGGGCGCATTCAACCCCCCAGCTACGGCTCTCGGGTAATCAAAGTCCCCTCCCTGCGTGGCTACTCCAATATCTACCCATTCATCGTAAATACGGTAAGGTACGTCTATGTGACCATCAACAATAATAGAGTTGTTTGCCAACTGAGTTGCTTGTTCAGAGGCGGTGTAGTTACTCTGTGCCTGGTTAAGTGAGGGCAGGCCTATTAAAGAGAATAAGCAAAGTAGTCTGAATAGCGTCATAGTTGATTTCTCATTATTTGATCGAGTCTTCGCAACGAATCGTGAGCTTGTGTCAAACTTGATCCGTTGCTGTTTATAAGCAAATTAGTGATACCGATTTAGATTTAGTCGTGATGGGGAAACAGCTGACATCGTTCGTATCGCAGGCGTTTCCAATGGAATTAGAATCGTCATCGGCCTGATCAAAATTAGCGGTAAAGGGGCAGTTGTCAGTATCATCAGGGATTAGGTCGTTATCATCGTCGGCGTCGCACAGATCACCGTCTGTGTCTCCATCATTATTCAGTTGATCAGAGTTCGCTTCTAAGGGGCAGTTGTCAATATCGTCATTTATTTCATCGTTATCAGTATCTGCATCACGAGCATCAGTCTCAACTAAATCTCTGATGCCATTTTGGTTGGCATCTTCTGCTCCATCCTCCAAGTTGTCATTGTCAGAGTCAGTGTCTAAGTAATCTGGTAAGTCATCGCTATCGGTTCTTAATGCGTCCGTTGGGTCTCCGTCTTCATCGGGGTCAGCCCCCTCAAGGTTCGTTAATACACCATCATTATCGTCGTCAGCATCGAGATAGTCTGCAAGCGAGTCATTATCGCTGTTTCTGGCATCACTGGGGTCGTTGTCTTCGTTGGCATCGGGTGCTTCATTAGAAGTCAGTAATCCGTCCCCATCGTCATCATTGTCTAAATAGTCTGGTGTGCCGTCCTCGTCCGTATCATCGTCGTCAGGGTTGCCATTGCCATTGAGGTCCTCGAATTCTGTGAATATGCCATCTTGGTCTGGGTCTGCGGCATTAGGAGAAAAATCGGTGATAACGCGAATGTAATCTCCGGGGCTGCTAGCCGTGAAGTTGATACACACAGTATCTGCATCAGGAAAAGAAACCGAGTCGCCCGATTCTAAGCCTCGTAAGCTCGTGCTGACATAGTTAACATCATCATTTGCCAGATTCATATCACTTGCGTTCATATTACTACTGCTGGTTATGACGGCAAAAATATCGGCATCGAAATCAACACATCCCTCTATTGATCTCGTGGTACTTGGGTCGTAAATAAGGTAATGGCTGGCGACTATTGAACCAGAAGAAATGGAGCCCGACATGCCTGTTGAAGCGAGTATGTCCACGCTCAAAGAACTACTCAGTTCAATGTTTTGGCCCTCATCAAATGCGTAAAGATTGTCATCATTAAAATTGTCAAAACCCACACTATTCGTTGAGCCGCCTGTTGGGTCTCCACTTGGTTGTTTCGTTAGTGGTGGTGTCAGCTTAAAGAAAGCTCCGCCATTGGAAAATGAGCTACCCCCCGTTACTGAGCCTCCAACTATTTCAGCGTTAAGCTGTATACAGTTGAATAATGACAGACCGCATAAAGATGAAAAAAACAACTTTCGGTAGTTCATATGCCCTCCACGACCCGAATGGACTAGGTCTTTTGGATTATTTCCAATTTATGCTAGCAAAACCGATGCTCCTCATCTATTGAAAAAGTCCAAACAATAAAACTAACTACTATTCGGACTGGCTTTTCATCTCACAGAGCGTCGACCTTTTTTTTAGCTTTGCGCTTTGCAACCTTCTTCTTTGTTGAACGTTTACGTTTTGGTTTCTCGGTAATCAGACCGGCGGCTTGTTCTAACTCAAAGAGAGAATCTTCCATGTAGTCGATAAGTCTTTGGACCTGAGGCATGGATCTTCGACAGGCTGTGATGCCAAAATCGACATTCTTGTCGTAAGAGACCAGCGTGATATTGAGTGCTACCCCTTCAGTCACGATGGATGCAGGGTAAATTCCGTCGAGTCTTGCGCCCTCCCAGTACATCGTTTGTCTGGGTCCTGGCACATTCGAAATAATAGTGTTGTAAGGCGGGAGTTTGCTCATTAGCCCCAGCGGCATAAGTAGCAAACCTGGCGTCTGTATTAGTTGCAACATCAATGCCGCTTCGCGCGGTTTCATGCCTTGAAACAACTCTTTACCAGCGTTCATAGACGCATGAATTTGTTCAAATCGCCGCACAGGGTCAGCAATGTTAGTCGCCAAATCGGCACTAATTGCACCGACAGCGTTGGATGAATCTATGTCATCCTTCTGGCGCAATGAAACCGGCACCATGGCCTTCATCGATTGTTCTGGAAGCTCACTATGGTTTTGCATGTAGGTGCGTAAACCGCCCGCGCACATGGCCAGTACCGCGTCATTAAAGGTACCCCCTAACGCTCTTCCAACCGCTCTTACTCGCTCGAACGGCCAGGATTGTGCGACAAACCGACGCGCGCCATCAACCGGTACGTTAATCGAACTTTTTGGCACATCCATCCAAGGTAGCGCTAACGCGCCGCCCTTACCTCTCCAGCCATTGACATAGCGTCGTAAAGACCCAAGTACGTGCTTACTAGTATCAAAAGTTTGCTTGATTGCCTCTGAAACTGTACGTAATTCTTCCTCAGTGAATTCTCTTGCTCGGCGTTGCTCTAATTTTGCACGGTATCGACGTTGTGCGTCGATGGAGAATGCTGATCCTTGGCTGCGAGCATTTTCGTCAAAAGAGTACATAGATTGAGTTAAGTGCATCGATCTGACGCCATCGACAGCAGCATGGTGAAATTTAGAATAGGTAGCAAATTGCCTGTTTTGCAGACCTTCTATCAGATGCATTTCCCACAATGGTCGATTGCGATCTAACAGCGTTCCATGCAGCCTGGAAGCTAATGCAAAAAGTTCTCTATAACGACCAGGCTTTGGCAGTGCAGAGTGACGGATGTGGTACTCCAGATCGAGTGTCTTTTCTCTTTCCCAGTATAAGGGGCCCGCTAGCTTAAGGCGCCCCATCTTCAGATGATCGCCAAAAGGTGACTGTAGTTCATCATCGGATCGAAGCCCAGCGGCGAGACCATGTAGGAATTCTTGTTCATCAACATCTGGAGGCAAAGTAAACAAGTTAACCCCACCCACATGCATTGGGGTCTCTCGATTCTCGGCTAACAAAAAGCCGGTGTCGATCATGCTTAGTTTTCTCATACTGAAACGCCTTCCTTTTGTTGTAATTTAGCTCATCAAATGATGAGTATACTCAAACTTATTCTGATTTGTTCAATTGCAGTCCGGCTCAGACCGTTGGGCAAACAATGATTGCAATTCAGGTTGAGCTATAAAATCGGGCCCATAAAGTCGCGTTTGCCAATTTCGACGCCCTTCATCCTTAAAATCGCATAGGTCGTGGTGAGATGGAAGTAAACATTCGGCAACATGAATTTTAGAACGTAATCTCGACCGGACAAGGTCAGTACCATGTCTGGACCTACGGGAAGCTCGAACTCCCGATCAGCGGATAAATTCAAAGTGTTTTTGTCTAGAGTACTAAGTTCAGTCTCAATCGAAGCTACTCTTTGTATCAAAGTATCAAAGTCGTCTTGTTCGAAGTTTAAGTTGGTGGGTTGGTGATTAGTTAGTCGGTCCCGGCCTCTCAGTATCAGTTCACAGGCCGTCTGTATCTGCCATTTTAAGGGATGCATATCCTCGCTTAGACGTGTCTGCAGCAAAGCGGAATCGTCGTACTCATTAGCAGATGAAAACTCCTTTGCTTTGATTAACAACCCTTTAAGAGCTGGCAGTTGTTGTGACACCAAACCGTCAAATACTTGGGAAATTTCTATACTCATTGTCGTTCTTAATCTAATCGTTTCTTGAATTTAGCCGTTGTCAGCAACCACAAGGTAGCAGTGGCAGTCATTTGAAACAACGGTCAGTCTATTCAATAATGTCGCTGTGAGACCATTGCACTACAGAAATAAGGAATGACAAGAAAAGATTCAGGAAGAAGTTGGTTTGGAGCACTGTTCGGATTAGTTTTTCTCTTTGCAGGCCTAGCCGTTGCCTACATGTCTGCTGGAAGGATGACGATAGACTATTTTCGAACAGCTTCTTGGTATGAGGTCCCAGCTGACATTGTTTCCTTAGATTTGAAGCGAAACTACGGTGATGACTCGACAACTTACATCGTTAAAGGATTCTTTGACTATCAATACAACGGTATAAGCTACCAAGGAGACCGAATCGCACTTGGGACATCCAGTGACAACATTGGAGACTATTGGCAAGAGCTTTATTACCGATTGAGCAAAGATAGACGAAGCGGGTCTGCTACCGCGTTAGTCAATCCTTCGAATCCAGCTGAAGCAATATTGGACCGTACATATCGGTGGGAAAAAGTAGGATTCGCATTGATCTTCGTACTGACATTTTGTGTGATCGGAGGCTTTTTTGCGTGGGCTAGTTTGCGAAAGGAAGAGCCTGACTCTCAAAGTCGCAAACAGCAAAGTGGAGAAGGAATCAGCAGTGACCAGAAATCTGGCAGTTGGTTTATCATTTGGTTCGGATCTGTCTTTTTACTTTTTGGTCTGTTCTTCTCGATCCTTTCACTGCCCGACGAGTTAGCTAAGGGCAACTATGCCGCACTCTTTGTACTGTTGTTTGTTTTGGTTGGCGTTTTGATAACTGGGTTTGGGATCAAGGTGCAGCGCGATTACAAGCGATTCGGACCAACACCATTATTTTTGGATCCTTTGTCTCCAAGTATCGGCGGTGATTTTGGAGCTTGGTTTGTATTGAGCAATAGACATTTTAGCAATCGAATGCATTCGCTGCCGGCGATGAAAGGCACACTGACCTGTAAACAGTCTTATAAGTCTGGTGACGATACAAAGACCAAAATAATATGGCAGGAAGATATCCCCATTCATACAGAACCTGATGCGGATGGTATCCGAGTTCAGTGTGTAGCCCAGTTACCCCATGAAGGCCTATACACTAAAGACAGATCCAACGGTTCACGAACCTACTGGGAGCTCGCCGTTGAAGCAGATTTTTCCGCTCAGAAAATGGGTAGGTTTTCCCGATCATGGGAAGTTAACATCGCGCCGGCTCAAGCCAACTCAACATCTTCGAGTTTAGAGATTCCCGATAGTTTTCTGTCCAAGCATCAGGAGCAATTGTCACTCACGGCAAATCAAAACCTTTCTGAACAGTTTTTGTTAATAGACAGAGGACGGTTCACACAGTTAATCAGCGAGCAAGGCAGATATTGGCAATGGAGTATCTCGGGTATGGTGTTCGGGGCTATTTTTGCTGGCGCCGGGTATTTCACGATTAACCAAGATTGGTGGCCGGGCTACATTTTTTTAGCCATCGGATCAGTCGTTCTGTTAGCGAGTCTGTACAGTTTAGGAAGCTCGATAAAATCGGAGTTTGATCGAGAAGGACGTATGGTGAAAATCGAACGCCGTTGGTTTGGCTTACTCTTTTCTAGCAAGTCGATTGCCATATTCAACCCTGAACAATTCTCCACGAAAGTGACGTCATCATCGGAATCGGGGTCAAAGCGGACGGAGTATCTAGCGATGTATATTGAGTCTGCAGGAAGGAAACACAAACTGGCCGAAGGTATCAAGGGCAGGCGGGTGGCTAACGCTTTGCTGGAAAAAACCCTTGATGCTTTGTTTTAGCAAAATCAAGGGCTTTCCCTAACTACAGGTTTATTAGCTACTTAGTGACCAGCGACTTGATCTCCGGGTACCAAAACTGAGTCGATCACGTGAATCACACCGTTGCTGGTGATGATGTCTGTCTTAATCACGTTAGCGTTATTGATCTGTACGCCATCCGCGCTAGATACTTTCAAGCTAGAGCCCTCAAGGCTTGTTGCGGAGTTAAGTTTCACAACGTCTTTGGCTTTCACTTTTCCTGCAACCACATGGTAGGTGAGGATTGATGTTAACAATTCTTTATCAGCGAGTATGGCCTGCAACTGCTCAGCTGGGATCTTCTCGAAAGCCGCATCAGTTGGGGCAAAGACCGTGAAAGGACCCTCCCCTTTAAGCGTCTCAATTAACCCGGCTTGTTTCAATGCCGTCGCCAACGTATTGAAAGAGCCAGCCGCTACTGCGGTATCTACAATGTCTTTTTTGACTTTGTTTTTTGTATAGTTGCCCGCTTGCGCAGTCGTGGTGATCAGTGCAATAGTGGCTATGAGCAAAACGCCTTTAATCGCTATGATGGGTCGTAGTAATTTCATTAGAATTCCTCGTTTGGTTGGAAATGGGGCACCAACTTAACAACCTAACGATGCGATTTTTGTACAGTCTCGATTACGATTCAGAGATGTTAGTGAGTTTCAGGTCACGCAAGTGACTCGGTCTTTATGAGCGTGATAGGCGAGTGAGGTTTTCGTAGATTTGATGTCAAAATACTGTACAAAAAAACAGTATTTTGTTATACTCGCTTTGTTGAATGATCACCTGTCGGCGAACCGCCGAGCCGTTCAACAAAAGAGGTATGTTATGCGAAAGTCAGTTCGAACAATTTGTATTGTTCCGATCATTATCATCCCTTTTTTTGACAAGGAAATGTTAATTTCAATCGTGAAAACTGTATTTGGAAGCTAATGGAATGGTGTCCAAATTGTTACCCATGACAATTATCAGGTGTCAGCATGACTCGAAATTTGCGTGTTAACTGAACCTATTGATTGTTTCTTAAGCCCTAACTCGGTTTATTCGAGTTAGGGTTTTTTTTAGCGAAGCTTCGTCTTGTATCAAAGCCATTTAGTCCTCATTATTCGAACATGAGACTTTCGATACTAGATCAATCATTTGCTCGTGATTATGACTCAGCAAGTATTGCGCTGCAGGAAACAGTTCAAATGGCGAAGCAAGCGGAGTCGCTCGGTTACCGTCGCTTTTGGGTATCCGAGCATCATGCTTTTCATGCTTTGGCTGGTAGCGCACCGGAGGTTATGCTGTCGGCACTCGGTGCCGCCACAAAGTCTATTAGGCTAGGCTCTGGTGGGATTATGCTTCCACATTACAGCCCTTATAAAGTTGCAGAACAGTTCTCGTTATTGGCGAATTTGTATCCAGATCGAATTGACTTGGGGGTTGGACGTGCGCCGGGTACGGATATGTCTACCGCCACAGCGTTAGCTAGATCGGGTCTCCCAAACTTCGGCGATTTTGAGATCCAAGTTAAGGAACTTGAGAACTTTTTGCGCAACCCCGCTGCGCGACCATTGGTAAGTCCTAAACCGCCGAAGAAACTTCCAATTTGGATGTTGGGTTCCAGTGAGGACAGCGCTATTTTAGCCGCCAAACGTGGATTACCTTACAACCTAGGTGCGTTCATCAATCCCGCCGTCAGTTTAGACACCATTGAGCTGTATAAGTCTCGGTTTGAGCCTAGTGCAGCGCACGATGAACCCTATGCCATTTTAACAATAGGCGTTTTCTGTGCCGAAACCGAACAATTAGCGAGGGCACAACAGCGCACCTTTGATGTAAACTTTTTTCGCTTTATCACCGGACGATCTGGGAACAAATTTTTACCTCCCAAGGAAGCATTAGGCCTAGCCAGTAATCCACAACTTGAACTATTTATGCAACAGAGGGAGCGATTAAGAGCCGTTGGGACACCTTATCAGGTTAAGAGTAAACTCGAAGCTATAGCGGCGGAGTTTGGGGCTGATGAAATCATGGCGGTTTCTAATATCTATTACTTCGAAGATCGATGTCGCTCATACGAGCTGCTAGCAAATGAGGTTGGGCACGCGTGATCATGAGAATATTGAATTGGATTCGATCTTGGTTCGGTATTCATCCAAAGGTGTTAGACGAACAAGCTGTTCAATGGCAGTCCGATTGGTCAAGGCTATTGCTTGAACATGTGGCGTTTTACCGAGCGTTATCAAAAGAAGACAGGCTTGTATTTGAGCAACGCTGTTTACTATTTATTAACTCAACTCGAATCGAAGCCGGTGCATTTGAGGTTAACGATATCGATCGATTGCTCGTTGCCGCTAGCGCCGTGATTCCTGTTTGGGGGTTCCCAAATTGGCATTATTTTAATTTGGCGGCTGTTTTCCTCTTGCCGGGTTTATTCAACGACGCGTTTGAATGCGGTGCAGAAGACTCGTTTTACAGTGGCATGGTCGGTACCGGACCGATGGCGGGAAAGATGGCGTTGAGCCGTCCGCACTTACATCTTGGGTTCAGCAATGAACTGGATAAGTCAAACGTCGGAGTACATGAGTTTGTGCATCTTGTGGACATGATGGATGGCGTTTGCGATGGCATTCCTGAACGTTTGCATAAGTTTCATAGCGTGATGACTTGGGTGGACTTTGTGCAAAATAAGATGGACGAAATTGCGCTCACCGATAACGGTATTCGAGACTATGGCGCCTTTAATCAACAGGAGTTTTTGGCGGTGGCGTCTGAATTCTTTTTTGAGCGCCCAAAACTACTGGCAAGAAAACATCCTCGGCTTTATGAGTTGCTTAGCAGATTCTACAAGCAAAATATGAAAGAAATGGACATAGAAAATCGATTGCGTAAAAAGGGACCTTGTCCTTGTGGCAGTGGGAAACGCTACAAGCGCTGTTGTATGCCCGTTTGACCTATCTAAATTAAATAGAAAATACTGGAGACTGTTCTCTCATGGATTTGAAACTGGGATAATGAGCATCCAAATTGTCGATCACAAACTCATAAGGGAAATCAATAAAGGTTCCGTAGTCTTCAAGGTATTCCATAAACTGTCCTTGATTCTTGTCGTAAGCTTGAAAGATCGAGTCAGTCTTACCATCGAACTCCAGCACATCGACATTAAGCACGTCGCAGAGCTCCTTATTAAATGCAGGTGTACAAGCAACCCACTTGTCGTTTAAAAAGACCTCGACAAAACCGTGAGGTGTGAGTTCGTCAGTCTTGAATTTCTCAATAGCCCGCTCTACAGCAATGTGGTTCTTTACCTTTGCTAAATGAATTCTCGAGGGTAACCCCAATGCACGAAAACAAGTAATCAGCAAAATCGATTTGTCCAAACAATGGCCATGACGGCGATGCACAATTGCGCTTGCACTGAAGTGCTCTCGCAACATATGGAATTGGTATGCATCGTAACGCCAACCGTCTCTGATGCGGTTATAGATCGCGACCGCCTGGGCCGTTGGGTCTTGTTCGATTGCGTAGGGAGCAATCAGACTTTGAATAGCAGCGTCTGAAAAGTTGTAATAGAAGGTTTCTTGAAGGTACTGATTTAGGGGCATATCAGTTTCTCCAGAAACTCAATATCGACCTCAGGGCAGTTAGAAACGCCATAGGTTGATCCAGCATTAAATGATGTCTAGCGTTGGGTATGCCGATAATCGGAAACCTATCGGTTTTGAACTCTTCGGTTAGTTCATATACGTAGTCTACGGAATCATGGTTGAACAGATAGCTGCCCTCTCCATAGACTATGGCTTTGCGTCCCGGAGCTTTGACTACGTTTTCACCAATTTTTCCCCAAGATGGCTCATTGTCTTGGGTCTTAGCGAATACTCTTGGGTCAAATTTCCACTGCCAACCACCTTCGACCGCTTTCAGCGAATGGTAGGCCATAAAGTCGGCTAACTCCGGAACCTCTACGTCTTGAGGTGGGGAAAGGATGAACCGTTTCCGGGCTGATGCGTAGTCTGGATATACTCGATTCGGCTTGTTCGGGTCTCTGGCACCACCCGGAGGTCGGAACATTTCGATGTTCGCTTGAATTACTTCAGGGCGAATAATCATTAAGTCGCAAATGATTAGGCCATTGAATTTTTCTGGGTATTTAGTGACAGCCGCGGTACCGATTCGCCCGCCATAAGAATGAGCTAAGATAAACGGCTTTTCATCTAGATCAAACAAACCAAACTGCTCACACACTCCCATTAAGTCACGAACACGAACCTGCTCGTTGTATTCATCTCGCCAACCAGAGTCACCCATGCCGGTGTGGTCAAAGGCCACCACATAATAGTCTTTGGATAAATGCGGTGCGATAAACGCCCAGCAATGAGAATGAGCCAGAAACCCGTGCATCAAGACCAACGGAGGGTTCTCAGGGTTACCCCAGCGATAGACTTTAATATTACAATCCGAGACCTGTATTAACTCTTCAATACGCGGCACGCTCAGCGCGTTTGTGAGCCACTCGGAAGGGTTTTCTATGGCTTGATTTAGGTCGGTGATGGCCTTGGAATCTTGCACGCTGTGATTCATCGGCACAGACCTCGATTAAAAAACTTCATGGCTTTATTAGACAACATGGTGTGTAAATAGAAAATGATATTTGTCGTCAGGGCTAAAACCTCGGTGAGAGTTTAAGCCTATTGACCATGACGAGCTGGCACTTGATTTACTAGGGCCAACTCAGTGTAATCAAAGCCCGATTGTTTACTAAGGGCCTTTTGCGGCGCTTTTTGGCGGTGGCTTCAATCGGATAAGAAGTTAACTTTCACGTTGTTGTAGACTCCGGATTCAACCAGCTCGCGCATTTTCAACATGGTCTTATAGGGAGAATCGACAAGAAGTAAGTTGGTGATCCATGCTGGTGTCGGACCATTAGGGTCGATGTGAGCAAAGTTCTCTACCTTAGTCGAGCCGTCCTCCAAGGGAGTGAAGTGCCATTGCGACACAGCATCCATTATTCTGACGGCTTTTTTCTTTTTCTCTGGCCCACCTTCAGTTGCACGGCTTGTCATGCTCACCTTTCCAGACTCTTCGTCTACACTCCAGATAACGTGTGAATGAACGTCTCTGTCACTCACAGGAAATGGAACGTCATTGTAGATGTAAGCATAGCTTTCACTTGAGGAAACGCGATTCACCAAGTAAGCCTCCTTACATAAATCGGCCCACTTTGGGCATGCGGGTAAATCCTCTACAAGCGCCACTAAACTGCTGACAGACGCTTGAACCGCCATTTCTCCGCGTACTGCTCTGAATGGAGAGTTATCTACGGAGCTGGTCTGGATGAGTATGCCGTTCTTATTGCGCTTATCTTCCCATTCATACTCAACACCTTCGAGCTGTGACTGGACATCGAATGCGACACTAGCGAGTAAACCCAGCAAGATTCTTTTCATGGTTTCTCCGAAATAATTATTCTGGTAACTGAGCGCTTGGTGTGGATTTAGAGATTGCCGTTTCTTCGTCGTTCATTCCCTCTTCTATATCAGCGAACAAAGGCGTACTCAAATAACGCTCACCGGTGTCGGGCAGCATGCACAACACATTTGCTCCCGCAGGCGCTTTTTCACATACCTCTAATGCAGTAGCAAAGGTCGCACCTGCACTAATACCAACAAAGATCCCCTCCTTCTGAGCCAGGTCTTTCGAGCATTTCATTCCAGTAGGCCCATCGATTGTCATCACCTCATCAATGTACTCAGAGTCAATGGCTTGGGCCGTGAGCTTAGGAATGAAGTCTGGAGTCCATCCTTGAATGGGATGTGGTTCCCAATTTGGGTGAGTCTCGGCTGGTGAGCCATCGTCGTTATTTGCTTGTCTTTTACCTGAAGAAATGAGGCTGGCGCCAGTGGGCTCTGAAACAATCACTTTGGTATTTGGACTTTGCTCACGTAAAACGCGAGCTACGCCCTTAAGCGTCCCTCCTGTGCCGTAGCCAGTTACCCAAAAGTCCAGTGACTTTCCCTCGAAAGAGTTGAGGATTTCGGGTGCAGTGGTTCTAGAGTGCATTTCAGCATTCGCTTCATTTTCAAATTGCCTAGTCATGAACCAGCCATTTTCAGCAGCCAGCTCCTTAGCTTTTTCTACCATGCCGTTTCCACGCAAGGGCGCCGGAGTAAGAACCACTTTCGCGCCTAAAAAGCGCATTAATTTACGTCGCTCAACACTGAAGGACTCAACCATGGTAACCACAAGGGGATAGCCCTTTTGCGCGCAAACCATGGCCAGACCTATGCCAGTGTTGCCACTTGTGGCTTCAATTATTGTTTGACCTGGCTTTAGTTCCCCTGATTTTTCTGCTCGCTCTATTACATTCAGTGCCAGTCGGTCCTTGACTGATCCCATCGGATTAAACGCCTCTACCTTTACATACAGGTTTACGTGCTCAGGAGCGAGTTTGTTTATTTTGACGATTGGAGTATTGCCAACGGTTTGAAGAATATTGTCGTAAAGCATGATGAACTAAGCCGTGATGTTTTTTATTAGCATAACAAGAATGAGTCTGATTTAAACAATGAAACACCAGTAATTTCACCCTTATGAGTGAAGCTGGGATTATTGCTTTAACCTATTATTTACATGCCAGCGTGGTTTCGAGATATCGAACTGATAATGAGTCGGACGTTGGTAACAACTTATCATCTCTTCCTTACATTTCGGGTTATGGATAGGTTGTTCATAATTTTGCATTGCTGGCCGAGCAATATGGAGTTTGCATGGCCTACCTAAAATTCAACGTCTAAATGTACTGAAAAAGGAGAACCAGTATGTCTAAAAAGAAGTCGCTAAGATCGAGCTCAGTCCACCGTTTAGCAGATGGAACTTTACTAGAGGTTAGTTGCGTAAACCTGATTGAAGATGACGTAATTTTTGAAATCGATGAACAACTTGTTAGACAAGCTGTTACGCATTACAAGAAGAGCTTAAACCAAAAGAAAAAATAGCATGAAATTCTATCGATAAACTAAGCTTGTATTAACTTATGCAGTTAGACTTTATAGCTAAATACCAAAATACTCTCATTCAGAGTAAGGACAGTAATGAAGGATTACGCATTGATCTTCGATCATGATGGAACCCTCGTAGACAGCGAGACATTACACTATGCCTGCTGGAGACAGACCTTGTCAGAATATGATGTAGACGTCTCGGTGGATGAATACATTCAGCATCATAACGGCATCCCTACCAATCAAAACGCGTTGGTGTTTATTGAGACTTACGGGCTGTCTATTGATGTGGATTCACTTGCAAACAGAAAGAGAGCTCTCTTTGCTGAAAAGTTCTTGATCACTCCACCACCCATGTTACCCACTGTAGAATCTACCTTGGTGACTGCTCAGGATGATGGTAGGAAAATGGCCATTGCCACTGGTGCTAGCAAAGAGGATCTTTTACGCAGTGTGGGCTTAAATAATCTAGATCGATACGTAACTACATACGCCACGACCAGTGACGTAGCTCGAGGTAAACCGGCGCCAGATGTGTATCTATTAGCCTGCGAAAAGTTGAGCGTAGAACCGCAGAACGCCATTGCATTCGAAGACACCTCGGCTGGTATTGCCGCAGCCAAATCAGCGGGATTGATTTGTTTGGCCATCCCCAATTCTTATTCAAAGGGGCAAGATCTGACGGCCGCCGATGATTGCTTTAAGACCCTATACGATGCTTATCAAGCGTGCAATCAATGAGCAACCGTAACAGCGCCAGTGTTGATGTGTATTGTTTGTGTGGTTTTGTCGGATCGGGCAAAACCACTTACGCAAAACACCTATGTCAGAAAGTTTCTGCGCTTGATCTAAGCATTGATGCATGGATGATTCCCTTGTTTGGTGAGCACATGGAGCGAGAGGTTTTTGAGCAACGTAAGACCACGTTGGAAAACCTGTTTAAAGAGCAAGCAATTCAGCTTGTAAAATTGGGTGTGCCGGTAGTGATGGACTATGGGTTTTGGAGGAAGTCTGATCGGGAGAAGATAAGGCATTGGGCAGACGATAATGATTTAAGAGTGGAAATACACTACCTAGAGCTGGACTTTGAAGTTTGCAAGGCAAGAGCATTAGCAAGAAATGGTCAGTCTGACCCACGCAGTTATACGATGACGCCTGAAATGCTATCCCTATTTTGGTCTTGGTTTGAGCCTCCGAGTGATGAGCAAATCGTTTTCGTTGATTCTGCCAAGCAGCCAGGTAGAAACGTGTAAAAAAGTAACAAGCTTAGGTTTGTGGCTGTAATTTTAAGTCACTTGATGTATACAGGGGTTGCTAAAACTCACCTTACCAAATTAATGAGCAGCGACGCGCAACCTATTCAGGAACAACACGCCATCCTAATTGTTGAAGACGATCGGGAGCAAATGGATTTGTTGGTAAATTTCGTCTTGAATGAAACTAGAAAGATCATCGATAAAGAGGATACGACGCCGTGGCAAAGGGACAAGCTGAAATCCATCAAGGTGCTCAAAATTGGTGATTTATCTTCGCTAAAGAAGGTCGCGTCTTTGCAGGTTGATATTGTGTTGGCTTTGATGGATTGTAATATTCCTGACGAGAAGGGTGGTAAATCGCATGATCAGTTTGTTAAGACCAATCACCGTATCACCGGACAACACGCCTCAGTCGATCTGATCATCGATCGCTTTCCGAGTGCTCCAATTGTGATGACGTCGTCAATGAATCGTTTCCAAAAATTAGTGACGCAGTACTACAAATCTAAGCATGATTTGAATCTGAAGTTTGTTAAAAAGTCAGAGGTTGAAGGCATTCAGGATACGATTGGTTTGTTTCTAAAGGCATATGTTGAGAATCAAAGCCAATCGTTGTAACGGGCCAGAGTCCATAAGTGCAGAGCATCCAATTCCTGTTTTGTGTTGGACCTGATAACACTTAGCTAAAACTAACAACTTGGGTGTCTACAGAGTCTCAAGCCGACTGGCTATGGTTGTCATTAGTTCGTGCTCATATACATGATCAAGCTCTTGATATTGTTGGATGCCAAACATTGACTGCAGGGTGGTTCCCGATATCAAAAAATAGTGGATACTGGCTATAAACTGATAAACCACCGCGAGTGCTTGAGCTGTAGACAAGTGTTTTTTCCTCCCACTGCTGATAACAATATCAGTTAATGTCTCAAGAAAAGGGATCAGATACCAATGTTGTGCCGCTTTCGCCCTCTGTTTATTATCCAACAGCTCTCTGACCAGCAATTGTGTCGCGTCGAGGTTGTTCTTTGCATTTCGGTATATCGAAATAAAGACAGCCTGTGCATGTGCTGTTCCGGATGTGCCTTTCTCTGATAATGAAATCTGCTGCATCAGGTCATCAGATATCCGCTTTAAAACTTCCGCGTACAGTTTTTCTTTGTTACCAAAATGGTGCAATAGAGCTTGCTTGCTTAAACCAAGCTCGGTTGATACTTGGGCGATACTGACGCCGTAGAACCCTCGTTCTGCAAAATGCCGAGTCGCAACATCAAGCAATTTGTCTCTGGTATCGGTCATATTGAATACCCTATGTCATTGGTCAGCTTGTTATCCAAAACAGCATTCTACTTGACAACTTACCAGTTGGTAAGTTAAAAATGCTTACCGACCGGTAAGTGAATTTGTCTTAAGAGGGTTTATATGAAAAATGAAACTGAGATAGCACTCATTAATGAGTTGCTCAATTTACAGTCGGATCGCAAAGCTTTCTTAGACGAAGTCGTTACACATAGCGAGGTGAATCAGTACCTTGATCAGCACCGATTTGATCATGAGCGGTCGCAAATTTTTCGTTCTTTGTGTCAGCCTATTGCGCACAGCAGTGAATTAGCATCTTCTGGTGACTTTATTCGAAGAGAGTTGGCTGGTTTACCCTTATTGCTAACCCGTGATGATCAAGGCAAAGCGAACTGTTTTATTAACGTATGTCGTCATCGAGGAACTCGCCTTGTGGACGAACATTCAGGTTGCAAGAAACGATTCTCTTGCCCTTATCATGCTTGGACATGGAACAATGCGGGCAAGCTAGTAGGGGTGCCACACGAGTCACAAGGATTTCCGAATCTGGATCGAGAGAGCTATGGGCTTAAAAGGCTGGGGCTGGTGGAGCGGTTCGGTTGGATATGGGTAAATCCTGCTGGAGAGCAAGCTCCGAATATTGACGCGCACCTTAATGAGTTAGTCGATGACTTTGACTGGTTGCAAGGTGACGATTTAACGTTGCTTCACGCTGAGAATATGCAGTACTCAGCTAACTGGAAATTGCTGGCAGAAGGTGGACTAGAGGCATATCATTTTCGGGTTGCACATAGGAATACGATCGGGCCTTATTTTTTGGATAATCTTTCAACCTATCAAGTGTTCGGGAATCATATTCGTTCGATCTTGGCCAAAAAGTCGATTACCCACCTGAAAAGCACATCACAAACGCAGTGGCGTGTCAGAGATCATGCACAGGTGCTTTATACACTTTTACCCACCTCTGCCTTGCTGGTGCAATCGGACCATATTTCGTGGATTCATTTTGACCCACAAGCGCCAGACCTAACCAACATTCGAATCAGCACTTTAGTTCCTTCTAACAGAATCGGCTCTGAAGAAGATCGGCTGCATTGGCAGAAAAACCATGACATCACCGTAGCCACGCTTAAAGAAGACTTTGATATCGGAGTTAGCATTCAGTCAGGATTGAACTCTGGCGCTAACGATCGACTAACCTTCGGTCGCTTTGAAGGGGCGTTAGAAAAGTACAATCAAATCGTAGAAAATGCGCTTAATAAGTAGGTCGACAAATCAGCTAAGTTGCTGAGTAAATGCTATTACTCGGCTCTAGGTCGATGGCCAATCACTGACAATGCGCCACTTTGTACTTCATCCACCGGATAGATGGTCTTAATGACGCATTTTCGGCTTGGATCTTCAGTGGTAGAGATCGAGTCTTGATCTTTACGAATCGTCAAATTAGAGAATCGATTGATCTTTATTCCACGCGCCATACTCAAACCAAAGCATCTTCTTTTAGTCTCGACTAAATAAAAGCGGCTGTAATTACCGCGAATGATCAAAAAGTTTTCAGAGAGGGATTTCCAACCTGCGTAATTAAAGCTACTAATCTCATTCGATGGGGTAAGGTTTTCATCAACGATAAATTGTCGATAGGCCTTATCTCGTTCCTCAAAGCTCAAATTGCCTTTAGAGGCGCAGCCGGAGATCATCAGCATTAAAAAGATATAAAAAAGGTCCTTCATGAGAATGTCTGGGTTCTTTGATAATCGTGTGTATTATTGAATTTTTGATTGTCAGTTTTTGTCACTAATATCCCTTTGTCCCAAGCGAATCAGGTTCCTGAGTTGGGGATTGTTGATCCGGTAGGCTCTCCTAACCGTGCAGCGTTGTTTTAAGTTATTTTCCGGTGATATTCTTGTTTTAGAAGGAGTTTTTAGTAACGTTCTCTTCAATAAGATAACTCTCTCCGCTTCCAATAGGGAACTACATTCCCCACCAATTTCCAATAATCGTTTATAGCTAGCTGATACAGGAATTCTCGAGCTCCAAACAGCGCCAAATTTATCGGACAAATACCACCATGCCAGCGTTTCATCAGATTCATATGTTGATGATCCGAAGGTGAAGTGTAAATCATCCTCATAACTTAGCTTCTCGGCCTGAATAAATTGCTTAATCGCTATGTCTTCTTTCGAGTCATCAATGACTGGCTTCGAAGCACAAGCTTGAAGACATAAAACAATACCGAGTAAAGAAATGGCTCTCATCAGTTTAGGCAGAAGCGTTGTCAAAAAGCTAAGCGAATAAGCTGTTTGCAAAATTCGACCAAGCATCGGTGCTAGCAACGCCGAAGACAAAGCCTAAGCGAATAAATATCCACGCAAAAGCAAACCAAGTGATCGCATGGACTTTGTCCAATACTTTACGGTCGTGCCACATAACAGCTCCAACGACCAAGATGCTGGCTACCAATGGGAATGGTGGAAATCCGACGATGATACCAACTCTGGCCACCGCTGGATCGAGTATGGCTAATCCTGTTAGCAGCATCGCGCGTTTATGAAACTCGGCATTAGAGCGGTTTGCAATTGCCAATGAGTAGAACAGAGTCAACCCAATCAAATCGAAGATTGGAAACGCCATAAACTGTTGAATGGAAATATCCGGGATGGGTGATATTCCCCGATCATAGGAACCCTGAGCCATCATCCAGCCGCTTACTAGCATGGCCAAGATAATGATCACACTGAATTGCCCCAGTCGCTTATGCAATTCGCGATTATTTGCTCCAATTAGAGAGACCTGAACAATGAACAAAGTGAACCAAGCCAGATAGACAATGGCGTGAACATGAAACAAAAGCGGTAACTCAACTGGATTGAGTTCCCTAACGATGGCGGAGATGCCAAAGCCTGTTATTACTAATACCAGAAGAACCATCCCCATCAGCTTGTAGAAGCGATTTCCTTGAAGTGCGCTACCCATAATTACCCCCTATGGTTTGATTTGTTTATATAGGTGCACACAATAGCACCAAACATCGTCAGATAGAAAACGCTGGGTGATAGCTTACGGCGCCGCTTGGCAATTGACCTTTTAGCAACAAGGTCTGAAAGTATTCAGGCGGCACATCAGGAAGCACTAACTGAGGGAGGGGTTTAAATCCAAACCGAGTATAATAGTTTGGGTCTCCCAATAGCACGCACCCATTGGCATTTAGTTCATTTAGTCTATTGATAGCAGCATTCATCAAGTTTGAGCCAATCCCCTTTCTTTGATGATCTGGAAGAACTGATATTGGCCCCAAGCCGTACCAAGCATCGACGGCAGAATCGGTGCTGCTATTTGAGATCGTGACCGGAGATACGGCTACATGACCGACCACTGTATTATCCACTTCAGCGACCAATGAGATTGTCAGTGCCTCGGACCTGCGAAGCGCATTAACAATATCCTGTTCGGTGCCGCTGGCATGTGGTGCTTTACTGAAGGCCAGCTCAGTTAATGCGTGAATGGCTGAAATATCAGCCTCATGTTCGTCACGAATCAAGGCTGTCACTCTTTCACCTGATACCACCGTAGTGGCTTACACTGCTCTCGAATAACCAATCCCTTGGCTTCTAAATCCAGTTGTACTGTCTTGGCCCACCATCCTGATGTTTTGCCTTGTGGGAAGCTGTCTTGAGGTAAATGTGGTTTTACCTGATCCACAATCTCCTTCTGCGTGAGACCAGGGCTGGCTGTTGGTAATACTTTGAGGAACGCTTCTTTCATGGCGAAATATTTTTCGGCATTGACGTTGTTAACTTGCCCAGGAACATTGATGTTCTCTACAACCACCTTTTCATCATTATTCATCGCGTCAATCCTTAAAGGCTCTTAGCGGCTAGAGACGTTCTAACCCCTCTCGGATTAGTCTAGCGGTATTCCCTTGTTCTTGCAGCAGCCTGTTCTTAAATAGTTGTATTTGCTCATCGAACGCTGAGGATGATCTGGCTAGTTCCAGCGCTTCAAAGGTCAACAACCAATCGCAATCTTCTAATTTAGCCACGGCGTTGATCACGTCATGGGGTTCTAATTTACCTTCTCTGACGGTACGAACTTGTGTGTAAAGTTCGAACTGAGAGCTTGTTGCCGCGTCGTAGTGTTGTTCCGCCGTTACATTTTGCGAAGGTGCCTCGTACATTGGGTAAGCCTTCTGGTCAGCTGAACCACCAGCAACGGAGACAATAGAATCACCCACAGCCATGTCGAACGTACCCCAACTGGGGTCAAATAGGACAGTGCCTTCGGCGTCCGTAACCGTGCAATCTTCAAACGTAAATAAGATGTTCTTTTGATTCTTGCGCAGAATATTGGTTAAGGTCCCAACCACTTTTACACCGGACAAAAAGTTAAGGGTGACAATCTTGTTGATCTCGATGTGATGACGTTTTAGTTCATCCACGGTGTAGGCTGACAAACATCGCTCCATGGCCCTTAGACGACCTATCGGCGAGCCAAAACCATGAGCATGATACTCAATTCCATGTCCGAGAAGCTCGGCACCTTCATACGCGAGTTGGGTTGGGCTATCGGTGCCAAAGTAGATGGCGTTGCCGACGGCATCCATAATCACCTTTGCAACCCTGCCGGCAACCTGTAATCCTGAATTGTAGGTAGTGGTATTGATGGCCTTTGACTCCATTGCCTCAACTAGAGCGCTGGCTCCGCCGCGTTGGCAGCACATGTGTCGACCGTACTCTTCTAACACCTGGCTTAAGTGTCTACAGGATTCAGTCACAAACAATTGCGGCTGAGGCCGAGTAATATCATAAGAAGTTTTTACTGCGTTCAAAGTGAGAGGTAATTTCTTTACCTCATCGTCATTCAAGCAACTCTGACTCTCAGCTAAGGAAGACAACAAACCCGCCCCAAAAATGGTGTAGTCGTCAATGTCCCCGACCAATCCATACTCGACAGTCCACCAGTGCAGCCTTGCAAGTAAGCTGGCCTCCGAAGGAGCAACTTTCTTAACCTGTAATAACTCAACCAGGTCTTGGGCTTGAGCTATCTGCTCATCTGTGGAATCGGTGTTCTCTTTGACAATCGATAATTGGCGTACCGCTTCGTAGATATCCATGTCGTGCTGGTTGGCTACAGCCTGCATGCCAAGCTCACCAAAGCGTTGCAAAAATTCTGCGTAGTCTATGTCAACTAAAAAGGGGGCATGGCCAGCTGACTCGTGGATGATATCGGGCGCAGGCGTGTATAACATGTGCTCGAATGAACGTATGTTAAGTGCGATTGCCAGCACTTTTCTGGCTTGAAACTCCATAAACACCGCCGGTGGTAAAAACCCATCGACGGCCACTGCCTGCCAACCTAGTTTATTTAGCTTGGCGTTTATTTCTTCAATTTTTGGGATTGACTCTAAGCCGATACCCGTTGCTTTTAGTCCTTCAAAGTACGTTGGGTGTGCGCTCGTTTTTAAGCTAAATTTGAGTTGATGCAGCAAAAAGCGCCAAATGGCGTGATCTCTAGACGTGTATTGACTGTAGTCTTGAATGGCGACAAAGGGCTGTAAATGAGCCGGTAAGTTATTGATAACGTCTTGCTGTGAAATCATTGCGTTAATTCTTCTAAGTTTTCAAACAGAGTAAGTGCTTCCGGGTTCGCCAAGCTGGTCTTATTTTTGACTGCTCTTCCATGAACCACGTCACGGACCGCTAACTCGACAATTTTGCCGCTCTTTGTGCGAGGTATGTCGTCTACGGCGATGATTAAACTGGGTACATGTCGAGGTGTCGCATTAGCACGAATCTTTTGCTTAATATGTTGCCTCAACTGATCGTCCAGAATGGCGTTTTCAGCCAGTCGAACGAATAGAACCACACGCACATCGTTCTGCCATTGTTGGCCTATGACAATGCTTTCTAAGACTGCCTCTATCTTCTCAACCTGACGATAAATTTCGGCTGTGCCGATGCGAACGCCACCCGGATTCAAGACCGCGTCTGAGCGACCATGAATAATCATTCCTGGATGCGTTTGTTTAGGGTGCGAGGTTAACTCAATGAAATCACCGTGACACCAGACATTGTCATACACTTCGAAGTAAGCGGCCCTGTACTTTTCGTTGTCTTTATCGTTCCAAAAACCGACCGGCATACATGGAAACGAATGTGTGCATACCAAGTCACCTTTGTCCGACGTGGGTGACCCACTATCATCGAAAGCGTTAACATCCATTCCCAAGCCTAGACATTGCAACTCACCCAACCATACTGGCTGAGTCGGATTACCCAGAGCAAAACAGGAGATGATATCAGTACCGCCAGAGATAGACGCCAGATGTACGTCAGTCTTAATCTTGGAGTACACATATCGGAAGCTTTCAGGCGCCAAAGGGCTGCCTGTTGAAAAAATGGTTCTGAGCTTCGATAGATGGTGAGATTTAGCCGGTTCCAGTTTCGCCTTATTGCAGGCCTCGATGTACTTCGCGGACGTGCCAAAATGGGTTAACTCTTCACGTTCAGCTATATCAAAAAGGATGTCAGCTTTCGCAGCAAATGGATTGCCATCATAGAGCACTAAATCCGCACCACTTGCCAATCCACTGACTAACCAGTTCCACATCATCCAACCACAAGTGGTGAAGTAAAACAGTCGATCACCTGCTTTGATATCACTATGCAATTGTTGCTCTTTGACGTGTTGCAAGATCGTGCCACCATGACCGTGGACAATGCATTTTGGTTTTCCTGTGGTGCCTGAGGAAAACATAATAAAAAGTGGATGATCGAACTCCACACGTTGATACTCAACTTGTTTTGCTTGGTAAGGTTTGAACAGTGCTGCCCAGTCGTCATCGTTGTTGCCGTGATAAGAAACCTGCACTGTCTTCAATAGACTGGGTATGGCATTGGTGATTTCGGTATTTTTCTCAGAGCAGTCGATCCACTTACCGTTGTAGTAGTAACCGTCGATGCAAAACAAAACTTTTGGCTCTATCTGGCCGAATCGATCCAACACTCCGTCCACGCCGAAGTCGGGTGAAGCGGAACTCCAAATCGCTCCTAGCGAGGTGGCGGCAAGCATCGCTGTCAGCGCTTCAAGATTATTAGGCAACATGGCCGCTACGCGGTCACCTTTGGTTATACCGAGATCTCGCAATGCCTGTTGGCATTGAGAAACAGCCTTATGCAGCTCTGGGAAACTGAGTTCGCGACGGACTTGATCTTCTCCGTAGAAAGTAACTTTGGGTTGTGTACCCTTTCCTGCCAGAAGATTTTCAGCGTAATTGATTTCTGCTGAAGGAAACCAACGACTATCGAGCATACTGCTGGCTGACTGATAACGCGAGTCGCCTTTCTCACCGATGACACCACAAAAGTCCCATACTGAATCCCAGAATGAGACTGTGTCATTAACACTCCATTGATGCAGATCTTGATAGTCGTTATTCGAAAACCCGTGCTTCTCAGCAAAGGCTGTGATTAGGCTTGATTCGATTTGTTGTTGGGTAGGTTGCCAGAGTTTCATTTGATTTGTGTTTGGGTGAGCCTCGGGGCGAGTACCGTTAATTTACTTTGCCGTGAATCGTTCTCAGTTGGCATCGGGTTGATGTTCAGGCCGAGCTTTTTCAAACGCAGGAAGCGTGAGGCAATGGGCTTCGATACGGCGAATATTAGGGTAGTCGTCCAAAGGGCAATTAAAGCGATTGGCATTGTAAACTTGGGGTACTAAGCATACGTCTGCAATGCTTGGCGTCTCGCCAAAGCAAAATGGTCCACCATGATCATTATTGGCTAATCGGGCTTCCAAACTGGTAAATCCAGTCTTAATCCAATGATGATACCAGGTGAGCTTTTCTTCTTCGCTGACGCCCATGTCGTTCACCAAGTACTTCAATACTCTTAAATTGTTCAAGGGGTGAATGTCGCAAGCGATGCTCTGTGCAAATGCTCGAACGTGAGCGCGATCAATCGGCCCTCTAGGTAAAAGAGCAGGCGTGGGCATCGATTCCTCTATGTACTCTAGTATTGCCATGGATTGCGTCAGAACGGCCGACTCAGCCTCAAGGGTGGGCACCAGGCCCTCGGGATTATGTTGTTTATACTCCGCAGATTTTTGCTCGCCTTTAAGCAGATTGACAGGCAACAAACTGTAGTCAGCGCCCTTCAGATTCAAAGCAATACGAACACGATAAGCAGCCGTGCTCCGAAAATAGGTTCTCAGGACGAACTTATCACTCATGCTTCAAACTCTTTTTTGTGCATCCAATCGGCATGACGTGGCGCACGTTTGGTTTGCGACCATTCTTCAAGCATGTCCCATTTAACTTCGTCCAAGCGTGCTAGTTTATTCTTTTCCTGCTCGTCAGGAGCAGCTAACTCCAGTCGATGACCATTAGGGTCAAAGAAATAAATAGAATGAAATACCGAGTGATCGGTGACGCCCAAAACTTCAATGCCATTTGACTCCAGATGGGCTTTGTATTTCATCAATGTGTCCATGTCTTTGACCTTGAATGCGATATGTTGGACCCATTCGGGTGTGTTCTCATCGCGTCCCATAGTTGGCTTAGTGGGAAGTTCAAAGAATGCCAATACATTGCCATTCCCCGCATCCAGAAAGACATGCATATAAGGATCGGGTTCTTTAGTCGAGGGCACCTGATCTTCAGCGATGGCAAGTTGAAAATCCATTTTTAGGTTCTTCACGTACCATTCAACGGTTTCCTTAGCATCATGGCATCGATAAGCCACGTGATGAATTCGTTCGATCTGCATGGTCATAATATTACGCCTCGTAAGCTGGTAACACTGACGCGGCCGCTTCACCAAAACCAATGCGTGGAGCGCTGTCGTTGGCACAGTAACCTTTAAGGATCACGGTGTCTCCGTCTTCTAAAAATGTGCGCTTCTCGCCGTGCCCTAACATAATGGGTTCACGACCACCTACCGTGGCTTCAAGTAAGGCGCCGACACTGTCCGCTGACGGACCTGACATAGTGCCGCTACCGAACAAGTCTCCAGGCTGAAGATTGCATCCGTTCATGGCGTGGTGGGTAACCATCTGAGAAATAGACCAGTAAGACTGGTTGAAATTACTCAGTGCTACGCGCTCAGGCGCCATTCCCTCGGCCTTCATAGCCGCAGTTTGCAGATAGACTTCCAAGTGCATATCCACGGCCCCGCTATTACGCAAGTCTTGCGAATCCAAATATGGCAAGGGTTGAGGGTGATCCTCCGGACGCGACCAATTTTCACGATATGGAGCCAAGGCTTCCATGGTTACAATCCAGGGCGACACGGTTGAAGCAAAGTTTTTGGCTAGAAACGGCCCCAAAGGCTGATATTCCCAGGCTTGCACATCGCGTGCGGACCAGTCATTGAATAAACACAGTCCAAATACGTGATCTTCGGCTTGATCAAGCTCAATAGGTTGTCCCATGCTGTTGCCTTTGCCGATAAAGATACCGACTTCTAATTCGTAGTCGAGCCTATTGCAAGGTGCCACCGTTGGCGTATCGGCATCCGGTGCTTTTAGCTGTCCAACTGGGCGGTGAAACTCATGCCCAGAGACTTCAATTGAAGAGCTGCGTCCATGGTAACCAATGGGTACCCATTGATAGTTAGGGAGCAATGGATTATCCGGGCGAAACAATTTACCTACGTTAGTGGCATGGTGTATCGAGGTATAAAAATCGGTGTAATCACCGATGCGTGCGGGCAATTTATACTCGGCCTGTGATTGTGCAACCAAACAAGTTTCAAGTTGTGTCATCTGCGGTGCACCCTCTCTCAGTGCACGCGATAGATGCAGTCGTACGGATGACCATGCTTCTTTACCAAGGCTCATAAACTTGTTAAGCCTCGGTTTGTATAGCGTTTTTAATACCGGCGTTAGTTCCATGGGAAATACGCCCGCTTTGTGAGCGGCTCTAAGGTCGACAATATGATCCCCGATTGCCACACCGGCACGGTACTTTTCGTGATAACCCTTGCGACGAAAAATCGCGAAAGGCAGATTTTGAATCGGGAAATCCGATTTTCCATCATTAGCTGAAGAAACCCAGCTCTTAAGGTCTGGGTTATGGGTTTCATTTAAGTTAAGCATGTTGTCCTCCTGCCGCATCGTTTGACTATGACGTTTGTTGCGATTTATGCATCGCCGCCAATAACGCCGCGCTCGATTTGGTCTCGTTCGATTGACTCGAAGAGGGCTTTAAAGTTGCCTTCACCAAAGCCATCATCCTTCTTTCTCTGTATAAATTCAAAGAAAACAGGACCCACTAACGTATCAGAGAATATTTGCAGCAGCAGTCTGGGGTCGCCGTCCTCAGTGGAGCCGTCGAGCAAAATGCCGCGGCTTTTTAATTCGCTAACTGGCTCACCGTGGTTAGGCAGACGTTCATCAAGCATGGCGTAGTAGGTGTCAGGTGGCGCACTCATAAATGGCATCCCACGTGCTTTTAACTTGTCCCAGCACTCCAGCAAGTTGTCGCAGGAAAATGCGATGTGCTGAATTCCCTCGCCATTGTAAGCCATCAAAAATTCTTCGATCTGACCGGTTTCCTTTGAGGCTTCTTCATTAAGCGGAATACGAATCATGCCATCTGGAGCAGTCAGCGCTTTTGACAGAAGGCCAGTGTATTCGCCCTTGATGTCGAAATAACGGATTTCTCGGAAATTGAACAGTTTCTCGTAGAAGTCTGCCCAGTACTGCATCCGGCCACGGTAAACATTGTGGGTAAGATGGTCGATAATCTCAAAACCACAGCCTTCAGGATGACGATCCACGCCATCTAAGTAGACGAAATCAATATCGTAGATTGATGAGCCTTCTTCAAAGCGGTCAATCAGATACAGAGGCGCGCCGCCGATTCCTTTGATGGCCGGCAAACGTAACTCCATAGGTCCAGTAGGGATATCTACAGGTTGGGCGCCCAGTTCGAGAGCTCGTTGATATGCGAATTGAGCATCCTTAACACGAAAAGCCATTCCACAAGCAGAAGGCCCGTGTTCTTGAGCAAAGTAATAAGCGTTACTGTTTGGCTCATAGTTCAGCAGCATGTTGATGCCGCCTTGTCGGTATAGATGAACATTCTTTGAACGGTGAACAGCGACTTTAGTAAAGCCTGCCATTTCAAAAATTGGTTCAAGTATGCCTTCTTCCATCGCCGCAAATTCAATGAATTCAAAGCCACAAAGACCCATGGGGTTTTCAAATAAGTCAGTCATTGGGAAGCTCAATTATTAGTTGCTATAGCAACTATAATAGTTGTGATAGCAACTAAATGCAAGTTGAGCGTCCGGCTCCTAGGCTGAGCAATGAGTTTTAGGACACGCTACGGTTGCTCGAAGAATACGTATGACGTTGAGTAGTCACTGAACTCGAAATATACCTTTGCCTCACCAGCGTCTACCTGGCCATTGAGATTCGCATCTAGTACTCCGTATCCAAATCGATAAGGTCTGGGCTGGTTTCCTTGCGTAGCCACAGCCGTTGAGAGTTTATCGATGCGCATAAAGCGTTTTACCAGTTTATTACCAGCGTAGATTTCCAGTACACCATTGGTGCCAGTCCAATTTTGGACAGCCCGGCCAAACTTATTTTGAGTCTCTTGCGTGCAGCGCTTACGATCAGTCCGAAGGCACTAATCACGATCAGTGTTTTGAATAGTTTCATAATGCTAAGATAGTTGGTGATGCAATTAATTTTTAAACTAAAAATATGAGTGCAAAGTCTCCTCATTCAAGGGTGTTAACCCTAGAATCGTATTTGCCATATCGCTTATCGATACTGTCAAATCGCGTGAGTAGTATCATCGCCAGAACATATCAAGACAAGTTTGGCTTATCAGTGACCGAGTGGCGGATCATGGCTGTACTGGGTGAATATCCTGGAGCGTCGGCCGATGAGGTTTCGTTTAAAACACAGATTGAAAAGTCGATTATCAGCCGCGCTCTTAAAAAGCTTTTGTCTCGACATCTTGTGCATCGCGAAGTGGATGAGCAAGACCGCCGCCGGCAGAATCTGTCACTGACTGAAACTGGCGCTGATGTTTATCGCCAGATTGTTCCGGTGTCTTACGACTATGAGGATTTGTTGGTGCAATGCTTTAGCGATGCCGAGCGTAGTAAGTTTGAGGAGATGATCGATAGGCTGTATCAGCATGCAGAAGAACTGAAGTGAATCACCGTTTTTTCTTTTCGAATCCGCTCAGTGTTCGGAGAGAATTTAAGGCAAACTTGCGTTAGGCGCCTTGCGTAAGTACTTCATTTAGGTTTAAGGTGCAGCTCGCAATTAGCCAATAAAAGATCCAATAATCGCTGAGCAAAGCGCTTCGATTGCTCTGCAAGCGGATTGGAACTACTAATAAAAATGCCTTTGTAGGTACTTAGGAGCCTACTAAGCTGGGCGACCGCTGGAGGGTACGTGTCTAAAATACTGTTTGCGTTTACGCAAAACAAAACAACGATTCGTCGAATCGTGAAGAAGTATGCCCCGACATTAGAATCAGAAGATTTAATGCAGGAAGTCTTCCTGCGCTGCTTTGCAGCAGAACGGAAAAACCTCATCTTGAACCCAAAGGCGTTTGTCTTAAAAGTCGCAAAGAACTCAGCTATCTCCGCGAATAAATCTTTAGGTATGCGGATGGAAAGCTCAATTGATGAAGCTTTGGGAGGAGAGACGATGATTGATCCAAGTGCACGAGTTGATTCGATCGTTGGTGAACGTGAAAAGTTGAATTTATTGGTATCTGCGTTGTTGGAGATGCCAGAAGAACACCGAGAGGCATTGCTCCTCAAAAAAGTAGAAGGGCTTAAGTTTAAGCAAATTGCGACGAGGCTAGATGTTTCCGTCAGCACCGTCGAGAAGCGTGTCTCATTTGCCTTACTCTACTGCATGCAAAAAATGAAAAAAATGGGCCTAGATACGAGCGAACTGAACCAGCATGGACGCAGTTCAACTTGGTCAAAGGTCGGTGCGTATTCTGCCAGTGGCGCTGGCACGAAGCAGCACTGAGGTTAAGCGATTATGACTAGTACCAATTCTAAAATTGTGGAAATGCCTGCACTGCCAGAGTTAGAGCAGCAAGCTGCCATCTGGATGATGCGTATCGAAGAAGGCTTAAATGCCGAGCGAGAGAGAGAGTTTCAATCTTGGTTATCTGCCAAAGACCTGCACAGAACCGTGTTCGAGCGAGTTAGTCAAGGCTGGCTTGAGCTTGATGTACTGGAAAGTTTGAATGATGTTGCAGAGCATGCGGATATTCAAAAAAGCCTAGAGGAAGTTGGGCGCGAGCAACATACAGGCTTTCTACCCTCGTTCATGGCAAGGGCGTTGGTCATTGGTTCTGCCGTTGCTGCTGGCATCGTTGCCATGGTTAGCCTGACAGAGCCGCCATCAACCGCTATTGAAGATCAGTATTTGACGTCCATCGGTGAGCAACGAAATGTCAGCCTGCCTGACGGCTCCACCATGATCTTGAACACCAACAGTAATTCCCAACTGCATTACAATGATCAAAGCCGCACTATTTTCTTGCGGCGTGGACAGGCCTTTTTTGACGTCAAAAAAGATGCGTCCAGACCATTTATTGTTAAGACTCCCAAAGGAGATGTTCAAGCAATTGGCACCGCCTTTAGCGTGAGTATCATTGATGATCAGTTGCAAGTTGTTGTTCAAGAGGGCCGCGTAGCGCTGACACCCAACGAGGGAGGTCGCCAAGTTTTGGAGTCTAAGCTTAGCGATTCAGAACCCATTGAATTAACAGCAGGGCACATCACAACCTTTGTTGAGTTTTTGGCCGAGCCGGAAATTGTCGATTTGGCTGAAATCGAGCGGCAATTGGATTGGCGAGACGGCGTAATCGGGTTTCGAGGTGAGTCGCTTGAGGACGTTGTTCAGCAAATTTCCCCCTACACGGATTTTGAAATACAAATCGACGGAGAAGCTTTGAAGAATCAACCGATAGGCGGATATTTTAAAATTGGCGAAACCGAAGCTTTGTTTGATGCCCTAGCCTTGATGGCCAACGTTAAGGTGGATCGCTTAGGCCCTGATAGGGTGAGACTCTATCGATCGGTAGAAACCAAAACAGAATAATTTTTACGGCTTTTCCATACCCATGACTCTATAGATACTGAGGCCGGCAAATTGTTTTCCAAACAAGCCACTGCAAACTCCTCGAACTCGGGTTGGAAAGAGCGACTCCGCATACTCGTCTCTTCCGCACTCTGCACACTGATTTTGTTGGGATTTTCATCTGGCGAAGTCAAAGCGAAAGAGCTCGCGAAATTTGATTTGTGCATTCAAGTGGACAAGTTACAGGACGCGCTGGATCAGTTGTTTGACCAAGCTGATGTGCAGATTATCTATCCGTTTGAGTTTGCCGAGACGCGAGGTGTAAAGCCGATTTGTGGAAAATACACTCTTCAGGATGCCCTCAATAGATTGCTGAAAGGAACTCAATTTGCCGGAGACCTCACCGAACGCGGAGTGATTGTTATTTCGCAAGTAAAAAATGAGGAGGAGAAGGTGGATAAGCCAAAACAGAAGAAATTATCCAGTTGGATTTCGGCCATGCTGATCGGTTCAGCCGCAGCAACGGCGGCCAACGCGCAAGAAGAAAAAGCGGAAGTGGTTTTTGAAGAAATCATTGTCACGGCAACCAAACGAAGCGAGTCAATCCTTGATGTGCCGTTTTCAGTTAATGCACAGAGTCAATCGGATATACAGCGCTCTGGAGCGACCAATCTAGAAGATTTATCAAGAAATGTGGCCGGTCTTGCCATCCAAAATTTGGGGCCGGGGCAGAGTCAAGTCGCTATTCGTGGCGTATCGGCTGGGCAAATAGTCAGGGACCAACCTGGTGTAAAAGAACAAGTGGGCGTTTATCTAGACGAATCGGTCATTTCATTATCTCTGTTCACTCCAGACTTGGATTTGTATGACTTGGCGCGTGTTGAAACATTGCGTGGACCACAAGGAACTCTGTTCGGCTCTGGTTCTGTGGGTGGCACTATTCGATACATTACCAATCAACCGAATGCTGAGAAGAACGAGGGTTCTGTCGAATTTAACGTCAACAGCATTTCAGATGGAGAGGCCGGCGGTCATTTGAAGGGCATGATCAATATCCCCTTTAGTAACGGAAAAGGCGCGTTTCGAGGGGTGGCCTATCACACTGAGTACGGTGGTTTTATTGATGCGTTTGGACCCGGTGGTGGTGAAGATGTAAACAGTGGGTCGAGAACCGGTGCCAGACTAGCAATGGCGTTTTATCCTTCTGAGAATTTGTCAATTACACCTAGATTGGTGTTCCAAAATATTGAGACTGACGGTAACAACCGAGCCGAGGTGTTTAACTTTTTGGCTGGCGCAGCTGGGCAGCCTTTGGGAGAAAACGAGCAGTACTTATTACAGCGAGAGGGTTTTGAAGACGACACCACGATTGCTGATCTAACCATAGAAGCGGGCTTTGATACGTTCGATTTCACTTCAATCACGTCTTATACCGATCGCTCTATTCTGGTAAGTCGTGATGCAAGTGCATTGACACACAGTGTCTCTGAAGATTTAGGCTATGACCCTGCGGCGAATGCCATCCCATCGAACCTACGAGATACCACCGAGGTGAGTCAGCTCACTCTAGAGTTTCGAATAAGCTCCAATACAGAATCTAATCTGGATTGGTTAATTGGAGCGTTCTATTCTGATACAGAACGAGAATATGCTCAGCGCCTACCAACGCCAGGTTACGCCGGATTCACTGATGCAGCTCTAGGTGCCGGTACTTCGGCAGCTGTTGCTAATGGTTTCGCAAATTTGGATTCCCCATTTAACTCTGATTTACCCTACGACTTAGAGCAATTGTCTTTGTTCGGAGAAATCAACTACGCCTTGGGCGACAACCTTGATCTTACGTTGGGCGGCCGATTTTATGACTATGATGAATCCAGAACCATCACCAGTGGCGGATTGTTTGCCAATGGCGACAGCGGAACCTTGGATGAAACCAGCTCGGACGGCTTTAATGCACGAGTTCTATTGAACTACTCAGTCAGCGAAGAGCTCAGCTTCAATGCTCAGATATCTGAAGGTTTTAGGTTGGGTGGTGTGAATGATCCACTTAACGCCAATCTTTGTAACCCAAGTGATCGTGCTGTGTTTGGAAGTTTTCAAAGCTACGATGACGAACGTTTGACCAACTACGAAGTCGGTATCAAAGCGCAATATGAAACCATTCAGTTCAATGCAGCGGCGTTCTATGCCGATATTCAGGATTTACAGGTAACTTTGGATGCAGGAACGTGTTCCTCGCGAATCTCGTTCAATGTCCCGGATGCACATGCTGCGGGTGTGGAGTTTGAATTGCGTGCCAAGCCAAGCCAAGCTTGGGATTTTTCGGTTGCGGCCAGTATCCTAGAAGCAGAATTTGATTCGACGGTACTCGACTCAAATGGAAATGTATTGGGCGGTGTTCAGGAAGGAAATCGATTGGCGTCAGTGCCTGAATTTTCAGCCGCTTTGACAGCCACCTATTCTGTTCCAAGTAAGTTGTTTAATCGAGATGGAAATCTTTACTTCTCAAGTACTTTTCAACACGTGGGTGATCGTATCACACAGCCTGGAGATCAAGTCAGCGGAGCCGGAGTATTTGCGCACGGTCTTGCTTTCGGTAATCTGAACGGCAGTGAGGTAACCACCCTTGATTTAGAACTACCGTCGTATGAAGTAGTTAATTTTAATATGGGCTTTGAGGCCGATGAGTGGGAACTTTCGTTCTACATCAACAACGTTTTCGATGAAAATGCGTTGTTGTCGTTTGATCGTGAGCGTGGCGGTCGTGCTCGACTGGCTTATCGTGTTAATCAACCTAGAACGGTTGGTCTCACCTATAGAAGATTCTATTGATTACGATACTCCTCGTTAATTTTGGGTAGTTATTTGCGTTCTCCGAAATATCGGAGAACGCTTTTTTTGGCCCTAGTTGACAGTCTACTATCCAGATTTCTTCCATTCAAACTGTTGGAAAGGCGCATCAACTGGCGTGTTTGCAATATGGTTGGTGTAATTGCTCATTACTTTTTGCGCCAGGCCTAGAATAATTTCGAGTACCTGTTGTTCTGTGTAGCCAGCGGCATAGAAAGAATCTAGATCTTCTTGTTGTACATGTCCGCGCGCTCTCACTACCGCCAGTGTGAAGGTTCTCAGGGCTTGTAGTTTTTCATCCGCTAATGGAGTTTCATTTCGCAGCGCCTCGATGATTTGTGCGTCAACCTTCATTGAATGTGCAATGCCTGTGTGCGCTGGCACACAATACCCACAGTCGTGTTCTACATTGATACTTTGCCACACAACCGTTAGTTCCTCAGCGTTGAAACTCGTCTCCATAAATAGCTCATGTAGCTTTTTGTAGGCTTCTAACACGGCTGGAGCGCCAGCCATTACGCCGTGCAGATTGGGCAGCATGCCAAATGCCTTTAACGATTGTTGCAATGATTCTTTGCTGCCATCAGGCGCTGTTTCTAAATTATGAATAGTAAGAGTCGTCATAAAAGTCTCCATTAAAATGTACCGATCGGTATATATTGTGGGGCAATAATACCGATCGGTACAAAATAGTCAAGCCCGCATGTGATAAAGAAGTTTTCCGGAATTAGTTGCTAACTCGGGAGCCAAGTCCGAGACCATCTAAAATGATGTCTATCGACTCGACTAATTTGTCACTGGAGGTACCTGAACGAGCCATGGAAGCGCATCCCTTAAGAAAGGTGAGTATTGTTTGAGCGGAGATCGAAGATCTTTTATCAAGCCCTAGAACAATGGATTCGGGGTCCGTTTCAAAAAGCTGCTTTAGCTTTTGGTGGGGCAGTTGGGATAGCCGCTCTACTTCCTGTTTTGCTGCTTCAGGGATGTTCTCACCTATTACCTCTGATTCACAGAATGAAAGAAAGCAGCCCAAGCCTTGTTCGCCTTCTGTTTGCACGGTAATCGTAGCGACCATATAGGCTTTTAGCCGTCGCCTTAGGCTGATACCTTGCTGATCAAGGGTCGACAATACTCGGTCCACTTTAGTCGTCACATAGTGCTGCGTGGCTTTTAAAAACAGGTCTTCTTTGTTTCCAAACGACGCATACATACTCGGTTTGTTGATCCCCATATTGGCGGTTAAATCCGCAAGGGAGGTACCAACAAACCCTTTCTTCCAGAAAGTATACATAGCGGCATTTAAAGCCTGCACTTCGTCAAACGCGCGTTTTCGACCGGACATGGTAAATAGTGAATGGATGTTTGAATTAGATTGTACTCATCGGTACAAAACAGTCAACCAATCTGCCGTGGGTTTAGGTTTTTGTAATTTTATCTAAGTGATTAGATTTAGATCGCGGGCTACTTTGACGCACTGAGTGCGGTTTTTTACGTTTAACGTCTTAAAGACATTGGATAGGTGAGCCTTAACAGTAGATTCAGAAATTCCCATCACCGTGGCAATGTCTGAGTTTGGATAGCCAGAGTTAATGAGCTCCAGTATCTCTCTTTGTCTTTTGCGTATTGGTTTGAGATTGAGCCTCTGATCATTTAACTGAGCGAGATGATTTTGAGTTTGCTGAGTACTTAACTCCGAGCCGGTTGTGGCGACGGTGCAGCAGAGATGAGATGGCGCGAATTTTTCGCCCTCTAGCACGGTAGAGACTCCTTGAAGCAATTCGGTGACAGGGGCACATTTCGAAATGTAGCCCTTGGCTCCTTCCTGGAACACTCGGCGTATGTGATTTCGATCATCATCCCCTGAAATAACAATGACAGGAATATTTAGATTTCTAGTCTTAACGGCACGAAGAAATCCAAATGCGTCTATGGTGGGCATGTGTAGATCTATAATGATTAGATCAAACCTATCAAGTGCACCGTCATTCACCAAGGTATGACGGACACTGTTTGAGACTGATACGGATCCTACCCCAGATTTTCTGGATAAGAGGGATTTAATTCCTTCGGCAACCAATCGATGGTCATCAATTATGAGTATATTTGCGTTTTCTAGTTTCATGACTCGTTAAATCCATAGATGGCAAATTCATGAGACACAGGCTTTGTGTCAATAGCCCTCTCATGTTTTCGTGGTTAGTGAGTGTTTAGACTCTTATTGCCGACCAACTCAACTGACTCGAATTCGATGTGCGGACTGTTTCGAATAGCATCAATCAGCTGTTCTGAGACTGAGATGTCCTTAGCAAGTTGCTGAAGCTCTTGAAGTGTTAGGTCTTCTTTCATCAACTCTTCGATTAGCAAATTTAGTATTTTTGACATCTCGTCTCTCCTCTACCCAAGTGTTAGCGACGTATTTAAAAGCGTTCCCGATTTGGGAAGCTGATCAACCTGTGTCGATCAGGTGATTACAGAGTCTCACTAAAGCGCTGTAGGGTCCTGTGGGTAAAATTGAAAAAAGATGATGGTTTTCTGATGAGACAAAAAATGATTATTAATCAATGCTTTATCAGATAAATCATTTCAAAATAAGTTTGTGAAAAAATCTCAGAAAGGAGAACTTTTCTCGAAAAATTGTTTGCCTGGAGGTGCGGTTAGAATCTCTTTCAGGTAATTTGCATCCTTGCAATCCGCAGTAATTTACCTAAACAGCCCCGAAAACTCGTTCTTCAAGAGTTTTATAAAGTTAGTCTTTCGCTTATTGGTTGGTAAGTCATAAAGTCGTCGCACCATGGCGTGAAAATCTTCAAGATAGTCTGAGGAACAACGATTGTAGTTTTGCGTAAGGGTTGAGATCGCGTCTTGATAAACGTTTTGATAAGCCTGTTGAAGTAATAGATTTATACCCTCTTCAAGCAGTGTTATCCCATTGTGATCCAATTCTGAATTCTCGACTAGGTACAAAATGACTTCGGATCGAAAATTCACCACATTGTGCAATTGTCGGGCTTCTTCGTGATATCCATGGTCTATATAAAGACAAGCCAGTGTCTCAACACGTTGTTGTGTCTTTTGTTGTTTGGAACTTGGGTCGATCCTAGATCCAAGCAATTTGATTGCCTTATCCAACCAGACTACATCGTCGTCGCCAACCGACTCCAGCACCTTGTCTAAGTCACGACGTGATTCGGATTCTTCAAATCTCTGCCACAAAGCTTGAACAGCAGGTTCACTGTTTCCTTGGGCCTTCCAGACAGCTATTTGTGCGGTTTCCACATCATAGAGTTCGTGTACAGACAGCCTCTTAAGCTGCTCCGAAAACTTTAGCCATTTACTTGCCCGATCTAGATCGTCGTAGTCGATACTGAGATAAACCAATTCCAGACAACGCTCTATGTGAAGCGCACCGCGTTCGAGAATTTGTAGTTCTAATTCCCGATCATTGTGGTCTCGTGCTTGTTGTACCAGCAATCTTTCCAATCTTGCGTAGTACAGATAGTCTTCTCCAAACCTTTCTTCGGGGAGTTCAAGTAATTGCCATGCCTTCTCTATGGTTTTACAAATGGTTCTGAATCCATCAGGACCGATTATTGGTAGTTGTGTGTAGGGAACGTTGACAATCTCATAGGTAAAACTCGGTTCCAGAACCAGATTGGTTAGCTCAGATAAGCGATGGCTCTCATCCCATTCTGATGACGAGATCACCGTGTTAAATAGATCTTGTAATAATCGCGCTGTGGGCTGTCGGTAGCTATTGGTGTCTTCGATATTCTTTAGGGTTTTCTCAAAGCGCTGAAGTGCGTAGGTTACCAATTTAACGCCAGTTTCTGGCGGTAGGGCTTCTATTGCGGGAGCTAGGATACTTAAATCACTGTGGGTTGACTCAAAATACTCGGCCACATCTTTATAACGCCAAAGACCACTGGCTTTGTAGGGAATTGCTTTGGTAATGCGCTTTCGAATTTCAACCGGCTTCAGTCCCCCACTGGCCAGTTCGGCTCTGAGTATCCAGTGATCTTTCAAATCCGTATCGTCATTGATCAACTGGGTTAAGTGTTGTACCAGCTGTGGTTTGGTCAGTGTCTCTAAGTAAAGACTTACTTTATCGCCCTGAGGATTGTCAGCAATCTCAATGTTTGTTTGTGTTTGGTAGTAGTAGGCAAGCGAAGCGGCCACGCAATGTTTACAGAAATCAAACCGGTCTGAAGCAGGACAGTTACAGTTCCCTTCAAACTGCCGGGCCGTGTGATGCAGAACCACAGAGTAGCTTTTGGTGCCTTCAACAGTGCAGTCAATGCGCTGACCAGAAATCTGAAGGGGGCCAACTCGGCCTTGATTGTAGTAGCTTAGCCCTTGAGCAAAAGCCACGTCCCCGGCCAGTTGCTTAAAAGTGGCTTCCGATAAAGACTTCATCTTAGCAACGTTTAGTTTCTGAATTGATTTACTAAGTCTCTTGTTCTAATGGCTTCAGCACGTGCGGCATCGGCGAAGTCCTCGCCAGAGCCTGCGTAAATCACAGCTCTAGCACTGTTTACGATCAAACCTCGGCCATCCGCTGTTTGCCCTGCTTTCACCAAAGCTTCTACGTCACCACCCTGAGCGCCTACTCCTGGAACCAAGAACGGCATGTCACCGCAGAGACCTCTCAGTTCTTGCATCTGTTCGGGCCAAGTTGCGCCCACCACAATGCAACAATTGCCATTACTGTTCCAGTCTGAACTAATCATCTGCGCCACGTGTTGATAAACGGGTTTACCTTCAACTAGCAAGTCTTGAATATCTTTAGCGCCGGGGTTTGAGGTACGGCACAAGAGCACAACACCTTTATCTTCATAGTCTAGAAATGGTTGCGCTGAGTCTTTTCCCATGTAGGGGTTGATGGTGACCGCGTCCGCTTTAAAGCGGTCGAAGGCTTCAACGGCGTACATGGTCGCGGTGCTGCCAATATCACCGCGCTTAGAATCCAGGATGATGGGAATGTCTGGGTAGCTTTCTCGAATATAGTCCAGTGTTTTTTGCAGTTGATCTTCGGCATTCAAACCAGCGAAATACGCGATTTGAGGTTTATAAGCACAAACCAAGTCGTGTGTTGCGTCAACAATTTGTTTACAAAATTGGAAAACGGTATCCGGCTGAGCCTTTAGATGCGCAGGAATTTTGTCCCAATTGGGATCAAGACCCACGCATAACAAAGAGTCGTTGCTTGTCCATGCGCGTTCCAGCTTGGTGATGAATGACATAAGATCTGTAGACTTGGTTAATAACTCAACTCTCTATTTTAACTCATCTGTTCTAGGATGGGATTTAATTAGAGACAAAAATAGCACAGAGCTAACGGCAACCGCGGACGCTACCAAACTTAGCGGTGTCAATCCGTCTCGAATAAAGCCAGCCGTCACCGACGTGCCGATGGCGGCCGTTCCTAGGATGCAAAGTATTAACAGCGCCGAGCCACGAGCATCATTCTCGCCAGCGGCGATTATCGCTTTGTGAAATCCAGGTGGCCCACGCAGTCCAAGTCCAACATTGACGGGAATAAACAAAACCCAAAGCGCCCTCGGATCATTGATACCCGTCAGGGCATAACAAAAGATACTCAGACAGCCGATTGCGGTAAGCAATGAACCCACCCAGATGATTTTATCCCTACCATATTTGGCTACCCACCAATGAGTTGAATTAGCCGTGATAATAAAAAGAGAAATGCCAATGATTTGCATGACGATAAAGTCTGATAGGTCTCCTTCCATGCTGTTCACGATCACGGTTGGCGCGCCAAATACAAAGATAAGTAGGGCGCCCAGTGTCGCCGAGTGGCTGAGTGTTTGCTTTAAAAACTCGGGGTTCTGAAATAATGGCCGATAACCATCGTGATTGATGTCTGCTTTTACAATAGGCACGCGGGCAAACACGGCAGCCCAAATCGCTGCCAACAGAAGGGCTAAGGCGCTGGTCAGGAAGAACGAAGACTTCCAGCCAAAGCTGGATAGCAGCCAAACCCCTAAGACCGGCGCTAAGGCTGGTGTAAGAGATTCGATACTGCCCATAAACCCAATGGCTCTCAACGCGCCTTGCTCGCTGAAAATAGCCTTAATTATTCCAGGCGCAAAAACGGCGGGCGCACTGCAACATAAACCTTGTAATGCGCGAACAAATATAAGTTGTTGCAGTGTAGCTACGCTTGTGGCCGCATAAGATGTTGCGCCATAAAGCAAAAAGCTAACAAGTAATAACCAACGTTGGTCGAATCGTGCGCCTAACTCTCCGAATAATATCAATCCAATGGCCGTACCCCCGACGAATGCCGCCAACACCAATTGCGCTTGTTCTATGGAACCTGGTAATGAAGCTGGTAGGGTCGGGATGGCGGGTAGGACCAAATCGGTTCCCGCAAGGCCCAGCACGGTGCCGCAAATCAAGATAAAAAATAAAAAGGACTCTCGGCTCATAGATATGCTAGTTTCGCGCGTGTTCGGAAGAGTGATGGTTTTGATTACAACAGAGGTAATCTAGGAATGAAACAAGCCTTGGCACAAATCGCCATTTTAGTAAAAGAGTATGATGAGGCAATAGACTACTACACAACAAAGTTGGGTTTTGAATTGGTGGAAGATACCATTCTTTCTGCCGATAAACGCTGGGTTGTGGTTAGCCCAAAAGGTGCCAGCGGAGCCCATATATTGTTAGCGAAAGCATCGAGCGAAAAACAGTCATCGGCAATCGGAAATCAATCAGGTGGACGCGTGTTTTTGTTTCTAAGCACCGATGACTTTTATCGTGACTACCATGCGTATCTAGAAATGGGGGTAAAGTTTGTTCGTGAGCCCAATAAAACACCCTATGGAACAGTTGCCGTGTTTGAAGATTTGTACGGCAATCAGTGGGACTTATTAGAACATGTACCGGGCCACCGATACTATTTGGGTGATTAACTCAGAGGCTAGCGAGAAAACTTAGTCGACAACAATATGGAAGAGGTTGTTTTGCTAATGCCCTCGGTATTGCCAATTTCGTCGAGAACTTCGTCAAGATGCTGTGTCGACTCGGCGCTAACGATGGCCAGCATTTCATAAATGCCGTTAACGGCATGCAGCGCACTCACTGCGGGTATTTTTTGCAGGCAACCCACAATATGCGCTGAGAACTTTGGGTCCGAGCTAATCATGACATGTGCTTGTATTTGACCACGTTCATAATCTTCGCTGAATTGAACGGTATAGCCTGTAATTATTCCTTTCTTTTCAAGACGTTCGATACGACTTGTGACAGTTGTGCGCGACATGCCCAATAGTCTAGCGAGATTGGCCGTACTCTCTCTTGAGTTGGCGCGTAAAAGGGCAATTAACTGTTTGTCTTTTCCATCAATGATCATAATGCACAAAAAATTGTCGTTTCGACTAATTATGCCAGTCTAACCGTAAAGTTTGAACCTTCATAATGACTTGGTTCGGCGATAGTATTGTCGCATTACAAAAATAACACTGGAAATGACCATGTCTGATTCGAAAAAACAAATTCTATTGTTGGGCTCCGGCAAAATTGGGGCGATCATCACCGAAATGCTAACGTCGTGTGGCGATTATCACGTCACGGTTGCGGATCTGAGCCAAGATAACTTGGCGCGCTTGGGTGCAAATGACAACCTAAGTACGCTACAGCTAGATGTAACTGATGAGGCGGCGCTATTAGCAGCCATGGATGGGAAATTTGCAGCATTGAGTGCTTGCCCATTCCACATTACTAAGCACGTAGCAATGGGCGCGGCAAAAGCGGGTATTCACTACTTTGACCTGACTGAAGACGTGGCGTGTACGCGCTTGGTTAAAGAATTGGCTAAAGATTCCAAGTCTGCCTTGATGCCTCAATGCGGGCTAGCCCCAGGTTTTATTACGATTGCGGCCTACGATCTGTGTAAACAATTTGATGAGCTTCACAACGTACACATGCGTGTGGGTGCCCTACCGAAATACCCTTCAAACGGACTGAAATACAATCTTACATGGTCAACCGATGGTTTGATCAATGAGTATTGTAATCCCTGCGAAGCCATCGTCGACAGACGTTTGATGGAAGTGCCCGCTTTGGAAGAATTGGAAGAGTTTTCACTAGACGGTATCAACTACGAAGCGTTCAATACTTCCGGTGGTTTGGGCACCTTGTGTGAGACTTTGGAAGGCAAGGTTCATAATCTGAACTATCGTACTGTGCGGTATCCAGGTCACCGAGACATCATGAAATTGTTGCTGCAAGACTTGAAATTCAAAGATAACCAAGAGCAACTAAAGCAAATCTTTGAGCATGCCCTACCCATCACGTATCAAGACGTGGTTTTGGTGTTTATCAGTGTGAGTGGCATGAAGAACGGTCAGTTGGTGCAAGAATCGTACGCTAACAAAGTCTATAACCAAGAGATCAATGGCAAGCTCTGGAGTGCGATTCAGATCACCACAGCATCTGGAATTTGCGGCGTGTTAGACTTAATGGCCGAAGGCAAGCTTCCTCAGCAAGGCTTTGTCCGTCAAGAAGATGTGTTGTTTGATGACTTTATCAACAACCGCTTTGGGCGATACTACCAACGAGAAAAAGACAAAGTAGCGTAACAACACAGTCCGAGATCACTATGTCCACGAAAAAACATTGGGCCAAATTTGATTGGCAAGATCCGTTCCACCTGGATGCTCAGTTAACCGAAGAAGAGAGAATGGCGCGCGACACTACGTACCAATATGCGCAAGACAAACTGCAACCCAGGGTTGTAGACATGTTTGCGAATGAGTCCGTAGATGCCTCAATTTTCAAAGAAATGGGAGAGCTTGGCTTACTCGGATCGATGCTAGAAGGTTACGGTTGTGCGGGTATGTCCTACACTTCATACGGCCTAATTGCGCGTGAAATTGAACGAGTTGATTCTGGTTACCGTTCTATGATGAGCGTACAGTCTAGCTTGGTGATGTATCCCATTCATGCGTTTGGCTCTGAAGAACAAAAGCAAAAGTATTTGCCCAAGTTAGCTTCAGGTGAATGGATTGGTTGTTTTGGTTTAACTGAGCCCGATCACGGATCGGATCCATCCAGCATGGTGACTCGTGCGCGCAGCATTGAGGGTGGTTATTCCTTAAGCGGCAGCAAAATGTGGATTTCAAATTCACCCATTGCCGATGTGTTCGTTGTGTGGGCGAAAACCGATGACGGGCAAGTCCGTGGGTTCGTTTTAGAAAAAGGCATGCCGGGCCTCAGTGCGCCAAAGATTGAGGGTAAGCTCTCGTTACGTGCCTCGATCACTGGAGAGATCGTGATGGACGACGTTCAGGTAACTGAGGATCATATGCTACCCAATGTGGTTGGGCTTAAAGGCCCAATGTCGTGTTTAAACAGCGCTAGACTTGGGATCGCATGGGGTACATTAGGTGCGGCAGAATCATGCTGGCATTCGGCATTGCAATACACCATGGATCGAAAACAATTTGGACGCCCTTTGGCTTCCAATCAATTGATTCAGAAAAAGTTAGCGGACATGATGACGGATATTTCAATCGGTTTGCAAGGCTGTTTACGTGCAACGCGTTTGAAGGAAGAAGGCAATTTAGCGCCTGAGCTAATCTCCCTGCTAAAGCGTAACTCCTGCGGTAAAGCTTTGGAGATCGCCAGAACGGCCAGAGACATGCATGGTGGCAACGGTATTTCGCAAGACTTTCCGGTAATGCGCCACATGATCAACCTCGAGACAGTGAACACCTACGAAGGTACGCATGACATTCATGCGCTAATCTTAGGTCGATCCCAAACTGGAATTCCGGCTTTCTAGGTGTAAGTTAGACCCTAACTTTCCCTTAGAAATACTGATCAATAAAGGCTTCCCTCGGGAGGCCTTTTTAATGTCAATTGGGTTTGTAACTTGAGATGAAGAGGTCTTGTTGCTACAACCCTTTTGTTCTAATCAACAACGAAGCTTCTTGTCGGTGATTTACTCTATTTATTTGTCGAGAGCGTTCCCAGACTAACTAATCGTGTATTGGTAAGAATCCGATTTGATATGGACATTAAAAAAGCCGCCCTGCATTCGCAGAGCGGCTTTGAAAAGCAGTTAACTTGCTAATTAATTACAATGTAATTTCGTTAGAACAAGTGCTGCCACCTTCCTCACAAACTAGGAAAGTATAAGTGGCATTTTTGCTTACGCTGAAAGACGCTGAACCGTCGTTAGCGGTTGTGGTGTTCAAGCTACCGTTAATGTAGATATCTACATTTGAAGTAGTTGCGCCACTCCAGCTTAAGTTAGCTTGACGATTACCTTTAGAGCGGTTGCCGCTCAAGGTCATGTCTTCTGCTGGTGGCTCAGTGCTGCCGCAGCCATTGGCTGTTAGGTAGTCGCTTGCCGCTTTCGCTTTCACGATTCCGTAACCGAAGTAGTCGTCACGACCTGCGGCACCTTGATCTTCCGCAGTGGCTTTCATCGCCTCACGGATTTGTGTGCCAGTACAACTTGGGTGATTAGACCAGATCAATGCCGCTGCGCCTGCTGCTGCAGGAGTCGCCATAGACGTTCCATCGAAATAGGCGTAATCACTTGGAGTGACTGCAACCGATACCGAAGTCGCACCAGTTAATGCAGCACCATCTTCTTGAGCAACACCAACCGCTGGAATCGTCGTTGTATTAGTTTCACCCAGTGTGCCGCCGAAACCGCCAGGTGCGTTGTTTACGATAACCGCACCAATACCGCCTGATAATTCACAGTTCTGAACTTTATCGAAGAATGAGATTTCACCTCGATCGATGATGCAGACCTTGCCGCTTGCACCGGCGTCAGTCGCACTGCCTAGACCCATGTAATATGGTGCACCAGTGGCTGAACCTTGATTCTCCATGCCAGTAGAGGCAATGAAAGCACCGTCAGCGGTTACGCTTGAAATAGCACCTTCTCCAGCCGTTACGGTTGAAAGAGTGCTTACGCCGCCTGCTGTTACCTCTACGCCATAACCGTCATCTGTTTCAGTACGCTGACGCTTTCCGCGTCCAGTTGTGATGGTGTTAGAAGGAAACTGAGAGAAATCTGCAATGTTGTTGTCCGCATCATTAGCGCCAATCATCATGACTGACTTGTAGCCAGCTGGGTAAGACCGAACATTGTTGCCGTCGTTACCCGCCGCTGCTAGTACTAAACCACCATTAGCAGTGAATGTATCGAATGCATTTTCCTCAGTAGAGTTGGCACCACCACCGCCTAAGCTCATTGTGATGATGTTTGCACCGGCTTGAGTACATTTTTCAGCTGCGAATGCTAGGTCAGATGAGTATCCCCAACCGTCTGCATTGAAAACCTTGATAATGTGCATTGGTACGCCTGGCGCCATGCCGATCACACCAAAGCCATTGTCAGCTGCACCCACTGTGCCAGCTACGTGTGTACCATGAGAGCCACCGGCAACGTCCCAGCTGCCTGTGCCTGAATCATTGTCGCCGGTGATTACAGACCAATCGAAGTCAGTTGCTGAACGATCTAGACCTGAGTCGATTACACAAACTTTTTGACCGCCTTGAAGCGTCAATTGATTGCCTTGAGATTGGTAGATGGCGTACGGAGTGACTTGCTGAGTCATTGGGTTGCCGGCATCGTCGTTCCAAACTGAAAGAGGAAAGCGCTTTTGATCCGCTTCCATGTGTTTGAATCCAGCTTTACCGCGCATTGCGCTTTTACCATTTTCGTCTAGGTCTACGGCAAACCAACCTTTGCCTTCTTTAAGAACCTTGTGACCATTTTTAAGTCCATTGCCATTGTTATCGAAACTTACGATAACTCGCTCAGCGCTAGCCGCGGTGCTTAATGCCATAAGCGTGGCTGCACTAATAACCTTCATTTTAATTGACATGTATTAGCTCCCCTTTACAGGATTTTTTCATTATTTCGGTAGTTGAGGCCCCTATTTTGAGGCTCTAATTTGGGTAGATGAATTTTCGTGGAAAAAACGACCTGCTAGCCGCAGAAAATTATCATCGCCGAATTTAATCAGAAGTAAAATTTTTCAGAAATTAAATCGTTTCAAAAATGTGAAAATTGCGTGAACTATTCGGTTTTAAATCAATTTTCCGAAGACTATGCGAATCGTAAAAAAGATAGCAAACAGGTGTACACTAAATTATTGATTCAACGATAAATTTTTTCCGAACGATTGTATAAGACCCAAGACGTGGCGATGTATTTATCATTGCTTTGGGGGGTGTTCCCGCGGTGTGAATGGGTGAATCCGGCAGGAGCGACTACCATGGTGCCTTTTCTCGGGGCTATGCGCTTTTCTTGATAGAAGAACTCCGTTTCCCCGCCCTCTTGCACATCATTTAAATAGTACATATAGAGCGCTACTCGGTGCAGAGATTCATCGCTATCCGCTTGAGGGTAATGTTCAGAGTGCCAATGCGGATAACCGCCGACTCCTTTTTCGTATTTTTGAATATTAATGGTGCCACTGCGAAACAAATAGCCGATGATATTCCCTATCTGATCGCTACCATACTCATCAAAGTTGTCAGGCGTTAACGTGAGGGGGTTACCCTTAGCATCCTGTAACTGCACCGAGACAGCCCCTATCAAGGCTAAGTAGTACTCTTTGAAGTAGCGCTGCAGGCCATCAAAGGTGTACTTCATCAGTTCACTTCGAATTGAATTTAAGTCTGAATGTTCATCTAACATCAGATCCCAACTATTCTTCTTCTCTAGATCCACCCCTGAGCCAGTGCGCCCACGATAAGTACCCTCATGTGACTCTAGAGTTTCGACTAGCCGGTCGCAAAATGCGGATGGCAATGCATTTTCATAAACTCCGATAAAGTCGTGGGCATGTTTCATATTGAACCTAGTTATCAGTTAGTACTCGAGCACAATCTTACCAAAGTGCTTCCCTGAAGCTTGATGTTCAAAAGCTGATTTGAGATCCGTGAGATCATAGCCGCTGTCGATGACAGGTTTAAAATCCGCTACTTCAATAGCTTTGACCATGTCTTCTTGCATACTTCTGGAACCGACGGCAATGCCATTCATGGATGCGTGTTTGAAAAACAACTTCGGCAAGACGAACTGCCCTTTCCGACCGCCAAGTATTCCAATCAACGTGATTTGACCGCCGAATCCCACCGCTTCTACGGCTTGTTCAAGTGTGGCAGGTCCGCCAACATCCAGTACATGATCCACGCCACCTGTGGCTTTGGCAATGGTACGTCCCCACTGCTCGTCTTCTTTATAATTGAGCACTTCGTCCGCGCCTAACTCTTTCATGCGTACCGCCTTGGCATCAGATGATGTAGTGGCAATCACAAAAGCCCCAGCGGCTTTGGCAAGCTGCAATCCAAAAATAGACATTCCGCCACTGCCCTGTATCACCACTTTGTCGCCGGCTTTGATGTTCCCTACGGGAACCAAAGCTCTCCAAGCAGTTAATGCCGCGCAGGGTAAGGTGGCGGCCTCAGCAAAAGTGTAGTCTTTGGGAATGCGCGTGATGGCATTCTCACTGACGCAAGAATACTCTTGTGCAAAACCATCAACCGTTTCGCCGGAAATCGCCGAGGTCGTGTTCTTATCGGGTTCTCCGCTTGTCCAGTTGGGAAAAAAAAGCGACATCACTTCGTCGCCAGCTTGCCATTGCGTGACTCCATCGCCAACGGCAGCAATGAGCCCAGCCCCATCCGACATGGGCACTCGCCCATCGGGTACGGGAATGGAACCATTGGCTACTAAGAAATCATGAAAGTTTAAAGAGCTGGCCTTCCAGCGAACCAACACTTCGCCTGCTTTTGGTTCAGGAACATCATGCTGAGAAAATACGATGTTATCCAAACCACCTGGTTGTGTAATACTTGCTCGAAGCATGGGAACCTCTGAAACTGATGAATAGGCTAAGGAAAATACTCTTCCCTGAAAGATTTAGCAATGATGGGATTCTCCATCCTTATACGCTTTTAGTCTTAGGTACTAGGTCTTGTTCAGGTCGCGGTCACGGCAACGGAAGAAATGCACCATGTAGGTCGGGCTCTCCAGGGTTCCTGCGATGGAGGTCACTGGTTCGGACTGTTTAACGAAGCATATATCTCCCCTGGATGCGCCACGATCAACTACCTGATCGCCATATTGGTTCTTGTAACTGTTGGATCGTTGATTGCGTTGAGTAAGTCGGCGACTGAAGAATCGACGATTGAACCGTGCCACCTTATCTGGGTGATCATCCGCATAGCGAATGGCCTCTTCTCTTGCAAACTGCATGATGGCATTGGAACTGAACAACAGGTTCAGTGACTCAGCATTATTCCTAGCCAGACCCACTGCGGATTCGTTCACTGGTGTGTTGTCACGCCCTTGAGAGTCTTGTTGTGGTGACTGATTGTTTCGATCCAACCCATGCTCTGGGTTATGCAGATGCAGCCCGGTTTCCGCTTGCAGGTTCTGTTCCACCTCACTCTGAACTGTATTGAGTGTTTGGTCGAATGGTTCTTCCTGCTCGAGATTTAGATGAACGGTCAAGCCAGTTTTGAAGGTAGAAAATAATAGGGAAGTCGAGGGTGTCGGCGCGGGCAACCCGATCAGAATAACTACATGCAGTAGGATGGCTATCGCAAATGCATGACGTAATGATAAATGAGTGGTATTCGGCGTTAAGGTCACTCAAGCTTCCGCTAACTGATTGATCTACTACTATAGAGTGATTCTGGTCCGACTCCATTACAAATTATCCAGACTTAGCGTTGTATCCTCGCTTGAAGCGAACGTTTCGCAATAGCGAGTCATAATGAGGACTGTGATATTCTGAGACCTTAAAAAGATCGAAAACAGGAGTAGGGAAAACGATGAGCTCAGTACAAAAACAGTGGTTTTATGCTTTGATGGCCGTAGTTGGCCTGTGTGTAACGTGGTACTTTAATTTACAGGCGATGTCAGAAAATCCAAATTTCTCTTACGCGACTTTTTTAGCTGACAACTACGTTAACCCTTCTTCAGCCTCGATCACTAACGACATACTGGTGGTTTGTGTCGTTTTTTTCTTTTGGTGTTATCACGAGTCTAAACGTTTAGGGATGCGCTTCTGGTGGGCATACATTCCATTCTCAATAATCATTGCCATTGCCGTCGCATTCCCAGTATTCCTTTTGTTTCGTGAACGCGCATTAGCAAAGTCTTAGATGTTGTCCTTACTTAGGCTTTGTTAGGCTGAGTCGTTTCAAAACAGCTATCGACTTTTAAGGACTTTATCTACTACCGCATTGGCGTTATCGATTGCTTCGTCGGTGACCTCAACATTGGCCAAGTTCTTTAAAATAAAGCTTCTGTCCATCGCTTCAATCGGCGTGCCTGTTTTCTCGGACAATAATGCCAATTGTCTTTGAATCACCAGAGTCAGACCCATGGTGATTTTTAACTGCTTGTCGATCGGAAACTGAGCGAGAAGAGCCTCGTCCCGCAATTTTTCTAGTTGTTCATTCATATTGGTGCCCGTCTAGCGCGCGAGCACCAATGACAGAAATTGATTTACTTCATTCTAGCGCGGATTCAAACAAGACGATAGTTGAGAGCACCAGTGAAGTCTGATCTTGTCCCATCCACCCAAAGCAAATCAGAATTTCAGATGTCTTACCGTCAATGCGTTATTGATCAATTTCTTTAAGCTATCAATCCCCACTTCAACGTGACGAGTAGCGAAGTCAGCCGTGACTTTTGCATCGCTAGAATCGGTTTTTACGCCTTCGGGTGTCATAGGAACATCACTCACCAATAGGAGAGCTCCAGCGGGGATTTTATTTTTGAATGCGGCTGTAAACAGGGTGGCCGTTTCCATGTCGATGGCCATAGAGCGTGTCTCTCTTAAATACTTCTTGAATGCTTTGTCGTGTTCCCAAACGCGTCGGTTGGTGGTGTAAACGGTGCCGGTCCAATAATCGCATTCGTAGTCGCGTATGGTGGTGCTGATGGCTTTCTGTAGCGCGAAAGCCGGTAAGGCGGGTACTTCACTTAACATGTAGTCGTTACTTGTACCCTCACCGCGGATGGCTGCGATGGGAAGGATAAAATCGCCGACTGAGTTTTTCTTCTTCAGCCCACCACATTTACCCAAGAATAAAACCGCTTTGGGTTTGATCGCGGTGAGAAGATCGCAAATCGTGGCCGTGTTTGGCGAACCCATACCAAAGTTGATCATCGTGATGCCATCGGCGGTGGCGCACGGCATAGGTTTATCGGCACCAACAATCGTGGCTCCGGTTTTATTTGAAAATAGCTCTAAATAGCCGCTGAAATTTGTTAGTAGAAGGTATTTGCCAAACCCGTCTAGTTCCATGCCAGTGTAGCGAGGTAACCAATTGCGGACGATTTCTTTCTTTGTCTTCATGTGTGTCTCCTTTCGCGAACATTATAGCAAGTATGAAACTCAAAAAGATGACGGGTTTACAATCAATATTATTAAACCTTTTCATTGCGAGTTAACCAGCTATGCCAATATCTACGAATCAATTGATCGTGTCCATCGCTCAAATCAGTCCTGTTTGGCTAAATAAGTCCGCAACCATCGACAAAGTCTGTGATGCGATTGCGGAAGCTGGGGCGCAAGGCAGTGATTTAGTGGCTTTCGGGGAAGGCTTGTTGCCTGGCTATCCTTTTTGGGTGGAGTTAACGGGCGGAGCCAAGTTCAATGATCCGGCGCAGAAAAGAATGTTTGCTCACTATGTTGAGCAGTCTGTTGATATTGAAGCGGGTGACTTAGCGCAGGTCTGCCAACAAGCTAAAGCATCCAAAACGGCCGTCTACCTGGGCATTATTGAGCGGCCACATGATCGCACAGGGTTTAGTCTCTATTGCTCGCTGGTGTATATAGATCGGGAAGGCGAGATTAGGTCGGTGCATCGTAAATTGCAGCCAACTTATGAGGAGCGTTTAGTTTGGTCGCCGGGAGATGGCGCTGGTTTAATTACACACAGTCTCGGTTCGTTTAAGGTTGGCGGATTGAATTGTTGGGAAAACTGGATGCCCCTACCAAGAGCGGCTTTGTATGGACAGGGAGAGAGTTTGCATGTTGCAGTTTGGCCCGGTTCGGTTCGTAATACTCAAGACATCACTCCGTTTCTTGCAAAGGAAGGGCGATCTTATTCTCTCGCCGTTAGCAGCGTCATGCGCACTGAAGACATTCCAACAGAGACTCCGCTCTATGAAGAGATACTAGAGGCCGCTCCGGAACACGGCGTACTCGCCAATGGCGGTTCTTGTCTTTGCGACCCGAGCGGCGAATTTCTAATCCAACCCGTGCTCAATGAGGAAGGAGTTTTTAGCCAGCTAATTGATCTAACCCGAGTGAGAGAGGAACGACAAAACTTTGATCCCGCTGGGCACTATTCTCGACCCGATGTTACCAAGTTGATCATCAACTCAGAGCGGGCCTCGACGATAAAACGCGAGTGATTTCGTGTGCTAGCTTGAAGTTTGGGATTTCAGAATCAAATCAACGTAAGCATTCTCAACCAAATCCGCCTCGTTGATCGACAGTATTTGCATCAGCTCTTGTGCTTCCGATATTCCGGAATCCACGTCTTCGGATTCTGTTAGGACCACTTCAAGCTCAATAAATACCCCCAGGCCCAGTACTCGGTCAAAGTGCAATCGGGTGCGGCCACTCATTAGTAGAGTTCGTTGTTTTTCGACCACGGCCAGTTCACCTAAGACCTCTGATAAAGTCGCTCTCAGGGCATCGGCATCCGGTGTGTGAGTTATTTGATAGTCTGAAAGTTTTGGGCCAGATTGATCGGGTCGATGATAGTAGATTAGCTGTGCCTCTTGGTCGGGGAACTCTCGCAGCTTTAATCTGCCTCGAGGCGAGTTGAAGAAAGTATCCCGTTGTTCGAGCAGCTCTGGTTGTGTGTCTGCGATCTTTAAAGCGGATTCAAATTGCTGATCAAAGCTGTGAGCGTACGCTTTAATCTCAATATTTTTAGCCATGTAAGATTAAGGTATCTACCAAGTCCCTGTATTTTCCATGGACGCCCAAGGTTCCATGGTTGGTAGATCATCTCCTTTTTGTAGCAACTCGATAGAAATCCCGTCGGGCGACTTAATAAAAGCCATGTGCCCGTCTCTTGGTGGTCGGTTAATGGTGACCCCTTTATCCATCAAAGCCTGACAGGTTTCATAGATGTTTTCGACTCGGTAGGCCAGGTGCCCGAAGTTTCGACCACCATCATAGCCATCCTCATCCCAGTTATAGGTTAGTTCTAGCAACGGTGCTTTGTTGATCTTGGCGTCGTCGACATCCATAGGCGCTGCCAAAAAAACCAATGTGAAACGACCTTTCTCGTTTTCATATCGATTGGTTTCTACCATACCCAGTTTGTTGCAGAAAAAATCCAGGGTGGCATCCAAATCGCCTACTCGTATCATCGTGTGGAGGTATTCCATTATTACGCCTTATCTTGTGATTAGTTTAGGGTTGCTCGGCAAGCCACTGCGCAACTTGCTCAGCATAGTAAGTGAGGATCGCATCAGCTCCGGCACGCTTGATAGATACCAAGGATTCCAGCACCACCGCTTTTTCGTCTAACCAGCCATTGTTGGAGGCGGCCTTGAGCATGGCGTACTCGCCACTGACCTGATACACGAAAGTGGGCATCTTAAATTCGTCTTTAACCCTTCGTACGATATCCAAATAAGGTAAGCCTGGTTTAACCATTACGAAATCAGCGCCCTCATCGATATCCATGGCAACTTCGTGAAGAGCTTCATCGGAATTAGCAGGGTCCATTTGATATGTATATTTATTGCCCCCGGCTAGATTGCTAGCAGATCCCACGGCGTCTCTGAATGGTCCGTAAAATGCTGATGCATACTTAGCCGAGTAAGCCAAAATTTGTGTGTTAACCAGCCCTTCAAGTTCAAGCGCCGCCCTAATTTCACCAACACGGCCATCCATCATGTCAGAAGGAGATACAACATCGGCGCCAGCCTGGGCGTGTGAAACGGCTTGTTTGACCAACACTTCAATGGTCTCATCATTCATCACATAACCCGACTCATCAAGCAAACCGTCTTGACCATGAGTGGTGTAGGGGTCCAGTGCCACGTCAGTAATGACGCCCAGTTCCGGTACAGCGGCTTTGATGGCACGGACCGTGCGTTGAGCTAGCCCTTCAGGATTGTAGGCTTCTTCAGCGAGCAAAGACTTAGCATGATCGCCGATTACCGGAAATAGCACCATTGCGGGGATTCCCGCTGCGTGAATTCGTTCTGCTGTCTCGACCACCAGATCGATGGATTGTCGTTGAACGTCGGGCATGGACGGTACATCCTCGCGCTGGTTTTCGCCTTCGATCACAAAGACTGGCAGTATCAGATCTGCCGTACTCAACGAATTTTCTCTGACTAGCTTTCTAGAAAAACTGTGTGCTCGATTACGCCGTAATCGGGAAGTGGGATATTGTCTATTCATGCCATGATTTTCTCACGATTGATGTGCTTAAGTCACTCACTCAGTTCGCGAACCATTCGACGTCCGCCGACCCTTGGCATTTGATCCAAAATATAGTCAGCACGTTCCTTAAGATATTTAGACGGTCGCGCGGGGTTCGATCTCGACGGCGTCGGCAACGCCGCGGCAATCAGGGCGGATTGCTCAGGAGTTAATTGACTCGCTTCGACGCCAAAATAGTGTTTGGCAGCCGCGCCTACGCCAAAAACACGTTTTCCAAACTGCGCGAAATTGACATAAATCTCTAATATTCGATGTTTGGGTACGATGAGTTCCATCCACAAACTTAACCAAGCCTCGACGCCCTTTCTAACAAAACTCCGGCTTGGTGATAAAAATAGATTTTTTACCGTTTGTTGCGTTATGGTGCTGGCGCCTCGAGAAAATCCGCCTTTGGATTTTTCACTAAGAACCAATTTAATTTGCTTGATGTCAAAACCAAAATGATGAGGGAACTGTTGATCCTCGGATGCAATCACGGCATTTGGGAAATACAGAGATATATCCTCCATATCGCGCCATTCATGTTTAATGTCGGGGTTACCGTTGCGCTTATTAAGCTCAATAAAGCTGCTGGTTGGTGGATCGAAAAATCGAAGATAAACCATGGGTAAAGCTGAAGCGAAGCATAGCCAAAAAAGAGACCATAAAAACCAGCGGCTCAGCCTCGAAAACCAAGATCTCTTTGTGTTCCGAGTTGGCCGCATTAAGTCTCGCATTGATTCGGATCCTGCTCGTACAAACTCTTTTTTATTCGCTAAAAGGAGTCACACGTAGAACTTCGGCCATGGTAGTCAGTCCTTGCGCTACTTTCTTAGCGCCACTCATTCTCAGAGTCACCAGTCCGTCTTTTTTATTCTGCAATCGAACTGCCTCTAAGTCCGTTTCATTCTTGATCAAAGGCTTAAGATCCTTCGTCATCTCCATCATCTCGTACAAACCGACTCGTCCCATGTAACCAGTTTGTCGACACTCGATGCAGCCTACCGGCTTGTGTGGCGTGCCCAATTCTATGCTGGCCCCGTTGGTGAATTCTTTCCAAGACTGAGCGTCAATCTCGTCAGGCTCTTTGCAATGCTCGCACAGGGTTCGAACCAATCGTTGCGCCATTACCCCCAAGACTGTGGCACTAATCAAGTATGCTGGCATACCCAATTCAAGCAGCCTAGTCATAGCGCTGGGTGCGTCGTTAGTGTGAAGTGTGCTTAGGACTAGGTGCCCCGTCAGTGAGGCTTGAATAGCCATTTCAGCCGTCTCAAGATCGCGAATCTCACCGATCATAATGATGTCTGGATCTTGCCTTAACAGCGACTTCACGCCTGCTGCGAAGGTTAAATCGATCGCATTGTGAACCTGTATCTGATTGAAGCTAGGCTCTACCATTTCAATGGGGTCTTCGATCGTGCAGACATTGACTTCACTCGTGGCCAAGTTTTTCAAGGTCGAGTACAGCGTGGTTGTTTTACCTGATCCGGTTGGACCCGTCACCAAAATGATGCCGTTGGTATGCGTGGTCATGCGATGCCAGAGATCGAGTTCGCGATCATTTAGACCCAGCTGGCCGAAGCTGCGTTGTAAAACTTCTGGGTCAAAGATCCGCATTACCATCTTCTCTCCCATCGCCGTCGGGATGGTCGATAGTCTGAGTTCGATTTCCTTGCCCTCTGGCGTTCTGGTTTTTAGCCTTCCATCAAGAGGACGCCTCTTCTCCGAAATGTCCATTCTTGCCAAAGTCTTTAGGCGACCTGTGATTGCAAGCATAACATTTGGCGGTACTTGGTATGCATAATGAAGAATCCCATCGATTCTAAATCTGACCTCCCCTTGTTCCTTGCGAGGCTCCAAATGTATATCACTGGCTCGTTGTTCGAACGCGTATTGAAGCAACCAGTCAACCAATTGGACAATGTGATGGTCTTCAGCATCCAACTGGCCGCGCCTTCCAAGATCGACCAGCTGCTCCAGGTTTTGTTGGATTGAACTGGGTGAGTTTTCACTGTCAACTTTTGAACGGCTTATCGAGTTGGCCAATGTATAAAATTCATTGACATAGCGGTCTATATCGCTTGGGTTGGCGAAGACAATCTCGATGTCTTTGCGCAATAGCCCTTCCAGATTTTCTCGCCAAGATAAATCCAGTGGATTCTTGACCGCCAGAGTGACAGCCGTGGGGCTATCTTTGACTGCTAGCAACCCGTTTTGCTTGGCGTATTGGGGTGCCATTACTTTAGTAACTGCCCCAATATCTATCTTCAGTGGATCAATATGAAAATACTCAATGTCTATGGCACTAGCGAACCATTCGCTCAGTTCTTCCATGGTGATTCGATCACCAGTTTGCGCGTTGGTGGGAAGGCTGCGAGCGATAGCCACCAAAGGATGTGAAAAATTGGTGCCACTGTCCGTGATGTTCACATCGATTCTTTTGGCCTCGTTAACTGAGATCACCTGTTCCTTGAACATGGCCTTGAGAATCGACTTATGACTCAATCGCTCGATCTTTGGTTTGTCAGTTTTTACGCTTTGATTCATAAATGTTTCGGTTCTAAGCGGCTGAGCTTTGACGTGGTTATGACGCCTAATGCTATCATGCAAATTGAGGCTTATTCATAACAAAAGTTTCAGAGTTATGGAAAGCGTAAATATTAAAAGTGTAGAGAAAACGCGATGATAAGAGTGATTGTTGCCGTAATTGGCCTCCTCATATTGTGGATGTGGCTAGCAACAAAATTAAAACAGAACGCTAAGATCGTCGTTAGCGTCACCGCCTTCGCATTGATAGTTGGCCTGTTGGCGTACGATAGCTACAGATCAACACCACGGACAGGCGTGGCAATTCCTGAACAGATCCTGTTGTGTGGCCTAAAGGTTGAACATCATTATCGTAGTGATTACAAACTCTCTTTGTGTTTCGAAAATACATCTGAGGCTGCGCTGGTAAGGCGACTAAAATTCGATGTTGTTGCCAGTCTAGAGATGGACGGCGAGCAGCAGTCATTGATTAATACACGAGATTTAGCGGTAAATATAAAGGCTGGTGAGCTAAGCCGCATCGAAGATATTGTGACCTTTAAGCAGCTAGACCCCGCCTTTATGGATGACGTGAGCTGGAGTGTAAAAATTCAAGCGGTGAAAGCGCTTACTCAGTAATTTGGCTGTGTTTACTAAGCGACAACTCATTTCTAGTATTCGCTGGATGTTTATTTTCATATTACTTTTCTTTGGATTCGTGCTGATCAATTTTACGGCCGGCCCCAGCAGAGTCGTCGGTGGAAACGATGTGCTCGGCTCGGTAGTTAGCGGTGAAACGGCTTTGCGCAGATATTCAGGACAACGAGTATGGATCACTCGCCTCAGTCCTTTGTTAAAACAGCAAAGCAAGGAGCTCGAGACACTAGTTGATGTTCACGACGAGGCTTGTTCTATCAGCGATTCTGTGTGTGTGTTTGCCGCGCGCACTTCAATAGATGGTATTGAAGTTGTTTTTTCGGCTAATAAGCCAGCCCAATTGCGCGCGGATCAAATATGGTACGGGGGATTTGTTGATCCGACTTCAGGAGCGGTGTTCGACCGACTTGGTCGAGCTTACTTGGTCAATAAGACGGCGCCATCTGGGCTCGAACTGATACACGCTGAGTAGTCTTACCCAGGCCTGCAGGATTATTGAAAACGTGGTACTAACCAAACCAAGTGAGTGGTTCTTCATAGATAAGTGCGGCCTGCTCACGCAGACTTAGTATGTGATCCTCCCAACACTGTTGCGAATTAAACCATGGGAAAGCGATCTTAAAGGCTGGGTCGTCCCACCTTCTAGCTAACCATCCGTAGTAATGAATCAGCCTTAACGTTCGTAAAGACTCAATCAGATGCAATTCTCTGGAGTTGAAGTCCGTGAATTCTGTGTAGCCAGCTAACACGGCATCTAACGCGGCCGTTTGATCTGCGCGGTCGCCCGACAAAAACATCCATAAGTCTTGTATAGCCGGAGCTAAGCGAGCATCGTCGAAATCCACAATGTGTGGGCCTGAATCTGTCCAAAGCACATTGCTGGGATGGCAATCTCCATGACAAGAGATAAGTTTAACATCGCCCGCACGCTGATACGCTTGAGCTATACCGTCAAGAAGTTGCTGAGTCAGAGATTCGTAGGCGAGCAGTAGGTCATTAGGGAGAAAATTATTGTCCAAAATAAACTTTCTGGGCTCATGGCCAAAGGTGTCTATATCTAATGTCGGTCTGTGCTCAAAGTGGAAGTCTTTGCTAAGCTGATGAATTCTCCCCATAAACCGACCCATTTGCTCTAGCTGATCAAAATCTTCCAAATCCAGAGCACGGCCTCCCCGGTTTTCGAAAATGGCTAAGCGAAAATCTTCAGTCTCTAACAAGGTTTGGCCTTCAATCACAATGGGCGGGATGACTGGGATTTCCTGATCGAATAACCGTTGAGTGAACTGATGTTCTTCCAAAATCGCTTCATTAGACCAGCGGTTTGGGCGATAAAATTTAACCACGATGTTGGCGAAGTCTTGGTTCTCTACTCCAACTCTGTACACCCGGTTTTCATACGAGTTTAAAGCCAGAAGCCTACCGTCACAGAGATAGCCGAACTTTTCCACACTATTCAATACCTCATCGGGCGAGAGATCTGCGTAGGCGTTATTCAGCAAACTTTGTGGCTTAGTGGCGGAGTTTTGCAGTTGATTTTGTGGGTTTTCTAAACAGTTGTCTGACACTGGCGGATGGCTCTGTGTTAGTGATAAGGTGAGGATAACGGAAAATGATGGATGAAACATCTGCATGAGTAAATCATCGAAATTACACGGTCCAGCTCCAATCTTGATCGCACACAGAGGCTACTCTGGTCGCTACCCTGAAAATACGCTGTTGGCTTATCAAGCTGCGTATCAGCATGGGGCTAGGTATATGGAGTGTGATTTGCAGTTGACCCATGATCGAGTACCTATGGTGCATCATGATGCCAGCCTCAAGCGCATGGCTGGCGTTGATGTGGACATTCGCGACACTCGAGCCAAAGTCGTTAAGTCCATGAAGGCGGCATATGCAGCTCGGTTTGATAAGGAGTTCGAGGACAATGATTTCACTACGTTTCGCAAGTTGTGCAAGTGGTTAAAGAAAAAGTCAGACGTCACCATGTTCGTTGAGATTAAGCAGGAATCCATCGACCGATTTGGAATTCCTCTATTTATGGATGAGGTACATCGTCGAATTCTGAAAGCCGACATAGAGAAAAACTGTGTGATTATCTCTTTCAATTCGGAGGTGGTGGAGTACTCAAGAAAGATATCTTCCATGCAAACTGGGTGGGTGCTGCCAGGTTGGAATAATGATTACAAAGCCAAAGCAGAGGAATTAAAGTCGGAATATTTGTTTTGTGATGTTGAACTGTTTCCGCTAGACGATGAGGAAGTTTGGCGTGGTGTATGGCAATGGGCTCTATACAATTTGGATGATGTCGATTCAGCCATCATGATGGCAAATCGAGGCTTGCGATATCTAGAGACTAATCAGATAGGAACTTTGATGCAGGATGAGGATCTAGCCGGTGAAGTTTAAGCTATTACTTGTGGTTGGCTCCCTACTGTTGGTTGGGTGCGCAAGTTCTCCAAAAGTTCCTTTGGAGCCAAGTGAGGAAATCTCCCTAAATGCTGTTGTTAGTCAGCCAGCATTAAACTTCCAGCTATTTGGTGAAACGCAAAACTTGAAAGTCATTCAAGAGAGTCAGATTTATCAGTTAGACGAAGACGTAAAACGCGACTTTTTGCAGTTTTTTAATCGTCCCGAACTTCAGCTTCAATCTGGCGCACAAAGAGTCAGTAGTTATATTGGGCTGCTGATGGATGGTTTTACCTACTCTCAGCATACTAGGACTGCGCAAGAAACCATTGATGAAGCTGGCGGCAATTGTCTTTCATTAACCTTGCTTACAACGGCCCTGGCTAACCTGGCTGGTGTTGAAGTTTCCTATGATTTGCTAAACAGCGATCCGACTTTCGCCCTGGATAATGATGTTCTGGTTACTTCAGATCACATGCGAGCCGTATTGCTATCAGATTGGGATACCGATGGAGAAGCAATTTTTAGTCTGAGGGGTCGCATTACAATCGACTTTTTTGACACTCAAGGGATGGCGTTTTTGGAAAACGTATCTCCACAATACCAGTTGTCTCTCTACTACAGTAATCGTGCCGTCGAGACGATGCTTGAAGGAAATGATACGCAGGCGTTTGCGCTGGCGGAAAGATCATTACACATTGATCCTTCTAATGATTCGGCATTGAATACTTTGGCAATCCTGCATCGGCGTCACGGAGATGTTGATACCGCCGAATCGCTATACCAGTTTGGACTGATCGATACTGAGAGGGACTCCGGAGTGTTCTACCGCAACTACCTTGCACTGCTAGAGACCGAGGGCCGTTTTGAGGACTTGGCACAGTTAAAGTCAGCTTACTCAAAGAAGCAGAAAAAGCATCCGTTAGAGTGGATAAGAGCTGGCAAAAAAGCACATCGAGAGGGGCAGTTTGAATTGGCAATGCGTCTTTATGATCGTGCATTGGAATTAGTTCCCGACTTGCATGGTGTTCACTTGCTCAGCGCCAAAGCGGCAGTGGCAATGGGTCGAACCGATGTTGGCAAGGAGCAACTTCGTCTGGCGGTGACGGCATCAAATACAGATGGACAATCGCGCTTGTACCAGCGGAAGTTGGCCAAGTTTAAAAAATTTGAGGCGAGGCCAAGTAACTGACAGGATCAAGGAACCAACACTGCCGAGCGTCTTAAGCAGCGATCGCGATGATTTGTACATAAAAAAGCCGCGACCTACCGTGGCTGGTGAGATAGCGGCTTTTCTCCAAGATGTTCGTGCAAAACTGAGGCTTTGATGGATTTACCCAAGGGCCAGTTTATTCAGAACCTCTCAGTTTTTACTTGCTTGCGAGAGCATCACGAATTTCGGTGAGAAGTTTAACTTCTGCCGATGGCTCTTTAGGTTTTTCCTCTTCAGCGGCTTGTTCTTCTTCCATGGCTGCCTTGGCCTTGTTCATGCCCTTAATCACCATAAACAGTGCGAATGCTACGATCAGAAAAGTAACCATTGCGTTAATAAATACGCCATAGTTTATGGTCACAGCGCCAGCCTCTTTTGCGGCGTCCAACGTGGCGTAGACAGCACCTTCAGTTGGATTTTTGATAACCGCGAACATATTGCTGAAATCCACACCACCGGTCAAAATTCCAACCACAGGCATGATGATGTCATCAACAAACGATTTAACGATAGTGCTGAAGGCAGCTCCGATAACAATACCAACCGCCATATCAACAAAGTTGCCTTTCATGGCAAATTCTTTGAACTCTTTAAACATGGTTACTCCAGGTCTAAAACCTTATTATTGAATTGAAATGTGTCGCTTTTTTGAATATGCGCACACTGAGATCTTGCACAACCACTTTGCAAGAGCGGCACCGTCTACCTTGACATGAAATTAGCTTACCGGCGACGGTCAAGTACGACCCGCGGCATTACTATACGCCTAAAAATCCATTAAGTTCAAAGTGATACGTTAAAGAATGTAACGATTTGCGCGAGGGATACCTAGGAATAGCGTAACGTAACTTCGTAGTACGGATGGTCAGAGACGCCTTTCTCTAACATTGTTCCGTCCACTACACTGAAGCCTTTGGTGAGTATCCAGTCTATTCGCTGCCGATTGTGTAAGTCTAGATTCGCCACCTTGATGGCGTCGGTTACGTCAACGTCCTTGAGCTTGCTTTGTAGGATATCGTCGGCAATGGTGGTGTTAAAGTCGCCTAAAAGAATCACTCTCTCGTATTTATCGAATTCGTTCAACACCACTTGCAGTTGCTCTCGACGTCCTTTCTTAGTGTGCAAATGGGTATTAATAAAATGAAATTTTTTACCAAGCCATTCAATTTCCAAGACGGTCATGTTACGAAAGCTCTTTCCCGATTGATCTGGCAACATATGTACTTGCCAGTTAGAGGTAGGCAGTTTCGATAGTATTGAATTACCTCGATGTTCGCGAAACCAGCGTCGTCGCGTAGCGCTGAATAGCCAAGCAAATTGCCCTCGGTTAGCTAAGTGCTGGGTCTGAGCCATACCCACACCCAAATTATTCAGGAGAGTAGGCGCATAAACTTCCTGTACTCCTGCTATGTCGACATGCCTCAGTACATCGGCTGAGGCACTAATGTCACGCTTGCCTTCATTACTCTTACCCGTTTGTATGTTGAAGGTTGCTACTTTGATGATGTCTTTATCAATACTCAAGTTATCAGCATCTTCTAACAGCCTGCCGGTTTTCTCGCTTGCTGGAGTCGCTTTTCTAGCCCAAGCGAAAAAGCCAATGACGATAAGCGCAGCGACAATCTTAAATAGCATTAACTAGTACCTCTCTTTAGTTAAGTTCCTTGCCAACGGGTGGCTACAAATCTATTTACACGCGACCAAATAAGCCACATATGACAGGCAGGCTTCGCCATCTTCGGTTTTGGTGAAAATTCCATTGCCACTTTCACCATCTTCATCCGTGCCCTCCCAATAACAATCCACCGATGCGAATCCGGCTTCTTGTAGGATTTCGCGAAGCTCGGGTAGCCCCCACAGTCTCCAATCATAGGTGAATGCATCGGTCATCTCTGAACCGTCTGGAAATCGAAAGTGGATATGCAGTCGTGCCTCGCCGGTAATCGGATTGATGGAGTCTTGATCCCAGACATAGGTGAAGCTGCCATCATCTTGCTCAGTCTCTTCTTCCAGCTCTTGGATGCTCTCGGGGCCACCATGAAGGTCGCAAACAAAGATGCCGTCATCAGCCAGATCATTATAAACCCCCCTAAAATATTCGAGCATCTCAGGTCTGGTTTTAAACACCCAATAAGAGAAGTTTTGTGCGCAACGAACGTCCGGAGACTTGCGGCTAGGCGTCCTGGCATCCTCTTGAAACTGCTGAACACGTTCTTGTGACTTGCCTAGCTTACTTAAATTGTTTTTCTTGCCCCAGGCGAGTGGTTCAGGATCTATGTCGTACGATTCTGTGGTGCATTTCTTACCATGTTTTACCCACTCTGCAGATAGTAAACACGTGCCGCAAAAATCTTCGCGAAAGTGTTTGGGCTTTTTGCCTCGAATGTCTTTGTATGTCTCAAAAAGAAACTCGGCGTCGTTCTCGGCCGATTGCACAGCACGTTGATAAAGAACATATTTATCGGCGGTTTTAGCAGTAAACTTTTTTCCCATTTATCGAGACCAATTACTCTTGTTGAGGCGGGTAAAGTTTAACGGAAAACCCAGACATAAAGTAGAACATCTGATAGCCTCAATTTCTTGGATTAAGTTAGTATGCTTAGTTATCAAAGGCAGGCGTGTGAGCAGTCAGATTTTTGGCGAGATAATGGATTCTTCGCGATCGATTAATTCTGTTATTTTAGGCGCATTTTTAATAATGATCGCTAAGTCATTGAATTTTTTGAACTCATGATTTGTCAAGAATTTTTTCAAAAAAAAATGAGTTATACACAAATTTGTTGAGTATCAAATTGTCACGGCGAATTATTTCTGTCATCTGTATGAAATATTTCCAGTCGCCGTAAGTTATTGATTTTAAATAAATATACGCACTGCTTAAAAAATAGGCAATTTTGTGAGCCTCAATGACTAAGCCATGTTACAGCTTTGAAACGCAAGTTACTCACAAAGTTATCCACAGCTTGTGTGAGTAACTTTTTTGACCAAAATAGACCAATTGGTACATTTTCTGTAAACCCGCATAGAATATGACTTCAGTCGCAGAATCAGGTTCAGATTATCGAATTGTCGAAGTGGCGGTTCCGGTACCTCTGCGTCAAACATTCGACTTTCTATGTCCTTTAGAACTTGGAAATCCGATCCAGTTTGGTCGTGTAAAAGTTCCGTTCGGTTCGCGCAAGTTACTCGGCCAGATTGTCACCGTCAAAACGACATCTGATCTGCCCTTATCGCGTCTAAAGCCGATACTGGAATTACTCGATGATGAACCTGTCTTTGATGATCTTTCCTGGAAGATTCTCAGCTGGCTCAGTCGTTACTATTTGGCTCCCATCGGCGAAGTCTTGGAAGTGGCACTACCGGTTGCACTACGTCAAGGAAAAGAATTATCACCACAAGCGGAAAAGGTATGGCGTCTTACCGAACACGGTCGTAGTTCTAGCTTAGACGAGCTGAATCGAGCCCCACTGCAACTGGCAATAATCAAACGATTTATGGGGCAGTCCGTGCTAAGTTCGAGTGAGTTTAAAGAGCAATCTGATGCTTGGCATAGTCCAGTTAAATCACTTGTTCAAAAGGGGTGGTTAGAGGAATTTTCTCGCCACCCACGTTTAGAGAAATCCAATAAAACTTCTAAGAGAGAAATTGTTCTTACCGAGGAGCAAGCTCATGCCGCGACGCGACTCAATGAGCTCAGTGATCGTGATGAGTTCTCATGTACTTTATTGCAAGGAGTGACTGGAAGCGGGAAAACCGAAGTCTATTTTGAGGTCATGGAGTCGGTACTAGAACGAGATAAATCAATACTCATCTTGGTGCCAGAGATTGGGCTTACGCCGCAACTGATAACCAGAATAGAGCAGCGCTTTAGCTTACCTTTGGTCACGCTGCATTCAGGTCTGAATGATACCCAAAGACACAATGCCTGGTGGCATGCTCGACGCGGTGAAGCTAAGATTGTTTTAGGAACACGCTCGGCGATTTTCACACAGATGCCTGAGCTTGGTTTGATCATTATTGATGAAGAGCATGATGCTTCATTCAAGCAACATGATGGCGTGCGTTATCACGCTAGAGATCTGGCGGTATATCGAGCAAAACTGGAGAATATTCCAATTGTTTTAGGCTCAGCAACGCCATCATTAGAGAGCTTTCGAAATGGCTTGGAGGGGAGATACCAACATATAAAGCTGACTCACAGAGCAAGTTCCGTAGCCTTACCGAAAGTTGAGTTGTTTGACTTAAATAAGTTGCCTACCGCAGATGGCTTATCGCCCGCCATGTCTGAAGCAATTCGATTCACTTTAGACAAAGGCAAGCAAGCCTTGCTGTATATCAACCGCAGGGGTTTTGCGCCAGTGCATTACTGTTCCGCATGTAAGGCCGCGGCGACTTGTCATCGGTGCGATAGTTTTTTGACCGTGCATCAACGAGCAAACCGCTTACGCTGTCATCATTGCGGTTATGAGGGAGTATTAAAGTCTGATTGTTCTTCCTGCAAAACCGAAGGGAGCATGGTTGGTGTTGGTGATGGCACCCAGAGAGTCGAGGATGCTGTATCAGAGCGGTTTAGCAACGCAAAGATTCTAAGAATTGATAGGGACACAACTCGCCGAAAAGGAGAGTTAGAAAATTCGTTGGAACTGGCCAAAAGCGGAGAAGTCGACATCATTTTGGGGACTCAGCTGATCACTAAGGGTCATGATTTCCCAAATATTGGGATGGTCGGGATCTTAGAGTGCGACAGCGCTCTGTACAGCTCGGATTTTCGCTCAACAGAGCATTTGTTCAGCCAGCTCGTGCAAGTTGCGGGAAGGTCAGGGCGACGTGATGATGTCGGGCGAGTATTTGTGCAAACGCGATTTCAGGAACATCCCATTTTCGACTATATTCGCAGGCACGACTATGACGGTTTTGTGGCTGAAATTTTAAAGCAAAGAGCAGCCGCTAACTTCCCACCTTTTGGGCACCTCATACTGTTGCGCGCAGAGTCGCCCCATCAGGCCAAAGCTCTGCAGTTCTTACGGCGTGCAAAAGCATTTATTGGCTCACCGGAGGGAGTGCTGGTCATGGATGCCGTTCCCGCACCGATGGAGCGTCGCGCGGGGCGTTATCGCGCTCAGTTACTACTGCATTCCTCTCAACGCTCGACACTGAACCACGCGGTATCGCTTTGGTTGCATCATCTAGCGAATGATTCCCAAGCTAAAAAACTGGCGAGTTCGGTTAGATGGAGCGTAGACGTTGACCCGATGGATCTTTACTAAGCGGACTACACAGTCAAAATTTGCGATGATTGCTTTGGTCTATTCTTCCAACACAGAGACCATTAAATCATCAGACACGTCTTCTAGGATTTCTTCTAGATCCCCTTCCGACATGTCTTCTGGCATCGCCAGCGACAGATGAGCTCTAAACAACATGTAACCTGCCATGGATGCGCTGCTGATTTCCGTATCGATATTATCGACATTGACGCTTGCATCCGACAGCGCTTGGGTGATTTCACTGACAATGCCAGGTCGATCGTTTCCTTCGACCATAATATGCAAGCCGTTCACTTCCTCGTTTTCCTCGGAAGTCATTTTAGCGCCGCCACGAACTGTCACTTGAATTCCTTCGTCAGCCAACTTGCTGAAAGCTTGCTCCAGTCCCGCGCGTTTGTCCTTGGTCACCTCGATATGAACGATGCCCGTGAACATGCCACACAAGCGCGAGAGGCTACTTGCTTGCCAGCTACCATTGAATTTCAGAGCGGTATCAGAGAGGCTGCGAACGATGCCGGGTCGGTCTTCAGCAAAAACGGTTATGACGATGGTTTCAAGGTTCGATGTGTTCATGACAAGAAAAAACGGTGAATGTTCGTGAAGCTATGAAGAACAGGATAACATTGAACAGCCTACTTTTGTGCGTGCCCAATCAGGTCTTTTATCCGCGTAATGATTATATTTAGGCTGCTCATCGTAAGGCTTTTTCAAAACCGTTAGCAGTTCTTCCACCATCGAATAATCGCCTTGCTCGGCCTTTTCGATTGCCTGTTGCGCCAGATAATTGCGGAATACGTATTTGGGATTAACACGATTCATTTTTTCGAAACGCGTTTGATCATCATCAGTTTCTTTGGTCAGTCTTTGTAGATACTTCTCAAGCCAAGAAGAGATCACCATCTGGGCGCTTTCTGGAACAGAGTCTTCGTAAAATACGCCGTCGCTTTGCAAGCTAGCAAAACTTAAGTCTGGCTTTGCTAAGGCTCGGTAGAATCGGGTCATGTCAATCTCAGTGCTGACTAACACGGATTCTAACTCTTCCAGTAGCGTATGGTCACCGACAGAGATTTCGGACAGACCCAGCTTTGCTGCCATCATCGATTGCCATTGTTGCGCAAAGTTATGTTGGAATTGTTCCAACGCGGTCTCTAACGGCTCTGTCGCTTCTATCAATGGATACAAAGCATTAGCCAACTGATAACAGTTCCATAGTGCGATATTCGCTTGCTGGCCAAAACGGTAACGGCGCTGTCCAGCATCGGTAGTATTTGGAGTCCAATCCGGGTCGTAGTTATCTAACCATCCATAGGGGCCGTAGTCTATTGTTAGACCGTGGATTGACATATTGTCGGTATTCATAACGCCGTGTACAAAGCCCACGCGTGCCCATTCCACTATCATGGTTACAGTCAGCTCACAGACCTCCCTAAACATGGCGACCACGGCGTCGGCTGAGCCACTTCCATGTTGCTCCATAATATGCGGAAAATGATATTTGATCGTGTGCTCAGCCAAACGTCTGAGTACATCGTATTCTTTTCGGGCAGCGAAAATCTGAAAACTACCAAAGCGAATAAAGCTTGGTGCCATGCGACAAACCACCGCCCCTGGCTCAGGTGCAGGGTTACCATCGTAAAGCATATCTCGCGTCACGTGGTCACCCGTGGTAATTAGACTCAGTGCGCGTGTGGTCGGCACGCCTAGATAATACATAGCCTCGCTACATAAATACTCTCTTAGCGAAGATCTTAGTACAGCCAATCCGTCCGCGGTCCGCGAGTAGGGTGTTGGGCCAGCGCCTTTTAATTGCAAGCTCCATCGTTCGTTTTCGCTGTTCACCGCATCTCCTAATACAATGGCGCGCCCGTCACCTAACTGACCGGCCCAATTGCCAAACTGATGTCCGCCATAGCACATGGCGTGTGGCTGCATCCCTTTCATCAGCTGATTGCCAGAGAAAACTTGTGCGAACTGATCGGAGGCGATATCGGTGGAGGACAGATCGATTAGTGTTGCCGCATCCAGCGATGCGGAAACTAGGTTGGGCTTGCTTACAGGCGTGGGTGAAACAAACGAATAACACGCCTCGTGCACTTGGCGTCTGTGATTTTCCTTAATAGGATCTGCCGGCAACTCTTGCACAAAGCGGTTATCGAAAGTCAGTTGCATTATTTATTATCAGGGAGGTCAAACTCAAGTCGATTCTGCAAGAAGTGAATAAGGGCGATCACCGGTAATCCAATAGCGCTGGAAAAAAGGAAGAATTGGGTGTAACCAATGCTGTCGACAATCGACCCCGAAAAACCGCCTATCACTTTTGGCAATAATGTCATGATCGAGCTGAATATGGCGTATTGCGTGGCGGTAAAAGACACGTTGGTTAGGCTGGATAGCCAAGCGATAAAAGCCGCCAAGGATAACCCTTGTACTAGATTATCAATGGTGATTACAAAGGCGAGTTCCAGAGGGAAATGCAACTGACCAAAAATGGGCAAATAGAAAGCTACGTCGGTATGGTTGTTTCCAACCTGAGTTAACCAACAAAACAGTAGGTTTGTGACGACGACTAAAATTGCAGCGTACTGAAGTGCTCTCATGACCCCAATTCTCAGGGCAATAATACCGCCAACAAAGCTACCGGTAATCGTCATGAATACACCAAAAAACTTGGACACCGAGCCAATTTCTTTTTTGGTGTACCCCATATCTTGATAAAAAACATTCGTGATCACGCCAAGAACAATGTCGGATATTCGATAAAATCCAACTAATAGCAGTACCCAAACAGCCAGTTTTCCATAACGCTTAAAAAAATCCTTTACAGGCTCTGTATACCCTTCGTCCACCATTTGTTGGTTTACTAGCCCATTTCTCACTCCGCTAATCGCGATGATGTAAGCGACGCCAAGCGCCAATAACAAACTGGCTGAGCTAACAAAGAAACCAAATAATGATTGCAGTCCACCTTCGAACCATTTCGGCGTATCTGGCAACACCACTAGCGTCAATACAAAGCCCGTAATAGATACAGAGAATAAGGCAACGAAGCTTAAATAATCATTCGTAGAGTAATTATGATTATCTTCCTGATGTACAGGTTCACTAACTAAGAGTGTGGTGACGACCCCAATCAGCATAACCGCCGCCATTACTAAATAAGTCTTTTGCCAGGCCAAATAACTATAGGCTTCCTTGGTACTACCAAAACTGTCTGCGAGGTATAAGGCAAAGGCACCCGCAACGATCATCCCGATTCGATAGCCGGCAATATAGGTGCTCGACAACATGGCTTGCAATCGTGGTTCTGCTGATTCAATTCGATAAGCATCGATAACGATGTCTTGAGTGGCCGATGAAAACCCCAAGCAAACAGCAGCGATGGCCATCATTGTGAGCCCATTGCTTGGATTAGTCATCGCCATTAACACAATAGAGCCAATGATGGCTGACTGTGATACTAGTATCCAAGCGCGACGACGGCCCAATAATCGAGTGAGCAGGGGAACGGGGAGTCGATCTATTAACGGAGCCCAGACGAACTTGAATGAATAACCCAACACTGCCCATGAAAAGTAAGTTGCGGTAGACCGACTTACTCCGGCTTCACGCAGCCATAGTGACAGCGTGCCAAAGATCAAGAGGATGGGTATACCCGCAGAAAAACCCAAGAAAAGCATTACCCAAACGGGCTTTTCACGCCACCAACTAATACTTGATGTTGGCTCTTTTGTATTTGAAATCATTGCTTAGGGCGGCTCGTTGTCAACGTTGCAACTATAACAGTGCTGTGATGTGTAACGTTAATTATTACGAGGCAGTAGCAAAAAGGAGCCTCAAAGGCTCCTTTGTTGTAGTTTTTGGAAGTTCTAAATATCGTACTCAATAATCAGTGGCGCGTGATCTGAGAATCGCTCTTCTTTGTAGATCAAATCCGATCCTGCAACGACCTTATCTCTTAGGTTCTCAGTGATCACTTGATAGTCGATGCGCCATCCCGTGTTGTTAGCCCAAGCTTGACCGCGGTTTGACCACCATGTGTATTGCTCATTCTCTTGGTTTATGACTCTAAACGCATCCACCAGTCCAGCTGAACCTCCGCGTCCGCCTTCTGTTTCTGGCTCCGATTCGCCAAATAACCAATCCATCCATTGACGCTCTTCAGGTAAGAAGCCTGAGTTTTTCTGATTGCCACGCCAGTTTTTGATATCCATTTTCTTGTGGCAGATATTCCAGTCGCCACAAATAATCCCTTTACGCCCTGATTTAGCAAGTGAAGTTAAGTAGGGTTCGAAACGTCCCATCATGTCAATCTTAAAGGCTTGGCGTTCTTCTTTGCTGGAACCAGAGGGCATATACAAACTGGCTACGCTTAAGTCACCAAAGTCTACCTGCAAAAAGCGGCCTTCAGAATCCACATCTTCAAAGCCCTCGCCTAAGCCAACTTGTACGTTGTCGGGTTTTTGTTTGCAGTAAATGCCTACGCCGCTATAACCTTTCTTTTCCGCAGAATGAAAAAAGGTGTGATATCCCTGTGGGTGGTAAGGTAGACCCTCAATTTGATCGGGTTGCGCTTTGAGTTCTTGTAGACAGATTACGTCGGCATCCAGCGTTTCTAGCCAGTCAAACATCCCTTTACGAGCCGCAGCGCGAATGCCGTTAACGTTTATTGAAGCAACTTTGAAAGTCATGATGTGTTATCCGTGGATTATGCAAGCGCGTATTAGAATCGATCCCACAAGGAATTAAAAGCGGCCTTTGAGCCGTCCCCAGACACTGGGATATTTAGCTCACCACTGCGCGGACTATCTAGCCTCAAGACGCCGTCCTCTGCTGCGATAAACTTTTCTAGCAAGTCGGTGCCCAGATCCATGGAAAAATAACACCCGTCCGTTAAACAGAATCGAATTGGAAGTTCAGTAACCTCCTCTTCATCAAGAATAAGTATTGGAGCTGTATCGAGTGGAACTCCCAATGGCAATACCGCCAGCAGCTGTGAGTTTTCATCGTTTTCTGTGCGTGTGAAGATCATGGCTAATTGCATTAGTGTTTCTTCACTACCCTCGAGTACTGCCACTTGAGAAATCGTACATTGATTCTCCTCTTTTTTGCACTCGACCATCCAGTCGCCGTACTGTTGACGATCTTGTGCAGAGGCCGAAAAGCTTGTGATCAAAGCTGAAAAAATGGAGATATTCTTGATGAAGTTTTTAGCACACATAAACTCTCTCTTATCTGTCTTTATTTCCTTGTTACACCGTTTATTGTGAGTATTATACGCTGAAATGAATCAACGACTCAGTCGCGGGTGCTCATCATGCTTCCTTATCAAGAACAATTTATAGAATTTGCGTTAAAGACCGGCGTACTTAGGTTTGGAGAATTCACTCTAAAGTCTGGTCGAACCAGTCCATACTTTTTCAATACTGGGCTGTTTAACAGTGGGGCCACCATGTTGCAATTCAGTCGGTTTTTCGCGCAGAGCGTAATCAACTCGGATATCAAGTTTGATGTGTTGTTCGGGCCGGCGTACAAAGGCATTACTTTGGCCTGTGGGACGGCAATGGCTATTTCCGATGCGAACGGAGAGGAAATTCCTTTTGCTTTCAATCGTAAAGAGAAGAAAGATCATGGCGAGGGTGGCACGATGGTGGGTGCTGAACTGGTTGGTGATATTGCCATCATTGATGATGTCATTACCGCCGGTACGGCTATTCGAGAGTCCTTCGAAATGATCACTCAAGCCGGTGCAACGCCCAAAGCGGTATTCCTAGCTTTAGACCGCCAGGAGCTCGGCCAGAAAAATGGTCAGCCAACCGAAACGTCGGCTATCCAGCAGGTTGAAGAAGAGTTTGGGTTGCCGGTTGTTGCTATTGCGACTATGAATGATCTGATTCAGTATCTTAAGCAACAGCCCGATCAAAAGGATAATTTGGATCGTATGCGTGCTTACAGAGATAAATTTGGAATTAAGTAAGACTCATAGAGGATGTGAGCAACTAGAATGAAAACATACTTGGTTGGTGGTGCAGTCAGAGATGCACTTCTCGGAAAACCGATTCTTGATCGAGACTGGGTTGTGGTGGGAGCCACGCCCCAAGACATGCTCGACTTAGGTTATGAGCCTGTAGGTAAAGACTTTCCGGTTTTCATCAATAAGGAAACCGGTGAGGAGTACGCCCTAGCACGCACGGAAAGGAAAACGGCTAAGGGATATCAGGGGTTTCAGTTTTCAACATCGCCCGAGATAACACTTGAGGAGGACCTTGCGCGTCGTGACTTAACCATCAACGCAATTGCCCAAGATGAGCAAGGTGAGCTCATCGATCCATACAACGGAAGGAGCGATTTGGAAAACGGTGTGTTACGACACGTTTCAGATGCCTTTGTCGAAGATCCAGTGCGTGTTCTTCGTGCGGCACGATTCGCAGCTCGCTTCAAATTTAAGATAGCCGAAGAAACAATGGCGCTGATGAGTCAGATGGTAACCAATGGAGAGGTGGATGCCTTGGTGCCAGAACGAGTTTGGGCTGAGATGCACAAAGCCCTAAAGACAGAGAATCCTCAGATTTTCATTGAGGTTCTGAGAGACTGTGGCGCTTTAGCGCGAGTTTTGCCCGAAGTGGATGCCCTGTTTGGCGTGCCGCAAACGGCGACGTACCATCCCGAAGTTGATACTGGCATTCACACCTTGATGGTTTTAGAGCAGTCTGCGCTTTTGACTGATGACATTATGATTCGGTTTGCTTGCTTGGTACACGATCTAGGAAAAGGCGTGACGCCGGAGCATGTGTTGCCATCTCATAAGGGGCATGAGCAAGCGGGTATTCCATTGATCAAAGAGTTTTGTGACCGCCTAAAGGTGCCCAAAAAGTATCTTAGCTTGGCCCTTGCGGTGGGTGAATATCACCTACATATGCACAAAATGTTCGAGCTTACGCCCAAAACTGTGCTAAAAATATTGGAGAAAACACGTAGTCTGATGGATGACGAGCGAGCTACGCAAATTGCCTTGGCTTGTAAAGCGGACGCCAGAGGTCGAACCGGGTTTGAAACACGCGAGTACGCTCAAGCAGATCGTTTTGTGGAGTACCAACAGGCTGCTAAAAGTGTCGACGCTGGTTCGATCGCAAAACAGTTTGAAAGTGGTGAAGAAATTCAACAAGCCATACGTAAAGCTAGGTTGGCCCAGATTAGACTGGTTAAAGCCTCATCTTGACCTGAGCCAATAAACAAGGCTACGTCAGGTTTACTTGGAGTAATGCTATGTTGAGAAGTGTCCTTGCCGTAATTCTTGGTTTGGTAATTGGTTCAATCGTCAATATGGGCCTGATTTACTTGGGTTCTGAACTGGTTCCACCGCCACCGGGTGTGGATGTGTCGAATGCCGACAGTATCGCCGCCTCAATTCATTTGTATCAAGCCAAGCATTTTATCGCGCCTCTGTTAGCCCATGCCCTTGGTACATTGGTTGGTGCAGTGATTGCCTATTCAATTGCCGCTAATCACCAACAACGGGCTGCTTGGGTCGTTGGCTGCATCTTCCTAATAGGCGGGGTCGTGGCGGCATTAATGATCCCAGCACCTATCTGGTTTTTGAGCTTAGATTTAGTGCTGGCGTATTTGCCTATGGCATGGTTGGGTATCAAATTAAGCACGAGATTCGTCAAAAAAAAACGATAATAGCTCTAGGTAAACTATCATCTTTAAGCTCACAAAATAGGGTTCAATCAATGCTCCAGGCTTATTAATGGAATACTCTTCTCTGTCATCTGTAGTACTTAAACTTCTACTAATCGGTCTAGGTTGGTTGCTGGTTCGACGAGGCACTAGGCTCAAGGAAACGGGTGGTGAGCCTGTAGGTTTTCTTTCTCCCAATGCGATTATTGTTATCGGCTTTGTAATCATCGTGCTCAATGCACTGCAAATTTTGTGGATCATGTATGCCGGAAGTTGAGGCTGAGGCGGATAGAACTCATGGCGAGAGCTTCGAATGTTAAGCCGAAGAAAGTTTTTAAAGATGCCACTGATGTTAATACCAACAGGATTACTGACAAGCCCGGTAAATGGGCAGGATTTCGGTACCGAGGGACCTGGTTTTTACATGCCCGAAGAGGGAGATTTGCACACCAGAACTTGGATGGCATTCGGTGCCAGTGAGCGAATCTGGGGCCGAAAACTTTTGAGAAGGGTACAAAAAGACTTGGCCAATATCGCATTGGTCATTGCAAACTACGAGCCCGTGACAATGTTGGTTCGAAAAGCTGACTTGGAACTAGCAGAAAGTTTAACCGAAGGCCAAGTCGAACTGATTGTTTGTGAGTTGGATGACCTGTGGATTAGAGACACAGGCCCCGTTTTTGTAACAAACCATGAGGGTTCAAAACGCGCCTTAGACTTTAATTTTAATGGCTGGGGTAACAAACAAAAGCATGAAAACGACGCAAAACTAGCGAAATTCATCGCCAGCAATTCTGTTGTTGAATCGATAAGCACTAACCTTGTGCTCGAGGGCGGAGCCATTGAAGTAGACGGGGTTGGAACCGCCATTATCACCGAGTCTTGCGTCTTAAATGATAACCGCAACCCTAGTCTCTCGAAGCTTGACTGCGAACAAGAGTTAAAAGAAATCTTAGGCCTAGAAAAAATTATCTGGTTGCCTGGAATTAAGGGTATGGATATCACAGATGGTCATACAGATTTTTATGCTCGCTTCGCCAAGCCTGGTGTGGTTGTTGCGGCATACGATCCAGACCCTGCATCGTTTGATCATGACGTTACTAAACAACATCTAAAAATTCTAAGGTCGGCCACTGATGCTCGTGGACAAAGCCTTAGAGTAGAAGTATTAGAGACGCCATCAAGTATCAGACCAAGATTTGAGAATGATGAGTTTGCTGCCGGATATATAAACTTCTACGTTTGTAATGGCGCGGTTATCGCGCCTGAGTTCGGAGATAGCCGAGCGGACAATAGGGCTAAATCAATACTTCAGCAGCTGTATCCAGACAGGGATATAGTCCTACTTGATATTGACGGAATAGCGGCTGGCGGCGGTGGAATTCATTGTGCTACGCAGCAAGAGCCGTTATCAACTTTGACTAACGTAAAGGGGACGTTAGAAAAGTAAATGGTTAAGTTACTTATAGTTTTTGCCCTTCTGATTTCACTGGGGTTTCTGTTGCCAGAGAATCTAAAAATCCCGGTCGAAGGAGCAACGCATCGTGATTGGAATCATGAAACGTTCTGGTATGAGCCTTGGGGATCTTCTGGAGTACATAAAGGGATCGATATTTTTGGCTCTAAAGGAACAAAGGTTAACTCTTCCACATATGGGGTAGTTATTTACAAGGGTAATCTAGCCAAGGGTGGCAAGGTTGTTGCCGTGTTGGGGCCTAAGTGGCGCGTTCATTATTATGCTCACTTACAATCCCAAACTGTCAGTATAGGGACAATGGTCAATCAAAATACCGAGATAGGATTGTTAGGCGATACTGGGAACGCAGTTGGAAAGCCGGCGCATGTTCATTATTCAATCTTCTCCTTGGTCCCGTTGCCCTGGTTGTATAGCTCTGAAACACAGGGCTGGAAGAAAATGCTCTTTTTAAATCCTCATCAAAAGTTGCTTAGAACTGACCTTCGCTGATCAGCATTGTTTGAATGCAGTATTCGCTTTGCCTTTATTCCAACACTTTAACTTTGTTACTATGACCTTAGATTTATTAGTATAAATAGGATCAGTGTACATGGCTGTAGCACGAGAATAAGACAAGAGGGATTTAGCACATTGAATTACATCATTGTAGATTTAGAGGCCACATGCTGGGAGCGACGAGAGGGCAGGCAAAATGAAATAATCGAGATTGGGGCGGTTTGTGTTGGCGATGATCGGCTTATCAAAGGCGAGTTTTGTGAGTTTGTGAGGCCAAAGGAAAATCCCCAGTTATCCACTTTTTGTACCAACTTGACCTCCATCGCTCAGGAAACGGTGGACGCTGCAAGTCTCTATCCAGAGGTTGTTTCTTCGTTTTTGGAATGGATTAAGAACTTTGGTGAGGAGTTTGTTCTGTGTTCGTGGGGGCACTACGATCGAGTACAGTTCAAGAATGATTGTGAGCTCCATGGTCTGCAAGCTGACTGGACGGGTCGACACATCAGTCTCAAGCATCAGTATGCCAAAATAAAAGGTCTTCGGCGAGCACCGGGCATGTCTCGAGCGCTTAAATCTGAAGGGTTCAAACTGGAAGGAACCCATCATCGCGGCATTGATGATGCAAAAAATATCTTAAAGATTTTTATTAAATACTATGCGCACTGGGATTTCGATGCATTGTACTGCGCTAGGTAGGTTGTTATCTGTCTAATGTCTCGTGGTATTGAACACAGGAAAACTGATGGTGAGTAAGAAACGTGAGTTTAAACCAGGCTTCAGGCTATCAACGCTGGACATCTTGATTCTGGTGGTGAGTGCGGTGGCTGCAATTTCCCTATGGGGTGTATCGAGCAAATTTAGCACCGTTATTGTCTTTGTGGTGCTGCACTTTTTTTATTTCTGCAACATTACCCGAATGTCCAGAGTGCCCGAACTTATCTGGGCCGCGGGTTTTGTGCTGATAGTCGGATTAGGAGTACACAATGACATACTCAGTCTGTCATTAGCTTTTTTAATTTGTTTATCGCTGACCTGTTTGCTAACGATTCTAGAGATTAGAAAGCCTTCTTATCACGGTTTGTTCTGGTCAAAGTTAAATCCAAATCTGCAGCAATGGTTTGAATCGTCTAGCCAGAATTAGTGTCTTAAGTTTCTGATATGACGATGCCGCTTAAATAGCTTATGGAGGTTAGCCTAAATACTGAATGACCTTCAGGGCGAGGTGCCGGTTGAAATGGATCTATTAATACATGGAGAGAAGTATGTTTAGAGTTCGAAGACGTAGTCATAAGCGCTATAACTTTGGCGTAAGGGTTAACCAGCTGTCTAATCGACTGTTGCCCGCTCGGCAGCACACGCTGCTTGAGGCTATTGCGGTGAAGATATTTTTTACTATTATCTTATTTGGGCTAACGGTCTCAGGCTTGAATGCTGGTCTGGGAGTGATTGCGGTTCTCTACTTTGGCGCGATTTCTTTGATCGTGTTTGCAATGGTAGCTGAGCTCAGCAAAATTGCTGTGGATTATTTGACGGCATCAAAGCGTTGAATTCACTTTTTTAGAATTGAAAGAGAGTTTTGATAGAGTTAGGTTTGGTTCAAGTAAAGATAAAGACTTTTACTGCAGTAGCATTTTGCCGATGTTTCTTTTTGAAACAGAATCCCACTATTGATATCGAGGAACCGATATGACAACCACAGCAAAGCATGATGAACGCATTGCAACCATGTCGTTTGCGTCAATTTATCCACTCTATGTTGACAAGATAAGAAAGAAAGGTCGTTCTGTCACCGAGCTAATTGAAGTGATAAATTGGTTGACGGGCTTTGATGAAAGTAAGCTCGAAAACTTAATAAGTGATGGAGTCACGTTTCAAGAATTTTTTGCTCAAGCGAAGTTACACCCGAATGCACATTTGATAAAAGGTGTTATCTGCGGATATCGAATTGAAGACATAGATACCGAATTGACACGGCAGGTTCGTTATCTCGATAAGCTGGTTGATGAATTAGCTAAGGGCCGAAAGATGGAGAAAATTTTGCGGAACCCTTAGTGGTTATTCCTAGAGTGAGGAGCAATAGAGAAACCATATGCCTGCAAAAAAGCTACTAATAATATTGTTTGCCACGCTCGGTTTAGGAATGACAATCGTCGCCTATATTTGGTATTCCAACACCATTGAATTTTTCAATCGTACTCATGTTGCGCAGGGCACCGTTGTTGAACTTCAGCGTGTCCAGTCCAACAGTATGACAACCTATAAACCGGTGGTAAGTTTTAGGACAGAGACGGGTGCGCAGATTCGTTTTACGTCATCGTTCGCGTCTAATCCGCCCATTTATGATAGGGGTGAGAAAGTGTCTGTATTGTACCCAGAGAGCGACCCAGAGCAGGCAAAGGTAAAAAGTTTTATTTCTTTATGGGCCGGGACTTCCGCTGTGTTTGCTATCGGGGCGCTATTTTTGATGATTGCAGCAGGGATTGCTTTGTTTTCAAGACGTAGCCTCCAAGTTGAAGAATCACAGTAAAGGTCGAAGTATTTATTGTTGGTTTTTTTTGTATTAGTCTACCGCCCCTGTCATTGGTATATTTGCATTAATAGTCGTTGAGATCTAGAGATGTGCTAATACGAATCAATGGCTTGGGAGCATCAATTGAAAGTTAAACTAGTGGCGTTTGGCCTCGATCTTTACTACGCATGGAGAAAACACTTCAAAAACGTAATTGCTGTTGAAGTAGTAGACGGAGATATACTGCAACAAAGCGGCGATGCCATTGTCAGCCCGGCGAACAGTTTTGGCTACATGGATGGTGGTTTAGACTTGAAATATAGCCAGCACTTTGGATGGGACCTTGAAGCGAAAGTCAGAAACGTGCTGGAGACAGAGCACTATGGCGAAATTCCGGTAGGAAGCGCGATTGTTGTAGAAACCTTACTTGCGGATATTCCCTTTCTTATTAGTGCCCCTACAATGCGAGTGCCAATGGATGTAAGTAAAACGGTCAATGCTTATCTGGCTTTCAAAGCAGTGTTGACCGAATGCTTGCGCCACAATCAAAATTCAAATCGAAAAATCCATACAGTATTGTGTCCCGGCCTAGGTACGGGCGAAGGCAGAATGGACGCTGAGACTTGTGCGCGTCAAATGCGTAGAGCCTACGATGTTGTAATGGCTGGCGAACTCGTTACCGAGGGTGGGTTGGCATCCGCTGTATCTGATCACCTAAATCTACTCTCTAGCGGATAGATCTGACTCAGGTGCCTTTGCGATCTTGATATTCAAGAATCCAAAGAGCAACGCAACAATAGGATTGATAATGTTAAAGAAGCAGTAGGGCAAGTAACTAAGGGTGGCTACAGCGAGCGTACCGGCCATGAACACTCCGCAAGCGTTCCATGGTATCAAGGGCGAGGTCAGAGTGCCGGCGTCCTCTAAAGTCCGAGACAAATTTACCTTGGCCAATCCGCGCTTTTCGAACTCGGTTCTCCACATTTGACCAGGTAGAACTATCGACATGTACTGATCGCCAGTCAGCACATTGGTCCCAAAGCAAGTGGCCATGGTAGTCGCAATTAGCGATCCTGTGGAACGGGCAAACCTGATCAGGCCGTTTAACAGCTTATCAATAAAGCCAATGCGCTCTAATACACCGGTCATCATCATTGAAGAGATTACCAACCACACCATGATGACCATGGAGGCCATACCACCGCGGGAGAGCAACGAATCCACCGCCTGGTTGTCGGTTGAAATCAAGAACCCACCGTACAGCAATTGCCAGAACGCTTTCAGGGTTGAGCCGTCGCCAGTTATGTTCGATTCTATGATAAACGCGGATAGGGCTTGCTGCTGAAAAACAAAGGCGAATAAACATCCGATCAATGAAACTGCCATAATGGCCAGGAAAGCAGGGGTTTTTCTAATGGCCAACCAGAGCAGAAGAAATATCGGAACCAAATTGATCCAGTGAATTGAAAACGATTGCTCGATGGCCAATAGAAAAGCATCTATGTCCTCTTGCGTGCCAGCGGTATCTTGTGAGTTCAGGCCTACAAAAAAGAACAGTGTTAAAGCGATGATAAAGCTAGGAAACGACACCAGAGCCATGTATCTGATGTGATCAAATAACTCACTACCGGCTACGGAGGGAGCCAAGTTAGTGGTCTCCGACAAGGGCGACATCTTATCCCCAAAATAAGCGCCAGAGACAACCGCCCCAGCGGTCACCGCTGGCGACAGCGAGAACCCGTACGAAACACCAATAAGTGCAACGCCAATGGTGGCGGCGGTGGTCCACGAGCTACCTATACAAATAGCCACCAGTGCGGTGATCAGGCACGTTAAAGGGTAGAAATAGGTTGGCGACAGGATGTTCAGACCATAGTAAAGAAGCGTAGGAACAGACGCCGAAAGCATTAAGCTACCAATCAGAGCCCCCACGGCCAGAAAGATCAAAATTGGTATGGCCGTCTTGGATATTGAGGCAATAATACTTAGTTCAATGTCCTTCCAGGCGACCCCATTTTTCATGCCGATCAGCGCCGCCAAAAATCCAATGGACATCATGGCCACTTGCGTCGCGCCAGCCAAGGCGTCACTGCCAAATAGCACGATAACCGCACCCATGGTCAGGATCAAAATTGCCCCAACAATGATGGCATCCACGCTACTTAGCGTGTTGACCATTACATTTTCTGTTTTGGGGTTATTGTCCATGGATTAACTAGAGATCACTTAGAATTTCCTTGGCGGCATTATGGCCTGGCGCGCCGGTAACACCACCACCTGGGTGCGTACCAGACCCACATTGATACAAACCTCTGATCGGCGTGCGGTAGTTTCCATACCCAAGCATTGGGCGGGCACTAAACATCTGATCTAAGCTCAAATGGCCGTGCATGATGTCGCCTTTCACTAGGCCAAAGGTTCTTTGTAAATCTAGGGGGCTCATAATTTGTTTACCCACAACTAGATCTCTAAAACCAGGAGCGTATTTGTCCACTGTGGCTATGATGAGGTCGGCCACATCCTCGCGATGCGTATCCCAGTCTATGTCGGGGTCAAATTGTTGACAAAACAGGCTGGCCACGTGCTTGCCCGTGGGCGCCAAACTATCGTCCAAAGTCGACGGTATTAACATTTCCACAATCGGTTGTTTTGACCACCCTTGGGTTCGGGCGTCCAAATAGGCCGCGTCAATATAGTCGCTGGTACCGCCGATGATAATGCCGCCTGTTAGGTGATCTTCGCTGGCGCGGGCTTGAGAGGTTAGGCAAGTAAACTGCGGCATCCCATCCAGTGCCACGTTCATTCTGAAAGTGCCAGATCCATTTTTGTAGTTACTGATTCGCCGTTTAAACTCATTTGGAACTAAGTGATCTGAAACCAGCTTAGAAAAAAGTAGAGCAGGGTTTAGATTAGATACCACCGTTTTGGCCGCTAAGGAATCTCCGTTTTCCAGCTCAACTCCGATGGCCTTTCCATATTCAATAGTAACTTGCTTAACTTCTGAGCTAGTCAATATCTCAACACCCTCCTGTTGTGCTGCGTTGGCCATGGCTTGAGTGATTGAGCCCATGCCACCAAGTGCATGCCCCCATACGCCTTGCTGCCCATTTACTTCTCCAAAGGCGTGGTGCATCAACACATAGGCCGTGCCGGGGGTACGAGTATCGGCGTAGTTACCGACAATGCCATCAAAGGCAAATGCCCCTTTGACGTACTCATTCTCAAAATATAAATCTAAGAAGTCGGACACGCTCTTGGTGAAAATATCCATTACGATTCGCTCGTCATCAATCGATAGCTTTCGAAGTCGATTTCCGAGCACAGCGGCTTTGAATAAGTCTTTCAGTCCGCCGCCGGCATTGGGTGGCGTTTTTAATAGAAAGTCACGGATCAGATCTGCGACCATCCCCGTGTCTCTATAATATCTGTCTAGTGCATTTGCGTCGGCTACCGAGAATCGAGCGATTTCTGCTTTTAGATCTTCGCTACCGACCGGAAACGCCAAAAAGTCGCCATTTTCATGTGGCCAAAAATTGTTGACCTTGCGATGCACAATCTCCAGACCGTGTTTATGCAGTTGCAGATCTTCAATTATCTTCGGGTTGAGAAGACTCACGGTGTAGGAAGCGACTGAGTTTCGAAATCCGGGGTGAAATTCTTCGGTCACGGCCGCGCCACCAACCACATGTCGTCGCTCAAGTACGGTGACTTTTTTCCCAGCCTTGGCCAGATAGTATGCGCAAACCAGGCCATTATGACCGCCGCCGATTATGATGGCATCTTGCATTCGCTTAGTGCTCTTATTGGTGAATGCTTTGAGTATTGAGTACCCGGGCTACGCTGTCAATTACGGGGTAGCTCCTAGTAGGGCTCTATTACATGGGATGGTCATACCGTCGCGATGAAGCCTGGGCTATCCCACGACACTTTTAGGGCTATAACCGGTGTTTTAGAGAGTCGAGTGCACAACAAAGGTCACCACACCAAAGATATCAAACTCATCGTCTTCAGAAATGTTGATGGTGCTATACGCCTCGTTTCTTGGCTCTAATGCCAAGGAAGGCTTGGTAGTTAGGACCTTGACGGTAAACTCACCGTTCAGAGCCGCCACAACAATATTACCGTCGGTCGCGCGCAAAGAGCGATCAACAACCAAAACGTCTTGATCGTGAATACCGGCCTCAATCATTGAATTACCAGAGGCTCTTACATAATAAGTGGCGGTTGGATGTTGAACACAAAGCTCGTTCAAGTCGAGAGATTCTTCGTTGTAATCCATAGCTGGGCTGGGATAACCGGCAGGTACGTAGCTACCAAATAGTGGTGCATTGAATTGACTTAGTTGACCGGGATTAACCGAGTACGAGTGGCTGAATGCGTCAAAGTTTAATTGTCTTTGGGGAGATCTCATGCAGCAAATCGCAGTGGACAACTTGATTTTTGTACAAATATACCACTGCCGGGTTTACAGCGCTACAAAAACTCTGGGTGAATTAGCCAATCTCCTTCAAGGCATCTTTAATTTCATCCAGCAGGGTTTCATCCCGTGCTTCATTTTTAACTTTTTCGAGCGTGTCCCTGGCTCTTTCATTCTGACCGGCCTGTGCAAGGCTTTTGCCCAAGAATAGCTGCACCCATTGCTTGGAAGTTAATCGATAGGTATTTGGGGCTTCAGCCAAGTAACGCTCAAACGCCTCTATGCCAAACTTTTGATGAGCTTCACTTTTGCTGCCCAGATACCCCGCCTGCAATAAAGCTTGATAGGGTAAGTAATAATCCAATTCAGAAAGTTCGCTTTGCTGAACCTGCAGCAATTCATCTAATTGAGTTTTGGCCAGATCGAACTGCTCACTTCGAATAAAAAAGTTAGCTCGAGCCATTCGGATACGCGGGTGAGCTTGCAGATCGCCGGATAGCTGTTCAAACAATTGGGCGGCTTGTTCGTTCTCTTTGTCCTTTAGTAACACTATAGATTCGGCTACGGTTCCAAATATTGGGTCTAACTTCTCGACAGCTTCAGCCTGAGCTACGCCCTTTTTCTTGCTGCCGCCGACGATGCCCGGCGCAAACAGATAGAACTGCATCAAACTCATGCGGTAACGAATATTATTAGGGTCCAGTTCCACGGCTTTTTCATAGGACCTTAGACACTTCTTGGCTAACCCTGGCGCTGAGAACAAACTGGCTCCTTGTGCTCTAACGGCAAAAATATCACCAGCGAGTTTGTGTAAAGCAGCATCCGTTGGGGACCGCTCCAACTCCTGCTGGATAACTTCGGTCGCCTGTTTTAGATCGCCTTGTACAAGTTCGGTAATCTGTATTTCGGATAGACTTCCTGCGGAGTTGTCTGGGGCAGTACTCCCTAGGCTGGCGCCTGACAATGCACTACAAATTACAAAAGCCAATCCTAGTTGAAGAGTAGCGCGCATGAGATGTTCCAAATTTCCGTGATATATCTAGGGCAAAATAATAAAACTAGCTGCATAACAAGAGGCGCTACCCATACCAAACTGTAATCCAACTAGTCGGGAAGCTGTTCCTTCAGCATTCGGTGCATATTTCCACCCATGATCTTACGTATCTGAACTTCGCTCAGTCCTTGATCCAACATTTCTTGCGTTAATGCCGCCAGCTCGCTTGTATCAAATCCGGTAGTGACAGTGCCATCGTAATCGGAACCTAGCGAAAGATGATCCTCCCCGACTAATGAGAGTCCATACTTCACCGCACCAACAACCGCCTTCGGGTCATCGCCACAAACCGCGCCTTCCCAATAGCCCACGCCGATAATGCCGCCTTCGCTGGCTATTCGTTGCATCAGACTGTCTGAAATATTTCTGGCGGTATTGCAGTGGCCTTTAAAGCCGGTATGGCTTACCACCACTGGACGGTCTATCAGATCCAGAACATCATTGACGACTTGTTCGGAAGAATGCGAAACATCCAGAATAATGCCCAGCTCAATCATCTGATCGATGACTTGTCTGCCAAAATCCGTTAGACCTGCTTGGCTGGTACCGTGCAGAGAGCCACCCAGTTTATTGTCAAAAAAGTGCTGCAGACTCATCATCCGAAAGCCGGCATCGAATAGCACTTTTACATTGGATAGCTTGCCGTCTAAGGCGTGATTTCCCTCGGTGCCGATCAACCCGCCGACCAAATCAGGGTTAGTCGCTCGCTCAGATTCCCACTGACGAAGATCACTTTGAGTTTTGATAATAAATAGGTCTTCTGGGTTTTCGGCCGCAAAGCGGTGCAGCTTTTCGGCTTGAAAAAGTGCGCGTTCAGCGAGGCTAGACCAGGTTTTACTTGGCCATCGCTGAACGATGGCGAGGGTGGTGATGTCATCCGCGGCATCGGCGCTATTTTGATCGTAGTTTAAGCCGCTTGGTGACTTAGTAACCGTGGTAAACATTTGTAGACCCACGTTACCCCGTTGCAGCCTTGGTAAATCGATATGACCGTAGTTATGTTCTTTGCGGATATCGCGCCGCCACAACATGGTGTCAGCGTGCCAGTCACCGACAATCAAAGTCTCATGCAAGGCCTGCGCTTCAGGGCTGATCACGAACGGATCGTGTGGGGATACCGGATTCATCCGATCATCAACGACGGCCGGTGCAAAGGTGAAAAAAGCCAGCGTGGCGATGGTGATGATTGCCAGTAGCCCAATCAATAATTTCTTCATAGTTCTCCCCCGCGCCAGGTTCGCGTCAGACCGGAACGGTTCTGTGCGCTGCCCAATCTCGTAATTGGTTTATTTTGTCAGACATTAACACCGATAGCGGCTTGGTGCTGTCAATTTGCTCCAATAAATGCATTGTGTTTATGTTGGTGTTTTCAGCATAAGTGGCGTAAATGGCGCTTACCACCAGTTGTTCGACTTCGGCGCCAGAAAACCCGGCTGACTTTTCAGCCACCAGGGCAAGATCAATATTGTCGCTGGGCAGCTCGCGCTTTTGAAGGTGCACTCGCAGGATTTCCAGTCGATCGGCTTGATTGGGTAAGTCCACAAAAAACACTTCATCGAAGCGCCCTTTTCTCAGAAGTTCGGGTGGTAACGCCGAAACATCGTTGGCGGTGGCCACTAAAAATACGCGTTTCTTGTTCTCGGCCAACCACGTTAGGAATGTGCCCAGCATGCGCTTTGACACATCGTCGGATGCGGATACCGCGGACAAGCCTTTTTCGATTTCATCTAACCAAAGCACACAGGGTTCCATCATTTCGGCGGTCTGCAAAGCCGAGCGCAAATTCTCTTCGGTTTGCCCATAGAAACGGTTATACAAAATAGCGAAATCCAGATGCAAAAGCGGCATGCCCCACGAACTGGCTACCGCCTTAGCGGCCATACTTTTACCGCAACCCTGCACACCCAGCAGTAACATTCCCTTGGGAACATCTCCACCCGGTAGCTTGGCTGAACCTGTGAATACGGCTTTACGTAGGCCCAGCCATTTTTTCAAATTGTGGAAGCCAGCGATGTCGTCTATCTCTTCGTAGTCCAGATGCAGATTCAATAAACTATCTTGGTTCAACACATCGAATTTATCTTTTGCGACATTGATAATGTCTTGATGGTTTAAGACCCCATCGTCATAGATCGCGTGTTTGGCTAAACGTTCAGCATCTTCACGTTTTAGTCCACATAAGTTGTCAACTAAACGGCTTGCCAATTTCCGCTCTGTTACCTCTAGTTTTTTGCCATTTTCACGCGTCCATTGCTTCGCCAGATCAGTGACCATTTGCTTGAGTTCGTTGCGCGTGGGCAGTGGCAGTGAGTAATGAGTGGCCAGACTTTTTAGCTCGTCGGGTAGACTGATGGTCTGTGATAGTAAAATCAGCGTGTGCTGAGTGTCGTGCAGGCAATCTTTGATGTAACGAATGGTTAGCGGATCCTCTAGAAATGGATGGAAGTCCACCAATACATAAACAGACTCGGTTTGAGTGGCAACGATTTGACCGAGCAGTTGTTTGTGGTCGCCATTGATTTTCTGTGGCTCATAGCCGTCTGCAAGGCGCTGTAGGCCCTTGGTGAGAGACCACAAAAAGTAAGGCTTGTGCGAGCGTCTGGCTAACTCATTTAAACCGCCGACAAAGCAGCCCTCTTTCTCCGTTTCGACGACAATTAAGCGCTTGTTTTTTACAAGCAAAATCTCCAAGTCGTGCAAGCTATTCATTAATGTCGCGATCTTCTTGGGGTGACGGTAGTGATTCGGCTTCGAGTTTAGACGTGTCGTATTCTAAATGCCGATGTTCCAATTCAGGCATGGTTTTGCTGGCTTTGCTGGAAAGCTCGGTAAAACGTTTTACTTTGCCCTGTAAGCCTTGATTTCCAGACAATGCCGTCACCGTTTTATTGTAATGGTTGCTTACGGTGGACAGCGACTTGCCCAGCGCTTCGAGTCGTTCGGAAACGGTCGCAACCGAATTAAATATGTCATTGGCCTTTTCGCCAATCGATCGCGCCTCTTTATTACTGCGGTCCAGCATCCAAAGGTTAGCAACGGTACGCAGGATGGGGATCAACGTGGTGTGTGACACCAAGATAATGTTCTTGCGGTACCCATAGGCAAACAGTTCAGGATCGTGTTTCATTGCTTCGATGTAAGCCGGCTCAATCGGCATAAACATCAAAATGAAGTCGGGGCTGTGAACCTCACTCAAATTTGCGTATTCTTTAGCGGCTAATTCATCAATGTGGCGACGAACCGCAGATACATGCAGTTTCATGGCCGCTTCCTGCTGATCTAAATCACCCGAGCTGGCCCGTTCGTAGGCGTTTAACGAAACTTTGCTGTCAATGATAATGCACTTCTCGCCTGGCAGTTTTATTAAGTAGTCGGTTTGCTTTCGTCGACCGTCGTCGTCCAAAAAGGAGTGCTGCTTCACGTAGTGATCATTCGCTACCAAACCGCTCAGCTCTAGAGTACGTTCCAATTGGGCTTCGCCCCACGCACCACGTTGTTGTGAGTCACCTTTTAGCGCCTTAGTCAGATTGTTCGCTTCAGACTGCATCTGTAAGCCCATGCGGCGTACGTTCTCGATTTCGGCCTTGAGCGAAGAATTGTCTTTCAGGTTTTCCGAATGCACTTCGTTGACACGCTGCTGAAAACCCAAAATTTGATCCTGCAGCGGTTTTAACAATGCGCCAACGCCCTCTTTGTTTTGTTCCGCCAACATCTTCTGGCGGTCCTTGATAATTTCTTCTGAAACCGATTTGAATTCGTTGGTTAATTCCTTCTTTTGACGTTCAAATTCCGTTTTCAGTGCGTCCAATTTGTCTTTTTCAGCGGTCAAATGCGCCTGCTGTTCCCGCACATCACTCTCGAGGCGAGCCACCTTGCTTTGGTATTGATCAATAAGTTGCTGATAACCTGACTTCTCTTTTTCTAGGGAAGAAATCTGCGTGAGCTTTTCCTCTCGACTGGCTTTAAGTTCGGCAGTTTGCGCAATCAGATTTTGTATCTGTTCGGCGTTCGCACTTATTTTTTCGGAACTGGTTTGAGTCTCCAGTTCCAAGTCTTGGATACGTTGTGTGTTACTGGCTTTTTGAATGGCCAGTTCCTCGCGCTCTGAATTTAGCAAGTTGATTCGTTTGCGATTGACAAGGCTAGTCACGAAAAGGGCAACTACCGCTATCACGATGGTTCCCACCAACCAATAAATTGGTAGGGTTTGAAGTAACCAGGTTTGTAACTGTTGAATGCTCTCTTGCACGGGCTACCACATTAGGTCGTCAGGAATTTCATAATTGGCGTAAGGGTCGTCTTCATCGGCTGGTGTTTCGTCTTTGATTGTTTCGACAACCATGGACGCATCCCTCTCGCTGACCTTAGCGGCGACCACCTTGGGCACCAGCTCAAACAACTCGTCTTCCATGGCGATGATCATAAGCTGCCCTCTGGAGAGTTGCTTATGCTGATCTTCGGTGACGTAGATCTTCTTTACCTTCTTTTTGTGGGTAAAGTTATAGGCTGTCTCGCCATCTTTGCGGTCTACTTTACTGCCATGAACCAACTGTTTGATTTGAGCTAATAGGGCCTTTCTCTCGGCCTCTTGACGCCGGCGCTCGTTAAGTTTTTTGTCCTTCTTAGCCTTGTCTAGCATTGCCCGCTGGGTGCGCAAGGTTTCTTCGCTGGGCTTCTTGCGGTTCTTCTTGGCAACGGTTGGCGCTTTTTTCTTTGGCCGCTTTTTGACGTCCTTTTTTTGAACAAGTCCGGCTTTAAGAAGTTGGTCTCTGAGTGAATTGCTCATGTGGGTGTAAATACTGGTTGGGCAGGTTAATTATCAAAGTGAGTGAACATTTGTTCAACGTCCTTAAAGGCAAATTCATATCGTTGAAAGCAAAAATGGCAATCAACGATTAGCTGAGTTTCACCTTCCTCTTTGCGTTCTGCGATAAGTGCGTGCACTTCTTCTTCGCCTAGGGCTTTTATCGCTTCTTTTGATTTTTGCGCAGAACATACGCAGCCAAATTCCACAGGATGAGCGTCAAAGAGACGGCAATGCTCCTCATGGAATAGTCGCGTCAGGGTTTCCTGGGCGCTGAGTTCTAATGCTTCATCTTTGGTCAGTGAAGTAAGTAATATCTTCAACCTATCAAAGTGTTCTTCGGCCTGTTTTTTATCGGTGACTTTCTCAGCTGGCAAAGCATGAAGTGATAACCCCACGGCCTTAGTGCCTTCGCTGTAAAACGAAAACAAACTTGGTAGCTGCTCAGAGCGCTCGAAGTAATCTTGTAGGCATGCGGATAGGCTGGCGTTTTCGATCGGCACAATACTCTGATACCGTTCGCCTTCTTCTGGCGATATGGTGATGGCCAGCGTTGCGCCCTCGCCAAGCTGGTCCAAGTGTAAAGCCATATTGGGTGCCAATGACTCATTGTCGTATTCGGCAATGGCGCGCACACGTCGATCAGCCATGCAGTCGGCCATAATCAAACTGATCGCGCCCGGCGTTCGCAACTGAATGGTAAGGCTGCCATCCAGTTTAATCGAATCGCGCAGCAAGGTGGCTGCCAAAGCAAATTCGTTTAGTAAGTTGGCCAGATTGCTGGGATAGTGATGGGTTGACTGAATTGCATCGCTGGTTTCTTCAAGGCGCACATAGCAACCTCGAACATCCAGCTCGTCAAATACAAAGCGTTGACGAAAATCATTACTAATAATACTCATGATGCGATTGTATCAAGCATTGCTAGATCAAACCTAGCGGGAATCGTGTGCTGCTGCCAAATAACACCTAAGAAAAAAGTGGCCAAAAAGAAATGTGTTTCTTTGCAAGCTTAGCTTGCGACGGCGATCAATAAACAACCCAAAAGAATTCGGTAGATCACAAACGGCATCATGCCAACTTGCTGAACAAATCGCATAAATAGATTCATGCAAAGAAAGGCCACTAAAGCTGAAACGCCGACACCAGTAGCCAAGATCGCCCAATCCACAACTACGTTTGATTCAACCAAATCCCTGGTCTTGAGTAAGCCAGGTAAGGCAATGGCCGGAACGGCCATCAAAAACGAAAATCTGGCAGCGGCTGTGCGTGAATACCCCAAGGCGAGTAAAGCTGTCATGGTGATTCCTGACCGTGAGGTGCCGGGTATCAGCGCAATGGCTTGAGCAAAACCCGCGAACACGGCATGTTGCCAGCCTAGTTGGTCAAACTCTTTAGTGTTTTTATCAGCGCCGCGATCAGCCCAACCCAGTAATACGCCAAAGATTAATGTTGTGCCAGCGATCACCAATATTGATCTAAGATGTAACTCAATTAAGTCTTTAAATAACAGCCCGATAATGCCAACCGGGATTGTTGCCAAAATAATCAGCCAACCGAGTTGCCCATCCGAATTCCATTGTCTGCTTTTCCAACCGACTAACCACGCGGGTACGATGGCGGTGATCTCTTTACGAAGAAACGCAACCACGGCCACCAGTGTGCCGACATGAACCGCCACATCAAATGCCAAGCCTTGATCTTCCCAGCCCAATAGTTCAGGAACTAAAATCAGATGCGCAGAACTCGATATTGGCAAAAATTCAACAATGCCCTGAACAATGGCAAGGATGATAGCTTGGAAAAAATCCATAAAAACAAATCCGTAAGAAGTTGCTTGAGTTAAATCAGTTTGGCTTATAGTAAGCGGAGTAACCCTCACACAATAGTGTATAGCATTACAGCATGAGTGAAACACGCAAAACGATTTTGATTACTGGTGGTGCAAAGAGAATAGGCCGTCAAATGGCTAAAACCTTGCACGCCGCAGGCCATAATATCGCGGTTCATTACCGTTCGTCCTCTGGCGCAGCCACCCAATTGGTTGATGAGCTGAATGGCATACGCGATAACTCGATTATGTCAGTACAAGCTGACCTACTGGACATTAACGCCATCCCCAGGCTGATGGATTCGGTAGTCGAGCACTTTGGTCGCTTGGACGTTCTGATAAACAATGCCTCAAGTTTTTATCCTACGCCAATAGAGTTGCTCGAAGATGAATTTTGGAATGATTTAGTGGGCAGTAACCTCAAAGCCCCTTCGTTTATGGCGAAGCATGCTACCAAACACTTGCGAGAGGCTGGCGGCACCATCATCAATATCGTGGATATTCACGCACGTAACCCCATGGCCAACCACCCTATCTACTGCGCTGCAAAGGCTGGTTTGGAAATGCTGACCAAGGCTCTTGCCAGAGACTTAGCACCTGCGATCAGGGTTAACGCCATCTCTCCGGGGGCAATATTATGGCCGGAGCAACAAAGCAGTGAAGCTGAGCAAGCTGAAATTTTACGCAAAATTCCCTTGCAAAGATTGGGTGACCCCAAAGACATAGCTCAGCTTGCGCTGTTTCTAATTGACCAGGCCGACTACATTACTGGACAAGTCATTGCCGTAGATGGCGGCCGTTCGGTAATGATTTAGATGGCGTTTAGGTAGGCAAAACTTGCTAGAAAACGTAGTCAATTGTTAAACCTCTTCAAACGCACTGGATCGTAGCTATACGAAGAGGGCAGACTTTCATTACACGTTTAATATGACTGGGAGTCACTATGGATATTATTTCACTCGTAATCTTTCTCGCAATTGGTGCTCTGGCTGGTTGGTTAGCAGGGCAACTCATGAAGGGTCCAGGATACGGATTATTGGGCAATATTGTTATCGGTGTTGTAGGAGCGTTTATCGGTGGGTTTGTCTTCAGTTTGTTGGGACTTAGTGCTGGTGGATTGATCGGTTCTATCATTACCGCGACTGCGGGCGCGGCTATTCTATTGTTCGTATTAGGTAAATTGAAAAAATAGCATTTCAGCTCGACATTGCGAGCAGTAAACAAACTCTTCTGTCCTCCTTCGCGCTACAATCGCGCCCATGAATGGGATCCAGGCAGAAGAGTTTTTTATTGATTGGCCGATAGCCAATGTGGTACGCACCATATTTGCTAAACGCTGGCAAGTCAGTGAAGATTTACTCACAAGCGATTTGCCGCTAGTTTTGCTGCATGATTCTCTCGGCTGCGTGGGTATGTGGCGCGATTTTCCAGAGCAACTGGCGCGCACATTAAGACGGCCTATTATCGCTTATGATCGACTGGGCTTTGGTCAATCCCAACAGATGCAGGAACCAATGCCGCTCACCTTTATTGAGGATGAGATGCATATGGCCTTCGCTGCAGTCAAAGAGTTCTTTAAATTAAACCAATTTGCTTTATTGGGGCACAGCGTGGGTGGAGGGATGTCGGTTTGTATCGCAGCCCGCGATCCGAATTGCAGCCATCTGATTTCCATAGCCGCACAAGCCTTTGTGGAGCCACTTACGCGCGCTGGCATTAGGGCTGCACAAAAAGTCTTTGAAGATCCCGAGCAGTTTGCCCGCCTCACCAAGTGGCATGGACCGCGCGCTCAATGGGTGTTGGGAGCATGGATAACCCCATGGTTATCCAGTGGATTCGATGATTGGACAATTGAGCCGTTTTCTTCAAAAGTAAAATGCCCCACATTGGTAATCCACGGAGTAGATGACGAATTTGGTTCCGTGGCTTTCCCTAGAGCCATTTATGATTCTGTAGGCGGTGAAAAACAGTTAGTGTTGATAAAAGACTGCGCACACATGCCGCACCGAGAACGGACTGAGACGGTCATTGAAAAGACTAAAGAATTTTTGTTGTTCTAAAGTCGGTGTTTTTCAGAGGTCCTTGAAACCGATTTCAAGAAGGTAGTTAGGATAGGCTGTTAGTTGCCCTTAACGGACATTCGAAAATTTGGTTTTTAGTACGGCTTGTGTCCACAAAAGTGGGGGCAGATCAGCCGCGCACAAGCGCGTCCCGCGGAGTGAGTAAAACGAACGAAGCTTGTTCTATTTTTTATGTGCTGAACCATATTGGAAGATTTAGCTTCTTTGAACTTTTGGCCCTATCTACGAATTTATCTATCAATTGAAGCATTTCCATATCTTTCGTTTGTTTTCGCGCTTTAAGCGCGTTTTCAATAGCCGTTGAGATATGGCTCTCATTGAGCCTCACAAAACAATTCAGCTTTATACAAATTTCAGTGAAATTGAAAAAGCCATACAATTCTAACTTAGAGTATTGTGAATAACTGAGATCAATTATTTCTACTTCATACCTCGGATCTAACTCATCAGACTCTATGCAGGCGGCTGCACCTTCAGACGGAGGAAATATGATACATCGATTTTCTTTGTAACTATTTTGCAAAGCTATGCTTCAATAAATATACCGCCATGCTAAACGAAGAGCACTAGAGCTATTCGTTACTTGAGCGCATTGTTAGGTTTTGGGTTCATAAAACGCTTCAGCTCTTTCGAGAGATGCTATCGACTGTCGATTGCTTCTCAAGATACTCAAGACTCTAGGATTTATGTTCTGACCACAACGAACTAAAGAATATGCCGCTACTGAACCAAAAGGATCACTGACAAGATGCTTTGCCAACGCCAATGCTGTTTCTTCCTCTAGTTCTCCTAAATTTCCAGAAGCTTCTATAGCGTATGCATCTCCATCGTCTATTCCAGCTCGTATATAAGGTTCTAGTGGTTTTGCTAACTCGCCAAGAAGCTTGGCCGTTACGTAACCACAACCTAATGCCCCTACCGACCTGTAAGCAACACCGAATTTATTTTTAGCTTCTCCCGAAAATAGGGAAAACAGAATGGGTATCGCATCGCTACCCAAACGTGCTAAATCATTCGTGGCTTTACCTCTCTCGGATGGAGAGAGGAACCTCTCGAAATAACTAAGACTTTCGCTCATGACCTTTAAAATCATAACGCCTTTGCAAGGGGCGTGATCTGGGACCACTTATGTGGACATATTTTTAACACATTCGACCTGCAAATCGTACCGATATAATCGCCATCATCGAGTGACCGTTTTGAGTATGCGGCGACCCGGGCTCTATTTCTATTTGGGTTTCTAATAAAAGTGACTCTGTCCCTCTTATTTCGAGCTGCGCCTTGATTAGTTTGCGTTATTAGCATGTTGATTTCGTTTACTGAGTCTAAATAGAAAATACGGCGCAAATAACCAACAACCTACGAAATATCCTACCGCTTCGCGTGCAGTCCTTTTACCTCGTGTCTTTTCCAATAGGTAGATCCAGGGTGTAACCCCTGAAATAATCGTATATGTGATCAGTATCTTTCCGGTCAGTGTATGTTTAATTTCAGGCATATAAACTGGAGACACAGGAAGCGACGAAACGAAAAATACAAATATTGCTGACAACCCAAGGAAGGCTAATGCTCTCTCCATACTCATGCACACTAACGCCTTTGCAAAGACCGTGATCTGAAACCGTATTCATGGACACTTTTAAACATACTTCTCCTACAAATCATACCCTGACGACAGACACCATCGAATGACCGAAATGAGTATTTAGCTGTTCGAATTTGGCTTGTTTATCTAATTCAATGACATACTAACTCTACGAGCTAGCCTTGTCCTAACTATCGGATTGAGTTGTCCTAACAACGGCATAAGTTTGTTTATGGCCTTTGCTCTGATAAAGCTGTCGAAGCAACTCTGTCTCAATGTATGTATTGAACTGTCCCATTGTGAAGGTGTTCCCATTATCGTCTAGTCGCGACAAACTACAAGGCTCGCTATCAAGACTTTCTGATATCCAGTTGATACTCTCAGGATCTACTCCTAACAAAAATAATAGACTCGCGACGATCTCTTTATCAGAGCATTCACAATGAATGGTGACTGCTCCCGGCTGATTCTCATGCTCCAAAAATACTAAAAAGTCTTTTCCTAGAAAGTTGAATTGTGAGCACTCTTGCAAATGATACAAGTTGTCCATCACTCCTCTTGTTGTATGCATCGAGTTACGTACAAATACGTTCTCGTCGTTGAACTCGATAACTGGAACAACTGGAGAGTCTGGTCGTTTTGCCTGATGGAATCTAAAAAAGGAAAGTTGGTTTTCAACCCTATTTAGATCCTCCTTTTTCAAAGATTTTGAGAACTCAACAAAATCCTCATGTCTGACAAATGGTTCACTACTGACAGACTGAATTTCACTGCTATCCAATAGCCTACCGAGAGTTACGAATTCCCAGTAACCATCATTCGCTGTGAGCGGAACGGTATATGTTCCAGGCCCATAATAATCAAATTCTTTCAGTATTCGATTTTGCCATGCAATGACTTCGTTTCGACTTATCGAACCGCTCGCGAGCGATTCCAAAATTTCTATAACTTTACTTTTAGTAGGTTCTATAATTTCGAGCATAATCCTTATAAGTAATTGCGGTTATGATGGTTGCACTCTCCTTCATTTCCTTACGCTTCCTCTAATGACCGTTTTGAATATGTGTAAGTTTGCAGCTCTTTCTTAGGACTTTTCTAGCCACCGATTTTGACCCCATACAACTTTTCCATCAATGATACGGCGACCGCCGCAGGATGGGTATCCCGGTGGAACACAAGCTACATTCCGCATTGTGGCATGTAGTTCAAAAGGTGCGAATATTTCCGTTAGCCTACCGTGCGCCGGATTTAGCTCGCTTAAAGAGAAGAATATTAGCTCCCCAACTGATTTACAAAGCCACTCTTCAACCTCTTCATTTTCGCCGAGTGGAGCTAAAAAGCTTTTTGATTGCGCCATTTCCTTCATGGCAGCGTAATGGTTTATTGTCCAACTGCAGAACTCAAGAACATCGTCGGAGTAACATAGGTCGATTAGATAGTCTTTATCTTCTTTAGATAGGTTCGCTTCTTCTTCATCCGTGATTTGGTCATGAAGAAACCTAGCAGCCAAGCATTCCAGTTTATGCAGAACTAACCCAGGATGCTCTCCACTACCACCACCGAGAATTAAGTTTTCAGGAGTAGCACTAAAGTCATATCCTCCCCATTTATCACCTTCGATATTTTCTAAAGGATGGTAAATCGGAAGATAACCAAGCATGCCAATGTGTTCGTGATCAAAGCAATCTATATAGCTCATAATATTTTGTATGCATCGATTTGTAACCTAACGCCTTATCAACGGGCGTGATCTGGAGCCATCTACGTAGACACATTTTTCGATAAATTGATAAGGCTAAATATATCTATCTCAGAGCCAGACTCGAATGTCCGTTTTGAGTATGCGGCCGCCTGCGCTTGATATTAATTTAGACTGTTCCAAAAGTGACTCTGCCCCCATTTAGTTAGTCGCAATTTTGCCTGAAACTGCCATTTAGCCTCTTTTCTTTCCGTAGGATTGAAAGAGAAAAGACAACTTCTTTGACTTTTCTCTTATTGGCTTGAAACTACTTTGACTCTGCGGCACTAAAATTTATCTTTAATTATCAATAGTACTGATCAGCGAAACCAATAGGGCAAGATAATTGGCCGGCTGGAGCTAAGTTATTAAATCTATGGTCGGTCACAGCTACACTATTACCAACATCCCCTGTGTTTCCATGTGGCCAGTACGCAACATGCTTATAATGAGCAACTCTAATTCCATCGGCTTGATCAGTTGGATGCGAGGTGCTTCTTTGAATATGATTATTCTGTATCCAAATGATAGATGAACAGCGCACACGATCCCTGAAATCACCTACAAAAATAGCGTGTCCAGTCGTTATTGGACTTCCTGAGGAACTCACCAATCCTGGGGGAATAATCTCTGGAGAGGTAACACTATTGTTTGAAATATCAATCCACCGTCCACTTAGATGGACACCATGATTATACCAGTTAGTAATCACGTTATTGGTTATTGAATAGTATAGATTTTCACTCGGGAGGAAGCGGGTATTATGATACCCAGTGATACCATCGGCTGGGAACGGATTGCCATATAGGTTTGCTCGCCCAGTGTTATCAATACTATTTTGGCTGATCTCAACGTGCCTGCTATTCGTGGTATTTATACCTGCCGATAAAACATGACGTATGCTGTTCCCTGTAACCGTTATTTGATCACCCCCCAGTCAGAAACAATCCAGAAGCCTCAATTAAGCCATTGTTGGCTACATTACTACCATTGTCTCCAGCATTTTCAATGGAGTTATTAGATATAGTTAAATTAGTCGAATTGACCAATACGACAATATGAGCACGAACTCGGTTATTAATATCAACAATCGAAGGATCATTGACATTAATAGTTCTTCGGAGAATCGACTCTTCTAATACAAATCCGTTCACGTTATTTCCATGAATCACTTGGGTAGCAAGATAGTTGCCATCTAGAACAACGTTTGAAACTCTGGACGAATCAAACACTTGAACCATCCAAGGCGTATTAGCATAACTTCTTACCCAAGCTTTGCCCGCTGGCGATGACTCCAAAGTGGAGCCTCTAGGCAACACTAACGGCTCAGTAATAGCGTAAGAACCGCCGGACGCTGGAGTATTTAGTACATATATATTGTCTTCACCATATTCCTTAAAGTACCAGGCAATACTGCCTATTGTTGTGGGGTCCGCATGGTTAAAAATGTTTGCACGGTCTCTATCAATAAAATAAGTATCGGCAAATGCAAGTTTTCCTGAAAACAAAACTACGCAAGTAGTCAAAATTAATCGCTTTAAAAATTTCATATTTTATATCTCTTATATATTCCTTGATTATTTTAGAGTATCTCAGGCCATGAAGTTAGAAGATCACTCTTCACTAATGACCGCTTTGAGTATGCAATTGTCTTACCTTTGTAGATATTAAAACGCTATCACTCTCTTAGTTCAAAAGTCACTCTGAACCACCGACTTTACCTCCCTTAATTTGAAATTTTTGGCGGGCTGAGGGTCGGTTATATGCATAACATTGCGACAGAATTATTTTTTGTCACAATCGGAAAACACATCGTCGCATTTTCAGGGCAAGCATTTCCGATGCCATCTTGATCTTCGTCTTCTTGGCTTGGATTGGCAGTAAAATGGCAGTTATCGTCTACATCATTAATGCCGTCATTGTCATCGTCATTATCGCACGCATCGCCTTCCGCATCGCCATCATTATTCGCTTGGTTGGCATTGCTTATTGAGGGGCAGTTATCATTTGAATCCGGAACGCCGTCGCTATCTTGATCAATAGCTGTGTAAGTGATTATTAAACTTGAATTGTTTTCAGTTGTTGAAGTTGTTAGAACACCAAAGCCATTTGAAAATATTGCATTAAAAGCGGATACCGCGACGTAATAAGTGCCTTGTGGCAGGGTTTGAACCAATAGACTAGAGAGCCCCCCTAACGGAGAATCATCATTTTGGGCGACGAGCTCCCCAGAGCTATTAAACAATCCAAGCTCTGTATCGAAGGCTGATCCTTGCGTTGACAAAGTTAGTTCACCACCCAAATGCGCTATTTCATAAAAGTACGACGCAGGTGAGGAGTAAAGTCTGTTTCCTATTGGATTAGTAGACGACAAAATATCTTCAGTGGAAGGCGGTTCAGAGCGAAAGTTAATGACCAAGTTTCCATGAAACGCTGAGGAGTTGCTGGTTACACTGAAATCGCTCTCGAAACTACCATCTGCTGCGGTGACAGCCAGATAATACTGACCTACTGCAACTTCAGTTCGTATTTCGCTTGTTGAGACTCCATTCGAATCGTTGTTTTCGCTAATTAAAACGCCGCTTCTATTGTAAAGACCAATATGTGTATCGAAGTCGGATCCCTCGGTATTTGCTACGAGTTGCCCGCCCAAATGATCTAAGACAAAGAACAACGTGGCTGGTGCAGTATAGTCCAACTGCAGGCGATCAACTTCCGAAGAAAGTGATCCAGAGCTTGTGGGGAGCGCGAACCCATTCGATCCGTCCAGACCGTCTATGAAAAGATTACCCGAATTGCCCGGATCTAGAAATTCTTTAACACCGAGCTCCCAGCCTACGGATAGCTTGCCATAACAATCACCTGCAGAACGGTTGCTGCATGAAGCAGCGCCACCGGATAGGTAACCTATCAGTCTTTTTGTTGCGCCATCAAAAAGTCCTGACCCGGAAGACCCGGGTTCTGTTGTTCCTATTTCCCAGTTGTCTACGTACCAATGAGTATTATTTGCCCCCCCGCCGACGATACAACTGGGTCCCGTGGTTAATGAGTCGTCGTTAAAAGAGAATGCTTTTTCATCCCCTCGCGGATGATGAATTCCAGCCGTCGTGGCTGGTTGTAAACTGGTTCGTGCGTCCCAACCCGCGAAGAATGGTCGATAATTTGAGTCTACCGGCTGATTAAGTTCAAGCAAGGTCATGTCGTTAAACGTATCTTCAGCTCGTAAAGTGGAACCACTCGTATTCTGGGCTAGGGAACCTCCGGAAAGTGCACCACACGAAGATGACTCATAGTTCCAATAAGCTACCACTGTAGGAGCTAGCGAAGACGAGATGTTGCAGTGTTGAGCTGTTAAGAGATAGGGAGTTTGATCTTCACGGACGTTATTAACCAATGTGCCCGTGCATAGGCCAGAGCCATTAATTATTAAAGCCGCTACACTCCTAACTTGCTCTCGCCAATCATCGGCTTCGGAGCAAATTACATCTATGTTGCAGCTGCCTTGTTTGAGAATTGCGCTCAAACCTTCATCAAAAAGTTGTTGATATCCCTTTCCCACGTGAGTCAGAGTTAGAGAGTACTTCCCGTACATACCCTGAGGGTTTGAGGGAAGAAACAGCTCAACGATGGCCGAATCGCCAGGTATTACAGGTGTCCAAAGTTGTTGCGATGCGTGATTGTGTTTTTGTGTGTAAGGCCCCTGATAGTAGGTTCTTGCCTTATCGTAAATATGCAAAGTCGCGCCTTCAGGCAATGAATACGACGTAAAGCCAAGGTTGAGATCGGTTGATCCCTTAGCTTGAATTTCAAGCCGCCAGACTTTTCCTTCTTTAACTGGAGTCCAAAAACCGTGCGTTTCAGGAGTGACTAAAACGCTATCGGGAACTGCAATCTCTACTCGGCCGGATGATCCAAAAGGTTGTTTGGCTTTACTTTCTTGATTTTTTACTCTGATTAGCGCTGCGTCAATTGGCGTTAAGACAATTATGGCTTTCTCGGTTTTCGCAAATGAATTGTCGTGCATTAACAGGGGCGGCTCCCCTTGATGACCCAGACTTACCTTGTTCGAGAAAGCAATTAAAAGCCCGATAGCGAAAGTCGCAAAACATCGAATCATTCTAGGTTGAAAGTTCGTGGCGCAAATAGGCTTAATAGTTTGATGGCGTGTCACTTCCTCTTTCCGTAATTGTTATTTGGGGTTTAGGTGGGTCAGAGTCACTTTTTAAATCCTTGATCCAATTCGAATGTCTGCCACGGGTATGCGGCGGCCCGTACTTAATTTCAATTTTGACTTTGACAAAAGTGGCTATAACCTGACTTGTCTTGCAGCTAATAGATGCAAACTCGGTTTCGAAAATGCCGATATTTTTATAACTCAAACACAGACTAAAGCGACACTTTCGCCCCTGACATTGACGGGAAAACACAAATCGTCTTGCGTTTCACAGGCATCTCCTTCTCCCACTCCGTCTTGATAACCGTCGTTGTCTTGCTGGTCCGTATTTAATTTGTCAGGACAATTATCGAGTGCATCAAACACTCCATCGTCATCAGTATCACCCAAACCATCGATAACAAATAATTGCAGCGCGTCAGGCGCAGAAGAGTCCTTACTTAGATAAACCAGCGATTTCGCGTCGTCACTAAGTGTCGCTCTCAACTTGCGATCCGATGAGCCGATAAAGAAAGATGCTATATCTTCTAAAAGAAGATTGTCTACGAGCGGCGTGCCGGAAGTCCGAACACCATGAATTTCAATATTACTATCCAGATCAAGGTCTGATAGATATATGAGGTTGTTGCTATTGGCGCCGTCTAGTAAAAGTGGCGGGATGGCCGACTGTAAGGCTAGCTCTGTTAGCTTTATCGGTGTTCCACCCACTATGGGTACTGAGTATAGTTGCCCTCCTTCATTTTCATCGGTGAAATAGAAGACTCGTTCACCATCCTTCGAAAGCGAGTATCCTCGATAAAAACTATTGTTTTCAGAAAATAGTGCTGAGACTTCTTCGCCTGCGGTCAATGGGGCATTGAGTTTGGTCGACTCTCCACCCTCGAGGGCAACGCTGTACAATTCGTTTTTACCCGCATCGTTAATCCTGGCCCGATATATCAGTCTTAGGCTGTCTGGAGAGATTAAAACCTGAGAATTTTGGCCTTTTCCTCCTACAATGCTAAGCCCACCTCCAGATACTGGGTTCGCACTGAGTTGAGTACTTGCTCCTCCCGCTATGGAGACCGCGTAGAAGTGAGACAACGTATTGCTATCAAGTCTAGCCTGATAGACCACGGTTTGACCGTCAGGACTGATGAGGTAGGTCAAAACATCGGTGTTGAATTCTAGACTTTCATTCAGCTTAACGGTGCTCCCTCCCGCTATGGGAACACTATACAGTTCCTTCGAGGTTGGAGTGTCTTGCTCGCCAAGGTAAACAACTTTCGAACTGTCAGACGAAATAAAGTAACCGTCAAAAGCTTCAATCTCGCCGTTTACCGCCAGTGAATCATTCAACTTAGTATGTGTTCCGCCATTTATTGAAACGCTGAATAGTTCTTGTTGGCCGGAAAAACTCAATTTGGAACGAAACACTACCGTGAGACTATCCGGTGATATTCTGAATGCAGGAAATCCAGAAGGTGCTGGGCCAGGAAAAGTTGGGGTTAATTGAGTTGGCTCAGTGCCACCTTCGATTGGTACGGCAAACAGCTCAGTTGAGCCCCGCGCGATAAGATCTGAGATAAACACCACTCTCGAACTATTCGGTGTTATCTGAAATTCTCTGGTGCCATGAAGTGGTCCATCCATTAGACTCGATGTGTCTAGCTGCACCGCTGTTCCACCAGCTATGGGCACACTGTACAAGCGATCTGGAGATCCTGACACTCTAAAGACAACAAACTGGCTATTTTCACTAATTAGAAAATCATCTTCGACGTTTTCAGATGCTGATATAGGAGGGTTGAGTTTCACACGCCCGGTGCCGTCGAGCCGAACACTGTAAAGTTCGTTCACGCCGTTCGTATCTTGATCTCCATAATAAATTACCCGCTGTGAATTGGGACTAATTCTAAACAGGAGAATATCGCCATTAACTTGGATTGGCCCACTTAATAGTCTGGGTGATGACTGGGCATCTATTTCCAACGGGAGAAGGAGTGTCATGCCTAGAGTAAAGGTAATCAAAGAACGAACCATGGCGATTGAAACCGTGCGCATCAATGTGCGGTCAGAAATCCATTGAATGGGGGCTATCATGCCACGGCATAGGCTGAAATAACATACCTGACATCGCGTGCCTTGCGACGAATGCTTATCCATGGAGATTAGTAGGTCGACGGATTGATTATGTGGATCAGAGCAAATTTTAAATCCTTCGTCCCATTTTGGTTGAATATTGTGAGTCTGTGGTGGTCCGGCCAGTGATCCAAATTGGGCTCTCGGTCGGCGTAAGCAAAGTAATGTAGCCGCTCTGGTAATCTAGATAATATTCCAATTTAAGTGTGTTATGGATGCAGCTTCCATGGTTCATTGATGATTCCATTCACTGTCTCTCCACCCAACCCTTGAGTGGTTTGAAAACCCTTTATTCCCTCTTCAGAGATGAATACATCCAGAATTTCATAACTATCGCACAGGTTCCCTGACATCAGAATTTCGATATACGATCCTTTTCTATTATACATTGCGATGTACTCTGACTCAGTGTCTTTATCCTCCTTGAACTGGGAAAGTTCAACGATCAGCCATGGGTCGTCGGCTGATCTAGAGTAACAAGAATATCCCTGAAAACGTGTATTCGTAAACTTCGCAAGGAATTGAAAAGAACCCTCCTTGAATCGGCTATTGACAGTGATAGGCCATAATTTTTTCTGCCAGTTTTCTGGTGGGTCCATATTAAAGTGATTCGCGAACATTTCCGTTCGTAATTCTCTGAAATGATTCTGTTTGTTTGTCTCACAGCCAAACAAGAACGTCAGTGCCGTTACAAGAATCCCGTACCAAATAGCCTTAAGATCTAAATTAACTATTGTTTTGTAGTGAAGACATGAATTAGTCAACTTCACATTCGCTCCAAAATCATGCTCCGCATGTGCGTAGAGAGTATTTAGCGCACGCCTCGCTCGACAACCACACCAACATTTTTTACACCTTTTACGGCTTGTCCTTTATCTATTTTGAGGCGTACCCAAGGTGTGTCGAATTCCGACAAAATCAACTCGGCTAATCGAACGGCCATTGTTTCGATCAGTTGAAATTGATTTTCTGAAGCAAACTTTTGAACTGATTGTGAGATGGCTTGATAGTCCAGAGCTTTGCTTAGGTCATCTTCGGTGGCAGCCAAACTGGCATCCGTAGCCATTTCAATATCCAGAGTCAGTGTCTGTTTGGTGCTTTTCTCCCATTCCCAAACGCCAATCACACATTCGCATTTGAGTTGATTTATATAGACGGTGTCTCGCATGGGTGGTAATTATTTCAATACTCGGTCGTAAAGCCAGTGTAAACTAGCGCCTGTCTAAGGGTAACAAAACTCTGAAGAGATTATTATGTCTGATCTTCTCACATTTATTCCACCGATGCTTTGGCCGGTACTCGGTTATCTGTTTGGCTCTATTTCCAGTGCCGTATTGGTTTCGGCATTATTTAGGCTAGACGACCCACGCAAAGTCGGTAGCGGGAACCCGGGTGCGACCAATGTGTTGCGTTCTGGCAATAAATTTGCGGCCGCATTGACTTTGTTGGGCGACGTTTTAAAAGGGGTGGTTCCAGTACTGCTGGCGCAGGCTGCCGGTGTGTCATATGGGGTGTTGGCGTGCGTAGCCATCGGCGCGTTTATGGGGCATTTGTATCCTATTTTCTTTGGCTTTAAAGGGGGCAAAGGCGTGGCCACGGCCATTGGTGTCTTTATTGCCCTTAGCTGGAAGCTATTTCTTACCTTTGGATTGGTTTGGTTAGCCACCGCGGCCATTAGCCGCTACTCATCATTGGCAGCTTTGGTGGCCAGTGCGGTAACTGGATTGGCCGCCTTTGCCATTTTTAATACGCAACCTGAACTGCCGCTGATTGGTGGGGTGTTTTGGATTGTCGCGTTTACGTTCAAGCGGCATCGAGAAAACATTGACCGATTGAAAGCAGGAACCGAACCGAAAATTGGTAAAAAGAAGGAATAGCCTGCTGACAATTCGTTTAGCCAATGCTTTTTAATTCGATAGAGTTTTTATTCTTTTTCTTCCCTTCTGTCGTTACTGGCTATTACCTTTGTAATTCGTTTTGGGGATTTGATCGAGCAAAGACCTTTTTGTTGGTGGTTAGCCTCTTTTTTTACTCTTACTGGCTGCCGCCTTACATTTTATTACTGATCTGTTCGATTGTTTTCAATTTCGCTATTGGAAAGCTTCTGTCTAAAAGAGATCAGTTACGTAAAAAACTCTGGTTGGTCTTGGGCATTGGCTTCAATCTGTGTTTGCTGGCTTACTACAAGTACTTCAATTTCTTTATTGATACTTTAGAGGTGATGCTCGCGACTGAATTTGGCGTTGGTCGAGTTATTCTGCCACTTGCTATTTCATTTTTTACCTTCCAGCAAATCGCGTACCTTGTTGATCTTAGCCGCAATGATGCAAGGGCCAGTGGTTTTCGAGACTATGCTTTGTTCGTGAGTTTCTTTCCGCAATTGATCGCCGGGCCAATTGTTCAGCATCGTCAAATGCTGCCTCAGTTTGCTGGACGGTCTTTAAATATTGATTGGAATTCAGTCACCATCGGGTGGATGATTTTTCTGATCGGCCTGTTTAAGAAGTTAGTGCTGGCGGACAATTTTGCTGTCTATGCAGATCCAGTATTTGATGCTGCTGCGGATGGTTTAGCTCTAACAATGGTGGAAGCTTGGTTGGGCGCGCTGGCCTACACGTTTCAGCTCTACTTTGATTTTTCTGGATACTCCGAGATGGCGATTGGGCTCGGTTGTATGTTGGGATTCAAGTTACCTTTGAATTTTCTTTCACCATACAAAGCCACCAGTATCATCGACTTTTGGCGACGTTGGCACATCACCTTGTCGGCTTTCCTTCGCGACTATTTGTATATCAGTTTAGGTGGGAATCGTGGGGGACGTTTCAAGCGGTACAGAAACCTAGTCATTACCATGTTGTTGGGTGGACTTTGGCATGGTGCGGCATGGAGTTTTGTCCTGTGGGGTGCCATGCATGGTCTGTACTTAGTGATAAATCATGCTTGGCGTAAGGTTACCTCGATAGTCGGCTTTGCGAAAGGAAGGTTAAAACTAACAAAGCTTGTGCTAAGTCATGCAGTGACATTCATTGCCGTGGTGTGGGCATGGGTCTTGTTTAGATCAGAGTCGATACAAGACTCGATGCTGCTATGGGCCGCCATGACATCGTTGACGGATCTATTTTCTGGCGGTGGTTTGTTTCCAAATGGCGTGACGCCCAGTGCCGCTTTTCCAAATGCCTTGTTGGGGGTTGAACTTATTGTTCTTGGTCTCGTGGTGGTGTTCTTTTTTCCAAATGTGGCTCAACTGTTTGCCTTGGCAAGGCCCTACTTGATTGAAAAAGGAGTGAGCGCGCACACCTCTGATTTTTGGAAGATGTTTGGTCTTCAACAGAGGGCAGAAGGCAAACCCTTTAGTCTGAATTGGATCGCCATTGTTTGTTTTTCACTGCTGGGCGCTCTAGCACTTTTCTCCTTAGGCAAAGTGTCGCCGTTCTTGTACTTTCAGTTTTAGTTCGTATGCCGCTTTTTAAGAAATTCTCTATTCTTCTTGGCTTGTGGATGCTGGCTTTTGTGAGTCTGAATTACTTTGTAGACCCTTACCGGCTCTTTGTTCCACAGGCGTTTAGTGGATGGGTAAATAAGAAACCTCATTTTGAGAAATTCCTTGAGCAGGCTAAGTTAAGAGAGGTGTCCAGAAACAACTACGACTGGATTATTTTAGGTAATTCTCGAGCTGATCGAGGTCTGGATCCGGCTGGGATATGCAATGGTCAGATTAGTGGGTATAACATGGCCTTGCCCGGATCAAATTTAGAAGCAATATCCAAGCTTATGGATCACGTGATTCATAATACGGACACCCAGAATGTTGTCTTAGATTTGGATTACGCGATGACGTTTCTGATATTTCAGGATCGGTTTAGTGAGGTTACATCGGGGCGGAATCTGATGAACACGTCGGCTCAGAATTTTCTTTCTGCTGCGGTCTTTTCCTCGCAAGCATTGGTGGATAGTCTGGATACAATTTTTAACCAATCAGAGCGCAGTCTTAAATACAAACCTAATGGCACTGCGTTCATGGATTTGAGCCAACCGGTACAATACAAAACTGTGTTTGCCAATGGGCGAGCCAACTTAACTCAGTCCATCGTCGATGGCACGAATTATGGTCAGGCTTTAGCGGAACAAATGCTGGTGTTCCAACGGTTATTGTCTAAAGCTCAGCAGCACAACTTAAAGTTAGAACTAATCATTTCACCAACTCACCTTGAGCTAGAGAATTTCTTGCGCCAGAAAAGGCTATGGTCTTGGTATCAAAGCTGGAAATCAGATCTGTATAAGTTAAATACCAGCGTTGCCGAGCAGTCCGGGAAGCGGGCATTTACGATTTACGACTTTTCAGAAGTCGACGAGTATCGATTAGAGCCTGTCCCCGAGCTTGGCCGCATGCGTTGGAATCAAAACCTGACACATTATTCACAAGAGTTAGGGTCGCTGATGCTTGCTAAGATTAATGCCTGTGATTCTAAGCTTGAGCAAGCTAGTTTAGACTAGATGGGCGGAAGGTCTTCTAGGGACCAGCGTGGTTTTACTTGAAATGCAAAGTCCTCGTTGGCTTGATGAACCCTTTGTGCACCAGCGTAAGCAATCATGGCGCCATTGTCGGTACAGAAAGCGATGCGTGGGTAAAACACCTCGGCGCCCCTTTTTGCAACCATGTCGCTGAGCTGTTCACGCAGCCTTAAGTTAGCGCCAACTCCGCCAGCGACCACCAAACGTTTGGCACCTGTGTGCTCTAGTGCTCTACGGCATTTGATCGTAAGAGTATCAACAGCGGCTTCTTGAAACGCATGCGCGATATCGGCGATGGTTTGATCATCTAGGAAGCCGTCTACGGCCTCCTTTTCAACGGTGTTTAGGGCAAAGGTTTTCAATCCTGAATAACTGAAGTCCATGCCTGGCCGATCTATCATGGGTCGAGGGAACACAAAACGATTTGGCGTGCCGTTTAACGCCATTTTGGCGATGGCTGGCCCACCTGGGTACCCGAGATTTAATATCTTTGCGGTTTTATCAAACGCTTCGCCCACCGCATCGTCCAGGGTTTCACCCAATATCTTGTATTCACCAATGCCTTGCACTTCGGCCAACAAACTGTGGCCGCCAGATACAAGTAGCGCAACAAACGGAAACTCGGGTGCGTTTGTTTCAAGCATTGGTGCCAACATATGTCCTTCCATATGGTGCACACCGACAGCGGGAACGTTCCAACTGTAGGCCAATCCTTTTGCGACCGCGCTGCCCGCTAACAAAGCACCTGCTAAACCAGGCCCCGAGGTGTAGGCTACCGCCGTGATGCTGTCGGCATCACAGTTGGCTTCTTTAAAGACTGCATCTACTAGTGGAATAACTTTGCGGATGTGGTCTCTGGCTGCCAATTCGGGAACCACGCCGCCAAACTCTTGGTGAGTTTTGATCTGCGAATACAAGACATGGCCCAGCAGACCATCTTGTGTGTCGTAGATCGCCACACCAGTATCGTCGCAACTGGTTTCAATGCCTAATACGCGGTTTGCCATGAGTATTTGTGTCGGATTACAAAAAAGGGACTAAAAAACTAAATTACAACGGCCTTTGTGTTTCGAAACTATGCTCAGATTTCTGTGCAAAAACAGTTAGATGCAGAACCTTCTTCCAAAACAAAGTTCAGCTTTTGAATTTTAAGTCAAAACGCTGATTTTTATGGCGGCTAAGTATATACAAAGCCGATCTAAACAGCTAGAATCGCGCACCCTGAATAGAGTTTTGCTATTCCCGAACAAATTTTGTAACAAATTTAGATAGTTATGCCACAAGTTAAAGTTAAAAACGACGAGCCATTTGACGTCATCTTGCGCCGCTTCCGTCGCTCTTGCGAGAAAGCTGGAATTTTCACTGAAATGCGTCGTCGCGAGTTCTATGAAAAGCCAACTTCAGTTCGTAAGCGTAAGAATGCTGCTGCAAAGAAGCGTGAAATGAAGCGTGCTTCTCGTGGTCGTATCCGCACAACTCGCCTGTACTAAGTTAATATCATCAGGCCAATAATCCGGTGATTAGCGGGTTATTGATCAACCTTAGATTGATTGTTTACTCAGATTGATGGCACTTAAAGAGCAAATTCTCGCTGATATGAAATCGGCGATGCGTGATAAAAACGCATCCCTGCTTGAATCTATCCGTATGTTGCGTGCCGCTATTCAGCGCGTCGAGGTGGATGAGCAGGTAGAGATTGATGACGCGCGTGTTTTGTCTATTGTAGAAAAGCAAATCAAACAGTCTAAGGATGCGATTGCACAATTCACCCAAGGTGATCGAGCGGACCTAGCCGAGAAAGAGCAGGTGCATGTTGATAACCTAATGGTCTATCTACCTGAGCAACTTACTGAAGAAGAAGTTGCCGCTGCAGTAGAGGCCGCCATCGCTCAAACAGGGGCAGAGTCCATGCGTGACATGGGGAAGGTAATGGGTGTATTAAAAGGGCAATTGCAAGGCAAGGCCGACATGGGCCAAGTCAGTGGCATCATCAAAGCCAAACTGAGCTAGTTTAAAAGCCGATGATAGAAATTAAAAAGCAGCTCTTAGAGCTGCTTTTTTTGTGCATGCACAGAAAGAGTTTTATCTGCTGAATCGTTACTGTGCCCTAACCAACACTAATTCTATTTCAATCAACATGCCAGGGCCTCCAGCTAGACCTGCAATTTGTACCGCTGACCTGGCTGGTAGATTGGGTTGTTCTTTCGTACCAAAGTAAGTTGTGTAGGCCCGCATAAATCCTGCGAAATCCATTTTGCCTTCCATTTCCGGGTCGCCGACGATAAAGACCGTCATTTTTACAACGTCTCCAAAGTCCAAGCCCATATCAGTCAACGAGGCCGAAAGTTTTTCAAACACGCTATGGGCTTGTGTCTCCGTATCGCCAAAGTATTCTCGACTGCCTTTCACTGCGTCGGGATTGGCGGCACTGGGGACATGCCCGCTGTGATAGATCAACGTAGTGCCATCTGGCACCTCTACGGCTCGCGCAATTGGAAACGGATTATTGTTTGGCAGTGGGTATCTGATTACGTCAGAGTTGTCCGGATTGGCTAACGCGATTGGAGCGCAAAGCTGAGTTAGACCAAGCGCCAACGCTAAGCCGATTAATCTTATAAAACCGTTCGTCATTGATGATTCCCCTCGCGTCAAAATTGTGTGATGAACTTTTCTCCATTATCTGCGACCATGCTCGCCTAATTTTGGTGTCATCTATATGTGCTATGGCGTCATAGAGCAGTAATGGGTAGGCTGCATCATGACATCAAAATGGGTCAGGGTCATTGGAATTTAAATAGGGTAGAGGGTTAGTGTATGAGGTTGTCGGCTCCTTGTCGGTCGAAAGACTTTAAGACTAAAGACATTTTTGGGAATTATTTTCAGTTAAGTGAATTGCGCGGGAAGCGCGTTATGTTGTCATTTTTTCGCGATGCGGCTTGTCCGTTCTGCAATTACCGAATTTATGAGTTAACGCAGAAACACAAGGAATGGCAGGATGCTGGCATGGAAGTTGTGGTGGTGTTTAGTGATACCAAAGACAAGGTAAGAGACCTAGTTGCCAAGCGGCCACGACCATTCACCATGATTTGTGATCCTCGCCTTAAGTTATATGACCGGTACGGTGTGGAAAAGTCTCAAGCGGCGTTATTCAAGGCCTTTGTTTTTAACCTGCCAGAGATCGTGAAAGGGTTTCTCAAAGGTGCAAAGCCCACCAATAATCCGCACATGACCATTGTGCCGGCTGACTTTCTGATCGATGTGGACGGCAGAATTGTCGATATATGGTATGGCAAAAATACGGCTGACCACATTCCTTTCCAGCGCCTAATCGAGTTCGCCTCTAAGATGGATATCTTAAAGGGACGTAGGATGCTTTCTGAATTGAAGACGCTTCGCCAAGAGAACAAGCGTCTAAAGGAACAAGTGGCTTCTGCTGCTGACTAGTAGTAGCGCTAGAACGACTCAAGGCCAAATCCGAATGGGAACAAAGCACGCTCATCGCCGATCTCAAGTGGCAGATCACTAGCGTGCTTGGGCCATACATGGGGTAAACGCCCTTTGGGTTTGTAGCCGTCTTTAGCAAACAAAAAGTCGGCTACGCCTGCGCCCTCTGATCCGGGTAACCAAGCTGCGATAAACGCATCGGCTTGATCAATTTGTTCAGTGACTTCTAATGCCCGCCCTGAAATCAATAGCACAACGGTGTTTTTAACGTGTTGCGTGCAACTTTGGATTAGTGACTTATGTGCATCAGATAACCACAGCTGATCAGTATCACCTTTAAATTCAGCATAAGGCAGCTCGCCAACCACAACGACAGCCGTATCTGCAGATGTGTTTTCATTACAGGTACCAGCTTGAAATGAGCTGTTTGGATTTTCAGCTAGGATACCTTCGAAGATCGTTGTGGCACCCTCGTAGTTTTCAGTTTGACCTTGCCAGTGAATTGACCAGCCACCGCTTTGTAAGCCAGTATTATTTCCATGTTCGCCAACGACCACGATCTTGTCTTCAGCGCTTAACGGCAACGCCTTATTTTGGTTTTTTAATAAAACCAGTGAATCGCGCACGGCTTGTCTTGCCACGGCTCGATTCTCTTGCGATCCAATTTCGTATTCGTCTTCTTCGTCAAACAGCGGTTGCTTGAATGCACCAACTTTTAATTTGAGTTTGATGATTCGGGTTACGGCATCGTTGATCCGCTCCATTGATACTGTGCCGTCTTTCACTGATGACCTTAGGTCATCGATAAATTCTTTGTGGTTGCCTGGTTGCATGGCCAAATCAACACCCGCGTTTATCACCGTGTGAGCTGGTCCGTAACGGAGGCCGCCGTTCCAATCGGTCAGAACAACGCCTTCAAAACCCATTTTCTTTTTCAGAGTTTCTTTAACCAGCTCTTGATTTTGATGCATGTTTACGCCGTTAACCGAGTTAAACCCGACCATAATACTGGCTACACCGGCATCAATCGCTGCTTGATAAGGCGGCAGATAACGTTGCGCCAGTTCGTCCTCACTGAGTTTGGCATCGCCACCCGAGACACCACCCTCCGCGGCACCATCTCCGAGAAAATGCTTAGCCGTTGCGGCGACGCCTAAAATTTGATGGTCTTTAGTATTCTGTAAACCCATCACCGAAGCCGATGCGGCTTCAGCAGCAAAAACCGAGTCTTCGCCGAAACCTTCATAGACTCTTCCCCAAAACTCGTGCCTGGGCATAGAGATGCAGGGAGCAAACGACCAATGAAAGCCGGTTGCTTTGGTTTCGGCGGCGGTGATGGAGGCAGCTTGGCGTATCAGCTTGCTACTCTGCGTTGCAGCCATTCCGATATTGTGAGGAAAGATAACCGCGCCCTCAAAGGTGTTTTGACCGTGAACCGCATCCACGGCACTAATCAGTGGCACACCTAAGCGAGTGTTTAATGTGGCTTCTTGAAAACGATTAAAGTTGGCGCGCCATTCTTTTGCGGTTTTGCCCGGTGTTGGTCCCTCGGTATGAATAATTGAGCCAATGCCGAATTCAGCGACTATTTCAGGGGATACGCCATTGTGCCAAACTGATTGAGTCATCTGGCCCAATTTCTCGTCCAACGTCATCTCATTAACTAAGCGTAGTGCGATTTCCTCCTTAGTTTGGAGATCACACAGGTCTAGTTTTTCTGAACCCCAAAGGCAATTTGATCCAAGCCACTGATGTTCTGTTTTGGATATTGTCGCGTCAGCTGTGCTATCCGGAGAGAGTGTAGTTGTCTGACAGGATTGAAGTGTTAGAGCGACCACAACAGTGGCGATGGTTTTAAACGTTATCTGGTTTGACATCATATTTATATGAAGGCGATTGTGTCTTGCTTGCCTGGACTCTTTTGTTTTCTAATCCATCTTTAGAACTGATTCAGTCCTGTTTCTTGGGCGGCATTAGTATTTCGTGTTTTACCCAGTCGACTTCCATGGTCCATTGATCTTTCTCCATGGGCGCAGGGTCAATTTTTGCGTAGTTTAAGATCGCGAAAAATTCTTCAGCATACATGTTTGCAATTCCTTCGTTTCGATAGACTTCTTTTTCATCCAATCTATAAACTAGATCTCCGTCTACCCACTCTACCGAGTAGACATGATACTCATTCAGATCAGTATCAATGACCTTCATTAAGCTTTTCCAGTCACCTTTGTCACAGCCGCCTTCGTTTTTGATTGCGCGTGCTGTGTAGTGCCCTGCACCTCCAGCTCCGTAGTGCTCGAAGATATCGATCTCACCGGAGCCTGGCAGAGGCCAGCACACGTTTTCATCCTCTTCTTGCACAGGCGGTTCGTTGTTTAATGCACCTAATATCCACCAGGCTGGGAACATGCCTTTTTCGCCATCGCCATGCAGTTTTAGACGTGCACTCCACTTGCCTTGGGCAAACTCTTTGCGGTTTTTCGAAGCAATTCTTCCGGCAACGTATTTCGTGGGTGGATGCACTTTGCCAAACTTATCGACGTTGTCGCATTCGACCTCTTTGTCTAACTTAACAACACGAAGCTTGATGGTTCCATCGCTGACTTCGCGTGTGTTGTGCTGGCCATCTGGCACATAACATTGGTCTTCGTTGTTTACCCATAAGCGCTGGTCTTGCCAGTTCTCAGCATTAAATGTGTCGAAGTCATCGAAGAAGTTGGTCTGCCATTCAGTGGCAGACGCGGTTGTGCATGTGGCGGCCACTAAACCGCTGATGAATAGCTTTTTCATTCTGAGCGTTCCGGTATTTTTCGAGTTGATTAGGCGTCGGCTTGTTGGCGGCGAGACTGCAGCTCGACCTCCATGGTTTTAATGAGCTTGGAGTCGATCTTGTAGAAAAAGATTGCCACCGCACTGAGGATCGCAAACAAGGCGGGTAGCAGACTAAACAGAACTCGGATACCTGTGAGTGATTCTTCCGTTTGTACTTCGTTGGCAACAAAACCGAACCAGCCCAGTATTAAGCCAGCCAGACCAGCACCAACGGCGAGGCCGAATTTCTGCGCAAATTGAAGCGTGGAAAACACCAGTGCTGTTGTTCTGCGCCCAGTTTTGTACTCACCATAGTCTGCGGTGTCAGCGTACATTGACCAAACCAATGCAGGCTGCGGGCCGATGACAAAAGATCCAATGCAGTTGACCACAACCATAGTCCAATACTGATCAGGCGGAATTACGTAAAATGCGGCCATGGACAAGGCGTTCAATATTGTGACTGTGATAAACAAGTTACGCTTCTCAAACCGCTCGGCAAGTTTGCTGGTAAGTGCAATACCGACGATCATGGACATCAGACCCAATGACATAAACACCGCGGTCTTATCGAAAATAAGAAAGATGGGGCTGCCATCATCGCCAACGTAGTATTTAAAGTAGTACAGAATGCCACCGTTTCTAAGAGCGACATTCATCAGGGTAAAGACACCAGCAATAAACGCGACTAGCCATGGGCCATTTTGCAACAAAAATTTGAAGTCCTTTTTGAAGCTCGCTTCTTCTTGAACTGGCTTTACTCGTTCCTTGGTTGTCGCAAAGGTTATCCAAAACAACACTACCGAAATAACCGCAAAGATGGCCATGGTGATTTTAAAACCCAATACTTCATCGCCGCCACCCAACAGGTTTTTCAACGGTGTCACAAAAGTACCAACTATCCAACCAGCTGAAAACGCGCCGATAAATCGATAGCTGGCAACTTTGGTTCGCTCGATGGATGACGGAGATATGACACCCATTAGAGCGGAATAAGGCACATTAACCAGCGTGTAAATCAGCATCATTGCCGAGTAAGTCACGTAGGCGTAAATCAATTTGCCAGAGTCCGATAAATCAGGGCTGGCGAACATGAGGTATCCGCACATGCCATAAGGTATGGCGCCAAATAAGATGTAAGGCCGGAATTTTCCCCAACGTGTATTAGTACGGTCGGCGACTAACCCGATCAAAGGGTCGCTCACTGCATCGATGATCTTGGTGACCAAAAACATCATGCCAACGGCAGCTGGAGCTAGGCCAAAAATGTCGGTGTAATAAAACAGCAAAAAGATGCCGAATACCTGGAAAAAGAAGTTGGATGCAGTGTCTCCTAAAGCGTAACCAACTTTCTCCTTTACACTTAACTGTTCAATATTACTCATGCTGATGCCCTTTGGTGTTTTATCGCTTTCTAACTATTATTCTTTGCGTGAGCGGTACCGCCCTTTTGACAGATTACGTGCTCCAGCCAGCTAAACAATGAATATGAGCCGAAAAGGATTTATTCGGCGACAAACTGGTTTATTGAAGAGATGAGCGACCAGAATGGTTGTTTTTGACAGACTGGGTGAAATTTCCACGTAGTCTCAAGTTAAACCCGTCTGGGCTTGTTTGGCTTGTGCACAAAAGTAAAAGGAGTATCTTTTAGTCAACGTATAACCATAGCTATACCCAAAAAGTATTGAGCCAGCGAAGACTGGCGGCCAGAGATTTGGAGTAGATAGCGATAACGAGTCAACAGAACTCGACGCAGCAGCAGTAACAGATATGAATATTTCAGTAGTCGCAAATCAGCAAGTGGCAACCCATGAAAGCCGGGTAGCCAGTTTAATAGCCGACATGACGCTAGTAGAAAAAATTGGACAAATGAGCCAAGTCAGCGGTCATGGAGGTCATATTCCCGAACACATGCGAAGTGATCTAAAGGACGGGAAGATAGGCTCAGTGCTCAATGAAGTAGATTTGAGCGCACTCAACGAAATGCAGCGAATCTGTGTTGAAGAGAGTCGATTAAAGATTCCTTTGTTGATTGGGCGTGATGTGATCCATGGTTTTAAAACCATTTTCCCGATTCCGTTAGCCCAAGCCAGTTCTTGGGATCCGGCGCTGGTTGAGAAGGGCGCTAGAATCAGCGCCGTGGAAGCAGCGGCCAAAGGTGTGAATTGGACCTTTGCGCCAATGATCGACATTACGCGTGATCCGCGATGGGGCCGGATAGCAGAGTCTTTAGGTGAAGACCCTTATCTGTGTTCTGTGCTTGGTGAGGCCATGGTCAAAGGTTTTCAGGGCGATAGCCTTGCTGAGAAAACCAGCATCGCAGCCTGTGCCAAGCATTTTGCTGGCTATGGCGCCGCCGAAGCAGGCCGTGATTACAATACCGCGCTTATCCCCGAAAATGAGATGCGTAACGTGCATTTACGTCCCTTTAAGGCTGTAGCCGATGCCGGGGTAGCTACGTTTATGAGCGCATTCTGTGATCTTAATGGCGTGCCCGCAACAGGCAATCAGTGGTTGATGAAACAACTGCTGCGCAAGGAGTGGGACTACGATGGCATGGTAGTCAGTGACTGGGCATCCATTGTGGAAATGACGGTGCATGGTTTCACTGAGGATGACGAAGGCGCGGCTCGAGAAGCTATCAAGGCGGGCATTGATATGGAAATGGCAAGTACATCTTACCGTGACCATTTAGCCAGCCTAATTGATCGAGGCGTTATTTCCGAAGCTGACATCGACGTAATGGTCGCCAGAATATTGCAGCTTAAGTTTGAACTCGGGCTTTTTGACAACCCTTATGTTGATGAGGGTGATGCTGAAATCATCTTGAATGATGATCACTTGGAAGAAGCGAAACAAGCCGCGATCAAATCTTGCGTAATGCTCAAAAATGAGCACCGTACTTTGCCTTTGAAACCCGAACTTACCAAAAGTGTGGCATTGATCGGTCCGCTGGCCGACGATGACTACGAGCAAATGGGTACCTGGGTTTTTGATGGCGAGGCACAACACTCAGTGACCTGTAAGCAAGGAATCGAAGCCTTGGTGGGCGATCAGATTCAGATTAATTACGAGCCTGGATTGTCAGCGGTACGCTCAACTGATGAATCTCGCTTTGACGCGGCTATTGAGGTGGCTAAGGCATCTGATGCGGTAATTATGGTCGTGGGTGAAGAATCATTTATGTCCGGTGAAGCCCATTCGCGCGCCGAAATCGATTTGCCTGGTCATCAAGAACAATTGATCGGTGCCGTTTCTTCCGCGGGTAAGCCGATTATTTTGGTCGTAATGGCCGGTCGCCCTCTGACTTTAGAGCACGTAATCGACAGGGTTGACGCCATTATTTATGCATGGCATCCGGGCACCATGGGCGGGCCGGCGATTGCGGATTTGGTGTTCGGCAAGGCATCGCCAAGCGGTAAATTGCCAGTGACCTTTCCTAGAAAAGTGGGTCAAATTCCGATCTACTACGCGCACAAAAATACCGGTAGACCACCGAGTGACGAAACCTGCGTGGATATGCAAGATGCGCCTGTGCGCGCTCCGCAAACGTCCTTGGGTATGACCTCATTCCACCTTGATGCCGGTTTCCGACCTGCATTTCCGTTTGGATTCGGTCTGTCGTACGGGCATTTCCATTACCACAAAATTACGACTTCGCACCGAGCCATTAAGCTGGGAGAGGAGATTCAGTTTACGGCCGATGTATTGAATTCCGGAGAATATGAAGCTGAGGAAGTGGTGCAACTATACGTCAGGGACTTGGTGGGATCAGTCACCCGACCAGTGAAAGAATTGAAGGGCTTTAAGCGTATTCGCCTAAAGCCCGGTGAACGAGAAAGCGTCAGTTTTGTGCTGCACACTGATGAACTGGCTTTCTACAACATGAATGGTGAATTGGTGTCTGAGCCGGGTCAGTACCATGTTTGGATCGGCGGCAGTTCAGACGCACCTCTTTGGGCCGAGTTTGAAGTTCATGAATAAAGCAGTCGAATATCCACAAGCAAAGCGCGCAGAGCAGCTGGTTGATGAGCGCGTAGAAAACCTACTTTCATCAATGTCGTTGGCCCAAAAAGTGGGCCAAATGACGCAGGCCGAGAGACTTTTTTGCTCCCCTGAAGAAGCGCGTGAGTATCACATTGGATCCATCTTAAGTGGCGGCGGTTCCTGTCCTGGTGACAACCGCGTTTCCGATTGGGTAACCATGGCCGATACTTTTTGGGAAGCTTCGACCAAACCTGACGCGGATCATTTAGGCATTCCAATTTTGTATGGCGTTGACGCCATTCACGGCAATAACAATGTGTTAGATGCCACGGTTTTTCCTCACAACATCGGGCTGGGCGCGACTCGTGATCCAGATCTATTGTTCCGAATTGCCCGAGTCACGGCGAAAGAAATTTTAGCCACCGGAGTCGAATGGACATTTGCACCAACCTTGGCGGTAGCGCAAAGCAATCGATGGGGGCGTATGTACGAGTCTTACTCGCAAAACCCAGCCATTGTTGCCAGTTTTGCGGGCCCCTTCGTACAAGGTTTGCAATCCAATATTGAAGACGATGCTGTCATCGCGTGTGTTAAGCATTGGGTGGGTGACGGAGGTACCACCAAGGGCATAGACCAGGGTGAAACCACCGTCGAGTATGAAGAGTTAGAGCGCGTACACATGTCGCCGTACTATCCCGCGTTGGCAGCCGGATCATTATCGGTGATGGTGTCGTTTAACAGTTGGAACGGTGACAAGTGCCACGGTCATCAATTTCTGATTAAAGATGAACTTAAAGGCAGGCTTAATTTCTCTGGCTTTGTGGTATCGGATTGGGATGGCATTGACTATCTGGCCGAAGATTACTTTGAGGCCGTAGCGCTGGGAGTAAACTCTGGTATCGATATGTTTATGGTGCCTGAGGAATGGAAGCGTTTCATTGAATATCTGACGCAGCACGTGGAAATGGGTAATGTCTCGATGGATCGCATCGATGATGCCGTGCGCCGAATCTTAAGAGTCAAAGTGTTAACGGGATTGCTAGATCAGGTAGCGCCATCGAAACGGCCTTGGTCTAACCATTCTTCATACGGTGATCTAGAACATCGCGAGCTAGCGCGTGAGGCGGTATCGAAGTCTCTAGTGCTTCTTAAAAACGAGCACAATATTTTGCCGCTGAATCCAAGTCAGAGAATTTTAGTTGCTGGCAAAAATGCAAATAACATTGGACATCAGTGCGGTGGTTTTACTGTTGCTTGGCAAGGTGTGGACGGTAATGAGGAACTCGCCTTGGGAACGAGTGTTTTGCAAGGTATGCGCCAGCACAGCGAGTCAATTACCCATGTAGATACCGAAGATCTAGAGCGAATTGAGCAAGATGACTTTGATGTTGCTGTGGTGGTCATCGGAGAAACACCCTACGCCGAGGGCTTGGGTGATATTAGGGCCTCTGAAAACGACATTGTGGAGGCGGGCTCTCAGATCCGTGGCTTGATGAAGGTGCTTCAGCCATACGGCACTTCCACTAAGCTGAGTGAACTGCATCCAGAAGACTTCGCGTTGATTCAATCGCTTAAGCAGAAAGGCATTCCGGTTGTTACGGTGATGATCTCCGGTCGACCTTTGCAAGCAGATCAAGAGATAGACAGCTCGAATGCGTTTGTGGCGGCTTGGCTACCGGGTAGTGAAGGCGCTGGCGTCGCTGATGGTTTATTTGGTGTGACGCCTATATCAGGGAAGTTATCCTTTGATTGGCCTAAAGACAGTGAACTGAATCAAGACAAAGTAGTCGATGTTAGATTCCCGATTGACTATGGACTTAGCTGCTAACGCCCTCAGCTGCGCGCGGTTTGGTGGTTGCCTACCTAGACCTTGTGATATATCGGTCTAGCCACTAGTTGTCGGCTTTACCAACTTGTTTCAGGTAGTCTTGGATGACGGTCCGATAGTTTCGGCTTACTTTGATTTTTTCGTTGTCACCCACGTCCAAGAAGCACTCTCCTTTGGTGTGCGGAATTACTTTCTTGATTCGGGTTAAATTGACGATGGTTGACCGGTGAATTCGTTGGAACAAACTGGGGTCAAGTTGTTCAACAATGCCTTTCATGGTGTTGCGCATGATGTGCGTCACGCCGTCAACGTGAATGCAGACGTAATCTCCGGCCGCGTCGATCCAATCTATGTCTTTCTGTTCAATCAGTGTAATCGTGCCTCTGTCTTTCACGACAATCTTGGGAAATGATGAGGTTTGATCAGACTCCACTTGATCTGCGTTTGAGTTTCGTTTTTCGGATAGAGAAGATACCGCGTTAATGACTTTATGTTTAAACTGGTTAGCCTCTGATTCTGAGTTTAGGCGCTCAATGCATCTTGAAATCGATCGGCTCAATTTCATTTCATCGATTGGCTTCAATAAATAGTCCACGGCGTGAACATCGAAGGCATCCAATGCGTATTGATCGTAAGCGGTGATAAAAACCACCAACGGCATCATGTCTGATTGCAGTTTGGAAACCACATCAAATCCAGTTAAGCCCGGCATTTGAATATCAAGAAACAGTAAGTCAGGTTGATGCTCAAAACATTTTTCCACGGCCTCTCTGCCATTCCGACACGTGGCAATGACTTCTAGCTCGTCGTGTTGCTCGAGGTAATGGATAAGTAAGTCCAGAGCCAATGGCTCATCGTCGACAACAATGGTTCTGAGTTTTCGCATGCGTTTATCCTCTTGTCTCGTAAGGGATAGTAATCGTGGTTGTTAGACCGCCACTCTCATTCGTTTTTAGGTCGAATTCGTAAAGATCATTGTAGAACGCTTTCAAGCGATCCACGGTATTACGAAGACCGATGCCTCGACCTTGTGGTGTCGCTATCTTACTCGGGCGCACGACCTCGGAGGCTCCGCCAGTATCGCTCAAGGTGATTTGTAAGGTGGATCCGATAACTCGACTGTGTATGGAAATTGAGCCGCCATTCTCACTTTTTGCAATGGCGTATTTCATTGAATTTTCGATCAAGGGTTGCAAAATAAGGCTGGGAAGTAGGGCTTCCCTGCTCTCTTCTTCAAGGGTAATGTCCAACTGTAGGCGCTCTTGGAAACGAGTTTTCTCGATATCCAAGTACATTCCTAATACCTCCATCTCCTGTTTGAGAGGTATCTTCATGTCTGGGTTATTGTCGAGGGTGTAGCGTAGAAAGTGGCTTAGCTTGATTGTAATTTCTTGCGCACGCTTATTGGCTTCAATACGAATAAGCGAGGTAATGGCATTTAGTGTATTGAACAAAAAATGTGGGTTGAGTTGATACCTCAGCATCTTTAATTTGGCATCCTTGGCTTTGGTTTCCGCTTGCAGTCGTTTTACCTGTTCATCCGAAGCTGCTGTCTCGGCTTCTAGGGCGCGGCCATGTTCTTCTTCCAGTAAAAAATAGTATTGAATGCCGTGATAAAAGGCCGCCCATCCTAAATAGGCGTAAAACATCACTAAATACCAAGAGCCAACACTCATCCAATCGTTCTCTTCGGTGATGGTGTAGGAAACAAATATGCCACGCAGAATTGTCCAAAAGCCGGCTAGAATAGCAACAGAAAATACGCTGAGCGCAACACGTGGATTTATGTGCAATTTCCAAATCAGGGTGAAAATCAAATGCAATGGAAACGATAGAGTCGCTGCAAGAGCAATATGAAAGCAGAGCAACGATAGATGTTGGAAACTGACTGTAGGGCCCCAAAATAATAAACTTAGCGCAGACAAGACTCCGAAGGCTGACCAGTACATCACCTGTAATCGCCAAAAAAATGGAAACCTGTCGTAGCTAAGGGCTTGTTGCATTGTTTTTTCTAGTTGGAGTGCACACCCGTTTATTAGTTCTATACTACACCAAGCATTGCACTGATTTAGACATCCTTGGTTGTGTTGGTCGCTGTTACCGTCCCTTTTGTCTCAATTGGCGCTGCAGGGGGGAGTTTAATCCTCTGAGCTGCTCTTTCGGTATTGCTCTGGGTTCATTCCTACCACACGTTTGAAAAACGCGTGGAACGTTGTCTTGCTATTGAAGCCAACCTCATTAATGATGTCGAGTATTGGTCTGTCTGACTGCGCTGGATCAGCCATCAACTTTTTGGCCTCCTCGATCCGATATGTGTTGACGTATTCGCTGAAGTTTTTATCGAAATGCGCTCTGACCGCACTAGACAACAAACCTGGGTCTACAGAGAGTTGGTTGGCCAGCACCTCGATGCTAAAAAAGGGTGATAGAAAAGGCCGATTCATTCTCATATGAGTGTCGATTTCCTCTTTAAATTCGATACTCAGAAGATGGTTGGTACGCTGGTTTGAGCCATTGTGTCTTATCGCCTTTCCTGCCACCAAGGAAGACCTTGTCAGGCTGAAGAAGATGAGAACATTGATTACTGCGAAGACCAAATAATTGCCGAGCAAGCCCATCACATCGAAAACCGTTGGGCCTAGTTTGGGTTTTAAAAATGCGAGCGCGGTGACCAACAGTGTCCAAGTGCGGGCAATCATGAATCCGGCAATCAGGGTCCCCAGCCATAGAAAATCCACGCGTTTAATGTTGGCGTAGTGTTCATGCGCATTCTTTTGAGCGCGTAAAATTTCATTCAGGCAAGCAAAACCGAATACAACAAACACGGTTTCTCTAGCGGCCTGTAAGAGATGTGATGCTGATGGCGCTTCGAGTTCTGGGAACGCATTGAGTTGTGCGATTTTATCGGCGTTACTCAGATCGTAAAATGTTGAGCCAATATAGGTGATGAAGAAAGCCACAGGGACTAAGTAGATGGCATCGCTTCTTTCGAGCTTGTATTCCCGGTATAGCAATGAACGGGTATACCAAAGCAGCAGAGGTCCTTCTATCCAATAGGCCGCCTCGAAAAGATGAAACAGGTTGGGCGAGAATTGCATGGCGGCCACACGCGCTGTTTCGCTATAGGTGATTATCACGTGAATCGGAATGGCAGCCTGAGCTAAGAAAAAACCGGCTAAGAAATAATCACTGATGTGGCGATCACGTTTTGCCACCAAAATTAATATCACAAAACACAGGCTCTGAAACGTGATGGATAGGATGACCGCGTCGTGAAAATTTAAGATGGCTTCGGACATTGAAAGTGCGCTTTATTATGGTTTTTCTTATTAGTCGGGGCCTATGTTAAATCAGAGTTTGTCCGGTTTATCTTGACCGGAATCCACTTCGTCGAAAAGTCGATTCTAAAGCCCGTTTTAACTTCTACTTTGAAGATTAAATTAGTTAATGTACTAATGCGCAAACGCACTCTGGGCATAAAAAGCACCCGAAAAACGAAGCGCAAAAGACGATGAGCCATATTGAGAGAAGCCCGAACTTCCTCGACAAAACGGAGCCAACTAATACCGTTAGGAGCGCATCTAGAGATAATAATACCACTGTGGGAGTGATCACATGTCAAATCAAAGAGAGTTGGGTCAGGCTGTGGAGGGTACGCCTAGCCAAACCCTTAACCGTAGAACCAAATTAGCCAGTGCCGTATCCTTGGCTACATCCTCAAAAACTATTTCCCGTTCGGCTGTTCTTGGCTTAATGATGAGCGGTTCAATGGCCTTGCCAACCGCCGTTATGGCTCAGTCGGACTTGGCAGTTGCTAGCGATGAAATTGAAGAAATCGTAGTAACCGGTATCAAAGGAAGCCTCCTACGCGCCCGAGACATCAAGCAAAACGCCAGCGGTGTTGTCGACGCTATCTCGGCTGAAGACATTGGCGTGTTCCCAGACACAAACCTTGCTGAGTCACTGCAACGAATCACGGGTGTGTCAATCGATCGCTCTCGCGGTGAAGGAAGCCGCGTAACGGTTCGTGGTTTTGGCCCGGAATTCAACTTGGTGACACTGAACGGTCGTCAGATGCCTACCCACGAGGGTAACAACCGATCTTTTGATTTTGCTGACCTGGCATCCGAAGGAATCGCTGGTGTAGAAATCATTAAGACTGGCAGTGCCGAACTACCAACAGGTGGTATTGGCTCTACCATCAATGTTAGAACAACTAAACCTCTCGATGCGCCAGGTCGTAAATCGGTGGTTTCGTTGAAAACGGTACACGACACATCAACGGATAAAGGTAGCTCCCTGACTCCTGAGTTGTCTGGCTTGTACAGCAATACGTTCAATGACGATACCTTCGGTATTGCCATTTCTGGTAGTTACCAAGAGCGAGATAGCGGTGAAAACAGCGCGATTGTAGGCGACTACAACAACTTTCTTGGGATTGTTGACAACGATTGGGGTAACCCGAACACAGTTCAACAATGGGGAGGCATTCCTCGAAACGGTGATCAGATCAACCGTCCAGGTAACTCTGACATCTATGCGGTTCCGCAAAGTATTGGCTATGAATTGGCAGAATTTACGCGTGAGCGTCTAAATGGCCAGTTGACTATGCAATGGCAGCCAAACGACTCGGTAAGAGCAACAGTAGATTACACTTACTCAGAAGTGGACTTTGAGCGTACGTTCAACAACTACTCTGGTTGGTTCAACTACGGCAATCAACGCACAGAATTTTCTGATGGTCCCGTTGCCTCACCTATCGTTTATTCTGAGGTCGGTGTAGCACCAGACTTCGCGATGGCAGCAGGTAGAGACGGTGCAACTACTGAAAACAGTTCTCTAGGTTTTAACGTTAACTGGCAGGTCAATGATCGTTTGAATCTTGAGTTTGATGCACATGACTCAGAAGCTAAGAGCGGACCGAGTGGTAACAATGGAACGGCTTCTCAGCTGGCTATCGCCACGTTCACTCGTGATGTGACCACTGGTTATTTCCAAGGCGACATCCCTGTACTCGAACTACAACTTTCAAGACCGCTAGATCCAAATGATGCGATTGTCACGGGTTCCGTTTTCGACAATAAAGTCACGAAAATGGAAATCCAGCAGCTTGCTACGCACGGTACGTATGATTTCAGTGATACCACGCGCGTTAACTTTGGCGTTCAGCTAACTGAGGTGGACAATACGTCGCAGTTCGCAAATGTGCAAAGAAACACGTGGGGCGGCACTACGCAACCAGGCGATATCGCTGACTTGCTGAGCTTCGCTGATGCATCGTCGGCCTTCGATCAGTTCTCGAATGGCAGCGACGTACGTCGACAAACACAGTTCTTTACGTTTGATATCGACGAAGTGGCGCGACGCACCGAGCAATTGGGTGCAACCCAATCTACGGGTGGTGATTGCGGTACTGGTTTGTGTCCAAGTACTGACTTCAGCACTGATCGTAGAACCTCTGAAGACTCAACATCGTTCTATGTGCAAGCTCATCTTGATCGCAGCATTGGCGACATGCCATTCAATATCAAGGCTGGTTTGCGATATGAAGATACTGACGTAGTGTCAAGAGCGTTGGTTCCAACCTATAGCACGGTCGTACAAACAGGTGGCAACGAATTTGACGCTATACCTACAGGTCAATCGGATTTCACAGAGTTACGTGGTAGCTATGATTACCTCTTGCCAAACATCGATTTGAAATTGCAGGTAACAGACAACTTTATTGCTCGCGCATCATGGAGTCAGTCTATCACTCGTCCAAACTATATCGATATTCAAGGTGGTCAAACGATCAGCACACTGATCCGTGTGAGTGGCGGTAACGGTGCACGAGGTAATCCAGAGTTGCTACCGTTTGAGTCTGACAACCTAGATTTGTCTTTTGAATACTACTTTGGTGAGGCGGACTACGCATCGGTGGGTTACTACCGTAAGGACGTAGAGAACTTCATTGGTGTTACGACTATTCAAGACGAAGTGTTGTTTCCAAACTTAATTCATCCGGCAACCGGCGCTCCAGTTACTTTCGATGTAACGGTGCCTGAAAACCAAGAAGACGCAACACTAGATGGGTTTGAATTTGCTCTGCAAAAAACCTTCGGTGACAGTGGCTTTGGTGTAATCGCCAACATGACGCTTGTTGACGGCGATGTGGCTTTCGATAACGCGAGCTTAGATACTCAGTTTGCATTATCGGGTTTGAGCGACTCAGCTAACTTGATCGGTTTCTACGATAAAGACAACTTGCAGGTTCGTGTGGCTTACAACTGGCGTGATGACTTTTATGCTGGAATAGCTGGTGCCTCTTCGGGAACTCCTGGTCCTATTAACGTAGAGTCATTCGGTCAGATAGATTTGAGTGCCAGCTATGCGATCAACGATAACCTAACGGTGTTTGTTGAAGGCATTAACGTGACAGACGAAACACGTCGACTTTACGGTCGTGACTTACGTCAAGTGGTACGCGCCATTCAGGGTGGTGCGCGTTACAACATAGGCGTTCGTTACAACTTCTAAGTTTCTTCTCCTTCTCGTAATTGGGAACTCGTCAAATCGGTCACTGTCCAGCCATGGGCAGTGACCTTTTTGACTTCTTTTAGGAATTCGATGCCTCGAATTAACCCCACCTTGAGTTCAATGGGGTATCCTTAAGTCCATGCCAAAAAGAATAAAAAAGATAGTAATCGTTGGTGGAGGTACCGCGGGCTGGTTAACCGCTGGTTTGCTAGCCGTTAGGTTTAATCATGCCGATTCGGATGTGTCGGTAACCTTGGTTGAATCCCCAGATGTGCCCATCATTGGTGTGGGTGAAGGCACTTGGCCATCCATGCGTACGACGCTACAGGAAATTGGCGTTGCAGAATCAGATTTTTTAAGACAGTGCGACGCTAGTTTTAAACAAGGTTCTAAGTTTGTCGGTTGGGAAAAAGCCGATGACAGTTTTTACTACCACCCGTTTTCCTTGCCAGAGAGCTATTCTGAAATAAACCTTGCTGATCATTGGCAAGCACACCGCGATCAAGTCTCGTTTGCCAACGCCGTTGGCGCACAAAGTTTAATCTGCGAGCATGGTCTGGCACCAAAGCAGATAACGACCCCAGAATACGCATTCAACTTAAACTATGGTTACCATCTGGACGCTGGTAAGTTCGCTCAATTTTTAGCTGAGCATTGCACCAACAAGCTTGGTGTAATTCATGTGTTAGCCAACGTTAACCAGGTCCTTGCTGACGACAACAATTGCCTTACTGAGCTGAAGTGTGACACTGGTAAAACTGTTGTAGGGGATTTCTTCATTGATTGCACCGGCTTTCATGCCAAGTTGATTGAAGGTCATTACCGGGTCGATAAAACCAGTTTAAAGCAATATCTATTTAATGATTCCGCATTGGCGGTTCAGGTGCCGCACCCTGAAAAAGACTCCGGCATCGAGTCATGCACATTGGGAACGGCCATGAGCTGCGGCTGGGTATGGGATATTGCCCTGCCAACACGTCGTGGAATCGGGTATGTGCATTCCAGTGATTTCATTGATGAAGATCAAGCTTCGGCTGAACTGTATGGATACTTACAAAAAGCCGGATGCGCGCCCAATCAAAGTGATTACGCTCCGAGAAAGATAAGTTTCTCTCCCAATAAAAGAGAGTCGTTCTGGGTGAAAAACTGTGTGGCCATAGGCCTGTCCGCAGGCTTTGTTGAGCCTCTGGAGGCCTCGGCACTGGTGTTGGTTGAAACGGCGGCTAAATTTTTACGCGACAACATGCCAGCTCATCAGTCCGGCCTTGAGCCGATCGCGCGTCGATATAACACAATGATGCATCGTCACTGGGCGGACATTGTCGACTTTCTTAAGCTCCACTATGTACTTACGCAACGCGACAACGAGTACTGGACAAAACATAAAGCCGAGGAGACTATTCCTGACTCCCTGTCTGAAAACCTTGCTCTTTGGAGCGTGGCAACCCCGTGGCATTTGGATACACCGCATATAGATGCCCTCTTCCCAGCGGCCAGCTATCAGTATGTTTTGTATGGCATGAACCATAGAACGGAACTGGATCCAAACTGGTTAGTGCCCAAACAAAGGCGCTGGGCTGATGCCCTGTTTCAAAAGAATATACAACGAGTTCGAGATCTTTCATCCGCACTCCCAACTAACCGTGAATTGTTAGAAAAAGTACAACAATACGGATTCCAATCCATTTAGAGAAAATTGCATGAGTAACTTTCAACTATTAAGCCCTGAGCTTCATAAAGACCTTCGCGTTATTACCGAACACAGCGTTGAGCTTGGTGACGGCGTGCGAGCGGTGCAAACTTTCCCATTCGAGTTCAGAAGCGTACAGGGCCACTATCCTATCTTTTTGCAAAAAGATGCAGAGACAGGTCAATTCCAATGTATGGCGATGCTTGGCTTTGAGGAAGGCGAAAATCTATTCCTTGAAGCAGGACGTTGGACGGCGAGTTATGTGCCGTTGATGATCAAGCGTCAGCCTTTTCTGATTGGTTTTCAATCCTCTGCGGAAAGTGCTGAGAAGAAGCCGGTGGTGACGATCGATATGGATAATCCTAGAGTGTCCAAAGAAAGTGGAGAACCTTTGTTTCTTGAGCACGGTGGGCAGAGTGAGTTCCTTCAGGAGTCGATCTCTCGGCTGGAGTACATCCATCAGGCACACGAACATGCCAATGAGTTCGTTGCACATCTATTAGAGTTGAATCTGATCGAAGCGTTTACACTGGAAATTACAATGGAGGACGGTAGCTCCAACCAACTACATGGCTTTTACACCGTCAACGAAGAGAAAGTTAAGGAGTTATCTGGTGATCAGTTTGCAACGATGAATGAGAGGGGCTTCTTACAGCCATTGTTTATGATGCTGGCATCGCACTCCTGTGTAGGAAGTTTAGTGCGACTCAAGGGTTTAAAAGACAAGGCAGCCTAACTACGTTTGTCATGAGTCGTCCAATCGAAATTGTTAGTCGTGATGAGTTTGATCTAGCCGCTTGCGTTGATGGCAATTTTGATCAACCTTTGCTTATTAGAGGTTTGGTGCAAGATTGGCCCTTGGTCAAATCGTCTCGGGAAAACTCCGAGGCTCTCAAAGCTTACTTATCAAGTTTTTATTCTGATAGACCTATCACCGTCTATCAGGCACCGTCAGACGCGAATGGGCGTATTTTTTACAATGACTCTTTGACTGGCTTTAATTTTGATCGAACCCAGACAAACCTGCTTGATTTTTTTGCCAAACTCGATGGTGCAGCAGGCTTAGAAAACGGTGATACCTATTACATGGGCTCTACTATGTTAGATCCGTGGTTCCCAGGTCTGCGAGCGCAGAATAATCTGGATTTCGGATCAAAGGAGACATTGGTAAGTCTGTGGTTTGGCAATCAAACGCTGGTGGCTCCGCATTTTGACTTTCCGGAAAACATTGCCTGCGTTATTGCGGGTAAACGGAAATTCACTCTGTATGCGCCGGATCAAATTGAAAACTTGTATCCTGGCTCCGTCGATTTTACGCCGAGCGGACAACCCATCAGTATGGTGGATACTCGCAATCCCGATACCGAAGCATTTCCCAATTTTGCCAAGGCCCAAGATCAAGCAATCGTCGCAGAAATGGAGCCAGGTGATGGGATATACATTCCGAGTATGTGGTGGCATCAGGTTGAGTCGTTTGATGACTTCAGTGGGCTAGTGAACTTTTGGTGGCGAGTGACACCTGCCTATTTGGGATCCCCCTTACAAGCACTGAAACACTGCCTGATGAGTTTTAATGGATTGCCCGTGGAGCAAAAAAAGCATTGGCAACATGTATTTAATTATTATCTTTTTGAGTCAGATCTAAGCTCACTTGAGCACATTCCCGAGGCCGCTAGGGGCTCTTTAGGGGAGCTGAGTCAGGAGGATGTCCAACAGATGAAGCAACAACTGATTCATTTTCTAAAATACTAGAAGACACAGATTTAGAGGTAACTATGCAGCATTCTAAAATTAATAAAGTCGTGGTAGCAGGTGGTGGAACCGCTGGATGGATGGCCGCTGCTTCTCTGGCGAAACTGCTTGGAAAAACCTTGGATATTACGCTGATCGAATCGGATTTGATTCCCACTGTCGGTGTTGGCGAGGCGACTATCCCTACCTTACTAAGCTTGCACGAGCTGCTGGGTATCAGTGAGCCAGAGTTTGTCTCTGCTGTGAACGGCACGTTTAAACTTGGCATCTCGTTTGAAAATTGGCGCGATGTTAATAAGGATTACATTCACTCATTTGGCTTTACTGGACGCGATTGTTGGGCCGCTGGTTTTCAGCATTTTTGGTTAAAAGGCCAAAAAATGGGTATCGCTAAAGAGTTTGGTCAATATTGCGGTGAGCTGGTTGCCGCGGAACAGAATAAATTTGCGGTAACACCTAAGCAGGGCTTGAATTACGCCTACCACATTGATGCTGGTCTTTATGCAGGCTACTTAAGAAAACTGGCCGAAGAAAACGGTGCCAAAAGGCAAGAGGGTCAGATCGTTGACGTGAATCTGCATTCTGAGACTGGTTTCATTGAAAGCCTCACATTGGCATCGGGCCAAGTGGTTGAGGGTGATTTGTTCATCGATTGCAGCGGCTTTAGAGGTCTGTTGATCGAGCAGGCAATGCATACTGGTTACGATGATTGGAGTCATTGGTTGCCGTGTAATAGCGCGGTTGCTGTGCAGACTGAATCGGTTGGTGAGCCTGTGCCTTACACCCGATCCATTGCGCGTGATTCGGGGTGGCAGTGGCGCATTCCATTGCAAACTCGGGTTGGTAATGGCTTGGTTTTTTGTAACCGCTACATGTCTGATGATGAGGCCATCGACACCTTATTGAGCAATGTGGAAGGTGAGCCCCTGAACGAACCAAGAGTGATCAAATTTTTGACAGGCACGCGTCGCAAACATTGGAATAAAAACTGTGTTGCCATGGGGCTTTCTAGTGGCTTTATCGAACCACTGGAATCCACTAGCATTCATTTGATCCAACGCTCTATTACTCGTTTGATGCAAATGTTCCCTTACGATGGCATCCGGGAGCCTGATGTTGATGAATTTAATGCGCAAATGATGTTTGAAATCGAAAATATTCGAGATTTTATCGTGCTTCATTACCATGTAACCGAGAGAGAAGACACACCATTCTGGCGTTTCTGTAAGAACATGGAAATTCCTGAATCCTTAGCCCATCGTATTGAGTTGTTCAAACAAACAGGGCGAGTGTTTAAAGTGCCAACGGAGTTGTTCGGCGAAAATTCATGGACTCAAGTAATGATCGGTCAGGGATTGATGCCAGAGCAATATCACCCAATTGTGAACATGATGTCCGATGATGAATTGAAGTCGTTTCTGGCCACGATCGATCAAGGCGTACACAATTTGGTTGGACAGTTACCCAGTCATCAAGAGTTTATAAGCCACTACTGCAAATCGGCAGCTGTTGCTTAAAAAAGACTATTCTAAATCAGCTTTTAAACGCGCCAATAAGGCGCGTTTTTGTTCCTCAGTCATTTTGGTGACAACGTCGTTTAAGTCATTGGGGAGGTGGTTTGTGTGCTCGTCCTGTCTATCGAACACATAGTAGTTAAAATAGGTTTTCCACGCCTTTCGCTGCGCTTCAGTAAGGCTTGTAATCGATAATGCCGCATGCCAGAGGGAGTTTTCTGGACTGATTCCCGACTCGTTGGTTCCCGCCCACCAGTAATTTATTAAAGCGTTAAAATCTGATAGAGATTCGACAGCATGCCACCACAGCGTTGGAATATAGATTGCATCGCCGGGCTCTAGCTCTGCGACAAGACTGTGGTCAATGGCGTGTTGGAACTTCGGGTAGGCATCGAGGTCGGGATTACGAATGTCAACGGTGCTGATTGGCACACCCCCTGGGGAGCTCAGCGCCGGGCCCAGATATAAGTTACTAATTTGGTCAGGTGGAAACAAGGTGAAGCGGCGTTTGCCACAGATGACCACGGCGATATTTTCATGTATATCAAAGTGCGGTGCAACAATGGCTCTATTCCCCATCCATAGCGTTGGCTCTACCTTCTCATCAACAATACTCAGCTGATTTTGTGATTCGAATTTAGGCAGTATGTCGCGAACATTTGCAGCTTGTAATGCCACGGCTGGGGCGTTAGGGTTCCCGCTGTGTTGCAGCAGATGATGCGCGATCTGTGTAATCGTGCCTCGTGTTCGTTGAAAATTAACGCCGTCGAAAGCCTTGTTGTAGAAGAAGCGTCCTCCAATGTCCGGTGCAGCAAGGGCCGCGAAGGTTTCTTTTCCGGAGTCACGCTCAGATAGATATTGTGCAAACGCGGTTGCGGACTCACTTGCCTTCTCAACGGCTTCCCAATGATTGGCTAAACCTCTTAGTACTGCGGGCTCTCCTCGCTCGCTTAGTTCGTTAGTAGTGATGCCGGAGATATCAAGTTCTTCTATGTGTTTGGCAGCCATAATCGTGCTGATGTTTTGTGATTGGGCTAGATTTCAAAAAAGCTAAAGAAACTCCTCCAGTTTACTCTGACTCAAGCTCGTACTTGAATATAAAAGATTAATTTCGTTGAAATGGACTTCCAACGTGTTGAATTGGATGCGTCAAAGTCGATTTGAATTCAACGCTTTATTAAACTATTGGCAGGATTTCAAGGGGAGAGCAACGTAGCGGGTCAGATAGAAAAATTATGAATAAATCTTTTGTTTCATTGCTCGTATTGTCGTCCTTGCACAGCAGTGTGCAGGCCATGGCGCCCAGTCAATCTGACTGGGCCGTCAACTTTGGTGGCGAACAGTACTCTTCGGAAACGGGCATCGTTTTTGAGAAAGACTCATTAATGAATGCCTCTTCGGCATCTACTATCACGGATAAACAGGGTGTTGGCGTCCGTTTTGGATCTATTGAGGTCATCTCTGGGTCGCAAGAGCCGGCCATTTTTCAGACCTTCCGCCAAGGTGATTTTGGTATCAAAAGAGCTTTAGAAAACGGCGAATACAACATTACCATGTACTTCGCTGAGCCCCAGGATGTTGCGATAGGCAAGCGCTTGTTTGATGTGGTTGCCGAAGGAAGTGTCATCGCTAGCGATGTTGATATCCGCAAGCTCCGTGATGGAAATATCCATGCTGGGTTAACGCACACAATCAGCGGTGTCGAAGTCCGTGATGGTGTTCTGGATATTGAGTTCATTGGTAAGAACGGCCAGCCTGTGGTATCGGCGATTTCTGTCCACCGCAAAGAACCAATGCGTGAGAGCTGGGAACTGGTTTGGTCTGATGAGTTTGATGGTGATGGACAGCTGGATACTTCAAAATGGAATATCGAAGAGTGGCCCATCGGCAAGGTTAACAATGAAGATCAATCCTATCATGCCGACAGCAAAAACCTACGAGTGGAAAATGGCAACCTTGTGATCGAAGCACACAAAGAAGCTAAGGGCTATTCCAGTGGTCGAGTGCAATCGATGGAAAAGGCGGATTTTCTGTATGGCCGTGTAGATGTTCGTGCAAAACTGCCAGCTGGGCAAGGAACTTGGTCTGCGATTTGGATGCTGCCAAGCGATCCCTATCGTTACGCCACATCTTGTAAGCCCAATGAGGACATGCATGGAAGCAGTACCTGCGATGCTTGGCCAAACTCGGGCGAGATCGACATTATGGAGCACGTTGGCTATGACATGAATCGGGTACACGGAACCGTGCACACCAAAGCTTACTACTGGGTTAATGGGCAGCAGCGTAAGGCTAGTATCGATGGAAAAGACGTGGCCCAAGATTTTCACGTCTACTCGCTTGAATGGTCACCCAATCGAATAGACATTCTAATGGATGATGCGGTCTACTTTACTTATATGAACCAAGGTGAAGGCTGGGAAGCTTGGCCGTTTGATCATCCGTACCATGTGATTTTAAATCTAGCCATTGGCGGAGATTGGGGACGCGCAGGTGGCCCAATAGACGACTCAATTTTTCCTACACAGATGTTAGTAGATTACGTTCGAGTCTATCAACAACGTGAAGAAACTAGCGAGTCGATTGGAGACTGAGAGCGATCTCTAAAATATTTTAAACTCCTCTGACACGGTCTCGTTTGCAGGGTTACAATACCCAGCATGGCTGGCCGTATTCCTCAACACTTCATAGATGAGTTGTTAAATCGTACTGATGTAGTCGATTTGATTGACGGCTATGTTCCCCTGAAAAAGGCCGGCGCAAACTACAAGGCTTGCTGTCCGTTTCATGGTGAGAAAACTCCGTCGTTTACGGTCTCGCCAACCAAACAGTTCTATCACTGTTTTGGCTGCGGAGTGAACGGTACAGCAATTACTTTCCTGATGGAGTACGACCACATGGAGTTCCGCGAAGCCGTGGAGACCTTGGCCTCCAGTGCCGGTTTGGAAATCCCCGAGGAATCCCGCGCGTTTACTCCCAAACAAACCCAATCTCAGGGTATCGACTTGTATAAGTTGATGCAGGAAGTCGAAGGCTTTTATCAAATCCAATTGCGCCAAGGTAAAGGCAAAGATGAGGCGGTCGAGTATTTAAAGAAGCGCGGATTAAGTGGCGAAATTGCTCAGCGATTTGGTTTGGGTTTTGCTCCCGAAGGCTGGTCAAACTTAATGGACTCATTGGGAGATACTGCGCCGGCCCAGAAAGCATTGCTGGATACGGGTATGCTGACAAAAAATGAGAAAGGTCGTGTTTACGATCGCTTCAGACACAGGGTTATGTTTCCCATCCACGATCATCGAGGCCGTGTCGTAGGTTTTGGCGGTCGTGTGCTCGATTCCGGCGAGCCAAAGTATTTAAATTCACCCGAAACTCCGATTTTTCATAAAGGCTCTGAGCTTTACGGACTATTTGGTGCGCGAGGGGCTATTAAGGAAGCCGACGGTGTGTTGGTGGTCGAAGGCTATATGGACGTGGTTGCACTGGCTGAAGCCGGCATAAATAATGCGGTGGCTACTTTGGGGACCGCTACCACGGCCATGCATTTACAAAGGCTATTCCGTCACACGCCAAATATCACTTTCAGCTTTGACGGAGATCGTGCGGGGCGAGCAGCGGCTTGGAAAGCGTTAGAAACGTGCTTGCCTGCATTGCAAGACGGGTACCAGGTGAGTTTTCTGTTTTTGCCAGATGGAGAAGACCCAGACACCATGGTAAAAAAGGTTGGCAAAGAAGGGTTCGAGCAGCTGATTGCCGAGGCCATGCCGCTGCCTGAGTTTATGCTAGAAAGCCTAAAACAACAGGCCGATCTTAATCGTTTAGATGGACGGGCAAAGTTGGGCAAACTGGCAAAACCAATGTTGGAAAAAATGCAGACGGGCGTTTTGAAAACTCTCTTGCTAGAGCGCGTTGCTGCATTGACGCAAGTGGCAACCACGGAATTGGCTCCGCCAGTGCAAAAGCCGCAATCAGAGTCGCCATATGGTTCTGACACTAGAGGCGGATGGCAGCGAAAAAAATCTAAGCCACGCATGGCGCCGAGACCCCAAGCGCTAACACCCGTGCGCCGAGCCGTTTCACTAATTCTTCAATTTCCATCGTTGCACGCCGAGTTTGAGGTCTTGACGGCCATTAAGGATAGTCAGGTGCGTGGAATTCAAATGATTCAGGATCTAAAGACCATCGCGTCAGAGTCTTCAAACCCGACTACGGCCACCATGTTGGAACGGTATCGCGGGGAAAGCTTTGTGGGTACATTGATGCAGTTGGCGAATCATCAGCACAATAATATTGAGGAGCTTTCTGAAGAAGACGCACTGGCGCTGATTCGCGCAAACAATGCAAAGATTATTCAAGCGTTTAATGAATCGGAATTGGAGCGAGCCGAAAAAGCACTGGAAAGATTGGCCCAAAAATCACGAGTGGGCGAACTCAATGACGAAGAACAGCAAAGACAAAAACTGTTAAAAGATTATATACGGCAAAGTTATTCCCAGTGATCCCCTTGAAAATGGGCCGATGGTCACCACTTAACCGGGGTAATTTACCGACATTTCGGTCAAATTTAGCGCAACTCGCTTAAATTTGTTATAAAATTAAGCGTTAACCTGTTGTAAATATCCCTTTTTTAACACTGTTGCTACGCTCCGGTCGAAGTGGCCAGAGCGGGCGCCAATGTGAGGTTCCATTAATGGATTCGAGTAGCAAAAAGACCGAATTAAAAAGATTAATTCTCAAGGGCAAAGAGCAAGGCTTTTTGACCTATCGTGAGATCAATGATCACCTGCCTGAAGACATGAACGACACTGACCAAATTGAGTCAGTCGTCAACATGATTAACGACATGGGCATTGAAGTATTCGACAGTGTTCCAGATGCAGATTCGTTGTTATTGAAGGCTGATGCAGACAAAGAAGCTGAAGACGACGATGACAACACTGATGCCGTGTTGGCAACGGCGGTAGAAAGTGAGTTCGGTAGAACAACGGATCCCGTACGTATGTACATGCGTGAAATGGGAACGGTGGATCTTCTTACTCGTGCTGATGAAATTAACTTAGCTCAGCGTATCGAAGACGGTATACGTCAGTCGACGGTAGCCATGGCTGCATGCCCTTCAGCGATTCAAACCATCATGGACTACTTTGAGGAGATCAAAGAAGAACGTATGCGTTTGACGGATCTGGTGGTTGCTTTCATCGACCCCAATGCAGAGATTGACCCCAATCCAGTGCAGTCCGGCAGCGCCGCGACTAAATCCGAAGATGATGACGATGAGGAAGAAGAGGAAAAGCCAGTAGATACCGGTCCGGATATTGACGAAGCGAAAGATCGTTTCAAGGCAATGGCCAAATTGCACATGCGTCACGGTAAGGCTTTGGAGAAACACGGATACGACAGTAAGCAAGCCAGAGCTATTCAAAACGAACTAATTGAAAACTTAATGGAAGTTAAGTTCGTGCCCAAAATTATTGAAGCTCTTTGGGAAATGATTCGCGCGCAGGTCGAGGTTATTCGCGGTCATGAAAAAGCCATCATGGATATTGCCGTGGCTGACGCCGGCATGTCCCGAAAAGACTTCATTGATACTTTTGTTGGACACGAGTTGGATGAAGGTCTGTACGATAAACTTTTGGCTGCGGCTAAAGACAAAGAAGAGATCGAAGACAACCAAGCCTTGATTATGATGTCTCAATCAAAGCTGGGTCGTATTGTGGAGTTGCTTGGTATTCCAATCGTGGAAATCAAGGACATCAATCGGCGCATGTCTATTGGTGAAGCCAAAGCTCGTCGTGCTAAGAAAGAGATGGTCGAGGCGAATCTACGTTTGGTTATCTCAATTGCGAAGAAGTACACCAATCGTGGATTGCAATTCCTTGATTTGATTCAAGAAGGCAATATCGGTTTGATGAAAGCAGTTGATAAATTTGAGTATCGTCGCGGTTATAAATTCTCTACTTATGCAACGTGGTGGATCCGTCAGGCGATCACTCGTTCGATTGCAGACCAAGCTCGTACCATTCGTATTCCGGTTCACATGATTGAGACCATCAACAAACTGAACCGAATTTCACGGCAAATTTTGCAAGAAAAAGGCCGTGAGGCTTTGCCAGAAGAACTTGCTGAGAAAATGGACATGCCGGAAGACAAAGTCCGCAAGGTGTTGAAAATTGCGAAAGAGCCTATCTCGATGGAAACCCCAATTGGTGATGATGAGGATTCTAACCTGGGCGACTTTATCGAAGACAAAAACGTTGAGGCGCCTATGGAGGCCGCAACAACGTCTGGTCTTCTTAACGCAACGGGTGAAATCTTGGAAAGTCTCACGCCTCGAGAAGCCAAAGTTTTGCGTATGCGTTTTGGTATTGGCATGAATACCGATCACACATTGGAAGAAGTTGGTAAGCAATTTGATGTGACTCGCGAGCGTATTCGTCAAATTGAAGCAAAGGCACTCAGAAAACTAAGACATCCAAGTCGATCTGAGCACCTAAAAAGCTTCCTAGAACAAAACTAATTATGTATCATTGCGCTCCGCTTCTGCTGCTTGTGGTGGCGGAGTGTAAAACTAAAAGGATTTAGGCTTAACGCTAATAAATTTGTATGGGCCCATAGCTCAGTTGGTTAGAGCAGTGGACTCATAATCCATTGGTCCCAGGTTCGAGTCCTGGTGGGCCCACCATACAAATTGTTGATCAATTAGATTGGTTTGTTTTTATCTTTTTATTAAAGATGGCTGATCCCGAGTATTCGAAAACCGAAACTTTCCTCCCCGCTTTGACTATCGGGTCGACACTGGCCTAGATGCATATGACCTGTTTTGCCGGGGAATAGTTGGGCAGAGCTGTGAAGGCTGATTAGCTTATCGATTCTAAACCAATCGCCAGATCGTACTTAAAGCTTCTCCATTAAAAATAAAGTACGAACTGTATTTGGTATTTTTTCGGATCGGACTATTTTGAAATGATCGCTAAAGGCTCTCACTAAGCCTTCTTCAGTATAGTCCTCAAAAATGTCAGCTCGATTTTGTAGTAGTTTATCTACCTGTGAATCGCCTTTGGGGACAAACTCAATTACGAGTTTCGATCCAGCTTCAGCAAAAAACGAAGCGGCTTGTGAAAGTGGTACGTTATTCGAAATAACTAGGTGATGAATTAGACCCAAGGCAAGTACTAAGTCTGCGTTCCCTCTGTCAATCAATGACTCTCGCTCAAGACCACGCCAACCAATGGCAGGTGACGGACAGGTTAAGTCTTGCATTAATGGCAGGATATTCTTTGGTTCCTGATTTTTAGTTTGTCGATAGTTAAGTTCGACGCAAGCAGGGTCTATATCCCATGCACAAACTAAGTCAGCCTGACTGGCTACTGCTCGGCTGAACCTGCCCGTATTCGCTCCCAAGTCCCAAACGAGATCAAACCGTTGGCGGCCAATTAGCTCTAAAATGATGGACTCTTTATCACTCAGAGAGTTTTCAGCGTAGTTATTATTCGCCTCATAGTAATCAATCCACTCGGTATTGGAATCCAACCAGTTTAGTTTCTTGATCGCCGATTCAAGATTATCGATCAGTCCAAGTAAAGAGTGTTTCGACACTTTCTTGTTGGACTCAATTTTTTTGCTTCCCGAAGCAGCCTGTGCCCTTGAGTGCATATGAATATGTAATACACTAGATAGGGATAGATATGTACTGAACGGCAAAAGTTTACTGGCGAGGTTCAGAGGTATTCCGTCGATATTTGTTTTTAACAACTGTACTAGAGATACGTCCACCTTTGCCATCAGTAGTAAAGGAGCGAAAAAATGCTGACAAAACTGACGGTAGGCCACCCAGGGTTGACCTTCTTCATAAACTTCGAATGAAAGTGTATCTATAAAAATAGCATCACCATGCAGAAACTGGACATTAAACGCACTAGCGTCCTTGAGATACATGCCCCGTTTTAAAGCCTCTTTTTGTATCTCTAAGGTTAGTAGAGCCGCATCTTTTAACTGTGAGAAAGACCATTCGTAAGGGTAAGAGATGAATGGAACTCTTTCAGGTTGAATGTCGATAAAGCCCTCAGTAGAAAAGCTTCCTCCAACGACCTGATGAGGCACTAGCAGCTTTCTTCTTACTAGTGCTTGATATAAGCCGCTCTCTACCAACATCTGAAACTGCCGCTGGTAAGATTTATTGACCCTGCGAAATAAGACTCCGTCTTCGGTATAAATGTATCCGGCCGGATCCCGAAAGGAGGCGTTATTTTTTTCCATAAGGTGTGCTAGTCGTCCTTCTTGTTACTAATTTCTAGGTTATCTTTGTCGTCGCTGGTGTTGCTTAAATCATCACTCGAAACATCCTTTCCCATCAACTTTTGTATATATGACTTTAATCGGAACCAATACATTTTGATTGTAAATATTGCTCCCATTACACCGGCGACAAGCATCTGAATAAGTAGGCTGCCTGCGCCAGGATCGATGTAGGCAAATGCGTTAGAGGAAAATAATAGGATTAAAAATAGTAGTAATAGTTTCATTTGCTTATTCACCCTTCTCCGTTTTCGGAGGTAAATAGGTTTTAATCAGTTGCCAGTCGGTTTCATAATGACTCCCTGTTATGGCGAATTCATGAATGAATGCGAGGAAGCCGTCTTCTCGGTCGATCTTTCTAGAGCCAAAATCATAATAAAAAAACGGCCGAGTTTTAAGCTGCCGATTTTTGGCGTCCAATAACGACGGGAAATTATAGTTACCACTAAAACCATAGATGCTACTGATCGTGTTTGGTATTTGTAGCAGTGAAACGTAGGCTGAGTCAGTTTTGATAACACCGGTTTCATGTGGTGGCTTGAGCAGTAGCAGTGGTGATGCCAGTGACTCTAACCAGTCTGGCGCGGCATCGGCTTTGTCCCCAACTCTCACCTTGGCGTTGTTCCTGTAGTTTCCGACCCAACCGCCATGGTCACCGTGTAAGAGTATAAGGGAAGAATCGTAGAGCCCCAGTTCCTTTAGCTTACTAAAAAGTCTAGTGAGCGTATACAGCCCACATCTAGACTGTATCGTCAAACTTCGGCGGTTCATTCCCTCGATTCGACCTGAAAAAGTACAATCTGGATTCGTTACCATTGGATTGTGAGCTTGAAAAAGATGTATGTACTTATATACGGGCTTATCTCGCGTTATCGCAGCATTCTCGATGATCAGTTCTAAAAGAAATTCGCTTTGGAAAAAAAACTGATTTAGCTTATTGGAACTTTTGGCGATGCTGGATATAGCCATTTTCTGATCATTGTAAACATACCTTTTGAGCAGATGCGGGACAATTCGAAACAGAGATATGTCCCATAACTGAATAGACTCTGAGATTTCCTTTTTAAGTGGATTTAAGTTTGAGTAGTCATAATGATTATTAGTATGAGCATGCGTGAAACTGTTCGATAGTAAGCCCCCTGGATCAGCAATATCTACCTCATATCCATTCTTAGATGCCAGGTTAAAAAGTAGGTTATCGCTTTGCATGGTGCTCACAATAAATTCCTTTTTCATACTTTGGTTTCTAAAAATCGCTTCCGACAAATAAGCGGGCACAGAGAACCTGGTAAACGGGTATACGCCAAGAGCTTCGCTGTAGAACGTAAATCCATTCAAAGCATCTCTGAAATTCAGGGGGTCTTGTTCGCTAAATACAAGTTCATTAAAGACGTCTGATTGAAATCCATCCATAACGATATGGATGATATTTTGGGTTTTGGAGAACTCATACATCGCCGCCAGAGACTCATTGGAGCTATGATTCTTCACATTAGCTAGTTCGCGTGCGGACGTTGAATACTGAACGGCGATCGAGACTGTTTGAACAAGGACAACAGCTAAGGCAGCATTACCTAGAGCATCTCTGAGTTTTTTATTTAGCAGAAATAATGATAAGAACCCCCAAACAACGACATCTAACCATTTGTGATACGTGAAGCTCTCCCAATTGATTGTGCTGCCATCAAGAACTCCATATTCCCAGTTAAAAAAATACGCTTGCACCCAGAAGGCTAATATTAAAAAACATACAAACCCAGTAGCTTGCGCATGTGCACGCTCAGGGATAGCCTTGAGCAATACCCATATGGCCAGAGTAAGAAGGAAGAACGGAAACAGCGATGCCTTTAGAACTTCATGAAACTCGACAGTCATATTGCCGAGGTTGCTCAGATAGATTGAACAAGGCAAAAGTATGAAGATTTGAAGCGGCAATAAGACGGAGATCAAAAGTCTATTTTTGAGCATGGGGAGGTAACTCGAGGTGGAGGTAGTGCGACTGTTAGGGACAACTTCAAGAATCCAGAAAGTCAGAATAGACCAATCTATTATCCTTGTCCAACAAGGAATGTGCTGGGTTCGTCCCCTCTATATTTGTAGAGCTGGTTGGACCAGAAATAGCTTTAAGAGAAGGGCATTTTAATATGAAGTCCGAGGTCGACTCGGATTGGGTTAGTTGTCATCAAAATCAAAGAATAACCGATTGGTAGAGACCTGATTTGTAGCAGTTCATGTAATATTCGGTGTTGATCCGATTATTTAGCGCGTAAACCCAGTCTAGTTGTGCCTGAAACTTGGAAATTTTTACTTCTTGTCTCTATACTAGCCCCCCTCAAATTTTGTGACACCACTTTGGTTTCTTTGTTTCGTTATTACGGGAATTAATCCATGTCAAAAGAATTACCAGTTATTGGCATTTTAGGAGACGGTCAGTTGTCTGCGATGATGACCGAAGCATATCAGGCGATCGGTGGCCGCACGCATGTTCTTGGAGCCACCCCGGAAGCCGAGGCGCATCAGCTTGCGAACGAGTCGACAATTGCTGATATGCATTCATTGGATGACCTAATGGCTTTCTTCCCCAAGGTGGATGTAGTCACAATTGAAAACGAATTTATCGACAGTGCCATTTTGATCAGTGCATCAAAGCGAACTGGAGTGAAAGTAATACCAGAGCCTGAAGGTTACTCTGCGATCGAAGACAAGTTATCTGAGAATCGTTTTTTTGACTCAATGGGCGCGAAGCAAGCTGACTATTTAGAAGTCACTTGTGCAGACGATTTGCCCGATACGGTTGGCTATCTGAAACTGGCCAAAGGCGGATATGATGGTATTGGTACCTACCGCGTGGAGTCCAAAGAGCAAGCCGCTGACTTGTTCGAAAAGATGCAGTCGCAAGGTGTGGTCTTATTTGAAAAAGCCGTCGATTTCAAAAAAGAGGTGTCCTTAGTTGTGGCAAAGTCAGGCGAACAAATGGCGTTCTATCCCCTTGTCGAGACTCATCAAGATGCCGGTACTTGTCGCTACGTAAGTTTGCCAGCCGGTGTGTCTGAGGAAGTCCAAGCCCAAGCCCAAGAAATGGTTGGAAAAATCATGCTGGGCCTTGGTTGCGATGGTCTTTTTGCGTTTGAATTGTTCTTGACCAATGACGACGAGTTGTTGGTAAATGAGTCAGCACCAAGGCCTCACAACTCTGGCCATATTACTATCGACTTGGCCGACTGTTCGCAGTTTGAAAACCATATGCGTGCCGTGGCCGGTCTAGAATTGAAGCAACCCAAACTGCGGCATCCAAGTGGTATGATGATCAACCTCCTTGCAACGCGAGAGGGGCCATTTGATGAGCGGAGGGTGTATGATGCCATCAATGACGATCAAACCACCGTTCGGCTTTACGGAAAGAAACAAACCAGAATTAAGCGAAAAATGGGTCACATCAATATTTGGGGTGACGATCTATGGGATCGCGCTAAAAAACTAACAGAGACAATCGATATTTAGTTTTTGGTTTCAATCAAGTCTCATCATCGATTAAGAGAAAGGTATGAAAGTAGCAATTATCATGGGCTCGGACTCCGACTGGGGTGTCATGAAAGCCGCAGCACAAGTACTGAAAGAGTTTGATATAGAGTTCGACGCTAAAGTTGTATCTGCTCACCGCACGCCAGAAGACATGGTGGCGTTCGCGAAGTCAGCGGTAGATAACGGCTATTCAGTCGTGATTGCTGGCGCAGGAGGCGCTGCTCATCTTCCAGGCATGGTTGCATCTTGCACCACGTTGCCTGTCATCGGTGTGCCGGTGAAGGCTACTAATTTAGAAGGTATGGATTCATTGCTATCTATCGTGCAGATGCCCAGAGGTATCCCGGTCGCAACCGTGGCAATCAATAATTCCACTAATGCAGCCTTACTAGCAATCCGTATGCTCGGGATTGCTGATTCAGACACGAAGACCAAGTTAGACGAGTATGCAGTAAAGATTGCTAATCAGTCGCGCGCCAAAACATTGGACTAAATCCTAGAACCACACCACGCCCCTAACGAAATAAACGAGGTCGTTTTTGGCGGGCCTGAGCTGCTGTTAGCTCAGGCATTATTTAGAAATTTAGAAGCGCAGCCTAAATTTAATGATGCAATGGATTAGCCATAGAACGCGTTCAGTGAGTAGAAAAACACGATCGACAGTCCAGCTCCCGCTGGCAAGGTGACCAGCCAAGATACGACTATGTTTCCGACTACTCTAAAGTTCAAGGCGCTCACACCTCGCGCTAAACCAACCCCTAATACGGCGCCCACTAAGGTGTGAGTCGTTGAGATGGGCAGCCCCCAACCGGAAGCCAGTACAACGGTGCTGGCAGCGCCTAGCTCGGCGGCGAAGCCTCGGCTCGGCGTGAGTTCAGTGATTTTGCGGCCTATGGTCGCCATTACCCGGTATCCGTAGGTTGCCAGTCCTACGACAATGCCGATTCCGCCTAGAAGTAATATCCAGCCAGGTAATGAAGACTTAGCTGCGATTTGCCCACCGTTTTCGATAGTGCTGGCTATCGCAGCCAACGGCCCTACCGCATTGGCAACATCGTTGGAACCGTGCGCAAAAGCCATGGCTGCGGCGGTGAAAATCATCAATACGGCAAACTGCTTTTCTATGCCAACTAAGTGGCTTTCGCTATCCGCCTCAAACTTTATTCGGGAGATAATAAAAACGCCAAGGGCAGCAGCGATCAGTCCTGCAACGATTCCTATGGGAAGCGCGTTTAAAATTTTACCTTCGAAGCCGAAATCAGGTTTGTAGCCAGTATTCTTTACGCCTTTGAGTAGGGTCACCATCCCAATCATTAATCCGACGAAGAATATATAGACCGGTACAAAGCGCTTTGCCATCAGTCTTGGGTTTGTTGAATCGAGAATTAGCTTCTTTACGCTCATGAAAAGCATAAAGGAAATCGTGCCGGCCAACAGCGGAGAAACAACCCAGCTAGAAACAATGCCTCCAAGTTTCCCCCAGTTTACCGCGTCAACGGATATACCAACGGCAGCGAAACCAACTAAAGCGCCTACTATCGAGTGCGTAGTCGAGACGGGCCAGCCCTTCATGCTAGCCACCAAAAGCCAGGTGCCTGCGGCAAGCAGGGAGGACATCATCCCTAGAACTAAGGCGTCAGGTTTGTCTGACATGATATCGGGATCCAGTATCCCTTTTCTGATGGTAGAGGTTACCTCTCCACCGGCAATATATGCTCCGGCAAACTCGAAAATAATCGCAATGATGATTGCTTGTTTTACCGTCAGCGCACGAGACCCCACTGAGGTGCCCATGGCATTGGCGACGTCGTTAGCGCCAATTCCCCAGGCCATAAAAAATGCAAATACACAACCAAGCAGCAGCAGTGATGGGCCATGATTTAAGATGATTTCCATCTGAACCTTCCTCTTTATCGTTATAATTTTGACAAGCGCGAGTACTTAGAACGGATAAAGACCCTTAGCCTTTCTGATTAAGACAAATTACCTCTTTAGCTGAATGGTTTGCGCTCCACTAATCATAAAAAATGACTTCGCCAGTTTCGATGTCGTATTCAGCGCCAACAATCATGACCTCTCCAGAATCTATCTTGGCTCTCAGTAGTTCGGACTCGTCAGAGATCGACGTAACAACCTGTTTGACATTAGCGGTAACTGCTAATGAAAGTAAATCAGCATCTCGAGCATTTGGGTTAGTATCAATAACAGATTCTGCGGCTCCTTTGATAGATCTGACCAACGCCCCAATATTTGGCGATCCGCCAGCACTGGGATTCTTTATTGAATCCAGAGTTGCAGCTACAGCCCCACAGTGCGAGTGACCAAGAATGACAATCAGTTTGCTACCTAGGTGTTCGCACGCATATTCGATGCTCCCCAGCTGGCTGGGAGTGGCAATGTTGCCAGCTACCCTAACGATGAACAAATCCCCTATTGATTGATTGAAAGTTAACTCTAAAGGCGCTCGTGAATCAGAGCATCCTAAGATAATGGCGAATGGTTGTTGACCTTCACTGGCTGGTTTTGTTGCAACATGTGTGTTCAGAGAAATGTTTTCTCGAATAGCATTCACATAATGGTGGTTACCCTCTTTGAGAAGTTTGAGAGCAAGTTTTGGTTCGATCATAATTTAAGTCTATTTTAATAGTCGAGCTTCTTTATAGTAGCGTTCAGCACCGGGGTGTAAAGGAATGGAAATCCCTGCGTAGGGCAACTCCTGTTTTTGAAGTGTTGCCAGTGAGGGGTGAAGCGATTTGAAATCTCTAAAGTTCTCTACCACTTCCTTAACGACGTTATAAATGGCTTTTGGAGATGTGCTTTCGTGGGCTACGAAGGTGGCACCCAATCCAAAGGATGAAATATTTTCTTGGCTATTAAGGTATCGGCCCCTTTCTATCACACCAGTACGATAATAAGGCTTAGCCTCCACCAGTTTGGCGATGGCCGGGTCTTCTATCGGTACAAATCGGAGTTGGCATTCATCTGGAACATTTACAAGATTGTCGCCGAGGCTGCTGGTTAGCATTAGAATCGACTCGAGCTGGTCTGAACAAAGCTGCTTGATCTGCCGCTTGTCGCTCATTGGTCTAATTTCTTTAAATGTGCCTTTGTTCCAACCTTTTGCTTCCAACAGGTCATTCATTATTCGATGCTGTAATGATCTTGTGTAACCGAAGCTGACTCTTCGCTCCGCCAGATCATCAAGTGAATTGATTTCGCTGTCACTTTTGACGATCAAGGCCAGTGGGTCAGCTTCCAGTGCAAATACCGCTCTAAGCGCAGTGTCTGGTCCTTGTTCTTTAAATGAGCTGGTTCCATTGTAGGCATGATACTGCCAGTCAGATTGAGCAAACACTAAATCAAACTTGTCATCCCTTAATTGTCTAAGGTTGTAAATAGAGCCGCCTGTGCTCTCCAATGAACACCGAATTCGATGTGCTGCTTTGTTGCGATTTACCAAACGACAAATGACTCCCCCGATAGGAAAGTAAACGCCTTTAACACTGCCAGTTCCCAAAAGTAGATGAGTTAACTTTCTGCGGTCGTTTTGCGCACTTCGTTCCAGCGCGGTTTGGGCAACCTCGGTTTCCGTTGTCGTGTTTGATTGGATGAATTGGTCACATCCACTCAAAAAGAGTGTGATAGCTACTAAAAGAAGTACTCTTTTTTTAAACAATGGCATACCAAACCGTCCCGTAAACAACGCAGGCCCAACTATAACTAAACTCGTGCTATCGTTCCATTGAGTTTGCTTGCGACCCCTTGTTTGGAAAGCTTATTTTGAGTCGAGCGGTCTGTTAATCTATAACTAAAATTAGGCAGCAAAAAGAGCATGAAGCTACTATTCATCTGTACCCATAATAGATGCCGCAGTATTTTGGCTGAGGCAATCACCAATCAGGTAGGCAATGGCAAAATTGAAGCGTTTAGTGCAGGTTCGTCCCCACAAGATGCGGTCCATCCAATGTCATTACATCATTTGCAACAGTCTGGCTATAACACCGCAGGCTTAAAGAGCCAGTCTTGGGATGAGTTTGAATCTCTGGCACCAGATGCGATCATTACTCTGTGTGACAAGGCAGCTTCAGAGTCATGTCCTGTATGGTTCGATGGATCTGTTATGGTCCATTGGGGGTTTCCTGATCCCTCGAACGAGGATTTGCCCCCAGAGCAGCAAGATTCTACCTTTGAGCACACAATGTCTGTGATGAACCAACGAGTCAGTGTACTGAGCCAATCATCGATGATCGATCTAAGGGGAGATGACTTACGAACTTTCTTGGAGCAGATAGCGAGAGACTTTCCTGCTCAACTCGTTGGATGAACCGAGTGCAATTTTAGCTCCTTGGTAGTCTGTCCAAGTTCCCATTGTTAGTCAGAACCATCATGTTTCGCTCATGGCTTGACTTGAGAGGAGCTTGTTTACGATGGGGTTCAGTTAGAGAAGATGTATTTGAAATGGATGTAGTTGAAATGAAAAAAATCAATCGTCCAAAAAAAATCGCCGTAGAGCGTTTGCTCGGCGGCGATTTAAGTAACAAAAAGAAGAGAGAGTTATGAAAATATAAATACTCATTTACGTTTCATGCTTTGCATTATGCGCCAGACGCTCCCTTAAATTACGCTATTCTAAAGGGCCATTAACGAACTTAATCAACTAGCTTAGTAGTGTTGTTTTTAAACAACACCTTTGTCAAAAAAGCCACAATCTTATTCGCTAAAAAGCCACAGCTTAAGACTCGAGTTTGAACGGTGCCAAGACGACTTTTTTGAATCGATTAGAGAACTCCTCAATATTACTCAAGCCGCTTTGCTGCAGTTGGTGCTTGGATAATCCGGTGCCTAGCGGCTCTTGGCTCATGGCTATCGCCTGTTGAATATATTGCGCGGTATCGTTATTGATCCAATCTTCAGAACGACACTGTTTTAGTATGTATTCGCTGTGTTGCGCGGGGTAGAGACGCCCACGTTTGGCAACCACTCGCGCTCCCTTATTCAGCACCTCGACTAAAGCAACGGGGTCGTTGTCCACAAAATTATCCAGTGTGATAGTGGTTTCGGTCAGTTCCAAATCGGTAGCGAAAACTAATCTGTTTGCCTCGACACCGTGACGCTCCATTTTTTCCTTGATGCGATTAACCAAAGGGGGTTGCTTGTTACTGATATGAAGGTTCCAGTTTGGGCATTGCTTTAGAATTGCGGCCCAGGCGATTAATACTTCGTCACTCACGCCCCGATAGCACCCTATTCCAGAGAATGTTTGGCTTGGAATTGTCTTGGTGCCAAGATGGCGTGTTAACTGAACCGCATAGGGCTGCATTCCGAAACTGGCATCTATTATTTCGACAAAGGGTGTTGCGTACCGTCCCTCATGAGCTAACCAGCCATATTGGTGTGCGGCAACTTTCAGTCCCAGAGCTCTTTGTCTGGACCCGATGCGCATCCCGCATACGTCTATCAGCGCGTCAACATGATCCGATCTAACTCTTCGCGCAAAATCTGCATCGGTGAACTTTGCTGAGGGAATAATATTAATTTGAGAGTCGAATAGTGACTGATCCATGCGCTCATCGTGCCAATAAATGCTGACTTCAGCATCTGAAGCTAGCGCGTTCGCGACTGGAGCAACCATCTGTTCAGTCCAGTGCCGCGGTAACTTCCCAAGCAAAAAGCCAACCCGCGGGCGTTGTGGATTGAGTGAAGGTCTGTCGTCATAAACTTTGTCTGCGGGAATGAATCTTTCTCCCCAAAGTGCGAGTTCTAGTTCAATATCGCGAGCACTAATCGTGTTGTTTACAGCAGCTTGATGAATGTAATTACTGTGCGAGGGCGCATGTTTGTGTCGAAGTAGCCTGACGTAATCGTAAGCAGCAACAGCTTTCTCATGATCGCCGACCAAGTTTAGGCAATCTGACAATTGAAAAGCGGCTTTGTCATGTTCAGGTTCAAAATCTAAAGTACGAGTGAAAGTGGTAATTGCGTACTCAAAATTTCCAACTTGGCGTTGTGCGAGAGCGAGGTTATATAGCCATTGGCCGCGCTCACCAAATTGTTCAATCAGTGATTTAAGCAGTCCAGAAGCGGCAGCCGCTTGTTTTGCCTCAAGCTGGAGGCATGCTTGATTATTCAGAATGAAGACAGAGCGAGGGTTTAGTTTTGCTGCTTGAGTTCCCATTCGTCGCGCTTCTTCTAGCCGCTGTGACTTAAAGAATGCCGAAAATTGGATGGCGTGGGCACCGGCGTGGTCGGGATCTGTTTCGATTATTTTTGCAGTGAGATCAATAGCGCTATCGTGATCGCCAGCACGTAACTCGCTTACGGCTTGTTTGAGTAGTTTGTTGGCATCCATTTCTTGGGTCATTTGTTGGCCCTCTTTCGTTGCTCATCACAGAGGGTTTGCCAATGAAAGCTCAAGGCTTGACCGAAATCACGACCAAAGCGATCTGAATCCACAAGCAATGATCGTTGGACTTGTTGTCGTAATGACTTTTTGATCACGTCTAATTCTTGAAGGTGAGCGGCAAAAAAGCCACAGCGCTCTGCGAGTAGCGAAGTCTTTTCAGAATGGAAAGTGTTAAGCCCAGCTTGCTCCAAAATACTTTTGCCTATTCGACCTGCGTATGTGGGAGTGCTGAGTGACATTACCGGAACACCCATCCAGAGCGCTTCCATGGTAGTGGTCATGCCATTAAATGGTGAAGTGTCCAGGGCAATGTCAATTTTATTGTACGCATCAAGATGTTCTTCAATGGTAGGCAATGAGGGGTCCATTGAGATGCGGCTTGATGAGATTCCTCGTTGCTGAAAGTCATCAATGATTCGTTCTCGAGTATGTTGATCTGAAAACTGCTGACGCTTGAGGCGAATTGTTGACTGAGGAGCAGCGTGCATGACTTCAGCCCACCAGTCCAAAGTGCTAGACGTAATCTTGGAGAGATCACTAAAGCACCCAAAACGAATTCCGGCCGGTCGCGGGCTTGGGGAAACGTCAGGTGCGGACTCTAATGGCTCGAAACAAAGATGGCCGTTTGGCAGTCTAATCAATGATTCACAGTAGCCGTTCTCACTTAGTCCCACTGGGTCTGCTGAGCGGTCAGTTATTCGATAGCCGACGGATTTTAGCCCGGTTGAAGATGGGTATCCCAACCAACTCACTTGCATGGGGGCTGGAGCCAGAGCAAAGACATCGAGTCGATTTCCTGAAGCATGTCCATTCAGATCGACCAAAATGTCGATCTCAGAATTTTGAATTGATTTAACAAACCACTGTGTATCCTTACGGCTGATGTCAACCCACGCATCGCTCAATTGCTTCAGTTGTTTTGTGACTCCGTCTTTCTTGCTGGAGTTGCTAAACAAGAATATCTCGAACTTCTTCTTATCCAAGCCAGACAGCAGCGGTTTGATAAAAAAGCTTTCCGGATGGGCGCAAAAATCCGCCGACACAAAACCGAGTTTGATTCGGCGGTTTTGTTGGATGGGTCGGGTCGATTGATTATTTGCGATATTGGGGTATGCCTTGCTCGCCCACAAGCGTGCAAGCTGGAAGTTCGATTGCTGAGTCGTGCTAGCAGCGAAGTTACTCCAATAAATCAATCTCGATATATATTCAGGGTTGTTTGGTTCCAAGGTGGCGGCGCGGGTGTAACCGTCTATACCAGCCTGGATTCGACCAGTCCGGCAACATAGCCGAGCAAGTTGCGCGTGAGCATTGGCATTTGAAGGTTGTAGCAACAGCGCTTGCCGAAGTTCTTGTTCAGCTTCGTCTAGTTTTCCAAGGCTGGTCAACGCATAGGCATGTTCCCTGTGAAGAGCAGCAACTTGTGGTTTTTGCTCAATAAGCTGAGAAAGGATATTGCAGGCGTCCTCAGCTTGGCCATATTCAGAAAAAACTAAGGCGATGTAGCGACGAAGATGATTAAGTTCTGAGCGGCTAGCTTTGAATAGCAATTTTTCCGCATTGATTTGAGTGTGTAGGTCGTTAGAGAGCTTTGCGGCTGTTTTGAGCTTGCCCATAGCTCGATAGCATCTGAGCTTGGTTGCTTCGCCCCAAGCTGTCGATGGTAATTGGGATAATTGCTCGAGCGCATTCTTGTACTGTTTAGTGGCAAACAGTTGATCTATTCTTTTTTTATTCACGATCGGATTATTAACGCATTCTGCGTCGACGCACCCACATCATCTACGCACAGTTGCCCCTTTCAGAATAGTGTACACCAATCTTGAGTGCTTTAAGTGCATCAATTTTATTCGGTTGATTTTTCTCGAAGAAAGGGGTCATGGAGTTTCCTTGATGCTATGAAAAGTCAAGCACAAAATTTTTAGTACATACACTTCTTTTGCTTTGTTTCGATCCGACTAGCTCGTAGAATGACGCACTTGCGAGACACTATCATCAGCGACCGTTAGGGGAATTTGTGTTTGATCAATTGAACGATCAGCAACGCGCAGCCGTTCAACAATGTGACCGACCCATGTTGGTGTTGGCAGGCGCTGGCAGCGGAAAAACTAGGGTAATAACCTACAAGATAGCTTGGTTGCTCGCCAAGCAGTCGGTAAGTCCGCGCAATATTTTTGCGGTTACCTTTACGAATAAAGCTGCTCGGGAAATGAAGGAGCGTGTCACAGAGTTGCTAGGTTCCGAGCAGACCAAAGGATTGACTATTTCTACTTTTCATAGTTTGGGCATGATGATTTTGAAAGAGGAAATAGAGGCATCCGGCAGAAAGCCTGGATTTTCTATTTTTGATCCAGCTGACTCGCTCTACGTCGTGCGCGAACTACTCAAAGCTGATCTGGATGATAATGGTCTGGTGGACCGAGTGCGCAATCAGATCTCTAACTGGAAAAATGACTTGATCTCTCCAGAAAAGGCCGCGCAAATGTCTATGACAAACCCAACACAGGTTGCGGCGGCCAAAGTCTACGCAGATTACGAGCGGTATTTGCAGGCGTGTAATGCGGTGGATCTTGATGACATGCTCTATTTGCCCAATGAATTGCTTCGTAAATTCGACACGATCAGGAATAAATGGCAAGAGCGCGTGCATTTTATGCTGGTCGATGAGTATCAGGATACCAATGCCGCTCAATACCGTATCGTCAAGACTCTCGTTGCTGGTTCCTCAGGCCATGGCTTAACGGCGGTGGGTGACGATGATCAGTCCATTTATGCCTGGCGAGGAGCACAGCCTGAAAATCTAGTTCAGTTGGAAAAGGATTTTCCAGAACTACTGTTGGTGAAGCTAGAGCAAAATTATCGCTCGATGGGTCGGATATTGGCGCTCGCCAACTACGTCATCCAGAATAATCCGCGACCGTTTGATAAAAAACTCTGGAGTGCACTGGGTTTGGGCGATCCCATTATGGTGATAGCGGCTGATAATGACGAGCGAGAAGCGGAAAAAGTTGTCGCTGGTCTGATGCAGCATCGGTTTCAGCATGATCGTCCTTACAGCGATTACGCCATCTTATATCGAGGTAATCATCAAGCTAGAATTTTGGAGCAAAAGTTGCGTGAAATGCACATTCCATACTTCTTGAGCGGAGGTCTATCGTTTTTTGATCGCTCTGAAATAAAGGACGTGATGGCGTATTTGCGTCTGATTGTAAATCCATCCGACGATAATGCCTTTGTGCGTGCCATTAATACTCCTCGGCGTGGTATCGGAGCGAGTTCATTGGAAGCCCTGGCCGAGGTCGCAAGAAAGACTGGTCGTAGCCTATACTCTTCAATATCCAGCGTTGCTTTACACGAACATTTACCCCCGAAGCGACAAGTTGCTCTGCGCCAGTTTGAGCATTGGCTAACCACGTTTTCCGAGAGAGCCAAATCCGACCCGCCGGTCAAATTGATCAATGATTTACTTCAGGATATTGAGTATCAAGACTGGATTACCAAGCAAAGTGGCAGTCCAGAACAGGCAGAGATGCGCTGGCGAAACGTCGAGGACTTACTAAAATGGGTGCGCTCAATTGCGGATAAAGACGAGGGCAAACTCATGGAGGATGTAGTTTCCACGATCGCATTGATGGGAATGCTGGAAAAGAATGAAGATGAAAGCAATGGTAATGTGGTTTCCTTGATGACGCTGCACGCGTCCAAGGGGCTTGAATTTCCCCATGTATCGATAGTTGGACTAGAAGAAGAGATCTTGCCGCACCGAACCAGCATTGAAGAAGATATGGTCGAGGAAGAGCGTCGGCTTTTTTACGTGGGTATCACTCGCGCACAGAAAGAGTTGACCTTGTCTTACGCGAATAAAAGAAAGCGATATGGCGAGGAATTAGACTGTCAACCTAGCCGTTTTTTGGACGAGCTGGACCCGCAACACATTGTTTGGGAAGACAAGGTTGCCAAGGACCCTGCGAAGCAAGAAGAGGTTGGGCAGGCGCATCTAGCCGCTATGCGGGCCTTGCTTGGATAGGTCTGCTGTTTTTCGAGGATTTTTGTTCGGGCATTGACGATTCTTTGTTAGATTCACAAATGTCGACAAAAAAGAGTCATTTTCTCGTTATCAATTCGGCAAAAGGCTTGACACATCTGGTACAATCGCCAGCCAAATTGCAGGGGTTGTTGCGCCCTTACTGAATGCATGGGTTTTAAGATGCTCAGTGATAACGCAGCGAAGGTTCAGCAATTGTCTTGAGTCGTCGATCTAAGCAAGCTTAAACGGTCGTCGTTTCTACAATTGCAGCAGACTCAATTGGGCAGTTTCTGGGTCGCTGGTATAAGAACAAGAATTAAACTAGCTAAAAGAGTCTAATTTCTAGGCACAAATTTTTAGGAGCACGTATGGCTGACAATCACGTTAGTGACGCAAGCATCCAAGGCGCTGAAGAAGACGGCGTTGAGGACATCAAGCGACGACGTTTCATTACCGGTCTAACAGCAGGTTGTGGAGCAGTGGGCGGCGCATTTGCGGTTACCCCCTTTGTATTAAGTATGAGTCCAAGTGAGCGCGCTAAGAATGCGGGCGCACCAGTGCAATACGACTACAGCAAGATTCAACCTGGTCAAATGGTCAAGGTTGAATGGCGCGGTAAGCCTGTCGTGCTACTGAATCGCACTCCAGAAATGATGGAAGGCTTGGGCGTAATCGCTCCGAGCTTGGCGGATGTCGACTCGAATGACAGCATCCAGCCAGAATACGCGAAAAATGATGCTCGATCTGACGCCAGCAAGCCTGAATTGTTGGTTGTTGAGGGTGTGTGTACTCATCTTGGTTGTTCTCCAGTTGAGAAACTGGCGATTGGGCCAGATCCGCAAATGGGTGAAGATTCGCAAGGTGGCTTTTTCTGCCCATGTCATGGATCCAAGTTTGATTTGGCGGGTCGTGTCTATAAAAATGTACCAGCAACGACTAATATGCCGATTCCACCGTTTAAATTTGTAGAGAACACCGTCATCATTGGCGAAGACGAAGGGAGGGCATAATCATGGCTATTCATCGTCACGACGAACACAAAAGTGCCAACGCATTTATGGAGTGGGTTGATGCAAGGATGCCAGCCACGAAGGTTTGGAATGAGCATCTTGCCGAGTACATGGCACCTAAGAATTTCAATTTCTGGTACTACTTTGGCTCTTTGGCCATCTTGGTACTTGTTATTCAGTTGGTTACCGGTATTTTTCTGACCATGCATTACAAACCAGACGCCGAGTTGGCGTTTGCTTCGGTCGAATACATCATGCGTGATGTACCCTACGGTTGGTTAATGCGTTATCTGCACTCAACGGGAGCTTCAGCGTTCTTTGTTGTGGTGTATCTGCATATGTTTCGCGGGATCATCTATGGGTCTCACCGTGAGCCTAGAGAATTGGTCTGGCTGATCGGCTGCGTCATTTTCGTTGCATTGATGGCAGAAGCCTTTATGGGCTACTTGCTACCTTGGGGCAATATGTCTTACTGGGGTGCGCAGGTTATTATTTCGTTGTTTGACGTAATCCCCTATTTTGGTCCTAACTTGACCGAATGGATACGAGGTGATTTCGTTATCTCCGACGCAACCCTCAACCGTTTCTTCGCGTTCCACGTTATTCTATTGCCCCTCGTTTTAGTGGCGTTAGTCTTCTTGCATCTTGTGGCACTCCATCACGTGGGTTCGAACAACCCAGATGGCATCGATATTTACGAGGAGCTTGACGAAGAAGGCCATCCCAAGGATGGCATCCCCTTCCACCCTTACTACACTGTTAAGGACTTGGTTGGCGTTTGTGCATTCTTGATCATCTATTTGGGTGTGGTGTTTTTTGCGCCAGAATTTGGTGGCATTTTCCTTGAGAAGGACAATTTCGCACCAGCTAATCCGTTACAGACTCCACCGGATATCGTTCCCCTGTGGTACTTCACTCCGTTTTACTCAATCTTGAGAGCGAGTACAGAGAGTCTGCTTGTGTTCTTTGCTTGGGGCTCGGTGGCTATTGCGCTAATTGCGGCTTTGTTTACGCGTGTGTCGCTCATGATGAAAGCTGGCTTCGTAGTGCTCGGTCTTGTTGCATGGCTTGTGTTCATGAATTCCAGTGGTAAAGCTTGGGGTGTAATCCTGATGGCGGCCTCGATCGTTTGTTTTTTCTTGTTGCCTTGGCTAGACCGTTCGCCGGTTAAGTCCATTCGCTATCGTAGCTGGCCATTCAAGATCGCCTTGGTCATCTTTGTGATTGCGTTTTTCATTCTTGGTTACCTGGGTATGAACGCTCCGACGCCAATGAAAACACTGTTGGCGCAAGTTTGTACATGTATCTACTTTGCGTTCTTTGTTTTGATGCCGTGGTTTACCTCCATTGGGAAAACAAAACCGTTGCCAACCCGTCTTACCATGCCTGAAGGCCACTAAGCGAGGAGAATCACAGATGAAGAAATTTACTTCCTTTTTAATCGCCTTAGTTTCAAGTGCGATCGTGAGTCAGGCGGCTGTGGCTGCTGGCGGAGGCGATGAAGTCAAAGACAAAGTTTATTTAAACATGTCTGACAAGGCCGCTTTACAAAATGGCGCTAAGCTCTTTGTTAACTACTGTCTTTCTTGCCATAGCGCCAAGTACTCTCGTTACAATCGCGTTGCCGAAGATTTGGACATTCCGTTGAACCATCTCAAAGAAAACTTGATGTTCACTACGGAAAAAGAAGGTGATCTTATGATTACCACCATGCCAGAAGAAGACGCAAAAGAATGGTTCGGTGTGGCACCGCCTGATTTGTCATTGGTTTCCAGAGTGCGCAAACCTGATTGGGTATACACCTATCTTCGTGCATTCTATCGGGATGACAGCAGCCCAAGTGGTTGGAATAACTCCTTATTTAAAAATGTGGCAATGCCACACGCTATGTACGAGCTTCAAGGTGTACAAAAGCTTGTCGGCACGGTTGAGCCCGGTGAAGAAGTCACACCTGAAGAAGGGATTACAATCGTCGGTGATGCTAAGTTCGAATTAGTTCACCCCGGTAAGATGACACCTGCGGAGTTCGATAAGGCCATGGGAGATCTCACGGCATTCTTAGCTTACATGGCAGAACCAGCACAAATGCAGCGAAAAACTATCGGTGTATTCGCTTTGGCATTTTTATTCTTACTTATGGGATTGTGTTACTTGCTCAAAAAAGAGTACTGGCGCGACGTTCATTAGTCTCCCATTGGATGACTGTCAACGCGGCACGGGCAATCCTGTGTCGCGTTTTGTCGTTTTAATCAATCCTCAAAACCCCCAAAAACTAGGACTTACTAATGATGAATACTTTGGCGACTAGACGCTCTATTATGACGCTATACTCAGGCACTGATTGTGTATTGAGTCACGCTTGCCGCATTGTCCTGCAAGAAAAAGATATTGAGTGTGAGGTGGTCTACACTGATCCTTCAGACACTTGCCAAGAATTGGCAGAGTTTAACCCATACAACGAAACACCAACCTTGGTGGATCGCGACTTGGTTCTGTATGACCCCTTTATTATTAACGAGTATCTTGATGAGCGGTTGCCGCATCCGCCATTGATGCCAGTGGATCCGGTAACTCGTGCTAAACAACGTTTAATGATCATGCGTCTTCGACGTGATTGGATTGATGCGTTCAAAGCCGTACAAGCTGATAAGAAAAATAAAGAAGCTGCGAAAATTATTCGTGATGGTTTTATTGCAATCTCTCCTTTGTTTGCAGAACAAGACTATGCAATGGGTGAAGAGTTTTCATTAGTTGATGTGATCTTCGCACCGATGTTGTGGCGTCTGCCAGTGATGAACATTATGCTGCCAAAACAAGCGCAAGTTGTGGAAGAATACGCTGAACGCTTGTTTGCGCGACAGTCTTTCCAAGATAGTCTGAGTGACGCAGAGAGAGACCTCCGAGGTTTCTAAACAGCCTTTTCGGACAACATCATAATATGACCTCGACTAAACCTTATTTACTTCGCGCCATTTTTGAATGGGCCGAAGACAATGGCTTAACGCCGCAAGTTTTAGTCAATGCGGAGGTCGATGAAGTTGAGGTGCCGCTGGCACACGTCGTTGACGGGCAGATAGTTCTAAATATCAGCTCGTCGGCTGTACGATTGCACGTTATGGATAACGAGTGTTTGAGCTTTTCAGCGCGATTTAGTGGTATCGAACACGATATCTATCTGCCATTGGATTCGATTATGGCGATCTTCGCAAGAGAAAACTCTCAAGGAATATTTTTTGAAGATATGGCTGATGGATTAGATCCTGAACCGAATGGACCTAAGCCTTCTGAGTCCAAGAAAAAAGCCGAACCAACCCCACTCAAGGCAAAAAGTGGCGAGGCTTCGAAAAAGCCGTCGCACTTAAAAGTGATTAAGTAAGCTCTTTCCATAGCCTAGACAGCTGGTTCCGAATACATAACGGTGCTTGAAATTGTTGTCTCAAGCACGATATACCTTTCAAAGAAATCCAAGGGTGTGAAACATGCCAGAAATTAGAGGAACCACTATTTTGTCCGTACGTCGCGGCGATCAAGTTGTAATAGGCGGCGATGGGCAAGTATCCATGGGTAACACCGTGATGAAAGGCAACGCCAAAAAAGTTCGCAGGCTCTACAAGGGTCAGGTGATTGCTGGCTTTGCCGGCAGTACGGCAGATGCGTTCACCTTATTCGAGTTGTTTGACGCTAAGCTGGCTAAGCACCAAGGAATACTGACTAAAGCAGCGGTCGAATTAGCTAAAGAATGGAGAACTGATCGCATGCTACGCAAGCTTGAAGCACTTCTTTGTGTGGCCGACAAAGAAGCCTCTTATGTTATCTCGGGTAATGGTGATGTGATTGAGCCACAAGGTGGCGTAATGGCAATTGGATCGGGTGGTTCGTTTGCTGAATCAGCCGCTCGAGCGTTGGTTCAAAATACGGACATGTCCGCTCGCGATATAGTTGAGGCATCCTTGAATATTGCCGCTGATATCTGCATCTACACCAACCATAACCAAACTATTGAAGAATTAAATCTTACAGAATAAGGCGTTTTCCCATGAGTGAAATGACCCCTAGAGAAATCGTGCAAGAGCTCGATAAGCACATTGTTGGACAGGCCGATGCCAAACGAGCTGTGGCGATAGCCCTTCGCAATCGTTGGCGTCGCACCCAAGTTGAGGATTCTCAGCTGCGTTCAGAAATTACCCCCAAAAATATTTTAATGATCGGGCCGACTGGTGTCGGTAAAACGGAAATTGCTAGACGCTTGGCGAAACTTGCGGATGCCCCCTTTATCAAAGTAGAAGCAACTAAATTTACCGAAGTTGGTTATGTGGGTCGCGAGGTAGATTCCATCATCAGGGATTTGGCCGATATTGCTGTCAAAGGACAGCGTGAGAATGAGATGCGCAAGGTTCAGAGGCGGGCTGAAGACGCTGCTGAAGAACGAGTGTTGGATGTGTTGCTTCCTCCAGCTCGCGACGTTGGTTTTAGTGCAGAACCTTCGGATAAGAGCGACGGTGCGGCTCGGCAACGTTTTCGAAAGAAGCTCAGAGAAGGCGATTTAGACGATAAAGAAATTGAGATTGACTTGTCAGCTGCGCCGATGGGAGTTGAAATCTTTGGACCCCAAGGCATGGAAGAGTTGACCAGCCAGTTGCAGGGTATGATGAAAAATTTTGGAGCCGATAAAAAAACCACTCGAAAGGTGTCCATCAAAGAAGCTCTGAAGGCGTTAACTGAAGAAGAAGCCGCCAAATTGGTTAATGAAGAAGACATCAAGCACAATGCCATCAAGCGCCTCGAAAACAACGGGATTGTGTTCATTGATGAAATCGATAAAATCGTAGGCCGATCTGAGGGCGCAAAAAGCCCCGATGTATCGCGAGAGGGTGTTCAACGGGATCTTTTGCCGCTGGTTGAGGGAAGTTCCATTTCAACTAAGCATGGCATGGTTAAAACAGACCATATTTTATTTATCGGCTCGGGCGCATTTCAATTGTCTAAGCCCTCTGACTTGATCCCTGAGCTTCAAGGACGTATGCCGATCAGAGTTGAATTAGCAGCATTGACTGTGGATGACTTTACCCGAATTTTGACTGAGCCAGATGCTTCTTTAACTGAGCAATACAAGGCTCTGCTGGCGACCGAGGAAGTGACCTTAGAGTTTACCGATAATGGTATTAGACGTATCGCCGAGTTGGCCTGGCAGGTTAATGAATCTACGGAAAATATTGGCGCTAGACGATTGCACACCATGTTAGAGCGGTTGCTCGAAAATATCTCGTATGAAGCCAGTGACCGGCCCGGTTTGTCGATTAAAGTGGATCAAGCGTACGTCAATGAGCACCTTGACGAGTTGGCTGAAGACGAAGATTACGCTCGCTACATTCTCTAATCATGATATTTGCGATACTGTTCTTTGTTTCGTTTGTTGTGGGAATAGCCGCCTATCTAGCGTCTGGGAAATGGTGGTTCGGCGGTATCGCCTTATCTGGCCTGTTGTTACTGTTGTCATTCGGTGATAGCTTGGGCGGTGTAACTATCTACTTCGGCGTTCCCATTGTTTTCTTTGGGTCTCTTTTTGGAGCTTATATTGTGGAGCTTCGAAGAGCGCCGGAACTCGATGAATCGGGTGAGGATAAAACGGTAACGCACGAAAAAGAGCAAATTTGAATCGGAGATCAGGCCATGAACACAGAGTACTGGAAGGGCAAAACGGTATGGATCACTGGTGCTTCATCGGGCATAGGCGAAGCATTAGCGATCGAGATTTCTAAGTATGGCGCGAACTTGATTCTCAGTGCTCGGCGTGAGGATGTTCTCAATAGTGTGGCCGAGAACTGCGGTTCGGCCAACACATTGATAGTTCCCCTGGATGTAACGCAAGAAGAGCAAATAGCCGATGCCACCAAAACGGTCCTAGATCGTTTTGGGAAGGTTGATCTTCTGATAAACAACGCGGGAATCTCGCAACGTTCTCTCGCTGTTGATACTCAGATGGACACGTATCGCAAGATATTCGAAGTTGATGTATTTGGACAAATCGCGCTTACCAAAGCGGTTTTGCCCTCCATGATCGAACAAGGTAGCGGGCATATTGCTGTCACGGCCTCAGTGGCAGGAAAGATGGGCGTCCCCTTTCGTACAGGATACTGTGGCGCAAAACATGCTGTCATGGGTTTTTATGATGCCTTGCGTGCTGAAGTTGATCACCACGGGATCCATGTATCGACTATTGTTCCTGGGTTTATTCAAACCGCCATTTCAGAGAATGCAGTCTCCGGTGATGGATCAAAATTTGGAGGGGCCGACAGAGATATATCCGGAGGAATGGAAGCGGATGAGTGCGCAAGTGTAATTGTCCACGGACTGAGCAAACGAAAACCTGAAATACCGGTCGGTAAAGGTATGGAGATGCACGCGCTATGGATAAAGCGATTCTTCCCCAACTTTCTTTTTAAGCTGATGCGAAAGCAGTTTGAGAAGCGTGCCGAAGCGATTGCTCAAAAAAACACTTAGCCACACTTGAATCCCCTCAAGCTGCCACTAGGTTTGACTAATTATTTGGCGATGAATGGTTAGTAAAAATAATCTTTTGCCACTTGAGCGATGTAATCTCTGTTAGGATGAACTCTAGGTCTAGCGCAGATTTAACCAAACCACACAGCGCTTCGATTAGCAGTGCTGCCGAGAGCGACTTTTATGCTTCATTCTGAATGTACATCATCCCTATCCTTGATCACGGATGAGTTAATCCCTCATTTAAAAGAAATTAGCCGCGGAGTAGAAAAAGAAGGTCTAAGAGTTATGCCTTGCAGCGGCATTGCTCAAGATCGTCATCCCCAGGCATTGGGTTCAACCCTGACGCATCCGAGCATCACAACCGACTATTCCGAAGCGCTGCTAGAATTTATCACCCCCAAACAAACCAGTATTGAAGGGTCCGTAAACTACCTGCGAGAGTTGCATCAATTTACCCTAGAAAACATAAATGGTCAGTTGATTTGGCCTACCAGCATGCCTTGTCGTATTGACGGAGAATTGAATATTCCCATCGCGGACTATGGCACCTCGAATGTTGGTGTGCTTAAACATGTATATCGTCAAGGATTGGGCGTTCGTTACGGACGTATGATGCAAGCCATTGCCGGTATCCATTACAATTTTTCTTTACCTGAATCCTTCTGGGGAGATTATCAGAGCAAATTCGTTGACTCTGGAGAGGAAAATCAATCCCGTAGTCTGCAAGACTTCAAGTCCGCGCACTACTTTTCTCTAATCAGAAACTTTAGACGTTACTCTTGGATACTGCACTATCTTTTCGGGGCGTCACCAGTTTTGGATCAAAGTTTTCTAAGTGACCATCCTGACCATGACTTAGAGCAATTTGGAGAGCGAAGCTTTGGTCGTCGGTACGCAACGTCTTTGCGGATGAGTGACCTTGGTTACCAAAATAGCGCACAAGAAGATTTGCATATCTCTTACGCTTCTTTGGATGACTATGTTGAAACATTGGGTACAGCAATCAAACAGCCTTATGGTCCCTATGAAAAAATAGGCATCCAGCGAGATGGTCAGTTTATTCAATTGAATACCAATATCTTACAGATTGAAAACGAGTACTACAGCGATATCCGACCAAAACGAGTTACGAAATCGGGAGAAAAACCGATTGCCGCCTTGAGTGAACGTGGCGTTGAATACATAGAAGTGAGGATATTGGACATCAATCCTTATTTAGCTGAGGGAATTAGTGCGCAACAAATGCGATTTATGGACGCATTCTTACTGCATTGCTTATTTTCCCAGTGTCCTTCAACCAGCGATACGCGTTGTCAGGAAATTAGAGGAAACCAGACCAAGGTGATCCTTGAGGGGAGGAACCCAGACCTCACTTTGATTAGTGCTGGTCAAGAGGTGCCTTTTAAGCAAGCCGCGCATGAGCTACTCGACGCTATTATGGAAACGGCAAAATTATTGGATCAGGCTCACGATAGTTTTGAATATAGCTCGTCCGTATTTGCGCAAAAAGCCAAGGTAGATGATTCTTCCCTGACCCCATCAGGCCAAATGATGGCATCCGTCTTGGATGGACAAGAATTCATAGAGATCGCGCATCGGCAAGCAGAACTCCATAAAACGCATTTTTCTAGTCTTGATCTAGATCCGGTGTCTAGAGAGGCTTTGACAGCTTCTGCCATCGCCTCATTGGAACAACAAGCTGAGAATGAGTCTAACGACTCTCTTTCGTTTGCGGAGTTTTTGCAAGCCTATAACCAGAGCTGAGCGTTTATGAGCGACGGTTACCTTAATTTTGCCAATAGTAAAGTTGGCTCAAAACTGACTCAATGGCTGGGCCTGCCGCAGCCGATGAAGTTGGCCAGGCAAGTTGATCGACCACATGGATTCATTGGCAAAGTATTAATTGGTGGCGCCGGTAATAAGGCTTTTATTGATTTTTCAAAGGCGATGCTGCAAGAGTTATCTTCAGATAATGAAATCTTCATCGACCCAAGTGCCGACGCTGATGATATGGAGGTATTAATATTTGACGCTCGACATCTGCGAACTATCCAACAAAGCGCTGAGCTTCATGAATTTTTTAATCGGTTGATACGCCGAATCAAACCCTGTGGGCGCATCATAATAATTGGCCAGCCTCCGGAACAGATCGACTCACTCGAAGCGTCCGTAGTGCAGAGGGCATTGGAAGGTTTTATGCGCTCTTTGGCCAAAGAAGCCCGCAAAGGTATCACGGCACAGTTAATGTATATTGAAGAGGGCGCTAACGAGGCTGCGTTGTCGACGCTAGCTTTTTTTATGTCGCCTGCTTCGGCATATGTGTCAGGTCAAGTAGTAAAGATCAGCAATGCATCGAAAGTGCTTCCCAGCCCGATAGAGTCAGCTCAACAGCGAGTGCTAGTCACCGGCTGCGCCCAAGGAATAGGGCGAGCAGTAGCCAAACGATTAGCCGAATCAGGCTTTAAAGTCACATGTTTGGATGTCCCAGCCTCCAGCGAATCGCTCTTAGCCTAGCCGGTCAAATTAACGGAGACTCGCTGCTTGTTGATCTCAATGCATCAAATGCAGTTGAGCGAGTGGTCAGTTTTGCTAATGATCATGGTCCGTGGGATGCCGTGATCCATAATGCCGGTATAACTCGAGATAAAACCATTGCGAAAATGACCGATAAAGCGTGGTCAGACGTAGTCAATATTAATCTAGGAGTTCAGTTAAAGATCAACGCGGCTCTAATGGAAAGTGGTGGTTTGAGTGAGAATGCTCGTATTGTCGGGGTATCTTCAATATCGGGCATAGCTGGAAATCGAGGTCAAACAAACTACGCTTATTCTAAGGCAGGAGTTTTAGGGATGGTTGAAAGTATGTCCTCTCAATTTAGCGAGACAGCGATATCCGTCAATGCAGTCGCACCTGGATTCATCGAGACAGAGATGACGGGGGCGATGCCATTTACTATCCGTGAGGCTGGCCGACGTCTAAATTCGTTAAGTCAGGGAGGCCTCCCCATCGATGTCGCGGAGACCATCGCATGGTTAGTTCTGCCTTCATCCTCAGGGGTAAGAGGAAATGTGATTAGAGTTTGTGGGCAGAACTTACTTGGCGCCTAGTTCACAGGGTGTCGAGCAAGATATGACAGCCGGGCGCACTGCTAGCAAGTTTCAACCGCCTAATCTTCTATCTAAACGGGTAAGCCAGCTGCTTGATGTAACCCTTGGGTAGCGGTTGGGTGGTGCCGTACTTTGCGGGCCAGAAGGCTCTCGGGTTATGGAGCGTTCCAAACAAACGATCAAACAGTTGAGTGTGGGCTGAGTAGTTAGTGTCCAAAGCAGGCTCTTCTGAACTGTGATGCCAATGGTGATATTTTGGTGTAACAAATATCTTACCAAGCGGCCCAAGGTTTAAGCGGGTATTACAGTGGATATATACTGCTTGGACAGCAGCAAGAGCGACATACAAATCCAGTGCCAACTTATCCGGACCTAAGAGGTAAAGAGGAACCACCACAAGGGTTCTTTCTACAAACGTAGATACCAAGTGGCTGCGTGAGCCGGCCAACCAGTCCATTTCTTCTACAGAATGATGTACGGCGTGGAACTTCCACAAGAATGGTACCTCATGAAACATTCGGTGTTCCCAATAAAGAATGAAGTCCGCAATGATGAGGACTAACCCAAACTGCACTATGATCGGTAGTGACTGTACCCAAGCTTGTACACTTGTTGATACCGCAAAATCACAAATATGAGCAACGTAGTTTCCGCTGAAGATAATGGCAGTGATCAGTAAATGGTTAATCGAGAAGTAAATCATGTCCGTGTCCCACTCGTCCCTGATTAGCAACTGATGTTGGTACTGGGGGTAAATTTTTTCCAAAGTGGCGAATACAGCCAATGAAACAATGAATGACAGGACCAACCAATCAACACCCACAGAGAACCAGCTCGGAATCTGACTAGAAGTATTCGGGTCTAACCAAAGCAATAAATGAGCAATCGCTGACAGCGAGGCGCCAACGCACGCTTGCAAGAAATATTGCTTTTGAATCAACAGAAAAATTGCAAAAGTCACGGTTCCCAGAACACTAATATCAATAAGAAATTTAATCGTGATTGGGTTATACGCGCCTCTGAGTTCCGCTGTAGTAAAGACCTCCGGAAAAAGGTAGCAAAGTGCTGACAACAAATTGAGGATGCCTAGTGTAACAATCGAATACTTTCGCAAGCGGCCGTTACCCTTCCCGAGTTCCTTGCTGGGTTGCGGATTTACATCTCGGACAGTGTATTGATAGTTTATTTTGCTCATAATCTGAATTCCAAAGAGTGCCTGGTTTCAGATTAAATAAGTTTAAATATCAAGTCTATATTAGTCAGTTTCGTGCAAATATCTTGACGTCAGGTGCAACAATATGATCCTTTTAGTTGTTTTTGAGATAAACGTCTTGCTTTGGAAATGGAATCTCCAATCCATGCGTGCGGAACGCTTGATGTATTTCTTTGTACATCAGATGGGATACTCTGCCGCGATCTTTGGGGTCTTCAATCCACCCCATCAGCTGAATATTGATTCCGCTGGTGTCAAAGGCTCTTACTCTTACTCTGGGTTCAGGGTATGAGCAGATGTCGGAGTGAGACCTAGCCAAATCGAGTAATACTTGTTCCACCTGTTCTAAGTCGGCGTCGTAGGCACATTGAACATTCAGCCTGATGCGCATTTTTTTGTGGCTGCCACCGCTTTCGTTGACCACCTTGGCGTTTCCAATCACACCATTTGGTATTGTTACTTCCACATCGTCTCTGGTCAGCAAGCGTGTGCTACGAATGCCGATGTGTGTAACCTGGCCACGTTCACCGCTATCCAGATTAATGTAGTCACCTAACTTGTAAGGTCGATCTGCCAGAATAAAGACACCGGAGAAAAGATTTGCCAGAGTGTCCTTAGCCGCAAAGCCCACGGCTATACCAACGATGCCCGCCGAGGCCAACAGTCCTACGGGATTGATTCCCCAAATCAATAAAGTGACATAGGCAGCAAATACCAGCAAAAGAATTTTGCTGCTTATGATGAGCAAGGGCTCAGATTGCACATCAAAGCTTTTAAAGCGTGATGTGTCTTTGGATAAGGCACTGATCAGGCTCTCACTGATGTTCAAGCCTGCGCGGGTCAGACCAAGTACTATCATAGAGGATGCTAATGGCGTGATGAACTGAAAGAGGCCATTGACTAAACCGGCGGTTTTACTGGCCACAATCAAACCAAACCAAAGTACTGAATGAAAAACTGGAGACTTCAGTGCCTCAATGATCACATCATCTAATTCGGTTTTGGTACGACTAGTAACTCGATGGACCAAGGTGATGACATATCGTCTGATCAAATAAGCTAAGGTCCAAAATACCACCAGAACCAAAGCGCCCTCAATTAAAGGGTGGTCTTGAGTGAGCTGCCAATAAGGCCGTAAGGCTTCCGGCAGAAGATCGCCAAAGGTAGGAACTTGCTCATTCAGTTTGTTAACTGACTCGCTGATGTTTACTTGAGAAGCGGTTTCCGTTCCTGAGGTCGTTTCGCTATTTTTACTCATGAATTGATAAAGCGTGGGTTTTTTGGCGAGCCGTTTCGATTACTAATGAGCTTACCATCCGATATCATGAATGCCTAGAATCCTCATTCTCAATAAGAACTAGATTGTTTGAGGTTGATCCAATTGCTGGGCCAAAATCCACTCTCTGATCTCGCGCGTGATCTCGGTATCGGTTTTTTCTTGAATGGTAATAGGGGGGCCAAAAATACACTTAATCACGCCAGGCTTGATCCAAAAGCTGTCCTTTGACCAATAACGGCCTGCGTCATGCGCGACAGGGACGATAACCTTTCCGGAAGCGATCGCCAGTTTAGCGGCCCCTTTCTTATAATTGCCGGGCTTGCCCCAAGGCGATCTAGTCCCCTCAGGGAAGATCAATACGTAACGGTTTTCCTTAAATTTCTCGATGCCTTGATCAATCACTTGATCAAGCGCATTTTTGCTATCACTTCGGTCGATGGCAATTGGTCCGGTTGCTTTTAAACCAAGTCCGAAAACCGGAATCCTGAGTAACTCTTTTTTTAGAACCCAAGCTAAAGGGGGTAGAAAAGTTTGTGTGGTAATGGTTTCCCATGTGGATGAATGGGAGCATGCGAAAATGCAAGGCTCATCGGGTATGTTTTCCATTCCATCGATTTCGTGTGTCAACCCACAGGTGATTCGCAACCACCATGTGACGAATTTGGCCCAGCCAGCAATCATTCGGGATCGAGTCGTTGGCTTGAACATTAAAGCAAAGATTGAAACGATGAAAAATGGCACTGTCGAGAGTGCTTCACCCAGGTAGAACAGGATAGAACGAAAATAAATCATGGCTCGAAAAATCGTTTAAAACTGAGTGTCTAAATATCCTTCGCAAGCAAGGCATCAACGAACGCGGATAAATGATCAAAGACTAGGGTTCCATCAAGGTCCAGGTCGGAATTCTTTTCGATGGTTTTGAGAGACTTTCGACCGTTGCCTGTTTTAACAAGTACGGGGTTTGCTCCTGCAGCTTGTGCGGCTTGTAAATCTCGTACTGAATCGCCAACTGAGAATACTCCTTTGAAGCTGATTCCTAATCGGTTAGCGAGCTCAGTGTACATGCCCTCTTGTGGCTTGCGACAGTCGCAACCTTCGTCTGGTTTATGTGGGCAATAAAGTATAGTTTGGATTTGACCGCCAACTTGACGCAAGTGTTCCAACATCTTCTCATGAATTTGCGCCAAATCATCGGCGCTTAGGAGTCCACGGCCTATCCCAGATTGATTTGTGACCACAACTACTTCGTACCCAGCTTGCGTGAGTTTCGCAATCGCCTCCAAGCTACCTTTTAGAGGAATCCATTCATCGGGAGTCTTAATAAACTCTGATGAATCTTGGTTAATCACGCCATCGCGGTCGAGAACAACCAATTGTTTTGCCATCGGACGATTGCCCACCATTCTTACCCTAGTACCGCTATATCAGCAACGCGCAAAAATAGACTTTGCATTCTTTTTAGCAGAGACAGACGGTTATTGCGCAATCGCTCGTCGTCGGTCATGACCATTACGTTGTCAAAGAAGCGATCTACTGGAACTCTTAACGTCGACAACTTGGCAAGTCCTGCCTCGTAGTCTCCGGCGTTAAATAGCTTTATGCAGTCCGCTTCTAGGCTATCAATGCTCGCGTTAAGTTCAATTTCAGCATCTTCACTAAGCAGCTCTCTTTCTACCTGAGCGCTTATTTCATGGGTCTGCTTTTTCAGCAAATTACTAATTCGTTTATTGGCTGCGGCTAAGTTCTCTGCATCATTACTGGTGGTGAAGGTGTTTACTGCTTTGACACGCTGGTCAAAGTCTAATGGACTGTCTGGGGTGCAGGCCATTACCGATTGAATAGTCTTCGTGGGTATGTCCTGTGCCTGATAAAATGCGGTCAATCGACCGCGAATGAAGTCGACAATCTCTTGCTGGGTTTCGTTATCTATATGCAAGCCCTGCTGTTCTTGATAGATGCCGACACTGTCACTGACCAACTCGCTCAATCCAAACTCGTGGTCTTTTTCGATGAGGATTCTTAAGATACTGAGCGCAGCTCGTCGCAAGCCGTAAGGGTCTTTATCGCCCGTTGGGCGCTCGCCGACACCGTAGAGTCCAACAAAGCTGTCTAACTTATCCGCTAAGGACACGGACTGAGCTTCCAGAGACTCTGGTAAAGAATCCCCTGCAAATTTGGGCCAATAGTGTTGTTCGATGCACTCACCAACGCCTTGAGGTAATCCTTCGAGATCAGCGTAGTATCTGCCCATAATGCCCTGTAGATAATCGAATTCGCCCACCATGTCGGAGACCAAATCGGCTTTGCATAATTTAGCTCCCTGCTCAGCGATTGACTGATCTGCTTGCATGCGAGCCGCGACCTTCCCCGTTAGGCTTTCAATTCGCTTATTGCGTTGCATCAGCGAGCCGAGCTTGGCGTGAAAAGTGATGCTCTCGAGTTTTTGGACTCGTGATTCGAGCGTGTTTTTGAGATCTGTTCTCCAAAAGAATTGCGCGTCGGATAGTCTTGCGCGTAAAACTTTCTCGTTGCCCTCTTTAACTTGGGTTGGGTTTTTGCTTTGTATATTACTAACAGTGATGAAATTCGGTAACAGTTTTTCGTCCGCGTCAACAATATGAAAGTACTTTTGATGGTCGCGCATGGATGAGATTAGACACTCCTGCGGGACTTCTAAAAAGGAAGAATCAAAGCTTCCTATCACAGGGCTAGGGTACTCCACTAAGCCGGTGACCTCATCGAGTAAGGCCGCGTCAAGTTGTATGTGACCATTTACTGATTTGGCCGCCTTATGAATCTGCTCGCTAATCATGTTTTGACGACGTTCAAAACTAGCGATTACGTGTCCTTTTTCTTCCAGAGTGGCTTCGTATTCATCAGCGGCTGTGAATGATAATTCGCCTTGGCAATGAAAACGGTGTCCACGACTGGTATTGTCCGACGTCACACCTAGCAACTCCATGGGAATGGTCTCGGATCCGTAAAGCACATTGAGCCATTTAACGGGACGGACAAATTCGGCCTCACTGTCTCCCCAGCGCATTCGCTTCGCAATCGGTAAGCGCTTAACAGTTTGTTCCAGTATCTCAGGAACTAGTGAATGTAGGCTTTTACCCTTTTCGACTACTTTGTAGCTTAGCCATTGGCCCTTATCAGTTTCCAATCTATCCAAGTTCTCTACGGTGGTTCCGCAGGACTTGGCGAACCCCATTGCCGCAGGGCTCGGCGAGCCATCATCTTTGAACGCCGCTTGAACGGCAGGTCCTCGACGTTCGATTGATTGATCAGGTTGCGCTTCGATTACATTCGGTACCACAATCGCCAGTCTTCTGGGCGTGGCGAACCGCTGAGCATTGGCCGAGTCGTCTGCGCAGATCAATTCGGCGGCTAGCAGGCCGTCAAGTATTTCCTTGTGAAAGGAATTGCTTAGCGTTTTAAGAGCTTTTGGAGGCAGTTCTTCTGTTCCAAGTTCAATGAGTAGTGAAGAGTTTTTCATTAGTCTGATGTGTGGTCGATCTAGCTTTGTAGGTCTTTGCCTCGAGGAAACCCTAGAGCTTCTCTGGAGTCATAATAAGCTTGAGCTATGCCCTTCGCTAAGGCTCGTATTCGTCCTATGTAACGCGCTCGCTCAGTGACGCTGATCGCATGTCGTGCATCGAGCATATTAAAAGTGTGGGAAGCCTTAAGCATTTTCTCATAGGCGGGTAGTGGTAGTTCTTTGCTAAGACAATATTGCGCTTCCGCTTCACAAGCGTTAAAGAAGTGAAATAGCTCATCAACGTTCGCATGTTCGAAGTTATAGGTTGATTGTTCAACTTCATTTTGGTGATAAATATCGCCGTACGTAAATCCGTCGGTCCACTTTAAATCGTAGACACTGTCTACCCCTTGAAGGTACATGGCAATCCGCTCTAAGCCGTAGGTGATTTCACCCGTCACCGGCCGACAATCGAGACCTCCTACTTGCTGGAAGTAGGTAAACTGAGTGACCTCCATGCCGTTGAGCCAAACCTCCCAACCCAAGCCCCATGCGCCAATGGTTGGAGATTCCCAATTATCCTCGACGAATCGGATATCGTCGCTCAGCATATCGATACCCAGTGCTTTTAGAGAGTCTAAGTAAAGTTCCTGAATATTGTCTGGGGATGGCTTAAGAACGACTTGATATTGGAAGTAATGCTGCAGGCGATTTGGATTCTCTCCATACCGACCGTCGGTTGGCCTCCGGGATGGTTGTACGTAGGCTGCATTAAGAGGTTCTGGTCCAATTGCGCCTAAAAAAGTAGGCGTGTGGAACGTGCCGGCACCGACTTCGGTGTCAATGGGCTGCATAATCAGACAGCCATTATCTGCCCAAAATTGTTGCAGTTTTAAGATAATGTCCTGAAAGCTTGGCGTGTCGCTCATGGGTACTCGAATGAAAGTTGTGACGCTGATGTTACGCCCAATAAAAAAGCGGGCTATCCCGCCAGAAAAACAGTTCCGTATTATAGCTCGCTATCACTATTATGCGAGTACTCCAGCTCGCTTCTGCCATTATTATTAAGCACTTGGAAGTCCAAATTTTTATTATCAAATCATTTTGATGGACAATTTGTCCACAATATGAATTTAAGTCATGTCGATGTTAACAAAAAGTTATAAAACAATGGACAAGCGAACAATAATCCAGTAACTTCTCGTCCTGACTGAGGTCTAGCCCAAGTCGCCTAGGAGTGAGGAAAGTGCAATTAATAGCACTAATTCAAAATAAAAAAGCCCGTTACTAACAATAAAAATTAGACGGGCTTTTTTATTTTTTAATTTTTAGAGACTCTTAAGAAGACGCGACTAAAGCAACTTATTTTTTACCTACCGTTGTTTCTTGAAGTCCCGACATCTTCACTTATCTCAGATTGTTTCTACTGTGCTTATCAGCACAGCCCCTCACTGACTCTTCGCTCTATTGCCTGAACCATAAAAGACTGTCTTCAGCGAGAATGACTCTAATGCAGAAACTATAATTTATGCTCGCTCCGGTAGATCGAGTGCTGGCTAGTACCCAAGTACGTTCGATGGGACAAGCGAATAAGGATGTGGCGCTCTGTGCCGGATGCAAACTTTGAATCCGGCACAAGCTGGCTTGATCTGAGTTGACTAAATCAGTGAAGCGGGGTCCGTGAAACTCAAATTTTGAGCCTCGGCAACGGCCTTGTAGGTAAGTTTACCATCATGAACGTTCAAGCCGTTCAAGAGGTTGCTGTCTCGCCGCATTGCTTCTTTCCAGCCTAAGTTAGCCAGGTTGATGGCAAACGGCAGGGTTGCATTGTTCAAAGCGAAAGTTGATGTTTGTGGCACTGCACCAGGCATGTTCGCCACACAGTAATGAACAACATCATCCACAACAAAAGTCGGATCTTGATGAGTGGTTGCTTTAGAGGTTTCAAAGCATCCCCCTTGATCGATAGCCACATCCACCATGACTGAGCCCTTTTTCATCGTCTTGATGATATCCCGGGTAACTAACTTGGGTGCGCTTGCTCCAGGGATTAAAACCGCGCCGATAAGAAGGTCCGCTTCAGCTGCGTGACGTTCCAAAGCCTCTGCCGTTGAATAAACACATTTTGCACGACCTTGAAATAGACCGTCTAATTCTCTGAGCTTAGGAACAGACCGATCTAAAATGGTGACTTGCGCACCCATGCCAGCCGCCACATATGCGGCATTTTGCCCAACGACACCACCACCAATGACAAGTACCTTGGCGGGTTCTGTACCCGGTACACCGCCCATCAATATGCCTGAACCACCTTGAGCTTTCTCAAGACAGTGTGCTCCAGCTTGGGCAGCTAATCGGCCTGCTACCTCGCTCATTGGGGCTAACAGTGGCAGTGAGTTGTTGGGCCCTGTCACAGTTTCGTAAGCCACGGCGGTTACGCCAGACTCTAGCAATAATTCTGTTTGAACTGGATCTGGCGCAAGATGTAAGTAAGTAAATAACAGTTGCCCCTTGTTGAGTTGTTTACACTCTTCCGGCTGAGGCTCCTTTACTTTCACGATCATTTCGCTCTCTGCGAAAATCTGTTCATTGCTGGAGGCAATGTTAGCGCCGACATTGACATAGTCCTCGTCACTTAGGCCGATACCGCTGGCCGCACCGGTGGCGATGCTGACATCATGACCATGATTGATCAATTCTTTCACGCTTGCTGGGCTTAAGCCCACCCGATACTCGTGATTTTTAATTTCTTTCGCTACGCCTATTTTCATTGTCGCCACCAATTCTACTTTGATAATAACCAGTCTTTGATGCAGAGATAGTAGACTTATTATCAAGATTAGATAAGGGAAATTATTTTTCTTTTTCTTAAATCATGGGTATTTTTAATTTATTTAAATAATATCCTGGTATATATTTCTTTTTTATCCAGATTAAACAGTTTTTACGGCCATGAAGGGTTTTGATTCCATTGAAATAACCAAGCTTGATAAGTATGACCGCCATATTTTGGACGTGCTTCAGCAAGACGGTCGAGTATCTTTCACTGATTTAGGCAAACAGGTGGGTTTGACCACAACTCCTTGCATAGAGCGGGTAAGAAAACTAGAACGAGCTGGATATATACGCGGCTATTCAGCCAGATTGAGTGCAAAACAGTTGGATGCAGGCTTGGTGGTTTTTGTGCAAATCAGTTTGGATCGCTCCAGCAAACAGAGTTTTGAAGATTTCAGAACGGCTATACAAAAATTGGATCCTGTTCAAGAGTGCTACTTAGTGACCGGAAGTTTTGATTTTTTGGTTAAAGCGCGGGTTAAGGATATGCGAGCTTATCGAGACTTCTTGGAAGAAGAGTTGTTGGCGGTGCCGGGCGTAAACGGGTCAACCAGCATTGCAGCAATGGAGACGGTCAAAGAAACTCTTGCCATTCCGGTCAAAGCACCATAATGGTGCATTTGGACTAGAGTTGACCTAAAATAGTGCCAATTTCTGGGCGTGCTGTGGTCAAAAAAGTTAGATATATGCAAAATACTGTGGCATATAATTTGCTAGTCACAAAGTGCCCAATTTTGGTGCAAATGGTATTTGTTCTCTTGGGCTGTGTCGGCGCGAAGAAGAGTCGCAAAGCTCCATCGGTTAAATAACTGCTCGAATATTCAACCTTTGATCCTGCTTCAAAACGCCGGGCTAGGAAATAAACCTGCCAACCTTTGGCGTGTGCACTCAAACGGTGCGGTAAAGAATATTGTGAACAGCGATTTAGTGCTAGAAAGCTTGGAATGTGCGGTTATCCTCATCGATAGGGATGATCGTATTGTCAAGGTGAATATTGCCGCTGAAACTCTGTTTTGTCAGAGCCGTAGGTATCTGTTGGAGCGTCCTTTTAGAGAGCTCGTCTCAGACCCGATTGTGGATAAGGCTCTCCATGAGTGCCGAGAGTACAACTCTAAGTTCACCATTCGAGAAATTGAGTTGAACGAAGTAGCACAGAATACACTGGTAGACATGACATTATCCGCGGTCACTACACAGAGAGGTGTTGAGCCTTCTATCTTGATTGAGATCAATTCGATTAATCGTATTTCTCGGTTTATGAAGGAAAAGAACCAATTAGAGCGGCAACAATCATTTCGATTAATGATGCGTGGGTTGGCGCATGAAATTAAGAATCCTCTTGGAGGGATTCGCGGTGCAGCGCAGTTGCTAGATAGAGAGATACAGGACCAGTCTCGAAAAGAGCTTACCGGTATCTTAATGAAAGAGGCCGACCGATTGACTCGATTAGTGGACCGAGTAATGGGTAGCCGTGAGCAGTTAAAGCCCAAGCTTTTGAACATTCATGAAGTTCTTGAGCACGTCGTACACTTGGTAAGTGTTAAAGAGACTTCACAAATCGTGGTCAATAGGTTCTATGACCCGGCGCTCCCTGAGATAAAGGTAGATAAGGAGCAAATGATTCAGGCTCTTCTGAATATCGTCGGCAATGCTATTGAAGCTCAGCAGAGTAATAATAAACCCGTCATTGGGCTCGTGACCAAGTTCGAGCGTTTTGTGACGATCAATCAGGTGATGCATCGTCAGGCTTTAAAGATCCAAGTGTGGGATGAAGGTCCCGGTGTGCCACCAGAGATGCGAGATATTCTATTTGATCCATTAGTGACTGGCCGGCCAGAGGGCACAGGCTTGGGTCTGTCCATAACACAAGAAATAGTCCAGAGGCATCATGGTGTGGTGCAGTTGGAGGACTATTACGGGAAAACGTGTTTTTCCATTTACCTACCCTACAACCCGGAAGAGCCGGTGTTGAGAGAGAATGACAATGCATAAAGTTTGGATAGTAGATGATGACTCTTCAATTCGTTGGGTGCTAGCGCGCGCTCTTCGGGCAGAAGAGTTTGATGTCAGAGATTTTGAAGACGCTGAGCAAGCGCTTGATGCGCTTCAGTCTGATCAACCGGATGTGTTGATGACTGATATTCGAATGCCAGGTATGAGTGGATTGGATTTGGCGAAGTTAGTTGATGAAAAAAATGCGGGTATACCGGTCATTATAATGACCGCACATACTGACTTAGACAGTGCACTGGCATCGTATGAGAGTGGTGCATTTGAATACCTACCAAAACCGTTCGATTTGGACGAAGCTGTGAGGCTGGTTCAACGCGCCGTTGAACCCAAGGAAAAAGTCGAGCTGATAGATGAAGAAGAGTCCGAGAACGTTACCATTATTGGCGAAGCGCCGGCAATGCAAGAGGTGTTTCGAGCGATTGGTCGATTGGCAAAATCGAATATTAATGTAATGGTCTGTGGGCAGTCAGGTACTGGTAAGGAATTAGTAGCCAATGCACTGCATCAACATAGTCCAAGAGCGAATAAGCCGTTCGTGGCGATTAATATCGCCGCCATTCCAGCAGAGTTACTAGAGTCTGAATTATTCGGCCATGAGAAAGGTGCGTTTACGGGTGCTCAAGCTCAACGCAAAGGCAGGTTTGAGCAGGCGAATGGAGGGACGCTGTTCTTGGACGAAATAGGCGAAATGAGTGCTGACTTACAAACTAGGTTGTTGCGCGTCCTATCAGATAAGCGCTTTTACCGCGTTGGAGGACGTGATTTAGTTTCCGTGGACGTCAGAGTTTTGGCAGCAACAAACCGAGATTTAGAAAAGCAAGTTGCCGAGGGTCATTTTAGGGAAGATCTATACCATCGACTCAACGTGATCAGAATTGACATTCCTTCGTTACGTGAACGGGCCGAGGATATTCCTCTTCTAGCAAAGCGGTTCTTGAGAATGAGCGCTGAAGATTTAGAAGTTGAGATGAAAATTTTGACTGACGATGCATTGGTAAAGATGATGGCATACGATTGGCCAGGAAATGTGCGACAGTTAGAAAACATGTGTCGATGGATTACTGTGATGGCGCCTGCAAAATCCGTCGGTGTCGAGGATTTGCCAAAAGAGTTATTGGACGAGTCGATAACGCCAGTCACGCAGGACTGGGAGGATGCGTTAGCGGCTTCAGCCCGACAAATGTTAAACCGGGGACAGCAGGATATATTAAGTGATTTGGGCAAACGATTTGAAGGAACACTATTGAATGTGGCTCTCGATCACACCGCCGGCCATCGTCAACAAGCAGCAAAATTGTTGGGTTGGGGGCGTAATACCTTGACAAGAAAACTGAAAGAGCTGGGAATAGATTAACAAACCATGACTGACTCGCGCCTAGAGTTTATCGATAGGCCTAACACAAAGTATACTGTGATCTGATCATCTTATTTCAGCCACAGTTCTACGAATGCGCAAGTTAATAATTGTCCTATCGCTGGCGTTAATGCCCCTCTCTTTTTCTGTATATGCACAGACACAATATGTAACCGATAACGTCGAAATAATGATGCGGTCGGGCCCCAGTAATAAGAACAAAATCATAAAAATACTAAGAAGTGGACAACCATTAGAAATTATTGTTGAAGACGCAGGAAACGGTCACAGTCAAATCAGGACTGATAAAGGTGACGTGGGTTTTGTTCTCACTCGATATATCAGCGACACGCCATCTGCGCGTGATCGAGTAACGGCGTTGCAAGCTAGGTTAGACCAACTTAAGGCTAAGCCCGGAGAGCTACAGGCGTTGTTAGCTACTGCTCAAGAGGACAATCAGTCATTGATCACAATGAATTCAGAATTGACGGCCAAGTTGACGGAAACTACCAGCGAACTCGAACAAATTAAACGTGTATCTGCCGATGCTGTTAATCTCTCTGGCAAAAATGAGCGGCTTGAGGACGAAGTGCGTCAACTACTACTGCAGATGGACGATGTGCGAATTCAAAATGAAGCGCTCAAGGACCAAAACGCTCAACGTTGGTTTTTACTGGGTAGCGGCGCGGTTTTATTCGGGCTTTTTCTGGGTTGGTTGTTGTCGATTTCCAGGCGACCAAGACGACAGTCTTGGGGTTCATAAGTCTTCAGGTTCAAAGGCCTAATCTCTACCGTCATCTGCGTATTAATCGTCGCCTCTTAGTCAAGTTGTGTAATGGTGTAGCCCTGAGATCTTAAGAGGGTCAAGACACTGTCTTGACCTGCCAGGTGAAGCGCGCCTACCATTATGAATTCCACTTCAGGTGACACTATCAATTGATTGATTTGTTGGACCCAGTTTTGGTTGCGATCTACTAGTAGAAATTGATAGAGAGCTGGAGTCTCACTCTTCATTTTCGTGATGGCCATGGACTCAAGAGCGCCCATATTGCCGGAGCGCCATGCCTGCAAAAGTTTCGGCCAATCCTCTGCCAGCGTCTGTATGTCTCTGAGTGTGAGGTTGACGACTTTATTTGCATCGAGTTGATTCATTTTAGCCAGCATTTGAAGCTGTTGATCAATTGACTCGAGCCAAGCAATTGGTTTGTTAGACTCCTTAGCAGCTTGGCTCATTACCGATTCAACCCCGCTAGTGCCTACGATGCCAAGTTTTTGTAGTTCTAAGACTGTAAGAGTGACATTAAGCCCCGCTGGGGTGAATCTCTCCAACATGGCCAGCGGCATTCCAGATTCTTTAGCGTAGGTCTCTAATTTTTTGAAGGTGTCTTGGGATACCTTTGATCTGATTGTCGATCCATCTTGATACATAAGTATCGGCAGGAACTTGAGTTGTTCTTGCGGAGAATTCACGCTCTCGATATCGGTTTCAAAGACAACGTTATCTGATTTGTTCAACGAATTGCGAAAAGCCTCTGGCAGAGGGAAATCTGACGGCGAGAGCAGATGAATCGTGCCGCCAATAAAAACAGTGTTACCTCCTTTGCTGACTTTCCATACTGGTGATTTTGCCAGCGTGTTTTGACAAAACAGAAAAGTCGCCGATAAAACAATCCCTAGATAAAACTTCACAATACACCTCGCAAACATTGTCTCTTGAACTCACTTTTTTAGAGAAATTTGCAGATAGAGCAAAGACCATTTTGTAGACTAATGACAAGTCGATGCTCAACATGGCAAACTACCCAGATGGAGTACCTTAACATTTCGTTTCGCCTTCTGGCGATTTCTCAGACCATTCTCTTTTCAATGATCATCGCCTGTTCGGCGAACCCAAAAAGAGTCAAAGTCATTGGTGTTGGTTTAATGCTGGGTTGTATGGCCTATCTGGGAATGCCCCTAATAGAGAAATACACACCATATTATGATCAATTCAAAGTTTTATGGATCTTCTCGGCAGTTGTCCCCAGTCTCCTGTTGCTATTCGTTTATTTTATATTTGAGGAAAGCTGTCAAATCCCGAAATGGATGATCGCGTTGATCGTTGTGTCGGTGGGCTCCTCGCTCTGGTTCCAAATCACCAATGTTGGATTGCCAGGCTCTCCACAATGGCTCCAAGTGCTGAAAGCGTTTATAGCTCTCACGGCAATCGTTGTTGTTTGGAAAGGTAGAGACTACGACTTAGTTGAGATGCGGGCAAAAGTGAGAAATGTCTTTATATTCGTGTTGGCGATTGAGACGTTTATTGTTATTTCCGTGGAAGTGGCAACGCATTTTAATCCACCTATTGTTCTCGATACATTTATTCAGTTTTGTATTTTGGCATTCACCCTCACGGTTAATTACCTTTTTGCGCGACTTAATCCTGAAGGCAAGTTGATGCGAACCAGTCAGGTGGTGCCTAAACAGCCTGAGCAGGTGTCAGATCCGATTGTGGTCGAGCTTTTGGATAGAATGAAAGACGAGCGACTTTACGCTGATCATGATTTGCGAGTAGGTTCGCTTGCTCAAGCGTTGAACATTCCGGAGTACAAGCTTAGACAAAAAATCAACCAAGAGCTTGGATATAGGAACTTCAACCAATTCGTGAATCATTATCGCATTGAGGAAGCCGGCGAAAAGCTTCGCCAAGATAACCGAACTCCTGTGTTGACCATCGCGCTGGATGTCGGATTTCGCTCGATTTCGTCATTTAATAGTGCTTTTCAGTCCCATTTTGGATTGAGTCCCACACAATATCGCTCTGATACGATGTAAATAGCTGCCGAATTTTTCAAAAACACACCGAATTTTAAAATTCGGTGTGTTTTCAAACATTTCCGGCAGAGTCATCTGCGCAAATTCGTTGAAATACGCTCAAGTCGAGACACAAGGTCCTCGACAACGACACCACTCACTCTAGGAGCGTACTCATGAAGAATTTAATTAAACCTGTTTTGCTAGCCTCAGCCGTAGTGCTTTCATTCGGTGCTCAGGCATCTACAACTGATGCTAGCCAACTTGCCGCCTGCAAAAGCCAGGTTAAAAGCCAGTTCGAGGCGGTGACAAAAATCGATGTTGCTAGTATGAACTCTAGAAGGAACTTGTTCAAAGCCAAGCTTCGCGTCAAGGCAGGCGGAGAGCGCGCCATGGTTCTATGTGAGATCCGTGGAGATCAACCTGTTGCTCTTAGTTGTTTGAAAGGTGATGCCTGCGACGTGAGCTCAGTCGCTTCAAACTAACACCTTCGAGATCCAGTAATAGGCGGCTGGATCTGAAAACATTTACTACGGCTGCCTCAAGCCCATTTCACCAGAGCCGCAAGGCTCTGGTTTTTTATTTCTTTGGAAAACAAGGAGTGTTACGTTTGCACCAACATTGGGCACCATATTGGTGCATGCACCAATATGGTGATAGTTGTAATGGATTGTTGCACTGATAATGAACATATCAAGAATACTTACATAGGTTGCAACCGAATCGATTGACGCTATCCGTATGAATTTGTTGGGATTTCTCTGGTGTTGACGAACTGAATATAAAAATAGGATTTTTTTTGTCCAAAACTCTAATGTTGGAACACTTATTGCTAACCATGAGCTATCACATTGCATGATAGCTTGATCCAATCTCGATCGGATCTAGTTTTAACCACTTAAAAAATTAACTTCTTGGAGAGTTTCGATCATGAAAAGCAAGTTGGAATATATCTGGCTAGACGGTTACAAGCCGACTCAAAGCCTTCGTAGCAAAACAATGGTTCGCACTGACTTCAGTGGCAAACTAGAAGACTGCCCAATGTGGTCTTTCGATGGTTCATCAACTGAGCAAGCAGACGGTAATGATTCAGACTGCTTACTTAAGCCTGTTGCGATTATTCCAGATCCGGATCGTAAGGATTCATACCTTGTTATGACTGAGGTATTGAATGCAGACGGAACTCCACATGAGTCAAACGGTCGCGCTACTATTGAAGAAGACGACGATGACTTCTGGTTTGGTTTTGAGCAAGAGTACTTCTTGATTGATCCAGAGACGAATTTGCCACTAGGCTTCCCAGCCAATGGTTTCCCAGCACCTCAAGGACCTTACTACTGCTCAGTTGGCGGTAAGAACGCCTACGGTCGTCACATCATTGAAGAGCATCTAGACTTGTGTCTTGAAGCTGGTTTGAATGTTGAAGGTATCAATGCTGAGGTAGCTGCAGGTCAATGGGAATTCCAAATTTTCGCAAAAGGCGCTAAGCGTGCCGGCGACGAAATTTGGTTGGGCCGTTACCTAATCGAACGTACTGCCGAAAAGTACGGTGTTGCTGTTGATTGGCATCCAAAACCACTCGGTGATACCGATTGGAACGGATCTGGCATGCACGCTAACTTCTCGAATGCTCCAATGCGTGAATCTGGTAAGGAAGATATCTTCAACCAAATTTGTGAAGAATTCGGTAAAAATATCGAGCGTCACATCAGCGTTTACGGTGCTGACAACGATCAGCGTTTGACTGGTGCACACGAAACTCAATCTATCGATCAATTCAGCTATGGAGTTTCTGACCGTGGTGCTTCTATTCGTATTCCTGTTGGCACAGTAGAGGACGGTTGGAAAGGTCGTTTGGAAGATCGTCGTCCAGCTTCAAATGCAGACCCTTATAAAGTGGCTGCGGCTATCATCAAAACAACTAACGAAGCGCTTGCGTAATTGTTTTTTGTTTGAATAAAGAAAAGGGCTGCTTTTGCAGCCCTTTTTTTTGAGCTTGATTTTACGCTTAGCACGAATACCATTCGTAGAATGAAAAAAATCGCAGTTGTCACAGGCGGCAGTCGAGGTATCGGGCGAGCCATCGTTATCAGGCTTGCACAAGCAGGGTATCAAGTTGTTTTCACATTTATCAAAGATGAACTGGCGGCCAAGGAGGTCGTTTCCGTTACTAGGACCTCAGGAAATCTGGCTATGTCAATCCGGGTTGATTTGGCTTCGGCGGAGGAAATCGGGTTGCTCTTCAGTAAGGTTAAGCAGTTTGGTCGTTTAGATCTATTGGTTAATAACGCTGGCATATTGGAAGCTCAAACGAATTTACTCGGCTTATCACTCGATAGGCTTCAGCGCGTTTACACAGTGAATGTATTTGCCCCAATATTGTGCAGTCAACTTGCCGTTCCATTTCTTAGACAGTCGGGCGGCGGGATTATCAATATTTCGTCCATTGCAGCTAAAACTGGGTCGGCCAATGAATACATAGACTACGCGGGTTCAAAGGGTGCGATAGACAGTATTACGGTCGGTATGGCAAAAGAATTAGCTGCCGATGGGATCAGAGTTAATGCTGTTCGTCCAGGTATGATCAATACTCAGATTCATGCTAGCGGCGGAGAGCCAGACCGCGTCAGCCGCTTGGCTTCTTCTGTGCCATTAGGGCGAGGTGGGGAGCCATCTGAGGTGGCTGATGTGGTGGAATGGTTGGCCTCCGATCGCGCTTCATATTGCACAGGAAGTATTATCGATGTGTCCGGAGGACTATAGCCCTTTAGCTTTTGAGTAAATCTACAATTAAATCAGCGTGCTCTTCCGAATCATTTAAGCAAGGGATATAACGATATTCCTCGCCACCAGCTTCAATGAAGGTTTCTTTATTTTCGCCAGCGATTTCCTCTAGTGTCTCCAAGCAATCTACGCTGAATCCTGGGCATATAATGTCTACGGATTTTATCCCTTTAGCGGGAAGCTCACTGAGGGTTTTGTCGCAATAGGGTTGCAGCCATTCTTCGGCTCCGAGTCTGGACTGAAACACCAGGATCCATTCAGACGGACTCAGTTCCAAGTAATCGGCAATTTTTTGAGCAGTCACACGGCATTGGTGCTCATAAGGGTCACCGCGGTCGCTGAATTTCTTTGGTACGCCGTGGAATGACAACACTAACTTTTGCGCCTTCCCGCTGGCTTGCCAGTGATCTATGATTGAGTCGCCAATGGCTTTGATGTATCCGTCATGCTCATGGTAATCGCTCAAAAATTTAAAATTTGGGATCCAGCGCTGTTTTGAGTAGGACTTGCCTATGGCATCAAAGGTAGACCCGTTGGTACTGCCTGAGTACTGAGGATAAAGTGGCAGCACGACAACATTTCTGACGCCGTTCTCATGTAATTTTTGAAGCTTGCTTTCGATGCTTGGGCTGCCGTATCGCATGCCGACTTCTACCACATAGTTGTCACCCAGTTTGTTTTGCACCAGCTCTCCAAGACGCTCTGAGTTGAGTAGCAATGGTGATCCTTCCTCGGTCCATATCTCACGGTAAGCTGCTGCGCTTTTATGTGAGCGAACATTAACGATAATGCCTCTAACCAAAATCATACGGAGTAATTTCGGTATCTCCACTACACGCGGATCCATCAAAAACTCGGCAAGATATTTTCGTAACCCAGGACATACGGGTCGATCGGGCGTCCCGAGATTACATAACAATATTCCAGTTTTACCGTGGCTTTCGGCGTAATCGTTCTTCGATCCAAGGTATTTCATTGTGGATACTCAAAGGTAAAAATCAGCTCGAAGTCTGACATTAAGAAAGTCAACAAAGCGTGACTCAATCCAACAACGAAATAGTTGAATTGGGTCATCAATAGGCTAGGCGTTACCCGTCACCTTCATACCTGGTCTGATGTGTTCGTTAGCGAAATCAACCATTCTCTTAAGTGAGCGTTCCGCCTTTGAGCGAACCTCTTCATCGATAACAATTTCGTTATCGCCTGTATCTAAAACCTTGTTAAGGCGCTGTAAGTCATTCATCTTCATCCAAGGACATTGAGCGCAACTTTTGCATGTCGCGCCGTTGCCAGCGGTAGGTGCAGCAATGAACTCCTTATCGGGTGAGTACTGCTTCATCTTGTGAAAAATGCCGTCTTCTGTAGCAACGATAAACTTCTTATTCGGTAGGTCTCTAGTTGCTGCTAGAATCTTGCTGGTGGAGCCCACTACATCCGCTAAGTCTACTACACTCATCGGAGACTCAGGATGTACAAGAACGGCGGCATCTGGATGTTCCTTTTTCATTTCCAGTAATTGTTCGGCCTTAAATTCTTCGTGAACTATGCAGGAGCCTTGCCACATGATCATGTCAGCACCCGTCTCCTTTTGGATATAGGTGCCCAGAAAACGATCGGGGCCCCATAAGATTTTTTCGCCTTTTTCTTTTAAATGTGTACATATCTCCAAGGCTATCGACGAAGTGACCACCCAATCGGCCCGCGCTTTGACTTCTGCGCTTGTATTTGCGTACACGACCACGGTGCGATCTGGATGTTGGTCGCAAAATGCGGAAAACTCATCGATGGGGCAGCCGATGTCCAAAGAGCACTCTGCTTCATTATCCAGCAACAAAACTCGTTTCTCTGGACTCAAGATTTTTGAGGTTTCAGCCATAAACTTGACACCAGCAACCACAATAGTACTGGCCTCATGCTCGTAAGCGTATCTAGCCATTTCAAGTGAATCAGAAACTGTGCCCCCACTCTCTTCAGCTAGATCTTGCAAATCGTCCTCTACATAATAGTGAGAGACAAGAATGGCATCTTGCTCTTTTAGCTTTTTCAGAATTTCTTGCTTAAGATTTTTTTCGGCTATATCGCCTAAGGCGCTGTGAGTGATTGATCTGGCTTGAGCTGCGGTTAGGTCAATCTCATTTTCTAGCTTTTTAGGAATGTCTAGGGCTTTGGACATGTCGGACTCCGTTGTGTCTAGCATCGATCTGCAGATGCAATCCTATCACAGTAGAGAATAAGAATAGTAAAGCAATGTAAATGAAAAAGGCCATCAACTTGATGGCCTCTCGCTACCGTCAGACTAACTATCTTTTGCGTTAAAACGGCCGTGGAATAGTTAATCCACCTTTCTTAGACGCTTTCTTCTTCGCCTTTTTAGTGGTTTTCTTAGCGGCTTTCTTGGCTACCTTTTCAGTGGTTTTCTTAGCGGCTTTCTTGGCTACCTTTTTAGTGGTTTTCTTAGCGGCTTTCTTGGCTACCTTTTTAGTGGTTTTCTTAGCGGCTTTCTTGGCTACCTTTTTAGTGGTTTTCTTAGCGGCTTTCTTGGTTACCTTTTTAGTGGTTTTCTTAGCGGCTTTCTTGGCTACCTTTTTAGTGGTTTTCTTAGCGGCTTTCTTGGTTACCTTATTAGTGGTTTTCTTAGCGGCTTTCTTGGTTACCTTATTAGTGGTTTTCTTAGCGGCTTTCTTGGCTACCTTTTTAGTGGTTTTCTTAGCGGCTTTCTTGGCTACCTTTTTAGTGGTTTTCTTAGCGGCTTTCTTGGCTACCTTTTTAGTGGTTTTCTTAGCGGCTTTCTTGGCTACCTTTTTAGTGGTTTTCTTAGCGGCTTTCTTGGCTACCTTTTTAGTGGTTTTCTTAGCGGCTTTCTTGGTTACCTTATTAGTGGTTTTCTTAGCGGCTTTCTTGGCTACCTTTTTAGTGGTTTTCTTAGCGGCTTTCTTGGCCACCTTTTTAGTGGTTTTCTTAGCGGCTTTCTTGGCTACCTTTTTAGTGGTTTTCTTAGCGGCTTTCTTGGCTACCTTTTTAGTGGTTTTCTTAGCGGCTTTCTTGGCTACCTTTTTGGTGGTTTTCTTAGCGGCTTTCTTGGCTACCTTTTTAGTGGTTTTCTTAGCGGCTTTCTTGGCTATTTTTTTGGTGGTTTTCTTAGCGGCCTTCTTGGCTACTTTTTTAGCTGCTTTCTTGGCAGCTTTCTTTTGCTTTGTTTCCGCTTCGCTATTTTTAGCGATCTTTTTCGTCTTCTTCTTTGATTTTGCTGCAGCCATGGTTTCCTCGCTTTGTCGAAAATTTCGTTTAGCTTGTTCTGATCTTTTTTGGCTCGATGAAGCGCTTTGTTTTTATAACGAGCTAAGCTACCTTCGTTGAAGAATATGTTCGTCTATTGTCAAAAGTCAAGTAATGCATGTTTGGCCCTGTTTAACGCAGCCCTTGTCTGTATAATCCTCCCTTCAATTTTTAGACTGTAAGGCTTTAATAATGTCCGAGTTTCTCTTCTCTTATGGTTTGTTTATTGCCAAGGTTTTAACTGGCATCATTGCACTGATTGTAGTGATTGCATTGGTATCAGGTGATCGCAAAAAAGATGAATCGCCTAAGCTTAAGGTTACTAACCTGAATGACAAGCTTAAACAGTTAACCGATTCAGTTAAGCATGCTCTGTTGGACAAAAAGCAGCTTAAGCAACTCCTGAAGGACGAAGCAAAGCAAGCTAAGTTAGATGCGAAGAAGGCTACTGGCCAAAGTGATGTGGCAAAGCCAAAAATGTTTGTTCTTAACTTCAATGGGGATATTAAAGCATCAGAAGGTGAGTTGTTGCGAGAGGAGGTAACCGCATTGTTAGCGGTAGCTGAGCCCCAAGATGAGGTCCTTCTAAGACTCGAAAACTCTGGAGGAATGGTCCATGAGCATGGCTTAGCTGCGTCACAGTTGCAGCGAATCAAAGATGCAAAGTTAAAGTTTACAGTGTCGATTGATCGAGTTGCGGCCAGTGGCGGTTATATGATGGCCTGTGTGGCTGACAAAATCGTGGCGGCACCATTTGCGATTATCGGTTCGATTGGGGTGTTGGCACAGCTGCCAAATTTCAATCGCCTGCTCGATAAAGCAGGCATAGACTTTGAGCAGCACACAGCTGGTGAGTTCAAACGCACCGTAACTATGTTTGGAAAGAACAGTGATAAAGAACGCCAAAAGCTGAAAGAGGAGCTCCAGGAAACACACGAGTTATTTCGAGATTTCGTCTCCAGTAACCGCAGTAAGCTTGATATTGATCGAGTATCCACAGGAGAGCATTGGTACGGGAAACAAGCAATTGAGTTAGATTTGATCGATGAAATAAAGACTAGTGACGAGATTTTGATCGATGCACTGGAATTTTATGACATTTACGAACTAAAGATGGAAGTGAAACAAACCCTTCAAGAAAAGTTCTTAGGTGGTCTTTTTTCGACTATTGAGGCGCTCAAGCATTCATTTACATATACTGGACAAGAACGAAACTATTAGCTCTAAATCCTTAATTTATTCTTCAAAGGTGTGGAAAAACGGAATTTATTGCTCGTAGTAGTCATGTAGACTTTTATAGTGAATTGAGACAAATTGCTGCTAGTTGAGCAGCTGGAGTCACCATGACTGATGCGATCAATAAATCGAGTAAGAATAAAAACTTGCAAACTGTATTGGAACGCGGAGCTGAAGAAGCAAAGACATCACGTCGCGCCAAACGGTTAGCGCAACATCAGCACTGGATGAGAGTAATGATGGAAGGCCAGGCCACACCTGACTTAACCTATCAGAAGCCAAAGGTTTAATACTTATCCTGAATTTCTAAATCAAAATAAAGCTAGCCATTAGGTTAGCTTTTTTTTGTTTGGATAAACTATATACTGTTATTATATACAGTATATATTGATAGGAGATTATTATGATTGGTTATGTCACTTTAGGAACGAAAAATCTGGACAAGGCGGTTGAATTTTACGATGCCCTGCTGGCCACCATAGGCGCCACGAGATTTATGCAAGAGGATGATTATTTCGTGGCTTGGGCAACCAGTCCAGAACAACCATCGTTGGCGGTGTCGGTTCCTTTTGATAAGAATCCAGCCAGTGTCGGAAATGGAACAATGGTTGCGTTATTGATGGATAGTCCCGAACAAGTGGATGCGGTGTATAATAAGGCCATCGAACTGGGTGGAAGTTGTGAGGGAGAGCCTGGATTTAGGCCGGAAGAAGCATCCAGCGGTTTTTATGCTGGGTATTTCCGAGATCTGGACGGAAACAAATTAAATGCTTTCTGTATGGTGGGCGCCTAGTGGAATCGCCTAACCTCAGCCGATGAATTATTGATCTGGCTTTGAATAGATTCTTGGGTTTAAAGTCGGATCGTTATACATTTTAAATTGTCGATAAAGCTTGTTTTGCTTTTTCCCTGCAATGATATCACCTAGAAAAACCTGCAGTGATATTCCAAGGTCTCTTTGCTGTATAAGAAGTCGTGCTACTTTTTCTTCACAGTTTTTTAGATGCTCTGGTGTTGCATCCGTCCGCTCGGTTTGCTCCTTCATATGAAAGACTTTTAAACTCGCAATCGACAAGCGATCAATGATGCTTCCCAGTGTTTCAGAATTCCAAGGCAGTGAATCATTTTGATATTCACTCAAAGGGCCGTCGGCCAACATTTCATCGATCTGAGTAATCATATCGTTGCGAGCTTGGTTTAATCCGTCAATAGCTCTTTTTACTTTCGCGATTTCGCTATCTGCTACTCCCGGCTCTCTGGCTTTATCTTCCTCATGCCAAAGATCAAAATTTTGTCGATGTTGATTAACAATCAAATCAAGCAAGGAGCCTTCATTGGATTCTGCCCTTAGATCTTCATGCCATAAAGCAGTGAAATGGTCTTGCAGCTGTGAGATAGTTTTCGCCAAAGAATTAATATCAGTCATGATTGTCTTTATCTTGAGACGGAAGTCACGATTGGATTGACTCCCAGATCAGTAAGTTGGTTTTTTGTATTTTTCGCTTCGCGTTTATCATCAAATGGCCCAAGGATGACACGATAAAACGTTCCCCGTTCCTCCGAAGTACGACTTTGTGTAAAGGATTTAAAACCTTTTAAAGCTAAACGAGCGCGCATTTTTTCTGCATCTGCATGTTTTCTGAACGATGCCGCTTGCACAAAGTAGTTTCGTTTCTCACGTTCAGGTGCAGAATTAGCCTCGGGAAGGTCGTCAGGAAGAACTTGTTCTATGTCAGGAAGGACTTCGTAAAACTCGAATTCTTTTTCGGTGCTCTTTGACACTAATTCCTGTATTGCTTGAGTGTCCTCATCTTGCTCAATCTTGGGTTGATCGAGAAGGTTTTTTAATCCCGCTCCAAACCCCTCACTGTCATATCTGGCCCCATGTAAAAGCTTACCCAGTATCACTCCAGTGATGAGCACCACCAACAAAAGACCCCAAGGCAATGAGCGCTTGGGAGCCTTGCGCTTGTTACTTTTACCGGGCTTGGATTTAATTCGTTTAGCTTGCGGCATTGTCTTTACATTGATTCGGGAGCACCGACGCCTAAAATGTTAAGGCCATTTTTTAGTACTTGTCGTGTCGCCGCACTCAAAGCCAGCATCGCCTGACGTTTGTTTTCTTCTGCATCAAGCACTTTGTGGTTGTTGTAGTACGAGTGATAAGCGGTAGCCACATCTTTTAAGTAATAGTTTATTTGATGTGGTTCGAAATGTGTGGCAGCTTTCTCTACCGTTTCGGGAAATCTCTGCAAGGTTGTAATCAAGGAAGCTTCTTCATCAAAGTTTAAAAGAGCCAGATCAGCATTTTCTAACGACTCAGTGCTGACATTATTCTCGGCGGCGTTTTCAAACAGTCGACAAATACGTGCATGAGCATACTGAACGTAGTACATAGGATTTTCGTTGTTCTGAGCTTTGGCTAAATCAAGATCAAAATCCATGTGCTGTTCTGATTTACGCTGCGCATAAAAAAATCTAGCTGCATCAGAGCCGATGTCGTTTCGTAACTCTCGTAGGGTAACGAACTCTCCGCTTCGAGTTGACATTCCCACTTTCTCTCCACCTCGATACAAAACTGCAAACTGAACTAACAAAACCTTGAGGCGATCTTGATTTAGGCCCAAAGCGTTGAGCGCAGCTTTTACGCGCGGAATGTATCCGTGATGGTCAGAACCCCACACGTTGATGGCAAGATCGAATCCTCTCTCAAGTTTATCTTGATGGTAGGCGATATCCGACGCAAAGTAGGTTGGTTGTCCGTTTTCACGAACTACGACACGATCTTTCTCATCGCCGTATGCTGTGGTCTTGAACCATAAGGCTCCTCCCTTTTCATAGACATCACCTGACTTCTTCAAGGCGATAATTGCCTTATCGATCTTGCCGCTGTCAAATAGGGATTTTTCTGAGAACCAAGTGTCGTAAGACACTCCAAACTCTTCTAGGTCTTGCTTGATGTCATCCAAAATTCCCGACAGTGCAGCCTCAAAGAATATATCGAATCCTTCGGCGCCCAATGCTGACTTGGCAAGCGCTATGGTTGCATCCAGAGCAGGTTCTAGTTCTAAATTCTGTCGAGCCTCGGTGATTTCACTGGCGTCGACAATGTACTTATTACCATGCAAGTCCGACAGGGTACGGCCGAGATCCACAACGTATTGGCCTTTGTAACAGTTCTCAGGCAAAGTGACGGATAGGCCCTGAGATTCCAGATACCTAATCCAAACGCTCACGGCAAGAATATCCATTTGCCGTCCTGCATCATTAACATAGTACTCTTTCTCTACAGTATTTCCCGCCGCTTCTAGCACCCTCGCTAAAGCGTCTCCATAGGCTGCGCCGCGGCCATGTCCAACATGAAGTGGGCCAGTTGGGTTCGCTGAAACAAATTCGACCATGATTTTTTGCTTAGAGTTAGGTTCTCCTAAACCAAACTGTTCGCCTTGTTCAAGTATCTGGCCGATCACAGAATTCTGAGCGTCACTGGCGATAAAAAGGTTGATAAAGCCTGGTCCAGCGATGTCTACTTTCGTGATCAATGGGTCCTTGGGTAGAGCATTGACAATCATCTGCGCCAACTCCCGAGGGGGTTTTCCTGCCGCCTTAGCTAGCATCATGGCAACATTGCATGCGAAATCGCCATGTTCTTTCTGACGAGTTCGCTCGAAAACCAATCGAACAGGCTGATCTACGCCGATCACTGAGTTAGATTTGAGCTCATCTATCGCTTGAGTGAACAAGCTTTCCAATTGTTCTTTCACTGAAACTGACCTTAAGAAAGGGTGTATTGCTATGGCGCGAATTCTAACGGTTTATGATTCGCTTACCTAGCAGCTCAAGGAAATTTAAGAGTATTTTTAAAAACCTTGGATCATGCTTGTCGACGATGTTGCCACCAGAATGCTAAGCCCTGAGCGTTTAAGTTGGCATCAAGCCCTACCCAGTTTTTAATAATGTTTATATCGAGTTCTGGGAGTTCATTCTGACAGCGGCGTACTAAGTATTCTTCGATCATTTTACTGAGGGTGGATTCAAACGAGTCACCATGAGATTCGGCTGCGTTTTGCGTCAGCATGACAAAGTCGTCAATTTGTTCGTGCAATCCTGCAATCATGCTTGTGGACGGATACAGAGCGCTGTAATGCGTAAGATACAGAACCTTGGGATTCAAGCTCATGATTTTGTCGATTGATGCATGCAGAGCATCAGGGTCAAATTGCACAGGCGTGGTGGTTGGCATAACGAAAGCGCGACCGTCATAACGCAGCGCTCGGTAGCAAATTCCCACGGTATCTCCGGTAAAAACACTCTCGGTCCGATGGTCCAGAATACAGTGATGATGATTAGCATGACCCGGGGAGTCGTAAAAAGTGAGAGGTCGATCCGCCCATTCTATTGTTTCACCATCGGCAGGTGAGATAATCCTGTCTGAATCTATGGGTTGGATGTCGCCATAGAGCTTCTTAAACTCCTTCTCGCCGTAGACCGCGCTTGCTCCGGCCACGAGCTTAGATGGGTCAGCCATATGTTTGGCCCCTTTAGGATGAACTACGAGCACCGCGTTGCCGCATAATTCCATTAGAGCTCCGGCACCACCGGCGTGGTCTAGATGAATATGCGTGAGAATGATGTAATCAATATGGCTCCACTCCAACTCTAGTTTATCCAGTGCACTTTTTACTTGTGGAACCGAATATTGGGTTCCCGTGTCAATCAATGAAATCCTGTCGCCCGATTTAACGATATGAATGGAGGCCAGTTCGGGTTGATAATACAGCGCATCTATAGTGAAGATGTCACTGTCGGGTATTAATTCTTGCATGCAATCTCTCAATTAAATAACAACGTGTGGTGTATGCTGGGTCAGGAATGTGTAAGTGATTTATCGGTTGCGACAATAAGAAACAATAAAATTCGTAAATTTAGTGTGAAACTTGTAAGCAACCAGAGCCGATTCGGTTCTTTAAAGTCAGTGTAACCCGAAATACAACTTTTAGAGGTCTGAAATATCATGAAACAAAACAACCCAGTCAATAAGTCTTCAAAGTCAGTTGGTGCCGCGATCGCCACATCCGTTCTTGCTACAGCATTGATGAGTGTTTCACCCGTAGCGTCGGCAAAGTCGACAGAACGTTGCGCTGATGTAGTCAAAGGAGGCAAAAATACTTGTGCCGTCAAATCTTTGGGTATCTCCTGTCAAGGCAATGCTAAGGAAGACAATATGAAGGGGGCTTGGATCAAAGTGCCGACAGGAACCTGTGGGAATATCGTGGCCATTTGTTCTGGCAAAGCTGAAGCACCAGAAGGCACAAAAGAGAAGCGCCTTGCGAAAGCTTGTGGCAAGATTGCTGAGCAAACTGATCCATCCGTTGTCGGTGGTAGACTAGTAGATAAGTTCGGCGAGTCGATTTAATTGAATATCGTTGGCTGCACCTAGATCAGTCCGCGAGTTAATAATCAAAAACGGCCCAGCGATATTAGCTGGGCCGTTTTGCTTTAAGTAACCAATAAATATATTTAGATCACAAAAGGAGTAACAATATGAAACTTAATAAAAAAGCAACGTTATCAGCCGCGTCTGTTCTAGCTGTCGCATTAGCCGCCATGCCGGCGTCGGCGCATGCAGGAAAAGAAGGCTACGAAAAATGTCAGGGCATTGCCAAAGCCGGAATGAATGACTGTGGCGCCAACGGACACGGTTGCGCTGGACAAGCAGCCGTGGATGCGGATCCCAATGAATGGATTTATGTGCCTGAAGGTACTTGCGAAAAAATCGTGGGTGGAAAGGTTAAAGCGAAGAAAAACAAAGTCGAGGAGAAAGCGTCCTAGTCAGAGTCTTTGTTGGGAGGGCTGATGGATACATTGGTCCTTCCATCAATGCTCAGATGGTTAATTGGTAGGAAAGACATTAATGAAAAGTGGCCTGGGAATTCGTCCTGAATTGTTCTCTAGTGTGAGTGAATTAAAGCCTGAATTAGGCTTTTTAGAGGCGCATTCAGAAAACTATTTTGGTAAGTCAGTGGACCGAGAATGGCTGCTCGATTTACGTCGAGAATACTCGATAAGTTTGCATGGAGTAGGCTTATCTCTGGGGCGAGCGGATGATCTTGATCGTGATCACCTTCGTCAACTGCAACAATTAGTGGAGGAAGTTAATCCTCTTTTTGTATCAGAGCACCTCGCATGGAGTGCTTACAAACATCAACACCTCCCTGATCTTTTGCCATTGCCCCTAACGGATGAATCAGTCCGGGTGGTTTGTGAGCATATTGACCAAATGCAGCAGGCTATTGGTCGACAGATATTGTTGGAGAATCCATCAAATTACTTGTTATTTGACACGCTGCAAATTGCCGAGCCCGATTTTCTAAACACCGTGTGTCATCAAACTGGCTGCGGTTTGTTGTTGGATATAAACAATGTCTATGTTAGTTCACAAAACTTGCAGCGCTCTGCCCACGATTTCCTTGCTGCCATCGACACTGGTTTTGTTCATCAGTTTCATCTCGCTGGACATACAGAGGTCAAGAGGGACTTTGGCAAGGGTCCGGAAAATATCTTGATTGATACGCACAATCAGACTGTGAGTGATGATGTATGGAAGCTATTTAGGTCCGCTCTAGATCGCTTTGGTGGTTTACCCACTTTGATCGAGTGGGACTCAGACTTTCCTTCGATTCAAGTGCTCTTGAGTGAGTGCGAAAAGGCAAATCATGTTCTTGAGAGTGCTGCTCCATCCGTGCATGGCACTTTCAAAGGGGCAAGACCAACACCGCCGTCCCCTTTTCAGCAAGAACCAATCAAAAATTTAGGCCAATTTCAAAGCGAATTTTTATCCAATGTTCTTGAGCTAGAGTCTGCAACAAGGTTTGCAGATCAGAAACACCAACAACGAATTTCTGTTTATCAGAACAACGTCTTCGGAGCGCTAAAAGAATACTTGGCGGAAGTCTACCCAGCGACAAAGGGGGTGCTAGGTCAGAGATTTTTCGAACAGCTGGTGCTACGAGCTGTTCAGAAAACTCCTCCTAGTGTAGGCGACGTACATCGTTATGGTGAGGAACTCATTGCCGCTATCGAAGTTTTCGACAGTCTCAAGGAGCTGCCGTATTTGAAAGAGTTGATGCAATTAGAGTGGGTATTGCATGGTCTCTATTTTCGCTCGCCCACAGAGATTGTTGACTGGTCTGAAATTCCTCAAGACAAACTGATGGAAATGAAGGTAAGGCCGTCTACAGGATATGTAATTTTGAGTTCCACTTTTCCGCTTTATGAGATTTGGCGGCAGTCTCTGCCGAACTATCATGAACCGGTGGCTATCAATTTGGCGGATGGGCCAGACACCCTATTACTCAGCAAAGATGACCAAGGTGTGCATTGCCAGAAAATAACCAGCGAGATAGAGCGACTTCTAGTACAAATTGATGAAGATGAAAATTTGTTGCAAGCAATTGAGGCCTTGAGCGGGTCTATAGGACCAGAACAATTATCAAGTGCGCTGGCATTTATATTTGAAGCCTCCCTGATAGCGCCGAAAGAATTGAGCAAGGTGGAAGATTCACATGATGACCAAAGTGAGTTGCTGACCTTGCACTAGTTCCCGTTCCTCCGATGGGATGGGTTGAAAAGAAACAAACTATCACTGATTCAATGAAAAATATTTATCTGAAGTTCTGTCAGTTTTGCAGTATCGCCATTGCCCCAGTTGCCAATCTTTGGGGTCGAATTTACGTAGGGCTCATTTTCTGGAATTCGGGATTGGCCAAGATCGACGATATGGAAGGTACCGTTGAGATGTTTGATCCGGAAGAAGACGGTGAATTTGTTATTTCATTTTTGCCGCAATCTCTGCCACCTGAGATCCCAGCTTACATGGCCACTGTAGGAGAGTTGATATTGCCAGCTTTATTGTTCGTGGGATTGTTGACTAGATTTGGTGCGGCAGGGTTGTTGGTTATGACGGTTGTAATTCAATTTTTTGTGCCTGGCTTCGAGGATCATCAACATTATCTTTGGATGATTATTCTGGCGCTTCTGGTTGGTTACGGTGGAAACAAACTTTCCCTAGATTACTGGCTTATCAAAGACAGATAGTTAGTAATTTGGTTCTGCAGTAAGGCCTTACCCATCATCCCCTTTACAGGTTTACTGCATTCGCCTCTGGAGCAAGTTTCTCCAGGGGCTTTTTTTTGCTCGATGTATACTAAGGCGGTGTACAAGACATCGCTTGGTCATGGAATTTCAAAATTCAGCAAAAGTAGTTGGACGTTATGCTCCCAGTCCTACTGGAGAATTACATCTAGGGAATCTGCGAACCGCATTGATTGCGTGGTTACACGCTAGGCTGAACGACGGAGTTTTTAAGCTTCGTATGGAAGACTTGGATCAGCCTCGAGTAGTGAATGGCAGTGACGCAATGATATTGCGCGACTTAGAAACATTAGGCATTGATTGGGATGGCGAGGTGCTCTATCAATCGACTAATACAGAGCGTTATCAATACATTCTTGATGAGCTTAGTTCACAAAACAAAAGCTACCCTTGTTTTTGTTCCCGCAAAGATATTGTGTCAGCCTCGAGTGCGCCTCATTCCTCGCCAAGTGTTTATCCTGGCACCTGCGCCAATTTAACGCCGGCCCAGGTGGTAGCCAGAGAAAGCCAAAAAAGGCCATCGATAAGAGTGCGTGTTGATAATACTCTTGAAGCTGATTGTGGAGATTTTGTTATTCATCGAGCCGATGGACTTTATGCTTACCAACTTGCGGTTGTTGTAGATGATCATGATCAAAGAATTTCTCATGTCGTTAGAGGAGCTGATCTGCATGACAGTACTCCGAGGCAGCTTTTCATGGCCTCGCTCCTATTCCCTCAATCTCAGCCGATTAATTATTTACATGCGCCTTTAATGACCGACGAGAGTGGCAGAAAGCTATCTAAGCGTGATGGTTCCCAATCCTTGACTTCATGGTTGGCGGAGGGCAAGACAGTCAATCAATTGATTGGTGAGTTCGCTAGTCAGTTGGGTTTGTTGCCAGAGGTTGATGTCATCAGCGCTGAGGAATTGCTCGAAAGCCTCCGAACGGACTCCCTAGATGATGTGTTAGTCAGTTGAATAGTGTCGACCTAATCGAGTTATTGGCCTCCGAGCTGAATCTTGGAGTAGACCAAGTTTCTATGAAGCCGGTTGTCGGCGGTGACATTAATGAATCCTTTGTAGTACGACAAGGTGATGAAAATATTTGTTTTCTAAAAGCCAATTACAATTCGAGGGTGCTTCAGAGCGAGTATCAGAGCTTACTTCGTTTAAGAGCGCTAGGCGCAACTTGCTTTCCGGAGGCGATAGGGTTCTGGGAACTCGAGACCGGTGGAGCCGCATTGGCTCTTGAGTATTTTCCATTGAGACCTGTTGGTAATGATGATGCGCAGGCATTGGCTCGGACGTTGCTGAACTTGCATGAGATTGGGGCCGAAGACTTTGGTTGGCACGAAGATGGAATGATTGGGTACTCAAAACAATTTAATCCACGTTCTGGCGATTGGGCAGATTTTTTTCAAAGGTATCGAATCGGGCCTCAATTACAAATGGCTCAGGCTCACGGACTACAAAGCAGTTTGGTAGAGAGAATTAAAGAGAAGTCGAAACAAGCTTCTGAAAACCTTTCTCAGCAAGAGCCTCATCCTTCCTTAGTGCATGGTGACTTATGGGCTGGAAACGTAGCGATACATGCTGCGACTGGTTTGCCAGTGCTATTCGATCCCGCTCCCTATTTTGGTGATGTAATGACAGACTTAGCGATGGCTGGTCTTTTTGGTGGCTTCCCGTCAGAGTTTTTTGACTACTATTCACTCGAAAGTCGAAAAATACGACAAGATCAAACTTCAGAGACAAAGAGGAAATCAATGCAAAGCTACTATAATCTTTATCATGCACTAAACCACTTCAATATGTTCGGGGGCAGTTATGAGTCCCTCGTTGCACGGATGGTGGAGGGAGTCTGAAAGTGATACTTTTTTAAGCCAGTGAGAAAAAGTTGTATTTTTTGAAAATAAATTCTTGACGAGTCCTTTTGACAGGCGTAACGTAGGAAATATTCCCATGTGACAAAGTTTGACATTTGTTGTTAACAACAAGCATACAAAGGAAACTGGGGTACTAAAAGCCGGGGGGCGCACACTTTCTACTTCGAGACTGTCGTTCTCTGTTAGCTAACGTTTTTCCTCGACCAAGTAATTCCAACCCGTGCTTGGTCGAGTATTGGGGGGGCATAGAAAGCCCTTCTTTCGATGGACCTGTCGGGGCTCCCAACCCCCCCGACAGGTCCTTTTTTATGTGCCATGCATACACTCCCTTCTGTTTGTGCCATACACTCATAACACGTAGGCGCTATGTATATTCCTCTTTCCATGCTTGTTTTTCTGCTGCATCAGTATTAGATAAATCAAGACGTCTACGTTTAAAGTATTCCGTCGCTTGATTATCGATCCCGATCTTCCTTTTCCATCAGGAAGTCTGCGCGACTTCGTAATTTTTCTCTTGTCCGAATTTCAGCAAATGGGTCATCCGATGTGTTTTCCATTGCGCGGTACTTCTCAATCTGAGCCTTGGTGTTTTCCTGACTTGTTTCGTCTAAAGTCTGACTAAACTTTGATCTGATCCAGTGAAAGGTGCAAAAGGCGATAACTCCGACCAGATAAGCCAGCCATTTATACACAAATGTGATTTTCTCTGCTTCATCGCCAGCAGCTAAAAGATAGTCCCTGTGAATAGAGGAAACGATGAAAAGATAGGCAATCAACAGTAAAGTGGAAATAATCGAGCCTTTGTACTGTTTCCAAATCAACGTTATAAATGCCACTCGAAAGACTTGCTTAAACATAACTTTCAGTCCTATCCAAACAGGTTTAAGCCAAGCAATGCAAGTACAGCCAACAAGCCTTTTTCACGCATTGAACCTTTGATCTTATCTTCTTCCTCACGCACGACTACCTCCAAGTCTTCTTGGGCCATTTTGGCTGGATCATTGCCGGCAACGATAATCCTAGTTCTTGCGCGATCAATGGCCTTGTTACGGACAAAGCTTCGATACTTTTTGGGAATGGTATTCACATATGGAATGGATAAGGATTTAGACTCTGATTTCATGTGATACGACATTATTTATTAATAGGTTGTACTTAAGGCTGTTTTTCACCCGATCCTAGACCACAAGTGGTCGTTTGCTATAGGTCAAAGCGCGCTTCAGTGTTAAAATCCGCGCCCATTAGTTTTTATTTGCTGCCCAATTGCTGGATTGCAATTAAATTTTACTGTTCCTTACAACATCATGAGCAATCGCACCGCTGAAGTCACTAGAAATACCAGTGAAACCCAGATTACCGTAAAGTTAAATTTGGACGGAACTGGCAAAACCAATTTTGATACCGGAGTGCCTTTTCTGGAGCACATGATGGATCAAATAGGCCGACATGGTCTGATTGATCTAGACATCATGTGTAAAGGAGATTTGCATATCGATGATCATCATACTGTTGAAGATATTGGAATTACATTGGGTCAAGCCTTTGATAAAGCCGTTGGGGATAAAAAGGGTATCCGACGCTATGGGCATGCCTATGTGCCATTAGATGAGGCCTTGAGCAGAGTAGTTGTTGATTTTTCAGGGCGTCCAACATGTATGCACTCGGTAGATTATCGAAGAGCCCGCATCGGTGGCTTTGACGTGGATCTATTTGATGAATTCTTTCATGGTTTTGTTAATCACGCCAAAGTGACGCTGCACGTCGATAACATTCGCGGTAAAAATGCGCACCACATCGCTGAGACCATTTTTAAGGCTTTTGGTCGTTCTTTGCGCATGGCCCTGGAATACGATCAGAGAAGTATCGACGTGATACCGTCTACCAAGGGAAGTTTATAGAGCCTTTCAATGAAAATTGTTGTCGTTGATTTAGGCGTCGGTAACCTTCGCTCAGTAAACCAAGCGGTCAACACGGTAGCCACTGATTGTGAAGTCGTGTTGTCTAGCAAGCCCGACGACTTGCTTAACGCGGATAAGGTGATCCTACCGGGCCAAGGTGCAATTGGTACATGGTTTAATGAGCTCGCCGCTAGGAACCTTGAAGAAGCACTCTGGACCTGTTTACAAGAAAAGCCAGTGCTGGGGATCTGTGTGGGCATGCAAGCCATGTTTACCCATTGTGAAGAGGATGGTGGTCGCGAAGGCTTAGGTCTGTTTGATGGTACGGTTAAACACTTTCGACACTTTCACAAAGATGGCCAGTCGACACGCTTGAAAATCCCTCAAATGGGTTGGAATCAAGTGTTTCAACTTCAAGATCATCCACTGTGGCATGGCATAGCAGATAACTCTCATTTCTATTTTGTGCACAGTTACTGTGCCAACACCAACCCAGATGCAGACTTAGGCATGGTAATGGGTGGTGCAGATTATGGACATAAATTCATTGCTGCCGTTGGAAGAAATAACGTTTTCGCGGTCCAGTTCCATCCTGAAAAGAGCCATGACAATGGACTCAGACTCTTAAAGAATTTTACTCTTTGGGATGGCCAATAACTAACCCCTGCAACTAATCAGTCTTAACCATGATTTTAATTCCAGCCATAGATATCAAAGAAGGTAAGTGCGTTCGATTGAGACAAGGTCTTATGGACGACTCCACGGTATTTAGTGATAGCCCCGCAGATATGGCGGGTAAGTGGGTGCAAATGGGCGCCAAAAGACTGCATCTAGTTGACTTAGATGGTGCGTTCGCGGGTCGGCCAGCAAACGCCGATATCATCAATGAAATTGCCGATAGTCATCCCACTGTGCCAATCCAGATTGGCGGAGGTATCCGAGATGAGAAGACCATACAAGCGTATTTAGACGTTGGTGTTCAATACGCAATTATTGGAACTCGCGCTGCAAATGAGCCTGAATTTATCTCAGAAATTGCAGGCGAGTACGGTAAAAACTTGATCATTGGCTTAGATGCAAAAGACGGTATGGTGGCTGTGGATGGCTGGGCCAAAATCACCGATCATCATGTGATTGACCTGGCAAAGCGCTTCGAGGACGACGGAGTGCAGGCTATTATCTACACCGATATTGCCCGTGATGGGATGATGCAGGGTGTTAATTTGAAGGCCACAAAGGAGTTAGCCGAGGCCGTGAATATTCCGATTATTGCGTCCGGTGGTGTGACCAACATGCAAGATCTGATCGAGCTACAGAAGATAGCCGATTCCGGAATCTCTGGTGTGATTACCGGGCGAGCCATTTATGAAGGTACGTTGGATTTTGCAGAAGGTCAGGCTTACTTGGACTCCATCGGGTAGGCGGGAACAATATGCCTTTAGCAAAGCGAATCATTCCTTGCTTAGATGTCGACAACGGTCGAGTTGTCAAAGGCGTTAACTTTGTGGGTATCCGTGACGCTGGAGACCCCGTAGAGGTAGCAAAACGATATAACCAACAAGGTGCCGATGAGATCACTTTCCTAGATATAACCGCAACGTCAGATAACCGCGGCACTATTTTGAGTGTGGTTGAAGAGGTGGCTTCGCAAGTGTTCATACCGCTGACAGTTGGTGGCGGTGTTCGTGAGCTGCAGGACGTGCAAAACCTGTTACACGCTGGAGCGGATAAGATTTCAGTCAACAGTACGGCTGTGTTTAACCCTGACTTTGTTGCTGAGGCAAGTAATCATTTTGGGTCCCAGTGCATTGTTGTGGCCATCGACGCGAAGCAAACGCATTTTTTGGAAAAAGGTGATCGAAGGGATCGCTGGGAAATATTTACCCACGGCGGTCGTAAATCCACTGGTATCGATGCGGTTGAATGGGCCGTCAAGATGGCCGATTTTGGTGCTGGTGAAATTCTCCTCACTAGTATGGATGGTGATGGAACCAAGTCTGGTTATGATCTACAACTGACCAGAGCGGTTAGCAATGCCGTGCCAATTCCCGTTATTGCATCGGGTGGCGTAGGCAATTTGGATCACCTAGTCGAAGGTGTTTTGTTGGGCGGTGCGGATGCGGTATTGGCCGCGAGCATATTTCACTTTGGTGAGTACACCGTGGAACAAGCTAAGCTCGCGATGCGAGGAGCAAATATTGAGGTTCGATTGTGAGCCAATCAAATAAGCCAGCTTGGCTAGATCAAATAAAGTGGAATGATCAGGGCTTAATTCCAGCGATTGCACAAGATGTTGATACTAACGAAGTACTCATGGTTGCTTGGATGAATGCAGAGGCCCTGTCAGAGACTATTTCAACGAGTACAGCGGTGTATTTTTCGCGTTCACGTCAAAAGCTATGGCGCAAAGGCGAGGAATCTGGGCACACACAACAAGTAAGCGAAGTGCGTTTGGACTGTGATGCCGACGTTGTGTTGATGAAAGTGAGGCAAAATGGCGGTATCGCTTGTCATACTGGAAGGCGGGCTTGCTTCTATCGAGTCTTTAAAGACGGCGAATGGGTAACGGTTGATTCTGTGTTGAAAGACCCCAGTGAGATATATTCAAAATGAGCGACAAGATATTAAGTGAAGTGCACGATGTTCTGGTTTCGCGCCTAAATGCGGACCCTGACTCATCGTATGCCGCTTCGTTGTATCATAAAGGTTTGGATGCCATCTTGAAGAAGATCGGCGAAGAAGCGACCGAGACGGTAATGGCCGCAAAAGATGGCGATTTGGATAAAATTGTCTATGAAGTGGCCGATCTGTGGTTTCATAGTATGGTTCTATTGGCTCAGAAAGGTCTGTCCAGTGACGACGTTTTAGCCGAATTAGCTCGACGCATGGGCACCAGCGGTCTGGTCGAAAAAGCGTCTCGAAGTAATAAATAGCGAGGAAGTATCATGGGTTTAGGCGGAATATCTATTTGGCAGCTGCTGATCATTTTGGTGATTGTGGCGCTCATCTTTGGCACCAAGCGGCTACGTGGTGTGGGTAGCGATTTAGGTGGTGCGGTTAAGGGGTTTAAAAAAGCACTCAGTGACGATGAGAAAAAGGAAAGTGAGGGCGACGCCACTCAGACCAACGAAAAGACCACCGAAGAAAAGTAATTCCTAGTCATGTTTGACATTGGTTTTTTTGAATTGTTGATTATTGGCCTCGTCTTGTTGTTTGTGATGGGGCCGGAGCGTTTGCCAGAAGTCGCGCAGCAGGTTGCTTCGTTTATACGCAAGACCAGGCAGGGCTTGTTCCGTTTAAGAACTCAAATGCAGAGCGAAATCGACGGTACACCTTTTGCAGATATCGAGGCTGCTCAACGAGAAATCGCCGATCTTAAAAATGACATTCGACAATTGGGAAAGGACTTAGCTAAGACCGCAGAAGCTCAGGTAGTGTCCGCTGAAAAATCAAAAGATCCTGAGTCCGGGGCTGAGGCTCAATTAGATAATTCCAATAAGTAGAGAAGCAAATTTTGAATGACGCAAGTCAAGCGAAGTCTGAACCCTTCGTTTCACATTTGGTTGAACTAAGAAACCGCTTGCTATGGGCGCTGGGTGTAGTCCTGCTTGTGTTTTTATGTCTTGTGCCTTTCGCGAGTGAAATATACGCATGGTTTGCTCAACCGTTGGTGGCGGCCATTCCCGATGGCGGAAATATGATCGCGGTCGACCCGCATGGTACGTTCTTTATCCCCTTCAAACTGGCCTTTGCCGTGGCTTTTGCCATTTGCGTGCCGTTCGTCTTGTATCAGGTTTGGGCATTTGTCGCGCCTGGCTTGTATAAAAAAGAAAAAAACATTGTTTTGCCTTTGGTGATTTCCAGTACGGCTCTGTTTTATCTTGGCGTTGCTTTTGCCTACTTTGTTGTATTCCCGCTAATGTTCTCCTTTTTTGCGGCGATGACGCCCGAGGGCGTGGCTTTCACCCCAGATATCGCGTCGTATATGAGTTTTGCTCTGAGCATTTTTTTTGCTTTCGGTGTCGCTTTTGAAGTTCCGGTTGCTCTAGTGTTGTTAGCACGCATGGGGGTCGTCTCGGCGTCCAAAATTGCACAGAATCGTGGCTACTTTATCTTGGGTGCCTTCGTGGTAGCCATGTTAATGACGCCTCCTGATCCATTCTCGCAGGTAATGCTCGCATTGCCTGTTTGTATTCTTTTCGAAGCCGGCTTGTTTTTTGCAAGAAGAGTGGAGCCAAAAAAGTAGTTTCTATGTTTGCCCTGATCTGCTCAAGGGCATTCACTGACATTTTCGAACCAATAATTAGGAAGTATTTAGACTATGACAGCACAAATTATCGATGGGAAAAAAATAGCCGTAGAAATACGCGCTGAGGCAAAGCTGGAAGCGTCGGAGTTGATAGAGAAAGGTGTTCAGCCTTGCTTAGTTGTTGTGCTGGTGGGTGAAGACCCGGCATCTAAGGCCTACGTTGGTAGTAAGGTAAAGGCTTGCCAAGAAACGGGAATTAAATCGATTAAGTTAACTCACCCCGAGGATACAAGCGAAGCAGACTTAATGGATCAAATTGATCAATTGAATGCGGATGAATCGGTGCATGGCATCTTGGTCCAGTTACCTTTACCGAGACACATCAACGAAGAGAAAGTAACTGAAAGGATTGATCCTGCCAAAGATGTCGATGGATTTCACCCGGTAAATGTCGGCAAACTCAACATAGGTATTGATTGCCTAACGCCGTGTACGCCCACTGGCATTCCAGAAATGATTGTCAGAAGTGGCATTTCTATGCAGGGTAAACATGCTGTTGTTATCGGTCGCAGCAATATCGTTGGCAAGCCTATGATGAGTCTGTTAGTGCAAAAAGGTGAAAAAGCGAACTGCACAGTGACATGTTGCCACAGTGGTACTGAGGACCTTGCCTATCATACAAAGCAGGCCGATATCGTCATTGCTGCAATCGGTGTTCCTGAGTTCGTAACGGCGGATATGATTAAGGAAGGCGCTACCGTTATTGATGTTGGCATAAATCGAGTAGATGATTCATCGATTGAGAAAGGCTATAGATTAGTTGGAGATGTAGACTTCGACAGTGTTGTTGAGAAGGCCGGAGCCATTACACCGGTGCCTGGCGGTGTGGGTCCTATGACCGTCGCGATGTTGATGAAGAATACGGTCAAAGCAGCGCGGATGTTGAGCACTTAGTGAGAGCGTGGCGAATTTCTGCCATAAAAATCCCTTAATTTACGACCTAAATCGGTCATTTGTGGCCTGATCGCCATGCTAAACTGCGATCCCACAATAACAGTTTGAGAACTTCGTTATGTCTGAGCAGCGCTTTGATGCGGCAAAACAGTTTATCCCTGGTGGGGTGAACTCCCCGGTTCGTGCTTTTAAAAGTGTGGGCGGCAGCCCGGTTTTTATCAAAAAAGCAAAAGGTCCATATATCTGGGATGCCGATGATAAACAGTACATAGACTATGTGGGTTCATGGGGACCGATGATTCTAGGTCATGCCCATCCGGAAGTTATCCAAGCTGTGCAAGAAGCCGCCGAAAACGGTTTGTCTTTTGGGGCTCCCACAGAATCTGAAACCACCTTGGCTCAGAAAATTTGTGAGCTAATTCCGAGTATCGATAAAGTGCGTATGGTTAGCTCCGGTACGGAAGCCACGATGAGTGCTCTTCGTCTTGCTCGCGGGTTTACCGGGCGTGACAAGATTGTTAAATTTGAAGGCTGCTATCATGGCCATTCGGATAGTTTGTTAGTAAAAGCGGGATCCGGTGCTCTGACTTTTGGTGTGCCAACCTCACCTGGTGTTCCCGCAGCGCTTGCTGAGTTGACTATCACGGTTCCCTTTAACGACCTCGACATGCTTGAAGAGGTTTTTAAGGAAGTTGGTGATGAAATCGCTGCGGTCATTGTTGAACCTATCGCGGGCAACATGAATTTCATCCCGCCACGAGAAGGTTATTTAGAGGGTATGAAAGCCCTTTGTGAGAAACATGGCTCGGTGTTGATCTTTGATGAGGTAATGACTGGCTTTCGTGTTGGATTGCAGGGTGCACAAGGTCATTACGGCATAAAGCCAGACTTAACGTGTTTCGGTAAGGTCATTGGTGGTGGAATGCCTGTGGGGGCGTTTGGTGGCCGTGAAGATATTATGAACCATATATCTCCCGATGGGCCGGTCTACCAAGCAGGGACATTGTCGGGGAACCCCGTGGCTATGGCGGCGGGTATCAAAACACTAGAACTCATTTCTGCCCCAAATTTCTTTGAAAATTTAACCGTTAAAACCAAGAGTCTGTTGATTGGATTGAAGAATGTGGCTCAAAGTGCAGAGATTCCTTTATGCACACAGGGTGCTGGCGGCATGTTTGGGTTCTTTTTTACCGAGCGCGAAAAAATCAGGAGCTTCGAGCAGAGCATGAATTGCGACGCCGATAGATTTAATAAGTTTTTTCACGGCATGTTGAGTCGCGGTGTCTATTTGGCGCCGTCATCATTTGAAGCTGGGTTCATATCCTGTACTCACAGTGAAAATGACATCGCTGATACCATCGACATCGCTGCGCAGGTAATGCAGGAGCTTTAGTTTTTTGATTGTCTAAATGGTGTGTTGTGGATGCTGCTCCATGCCGCGATCAATAATCGATATATTGGCCGGATACCGCAGTACTTTACCCTGAGCTGCCATGATGGCACCAATTATCGAAGCGATAGCTAAATAGAGAAATAAAATCATCAATAAGAATAGACCAATCCCGATTATTGAGACGAATAGGCTCATCAGGATGTACAGGTAAATTGCTATCTGAAAGCACGCACACTCTTTGCCGTGCAGATCTAACCACGCCGAGCTCTCTCTTTTTCGTACCCAGAGCCAATACAAAAGCAAAAAATTTAACAAAGGAATTCCTGTAAAAAGGAGCAGTCCGCTCAGATGCATTAGTGCTGAGATCGACCTTTCATCTGATCTGGGTTCAATGGAGTTGACGTTAGGTAGCTCCAGATTCGGTTGACGTTTCACCAGGAGCAGCATTCCAGTTAACGCAGACATTAGCCCTGCGATTAGCAGCATTATCATGGTCAGAAATGGTATCGAAATGCGTTCTTCAATGCCTAGAATCACTCGAACTAGTGGCAATTGAGCTGCGCCTAAAATCAGCAATCCGAAGGCGATGAATACCCAACTAGGAAGTCGATTTACCATAATGGAAATAATTAGAAAATAGTGCTTTTGATGGCGTGTATTAAACCATAGACAGTGCTAGACTCCGTCGACTAATTTGGCGAAATACCCTTGCATTGACGAAAAGGTATACCATGCGTGACTTTCTTTTTACTTCAGAATCTGTTTCTGAAGGCCACCCGGATAAAGTGGCTGATCAAATTTCCGATACCGTTCTTGACTACTTATTCGAGGAAGATCCCTATTCTCGAGTGGCGTGTGAAACTCTCGTAAACACAGGCTTGGTCGTACTCTCAGGTGAGATAACCAGCAAACGCAGCCTTGATGGTGTCGTTGAGCGCGTTCGAAAAACCATTGAAGAAATCGGTTATAACGACTCTGAAATGGGCTTTGATGCGAAGTCTTGCGCTGTGATGGTTACATTGGATCGTCAATCTCCTGATATTGCTCAGGGAGTAAACGAGGGCGAAGGCATTGATTTGGACCAGGGTGCTGGTGACCAAGGGTTGATGTTTGGATACGCATGCTCGGAGACGGATGTGTTGATGCCAATGCCAATCGAGTATTCTCACCGTTTGGTGAAGAAACAGTCAGAACTGAGAAAGAGTGGACAATTGGCCTGGCTGCGTCCGGATGCAAAATCGCAGGTTACCGTTCGTTATGAAGACGGAATGCCGAAGTTTATAGACACGGTTGTGCTCTCCACGCAACACGATGAAACAATAGGTCAAAAAGACCTGGTTGAAGCCGTGATCGAGGAAGTCATCAAGCCGACGCTTCCCCAAGACATGATTACCGCTGACACAAAGTATTTGGTAAACCCAACTGGACGCTTTGTGATTGGTGGTCCCGTTGGAGATTGCGGACTGACGGGTAGGAAGATTATTGTTGATACCTACGGCGGCGCGGCGCATCATGGTGGTGGCGCTTTCTCTGGAAAGGACCCGTCCAAAGTAGATCGCTCGGCGGCGTACGCTGGCCGCTATGTAGCTAAGAACGTTGTCGCCGCAGGGCTAGCTGAGCGCTGTGAGGTTCAGGTCGCCTATGCAATCGGAGTAGCTAACCCAGTTAGTTTGATGGTTAACACGTTTGGCACAGCTAAGATTGAAGAATCAAAGATCGAAGCTCTGGTAGCCGAGCATTTTGATTTGCGACCTAAAGCTATTACTCAATCCTTGGACCTGTTACGTCCTATATATCGAAAATCAGCGGCCTACGGTCACTTCGGTCGTACAGAGCCAGAGTTTAAATGGGAGCATATCGATAAGGCAGAAGCGTTACGAGCTGCCGCGGGTTTGTGATTGATACCAATTGACTAAAGATTTCTGAAAATAATAGAAGAGGCGATCAGAAAGATCGCCTTTTTTATGTGCGCTCTATCATCATCTGCTTAATCATCTGACTCAGATTCGAGTAGCCGCTATGAAGATTATGATGATAACAATCAGTCCGCCGATATTTTTTCGAGTTCCTTCTTTGTGTGTTTAGCGAATTTAAGACTGCCATCACCTGATAGTAAGATTGCGATATACCGTGTCTTATCAAAGTGAGCGAATACGATTAGCATCATCACCGTAATCGGAACACTCAAAAACATTCCCGCAATACCCCAGATACTTCCCCAGAGCGTCAAACTCATCATAACCACAAATGGACTCACATTGAGTGAATTGCCCATCAACTTAGGCTCAAGCACATTTCCAACCACCACTTGAATGGCACCTACGCCAATTAACACGACAAGAAACGGAATGAGAGTATCGAACTGGATCAACGCCAACATGGCAGGAAAAAGAGTCGCAATAATCGACCCGATAGTGGGGATGAAATTCAGCATAAAGATTGTAAAAGCCCAAAACTCAGCAAAATCCACTCCGACCATTCTAAGCACAAAGTAGCTGACGAGACCCGTCATCGTCGACGTTAATGTTTTGATCCAGAGATAGGTCTGTATGTCTTCCTGAGCGTGTGAGAGGATGCTCATGACCGAACCTCGTTTGGCTTGGTCTGGTAGGATCTCGCGGATTTTTTTCTTGAATGTACCTTGCTCAGCAAGCATAAATGCCACGTAAATAAGCACCAGCGTAATATTGCCGATCATGGCTACCACGATATCGGTAAAACTGGTGAGTAATGGCGCAATTTGTATACCTTGCATGAGATCAGACACTTTGGGTAACCGCTCGATGATTTGCACCGGAACTACGCTATTAATCTTGCCCGACAGATTGGCAAAATTATCGCGATATTTAGGGATCGATTCTTGAACGCTGACCACGTTGTTTTGCACTAACTCGGCGGTAAAGGCCATAAACAAGCCGATACTGATTATTGAGAGAATCATGGTGATCCAGTTAGGTTCGCTAATCCATGGAATTACCTTGGTATAAGTTCGGCTCATTGCATTAATCACATACCAAATCATGAGAGCGACTGCGAGCGGCACCAAGAAGGCCTTTCCGACCACCAGCACATAGAAAACGCCGATGGTAGCAAGTATTACTAACGATACAGAGATCGCACGTGTGTCCAGATTCATAATTGACTTCCACTGTTTGTACATAGGCAATAGTAAGGGCAATAAATTCAATCAACAAGGCTGGTTTTAAGGTATTGTTATGGCTTTAGTTCATTTGCTTATTTATTTGAAATCATGGAACTCGAGAGTCTGATTCGCACTATTCCGGATTTTCCAAAGCCGGGAATCCAGTTTAAGGACATAGAATCCATTACTGAAAACCCAGAGGCATTTCGATATGTGATCGACCAATTAGCTAATCGCGTTCAAGAACTCGATATCGATAAGCTCTTGGTCTTGGATGCACGTGGTTTTCTATTTGGCGCGGCAGTAGGTTATAAACTTGGCTTGCCTGTGATTATGGCCAGAAAGCAGGGAAAGCTAGGCGGCGATACGGTCAGTGAATCCTATGCATTGGAGTATGGTGAAGCCACTGTCGAACTACAAAAGACAGCCGTTAAACCTGGCGATAAAATAGCCATTATTGACGACTTGCTCGCGACCGGCGGAACCGCAGCAGCGGCCGCAGCACTAATTGAACGCCTTGATGCTCACGTCACTCTGTTTGCATTTGTTATTGAGTTACTAGGACTGGAAGGACGTAAGAATCTTCCCGCTTCAAACTTCATTTCCTTGGCAACTTTCTAGCATGTCGATTCGGTCTATCACGATTCCGGTTGTGGCTAATGGTGACGATGGATTTTCCATTTTCACAGAACGAGTTATCGAACTTGAAGGTAATGACCAAAGAGCCTTATCAGAACAACTGTTAGCGGAAAATTTTCGCTTGAGAACCAGTGCCCCGGACTATAGGTCTGATTTTCATGCTGCTGGAGACCCTACCTTAATCGTTATCCTTGAAGGCCGGTTTAGGTTGAGTTTGATTACCGGTCAGTCGTTAGAATTCTCCCCGGGAGAGCTATTTATTGCCATGGATTTTTTGCCGGATGAAGTAACCAATGCTCAGTTTGGCCACCGTGGTGAAGTCGTCGGCGATCAAGAATTTAGAGCCTTGCACTTAAAGCTAGCTCGCCGATAACAATTTAGGCTTCACGACGCCTTCATCTCCCACCTTAGTGCTGCAAATAATTTGCGGACTTCATTGCATAAAATCGAACAATATGTCTATTTTCTACGGACAAACAAGATTATTTTCAAGGCAGAAAATAATGTCACGCAGGCGACTAAATAGACTTGTGTCAGATTTTACACATTTGTGAAAAATAAAATAATAAATAAAAACAATAACATACGATTTTTGGAAAAATGCATTTTGGGAAAAAGTCACAGGTTTTTCTTGAAGTTTGGGGCTGTCTATACAGGCGTTAAAATTCTGTAAGGTTGCTCATTTTGAGCAGGTGCGAGGCTTGAACTTCTTAGCTATAGTGCCTGCTCGCCTGCTTCGGCAGGTCTCGGTGGCAAGAAGGGTGTTGGGTAGGGTGAACTTGCCGCAAAACTAAAATCCCATCACTTAGGAAACTAATAAAATGAAACGAAATAGAAGTGCCATAAGAAGCACGTTATGCGGTGTTTCGTTGTCTCTGCTAACGATGTCTGCCCATGCTGTTATGCCGGATGATGCATTTTCAGCAAATATGTCTGCCAACAACACGTCCACGACCCAACAAGATAATGAGTTTGCAGATCAACTAATCATCAAGTACAAACCAAATGCCATGCAAGGGCAGCTTTCAACACAGTCTTTTAGTGTTGAGCAAGCCGCATCACGACGTTCTGGTATGTCCATGAAACATCTTCGTCGTATGGCGACCGGCGCACACGTGATGCAATTGCCCAAAAAGAATGGCAAGCGTATGCGCATGAAGGACGTCAGGCAATTGATGTTGCAACTTCAATCGGATCCCGACATTGAATACGTCGAAGTAGACAGAATGTTAAAGCCGATGGCGACGCCAAATGATCCTCAGTATGTCGATCAATGGCATTACTACGAGTCCACCGGTGGATTACGAGCACCGGGTGCTTGGGACACAACTACTGGAAGTGGTGTGGTTGTCGCCGTTCTGGATACCGGTATTACTTCGCATCCTGATTTAGACGCCAACGTATTGCCTGGCTATGACATGATCAGCTCAAGTGCTATTGGCAATGATGGAAATGGTCGCGATTCAAACGCGTCAGATCCCGGCGATGCGGTAGCGCAGGATGAGTGCGGACCAGGAGAACGCGCCAGTGACAGTAGCTGGCACGGCACACACGTAGCTGGCACCATCGCGGCGGTTGGAAATAACAATACGGGTATTACCGGTGTTGCTTATAACTCGAAGATTGTTCCTGTACGTGTGCTTGGAAAGTGTGGAGGGCGAACTTCGGATATTGCCGATGGCATCATTTGGGCAGCAGGCGGATCTGTAAGTGGCGTACCTAGCAACCCAAATCCGGCGAAGGTCATCAACTTGAGTCTCGGCGGTGGAGGTGCGTGTGACGCCACTTCACAAGCGGCGATCAACCAAGCGGTTTCTCTCGGCGCTACCGTTGTTGTGGCGGCGGGTAACTCAAATGTGAATGCCAGTAATGCCACTCCAGCTAACTGCCAAAATGTTGTCACCGTTGCAGCAACAAATCGTAATGGCGGGAGAGAGTATTACTCTAATTTTGGAAGCGTTGTGGATGTAGCTGCTCCCGGTGGTGATGTTCGCACAAGCTTTTCAAATGGCGTACTTTCGACATTGAACAGCGGTCGCACAAGTCCATCAACGCCAAACTACGAATATTATCAAGGTACGAGTATGGCGACTCCACACGTTGCTGGTGTGGCTGCACTGATGTACGCAGTAAAACCCTCTATTACCCCGGCTGAAGTAGAAAGTCTCTTAGAGTCTACTTCTAGAAGCTTTCCTGCGACCTGTTCAGGTTGCGGAGCAGGTATTGTAGATGCCACGGCAGCGGTTGCTGCGGCCAATCCGGGCAGTGGTGGCGGTGGTGATAACGAGCTATCCAATGGCGTTGCGGTGAATGGAATTTCAGGTACCCAAGGTAGCCAAACCGTCTATACCTTGGATGTTCCTGCTGGTGCCACTAATCTTACTTTTACGCTTAGTGGTGGAAGTGGTGATGCTGACCTCTACGTGCGATATGGCAGTCAGCCAACAACCAGCACGTATGACTGTCGTCCGTACCGAAATGGCAACAATGAGACCTGCAGTTACAACTCAGTTCAGGCGGGAACTTACTACGTCATGCTCAGAGGTTACACGGCCTACTCGAATACCAGCTTAGTGGCATCCTACGACGAGCCTGGCACTGGTGGTCCATCGACCATTAATGAAAGCAATCTCTCGGGTTCGCAAGGAGAATGGCTCAATTATCAATTGGATGTGCCTGCCGGCTTCAGTCAGTTTGTGGTGAGAATCAGTGGTGGTAGCGGAGATGCCGACTTATATGTCCGTCGAGGCGCCAACCCAACAACAAGTTCTTACGATTGCCGTCCATACCGAAATGGCAACAATGAGACCTGTACCTACAATAACCCCACAGCCGGGACCTACTACATCAGGCTGCGTGGTTATCGGGCATTCTCAGGCGTAACCTTAGAGGCGGTGCCACAGTAACGTGTTGTAAAGGAATAATAAAAATTTACATGGAGTTTTTAGCGGGCCTTACGAGGCCCGCTATTATTTTAAGTAGTCTCTAAAAGCGCCAAACTCCCACTTTCTGATCGCAAGCATCATGCTAGCACCATGTCGTTTACTAAATGCTTGTCGACTGTCTTCTCTGTTTAGATCGTCATAAAGCTCTCCGATGCTCTCTAATCGATCGATAATCTGCAGCAAGGATTTGTCGGATAGATCTCCTAGCTTCACGATGCGGCAAGCATCCTCTTCGGCAAACGAGGCGTTTAGAAAGCCCTCTTGGGCTTCTTTTCGAAAAAACTGTTCGATTGGGCCGTTTTTATGCCAAGTAAAATTATTAGAGATTAGTGGTTTGATTTTGTTCTCAGGCAAAAGCTCGATCATCTTCATGCGATCGAGCTTCGCTAGACTTTGAATACAATCAAACGCGTCAATGTCGTAGGTGGAGAGTATTTGTTCGTACGTCCAATGGTTAACGACGCAGTAGGCCACTAAAACTAGCTTAGGATCAGACACCAGTTCACGTTCATTCTCTATGCTTAGTTGCTCGATCTTGGGAGACTGTCGTTCGTAAGCGGCAACAAGATCACTTATTTCCATACCAAGAATCTCACAGACTTCATCCATGCGTTTCAGAGAAAAATTCTTGGTTGAAAACATATGTTTTATGGCCGATTCGGATAGATTCAATCGACCTGCCACGTCTTTATAGGATATACCTCTGGACCTCAGTTCTTGCTTTAGAAAATCTACTAGGTTTTGAGTTCTGGCCATGGATTGCTTACCGGAATTACGAAATTGATGTGACGCTTGGCGTTCAAGCCAAACGTCACTAGTCTGATATCACTATGATAATTCTTGAAAATTAAGTTGTCCTATTCTTCCGCTCAAATATCGATGCGAGCATTATTAGGCCTACTCCGCATAATCCGAACACTAGCCAGGGGCTAATCTCAAACAAATTAAATATGGACTTCAGACTTTGAAAACTGAATATGCCGCAGGCTAACAGTCCAATAACTAAATTTTGTTTTTTGAATGATCGTGGGAGGTCAAGAGCCCGATAGCTCACCATCATAAAGGTCGCGGTCAGGATGGCAACCACAGAAAATGATACGGTTGACCAGATAAACGCGCAAATAATGATCAAAATCATCAGCATCATCTGAACAAGGTGTGCAAATCCATTTGTGGCTCCTTTCGTTACTGCCGCGTTATGACGATGGTTCTCGAGGATGAAAAGATGAAACGCAATAATAAATATAAGCACCTTCCATGAGTCGTTTTCTATTGGAATCAGGGAGCTGATATTGGCCGACAGCACCGCCGCGGTCATTAACATCAAGAACAGGCTTATCGATTTCCATCGTGTCGATATGCTGGCTATGTAACGCAAAACCACGTGTATGGATCCAACTATGGTGATTACTATTAGCTCATTAAACGCATAGAGGCTGATTGAGCGCGCCGCAATTATGATTGTGGGAAGGAATAATAAAGCGATCGAGAAGATAGCTTCAGCCGTATGTGTGAAAGACTTTGCCTTGACTATCGACTTAAGGGATACGAGCAGACTCACAGTGGCAACCCCTAGAATTACCGCAACAAGCCCAGGTTCCCGAATCGGAATAAGCAATACCATATTGCTCATTAAATACAGAGTAGTCATTTTCGGTGCAAATTCGCGGATAAAGACGCTAAAAGAAAAGCGGGCTAACAGGGCAGATAACCCCAACGTCAAGAGGGCAAGCAAAGCAACAGTGGTGTTGCTGGAGCTTTGCCATTGCAACGCGGCAGGATAGTTCGATAGCGCCGAGTCAAACTGAAAGGATGAGTAGATCAATGCGCCCTGAATGGTAAACAAGGCACTTAAACTAACCAACCCCAGAGCGAAAAACACTCTGGCCCCCTTGGTCTCTTTGAAGATGACCGTAAGAAAAATTCCTGCACCGGTAATCAAGCTGGTTTGCCCCAGTAACTTGATGTAGCGCTGAAGATCGTTACCATCGGACCAGCCGTCCAGTAAGAATAACGATAGTGAGATAACAACAGCGGCTGCCCCCAGCACGCGTAACAATATTAAGAGCTTTGAGATTGAATTTGTGTCCGTTTCAGCCTCTTCAGACTGGCTCGGGGGTACGTCAAAGGCTTGATTTGAGTATGACATGATTGCCTCCAGAACTGGATGATGGCTTCTATGAGTTAGATTTAAGAGTTTGTAATTGTTGTTTGAGTTTGGAGTGTTCTTCTTGTCTTCTAAATTCCAGCTCGAAACTATCTGTCTCGGCGCCGATGCAATTCTCTAACTCCTGAACACACAAAGAAGATTCCCATCGCTCAAATGTTTGATTAAGGGAATCGCATTGATCAAGTTTTGTGGTAATCCCGGAAGTGTCCGCAACCGATTGCCTTGATCGTAATAAGTTTTGCTGTGTTCTTACCCGCTGATACTGAGACTCCATCTTTCGGATGTCGTCTTCGATTGTCATGATCAGAGAATCCTGTTGCTCGATAGTGAGGGCCAGATCAGAGACTTGCTTTTCACACTGGTTTCGCCGATTTAAACATGCCAAGGCTTTATCTTCATCGGACTTGGCTAAACCTCTTGCACGATCTTCCCATAGAGTCATTGTCTCTTGTGCTTGCGCACGTTGCAGTGTCAGCTGCTCAAGGTGAGCTTTCAGGGTTGTTTTCCGTGCCTTGGTTCGCGCTATGTGACGCTTCATCTGTTTTAGATTTTGTTCAATAATCGCATCATGATTCTCCAAGCTGCTGACCGCTTCTTCTATATTTGCGGAGAAACTTGTAGTGAGTCTTTGAAAGATATTCATCAGGGTCTCCTTTTGGAGTTGGTTAACTAGGAAGTGATTACTTTGTTTTATAAGTATTAATTTGTTAATCTTTTTGGAATTAGATGTGATTTTTTAACCAAAATAGTTTATATATTTGTACTTTTCTCGATAGGCTCATATTTTGTAGATAAAAAAAGGCCCGCTAGTAGCGGGCCTTTAGGCAACTAATTTTCTGCTGATTCAGCGCAGTCTTATCGACCCGCTCATTGTCTCTAAGTCTACCGTGGCATCGCCACTGCCTACCGTAAAGTTCAGCTTTTGTCCCCAGTGATCGTTATCATCTGGACGATCATTGCTGAGCTTGTTAGAGATGTCGCCCCCTGGGCCGGTGTTTAGTTCAAAATCGGCGTTGACTCGCGAATTTTCAAAACTCAGTTCAAGGTTACCACTCACTGTTTGGCCATCAACTCGACCATCATTGGCAAGGGTTAGCTCCACATCAATATCGCCTGAAACCGAGAGTAAGCTAGCGTATTCGGTGTTGCCGATGCGGCTATCTATGTCTCCAGACACAGTTTTTGCGTCAAAGTTGATGGCGCTTACTTGAGCGTTGATGTCGCCACTTACGGTTCTCAGACGCATTTTGCCGTTAGCTTTATCTATGTCTATGTCGCCGCTGACGGTCTCAATATCGGCGCGTTTAGTTTCACTTGAAACTTTGACTCGGCCACTGATTGAGCTGGCGTCTATGCTGCCCTGAATGTCGTCAATTTCAATCTCTAACGATGTTCCATCGATATCGATATCGCTTTCAAATGGCGTATAAAGTGTAAAGTCTACGCTGCCGTTTGAATGACCACCCCACCAGCTGCCACCTTCATCGCGAAGTTCGAGCTTAATATTGCTGCCGGACTCTTTGAAGATTAATCGATCGCTCTCGCCGCTGTAATCACCAGTCAGTTTCACTTCGTTTTTGTTCCATCCGCGGATTTCAATTTGTCCGGAGGTGATACTGATTTTAACTTTACCGCCTTCGGTCCACGGCAGCGTTTTGTCCACATCGGCGGCCTGCACATTCGTTGCGCTTAGGGCCAGTACGGTGGCCAGGTTTAGAAAAAGTTGTTTAATGTTGTTCATTTTAGTTGCCTTTAAATTTTCCCATTTCTCTAGATAGATTGTGTGGGACGAGACTTTTTGATTTTGTTCAAAAGATCTGCCTCTTGTTGATAAGTTTCAGCTAAGGTAGCTGCAAACTTTGTGTTTGTCGGTTGTGCAATCAACGCTTCTTTAAGTTGCATGGATGCCTTGTCAAAGGTTGCGAGAGTGGCTCGTAACTCTTCAGCTGCTTTAGGGTTCAGCGGAGCGGTCTGGTTTTCGATAAAACTCACAAACTGTGCTCGAACCGCTTGGTGTTGTTGCTCCATTAGAGCGATATGACTTTGTTGATACTGCACCATTTGAGCTTGCAGTTCGTAGGTCTGATTCGCTCTTTGGAGCGATAAGCCTGACATTACGACCGACATAACGGCCATTACCGTGCAGGCTGCAATCGCCAAAGGTGCCCACCGTTTTCGTTCGGCGTTCTCGACAACGTCTTTTGCCACTGTTTCATTAAACTCGCGTTTGGGTTTACCACTGAAACGTATATTGCTATCGATATCAGCCCATAAGTCTCGCGATGGTTGAATGTCCCAGTCGAGATCTTGAATGGTATTGTCTGGTTTTTTATTCATAGTTAATTAACCTCCTCAAACTAGGCTGCTTCTGCTTGAGCCTTTAATTGAGCTTTAGCGCGGTGCAAGTGCGTCTTAGATGTGCCGATAGCCATGCCAGTAATTTCTGATATTTCAGTGTGCTTGTATCCAAGATAGTCATGCATAATCAGTACCACTCGTGCCTTGTCTGGCAAACTGAGAAGCGCTTTTTCGATGTCGGCCTGGTGGGCGGTGATGACATCGGCTTTGCCCGTCTCGCTAAGGTTTTTTTCATGTATTGCTTCGTCGTATTGTTCCAATTGCCACTTATTTGCGCTTCGCATGTGGCCTATCACAACATTACTAGTAAGCCTGTATAGCCAACTGCTAAATTTACTATCGCCTCTAAAACTGTCTAACTTTTGCCAAGCTCGGATAAACGACTCTTGCGCAAGATCTTCCGCCAGCTCTTTTTGCCCACACATGCGCAAGCACAATGCGTAAATCTTCCCCACATTTGCTCTGTACAATTTTTCGTAAGCAGTTCGATCTCCGTTTAAGCTTCGGATCACGAGCTGATTTTCGTCGTGCTGCAAGTTGTTATCCTGCTCAATAATGGCTTGGTTAGAGCCTGAGCGATTATTTTCTGTTGGTTATGCCTTTTGGACGCAGGCTTTTGATAAATGGTTTACTTGAATTGACAAAAAGAGTGCAAAACAATGTCAAATCCGGGCAATTAGAGCAAAGTTTTGCGTAATTGGGAATGAATCGGTGTTTTCGGGTTTGGTGACAAGGTGTTTTAAATTCGGCTGCTTTGTATGAAAAAGCGTTCTGAATCTGTCTAGGTCGCCAATATTTCCTGGCGAAGTTACTTCCTTAGATCTACTTCGTCGGAGCTGCGCTCATACTCTATCTCGTAGCTGGCACGCAGTCCCGACGGTTCGAAAAAGTGGCCTTCCTGGCCAGTATCAAAACTGCCTCTGTGAGGCATACCCTCTTTTGATGTGCGTAGTCTCTCATCGGATTGTTACATTCCTATGAAATTTTCATCGATTGAAAGGATTCCATGAAAACCAATTTCTATATAAGCAATCGTCACATAATCGTCGCATTTTTTTCACATAACTCGCACACCCCTGAGGCATAGTTCGCGTGCTCAGCCGAGCCCCACAATACTCTTACTTGATCATGAATACAGTAGCTTACGTACAATTTGACTCTTCAGAGGATCGTAACGACTTTGGCGAACTAGCCTTACCCTTTGCGCCGAGCATCATTGCCAATGATGGCGAAAAGGTAGTTCCTCAGCAGTACCTACATGTTAAAAGAACTCTTGATAGCGTGGAGAATATTTTGTCGCGCATTGTCGTTCCAGATGGATTCCAGTTATTTGCTGGGCAAGAGAATGGCATGGTTTACCTTTTGTGCGCCGTAGTTGGGGAGGAGAATTATCCTGTCGATACTAGCAAGGAAGTGACACCCAAAATTGTGTACGGGCGACGTTGGTTACTTGAACCAAGTACGCCAACCTCTGAGGTGATTCAAACGGCTTACTTAGCTATTCAAAAAGTTCGTGAGCATGAGCTAAGGGAAAAGGTAGTGCTGCGTACAAACTCTCAAAAGGGAAGTAAGGCCACACCTTTCAACTGCCATATGGATTTACCCCTGATGGTCGCTGAAATGAGCACTGGTCATCCCAAGCCAATCGTGTCATTTGATATACAGAAACTCTTGCGCGATCTGACCGTTGATGGAATGTCAGTGATTTGTAATGGTTCTTCTGAGTTAAGTCAGGGTCGGACTCTTTTTGACATAGAGTTGCAAGCTCGTAACGCTGGACCCTCTCATTTTCATGATTTAGAGGGAAAGTCGTTCTCGGTTATTAGTATTTCAGACGATCACGTTGCGTTTTTTCACTCGTTGTTTGAAGAGCTCAACTCGATGAGTAACTCCTTAATTTCTGAAACCTTTGAATTTGACGGCTTCAAGCGTTTCAGCCGTCGATTGGACCCAGTCAGAGTGGCTAACTTCAGCGTTAAGACTCGTAACATTAAGAGTAATGATGGCCGTTTTCAGCATGCCTTTAAAGACATGAGTTATGAAGTGGATGCAGCTAAAGCCCCCTTTATAAACCAAGGTGAACTTGGGGAGCAGCAACGGGATTTTGTGCGGTCTTTCCCTGATCTGACAGGCTACCTGCCGTTAGACCACGCAGAGCGCTAGCAACTGTCGATTGCGCTCTTTTCTCATAGTTTTTATGAGGGACCTTTTGAGTTTGCCTTTTGGTGTTAGTTCGGTATTGTGTGGTGGCTAATTACTTCCATACGATCATGCACAGAAATCACTTAGTACTTATTATTTCTCTATTCAGCCTTCTCGCACTAGCTGGCTGTACCACCAATTCCCATAAAACAAACCCCGAGGTGGCCCATCAACGCGCTGCCTACGCTGTACCGGATAAATATGCAGCCTTGGAAGTTGAGCGTGTTTTGAGCTCAGGTGGTAATGCTGTTGATGCCGCTATCGTTGCAGCCTTTGTGCTTGCCGTCACTTTCCCCGAAGCAGGAAACATCGGTGGTGGTGGTTTTATGCTGCTCCATCAAAATGGCGAGCAGCACTTTCTTGATTATCGAGAGAAGGCCCCTCTTGCGGCAGAACGCGATATGTTCCTTGATAGTGAGGGAAGTGTAGTCGAAAAGGCTAGCCTTGTAGGCATTAGAGCGGCGGGTGTACCGGGCACCGTAGCCGGGATGTATGAAGCTCACCAACGTTTTGCCACTATGCCTTGGGCCGAACTGCTTGCTCCCGCCATTCGCTACGCGAAAGATGGATTCGAAGTTCATCCTAAGAAAGCCCAAGGCATACCAGAAATCGTCGATTGGTTCGATGGTGAGGTTAATTTTGAACAGCATTTTGGAGCTATGGCGAATGGTGGTTTATTCAAGCAGCCTCAGTTGGCAAAGACTCTGGAAAGAATTGCCATACATGGACCTACGGATTTTTATCAAGGAACCACGGCAAAGTTGCTTCTTAAGCAATCCGAGAAAGACGATGGTCTGTTTGCTCCGGAGGATTTACGTTCCTATCGAGCTGTATGGCGGTCTCCGTTAAAGAGTGATTGGCGTAGGTTTGAAATTGTATCTGCCCCGCCTCCGAGCTCGGGTGGCTTTGCGGTAATACAGTTATTAAAAATGAAAGAGCTTTTGGATGATGAGTTTGTGGCCTTGGAGCCAAACTCAGCACAGTACATCCATTTGATTGCGGAAATCGAGAAACGAGTGTTTGCAGACAGGGCTGAATACCTTGGCGATCCAGATTTTACTGATGTCCCGATTCAGCAACTGATTAGTGATGAATACATACTCAGGCGAAGTAAAGAGGTCAATACCAATACAATTTCTGTAGGAGAAAACGTTGTACCGGGATTAGAGTCACCCAGCACCACTCACTTTTCCATTGTGGATAAGTGGGGCAATGCCGTAGCGAATACTTACACCATCAATTGGAATTACGGCAATGGTGTCGTCGTGGAGGGCGCTGGATTTTTAATGAATAATCAGATGGATGACTTTAGCACTAAGCCAGGGGTTGCCAATATTTACGGTGTAGTTGGTGGCGTGGCCAACGAGATTCAGCCAACCAAGCGCATGTTGTCATCCATGTCACCCACCCTTCTGCTCAAAGACAATAAGGTCCAGATGGTCTTGGGTACGCCCGGTGGTTCAACAATATTTACGTCGGTTTTTCAAACCATTGTTAATGTCATAGACAATGGTATGAGCGCCCAGGAGGCTGTGTCCGCAAGCCGATTCCATCATCAACTAATCCCAAATGATCTAATTACCACAAGTATTAGTATTCCGTTAGAGGACGAGGTTGTGCGCGAACTGCAAGAGCGAGGTTATCGAATAGAACCACACGGTTGGGAATTTGGTGACGTTCAGCTAATCGACTATCGAGATGGAGAGCTAGATACCGCCTCCGACCCAAGAGGCATAGGTGTATCTGGAGCGGTTGAGTAATTTTTGTTTTACACTACCTCTTTCTGATGCATGATTTTTATTGTTTGTAAGGTTTCGACGAGAGCTTGTGACTAGACCGATTATTGCGATAGCCGGGGCTTCTGCCTCGGGTAAAACACTGTTCACCCAAACCGTGGTGGAAGAGCTGAATGCTGAGTTTTCCAATGGCGAATTAGCCGTGTTAGAGGAAGATGGCTACTATCGTGATCAGAGTCATTTGCCCCTAAAAATTAGGGAGCAAACCAATTACGATCATCCTCGAGCATTTGAGCATGAATTGCTTCTAGAGCATTTGGATCAACTTAAAAATGGTCACGCTGTTGAGGTTCCAACCTACGACTACGAATCTCATACAAGATCATCCCAGACACGTGCCGTGCCAGCTGCAAACGTTATCCTCGTCGAAGGCATCTTGCTGTTGGCCGACGAAAAACTTAGAAGTAGTTTTGATATAAAGGTGTTTATTGATACACCTTTAGACATATGTCTGTTGCGCAGAATTCAACGAGATGTGACCGAACGCGGTCGAAGCCTGCAGTCTGTTGGGCAGCAATACGAAGCGACAGTACGTCCTATGTATCATGAATTTATTCAACCCAGTAAAGAGTTCGCTGATGTGGTTGTGACTGGAGGTGGTCGAAACCGCGTGGCCATTGAAATGGTAAAACAAAGTATTCGATCGGCTTTAAGTCGATAGCATCAAAGCAATAACAAGAAAAACAAATGAAGCGCTAGAGGAAAATAATGACCACATTAATAAGCTTACTCGGGATGGCATCCTTCTTATTGCTGGCGCTGGCCTTGTCGGCGGGTCGGTCGAAAATCAGCCCACGAACCGTTGGTGCGGCCTTTGGATTGCAATTCTTGATCGGAGGATTTGCGCTGTATGTGCCATTTGGCCGAGCTATTCTTGAAGCAGTGTCGAATTCGGTTTCGGGAGTTTTGTCGTACGCGCAATCGGGCATTGCGTTCTTATTTGGTGATATCGGAGTAGGAAAAGTCGGCTTTGTGTTTGCGTTTCAGGTCCTACCAGTCATCATTTTCTTTTCAGCTCTTATCTCCGCACTCTACTATTTAGGGATCATGGGGTGGGTAATTCGTTTAATAGGTGGCGCCTTGCAAAAGTTGCTTGGTACCAGCAAGGCTGAGTCATTGTCAGCAACGGCGAATATCTTCGTAAGCCAAACCGAAGCACCAATGGTGATTAAGCCCTACATCGCCAACATGACGAGATCAGAATTATTTGCCGTCATGGTGGGTGGCATGGCCACCGTTGCTGGTTCAGTCCTTGCTGGATACGTTGCGCTTGGTGTTGAAATGAAGTATTTGATCGCCGCGAGTTTTATGGCTGCACCCGGTGGTTTTTTAATGGCTAAGATGATGATGCCCGAGGTGGAAGAGGTCACCGTGAATGACGATGAAGTTATTCAGGCTGAGCATGATCAATACGTCAATGTAATTGATGCCGCCGCGGGTGGTGCAACAAGTGGTATGCAGTTGGCCGTCAATATCGGTGCCATGCTGATTGCCTTTGTGGCCCTGATCGCAATGATTAATGGATTGCTTGGTTGGGTAGGTGCTTGGTTTGACTATGACAACCTAACCTTACAATCAATATTCGGTGTGGTCTTTAAACCCATGGCTTACCTTATCGGAGTGCCATGGTCAGAGAGCGGCATTGCCGGAAGCCTAATTGGACAAAAATTAGTTTTAAATGAGTTTATTGCGTTCATTGATTTCGGAGAGCAAAAAGAAATGCTCTCAGCTCATTCACAGGCTGTGGTTTCATTTGCGTTATGCGGCTTCGCTAATTTCTCATCGATAGCCATCATCCTGGGCGGGCTGGCAACCATCGCGCCCAATAGGCGGTCTGATGTTGCACAAATGGGGTTGCGTGCGGTGGCAGCAGGATTTCTGGCCAATATGATGAGTGCGGCAATAGCGGGTTTTTATTTGTCTCTACTTTAGAAAAGGCCTCTAAGCGAGGCCATTTTCACTCAAACGTTGTTGCAGAAAGTCGCCAGCGGTAATTGGGGATACGGTTGCCGTGCCACCAAATTCTTTCTGTGGTTCCAGTACAGCATCATTGTGTGGGTGCAGAAAAAATGGCATCGAATACCGAGCCGTGGTTGATTGGTCAGGATTGATGACGCGGTGAATTGTTGCGGGGAGTGTGTCGCCCGTGATTAGAGCCATCATGTCGCCCGTGTCAACGACGATCTCATTGCTACCTGTTTCCACATCTACCCAGTTATCCTCTTTATCCAGCAATTGTAATCCGGAATCGGTCGCGCCAACTAATAGGGTCATAAGGTTTATATCGGCATGCGCCGCGGCTCTCATCCTATTCGCAGTGTCATACCCAGAGGTCGGCGGATAGTGGATTAGTCTAAGAATAGAATTTCCATCTGCGATTAAACTTGGGAAGTAAGTATCCTTGACACCAAAGCCTGCGCCGATGGCGAGTAAGATATCTAAGGCCACTTTCTCAAGTTGTGAAAACAGAGTCGCAAAGCAAGGCTGAAACTCTGGTAATTCAGCGGGCCACAGGTTGTTTTCGTACACGCTGAAGTATGGGCTTTCTTCATCCAAGTCTTTGCCAATGTGCCAAAACTCTTTTAAGTCAGAATGGGTTTCTCCCTTTGCGGTTTCTTTTCCAAAACCAGTGTAACCGCGCAAGCCGAGCTTTTTAAGTTCGTACTTTTGTTTCTGTTCAAGCGGTAAATCGAACAGCGCTTTACATTGACTGTAGGCTTTTTCCAAATGATCTAACTGTAATCCATGGTTGTTAATTCGAACAAAGCCGGTCTCCGACAAAGACGCGATCAGACCTTCAATAAATGCAGGCCGAGTCTCAGCATGATGGCAGTGGTCTAGTGAGAGTAATTGAACAGTCATTCTTCATCTCATTGGGGTAAAATAATTGATATCTGAGAGCGCAGTTTTGGTGTTGTTTGTCCCAAAATCGTAACGCGTATGTGCCAGTATAAACAAATTTGAATTGTAGGAATTAGACAATGAACGATCAGAGCGATTTTCGCGTCACCAATCCAACGAAGGCCGAGAGCTTCAATGAGATCAGCGAAAGACGGCTGACCCGTCGAGGCTTTGTGAAAAGCGGCGTTGCTGTCGGTGTGGGTGCCGCTTTGATGCAGTTATCTGGCTGTGGAAGCGATCATCAAGAAGAAGTGGCTCAAGAGGAGAACCGATGGCGTGAAGGTAATCCCTATAATTCAACCTTTGATTTTAAGGAAGTGAATCATGGCACTGGCAAAAATCATTTGGTGGCACCAGATCACGAGGCTAAGGTATTGATCCGATGGGGCGACCCCTTGTTTAAGGATTCGCCAGAATTCGATCCGCTGAACCAAACCGCAAAGTCTCAGCTAAAGCAGTTTGGCTACAATAACGATTACGTGGGTTATCTGTCATTAGAGCCTCGCAAAGGCCAACAGGCGAGAGCGTTGCTTTGCGTTAACCATGAATATCCAATTGCTGGGCTCATGTTTCCAAACTTCCCTGAAGATGGCTATAAAAAAATTACCGCCGAACAAGTGAAGGTTACGCAGGCGGCTATTGGCAACTCTATCGTCGAGGTAGGCTTAAAAGACGGCGAGTGGACTGTCAATACAGAGTCGAAGTACAACCGCCGGATTACCCCTCTTGAGACCAAGATCAGATTGAGCGGACCCGTAGCAGGTCACCATCGAGTCAAGACTTCGGCTGACAAGCGTGGTCGCGAAGTGATCGGCACAATGAATAACTGTGCTGGTGGAATGACTCCCTGGGGAACCTATCTGACCTGTGAAGAGAACTTTAATAATCATTTCCTTGGCGAGCTGGAAGACAACCATCCTGAAACGGAAAACCACAAGCGTTACAACGTGCCGCGAGACTACACCGGTTGGGGCAAACACGACAAGCGCTTTGATGTCAGCCACGAACCGAATGAACCAAACCGTTTTGGATGGGTGGTTGAAATAGACCCTCTGGACCCAGAATCAACACCGATAAAGCGCACCGCATTGGGCCGCTTTAAACACGAGGGTGGTGAGTGCATCGTGGCGCCTAGCGGGCAGTTAGTGGTGTATATGGGTGATGATCAGCAATTTGAATACCTGTACAAATTCGTCAGTCGCGACAAAGTTGATATGAATAACCGCAAAGCAAACCGCGACCTGCTCGATCACGGAACGCTCTACGCAGCGCGTTTTTACGATGACGGTTATCTTGAGTGGTTACCATTGACCCACGATAACGGCCCGTTACAAGCCGCGTTCGAGTCACAAGCCGACATACTTATTGAAGCTAGAAAAGCCGCAGATCTTTTGGGAGCAACACCCATGGATAGGCCAGAAGATGTGGTGCCAAATCAGCGCAATGGCCGGGTGTACGCAATGTTAACCAATAACACCAAGCGCAAAGAGGCCAACGTCGCAAACCCCAGAACCGAAAATCTTTTTGGGCACGTCATTGAGATTGCTGAACTAGATGACGACTTTTCATCTGACCGTGGATATTGGGACATATTGGTTCAATGCGGAAATCCGGCGGTACCTAACCATCAGTCAGATTGGAATCCTGAGACCAGCGAGAATGGCTGGTTTGCCAGCCCTGACAATGGTGTGGTCGACCCTCAAGGTAGACTTTGGATTTCGTCTGATCAAGGTCGAAAATCATTTATGTCTGGCACTAATGACGGACTTTGGGCAATGGAAACTGACGGAGCTAGGCGTGGAACCGGTCGAATGTTCTTTCGTGTGCCTGATGGCGCAGAGCTATGCGGACCAGTTTTTTCTGATGATGGCGAGACGCTGTTTGTGGCTGTTCAGCATCCGGGAGACACCGAAAAGCCAGGAAAAGTTCGTGTCGAGACGGCCGGAACGTTATGGCCGGATTTCAAGGAGGGTATGCCGCCTAGACCTTCGGTAATGGCGATTCGAAAGAAAGCGGGCGGCCCAGTCGGGTAAGATCCCCATTGCTGATTGTGATTCGATAGTCAATCTGGCTATCGATTCACATTGGGGTAAGGCACATATCCCAAAATGGTCGTAGGATATTTGTCCGTTACCATGATAAAGCCGTATCCATCCAATATCACCAGGCCCTCCCAATTGCGCCCTTCCTTAGCTAACATTTTTAATTGCAGTGGTGGCTGTTCCACTCGGTCAATGGCGTTTTCCTTTATCTGATATTCAATTAACCGCTCTACATTGTAGTTGGTTTTGTGGCTATCTCCTTCGCCGTACTGCATGGCTAAAAAGTCATCAGCTTCTCGAGAAAAACGGTCGCCACTGTATTTATAGTTGATCAGCCAAAATCGACCCTCTTCATCTACTTCTGAAGCACCTGTGATTCGATAGGGTAAATTTTCGAACTCTATTTGATCCTGCTCTCCAGTCAGTCGATGGATGCGATTGACTTTTGGCTTTGTGGTTATCCTGCGATCGTTTACTTCATGAAAACTGATTAGATGGTCTTTGAATAGTGTGGCTGCTTCGTCACCTTTGTTGATCATGCCGCTTTGTGACTTGATATACCGAATCTGGTCGGTTCGGATGCTGATGGATGGCGTTTCAGATTGAATGTCGACTTCAGCCGGTACCACGTATGCCATAAAGGTTCCAAAAAGAGTTTTGGCTTCAATGTTAAGCCACGCGGTACTGCCATCACAGGCGATCGCCTCAAATCCGTCAAACACTGCCATTCGCTCACGAATCTCATTTTCGAATAGCTTAACGGGCGTCGGGGATATAGCACTGAGGTCCGAGCCATCCAGGTAAGCGATTAATCGCGATTTGTGGATCATGTAAAGGCTGGGCTGATCAAACGGAGACAGTCGCTCTGGATATTGAGGTAACAACATAAGTTGTTCACCGCACCAAGCCATTCCGGAAAATTCGATGTCTGGTGAATTCAATGGATGAGCCAGTTCAATGGTTTCAACCTCGATTTCTTTAACAGTTTTCTGATTCGACTCCGCTGCCACGCTGGTATACTGAGTAACCATTAGCAACGAATACAGAAGGGTTGAGACTAATCGGGTTGTCATGAAAATACAGGATTTGAAATGGCTTTAGTTACCCCTGAAGTGTAATCAATGAGCGTGCTAATCTGATGACAACAGCACATTAGCCTAACTGTTTGCTTCTGAACTGACTGGGTGTCGAACCCACAAGCTTTTTGAAAAACGTGTTGAAGGTGGCCTTACTGTTAAATCCGCAATCAGCCATTACATCAATCATTGTTTTGGTCTTGAGCTCGGGGTTAGAAAGCTGCCGCTTTGCCTCTTCTACTCGATAGCGATTAATAAACTCAAAAAAGTTGTGTTTAAAATGCCTGTTTATAATCGTTGATAAGGTACGCGGCGTCATTTCTAACTGCGTAGCCAATTGTTCTAGGGTTAGGATATTAGCAAGATACGGCTTCTCATTTTCCATGTGAAGCTCGATCTTCTTAACCATCTCAGGATCGATCTCAGCCGTGTCTCCTTTCAGAGCCTGTTGCTTCTCATTATCCAAACCTTCAAATAAAGATGAGCGCGTCAAACTAAAAAAGATCAGGGCACTTACCAGTAAAAAGGTGATGTAGTTTCCGATCAAGCCCATAGTACTGAAGTCAACGGACAATCCAGCGTACACGTCTAATATGATGGCGCAAGATACGAACACTGCCCAAGTTCGAATAATCAAAAAACCAATAACAAGGAAGTTGAGCCACCCGAAGTCAATCGTATCCACATTGGAGTATCGATCCCTGATTTGCTGGCGGCACTGTTGAATTTCTATCAAACACAAAATGCTAAATATGACTCGTAGCATTTCACGGACAAAGCCTTCAACGTGTCGTCCAATGGGGGCATCTGAAGTGTGCCAGTTGAGCAGCAGGTTGTACTTGGTGTTTTGATCCAACGCATAAAAGGTGACAAACATATACAGCCCGTAGATTACTGTGGGCACCAGCAGCACCATGTCTGCGCGCTTTAACTGGAAGTTTTTATACAACAGGGCGCGTGTGTACCAAAGTAGCAATGGACCTTCCAGCCAGTAAGCGAACTCAAATAAACGAAAGGAATCAGGTAGGAAATTCAGAGCGATGAATCGAAACTCTTCCCCATAGTTAATCAGAACATGTAGGGGAATAGCGGCCTGCGTAAGCAAAAAGCCGATAAGGAAATACTCACTTTGGTGACGATCGTGCTTTACAAAGAAAATAAGAAGCGCAAACAGAATGACCTGATAAATAGTCGCCAGCAACACAATGTCGTGGGTATTAAAAATGAGTTCTTTCACTCAGTGTCTCCTCCTCAAATCCGTCGATAGAGTACCGCCATTTGCGGTGGAATGGAATATCTGTGGAAAGCAGAATCGATGAGAGAATACGCGACGATAGCCCAGTATCTTGCTTTATTGGGCCATCCTATTTATCAAAATTGATGGGCCCATTCTGATATTTCGAAAAATGATTGAGTATTCACCTCAGATTTCATTCTATCTTCGTTAATGGGTTATTTTATTGATTTTAATAGGAAAAATGACTTTGCGAAGCGTATGTCTATCGGTATTGGAGAATCTTGAACGTTCAAATTTTGCAATTTGAGTAAAGTTTGTCGATCCACAGGGTGTGACTTTTCTAAGGTATGTATGCCGGCAAAGTAGCTGGCAAACAACCATTGGAGAAGATTAATGATTAAAACAAGAAGAAGCCTCTCCTCCGCTTTGATTGGTCTTGGATTTGCTTCCACAGCACTGTTGGGTTTATCAACCGTGTCTGCTCAGGAAGAAACCGGGGCCACCGAGTTGAGTTTGGAGGAAATCATTGTTACCGCCAATCGTCGTGAGCAAAGTATTCAAGACGTTTCTGGTGTGGTGCAAACCTTGTCCTCGGATGAGCTGCGAAGTGCGGCGATTACCGAGTTCAGACAACTACAATTAGCGGTGCCAGGTCTGAGCATTGCAAACCAAGAGGGAAATGTTGAGATTTTCATTCGCGGCGTAGGCTCTGCCAACAATACAGAATTGGGCGACCCGGGTGCGGCACCACACTTAAATGGTGTTTACATCCCAAGACCGAGGGGTTTGGGCGGCATGTTCTATGACTTAGAGCGTGTGGAAATTAATAAGGGGCCGCAAGGTACTCTTTATGGCCGAAATGCCTTAGCTGGTACGCTGAATATCATTACCAAAAAGCCCACCTTTGACGCCGTTGAAGGCTATGCCCAAATCGAAGCCGCCAATCGTAGTGGTTTTGGTGCAGAGGCAGCCGTTAATTTACCCATCAATGACAGTAGCGCAGTGAGGATCGCTGGTTATCATCTGGATAAAGATTATGGCTTTAACAATACTGGCACATCGAGTTTGGATCCGGCTGGATTGCAAGAAGACTATGGTTTTCGAGTGTCTTATCTGAATGAAATTGATGATGTCACTTCCCTACTTCTCGTGGCTGACTATGGTAAGGAATCCGGAACTGGATACCCAGGCGCAAACATCAATTCGGCGGTTCGTGAAAGCGGTTTAAGGCCAGATCAATTAGATCTGAAAAACGTTCGCTATCGTGGTCTTCAAGGTGAGATGGAAAATGAGATTGCCGGTATTCAAGCAGTACTCAAACGGTCTTTTGAGTCGTTTGACTTAGAGTACAGTGCCTCATTCAGAACGGTCGACTTCTATCAAAGAAATGCGTCATCAGACGGCATCACTTTCGATGGAGTCGGTACGTTAGATGAAGACAATTTCAGTGGCCAGTTCTGGCAGACTCAATCGGACGCATTTGTAACGGAGCTTCGATTGTCATCGAATGGTGATGGTCCGCTACAATGGTCTACTGGTTTGTTTGGGTTCAAAGAAGACCAAGCGGTTGGATTCTTTGCCTTGGCTGACAAAGGCTATTGCTGTTACTCGGGTACTGAATTCACCATGCCAGACGTCGACGGTGAAGCCTTCGCGATCTACACCGATGTTACCTACGATTTCACAGATAGATTTAGAGGTATTGCCGGTTTACGTTATACCGATGAGTCTAAATCTCGTGTGGGTATCGGCGGTAACTGGGCGCTAGTGCTTGGTGGTCGTGACTTTGCATGTTGTGTAGCAACACGTCTCGGTACCGAAGGTTTTGTTCCAGCATTGCTTGATCGACCTAACTTCGACGTATCGGGTATCGACACACCTCAAGAGATGGCACAGTTCTTGATCGAAGGAATCATCTCTCCTGGCTCTCGAGACACGCTAATCCCGCAGATCCAAGCCGTGGCTAACGGCGCCTCAAACGGGGAATGCTTTGTCAGGCCCGATATCGATAATGGATTCGTAACTTGCCCTGATAGTGGCTCATTCACTTACACCAATTTAACGATCCCGGCTGAACAGCGTGGTGAATCTGAAGCTGATTATGTCGACTTCAGAATTGGTTTTGAGTACGACGTTTCTGAAGACCACATGGTTTACGGAAAAATTTCCTCAGGTCACAAAGCGGGTGGGTTTAACGATTCGTTCCAAGGCTTGGTGCCAGAGATTTTTGAACCAGAGGATATCGTAGTATTTGAAGTTGGATCTCGATTGACGTATGAGGCCTTCGGTAATCCGGCTACGTTTAACGCAACGGCCTTTTACTACGATTACGACAATCAAGTTTTCCAAGATCTGACCTGTATTAACTTTGATCAACGTGAGCAAGAGTGTAATGGTTTTGCTCTTGTTAACCGCAATGTAGGTGCTTCTGAGTTATACGGCCTTGAGCTTGAAAGCCGCATGAGCTTCGAGAACAACATGAGCCTTGATATTTTCGCCACGTTCCTAGACAGCGAAATCACCGAGGGCCTAGTAGCCGACGTGCGTGAACAAGACTTTGGTAACGGTGGCATCACACCGGTCATCAATCTTGCTGGCAATAAACTGCCTTTGCAATCTGACGTATCGATCACGGCTCGTTTGGCACAGCAAATCGAGTTGTCTAACGGGTCTTTTGATTGGCAGATCCTTGCTAAGTATCGTGATGACTACTTTTTGAGTCAGTTCAATGAGCGACCAATCAACCTATTAAACGGTGATGTGCGTTCGGCACTTGAAGTGGGCCACCCAGAGCTGCAGGAAGGTTTCACCACAATCAATATCGGTCTTGGCTACACCACAGCAGATGGCAAGTATCGATTTGAAGCCTACGGCCAAAACATCACAGATGAAGAAGCGTCACAGAAAGCCATTGTTGGCAACAATGTGAATGTTCGTTTCTTAAACGATGCGCGTAGTTACGGTATCCGCGCAATCGCTAACTTCTAACCGTCTCCTCAGTCCGTCGCGTCGTAAGTAGTGCCCATGCGCTGCTTGCGGCGCGTTCGGATTTTTTTATGAACAAATACCCCGACATCCGTTTATCTGTATGAAAACGAACACTGTAATTATTCTTTCGGCTCTTAGTTTGGCATTAGCGGCTTGCAGCAATACAAGCCCCGCACCTCAGCAAGAAATCGCCGAACTACCTAAAAGCGACATAGCTAATTTCTCCCCAGAAATTTGGCCACAAAGAGAGCCCAGTCCAGCCCTAATTCCGGCAATCGAAGACCGGGTCAGCGAGTTAGTTGCAAAGATGACGGTGGAAGAAAAAGTCGGGCAGATCATTCAGCCTGAACTTAAATACGTAACCCCCCAAGACGTAAAAACCTACCATTTGGGCTCTATTTTAAATGGTGGAGGCACGACGCCAAACAATGACAAAAGGGCGTCGGTGGATGACTGGGTCAGTATGGCCGAAGCATTTTATCAAGCGTCCATGGATACCTCAGATGGGAAGCTTGCTATTCCATTGATATGGGGCTCTGACGCGGTGCATGGGCATAATAACTTATTCGGGGCGACCATCTTTCCGCACAATATTGGTTTGGGTGCGGCGAATGACCCTGAGTTGATACGGCGTATCGGGCAAGCCACCGCCAAGGAAATGGCGGCATCAGGTCTTGACTGGACCTTTGGGCCCACGGTGGCCGTGGTGCGTGATGTGCGTTGGGGACGCACTTATGAATCCTATTCCGAGGCACCGGATATTGTTTCGGCTTACGCCAAAGAAATGGTCAAAGGCATTCAAGGTGGTGCTCGCACATCAAGCGACTTTAAACCGGGTTACATTGTCGCAACCGCCAAACACTTTTTGGGCGACGGCGGCACACTTAACGGAATAGATCGAGGAGATACACAGGTCTCCGAACAAGAATTATTGGATATCCATGCTGCAGGTTATATCTCGGCTTTGGATTCTCATGTGTTAACCACCATGGCCAGCTTCAACAGCTGGAATGGAGATCGCATGCACGGTCATGAATATCTTCTGACCGACATTTTGAAAGAAAGAATGGGCTTTACCGGTTTTGTAGTGGGTGATTGGAATGGTCATCAACACGTGCCAAATTGCACTTCAATTAAATGCGCGGCTGCGATTAATGCTGGGCTGGATATGTTTATGGTTCCAGAGGACTGGAAACCTCTTTGGGAAAATACCCTGAAGGACGTTAAAGAAGGTCGAATATCCATGACCCGTTTGGACGATGCGGTGACTCGAATCTTACGAGTAAAGATGCTGGCCGGTTTGTTTGACGCAGGACCGATTCGCGATCGACAACACGTTGGCGATGAATCACTGGTTGGGCATCCAGATCACAGAGCCATTGCACGCGAAGCCGTACGTAAGTCGCTAGTGCTGTTAAAGAATGATAACCAAGTGCTGCCAATTAAAGGTGACTCAAACATTTTGGTGCTGGGTGATGCTGCGGATAACATCGGTAAACAGAGTGGCGGTTGGACGTTAACATGGCAAGGTACAGGGAACACTAATGAAGATTTTCCTGGGGCCAGTAGCATTTTGGACGGTCTCAATGAGCTGGTACAGAAACACGGGGGTAAAGTAGCCTTTGATCAAACCGGTGAAACTTTGCCCGAACTTGCCGATAGCGGTGCCTTACCTGATGTGGCCGTCATGGTCTATGGGGAAGAGCCTTATGCCGAGTGGCATGGCGATATTGTCAGCATTGAGTATCAGTACAACCGTAAACGGGATTTACAGCTATTAGCCAAATTAAAGGAACTGGAAATTCCAGTGGTTAGCGTATTTATCACCGGTCGTCCGCTTTGGACCAATAAAGAACTCAATGCCTCTGATGCGTTCGTCGTCGCCTGGCTACCAGGTTCAGAGGGCGGTGGCGTAGCCGATGTATTGGTTGCTGATGCAAATGGCAAAGCCGAGTACGACTTTCAAGGACGCTTGTCCTTTAGCTGGCCAGCATCGGCCAATCAAGCCATTGTAAACATGGGACAAGAAGATTATGACCCACTGTTTGAGTATGGCTACGGATTGGCTTTGAATGATCAAGTGATTGTCGGTAATTCATTGAGTGAAGAGACAAGCAAACAAACCCTAGATGAAATGCAAGAACAATGGATCTTTGTGTCGAGAGTGAATGCGCCTTGGAATTTGACTTTGCATGATGAAAAAGACGCAGCCAGATTGGTAGACGCCAATACCGTGCGCCATGGCGAGGGAGACAATATTTCAATCATCGCGGTCGATAAAGTGTCGCAAGAAGACTCGCGTCGCGTAGCTTGGAAGGGTTTCCGACCTGCGAAGGTTGCGTTTAACGCGGATGTGCCACAGAACTTTTCCGAGTTCGTAGAAAACGGAGCACATTTAAACTTTGATGTACGCTTGGATAAAGCATTACCAAATACCTTATCGTTAAGCATGGGCTGCGAGAACGGTTGCAGCAACGCGCTGGCCTTGAGCGAATTACTTGATAGTCCAGATCAAGGTATGTGGTACAGCGTCTCAGTTCCGCTAAGTTGCATGGCAGACAGTAGCGTTGATTACTCCAACGTGAATACGGTATTTTCGTTACAAAGTAGTGAACAGGCTGAATTGACGTTTGCAAATATAAAAATAGTACCAACCGAAGCCGGTCAGCCTGCGAATTGTGGACTGACAGCGGCAAACTAATAGTTGTTAACTGAGGAGACCATAATGCAACTTTCCAATATAGACATAACGGTTTTTATCGCCTATGTCGTCGTCCTGATCGGCATCGCTCTGTGGGTGTCGAGAGAGAAAGACGGCGGCGAAAAAGACACGCAGGGTTACTTCCTAGCTGGGCGCAGTTTGCCTTGGTGGGCCGTTGGCGCGTCTTTAATTGCTGCTAATATCTCAGCAGAGCAGATCATCGGTATGTCCGGCTCAGGTTATGCCATCGGACTGGCAATTGCATCCTATGAGTGGATGGCTGCTATCACCCTAATACTGGTTGGAAAGTACTTTCTGCCGGTTTTTATTAAGCACCAGATATACACCATGCCGCAGTTTTTAGAGCAGCGCTTTGATGGCCGCATTCGAACCATCATGGCTGTGTTTTGGCTTGGCGTGTACGTTTTCGTAAATCTCACGTCTGTGCTTTGGCTAGGGGCCTTGGCTATCAATACCGTCACAGGCATTGGCATGCTAGAGGGCATGATCTTCTTAGGATTGTTCTCTGTTGTTTACTCGCTATATGGCGGTTTGAAGGCGGTGGCCTTTACCGACATTATTCAAGTCGCCGTCCTGGTGGTGGGTGGTTTGATCCTTACCGGGATTTGTTTGAACTTGGTCGCCGATCAAGGTGGCGTTGTAGCGGGCTTTCAAAAGCTCACCGAGTTGGCACCGGAACGTTTTGATATGATTCTGTCTCCAGATCATCCTCACTATATTAGCCTGCCAGGTTTGTCTGTGTTGATTGGCGGCATGTGGATCATGAACATCTCCTACTGGGGCTGCAATCAGTACATCATACAAAGAACCTTGGCGGCCAAGAACTTGGAAGAAGGGCAGGCCGGTATTGTTTTCGCGGCGTACCTTAAACTGCTAATGCCGCTGATCGTGGTTGTTCCAGGGATTGTTGCAGTGATTTTGGCACCCGATCTGGCGCGACCTGACCAAGCGTATCCAACCATGATGCAGTTGATGCCAGTGGGCATCAAAGGCTTGGTGTTTGCTGCGCTGGTGGCAGCGATTGTTTCGTCCTTGAGTTCGATGACAAACAGCGTGGCCACCATCTTTACAATGGATATTTATTCAGCTGGTAAAGACAAAAGCGAAGCGCACTATGTTTGGGTAGGCCGAGCTGTCAGTTTAGGTTCGTTAATAATTGCCATGCTCTGCGCTAAACCATTACTTGGAAATTTCGAGCAAGCTTTTCAATACATTCAAGAGTTCACCGGTTTCTTTACACCGGGAATCGTGGCTCTGTTCGTATTAGGAATATTCTGGAAGCGGGCAACACCTGAGGCGGCCTTGGTTGCCGCCATTGGATCAGCTGTTTTCTCTTTGGCGTTCAAGCTCCTTTGGCCTGAGTTGCCGTTCATCGACCGAGTTGGAATTGTTTTCTTGCTGTGTTTGGCATTACCAGCACTGGTTGTGATGTTACAAAAAGCAAAAACACAACCTAACTCCATCGAGCTATCGGGTATTAACTTTGCCACCTCAAGTCGATTTAATATTGGCTCACTGGGCGTGGTAATTGTACTCATCGCTTTCTATACCACTTGGTGGTAAGCGTATTAACTAGTTAATATCTAGCTTGATTAGAATGTATTGAGTTGGGTTTTACAAAGGCATAAAAAAGGGGCAGCGAAAGCTGCCCCTTTTTATTTATGTTGTCGTTGATTCTTAGAATCTCACTTCAACACCAACACGAGCTTCCCAAACCGACGAATCGATTCTCAACTCAGTGATGTTTGAAGGGTCAAAAGATTCAAAAACAAACTGACCTTGCGAATTGACTGAAGAATCCACAACTTGCGCACTAACAAAACGTGCGTCGTATTGCTCACCCCAGCTGTCATTCAATAGGTTTAATACGTTATTGATTTTGGCATAGAGTCTAGGCTTGAAACCACCGATCTCAGGCAGTTCCTGATCTACTCGGAAATCAATACGGGTGCTGCTCTTAGTTCTTGCAGAATTACGACTTACAAAAGAACCACGGCTTAGACCATTTGCATCGATGAACTCGTTAAAACCAGCCACATCAAAACCTTGATCATATACAACCGCCGCATCATTCATTGTTGGAACGTAAAGCAGTTGTCGGCGACCACGGTTGTTGTCTTCCAAGCCTTCATTACTCATTGTGTAGCTGGTGCTTTGGCCATCTTTCCATACACCGTAGATAGAGAAACGAGTGGCAAGATCACCAAACCAGTTCTTCTCAAACTTGTAACGGAAGGTTGCACGATTAGCCACTTCGTATTCTGAAGTTCCTGCTTCAATTGAATTAGGATTGCTTGTAGCAACATTGTTGAAGTTAGAGAATGCAACGGACGAGTTCATGCCAGCAACGTCTTCAACATCACTGTAGGCGTAGCCTACGCTCAACTCAGCACCAGAATCAAAGAAGTGAGTAGCGCCAACAGACAATACTAATGCGTCCGCATCGTTATCAGAGTTGCTCAACACATAGTTCTCAGAACCAATTAGTGATTCATAAATTGGTGTGCCTGCAGCCGTGCGGCCAACGATGAACTGAGACGCATCCATGTACACGGCTGAATCACGCTGTTTTGAGTACAAGAGGTCGGTGTCAATGCGCAAGTTGTCATTAACATTGAACGTCGCACCCAAAGCAATTTTCAGCTCGTTAGGTTGCTTGTAGTTTGGATCAACCAATGCAAGGCGGCTATTCGCAGCATCATCAGCCGTTACTGATGCAACTCCGTCAACCAATGCTTGAGGTACGTCAAAGCCTGGACGGCCTTGACCGCTTAGCGGTAGGTTGAATATGGAGTCATCAAATGACTGACGCAACTGAACGTTTGTTATACCGTCATTACTGTATGAGTTTGAAATCCATACATTTGGGTTGCCGCCTGAGAAAACGCCGATACCACCACGAATGGTTGTTACGTCACTTTTATTCCAAGTGAAGCCAATACGAGGCATCCACAAATCAACGCCGTCGATTGTCGCGTTGTTAGTGAAACCGTTCTCCGCTGCAAAGCGAGAATTAAAACGCGGTGCGTCGCTGGTTTCAAATTTCTCGTAACGCAAACCACCAACAACCGTAAGATCTAAATCACTGAAGAAATACTCATCTTGGATGTAGAAGGTTTTACGAGTGTTCGTGAAGCTAGCAGCTGCATCGTTGGCGTTATTAGTTCCACCGCCACTTCCGTAATAGATGCGGTTAGGTAGACCCAATTCGAACTTATCAATACCGCTTAAACCGCCAAAGCCTGAATCATCGAAGAAGTCGTATTCGCCACCGTTAGAGTGCTGAACAAACAAGTTGAATACTTCTAGCTCGTCTTCTTCATAGCCGAAAGTGATGACGTGATCGCCAGCAAGATATTGAAAGTTTAATTTCAATAAGTCTGACGTGTAGTTCAAGTCATTCGCTTGGCGAGAGTCGTCCGCACCTAAGTAAACCGTGTTACGGCCAATACTGATTTGGAAGTCACCGAAATTAGGATCACCAACGGTGATTTGTGAATCGTCAAGCTCGTTTCGCGAGATGAAGATCTCTGAAGACAAGTTATCTGTCCATTGAGAGTTCAACTTCAAGATAGTGGTGTCTAGATCGCTACCTTTGTTATAGAAGTGGTTGGAGAATTCGAACTCGTTCAAATCGCCGTCAGAAGCACGTAGCTCAACACCTTCGAACTTATTGTAAATAAGTGATGCGCGGTGATTGTCATTAATGTCCCAGTCTAAGCGTGCCAACAATTTTTCAACGTCATTGTTGCCGTTGCCTGGCTGTCCACCCGGATTGTAGCCATACACATTTTGAGCAATGTTCAGAATTCGCTCGTAGTCAGCACGGCTTAACCAATCTCTCTCTACGCCACTACCAGATCCGGCAAAGCCTTGAGATGTAAAACGTGGCGACTCTTCTTCTTCATAAGAAAGGAAGAAGAACAAATTATCTTTGATTACAGGGCCGCCTAAAGTGAAACCGTAGTAAGTTTCATCATAGCTCTCGCTGTCTGTGTTGAATTCTTGACCGCCAATCTTGATCGTGTCGCCACGGAATCCGTCACCAGAAATTTCATAGAAAACGTTTCCGAAAAATTCATTCTCACCGGACTTGGTTACCGCGTTGATTGAACAGGCTGAGAAGTCACCATAAGTCACGTCGAAAGGTGCTAGCTCAACAGAAACTTGTGAGATAGCGTCGAATGGGAAAGGTTGACCATTCGCTGTTGCGTAACCATTATTGTTCAATCCAAAACGGTCATTTTGCGATACACCGTCGATAGACAGGCCGTTAAAGCGAGGGTTTTTACCACCGCAGTTTACGCCCGCGCCACGTGTCGAATCATCAATGTTGATTCTTGGGTCGTTTCCGAACACATCCTTGATGTCACGTTCGAAAGCAACGGCGTCTTCGAGATCAGCCAATGAAAAGACTGCTGAAGGGCCTGAAGCGATATCCGAGATACCACTTGCTTTGCCGGTAACCACGACTTCTTCAATAGTTTCAGAACTAACACCGTCGATAGTTAAATTATAGATATCCCCCAGTGAGATATTGTCTACTTTAACGGTCTTACCATTTACGGTAACCAAAAACGGACCGCCGACAACTAGGTTTGATGCCAGGAACGTACCAGCACTATTTGAACTAACTCGACGTGTTGCACCAGTACGTTGGTCGGTAACGACGACCTCGGCATTGGTAATTGGGTTGCCAGCGTTATCTAACACTTTTCCGCGAATGGAAGAAGTTGTGGTTTGAGCAAAACTGGCGGCGGCGAATAGCGTGATCGCGACTCCAGTAATAGCTTTTGCCACACCTCTTTTTTTCATGTGTTGCATGTTGTTTATCCTCTTCTGGGCACAGGCGCGCCCGTTTAAGTTACTTTAGGTCAAAACTTTCGTTTGAACTGCCTAGGAGTAAGCAGCCTGATATCCTATAAACCATTTGTAAAAGAAATATTACAAAATGTTTATTAGTTCCGGATTGTCATATAAATGTTGGTTGTTGACTACCTCAAATCCAGCTAAAGTTCAGTCATTATTTGATCTTGAGGCAGCGGCTTTTTTACATGGATATTTCTTCTAATTTACAAAGTGCATTAGGACTTGTCGCTTTCCCATTGATAGCATTACTTTTTTGCCGAGGGACCAAGAAATTGAACATCCGATTACTGCTAGCGGCAATCGGATTGCAGTTTGTTTTAGCCTTGATGTTCTTGAAGGTGCCACTGTTCCAAACTCTTTTCTCGTATATGAATCAGGCGGTATTGTCTCTACAGGCGGCGACAAATGCTGGCACGGCCTTTGTGTTCGGATTCATCGGAGGTGGCCCCGCACCATTCGACGTGACAAAGCCAGAAAATAGCTACGTCTTGGCATTCCAGGCCTTCCCGTTGATTATTGTAATCGGTGCTCTTACTGCTCTGCTCTCGCATTGGCGAATCCTTCCTTTCATCATCGAAGGCTTGGCAAGGTTATTTACGCGCACATTGAATATTGGTGGAGCGGTGGCTCTGTCCGGCGCAGCTAACATATTCATCGGCATGGTGGAAGCACCGCTGTTTATCCGCAACAGTATTAAGAAATTAAGTCATGCCGAACTGTTTATGGTGATGACCTTAGGGATGTCGACCGTGGCCGGCACCGTGTTGGTGCTTTATTCAACGTTTTTGAATCAGGTGATCTCAGATGCGGTCGGTCATATCCTCACGGCCTCGATCATGAGCGTGCCCGCGGCTGTGTTGATATCACTGACCATGGTTCCGCAAGAAGGTGAGCCTACTCCCTCAGACGCTGAAATCGCGTTCGATTTTAGTGGGCCAATGGATGCCATCTCGCAGGGTGCGGTCAGTGCCATGCAGATGATGCTTGGCATCCTTGCTCTGATCGTGACGTTTATTGCGCTTGTGACACTCACCAATTCGGCGCTTGGGTTATTGCCGGAGTTCTACGGGGCGCCTATTTCGTTGGAACGCGTGCTAGGTTGGATCATGGCACCGCTGTGTTGGTTGATGGGTATCCCCTGGGCAGAGGCCACCTCGGCTGGCACGCTGATGGGTGTGAAAACCATTTTTAACGAGTTCTTAGCGTTTATTCAGCAAAGCCAACTTCCGGAAGAAGCTCTTAGCCCCCGAAGCGATTTGATAATTTCCTATGCTCTATGTGGTTTTGCAAACTTTGGAAGTCTAGGAATATTGATTGGTGGATTGTCAGCAATGGCGCCGGAGCGGCGCGGAGAGATTACGCAGTTGGGCCTCTTGAGTATTGTGAGTGGCACGCTCGCTACCTGCATGACCGCCAGTGTGATCGGTGTGCTGACGCTCTAATTAGCTTCAAAATCGATTTGGTTTAGATAGTCGATAAGTCCCTTTGGGTCGTCGGTGATAATGCCATCCACACCCATGCTAACTAACCGTTGCCAATCTGATGTGTGATTTACAGTCCACGGGATCACCTTAAGGCCAGCGGCTCTGATATTAGTCGTGTATTCTGGCGTGAGATCGCTGTGTCTTGGGGACACAATATCGGCATTGATTGCCCGAGTCGATTCTACCCAGCTTTCAGGTTTGCGTCTGAATAGTGCTGCGGTTGGTATCATTGGATTTAGCTCTTTTGCGGCCACCAATGTTCGATGATCAAAGGACTGCAGAATAATACGGTTCAAAAACTCGTACTGACTGGCCTCGTTAATGATGAGCTTGGCAAATTGCTTTGGTGATGGCTGCGCTGAAGGAAACTCCGGTTTGCTTTTGGTTTCAATGTTGAAGGTCACGGTATCCGCATTACTTAACTCGGACATAATAACCAGATCGAAAACTTCAGAAAGTGTGGGTATTTCTGACCCTGGTCTTAACTCTTGCTCGCGAAACCACTTGTTGGGTTTGCTGCCACAGTCAAAGCCTTTGATCTGTTGAAGAGTTAATTGATGCACCCAAAGGTCGGCTTTGATTGGCGATCCATCTTTGTATTGGCAAAGGTCTCTATTGATTTTTTGATCATGATAGACAACCACCACATTGTCTTTAGTCACACCCGTATCCAACTCAAGTGAATTGACACCAACGCTTAGCGCATACTCAAAGGCAGCAAGGCTATTTTCTGGCAACACCGCTCGAGCGCCGCGATGGCCATGTACTTCAATTGCCGATACCGTGCTCATGCAGCAAGATAGTGCGGCGAGCAAACTCAACACTGGCTTCAATCCGATCATGATCTTACAAATTTCACTTCACAAATGAACGTGATCATAGTCATTCAGTAAGTCAGCTTAATGACACGGATTCAGTCTTTGTCGTGCCAGATTCCCGCTTCAGTATGACCTTGAACCTTACAGCTGCGGGTAGAAAAAGTGATTTCTTTATTTGCCTCTTTTTTTGCGAAATAGTCTTTGCTAACCGCTCGAATGGTGGGAGTGAGTAGAATCAGTGCAATTACGTTGACCACGGTCATCAAACCAAGGGCCATGTCGGCCGCTGCCAACACTTGTTTTAACGTTGCCCCGGCGCCCCAAAACACCATGGCCAGGTAGGCAAATGTATAGCCCCAGTTTCCCCAGGCATTGTCCAACTTGAAGATTCTGAGGTTACTTTGAGCATAAGCGTAATTTGCGACCACTGAAGTGAAGGCAAAAAACGTAATGGCGGTGGCAACAAAATGCCCACCATAGCCACCAATATGCGATTGCATTGCGTCTTGCGTAATTCTGATTCCGCCTAATTCCCCATTCGGTTCGATCCCAGACAATAAAATGACAACGGCGGTACAAGTGCACAACACAATGGTGTCAAAAAACACACCAAGCATTTGAATATAGCCCTGGGTGGCAGGATGATTCGGGTTGGGTGTGGCGCCTGCGGCCGCATGTGGAGCACTTCCTGAGCCGGCCTCGTTGGAAAAAAGTCCGCGCTGAATACCATTTTTAATAGCCGCACCAATGGCGCCCCCTGCTGCCTCTTGTAAACCAAAGGCCGACAACACGATGTCAGCTATCATGCCGGGCACAAGTTCAATGTTTAAAAGCGTTATCCCCAATGCAGTCAGTACATAAGCTATGCCCATGAAAGGTACGACTAACTCAGCAAAGCGCGCGATAGACCGGAGTCCGCCCACCACAATGATGCCAGCCAAAATGGTAATCACCAGGCCAATAGAAGTGGTCGAAAAACCATAGCTGTGGTTGATGGCGTCGGCGATGGTGTTTGCCTGCATGGCACTAAAAAACAGCCCATAGCCCATAAAGAGACAGATGGAAAAAACGATCGCCAACCAGCGCTGCCCGAGTCCCTGTTGAATGTAGTAGGCTGGGCCACCTCGAAACTCACCTTGACGGTTTCGGACCTTATAAACCTGCGCCAGCAGGCTTTCTGCGTATCCAGTTGCCATACCCAAAATGGCGATGACCCACATCCAGAATATAGCGCCCGCACCACCCAATGAGATTGCGATTGCGACTCCCGCCAAGTTGCCGGTACCAACCCTGGCTGAGAGGCTGGTACACAAGGCTTGAAAAGAACTGATCCCTTCCTTGCTCGATTGTGTGCTTTTACCTATTAGCTTAAACATATGGCCGAAATGCTTAATCTGCACTGCGCCCAACACAAAGGTGAACCACAGACCAGCGGCGACCAGCAGATAAATAAGAATCTGCCAACGTCCCCATAGAAGGTCGTTTACGAAAGCGATGGATTGCTCAAGCATAATGTTTATTGCTGGATAGATGTCGTCAAAGCATCATACAGGCATCAATACTGGTTTCCAGTAGAATGTTTTTGAGCCACATAGCCATCCAATGAAGAAAGCGCATTCTCAAAGTAATATCGAAGCTCAATAAACAATCCATGGCATGAATTCTTTTGAGGCATGGCTATTACAAAGCTCGCTAGGTAAAATACGCCACCGTTCAAAAATTGGGTCCATCCTGTGTCTGACAATAATCAATTCTTGAGGCCAATTCGTAGCTTTGTAAAGCGTGAGGGCAAACTGACCAAAGGTCAGAAAAATGCACTTTATAAAGCATGGCCGAGTCTGGGTGTGGACCTAGATGATGAGCAACTCGACCTAGTGAGCCTTTTCGGACGTGAGGCTCCGGTTGTATTAGAGATTGGTTTTGGCAATGGGGCGTCGCTGGCTGAGATGGCCGCAGCCAGTCCTGACACAAACTTCTTTGGTATTGAAGTGCATAGGCCAGGCGTGGGCAGCCTTTTGGTTCACGTGCTGCATCAGGAACTAGAGAATGTCAGAGTCTCGGCCGACGATGCCGTTCAGGTTTTGAATCAGCAGATCCCCGATCAGAGTCTTGACCGAGTGCAAATTTTCTTCCCTGATCCTTGGCATAAAAAGCGTCATCACAAACGCAGGCTAATTCAGCCTGAGTTCGTAAACACGCTCTGCGATAAGCTAAAGAAGGGAGGCGTTATCCACGCTGCCACCGATTGGGAGAACTATGCGGAGCACATTCTAGAAGTGCTAGAGGGATGTTCGAAGATAGAGAACACCGCTGATGGATATGCTCCTAAACCGGACTACCGACCCGGTACAAAGTACGAGGCTCGTGGTAAGCGCTTGGGACACGGCGTTTGGGACTTGGTGTTCAAAAAAATCTAACGCCAGAGTTAGACAAGGCTTAAGCAAAATCTATTGAACTTGAATGAAAACACTGGGGTACATTGCTTTTGTCACCGACTGGTGATATAAAGTCACCGAAAGGTGACATAATTGACCGTGATGTATGAGAGATAAGCTCGAAACGAAAAGTAAATTAGTGTCCTCCGTCGGCGAATTGATCGGCAGAAAAGGCTTCAATGCCGTTGGTGTTAATGCCGTAGCACGGACAGCCGGCGTGGATAAGGTGCTTATTTACCGATACTTCGATGGTTTAGAAGGCTTATATAAAGCTTATGCGGCGTCTGCGGATTTCTGGCCCAGCGTCGAAGAAATACTTGGTACGCAAGAACAACAAGCTGAGCTGCAATCCTTGCCGGGCAGCAAAGCGCTGACTTTGGTATTTCGTCGCTACGCTCAAGCCTTGCGAGCTAGACCTACTACGATTGAAATCTTGGCGTGGGAAACCGTTGAACGCAACGGATTAACCGAAGCACTCGAACACGTCCGCGAAGAAATGGGTTTAAAAATGGCCGAATCCATGCGGCAACTAAACTTGCCGAATGCCGATTGGCCATCCATCGTAAATATGATGGTTTTCGCTATTCACTACGCGGCTGTTCGCGCTCGTAAGATACGCCACTTTAATGGAATTGATATTCAGGCTGATGAGGCTTGGGAAAGAATGTTTCTATCTTTTGAAAGGATGATTGCTGCAATGGAGGTATTAGATGACTAAGCAACACGTTCGTCCAATAGTAAGTATATTGATGCTATTGGGTTTCATCACAATCTTGGTTACTGGCTTGCTCTCCTATGTGCTGCGATACAACCCAATGTTGTCGGCCATACACTCTGTTTTTGGTTTGCTATTTGTCGGTTATGGACTCTGGCATATCAAGAACAATTTCAAGCCGATGATGTCCTACTTTAAGTTAGGTTCTGTTCGCACCTGGCGACGAGCGACCTATCTAATCATACCGGTGGTAGTATTCAGCCTGGTTTTTAAACTCCCGCCCGTGCAATGGATAGTTGATGCGGGTTACGCCATCAAAGAAGTACGCCCGATTGATCAGTCCATATCGGCCACGCTGACTACCAAATATGATGCCAAGGGCACCATGATCAATGTTGATGTCAAAGCGGGTCCTCATTATTCCGGCCCCGGGGCTAAGGTGCTTGGAGTCACCACAACGGGAACGCCGCAAATGGCCATCTGGGCTGAGACTACCTCGGGAGAGTATCTTGAAACTTTGTACGTGACCAAGAAAGCAGCAACAGGATCTTACTTTGCTGGGTTGTTCTCTGACGAAGAGGTTCGACGTCCCGAAGCTTTACCGCATTGGTTTCACTCGCGTGGTGTTGCGAGTGAAGATGGCCTGTTGGCACCCAGTCGATCGGCGCCCGTTGTTGACGCCTTAAGTGGCGCCACGCCATTAGCCAGCTTTGATCTGAATACCAAACTCGAAGGTTCAGTAGGGAATCAGAAAGTGGTTATAAAAATGGAGCTAAATCGATCTTTCGACTACAACGAAAAATACCATCCAGCGGCGTATCCAAATGATCCAATCTACAGCGGCAGTGGTAACACGGCTCAGCCGTCAGTCATTTATTCCGCAGAAGTAGATTTAGAAGATGATCAGCCCTTCTATTTTATGAGCCTTATCGGCCGAGGACATCACTCCGGTCAGACGGGGAATGTCTACACGGATATGTCCGGGCTCACAACCGCCAAGCAAATGGTAAAAAGAGCGATTATTGAAATCGTTCGATGAGTCCTAAAATATGAATCGCGATGCTTGTATTCGATTTATTGATTTACGTTTTGCAAACTAGGCTCTATTTAGGGCGGATAAAGCAATGTCCCAAGCCTGCTTATTAAAGACCATGCCTAGGTGAGAAATGTTTGTTTGAACATGCTCTATCTCTGAAGTAATGTGGTCGATAGTTGAACCGAAACCCACAATGCCATCGTCTTTGCTAACGATCGCCGTTACCGGGCGGGTAATCGGTGTGCGGTCTCGTTCAATCCCTAATTGTTCAATCCACTCTAAATCTAGCCCCCGTTTCTGCATTTGCTCAGACGCGGAGGTGTATTTTGGCCCCCCTCGGACCGGAGAGCCGAGTGTCACCACACACTCTACGTACTCAGGAATGTCGCGTGCGACTTCACGCGCTATGCTGCCACCGAGACTCCAACCAACCAGTGCTACCGGACGTTTAGTTTTCTCGTAGATGGTTTTGGTTCTTTTGATCATCTGATCGCAAAGATAGGCAACACCCAGTTCACCATTGTTTTTACGCGACGAATCAATTTTCCAAGACAGATCGGATTTGTCGTACCGTTTGTCTAGGCCAGCCAGATTGGTTCCCATTTCCCAGCCGAAGCAATCGTAACCGGAATTTTCTAGGTACTTTTTGAACGGGATCATGACTCTGTCATCAGTTCCGATACCTGGAATTAGCAGCACCGGTGTTTCTCTCTTAGGATGAGATGGATTGGCTATTTTTGAGATCAATAAATAGGACGGCATCAGGGCAATATCTTTGATTGCACGAAGTTCCTTAATCAGGTTGATCTTGGGAGGCTTTGATAAATCTTGATTGTTCATTGCTTCAATTGAAATATAATATAGTTCACATACGAACTATATTATATTGGTGTTGTGAAGAATAGTTCACAACTGAACTAATTTGGCGTTTAGATGGGTAGAAAATTGGAAATTACAAAAGTTAAGGGCTTTGATGTTTGGTTGTTGGTAGCAAGAGTAAATCTAAAGGTACAAAGGGCCCTAAATAAGAAACTCAGTGAAATTGGGCTAAGCCTCCCGCAACACGAAATTCTAATGGCTACCTTTTTTCAACCGGGAGCAACCCAAAAACAGATAGCGGATAGCTTATTGGCGGTAAAGAGTAATCTGTCGATGCACATCAACAACTTGGAAGAGAAAGGTCTCATTAAAAGAAAGACCGATGAAGCTGACTCTAGGATCAAGCGCCTTTGGCTGACAGCAAATGCAGAACAGTTAGTAAGCCAATCTTTCGAAATACAAAATAGTATCGTTAGCTCAATGGTTGGTAGTGTCAGTAGCGCAGAACTAGAGTTGATTGAAGAACTTATGAATCGAGTCGATTCGGTGCTTGACCAGATAATCGAAGCATAGGCTTCTGAACCCTATTGATTCAGTTGTAATCACACAGTTATATGCGGGCTCATAACTAACAAGCATTTGCTAAAAAGGACTATTATTGACGTTGCTCGATGAGGGTTTACATATTTGGAGAATGGCAGTTATGAATAGATTTATTATTGCGATTTTGTTTGCAGGCTTGATTTCATTAAGTCCATTAAGCATGGCTAAAGATCCTGTGATGATCGCAAAGGATGATATCAAATGGGGTTTACTTAACCCGCTACGCGGTGATGCAAGTCCAAAAGCCGCTGATCTGTGGGGGGATCGAACAAAAGATAAGTCAACTGGGATGCTGGTGAAGTTTAGTAAGGGGTTTTCTTCGCCCCCGCACATTCATAACGTGACGTATCGCGGTGTGGTAATTGAGGGTTTATTGCATAACGACGATCCGACGGCGCAGACAATGTGGCTGCCAACGGGTTCTTTTTGGACTCAGCCTGCTGGTGAAAGTCACATTACCGCGGCTAATGGACAAGAAAACCTAATCTATTTAGAAATTGATAATGGCCCTTATCTTGTAAAACCGGCTTCTGAGGCGTACGACAATGGAGAGCGACCAATCAACGTCGAGCAGCGCAATTTGGTTTGGCTTGGTGCCAATGATTTAGCTTGGTTGGATAAAGACCAAGTACAAGTGGCCTACTTATGGGGGGACCCTGAGGCTGCTAATGGTACTTTTATAAAGTTTCCAGCGGGCTATCAAGTTTCGATAGAAAACCCCAATGGACTTAAGGCGGTGGTTGTTACAGGCACTGGGGAGTATCAGTGGGCAGATGAGGAGAACAAAGCCGAGCTATCGCCGAGTAGCTTCTTCAGCGCCAAGGTAAAAGGGCAGCATAAGATAAAAGCGAACACCGAAATGGTTTTTTATGTCAATTCAATTGGTCGCTATTTGGCGCAATGAGATGTTTACAGTCTGAACTTTACTTTGAGTGATGACCTTTAGACTATTCAGCCTCGATCAGAGCGATCATCTTCGCATTTAATGGGTTCGCTATGAATCGATCAGTTAAGTCAGCGGGGTTTATGTCCCTCCAAGTTGATCTTAGGCTATCTAAGTTTTTTTGGCTGGGTGAGTTGACGTAGTTAACGTAATGTAGGATCACTGAGTTCCTCAGATACTCGGTTGCTTGTTGGTCAAAGCTCGCTGCCTCCAGAGCGTTTACCGATAGTTTGGCTGCTTCCAAAGCATCCTCGTTCGCGCCTTGATCTAGCAAAATCATGGCTTTTAGACCGTATACGTCGGCTTTAGTGAACGGAATAACTTGATTAGATTGACTTACTTCGATCGCATCATCGAGTCTTGCCAAAGCTCGCTCATAGTTTTCAGGTAAAAAGGAAAATATCTCTGCCGCATAATGACTAGCAATAACCAGCTCTACAGGAGACAGGTTCGACTTGTTATCTGGATCTAAAATGATGCCCTCGGTGATAGAAGCGTATTTCAATGCCTCGGGAAGCCGATCGACGGCCAGATATTGCGCCAGGATTGAATTAATCTTCAGCTCAATACTGGGGCTCCTTTCATTCAAACTGTAGATGGTTTGGTGTAGTGAATTTAGAACCTCTAAAACGCCTTCTTTGCTTAAACCGTCTGGGAGCAAGTCAGGGTCTTTGCTTGGCGGCAGGCTAAGAGCAAAATTAATACCGTAGTTAATCGTATGAGTGGAGTAAGCGCCGTACCACTCTAGGCAGGTCTCATACACCTTTTGAAAAATCGGTATGGATTCGGTGTATTTTTTTTGTCGATTGAGTGAAACGCCCTCGTAAGTCAGCATCATAAGAAAATCGATTTTACTGTCTCCCGCGGGATTGATTCTTTCCGCGATGGCGCGTGCTCTATCTAGATACGCCTTAGCGTCCTCTTCAGATGGTGCATAACCACTGTTATCAACATACTGGGAAGCGGTTAGGATACTGATCAGCAAATTAAACTCGACGCTTTGCGAGTTCGGGCTATCAGAGAAATTTGAGGTCTCGTACTGTTCAAGCAGGCCGACCAAATTTCTAAATGTCTCTACTGGCTCGAAAACCAAATTGGCTCTTGCACGTTCTATCTTTAACGCAATCAAACTTAGCTCGTCTGTGCCGAGTTGCTTAGCAAGCACGATCGCTTCATCCATAACGTTCTTTGCTTCGGCGCTTTTTTGCAGTTCGTGTAAAACATCAAATAGAGAGGTTAGGTAATCGAGCCTTTCCTTCGTTTGCTCACCCTCAGTTAGTTCTTTAAGCAGAACTAACACTTCAAGCGCTTTTTCATGATCTCCTAGATTACGATAAGTTTTGGCGATCTCGTGTTTTAACGTTCGAGAAACCGATGCGTCTAAGTTTGCCTGTGAATCAAGCTCATTTAAGCCGCGGTTTAGGAAATAAGTGACGGCTGACCTGTCTTGGGTGTCGATGTCCTGGGCACTGATGTTGATAGAGTCAATATTAAAGAGGTTCGTGTACATCTCACTAACCGCTTCCACTTTCTCTTTTTCCGATAGCACAAGATCGTAACTTTCTTGTATTTCAGCGTTCTTGATAATCAGAATTCCTATTGCAGAGAGTGTTGCCAGTATCCCTATGCCAGCCAGTGTCGATACAGCTTTGTTCTTTTTGAGAAGTTTACTAAGCCGATAAGATCTTTGTTTTGAATACGCCGAAACCGGATTCCCATCTAGATAGTTTCGAATGTCCTTGATTAATCTATCGATTGATCGATAGCGATTCTCTCGCTCCTTGGCGACGCATTTTTTGTAGATGGCATCCAATTCATTGTTGATGGTGATACCCAGTTTCTGTGGTGAGATATCCCGCTGTTTTGCTAGCAGCGCTCGTTTTGTTTCATTCAGCGCTCGTTGATAAACACTGGGCGTGCGCAGGTTTAGTTGCTGCGATACGTCTTGATAACTGGTAGATCGATTTATCGAATTGGTGTCCATTGGGAATGCAATCTTCCCCACAAGTAACTCAAATAGGACAATGCCAAGAGAATATATATCCGACCTAGAATCCATTGAACTCAAGTCTTCAAAGTGCTCCGGACTCATGTAGACCGGAGTGCCTGCAAGCGAGTTCAGTGGGTCGTTGTCAGCGGAGTCTAATCTTGTCGCGATACCAAAATCAATTACGTAGGGAACGGCTCTACCGCTAACATCCTTAACCAAAATATTAGAAGGTTTTATATCTCGGTGTAGTATGCCTGACAAATGGCAATAACCAACGGCGTCACACACCCGAGCAAACACTTCTAGCCTTTGTCTGATCGACAACTGGTTTGTATCGCAATAATCCAACAAGGTAATCCCTTCAATAAACTCCATCACCAAATAGGGGAGACCTTCTTCTGTGGACGCGGAAGTGTAAATCGACGGAATGTTGGGATGGTGCAATCGAGCAAAGCAATCTTGTTCAAATCGTATCAGCTCCGCCATTTCGCTTGTTACATCAGGCCGTACGACCTTGACTATCACTGCTCGTTCGAAAGGATCGGTTTGTAAGCCCCTGAAGACGGCAGTTACACGCCCCTGATAAACAACCTTTTCGAGTACCACGTTGGCTAGCTTTTTGCCGACCCACGCATTTGCGTCCCAGGTGTCTTCATCTACCATTCTGTCGGTGATCGGTTTGCCGAATATGGAGCGCGTTTCATCAAGTTTGGCTAGCATGGTTTCTACTTGAGCGTGTAATTCCTCATCAAGTTTCATTGCTTGTAGTCGCTCCCAACGCCTACTCGCCGGCACTGTAGATAGTGTCTCTACAATTGAGAAAAGAGTTTGATCATTCGAACCAGGATGTCCTGCATTGTTATTATTGTTTTTCATTATTTAGCGCTCTTTGTAGATTGATCCAACACAGCAGCTTCAATGAAGCTTTGCTAGGCCATGTAACTGTGAGTCGTCGTAAACATTATGATTGCCCGAATTAGGTTACCATACACTGATGAATGAGCCTGACGACATAACTCTGTTCTTGAATCAGCACGATGATAGTCACGTCAGAGTGGGCGAGGATGTCATTGCCTATGTGTATGACCACCTAAAATCCATCGCCAGACGCCACCATTCAAACCAATGGTCAGAAGGGACACTATGTGTCACCGAACTGGCTCATGAGTGTTTTCTTAAATTGAATATCAACCAAACTAAAGAATGGGAAAATCGAAGGCAATTTCTGCTATCGGCCTCTCAAGCTTGCCGCCAGATACTGATTGATAGCGCCAGAAGAAAATCCAGAATCAAACGCAATGAAAACCATATCCCTATCGAATTTGATGAGCAGAGAATGGGGTATCTGAATATCAGTAACCAATCTCTTCTGGATCTAGATGATGCGATCCAAGAGTTAGCCAAGTTAAAACCGGAGTTGGCTGATCTGATTGTAATGAGGTACTTCGGCGGCTTGAGCAATGATGAATTAGCTACTGAGTGTCAAATGTCAAAACGGACAGTGGAAAGGAAACTAAGTACCGCCAGAGCATGGCTGCTTGTACAAATGGATCGCTAAAAGCGTGACGAATATACCCAATATTCGTTTTTGGGATAGTTAAATTCCCTAAAGCATGGCAAGCCTATCTCCATGCAAAAAACTATATTTAAAAAAAAGAAAAAATAAATGGCGGGTTTTACGAGCGTTGACGTCTTTACTATTAGGAGCACTTGTAAAGGCGATTGGCACCTTGCCCCCCATTGTGGTGCAGGTAGGCGCAATATTTAAATAGGGTTGATGTAGTGAAAAGCCGCCTGCCTGTACCAATTTTATTAGGTGCTCGATAATCAGTAGGGTCGTTAGCGGGTATGAATATAAGACTGTCGAGTTTAAGTTTGGGTGGCTTGATTTCTGGTGGTAGTGGTAATCAAGTCGTCAAAGAAATATCCATCGGCGAACTCAACAGCCAAGAGCTGGTTAAGCTGTCTAAATATTGTCGAGTTTGTAATCAGCTACAGGGAACCGACTTGAAGATGAGTTCTGAGGGTTTGCTTGATTCCGTTTACGAAGTGGGCCTCAATTCAGACGATAGGATTATCCAGGCTCTCTTTCTATCTATCCATAAAGACATAAAGCATCGACTAGAGCACCTAAACAAGGCTTCAAAGGACACAGGCAAAACCTACATCCTGCCAGCCATGCGCGGATAGTAATCTCTCGGAGTGTCCTGTCGTAGACAAATATTGTTAGGTGTCACCGTTTCAGGTTATTTCACCGATACACAAAGTGCTTGGAATTAATTTTCTGAAAAGTGTTCGTACTGAGCTGCGCCAAACCTAAGTTCAATTGTGCCATCACAAGATTCACACTCAATATCCTTAAACTTTGGATTTATTGAAATTCCAACATTTCGGGTTTTTGTGCCGCTTTGATCGCCTTGTTTGATTGTCGTTCAAACTTCTCTATCCCTACCCATTCCAAATTATGTTAGCGAAGTTACTTAGGCTTATTGTTTTTGTCCTTTTAGTTTTCTCACCGTTTACTCAGTCTTTAGTTGTGTATGCGCAGAGCTTACCCAAGATAGAACAGGAGGTTACAGAGGCAATTGAAGAGAGCACACCCAGAAAGGCAGTGAGCAGGTTAATAGCTGCACTGGCATCCGATTCAAACGACCGGCTATCAGAAAGCTTCGACCTAAGTAGAACAAGGGGTATTTCTTCTGCGCAAACCAAAAGGGTTATCAGTCACTTCCCGAATTTGTTAAATAGCTCAGGGACTATTTATCCCATTGGGCTTGTATCGGATTCACCTACAGGTTCAGATGAAGTTGGGCTCTCTCCCAATTTTGAAAAAATTGGTGTTATCCAGATAGGCTCAAATGAGGTGCCTATACATCTTGAGAGAGTTTTGATATCTCCTGACACATACGATTGGCTGATCTCAAAGCAAACCATTTTGGAATTAGTCTCTGTTGTCGACCTAAGCAAGCAATCACTAATCGACAAATATTCTCTTCAAATACTGAAAGATAAGGTCTGGCGAGGAGCTCCAGTAGCACATTGGATATCCATTCCAATATTAATGATTTCTTCAACAATCATTGCCTGGATATTGTACTTGCTCATGAGAAGGTCGATAGCTATTGCCGCTTTGAAGAGCAAAAACCAAAGAATTGAAGTGCTCTATGCTCTGATCTTTCCCTTTTGTTTGGTTATAGGGGTCTTACTATTCTGGTGGGCAGAAAGGCTTCTAGGTATATCGATCGTTATTCGACAGGAAGTCGGTAGCATAACGGTTAGCTTCTTATGGATTGCGCTGTTTATTACGTTTTGGTCCCTTATGAACTCGATTTCTGCTCAGGGTGAAAAGATTTTGAGAGAAAAAAAGCGATTAGGGGGAGTATCTCTAGTAATATTTTTCAGAGCTATCGCAAAAGTAACCCTAATCATCGTAACGGCAATCCTGGTACTAAATAGTTATGGGATAGATGTCACTACTGGGCTAGCCGCTCTCGGTATAGGAGGCATAGCGATTGCATTAGGAGCGCAGAAAGCAATCGAAAACATCGTGGGAAGTATCATCATCGTCATTGATCAGCCGTTCCGAGTAGGGGATTTCTGTCAGATTGGTGATTTGCTCGGAACGGTGGAACACATTGGTTTGCGATCTACAAGAATACGTACCCGAACAGATACAGTGGTGACGTTCCCCAATGGCGAATTATCGTCCGAGCGAATTGAGAATTTCACCCTACGCAGAAGGTTTCTGTTGAAGACAATCTTGAATCTTCGCTACGAAACGAGAACCGACAATCTGGAGCAGATTCTGGATTCGTTAAGGTTAAACTTGATAGAAAACCCTGTCGTCGCAAAGGACTCCTTGAGAGTCAGATTCATCGGGTTCGGTGCGAGTTCTAAGGATGTTGAGATCTTCGCTTATATCTCGGCGAAGGATTATGATCAGTTTCTGGAGAGGCAAGAATCCATCCTGTTAAGTTTCGATGAAATAGTCGAAAAAGGTGGAAGTGGTTTTGCTTTTCCGTCTCAAACTGTATACCTTTCACGCGATACGGAGCCTGAACCTTGTTGAGACAAGTTCAGGGTCAATATCGCATCGTATCTCGCTCCCTAAGAAGTGTCCGCGAGGCCATAGCTTACACACCCGTTCATGTCAGCACTAAGATATAAGCTTTGCTTATTCTAAAGACATTAAGAACTCGGATAACGCCTGGTAGGCTGGCAGCGATGTGGGATCAATATAACCGTTCTTAGCTTGTGGAAATGAAGCTAGTCGAACGAGAACCATTTCAGCGGTAGGGTCGATATAAATAGTCTGGCCATGAACACCCCTTGCCGCATATGCACCATGGTCGTTATGAAAGACCCACCATTGGCTGTAGTAGCTGCCGTTTGGAATGGTTGGAAAGCCGGTAAACTTACTGCGGTCCCCCCCTGCCGATATTGATTCGACAACTTTCGCTGGAAACAAGCGCTGATCATTGAGAACCCCACCGTTTAACATCAGTTGACCCAATCTAGCCAGATCTCTCAAGCCAGCAGAGATGCCTCCGCCAGCAAATGGGACACCTTTTCCATCGACAGTTTGATACGCCGCTTGTTCGGCACCTATTCGGCTCCAGATTCTCTCAGAAGCCAGTTCAGTGACCGCTTTACCGGTAACTCGACTTATTATCCAGCCCAACATATCCGAGTTGATCGTTTTGTAGTGGAAACTGTCTCCGTGCTTGCCGTCAGGCTTTACTCGTTGAAGGTATTCCCAGTAGCCGTTTGGACCGTCGTAATCTTTGGCCTTGGGTAAAGGACTCGCAGCCTGAGAGTATTTCCAAATGTCAGCATTTGGATCTGAATAGTCCTCAGAGTATTTTACCCCAGTGGTCATATTCATAACTTGCCGCACCGTCGCAGAAGCGAATGCACTTTCGCCGATTTCGGGAATAATTTCTCTTACCTTTGCTGAGTCATCCAGAACTCCCTCTGCCACTAGAATCTCTGCAAGCAATCCGGTTACTGACTTCGTCATCGACATGATCGCATGCTTGCCAGCTTCATTGAGGCAGCCAAAGTAATTCTCATAGACCACAACCCCTTTGTGCATCACTAAAATGCCATCGGTGTAGTTTGCGTATAGTGACTCTTTCCACGACATTTCATCGGTAGAGTTCGTTGGTTTGAACGAAATAGAATCTATCTGCTCGGCGAGTTTGGCTAGCGATTCCTTAGATGGATAGTTAAGCGGTAAAGGCGCACCAAGCCCCCTGCTGATCTCTTCTGTTGGCAGGAACTCGCGTAAGTGGCACACGGACCATCTTAGCTTAGGAAAGCTAAAGTAGTTGCTGTCCGGCTGTAGGATTAGTTTTTCTGGCGCGGGGGGAAAGCCTTGCATCCATCCCATGACCTTTGGGTCTGATTCTTGGGCTGACAGAGTCTTTTCGCTTGCGCTAGCGATTAACGTCAAACCCGACGCTAGAGTAAGTGCGATGGTAGAAATTAGCGTTTTGTAAACTCGTAGCGACATTCAAGATACCTCTTTGCCGCAGTCTGGTACTCATGCTGACGGCGTTGTTTATGAAAAACCTCATTAATGGAGATGAGGTTAGCAAGAAACAGTGAAGGTTTCGTTCCGTTGTCGAGCTTAACTTAGCTCATCGCTTGAGAAATACTTTGCCTGAATTAAACAGAGAGGCTAAACAAAAAGGGTCAGACTCTACATTTCAAGTCCAATTCTCTGACCCTAATCATTGCTAAGATCGGATTGTTAAGTAATGGGGACTAAGACCAATTCCACACGACGGTTCTGCTGACGACCGGCAGGTGTTGAGTTGTCAGCAACTGGATAGTTTTCTCCATGGCCATAACCTGCTAAACGTAGCGGCTGAATATCACGGCTTTTGAAATAGGCTACAACGGCGTTAGCTCGGCGCTCCGAGAGGTCTTGATTATGGGAGTTGCTTCCGGTGCTGTCAGTATGACCCATGACCTCGATCAGGGTTTGATCATATTCTTTAAGTACCAAATTCACGGAATTGAGCACGTCGAAGAAGCGACCATTAATGCTAGAGCTATCCACGTCAAAGGTAATATTGGATGGCATATTCAGGACAATATTATTGCCTTGACGTGTCACGCTTACGCCAGTGCCCTGTAGCTTTTGTCGCAACTTAGCTTCCTGCACGTCCATGTAATAGCCGATCGATCCGCCTGCAAGGGCACCAATACCAGCACCTCGTAATGCACGCTTACGCCTTTCCCGACTGTTGTCACCGCTGATCAAGCCAACGACGGCACCGGCAAGCGCGCCTGTCGCCGCGCCTATGGTGGCTTTGCTGGTTTGTTTTTCATTGGTGTAGGGGTTGATCGTGGTGCAAGCGGTCAGAGCAAAGCTCAGCATCACAGCTACTATTGATCTGAAAAAGTAGGATGAGTTGTTGTTTGTCATGGTTGAGGCGGTTGGTAGGTTACTTGTTGTGTAAATCCTACCGTAGAAAACCTGAACGTAAAATTAATCATTGCTTAAGAAAATGTTGGTCGACTGAGCCATAATGTGATTGGCGGTTCTCTGCCACATTACCCTTTGAAACGCTGTTTGGGCTAATGCACACTGTTTGTGTTGATTAGGAGGCAAAATAATTTTTGGTAATTCGTTTGAGTCCCCTTTAGTGAATTCCCGGAAATTTTTAACGCTTATGTATCGAACAAGATTAAAAGTATGTTGTATTTCCTCACATGAGGAAGCACGGATAGCTATAGAGTGGGGAGCCGACGCACTCGGATTGGTGGGTGAGATGCCGTCTGGCCCGGGAATAATTTCAGACGACTTGGTTCGTGAGATAGCTGCGTTAGTCCCTCATGCAGTTGATACATTTTTGCTCACGTCTCGCACCTCTGGTGATGGAATAGTGGATCATGTTAACTACTGCGGTACGACTTGCGTACAAATCGTTCAACATATAGATCCCGCGGAATATCCTTCAATCATTGCGCAGTTGCCTATCACGCGCAGGATTCAAGTAATTCATATTGAGGATGATAACGCTCTGGATTTGATTGATCTCTATGAGCCCTATGTCCACGCTTTTTTGCTGGATAGTGGTAAACCAAACGCTTTGACGCCTGAGTTGGGTGGCACGGGAAGAGTGCACGATTGGGCTATTAGTAAGAAGTTTATTGAAACGTCATCAAAGCCCGTGTTTCTGGCCGGCGGCTTAAATCCTGCCAATATCAAAGAAGCCATATCGACAACTGCGCCATTTGGGGTTGATTTATGTTCAGGCGTTCGCAAGAGTGACTCTTTAGATATTGATTTGCTCAAACGGTTTACGAAAAAGCTTTGGAATTATTAGCTAAATAGGGCATTGTAGTCTCGATGTAAGTGCGGCTAGCTGAGTGTTTTGTAGGTTGCCTGATGGCAATACTAACGAACAACACGCTCAGAATTAAAATGCTAGGATGGTGACCGTTGAACTAAAAAGGTCCGAAAACAATGAACGTATCTGACGCACTGAACGAACGATCTAGTATTCGTGGGTTTCGATCAGACCCTGTTCCTGAAGCGCTTCTAAATGAAATATTAGAGACCGCACTAAAGGCGCCAAGTTGGTGCAATGTGCAGCCATTTAAATTGGCTGTAGCACAGGGTGCGGTTCGTGATGATTTGGCTAAAGATCTGTCAGCAAAGTGGGACACGGCAGCAGCCACCAGGCAAATGTCGTTGCCTGCAAAACTGTTTTCTGTTGTCACCAAAGGAGTATTGCCTGATGGTGATTTTGACGTTCAGTTCAACAGTTACCCTTCTGAATTCATAGAACGACGCCAACGGTGTGGCTATGGCCTTTACTCTACATTGGGAATTAGTCGAGAAGATCGCGCGGCCAGAGATCGCCAAACGAGGCGGAACTTTGAATTCTTTGATGCGCCGGTTGCCATGTTTCTTTTTACACACTCCAGTGCACGAGAGTACGGAATTCTTGATGCGGGTCTGTTTTTGCAGTCACTAATGCTAGTAGCACAGGAAAAAGGACTCGGTACTTGTGCTCAAGGTGCGCTTGCTACCTGGCGCTCACCGCTGGAAAAAACGTTCAACATACCACCTCACTACAAATTGCTTTGCGGATTGTCGTTAGGTTATCCCAATGACGACCGAATCAATCAGTATTCCCCAGACCGAATGCCACGTGAGGACCTTATGATTACAGCGGCGAAACCTCATTCCTAATATATATTGGCACGTGACTCGCTCAAGACAGCAATACAGATGCATGTGGGTCATAGATATTAGTGGGTTTGAGTCACTTCAATAAAATACACCGGCTAAAAACTTTATGAAAACTAACTCTCGCTGGATATTGTACGTTGCTGGAGTGCTGGTAGTGATGGCGCTCTCCGCGTTGTTGTCCTGGAAGATAACCGTAGCCAGCATTAGAGACCAAAACTATATTTTTGATACTTTTAAGAAGACTAACTCGATCTGGCTTTACTCGGAAAAACTAGGTTCTCAGGCTGCTTCCGATATAGAACGGGCTCGGGTTGCGATCAGTGGGCCGCTGGCTTTGTCATCCAAAGAGGCCCTGTATTTTGTCGCGTTGGTGGGCAATAACGGAGATCGTCTCAACTCCAGTTGTGACTATGAAGTTACTGGCAATGCTTACGATTCACGCTGGTGGTCTATCACACTTTATGACAGCGGCACGCAGCACTACGTAAAAAATCGGATTAATCGATCCAGTTGGAATAACGTCAGTATTCCTAAGCTTGTCGATGGCGGTTGGAAGATTTTAGTCGCCTCTGAGCCAAGTACAAAAACTGAACTGGCTTGGTTGCCCTCTCAGGAGAGTCCCGAGCAAGCCTTTGAATTGATGATGCGTTTCTACAATCCAAGTCAAAGTCTTAGGAATGCGGTCCCCAACATAGATCTGCCAAGGATTGAGAGGATGGCATGCTAACTTTTAGATCAATTCTGTTTACTGCGATCGCTATCGGTCTGGCAGTTTTCACCTTTTGGGCAACAAGGCTTTACATAATCGATGCTGCGCCTGTAAAAGTCATGACTGCCATAGAAGAACGCATCGCCAAGGCAGCAGGTGGTTGGAACTCTTGCTTTCACAATCAAAGCTACGGGCCACGATACAACTCAGCTCGGCGCGCGAACCCAGATAGCATTATCAGTTCCATGGCCTATGATTTAACACAAGGGCCTGTCCGAGTGTCTGGAGAAACGTGGCCTAGTTACTGGTCGCTGTCTTTGTATCAGCAAAATTCAGACAACTTCTTTGTTGTTAATGATAGGCAGCTTACAGGTTCCAACTTTGATTTCATCTTGGCTCTAGATTCGCAGAACACCCTTAAGTTAGATGGAACGGTGGTTATTTCACCGACTGAAAAAGGCATTATGCTAGTTCGCCGTTTCGCCAGTAATGAAACAGATATGCAAGGGATACTGGATAATCAAGAGTCGATGACTTGCGCTCCTATCGATAACTAGACTATCTAGAAGTGATCATCAAAAAGCGATCATCTATTCTTAACCCAGGTTCGATAGAGTACTATTTTCAATCACTGTTCAGTCGCTCTTGGTAGGGCCCATACAGTCAGTACAGTCACCAAAGAGACTTCAATTGAGAAACACAAGATACATGAACCCTGTATACCGCACCTTGCCTTGGAAAATAGTTAAGCAGACGCTATTCGTTGTTGTTCTGTCCGCTTTTACATCTATGTCGGCCGTCCACTCAGCACCGATCAATATTGTGACGTTCAATGCAGAGAATCTATTTGATTTTGAAGATGACGCAGCCAATCCCAGAGACGACACCTACTTGCCCTTGAAGGTAAAGAAAGCGCGAGGGAAAGCACATTCCAGAATTTGTGAAAAATTCAACTCAGGCTTTTACTTAAGACAGTGTCTGGAACTTGATTGGAACGAATCAGTCTACCAAGCCAAGCTCAAGGCCTATGCTGATGTGGTCTTATCAATGCCTTCCGTTCCAGATGTGCTAGTTATACCTGAGACAGAGAATAAGCGAGTAGTGGATGACCTAGTAAACCAACACTTTGTTGATCATGGCTACAATGTTATTCAGTTGGATACTTCTGACGAGCCAGATAGTCGGGGTATCGATGTGGCCATATTGAGCAAGTTGCCGGTGATTGGCCAGCCGATTGCACACGTTGTGGACTTTGGCAGAGATACGGAAACGTGTGGTGCCACACGCGATATTCTGGAGGCTAAGCTAGAGTTGCCAGATGGAGATGCATTGACCGTATTTGGTGTGCATTTTCCGTCGGGCAGTAATCCAACACGGTGTCGATATCGCGCCTTTAAACAAGTGAGTGATCTCGCGGCTACACTGCCGGAAGGAAGCTTGAGTTTGATCGCTGGCGACTTCAACATCAACTGCAATGAGACAACGTCCGATGCTTATGATCGGCTGCTGCAACGAGGGGGCTGGTATGGCTCTCCAGCCGTTAGCCAAGGATGTTTAGCCCCTGGATCAAGTAAGTACACCGACAGATTATTAGACAATTGGCACACCTGGTCATACCTTGATCAGATTGTGGTTTCAGCTAGCCTGAGTGTTACCCAAGCCTCCTCAAAAAACTGGTTTGCTGATTTGGGCAGCTTTCAAACGCTGGTGTTTCACCCGAGCCAGTACTCCATCGATAAAGACGGTAAAGGCTTTATTCAACCGCAAAGGTTTAATCCCACTAACAAAACAGGCGTGAGTGATCACTGGCCGGTTGGTCTGAGGCTGTTACCACGTCGGGTTGTTCCAGATAAAGGTATTGAGTAGCGGCTTTGTAGAACTCTTTGAATAGAACTGCGGCCGCGCCAAATGCTAACGCAAGACAAGCATAACCAGGAAAATAATCATGCCTGAGGTAACCGCAGAATAAATTTTCAGTTTGCCAATAGATGACCTCTGGGAAGTCTTAGTGGATTTTGGCGATACTGGAAAATGGTCAGGTCGGCCTAAAGAAGCTTGCGTGCAAGAAGGGCAAGGAATAGGAAGCCTAGGGACGCTGACCACCGCTGATGTGCTCGCAATGTATTTAGATTAGATGTCTAAAACACGCCATTAGAATTACGTGTTTTTCCACCACTGATCATTGAATAAAAACGCATAGAAAAATCCAGTGCTTGTATTGAATCCCAATGTTCAACGATCTGACCATCTTTTAAGCGCCATGTGTCGATTATGTTTAATCCTTTCTCATCATTTCCTCGATGCTTTTCCTTCAGTGTGGCGTGAGAATGAAAAATCACAAAGTCACCGTCTACGAAAATACGCTTAACGTCGTAACTGTACTCTGGATAGTCTTCGACGAACTCTGCTAGAAAGCTCACCAGGCCACCAATTTTGTCAGGTATGTTTCGATTGTGCTGAATGTAGGAGCTATTGTTATAAGTTTCCAAAACATAGTCGAAGTTATGGTCATTCATAAGGTTCTGTACAAAGTCGCCAATAATTTCGACGTTTTGCTGCTCTTCTTTAGTCCAGGAGTTTTTCTTTAACTCCGAAAAATTAATGGTTTGCGCGTTTGATAATGAGCTGAGTGCAGATATAGCCAAAGTTATAAAAAAAGTTCTCATAGGTTTATCCTAAACAGTTTATAAGTTACTATTTAATACATAGTAATTATTAGTAACCAACTTTACAAGAAGGCACTATTTCCGTTTCTAGGCACATTCTGGTAACCAAGTAATGAATGAGAGAGGTTTACACCGAAATGAAACAAGACACCCAAACAGACCAAAAACGAGTGTTTTTAAACAACAGTGATTGTCCAATTAGAAACGTTGTGGCTCAAATCGGTGATAAGTGGTCGATGATTGTGCTCTTCGCACTTGTAGACGGTTCAGAACGATTCAATGCGTTAAAGAAACGAATTGTCGGAGTATCACAACGCATGCTGACTCAAACCTTGAGAGACCTAGAAAGAGATGGATACGTTTCCAGAACCGTCTACCCAGAGGTTCCGGTGCGAGTAGAATATGAATTGACAGCGCTTGGTAAAGGCATCGTTAAACCCCTGTATCAGCTAGTGTCGTGGGCTGATGAAAATCATAAGCAAATCAATATTGCCAGAGATGAGTACGACCAGAGGACTTAAAAGAGACTCTGACCCACATTCGTTTGGGAACAACCGTAGCCACTACATTCGATAAAGGAAGTTAAATGTAGATGGGTGGTCTTTCTCATCTGATCTAAGTATTCATCTCGCAAAACCGAATACGCGCTACTAGTTCTTCTTTTAGCTTATTGAGTCCTGCCTCATCAGAAGTGTACTGCAACATCTGAAAATGGCGCCAATCAAAGGGGATGTTTTCAGGTGCGCCCTGGGTGATCAAGATGAGTGGCTTGCCGATAGCTCGAGCATGCGCTGCTTCGGTGACTACATTTGGGTTTATTGTGTTAGTGCCGTCAGAACTAAAATCGGCAATCACCACTTTTGCGGACTTGAGTTCTTGCACAATCTGGCCCCATATATCATCGACCATGACTAGCTTATCCATTCTACGAGCCTCAAGCCGATAGGTATCGCTAGCGCTCTGAATCGTTTGATAAACCAAGTTAAAATTTTCTCTGAAGGGTAGCGCTACGAAAACCCTACCAACGTATGGTGGGCTAGGAGGTTTGCCCTCATACCTATACTGCTCTATTTGTCGCCTGAGCTCAGATGCGCTTTGATAACGGGCTTTTGGTTCGTGTTCCAATAAACCTTCTACAATTGTCTGTAGTTCCTCGGGAACTTTCTGATTTGATTCTTGGAGAGGCGAGAGTTGTTTTCTTAAAGGTATTCCTCCTTCACCGTACTCAACCTCCGGTTTTTTTCCGGTGAGTGCCTGCCAAACAACGACGCCAAGACTAAAAAGATCTACTCTATTATCCAAAGCACTCTTATTGCTTGACTCCATTTGCTCTGGAGCAGCGTAAGCGGGCGTGTAGGCCATTAGGTTTTCAAGTGGGTCTTCTTGATTAATACTGGAAAGATGTACCGCTCCTTCAACGGACTTATCAACCCTACAGATGCCGTAATCCATTAGACAATATCGCCCATCTTGCCGGACGAAAATATTGCCAGGTTTGATATCGCAATGAATGATGCCTAACGACTCTTGTTTTTCTAGAACAGTGACCATTTCTTCTAACAAATCCAATGCTCGAGAGGGAGACAGTGTATTACAGTCCTGAAGTTCATCGGCTAGCGACTGCCCTTCAACTTTTTCTAGAACGAGATATATCGTGTCTGAATCGACGTTTGCGTCAATGATTCGCACCACGCTAGGGTGGTTGATATAACCTAGTGCTTGGGCTTCTCTAATGAAAAGTTCATAGGATAAAACGTCGATATCCTGCCTGAGTACCTTTACGATGGCCTCATTTTGAATATAACAATGGTGTGCTCCGTAGATGGTGGATGTTGCTCCATTCGTGATCACCTCGTCTAGCACATATCGACCTAACCTTGAGCCGATTTCAAGCTGCGAAGCAGAGTCAGTGCCGATGTCTGATTGAAAAATATCGCCATTACCGTCGCTTCCAATCAGGTGAGTTTTTTCATCGATCTCGGAATAGAAATAATTTGATGGCTGTTCGACTCCCTGAGATTCATGTGACGAAAAGATCATTGTAATCTCCGAATCAGAGTGTGGGGCACTATCGACGCTAACTGGTTCTTTTATTGGTTGATTGGAACCAGGTATTTCTCGATCTTTAGCAAATATGATTGTGTGATCAAGATCATCAAGTTCAAAGTCTCGGGTGGACGTTGGTGAAGGCGTAAAAGCTTCATCTACTGTTGCCTCTGACCTTACTTTTTTTGCCACTAGGTCTTTTACATCACCTAGAAGAGTTTCAAAAATTTGTTCTTGATCTATCGACATAATAGTTACTAGTTAAGCAATGAGTCTCCTACTACACAATCATACCCTACAGAGAACGCTCAGTTTTGTTGACCACTTTTATATTCAACCAGTGTAATTGGATGGGTCTTATTGACGGGTGTCGTTGTGGACGTAATAAAAATATCACCACAAAATTTGGTGAGGTAGCCTGCACTAGAGCGCTAATGCTGTAAGCCTTCAGGTGGATTGACCTATGACAAAACTTGCCAATAACCACTCCACATGCTTTCGGTCTAGGCGGTTCAGTATTCGACTCATGCTTAGATTAACGCTCCCGATGGGTATCAATTTTTGACGACCATAAGTCAATTTAAACCAAATTTTTGGCGAGATCTTTTCTTCAAAGCCGAAGCCAAAATAAATCCTCCGACACAAGCAACAAGCAGATGCCCCGGAAAGAAATCTATTGCTTTGAATTCAGGGTAGTACTCAAACGGATAAACAATCAAGCTCAAATAGAATGCGACAGGTGCGGAGATCACAATCAATGCCTTTCTCAATCCTACGCTCAGTCTCGTTCTATTGGCCAAGAAAAGAATGGCGGCTAAAGCTAAGCCTAGTGAGATTTTAGACCAAGGTGGAACCTTGTCGGCCACATCAAAAACCGACTTCATAAACTCGATTGGGCTGTCAATAAACGGTTTGTCCACATTCAATGACGCAGAAGCGAATGTGATAAATGCCCACGAAATAAGCCAGGCACTTAAGTAACGTTTTTCAATAAGCCGTTTCATCATCGGTATAGGAATCAACGCGTGCGATTTCTCCCCCACGTACTTCGATTACAAATTCGATGGGTCGACAGCAGACAAAGCAGTCTTCAACGGTGCGATGTGAGCCTTGGCTAATATCCACAAACGTCGTAAAGTGCTCCCCGCAGTAGGGGCATTGTGTAGTATGTTCCTCAAGCATATGACTAGTGTATGAAATCCATGGTTGATACAGAATGAAACATCGCCCAATTCAAAAGACCTTTGTTGAGCACGATTGGTGGGACCCTTACTCTTGCCAACCTTACAAAATGCGAGACGAAGACAAACCCAGATCGGGCTTGGGCAATATAGTCGAGTACCTCAAGGTGGCATTAACGGCGTTGGTGAGCCTGCCAATTCTGACTGTTCAATATTTACTATTGCGAAAAACGCCAAGTACCAAGACCCCGCAAGAGTTCATTGGCTTGAGCGTCAGCTTAGATGATGAATGGGCTGATGACATGGTCGACATGGTTTCAGAGCTTGGCGTTAAACGATTGCTGATACGCATCCCAAGCTGGGATGCTGACTACGTTGATAAATATGTTGAGTTTATGTCCAAGTTCGAGGGCGCGGACTTTGTTGTCAATATCCTGCAAAGTCGTGATAGCGTGCGCGATTTACAAACTTGGCAGAACCAAGTTAAGACTATTATCAGCAAGACGCAGCAGTTGACCGATGCCTACTGGATCGGGAACGCCATAAATCGTACAAAGTGGGGGTGTGCCCACACCGGAGACGCACTGCTATTACAAGAAAAGGTTGAAGAGTTACGCAATGAGTTTTCAAACTTGAAGCTATTGGGCTCTTCGGTAATTGACTTTGAGCCCTTGTTAACCTGGCGAACCCTGTTCAACTTCAAGCGCTTCAAATTGCAGGGTAATGCCGCGCTGATGTACATAAATCGTCGGCATTCACCTTACGGCGCGCAATACGGCATTTTTGATCTGGAAAACAAGTTACGTCTTACCAAGGCCATGACCAAGCTATCCAATCGTTGTGACGACAAGTTATGGATTCCGGAGACAAACTGGCCCTTATTGGATACCAAGCCATACACGCCCAATTCAGGCAACCCAACCCGTACTTGTGATGAAGATACTCAGGCCGAGTATCTAAAAATGTTCTATCAAATCGCCTGGCACAGTGGCTGGGTGGAGCATGTTTATTGGTGGCAGCTTATCAACCCCGGGTATGGGTTAGTCGATCATCGTGACGGAAGCCTGCGGAAATTACCTTCCTACTATGCTTTTAAATCCTTGCTTGACGGGGAGCTAAAGAAACCCGCAAAAGTGATCAAAAATCCATACTAATCATGAACAAACAAACTAAGCCTATCTGGCATGGAGTGGTCCTGGTGGCGGGCGGAGCCGTTGGTGCAGGTATGTTCGCTTTGCCCACGGTCGCCGCAGGCGCATGGACGTATTGGAGTCTGTTCGGCTTAATTTTAGTTTGGTGCTTTACCTTGTTGGCAGCCAATTTATTATTGGACGTACACCTTCAGGTTCAGGGAGAGATCCAGCAAGACAAAGAAACCTTGCACGGGCCATCCATGTCATTCGATACCTTAGTACGCAACGTGCTAGGGGTAAACTGGGCGAGGATCAACAACGCCAGTTTGATCTTTATCATGATGATATTGATGTACGCCTACATCAGTGCGGGCGCCAGTATTATTAACCACACCTTCAGCCAATTCGGTCACGTCGAAAAAGTGTCACCAAACGTGTTGAGTGTGCTGTTTGCAACCGCCATTGCGTCATTGGTGTGGGTTGGGACAACTTGGATCGCCAGATTAAGTTCAGTATTAATGACACTCATGGCGATCAGTCTGGTCGTGGTGCTGCTAGACCTTGCGTCAAGCGTTTCTTGGTCGTTGTTAATTGACCCCAGTGTGGGTGAGCTAAAGTTTGGCTGGGGCGCGCTGCCCGTGTTTGTCACAGCCTTTGCTTGCGCTGGATTAGTCCCGACCCTAGTTCGCCATTATCAAAGTGATCGAACCAAGGTAAGGCAAAGTTTAGTTGGCGGAACCTTGTTGGCCCTAATCGTTTATGTGCTATGGATTATGTCTACCTTTGGTGTGTTGGGCCAAGACGGATTTTTAGAGGTGATCTCACAAGGTGGTAACACTGGTGATTTGGTTTCTGCCTTGTCGCAAAGAACCGCCAATGATCAGTTAGGTTTGAAGCTATCGTGGTTTTCACACTGCGCGATCATTACCTCCTTTGTCAGCGTGGGCATAGGCCTATTCCACTTCATTATCGATCGATTTGGTTTTGACAATGGATCCCTGGGGCGATTCAAGGCAGTGTTGATCTGCTTCTTGCCGCCTACCATCGGCAGTGCCGTTTACCCGAAAGGCTTCTTAGTCGCCATTGGCTTTGCTGGCCTGTTTGTGACTCTTAGCTTTTTTATGATTCCGGCCTTGATGAAAACAAAGCGCCGAAGCTTGGACCGGACAACAGGTGTATCGAGGGAAGTGTTTACTGCAGTCATAGTGTTTGGCTTCGGCGCCTTGATCGGCCTCATTAAATTGTTAAGTATTAGCTCGTCCCTCCCGAGCTTTACCGGTTAATGAAATTGGTGCATCACATGCCAGCGCTCACGTAGATATTGCCTGCTCCGCTGTGCAATGGAATGGTGTCATGGCTTATGAACAACGATTCGGGCTGCATGCCGCGAAATGCCGGGTGCGACTTTTGAATGTTACGAAGGTGGGTCACAATACTATGAGCCACTTGATCAACCACCCAGTTCTCCGTTTGGGTGTTGGAGACCAAAAAAGCTTGTACACCGATGGTTGAGATATCGGAGTCAGATCCTTTATATAGGCTGCTCTTGAATACCGTTTTTTTGTATCCAGCTTCGCGCTCAATTAGTCGGTCAATCTGTGCGTCAGATACACCGACAAGGCGAACATCGCAGCGATTCGTTACCTGCATTAGATACGCCGAAGGGCTACCACCCGCGTAAACAAATGCATCAATCATGTCGTTGCAAAGTAAATCAGCGTTCTGACTTTGCGGCGCTTCTACTTGTACTTCAAAGTTCGATGATTTCCAGCCTTTTATTTTCATGATGGCATCCATGGTGAATCGATGCCCTGAACCAACTTCGCCAACGTTAACCGTCATACCCTGCAGGTCATTAAATGTGTGGATATTCGAGTCTCGCTTAGTAATCACAATAAAAGACTCTTCGTATAATGAAAATAATGTGCGCAGATGCTTAGTGTCATTTGGCTCCGCTGCTGCAATCACATCGGATTGAACAATGCCAAAATCGATCAATCCTTGTCCAAGTGATCGTATATTCGCGACCGTACCACTGGTGCTTTCAACCGAACAATGCACTTTGTGTAAGCGTCGATCGGTATTTACCGAGCGACAGATCCCGTTTCCCAAAGGATAATATATGCCCCCGTACTCGGCTGTTCCCACAATAATGAACCTTGGTTGCGAGCCCATTTCCGCTGATGCTCCAGCGGCCACCAAAACTAGACCTAGTGCTAAGCCTAAAGAGAGAAAAAATTGTTTTGCTCGTATTGAGCTAGTATTTAACGACTTCATGATAATGCTTCCAGTAATGCGCCCCCCGACGCGTTGACTCAATCGCGATAGAAAGATCATGAAAATCTTAGATTTACCCTACACAGAAGACCCGTGCTAAGCCCACATCAGTTCCAAACTGACCTTAGCCAAAACTGCTAAGATGGTGGCGCTTAGCGCCGATCTTCAAATGCTAACCAAATCCAAGGTGTAGCGTTTGCTAACTCATGTCTACCTACAACGACACTTGAAAGCAGGCCCTTTATGAATAAAGGAGTTAATTCCCCAAAAAACTCCTTCTCATTTATAGCCCCCCCACATTTGTTGTATCACACGCTCGAAAACAAACAAGTGTCATGTTGGTGGAGTGTCTCATTGGTTACATTTAGTGTTCTTTAAGTTCCAAATTGAAAAGAATGAAACTGCATAATTAGTGCAAGAAACTGAATTTTTTGCCGAAAAATGATAGTTTTAACACTTGGTTACACTTCTCGACGCGTTTGCTCTAAACAAAAAAGAATAAACGGGGTATAACGTTGCTCGGGGAAGAAGCGTTTACTGAACAAGCCAAATTAACAGCGGCTGGCGCAACAGGTGTATCTGTCAATCTTTTAACTAATTACCACTCAGGCATTGCGGGGTTGGACACATGGACCTATTACATAAAGCTGGTACTTCCAGCAGATCGCTAATCTTAGTTTTGGGGTTGTTTGCATCGCTTTTCAGCGTACAAGCATCAGCTCAACAGATCGCAACCATTGGTGTTGGCGATCTCAGTCTGAAGGGCGAGCAGCCTCAGACGATTTCTCAAGATCCCACTTTAAATACATTACGCCAGTCTTTGAATCAAGCGCTTGAAGACACGCGCAAGTTCACGGTGATCTCTTATCAGCAAATGGAAAAGCAGCTTGAGCGTCAAGGTCTTAACCTTGCTGGCTTTGAAGATGCGCAGTATCAAGCTGCCGAAAAAGACCAAGTTGGATTTGACTACATTCTTACGGCAAACGTTGTCGAGTACGGCGTCTTTGAGCAAGCACGTGGCGCTAACGTAGATAAGATTGGTCTGGTTGATTTGGATTTCAAATTAACTGGCGTTGCTGATATCACTGAAAATCAAGCTTCAAGCGTCTCAGCGCAGTCGACCGTAAGAATACCTGCTGGTGGCTCGGTAGACGAGGAGGCTATCCTTGCGAAGGCTTTAGATGGCGCCGTAGAAAAAATGGTTGCGGATTTGACAGCTTCGCTACATCCAATCCGCGTCATGATCATTGGGCAAGATAGTGCTATCACGCTCAATTATGGCTCAGGTGTGTTACAGACTGGAGATACGGTCTGGGTTTACCCCGAAGGGTTTGATCCGAACGAACCGGCCGTAGATCCGATCGCCACTTTGCAAGTAATTGATGCAGGAACTAAGTTTGCCCAAGCTCAAGCCTTAGAAGGATTTGACAGCATAGAACGAGGTCAGGTCGCTCTAAGAAGCACGCAGCAATTTGATGTTGATAGTCTGTGTGAGGAAATGATTGCTGAAGCTAGCAGCGAAACTACGACGATACCTACGTCAGTTTGCGAGGCAGGATAGGCCTGATCGAGAATCTACTGAGGGCTTCGGGTCTGGACAGTAGGTTCAGCTGACTCCCTTAGAAACCGATTTGGTCAAGCCAGCGTTTTCACATACGGCTTGACCATTGCATTCACATCCACCTGAGCACCCATTCGCATCGCTAATAAAAACATCCCTCCGAGTTTTCTATGCAGATAGAGAACACTGGACGGCGGGGTTTGCCAAAACTCTTTGTATCCGTAGGCGTCTTCGGATAGCTCAGCGATTCGTTCCGACAATCTTGAATTTTCGAAGTCATACGCGCCTTCTTCCTGAAAGGATTCAAGAGCGATATTAAAAATATTCACTAGAAAGTCTTGGTACTCAACGGATGCATCGTTGGCAACGTAGCCAAGACGATCTGCCGCATCCAGAGTTTTCTCTCGGTCTTCCGCCATGACGCCGCGAATCAGCCTTTTATAGTCGGTTGCAAACTTTTTTGTGAAGCTGCGTGTCGCACCAAAGTCTAATAAAACAATTTTGCCGGAACTCGCTTGGTAAAGGTAGTTCGCAAAATTGGGATCGGTTTGCATAGTTCGAAAATCGAACAGCTCCTGCAACATCAATGAAAAAAGATCGCCCATGAGTTGATCGACTTGCGTCGGCTTTAGCCCGTCAATGCGGTCAACGGACACGCCTTCGACATACTCCATTGCCAGAATTGTCTTAGTGCAGTACGCCTCATAGCATTTGGGCACAATAAAACGATCATCATTTCCTAGGGCCTCTTGGAAGAGTCTTAGGTGTTCTAATTCTCGTTGGTAATCGGCTTCTTCGTGAAGCTGAGCCTTGGCATCTTCAAGCAGTTCAGTAATATCCAAATGCTTAGGCAGCAATCTGGATACCCGCAACAAGCCGGCGATATTGTCCACATCACTATCAATACTTTCAGCCACTCCCGGATATTGAATTTTTAAGACAATGTCTTCGTCGTCTAGTGTGACCGCTCGATGGACTTGCCCTATCGAAGCCGCCGCCAGAGGCTCGTAGTCGAATCGTTTGAACTGCGATTCCCAGTCTTCACCATACGAATCAACCAGAGAATCGATCAATTGTTGCCTTGGCATGATAAAAGCTCGATCCCTTAGCTGAGCCAGTATCTCTGCAAGCTGAGGCGGTAAGAAGTCTGCGCTCTCCATCGACAAAAGTTGCCCCACCTTCATGGCCGCGCCGCGCATGGCGGCAAGCTGTTTCGCCACTTTTCTTGCATTGCCTGGGGTTAGGATGAGATCTTTCATCTTGGGGCGATTGCCTTTCGCGAGCTGTTTGGCCCCTTCGGATACCATTCCCGCAGCCACGCCACCAGCCATCCTGGCCACGCGGCCAAATCTGCCGAGCCTGGTTTTCGGTATGGACTTTTCTCTGTCTTTGCTCATGTCGTAAGTGTAGCTATGTCTGGTGAGGGTCGCATCATAAAAGTCCTTGCTAGATGTTGTAGTGTAAATAGGTCTACAATGCAGAGAGCCAAGCCAATGCTGGGCCAGCATTTAACCATCACCGAGCCGAATTTAGATTGTATATGTTGAACAAAATTCTTGTTTGTAGTTTTTCCTTATTGTTATGTGCTTGCGCAGGACAAGCGAAAACACCGCTAGTTTCTGAGCAAAAGCCGCTAAAGCAGGGCATGGTGGTCACCGCTAATCCATTGGCCACGCAAGCGGGTGTGGATGTATTGCAGGCAGGAGGCTCGGCAGTGGATGCCGCGATAGCCATCGAAGCGGTGCTAAGTCTTGTAGAGCCGCAGAGCTCAGGTCTCGGGGGTGGCGGCTTTATGGTCTACTTTAATAACGAATCCAACAAGCTAGACATCTACGACGGACGTGAGACGGCACCAGATGGCGTGACCGACACAATGTTCTTAAAGGAAGACGGCAAATCAATTGGCTTCTTAAATGCTAAAAATAGTGGTTTGTCTACAGGCGTCCCGGGCATGGTGGCCATGCTTAAGTTAGCGCACGATGACCACGGCAAGATTCCGTGGGGGCCGCATTTCAATGCTGCCAAGCACCTTGCCAATAAAGGGTTTAAGGTATCACCCAGACTGCATGGCATGATCAAACGCTTTGGTAAATACATACCAAGCAAGGCAGAAGACGGTCCAACCGATGCCTACCACTATTTTCATGATGACAATGGTCAGCCTCTGCAAGTTGGCGATTTGCTCGTGAATAAACAATATGGTCAGGCTTTGGAAATCATTGCTAAGGATCCTGCCTCGTTTTACACCGGAGAAATTGCCGATGCCATCATTGAGCAAACGTCAGCGTCACCCAGGGCGGGCAGTTTGACTAAGGCCGATTTAGCCAGTTATCGAGCGCTCAAGAAAACAGCCGTCTGCGCGCCTTATGCCGATCGTCAGGTGTGTGGACCACCACCACCATCATCATGGCTTGCCGTGGCGCAAACCGTTGGTTTGATCGACTCAGCCAAGCCATTTTCGGATGGGGGTGCCGCAGATCCCAAGAACTGGGTTGAGTTTGCCAAAGCCCAACGACTGGCTTACGCCGATCGGGATCAATTTGTTGGTGATGCTGACTTTGTCGAAGTGCCAGTATCCGGAATATTGTCGCCTGCGTACTGGGAAAAACGGGTCACTGAGACGGACCCAAGCAAAGCAGTAGAGGCGCTAGAGGCGGGTGATCCTTGGGCGTTTGAGCCAAGTCAAAAGGTAGCGTATGGCACAGACTATACGCAGGATATGGCTGGCACAACTCATTTTGTGGTGGTTGATGGTGACGGGAATGTCGTGTCGATGACCGCGTCGGTGGAGAGTATCTTTGGCTCGACTCGTATGGCCTACGGTATGTTTCTAAACAACCAACTGACCGACTTTTCCTTTAAGCCAAAAGACAAAGCGGGTCGCGATGTCGCTAATCGAATTCAGGCTGGTAAGCGTCCTCGATCTTCGATGTCGCCCACTATCGTGCTGGATGGCAATGGAGAGTTCTTGATGGCAACTGGATCACCCGGCGGCAATTCGATCATTGCTTACACCGCGAAAACATTGGTGGGCGTATTTGAATGGGGCTTGTCACCTCAACAGTCTGTCGAACTGCCCAATTTAGTAGCTCGGGGAAAAACGGTGAGGATCGAAAAGGATCGAGCCTCCGCCGAGATAATACAGGGCTTAAAAGACTACGGTTTTAATGTCAAAGAGAGTGCCGGCGAAAACTCAGGATTGAGTGTGGTTTTAAAACGCGACGACGGCACCTTGGAAGGCGGTGTCGATTCGCGCCGCGAGGGCACCATCGAATCCGTAAATATCGTAACGCAGTGAGAATAGAACATTAGGAGAAATACCATGCGAGCCTTTAACCAAAAACTAATTGCTGTCATAAGCGTTGTATTAATACTGGCAGCCAATGTTCATGCCAACGATGCCGCTACTGCCGATGGCATTGTTAGCGAAAAAATGTATCCTAAGCCTGCTGCAGAGCCGAACTATGGCCCGGCCTATGGATCAATCAAGTTCAGAGATCGAGACCCTCGTGAGACCATTGGCGGCGAGCTCAGAATGATGCGTGCGGTGGATGCTCAAGGAAACCGAGTTGACGAAAATGCAGAGGGCATTACGGCTTACATGGTCCATTGGGGATTGGAAGTTGGCGCCCCTGGTACGGCCGATGACAAAGGTGCGGGTGATCACGGTGGAGATTGTCGCGGGTTTCGCGATACCGGTCATGTTGTGATGGCCATGGTTGAAGATCTTGATGACAGTGATGTGATTCGCTGGAAAATACCCCTAGGTACAGAAGTCCCAAGCAAAGCCGTTTATTTTGTTGGCCATACGCTATATGGAAAAATTCATAATCTCGGTAAGTGCACCCAAACAGTAATAGACAATCAGGTAGAACGCTAAGCGATCAGGGCCGTCAAAATACTGTGGAAATTAGCTTAAGAAAAATTCTTTGATTTTCTTCAATTTTGCAAGAATTTCTTAGCTTGCTAGGCGCAATCCAATAGAAAGTATGGTTTTTGCTGAGCTTGGTTCGCGCTGGCAAAATTCGCGGTACTATCTGGGTATCCACGAATATATATACCCCGCAGGATCAGTCCAATGAACGCCTTTGCTGAACACCTAAAAAATGAACTCGCTAATGTGAAAGAGGCGGGTTTGTATAAATCCGAACGCGTAATCACATCCTCTCAAAGGGCGCTGGTTGACGTGGCATCTGGTGATTCCGTTCTTAATTTTTGTGCGAACAATTACCTAGGCTTAGCCAACCACCCGGACTTGATTAGCGCGGCGAAGGAAGGTTTGGATTCGCATGGGTTTGGTATGGCGTCTGTGCGTTTTATTTGTGGCACACAGGACATACACAAAACCTTGGAAGCCAAGCTCAGCGATTTTCTGGGTATGGAGGATACGATTTTGTATTCCTCCTGCTTCGACGCCAATGCCGGTTTGTTTGAAACGCTCTTAGGCCCAGAAGACGCCATCGTTTCAGACGCCTTAAACCACGCTAGCATTATTGATGGCGTGCGACTCTGCAAAGCTAAACGCTATCGTTATGCGAACAATGACATGACCGAACTGGAAGCGCAGCTAAAGAGCGCAAAAGCCGATGGCGCTCGATTTATCTTAATTGCTACGGATGGCGTGTTCTCAATGGATGGTGTGATTGCCAATCTCTCGGCTATTTGCGATCTAGCGGATGAATATGGGGCGATGGTCATGGTGGACGATTCGCATGCAGTGGGCTTTATCGGCGAACACGGTCGCGGTACCCACGAATATTGCCAAGTCATGGACCGGGTAGACATTATTACCGGCACACTAGGCAAGGCCATGGGCGGTGCTTCCGGCGGATTTACGTCTGCCAGTAAGGAAATCGTTGAGTGGTTAAGACAGAGATCCAGGCCGTACCTTTTCTCAAACTCCTTAGCACCGGCCATTGTGTCGGCCTCGATTAAGGTGCTTGATATGCTACAGAGCGGCGGTGATTTGCGCCAAGCACTAGAGAGAAACAGTCAGCACTTTAGAGCACGCATGAGCGAAGCTGGATTTACACTTGCGGGTGCTGATCATGCAATTATTCCCGTTATGTTAGGTGATGCAAAGTTGGCGGCTGATATGGCCGCTAAGATGTTAGAACGGGGAATCTACGTAGTCGGGTTTTCGTTTCCAGTAGTGCCAAAAGGGGCGGCCAGAATTAGAACTCAAATGTCCGCTGCTCACACCATCGAGCAAATCGATCAGGCCGTTGACGCGTTCATTGACGTCGGCAATCAAATGGGAGTGATCTAAGATGAAAGCTCTTTCTAAGCTGCACTCAGAACCCGGCATTTGGATGGTGGATGCACCAGTTCCTGAATTTGGCCATAACGACCTACTAATCAAGATCAGAAAGACGGCAATTTGCGGTACCGACATGCATATCTACCATTGGGACCAGTGGTCGCAAGATACCATTCCGGTGCCCATGATTGTTGGTCATGAATACGTCGGTGAAGTGGTGGATATGGGCCAAGAAGTAAAAGGTTTTAGTAAGGGAGACCGCGTATCCGGAGAGGGTCATATCACGTGTGGACATTGTCGAAATTGTCGCGCTGGGCGGGTGCATTTGTGCCGTAATACGATCGGTGTAGGTGTAGATCGACAAGGAGCCTTTGCTGAGTATTTGGTCATCCCGGCTTACAACGCTTTTAAGATTCCAGACAATATTAGTGATGATTTAGCGTCCATTTTTGATCCGTTTGGGAACGCCGTACACACCGCTCTATCTTTTAACTTAACCGGTGAGGATGTGTTGATTACTGGGGCTGGTCCCATCGGTATTATGGCTGCGGCCGTCGCTAAACATGTTGGTGCACGACATGTTGTGATCACTGACGTGAATGATTATCGGCTCGAGCTAGCTAAGCGCATGAACGCTACCCGCACCGTAAACGTAGCCAAAGAAAACATTAAAGATGTTATGAGCGAGCTGGGTATGACCGAAGGCTTCGACGTCGGCATGGAAATGTCTGGTGTGCCGGTGGCTTTTACCAGCATGCTAGAAAATATGAATCACGGTGGCAAAATAGCCATGTTGGGAATCCCGCCCAAAGACATGGCTGTTGACTGGAATCAGGTGATTTTTAAAGGTCTGGAAATCAAAGGTATTTACGGCAGAGAAATGTTCGAAACCTGGTACAAAATGGCCAGCTTAATCCAGTCTGGGTTAGATTTAACACCCATGTTGACCCACCAATTTCCTATCGATGACTTTCAGCAAGGATTTGAAAAAATGGCATCCGGCCAGTCCGGGAAAGTGGTATTGGATTGGACATAGAATCGAAGCAAGAATTAATTCGGTCTCGCTCAAAAGACCTAAATGGAGGGGTCACTTTAGTGGTCTTCGATGGCGTCTGTAATCTATGTAACGGTTGGGTCCAGTTTTTGTTAAAAAGGGATGCCAGTGAGCAGTTCTATTTTGCGCCCGCGCAATCAAAAACTGGGCATCAAGTCATGTCTGCGGCCGGGGCATTGGAATTTTCTGGAGAGCTTTCTGGAGAGTCGTCTGGCGGTCAAGCCGAAACCACACAAGTAAGTCAGGATCCATATCAAAGTTTTGTGGTGGTGACCGATTATCTTGGAGGAGACCAATCTGAGTACTTGCGCAGTGCAGCCGTGATGGCGCTACTAAAAAAGTTGCCTTGGAGATACCGTTGGCTGTCAGTTTTCGGAATCCTTCCGGAACGCGTATTGGATTTCTTTTATACAATCGTAGCGAAAAACCGCTATCGTTGGTTTGGCAAAAGACCCAGTTGCATGATCCCTTCAAAATCTGAGCGTCTGCGATTCTTAGACGCTGATTAACCGGAAAAGCTAGCCAAAGTAATTTTCCAGTAAGCGCTTAATTTGCTCACCTGCAATAGAGGCGTGTGCCAACACTTCTTCTATGGTGTCTGGTTGTTGGTTTTCATCACCAAGCGCTGAGTTCGTAATAGCCGATAATCCCAGAACGCGCATATCTGAGTGGTTTGCTGCAATGACCTCCAATACGGTCGACATTCCCACGGCATCCGCACCAAAGGTTCTGAACATTCGGCGCTCAGCGGATGTTTCTAAAGATGGCCCCATCACGCCAATGTATATGCCCTTGTGCAAGCTCACGGATTCAGAATCGGCAATGGATAACATAGTTTCTGCAAGCTTGTTGTCGTAAGCCTGCGACATGTCCGGGAACTCGATACCAAAGGTTTGATCTTGTCCCCGGACGGGATTGTGACCAGTGAAGTTAATGTGGTCCTCAATCAACATCACATCTCCTGGGTTGTATTCAGGATTCAGTGATCCAGCGGCGTTGGTAATGATCAAGGTATTCGCACCCAGAGCATTTAGTAAGTACGTTAATGCACATACTTGTTGTGCGCTGTAACCCTCGTAAAGATGATGGCGGCCCGCGCACAGTGCCAAGGTTTGTTCCCCGTTTGATACTATTTTGAGTTTGCCTTGATGGCTCGGTGCCGTTGACTCGGGTAGCCCAGGGATGTCGGCATAATCAAACTCGATAACCGAGGAGTAGTTTTTTAGGGCTAAATCGGAAAGCCCGCTGCCCAAAACAACGGCCTGATCGATCAATCCAGCAAACTCGGACTGGATATAGTCGCGTGCTGTTGTAACGGAATTTGCTAGATCAAATGAGTTTGTTGCTTGCATGGAAAATAATTGCTAAATCGAAACCTCGCTATTCTAGAACACTTCACTTAGCTAGGGCATAATTCCGTTATGCAGAAGTTAAAAAAGTCTCAGGAAGAGCATAGCAAGACATGGGAATGAGTCATCTAGATCAAACGAAGTTGCAAACCATTCGTGACTATCAACCCCTGCAGCGCTCAGAACAAAGCATGATGCAAGCCGCGGTAGCCATGATTTTGCGAGATGGTCAGCACGGCACTGAAGTGCTGTTGATGCAGCGCGCCTTTCATCCTAAGGACCCGTGGTCTGGTCAAATGGCGTTTCCGGGCGGCAAAATTGACCCTGAGGATGACTCGGCCAAAGCAGCTGCCATTCGCGAAGCCTATGAAGAGGTTGGTGCTGAGCTTAGCGATTCCGATTACGTAGGGCGATTAGACGATTTGTATGGTCTAAAGGTCGATAAGATCTATAGCGTTCACGTAGCGTGCTTTGTTTTCAAGCCAGATCGAGAACTCGATTTGGTTGGCAATGAAGAGGTGGCAGATTTGGTTTGGGTGCCGCTGGCCTACATGAATGACCCTAATAACGGCCACGATTTTGTGCATCCAAGTGATCCCTCGTTGGCGATGCCCGCGGTGATGATCAACCAAGAGAAATCACAAATCCTCTGGGGGTTGAGCCTGCGAATGCTGAGTAACTTTTATGATGTGCTGGGTGCGGACATTGGGGCTCTAACTGAGTCAGAGCGGGCGCTTCTGCGCGACATCGATGAAAGGCAGTTGTCGGATCAAACTAAAGCTCAAATTAAACGAGAACTAACGGAGAGATAGCCATGGTAGCCGTACCCTCGACAATGCAGGCATTGGGCAACCCCATGCCGCCGTTTGAACTACCAGATACCTTGCTAGCAGATCGCGTGATCAGCTCAGATGATTTGGTGGGCTCACCTGTATTGGTAATGTTTATCTGCAATCACTGTCCCTACGTCATTCACATTGCTAAAGAGATGGTTCGAATTGGCAACGAAGCGCAAAAAAACGGCTTCGCCGTGGTGGCAATCAGTTCTAATGACGTAGAGAATTACCCCCAAGACGGCCCGGATAAGATGAGAGAGTTCGCCGCGAACTACGGTGTTGAATTTCCATATCTCTATGATGAAGCTCAATCGGTAGCACAGTCATTTCGTGCGGCATGTACGCCAGACTTTTACCTGTTTGATCGTAATCATCGACTGCAGTATCGCGGACAGCTTGATGGCTCTAGACCGGCCAATAGTGTCCCGGTCGATGGCGCCGATTTACGCAAGGCTTTGGCGCTAGTGCAGGCAGGAGAGTCACCCAGAGATGAGCAAGTAGCCAGTATTGGCTGCAACATCAAATGGAAGAAAGGCAATGAGCCAGACTACTTCTGAGTTGTGTTCATACACAGGTAGTTGTCATTGCCAACAGGTTCAGTTCGAGGTGCAGGCGCCCAAGCGTATCGAGGCTGACTACTGCAATTGTTCTATTTGTAAAAAGTCGGGTTATCTACACCTGATTGTACCAGCCACCAGATTTAAGCTGACCTCGGGCAAGGATGCGCTGACCACTTACACCTTCAATACCGGCGTAGCTAAACATACGTTTTGTAAACACTGTGGCGTTAAGGCGTTTTACATCCCGCGGTCTAACCCCGAGGGTGTGTCGGTCAACGTAAATTGCCTGGATATTCAGCCTGAAGCGGTCACCGTGGTCGAATTTGACGGGCAAAATTGGGAGCAAAATGCTCACAGCCTAGCATTTAAAAGTAAAGCAGACTGAGCAACGTGGGTTCAAAAGAGCGGATTACTTTTCCATTCTGTTCTTAAGGTACATAAACAGTTTTTGATAATAATTGGGGAAGTGGCGCTGGACCCAATCCAGCAGTTTTGCATCAAAGCCAATTAACAAGCGGCGTTTATCCTTTATCACTGCCTGAGCGATTTGTTCTGCCGCCGACCTAGCCGTTGTTCGGGCCAGCTTTTCAAAGTCATCGGCATCACCCATAAACAATTTGTCGTTCTCACTTGGTTCCTTGGTACCTTGGCGAGAATTTTTAGCGATATCCGTTTTAATGCCTCCTGGGTGCACTGACGTACAGGAAACGGTTTGGCTGGTAATGTCGAGCTCTTGCCGCAGAGCTTCGGTGAATCCACGAACCCCAAATTTGGCCGCATTGTAGGCGCTTTGCCCCGGCACGCCGATCAGTCCAAATAAGCTGGATATGTTCACAACGTGGCCCCACCTCGCATTGTTTAAGTGTGGTAAAAATGCTTTGGTCCCATACAGTACACCCCAAAAGTTGATTCCCATTAACCACTCGTATTCTTCAATCGACGTGCTTTCCATGGTGCCAGTATTTAGGGCTACACCGGCATTGTTGATCACTAAATTAATCTCGCCAAAGTCAGACGCTATCTGTTCAGCGTAGTCAAACACCGCTTGTTTGTCAGAAACGTCCAGTGCGTGGATTGCCACTTGAGCGCTGCCGCTTTGAAGTTTGGCGGCTGTTTCATTGACTGCGTCAAAATTGATGTCAGAAAGCGCGAGGTTTGCACCTGCTTCGGCAAACACGTTTGCCAATTCTCTACCGATTCCGCTACCAGCACCGGTAATCACAACGGTGGCATTTTTAAATTTATTCATGGTTGTCCCCTCTTTATTGATCGCTGTCGTTTTTGTTTAGGCTGGTGTCGAGTTGTTGATCAGTCAGATTGAGTAGAATCTCGGCTAGCCATTGTTTGAAGTTGGCTCGATTCTCTGGAGAATCTCCAAAGCCCAAGCCTTCTTTTATAGCGGCACCCGATACTACTTCTCCAACTAAGGCTAGAGTGACCAGCAACACTAATCGGTTGGTGTTTTCTTCTGAGGCAGTTGGATCAACGGATTTTCTTAGCCGGTGTGACAAGGTGACGATTTGTGCCATGTTGTCACGTAAAGAGCTCTCAGCCCCGCTAAGGTGCAGCCAAACCGCGGCTCTGCCTTCATCACCTTGGTAAGAAGTCTCAAGCACTTTGGTCAGCGCACTAATGCGCTCTTCTTTTGAGGCTGACACGGTGTCGTTAATGGCCGCGGTGATGCGTTTGGTGGCTCTTGACCCAACGCGCTCGGCGAGTGCATTGAGTAAGCCATCCCGCGAACCAAAGTGATGAATTATGTTGGGGTGTGCCATGCCGGCTTTCTTCGCAACGGCACTAATTCTCAGTCCGGCGGGTCCAACCTCGACCATGATGGCTTCGGCGGCGTCTAATATGGCTTCTTTCGCTTCTTCTGGCGATCGATGAGTTTTTCTTGCCATTGTTCTGTTGACAGTTTTGTAAATAACTTTTAAATTAACAGCATTCTAGTTTACAAAGTTGTAAACAACAAGAAATAAATACTTCTTGTTGGCGACAATTAAGAGTGCTGACAAAGCACAGGATCACAACCGAAGGCCGTACCCATGACAGTAGAACCATCAGCAATTGACCATAGCGCAGTCTCAAGCTCCTCAGTTTCACAATCGAAGTTAACCATCGAGCCAAGACGGGTCGGTTTTGAACACACTGATGTTGAGTCAGCATTTTTCTACGAGGGTAACCCATGCATATCAGCAATGTGGGTCGCTTTGTCAACCAGCTTCCCGCCAGGTGAAGCTGAGTTTATTAAGTCCACTCGCTTGTTTGAAGATCAAGTGACTGATCCAAAGCTCCTCGAAGACATTAAGAATTTCGCGCATCAAGAGGCTCACCATTCGCTTCAACATCGTCAGATGAACAAGATATTCGATGACCTTGGATACAACACCAAGCAGTTGGAGAACTTTTTCAAGCAAGAGCTGAAAAAGCGAGAGGAGAAATGGAGCCCTGAAAAACGCTTGGCTAGAACTGTCGTGGCAGAGCACGTTACCGCCGTCATGGCACACTACGGATTAACACAAACCGACAAGATGGATAAATTCCCTGAGTCTATTCGCTCATTATTCCAGTGGCATGCCATTGAGGAAATTGAGCACAAGTCGGTTACGTTTGACGTCTATCAGCATTGTGTGGGAGATCGTGGCTTGCTGATGCGGCAATACTTTATCTTTTTATTCTTTGAGTTCCCGTTCAACGTGTTCATGTCCAGTCGATTTTTGTTGAAAGACATGGGGCGCAAAACGACTTGGGCAGAGCGCAAGGCACTTTGGAAGTACTTGTTTGGTGATTCTGGGTTGATCAGTTCGGTGAAATCCTTGTACTGGATGTTCACCAAAAAAGGCTTTCATCCGTGGGATCATGATGACTCCGAGTTGGTTGAGAGCTGGAAGGTGAAGTTGTCACCGTTCTTTAAGCACTAGACCTGCAGATTTCGCTTTACTAGAACATTAAGGATTGGGAGTTCGGCGCCTACGTCGAAGACTATATGAGCCAAATAGAACATTTGGATGCCGTTATCGTCGGCGCCGGCATATCGGGAATCAGTGCAGCCTATCATTTGCAGAAGCATTGCCCTGGCAAGACCTATCGAATTTTAGAGCGTCGCGAAAATCTAGGCGGTACTTGGGATCTGTTTAATTATCCGGGCATCCGGTCAGATTCTGATATGTACACGTTTGGTTTTTCTTTTCGTCATTGGGATGACGATTCGGCCATCGCAGAGAAAAGCAAAATTCTTAACTATCTGTCTGAAACCGTTAAAGAGTTTAAGATAGATGAGAACATTCGCTATCAATGCAGCGTGGAGAAGGCCGATTGGGACAGCAAGACCAATCGCTGGTTAGTTACCACGCAAAATGGCTCACAGTTTTCGGCTCAATATTTGTTCATGTGCTCGGGCTACTACAGCTACGACGAAGCCCATGCGCCAAAACTCGATGGCCTTGATAATTTCAAAGGCGATGTGGTGCATCCTCAGTTCTGGCCGGAAGACTTAGACTATTCAGACAAGAATGTCGTGGTGATTGGGTCCGGTGCTACGGCCATCACGCTGGTGCCCGCCATGTCCGAAAAAGCCAAGCACGTCACCATGCTGCAACGCTCTCCGACTTACATGGGTGCGAAGCCCGCCGTTGACCCCATAGCCAATAAGCTTGGATCAATATTTGGGCGTTGGGCTGCCCGTTGGTGGTTCATCCTATCCACGATGTTCATCTATTGGTTCTGCACCACCTTTCCTGAGACCGCAAAAAAGCGAATCAAGCAGGACATTGCCGATATGTTGGGCGATAAATTCGACGAAAAGCATTTCACGCCACTCTATGATCCGTGGGATCAGCGCGTGTGCTTGTGTCCTGATGGGGATTTCTTTGAAGCGATGAAGCAAGATAAAGCGTCTGTCGCAACCGATACCATTGCCAGCTTTGACGCCGACGGTATCCAGTTAAACTCTGGAGAGCGACTTGACGCCGACATCATTGTCACAGCGACAGGGCTGAAGATACAATTTTTTGGTGGCATGCAGGTTTCCATCGATGGTGAGCCCCTTAATGCCCACGAAAGTTATGTTTACAAGGGCATGATGCTAAGTAACGTGCCAAATACGTTCCTAGCCGTTGGTTATACGAACGCATCGTGGACCTTGAAAGTCGATCTAACGCATCGCTACGCTACGCGCTTGATTAACCACATGGATGAGCATGGTTACCAGCACTGCACTCCCACGGTGAAGCACGCAATGCAGGATACTCCACTGCTCAATTTGAGCTCAGGCTATATTCAGCGTGCGGTTGAGGATTTGCCCAAACAGGCATCACGAAAGCCATGGAGACTAAATCAAAACTACATCCTAGATACGCTAGCCCTGCGCTTCTCAGCCGTCACCGACGACGAAATGAAATTTGGCTAAAACACTTAGGCGAGGGAGTTTGCTAGGCTGAATAGTCAAAATTCGTCACTCTGTTGGCTTAATGGGGCGACACGAAGACGCGCTGCGTTTACACTATGGAAAATTTTCCATTCAGTTTCTCCGGGCGATTCCACGAAGCACTATAGAGAGGTACGGCCGAGACGAAAGGTGCTGCCAAGAGGTACCGATGAAAGGAATGGATTAACCTGTTTCCAACACGAAAACTCCATGAATCTAGGGGAGAAACCATGAGCAAGTTTCGATCTGGCGTATTATACGGCCAGGAATTAATGAACGTTTATGAGGATGCCAAAGCGAATGGCTATGCGCTTCCGGGTGTGAACGCAGTAGGCACATCTAGCGTCAACGCGATTCTAGAAACCGCCGCCCGCGTCGAATCGCCAGTCATTGTGCAGTTGTCATTTGGTGGTGGGCATTTCTACGCCGGGAAAAGTTTACCTAATAGCAATTTAGAAGCCTCAGCGCTTGGCTGCATCTCGGCCGCCAGACACGTACACGAGCTGGCCGAAATGTACGGCGTAGCGGCGATTTTGCATACAGATCACTGCTCATTAAAAAATATTGCCTGGGTAGACCAACTTATTGAATATCAAGAAGGGTTCTACGAGCGTTTTGGCAAACCTTTATTCAGCTCGCACATGCTGGATCTATCAGAAGAGCCCATCGAAGAGAACATCGAGATTTGCGAACGTTATCTTGAGCGTCTGAGCAAAATTGAGGTCGGCCTAGAGATTGAGCTGGGTATTACTGGCGGTGAAGAAGATGGGGTCGACAACAGTGAGGTCGATAGTAGCAAGCTATATACGCATCCTTCTGAAGTTTTCTACGCCTACGAACGTTTGAGCAAAATCTCAGACAATTTCACCGTGGCTGCGGCCTTTGGTAACGTGCATGGCGTGTACAAGCCCGGTAACGTGAAGCTGTCCGTAGAGATTCTAAAGAACTCACAGAATTTTGTGGCCGATGAGATTGGCAAAACAGGCACCAAGCCTGTCAGTTTTGTGTTCCATGGCGGGTCGGGCTCATCACAGGAAGACATCCGTAAATCCATTGAATACGGTGTCATTAAAATGAATTTGGATACCGATATGCAGTGGGCATTCAACGCAGGCCTGAGAGATTATTTTGCTGAATACAAGGACTATGTCGCTACGCAAATTGGAAATCCTGATGGTGATGACCTTCCAAACAAAAAGTACTACGACCCAAGAAAAATGCTAAGGCAGGCTGAAGAGTATTTCGTGGCTCGGCTTGAGGAGTCTTTTGCGGATCTAAATTGCGTTGGTCGTAATAAATGATTAGACCTTAGTCCCGATATCACAAATACGACTGAATTTATTGATTTTCGGTCGTTTTTCTCTGAATAGCGCGCCCCAATTTGTTTAATTGCGGGCGCGTTTTTGCTATATTTTTGACCGACTTTTTTCGCGCCGTATAGAAATTTGACGTTTGTCAAAAAAGTAATTCTTTGTGAAAATCGTTAAGAGGGTTGGTGTTGGATTCCTCAGGGTTGGATTTCCTGCGCCTTTTGAAGATTGTAGAAACTTGTGAATTCTGCTGCCGATTCGCGGTGGGTAGCCCAATCAGATGATATTGTCTGAGGTTGGAAGGTCCCATTGGCATGGTTGGGCAGATATCGCAAATATTTTCGTGCCGACGGGGCATTTTAGGGTTGGTTCGTAGTTTTTAGCTGGTTTCTCACTAATCGGCTGACGCTTCGAATTTCAAAAATCGATTGAGTGCTGCTTTGTGGCTTGGCTGCAGGGCGGATTCTTCTCGATTGAACCTTTTTATTTCCCTAGACACTAAATTTTGTACACGATCCACCGTGGTCGAACATGCTACGTAACCAAAAGTTACCAGGGCGATAATGATGCTATTTTCGAAAGCTTACAAGAAGGTCGCGATGTCAGCGATACTCGGGGTTGCCATTAATTCTCAGTCACATGCGACTGAAGAGTTCTATGTTCCATTTCCGGAAGAGCAAACACTGACTTTTTTACAAGGAATTTCATCCGATGCTTCTTGCGGTGTCGGAGACTCATTTGCAGCACCTGACCCGAAGAATCCTATTAACGTAATCACCGATTTTGTTGTGCGTGTTGATGGCACGATTATCGTGGTCGACCACTGGGAAAATGAAGACGGTGTATCAACAGCCCCCCTTTTTGAATCCGCTGCGCTAGAAGACATTGCCGACGGCAGTGTGTTGCCCACACAATCCAGCACTCGAATCTACGGTGACGGCAACCCAGCTAATGGAATTGTGCCCGGCGATCCTGGTGGCGATGACATCTTGGAAATCGGTCAGGTGGTTGTGTTCAATGAAGTTGTGGATACGGCGAACGTAAACGACCGACGTTTAAATATCGAAGTAATCGGAGCCGATATATTCAGTGGTGGGGTAGATACTGGCTCAGACAGGACCGCTGACGGTTTAGACGGACAAGACCGAATTTTTGCTACCGACACAATTAACGTAACCCGAGCACAGTGGGCGGGTACTTACACTGGACTTGATACGGACTCTTCAGGAACTTTGTTTGCTGGTGCGTTCGAATTATTTCCGATCTCTCAATGGGGCCAAACATTTACTCTGCCTGTTGGCGAGAACACAGGCACTGATGAGTTTGAATGGACCGGTTTAACCTTGATGGCGGCCAACGATGGAACCACCGTCAGTATCGACGTGAATGCCGACGGAGACTTTACCGACGGTGTGGATGTTAACGCCCAGGTGATCAACGCGGGCGAGACCATTTCCGTCAGTGGCCGAAATGATCAAGGTGGCGTTGGACCTGCCCAAGGTCTTCAGCAAGGTGCTCGGATTGTTACCTCCGATATCGTTCAGGTAAACGTCATCAGTGGTGAGGAATGCAGTAACTACGCGTCTCGCTGGTTTACGCTATTCCCTGACGCATTGTTGGGTAACAACTACTATGAACCTGTATCAACCAATGCGGGTGACGCCACTGAAATTTTCCTATACAACCCCTCGCCTAACCCGATTACTATCCAGTGGGAAGTGTCGGCTTCTTCAGGTGTGGCTACGCCGGACATCATTGTTCCTGGGCAAAGCACGGTTTCTCAAGTTATTCCCGCTAACTCTGGCGCCAGATTTTTTACCGACAGTGTTACTGACTCGTTCGGTGCGTTAACCGTCACCGACGCTAACGATACAGCCCATGACTGGGGTCATGCTTCTACCTCTCAAAGGCTGATGGGTAACATTGTGCAAGTTGGCTTCGCAGAAGGTGATGATCCCTCAAGCGACGACGCTTACGGTTCCGGTGGCGAAAATGGTTCGCCGGTTTGGTTGGTTGCCGACAACCTAATTGATCCCACCGATACGTCTTTTGAAATCTGTGTGGATGTTCGCGGTGATGGTGGCCCCAATACCGACCCGAACACGGGTTTTACTTGGGACTACACTTTTACCCTAGAGCGTCTAGCCAGTGCGCGGTTATACGATGGCGGCGTTGATACACCTGATGGTACGGCGGCTCATTTACCAACCGCCGATCCAACCGACGATCCAACACGGCTCGACGGTGATCAAAGCGGTATGCTCATTTTTGTCTGTGATGGCAGTGATGCGATCTTGGCAGCAGCCTGGGGTCAAGACCCTGATACAGCTTCGACGGCAGCCCCCGCGGTTGATTTTGGTACCACAGTTCGCTCAGTGAGTGCGGACGTTGCCTTTTTAGGCGATACCATTTTTGAAGACGCCAACCAAAATGGAATACGTGATCCTGGTGAGCAAGGCTTGCAAGGTGTGACGGTGATCTTAACGCCACCGGCTTCCATTAATCTTGGGAATGGCCCTGGTCAACCGATCACGACGGTGACCGATTTTAACGGCAGCTACTTATTCTCGAGCCTGGTTAGCGGGCAGTACAACATCGAAGTAATTCCTCCGTCAGGGTTCTTCCAAACGCTTGATCCTGATGAAGGCAAATGTGCTGTGCCTGCGCCATTTAATATCTCGCCAGAGAACGATGGCGGCAGCGTATCTTGCGACGATGAAGCGGATCCGATAATCGTGGATGCCATCGGTCGTTTAGATCAAGATTTTGGTTATTACAATAATGTACCCACTGGGGTAGTTGGTGACTTTATCTACGAAGATACCAACGGAAACGGTCTTCAAGATGCTGGAGAACCTGGCATACCGGGTATACAGGTAGCGTTGTGCGATGCCGGTGCAGCATCCGTCTTTGCCTCTGATAATTTTAATACCGCGGCCTACAATAATAACTCTGCACAGTGGAGTGGTAACTGGATTGAGGTTGGGGATGACAATAGTGCTACTACCGCTCTAGATGAAGGAAATGGTTTTGGTGGGTCAGACGGATTCCGTATTCAAGACTTTGGACTAGGAACATCCGGAGACCTCCTGATCAGAGGTAATAGTAACGGACCAAGTTTGACTAGGCAGTTTGATGCTTCATCCATTGTGGGCGACGTCACTGTTGATATTCAAATCTTTGTCAATGGCGTGCCTTACGAAGCCGCCGATCAGTTGTTTGTTCAAGTTTCCACAGATGGCGGTGGCGTTTTTAATACGATCGGCACTATCAGCGCCAACGGGCTTCCCGCTGGATCCAATGATTTGAGTTTCACGTTCAACCCAAACTCGGCCGCTGACACCAGAATAAGGCTTCAGGTCAATGGTAATAATATAACCGGTGGTGAAGCTGAGGCATTGTTCTTACAAGAGATTTCACTTAGCTCCCTTGCATGTAGAATTGAAACAACCAATGCTTCCGGCGGGTACTTGTTTGGTGATGGTTTAGAGCCCGATGGTGTTACTCCGGATGCGACCGACACGGCTCTGCCTGCGGGAAGCTATATTACTCAGGTATTAAATCCTCCCGCGGGAACGCAAAACACCGCTGACCCAGGCGGCAATGCCGACAATCAGAATCTATTCAACCTATTTGTTACCGGCGGTAACCTAGAACAAGACTACGGTTATTTTACGCCTGCCACGGTTATCGGCCGCGTTTATTTCGATGAGAACGGTAACGGGGTTCAAGATCCAGGCGAAGCGCCGATCGTGGGTCTAAATGTGGAGATCACAGACAGTCTTGGTAATTTACATGTTGTGGTAACAGATGCCAACGGTGACTACACCGTTGAGGTGCCGCCAGGCTCGACCATCGTACAGCTTGATGAGACCGATCCGGATTATCCAACGGGTTTTATCCAGACCGACGGTACTGACCCGACGACAGTGACGGCCGTGGCGGGTATTACCGTTAACGCGGGACGTGATGGTTTTTATATTGGTAACTCCCTAGGCGATACCGTCTATTTCGATGACGATGGCAGCGGTCTGCAAAACGGTGCCGAAGCGGGCATCCCTAACGTAACAGTGACACTCACGCCGCCAGCTGGAGTGGATCTGGGTGCAGGTTTTGGAAACGACATTACCACCACCACCGACGCCAATGGTAACTACTCGTTTGTTGGTTTGCCTGATGGTTCTTACACCGTGAGCGTGCAGCAACCTGGGGGCTCTACGCAAACCCAAGACCCGAATGAAGGCGGTGTTTGTGTTACTTGTGACAACAGCTCTACTGTGGCGCTATCAGGCGGTACGGCAAATAACGATCAGGACTTTGGATATCAAAATAACGTACCTACTGGTACGGTCGGCGATCTGATTTTTAATGACGCCAACGGCAATGGCGTTTTCGACGCCGGTGATTCTCCATTAGCTGGTATCCAAGTCGAGATTTGCGGTGATTTGGATGATGACAATGGTACGGTCAACACCTGTCGCGTTGAAACCACACTTGCAAACGGCTTGTACTTATTTGGTGATGGACTAAATCCAGATGGAACGGCGAATGCCGCGGATGTTGGTTTGCCAGAAACCGATGGTAGTGAAGTCTATACCGTGACGATTTTAAACCCACCGGCTGGCCAAACTAACAGTGCCGATCCTGACAATGGATTGCCGAACTTTAGTCAGCTGACGCTGTCTGCTGGCGGCGGTAATCTGGACCAAGACTTTGGTTACTTTGATCCGGCGTTCGTGACTGGGTTCTTGTACTTTGATGCCAACGGCGATGGAATCTTTAATGGCAGTGATACGCCGTTGGTGGCCGTTGATGTAATTGTCACCGACTCCGCGGGCAATATTCAGGTGGTCACTACGGACGCCAGTGGTAACTACACGGCCTCGGTTCCTCCTGGTTCCACCACAGTAAATGTTGATAATACGGATCCGCAATTCCCGTTAAACGTTACCCAAACCGAAGGCACTGACCCGACGGTGGTGATTGCCGCCGGCGGTGGAGCTACAACTTCTGCTGGTAATGATGGCTACGCACCTGTTGGCACTATCGGGGACCTGATCTTTTTGGACAGCGATACCGACGGAACCACTGGTGTTTATGATGCCGCTTTTGATACAGGTATACCCAACATTACCGTGACATTGACGCCTCCTGGTGGCATTGATTTGGGTAATGGTGCAGGTGTTGCGATTACCACCAGCACTGACGCAAACGGCAACTATTTGTTCTCGAATTTGCCAGCAGGAACGTACACTATCAGCTCAGCGGTGCCTGCCGGTTCAACTCAAACAGTAGACCCGGATGAAGTCGGGCAATGTGTTACTTGTGATAGTCAAACCAGCATCACCATTGCCACGGGTGAGACGAATTTGACTGGCGACTTTGGATACCAAATTGCAAGCGGTACCCCAGTCACACTGGGTGATCGTATTTTCAATGACGATAACGGTAATGGTGTACAGGATGGCGCTGAGACTGGCATTTCTGGAATTAACGTTCAGTTGTGTGGTGACTTAGACGACGATGACGGCACCGCCGTTACCTGTATCGTGGAAACCACTGACGCAAACGGTGATTACTTGTTTGGCGATGGTATTGGCACTGGAGACCCAACGGGTTTGCCGCTGACCAATGGGGTAGAGGTTTACACCGTAACGGTACTGAATCCGCCAGCAAACTCCCAAAATACGGCTGATCCCGATGGCGGCATCGCGAATACTTCTTCGGTCACGATTCCGACGCCGATCTCTAACTTGGATCAAGATTTTGGTTACCGGCCAAGCCGCATTACGGGTTCGGTAACGGATGATACGGATGGTGACGGAACCGGTGATGTGGGCATCTCTGGTGTCACCATATTGTTGTATTCAGACCCCAATGGGGATGGTGATCCATCCGACGGTACCTTACTGGAGACGGCCGTTACTGACGGCAGCGGCAATTATGCATTCACTGGTATCAGTGGCGGCAGTGGCATACCCGCAGATGACTATGTTTTAGTCGAGGTTGACCCGGCTAATTATCGCTCAGTGTCAGATGGCGATGCATCTTTAGACACGGGTGGCGACATAGCAAACACTGCGGCGCCATTTGGCAATCTGGATAATATTATTCCAGTGACCATCGCCGCCATTGGTGAATCGGACGAAGACAATAATTTCGTCGATGAAAACGTAGGCAGCATTGCTGGGCGCGTTTGGTTTGATGAAGATCTTGACGGTGTTCTCGATACCGAAGAAGCTGGCATTACCGATGTGTCAGTGCAATTGTTTACCGATCCAAACGGCGATGGTGATCCATCCGACGGTACTCTAGTAAGCACGACGGTCACCGACGAAAATGGCAACTACATTTTCAATGATTTGCCGGCTGGAGACTTCGTCGTAGAGGTCGTTGATTCGACTTTGCCCGCAGGCTTGACTAACACTGCCGGCGTTGGTGGAACTGATCCGAAAGCCGTGGAATTGACCGCAGGGGACAACGTCGAGAACGTCGACTTTGGCTATATCCCGAATAACAGTGCAACCCAGGGTGCCATTGGCGATCGGGTTTGGGCTGATTTTGATGGTGATGGCATTCAAGATCCAGGTGAGCCTGGTATTGGTGGTGTAACGCTTACTCTAGAGCGTGCTGATGGCTCAATATTAGCCACAACCACCACCAACGAAAACGGTGATTACTTATTCACCGGTATTGCCTACACCGATGCCGTTGATGTGTTGGTTACGATTGACAGTGCCGATGCAAACCTAACGGGTTACAGCCCAACATCTGGGCCGCAATCTGAAGGCGGTTACGAAAGTAATCCCGTGACGCTTACGCCGACTAATCCAACCGTTACCGACGTGGATTTTGGTTTTAATCGAGCAGGCTTAAATACGATTACCGATACTTTCTGGTTCGACGCAGACGCGGATGGGGTCTTTGATCCTAGCGAAAGTCCAATTCCAGGAGTGACCGTTAACTTGTACAACGACGCTGACTTGGACGGTATCCCTGATGATGCCGACGCCGATGGCCAGCCGGATGTGGTGGCTACCACCACCAGCGATGCCAATGGTGACGTTTCCTTCCCAGGCTTGGAAGACGGCAGTTACGTGATTGGCGTGATCGATGTTAACTCTGCACTGAGTGGATTGAATGGCACTACCCTAGAAGCGGTAGCGGAGCTGTCTGACCGGGTTGATGTTTCGGGTGGCGTCACTGATGACCAAGATAGTTTTGGCTACAACAATCCAGGGCTGATAGCTGGCGTGGTGTACGCTGATGAAAACGGTGACTCAAACCAAGATCCGGGCGAAGCTGGTACCGCTGAAGTGGTCGTTGAATTGCTGCAGGATACGGACAACAACGGAAGCTATGAAACGTCCGTTGCCACGGTAAGAACCAACCCAGATGGCTCTTATGAATTTGACGGTCTGCCACCGGGCGACTACCAGGTGAATATTACTTCGCCAGGCGGTACTCAGACAGAAGACCCAGACGCAACGGCCAATAACTCAACCGATATTACCTTAGGTATCGGCGAGAGCTCGGTGGGGAATGATTTTGGGTACACTGGAAATACAAACTTGCACGACCTAAGTGGAACAGTCTTTCTAGATCCGAATAAAAATGGTATCGAAGATGCTGGTGAAGTAGGTATTGCTGATGTCACGTTAGAGCTTAGAATTCCTGAGATTACTATTATCAATGGTCGACTCGACATAAACGGAGATGGCTCGGTCAACGGTGCTGATGATGGCGTCTATCTAGGTTTTGATATCCTCAATAACCGCTTTGATATCAACCAAGATGGTGCCATTGATGCGTCCGATGTGGGTACTATTTTTGGATTCAATATTATTGACGGACGCGTTGATTTAAATGGAAGTGGAGCGCCAACAGGAGCTGACGACGGGTCCTTCCCAGCTCAAGTTGTGGCGACCACCACAAGCGATTCTGCTGGTGATTATTCGTTTACTGGACTATTAAACAGCGTGTATGAAGTCGCGGTCACTGACGAATCAGGATTGCTAGGTGGTTATGACATCACTAGCGGCTTAGATGTACTTCAGGAAACCGTCAATGACGCTGATGTTACCGACGTAGACTTTGGCTATATCCGTGAGGAAGCCACGGGGTCTATCTCGGGTACCGTTTGGGTAGATGAAGAAACTGCGGATGTGCCATATAACGACGCACCAGACAGCAGCGAACTGAAGTTGGCAGACGTTGAAGTTCACTTGTGTTCGGCGCCCTTGTTGCCAAGTGGTTCAGGATACCCTGGAACGACGGATGATCTGTTGAATTTTGAGAGGTTCTCTATCTCGCCAGCTGGCACTATTTCATCGGTTACTCAAATCAGAACTCTAGGAACTGTAACGAATACTGACCCTCAGGGCTCTATTGGTATCCTTAACGGTGTGCCCGTTGATGATACTGGCGCCGATGATTTTGCTTACATCTATACGGGGTTTATCAACCTGACCGAATCTGGCGATTACCTATTTAGAACCAATTCTGATGATGGAACTAGGTTGTATATTGGTGGGCAGTTAATCGTTGACAATGATGGGCTACAGGCACCAACGTCTGAAACGGCCGCAGTGACTCTCGATGCTGGATTCTATCCAATAGAGATTCAGTACTTTGAGCGTGGCGGTGGCGTTGCGTTATCGGCGGAATTCAGTTTGCCAAGTCAAAACGATGGCATTGGTGGTGCGGCTGATACGTTCCAAACCATTGGATCGGCTCAATTGTCGACCGTGTCTGATTTCTGTGACCCGCTGCATCCAAATTATTTAGAGAGCACTCGGACTGACAATGACGGCAATTACTCATTTAAAGACTTGCCTCCTGGTCAGTATGTGACCGATTCGGATCCAGATGATATTCCGGATGGTTTAACCAACTCTGTGGACCCAGATCCAGTCAACGTGTCTGAAGGCGAAGACGTTACCGATGTGAACATTGGTTACCGCCCAGAATCCAATACTGGCGTGCTTTCTGGACTAGTCTGGGTTGATGCAAATGGAGACGGTGTCCGCCAAGCCGGAGAACTACCGATAGCCGGTGTGACAATTCAGGTGCGTGGTCAAGCTTCTGTTGGCCCAACTCCTGAAGATGGTGCGGTGTTGTTTACAACCACGACGAATGCAGATGGTTCTTGGATCGTGGCGGATATTCCAGGTGCTGACTTACAAGCCGCTTATATTGTGAACTATATCCAATCGGATATAGACACGCAGTCGGGTTTGAATTTGAATGAAACTCAGCCAACTAATTTTCCTTTGGGTGACTTCAATTACTTCCCAGTCGATCTGTTAAATGATCCGGACAATAATATATCTTCACTGGATTTTGGATTTCAGCCACCAAGTGATACTGCAGGCAGTATTGCCGGTACGATCTATGCTGACGTAAATCAAGATGGTGACTACACACCGGGCGTAGATAACGAGTTGGAAGACGTGACGCTTAACTTGGTTAATTCTTCAGGCGATGTGATTGCCACCACGACGACCGTACCGTCATTCACCGATCCAATTTCTGGTGACGAGAGAAATTATCTGTTTACCGGTATTCCTGATGGTGATTATCAAGTTGTGATTTCCGATAATCAAAATGTGCTTCGTGAGTTAAATCCAAACGAAACAATCGCGAACCCATCGACCATTGATACCGCCGATGCTTTGACGAGAAATCTAATTGATCGAGATGCGGGTTTCATCTCGGATGATCGCTTGTTCTCTATCGGTAACCGATTCTTCTTTGATATCAATGGTGACGGCGATTACGATCCTAATGAGCCTGGTATACCTGGGATTGTTGTTCAGTGCTGGTTGGATGTCGATGAAAGTGAAATTCCGGATGATCCAAATCAGGCTTCGGCAGATCAACAGCCGGAGCGCGGAGTTGATAACTTAATCAGAACGGTTACCACTGACGATAGTGGCGAATTTTACTGTACCAGCTTGCCAGAGGGACAGTACATCGTGACCGTCGCCGATGCTAATGGGTTCAGCGAAGCCAACGATAGCACCACAATCACAGGAGACACTGGTGATAATTTTGCTAAGCCTTGGACTTACGTTGTTACACAAAACGCTACAGGTGCCAACTTGACGGCTGATTTTGGTGTGGCAGGTCAGAACTCGTTAAGTGGCGTTATCTTTGTTGAAGATGAAGACCTGGTAGAGCCCGCTGGCACTGCGCCGCTAGCCACCGAGCTTGACGGTGTTGCTGGGGGCACAAGCCCAGACACGTCTTCTACTCCGGCAAACGATGTGGAGGTTGTCGGTGTCACCGTAGAGCTGTATGTGCAAAATCCAGATGGCTCCTTCACTCTATTGCAGACTACAGAAACAGGGCTGGATGGCGTCTATGGTTTTGAAGGATTGCCGGATGGCAACTACCGAGTTGTGGTAGTGCAAGATGGTTCAGGCATTGATGGCTATGGGCAAACAGGGGATCCGGATCTTGCTTTGGTCGCCGTTAATGATTCGGATTTGGTGTGTGACAGCCCAACAGCGGCGTTGTGTGACAACCAAACTGGCACGGCGATAGATATCGATTCGGGTAGTGTGGATAGCTCTGCGGTGAATATCAGTGGTGTCAACTTTGGTTACCAACGAAATTTTACCACCACACCAGTGACCATGAACTCGTTCAAGTCGGTCCGCGAGGGCGACAAAGTGCGCTTTGAATGGGAGACCAGTAACGAAGTAGGTCATGCTGGGTTCCAACTCTATGCACGTGGTGCAGACGGTTGGGATTTGATAACACCTGAGTTGATTCCGAGCATTCCAGGTCAAGCACTTCAGCAGCGATCCTATGAGTACGTCGCGTATTCAAATGCCAAGTGGTTTGCGCTAGTAGACGTTTCTACTAATGAGGAGGTCACACCACACGGCCCATTCCAAGTGGGTAAATCATACGGAGCGAGTGACGTGGTAGAGGCCCCGGAATTTGATTGGAACCAGATACAGCCTGCCGCTAATGATGGTAATTACGAATCGGCGAATGACATTCTCCGGCGCGCTGAATTAGATGATGAAGAGCGTGAGCAGCGCGCTTCGTCGTATTAGGCAGCGGGAGGCAACACATGAAGCTTAAAATCATGCAAAACGCTTTTAAAAAGATGTTTAGGACTGCCAAAGCCTCAGCGGCGCTGGTAACACTGTCCGTTTCGGCACTGTCGACTGGATCGGCTCAGGCGCTTGAGTTGATTAATTTGATGGTCAGTGAATCGGGTATGCAGCGCATTACCTATGAGGAATTGGCAGCCAATAATGCGGATCTCATTGGTATCAAAACCGCTAACCTTAATATTACTGTTGATGGCGAACCCGTACCCATGTTGGTGAGTGGGCGTACCGACAGTAATAGCCGAGGAGCTTCGCGTTTTTTCGGTCCGGGAGCGTACATAGACTTTTATGCTGAGTCTGCTGACAGTCTCTATACTAATGAGCGAGCCTTTACACTGCACTTTCTTTCGCGGCGTGAGAGAAGAGACTTGCCGAGAGTGAATATTTCGGCAGATCGTGCATCAGTAGATGCGACCAGCGACGTAGCCACTGTTTACACGCACACTTCAAGCTTTGAGCAAAATAACTATTATGATTTTTCTGGCCCATCGCCCACAGACCCATGGCACTATGGCCAAAACTTCAGTATTTTTGCCACGCCCACGCATAACTTTGAGCTAGATGACGTCGTAGGCGGTACGGCAACAGCCAGCTTGCGTTCTGAAATTTTCGGGTTGGTGGATTTTGACATCGAAGGTAACGATCACCACTATGAAGTACTTGTTAATGACGTAAATCTGGGTGATCAACGCTTTGATGGCAATGCCGTTGATGTTTTTAATTCAGATGAGGTCATCGTTAACGAAGGCTCCAACACTTTTAAATACAATTTTAGGCCAATCGCCGGTGTGCCGTTCGATATATTGGCGCTAAATAAATTTGAGATCTCTTATCTCCGCCATGCGATTGCGCAAGAAAACTATCTAGAAGGTCAATTCACCGCTGAAGGCCATGCCAGAGTGTCGGGCTTAACCACTCAAAGCGCTTTTGTTTATCGAATAATCGATGCCAACAATATTCAGGTTCTGGAAGCGCAAGTCAGTGGCGGGCAAGTTACGTTTAATACCTCCGGTGTGGATGCAAATTACGTTGTGGTCGGCGCGAACAATGCTCAGGATCACGGTTTTAAGTCACCAGCGCCAAGATCTCTGATTGCTAAAGAAGACATCAGCAGTGGCCAAGCGGAATACTTAATCATCTCGCACAGTAGTCTTCAAGGCGAGGAATTAGATGAATTAGTTCAGTTACGATCAAGCGAGTACAGCGTTAAGTTGGTGGACGTCGATCAGATTTATGCTCAGTTCGGCGCTCATGTGCCCAGCGCACAAGCCATTCAAGATTACATAAAGTTCGCGGCGGAAAGCTTGAACACGCGTTTTGTGGTGTTGGTTGGTAATGACACTTACGACTACAAAAAGCACACCACGAATTCCGTCAGCTTGATTCCCACCAAGTATCAAACAACTCCAGGTGGATTGTTGACGGTAACGCAGACTCCGTCGGATGCAGCTTACGGCGATTTGGACGGCGATTTGGTGCCCGATTTGCCTATCGGAAGAATTTCGGTCCGGACCAAAGATGAACTTCGCTCGGTCGTAAATAAACTCAAAGCCTATGAAGCCCGCGATGGTTATGCCGGTCGGGTGCTTGTGGCCGCGGATAAAGAGGATGCCGGTAATGGCATATCATTTACGCAAGATGCTGAGGCACTGATATCGGCCATGCCGAAGGCGTGGAGAGATTCGATACGCAGTGACTTCAGAGCCTATCCAGACGTCGACGGAGGGCAGCTTGCACATGAAAAGACCCTAGCGGCAATCAATGCTGGAGTGTCAGTAGTTAACTTTATTGGTCACTCTTCACACACGCGCTGGAGTTTCAGTACCCCTCCGATTTTGTTGTCCTCGCAGATCAGTTCGCTAACCAATGTAAATAAACCAGCACTGGTAACGCAGTGGGGATGTTGGAATAGCTATTACGTTGATCCTGCAGGCAATACGATGGCTGACTCCTTTCTCCTGGGAGGTGAAAATGGAGCGGCCACGGTATTGGGTGCCTCAACCCTAACCACTTCCGAAGGCGAACGAAGTTTGGGGGTAGAGCTGAATAAGCGTATGTACAATCAAGGCATCACCATTGGCGAGGCTGTTATTCAGGCAAAACAAGCCTTAGCAGCAAACGAGGACTTCCCGGCGATTCAGCTTGGTTGGCAGATTATTGGTGACCCAGCCTTGAAGGTAAATCCTTAAATAATTCCCCAAAATATTGACATAATAAAAGGCCGCAATAGCGGCCTTTTGTTGTTTGGGCGACACCAAATGCCATATATGTGACAATTGTTAATTAAAATTTGCATTTTGTGAGCAAAAAATTGTTCTGGTTTTTCGTTTCTTGATTTAAGCTAGAAAGTAACTAGGAAAAGTTCCCAAATTTCAACAGCAATTGATTGAAAGGCGCACCTTAGAGTTGGACTTTCGGTGTGGTCATGGGGTTGGGAAGTTTCTTTTGTTGCGAAATTTAATGGGGCACGCTCTAGAGTGCGTGAGCCTCTCTATTTAGAAGAGAGGCGTAAAAGGTTGGGGTAATTCCTATTCGATGGTTTTTTAACCTAATCTTGCATTCACATTGATTGCTACTGGCATCAAGCTAGTAGAGTGTGTCCGCTTCGGGGGCAAGAAATGAAGTTAAGAAAGATCATCTCTAACAAAGTGATCGAGAATTCCATCCGGTTGAGCCTAGTGCCAATCATCGGATATTTGTGTTTAGCTGGGCAATTAGCTAACGCCGCAAACCCGGATGGAGATCTAAGGATAGAAACCATAGCTGCCTACAACTTTGTCGTCGATTCAAACATAGACACACCGGCTGGGTATGGCCCCAATTCAGCTTATCTGGGGACTAAGGTTTGTAATGATGGAAGTAATGATCTGACTGATGTCTTAGTACAAATTGGTAACTTTAATCCCGATGGCGTTAATGACGGTCTGATTCCAAGCAGCCCAACGCCAGCCGGCGTACCAACGCCGGGCGTTTTTCCGGTAGAAGATGTCGACGAGGCGGCCAATGGATGGCTTTATACCGGTGATTTTAGCTTTACGCTGGCGGCATCGACCACAGACGCAACTCGTTACATACCGTATATAGCTCCAGGTACCTGCGCCACGCAATATTGGCTCGTGAACTATCCCAATCTGGATGCCAATGGCGATCCGGTGTTTGGCGAGAACAGCGTTTTTGAAGATGACCTAGTGATCGAATATGACATTTGGGCATCGGCTGACGACAACGGAACGGACCTCGCGGTTGATGAGACATACCAAGGCACAATGCGCAGAGAGCTTTCCGCCAGTGCCAATAAGATCTATCCAAATACGACTTCCAAAGTGCCAGACGAATACTTAGCAATCGTTGAAGCACAGTTGGGGTGGCGCTCTCAAACCACCAACGCGACAGCAGGAAATGCAGGCGCAGTTGAAGGTATTTGGTACGATATTGGTGTTGTAAATCAAGGGTTTGATAACGATGGTGACCTGATTCCAGACTATAACTTGTGGATGCAGCCTGTTGGTGATGCCAGTCGTTTCGCCGGTGATTGCTTTCGCCTGACCAATGTCTACGGCATTCTAATTATTAAGCTAAATGATGGGACTGATCAGATCATTCAGTTTGAAGATCAGCTGTATTTTCAAAATTTGCCGGAAAACAACACCGGCGTTGTTGGTTTGGTCTACTACGAATGGGTGCCGTTGCAAGGTGGTTGCGTGGCCGAGCTAACACCCTATCAAGAGGCAGCTTCAGGTTCAGATAATGAAAAATTTAATGCTGATTATGGAGCTTTCGGTGCCAATATCGTCTCAAATGATCCGTTATATGATTTTCAGAAGTCAGCGGTAGATCCCGTTTCCGGTACACCCGTCGCGTTACCGGTTCCGGTCACTACGTTACGATATTCCCTTTCTTTTCAAAATCTTGGAACCGATTCAATGGGGATTCCATTGAATGGTTCAGCTCTTGTGTTGCGCGACTCAATTCCAACGAACACCGAGTATCAGGCTGGTACCGCCGACAGTGACAATACAATTCCTGCTGGCGTAACTGTGACCACACTATTTTCGACAGACAACGGCTCAACCTGGACCATTGATGAGCCGGCTATCGCTGCTAACGTGACCGATATTCAGTGGATATTGAACGAAGAGCTACCCGCTGGCTCCAGTATCGAAGTTAATTTCGACGTTCAGATTCCGTTGATCTTTGTAGAGCCATCGGTAGAAAACTGCGCCGAAGCGGCCTTTGGTAGTGGTCTTGAATTCGGTGAAGCCTGTGAGTCGGTCTTACTTGGTGGAAATAACACATTAAGTGGTACTGTTTTTGAGGACAATGCTGACGGCGGAGGTGTGTTTGCAAATGGTATCCAAGATGGCACGGAACCCGGCTTGGCCGCAATCACGGTTTCCCTTTACTTTGATGCCAATGGTGACGGCGTTCTAGATAGTGACGATTTTCTTATCACTACTACGGAGTCGGCGGCGGTAAGTGGTGACTATTCTTTTACAACGCTGCCCGATGGTAACTACTTGGTTGTGGTAGATGCCCAAGATGCTCAAGTGCCCGCGGCGAATGGTCTTACCACAGCGCCTAGAATTGCGGTGGACCTCGACTCAGCACGTGTAATCCCAACCACCGTCACGAGTACTGGCAATGACTTCGGTTTTGCTCCACCGCTAACCATCGACAAAACGGTGCCGACACCGGTATACGAAGGTCAGCAGCTTACTTACGATATCCTGGTCACCAACAATCTGTATTCAGAAAACGGACCGTCAGGCATTCCACAGGATCCCAAACTCATCTGGATGGAAGGCGCCAATATCAATACCGCAGACTTGGATTTAAGTAACGAGTCTGTGTTGCTGAGCACGACCCCCAATTCCATTTCTACCGTCATTGATGATCAGAACAATAAAATTTATTACTGCTATCCCGCTGGTATTTCGGTGTCGGATATTGACGGTGCTAACCTTGAGCAAATATACGATTTCGCCAGTGATCCTACACCCATTGCGCAACCTAATTATTGTACTCTAGACGTTGTAAACGGCCACATTTACTACACTTCTGACGTATCGGCGCCAGATATTACTCGAATCGATACTTCTGGGGACAACACCTCAGACATTGTAATTCTTGCCGACTCCGGTGACGTGACTAGCGGTATTGATATCAATGTGGCGGACGGTTTGCTTTACTACATTCAGAACGCTAACTTGAGGCAGGTGAGTCTAACCGGTACCGGTGCGACCACACTCGCCAGTGGCACGCAAGTTGCCGAAGACGTGGTATACGTAGAGTCGGAAGGTTTGGTATTTTTTGCCAGACAGTCCGGGATTCGCAGAGTGGTTCTATCCACGCTCACGGTGAGCACACTGTACAGTGCGAATGGTGACACCATTTATGGACTGGCGGTGAATGAGGAAGATGGAACCATGTGGTGGTCAACCGAAGATGGTGTGATCAAACAGGGTGATATTAATGAGTCGGTTGCCGCGGTTGAATTGAAAGACAATGGTGCTACCAACACCATCTTCGATATCGATTTTTACCAGCCCAATAGCAATCTGATTGGTGCCATAGACCCGACCACAGCGATGTATAACGTTGCGTTGACGGATACCTATGACCCAAGTCAGCTGGAGTTTGTATCAGCAACGATAACGCCTGATAGCACCAGCCCGGCAGGTACTCTCACATGGAACGATATTGGTCCCATTGCTGGTCTGCAAACCATTTTCATCCAGGTGACCTTTAATGTGCTTTATCAGGCTACACCAGCGACCGTCACCAACACGGCAACGATTACCAACTCTGAGTTTGTTGACGGAACCGCCGGTAATACGCCGGATGATTCGGTTGACTTTACGCTTCAGCCTGCGTCAAGTATTAGCGGTACGATTTGGGCCGAAGGTACCGGAGGCACAACTGGCTGGGTAGCAACAACCGGTTACGAAAGCCTAGGCACCACCGATCTTCCGGTAGAGGGCGTCACGGTTAATTTGTACGCCTGTATTTGGGACACCGGCGCGGTGGACGCGGGCAATACCGTAGACCCTGTCGATACAAACTATGAGTCTAATTCCGATTGTGACTCGCAAGGCTCTGGCAGTAATACCGCTGATTGGGTCCTGGTTGATACAGTTTCTACGGATGCAAACGGGATGTATCAGTTCGACACTATCATTGCGGAGGGCTTTTACTACGTTGAGGTAGATGAATCTTCCATGCCCGGCACCGTCACTCAATCGGCAGAGGCTAACGACGATCAATCCGCAGGCGGCGTGACCTGTGGTAGCTGTAATGGCGTCTGGGGTGTTTTGACCAGCAGTGGAGGTGGTGCGCAACCAGGTGATCTTAATACTACCAACTTCAATTTGATTGAGCCCTCCACCAGTGAAGACGTGACCGAAGTCAATTTCGGTTACGACGTTCCTCCAGCTCTTTATGGCAATGTCTGGGAAGACGTGGATGGAGACGGAGTGCAGGAGGACGCAGAACTTGGTATCGAAGGTTGGACTGTTTCAATCACTGGACCTGGTTGTGCACCGTGTACTACGGTGACTGACGCGAATGGCGATTACAGCTTCGTTGACCTTTCCGTAGGTTCGTACACCATCACCGTGACCATTCCTGGTGGCGAGACTTGGACACAAACCTTAGAGACCGACGGCAGCGTCAATAACTCGACCACTGAAGGCTTAGTCGCTGGCGAGGTATCAGGCTCTTGGGACTTCGCATTTCGTCAGACTGGAGACTCTGATATCGGTGATCAAATCTATTATGATTTTAATGGAGATGGTACCGAACAGGCTGGTGATGAGGGCATTGAGAATGTCGTCGTCAATTTGTATACAGACCAAGATGGCGACGGCAATGTTGACCTAGGTGTAGACGCCTTTGTGGGAACTGACACCACCGATGCAGACGGATTGTATCTGTTTGAATTCCTGCCCGCAGGGACCTATGTGGTTGTTGTCGACGAGAGCAGCACTGCGTTATTAGGTTTGGCTCAAACTGGCGATCCCGATGAACTCAATACCTGCAGTGTTTGCAGTGGAACGGGAGTCAGTACCGTTGATGGAACCGCTGATGACTTGACGGTCGATTTTGGTTATCAACTTCCTGGCAGCGCGTCGATCGGAGATACGGTTTTTAGTGATACGAATGGCAATGGCGCTCAAGGTGCGGCAGAGCCCGGCGTGGCCAACGTTACGGTAGAGTTACTTGCCGACCAAGATGGCGACGGCATATTCTCGGTGGTGGCCACCACCACCACCGACTCAAATGGAAATTATCTATTTGACAATATACCGGCCAATGGAGCGCTTGATTATCAAGTCAGAGTTGATACTACCGACACGGACATACCGACGACCGGTTCTGGTAGCCCTTACATTGCTACCACTGCGACCAGTTTTAGCGTAAATGACCTAGCCGATGGCGCCAGCTTTTTAGATGCTGACTTTGGTTTTGGTCCTTTGGCATCCATTGGCGATACGATCTACTGGGATACCAATGTCAATGGAACTCAGGATGAGGGTGAACCCGGTATCAATGGTGTCACAGTGACCTTGACTCCCCCAGCCGGAGTGGATCTTGGCTCGGGCGCCGGAGTGGCTATATCCACGACCACAGATGCCAATGGTAAGTATTTATTCTCAGACCTTCCCGCGGGAGATTACACAGTAACCGTGACACCACCGCTAAATAATGAAGGTGCTGTGGCAACTCAAACCGCCGATCCAGAGCGTGACGGGGTTGCGTGCGCGGACAACTCGTTCCCAACGTTACCTGCGTGTGATAACGCTTATGCTTTGACCGTGGCTGTTGGCTCAGTCGACCTAAGCGCTGATTTTGGTTATCAACCCACCGGCGTTATTGGTGATACGGTCTGGCGCGATCTAGATCAAGACGGTGTGAGGGATATTAATGAGACCGGTATCTCAGGCGTCGTAGTGGAATTGCAGGACGGCGTTTGTGTATCTGGGTCCACCTGCCCAACGGCGACAACTGACGCTGATGGTCTGTACAGCTTTTCAAATATCTCTGACGGCACGTATACGGTCGAATTGTTGGCCTCGAACTTCGGTAGCGGGGGCGCTCTTGAAAATCATCAAGCAACGTACGATGCCGACGGCGGTGTCGCAACACCAAATAGCCAAACCACATTTACCTTACTCAACGGCCAACTGACTAACGCGGCCGGGAATATCTGGTGCCCAAATGACGGCAGCGACTGTGCCCTGGACTTGGATTTTGGTTATGACCTGGATGGGGACAACATAATCAGTGGCTCAGTGTGTTTAGACAACAGCGATACGGATGGTGATTGTGCGGAACTGGGCGGTGGTGGAGACACGGCCGTCGACGGTTATGCGGTCTTTTTGTGGGATCTAGGTGCCGATGGTGAAAGTGGTGGCATTGGGGCCGATGCCGATACTTATCTTGGCTCTACTACTACCGATGCCAATGGTGATTACTCGTTTAATAACTTGGCTGATGACATTGAGTACGGGATCGTATTGTCTACCGGCGCAGAGCCAGTGAGTCTCGCCAGCTTGACTACCTCGTTGGGTCCTGATGGCACCGCAGCGAGCATTACCAATACGGGTACTTCTGTAGTGCAAGAGGTAAATATTCCACTTGGCTCGTCTGGCTTAACGGTCTCCGATGTTGATTTTGCCTTCTTCGTGGATGCCGTGTTGGATTTCGGCGATCTTCCTGAGGATGCGCTCAATGCCAATCTTAATTACCCAACGTCCTTATCTAATAGTGGCGCATTCCATGTGATTATTCCCGATGCTAGCAATCCAACAATCAGCTTGGGAGCAGGTTTAGACATTGAATCGGATGGCTTTCCGGATGTCGGTGCGGCGACCGACTTGTTGGATGACGGTGTTCGATTTGTTAATACTGAAAAGTGGTCTGTTGGTAACGCCACCGATGGCGAAGGCGGATTACTGCAAGTTACTTTCCAAGGGGTGAGCGGAACTCAAGCAACCGTAAACGGCTGGGTGGTCGGCTGGATTGATTTTAACGGTGATGGCGACTTTCTTGATAATGGTGAAATGGTCGTTAGTCAACAGCTTACGGATGCTGATGCCAGCGATGGCCTGCCTCAATTGTACAACCTTGGTTTTGATATCCCTGTGGGAGCGACCCTTGATGGAACAATGTATAGCCGATTTAGGTTGTTCAACACTGAACCAGGCTTTGCGGCCGCCGCTTTTTCTGGCGCTGCCGACGGTGGTGAAGTGGAAGACTATCGATTTGAAATTGTGCCTAATGGTGTTATCGCTGGAACGGTATGGCTGGATGAAGATCAGGATGGAATTAATGATATTGAGGAAGCTGGAATCACTAACGTAACGGTGTCTTTATGCAGCTCTCCAGTTGCCGATGGAGACTGCGATGCCTCCGATCCAGAATTCCTTGCCAGTATCCAAACCGATCAAAATGGGGATTATGCCTTTGATGGCTTGGTCCTTGGTGATTATCAAGTCGCTGTGGATGATACGACCTTACCTTCTGGGCTGACGAATACTGCTGGGCAGTATGGGGTTGATCCACGAGAAGTCTCTCTTGATGTGGCTGAGGTAGTTGATGATCAAGACTTCGGCTATATCACCAATGCCAATACCGGCGCAATCGGCGACCGCGTATGGAGTGATGCCGATGGCGATGGCATCCAAGATGCTGGTGAAGCCGGTATTGCTGGGGTTACTTTAGAGTTGCAAACAACCGCTGGTGCGGTTGTGGCCACGACGACATCCACGGCCGATGGCGACTATTTGTTCACCTCGGTTCCCTATGGAGAGTACAAGGTCGTTATTACCGATACTGGCAATGTGCTAGCTGGATACACGGCGACCGAAGGGCCGCAGTCTGAGGGTGGTTTGGTGAGTAACCCAGTGACGCTCAGTGATGCGTTGCGAACCATTACTGACGTTGACTTTGGCTTTGATAGTCCAAACACGTTACTTATTTCTGACAAAGTTTGGTATGACGCTGATGCTGATCAAGTGGTCGATGCAGGCGAACCTGGTATTGAAGGAGTCACAGTTAACTTGCTAAATGAAGCAGGTGCTGTGGTGGCCACAGCGATCACGGATATGAACGGTAATTTTACGTTCTCCGGTGTTGCTGAAGCTAATAATTACACGATCCTAGTCGCGGACGTTTACGGGGAACTACTGGGTCTCTCAGAAACCACGGCTACCGATGGTGATGAAGTAATCGTTGGATCCCTAACGACTGCTGCGGGCGGCGACAGTGTGCTCAATACTGTAGGTGATGATGGAACCGCTACCTTCGGATATAACGAGCCAGGTTTGGTTTCCGGTACGATATGGAGCGACGCTAACGAAGACGGAGTGTATGACGCCAACGAATCGACTATAGAGTTTGTGAGTGTCAGCTTGCTGGCAGACTTGGACGATAACGGCACTTATGAGACCACCCTCGATACTGTTGTTACCGGAGCTAACGGTTACTATTCTTTCGACAAATTGGTGTCTGCGGACTATCGAATACAGGTAACGGCGCCAAGCGGCACGCAATTCGGCGACCCGGATGTCACTTTAGACAGCCAGCATGATCTTACTTTGGTAGCTGGCCAGAGTTCTATCAACAATGACTTTGGCTATCATGACTCCGCCACTACTAACCCAATTTCGGGAACTGTCTTTTATGATGTAGATAAAGACGGAGTCCATGAGCCTAATGGCGTAGACGGGGTATCGTCCACTGCCGATGACGAATATGGTATTCAGAACATCACGTTGAGCTTGTCCCCAAGCTACGCAATCATTGATGGTCAAATCGATTTGAATGGCGATGCTGTTATCAATACCAATGACGATGGCCAAATAGATGGTAGCGTTGATGGTGTGTTGATAATCGATGGATTACTGGATCTAAACAACGATGGGCTAATCAATGCCAACGATGACGGCCAATTTAACGATATTTCAGTAGTCGATGGATATCTGGACGTGGACGGTGATGGTTTAGTTGCTGGAGCAGAAAATTCTGGAGAGGATAATGCGTCAGTAACCGCTGATCCTATCGCAAATACAAGCACGGATTCCAATGGAGATTACTCGTTCACTGGGCTTTATGACGGTGACTATGTGGTTGCCGTGACTGATGAAGAGGCCTTGCTATCGGGGTACGACATTACCAGTGGATTGGATCAACAATCTGCGACCGTCGCTGGCGCGCCGGTGACTGATGTAGACTTTGGCTACATTAAAGACGAGGCTACTGGGTCCATTTCAGGGGAAGTATTCATTGATGAAGCCGACGAAAATGGTGATACCAACGGCATAGCTGATGATCCAGAGACAAACCTCTCTGGTGTTCGGGTCTTCTTGTGTTCCGGCCCGCTTGCCGGACCACCTTGTGATCCGACTGACCCTGAGTATCTCGCGCAAACCACGACTGATGTAAATGGTGAATACTCATTCGTTGGCTTGGTAGCGGGTGACTACATCGTGGATTCCAGTCCTGATGATATTCCCAGCGGACTTACGCTAACGGTTGATCCTGACACGGTTTCGCTGTCTGAAGGTGAAAACGTGGATGAGGTAGATATTGGCTATGTTCCAGATACAGATACAGGAATTCTCTCTGGTTTTGTCTGGGTTGATGTTAATAGCGACGGGATTTACGATCCGGGCGAAGCACCTATCTCTGGTGTGACAATTAATGTGGTAGGAGACGCCACCTTGAGTGCCACCACAGGCGCAGATGGTCAATGGATCATTACGGGTATCCCGAATCCGGATACTCTCGCCGAATTAGTGGTCGGCTACACCGACGCAGATGTGCCAACTTACCTAGAGTCAGTGCAACCAACCAACTTGCCGTTGGGAGACGATACCTATTTAATTAATTTGGCGACAGACCCTGATCATCAAATCGGTGGTTTGGACTTTGGTTTCCCTCCGAACCCGGTTGAAACGGTAGGGTCGATTTCAGGTACCATTTATTCAGACACCGACGAAAATGGCGATTATCTGGCGGCAACAGATGGTGAGCTAGATGGCGTTACCATTAACCTGATCTTGGGCGGTAATGTGATTGCAACTACCCGCAGCGCCGACGACGGTAGCTATAGTTTTGAGGGGCTTGCTAGTGGTAGTTACACCGTCGAGGTGACCGATCTGGATGGTGTTACTCAAGATTTAAATGCCAATGAAACCATAGCCAATCCGATTGTGATTGATACCACCAGTATGGTGATGTCGGACTACGTGATCACCGATCAGGATGCCGGCTTCGTTTCAGACTTACTGCTCGGATCAGTAGGCAACCGATTCTGGTTTGATTCTAATGCCAATGGCGTTGTTGATGATGATGAGTCTGGTATTGCTGGGGTCACAATCCAGTGTTGGTTAGACGCGGATGCTAGCGAAGAAATTAATAATCCAAATGCGACGACTAATGCGCCGCAGCCCGGTGTGGACAACCTGATTCGCACCGTGGTTACCGACGATAACGGAGAGTACTACTGCACCAGTTTGCCAACCGGTAGATACATCGTGTTGGTTGCCAATGGTAATGGTTTTGATGAGGCTGAAGATGGTACGGTGATCCCTGGTGGAGCCGGAGACAATCTGGCTAAGCCTTGGCGCTACGCATTGAGTACTAACTCACCGAATCTGACTGCGGATTTCGGTGTAACAGGTAGCAATAGCTTAAGCGGAACCATCTTTATTGAAGACGAAGCGCTTGTAGAGCCTGCTGGCAATGACCCTGTGGCCGGTGAGTTGGATGGCATCATTGGCGGCGCTGGTGGCGAGACTTTCGCAGCCGGCGTAGTTGTTGTGCTCTATATCGAGCAGGCCAATGGTAGCTTCACTGAGCTTAAGCGGACCACAACGGACAGCAGTGGTGATTACGCGTTTGCGGGTTTGCCTGATGGTAACTATCGGGTTGAAGTACTGACATCCGGCTCGGTGATTGATGGATTTGGTCAAACGGGTGATCCGGATTTGGCGGCTGTAGCGGCGGGTTCCGGAAATACCTCCGATTTGGTTTGCGACAGTCCCACGGCGTCATTGTGTGATAACAAAACCGGAACGGCGATTTCTCTCAATGCAGGTAACTCGGTAGTTACGGACATTGATTTTGGTTATCAGAAAAACTTCACTACTACGCCGGTCACAATGAATTCCTTCAAATCGGTGCGCGTGGGCGAGATGGTGCGCTTTGAGTGGGAGACAAGCAACGAAGTCGGCCATGCGGGCTTTCAGTTGTATGCACGCGGAACCGACGGTTGGGATTTGATCACACCTGAGTTAATACCAAGCATTCCAGGTCAAGCCTTACAGCAGCGTACCTACGAGTATGTGGTGCAAACGGACGCGAAGTGGTTTGCGTTGGTAGACGTATCTAACAATGAAGAAGTGACCCCGCACGGTCCGTTCCAGGTGGGTGAGTCTTATGGAGCGAGTAATGTGCATCAAGCGGCGGAGTTTGATTGGAGCCAGGTTCAACCTGCGTCTAATGATGACAATTATGAGTCGGCGAACGACATTCTCCGACGAATCCAATTAGATGAACAAGAGCGTATGCAGCGCGCTCAGTCTAACTAGGTCGTCGGGAGGAAGGATATGAAGCAAAACAAAACTCAAAACGTTCTGACAACAGCTTTCGGTAAAGCGAAGCTTTCAGCGAGTATACTCATGCTGATGGGAGCTTCATTGTTGATGAATCCAGCTCAAGCGGTTGAGTTGATTCACTTAATGGTAGGTGAGTCAGGTATGCAGCGCGTAACGTACGACGATCTCGCCCAGCAGGGAGCAGATTTGACCGGAGTTCGCAATTCAAACTTGAATATCACGGTTGATGGAAACCCAGTACCCATATTAGTTCATGGTCGGACAGATACGAAGGGGCGAGGCACCTCTCAATTTTTTGGTCCAGGGGCTTATATCGATTTCTATGCAGAGTCTGCCGACAGTCTTTACACCAATGAACGGGCCTTCACGCTGCATTTTGTAACTCGACAAGAGCGTCGTGATTTACCTCGCATCAATATCATGGCTGATAGAACCAAGGTTGATGCTACATCAGATGTGAGTACAGTCTACCTTCATACCGCAGTATTTGAAGAAAACAATTACTACGATTTTTCCTCACCAACAGCGACGGATCCTTGGCATTATGGCCAGAACTACAGCATTTTTTCTACCCCGACCCACACCTTCGAACTGACGGATGTTGTTGGCGGCACGGCTACGGCTAGCCTTAGATCGGAAGTGCTGGGAATGGTTGACTTTGACATTGAAGGCAATGACCACCACTACGAAGTATTGGTGAATGACGTTAACTTGGGTGACCAACGTTTCGATGGTAATGCCGTAGATGTATTTACTTCGGATGAAGCCGTGGTCAGCGACGGCAGCAACACGTTCAAGTTCAACTTTCGTCCCATAGCTGGGGTGCCATTTGATATTTTGGCGTTGAACAAGTTTGAAGTTTCGTACCTACGCCATACGGTGGCTGAAGCCAGCTACCTTGAGGGAGAGTTCAATACTTCTGGTCATGCGCGCGTCTCTGGGATTACTCAGCAAGATGCGGTGGTGTATCGGGTTAACAGCCCTGGCAATATTCAAATTCTGGAATCGGTCGTTAATGGTGGTCAAGTCTTGTTTAATACCTCAGGCGTGTCTGGCAAGTATATTGTGGTGGGCGCTGATGATGAGAGTGATGGATTTAGATCTCCACGTCCGCAGAAGTTATTAGCGATAGAAGATATCAGTGATGGAGATGCGGAATACTTAATCATTGCGCATAGTAGTCTTGAGGGAGATGCGCTGAATGAGTTGGTTCAATTACGCTCGGCAGAGTACAGCGTTAAGCTGGTAGATGTCGAACAGATTTACGCTCAGTACGGTGCACATGTGGCTGATGCGGCGGCCATACAAAAGTACATTCACTTCGCCGCAGAGAACCTGGGGACTAGGTTTGTCGTATTCGTGGGCAATGATACGTATGACTATAAGAAGTATGCAACAAACTCAGTCAGCTTGATTCCCACCAAGTATCAAACAACTCCAGGCGGATTGTTGACGGTAACTCAAACTCCGTCGGATGCAGCTTACGGCGATTTGGACGGCGATTTGGTGCCTGATTTGCCGGTGGGCCGTATCTCAGTTCGAACACAAGACGAGTTGCAGTCGGTGGTGAATAAACTTAAAGCCTATCAGCGTCGAGAAGGTTACGCTGGCCGGGTGCTCGTGGCCGCGGACAAAGAGGATGCCGGCAATGGCATATCATTTACGCAAGATGCTGAGGCACTGATATCGGCCATGCCGAAGGCGTGGAGAGATTCGATACGCAGTGACTTCAGAGCCTATCCAGACGTCGACGGAGGGCAGCTTGCACATGAAAAGACCCTAGCGGCAATCAATGCTGGAGTGTCAGTAGTTAACTTTATTGGTCACTCTTCACACACGCGCTGGAGTTTCAGTACCCCTCCGATTTTGTTGTCCTCGCAGATCAGTTCGCTAACCAATGTAAATAAACCAGCACTGGTAACGCAGTGGGGATGTTGGAATAGCTATTACGTTGATCCTGCAGGCAATACGATGGCTGACTCCTTTCTCCTGGGAGGTGAAAATGGAGCGGCCACGGTATTGGGTGCCTCAACCCTAACCACTTCCGAAGGCGAACGAAGTTTGGGGGTAGAGCTGAATAAGCGTATGTACAATCAAGGCATCACCATTGGCGAGGCTGTTATTCAGGCAAAACAAGCCTTAGCAGCAAACGAGGACTTCCCGGCGATTCAGCTTGGTTGGCAGATTATTGGTGACCCAGCCTTGAAAATAAACCCTTAGCCAAGCTTAAATGCGCAACAAAAAGCCGCTTAACTAAGCGGCTTTTTAATTCATCGTTATTATCGATAAAGAATTCGTTCATTTTCTGTTTTTTCTGATTTTATTAGTCGCTACAATACGCGCCCTCTCATAGTGAGCCCCTGATCAACAACAGAAACGAGCACGTGAGCCATGTCAGAAAGTACAGCTAGCAAAACTCAAAAGAAAGTTTTCATCAAAACCTTCGGATGCCAAATGAACGAATACGATTCAAATCGTATGTTGGATTCGTTAGGTGATTCGCATAACGCCATTAAAACCGAGAATGAGGCGGAAGCCGATATCATTCTTCTCAATACCTGTTCCGTTCGCGAGAAGGCACAAGAGAAGGTGTTTTCCCAACTCGGACGCTGGAAAAATCTAAAAGATCAAAATCCAGAGCTAGTGATTGGTGTTGGTGGTTGTGTTGCATCGCAAGAAGGTGACAACATCATGAAGCGCGCGCCGTATGTGGATATGGTTTTCGGTCCCCAGACATTGCATCGTTTGCCTGGAATGGTCGACGAAGCGATCGGCAGCAAAGCCCAGCAGGTCGACATCGAATTCCCCGAGATTGAAAAGTTCGACAAACTCCCAGCGCCCAAAGTTGATGGGGTGACCGCGTTCGTATCAATCATGGAAGGATGCAGTAAGTATTGCTCGTTTTGCGTTGTGCCTTACACGCGAGGCGAAGAATTTTCGCGTCCGTTTGATGATGTGATTGCCGAGGTCTATACCTTGGCACAGCAAGGTGTTCGGGAAGTGACTTTATTGGGTCAAAACGTAAACGCCTATTGGGGTGAAATGCATGACGGTTCCATGGCTGATTTCGCGCTGTTAATCCGTTATGTGGCTGAAATCGAAGGCATTGACCGGATTCGCTACACCACATCTCATCCGCTGGAATTTACCGATAGCTTGATTAATGTGTACGCGGACGTGCCCAAGCTGGTGGATCACCTTCACCTGCCAGTGCAATCAGGCTCGGACCGGATTTTGGCGGCCATGAAGAGGCGCTACAAAGCCAGCGACTATATCGAAATTATCAAAAAGATCCGAAAGGTCAGGCCCAATATCAGTTTGTCATCGGACTTTATTATTGGATTTCCGGGTGAAACGGATCAAGACTTTGAAGATACAATGGCACTGATTGAAGAGGTTGGTTACGACACTTCTTTTAGTTTTATTTATAGCGCCAGACCAGGGACACCCGCATCCGATTTAGAGGATGATGTGCCGATGGAAGTAAAACGAGAGCGCCTACAAAAGCTACAGAAGCGCATTCTGGAGATGGCCGAGCAGATCAGCAAGAACATGGTTGGGACAGTGCAAACCGTGTTGGTTGATAGACCAGCACGCAAGGACCCAACGCAAATATCAGGACGTACGGAAAATAACCGTGTGGTTAACTTTGATGGCGATGCCAGTTTAATTGGTACCTACGTGGATGTGGAGATCACCGAGGCGCTGCCGAACTCTTTAAGAGGCGTGATGATCAAGTAAATTGATGATGGTCATCAAAACTTAAAGAAAATAGACTTGTGTTCTGACTTTTAGTGGTCTATAAAAGTTGTATGCAGAGAACTTCTTTTCTCAGAAAGGGTTAGTTTGGTAAGAGACAATTTGTTTGGTCTGCCTTGGCTCACCCGATCGGTGTTTTGTTTGGAGCAACGTCTAACTTTAGCTCCTGTCCATCTTACGGCACACATAATTTCACCACACCAGTTTATTAAATCGTTTTCCGTTGTCGCAGATCGTGTGACGCGGATGCGGTGGTCTGTTTTCTCAATAAACTTATTTAAAGGACTACGCATTTGAATCAAGCTCTACCAGCGAAAACACTCTCATTAGACTCCAAAGAGTCTCCCGTAGACAACGCCAGGCTTTCTATTTTATGTGGTGAACGCCACGCCAACATTAAGACGATTGAGCAAGAGCTGACCGTCAAGTGTTATCAGCAAGGCGGTGATTTTGTCATTCAAGGAAACACGAAGAATATCGATGTGGCCGCCAAGGTCATCGATCGTTTGTATCAACTAACAGAAAAAGGTGCCGGTTTGGACGAATCTAAGATTTATCAAGTGATTAATAATATGTCTGAGCCCGATGGGAACGATCAGGATTTTGAACGTATTCGAGCGCCATTAAAGCAAGTGGTTGCTAAGTCAAAAAATCAAAGCGACTACATGTTAGCCATCGACAAGCACGATGTGGTTTTCGGTGTGGGCCCAGCGGGGACTGGTAAGACTTACATCGCCGTTGCCAAAGCCGTGGATGCCTTGGTTAGTGATGAAGTTAAACGGATTGTGTTGATTCGACCTGTGGTTGAAGCCGGTGAGCACTTAGGCTTCTTGCCGGGAGATATTGGGCAAAAAATTGATCCTTATCTTCGCCCTCTGTACGACGCACTTTATGAGCTGCTCGGAGCGGAGAAAGTTCAGACATTGATTGAGCGTAAAGTGATTGAGCTGGCGCCGCTCGCTTATATGCGTGGTCGCTCGCTGTCGGATGCGTTTGTCATCATGGATGAGGCTCAAAATACGACCGTTGCACAAATGAAAATGTTGCTGACCAGAACGGGTTTTGGCTCAAAGGTTGTATTAACCGGTGATCTTTCGCAATTGGATTTGCCTAAAGGAACTTATTCTGGACTAAAACATGCGTTGACGATCCTCAAGGGCGTACGTGGCATCCACATTACCAAGTTTACGGGTAAAGACATTGTTCGACATCCACTAGTACAACGCATTGTTGATGCCTATGAACGACATGAGCGTAACGACTGAAGTCCCCAAGGCTAATATCGAGCTTGAAACTTGGGTTGAATGGGCTGTACCCAATACGATTACTGATCTAAATGATGAGCTAATTACGCAATGGGCAGAGAGGGCATATTTTTGGGTTTCAGGCCAAAAGCACATGCCCGATTCTAATGAATTAAGTATACGAATTGCTGATAAGAGTGAGGTTCAGGCGCTAAACCACAGCTATCGGCAGAAAGATAAGCCCACGAATGTCTTATCGTTTCCAGCAGATATCCCGCATGAAGTTGAGGTAAACTTGTTGGGCGATATCGTGATTTGCTTAGATATAGTGATTGACGAGGCTCGTACAGCTAATAAATCAGCTTTGAATCACTTTGCGCATATGGTGATTCATGGCGTGCTCCATTTATGTGGTTACGACCATATCCATGACGCGGAAGCTGAAGAAATGGAGGCATTGGAAGTCAGTATTCTTGAAGACTTGTTAATTGCTAACCCTTATAAAACATAACCACTCCGGTAACATGCGAGTGACACTCAATGAACGAAAACGATAAACCTCCGTCGACGATTAAGCGGTTAGGAACCGCTATCATAAATTTACTACCTAGTAGAAGAGCTTCCTCCAGAAAGGATGTTTTGGAAAGCTTACAGCAAGCTGAAGAAGATGGAATTGTAGAACGTGATTCCTACGACATGATCCAACGCATCTTATATGTATCGGACATGCGCGTTAGAGACGTCATGATTCCACGTTCGTCGATGGAAATAATTGAGCGTGAGGCCAGTTTGGATGATTGTTTAGACATCATGGTCGAGTCTGGTCACTCTCGATTTCCGGTTATCGACAATGAGAAAGATCAGTTCATTGGAATCTTGTTGGCCAAAGATTTGCTGCAGTTTTTTGATGATGACAACAAACAGAAATTCACACTCAGAGACTTGATAAGGCCTGCTGTATTTGTACCAGAGAGTAAACGACTCAATGTGCTATTGAGTGAGTTTAGAACGTTTCGCAATCACATGGCCTTGGTAGCGGATGAATTTGGGGCAGTTGCAGGTGTCGTCACGATTGAGGATGTACTTGAGCAGATAGTCGGCGACATCGAGGATGAACACGACATTGATGAGGAAGACGGGTTTATCAGAATTATGTCTAACGGAGAAACCATGGTAAAAGCCTTGCTTCCGATTGACGAATTCAATGAGCATTTTAAAACCTACTTCTCTGAATCCGGTAGCGATACCATAGGCGGCCTCATTTCGGCAACACTGGGACACATTCCGCAGCCAGGGGAGCAGGCAATAATTCAGAACGTGAAGTTTGAGATAATTCATGCGGATTCGCGAAGAATTCATCTAGTTCGGGTTTCCAAACAATCAGAGGCCGACTAAAGGGAGCTATCACGGTGACAACACATCAACCTACTGTTTACCTAATCGACGCCAGCATTTACATCTTTCGTGCTTGGTTTTCTGTGCCAGATTCAATGCGTGGCGAATCCGGAATGCCAGTGAACGCAGCTTATGGATTTTGCCGTTTTCTTACCGAGTTCATGGAGCGAAGTCAGGCTCAGCACGTAGCAGTTGCCTTCGATGAGAGTCTCACACAGTCATTTCGTAATGAGATTTACCCGCAGTACAAAATGAATCGTGAGTTACCTCCCAAGGAGCTTTCTGAGCAATTCAAACTATGCAAACGACTTGCCGAAGGTGCGGGGTTGTTTTGTATGGCTCATGATCGGTATGAGGCCGATGATTTGATCGCAACGGCGGCGTCCAAAATGCGTTCTGCTGGTTATCGCGTTGCCATCGTTAGTGGCGATAAAGATCTGGCACAAGTTATCAGGGGTAACGATTTCTGGTGGGATTTTGCCAGAGACAGGCAACTTGGAGCGTCTCAGGTGGTGGATAAGTTTGGGGTTCCCCCTGAGGCCATCGAAGACTACCTGGGTCTTTGTGGGGATGCGGTCGACAATATCCCTGGCGTTCCTGGGATAGGGCCCAAGTCAGCGACGGCATTATTGCAAGCCTACGGTTCCATGGAAGCGCTGTATGAAAATCTGTCTGAAGTAAAGAATTTAAAAATTCGCGGCGCTAAATCGCTGGCGCAGAAACTTAAAGATCACCAAGATCAAGCTTTTTTATCTAAACAACTGGCTACGGTTGATTATGAAGCGCCCGTGACGATTTCTCCAGAATTGCTGAAACGCGGTTCAGCCGAGTTAAGCTCGTTGCGGCAAGTTGGGCAGATTATGGGGGGCAGAGGTGATGGTCTGTTCGAGCGTTTGGCTGAATCAGCACGGCGTTCGCTTGCAGAATAAACGACCTTTTGTAATGATCGCGGCTTAATAGTTAAGCGCGTAGCCTTCTAATTCAACCGTTTCATCATGTACTTATCTTATTTCGGTTTGGTTGAGCGACCTTTTTCAATCGCCCCTGACCCACAGTATTTATACATGAGCGCCAAGCACAAAGAGGCCATGGCGCATTTGAGCTATGGTTTAACTCAGGGTGGCTGTTTTATCGTGCTAACGGGCGAAGTGGGAACGGGTAAAACCACCTTATGTCGGAATCTTTTATCAGACCTGCCCGATAATGTGGATGTCGCGCTCATCCTGAATGCGAATATCAATGAGGATGAACTATTAGAGACTATCTGCGATGAATTTAAAATCGCTTACCAGGAAAATTCATCTCAGAAAAAGCTACTGGATTCGATCAATGAATACCTACTTAGAACGTTTGCAGATAATCGCCACACGGTCCTAATTATTGACGAAGCGCAGCTCTTGAGCCCCACGGTGCTTGAGCAAATTCGGCTGCTCACCAATCTGGAAACCACCAAATCAAAGCTACTGCAGATCATTTTAATTGGGCAACCAGAATTAAATGATGTTCTTGCACGTAACGATCTACGTCAACTCGCTCAACGTGTCACAGCCCGCTATCACTTGCCCGCAATTAGCAAAGATGAAATTCAAGATTATGTGAGTTTTCGATTAGGGGTGGCTGGCTGCAAGAAACATTTGTTCAGCGCGCAAGCTTTGCGACAACTCCATAGCCAGAGTGAGGGAATACCCAGAAAGATTAACGTATTAGCAGATCACGCTCTGTTGGCCACTTATGCCAAGTCACAACTCATGGTGGATGCCAAAACAGTAAAGCAAGCTGCGAGGGAAGTATTTATTCCAAATGCCGGCGATGGCGCTCGTCGCCCAGTTACACCAATATGGAGACTAGCCGCTGCACTCGTTACGCTAAATTTGCTTGCTTGGTGGTTATGGGGTTCTGGTGAGCAACAAAGCGTCTCAATAGAATCATCAGAAGTACTGAATCAACAAGGCGCGCCAAAACCAATTTCAGATGACAACAATAAAGATCTCGCTCAGCTGGAGTCCAATGGTGAATCTTCCAAAGGTATTCAGGAACCAAAAGAAGATGATTTCAATAAGCTGGTTCAAGGCGAGTCTAATGAGTCTAGTTCAGATGTGGATGTGTTTTCCGCTGAATCTGATGCGCAGCCTCGCTTACCAGATCAAGAGGTTGATGTCGTCGCCACTGAAACACAAAGCATCACAACCATACTCAAACCAGAGGGCGTAAAACCCGGATCCGTTGTCATTTCGGAAGACTTTCTGGATGATTCGCCAGCCACTCAAGAAATTCAGAGCGTCGTCGAAACAGTTGCAACGCCGCAGCGGCCTAGTTACTTAAGTGATACACCATTTGCAAAGGTGCTTGAGGTATCTGCCGATAGAACGGGTAGGGTGGCTGCGTTTCGAAATTTGGCGTCAGCCTGGGATGCACGGTTGCCCGATATTGTCTCTGGGCCGTTGTGTGCGGAGTTAGCCAATCAGCAAGTGAGTTGCCTTTCGGTTAGTTCATGGTCTTCATTGATGCGCCTAAATAGACCGGCGATCGCCGTGATAGATCATCAAGGTATTTCCCATCGCATTATTGTGTACCAGGTTGCCGACGATGTCGCTAGCGTTCTTGTTGGCGACCGCACCTATACCGTTCCAGTGGCTGAGCTTAAAGATCGCTGGACCAACAACGCCTTGGTATTTTGGAGGCCAGGTAGTGGTGGAGCGAGCTTGTATGCTCTTGGGGATGATAGTGAGGAGCTGCCGCGTGTGCGATTACGGATAAACAGAGCCCTCTCAAAGCTCGAGATGCCGCTGCTGGACAGTATTGACGCCAGTAATTTCGATGAAGATTTGCAGTCGAAGACTCGTCAACTGCAGCTCAAGTTTGGTATCTTGGCTGACGGTCGTATTGGTAATGAAACGTATTTATTACTCAATGAAATCGTATCACCCGACGAAGTGCCTGTGTTGGTGAACCGAATAGAACAGAATATTTGAGCGAGCAATGTCAACCATACTGGACGCACTCAAAAAATCCGAGCAGGAGCGTAAGCAGAATGAAGTTCCCAAGCTCACCGACATGCCTCCGCCGCAGGAGTCTGCGCGCTGGCCTTTATTCGTCATCGCCATTCTGAGTTTGTTATTAGCTCTGGTCTTAGGTGTATTGATTAGTCGTTGGATTTCTCCCATGTCGACCAGCGTGGAAGGCGCGTCAATCACGGATGTGAGCCGATCTTTAAGCACTTCAACGCAAGGTATGGGTGAGGCAGTAACATCAGAAAACCAAGACGCCTTGGAGATTGTGGTTAATGTGGTCTCGTTCTCAAGTGACCCTAGTCAGCGGTTCGTGATACTTGATGGTAAGTTGTATCGTGAGAACGATTTTGTTCGTGCCGGACTTAAAGTGGAAGAGATAAAAGCCAATATGGTGGTGCTGAACTCACGAGGGCAGTTGATCACCAAATCCCCCTAATTGTTTGAATGGGCTTTTCCCGTTCCTGAGATTGGCTATAATCCGCGCTTAATCAACTCTAGCTTCGATGATCATGTCGCAACTTCCTAGTGAAGTGGCCAAGCGCCGCACCTTTGCCATTATTTCCCATCCGGACGCGGGTAAAACAACGTTGACTGAACGTTTATTGTTGTCTGGTGGTGCTATCCAAATGGCTGGTAATGTCAAAGCTCGAAAAAGCGGACGGCATGCCACTTCTGACTGGATGGAGCTCGAAAAGCAACGCGGTATCTCGGTGACTTCATCGGTGATGCAGTTTGAGTACGCCGATAAAATTATTAACCTGCTAGATACTCCCGGACACGCGGACTTTTCTGAGGATACGTATCGAACACTAACGGCGGTTGATTCGGCGCTGATGGTGATTGATATCGCCAAGGGCGTCGAAGAACGAACCATCAAATTGATGGAAGTCTGTCGCTTGCGAACCACGCCCATCATGACCTTTGTTAATAAGATGGATCGTGAAGGTCGAGACCCGATCGAGGTGCTAGACGAAGTTGAATCGGTTCTCGATATTCTGTGCGCACCTATGACTTGGCCCATTGGTTCTGGAAAACTCTTTCGAGGAGTCTATAGACTTTATGATGACACCATTCACTTGTTTGCGGGTCGGCCCGGGAATGACGAAGAAAATGATCAGTTTATTGAGGGTTTAGATAACCCAGAGTTAGACACAATACTCGGATCTAACGCTGATGATTTGCGCGAAGAACTTGAGCTCGTGCGCGGTGCCAGCAACGAATTTGATTTAGAGCTGTATCTAAGTGGTGATCTAACGCCAGTGTTTTTTGGCTCAGCCATTGCCACTTTAGGCATAGACGAGTTGATGGCTAACTTTGCTGAGCACGCTCCTGCGCCAAAGGGGCGAGAAGCAGAAACCAGAGAGGTCAGCGCGTCAGAAGAAAAATTCACCGGTTTCGTGTTCAAAATTCAAGCCAATATGGATCCTGCGCATCATGACCGCATTGCTTTTATGCGAATTACGTCAGGTAAATTTACCAAGGGTAAGAAACTAAAACACGTACGTCTTAAACGAGATATGGCCATTAACAATGCCAGCTCATTCATGGCTTCTAAGCGCGATGCCACCGAAGAGGCTTGGGCTGGTGATATTTTGGGGGTGCATAACCATGGCACAATCCAGATTGGTGATACTTTCACTGAAGGTGAGGCTCTCAAGTTCACTGGAATCCCCAACTTTGCCCCAGAGCTATTTCGCCGTGTACGACTAAAAGATCCGTTGCGAGCGAAAGCCTTGCAGAAAGGCCTGATCCAGCTCAGTGAGGAAGGCGCAACTCAGGTATTCAGACCCTTGCAGAACAACGACATGATCTTGGGCGCCGTGGGTATACTGCAGTTTGACGTGGTGGCGCATCGACTAAAAGCCGAGTACAACGTCGAATGTAGCTTTGAAGCTGTGCAGGTGGCTACTGCGCGCTGGTTGCATTTTCCTGATGCAAAAATGGAAGAAGATTTTCGGCGTAAGAATGAGCAAAACATTGCCTTAGATGGTGCTGATGAGTTGACCTATGTGGCACCGAATATGGTGAACCTGCAGTTAACGATGGAGCGCTGGCCAGAGGTGGAGTTTAGAGCTACCCGCGAGATTTAGAGCTAGCTTGACTCCGCAATAGCGCCCTTGGCTATCCCCTCAAAAGCGCGCACTTTAAACTTGGCCGACGAGGTTCCCTCCAGCATCTCCAATAGGTGTTCTGCAATGCACTCAACCGTGGAGTCACAGTTCATAAGATGTACCCGCTCCTCGTTTAAACTCAAGCGGAAATAGCCTTGGTCGGTTGTGTAGGCAAATTCTATGCGTCCGCCAGCGATGCTGGTGACGTCTTCATTTGTCCCAAGATAGATATCTTGCCATTCTCTTGCTAGCCACTTCTCTAGCCGACGATTACGTCTACCGTTCTTCCAGATATTGATAGTCGAACGGTGGCCATGAGCGATACGCTGGCAATTGCCATCGTGCTTTTTGAGACCATGGCTGTAGGTGTAGAAGGAAGCAAAGGCGTGTTCCTTGCGTAATGTGATTTTCAAGTCCTTCACATTGTTAGGTAGTACCGCTAGGAGCTTTTTCTTCAGGTAATGCGCTACCTTCTTTTTCTTTATTTTCTTGCAGGGAATTAGCGCCACAGCCGACGAGGGCGACTCATGCTGAATCCAGTCGTCACGACCATAACGAAACTCGATCACGTTTCCTTTTAGTGTTGTTCCGTCATAGTTTGTTGGTACCAAAAGCTTGTGATCTACTTCGCCATCGATAACCTGTTTAATCGTCTTTTTGACCTTGGCGAAGTCAAAAACCATGCTCTGTTCATCTAGCTCACCTACAAGCTCAATGTCCACGGCCCAGCTAGCGCCAATCAAACCTCGTCTCGGATCGAGTACGGAGCTATCAATCACGGTTAAATTATTTACAAAAAGACGCGGCATTGTGGGTTTTCGGCGAGTAATTTGATCACGAATTATACTACAATCCGCACGTTACAACTTTTCTGTTTTATTTCCATGACTGTCACTCGATTTCCACCCAGTCCTACAGGCTATTTGCATATCGGCGGTGCGCGCACTGCATTCTATTCTTGGCTGCATGCGCGTCAGCAAGGCGGTAAGTTTGTTTTGCGAATCGAGGACACCGATTTAGAAAGATCAACTCAGGAGTCGGTGCAGGCCATTCTGGATGGTATGCAGTGGTTAGGGCTCGATTACGATGAAGGGCCTTATTATCAGACGCAGCGTTTTGATCGCTACAAAGAGGTGGTCGCCGGATTGTTGAAGTCTGGCAGTGCCTACCATTGTGAGTGTTCAAAAGAGCGCCTTGATCAGATGCGTGAAGACCAAAAGGCCAAAGGCTTAAAGCCGAAATACGACGGACGTTGTAGAGATAAAAACATTGTCGAATCTGACGAGACTGTCGTGCGCTTTAAGAATCCGCTCGATGGTGACGTAGTGATTCGCGATTTGGTTAAGGGCAATATCGTGATTTCCAATCACGAGTTGGATGATCTGGTGATTGCCAGGCCAGATGGCGTGCCTACTTATAATTTAACGGTGGTCGTGGATGACATGGATATGGGGATTACTCACGTAATTCGTGGCGATGACCACATCAATAATACGCCGCGGCAAATCAATATCTTGAATGCGCTGGGTGCTGAGCTACCTCTGTACGGACACGTGCCGATGATTCTTGGTCAAGATGGGTCAAGAATGTCAAAGCGACACGGTGCAGTAGGCGTCATGCAGTATCGCGATGACGGATTCTTGCCCGATGCATTGTTGAACTATTTGGTGCGCCTCGGTTGGTCTCATGGTGATCAAGAGTTATTCACTAGAGAGGAGTTGCTGGATCTTTTTAAAGTTGAGAACGTCAGTCGCGCGCCTTCAACGTTTAACCCGGAAAAGCTTCTGTGGGTTAACCAAGAAAAGATTAAAGGGATGTCAGGGTCCGATTTAATTGAGGCTGCCCGTTGGCATTTTGATCGAGTCGGATTGTCAATTGAAAATGATGATTACGCTCAAGGCGCCATCGAACTGATAAAAGAACGTTGTAAAACGTTGATTGATGTAGTGGAACAATCGCGTTGGTTCTTCAGTGATGTTACAGACTACGATCCTGCGTCAGTGAAAAAGTGGATAAAGCCAGTTTCGCCAGCTTTGATGGCGACGTTTATCGAAAAACTTGAAACGCTAGACGAGTGGAGTTCATCTTTGATTCATGATCAGGTGCAAGCTGTGGTGGACGAGCATGAGGTGGGTTTTGCCAAAGTGGCACAACCCATACGCATTGCCGTCACTGGTTCTACCGTATCACCATCGATAGATGTGACTCTGCAGCAGCTGGGTCGTGAAGTCAGTTTGGCTCGCTTGAATTTGGCGAAAACCGAATTTGAGCGCTTGCTGGCCGAACGCGGTTCTTAGACAGGCTGTTAGTTTCAAGGAGAAATTTCTCCTAATCGGCTTCACCTCAATGAAATTAATTTAAGAGATTGGTGACCTCGGCAACGCAGACTGCTAGAATCGGCCTCCCTTGAGAAAGGGAATGCGTAGAGTTGCTTCAAAGTATTGGTTTATCTCTTCGCATTCTTATAAACTCTTGGGTCACGCATTAGCGTGGAACACAACTAAGCCTCGCGTTAAGACGGGCAATAAATAATAGAAAGATTAGGCTGAATTAGAGACCATTGAGTTTCGTAAAGCTTAAAGCCTTAGGAGAAGAAGTTAAGTCTTGATTGATTTTGGGTGACTTTGGCGCTCATAAATCGACAAGATACAGGCTTAGAGACCAACTTGAGTTTAATGCTCAGTAGGTCCGGCACTTGTCGTTGAATTGGCAGGTTAAATACAATTGATGTTTTTGCTCATTGAGCACCGACTTTAAGTTGGGTGTCGTGAATCCTCACCGAGGTCGATGAGCTTTAATAGTAATTCTATTTCGTCTAACAATCCTGCGCGGCAAGATTGGTCTTGTATCTGTGATTAAGAGCAACTGCTGATGGAGCGAAACCAAAGCTTCTCCGCTGGCGTAGCCTAGAGATCCGTTTGTTTCTAGAGCTTCACATCTCTTATTACTCAAGCCCTGACTTCTCTCCCAAGATTGCAAATTGGACATAATGTCCTGAAGTTTCGTTCGGTCTCTTACCAAATTTGAGCGATTCTGGTGTTGCAGCTAGTCTGGAAATGGTCAGACATAGAAGGCTTAAACTCAATTCTGTCGTTATTGCCGGTTGTGCATTGGCGCTTAGTAGTGTTTACTAGGGCCTGGCGTTTTAAATTATTAGAAAGCTAAATTCGCTGAGACGATGATGTCCAGCAGTAAATGAAATTTAAGCGCTAATCCCAGCAAACTGAACAGTCATAGGGTGAGGCTTTGTGTCTCAGTCTAGGTAGAGATATCGGCTCGTCGTCGTTGACGGTGATAGGGTCTCATGCTCAGGATTGCGAGATATAATTTTTGTCGGTAGTTTTTCGTGGTGGTGTTTACTCCATGAAGCCACAACTGGAAACTATTGATTAAAAATCAAGTAACTTTGATTACTACTGAATCTAGATAAATAGATTTCGATACAAGAGGTTAAATCTAAAATGAATAAATCAGTGTTGAATTGGATTGGCCGAATAGCAGCAGTTGCTGCTATTTCTGCGGCCGCTGTAACCACGGGATGGGCACAGTCAGCAGGTGGCCCTTCGGTCGATAGTGAGTTTGCGCGCGAAGTAAAGCTTGTAGAGGCTTTGAAAGTGTACAACGCTCAGTTGAGAGAACAGATTGCAGCGCAGTCACGAGCAAACACGGAAATCCAGGCATCTATCGAGTCAGCCGGTAAGCTTGAGCCGCAAGTGGCGCCCTTATTGAATAAAATGCTAACAGCATTAGATCGTTTCGTTAAGGCAGACTTACCATTCAAGCTGGACGAGCGACAAGAAAGCTTGGGGCGTCTAAAAGCACTTATGGTAGATCCTAGTGCCAGCACATCAGTACGCTATCGCAGCATTATGGATATCTATGCAGCTGAAATGGAGTATGGCACTACTTACGAAGCATATGATTCAGTAATTAATATCAACGGCCAAGAAACTCCTGTGGATATGTTGCGCATCGGTCGAGTTGGTCTTTACTACCAAACAAAAGATCAAAAAACATCTGCGATGTGGGATACAACGAATAAAGATTGGAAGATTCTTCCAGAGAGCACAAATCGCGATGTTCGCAAAGCGATTAAAGTGGCTGCAAAAACAGTGGCACCAGAACTATTGAGCTTGACTATCAATGCTCCGGAGGGCGCGTAACATGAAGCGTTTATTATCAGCAGTCGCTCTTACAGCGGCATTCATCGCGGCTCCGATTCAGGCGCAAACAGTAGATCAGCTTCTTGATCAGGTTAAAACTGGCTCTTTTGAAAAGAGTGCCGAAGCCATTGAACTAGAGCGTCGATTTGCGTCAGCCGGAGCTGGCAAAGTGAATTTACTTCAGCAATTGCGAGCTCAGCGTGCACAGCTTGAAGCAATCAGTGAGACGCTAGAAGATCAGTATGCAGCTAATGATGTTGCTTTGAATACCGTCAGAAACCAACGTGAAAGTTCCTTGGGTGACTTGAAAGAGCTTTTCGGCGCAATCCAGCAAGTGGTTGGTGAAGCTGAGGCAACTTTCGATACGTCAATCATTTCTGCTCAGTTTCCAAACCGTACAGAAGGCTTTGATGAAATTTCTAAGAAGGTTTCAAATCAATCTAATGAGTTGGTTACTGCGGCTGAGATAGAAGGTTTATGGAAAGCCATGTTCAACGAAATGGTTCAGCAAGGAAAAGTGGCTAAGTTCACAACTTCTGTTGCAACCGCTTCTGGTAACCGTGAAGACCAAGAAGTAGTTCGAGTTGGTACGTTTAACCTAGTTGGTGATGGCAAGTTCCTTACCTATGGTGCAGGTGGCGTGGCCGACTTGCCAAAGCAGCCAGATGGTCGTTATTTGAATGCAGCAAGTGCCTTGTTCGGCGCTGGTGAAGGCAGCACCGCTGTTTTCGCTCTAGATCCTACTCTGGGAACGCTGCTAGAAGCGGCGGTTGAGAGCCCAAGTTTGGGTGACCGCGTGGCTCAAGGTGGCACAGTTGGTTACATCATTCTCGGTGTTGGCTTGTTTGCGGCGATTATCGCCATCATCAAAATTATCGTGTTATTCGGGGTTTCAGCGGCGGTTAAAAAGCAAGCTGCTAATCCTGATAATCCAACAGACAATAATCCTCTAGGTCGCGTCCTTAAAGCGGCGGAAGATACGAAGTCGAGCGATACCGAAGCGGTGGAATTAAGGCTTTCGGAAGCGATTATGAAGGAAACGCCAAAACTAACCTCTTGGCTGATGTTCTTAAAGATCGTATCGGTAGTAGCTCCTCTAGGTGGTCTGCTTGGAACGGTACTGGGTATGATCACGACGTTCCAATCAATTACTCTTTTCGGCGCTGGCGATCCAAAGCTAATGGCGGGTGGTATTTCAGAAGCACTGGTTACTACGGTTTGTGGTCTAGTTGTGGCGATCCCAATCGTACTTCTACACACTGCAGCGGCTTCTAAAGCCAAGCGCGTAGAGGAAATCCTGGAAGAGCAATCAGCAGGAATGGTCGCGAGAAAGATCGAGGGCTAAGGCTCTCGGTCTCTGAATGAGTGCTCGGGTTTGTAGAAGCCCGAGCTCAACTAAAGAGACAGAGGTTCAAACAAGATGGAAAATATAAAAGCTATCTTCGAGTACATCCGAGACTTTATGGAACTCGGTGGACCGGTGCTCTATTTGATCGCGGCGTTGCTCATTATCATGTGGTACATGATTCTTGAGAGAATTATGTATATCTACGGGCCACATAAGTTGGCCGTAAAGAGCGCAATCGACGAGTGGGAATCTCGAAGTGAACGAAGTTCATGGGCTGCCCATCAAGTTCGCGAGCAATTGGTTTCCCAGGTCGCAACAAAGCTGCGCGAGAATCTTTCCATGATTCAAGCGTGTGTGGCATTGGCGCCTCTATTCGGATTGCTAGGCACAGTTACTGGAATGATTGAAGTGTTCCAAGTAATGGCGGTAACCGGAACCAGCAACGCTAGAGCGATGGCTGGTGGTGTATCCAGGGCCACTGTGCCAACGATGGCTGGTATGGTGGCTGCACTGTCTGGCTTGTTCTTGAGTTTTTGGTTGCAACGTAAAACCGAGCAAGAACGCGAACTGATCAACGAGCATTTAACACTGGATCATTAAAGAGATTTAAGTGAAATAAAGGCTATTCCTTATTATCTTTGAGTGTGGAGCTATGGCTCCATTCTCAAATTAGGAGAATTTTAATGAGACGAGCATCAAGAAGTAGACAAGAAGATGACGCAAAGATCGATATCACGCCCATGTTGGACGTGGTATTTATTATGCTTATCTTTTTTATTGTGACTGCAAGCTTCATCAAAGAAAGTGGTGCGAAGGTTGTAAAGCCAGAAGCGCTAAATGCTGAGAAGCGCCCGCGCGCCAGTATTTTACTGGCCATTGACGAGAACAATGACATTTGGCTGGATCGTCAACAAATTGATCCAAGAGCGATTAAAGCCAACTTGGGACGGCTAAGAGCTGAAAACCCAGAAGGCGAAATTATGGTGCAAGCCGATATCGACTCTGAGGCTGAAACAGTCCTCGATGTTGTTGATAAGCTACGTGATGCTGGCATCGAAGTAACGCGCGTATCAACGAAGTCGGAGTAACATCATGGTTAGATCATTAGTTTCCTTACCGCTCGCTGTATTCGTCACACTTGGGCTAATCATCGCAATGTATGCATTGATTAAGATGGAAGACCCTGAGTTAGACGAAGCGAAAGCAATCAAGGTGCCTGAGTTCAGCTTTATTCCAAAGAATGAAGACGTAGAGACAATTACGGCCAAGCCAGACCGTCCTGATGAGGTTCAAGAACAACCAGATTTGCCAGAAAACGATATTACTCCAGACCAGGTTGATATCGATTCTAATTTGGCATTGGGTGCGGTGAAAATAGGTATCAATACCTCAACCAAAGGATTCAACTCTAATGACGGTGAATATCTGCCAATTTTTAGAGCGCCTCCTATCTATCCTCGACGTGCTCAAGAGCGTGGACTGTGTGGTTGGGTTGAGCTTGTATATACCGTAACCGCCGCTGGTACTACTAGAGATGCGGTTGTGACGGCTAGTTCTTCAAGAATTTTTGAACGGGCAGCTATCAAAGCAGCGGAAAAGTATAAGTATAAACCTCGTCAAGTTGGCGGAAAGGCAGTTGATGTTCCTAATGTTCCGATTCGAATCAAATTCGAAATGGAAGGTGGGAACTGTTAAGACTGAGACTCGATTCGTCGAGCAGGACGAATCGTAGGTCAGTTGATTGATAAACTAAAAGGTGAAGTATTATGACTGGTATCAATTCAGCAAAGTTCACGAGTTTGATTAAATTAGCCATGCGCCCTGTGTTGTTAACGGCGCTGTTGCTTCCTATCTCGGCCACCGTTGAGACGGTCGCTTTCGACACTCAGTCGGCTCAAGCTCAAAACGATCCGCCGGCACGGAAAACTCGGCGAGTTGAGTCTATCCGGGCTAAATATGTAAAAGCATTTGAGGAAGTCAGTGCACTTGTTGACGAAGGTAACTACCAAAACGCGGTTACTGTTCTAGAAAACAAAATCGGTAGCGTTCCAGATAAGAACAATATCGAAACGGCTTACTATCACAACTTCAAAGGCAGTATTTGTTTAAACCAAGACAACTTGAACTGTGCTCTGCGTGAGTTCGTGGCTGTGACAAATATCCAAGAGGGCATTTCTGAAGGCTTTGCAAACCAGATGCTCTACCAGGTAGCCCAGGTTTACTTCCTGCAAGAGAGATTCAGAGAAGCTCTCCAATACGCTCAGCGTTGGTTCAGAACACAAGAAGATCCGTCTGCTGATGCTTATATGCTGATCGGTCAGGCCTATTATCAGCTAAAGGAATACGACAATGCGCTACCAAACGTGCAGAGAGGTATTCGCAAGTACGAAGAACTCGGCAGTATTCCTAAAGAGGGCTGGTTAAATCTTCTGAGTAGTATTTACCGAGAAAAGGGCCAATTCCGAAACATGCTGCCAGTGGTTAAACAGCTAGTTAAACATTACCCAAAGAAAAACTACCTTCTGTCTCTTGGTTATATCTTTAACGAACTAGACGACTATCAAAGTATGGGTGCCTTGTATTTGGCCATGTATGACAACGGTCTGCTAGCGAGCGAGTCTGAGTTGAATACCATCGCTTCGTTGATGATGAACTTGGACAATCCGTACAAAGCCGCATCAGTGTTGGAGAAGGGGTTTAATGACGGAGTCATGAAAAAGACTCTGAAGAATTACAGAACTTATTCGCAAGCTCTTTATGCAGCCAAAGAGTATGAAAAAGCTCTTGATCCTTTGGCGCAAGCGGCACGGTTGTCAAAAGACGGTAAGTTAGACGACCAATTAGGCATGGCTTACATAAACTTAAATCAGTGGCGTAACGCAGAGGGCGCTCTCAAAAGAGCATTGTCCAAGGGCGGCTTAAGAGACGTAGGTCAGACACAGCTTAGTCTTGGGCTAGTGCAATTTGAGCTAAAACGACCAAAGGATGCTCTTGCTACTTTCAAAAAGACACTACGCTATGAAAAACATGCTTCGTCAGCGAACAACTGGATCACTTATGTGAATGCAGAAATGCGACGCGAAGAAGAGCTGAAAAGAGAAATCATCATCAATACTGATGTCGATCCGGCTGAAGCGTTTTAGTTTTGCATAAAAGATAAGAAAAAAATAACTAGAATCAGGCCAGTTTAGGCTGGGCCGATTAACACAAGAGGTTAAGTATGAGTACATCGGTACTTAAAACTAAAATCAGAGTAGGGGTGATCAGTGCTGCAATTGCGCTGGTGTTGCCCGTTCCGACTCTTGCTGATCAGACTGACGATATTGTCAATTCTGGTAAATCCAGAGCAAGAAATGCCGTAGCTTCGCAGCAGCGCATTGATAAAATTTCTGAAGACACAGAAAAAGTCATCTCAAAATATCATCAGCAGCGAAAAAGCGTTGATACTCTAAAAAAGTACAACGACCGTATGCGACGCACACTTGCAGCCCAAGAAGATGCGATGAACAAGCTTGAACGGTCTATCGAAGATGCCTCATTGATTGAGCGTCAGATCGTGCCGTTAATGCTTAGGATGATTAGCGGATTGGATAAATTCATAGCCGCGGATATTCCTTTTAAGTTGGAGGAGCGCAGAGCGCGTGTGGAGCGAATTAAGGGTTATCTTACTAACGCTAATATCGCTGCCGCAGAGCGTTTTCGCCAAGTGTTAGATGCTTACGCTACCGAGAACAACTACGGTAAGACTGTTGATGTTTACACCGAGGAGTTAACTTTAGACGGTCAACAGAAGACGGTGAACGTACTGCAAGTTGGACGCGCTGGGCTCTACTATCAAACGATTGATGGCACAGAGTCTGGCTATTGGGATAAAGCCGAAAAAGTATGGAAGCCATTGGATCCATCTCACAACGAAGGCATCACTGAAGCCATTAGAATATCCATTGGTAAAGCTCCTAAGGGCCTTATGAACCTACCAATCGTAGCACCGGAGACTATTTAATATGAAACAATTATTAAAAACCGCTGCACTAACAGGCGTTATTGTCTTCGGTTCATTGACTATGAGCATGCAGGCGACCGCGCAAGCATTGAATATTGATGAAGTTTTGCGTGTAGCAAGATCGGGAGCAACCAAGGACCGAAATGCTGAGCGTGCTCGAGAAAATCGCTTTAGAGCGGAACTTAACCGAGAGCAAGGCCGTTTACGCTCAATGACCAATGAGCGAGTTCGACAGGAGCGAATTTCCGAGCAACTTGAGAATCAATTTGAAGTTAATGATCAAGAAATCAAAAAGCTACAGGAAGATTTAGCTCGTGAGTTGGGCGATCTAAAACAGCTTTTTGGTGTAATTCAGCTGTCGGCTTCAGAAGCGCAGGAAGACTATCGGAACTCAATCATCAGTGCACAATATCCTGAGCGCGCCGAGAATTTACGATTAATGGTTGAGAAGATGGCAAGCCTTACTGAGCTTGTCTCAATCGACGAAATTGAGGACTTATGGGTTCAGCTTCAAAATGAGATGACCGAACAGGGGAAGGTGGTTACGTACACAGCCCCGGTTAATTTCATCACTGGCTATGAAGATGTTCTCGATGAGGAAGAAAACCCAACTGGCGAACAAAGAGCCATCTATGAAGTTCGTGACACTCAAGTCACTCGCGTTGGTGTGTTCAATGCCGTTGCAGGAAATGACATCATTACTTATGACGACTCTCGTGGGTTTGTGGCTCTTGAGCGTCAAATGGGAGCCGAGTTTAACGAGAAATCACAGGCTTTACAGGCTGCGAGTTCCGGAGTAACTGCATTCCAACTTGATCCAGCACGTGGCGGATTACTTCAGGCTCTTGTTTTGGAACCATCGATACGCGAGAAAGCTGATCAAGGTGGCATCGTTGGTTATGTGATCATGGCACTCGGTGTAATTGCCTTATTGCTAGCCGCTTTACGTTTCATTGTTTTGATGGGTGTCGAAGCGTCTGTTAAGAAGCAATCTCGTGATATGAAGCGTCCTTCATTGAAGAATCCTCTAGGTCGTGTCATCAAGGTTTATCAAGATAATCCTCATTCCGATCCAGAGTCGATGGAGCTGAAACTTGGTGAGGCGATGCTTAAAGAATCGCCGAAGATTAATCGCGGCGTTATGTTCATAAAAATCATCGCTGTGGTAGCACCACTGCTTGGTCTGCTTGGAACTGTGACCGGTATGATCCAAACATTCCAAGCTATTACTCTATATGGTGCTGGTGATCCGCAAACGATGGCGGGTGGTATATCGCAAGCATTGGTGACAACTGTTCTCGGACTTGTTGTTGCGATACCAACTGTGTTTGCACACTGGTTTGTATCGAATAAAGCCAAGAACATTGAAGGTATCTTAGAAGAACAAGCAGCCGGATTGGTTGCTGAAAAATACGAAGGCCAGAGCTAGTCTCAGGCTTTCGTTAAGAGGAAATAAATTATGAAAAGACTAGGCAAGCAGCACAATGAGGAAGAAGCGGATATTGATATCACCCCCATGTTGGACGTCGTGTTCATCATGCTTATCTTCTTTATCGTAACCGCGAGTTTTGTTAAAGAGTCTGGGCTGGATCTGAATAAGCCGCCAGTTACGGATACACCACCGGATGCTGATGCGCCGAGACCGATTATCGTCGAGATAAACGACCTTAGTGAGATTCGCATCGACGATAGACTGTTAGACGAAAGAGCGATTAAGGCTACAATAACCCGCTTGACAGCTGAACGGCCAGAGGCGTCTGTCATTATCAAGACTGAGAAAAAAGCCAAGACCAAAGCCATTATTGCTGCAGTAGATGGAATCAAGGCCGCAGGAGTTCTTGCACCAACGATTTCGTTAGCAAAAGATTAGCTTCCGATAATTATCGGACTCGTTTGAGTTTGATAAATTGTAAAAAAGCACGCTTCGGCGTGCTTTTTTATTGTTCATTCTATAGTTCTTGCTAAAGTACATTTCTTATCTACTAGCTTATTAGTTATCAGAACAGGAGTGTGGACAATGAGGATAGCAATCAACGGATTTGGCCGAATAGGACGTAACGTATTAAGAGCCATATACGAGTACAGTCATTTCTCAGAAGTGAAGGTTGTAGCAATAAATGATTTGGCTCCTTTAGATTCAAATATCCATTTGCTTAAGTACGACTCAACCCATGGCCGATTGAGTGCAAAAGTTTCAGAGAATGAGAGTTCCTTTACGATTAATGGCGATGAAGTGCTGGTGTACAGCAATCGAAACCCAGAGGAATTGCCGTGGGCAGAGCTCAATATAGATCTTGTATTTGAGTGCACAGGTTTCTTTCGTTCAAACGAAAAAGCGTCACTTCATCTCAAAGCGGGCGCGAAGAAAGTGCTTGTGTCGGCACCTGGAAAAGGTCTCGAAAAAACGATCGTGTATGGTGTCAATGACCATGAGTTAAGCAGCGAACACTTGTTAGTATCTAATGCTTCTTGTACTACAAATTGTTTGGCTCACGTCGCCAAAGCTTTAAATGATTCGGTTGGTATTGTTAGCGGTCTCGCTAACACAGTACACGCATACACCAATACACAGAACCTACTGGATTCATTCCACAAAGACAAAAGAAGAGGGCGTGCGTCGACCGGTTCGGCTAAGGCGATTGGCGACGTGATTCCTGAGTTAGATGGAAAATTAGATGCCGTCGCCGTAAGAGTTCCGACGATGAATGTATCCCTGTTGGATTTTACGTTTGTGCCTGGACAAGCGGTAACTGAAACAGCCTTGAGAAAGATATTGGACGACTATGCAATGACACGTCAGTCAATATTTGAAGTTTCTGACGAACCGTTGGTTAGCTGTGATTTCAATCATCATCCTGCCTCCTGCGTCGTAGACTTTCCTCAAACGAGATTGGCAGATGGGCTTATCAAGATTCAAGCCTGGTACGACAACGAATGGGGTTTTTCAAATCGGATGTTGGACACCGGGCTTGCTATGCACAATGCCTAGATCCCAAAAAATTAGGTCTTAATCAAAAACAAAAGCCCCCGCTACCTACAAGTAGCGGGGGCTTTTAGTGGTAAAGCTAAGTTCTAAATCTAGCCCAATCTGAATTGTACCTTGGTTGAAATGTTCTTACTTTCAACGGGAAGTCCGGTACGCTGATTTCTGGCCGGTGAAAAGCGCCATTTCTTTACCGATTTGATCGCAGCGTCGTCGAATGTTTTCTTGGGTTCTGAATCAACAACCTCAATATCAAATGGGATTCCCTCTTTTGTAATAGAGAAGCGAACCTGTACCCAGCCTTCAGTATTACTTTTTAGAGCTCGGTTTGGATACCTTGGCGCAGATCGAGAAATGATTTTTGCAGGAATAATCTTCGGTGGCTCTGGTTTAACTTCTTCCACCTTAGCGACTTCTTCTACTGGTGCTGCCGCCTCTTTTTCCTTCTCAGCGTTTGCCTTAGCAATTGCATCGCGTTTAGCCTGGATTTGGCTATTTAGCTGTTCTAATCCTTCGCTGCTCGCTCCGGAATTAATCCGCTTAACCAATGCGGAAAGTTTTACGGCTTCCTCTAGGTTATCTTCGCCAAGGTTAGTGTTAGCCAGTGCTAGCATTTTATTGCTCAGTAAATCTACGCGAGGATCAGAGTTGGCTCGACTAATTTTGTTGCCTTTTAACGCCGAAGAAACCATTTGATAGGCGTTTCCTTTCTTGGGTGGAACCAAGTTGCCCGATGCGATAGCCGCATCAATTTTATTTAAAAGATCTTGCTCGGCTTGTAAAGCCTCGGTTGCTGAGTTCGCGCCTTCTAGGTCGCCTAATCGAGTTAGTACTTCCGTCGTAGCAGCGATCTCTTCAGCGGTACCTGAAGCTCGAATCTCTTCGACGTAGGTATTTATTTCTTTGCTGAGGTTTGCACTTAGTTGATCGTTTTCAAGGTTTAGTGGTTCGATCTCTCTTAGAACTTCAATAGCTTTTAGAGCTTGATCAAATTTGGCTTCGGCGATCAGTGTGTCGTAATTTGCTCGAACGGCGGCAGCTACTGTCTTCTTGCCTTCGTATGCAACCGTATCATAAGGGTCGATCTGAAGTGCCTGGTCGTAGTATTCGAGTGCGTTGTCGCCAGCGGGTTGAATGTAGCGGCCATCAAGAATGGCGTTTTCGGCTAACTGATTCAGCTCATTGGTTCGGCTAACTGCCTCGTTTATCTCTTGCTCAGCTTCTTGTTGGATATTAAGAGAGTTATCCACGATTACTTGTTCTTGAGGCTCGTCGCTGCCTCCGAAAAGTAGAAAAGCAATCACTCCAAGAGCTACCACCCCGATTCCTGCGTATACGGCAGGGCTGGTTTTTCGTTGTGCGGCGAGCTGTTCTAGGTTGGCACGATTTTCTGCCGGGCCAACCAGCATGATATCTTCACCAGCTTCCTGTTTCTCTACCAACTCTTTATGAACGTTTAGAGCTGATTTAAACGCCAGAAATACTTGGTTTCCCCCTACCGGCTTGTTGAAAGCGCGATACACGATCGGCTGGATATTTGACTTTAGTATTTCGCCTAACTTTTCTTTCTCTCCCACCAGCATTAGAACCTGTGTGGGGTCAGCTTTCTTAAGACTGATCGCTTGTTCTATTGCTTTATCAACACTGATTCCCCCGGAATCGCAATCCAGAATCACAATTGCGTTGTTCTCAAGTAATGCAGTGTCACCCAAGACTGCATCCACATTTTCGCGAGCATTGATTGTGTGATCGGTTGTGTTGCCGCTGATTATGGCTTCTACAACACTCGAGTCATCCGATACAAGTAGTACAGATGGAGCTTGATCTTGTTCAGACATGCGTGCCTCCCATTTGTTGGTTCTAATTTATTATTTGTCCAGTAATCATAGCACCGCCCGTAAAAGGGTGCACATGGCGTATGAACAGTTATTGAACAATTTGACAGCTTTTTACTTCAAAAATACGTGAAAGTTACTTCTTAAGTTGTTTTCGTTTTAAACCGTTGAGTTTGCGTTGATACCGACTTTGAACGATGTCGCTTACCACTAATATTGTGAGCACAAAATAGAAGGTCGTTTTCGACATTTGCGTGATCTCATTTCCGAATAAAGTCATATGAGACAAATGACCGCCTTCCGAAATTAACATTACGCCAACTAAGAACAAGATAAATAGACCAAGTACTTCGTACATGCGATTTTTTTGCAAAAATTCAGAGACGGTATCGGCAAGTAACACCATTAGTAAGCCGCCTATCAAGATGGCGGTCGCCATCGTGTAAAAGACTTTAGTCACGGCCATCGCACTCAATATTGAGTCGAAAGAAAATACCACATTCATGGCCACTATCCAGAACACCACACTCCACATGGACTTAGAGCTTCGTTCCTCAGCTTGGGACTCTTCCAGAGTCATCATGTGAAGAATCTCTTTCATGGCTGTATACAAGATAAATATGCCTCCGAAGAGAACGATTACCGCATGCAGATTGAAGGTGGCATGAACAATACCCTCCCAATGAATGGCAAACAGCTCCTCTTGAAATGCTTCTATCATCTTTAGCAATAGAAACAGCAATACGATACGCAAACCGACCGCCAACCCAATACCCAACATTCTGACCTGTCGTTGTTTCTCGGCTGGAGCTCGTTGGCTTTCTAACGAGATGTAAAGAAGATTGTCAAAGCCAAGAACGGCTTGCAAAGCGACAAGAAGAAGTAAATCTATGAGATTTCCAATGGTGAAGAACTCAGCCATTTCACTACCCAAACTAAATTATTGTTATTGTGGAGAATGTTTTATCACAGATGTTCTGAGATGCAAAACTTCAAAATTGATTAGGTTACAAGTTTCCAAGATAATGTTTCTCCCCCAAAAAACGGCACAATACTGTCGCCATTGGACAACGGTATGTGATTGGGCACCTGCCATTCTTGTTTGGTTAATGTGATCTTATCCTTGTTGCGAGGAAAACCGTAAAAATCAGGGCCGTAAAAACTGGCAAACCCCTCAAGCTTGTCTAATGCATCGAGTTCTTCGAATACATGTGCGTATAACTCGATGGCGCTCCAGGCCGAATAACATCCTGCGCATCCGCAGGAGCTTTCCTTGGTGTGTTTGGCATGAGGCGCCGAGTCAGTGCCTAAGAAAAACTTATTTGAGCCGCTGGCGACCACTTCCCGCAGTCTTTGTTGATGGGTGGAGCGCTTAAGCACAGGCAAGCAATAATTGTGTGGACGAATGCCGCCTACCAACAAGTCATTACGGTTAAGCATAAGGTGTTGGGGCGTGATAGTTGCCGCTAGATTTGTATTGCCGGCCAAGACAAAATCAGCTGCATCGGCAGTGGTAATGTGTTCGAAGACTACTTTTAATTCCGGAAACGCCTCTGTGATCTTAACCATATGCTCATCGATAAACACCTTCTCACGATCGAATATGTCGATATTTTGATGAGTCACTTCGCCATGTATAAGAAGTAGCATTCCTGTTTTTGCCATGGTCTCGAATACAGGATACAGCGCCTCTATGCCTTTTACAGCGGCATCTGAATTAGTGGTTGCACCGGCTGGATAGAGTTTTGCGGCGGGTATTTCCTTGCTTGTGGCTTCAACGATATCTTCTGGAGTTGTCTCGTTTGTTAAATACAGAGTCATCAATGGTTCAAACTCATCATTGGGGGATGCATCCAATATGCGTTGTCGATAAGCAAGCGCTTGCCCTTTATCGACAACGGGCGGTACCAAGTTTGGCATGACGATCGCTCTTTTGAAGCACCGAGCGGTCGCAGGAACCGTCTCCAGAAGCATTTCATTATCGCGAAAATGCAGGTGCCAATCATCGGGCCGAGTAAGAGTTATTTGTTTCATCTTGGAGTCTGATTAGAAAAATTGTTGCTGTAAAAACTAGATAAAAAATATAGTGCGGTCGGTATCAAAATCTCATTAACAAGGTTTCGTTTTCTATGGGTTTCGATACAATAAGAGGCTTGGCTAAGCAAACTTCGCTTGCCGAACTATCCCGGGCGAAAAGCCCGTTAAGTTTAACAAATTTATAAGTTCAAAATTAAAATCATGTCGATCAATATTACGTTTCCAGATGGTGCTGTTAAGTCTATGGCTGCTCCAGTAACTGGAATGGAGATCGCTGACGGTATTAGTAGTGGTCTACGAAGAAATGCGGTAGCGATAAACGTCAACGGTGAGCAGTGGGATTTAACCCGAGAAATCACGACCGATGCCACGATCGATATTATCACCCGAGATTCTGAAGAAGGCCTTGAGGTATTGCGTCATGATGCTGCCCATGTGATGGCCGAAGCAGTTAAGGAACTGTATCCAGAAACTCAGGTCACCATTGGTCCTGCTGTGGAAAACGGTTTTTATTATGACTTCGCTCGAGAGGAGGCGTTTACTCCTGAGGATTTGGCCAAAATCGAATCTCGAATGAAAGAGATAGTAAAACGAAACGAGCAAATTGAAAGAGAGGTCTGGGACCGTGATGAGGCCATAGAGTATTTCAAAGGTATTGGCGAGGTTTACAAGGCAGAAATTGTGGCTGATTTGCCACAAGGAGAAACCATAACGGTCTATCGCCAAGGCGAGTTCTTGGATTTGTGCCGTGGACCTCATTTACCGAGCACCGGCATTCTTAGAGATGGCTTTAAGCTGACGAAGTTGGCTGGCGCGTATTGGCGTGGTGATTCAAATAATGCCCAGCTGCAACGAATTTATGGAACCGCTTGGTCAGATAAAAAGCAATTAAAGGCTTACTTGAAGCGGATGGAGGAAGCCGAAAAGCGAGATCATCGAAAACTTGGTAAGACTTTGGATTTGTTCCACATACAAGATGAAGCACCGGGCAGTGTGTTTTGGCATCCTAAGGGATGGTCTATTTATCAAGCCGTACAGCAGTACATGGCACAGAAGCAGTACGAGCGCGGCTACCAAGAAATCAAAACCCCACAAGTGGTGGACATCTCGCTTTGGGAGAAATCCGGCCACGCTTCTAAGTTTGGGGACGACATGTTCACGCTGTCGACCGATGATCGTGAGTACGCGATCAAACCCATGAATTGCCCATGTCATGTTCAGGTTTTCAATCAGGGCTTGAAAAGCTATCGCGACTTACCCTTGCGACTAGCGGAGTTTGGATCATGCCATCGAAATGAAATGTCCGGTGCACTACATGGAATCATGCGTGTTAGAAGCTTTGTGCAAGATGACGCGCATATTTTCTGTACAGAGGACCAAATCCAGGCTGAGGTGAAGGAGTTTATCGACTTCTTGCACGAGGTCTATGCCGACTTTGGCTTTGACGAAGTGATATACAAGCTCTCTACAAGGCCTGAGCAGCGCGTCGGTAGTGATGCCGACTGGGATCGCGCGGAGCAAGCGTTAGAGCGGGCCCTGAATGACAATGAGCTGGATTGGGAGCTTCAACCTGGAGAGGGCGCTTTCTATGGACCCAAAATTGAATTTTCATTGAAGGACTGCATTGGGCGAGTCTGGCAGTGCGGCACTGTCCAAGTGGATTTTTCTATGCCTGGGCGGTTAGGCGCTGAATACATCGCAGAAGATGGTTCCAAACAAGTGCCGGTTATGCTGCATCGAGCTATTCTCGGTTCATTAGAGCGTTTTCTAGGAATTTTGATTGAGCAACATGCGGGCGCTTTACCAGCTTGGTTGGCGCCAGAGCAGGTGGTTGTGGCAACCATTGTTACTGATGCCAATGAATATGCTCAAGAGGTTGCTAGTGCATTACGCAGTGCTGGAATGAGAGCCGAGGTGGATCTTAGAAATGAGAAGATCGGCTATAAGGTTCGTGAACACAGTCTTCAAAAGGTGCCTGCGATTTTATGTATCGGCAAGCGCGAAGCCGAGGAAGGAACAGTTGCGGTTCGTCGTTTTGGGAGCAAGGCACAAACCATGATGAAGTTGGAGGACTTTATTGAGTCCTTTGGTTCGGAAATTGAAGAAAAACAGTTGTTTGAGGCAAGCTGAGCGTTTTTAGCCTCTGATTAAAAATTGGCCATATGCACGTTTACTTTCAGCATGTGCGATATGGTTCGCCAGAATAAAATCTTATTAAAATATATTGGAGAAAATAATGACTTTCCAAAAAAAGTTGGCTGTCCTAGGTGGAACCGTTGTTCTTGTGGGAGCTGGATATTTGGGTTTTGGTGCTGCAACCACCAGTAATACGGTAGTCGCTGAAGAGACTAGCAAAGAAGTTGCTGCCACTACGCTTGACAAGACCGACGAAGCAGTCAAGTTGGGTTACACGTTCGGAGCGCAAATCGCCATGGACATGAAACGCCAAAACTTAGCGGATGCTGTCTCAGTGGATGCTCTAGCACAAGCTTTCGAAGACGTTTTTTCGGGTGCGGAGTTGAAAATGACTCCGGAAGAAATGCAAGAGACTCAAATGGCCTATCAGAAAAAGATGGAAGAAGAGTTCGCGAAAATGCAGCAGGAATTGGAAGCGATGGGAGTTAAGAATGCTGAATTAAGCGCCGAATTCCTAGCTGAAAATGCAAAGACTCCAGGCATTGTCACGACTGACAGTGGGTTGCAATACAAAATTGACAGAGAAGGCAAAGGTAAACAGCCTACAGCCAATGATACGGTTAAAGTTCATTACACTGGTAAGTTGATAGACGGAACCAAGTTCGATAGCTCTTACGATCGTGGCACTCCGGCTGATTTTCCAGTGAGTGGTGTTATTCCTGGCTTTAGCGAGGGTTTGCAGGCGATGAAAGAAGGCGCCAAGGCCACACTTTTTATCCCTGCTGATCAAGCTTATGGTCCAAATGGACCACCGTCAATAGGCCCCAATCAGGCACTAATTTTTGAAGTTGAACTTATCGAAGTTGTTACTCAGTCTGATACCAGTAATAAAGCGGCCGTTGAGTAGGTCGCAGATCTAAAGCCAGACACGTCAAAAATCATGAGTTACGATCCATCTAACAGCTATTCCTTGTACTACAGCAAATACTGTTACTTTTGCCAAAAGGTACTTTTCAGTTTGAGGGGCAAAGACAGTCTGGATATCGAGTTGAGGAGCACTTCCGAACGCCAACACGCCATCGACTTGATGGACGGTGGTGGCAAAACTCAGGTCCCGTGTCTGCGCATAGAATCGCCCGAGGGTGATGTGCAGTGGATGTACGAATCGGACGATATTATTGCCTATCTGACTAATTGATAAGTCACGGCGGTATCTAACAAAAAAAGCCCCTGAGAGATCAGCTCTTGGGGGCTTTTCTTTAGGTACTATCAGCGTTTGAGGTCAGCTGTTAGCTTTGTCCCGAATCTGGGTTGCTTTGCCAAGTAGGTAATTACTTTGAAAGCTCTGCAAATATCTTGTCTTTTATTTCATCTACACCGCCAATTCCATCGATTCGAACGTAGCTAGGAGCATTGTCGGCGTCACTGCTGGCAAATTCTTGGTAATAGTCAATTAACGGCTCAGTTTGTTCGTGATACACATCCAAGCGTTTTTTGACAGTCTCTTCTTTGTCGTCGTCTCTTTGAACAAGCGGTTCACCAGAGATATCATCAATTCCTTCTACCTTGGGGGGGTTGTAGACCACGTGATAGGTTCGTCCAGATGCTAGATGCGCTCTACGACCACTCATGCGTTTGATAATTTCCTCATCATCAACGCTAATTTCCACCACATAATCGATATCAATATCTAACTCACGCATTGCATCAGCTTGAGGGATGGTTCTTGGAAATCCATCTAAGAGATAGCCATTCTTACAGTCATCCTCCTGAACACGATCTTTCACCATGCCAGTGATGATCTCATCTGAGATTAGACCGCCAGCATCCATTATCTTTTTAGCCTCTAGTCCAAGCGGGGTTCCAGCCTTAACGGCAGCGCGCAACATATCTCCGGTTGAAATTTGGGGTATTCCGTATTTCTCTGTGATAAATGTTGCCTGAGTGCCCTTACCTGCACCGGGACCGCCCAATAGAATTAATCGCATAGCGCTTGCCTTAGTTTGTTCGTGGAAAAGGCGCTAGAAAGCTAGCCACCCTCAAAAGAGCAGCGTAATTTAGCACAAAAAATAGGCAATTCCCAAGTGATGATGTCAGACATTCGTCTTAGCTATGTAACTAATTGTGGAGCTACAGACTTCAGCTATGAGACTAAACTTGGGTGACCAATCGCAGTGGAAACGATACACTACGCGTTTGGAAGCTTTGGTAGTGGGTTTGATGGGCCATCGCCGAAGCGCAGATAACGATAATTAAGCTAGGTTGAACGTCAGTTCAACCGGTTTTAGGGCTGGTTTTTCATTGTGCAAACTAATTCAGAAATTAAGGTTGCGAGTAATTATCCTGACGATGCGTTGCTAAATACTCCGGGGATCGACATGATCAACGGCGCCGACGTACAAACTCTAGACGAGTTGTTCAGGGAGCGCGTCCGACGTAGCAGCAATCAAATTGCCTACTCTCAGATAATTCCGAAAACCAAAGAGTGGCGGTCTATTACGTGGGCGGAATTAGCCACGCAGGTAGAGCGTTGGCAGGTAGCCTTTGCTGACGCAGGTCTTGAAAAGGGCGATCGAGTGGCAATTGCTTACAAGAACAGCATTGAGTGGGTGATATTCGACCAGGCAGCACTCAGATTAGGGTTGGTTGTAGTACCTCTTTATACGGCTGATCGCGCAGATAATGTTGGCTATGTCATCGGAGACTCGGGCGCAAAGCTGGTGCTTTTCGCAAATGCTAGTGCCTGGAAGAAGGTCGATGAGTGTGAAGAATGTACTGACTCGGTTGAAACCGTGTTAGTCATGGAAGGGCCATCCGATGAGAAAATAATCAATGTCGAAGACTGGCTGCCCTCTGAAGGTGCTCATTTAGAAAGAGGAATGGCGCATCCTGATGATCTTGCGTCCATTGTTTATACCTCTGGTACGACGGGGCGTCCCAAAGGGGTCATGCTATCGCATAAGAATATGCTTTCTAATGCCTATTGTGGAATGCGCAGTGTTGCGCTGAAGCCAGAAGACCGCCTTCTCAGTTTTTTGCCTTTATCACACACTTTTGAAAGGACGGTTGGATATTACGCCGCCATGATGGCCGGCTCTCGAGTGACCTATAACCGATCTATCCCTGAACTCGCCTCGGATTTACAAATAATAAAGCCCACGGTGATGATCTCCGTACCTAGAATATTCGAGAGAGTACACAATCAAATCTACAAAGGGCTAAAAAAAGAAAGTGCTTTCAAGCAAAAGTTATTTAGTTTGGCTATCAACGCAGGGTGGGCGAAGTTTGAGTACCAACAAGGCATGCGTTCTTGGACTCCTCTGTTATTAATTGCAGGCCTTTTGGACTCTCTTGTGGGGTCAAAGGTTCGCGATAAACTCGGCGGCGAGATGAACTATGTTGTAATTGGCGGAGCGCCGTTGTCATTGGATGTGGCCAAAACGTTTATCTCACTTGGTATTCCGTTGCTGCAGGGATTTGGTTTAACGGAATCCAGTCCCGTAGTCAGTGTGAATACCCCTAAATCTTGTAGACCGGATTCCATCGGCCTCCCGCTGCGGGGCGTGAATGTAAAACTTGAGGAAAACGATGAACTTTGGATTCAGGGTGATAACGTGATGATGGGTTATTGGGGAAACCAAGCCGCGACGGACCAAGTCATTGTTGAAGATGAGAGTGGTCGCTGGTTGCGTAGTGGAGACCGTGCATCGATAGATGAGAATGGATTTATTCGGATTGTGGGAAGGATTAAGGATATTTTAGTGCTTGCCAATGGTGAAAAGGTGCCTCCTACCGACATCGAAGCAGCGATTCAACGAAACCCATTGTTTGAACAAGTAATGGTCATTGGCGAAAGTCGATCATTTTTAGCCGCTTTGGTGGTTTTGAACTCAGAATCCTTGGAGGAAATCTGCGAGCGTTTTAAGCTAGACAGATCAGACCTTCAATCCACCAAATTGAATAGCATACTGGTCAAGTTGATCGGTGCGGAGATGGGTAAATTTCCTGGCTATGCAAGAATTCGAAAAGTTCATGTCTGCCCTGAAGAATGGACAGTGGAGTCGGGATTGATAACACCGACATTGAAAGTAAAAAGAGCCAAGGTTTTAGAGCATTTTGCGGACGAAGTTGAAGCAATTTACAGTGGTCATGCTATCTCTAAACAAGGTTCTTAAGTCACACTTACAATTAGGTTCGATCTTCATATTGTCCAGCGTTCTTTTCGCGTGCGACCAAAACGCGCAACAGGGTTTGTTTGGTTCAAAAATAGAGGACTATCATGAGGCTCGAAAAGTTTTTTGGCGAGACCTTTATCCAAAGACCGCGACATCGCTTTACTGCGGAGATCGGGTAGATTCTCGCCATCGCAGTGGGTATAACATTGAACATGTATTCCCGATGTCTTGGGTTAGTAATGGCCTAAAGTGTGGCAAACGTAAGCAATGCAGACAGTCCTCACCAATGTTCAATAAAATTGAGGCGGACCTTCACAACCTGTTTCCAGCTAAATCGAAAATTAATCAGGAGCGTTCTAGTTACCGTTTCGCTGAAATTCCCGGTGAAAAACGTAAATTTGGTTCCTGCGATTTCGAAGTCGATTATTATCGACGATCTGTTGAGCCCAGAGAAGAAGTTCGAGGCGACATAGCCAGGGCCATGTTTTACATGGCGGATCGTTATAAAGATCAGGGTTTGGTCATCTTCAAGAGGCAAGCAAAACTCTTGATCGAGTGGCATAGAAAAGATCCCCCAAACCAAGCTGAGTTAGAGCGAAATGAGCGAATTAAGCTATTGCAAGGCTGGTCAAATCCGTTTATCGACTCGCCTGAACTGTTAAATACTGTTTATAAACAAGGAAATTTCGATAGTTAGGCCTATATCTCAGTAGAATCGTCAGAGAGCCATCTTGGCCAAGAATTTTAGAGCAATTTTGCTGGGGAGTGATTATGTTTAAGAAGTTTGTCTGTTTTGCCACTTTGCTGCTGCTTTTTTCATGCACCGATCAAGGCATTAACATTAAAACCGAATTCGCCAGTACGCAGGATATTATGCCTAATACACCTGTTTTCCTGGGTGCTGAAAAGGTGGGTGAAGTTGTCGATGTAACCAAAACCCAATTCGGCTCCGAGATCACTTTGAAGATAGCGCAAGAAAAAGCGACAAAGATTCACAACAAAGCCGCGGTGGTTGTTAATCGCTTGCGTGAAGGCGCTCCTCTTGAAATTCATAATCCTCCTTCAGCCATCACACGGCCTGTCGAAAACGGTCAGAGCATCGAGGGTTTAGATTCAATGCTGCAATTGGTTGCATGGGGCTTTGGTAGCACGATTGACGCAGGCATAAATGAACTAAATCGCTTTCAGTTGTATCTTGAGAGCGACGAGTTTCAAAGAGACAAGGCTAACGTCGGTGTGGCGGTGGATCGTGGGCTCAGTGCCGCTAAGCAGAACCTTGAACTCGCCGAATCGGAACTTCGCTCGACCATCGACAAACTTGACCTCTCTGAAACTCAACTCAAAGATTCGATAGCTACGCTCGGGCATGAGTTAAGCCCCCTTTTAGAGGAGCTCGCCCACAGCGGCGGTGAGCTGATGGCTGATTTAGAAGGTTTTGCGTCCGCTCTCGAGGAGGGGTCTAGATCAAAGCGAGCCGATGGCGCTCAGCTGCTGTCTCAATTAGCACAAGCTATGGATCAATTGAGTGCCAGTATCGAGCGTGGGTACTCAAGTGGCGTGACAACTAATAAGGATGAGAAATAATAGTCCCAACAACGTACAGCGAAGAGAATCGTGCTGTGCTAAGTCGCCAGATAGATACTTTTTGTGCTGTCTAGCGCTGGGTTAATCTCCCAAACTTGAAAAAACGCGCGATTCTAGCACTTCAAGTTTTACCTTTTTGTTACAAGTAGTTTATTATTATCTTCATTGCGTTTTTAAGGACACATTGACCAGCATTCCAAGAATCTGATGGGGTTCCGCTGGTTGATCTTACAAACAGCAACTTCCACGATGCTGTGGAATGGACTAACGAGGGTCCAATTCACAGAGTTTAAAAAAGATAATAAGAGTACGACATTATGAAAATAAAAAGGTTCGCGCCGACGAAAACGTCGCGCGTTATATCTTTGTTGCTCGCCTCTGCTGCCGCATTTTCTTTTTCTGCCATTGCGCAAGAAGCTGCCGATGCACAAGCTGCAGAGCAAGAAGTTACGGAGCAAGCGTCTGCATTGCCAGAAACTTCGCAGCAACAAGCTGAAGAAAAACCGATTGAACAAATCGTAGTCACCGGATCTCGTATTAAAAGAGACGAATTCAGCACCAATTCACCGGTAACGATCATCACCAGCGAGCGATCCGCTCTAGCCGGTCTTTTGGACACTGCAGATATTTTGCAAGGTTCAACGGTGGCATCGGGTCAACAGATTGATGATTCATTCTCTGGCTTCGTGACTGACGGTGGTCCAGGTGCAAACTCAGTGTCTTTGCGTGGCCTAGGTGCGCAGAGAACACTTGTATTAGTAAACGGCAAGCGCTGGGGACCTTCTGGCGTTCGTGGTTCGGTTAACTCGGTAGATTTATCGGCGATTCCTTCTTCTATTATTTCACGTGTTGAGATTTTGAAAGATGGCGCTTCTTCGGTATATGGTGCTGACGCGGTTGCGGGTGTTGTGAATGTCATCACCAAAGAGCGTGCTGATGGCCTTCAAATGAATGCGGCGGTCAGTGCTCCTCTAGATGGCGGCGCCGAAGAATTTAATTTGAACGCAGTATGGGGCACGATTGGCGACGATTGGTCGATCAATGTGGCCGCTGACTACAACAAATTAGAGCGTTTAGTTCGATCAGAGCGTGATTGGGCAAGCTGTGATCGTCGCCCACGTATTACTGACCAAGACGGCGATGGAACCATTGATAACCGAGACCCTACCACTGGCGAAGAGCTATGTTTCGGCGCCATTTATGGTTTGGTCTCAGGTCCATTTGGCTTCACTCGATTCGACCCAAGCTTGACGCCAGGAACTGGATTTGAAAACCCAAACTTCGATCCTTTAGTTAACGGAGCGTTTGGAATTCCTTTCTTCACAACGGTGGATGAAGGCCCTCTTGATAACCAAGGCGCGTTTTATCGTGATAACCAAATTGAGTACGATGCGGCTCAGATCGTCCCAGATTCTGAAGCGTTCTCTTTAACTTCTTTTGGTGAAAAAGACGTTGAGCTATTTGGCAGAACTTCTAGTGCCTACTATGAGTTTTACTACAATAAACGCGAAACCAACGCTAATGGTGGTTACCAGCAGTTGTTCCCTGTCGTTCCTGCGACTAACCCGACTAACCCATTCGGTACTAACGGTCCGCTAGCTGGCTTCGGTGGTTTTGCCGTATTGCCGGTAATGATGAGCTGGAACGTGTTAGACCCTGTCCAGGATATTGAGATCGACCGTACTCAGACTTTCGTTGGTTTAAAGGGTGATCTAACTGAAACTTGGTCTTACGACGCTTACATTGGCTACAGTGAATCTACGGGTGAGTATCGCGCTCAACGTATTTTGACCGATCGTTTGGAAGCTTCGTTAGACGCGGTATTGGATGCCGACGGCAACTTAGTTTGTCGTGATCCAAATGCATTTGGTGGATGTATCGCAGCAAACTGGTTTACTACTGATAACCTATTGAACGGCAACTTCTCTCAGGACTACCTGAACTTTATCCGCAAGGATACGGTGGGTAAGACTGATTACGAAAGTATCCAACTTTCTGCATCGGCAACTGGTGACTTGTTTGAAACTTGGGGCGGCGTTGCCAAGGCGGTAATCGGTATCGATATCCGTAAGGAAGAGATCGATGATCAACCTGATCCAGAAGCTCAGCGAGACAACATCTTCAGTACTACGGTTTCTGGGCGTACTAAAGGTGACGATACAGTTCGAGAGCTTTTCGCTGAATTGGAAGTCCCTCTAATAAGCCAAAAGAAATGGGCTGAAGAGCTGAACCTAAATATAGCGGCTCGCTATACTGACTACGATTCCTATGGATCAGACGTCACCGAGAGAGCCCAGATTAACTGGCAAGTTAATCCAAGCCTACGACTAAGAGCCACGTCAGGTACGTCTTTCAGAGCACCTGATTTGTTCGAGCAATTTTTGGGCAACCAAACTGGCTTCTTAAACGTTGGACTTCTTGATCCTTGTATTGATTATGGTGAAGGCCGTGCCCCTGGCGATCCGATTTTTGATAACTGTGCGAGCTTAGGCTTGGCGCCTGATTTTGGTACTTCTGGCGGTGTTCCTTCAGTTAGAACAGTCACTGGCGGTAATCCAGATCTGGAAGCAGAAACTTCAGAATCCACTACTATCGGCGTTATTTTGACTCCTGAAGGTACTAACTTCTCAGCGGCGTTAAACTACTTTGACATTGAGTTGGAAAACTCTGTTTCACGTCCAACGGTCGGGTTTGTTCTATTTGATTGTTACACCAGTGTTGGTTTCTCAAGCCCATTCTGTGCACGAATTGCTGATCGTGATGCTCGTGGCTTCCTAACCGATATCGATGCTTCGCTACTGAACGTAGGTGTTGAGCGGTCCAAGGGCTTTGATCTTGACATGACTTACAGTAAGTCTTTCGACACATGGGAATTCACGGCTGACATGACGGCTACCAAGCTTGAAGAGCAGTTCGTTGACCTATTGGGTGATGAGTTTGAGTTGGAAGGCCGATGGGGTTACCCAGAGTACACCGGTGAGTTGGATCTTTACGCTGATTGGAAAGATTGGAGATTCCTCTGGAACATGAGCTACGTAGGTTCATCAGAAGAAGAGCCAGTATTCGATCCGGGCACGCAGAATAGAGACAGATTCAACCGAACTGACTCTTATGTTTATCACACGCTATCAGCGCGCTACACTAGCCCTAATGATTGGCAGGTAATCGCCACGTTGCGCAACTTGACTGATGAAGAGCCGCCTATCGTTTCTGATGGACAGCAATCTGATTCAGCCACGCGTGTTTTCAACACACTACCCGGTGTTGGTTATGACCTACTTGGTAGAACCTTGGTTATTCAGTTTTCTAGAAAATTCTAAACTGACTAATAGGGCCTAAGTGGCCCACCAAGATTGAGCAAGATGGCGTGGGGTGTAAGCTCTACGCCATTTTGTTTTAGATTTGACTCAATGACATATTACGGTGTGATTTTTATGATTAAAGCTGTTTTAAGGCTAGTAGGAAAGAGCATGGGTATTTGCGGTTTTGCTGTGACGGCATTCGTATTGTCGTCGTTTTCAGCATCGGTAAGCGCCGAAAAAATCCCATATCAGGCATGGATTCATGACCCGGTTATCTCAAGTGTTGAGGTGAACCCAAGCGGAACAAAGCTGGCTGCGCTAACTCTTAGCGATATCAATAAGGCTCCGGCGGTAACAGTATGGGATTTGTCTGATCTTTCTAAGCCACCAGTTCGATTCGGTCCTGATGACATTAAGCCATTGTTTGTTGGTTGGCTGAGTGATGAGCAAATTCTTGTATACGGACGTCAAAAGTATGATTTTCGATTTTCTGGTCGGTTTACAAAGTGGTTCCGAGATAAGGTCTACATCATGCAAGCGGATGGCAAAAAGGCACGTGAGATTTTGTCCAATAGAGACATTATTGGCGCTCGAGTGATTAATAGGTTGCCCTTGGAAAAGAACAAGATTCTAATCGGCGCTACAACCCCTGAATTTGCTGAGGATTTGTTCGAAATTGATCTGACTAACTTTGCTGCCAAGCGGGTTTATAGAGGGTCTCCTGACAACTCGGTGATCACGGATCTTTATGGCAAGGTCGTCGGTAAAACTGAGTTTGCATCCGGCGCTAAAGGTGCCCGAATAGAGTTCTCATACAAACATCCAGAGACCGGGGAATGGGAAATGCATCACGAGTTAATGGCTGCTGATCGCGAGGGAATGCAGCCAGTGACTTTGGACATAGACGGTCGTACGGTATACATGTCGGATAACACTGGCGTGGATAGAGCCGTTCTAAAAAAATACGATTTGATAGATCGAACGCTTAGCGAGCCTATTTTTTCTGGTGATTTTGAGGCCTCTGGTGTCGTGCAAAGCAGTCAACCGAGTTCTTACGGCAAAATCATTGCTTATGTGGGAGAAGGTTCCAAGACGGTGATTAAATACGTAGATGACGCTGAAGCTAAGCTACAAGCAAATATTGAAGCGGCATTACCAAAGGGGCAAGAGCATCGAGTGGTTTCTAGGTCTGACGATTCAAAAGTGATCGTTGTTCGCTCATCAGGTCCACAAGAGCCCGCGAGCTTCGCGCTTCTTATCAATGGCAAGGAACTTTTGCCTTTAGGACGTTCTTATCCGCAGCTTGACCCAACGAAGCTAAACGAAATGAAATACGTTGAGTATGAAGCGAGAGATGGGCTAACTATCCCGGCGTACTTAACCATTCCTAAGTATGCAGAAGCGCCGTATCCAACGGTGATTATGCCCCACGGCGGACCATGGGCGCGTGACTTTTACGGTTGGGATATGTGGGCACAGTTTCTAGCCAACCGAGGCTACGCCGTTTTACAGCCCCAGTACCGTGGTTCGGAAGGCTGGGGACAGAACTTGTGGCGGGCTGGTGACAGAGAATGGGGTCAGAAGATGCAGGATGACAAGGATGATGGAGCCGCATGGTTGGTTGAAGAAGGTATTGCCAGTAAGGATCGCATAGCTATCTACGGATATTCCTATGGTGGTTATGCAGCCATGGCTGCGGTTGTCAGACCGAACTCTCCTTACCAATGTGCAATATCCGGGGCCGGCCTTGCTGAGCTAAGAACGTTTGACAAAATCACATTCGATAACCCGTTTGGACGTGAATTTCAAAACCCAACCATTGCAGGAATGTCGCCGATGGATCACATAGAGGACGCGAATATTCCTCTCTATATTTTCCATGGTGATCGCGATCAACGTGTACCGGTTGATCAGTCGCGTAAGTACTACAAAGCACTCAAAAAGGCTGGTAAAGATGTGGAGTACAATGAAATTCCAGATTTGTGGCACAGCTTACCGTGGTGGCCTACGCATCACTTAAACGTGCTAAGCAATCTCGAAGATTACCTCGGTAATCGTTGCGGTCCTGGAGGACTGTAATCTCTACTTTTAGAAAAGGGGCTGAGTTTCTGCCCCTTTTTTTATACTGACAAGAAGGTTAATGTGATGGTCAATATGGATTTTAATTCAGCTAGTATCAAACCCTTTGAATACGATTTTTCATTTGCGAAGAATGGAATTGAACACTCTGTATTCACCAAGGGCTCGGGTCCAGGCGTGCTTCTTATGCATGAGTTGCCCGGCATGACTCCCGAATTCTGGCGATTAGCAAATTGGTTGGCCGAGCATTTTACGGTGTGGGCGCCTGACTTGTTTGGGAACGATTCAGAGCATACGCCGGCCGATCTTGGTAAGCTGACTTTCAAAGCGTGTATTTCAAGAGAAATACACCTCTTTGCACAGAATGACCCAGGACCAATCACGCAATGGTTAAGAGACCTTTCACAAAGCCTACATCAAAAAGTAGGAGGCGATGGAGTCGGCGTTATAGGCATGTGCATGACCGGAAACTTTTCACTGACTTTGGCATTGGACCCGTGGGTTGTGGCACCCATCGTTTCACAGCCCGGCATTCCTGGCAATTTACCCTGGCGAAATCAGGATAACGGTTTGCAGATGAATGATGTTGAAAAACAACAACTCGCGGCTCGCGATGTGGACGTTATGGGCTTGAGGTTTGCTGGCGATAAGTTCTGTAAAGCCGCTCGATTTCAGGCCATCAAGGATGTCATCGGCGAGCGACGTTTTCATGAGCATGTGTTACCTGATTCTTCCCGCAACCCCGATGGAAAGAGAAGCTTTCCGCATTCGGTGCTTACCATGGATCTCGTTGATCGCGACGATGCCCTCACCAAACAAAAGCTTGGCGAGGTCATCCAGTTCTTGAAAGAGCGGCTGTAACAAATGCTCTTAAAAAGACTTATTTTTTTACCTTGGCCCAGGTATCGCGCAGGCTTACCGTTCGGTTCATGACAACCTTATCTTGGCTGTTGTCTTTTTCATCAAAACAGAAGTATCCCACACGCTCAAACTGATATCGGTCCTCCTGAGATCCTTCTTTAATACTTGGTTCTAGCTTCGCGTTTGGAAAAACATGAAGAGAATCAGGGTTTAATAGAGACTTAAAATCTTCACTTGCGCCCGGATTTGGGTCTGTGTAAAGACGATCATAGACGCGAACCTCGGCGTCAACCGCGTGCTCAGCGCTTACCCAATGAATAATTCCCTTAATCTTACGTCCATCTGGCGTTTGCCCTTTGGCCGTCAAGGGATCGTAGGTACATCGCAGCTCCACCACTTTACCTTCTTCATCTTGAATCACTTCATTACAGGTGATGGCATAGCCATAACGTAGACGAACTTCTCGGCCAGGGCCTAAGCGGAAAAACTTAGATGGCGGGTCTAACATAAAGTCGTCATGATCTATGTACACCTCGGGTCCGAATGGAATTTCACGGGTGCCCATTGAGTCATCCTTGGGATGATTCTTAACGGTGAACGACTCTTGTTTTCCTTCCGGATAATTAGTGATTACGACTTTGAGCGGATTCAGTACGCCGAAAACGCGCTTTGCTGATGCTTCTAAGTCATGGCGGATAGCGTTCTCCAGTACTGTCATTTCGATCACGCTGTCTTTTTTTGTGACGCCGATCTCTTCGCAAAAATCTCGAATCGATTTAGGCGTGTAACCACGTCGCTTTAGGCCAACCAAAGTGGTAAGTCTAGGGTCGTCCCAGCCGGACACGTGACCACCATTAACCAGTTCAATCAGCTTCCGTTTGCTTGCTAGCGTGTACTCTAAATTAGAACGGCCGAACTCAATCTGTCTAGGCATTAGTTTGCCTTTCTCGCCATTTAAGTTTTCCTCGATCGTAATATTTTCGAGTATCCAATCGTATATGGCCCGATTGTCTTGAAACTCAAGGGTACAAAAAGAGTGAGTGATTCCCTCCAGGGCATCCGAGATGCAGTGAGTGAAGTCGTACATGGGGTAGATGCACCACTTATCGCCCGCTCGATAATGATGGGCATAGCGAATCCGGTACAGGATTGGATCGCGCATGGTCATATTTGGTGATGCCATGTCGATTTTGGCCCTAAGCGTGTACTGTCCCTCTTCGAATTCACCATTTTTCATGCGCTCGAAAAGGTCCAAATTTTCTTGTACAGGCCGATCTCTGTTAGGGCTGTTTTTGCCTGGAACTTCGAAAGTTCCGCGGTATTCGCGCATTTGCTCCGCATCTAGGTCGTCTACGTACGCCAGTCCTTTCTCGATGAGTTCAACAGCAAAACCGTGCAGATGATCATAGTAATCGGATGCATAACATAGTTTGCTCCACTCAAAACCCAGCCACTCGACGCTGTCGCGGATGGACTCTACGTATTCAATGTTCTCCTTCTCTGGGTTGGTGTCATCAAAACGAAGGTTGCAGCGGCCACCCATTTCTTCGGCCATGCCGAAGTTCAAACAAATGGACTTGGCATGACCCAGATGCAGGTAACCGTTTGGCTCTGGTGGGAACCTGGTGTAGACGGAGTCATGCTTGCCGTTCTTAATATCGTTTTCCGCAATGCTGCGTAAAAAGTGCTTTTTGCCCATGTGAACTGATAGCCTTTATGTCAATTTTTGGGAGTTATGTCTTCCCCGTACAATCGGCGTATTATATCTTCTCAATCGCGCTTGGCGAGTGAATTAGCTCGATTGATTGGCCATTTTGAGGTCGGCTATATGCAGGTCTGGTGTTGCTAGGGAGATGTCGCTTCTAATCGATTCTTCGAGTATGTAGGCTCTGAAAATTTGCTTGATTGCCAGTAGTCGTTTGACGTCCTTAATATAGTAGAAAACCGCCCAAGTGACGGCGTAATCACCAGTGTCATAAACCATAATTTCAGGTGCATATTGCTCCTCTCTGGCACCCTCGGATTGATCAATGGCCTCAAATGCACGTTTCATCATGGCCTCTACATCGGCTTTGTTGTGTTCGTATCCGATATTGAAGAGAAGGCACTCACGTAAACCTTTCGCAGACGCAAATCGAGACAAATTTTGCAGTCCGTAGTCGCGCAATTTATTGTTGCGAATCATCAAACGATGATTGTTAGCCAGATCCAATAGCTCTGTGTGAAATAGCTTTGTTCTAAATACAGTAGCGACTATTTTTTCACCATCCATGTTGAACTGAATCACATCTCCTTCTTCGCATAAACGGCTGTTGAGGATAATTAGGCCGGCGATAATGTCTGGTGCCCAAGCAGCTTGTGTCATGGCCAGCGTCAGGCCAAGAATGCCTAAGGCTCCACCAGCTTCAAGCAGCGAATTGAAGCCCAATATCCGCAGGCATGAAATCAACGCGATGATAGTAATTATGGTAGCGACGATTAGGCTCAAGCCGCGGCTCGAATAGGTGTCGGCTATGCTGATTGAATCGTTACTATTGCGTTTTTTGCCAAACCGTTTGCGCACAAAAAAGTTCACGATTTGCGTTACTAAGACGGCAAAATAAAGCACCATCAAAGAACGAGTGATATCCGAGGCAAATTCGCTTTTCGATTGCAGTAAAAACGCGTCGACAAGCACTGCGCCAATGATCAACGCATTGAGTGCGCGCATCATACTGGCACGAGTTCCTATTCTGTCAGTGCTATCGGAATTATTTAGCAGTTTGCATATCGGGTGGGCAGCAAAAAAAAGTAAGGTGCTCACCGCGATGATAGCGAGGTCGATTTGGCTTAGTGGCCCAAGTAAGGTTTTCCATTCCATAGAGGCTGATTATAAAGAAACCCGAAAATTCAGCAACGAACCCACCTGATCGAGCATCGTTCATTAGAACGATGTCACGACGAAACAATCTGACAACGAGATCGCCGAACCAGACATCGCGATACAATTAGTAATCTTAATAGACAGTCGTTGATAAAACCGTATTATGGTTTGAAACAACACTCATCATCATCGCTAGGAAGGACCAAATGACAAAATTGACTCTCAATGGAAAGTTGATCGAGATCGACGCAGATCCAAATATGCCTCTGTTATACGCTATCCGAGATTTAGCCCAGTTAACGGGAACTAAATTTGGATGTGGTCTTGGTTTATGCGGAGCATGTACAGTTCACTTGGACGGACAACCTATTCGCTCATGTGTTACTACGGTGGCATCGGCGCAAGATAAGTCAGTCACGACGGTTGAGGGGCTTGGTGATTCGAACAATTTACATCCTTTGCAAGCAGCTTGGATAGAGCAGAAAGTACCGCAATGCGGCTACTGTCAAAGTGGCCAATTGATGAGCGCTGCTGCCTTGTTAGCCGACAATCCTTCACCATCCGATAGTGATATTGATATCGCCATGCAAGGAAATATCTGTCGCTGCGGAACCTATCCGCGCATTCGAAAGGCCATTAAACAAGCTGCAACGATGCAGAGCGAAGCATCTGTACAAGATAAATCATCGGAGGTGAGCTAATGAAGGGAATCGTCCAACTAAATAGGCGTGAATTCTTATCGCTCACTGGGGTTGCCTCTGGCGCTTTGGTGCTCGGAACGTCACTTCCCCTGGTTGCAGGCTCGGAATCTGAGGTCGATGATTCCAATCGATTAGGTGTGTTTGTCAGTATCAATGATGATGGCTCTGTCGACATTATCTGTCATCGTATGGAGATGGGGCAGGGAATATTGACGTCGACCCCACAGATAATCGCCGAAGAGCTCTGTGCGGATTGGAGTCAAGTTAAAGCAACTTTGGGTGAGGCAAACCTCGCCTATGGCAACCAAGGTACTGGAGGCTCTGCGTCGATCCGAATTCATCTGAAACATACTCAACAAATGGGCGCCGTAGCCAGAACTATGCTCGAACAAGCGGCGGCAAATCAATGGCAAGTACCGTTGGCGGATGTGGCCGCAAAAAATCATCGTGTGGTTAATCTTAAAACACAACAAACGCTCGGATTTGGGGAGTTGGCTAAAAGTGCAGCCAAGCTACCGGTACCAGATTCGAAGACAGTTTCACTCAAGGCGATCGAAGATTACTCAATAGTAGGACACGATGTCCGTTTGCAGGGAATAGAGGATATCGTCACTGCCAAAGCGGTTTACGCTCAAGATATACAAATACCGGGTATGCTAATTGCATCGATTGAGCGCCCTCCCGTGGTGGGTGGCACCGTCAAATCCTTTGATGCTTCTGAGGCATTGAAGGTTAACGGGGTGGTTGATGTTGTACGGATGAAGGATCGCGCTTATCCGGTCGTGATTAATCCTCGCTCTGGTGTTGCCGTGTTGGCCAAAAATACATGGGCCGCTATTGAAGGACGCAAAAAGCTAAAAATCGAGTGGGACCACGGAGCAAATGCCAAGCACGATTCAGAAACCTATAAGACCGAACTGGTTGATAAGGTCAGCCAAAAAGCACGACAGGTCCGTAAGGTGGGGGATGCCTATGGTATTAAGACTGATCCTGAGAAGACATTGGAAGCCGTTTACACGGTTCCCTATCATCATCATATGTCAATGGAAACGCCTGCAGCGACCGCTTTTGTTCAAAAAGATAAGGCGCAGATTTGGAGTGGAACTCAGTCACCGCAGTGGGGCAAAAATCAAGCGATAGCAGAGCTGGGTTGGGATCCGAAAACCGACCAGGACAAGGTGGAGTTTAACACCACGCTGATGGGCGGTGCCTTTGGTCGCAAAAGTAAGAACGATTACACCATGGAAGCGGTAGAGCTCTCACAGAAAACAGGTAAGCCAGTGAAAGTGGTCTGGAGTCGAGAAGACGATGTGCAGCATGGGTATTATCACTCAGTAGCGGCAAATTTTATGAAAGCCAGTTTAACTGCGGATAACTCCTGTGACCTATGGATACAGCGTGTAGCTGCACCACCCATCGCTTGGATATTTGATCACAATGCCACTCAACTTGATGATCAGTCGTTGTCGCTTGGTTTTGCTGATGTACCTTTTGATATACCGAATATGTCGTTCGAAAACCAGGAGGTTAGTACTCATGTTAGAACCGGTTGGGTACGGTCTGTCGGCAATATTAACAATCACTTTGCCTTGGGGAGTTTTGTTGATGAACTGGCGGTAAAGGCGGGCGTGTCTACTTATGATATGTGGATGAACCTGTTTGGAGAAAACCGAACATTTAACCCTCATCTAGAAGGCTTTGAAGGATATACGCATTATGGGCAAAAAGTGGATGAAGAGCATCAAGACTATATTTTAGATATTGCTAGATTTAAGAGAGTACTCAATGAGGTAGTTGAAAAAGCCAGTGCCCAAGAGCAGCTCCCTGAGGGCCAGGGCTGGGGCATAAGCGTATCCTATAGCTTCAATTCATATGCGGCGGCAGCCACTAAAGTTCAAGTCAAGGACGGTGTGGTAACGCCATTAGAAATGCATACCTCAATTGACTGTGGATTGGTTGTCACTCCCGATCGAGTGAAATCTCAGATGGAGGGCGCCATGATTATGGGACTTTCAATGACATTAGAGAGCGAGATCACCGTCAAAGATGGGCAGATACAGCAGAACAATTTCTACGATTATCCAGTCTCGAGAATCGACAAAGTTCCTCCGATGTTTGTTCACATTATTGATTCGAAGGAAGCTCCGGGCGGAGTTGGTGAGCCTGGCTTGCCGCCAATACTGCCTAGCATTACTAACGCCATTTATCATGCTAGTGGCGATAGAATTCGAGATTTGCCGGTTAAGAAATCCTTAAAAATCGCATAAGCCACAGTTTTATTGACCGCGTTGATCACTGATTTTGGTAATTAAATGAGACAGAATGTGAGTTAGCAGTTGGGAGAAACACCCATTTTTCAGGTTTGACGAATGGTAGTTCTTTTGTGCTATTGATGAGTTTGCTTCTTGCTGATAGGTTCTGCCTATCATTTAAACGGGTAGGGTTATCATGAAATTACACACTTCTTCGAAAGCGGTGCTGTTCGCACTGCTTGCTCAACTATTCACTGTCAGTTCTCTAAGCGCGCAGATCAGTATTGGGCCTATTGGACCTATTGGACCTATTGAGCCGATTGAGCCGATTGATCCAACGCCTCCACCCACTCTTCCTTGTGCAGAGTGTGATGGGAAGATCAATAACATTGTCTTTCGATATGATGGTGCTTACACCGGATATATTGAAGTCGAAAGTCGACGTGGTCAGCGTTACCAAACACTTTTTGCGGGTTATGTAGACAGTGGAGATCAGTTTACCGTAACCGGAACCAACAATCTGTTGGATAAAAAAGGAACATTGGGAGCCACTATCTACATAACCGAGAATGGTGGAGATACATTGGCGCTTCATACAAGTTGCTCGCAACCAATTGGTCCGGGAACTGTTGTTGGTAACTTGGTCGTGATACTCGCCATGAGCCGTAACGGCGGACTAACGTGTCCAGTGGACGATATTCCTCTGCCGCCAGACGCATAAAACGACGAAATTTTAGTAACTTATTAAAGGCCGTGCAACGCACGGCCTTTTTTGTGTCACTTTTTTTGTGTCACTTTCCCTACGTTGATTTGAGCGGTAGATCCTTAAGAGTAATTTCAAATATATCTCTGTTTCTGAGGATTAAACGATAGTTTATTCAGTGAAACGCCTGAATAAAATTCATTATTCACTAAGATAATGCTAGGCATGGTCGTGACAATCTGGCACAAGCGCTAGGCACTTCGACCAATGCTCGTATACACTAACCGTCGGTTTTGTCCATTCATTGCCGATTGGTCAAAGATAATTAATCGATTTGGAGCTATGAAATATGATCATTAGTATCCCCAAGGAGTCGTTCAAAGGTGAGAAGCGCGTTGCGCTAACGCCCGATTCAGCCAAGCATATCCAAAAGCTGGGCCACGAACTCCGAATTCAATCCGGTGCCGGTAAACTGGCCGAGTATTCAGACGCAGATTATAAAGAAGCTGGCGTCGAAGTGGTCAAAGGTGAGGCCATCTGGACCGACACCGACGTGATAATGAAGGTGCGAAGTGTTACTCCAGAAGAAGCCGACAAACTGAACGAAGGAACAACGGTAATCAGTTTCTTTTGGCCAGCGCAAAATGAAGAGTTTCTGAAAACGCTAGCGAATAAGAAGATTAATGTCATCGCGATGGATAGTGTTCCGCGTTTATCACGTTCGCAGAAAATGGACGCATTGAGCTCAATGGCCAACATTGGTGGCTATCGTGCTGTGGTAGAAGCGTCAAACCTATTTGGTCGCTTTTTCACTGGCCAAGTGACGGCAGCCGGTAAAGTGCCACCTGCCAAAGTTCTGGTGATCGGAGCTGGTGTTGCCGGTTTGGCAGCCATCGGTGCTGCCAAAAGCATGGGTGCGGTGGTCAGAGCTTTTGATACACGCCTAGAGGCCAAAGAACAAGTAGAGAGCCTGGGTGGCGAATTTCTGGTCTTAGACTTCGAAGAGGATGGATCAGGCGAAGGTGGTTACGCCAAAACCATGAGTAAAGAGTTTATTGACGCGGAAATGGCCATGTTCAGAGAACAAGCCAAAGAAGTGGATATCATCATCACTACCGCTTTGATTCCAGGCAAGCCAGCTCCAGAGTTAATCACCAAAGATATGGTCGAGAGCATGAAGTCCGGTAGCGTAATTGTTGATCTTGCGGCTGAACAGGGCGGTAACTGTAAACTATCGAAGGCCGATAAGGTGGTTACCCATAAGGGCGTTAAGATTATCGGTTATACCGACTTGCCAAGTCGATTGGCCACGCAATCATCGCAGCTATACGCAACCAATTTGCGTCATATGCTGACTGATCTGACCCCAGAAAAAGACGGTCAGTTAGTGTTTGACATGGAAGATGATGTTATACGTTGTTCGACTGTTTCCTACGATGGTGCTGTGACTTGGCCTTCTGAACCACCCAAGTTATCGGCAGCCCCAGCGGCAGCGCCGAAACCAGCTGCAGTGGAGCCCGAGCCAGTAGCGGAACTAAGTACAGCACAGAAGGCCAAGATGACCTTTGGCGCCATGGGCCTTGCGCTCTTGGCATTGCTGGGTGTGGGTAGTGTTGCTCCAGCCGAATTTATGAGCCACTTTACCGTGTTTGTTTTAGCTTGTTTCGTGGGCTACCAGGTAATCTGGAGCGTAACGCCAGCGTTACATACGCCATTGATGAGTGTCACTAATGCGATTTCGGGAATTATCGTGGTCGGCGCAATTTTGCAAATATCCTCATCATCCGGATTGGTGGTGTTTCTGGCATTTATTGCCATCTTAATTGCCTCGATTAACATCGCTGGTGGATTTTTAGTTACTCAGCGCATGCTGAAAATGTTCAACAAAGGTTAACGGAGAGGCATCATGGAAATGGGTACTATTTCAGCTGCGTATATTGCGTCAGCAATCCTCTTTATTCTTAGCTTGGCTGGTCTGAGCAATCAGGAGACCTCTCGTCGAGGTAACTGGTATGGAATCATTGGTATGGCTATCGCAGTCATCGCCACAATTCTCAATAAAAGTGTGGATGCATATGCTTGGTTAATCTTTGCCATGGTAATCGGTGGCGCCATTGGTGCTCGATTAGCTGCCAGAGTAGAGATGACACAAATGCCAGAGCTGGTTGCGATTCTGCACAGTTTTGTTGGTATGGCTGCCGTATTGGTTGGCTTCGGTAGCTTTTTTGCACCACCTGCAGGGCTTTACGGAGCTGCAGAGACTATCCACAATGTCGAGGTGTATCTGGGTATTCTTATTGGTGCGGTAACCTTCACGGGGTCGGTGGTGGCCTTTGGCAAGCTGAGCGGTAAAATTGGCAGCAAGCCCTTGTTGCTACCAGCTCGTCATCAGCTCAATCTCGGTCTTCTCGGCTTGTCGATATTACTCGGATGGTGGTTTCTCAGCGTTGGACATGACGGAGGGACTCTGCCGCTAATCATCATGACCTTGCTTGCTTTTGCATTCGGCGTACACATGGTTATGGCCATTGGCGGTGCCGACATGCCGGTTGTGATATCGATGCTAAACAGCTACTCGGGTTGGGCAGCGGCTGCCACGGGCTTTATGTTGTCGAATGACTTGTTGATCGTTGTCGGCGCGTTGGTTGGTAGCTCTGGTGCCATCTTGAGTTACATCATGTGTCGAGCCATGAACCGAAACTTTGTGTCGGTAATTATGGGTGGTTTCGGCACCACTGCTGGCGGCGGCGATGAAGATGGAGAGCAAGGTGAAGCTATCGCAATCCAGGCTGATGAAGTGGCACATCTAATGTCAGATGCCAGCCGTGTCGTCATCGTTCCTGGTTACGGCATGGCGGTTGCCAACGCACAGCACGCGGTTTCAGATTTAACCAAGCAACTGCGTGATAGAGGCGTGGAAGTTCAGTTTGCGATCCACCCGGTAGCAGGCCGAATGCCTGGGCACATGAATGTGCTGCTTGCCGAGGCAAACGTGCCGTATGACATCGTTTTAGAAATGGATGAAATCAACGATGAGTTGAATGAAGTTGACGTCATTGTCGTCATTGGCGCCAATGACATTGTGAATCCTGCGGCTCTTGAGAATCCCAACAGTCCAATAGCTGGTATGCCAGTTTTGGAGGTTTGGAATGCCAAGACCGTTATTGTTTCCAAGCGCTCAATGGCAACAGGGTATGCTGGTGTAGAGAATCCGCTGTTCTTCAAAGAAAACACACGTATGTTGTTCGGAGATGCGAAAGACAGTGTCGACGCGATCAAGTCGGCTTTGTGAGCTCTATAGAAGCTATTCCATTTGACGTAAAAAATGCCGCATCTCGCGGCATTTTTTATTGGCGATCTAGCAACTCAGAGACAAAGTATTTCATGCCCGCTAAGTAGCCCGAATGTTTGGTCGAGCCCAGTTTGAGTAAATTCCTTTGATCCAAATAAACGCCTTGGTGCAAAACTCCGATTGGCGCTTTCAACGCACCTAGGTCATCCAATGGATTGGTGCTTGTTAACACCAAGCTCGCTCTTTTGCCCGCTTCAATCGAGCCTATTTCATCGGTGAGATTCAAAGCACTGGCTGCGTTAATGGTGGCGGCGCGGAGAACCTCCACAGCGGGAAGCCCCGCCTTATGAAGAAGCTCGATTTCGCGATGCGTAGAGAGCCCTGCGGTCATAAACATGGTGCCTTGATCAGAGCCAACTAGTATTGGTACCCCCGTTTTGTAGGCCATGTTTGTTATCTTCATCAACTTGCTGAAGAACACTTGATTGTGCTTGGCGACTTCAACGCTGCTTCCCAGCCAACGGTCAACAGCGTGAGTTTTCAAAACTTGCCTAAAGAAGGGATTAATCTTATCCACTTCCTCCTTTTTATAGGCCCGTTCTTTAAGGATACTAATCTGAGTCAGATGATCGTTAGTTGCGAGTGTTGGAGTAAAGTAGATTTTATGTTCGGCTAGTTTGCTCAGGGCTAGCGCTATATTGGGTGAATCCATATCAAAATTCGCGATGGTCTGAAGTATCTCTTCGGCGTGCTCAACAGACTGCACTTTCGACAACTTATCTATGCCTAGGTCTGGAAGATCCAATGATGCGAATGGGCCGTGCTTAACAATGGGAATATTCAGCTGATCTGCTCGTCTGATCAGCGCATCCAAAATATCTGGCGGTAGTTGGTTATAAACCTTCAATGAGTCGTAACCGGCTTTTTGAAACTTTTCTACCGCCATTACCGCGTCGGTAACCGTCTTCAGTGGGTATTGAAAGAGGTTTCCGTGTTCGTTATCCAGAACAGGGGATGAGGTCACAAGATTTGTACCCAACCAACTGCGTTGCTCCTGCTCTGCTTTTATCTTCAAATGAATTGGGAATCCTCTCAAGTTTCGTACCGTAGTGACACCATATCGAAGGCTATGCACAAGGTCTGACCTATCGTAGATGTGCGTATGCATATCGATTAAACCAGGGCTGATGTAAGCACCGCTGGCTTGGATAAGTTGAAACGACTTGGGGTGTGCCGCCCCCTGGTCTTTGATTGCTAAAACCTTGTCGTCAGAAATCAATACCTGTTTATTAGCCAGTATTCGACCGCTCACCACGTCAACGATATTGACGTTGTCAATGACGTATTGACTCGACCCTTGGCTTGGAAGTGACTGTTGCTGTGCACACATATAGCCAAATGCTGAGATTGCCAATACCCCGAATGAGAGTATTGAGGTGAAGCCGATTAGGATTGTCTTGAATGCTGAGTTCATTGTGTCGACCAGAACTGATTGTGGTTGGTGGTCGAAGTATCCGACGGCGCGGGCCTAGAAGCGTTCGAGATCCGGATTCCGTTCCTTGATCCTACTACTGACTTATGCCGTCTCTTGCCTAGTTTTACGGTATTGGCTCGGCGTGCATCCTTCTAGTTTTTTGAACGCGCTATTAAAACTAGTTTTCGAGTTGAATCCACAGTCTAACGCGACACCTAACAAAGTTTGATCCTGATATCGTGATAGCTCTAACCGTCTCTTTACTTCGTCTATGCGTAACGCATTGATGTAATCGCAAAAATTTCGCTCAGATCCGACGTTGATTGCACCGGATACATCTTTAATACCCAGTCCTAGTTTGTCGGCAACGTCACCTACAGAGATCCTAGGAATAAGATGCCATTCATGTTCTTTAACTTCCTTATCAATTTGTCTAAACAAATCTTGCTCTATCGATGAATTGGTAACGGGTTCATTTTGGCCAAAGCCGTTAAACAAAAGCGGTTGTTTAACCGTAAAGACAATGAGCGCCCCAAACAGAATTAATACCAGCACATGATGAAGTAGATACCAGGTATTGAGAATCTCGTAAGATAACACCGATTGTAGGTTCAATCTTACTAGGTCAGTCAGCCCAAGTAAGGCAAATAGGATCATGCCGCTTCGAATCCAATTTAGAGACATGTCGTCGGCGGCTGAGCTGGATTGCATGGCTTGTTGGCTGTAATCGAGCAGTATTCGATAACAGTAAATGCCGTAGCAAATTAAACTACCTGACCCCGCTGCAATCACAACCGCCGTATCGGCCGTGAATGGAAGAGCAACGCAGGCGGGTAATAAATGAAGAAAGTCGATTTTTCGCCAACGGTGTTTGTCAAAAACCAGGTGTCTCACAAAGAAGTAGAACACAGGTCCTGTTAGCAACGTAAAAGCGGGTGTGACCAAGTGATTCTGGCCAAATAACCCTGTTTCTTCGGAAAAGTTAAACAGCATTAAGGTCGCTTGGGTGATCAAAAAAACGCCAAGTCCTCTGAATCTTGGGTTTGGCCAAGTGATTATCACACCCAATAAGCAAACCGCGAACATGGCAATCTCAACCAAATTAACAGGTCGCAGTGCGTAACTGGTTATCAGAGGTTCCATGTTGATGGAGGTGTATAGGCTGCTAAGCATTATCCAGACTGGACAGTTTACCGCGACTGCGGTTGTCTAAACCAAAAACATTTCCAAAAAACGAATTCATTATCGTGACGCCGAAAATCTAGCTTGATAAACTCGCGCCCCATGAAAAAGCGCATTGATAGAACCTTTTGTGTTGCCCCCATGTTGGATTGTACCGATCGACATGAGCGGTTTCTTGCGCGCTTAATTTCTCGGCATGCGGTTCTGTACACTGAGATGATCACAACTGGCGCCTTGATTCACGGTGATAGGCCCAAATTTTTGGATTTCGATGAGTCAGAGCACCCAGTCGCGCTGCAGTTAGGTGGCTCGGAAGTAGCGGCCATGACACAATGCGCCGAACTGGTACAAGAGTGGGGCTACGATGAAGTCAATATCAACGTCGGCTGCCCCAGTGATCGGGTTCAATCGGGCAGTTTCGGAGCGTGTTTAATGCAAACTCCAGAACTGGTCGCTGAAAACGTCAAAGCCATGACGTCGGCGGTTGATATCCCCGTCACTGTGAAATGTCGAATTGGCGTGGATGAACAAGAACCCAGGGAATCTCTCTGGCGTTTAGTGGAGTTATGCGCTGAGGCAGGTTGCGAGACATTTTTAGTGCATGCTCGAAAGGCTTGGTTAAAAGGACTCAGCCCAAAGCAAAATCGCGATGTACCGCCCTTGGACTATCCCTTGGTCTATGAACTAAAGCGTGCATTTCCGGAGCTGGAAATTGTCATCAATGGCGGAGTGACCACCATAGATCAATGCCGAGAGCACCTGGAGAATGTCGATGGAGTGATGATGGGAAGGGAAGCTTACTCGAATCCGTATATCATGGCTTCTGTCGATGGACTGCTTTACGGTGATGCACGTATGCCGTTGTCTAGGGATGAGGTCCTTCAAGCTTATACTCAATATGTCAGTGACAATATTCGCGAAGGAGTGCGACTGAATCATATGTCCAAGCACGTTGTCGGGTTATATCACGGAGAACCGAGTTCTCGCCTGTTTCGCCGACACATCAGTCAAAATGCTCATCTACCAGGTGCTGACGAATCGGTGCTAGTTAATGCGCATGCTTCGATGGTCGCTGGTTTTTAATAGCGTTGAATTAGCCATTAACCCACGCTGGTTAATTTTTGGTTCATCTCCAAACGATACACTGCATGAGTTTGTTAACCTTTTCGGTCTAAGGATACTGAAATTCTATTTTAAGGTTTTAGACGATGTTTAAGTTGTTTCGATGGTTTTTGGGTTTTCTCGTAACGATAGCCATGTTGATGGTTGCGGCGATTGTCGTTGTGCCTATGGTTTTCGATCCCAATGACTATCGCGATGAAATTACCGAGATTGTGAGAAATCAAACAGGTCGCGAACTGCAGTTAGACGGTGACCTCAAGCTCTCATTTATTCCATGGATTGGTATTCGTACTCAGCAACTGAGTCTGTCGCAACCGGTGCGAATCGGCGGTGATATGATCTCCGTTGATCAGGCTCAGCTGAGGGTCAAATTGGCACCCTTGATTAATAAACGCGTTGAGGTAGATACCATTGTATTGGATAGGCCTCGTATTCGACTCGTGACCCTGGCAGATGGTACGGACTCTTTCTACGGATTGCTCGAGACTGAAGGTATGGGAGAAAAGCAAGCGACTGAGATAGATGCCCAGCCGGTCAACCCGGCCACAGTTGGCGTGGCGATCGCGGTACAAGGAGTGCAGATAAATGATGCTGAGATCACAATCGAGGATCGAACTGTCGATTCTCTGACCAGACTCACCAATCTAGACCTGTCCACGGGAAACTTGCTCGGTAGTGAGTTTGAGCAATTAAGCCTAAGTGGCGTGCTTCTGGATGAACAAGAGATTACGTTTAATGTTGACGGGCTGGCTAGAATCGATGCAGAGCGATTGAATGCTCAGGCCAAGGAGATACGCATTGAGCTGACTGTTAGGTCCGAAAAAGGCAATGAGGTAGCAACGGAAGTAGCCACACAAATCGATATCGATAGCTTGGAATTCGATCAGCAATCCTTGCTTTCTGTGAGTAATTTTAAAGCACAAGTGACTCAGCCTGTTAGGGCGACAGCTGACGGGTCCTCGCTTCGAGTTGATTTGGATACACAACAGCTAAACCTAAATGCATTTCGTCTGGTGATGGCGTCGGCGAGTGCCGAGCTAAACAACGTGGCTGTCTCTCAGTTTATTGATAAGCCCGCAGTAAAGGCAAAGTTAACAATTCCCGAGTTTGACGCAACCTATCTGCTAACCGAGTTAGACGTACCCTATCGGCCACAGGATACAAGCGTGTTGAAGAAAGTGGGATTGAACGCAAATCTGGAGGCTGGGTTGAATGCGGTGGCTATCTCGGACTTGAAATTTGTTTTGGATGAGTCAGAGTTACTGGGCGGGTTTTCCATTAACGATTTTGCAAACCCTCAAACGCAGTTTGATTTGCAGTTGGATGAATTGAATCTGGATCGGTACTTGCCTGTCGATGATGCAACAGAAAAAAGCGAGCAGACAGTGCAGTCCTCAGACGCTTTGGTAGTGCCGATGGCCGTGTTTAAAGAGCTCAATGCTAACGGCCAGTTCAGGGCAAAAAACTTGGTATCTGGTGGCGTTGCCTTAAATGATATCGATGTTCAGGTGCGATCAACAAATAACGGCATAAAAATCGTACCTACAGCCTCTCTGTACGATGGTTCCTTAGGCGGAGAAATTGCCTTTAGTGATGAACAGGGTACCTCTGAGCTAAAAGTCAAAAATGAAATTGACTTAGTGCAATTGGGTCAGTTGCTTACCGATGCGCAAGTCTCTGATCAACTCAGCGGTATTGGATCATTGCTAGTTGATTTGGTGGTGCAAGAAAAAGATGGAGTTCAAACGAATAATGGCGTGATTACATTGCAGGCTAAGAACGGAGCAATCCAAGGCGTGGACATCAAAGGAGCGATCGACGGCGCTTACTCTTACTATCAGGCCTATAAAGGTCGTAACCAAGCAGTAGAAGAGGGGGCTCAAGAGACAACTCAATCAGGCAAGGCTTCCAGTGATGACCAAACTCGATTTGCCGAACTTTTTGGCACATTCAATGTCAACAACAATATTGTGACCAATAACAACTTCACATTAAAAGCGCCCTTGTTTCGAGTTGGTGGTCAGGGCACCATCGATATAGAAAAGCAAACCTTGGATTACTTAGTCGAAGTCAAGGTTGTGGCTAGTACCGATGGTCAAGGTGGCGAAGCAATCGACAAACTCAAAGGAATACCGATACCTATACGTTTTAGTGGAAGTCTAAATTCACCCAGCTATTCCATTGATATGAAGCGTATGTTTAAAGAGCTGTTTGCTGCTGATTTAAACCGAAAAAAAGCGGAACTTTTGAAAGAGAAAGTCGGTATTGAAGGAGCTGAAGAGCTTTCAACCAAAGAATTGCTAAAAGGATTGCTGGGCCGTGAAATTGACAAAAAGCTCAATCGAGCTGATGCGGATTCTGAAAAACAATCCAATGAGCGTCCAATTTCTGAGAGACAAGATGACTCGGACCAGCAAGAGGCTGAGCAACCCAAACAACCAGCTCCCGTGAGTGACGATGATATTCCAGACGTGCCCGCCACTCCGATCGATTCCAAAGGCGAGATTGATGAGGCCGACGATCGCAGCGAAAAAGAGAAAGCCGAGGATCAGTTGAAAGAAGATCTAAAAAAGAAATTGCTGGATAGTATTTTTGGTTGAATCTTAACGGTAATTTGTTTTTGTGATGGCAAGAATGCAATTGAATCATGGTATCCGATGGCCACGAACCGCTATACTTCGCCACTGAACTCAACCCGTAACTACGTTCCATGAAAGATTACATAATTGCTCCTTCGATTCTTTCCGCAAATTTTGCCAGACTGGGTGAAGAGGTCGACAACGTTCTCGAAGCCGGTGCCGATTGGGTACATTTCGACGTAATGGATAACCACTACGTTCCCAATTTGACGATTGGTCCTATGGTCTGCAAAGCACTACGAGATCACGGCGTCACGGCGCCAATTGACGTGCATCTGATGGTCGAGCCGGTTGATCGTATTATTCCCGACTTCGCTGAAGCGGGCGCTTCAATTATTACTTTTCACCCCGAAGCCAGTAAGCATGTGGATCGTAGTTTGCAATTGATCAAAGATCACGGTTGTGATTGTGGATTGGTTTTTAATCCGGCCACGCCGCTGTCAGTATTGGATTGGGCCATTGATAAGGTAGACGTTATTCTGTTGATGTCGGTAAATCCGGGTTTCGGTGGTCAGTCTTTTATTCCCTATATAAAAGACAAAATAGTGGCTGCGCGCGAAATCATCGATGCTTCAGGTCGAGACATTCGCCTAGAGGTGGATGGCGGAGTTAAGGCGAACAATATTGGCGAGTTAGCCGCGCTAGGCGCCGATGCTTTTGTGGCTGGTTCCGCGATTTTCAATCAAGATGATTATGCCGCAGTAATCAGTGATATGCGTGCCGAGATAGCCAGTTCAATTCAGGGCTAATGGCCGATGATGTCACAAACTAAACTGAACTTTCTTTAGCCCAACGAGATCTGTCGGAATAGCATTTAGCAAAAGAAGTTTGTATCGCTCTTGACCCAAGAGGCAGACTCGGCAATCATACGCCAACGCATAAGCGCATGGAGGCTTAGGCCTCGATTCTTATCATGCAATATTACTTGAGACTAAAAAATTCGACTTGTTGGCGTTGGCGACATTAAGCCAAGGCTCGCTAGGCTGTGGGCGTCAGTAGACTCTTTTCTGAGTTATCACAGCAACAACAACCGGATTTTTATCTTTCTGACTAAGTCGTCAGAACCCACGCTGAGTAATATCATGCTTTTCAAAGACCAAGCCCAATTTACAGACTTCATACAACCACTCAAAGAGCAGGGCTATACCCATGTACCCGTGGTTCGTGAAACACTGGCGGATTTAGATACACCAGTCAGCACCTACCTGAAGCTGGCAGACAGCCCCTACACTTATCTGTTCGAATCCGTACAGGGCGGGGACAAATGGGGTCGATATTCCATCATTGGTCTACCAAGCAATCGAATCTACAAGTACTTCGGCAATACCAGAGTCGTTGAGGTCGACGGCAAGGTTGTAGAGACTATCGATGTCGAGAATGCTTTGGATGACATTCGGCAGCTTCAAGCTCAGTACAAAGTGGCTGAATATGACGGTCTTCCTGAAATGATAGGAGGCTTGGTAGGCTATTTTGGATATGAAACGGTTGCCTACATCGAAGCTAAGCTTGATTTTGAGCATAAACAAGATGACATCGGTGCGCCGGATATTTTGTTGATGGAATCAATGGAAGTGTTGGTCTTCGATAATCTGGCCGGTCGAATCTTTATGGTTAGCGTGGCAGATATAACGAATCCCAATGCCTACCAAGACGCTCAATCCAAGCTAGAGCAAACTCAAGCGAGATTGCGTGATAGTTTTGCCGCTCCGGAGACGGTGGCTACGCAATCGGGAGTTGATGAAGAAGACTATTGTTTGCATTTCGAGCAAGCTGATTTTGAAGAGGCGGTGGAGCGTTGTCGAGATTACATAAAAGCTGGCGATATCATGCAGGTGGTTTTATCTCAGCGTCTCTCTACTCCATTCGATGCACAGCCGATAGACTTATATAGAGCGTTACGAACCATCAACCCATCGCCCTACATGTATTTTATGAATTTGGGTGATTTCCAAATAGTCGGGTCGTCGCCTGAAATTTTGGCGCGCATGGAAGAGGGAACCGTCACCGTAAGGCCCATCGCCGGAACACGAAAACGCGGTACCACCCATGATCAAGATTTAGCCCTAGAGCATGAGCTTCTTAATGATCAAAAAGAATTAGCAGAACATCTGATGCTGATTGATCTAGGGCGTAATGACGTCGGACGTATTGCCCAAACTGGTTCAGTAAGTCTTACCGACAAGATGATTATTGAGCGTTACTCACACGTGATGCACATCGTGTCTAATGTCGAAGGTCAAGTTAAGCCGGAAATGGACGCCATCGATGTACTTAAGGCCACGTTTCCAGCCGGCACGGTAAGTGGGGCACCAAAGATTAGAGCCATGGAAATCATCCACGAATTAGAGCCAATCAAGCGCGGAGTATACTCAGGTGCCGTTGGTTATCTAGGCTGGAACGGCAATATGGATACCGCGATTGCGATACGCACCGCGGTGATAAAAGACGGCACTATTTATATTCAAGCTGGCGCAGGAATTGTTGCCGATTCGGTCCCCAAATATGAATGGAAAGAAACCCGAAACAAAGCTCGCGCTTTAGTAAAAGCGGTTGATTTAGCCACCAATGGATTTGGCTTCTAGGAGGTGCATGATGTTAGTAATGATAGATAACTATGACTCGTTTACTTACAACCTAGTGCAATACCTAGGCGAGCTAGGTGAAGAGGTCAAAACGTTTCGCAACGATGAAATCAGTATCGAGCAAATTGAGGGGTTGAAACCAGATCGTATTATGATCTCTCCGGGACCTTGTACTCCCAATGAAGCCGGCATTTCGCTTGCGGTGATCGATCACTTTAAGGGAACGCTGCCGTTAATGGGCGTGTGCCTAGGTCATCAAAGTATTGGGCAAGCGTTTGGCGGCAAAGTCGTTAGAGCGCAAAATATCATGCATGGCAAAACGTCGTTAGTAGAGCATACCAATACCGGAGTATTTGCCGGTCTAGAGAATCCGTTTACCGTCACTCGCTATCACTCATTGGTGGTGCAAAGGGATTCATTGCCAGACTGTCTTGAAGTAACGGCTTGGACCGCTGACGGTGAAATTATGGGGCTACGGCACAAAGAGCTGCCGATCGAAGGGGTACAATTTCATCCAGAATCCATATTGACTGAATATGGTCATGACCTTTTGCAAAATTTTCTGAATATCAAACTTTAGCGGAGCCTGATAATGCAAATTCAACAAGCGATTGCCACTGTTCTCGATAAGCAAAATCTTAATCGCGAGCAGATGCAGAGTGTCATGCAACAGATCATGACAGGCGAATGTACGGATGCTCAGATTGGGGGGTTGCTGATCGCTCTGCGAATGAAAGGCGAAACAGTGGATGAAATTACCGCTGCGGCCGAGGTGATGAATTCTCTGGCAAGTCATGTGACTGTGGACGCCTCGCCACTAATTGATATTGTTGGTACGGGCGGTGACGGCACATCCACATTCAATGTGTCGACGGCATCGTCGTTTGTTGCCGCTGGCGCAGGCGCCAAGGTCGCCAAGCACGGAAATCGATCGGTATCGAGTAAATCAGGCAGCGCCGATTTACTCGAGCAAGCTGGCGCAAATCTAAATTTAGAAAGCCAGCAAGTCGCCAATGTGATTCAACAAGCGGGTGTGGGTTTTATGTTTGCACCCATGCACCATAGCGCCATGCGTCACGCAATTGGCCCAAGAAAAGAAATGGCAGTCCGCACCATTTTTAATGTATTGGGGCCGCTCACTAATCCTGCCGGCGTGAAGCGTCAACTCGTGGGAGTATTTGCTCCTGATTTAACGCAAGTATTAGCCGATGTCTTCGCCAACTTGGGTTCAGAGCATACAATGGTCGTCCACTCAGACGATGGCATGGATGAGATCAGTATTAGCGCGCCGACTCAGGTGAGCGAGTACGACGGTGCTCAGTTAAAAACCTATCAGATCACGCCTGAACAATTTGGTCTGCAACGCAGCCCTGTAGAACAAATAGTGGTCTCTAATCCAGCGGAGTCTCTGCGCATGATTGATGCTGTGCTTTCCGGGGCGCCTGGTGCCGCACGCGATATCGTTTTACTTAATGCTGGCGCCGCTATTTACGTGTCTGGCTTGGTTGAAACATTAGAACTAGGTGTTCAAGCCGCGGCCAAATCAATCGACTTAGGCGCAGCTCTAAATGCAAAGAAAGCCTACGTTCAGGCGACCAATGGGGTGGGTTAGATGCACGCTGTTCTAAAAACTGGATCTGATGCACTGGATAAAATCATGGCGCATAAGGCCGATGAAGTAGCCCATGCTAAGCGATCCCTCAGCCTAGCCGATGTTAAGGCAAAGGCCGATGATCAAGCGCCCGTACGCGGGTTCTTTGCAGCTATGCAACAAAGTCTAAATAATAATCGCTCAGCGGTAATTGCTGAGGTCAAAAAGGCGAGTCCAAGTAAGGGCGTGATACGGCCTGATTTTAATCCTGCGGCGATTGCTGAGAGTTATCAAAAGTACGGTGCCAGTTGTCTATCGGTATTGACAGATATCGAGTTTTTTCAAGGAAGCGCGGCCTATTTTGAGCAGGTGCGTGAAGCCTCGACTTTGCCGATGTTGCGCAAAGACTTCATGCTCGATGATTATCAAGTTTTTGAAGCGCGCGCCATGCAAGCCGATTGCATACTCTTAATCGTTGCTGCCTTAGAGGACGGCTTGATGCAAGATTTGGCGGGTCGTTCTCTGGAGCTAGGAATGGACGTATTGGTTGAAGTTCACAACGCGCAAGAGCTAGAGCGTGGTTTGCGGCTCGAAATGCCGATGATTGGCATCAATAACCGCAACTTGAGAAACTTTGAGACGTCGTTACATACCACATTAGACTTGCTAAGCGACATACCCGATGATGTGGTGGTTGTGACCGAGAGCGGCATTCATCAAAACGATGATGTGGCTCTCATGCGCGAGCATAAGGTAAACAGCTTTTTGGTGGGTGAGGCGTTCATGCGCGCCGATGAACCTGGAGAGAAGCTAGCCGAACTGTTTTTTGAGTAGGAATAGATAGATTATGAAAGTCAGTGTTGCCTTACAGCAGAACGTAAATTTTAAGGCCACCACCGGGTCTGGACATGACATTATGATGGATGGCCCCCCAGATTTTGGCGGTGAAAACAAAGGCGCGCGTCCGATGGAGACACTATTGGCCGGCATGGGTGGATGCGCGTCCTTTGATGTTGTCCACATTCTGCGCAAACGGCGCTTGCTTGTAAAAGATTGTATTGCTGATATCCAGGCTGAGCGCGCAGAGACTGAACCCAAGGTCTTCACAAAGATTCATTTACACTTCAGAGTGTCCGGTGAGGGTCTAACAGAAAAAGCGGTGGGCAAGGCCGTAGAGCTCTCTGCTGAAAAGTACTGCTCTGCCTCGATTATGCTGGGAAAAACCGCTGACATTACGCATTCGTTCGAAATCATAAGTTAACTCATACTCGGGGGGGATATGAGCGTAAACCGACCGGTTGGCCTGTTGGGTCTCCGACATGCTGCTATTCAAGTTAATCAGTTGCATGCGGCTGAGAGTTTTTACGTGGATTTGTTGGGCTATACGGCTGATCGCCGTCCAAGTTACGACAGTGTCTACCTGACCAAAGGTAATGATCTACTAACACTGCATCAATCCCAGGACAAATTCCCGACAAAGTCTCAGCGTTTATCGCATTTGGGTTTTGCAGTTGAATCCTCTGAAGACGTCGACGCTTGGCACCGCTTTTTGAGCGATCATCAGGTTAAAATGGGCACCGATCCAATAGCTCATCGCGACGGCGGTTACAGCTTTTGGTGTTACGATCCTGACGGCAATGTTGTGCAGGTATTCTATCAGCCTAAAAGTCAGAGACTCGAGAGCTAGAGAGGCTGCGAGGTTTTGGATAGCGTGCTTATAGGCAGCTCGCGCACACACCGTGAACTTCAATCACAGGCTGCACACTTTTAAAGCCTAATTCTTCTGCTCCCTTTCTCAGCGAGTCTGTGACTTGAGGGCTATTTAGTTCGGCGATGTGTCCGCACTCCGTGCAAATATAAAACTGACACTCATGATTAGCTCCGGGAGAGGGACAACCGATATAGGCGTTGAGTGACTCCACGCGGTGGACAAGCTTGGCAGCAACCAAAAAGTCCAATGCTCGATAAGCCGTCGGAGGCGCTGGCTTATGTCCCGCATCCTGAAGCTTTTGCAGAACATCGTAGGCGCCTATAGGATTGTGAGAATCCCAGATGATTTCCAGTACTTGTTGCCTAATTTTCGTTAGCCTAAGACCCTGTTTACGGCATTCTTCAATGGCCGCATCCAAGGCCTGGGTTTGGCAATGGCTATGGTCGTGTTCTCCGTGAAATGGCGATATTACAGGGTCAGACATTTAAATACAGTACTCGTTAAGTTCACTCGGGGCCGGAAGCTCTCTCTTCCAAGCTAGGCAACGATTCTGTTGTAGCACGCCAAAGCTCCTAATCCAAGCTCGTTGTTGCTTTAGGTCAACGCGGGCCCGTTTTGCATCTTCGTTATCCAGATAGTTTCCATACAAAATGTACGTCCATTTTGTTCCTTCATCATTAGTCGCAGTAAATAAGCGAATATCTTGAGATTCCTTAAAAGGAAGACTGTCTAGATATTTATTCACTAGTCGATTATCGGAGAAGCTTGCGAGTTGCAGCGTAAAGGCATCATTGCGCTGTTTAAACAGCCAGCTGTTGTCATTCAGATTCCCTTCTACCTTGATGTCTGGCTCTAGCTCCTGAATTGGGGTCGGTGTTGCGATCGGCGTCGGTTCCGAAGTGGTCTTAGCCAAGTAATCGTTGGTTTTTACCCATCCTACAAATCGTTCGGGCGATTGAATACGATACCACTCTCCTTGGCTATCGAGGATCTTAACCTGCTCACCTTTATTCAGTCTTCCTACCACCGTGCCAGTGGTGATTAGTGGCACTGCTCGAGCATTGACTGAGCTGCCGGTGACGGTTCCATTTTGTTTTTCGGCTCGGATGAAATTTTTTGATACCCATACTGGAAAACCACTTGCTTGAGTAACACGTGTCCAAGCTGATTCGGCTCCCTGGCTTTGCAGCTGAGAAGGATCGTCGAGTATCGTAATCAGCACACTTCGTACTGAGGGATTTGTAAATACGGCTAGCGGTCTAACCAGACCATCTTCTATCTGCGATGGTGAGTCGGTCGTGCTAGCCACAGACTCTGATGTTGTCTCTACCTGAATTGTTTGATTCTGGGCAAGCTCACCCGAGTCGCTGCTATCTTCCTGCGGATCAGTCGTGGAACTTACAGCATCAGATGATTGAGACGATAAATCCCAAGCTGAGTCTTCATCAGTCGACGGTTGAGCAGGCTGGTTTTGCTCTTGGGTCGACTGGTTATTAGCTAACGTGGCCTCATCGCTAGCGTCTTGCCACCAGCCCAACTGCTTTAATATTTCAGTCGACTTGGGTTCATTGTTTTGCGAGGCGCGTTCAAACCAAAGCTTTGCCTGTGAAAGATCTTTGTCCAGACCGATGCCGAGGTAGTAGGCACGACCGACATTAAACTGCGAAAGAGCATGCTGCTGCTCGGCGGCTTTGAGCCACCATTGCATGGCGATGTTTTCGTCACGCTTGACGCCATTGCCCAACAGATATTGGTGACCTAAATTGTATTGTGCCAAGACGTGGCCTTGGCGTGCGGCCTGCGTATACCAGTACGCGGATTGTTCATGGTCTGGTGGGCCGAATTGATCGTTGGCGAACAGAACCGCCACTTTAAACTGTGCGTCGCGGTCACCACCGTAGGCCCGCAGCATCCATTTATCTAATTCCTTTTGATACTCCGATTTTAGATTGGCGGTTTCCGCTAGGATGTTGAACTCTGTTTGTGCGTAGGTGCTTGAAGAGCAACTTAACCAGAAAAAGAGCAGAATAATTCCCCCAACGCTTACACGTTGGATAGGTCTCCTTTTCCCAAGTGCGCCCCCGCTTTGATGTGTACTCATTTAATAACCCGTGTATTTGTTTTTTTGAATGAGTCACGGGCCCCTCAATTCCAGGACTCACATCTTTGACTAAATCAGGTTGGGTTGGGTACGTTTTAGTCGAAGGCGATTCTATCATCAATTTGTTAGAAAGGCATTTTGCCTCAATCATCCTTAATTAAAGGCAAAGGTCGGGATAGTTTGTGGATGATTGCCAACAGATTGTTGGCTAATTCGTGAGCATACGTCTAGCTCCAAAAATTTCTTTAATGGAACCGTTCAAAAGTTCTTGCGCTTTTCATTCATACCCATTATCTTTGGGTTCGCTAGCAGTCAAACCACAATATATAGTGTTTTAGACCGCAGTTCGGCAAAAGCGTTAAAACGAGAGAAAAGTAAGTAAAAACAAACGTTTTGGGTCAATAACTGTATTTTCATCCTTAAGAGTCATCGATAAAAATGCAGAGGGGAACAACCAGATATAGTGTTTAAGTTGATGTAATTCACAAGCGTTTGGCTTGTGATGGATGCTTAGAATTTACTCTATTTTATATTCTCAATTACGGAACGTGCCTGGTAACAAGGCAGCGTGATTTCATTGTCAGGGTAGGGCGAAAGCTCGGAGAGCAATAAATCTGCGAAGGCCGTCCGTTTATTTGCCAACCAGCGCGCCACAGCTGGTGAATCAAAGCAAGGCAATGCAGTACCGAAATGCAAAGAATAAAAAAAGCAAAATAAGTACAAAAACTCTACCTACATACCAAAAATTGAGGAACACAAACAATGGGCAAGCCAGTTGAAGAACTCAACGCAGTGACTCAACCACTCACCGTTGCGGCAGCCAAGGGCGGTGAGAAGAAACTGAAGCAAATGGGGCTTCAATCAACATCGGAAGATATTTGGGATAAAAAATACAGACTCAAAGACAAAGCTGGAAATCCAGTAGATGACACAACCAAAGACACATTTGAACGCGTAGCGTCGGCTCTATCCGGAGTTGAAGCCACCGACGAACTGCGTGAGCATTGGTATGGTCGTTTTGTCTGGGCGCTGGAAAACGGCGCGCTCCCAGCGGGCCGAATTATCTCAAATGCGGGTGCGCAAGCATACAAACCTGCTACGTCGACCATTAACTGCACGGTTTCAGGAACAATCACTGATTCCATGGACGACATCTTAAACAAAAACCACGAAGCCGGCATGACCCTAAAGGCGGGCTGTGGCATCGGTTATGAGTTCTCTACACTCAGACCTAAAGGTGCTTACGTATCCGGTGCCGGCGCGTACACATCAGGACCGCTGTCTTTCATGGATATCTTTGACAAGATGTGTTTCACCGTGTCTTCTGCGGGCGGCCGTCGTGGTGCACAAATGGCCACCTTTGATGTCAGTCATCCTGATGTAGAGGAATTTATCCGGGCCAAGCGAGAAGACGGACGACTAAGACAATTTAACCTATCGTTGTTGATTACCGCCGAATTTATCGAAGCGGTAAAGCAAGATGCGGATTGGAAACTTTCATTCCCTATCACGTCAAAAGAAGCCAAAGAAGATGGCATAGACGTGTATTCGTCTGAAGAAATCATCTGGCGTCGTTATCCAGCAGATAATGGTTATGTCAAAAACGAGCAAGGCTTAACCGCTTGTAAGATCTATAAAACCATCCCAGCAAATCGTTTGTGGAACATGATTATGACTTCCACCTATGACTTCGCTGAGCCTGGTTTTATCTTGATTGACGAGGTTAACAACAAAAACAACAATTGGTTTGTTGAGAACATTCGAGCCACTAATCCATGCGGAGAGCAACCATTACCACCTTACGGCAGTTGCCTATTGGGTTCTGTTAACCTCACTAAGTTCGTATTGGATCCGTTCTCTGATGAAGCCCGCTTCGATTGGGATAAGTATCGCGAAGTGGTCGGCGTATTCACTCGCATGTTGGATAACGTTGTTGAGATCAATGGCCTACCACTCGATGGTCAGCGCTCTGAAATCGAACGAAAGCGACGGCACGGCATGGGCTTTTTAGGCTTGGGTTCAACAGTGACTATGCTGGGTATGACCTATGGTGACGATGATTCAGTGGAATTCACCGAGAGCATCGCGCGCGAAATGGCCATGGCCGGTTGGAATCAAGCATTGGAGTTGGCTAAAGAAAAAGGGCCAGCCCCGATTATGCAAGAGTCATTCACCGTGACTGAGGAAATGCTTAGCATGCGTCCTGAGATGGCGAACGACGGGTACGCAATCGGTGATGAAGTCACTGGTGCTGAATTACACGCCAAGTACAGTCGCTATATGCAACAGATAGGTGAGATTGATCCTGAGTTAACCGAAGAGCTATCTAAAACCGGCGCGCGTTTTTCACACCACAGCTCCATTGCTCCAACCGGCACAATTTCATTGTCGATGGCTAATAACGCCAGTAACGGAATTGAGCCAAGCTTTGCGCACCACTACTCACGCAATGTGATTCGCGAAGGTCGCAAAACCAAAGAGAAAGTAGATGTATTCTCATACGAGCTATTGGCGTATCGAGAGGTAGTTAACGCTAATGCCATGCCGTTTTCAGAAAATCCGGATGAGCAACTGCCAGAGAACTTTGTCACCTCAGACACCATTACGCCAAAGCAGCACGTAGACATTCAAGCAGCGGCTCAAAAATGGGTTGATTCAAGTATCTCGAAAACGGCCAACGTACCGACGGATTACCCGTACGAAGATTTCAAAGACATTTACATGTACGCGTATGAAAAAGGCCTAAAAGGTTGTACAACTTTCCGATTTAACCCAGAGGCATTTCAAGGCGTTCTTGTAAAAGAAGACGACTTGGAAAACACCGTGTACCAATTCACTCTAGAAGATGGCAGCACGATGGAGCTAAAGGGCAATGAAGAAGTAGAGTATGACGGTGAGACGCATACCGCGGCGAACTTATTTGATGCCCTTAAAGAGGGCTACTATGGAAAATTTTAATTAACGATGATCCTTTTGTTCGCATGCCTTGTTGCTGATGTGCTTAAGCCGGTCACATACCTCAGTATGCTCCCAGCTCTGCGCGCATCAGAGCCTAGCCTGCGAACAAAAATCTCGACCGTAACGTTAAAATTTTGTTCCAAGCTCTATCGCGAGTAGACAATAAAAAAGAAAGAATTAAAAAGCAGTGACCCTACCAACTTCACTGCGACCGAGAGGAACCAATTATGGTTAAAAAGATAGAAAGTAAAATTACCGGTTTCAAAGTAAAGACCGAAGAAGCTGAGCAGCAAGAGATGCGCGTAGCCACTCCAGAAGAGAGCGAGGCTGAGCTGAAGAAAGCCGAAGTGGTGCGTATGCACGAATCCGTGCAGCGCCCAGATATGTTGGTCGGTTCTACCTACAAAGTGAAAACGCCCGTCACCGAGCACGCGATGTACATCACGGTGAACGACATCATCCTGAATGAAGGCACCGAACACGAGCAGCGTAGGCCATTTGAAGTGTTTATTAACTCCAAGAACATGGATAACTTCCAATGGGTGGTAGCCCTTACGCGCTTGATCTCAGCGGTTTTCCGCAAGGGTGGTGACACGACTTTTATGGTTGAAGAGCTCAAAGCCGTGTTCGATCCCAAAGGCGGTTACTTCAAACCTGGCGGTGTTTTCATGCCGTCCATCGTTGCAGAAATCGGCCATTGCATCGAACGCCATATGCAGATGATTGGTATGATCCAATCCGACACATTAGATGATCACCAAAAGGAATTTCTGGCAAAAAAGCGAGCTGAAATTGAAGCGGCTCAAGGCGCTAGCTCCTCTGAGGAAACTGGTGAAGCATTTCCGGAAAACGCCAGTGTTTGCGCCAAGTGTTCGACCAAGGCAGTAGTGTTGATGGATGGGTGTATGACTTGTCTTAACTGCGGCGACAGTAAGTGCGGCTAGTCTGACGCGGCGCCAAATTCGCTTATGCGTTGTTGGGCAATAACCTGAGGTTCGTCACATACTTTAGTAAGCACCTGACCTCAGAATATTGCCCGCCTAGCCTACGCAGATTTCGCTTGCTCAGGTGCTTTGAACGACACCGCTTGCAAATACCGCGTTACGCAAACTCGATTGGCTCGTTACGCTCAAAGATTCGGCGCTTAAACCCACTGGATCAGAGTCACTTTTTCCTAATCCCATAAAACGGTTGAGCCAACCAACATAGCAGCGCCCATATTTTAAGCGTCACGTATTGGGTGGCTTGCCAGATCATGTAAATGATCTTAAAAGCTGCTGCAAAGGTGCCGATCATCGGCACCAGAACGAACAACATTAAGAGAAACCTTACTATGCTCAACAGATGCTGAGTGGCTGTGGGGTTTGCAGATCGGGGGTGTGGCCAGGTTTTATTCATCACCCACGAGCATTCTGCCCATGCCCATAATCCGGGCATTGCGAGAACGATGTACATAACAATTAACTCAAACGGCACGCCCGGAATGAGTTCTCTGTCCAATTCTTCCTGACGCTCCTGCTTCGGCCGGATGAGGATTGCCGCGTGCAGAATCGCTGAGCTTGATGACTCGCGGATCGTTACTGATGCATTACCATCTCTCGCATTTTGTGATGATTCGGGTAGACGGCTGATCAACACCTGGTGGTTTCCTGATGGAGCTACTGAGTAGTGGGCTTTATTACTCTTGGGCTGAATCAGGTTTAAGAACTCCCCTGTTTTTAGCTCGCCCGAGAATGCCCCAAGCTTGTCCAAGGTATTTACCATACGACTGGGTGATGATTTATTAGCCGTTTCCAAAATTACATAGCTAATATCGAACTCATCGCCCTGTCTTGCTAGCTGCTTTAGGGGAATAGACCGGCCAGCAACACTAATGGAACCATCCCTGATTGGCCCCGCTATCACTATTGTTTGCTTGCGTAACTGTTCGGGCGAATCAACTAATACTCTAACGGCCACGCCTTTTGGCAACGTCAATGAATTTTCAGGCTTTTTACTGTAGCCAAGCACTCTGATTGGTCCATTGCTCCACGGACGCTGTAGTTGCCATAAGGCCTCTTTGAGCTGAGACGCATTCGCAACATTTAGTTTTGCGTTACCGATCTTGAGAGCTATGCCATTTGTTCGATCCAGTTCGAAAACATCGTTACCATCGCGCAGCAAGAGTCGGTGCTTTAATGGAAGGGTGCTCAGCGTTGAGAAGTCCCTGGGGAAGTGCGCCTTATCGATGTAAATAACCGGGTTGCTGAAATCGCCGACATTGTTTACTAAATTGTTACTGGTATCGGTAAATACCCATTGCCTATTTGCGTCAAGCTTGGCTCTTACCAGCGAAATATTCTCGGGTTCAGGAAGATTTAGAGCCTTGAGATTAAGATCATCTAATTTGAGTAGGCTTGATTCGGGAGCCTCTGCCTTTTTGCCAATTTTGGCAAGCGAGGATAATAGGCCGCCATGCGCTTGCGAGCCAATTGTGAGCGACAAGATTATCGTTAAAGCGGCCAGGTTCCTTCCTATCATTAATAGTCTCCGATCGAATCTTTCAGATTGGTAAACTAACTCACGGCGCTAAATATTCCAAGCTTAGACGTGTTCAGGTGTTTAAATTAGGACACCTGCGCGTTGTTGTCAGTACATGACTAGTTCAGCTTGCTTAGTTAAAAAATCTGCTGGACAGTGCCTGTTTGAAAGAGGCATCATGTCGAGGTTTTTTTCAGTCAAAATATTTCCCCCCAAAAACTTATGTCTACTCAACCTTTGCCCGAAGAATTGTTTGATGAAGCACTTTATCTAAAAAACAACCCAGATATAGGTCCGGCTGTGGACGCCGGTAGATTTGTAAATGCCTATCAGCATTATGTTAGGCATGGTTTTGAAGAAGAGTGCCTGGCAAAGCGTCCATATACGCCACCATTGGGGTGGAAGCCTGAGCCGCAGTTAACTCATACACCCAGTTTCGAGGAGCTCAGTGAAAAATTCTCCGATGAGGATGTCCCGCTTCTTGATAAAACCACCATCGACGAAGCTTCGCTGACTGAGAATCAAAAGTTCTGGCGGGACAATGGGTATGTGATTCTCAAAAACATCATTCCCGAGGATGTAATCGACCGTTACATTGAACTGAAGAAACAACATCCTTTCGAGGCCGTTTTTCCTGGCGTCACCGACTTTATGCGGATGAAGGAAGTGCGAGATGTTTGCTTACATCCCAATCTCAGTAAGGAGCTTCAGGATCTCATTGGAACTAAGATGGCATTGCACTTTGCTCTCACTCCCTGGGTTACGACGGAGCGAAACTGGCATCAGGACGACTATTTAAACCCACCATTTATTAAAAGCTGGTACTTAGCGACATGGATTGCGTTAGGGGATATAGAGGCTGATTCAGGTCCTTTTGAGTACATTCCGAAGTCGCATAAATGGCCGGTGCTTCGAAACGAAAAAGTTAAACGTTTCTTGCCGGAGGAAGAGAGAATCAGTCCTAATTGGCCTGAGTTAGCCGAACGGGTTACTAATCCGGCTGTATTCAAATATATAGAAGAGCAAAACATGCCGTCTGAAACCTTCTTGGCAAAAAAAGGTGATGTGTTGGTTTGGCATGGCAGTTTGATGCATCGCGGAACTATCGCCAAAACCCCGGGAAAATTGAGACCGACGATCATCGCCCACTACACATCAGAATCCAAGATGGATATCTTATACAAGCGGGCCGAAACCGAGGAAGGCTGGCCATACTTCCTACATAAAAAGGAACTCTAGTTATTGGATATACCTTTAAGATCTTCTAGATATACTTGGGTACACCCAATGCCTTCGCCATTTTATCGGATAGTTTTATAAGCCTTCCCTGTGTGTCGATGTACTCGGCTGAACAGCGCACAGCATTGGCTTTCATCTGCTCTAGATTATTTAGAATTTTGCCAAGGGCTTGGTTGAATTCCTCCTGAGTCTCGACCATAAAACCGCACTCATAATCTTCGATAAACTGAAAGCTCGGCTGTTTGTTTACGATGACGGGAATGCCCATTGCTAGAAACATACAAAGCCTGTTTGAACTGATTCCCATCAGCTGAAATTGATCACCTTGGTTGCGATAAAACGCGACGCCAACATCCATCCCTCCCGCGCTTGCCCAAGATTCGTACCATGTCATTCTGGTTTCTTGAATGCATAAACGATCATGATGCCGATGGTTTTTTATTAGATAGTTGGTTAGCTCTCCGCTGCCCAGAGGTTGGGCCATTAACTTGACGTTCTTGTGCTCATCAAGGCAGCCAAGTGCCAAATCAATTCCAGTTGTGAGGTCAAAGTATCCAGAAAACCCTAAGATATACTCGTTTTCCTTAATGCCCCATTGTTTCTTAATTTCTGATCGCGGCACCGGTTTTGGAGGTTCAAGGAAGCAGCCAGGATAGACGACAAAATCATGATTTTTGTTAAGTCCCGCATAACGCTGCTGTAATGCCACGCGAACCTCATCATTAACAATCGTCAGGTTCGCTCTCCTTAATCCCCATCGACACAGCTTTTTCCAGTACTCGGGTCTGGTACCGTAGTATGCTCCTGCTCGAATTTCATCACTCAAAACAATGAGTGGTTTTCTCCAAATCACGGCCAGGATGGCAGCGACCGCAACTGGTTCTTCGGTGGTACAGCTAAACGCAGAGTATTTTCGCCACTTCCGCTTAAAAACATTAGCCACTATCCATCGTACTCCGTAGTGCGCTTCTTGTAAGGTCTCGCTTTTAGCGTGATTCTCTGGTGCAAACATGTCGACTTTGAATCCGTGTTGAGTGTAAACACGACTCATCGCATCATTAGGAGGAGAAGTTTGCAGAAATGAGTTTAATAGAAAATGCGCTACGTACTTATGGGCTTGTTTTGACACAGATTACCTTCATTTATTATGGGTTCGCATGGATGTAATAACCATAAATGTTTCAGGATAGCTCTTGATGTTGAGAAGCTTATCCACCGATGTATTCTCGGTCCAATCCGTCATCTGGAATCGGAGGTATCAAACTATTGCGTCGAAATAACATATCCGCTTCGATCAATTGGTTGTTTCCTCGATGCCAAGCTCGGAAGTTCATCAAATGAAACCCTCTTGCAGCCATAAAATCGTGCACTTGTGTGAAATTCGCGGAATCTTGATAAAGTGGTTTGATAGAAGATTCGATCAATAGATAAGAAGTTCTATCTAAGGTCGAAGTCGCGCCAAGTAGGGCTTCTAACTCATACCCCTGAATGTCTATCTTTATCAAGTAAATATCCTCAAGATTCTTTTGTTCGCAATAGTCATCCAAGGTCGTTATCTCAAGTTGTCGTTCTTGAATCTCCCCAGCGTCGTACTTGATATCAGCCCATGCTTGAGAGTCATGAGGCAGGAACGAGCTTGATACACTCGAGTTTTGCATATAGTAAAAAGTTTGTAACGACTTCGTAGCTCCCACACCCATTGGTGAAATGCTGACATCATTCTGGTCTGCATATTGCTGCGCCAGAATTTCGTAAGCCTCGTAATCAGGTTCAAAAGCATGTACTAAAGCTCCTTTGCTGTATTCCTTCCAGCACTTAAAGAACCATCCATTACGTGCCCCAAGGTCTAATACAACGTGAGGTGTCTCTAAAGCAGAAACATCTTCGAGAATTCTCCAATCTGGATGGATTCTGGTTGCCGGCAAGCGTAGTAAAGATTTTCCTTTTTGCTTTACGGAGTAAGGAATGATTGATCGGAGAAAATTCGCAAATGATGTAACCAGGTTCATCTAAATTCCCGTCTTTGGTTGCTTCTTAGAGCGTGGTTCTACAATGATGAAGCTTCAAAATAATCAGGCTAGCTAAACAAGCCGGCATTGTCTTTTACCCAGTTAATAAGCTTTATCACGCCCTCATCCACATCGTACTGCGGCTTCCAATCGAGTAAAGCGTGAGCCCGACTTAAGTCACATACGAATACGGGTTGATCCCCGGGGCGCCACTCATCCCAGACCGGGGTGATTTTTTTATTAAGCGTATTTTCAAGATACTTAAGAAGTTCTAACAGAGACAGAGTATTGCTAGGGCCTCCACCAATATTTAAAGCCTGTCCCGTTACCGAATCTCGATTGGCGATTACAGCCTCGTACGCAGTCGTAAGGTCATCGACATGCAGAACATCTCGTATTTGTTTGCCGTCGCCGTATATCGTAATTTCCTTATCTAGCATGGCGGCGATGGTAAACCAGGCTACCCAGCCTTGGTCCTCAATTCCGAATTGCCTCGGGCCGTATATACATGACTGCCTCAGGGTAACGGTTTGCAAACCATAAACTCTTGAGTAATCGATTGTATATTGATCAGCAACACCCTTTGAGCAACCATAGGGCGAATGAAAGTCTAGGTTTCGAGATTCTGGCACACCGCTCAATAAGTCCTCGTATTCATACCTTCCATTTCGTTCCACAACTCCCAGATCTTCCATTTTTCCGTACACTTTATTAGTCGATGCATTTATGAAAAATGTCTCAGGACTGTGAAGTCTAACGGCCTCAAGCAAGTTAAAGGTGCCAAGGGCATTAATATCAAAGTCCTCGCGCGGATTGGTAACTGATGTGGTAACAGCGACCTGAGCCGCTAAATGAAGCAGTACATCTGGCTTGTACGTTTTTAGGACGCGATTTAGCTCTTTAGGTTCTCGAATATCGACATGACTGAACTCAATTGAGTATTGCTGTTGAACCCATTCCAAATTTAGTTTTGCACCCTTGCGAGATAAGTTGTCCAAAATAACAACATTCCAACCTTTTGCTGCAAACTTACTAGCCGAATTTACTCCGATGAAACCGGCGCCACCTGTTATTAATATTGTTTTAGTCATGGTTTGAGATGCGGGTGGATGTCGTATAGATGTCGGTTAAGGGCTTTATTCTATCTCTGAGGCGACACTACTGTCACTCCTCAAGGCAGTAATACACTCAATTGTTTGGTCAATCAAATAACATCGTTGCTGGAAAGCTGTGGACGGTGATCTGGCTAAATCATGCTGGTTTTTTAAGATATTCAGGAAAGCCAAAAAAACAGTAAACTTTTGATTTAATTATATTAAATATTGACTTACAGTAAAAATACTGTATAATTATACAGCACCTCCGGAGTGGAGGTGCCCGCCGATTCACGCATGAATCGATAATCTATTTGTCATGGAGGCAATATGATTAATTCAAAAACCCTACTTCTTACTTCCTTGTTAACCTTAGCCCCAGCCGTATCCGCTGATATTCTCTACGATGTTTCCCTGCCCCCGGAGAGTTTCACCGATGGACAAACTCTATTGGCTACAAGCAGCAACGATACTCCCTCAAGAATTGTTTTTGGTTCTCAGGAGGTTCGATATTTGTATTCTGGACTGGATGGAAACTCAATCGTGTTTAATACACCAGTTTGTTCTCAGTATGATCAGATAGCATTTGACCTGCCTGACAACCAATCCGAAGTTTACTTTGAAGCTGACTTTTATACGGAAAATATGAGTGGTAGCGATAATGCTTTTTCTATATTCGCTGATGGCGGCACAGCCAGAAGTATCTCGTTTCATGGACTGGGAATGTTTCGTTTGTTTCACTCAGGGGTAGCAAGCCAGTCTTTATTCAACTACAGCGACAATACTGAGTACAAAGTCAAGATTTATGCCAATGGGCAAACGGACTCATTTAAAATTTCGGTCAATGACTTTGAGTATTACTCAGGAGTGTTAGGAGCCGATGGACTATCTGGCTTCAGGCTTTCTTTGGCTCCTTGGACTGGCGCGGCTAGCGTTTGCGATAACACCAATGTAGCGGTGAGAAATATCAAAATCTACGAGTCGCCAGAAGATTTGTTGGAAGAACCAACTGAAACTTTTGAGTTAGATTTTAGTTTGACCGGGCCGGCTGAAGTATCGTCTGAAGGCGGCCGCTTAAAGTATGATCTTGTTATCAGCAATGTTGACCAGGTCGCTCATAGCCAGATCTACTGGCTTTCTATTGCGCTTCCCTCAGGAGATCAATATTCAGTATTGAAGCGGCGTCGCGAGACTATTATAGAGCCTAACAATTTTATTCAAAGAACAGCATCTTCAAAGATACCTGCGTGGGTTCCGGCAGGAGAGTATGAGTTGAAGTTAGTTGTTGTGGATACGCAAACAGGGGAAGTGAAAACTAAATCGCTGCCATTTGTTAAATTGGATAGCTGAGTTCCACCCGCGATAAAAACAATTTGATTTCCAAGTTTGGCGCCCTCTTTATGAGGGCGTTTTTTTGTGCAAAGATTTGACGGATATCCTTCAAACCTAATACCGATGTATTAGTTTGTTTATTTCTCTATACTTTTGAAATGTCCGTAAGTAATTACGGTCAGCAAGAGATGATGAAAATGGATGCACTTCTAATGGCTAGATTAATAGCCCGTGCAAAATAAAATATTTATTGAAACTAGATAAGGCCAAGGAGAGTTTTCCATGACCCAAAAAGCCGTAGAAACGATTAGCCAGTGCGAGAACTGTGGCAGTGCACTTCATGGTGAGTATTGCGCAAGCTGTGGTCAAAGTATCTACGGGCCGAATCGCTTTTTCTTGACCTTGATGCATGAAGCGTTCGAGAACATTTTTCAACTGGATTCTAGGGCTCTGCGCACACTTAGGCAGATTCTATTTGTTCCCGGCAAGGTTGCTAAGGAGTATCTGGCTGGTAAAAGGTTGTCGTACGTCCACCCGGTGCGGTTCTATATCGTGACCAGCATTATGTATTTTTTATTCTTATCGGTATCAAACTTTTTTGCGCCGAGTGTCGGTGGCAATCTAATTAATATTGACGATGACGCAGCGCTAGAGCAGTTACAAGAGCAAATTGTCTCAGCACAAGTTCAATCAGGTGAAGAAGGTGAGGCCGCTAGTGAGGATACTAAGGTGGCCTTAGAAAAACTCAGGAAGGAGATCGCTAAGGCCAGAGAAGCACAGGATGAGTCTGGCATTGAAAATGTGTTTGGTGATGACAGTATTGACTTGAACATCCCCGGTTTGACCGGCGAGCGTGAGAAGCAGTGGGAGGCCTATCTGCTTGATCAACGAGAGAAAGTTAAATCTACCCTACGGGAAGATCCTCGCGAGTTAGTTGAGCAGTTTTTAGAGGCCGCACCGGTTCTTATGTTTCTTACACTGCCTTTGGTTGCCTTACTGCTAAAACTCATATTCTTACTCCATCGTTTTTACTACACCGAGCATCTGGTGTTTGTTGTTTACAACCATTGCTTCTTGTTTTTATTGTTATTGAGCATCGAGTTAGTCGAGTTTATTGGAGTATCGCTGATAGTCGAACCATTGCAGTCGATAATGATTCTGTGGGCATTCATTTATCTTTTCCTAAGCCTGAAACGAGTATATGAGCTTTCTTTTTTCAAGGCGGTGTTGGCCTCTTTTCCTTTATTCTTCGGTCATTTGGTCATCCTGCTCTTTGCCGCGTTAACGGTATTGATTGTGGGATTGGTGACGCTCTAGGTGGCGCGGATTATGTCTCGAAAACTGTTAGGTAATCCAATGAATCTAATTAGAAAGTTCAGAGATATTGAGAGAATAGATAGATTAATTTTTGTTTTTCTAACAACCTATTTATGTACTTGGTTGTCAGCTGCTATTGCTGAGGAAGTTGAGTACCAGCGGACAAAGCTCTTCTCATATGGATCGGAAGTGATAGGAGCCTACAACGGCTGCCGCTTTGCTTTGTGGTCAAAGAATGCAATTCCTCAAGATCGAGAGCAAAGCTATCTTATTTTTGCGCCTTTCAATGATGGAGAGATGTTGCCTGCTTGGATTAAGCTTGGCGAGCAAATCGTGGAGCTAGAGCGCAAGGGGGCAGTTGGACCAGACGGTCTCTTTGATTCCTATCAAATATTCAAGAGTCATTCCGACAATGTGACCATGATTCTAGAAATTAAGGACTACGCAGTAGAGGGTGACTCGGATTTTATTTCGGATGCCAAAGTCACGGTGGTAGAGAGTGGAAAGCTACCGTTTATCCACTCTCAACTTGAGGGGCATCTGTTCTGCCCACAACTTTATCAGGATACGGAGAATACTGAGTCGCTTGGTCAGGTTGAGCAGCTGGAAGGATTTCCTATCTCTCTGTATGGTAGGCAGGATTATGATGGGTTTGAAAAGGTTCCTTCGACTATTCTAAAACATATCGAGAGTCAGTTTTCTGACTGCGATTTGAGCAACGTTCCGCAGTACGCGACAAGTTACAAGATCAGTGATGCGATGACACTTTGGGAACTACCTTGTGCTGTCTATGCTAGAAATACTTCCAGTGTGTTCTTTACCGCTTTAAATGAAAATGATGATCATTTTGCTCCCTTAGAAGTTTCCGGATGGTCCGATTCAAAAATAACCGAAAAAGCTTTCGTATTGAATGCGGCGGTTGAGCCCAACTCTGCTACGATTTCTTCGGTAAGCCTTGGGCCAAGTTCCGATTGTGGCACCTACGAATTACATCAACTGCGTGCTGTAGAAGGTGAGGCTATTGAGCTCAAACTGGTTGAATATCGCAGTAAAACAAACTGCGACGGAGAGCAAACAGCGCCAGAAACTTTCCCGCTAATTTATTTACGCAAATAGAAACAATCTCGATCCTGCGCATCCAAGCGGTTATCATCCACCTCAATTCGTCATAATTGAATTGACTGCATTATCGAGGTAATGAATATGACTCAAGAACTCGTCAACTACTCCGAAGTGGATGGCATTGCCACCATAGAACTAGCCGATGGCGGTTCCAACTTATTGTCACCAGCCATGATAACGGCTGTCAATGAAGCTTTGGATCGAGCTCAAGTTAATGCTGATGCCATCGTCTTAACTGGCAAAGGAAGTATTTTTAGCGCTGGGTTTGACCTAAAGGTAATGAAATTGGGGCCGCTGCCGACGTTCAAGATGCTGATGGGGGGCTTTGCCACCGTAACGCGTTTGGTTAAGTTGCCTATGCCGTTGGTAGTGGCGTCCAATGGTCACACCGTGGCGGCGGGTGTGTTTTTGTTGCTCGCGGGTGATTATCGATTTATACGTGATGGCGATTTTAAGGTTGTACTCAATGAAGTTGAAATCGGTATGACCATGCCTTTCACAGCGTTGGCAATAGCGAGATACAGGCTTACCAACCTCGCTTTTGAACAAGTTGTTAATCACTCTGTGGTGTTTACACCATCAGCAGCAGAGCAGGCCGGTTTTCTCGATGAGGTGACGGAGCCTGATGATTTGCTGCCGAGCGCAAAAAACAAAGCACTTGCTCTAGCTAAGCTGGATCGCAAGGCCTTTAGACAAACTAAATTACGGTCACGTAAGCGCCTCATTCGAGAAATCAGATGGGCGGTAGCGAAGGATTTTGTTGATTTGATTCGCCAGGGTGTTGGCCAATTTATTAAAAAGTGATGACATAGGCCTAGGCGATTTATTGTAGTTAGAGTCCAACAGCGGCATCCTCTCTCTCTATTGGGTTTCCAGCTTAGCTTGAACTATACTCAGTTTTACTTTGAGCGCGGATGCAAATACGGCTCCCGTCCATTATTTAACTGTGTTCGATGATGGGTCTAGGTGAATGCCAAGATCGACTGCTCACTTTCTTTACGTTCCTTTTATTGGATTTTTTATGGACAAGAATGTTTTCAATCAATTGCTGACTGCTTTCGAATCAGCACCGTCTGCTGAACTGGCCGAAGTCATCACCTTTGAGTTACTCGAGCAAGAACGGTTCGAAGAGGTAGGCAAATATATTGGCCACTTGCCTGAAGATCTAGACAGAGCTCAGTCTATTCGTTTGTTGGAAAACTCTCGTCACTTTGATAGCGCTTTACTCACTTATATAGAGAGTCTTGCTGATCCGGCTCAGACACGGCTGCTAGCGCTAACTCAAAGTGTTTCTGCCGATTTGCTATCAGATCAGCTTCAGAGTTTTGCTCAGCTGAAAATCAATACCGGTAGGCCGAAATTGCACGTTGTTGAAAAAACCGAGGTGGCGGACTTTGTTGAGCTATCAAGGTATCGTGAACAGACCACAACATTTGACGACGTTGTAGGGCTCGAGGCGATAAAGTCTCAAGTTCGTAAAAAAATTATCTTACCGTTTCAAAAACCAAGTTTGATTCAACGCTTCCGTAAAAAGATTGGCGGAGGCGTCTTGCTATACGGGCCTCCTGGATGTGGAAAAACTCTGATGGCCAGAGCCACGGCTGGTGAGTGCGGCGCCAAGTTTTTTAATATTGAAGCCTCAGATGTACTGGATATGTATATCGGGCAATCCGAGCAAAAGCTGAGAGCTATCTTCGAAAAGGCCAGACAGGAAGCGCCCAGTGTCTTATTTTTTGACGAATTAGAGGCTCTCGCCGGCAAGCGAGAGGCGTCAAAGAATAACTCGGCCGCAAATGTGGTCAGTCAGTTTTTATCTGAACTTGATGGGTTTTCTCAGAATAACGATGGCGTGCTGGTTTTAGCTTCGACAAATGTGCCTTGGTCGATAGACTCGGCTTTCCTGCGGCCGGGCCGGTTTGATCGCGTGTTCTTTGTGCCACCACCTGATCAGGTGGCTCGGAAGGGTATTCTGGACTACCATTTCAAGGACAGACTTAGTGAGTCTGGAATCGATTTTGGTCCCATTGCTAAGGCCACCTCTGGATACTCAGGTGCGGATCTGGAGAACTTGATTGACATGGCTGTGGATGAAGCAATTGACGACTCTCTGGAGCAAGATAAAGAAGTTCCGATAAGCCAAGCTCACTTAAAGGCGGCGCTTGCTGAAAGTAGGCCCACCACGCTTGAATGGTTGACCACGGCGAGGAACTACGCACGATACGCTAACGATGGTGGCAGATATGACGATGTTCTCGAATTTATAAAAAGGAACGGTCGATGAACCAAGGCTACAAAGTTCTAGATGAGCCCAGTCCCAAACGATTGGGCTGGTTATGCGTTAGTCCGTTGTTGATTTTGTTTGTGTCTGTCTTGGCACCAATATTTTTTTCAATACCGATGATGGGAAGGTATTGGATGCCGTTTGCTTGGCTGATTCTCAATGGGTTTTTAATGGGCAGCCCCACTCGCTGGAAAGAGGCCATTATTGGAGTTTCTTCAGTAATGGTCATTGCGGCTACATTTTTCGCCTGGGCCTTTTTCTTCAACTTAGAGTCTGAGTTCGCCAGGACTACGGTTCCTTACCTAAAAATAGTCATACAAGCATTGCTGTTCTTTTCACTATATTGGGTGGTGTTTATTCAATCCAAGCCATATCAGATTTTCGAGTATGTCAAAGAGTTGAACTCGAGGAATGATTTATGAATGGCCATAACTTTTTCTATTTAGAACGGCTAATCGATACTGGGCAAACGCAGCGAGCTATTGAGATGGTCAAGTCCATGCTATCAAACGATCCCAATAGTGCTGAATTGCATTCGATTCTTGCGGGCCTTCTCCTAGATCAAGGCAGAGTAGAAGCGGCTGAGTATGAGGCGCTTCAGGCTCTGAATCTGGACTCATCTGACGCGCAGACGCATTTGGTTTACGCCAACGTTCTGTTCTTAAAGAACAAGCCCAAACAAGCACTGAAGGTAACTCATGATGCTCTGTCGCTTAACCCAAAGAGTATTTCTTGTTTGTTGTTTCTTAGTGAACTGTTTTTGTTCTTGGAGAGAAATGAAAAAGCCTACAAAGTCTTGCGTCGAGCGTTGGCAATAGATCCTGACTCCGCAAAGGTGTTAGCGGCGGTTGGTAACTACTTTTTGGAAACAAGTAGTTTGTCTGAGTCTTATGAATTCGCATCAAATGCATTGCAGGTTGATCCTCAAAATGCAGATGCCAATTTGCTGATGGGTAGGGTGAGTTTAAGAATGGGCAACCTTGACGAGGCTTTGTATCATGCAAAATTTGTCTTGCTGAATGACCCAGACAATCACGAGGCCTTAACCTTGATCGCCCAGATCAAAATGAGACAAAGTAAGCTCTTTGGCCTTTTTTGGAAGGTCAATGCATACCTAGCGACGCTCAGTAGTGGCAAAGCAGCTTTCCTGTTAATTAGTGCTTATCTGCTAGTCAATCTTTTTGCCCAAGTGTTAAATGATTTAGGCTTTGAAGCAATCTCATTAATAGTTTCCATTTCATGGCTAGGCATTGTGATTTATACCTGGGTGGGTATTCCGTACTTTAAAAGAGTGCTCGATAAAGAGTTAAGCGCTTTTTCATTTAACAAGAATTTTTAGCGTGCACTCGCGTATGACTGAGGTGGCTTTGAGAGAGTGCGGTGTTTTATAACCATCTGCGTAGATCATGTCGAAGCTGAGAAGTGCTTGAACAAAAGAGGACACTTTGGAACTAATATTTGAAGAACTGGATTACCAAGAAACGCCTAAGGGCGCCATCAGCCTCAGAAGACGCTCTGAGCCTCGTCTTAACAACTTGCTAATTTACGAAGTAAAACTAAACGACGAATGGCTAATGTCCAGCTTGTTTGTCGAGGCTGAGGAGCAGCTTTCAGTCTTAGGCATCGAATATTTAAAACAGAACGGATTTACTGAGAACCTCAGCTTGGTTGTTGGTGGTTTGGGATTGGGATACACCTCAGCAAAAGCACTCGAAGATCAAAGTGTGGCTGAGTTAAATACCATAGAAATCATGCCAGCTGTAATTAAATGGCATCAGCAAGGATTACTACCAATCGGAAAGAAGCTGAGTGATGATCATCGTAGTCAGCTGGTAAATATGGATTTTTTTGAGTTTGCGCTAAGTGATACTGATGACGTATTAAATGGTCAACAGGTCCATGGAATACTGTTGGACATTGACCACTCACCCAGCCATTGGCTGAATTCGGAAAACCAAAAATTCTATCGCTATGAATCTCTGAAAACCATGGCGACGAAAATAATCGATGGCGGCGTTTTCGGCTTATGGTCCAACGAGCCGCCAGATCAGGCGTTTCTGGGGTTATTAAGCCAAGTTTTCAATACTGCAGAAGCGCACGTGATTGAATTTCCAAACCCCTATTCAGGTACGACCTCTATCAACTCGGTATACATATGCGGGAAGTAGCCACTCTTAAACCGGCGCAATAGCCTGCATGAGCAATCCGCACAGCCAAGCCCCGTATGTTCCCAGAACATAACCAAATACAGCGAGTAAAACACCCACAGGTGCCAAGGCTGGATGGAATGCCGCGGCTAACACCGGTGCTGAGGCTGCGCCTCCGATGTTGGCTTTACTGCCTACCGCTAAGAAGAAGTAAGGGGCTCTGATTAATAGACCGACCACAACCAGTAGCACGATGTGGATTAGCATCCAAATGCCGCCAACCACGAATAAACCCGGGTGATCGGCTAACGAGCGAATATCCATTTTCATGCCAATTGTTGCGACCAAAATAAAGATGAAAACCGTACCTATTTTGGAGGCACCGGCCCCCTCGTATTCGCGCATCTTCGTGAATGACAAAATAACACCAATGGTGGTGGCAATCACGATCAACCAAAAAAACTTGGACGTTAAACTAAGACGGTTTAAATCGGGTGCATTCGCTTCGATATAAGGGGCGATTAAATCGGCAGAGAAGTGGGCAAACGCCGTGGCTCCAAAAGCCACCCCAAGCATCATCATAAGATCCGTGCTGCTAGGATTACGCGCGATGCTTAAGCTGTAGGATTCCATTTTGGACTGCAGTCTGTCCACCGAGCTAGAGTCGGCGTTAAAAAATTGATCGATCTTGTCTTTCTTGCTAATGCCAACCAGTAAGAAAATCATCCAGATTTCAGCCACAATAATGTCCACGGTGACCATAATGCCAAACAGAGTATTTGAGGGGCTGAAGACCTCGTACATTGCCGCCTGATTGGCACCACCACCAATCCAGCTGCCGGCTACTGTCGTCATGCCCCGCCAAACCGCATCTGGACCGGCACCACCGACTAGGTCCGGGTTAAACATCGACACTATCAAGATGGCCAAAGGACCGCCCAGAATGATCCCGACGGTGCCCGTCAAGAACATCACCAATGGCTTATAACCGAGTTTGGCTATTTCTTTTAAGTCCACACTAAGTGTTAATAAAATCAAGCAGGCTGGCAACAGATACCTGGACGCTACGTAATACAAATTTGACTTTTCACCATCGACAATTCCAAACGTATTTAATAACGACGGTAAGAAATAACAAAGCAACAGCATGGGCACAATGCTGTAGAACTTTTTTAGTCGTGGGTGGCTGCTATTCGATGTACGAAAAACGAAGGCAAGGATTGCCATTAGTAGTCCAAAGACCACGGCATCGTTGCTAATCAGTGCTTGAGAATGTTCCATCGGCTAATGCTAACAGTGTCAATGATCCGACACAATTTCAGTTCTGGTAAAGACGACTTTGATGGGTTTCGCCGTCGAGGCGTTTGTCGATTGACCAATAGTCAATCTGGACATTCTGTAGTAAGGTGATTCTAGGGGCTGTAATGTACGCTGGCTAAAAACACTAAAAATATCAGGCGCTGGTTTACCGACATGTATAAAAAGAAGTTATTCGCATTTGGTTTGATGACAATTACCATTGTCATCATTGCCATTGCCTGTGCATTGGTTTCGGCCTCTTTGACCCGGACTAATTTGGAGCAATCAGGCATAGCCCAGTCACTGTTGGCTGAGCACCAACGTCTTTCCAGTGTCTCATATCGATTGTTCAAGCAATTTACCGATGAGTACACCTTTGGCGCCAGTGCAAACCAGGCTGACGTTCGGAACAAAAAGGCGGTGATCAAGAGTTCGATTGAGACCATCAGAGAACTTAAGTTGGCACAACAAAATCCGATTGGCGATGAAGAAGCCCAAAGTATCACTCAACACATCGATCGTCTGGACAGTATCATTTCGGAGATTATCGATGAGTTTCAGGGTTTGTTGTCTGACCGTTCAGCGCCGAGTGTCGAAAAACAAGAACAGCTTCATTACTTACTTGAAGTAAAAATCGACAATCTGTTTCGCGAAGCGATGGATGCATCAGTGACCAGGCAGATTAAAAAAGTAGCGGCTTTGGAAGCCCGATTGCGAACACTGAACACCTCGATGTTATGGTTCGTAAGTGGACTCGGAGTCGTCTCTCTGTTGCTGATCGTTTACGGTTGTTATTGGTTGTTTGGCCAGCTGTACTTGCCTTTAGTGCATATTAAAAATGCCACGGACAGAATTGCCAGTGGTCAGTTTAATCAGCCAATCACCGAAAAGTTAGACCAGGAGTTTGAAGAGTTGGTGTTGTCCATCAATGACATGGCCGAACGGCTTCAAGAGCATGAAATCAGAAAAGAGGAGTCTCGTAAAAAGCTGGAGTTTGAGGTGGAACAACGGACCGCTGACCTGACTAAAGCAAATCTACAATTAACGCAGCAAGATGCTTATCGGCGCCAGTTTATCAATGACATATCGCATGAACTGCGAACGCCATTGACCATCATTCGTGGAGAATCTCAGATAACTCTACGAATGGAATCTGCATCCGAGGATGATTACCGAGAAACGCTTACTTCGGTACTCAACCAGTCCGTGGATTTGAGTCGTCTAGTAGATGACATGCTCCTGCTTGCACGCGCTGACACGAATAAGCTACATCTTGAACTCGCCGAAGTATCCATCATCGATGTGCTACAACAAGAAGCAAGTAAGTGGAACAAGTTACTCAATGATGACAGGGTTCACCTGAAGTTTAGTGGTGAGATCCAGTCGGCTGTTTTTTCCATAGATAAGCATCGAATACATCAACTTCTTTCGATTTTATTGGACAATGCAATCAAGTACTCTCCCGCTGAAGAGAGGGTACAGATTATTGCCGAAGTCAAAGGACAAGCAGCACACATTTCCGTCATTGACCGCGGTTCTGGAATTTCGGGGGCAGAAGTTGAGCATATATTCGAGCGCTTTGTACGGTTTCGCAAGAGCACCGAAGGGGTTGGTCTTGGCCTGCCTATCGCCAGGGCCATCGCCATGGCGCATAAGGGCGACATATCGGTTGATTCAAGTCAGGGGCAGGGATCAATATTTACGATTACATTGCCGCTTTCGATTACAAGCGAGGGTGGTTAAGTTATGACCAACATCCTTGTCGCAGACGATGAGAAGCCGCTGGCTAACTTTCTTTTACGCGGCCTTAAGGCGGAAGGCTATGCCTGCTCAAGCGTTCACGTTTTGCACGATTTGGTTCCATGTCTACGGCAAACTCGACCTGAGATATTGATATTGGATCGTATGTTCGATAACGAAGACAGCATTGACGTGTTATCGACGATCAAGTCATTGCCGGATGCACCGATGGTCCTCATGCTGACGGCCTTGGATGAAGTCAGCAATAGAGTAGAAGGCCTTACGGCTGGCGCTGACGATTATCTTTGCAAACCATTCGACTTTGAAGAGCTCCTCGCCCGAGTTGTAGCGTTAGAGCGTTTGTACTCAAAAGCCAATGGCATAGTCGAGGCGGAGGATGAATCTCTGACCTTGGCCAACCTAAACATAAATTGTGAGCAGCGACTGGTATTTCTGTTTGAGCAAGAAATAAGTCTGACGCGAATCGAGTTTGATTTACTGCAATACTTAGTGGAAAACAAAAACAAAGTGGTGACCAGAGAACGGATTCTCTCACGAGTTTGGAATACCAATATTGACCCGCAGACAAACGTCGTAGACGTGTATATCTCTCGCTTAAGAAAGAAGCTCGAAGACGACGATAGAATTGTGATCGAAACCCTCAGAGGCAATGGCTATCGCTTGAAATCTGAATGAGCCTGGGGTGTTGAGCTCGGGATATTGATCTAAGAAAGGTTTGGGAAAAGGGCCGAGCTCGTCGGCCCTTTCGTTTTATACTTGTTCATGGTCAAGTGCAAACACTCACCCATGAAAAGGCTTGTTCATGAGCCGATTGGTGAAATGAGATCTGGATTGATTACCAAGTTACGCACTCCATGAGCGTGGTCCTCCTCAAAGATATTGTCTTCGCACCAACTCGCAACCGTTTTGATATCCACCTTTTTCACCTTGGGTCGGACACTCCAGGATACCTGCAAGGGCGAGGCCTTTTCGTTGTAACTTGGGCCTGTGGTCGAACCTGCATATTCGATTGGCTCGCCAGTCTCGGTTGGAATATTAAGCGCCTGGTGATATCCGTTTACTTTTCCTAGAGCGGTTAGCTTTCCAAAGTCAGCGGCATCGCGATCGTTCACCAGTACGTAAACCTGTGTTTCCACACGCAATTGAGGATTCATTGTTGATTCGCTTAAGCACGCTCCTAAGGTTGGTCCAGGATTGATTGCTGCGCTGGTATGCACGTAGTGCAACTCAATTGTATCGCCAGGAGCAAGGGTTCCGTGTTTAGCGTCACACACACCTCCTTCATAGCTGGATAGTTCGTTTTTGCTCAAAGATCCGTTGTACAGAAATCCGGTACCCAAGCCCTTGCCATCGCCGTTGCCAGCATAGGTCGTGAACTCGCCGCCTTTGTGCTCAGCACCTTTGTGAAAGTGAATATTACAAAGATTCATTTCTTTGTAGCTTGGGGCCTTATTGAAGATGCGCTGATTTGCGCCATCGAGTGTGCCTAAGTCTCTGGGAGACTGTGGGCCAAAACCTTTGCCATCGGTATTGATTGCCAAGTTGGCTCGTTGTTCTTCGATGACTTGATCGGAAACGGAGCTTGCTGCAAAGCTTTCTGTAGCAGAAAGACTTGCGGCACCAACAATTAATAATGATAGAAGCGTTCTTCGCATGATTTGTACCTGCCTTGTAGCACTTAGTAAAATGTTGATTCAGTATCCAATGCTCATAAGGAGCATTGAGTTTCTGAAAGTTAACAAATCAATCGTAGAAACCAGGTCGATTAAAGATTAAAAATGGATTAAAACTCTCTTGAACAGTGAGGGTTACTATCTTTGAAGAATCCTTTGGTTGGCGCCTTCAGACCAGTCTAAATCACAAATTGCGGGGGGGCTTAATATTGTGTGTAGAGCTGTCCGTTAGTCATCAGCGCCAACCAAAGAATGATCAAAATTTATCAAAAGAGGTCTAAAAACGGGCTTAACGCTATGTTAAAAAAAGATTAAAGATGGTGATCAACTACGCAAATAAGATCTTTCTGGGTATTCGGTCATCTTATGCTGCCCACCTTCTCGGCAAGGCGTTGAATGATGAATCTGGCTTGAGCTAGGGACAATCCCTCTTTAGCAACAAGCGTTACAACGCATTGATGCGTCAAATAGTTCGTCTTCATAAATAAGATGTTGCCTGCTGATGTTTCGATGGTTGTTGTCTTTAGCCCTTGACCCGTTAGTTGCTTTGCAGAGGAATCACTCAGAGCGCAAATCGAGCTAGCCATCGCCGCTAGTTTTTCGAATTCGATACTTAATGACTTCGCTGAGAATGTTTTTAGATTGAAGCCGTCGGAAGTAACGATGCTCAACAATATTACGTCTCGGCTAGAGCTTGCCAGCTCTTTCATAAATTCAATCAGCTCTGGTCGTATTTCAATTTTCGGCTCTGGATTATTCATTAGATTTTATTGTCTATATGTTGAGTTAGTCTCTCTGTGCAAAATGATTCATCGAATTTAAGGCGTGCAAAATCGAGAGCGATTGTTCTTTGTTACGCGCATCTATGTACATAATCGGAGCCATAACACGGTGCTTACTGAGTGAGGTTTGAAACTGAGATGTGAAGCCTCTTAGCGCGTCGGATGATGCATTTTCAACATGAGTAACCGCGACAATGCAAGGCAGGTTTTGCTCGGTGGGGGCGAAGTGCGTGATCAGCTTTTCAAAACCATCAGAGTCGACTCGCTCACCATACTTAATTAACACCACCAAGCCCCACAGCGAGAGATTTACAAAATCCCACAGAAATGAATATCGTTCCTGTCCCGGTACGCCGTAGAGTCCCAAGGCCGTTTGCGCATCCAGATTTACAGTTCCGTAATCGATACCGACAGTCGTTGTTTCCTTGCCGATATCAATAGAAGACTTGACATCGGTATCAAACGCGCTGATTTCACTTAGCGTCGAAATCAATTGAGTTTTGCCTGATCCTACTTCACCGACGATGGCTATCTTTTTGTAAATCATCGGATGCTCACAGACCCAGAAATGTCTTGACTCGTTGATAGAAGGCACTTTCATTGTGATTACGATAGTGACCTACAGAAGGCATTTTAGTGTAGTGATCGTCAGAAACGACCAGAATGCCCATTAACTCGAATGATCGAAGAAGTTCGTCAAGCTGTGTCCTTGTACCGAACTCGCCGCTAGCCGCGAGAGAATGATAACTTTCGGCCCCCGCTACTAGCTTAGCGCTCAGTCCAAGCACCATCGGAGTTTGACCGACCTTGGTAAAATCTGGCCAAGTGCTAAGGCTAAGCTGCTTGTTTTCAAACGTGGTGGAAAAGGACGGTGTTTTGGTAGTGGTTGCGAAGTTCTTCAGTAGCTTCTTTGCGTAGCCGGGTAGCCCATCGATCACAACCTCATGGCTATTGAGGTATTCATCAAATTCATCGCAGTCACTCAGAGAGGCAACAACTCGCATTGAGCAACCCTCAAAAAAACGTTGATCGACGACGTGGTTGACGAGCACCGCGAGAATCCGATGACGAGAATCCTTTTCGATTTTCTCAAACGTGCTATCCACGGACACTTCATCACCCTCCAATATTTGCAAATACCGCCCAGCCGAGAAGCCGAGTAATCCTGTTATCCCTGAACGTTGATTATTTATCCTAGCCTGCCTGTGAATGGCTGAAAACTCCATCGGTAGGCCTCCGTCGATGAATTTCGATAGTGGTTCGCTAATGTAAAGTACGGTTTTAAGACCCATCCCGTTCACCCCCAAGGTACCTCGGGAAGCTAACAATCATCTACAAATCAAGTGTTCTTTCGCCACCCAGTTGAACGATTTTGTGCAGTAAAGAACAGCTTGCGTTAGGCTAAGTTCTCTCCATGATTTTCCTAGCACGACGCTGAATGCTGTTAAGAGACTGTTAGCACCCGACTAATTTCTACAATGCTAAGCTTTGTTCTACAGTTTGAACGGTTCTTCTGGCCAAGGCCAAATTACCACCGTTTTTGTCCAAGACTAGGTAAATAAACAAACCTTTGTGTTGTGCCGCCGGTCTGATTACATGGAACTGTTCATCCAGCGTAATAAGGATGTCTTCAATTTCACCTTCTATGCCCAAGGTTTTCATCGTTTTCATTTTCGCTTTGACCACCTCCGAATTACCTGCCGCGGCCATATCCAAATCCACTCCGCCGCCAGTCGCTCCGAGTGACATGCCGGACGTGTAGTCGACGATGCAAGCGCCTAACGCACCCCCGATCGACATGAGATCGTTAAGACTAGAATCAATGTTACTTGCCATGGAAAATTCCCCCTATGAAATTGGTTTTTATTTTGCGGGGTCACTCAGACAATGCTCGACTTGACCTATATAAAAACACCTCCATGCGACCCCCTTTTGCTCCCGAAGTTATCCCGGGATTGCTGGAGACTATGTCAACTTTTGACGAAGTTTTGGCTTTTAATCAGATTTTAATTTCCTTGAACTATCGCAATTTTAGCGGCGTAAATACCTTTAATATCAGCGATATATGGCCGATATGAGGGAGTTATTTAGCATATTATCTTTAATCTTTTTTTAATCCACTTGGCTTTGTGAAAGCCAGCCAAATGCGGAAACCTTAAATTGCGAATAATGTTTTGCGCTCAGGCTGTTCTTAAGATATTTAAACTGTATAGGGATCGTATACGGTAAGTTTCTCTGGTTTTGATCTTGGCAAATTTGCTTTAAGCCCATCGATGTGAACTTATCGATAGGGCTAATATTTTACACTTGCCAGATTATTGAGTACCGTGTGTGCTCAATGTATCGACCCATCCACGAAATAGGCGAATAAATGCAATCACTACTCAAACTCCTTTTAGTCCTGTCTCTTGTCTTTTTAAGTAACAACGCAGTCTCAAACCAAAAGTCTGATGATGCAGAAGACCAGCCGGTGTTTGGGAATGCCACCTTCAAGTCTATGGCATTTAGAAGCATCGGCCCAGCGTACATGTCAGGCCGCATAGCGGACATTGCTGTTGATCAAAATGACCCTTCCACTTGGTTTGTAGCTGTGGGGTCTGGCGGTGTTTGGAAGACGGTCAATTCCGGTACCACCTGGACGCCCATTTTTGATGATCAAGCGGTCTATTCAATAGGGGATGTGACTATCGACCCCAGTAACTCAAGCATCGTTTGGGTTGGAAGTGGTGAAAATCATGGAGGACGCCACATTGCGTTCGGTGATGGTGTTTATAAGTCTACCGATGGTGGGCAAACATGGAAGAACATGGGGCTGAAAGAGTCAGAGCGAATCTCAGATATCATTGTGCATCCCGATGATTCGGATACCGTATGGGTGTCCGTCCAAGGACCTTTATGGACTGGTGGCGGAGAGCGCGGTTTATACAAAACCACTGATGGCGGCGAGAACTGGAATCTGGTACTAAAACCTGAAGACGAGTGGACTGGCGTAACCTCGCTGGTAATGGATCCCAGTAATCCCAACAAACTGTACGCCGCAACATGGTCAAGACAAAGAAAGGTTGCAGTGTATGTCGGCACCGGCCCTGGCTCAGGTATTCACACATCGGATGATGGCGGTGAGACTTGGACAGAACTCAAGACGGGTCTGCCTGAAGGAAATATGGGGAAAATTGGGCTGGCTATTTCGCCAATGAAGCCAGATGTTGTCTATGCGGCAATTGAAATAGATAACCGCAAAGGTGGCGTTTATCGCACCAGCAACCGCGGAGCAAGTTGGACCAAGATGTCAGATGAAGTGGGTGGTGGAACTGGGCCTCACTACTATCAGGAAATATATGCGGACCAACACCAGTTTGATCGAGTGTATATCGCCAGTAACTACAGCAAAGTGTCCGATGATGGTGGCAAAACTTGGACGCCGATAAATATCGAGCGCAAGCACGTGGATGATCATGCCATGGCGTTTCATCCAAACGATCCAGACTTTGTGTTGATAGGCTCCGATGGTGGGCTCTACATGTCCTATGATCGCATGGCCAATTGGCGTTTTATCGCGAACCTTCCATTGACCCAGTTTTACAAAGTTGCTGCCGATGACGCGGAGCCGTTTTACACCGTCTACGGTGGGACGCAAGATAACTCAACCCAGGGTGGACCGTCTCGAACTGACCGTGCGGAAGGCATCAAAAATAAAGATTGGTTTTTGACCCTGTTTGGTGATGGACACCAACCGGCAATTGAGCCTGGCAATCCAGATATTATGTATTCTCAGTGGCAACAAGGTAATTTGGCACGTCACGACCGTATTACTGGCGAGAATGTTTACATCAAACCCCAACCTCGCCCTGGCGACCCCGCTGAGCGATACAACTGGGATGCGCCAATCAATGTCTCAGCCCACGATCCAAAACGTCTCTACTTTGCTTCTCAACGGGTTTGGCGATCAGATAATCGCGGCGACAGCTGGACGCCCATTTCAGGTGATCTAACCAAAAACGGAAATCGAATGCACACCACCATGATGGGGCGAACCTGGTCCGTTGAGGCTGGTTGGGACATTTACGCAATGTCCGAATACCACACCATTGCGAACTTTGCGGAGAGTCCGATCAATGAGGATATTCTGTGGGTTGGTACCGACGACGGTCAGATTCAACTCACCACCGATGGCGGAGAAAATTGGAAGAAGATTGATCTAAAGGGCGTACCGGGTGTTCCGGCAACTGCGTACGTTAACGATATCCGGGCCGATCTGTTTGATGCGAACACCGTTTACGTGGCCTTAGATAATCATAAGTATGGAGATTTCAAACCGTACTTGATCAAGTCTACCAACCTAGGAGGCAAGTGGACGTCGTTGGCTGGCGATCTGCCGGAGCATCACCTGGTCTGGCGTATCGTACAGGATCATGTGAAGAAAGACCTGCTCTTTATCGGCACTGAGTTTGGCGTGTTTTTTACCGTCGATGGAGGCAAAGAGTGGATTGAGTTAGATGGAGGTATTCCCACGATCTCTACTCGTGATGTGGTGATTCAGCGCCGCGAGGGTGATCTTGTAGCGGGTACCTTCGGTCGTGGTATTTACATTTTAGATGACTACAGCCCATTACGAGAACTGACGCAAAGCAGTATGGAGCAAAACGATGCTTTGTTGTTTGCACCTGGAAGACCTGTGAAGTGGTTTCAATTGGATACTAACCATGCCAGATCCGACGGTAACGATCGGTATTCTGCAAAGAATCCAGAGCACGGAGCCACTTTGACCTACTTTTTAAAAGACAGTTTGCTGACTGCCAAGGAGGCGCGCCAAAAGGCTGAGAAAGAAATGGTGGAGGATAAAAAGTACCCTAAATATCCAGCTTGGGAAGACATCGAAAAAGAAAACCAAGAGGCCGCTCCCGCTGTTTATATTGAGATAAGTGATGCAAACGGAGGGTTTGTAAATCGTGTTGCTGGACAAGTTACCAAAGGGCTACATCGCGTGACGTGGGACATGACGCATGCCAAGACCGCGGCAGTGCTAGCTAAAAAGGATGATGAGGAAGATGACGATGGTGGTTTGATGGTGGGTCCAGGAAACTACTCGGCAACTCTCTATAAGCGAGAAGGTCGGAAAATCACCAAACTTGCTGAACCGGTTGAGTTTGAGTTGAAGCCAATTCGTAAACCAGCGCTTGCAGGACCAAGTCATGCCGATGTCGATGAGTTCACTGATAAGCTGATGAAGGCTGAGCAGAAAGCCACAGCAACCACGGCAATTATGGAAGATATGGTGAAAGTGATGGAAGCATTACGTGCGGCCATTGATTTGACGCCGGGAGATATCTCAACCATGGAGACCCAATATGCCGCCATTCAAGATGAACTTAATGGGATCAGGTTTGAGTTAAGTGGTTTAGAATCTCGTGATCGTATGGGAATCAAACCAGCCAATATCTACAGTCGCTTATGGTATGCCTCTTCAGCAGCGTGGTCTTCGTACGGACCCACACAACAGCATAAAGAGCAATTTGGCTTTGCGATTAAAGAGCTAAATGATGTGAATGCTCGACTGCGGGTAGTACAAGAACAGTCCTTGCCAAGTTTGCAACAAAGCATCATTGATGCTGGCGGACCTTGGACTATGGGGGCGCTGGCTCCCAAGTAGACCTTGCTTAAGCCCAGGTTGTTGAAGATACTCTGAGCACCTGTCTCTGGATCTCGTCTTCAGCAACCTGATAAGGCCTAGTTAGTAAACTCTTAATTCAATTTAGTGTAGCAATGCGTTTTAAGAAAGCGAATCGACTCGTGCACAAATGGGTCAGTATTGTGATTTCGATTCCTCTGTTGGTTGTGTTTGTAACCGGCGTTTTGTTGTTGACGAAAAAGGAGTTCGCCTTCATTCAACCGCCTACCGCAAGAGGCGAGAGTAATGTACCTAGCATTAGTTTTGATAGGGTCTTAGATGTTGCTAGCTCCGTAGAGATGGCGCAAATAACCACATGGGCAGACATAGACCGCCTAGACGTCAGGCCCAGCAAGGGAGTGATTAAAGTCCGTAGCCAAAACAGTATTGAGATTCAGGTCGACAGTAAAACTGGAGAGGTATTACAGGTGGCGAAGCGTCGATCAGATTTCATCGAGAGTATTCATGACGGCACTTTTTTTCAAAAAAATGCCAACCTCTGGTTGATGTTGCCTGTGGCAATCGTGGCCCTGGTGATGTCGATCACTGGGATAATTATGTTTTTTATCCCTTACTTAAGTCGCAAGAAGCGCAGAGGCTCTTAGTCCGATTTCGGACTCTTTTTCTGGCCTAGTCTACGCGTATAGTTTAGCTAAGCGTCTACCAGCCTGACTTCATAGACCGTGCGCTTCTTGCCATCTCTAGCCTCTTCCTCATATTCGTGGGGTTCGCACCCAAACTTTCTAGTCTCACCCGCGTTTAAGGTTACTTGTTTACTTGCCAGTGAAGCGCTGCCGCTGCCTTTAAAGGGAGAATGCGTTCGGCACAGAACTAGCAATGTGTAGGTGCCGGGATTGAGATCAAGGGTGTGAATTTGATTTTCCATGTCTGCCTTGGATTTTGCAGAGAAAATGACTCGGTCTGAGCGATCTTTAATCCTAACCAGAGTTCCAAACCAATGTTCCGAAAACAAGCTTGGAATTCGATGCGACTTCTCCAGTTCTACTCTGGCTAAGTCTTTATCTAGATTTCTTTCCTCAGATCTGTCTGGTGTGATTGCACACGCAGAAAGTACTAATGCCAGTGTGAGCAAACTTGTGTGTCTCAAAATTTGTTTCATGCTTTTTGACCTAGAAAATCAGTACTGATGGTTTACGTTTCACGCCGATTATAAGCCTAGGATGGGAATAGGCTAAACATCATTGCTGAGAGATGAGCGTATTAAAATGAATCCTCTATATCAATCCCTAGGCTGAACTGTTTGCATTGTTTTCAATTTTCTGAATTTTTAAAGAAAGTATGAACTTGTAATAAGGTATTGGCTTGTAACCTCGCTTCCGTACCCTAGTGCCTCCGAATTCCAAACGCTGGATCAAGAAGTTGAAGATACACACGTTGCTAAACAGCATGGCTTTTTAAGACGTGAGTCTGGCCTAACCGAAGATGGCAGCTGGCGAGTCATTGTTCATTGGGAAGATATTAAGAGCGCGGAAGCCTCCATGGCGAACTTTGCACAAGCTCCAGCCGCGGGTGCCTTTATGCAAACCGTAGATACATCAACCATGATTATGCGTCGCTACAGTCAGTTCTAGCACGAGTTCAGGGTGGGCTAGTTACAAAGTTCGGGACGGACAGTGGGTGCCGGAGTCAAAGACTCTGGCACTTTGCTTTATGAATCTGTGTCAAAATATCAAGTCAGTGTTTATCTGAAAATAATATGAATCGAAGAGACTTTTTTAGGCTGACATCTGTATTAGGGCTTACGCCCATATGTCGATCTGTAGCTTCCTCCGAAGTACGCTACTACGATGACTTTGGTAAGGTTTTGATAGTTGGAGCTGGTCCGGCAGGGATGTCGGTTGCGCATTTACTGGAGCAGGCGGGTCTGGACTATTTGCTTTTTGAGGCCGCAAAGCACCCTGGTGGACGGACAAAAACGAATATGGACTTCGTCGATTTTCCTATTCCGCTGGGTGCGGAATGGTTGCACGCAGAAGCCGAAACTCTAGAAGAGATTGTTAACGACGACGGCGTTGAGGTTGATGTTGAAAGGCTTCGATATGCGCCAGAATCAACTTATGGTCTGTACAAAAGAGGTGAGATTAAAACCTGGTCGTCTGATGACGTGTCCGATCTTAAATTTAAGGACCATACTTGGCTCACATTTTTTAAGCAGTACATTCTCCCGGGGATCCAACACAAGATACAGTTGGAAACCCAAATAGTTTCGATCGATCACTCATCTGACGGTGTGATGATCAAAGATGCCAATGGCAAGTCGTACACGGGCCAAGCCGTTGTCATGGCGGTACCGCCTATGGCCATCAAAGAGAGAAGGATTTCCTTTGTGCCAGACTTGCCAACCAGAAAGCGGGATGCCTTCGATAAGGCAATTATCTGGACGGGTTTTAAAGCGTTTTTTACGTTCAAAAAACGCTTCTATCCTACGTTTTTGGATATTGACGGAGCTAATACGCGAAAGGGACAGAAGATGTTTTACGACGCCGCCTATGGTCAAAACACTGAGTACAATGTGCTCGGTTTGTTCTCGGTTGGTGATCAAGCCGTGCCCTATCAGGGCCTAGGGGATACTCAGCTTAAAGACAAGGTATTGACGGAGTTAGATCAGATGTTTGATGGCCAAGCGTCGGCCGGATACTTGTCGCATATCTCTCAAGATTGGAGTCAAGAACCGTTTATTCATCAGGCATACTTTGCTAACAGTGGAAACTGGAGACTGCCCCCAAGAATGCAGTACCCAATAAACCAAAAAGTATTCTTTGCAGGCGACACATACACCGACGGAGAAGACTGGGGGTCTGTGCATGCTGCCGCCGAATCGGCGCGAGAAGCTGTTGATATGATTTTAAAGCTGCATTCTTAGCGCGAAGTTTTAAAGCCGTTCAGTCAGCATAAATAAGTAGACCTCAGTCTTTGCTCAGTACTCCGAGCTCAGTATCAAGTCGATTGCTCACATGTTCTGGTGAAGTGGTACCTCTGGCTAGTAGGCTGTACATCAACGGCACGATGAAAATTGTCAACAACATTGCTGCAAACACTCCAGATAGGATCACAATGCCGATCACAAATCGTGTTTCAGCACCAGCCCCTGACGCTAAGATAAGTGGGATTGTTCCCGCTATGGTGGTCATACCCGTCATCACGATTGGGCGTAGCCTGACCGTGGATGCGGTTAGGATGGCTCGATTGAACCGATAGCCCTGATCACGTAATTGATTGGCAAATTCAACAATTAATATTCCATTTTTAGCAGCAAGCCCAACCAACATGATAAGCCCAATTTGCGAATATATGTTTAGGCTTTGTCCGGTTAACCATAGACCAAGTAGGCCCCCGCCTATGGTCAGGGGAACTGTGGTCAAAATGATAAAGGGGTGCACAAAACTCTCAAATTGAGCGGCTAAAACAAGGAAAACCACCACAAGGCCGAGCAAAAATACAAAGATGATTGAGCTCTCCGAATCCATTAGAGCGCGGCTTTGTCCTTTGTAGTCAACTAGAGCCTCTTCCGGTAGATGCTCATCCACCAGACCTTGCAAATGCAGTAAAGCATCTCCAAGAGCGAACCCTTCCTCTAGATTTGCCTCCATTGTGATTGATCGAACACGGTTGAATCTCGACAGCCTGTCGGCTGCACCATAATCCTCTATATCAACTATATTTGATAATGGGATGAGCTCTTGTGTGCGCTGAGACTTAACGTAAATATTCTGGACGTCATTAATTGATCTCTGTTGCGATCGCTCGCCTTCAATGATGACATCGTATTCCTCGCCTCGATCCAGAAATGTGGTGACCCTTCTGCCACCCATCATGGTTTCCAGTGTTCGTCCTATCTCTTGGACCGTCACGCCTAGGTCGGCGGCACGATCGTAATTAACTTCAAAGTCTATTTGCGGTCTTGTCTCCTTGAAGTTTGTATCCAGTCCCAAAAAGCCTGGATTATCTTGGGCAACTTTGTCTTGAATTATTTCGGTCCATTCTGCGATATCTTCATAAGTCGGTCCCCCAATAACAAATTGCACAGGTTTCTGGTTGCCGCCACCCAGGCCCTGCCGCATTATCGGAAATGCTCTAACTCCAGGGAGATCAGAGAGTCGCCCTCTGACATCACTCATTATTTCGAAAGCAGACCTTCTTTGTGACCAGTCATTCAGGATCACTATTGCAATCCCAGTGTTGAAGCTTTGAGCGTTAAATGACCTGGGGGCTCGAATTAAAAGCCGATTGATTTCACCTGATTCAACCAAGGGCATCATTCGAGCTTCAATCTCGGTCATGTATTCAGCGATATATTGAAAGCTGGCGCCTTCAGGGCCGTTAACTATCAAGAAAAACGCGCCCCTGTCTTCCTTGGGTACAAACTCCTCTTCGACGATGTTTAATAATCCCCAAGTCGCAACAATGAGCCCAGTAAACACCAATAATGTCCGTTTGGGATACCTCAAGATTTTCACTAAGGAAGCGCGATATCGGTGCCTTAGTGTATTAAAGATATCGTTCACTTTTTTGGTGGTTTTGTTCTCATCTTTGGGCTTGTCGCTTAATATTTTGGATGCCAGCATTGTCGACAAGGTTAATGCTACGAGTGAAGAAAAAACCACAGCGGCAGCGATTGTCAACGCAAACTCGGTAAATAGCCTACCAATATCACCTTCCAGAAAGGTTATCGGTACGAACACAGAGACCAAAACCAGAGTGGTCGCAACAACGGCGAATGCGACTTGTCGAGCTCCTCTGTAGGACGCCACCAGCACGGACTCCTTTTTCTCTTGAATCCTCCTGACGATGTTCTCAAGCACCACAATGGCATCGTCAACAACCAATCCAATGGCAAGAACCAGAGCCAAAAGTGTCAAAAGGTTGACCGAAAATCCAAAAGAATAAATGGCGATAAAAGTAGCAATCAGTGAGACGGGTACAGTCACGACAGGGATCAGCATGACCCTAAAGGTGCCCAGAAAAAGGTAGATCACGACCACAACGCATACGATTGAAATCAAAAGCGTGGTGAATACTTCATTGATCGAGGCCTGCACAAAGACCGACGCATCGTAGCTCTGTTTGATCGACATTCCATTTGGAAGCGTCTTATTGAGTTTCGCTGAAAGTTGCTTCACTTGATTGGCAACTTCAACGGTGTTCGCAGTGGATTGTCGAATCACACCGATACCAACCATTGGTTCGGTATTGCCTCTGAAAAAATTTCTATTTTCTACCAGGCCGAGTTCGACCCTGGCGACATCACCCAAACGAACTAAGAAACCATCTTGACCTTCCTGTAAGACCAGTTTGGCAAAGTCATTCGGCTGTTTAAAACTGCGATCGACTCTGGCTTTGAAAACCAGTTCATTTGATTCGATCGCACCGGCAGGAAGCTCAATATTTTCAGCCCTTAGGGTTCGCTCAACGTCACTGACGCTTAGCCCGCGTGCCGCTAGAGCTTTGCGATCCAACCATACCCTCATCGCATAGCGCTGCCTTCCCCCGACGCGTACTCTGGCAACACCATCCAGTGCTGAGTATTGATCAACCAGAAATCGATCTGCGTAGTCACTCAGTTCCGGAACGGTCATGTTTTGACTGACCAAGTTTTGCCAAATGACAACATCATCATTGCTGTCAACTTTTTGAACTTCCGGTGGATCAGCTTCTTCAGGTAAGTTATCAAGCACTCCGGAAATACGGTCGCGGATGTCATTTGCTGCCGAGTCGATATCACGGTTGACCGAGAATTCGATAACCACATTAGAGCGGCCATCTAGCGATGTCGACTCAATGAACTCTATTCCTGCAACGCCAGCTATTCGTTCTTCGATTAGCTGCGTAATACGACTCTCAACAATATTGGCGGGCGCCCCGGGGTAATCAACTTGGACGGTTACGATGGGTGGATCAATATTTGGATACTCTCTCAATGACAGTCTCTCAAATGAGACTAAGCCGAATGTGATTAGCAGAATAGAGAGTACGGATGCGAAAACGGGTCGCCTGACTGAGACATCGGACAGAATCATTTGGAGGCCACTTTAGACTTAAGAAGTTCTTTGAGTGTTTCGTTATCTTGCTCTTTGGCAAGTATTGAAATTAAGCGGCCATCCCTTAATCTCTGAATACCATGAACAACAACTCTCTCGCCGGCTTTCAGACCGCCTATAATTTCGGCTTCACCCTCTCTTCGTTGACCAAGACTTACCTCTCTTTTTTGCGCGATTAACCCTTTGTCAGATTCCGCCACGGCATAGACAAACTTCTTCCGACCCTCTGCAAAAACCGCTTCTTCTTGAAGAACTAAAGCTTGTCGAGGATTTTTTGATAGGCTCACTCTCATTAACATGCCTGGTTTCAAACTGGATTCCGCGTTGTCAAGCAAGGCTCTGACGGTAATAGAGCGAGTGACTGGATCAATTCTGGAGTCGATGCTAGCTATCCTGCCCTGATACACTGTGTCTTTGTAAGCATCCGCCGTTGCACTGATTTCGTTACCGATTTTTATTTGTCCCACGAACAATTCGGGAACTGAAAAATCGAGCTTCATGACAGAGTCGTCGTCGATGGTTGTGACAACTGTGCCCGGTTGCGCCAGAGATCCCACACTGATATTTCTGAGGCCAACCACTCCGCTGAAAGGGGCCACTACCGCTCGTTGTTTAATACGCGCCTCAATGGCCTTTATCCTGGCTTCAGCCGCAGCGAGTAGCGCTTGATTTTGATCTAGCGCGGCCTTGGAAGCTGCCCCTCTATTCGCAAGGGGTTTTAATCGCTCTACGTTCTGTTGTGCCTCAATCAGTCGCGCTTTTTCTTCGGCAAGCATGGCCTGTTGTTCCGAGTCGTCCATCTTGACCAACAGGTCTCCCTTGGCGACTCTTTGGCCGTCGCTAAAATGGATCTCTGTGATAAGTTCGGTAACTGTCGCTGCCAGAGCCACATTGTCTCGAGCTTGTAGAGTGCCTAAGGCCTCAACTGTATCGGCGAATTGTCCCTGCTGAACATCCGTGACAAAAACCCCTATGGCTTTCTCTGAGTTACTCTGGGCATGAATATTGAGAGAGAAGATCCCCGAAAGTAAGATTATTGCAGACCCTATCAGACGCCTGTTTAGTAGATGATGTTCGACCATTGTTAGCTTTACGCTTGGTTTTACCAGCCGATAAAATAACATTTCAAGATAAATCAATAGTGACGATTGAGTGTGCTGGGCGCTTGTTAAGAAGGCTAGAGCTGTAATGGAGCGCGTAGAACCTGCCCTGTGAGTAACCCGACGAGAATTACAAGATGCAAAATGACGTTATCGAGTTCTGGTTTAACGAGCTAGAGCCAAAGCAGTGGTGGCAAAAGAGCGCCGAGTTTGATCAGATAATAGAGAGTCGATTTGGTAACTTGCATCGTAAAGCTGCTGCTGGAGAGTTGTATTCATGGCGGGAAACCGCACTTGGTTCTCTCGCTGAGATTATCGTATTGGATCAGTTCTCTAGAAATATTTATCGCAATCTTCCCGAAGCGTTTGTTAATGACGGAATGGCTCTCGCATTGTCGCAGTTTGCTATTTTCCAAAAGTTTGACACTCAACTGTCGGCAATCGAAAGGGTCTTTTTGTACATGCCTTTTATGCACAGTGAATCCGCCGCTATTCATGAACAGGCCGTTGAACTGTTTGAGTCTGCTGGCCTTCAAAGCAACTTGGAATTTGAATTAAGGCATAAAGCCATTATTGACAGGTTTGGCCGATACCCACACAGAAATAAGATATTGGGTCGGCCGTCTACAGAAGAAGAGATACAGTTTCTAAAACAACCGGGCTCTGGTTTTTAGCCGCAGGTATTTTTCCTGCCATTCACTAAAATTCTAAACCTCTGAAGACGCCAGGTATGCTTCCAGCTGGTCCATGCCAGCACCCCATCCTTTGCCGTGATCTTGGCGGCTGTTTTCAAACGCCTGTGCTTCTTCAGCAGTGGCATTCTTTGGTTGCCAATAAAAAGTAAGTTTAGTTCTATCTTCCGCTATTTCCTCAAACACTAGCGTTGCAAGCATATGCTTTGGCCAATTTTCGATATGCTGGGTTGGTACGATATCGCCATTTTCATTGGACATGTATTGCAAGAACACTAACTTTTTGGGGCGCGAAACTTCCTCAAACTTAGTGAGTAACCACATCTGGTGTCCATTTGGCATAGTCACTTTGTGAAGAGAAGAACCGTTATTTTCAATATTCGCCGAAGCGTATTCGCAGGTGCAGCCGGGCATTGGGAACATCCACTGAGTGAGGTGTTTCACTTCTGTCCACGCGTCGAACACCAAGGCTCTTGGTGCGTCAAACTCACGAATAATCACCGATGGTTCTACGTTAATCTGTGTCATGTTGATCCTTTTTTTGTAAGTTAATTAAGTATCGATCCAGCTCATCCAGTGTGTTACCCCAGAACTTTTAAAATTGATGCATCCAGTCTTGAATAGGGCGTAATTCTTCTGGTTGGATTCGATAGTAGCGGTGCCGCCCCTGTCTTTTCTCGCGAACAATGTTGACTTGCCGTAATACCTTCAAATGTTTCGAGACCACGGGTTGTGGCCAATGCACCGCATCAACGAGTTCACCAACGGTCATTTCCTTGAGTACAAGTTGCTCTATCAATACTCTGCGCTTGGGTTCTCCGATAGCGCTGAAAACGTCATGAGTGGTTTTAGTCCTAGCCATTCTTATATATTCCTATAATGGAATATATAAGTCAATATTGCTCCTTTTTTAAGTAGTGTTTATTAAGAAATTTGATGACCGTAGATTGAGGCCGCCAAGGCACACACGGCAATAATGGTTCTAATCCAGTGCCAGTTAGACCAAGCTTTCAACTCGTCGATCAATTCTTGTTCATGAAGCTCTCCTGAAGCAAATCGATTATTGGCCGCTTTGAAGTAAGCAAAAAAGATTCCGAGCGTGAGAGCGCATAAAGTTGCTGAAAGCAACCACCCAATATTGTTGGTGCCCGCAATTGCCGCTGTGATTGCTGAGCTTGCTACTGCCAAAGTCGTTAGCGGCGCGAAGTACCGAAATAAGTTTGGGCCCAAACTTGAATGCAACTGGGTGAATTCTCGATGGCTCATTTTTCGCCAGTAGGGAACAAGGATTGTGGCTTCTGTGAGAAGACTACCAGCAAACAGTCCAACAATAACTGTTGTACTTAAACTTAAGATTTCAAACATAGTAGTGACACTATTTAATAAAATGTACGCGTATATTATAATAAGGAAAATTTGAAATAATTCAACAAGTATAGAGAATCGAGGGCCGCTCGGTGGATGGTTCGACTGGTGAAATTTGAGATGAGCGATAAAAAAACCGATCAAATTCTTACGAAGAAGCGAAGAGGTCGTCCTGCACTTAGCCAAGAGAAGAAACAGGCTATGAGGCAAGAAATTGCCAGCATTACATTGGAATTATTTCAGGCAGAGGGCTATCGCAATGTATCAATGCGTAAGATAGCCACCAAAGCCGGCTGTTCTGCAATGACCTTGTATAAGTACTACGACTCGAAGTTGGCGATTCTGCACACATTATGGGATGTTGTGTTTGATCAATTACAGGAAACTTTGGAAAGTCTTGCTGAATCGTCACTTAATAATGTAGCGGCGTCCTATGTGAATTATTGGATACAGTATCCCGAGAACTACCGTCTTGTGTTTATGACAGAAGGTGTCGAGCAGCACGACGTAGACGTGTTTTTGGATGCGCCAAGTATGAATGATCGATATGCTGTGTTTGTTGAAGCTATTGCCAGCGCTTCAGAGCGCTCAATGAGCCAGGTTGAAGTGAGTGAAAAACTGGGTTCGTTACTGTGCTTTTTGAATGGCATAGCTCACAATCATATTACGATTTCTGGATATCCTTGGCCGGCTCCAGAGGCACTAAGCGCACTGGCGGTAAAAGCTATTTTAGATAGTTAGTGCAAAAAAGGAATCGCCATCGATTTTATTCAGGGACGCTAATTACCTTGGAAGCTCAGTTTAATATTCTGCATAGTCTCACGATACTTTTGGTGTTCTCTTAAATGCGGCCAGTGTGCTGATTTTTTGAACTCTATGTAGTGTTTTTGAGGCGCATCAATAAACTCAAAATACTCTCTTACTAATGAGGTTACCGTGTGTTTGTCGTAGTTGCCTTGTATAAAGTAAACCGGAACCTCAAGCCTATTAATGCCAGAAAAGAGATCGGTGTTGATGACCTCCATCCATAGTTTTGGCAGAGAAGTCTCAAAGCCTCGAAGTGAATTAAGCTTATCGCGAATCGAGTAGCCAGGGTACATGATGAAGCTCTGATAAGTCTCAAACATGGTGAAAAGAGGCGCTTTCTGCGGCAACTCGTATGGCATTAGCAAGCTTCTTTGGACCATCACGCTATCTATCCATTTCTGATCAGAATCATAGGGTGGTCTACCTAACAGCGACAGGGCATCGATTGTTTTTTGATCGTTGGCTTTCTGAGCTTCAGCTAGGGCATAGTCAAACGACAAAATTTCGGCCCTGACAGCGTGGACTAACTGACCAACAGAGATAAACGCTTTGAATAGTTTCGGCTCAGCGGCTGCCATCTTTATCCCAACTAGCGTGCCCCATGAATGTCCCTGAAGAAATATCTTCTGTTGCTCAAACTCTTTGCTCAGTATTTGCGATAGCAGGATGCCATCGTCGACTATTTGATTAAGGGTCAAATTAGCAATGTCATGATCAGACGAGTATGAAGCGCCAGCTCCGCGTTGATCCCAGTACACAACGGTGAACATATCTTCAATGGTTGCACCAGTGGATTGCAGTAGCGTTTGATCTGGCCCGCCGGGGCCGCCATGAAGATGGAGTAAGATTGGGTTGTCGCGATTTGCTCCACGAATTAGTACCCGTTGCATTGACCCGTTCAGTTCAATGTCCCTTATCTCAGCAATGCTGTTTGCTAGCGGTTGTCCGTGCTCATTCAAGAACGCTGGCGTCTGTTGGGGACTGAGCGCTACCAAGCCAAAAACTACGATAATGGTTAACACCAAAAAGCCCGATAGAATCCTGATCAAAAACTTTTTCATGAGCAATCCGCGTACATCGTTAAGTGTGAATAACAGTAACCCTATCATGACTAAACAGGCTCAGCAGCTTCCTGTTTAGCTAGGTTGTTCTTTGAAGTTTCGCCTGTCATCATACTTGCGAAATTGATACCGTGACCTTAACTATCTATTTAAGGTTACTGGAATCATTCAAGGCCGCGGTTATTTTTAAAAACAAATCAAGAGGAGACGCATGCGCAGTCAACAAAACATATTCATTAGGGTGCTAAAGGGAACTTGGGCTTTTGTCGGATCGGCTAGGCGTTTCACTTTCAATTTGTTGTTTCTTTTTATCGTTGTCGGTCTGTTGGTGGCGGTGTTTGGCAATGATGAGCCTGAGATCGCCGATAAAACAGCCTTGGTAATTAAGCCCAGGGGGCAGTTGGTAGAGCAGCTGACAGCCAAGACATTTAATGAATTATTAGACGAAGCCACAGGCGACGCCGTTGAAGAAACCTTACTTAAAGATGTTGTCGATGCTATTCATGCCGCCAAGGACGATGAACGGGTGCAAGTTTTGGTATTGGATTTATCAAGCTTCGGTGGCGCGCGCTTAACCAAGCTGCAAGATTTGGCAGAAGCCATACAAGAGTTTAAAACCAGCGGGAAAAAGGTAGTAGCATCGGCTGACTTTTACGCTCAAGATGCTTACTTTCTGGCAGCGCAGGCGGATGAAATTCTGATAAATAAAATGGGTGGCGTTGTGCTTGAAGGCTTTGGTCGCTACCGTCGTTATTACCGCGAGGGCTTAGATAAGCTTGGAATTGATGTGAACGTATTCAAAGTGGGTACATTCAAATCGGCGATCGAGCCCTACATCCGAAATGACATGTCTGAGTTTGCTAAGGAGGCGAACGAAGAATGGTTGGGTGATCTTTGGCAGATTTACTTGAGCGATGTCGCGCAAGCCAGAGGGTTAAAAGCTGACGAGCTAAATGTTTATGCGCAAGAACTGCCTCGCATCGTGACGGAAACCAATGGTGATACCGCGCAAGCTGCGCTGGATTTCGGTCTGGTTGATAAGGCATTAACTAGGGTAGAACAACGAGAATACCTCATCGAGTTGGTGGGTGAAGACGAAGAGACCCACTCATACAATAAAGTGGGGCTTGCTACCTATTTGGAAACGATTAAGGAAGATCGATTTGGCCGTGAAGCGGAAGGAGACAAAATTGCTGTTGTGGTAGCTCGTGGAACGATTTTAGATGGCTCTCAACCAGCGGGTAAAATCGGTGGCGATTCAACGGCGGCCTTGATTCGCAAGGCTCGAAATGATGATTCAGTGAAGGCTATTGTTCTTAGAGTGGATTCAGGTGGCGGTAGTGCGTTTGCTTCAGAAGTCATTCGCCGAGAGGCAGAAAAGGCGCGCACCGATGGTAAGCCGTTTGTTGTTTCAATGGGCAGCGTGGCTGCATCAGGGGGAGTGTGGATCAGTACTTCCTCAGATGAAATCTGGGCGCATCCATCAACCATTACGGGCTCGATAGGAATCTTTGGTTTAGTGCCGACTTACCAGAAGCCCATGGCTGAGTATCTAGGAGTCAGAGTTGACGGGGTAAGCACCGCACCATTGTCAGGTATTCGTCTGGATCGAGCGCTTCCAGAGGAGGTCGGCGCGGCCATACAAAAAAACATTGAGCGCGGATATCAAGAGTTTTTACAACGAGTTGCTGAGTCGCAAGAAATGACAACTGAGGAAGTAGATAAGGTCGGCCAAGGTCGCGTGTGGAGTGGAGTAGATGCCTATGAACTTGGTTTGGTTGATAAGTTGGGTGATCTAAATGACGCGATTGACTCCGCAGCGAAATTGGCAGGAGTAGAGGGTGATTACGTCGTTAGCTATGTTGAAAAAGAGCAAGGGTTTCAGGATCGTCTTATGAATCAACTGATGTCAAAGGCGATCGAAATTCGGGGACAAAACCAAACGCCAATTTCTTCAATCAGAAAAATGTTGAACGAACTGGAAGAGACAGCCTCTGATTTCACTGAGCTTAATGATCCTAATCATGCTTACGTGATATCAAATATCAAAACTGACTAGGTTTTGAGTAATCTTTTGTTAATCGGGGAGTCCTTCTCCCCTTGGACAAAGAAGGCGCGTTGGGCTCTTGAATATTGTCGTCTTGACTACCGTTATCAGGAATACATTCCCACATTAAGTGAGCTCGGTGTTCGTATAAAACTTCGGCAGCTGACTGGCCAGGTTTCTGTACCAATCTTGATGGTTGGTCGAGATGTCTATCGAGGCTCATGGGAAATAGCTTGCTTCGCGAACCAAGAATCAAAAGGGCGCTCATTGGGTGATATGGAAGCAATCTCGTATTGGGATCAGCTTAGTGAGGATGCTTTAGCGGAAGGGCGAACCCGCGTTGTTCGTTCAGTGCTCAGTAGCAAAGCAGCCTTAATTGAAGCAATGCCGAGTTTTATTCCTGATCCTTTAAAGCCGTCATTAAGGTTTATGGCACGTGATGCCGTTCAAAGATTGGACAAGAAATACCAACATCTACTAAAGCCAGGGTCAATTCATCATGCCCTGACCTTGTCGAGAGCGGCACTGAATAAATCTGAAAGCAACTATATTCTCGGTGAGTTTACTTACGCCGATATTGTGATGGCCGTGGTGTTAGAGGTGGTTGATCCAATAGCGGCCCATCAACCACCATTAGGCGCGGTGACTCAGACACTTTGGCAAGACAGGTCTTTGGCCGAAGCGTTCTACGATTTGATCAAGTGGCGAGATGCCCTTGCCGCCGATAAATCCACTTCTTATTCTCAGTTTTTAGAAGGCTGACGGTGTTAATATTAAAGCTTAGTTCACATTGCAGATCTGGTTATCATGAACAATCAGGAAATTATCAGTTCGCGCTTTCGCGGGCCGCCGACCACAGGGAACGGAGGTTATAGCTGCGGTGTAGTCGCCAAACACATAGGTGATTGCGCCAAAGTCAGATTGCACGCCTCGCCTCCACTGGACCAGACATTGGAGGTAAAAGTTACTAATGATTGTGCAGAACTCTATTTTACGGATGAGCTGATAGCATCCGGTGTCATTAGCGAGCTGGAAATGCAGGTTCCTCAGTTGCCCAGTTTTGAGCAAGCCCAACAAGCACAAAAACGCTTTATTGGATATGAGGATCATATCTTTCCAGGGTGTTTTGTCTGTGGTCCTGAGCGAGACCATGGTGACGGGCTACGGATTTTCCCGGGCCCAGTGATCGAGGGAAATTGGTCAATGCTGGCCTGTGTGTGGCAACCAAGCGATGACCTCTATGATCACGAGGGCTTCTTGAAGCCTGAGTTTATCTGGGCAGCATTGGATTGCCCAACTTACTTTGGTTCTGGCGGTGCCAATTTGTCAAAAGCTCTACTAGGGGAACAAGAGCTTAGGATAGTCTCGTCCGTAAAAAGTAAATCACCGTTAATAGTCTCATGTTGGCCTATCTCAGATGAAGGCAGAAAGATTGTGGGTGGCGCTGCAATTAGCTCCCAGGAAGGCGAACTCATCGCATTCGCAAAAGGCACCTGGATTCGTCTTCAAGGCTCTTCGTCAGATGCATGATCTAACCTCTCTTAGTTTGACTTTCTCAATTTAGTACTTTAGTCGTTACTGATCGAGATTGTAATTTTATCGGGTTGATCCCATTGCTCTCTTTTAGAGAGACCTTTTTAAGATCATAAGCACTGATTGGAAGTCCCATAATTAGCGGAGAGAATGTTGCGAGAAATGGCGTTTACCTTGAAGCAATAGTTGGTGGATAGCCCTTTTTCCTAGTAATTGAAAGTATATTGCACAATAATAGCGATCCAGCTTACCCCGCCTAAACTGACGGCTAAGATGAACTGTTAATTAGGGACCGATTTTCAGCTAGTCCGTTTCTGCTGAATGCTCTCAAATGAAGGACCTCAAAATTTATGAATCACGTTGTTCTAACTATTATATTCTTTCTCCTCTTTTTTCATTCTAGTCACTCAAAAGCGCTGCCGAATTCCGGACAAGCCCTTGAATTCGATTCAATGGTCAGTTTTGTCGAAAGCGATTATGCGCGTGGAAGACTATTTATCTCTCTACCAGATGAAAATAGAGTTGCGGTTGTATCTACTGAGACGTTGACTGAAATCACGAGCATCGCTTTTGATGGGCAACCACACGGATTAGATATCAGTGCCGATCGATCTACGTTGTACGTAGCATTGTCTGGTGTAGGCAAAGTTGCGATCGTAGATATTGAGGATGGATTTTCAATTACTGAGATAGATGTAACCTCTGCCTTGACGGAAGCTAATGCAAGTACCCCAGTTACCAGTACCTATGACGTCATGGCGCTAGGTTCTGATCGCCTCTATTTCTCAGCAGACACCGGGTCTGGGAGGGCTACATACGTTGGCTACATAGACTTGAATAATAATCGAATTATCAGAGCGGGTATAAATTTAGCGAACACGAATTTTTATACATTGAGAGATAAACCTCGATTTGAAGCATCTCTAGATGAGTCTACTGTGTTTGTATATACCGGTACTGGAAATTTAGTCTCGATGGATGTAACAGTGGAGCCAAACACTATTCGCGCAGAGAACTCAGACAGGGACTCATCCTTTGGCTTCTTCTCAATACCGAATGAAGGTTATTTGTTTAAAGATGGGAGGCTGATATCCGATAAGGAATCGTTATTTTCAAGTAGGGGCATACTGGAGAATTCTCGAGATAGGATTAGGAATACTGATTTAAGTGAAGATCAGAAATACGTGATTGGTACTACAAGTTCTACTTGGCCTTTTCGAGTTGCATCAGTGGCATTAGGTGATCCCGACGTGCTCTCTTATGAGGCCGAGGTAGGGTGTTCAGGGGCGAGTTCCGTGAGCCAAACTGTTGCAGCTGATGATGATCAAGGACTCTTTCTAGTAGCTTCCGAGCCTGATGGTAGTTCTAAGATTTGTTATTTTTATCAAGATAATGACGCAGATGGCCGCTTCGATCTCGTTGATAACTGCACTGGTACGCACAATCAAAGTCAATTAAATCGAGATGGCGATCGATTTGGAGATGCTTGCGATCTAGATATAGATGGAGATGGACTAAGTAACGAAAATGATCCTTTTCCCAACCTTGCAGACGGTGATGAAGACGGGGTTGATGATTGGTTAGATAGTTTTCCTGAGTTTGGTGGCGCTTCTAGAGATACAGATCTAGATGGCAAACCAGACTTTTTTTACGAGAACTGTGATTTAGCTTGCCAGACCGAGTCGGGTTTAGAAGAGGACAATGATGATGACGATGATGGGCAAATTGATAGCCTGGATCCGGCACCTTTAATAAATTTTGATGCCATTTACCCCGAGCCGACAACGCAACTGACCAGAGAGTTGAATGGCGCTTCGTTTATCGAGTATGACTTCATTAGAGGGAGGGCTTACGTTTCTTTACCATCTGAGAGAGCAATCGCCTTCGTCAATTTGTCTACATTTGAAACGGAGTATCGTCTTACGTTTGATGGGCGTCCGCAAGGACTGGATTTAGACGACAGCTTCACCAAGTTGTATGTGGGTCTAGAAGGAACAGGAGAACTGGCAATTGTTGACTTAACTAGCCCGAGTTTGGAAAAACAACTGATACCAGTTTATCAAAGTTTTAGGAGGCCTGAACCAAATGAGGCCGAGAGAAGTTTTCATCAAACTAGTGATATTTTTGATGTCATAAGAGTTCAAGATAAAGTTTATTTAAACTCCTCATTTGATAGCAGCCGCATTGTCTCTGTAAACCTTTTGGACATTGATCAGCCACCAAGAATAATCGCTGATGGTTTCGGATTTGCTGCCAGAACTGCGCGATTCGCTAAAGATCAGAGCAATGAAATACTATATTTGCACTCAGTTTTAGGATTGTTTAGGTTCGATGCGACGCAAGATGGAACGCCATTGATTGATAGAACTGATAACAGCGTTGGTTTTGAGTTTCGTTTAAGACCACCTGGTCCAGGTTTCGAAGTCGCTCCAAACGGGGAACGTATAGTAATAGGCAATGGTCAAGTTGCAGATGGATCGGATCTTTCTTTGATCGCAAATCGTTACGATTTCGGCGTGGCCGATCTAGATGGCAATAATGGTGTTTACGTTGGGATGGACAACAGTAGAGGTGTATTATCGGAGTATGATTTTGGAGGGCTTTATACTCTTGGCTCAGTCTCTAATCCTTGCTTCGATGAGTTTGGTGAGGGTGATGATGTAGATGCCAGAGATATCCACTACTCACAGAATGGTCTAGGGTGGTTTTTGTATCTTCAAGTAAGGCGCCAATCTGGGGGTGACACTTCTCAGCATTTCTGTTTTTTTCCACGTCCGCAGGACTTTGATAGAGATTCGCCTCCCAAAGGCGGATCAATCTCGATATCCGATCACTTCCCTTTGCAACCAAATGTTCAAAGATTATTTACATCTACATCAGATCCAGAACCTGAATCGGTAGCGGTCGCATCAAGAAATCAGGTGCAGATTAATGGAGTGCTAACCACTCCTCTCAACTTTACTAACCCAAACTTGGAAGCGTTTTTGGAAACTGAATATTACTCCACCGAAGAAGATGGGGTTTTCCTTGTCCGCAATGAAACAGGTAATGGATTTGTTGTAACAAATTCGTTGGACTTTACTCCAGCGATTCCAATGATTCCGAGATTTTTGGCAGTGGGTTCTGCTCGAGAACAAGCATCGCAAATAAAAATTGAAGATTTTGGTCAGGAGTCCTCGTTGCTGGGCGATGTGCGCGTAGAAGTTACCGGTTATGATTTGATCGATTTGCCAGGGGGATCCCAAGTCTGGGCTTATAAAGTTAACCAATCAATAACCGTATTTACCAGTAGCAATCGAGCGACAATAGAACAGAATTATTGGTTGGCTGAGGGCTTAGGAATTGTAAGAAGCAGTGTTGGAGAGGGTGAGGATGAGGTCGCAGTCACCTTGATTGCTCCCAAAGATTTAGATGGAGATGGAATACATGACATTTTAGACGGGGACATAGATGGGGATGGCGTCGATAATCTCACTGATAAATTTCCGCTAAACCCATCTGAGACCTCAGATAATGATAACGATGGTATAGGTGATAATCGAGACCGAGATGATGATAACGATTTGATACCCGATGTATATGAGATTGCCAACCAGTTAAATCATTTGGACCCGAATGATGCTTCACGAGATTTTGATGGCGATGGTAGGAGTAATCTGACTGAGTATCGAGATGGTACTGATCCGAATCTGGCAGATCAAGCTGTGGGTATAGTCGACGAGAGCGACAGCGGACTGATCATTCCGATGTTGCAGTTGCTACTGCTTGAATCACGCTAAGAATGTTGCAGGTCTATTTAGATAAAGGCAGAAGGCTCGCGGGGGCGCTGTAATTAGCTCTCGGGAGTGCGAACTCATCGCCTTCGAAATAGGTGTGTGGGTTCGACTGAAATGCTTTCGAATGTTTATTGTTTACCAAGATCCAGCTATACGAGCTTTGATATGCCCAGTTATGTAGAACAGCTTTGCTTGAAAGGATTACTTCCAGAACTACCCCACCATGTGCGGGATGGGGTGCAGTACGAAGTAGTAATGGGTTCACTAGCGTACGGCGTCAGTAACGATAACTCTGATATGGATATCTATGGTTTTTCGGTTCCGCCAAAAGAAATTGTTTTTCCGCATCTTAGAGGTGAAATCTTAGGTTTTGATGATTTTGAAATTCAGTTCTCGCAATTTCAAAAGCACCACATAAAGGATGCTGCTGCATTAGGCGGGAAAGGTCGCATCTACGATATAACGATTTATTCTATTGTGAAGTACTTTAGACTTCTGATGGAAAACAATCCGAATATCATAGACACCTTATACGTGCCGGACAGTTGTGTGCTTTTCTCAACTCCGGTTGCAGACCATATTAGGCGGAGTCGAAAGCTGTTTTTGCATAAGGGATGCTGGGCGACATTTAAAGGGTATGCGTATGGTCAAATGCATAAAATCCGAACGAAAAAACCGGAAGGCAAGCGCAAGCAAATTGTTGATCAATTCGGATACGATGTGAAGTTTGCTTATCACGTTGTCCGCTTGCTAAACGAAGTCGAGCAATTATTGGTGGAAGAGACTCTTGACCTCACTAAAAACTCCGAGCAATTAAAATCTATCAGGCGGGGCGAATGGTCGCTTGAAAAATTGGAAGACTATTTTGAGCGTAAGGAAGCCGATCTAGAGTCTTTTTATTTACAGAGTAGATTGCCAGATTTACCGCAAACTGATGCGATTCGAAATTTACTAATGGAGTGTTTAGAGCAACGCTATGGCTCTATTGAAGGCTTAGTAAATCAAGACGGGAAGGCCAATATCGCGTTGGACAAGATAAAGAACATATTGAGTGATTATGAATCTTAAAACCAACATTGATCCGAGCGTTTTCAATGAGGTGCAAGAGCACCTAAAAAAAATTGAAGAAGAGCATAATGTGACTGTTGTTCAAGCAATCGAGAGCGGTAGCCGTGCGTGGGGCTTTCCATCACCCGACAGTGATTACGATGTGCGTTTTGTGTATGTTCATCCAAAGGATTGGTATCTAAGTTTGTTCGAGAAGCGAGACGTAATCGAGTTGCCAATTAACGCCGAGTTGGATATTGCCGGCTGGGATCTACGCAAGGCATTAAAGCTGGCAAACAATGCGAATGCTGTCATTCAAGAATGGATGATCTCGCCAATCGTGTATATGCAGTCCTCTCATGCTGAACAATTACAGAATTTAATTGGGCGCGCATTTAACCCGATCGGCGCATATCACCACTATCGATCCATGGCCAAAAAGGCCTACTTTGACATTGAAAATTCGGAGCAGAAGAAGCTTAAACGATTTTTCTATTTTGTCAGGGCTACGCTAAGTGCCAAATGGATTCTTGAGAATCAAACCATGCCAAGCATTGTGTTTTATGATGTGTTGGAGGGTCTGATTGAGAGCGAAGGCATGTTGGAATCAGTCTCCAGATTGATTGAGCAAAAATCGCTAGAACCGGAGCGCTCATTATTGGAAGTGCCCGCCGATGTTTTCGTCTTCTTTGTGTCAATGTTTGAATCTCTTGAGGAGTCTGTGTCATTCACTACTGAAGTTCAAATTGTCGATGACAAAGGCTTTTTAGAAATTCTAAGCTGATATTTAGCTACCAATTTTTTAGCAGTCGATTAAGCCCATACAGAAGGTTTGCAAAAACGGTGTATCCGACTTTCAGGATCGAATGCAGAACAGGCAGTGACGCCACTCTGCTTTTCCAGTGTTCATCGGGAGTGTTGCTCCAAATCAATATGAATGCATCGATTCCTATGTGGACTTGATCATGTTGATCAACAACATGCAAATACTTACGGCTGTATTCAATGTTCTTTAACTTTAAATGAGGCAACAATTCATCGCGAGCGATGTCACACCATTGTGTTTGCTTGATCGCCCCTTTTTGTTTTTGCCTTTTAATCCCGGCATCACAAACGGGGCAAGCGCTATTGTAGTAAACGCGGATTTCATTAGTGCTCATAATTTTCCTCTTTAGATTGCATGAATTGAATTATAGTGATTTAATATAATTAACTAAATAGTTAAATAGTAAATAATTTAAATAAATCAGCTCTTATAGGTGTTTCATGTTCAGCAAGCCAGCAATCAATAACGAGATATACGAAAAAGACTCCGACGGATGGTGGGATAAAGATTCATTCTTAAATATTTTAGAGACAGGGATGCAACCAGTTCGCGCCGAATACATAAAGAGAGAACTCGAGCGAGCAAACTTATCTGACATCTCAAGTTTGGAGGTTGGCTGTGGCGGAGGCATTCTGACTGAATTTCTTGCTTCGATAAGTAAGAAAACCACTGGAGTAGATATATCTAAAGCCAGTTTGAAAACGGCAAAACAGCACGCACTGGAGCAAGGCTTAGATATTGACTACATATATGCTGCGGGCGAAAACTTGCCTTTTGATGACAACTCTTTTGACCTAATTTGCTGTTGTGATGTGTTGGAGCACGTTGAAGATGTTGCTTTGGTCGTATCGGAAATTAATCGAGTTTTAAAACCCGGCGGGCTGTTTATCTATGACACTGTTAACCGGACTTATATGAGTTATGCCTCTTTAATATTTATATCGCAAGATTTTCCGCTTACACGAATAGCACCCAAAAATGCTCATGTATGGCACAAATTTATCAAGCCTAAGGAGATAGACTTGCTCGTGAACTCTCTGGGAATGAGTAAGCACAGCCAGATTGGAATGGAGCCCTCAGTGAACCCATTACTGGTGGTATGGTATATTCTAAAAGTGAAATTTGGACGTTTGAGTTTCTCTTCTTTTGGTGAAAAGATCCGATTCAGGCTTTCAAAAAATAAATCAATTTCATACTTCGGCTCTTGTCGAAAACCGAGCACTTAAATAAAGAGTTACTATGTCAGAGAAAGATGAATCGGCTAAGGTTTTTGAAGCTCTAGCCTCAACCCCGAGGAGGCTGATCCTTAATTATCTTTCTGAGACCAGTCTCACGGCAGGGGAAATAGCAGAGCGATTTGATATGAGTCGCCCTGCTTTATCTAAACATCTAAAGCTCTTAGAGAGTGCTGGCTTAGTCGAGTCGGAAAAAAAGGGTCAATTTGTTCATTACTCAATAGTAGATAACAATCTAGTGAACACCCTTGTAAACTTTGCCGCCAACTTTTGCCCGCAAGGAAGCCCGTTGAAAAAGGAGAGTAAACGTCTCTCCGAGAGCAATAAAGACTGATTTCTATCAGCAGTCTGGCGTTTCAGTTTGCTAGTAGTTTTTAAGTGTAACTCTTTTCATTCTCTTTCTCTGGTTGATTGTCAGTTCTAACAGTGATTCTAAAAAAGTTGTTTTTTTGTTGGCTGACTTTAGTATCCACATCTAAGAATTTTTCAATCACCAATATGTTGGTCCTTGTATGCAGGCTCGGTTCGAAAGTTGTAAAACTCCCTCCCTTACCCAGCGCCATTGGCAGCAGTAACTGATCGCATAGATATTCACCAATCGCGGCGCCTGAATCAAGGTATTGTTTCAAGGCAGCAATCGCTTTACCGGCGACTCGCTCTGCCGATAGGTTTTTAGCACCCACAAACTCTATTACTTCACTAATGTGTCCATTGGAGACCCGCAGCGAAACTATGTTGCCAGGACCGATAGACTCAACTTGATTAATAATCAATTCGTTGTCATTCCACTTCAATTTTTTCTGTACTCGACTTAACTCTCTCTCTGCAACGCTGCGGCTAATTCCCGATTGAGTTACGACTGCAAGTCTGGAAGTGATAGTGCCTCGCTCGCTCATATCTAAAGATTTGATCTCACTCATGGGTTTAATTTTGGCTGTCCACTTGCCACCACCATTTGGCATGAAGCCGTATGAATGCAATTCCACTTCAACATTTATGCCCATTTTCTCTAATGCAGGAATAAAGCTGTGCTTGATAAAATCAAAACTTGGAGCTAAATCATTGTGCGTGCCTCCAGAGAAGCTGACGGTTGAACGAGCTTCGGCCATCAATAGAGCAGGCAGTACAGTTTGAAACAACAGGCTTGTGCTACCTGCCGAACCAATAGCGAAATCGTATGTGCCAGCTCTAATTGTTCCGGGATGAAACTCCACGGTTGAGGACCCCAGTTCGTCGCCTATCACTTTAGCGTTACAAATTTCTTTACTTGCTCTCACGCAGGCAAGGTGTTGTCTAAGCAAGCCTGTTTTTCTTCGACCAGCCCGGATGTTCTCAATGCGCACTGGCGTCCCGGTGCACATTGAAAGACTCAAAGAGGTTCGTAAAATTTGGCCCCCACCTTCACCGAATGAGCCGTCTACTATTTTTAATTCCTTATTCATTTTTTCTTAGTATCTTTTTTTGAAAAACGTCTCATTTGGATGGGGTTTCCGCTGAGCCATTAAATTCATGTGTTGTTTTTGTTGTTCTTTTTCTAAGCGCAGTTTTTTTCGACAAGCTTTGCAACGTATGGCTGTAGAGTCAATGTGGCCCTTTGCCACCTCATACCACCACTTCTGGCTAGTCGCGGTCCATATTTCGTGTTTTCCGCAGTCGCGGCACTTAAATGGCTTATCAATATAGTATCTGGGCAGTAACCCATAGGTGTTGTTGTGTAGCAATTCGTTTTGATTTGCCTCGACGCTATATAACGGACGGTAGCTAACAACTCTCAGTGAGCCAACCGCTTTTAACTCTGTTCGCTTTCTTCGTTTCGCTTTAATTTCTTTTCTACGCTGTTTGTTACTTTTCATCTCTTTTACCTCAAACCGGCAGACGGCCGTCCATGGCCTTGCCGCGCTTTCCATGCCATAGGTAAAAATCCCTTTACCCTTTTACGCAAACGATTTGTTTGAGTGTATAAACCACTTCCACCAAGTCGCTTTGCGCTTCCATTACTTTGTCGATATCTTTGTAGGCTTTAGGTGTTTCATCAATCACACCCTCATCCACTCGACACTCAACGCCTTTAACCGCCTCTTTGTGCTCTTCTAACGACACCGCTTTTTTTGCTGCAGTTCGGGACATTACTCGTCCAGCACCGTGGCTACAGCTGCAAAAGCTTTCTTCGTTTCCAAGTCCACGTACGATGAACGATCTGGCACCCATGCTTCCTGGGATAATCCCCATTTCGCCTTCCCTGGCGCGCACGGCTCCTTTCCGGGTTACCAAAACATTCTTACCGTAGTGGTTCTCGCGAGACACGTAGTTATGGTGGCAGTTCACCGCTTCTGCTCGAGCTTCAAAGTCAAAACCTAGCGTTTTCTTAACCGCAGCGATAACTCTTGCCATCATTACTTCTCGGTTGATTCGCGCATAAGTCTGCGCCCACTCCACGGCTTCAACGTAGTCAACAAAGTTATCTGAACCTTCTGGTAGATAAGCCAAGTCCTTATGAGGCAGCTGGATCATCCAACGTTCCATATCTTTCTTGGCTTGTTCGATAAAGTGATTTCCAATTCGGTTGCCCACTCCACGCGATCCGCTATGCAACATGAACCAAACGGTATCGTGTTCATCTAAGCAAATCTCAATGAAGTGATTACCGGTTCCCAGTGTTCCCAAATGATTTATGTTGTTAGTGTTCTTCAGCACGCTATGCTTCTCTTTAAGCAAGTCGAACTTAGCTGACAGTGGTGTCCAAGCTTTGGCAACATCTTCTGGTACGTTGGCCCAAGCACCTTTATCTCGGCCGCCACGACGATGGGCTGATCGACCATGCGGTACTGCACTTTCAATCGCGCTTCGGATTCCGCTTAAATCTTCTGGCAACTGATGTGACGTCATATTGGTTTTCACCGCCATCATTCCGCAGCCAATATCCACACCAACGGCCGCTGGAATAACCGCGCCTATTGTTGGTACTACGCTCCCAATGGTCGCGCCGATACCTAAGTGCACGTCTGGCATTACCGCTACCCATTTATGGATAAAGGGCATTTTGGAAATATTGATCAATTGCTCACGTGCCTGATCTTCAAACGCAACACCTTTGGTCCAAGACTTGATTGGCACACCACCGTCCTGCGTTACTTGGTAGTTTTGGCTTAACCTTTGAGTTGTCATAGTATTTCTCGTTCTATTTATTTGATATGCCACACATTTAGCGAGGAGCGTGCCAACTTTCTGATAAACGAGTTAGAAAGTTCTTAAGTGTATGTTTTTTATTAGAATAAAAAATTTATTCGTCTCTTTGTCGAGCCTTTGGATATTTAGGGTAAAATATTAATCTATCTAATTAAATAGATTGTTATTTTTGTAGATATATGAAGACTGTTGTGATAAGCCTATTAGGAACCTCACTTGATGACCGTGGATTTGGTAAGAAGCGTTGGGATGCTTGGCGGCCAACCTTGTCAATGTGTCAGCAAGATGATCTGATCATTGATCGTCTGGAATTATTGTTTCAGCCTCATTTTCAAGATTTAGCTGACCTTGTTACCAAGGACATCGAAGCAGTATCACCTGAAACTAAGGTGATACATCATCATGTAGAGATGGAAGACCCGTGGGATTTTGAAACGGTCTACAGCGAACTGTTCGACTTCGCACGCACGTATTCGTTTAAGCCCGAAAGAGAACGCTATGTTACGCACATCACTACAGGAACACACGTGGCGCAAATCTGCTTATATCTGTTGGCAGAAACTAACTATTTGCCCGGTGCATTGATACAAACCTCTCCACCAAATCGTAAGGAAGGTGGACCAGGCAACTATCAACTTATCGACTTGGATCTATCAAAGTACGATCAAATTGCATCGCGCTTTCACCAAGAAAAGGAAAGTAGCTTAGATCGACTAAAAGGCGGAATCGCCACTAAGAACAAGCAGTTCAATGCCATGATCAACCAGATTGAAAAGGTATCTATTCGATCTGTCGAGCCGATGCTGCTAACGGGTCCAACCGGAGCTGGAAAGACCCAGTTGGCAAAACGTATCTACGATTTGAAGAAACACCTGGGCAAAGTAACAGGCAGTTTGGTGGCCGTTAACTGCGCCACATTGCGCGGCGATAATGCAATGTCTGCCTTGTTCGGTCACACCAAAGGTTCTTTCACAGGTGCAAATAACAGTCGGGCAGGACTATTAAAGGAGGCAGATCAAGGCCTACTGTTTTTAGATGAAGTAGGGGAGCTTGGTCTTGATGAACAAGCTATGTTGCTTCGAGCGATTGAAGAGAAACGATTTTTGCCCGTGGGTGCAGACAAAGAGGTGAGTAGCGATTTCCAATTGATCGCCGGGACAAACCGAGATTTAAAAGCGCTTGCTAATGAAGGCAAGTTCCGCTCGGACCTAATCGCTCGTATTAATATTTGGACTTACGAGCTACCAGCGCTATCAAAGCGTATGGAAGACTTTGAACCAAACTTGGATTTTGAGTTACAAAAGTACAGCCAACGATACGGTGAACAGCTAGCATTCAACAAACAAGCTCGAGCTAAGTATCTCAAATTTGCTAAATCAGTAGACGCGACATGGATTGGAAACTTTAGAGATCTTAACTCTAGCGTGACTCGAATGGGGGTTCTTTCAGAAGGAGGCCGTATCGATGAGGAGAATGTCGCGCAGGAAATAGAGCGATTGAAGGGCAGTTGGTTATTCGTGGAATCGAAAGAAAACAAGTCGAAATTTTCCACCGCAAATCTGGAGAAACTGATTGATAAAGACATTTATCATAGCTTGGATCTATTCGACCTCATGATGATCGGCATAGTATGCGAAGTTTGCTCAGAATCGCACTCTATGGCAGAGGCAGGTCGAAAATTGTTTGATAAATCGAGACTCAAGAAACAATCAGTGAATGATTCTCACCGTGTAAAGCAGATGCTAGACAAATATGGAATCGATTTTAAGGAATTGAGAGTCAGGTAACGGATATTGTATGAATCTGCAACGGCATGAATATTACTCGGAAATTGATGGTCTAAGAGCTATCGCAGTTCTAGCGGTTTTACTATTTCATCTAGAGATTCCAGGATTTGATGGAGGCTTCATAGGGGTCGATGTGTTTTTCGTAATCAGCGGCTACTTGATTACCAAGAATATAGTCAATGCCAAAATATCCGGAACATTTAGTTTTAGTAGCTTTTACATAGGCAGAGTATTTCGGTTGCTTCCGGCTCTATTTGTTACTGTTTTAGTGACTCAAATCGCCGCGTTTTTCATTTTAACTCCAGAGCACTTGGCTGCTCTCGGAGGGGCCTCGGTAGCCTCCGTTTTATCTTTCTCAAATATTCTCTTCTGGTGGGAAGCAGGCTACTTTGATGAGGCAAAAACCTTCAAGCCTCTGCTGCACACCTGGTCCTTAGGGGTTGAGGAGCAGTTTTATCTGATCTGGCCATTAATTGTTTGTTTGTGTGTCTCAATAAACAGAAAGTTTGCTCAGCTCAGCATGGTAGCGTTCTTGAGTGTATCGTTCATCTTGGCAGAGTCATTGCTGAGTGATTATAGAGATTTAGTTTTTTATTGGATGCCCTTTCGCATTGGAGAGTTTGCCATGGGTGCCGTGCTCGTTTTTTTTGCACGACCACGGCATGACTCTTTTCGCTCTGCATTGGCAGGACTGCTGGGCCTCAGTTTAATACTGATTCCCATCTTTATTTACAGTGAGTCTACGCAATTTCCGGGGGTTATGGCTGCAATCCCTTGTATTGGGGCCGCGTTAATGATTCTTTTTGGACGCTCAAAATTCGTCAATGGACTATTGACGAATGATGTATCTATTTATTTAGGAAAGATTTCATACTCACTATACCTGGTGCATTGGCCCGTAATTGTATTGGTAAGCTACTCAAAACTGGGAGGCATTGGGCCTCGATCGTTGTTGCTCGTGATGCCATCTATATTTCTATTGGCGATGATTCTGCATCATGGTATTGAACAACGTTTTCGCCTATCGAATGGTGAGCAGATCAGAAAGGCTAACATAGTAAAAATTTGCTTTTCTGGATTATTTATAGCTGGATTGGGCTTGGGCATGTCGTTAGGGAAGGGCTGGGAATGGCGTTATCCAGAGGAAGCAAAACCGATTATAAGCTCAATAAGTAACCTAGACACTCTGGAGGACGAAAAGCAAAATCTTTTGTTTGAGATTCAAAATTCTTTTCTAGATGACGCAAATGTGTCTAAGCATTTCATCATAGGAGACAGTTTTGCAGAGGACACTATGTTGGCACTTAGGTTTGCTTATCCCAATTTGAACATAAAGCTACTTAAAGTAATCGCACAATGTCAGCCGATTCTTCCTGGATCTTATAATGAACGAGATTCAATCAATCGAAAATGCAATGAAATGAGAACCGAAGCATTCGATATTCATCAACTTGGAAAGGCCAGTAGTATCTATCTCGCTGCATCATGGCGAGAACCATCATTCTCTAACCTTGATAAAGCTCTAGTTTTTTTAGCTGAAAATACCTCTGCTCGAATCTTTGTTGTGGGAGCTCGTGCTTCGTTTCATGATGTGCCTACATTGGCTATGAAGCATCGTCGAGCAGAAGGTTTGGTGGAGTTTGTGGATAAATACAAAAAACGGTCTTATGTTCAAGCAAACAATCAATTGAAAGCGATCGCTGAACAACACGGCGCCGAATTTGTTGATGTTAATAAACTGCTGTGTCCTGAGGAACTGTGCATCGTTCTTTCTCCAATTGATAATAAGATAGTCTACTCGGACTATGCACATTTAACGATTTCAGGTGCTCGATTCTTAGGAAGTGAATTGAATCGTAAAAGTCTAGCGTACTGATTCAGTGGTGCCTGGCAATAAGCAATTTAAGAGTAATAAGACTAGATCAAAAAAACGAAATAGAAAGGTAATGGAAGAAAACAGTCTCGACGTCGAAAATAAGGAGGCTAAAAACTGGCAGGCGAGAATCCGAAAACTTCTCATTAAATTTCGAAAATCTCGAACAGCTCATCGGAATTAGTAGAGAAAAAAATGGACTGCTACGATAAGATTATTTTTTTATGTGTCGAAAATGTGTGCTCAAAAAGCACGTCAATAGTCGATGTCAGTCGAAAATTATCTAACTATTCAAGTATTCAAAATTGTCAAATAAGGATTTTCATAAAGTTTAGCAAACATTTGATAAATATGGATTTATTTCTAATTTCTGAGAGAGGTTCGAATTTATTTTTGATTGCCCGTCCACTTCAATTTTCCTTAGATTATGATCGCGACTTCATGGAAATTTTGGCTAAAAATTAATTTGAAAAAGTTGTTGACATTTAAATTCAACATGAAATAGCATTCTGCCCATCGAAACAAACTTTACTTTTTAAACGCGAAAAAATGTTTTCTTTACCGATACAAAAACTAAGTTGCCATGCGATTTGCACGCAGGCCATGTATCGCTCGGATAACTGGGAGGGTCGCGTTTGCTAGGTGTGAAATAACTCACAATTTGAGATTTATTTCTGAAGCCTAGCTCTAACCAAGCTGGGCTTTTTTTTTCCTGGCGAAAAGATTAACAACTAACAAAGAAACGAAAACTAATTAATATAAAAAATCAGGGTGTAGACGGTCTGTCGGAGCGTCAGTCAGGCCAGAGTCCCCGCCTTGGACGCGAGAAGTCAGTGGTTCAAACACCCCTCTAGGGGGTACCGAGGTCCACTCTCTCTGACCAATTTAAATAATAGGTAAAAATGTGATTTTAATGCGAAGCAAAAACTATTTATCGATATGTCATGCGAGTAATCCGCAGGCCCTCATTCGCACAGACTTCGATCTGGAGGGTAGGCATTGATGCTAGGTTTAGTATAGATCCGATTTAGGAACTTTCACCAAAGCCTAGCGTTAAACCGCTGGGCTTTTTTTTTGAAATGAGGACGAATAATTTAAATAAAACATAGAGTTAAAGATTTTTAGGTGAGGAGAATAAGTATTCGATTCTGCTTCATAGGCCGAATTTAGTAGGAGCGTTACCTGCCCTCACAACCGTATATCCCCAGAATCAGTAGTTGCTGAAACTGGACTAGAACGCCAGCCTTTCAAGCTGGAAGATGCGGGTTCGCATCTCGGGCTGAAGGCTCACGTCGGATATACCAGGTGTCGTGGCAGATTGGAGATGTAGTGGATTGTCTATCCGTACCAAGAGGGTTCAAAAATCTGTCGGGAACAGATTTTGGCAGCCGAAGGCTGGGGCGAAGCCCCGAGTAGATGGACTCTACGAGTCTTTTCCCTTCGACACCGCCAATACAAGGCGACTTGAGCAAGTGAGGTCATTGCGTCGGTTTGAAGCACCGAAGAATCAGGTTCGATACCTGGAGGTCGCACCAAGTTAATTGCAGAACCGCAAGTGAATAGGCGGGCACCGGTTGGTTGTAACGAGCGAAGGACGTTTACCAACCACTTCATTGGAAGAGAACTCTGGTTTGATGGATGGATTCAGCCAGATTGGAATTGGAGATAGGGAGAGATCTCTAATTTCAGAAAGCGTTTGCCGGGTTACGCCGGCCTGCAGTTAAGACATTTTAGACTGGTTCGGTGTGGCCTTAGCTTAATTGGCAAAAGCCCCTGAATGTGACTCAGGTAGATATGGATCATCGTGCCCCTTGGGTATCGAATTCCATAGGTCACCCCAAACTGGTCCTGTGCTTCGATAGCTCAGATGGGTAGAGCGCTGCTTTTACACAGCGGAGGTCGTTGGTTCGAAACCAACTCGAAGTACCACACCGAGGTAGCCCAATTGGCAGAGGCGCCTGGCTTAGACCGCACGGGCGGCCCCGCCAGGTTGTTATGAGTTCGACTCTCATTCTCGGTACCAAATTTGATCTGGAGTGGCAGAGATAGTAATGCAACGGGCTGTTAACCCGTGTCTTTTGACAATACTGGTTCGACCCCAGTCTCTAGAGCCAACGTCTTGTAGCTCAGTTGGAAGAGCTCACCCCTGATAAGGGTGCGGTCACTGGTTCGATTCCAGTCAAGACGACCAAAAGTTGGTGGTGATGCGGCTTCTTGCTGAGGACGCTTTCTCTCAAGGAGCCGTCTTCCACCGTCAGGCGTCAGTGGTGGAATGGCATACACAGCGGGTTTAAGCCTCGCCGCTTTTAGCATGTGAGTTCGAGTCTCACCTGACGCACCAAAATTTAGGCCGTTAGCTTAATGGTAAAAGCTGCCCCCTCATAAGGGGTAGAGGAAAGTTCGATTCTTTCACGGCCTACCAAGCTGAATAAGCATTGCTGGCGATGCAGTGGTTTTGTAAACCTCACAACGGAGTTCCACTCTCTGATTCAGCACCAGTTTTACTCTGGCGAAGCATGGCAGGTCTATGCACTCGGCTGTTAACCGAGAGATTAAGGTTCGAGTCCTTACGCCAGAGCCATACGCTTGTAGCTTAATGGATCAAAGCGGCCGGCTACGAACTGGTCAGATGGGAGTTCGAATCTCTCCGAGGGTGCCAATATTGGGGGTGAGCTGTGGCTCAGCGAGGTTGCTTTGCAAGCTGCCTGTCTTTGGGATCGAAACCCAACATCTCCACCAATAGGTGAATAGCTCAACAGGTAGAGCTCCGGCCTTTGAAGTCGGAGGTTGGCGGTTCGAATCCGCCTTCACCTTCCATTGTCCGGGACAACAGGGTTGACCATGGCCTGCAAAGCCATAGGGTGAGGTTTCGATTACCTCCTCGGACTCCATAACAACTGGAGATGAGGAAATGTTCAGTGATAGGCGAAAGCAGGAAATAAAAAACTACTTAGATAACGTACATGGAAAAGTGTATATCGGGTGCGACAGTGTAGTAAGTCGTCGATACAACAAAGAGCGAAAGCGCGTTGAATACTTCGCCCGCTATGCAGTGGTATTGATTGTGCATATTGATAACCGACACGGTTGTAAAATATTCAGCTACACTGAAGTTGAACCCGTGTACGACCAATCGCTTCGATCACCTAAATTACGCTTGATGAACGAGGTGTATAAATCTGTGGAATGCTTTGATGCTATGTCTGACATTCTTTCAGGTAGAGAGGTAGAAATACACATCGATGTTAATCCAAGCCCAGAACATGCATCCAATTCAATTGTGAAACAAGCGGTGGGCTATGTGAAAGGTGTGACTAGCTTGAACCCGGTTATAAAACCTGATGCATGGGCTGGCTCGGCAACCGCTGATTGCGTTGCACGAGGGAAAATAGCTTAGCTAAAACCTGGTTTGAGCAGCTGATCCGAACTGATGCGCTATTAGAATGGCACTAATAGCGTATCGGTTGCTACTGAGATTTTCCCTGCATAGTGACAAAGCCCGATAGTTCATTGATTCTTTCTTTGCCTTGAATGTGTCGGATTATTCGGTAGTGCATGCCCCAGGGTGAGCCATAGACTAGCGCATTTTCAATCAGGTTTTGGTGGTCAATGTCATTTGCAGTCGAGAGTATCTCCCCGAAGATTCGCTCGTAGTTCTCGCTATGACGCTGCCGAATGTCGGTGCCGAGAAAAATCTCCTTCATTTTTTCTGGATCGTCTCGGTGAGTCGTTGCTAGAGATATCATCTGGCGGACAAAAAGAGCCGAATCTCCGTTAGCAGATTGGGAACGCATTTCAGAATACTGTTCGTCGCTAACCTCTCCAGTACCAGTTGATCCAACAACCGAGATAAAGTGAAACCCAGCTATTGATCCCAGTTGGCCCTGTACCAATTCCAATAGCTTGAAGAAACCATCTCGGCGCGACTGTAATTCTTGGCGTTTGATACTTTGTTCCTGAGCCTGCAGAGCCTGAGTATTCGCTGATATTTCGGACTGTTGCATAAAATGACCGATGACTAACCACAAGAAAGCCAGCGGAGCAAAGGCACCCTCCAAGAAGCTGCCAATTTCACCGACGGGCAGGTCTGTAAAATTGCCAAACCCAACCTTGGCAAATAGATAAACAACACCTGATAGCAACCAGAAAGATGTAAGTACGATTCCAAAAAGGACACGCCAGTCTAATCTGGCACGCCGCTTTGTTGATTCTTCAAGCATATTAAATAGCGCAGGTATTCACTCTCTTAGGCTCATAGTACGTTTTTCCTGAACGTTTAAAAATACCTATATTGTCAAAACAGAGTGCTGGTTGCCGTAATTTATATCAATATATTGAGCTTATGGCTAAAGTGAGATGCTTCTTAAAAATATTATTTGACATTAATGGTCATAGAGACAATAATTAATATATTGTTTCTAAAACAATTAATATTCAGGTCTTGGTTTCGCTATCAGGAGACATAAAAATATGAGCGAGAAAGAGTTTTTAAAGAACTACAACATTCATGATTTTGATGTCCCTCTTTGCACAGTAGACATGGCAATACTCTCTCTAATTGAAGGAGAATTGAATGTTCTTTTGGTGCATCGCGATGAACACCCAAGTAGAGGTAAATGGGCTTTACCCGGTGGCTTTATCGATCTCAAAAAAGATAAATCAACCGAAGCGGCCGCACACAGAAAGCTTAAAGAAAAAACAGGTTTGTCCTCTGGATATCTGGAGCAGGTTGAAACCATCGGCTCACCAAAACGCGATCCTCGCGGTTGGTCGCTTACGGTTTTGTACTACGCCTTAGTAGATATCACAAGGGTCAAGGTAGCAGACGTAGGTAATCAATCCGAGTGGTGGCCGCTGTCGAAAATCGAAAAGCAGAAGTTGGCTTTTGATCATAACGTCTTAATTGATATCGCTATCGATAGACTGCGGGCTAAAGCAACTTACACCGCACTGCCCATTGAGTTGATGCCCAAGGAATTCACTCTAACGGAATTGCAAAAGGTGTTTGAAATGATTCTCGGCAGAACACTGCAGGCCAAAGCATTTAGAAATCGAGTGCTGACTGCGGGCATGGTAGAAGAAACCGGTAATAGCAAAATTGCGGGTAAACGACCAGCCAAACTGTTCCGATCAACCAAGGCTGATCGAGACACCTATTTTTCTAGGCCGTTACAAGAGTAAATGTAAAAATCAATTTTCAGCATGGAATTGCTTTTTACTGATAGAGGAAGTCATGAAGATTAGAACAAGAAGAGAATTAGAAGACTACGTAAATAAAGGAAACAAAGTTAAATACTTATTTTTCTGGGGGCATACGCATACAGGCCAGGCTGTAACCAAAGCGTGTTTTAGTCAATGGTATGGAGCACCGTTTTCAGAGGATGGTAAAGAGTTTGCCACCGCTGAGCACTACATGATGTACGGCAAAGCCAAATTGTTCGGCGACGAATTGGCAATGGCAAATATTTTGAAAGCCAATAATCCCGGTGCCGCTAAAGCCGAAGGCAGAAAGGTTAGAAACTTCAATCAAGAAAGATGGAACGAAAACAAATTTGATCTTGTAGTGAATGCGAACCTTGCCAAGTTTAAGAGTAATGCCGAACTAAAAGAATTTCTTCTAAAAACAGGCGAAAGAGTACTGGTGGAAGCTAGCCCGGTAGATCGAGTCTGGGGAATTGGATTGTCAGAAGATAGCGAAGCGGCCTCAAATCCAAATCGTTGGAAAGGCGAAAACTTGCTTGGGTTTGCGTTGATGGAAGTCCGAGAGCGGTTGAGTAAATAGTTGGAAAAGAACAATGGCTAGAATCGAGATTGTAAGAGGTGACATCACATTGTTGAAAGTTGACGCTATTGTCAACGCGGCCAACAATGCGATGTGCGGCGGTGGTGGAGTCGATGGTGCCATTCATCGAGCCGCAGGGCCTGAGCTTTTGGCCGAATGCAAAAAAGCGGGCGGCTGTAAAACTGGCGCTGCAAAAATTACCGGTGGCTACCGATTACCAGCTCAATATGTGATTCACACAGTCGGCCCCGTTTGGTATGGCGGTGACCGAGGCGAAGCAGAGCTATTAGCCTCATGTTACCGAGAGAGCTTGAAGTTGGCCGTAGTTAATAATGTCAAGACAATTGCATTTCCGGCAATCAGTTGTGGAGCCTATCGGTACCCATTAGATCAAGCATGTGATATCGCGGTGAGTGAAGTCAGTGGTTTTCTTAGTGAAGATGAACAGATTAAGGCCGTAAGCCTTGTTTGCTTCGATGCGAAGTTAGAATCACAACTGAGAAGAGCCTTGTTGAGACAAGATGATTCCAAGCAAGGATAAATTCATAGGGTGCTTTCTTGGGTTAGCTTATGGAGATGCAATCTGCGCACCATTTGAAGGTGGGCCAATAGAGCGTTTGCTCTGGAGGCTAGTAGGCAAAACGAAAACAGGAGAATTGAGATTTACTGACGATACGCAAATGTCGATTGATATTGCTACGTCGTTTTTAACTGAAGGGAAGATCGATCAAGAAAAGACTGCGAGCGAGTTTGCTAGCAGCTATAAATGGTCTAGGGGGTATGGCCCCAGCGCTGCCAAAGTTTTGAAGAGAATACGCGATGGCTATTCATGGAAAGACGCGAGTAAAAGTATTTACCCGGAGGGCTCATTTGGGAATGGTGCAGCTATGCGCGCACCTATTTTAGCCATGTGTGTCAACAATTCTGATGAGCTGTTTGAGGACACCATAGTAAGCGTGTCTGAAATAACACACAGACATCCTCTAGCAGTAGAGGGGGCTATGCTTTTGGCCTATGCAACTTCTTACGCTTTTATGAATTTAGAAAATTATTCAATTTGTGAATCTCTAATGGAGCTTTCCAACAATAGAGTTTTTAATCGAAAGTTGAATATCTGTATTAATCAGTTAAGTTCAGATAAGCAACTGAGCTACAGGGAGATTGAAAACCAGCTCGGCAACGGCATTACCGCTGAGGAATCATGTGTTACCACCATCTATTTAGGCTTGATATTTAGACATAGGCCTTTCATAGAGTTATTAAACTCTGCAAAGAATATAGGTGGCGATACAGACACGATTGCAGCGATGGCTGGCGCAATTTGGGGAGCCTTCAACGGCGCTCAAAAAATGCTGGAAACCGAACTGCCAATTATTGAAGGTGAGAATGACATTAGGGATCTAGCAATCAGGCTTCATCAGAGATATGAGGCCACATATAAGGATTAGATTATGAAAACAATAACCATGTATCGGCCAACAGGGCCGAATGAGTTACAACTGGTAAAAGACTCAGGTTACACCGCGTGGCCACCAAGACTGCCAGGGCAACCTATTTTCTACCCTGTAACCAATGAAAAATACGCTAAAAAAATAGCCACTCAATGGAATATCAAAGACGCCGGTGTTGGCTATGTAACCAAGTTCGAAGTTAATAAGGACTTCGTTGATAACTACAAGGTCGAGCAAGTCGGCGGGGCTCATCATACCGAGTGGTGGATTCCTGCCGATGAGCTCGAAGAACTAAACAAGAATATTGTCGGAAGGATTGAGGTAGTCGGGGAATACAGAAAGCCTTAACCTGCTGACAAAAAGGAAATAACAATATGGATTTAAAGAAGGTATCAAAATATCTAAGCTTCATTCTGCGTCACCAGCCAGACTCAATCGGTCTCGAGCTAAGTGACGGAGGGTGGACCAGTATTGATGAGCTAATAGGGCAAAACAAGAAAACTTAGGCTTACATGAGAGTTGATCGATTAAAAAAATGGATCTCCACGATAAGATTATTTTTTCTGGTGTTGTAAAGGTGTGTTCGAAAAGCAATTCTATGGCGAAGCTGGGCGAAAATTATTTAACTATTCTTGAATTAAAGAGTCATCAATAAATGACTCGCACCGAGTGAGGCAAATTCTTGATGAGTACTCTATTCGTTTTCAAGACTTATTGTTTTAAGCAATGTAGTATTGGTTTTGGTAGAAGTGCCGAAGTTTGGACTGGACGCTACAACCAACTTGCTTTTTAGGAACTTCGTCATTGTGGGTGAGCATAGATGCACAAAAATGTAGCTAAATTGATAGTACTCATTGTTTTTGGATTCTTCATGGCTGGTTCAATAAGCGCTCGCCTGATTAAAATAAGCGGCGACATGGTACCTGGCGGGGACGTCGCTCCTTTTGGCTTCAAATTCAGCCCGGATAGCTCAAGGATTGTTTTTTCTTCAGATCAAGAAGTTTCGGGGAAGTACGAACTGTACAGTGTTTCAGTCGATGGCGGTCCGAGGGTTAAGCTAAGTGGCATCTCACTTGGGTCGGAAGCCTCACAGTTTGCAATTAGCCCGGACAGCAAAACTGTTGTTTATACAATGCGAAACAATGATGTAAATATTCATAATCTTTTTCGTGTTCCGATTGGTGGGGGCATACCAATCCCTTTAACAAACTTCTTGCCTGCGGATGGTCGAGCCGGCGTTTATTCTCCGGCAGTGAGTCCTGATGGCAAATATATAGTTTATCAAGCAGTTATTAATGGGCAAACCTCTATTCACAGTGTTCCTATTGCTGCCAGAACATCCACACCTTTAAGCACACCTCAAGAAGGCTATCAACAACGCTTTGAAATAAGTTCTGATAGTCAATACGTAGTCTATGAAACTGTAAACACTGACGGAGACCTGAAAATATCGAGTGTTCCTATTGCCGGGGGGGCAGTATCAGTGCTCAATGTGGGGAGTCTCGATTTTTCAAGTAGTCAGAATAATTTCGATTCTTATAAGCTAAGTTCAACCGGTACCCACGTCGTTTATAGGGCTGAGTTGGGAAATATTGACTCTATTTATAGTGTCCCGATACAGGGAGGGGTATCTGAAAAACTAAATATTGAATCTGATGTTTCTGTAGGTGCTTTTGATATTAGCTTGGATGGGAAGCGTGCAATCTATATATTCAATTCAGAATTGTTTAGCACTCCAATTGCTGGCGGGGCGCAAACTAAACTTAGTACAAGTTTAATTGCTGATGAGAGGGTTCTGAGGTTCCAATTCGTTCCTGATGGTAGTTCGGTTTTCTATATTACAGGCAGCCCTTTTGGTAACTTACCGTATAGGCGATTCCGTGTACCTATTAATGGAGGGGCTTCGACTTCTGTAAATTTTAATGTTGATGATAGTGGTTATGTTTTTCCTAGATTCAGCCCAAACTCTGAGTACATGGTTTATTTCAGTAGTCGAACAGACATGCTCAGTAGTCGAACAGACAATGATGAGGTTGTTACCAAAATCAATGTTGATAAAGGACCGCAGGAAGTCATTCGGAATATTAAAATTGCTCCAGACAGTTCTAAAGTATTCTATACCAGTCATCTGGTATTTGATGCCAACCAAGGTAGAACGACGCGTCCTCAGCTATACAGTGTGAGCATTAATGGGGGGCGAGAGATTAAGATTAGTGAATTACCCCCACTTATTGATCCGATTGACTTCGTCGGAGTGAACTTGAATCCCCGTGTCACTAACTATCTAATAAGCCCTGACTCTAAATATGTCGTTTTTACTGCTGACATGGGGGTCCCCTTCCAACAGGAGTTATATAGTTTCAAGTTAGTGGATCTGCCAACTAGTGAGGGTGAATTTTGTATTCCTGTCGCAGTCTCAAATAGTAAGTACTCCGTGATTTGTCTTTAAATTATTATTCTACTGCAGGCTAATTACTGCATTCGTTTGCAAGACTTTAGTGGCGCGTAACTGTTCACAATACGTGTCTCTAGCGAGCGATATGGTCTGCGCCGGTTGAACCACCCCATGCGTTTGGCTTTTCAACGCGTCTAGATCAGTCAAGCCTTTCGGAAATCCTATCTCGTGTTTAGCGATTGCGTTTGAAGCATGACACTTCCCTGAATTTACGTCTAAGTGCATTTCAACTTTTAAGTGAAAATCAAAAGACTTCAATGAGTGTTTGTTCAAGATATGGAAAGCCAGCCTTGCTTCAAATAGAGGGTAAGCAGATGCATGATGACGGCTTTGATTTCTTTCAGACTGAAAATGGGGGGGTGGTTAATAGATACCGTACCCCCGAAAATATATAGGATGATGGTGGCGGTCAATGTGCAGAATTTTAAAGATGAAGCTGTCGCAGCTGGAGTCATTTTGATGACTGGTCTGCGTGTCTGCGAGTGAAATCGTAAAAGTGCAGCTTACCGATGTAGCGCCCTATTAACCTGAGGCATTTTATAAGCGTGACTTGCCTTGCACATTAGAGTTGCTAGGCAGCGTTTCTTAAGACATTGGTTGTGTCGTTGATGGCTCTGTATACCTAGGACCAAGCAAGAATGATGGTTTAGTTATGCATTTATATCGAGCGCTGGATCAATCTATTCCAATCGCCGGGGTAGCTAAAAGCATTTTCTTGGACACCCATGAATCGGATCAAGTTTATCGAGGCAAAAGTCAAAAGCCACGTTGGATAACCGCCGTCGGAATGGATGTTGAACGTGCTCAATCCTGTATACACGGGATGCATGGTGATCATCGAATCCCATTCTTGCTAAAACTTGTCGATCAGGCTTGCAGAGGAACCGAAGTTAAAAGCTAAAACACCAGGGCAAGATCGACCGCTGTTTGGCCTCTTTTCTGGTCAACCAATGTTTATTTTCAAATACAAGAACTGGATCCTGATTCGATTCTCTCATAGAAGTTCTAAGGACTAACTTGTATCCCGATACCCCTTTTTGGACAGCAGAGTTAGGATAAAAAAATTTTGTTGACTATATATGTACACTATGACAATATATATTTATTGTTGCAGAGACAGTATATTGAAATGAAAGTTAGCATCAAAGCGAAGAACGAAGAGATCGCCTATCAATCAATAAGCTTTTCGGGTGGTGAAAGGCATATACAACTTCTTGCAAACGACGCGGAAGATGTTCTTGAGGTTGATTTGCAAGCAAACATTTCTAGTTCCGATGATATTCTTGATTTGCTTTTGCTTGTAAACGCTTTACGCAATCAATTCGGCAGTGAACTGAAGGTTAATCTCGAGCTTCCCTATCTGCCATATGCTCGTCAAGACAGGGTTTGTGCGCCAGGTCAGGCGTTTTCACTAGAAGTATTTGCTCAGTTAGTTCGCACAATAAGGCCGGCGAATATTGTGACTTGGGATTGTCACAGCGACGTTGGGTTGAGGTTAGTTGATGCAGTGAATGTGGCTCCTGCCGACATCATTTTATCTGATGTCGAACTAACCAAGTTGCTGCAACAAGAGAGCACTGTTTTGGTATGTCCAGACAAAGGTGCGATTCCTCGATGTACAAATATTCAACGAGCATTGGGTCTTGAGCAGTTGGTCTATTGTGAGAAAAAGCGCGATCCATTGACAGGAAGGATCGTTAACACTGAAGTGATGATTGATGATCTTAGCGGTAAGTGCGCAGTCGTTACTGACGATATATGCGATGGTGGATTTACCTTCATCAAGATCGCGCAACAACTCCGAGAAAAAAATGTAGCTAAAGTCTTTTTGTTTGTTACACACGGAATCTTCAGCAAAGGAATTGAAGTGTTTGATGGTCTAGTGGACGAAGTGATAACCACAAATAGTAGGCAACAGACTAATCATCCCAAACTACGAGTCATCGAGTACGAGCACAAAATTAATCAAGCATCAGACAATGGGAGGTAAAAATGAATCCATTAATGTCTATTGATTTCTATAAAGCAGACCACAGGCGTCAGTATCCGGAAGGTACCGAATATGTCTATTCAAACTTCACCCCCAGATCTGCCCGGCTGGCTCAGATGTTGAATGGCTTTGATAATCGGGTCGTGTTTCTGGGTTTGCAGGCTTACTTAAAACGAGTATTACAAAAACAATGGCAGGCTGAGTTCTTTGACAAGCCCAAAGATGAAGTAATCAACAAATACAAACGACGCATGGATACGTCATTGGGTGAGGACGCTATACCGATGGACCATATTGAAGCGTTACATGACCTTGGCTACTTACCACTTAGAATCAAGGCCTTGCAAGAAGGCAGCCGTGTAAACATTAAAGTGCCGATGTTCACCGTCGTAAATACGCTGCCAGAGTTTTACTGGTTAACCAATTATATCGAGACCAGTATCAGCGCTGAGGTTTGGAAGCCATGCACAACTGCGACCATCGCCTATGAGTACAAACGCTTACTAATTGAGTATGCTCAGAAGACCGGAGCCCCTTTGGATACAGTACCGATTCAAGCGCATGACTTTAGCTTCAGAGGAATGAGTGGGGCAGAAGATGCAGCTCTGGCTGGATTAGGACATCTCGCCAGTTTTATTGGTACCGATACTGTGGCTGCAATTGATTATGCGGAAGATCTATACGGGGCAACCGAGATCGTTGGTGTCTCTGTACCAGCAACTGAGCACAGCGTAATGTGTATGGGCACAAAGGAGAGCGAAATTGAAACCTTTAAAAGGCTTATCAATGAACTGTATCCTAGCGGTGTTGTCAGCATTGTTTCCGATACCTGGAACTTTTGGAAGGTGATCACTGAGTTTGCTACTGAGCTAAAAGATGACATTCTCAACCGAGTGCCGAATCAAATGGGTCTGGCAAAGACTGTGTTTCGCCCCGATAGTGGTGATCCGGTTAAAGTCATATGCGGCGATCCAGATGCCCCAGAGGGTACACCTGAGTACAAAGGAGCTGTAGAGTGTTTATGGGATATCTTTGGAGGGAGCCAAACTGAAAATGGCTATAAGCTTCTTCACGAACGAGTTGGTTTAATCTACGGTGACTCAATTACCCTTCAACGTGCAAAAGCTATATTAGAGGGAATGGAGCGTAAGGGCTTTGCATCTACCAATTTGGTTTTTGGTGTCGGCAGCTATACCTACCAATACCTGACCAGGGATACCTTTGGCTTTGCGATGAAAGCGACTTGGGGGCAGGTTGATGGGGCGGGTCGAGAAATATTTAAGGATCCCATCACCGATAAAGGAGAAAAGCGTTCAGCGGCTGGTTTGCTAAGAGTAGAACCAATTGCGGATGGTTATCAACTGTTTGATCGACAATTGTTTGAACAGGAGAGGCTGGGACTACTTAAGACGGTTTACGAGAATGGTGAATTGTTGAATCAACAAACCTTTGAGCAGGTTAGAGCCAAGTTAGAGAGTGAGTAGCTGATGAGTGGATGTACAAGTAATATCGTTTACGTTGACTTAGATGACACATTAGCTGATCGAAAGAAAGCGATGCAAGTAGCCATGGAGGTAAATCCAGATATGCGATTTCCGCAGGCTGAATATGGGTTTTACTCATCTCTGCCGCTTATCGAGGGAGCAAGAGATGCCATGGACTGGCTTTTGCGATCAGAAAAGTTTACGCCTTATATACTGACTGCCCCATCTATCATGAACCCTTTTTCGTATACCGAAAAAAGAGTTTGGGTTGAAAATGTATTTGGTATTCAGATGGTTAAACGGCTGATCATCTCACCAAACAAAGGAATGCTAATCGGGCAGTACTTGATTGACGACAAGTCGACAGGACACGGTCAAGAAAACTTTGTAGGAGAGTTGTTGCATCTCGGTTCAGATGCATTTCCAAGCTGGGGAAGAGTCATAGACTTTCTGAAACTTCGATCTAAATGAACTACGGTACCTCAGTGTTAAGGGCTTTTCTGTGCTTATAATGGTGGATGCTAGTTATTGCTGATAAGTAGGATGAGTAGATTATGGTTTTGGAGTTATTGCTCGGCTTAAACGCCTTATGGTTCTTCGGTGGTTTTCACACTTTTCAAATCCGTGGGCGCATATTTGCAAAGATTGTTGTACCCAAGGAGCACCGTGATACGCCCGTTTTTGAAACGCTAATCCTATCAGGGAAGTTCGTTGCTGGATTTAACTTGGCACTCATGGCATTGAGCTTATTGTTGCTTTTGAATACGTCATTGTTTGATAAGGATCTTCAATGGGCCTTGATTTTGGCTTGCATAGCATTAGCGCACGCCACACAGTTTGCTGGGAATGTGCCTGTAGCTATCCAGAACCGCCGGGGCGAAGGCGTTTGGCAAGTAAGGGGCTTGATGTTGTTTATATTTGTTACCGATTTCGTGATGACCGTGCTGAATGCTGGCATGGCGATTCATTATTTTCTCTAGACTCTAATTGATCTGTTGTTATCCGACATTCATCCATCTTCTATCCATTCCCAAATTAGGCTAACTAGACTATGACCAAATCCGTTCTAGATTCTGAATTGTTACTCCCCTGTGGTATTTCCATACCGAATCGCATTGGTAAGAGTGCGATGACCGAGGGGCTGGCCGATCGTTGTGACAACGCCACAAAATTCCACAGTGTGCTTTATCGGACTTGGGCCGAGGGTGGGTTGGGCTTGTCTATCTCTGGCAATATTATGGTCGATCGAAGATACCTTGAGCGCGCCGGAAACATTGTTCTTGAAGATGAATCAGGCCTTCAAGAATTGTCGAATATGGCAGAGGCAGGCAAAGAACAAGGGGGTCAATTTTGGGCGCAAATCAGTCATCCTGGCCGTCAATGCCCGCGGATGGTCAATTCTGAACCACTGGCCCCGTCAGCGGTACAATTGAAGATGTTGGGCAATTTCTCACGTCCTAAGGCCATGTCTGAGGAAGACATTGAAGACGCAATCGCTCGCTTTGCGAACACCGCGGCATTGTGTAAAAAGGCTGGATTTTCTGGTGTGCAAGTTCATTGTGCTCATGGCTATTTAGTGAGTCAGTTTTTGAATCCATTGATCAACAGACGGGCGGATAATTGGGGTGGTTCCATAGAAAACCGAGCACGATTTGCTCGGAGAGTTATCTGTGCTGTTCGCGAGGCGGTAGGGCCAGATTATCCAGTCTCAGCAAAGCTGAATTCGGCCGACTTTCAAAAAGGTGGGTTCACTTTGGATGAATGCATTCAAGTGGCTTCATGGTTAGCCGAAGACAGTCTCGACTTGTTAGAAATATCAGGCGGTAACTATGAACAACTTAGTCTGATGGGAGTGGCACCGACTGATGTTAGAGAGAGTACTCGAAAGCGCGAAGCCTATTTTTTAGAGTACGCCGATGCGATACGAAGTGCGGCTAAGATTCCGATCATGGTAACCGGAGGCTTTAGAAGCCGAGCGGTCATGGAGCAAGCCATCGAGAGCGGCGAAGTTGATATGGTTGGTCTGGCCAGACCACTTTGTACTCAGCCAAATTTGCCGAAACTATTATTGGACCAGAGTATTGATGAAGTGGATATGCACGAGGCGCGCTTGGTGCTGGGAACTGGATGGTTGGGAAACAACAGTTCTCTTGGGATAATTAAGGCGATTAACAATTTGGGAGCTGTCGGGTTCTACTACTGGCAGATTATCAAGCTGTCACTGGGTGAGCCTGTTGAACCAAATGTGGGTGTTTTTCGGTCCTTTTTACGGCATATGATAAGAGATACGAAGAATAATATTTCCCGAAAAAAAGTCCATAAAACAAAAGGATAGGTCCCCTATAGTAACTTTTCTCGTCTAGGCTTGATTTACATAGGGTTGACCTTTATCCAATATGTACCATATGATGTAATGGTACATATGGTTTATTTAATGTTTAATCAAAGATTCAAGCAATTCAAAAGTCGATCTTCGAGCACGCATTCAGATTATTTTAGTCTTCAAGAGATATTGGTATGAGCAATCCGCAAATTTCAATAAATGTTAGCTCCACTGAGCCAATATTCGAGCAGTTGGTATCGCAGATAAAAAACGCGATTTCAGTTGGTCATTTGTTGGGTGGTGACTCTCTTCCCTCGATTCGACAGTTAGCTACTGATCTGGGAGTTAACGCAAAGACAGTGGCTAAGGCATATCGCCTGCTTGAGCGAGATGAGGTCATTGTTTCGCGAGGCTACCGAGGGAGTTTCGTGCATCAAAATGCGAAGAGTAATCTGCAGACAGACATCAAGTCATGGCTTGAAGATCAGCTTGCTATAGATATCAAGAGGTATCGCGACAGCGGTGCCACGGATTCAGAAATACGCATTGCCTTTAGCAATGCAATGCATGGGAAAAGTTAAGGAGTACTTATGTTAGAAAGACTGTTAAGTGATGGTTACTGGTTTATGTTCATTCAAGTCGTGACAACGACATGGTTTATGCCAATGATGCTATTTGTAAGATTAAGGAATGCTTCGAACAGTTATTGTCGCGAGCACGCAATTTCCGCTTTCGATGAAGTTTCATCCTTACTGGCAGGTCGATATTTAATGCTGAAGGTGTTGGCACTACTTTCACTAATTTTGGGCTTGGTAGTTGTTGGGCATGCTTACCTAAGTCAAACCGAACTGTTTAATTGGGATAACCAAGCCGGTTTGGTGGTGCTGTTCTTTATTGCGTTGATTCCAGGGCTTTGGATTTCTAAAGTTCAAAGCGAGGTCATCGATACTATCTTCGCAAACAGTGGGTCAACCAGAACCGCTTCCTTAGTGGCTACGCCATGGACGTCTTACGTGTCTAAGACATTGATCGCTTTACTTACTCTTGGGCAATTAGTATTTGTTGTTTCCGTTGTGTATTTTGTTTCAAATCCGTTTAGTGGGTTTGCCGGTTATACCAATCTGTTCGGACTCGTAGTAATAAATCTGATTTTCTTGGCGGTGTGTTATTTCGCTCTAACGCATAAAAAGCTCTCAGCAATTGAAGACCCTGGTCACCGCCATCTTCTCAAAGTAAAAAATCTGCGCTTTAATTTAATCGCTTGGACGGTGGCCGTGTTCTACTTATCGCTCTCGCTTTGGCTGTCCGGACTGGCATTGAAAGACTATGCGTTATTGCTTCAGTCCTTCTACTTTCAATTCGTTGTGTTTCTTACCTTGTTCACTATTGCGTTACCAAACTCGGATCAGTCTGAGTCGGGCTTGGAAACCAACGTGTTGAGGTGAAGAGTTTGGTGCCTCGGTATCAGAGAACTCGAGTGACCCTTCAGGCTGGCTTGCTTACTAAGTTTACAAGTTCATCAATCATGTTTTTAGCGATAGCCTCTGGAGAATCAAACTGATATCGATCTAGATTCTCAGGTAAGGCTAGCGAGCCATGAATTGCTGCCCAAAATATCTGAGCCATCTGACGACTGTTGAAATCTCTAAAATGGCCAAGTTTCTGACCATCTTCAAGCGCCCGCTTTAGGTTTACGTAGAATACTTCTTTTTCCAATGGCAGTGATTCAGGCTTAGGCGCTTCATCGGCTCGTACAAATAAGAAAGCACCCCGGAAGACTCGTCGATGGTCAATAGAAAATTGAATGTAGTGTTGCAGTAAGACGCGCAGTTTATCAACCGGCAGAGTGGCGCGTTCATACGCGGCTTGCATGTCTTGTTTTAGCTTTTCTACCGGTTCTGACCACAAAGACTGCGCCAAGTCGGAGCGATCAGAAAAGTACTTGTAGAATGTACCCACCGAGATACCTGCCTCGGTGGCCACTTCTCTAATTGTTATTGCTTCATAGCCGCGAGCATCGCCTGGATTCAGCTTGTGCCGCTGCACAACGCGCGATGTGGCCTCGCGTATGCGCTTGCGCATTTCAGCTTTTTTCTCAGGAGTGATAGAAGGCCTTGGCATTTGCGGTCACTGGAACCATGTTCAATATAAACGTTACTTTTACCGACTTACACGTCCTTAGTAAAGAGGATGATTCATTCTGCTGAGTTGCGTTACAGCTTAGAAAGTAGGGCTAGGCAACCGAGCCGACAAGTAGCTCGTTATTTCTTTCAATCGTCACGCTTGAACCTGACAGCTGTCTGTCGTCGTTGAGGGCAATGTCTTTCTGCTCTTACAAGCAGTGGTCTACAACTGCAGACCGGCGGAGCACCCCTAGAATTTAAAGGATTGAAGTGCTCAACTTTACTAACTCTAGAGGAGCAAATAATGCGAGGTGTATAACGGAAAATGATAGGCGACATTTGAAAAAACATGCTATCCGCTCTACCAACTTCCCTAGGCAATTATGTATACTCCTCGACGTTGGCCGGGTATGGATTATTGGGAAGACTGAAAAGGAATTTCGATGTTTGCTTGCTCGCCATAATGAGACGGACCTCCGTCATTCAGAAACATCCAAGATGGTGATATTCAAATGAAATTATTAAAAAATGCGTCTTTATTGGGCGTATTAGCTATTCTAACTGGCTGTGCAACAGTGGCACCTCAACCACCAGTCGGCTTCAATAACCAATTGTCTAGCGAGACTGTGATCGCTACGGCAATATCTGACGTTCCAAAAGTACAGATAACCTATCCTGGAGCCAGCTGCCTGTTGTGTTGGGGCGCTGCGGCTCTTGCCAATGGCGGGGTTGCTGACGAAGTTGGTAAGTTGACAAATGAAGATCTGGCGGAACTCGGTGACTCATTGGTTTCAAAGTTAAAAGATAAGGGGCTGAATGTTAAAGAACTCGAGTCCACTTGGAAACCAATGAAGTTAAAGAAGAACGAGCCAGTCTCAGAGAACGAAGCGAGAAAAGACTACCGACCACTTAAGGAAACGTTGGATGCCAGTCATCTTTTGGTGATGAATTTCAACTACGTGGGCGTCAAAAGAGACTATTCTTCCTACGTTCCAACCAGTGAGCCTTACGCCATTGTTGAAGGCTTAGCTTACTTAGTGAATCTGACCACAAACATCTACGAATGGTATTTGCCAATCTATCAACGTCATTCTCCAGGTCTAGAATGGAAAGACCCACCCAGTTATCCAGGCGTCATCAATGCGTATTACCAAGCGATTGAGACCACAAAAGATGAGATCCTATCTTCAATCGTGACCGAAGCGGTTCCGAGTGTTGCCTCAAAAGAAGACTGATGGCGATCCGTATATTATCCGTAGCTATTTCTCTGGCGGTACTGTTACTGCCAGAGACTGCACTTGCAAAGAAAAAATTCCAAAGCTTAGCCGATTTCAACCAGAAAAATGAAGGACACATGGTGTTGGCAATGGAATGGCTAGAACCCGTTACGTTCAAAGGGCACTACAAGGCAGGCGATGTAGAATCTCAGCCTGGAAACGCAACCTACATCTACGAACCCAGTCTTGGCGCCGCTGGTCCCGCCTTACAAATTCTAGCGCAAGCGATTGCGTCGAAAAGCCAGCGCGAGCGCAAATACAAAGAGGCTCAAGATTCAGCAAATCTGGTGCTTGAAGGACACGATGAAACGATATCAAGTTTCTCGCACGAAGGTCTCTATAAACTATTCAAAGAAAAAGCGCTGGGGGCGGGTCACTCATTGGAAGTCTTTAATCCAGATCAAAAGAAAGTGGATTACTACATACAGCTGACACCGGAGTTTGTTGTTGCTCAGGACAAATCAGGGATAACGCTAGTGAATAATGTATCCATCTTCTCTGGTAAGTATCGTCCGAGTAAAAAGAAGCGAAAAAAAACCTTGTTTTCTAGCGATTACATCGTTGTTTCTGAGTCGTTGCCATTGGACTCCGTAGAGCAGTTTTGGGCGGCTGACAATATAGAGAATTTTGTGGATTTCAATAAGAGTCTTTTTGAGACATCAGTAGAGATGATTCTGTTTTCCATGGGTTCAAAGCCGGTGGTCAATGATAAGCAGAAAACATTTCGTTATCAGTTTGGTGGAAAAACTAGGTTTGAGAGAGCTTCAATAACTGAGTTTCAGAGTGCCGAATACGGGTGCTCAAGAACGGCTGTTTTGACTATCGGTGGAGACATGATGAGTCTACCAATTGCCCAAGATAGTTGCCCATCGGTACCGGAGTCTCCTGCTTCTTAAAGGCTTGAAAGTTGGTCCCAAACCTTTTTGTCATGAGACGGGACAACGGTAAGCTGAGGTAACATTTGTTGCAAATGATGCATGTGCATCAAGAGCTTCCTTACAGACTCGGTATCTTCTTTTACCAATGTCCTGGGTAGCCACGGTTTCTCCGCTGGTAGGTCAATGCCCTCCTTTTGCCAGGCTAGGTCTCCGATAAAAGCGTAGATTTGGCCGTCAGGCAAGGTTGCAAAGGCAATGATTGAACCTGGTGTATGACCTGCCGCAGGCACTACGACGAGAGAGCCGTCGCCAAATACATCCACGCTTTCTGGAAAACCCAGAAAAGTTGACTGCTCAAACTCCAACGCGGTGTAATTCTCTGTCCCTATGATCCTAGCCAATTTTGATAGATCTGAATCAGAATTGACAAACTCAAGCTCATCTTTACTCACCCAAACCGGCACATCTGGAAGGTCCGCTAATCCACTTACATGATCCCAATGTGTGTGGGTGAGAATTACTGAGGTGAGGTCAGAGGCAGATAAACCAAACTTTACCAGTTGCGCGGCTACGGTTTCACCCGCTTCATACCTTGACGTCCTTTGCATCATAAATGGCGTCGTTGCAAAGTGTTCATCGATATTGCTGGCAAAGCCAGCATCAATTAATACGTTACCTTTGGGATGCTTGATCAGCACACCTCCCATGGTGAAGACACGCTCCTCACTTATCTTTCCCCCTCTGAATGCCAAACCTGCTTTGGAATACATTTTGCCAGCGGAAATGGCGTGTATTCTCATTGCAGTCGGTGATTTATTCTCGTTTACAGAAATTCCAGGGGGGGTACCGACAAGCAAAACTTCAGGAGAAAAGGTTGAACTTAACCACGTGGTTAATGCTGTCATTAGAATTATTAATCCGAGAAAGGCTTTTTTAAGCATGTTGCAGACACCGAGTCGTAGGCTAGTTTCGGTGATGATACCAGTTAAAGATATTTTGCATGGCTCTAGCTAAGAATCGTGGCAAGTTTCCGTTGCTCCGCGTTTTATACTTCCAAGAGAACGACCAACTAAGCACCTCAGAATTAGGTAAAATCGTAAATCAAGCCAACACAATATAGTAAAGAAGATGCCTCTTTTTCCAGCATACGATGAGACCGCGATATTCTTTTCCATGTTTGATGAAGATCAAGCTTGGTGCCGAGCAACAGTGAAACCGTTCTCTCTGGATGAAATGGAATGGAAAACGGTTGAGCATTATTTTCAAGCCATGAGGTTTTCAGACCCAGCTTATCGAAAGAAGATTAGTGAATGTGAATCTATTGGCGATGTAACTCGGTTGGCAAAAGCCTGGTTTAAGCCTAAGAGGAAAGATTGGAGAAAAATTCAGACAACCGTTATGACGCGCGGACTGTACATGCAGTGCCAGATGTACCCCGAAATGACTGAAGCCCTACTCGAAACAGAGGATCGAACACTGGTGGAAAACAGCCAGTATGATTACTTTTGGGGGTGTGGTCGAGACCGTCGTGGCGAAAATCACTATGGAAAGATTTTGATGAATATTAGAGCGAGAATTAGAAGTAACCAAGAGGACTAATCGCCTTGACCGACTCCTTACTGGTGCGCAGTAACGTTATCCAGGAGCAAGGCTATTGTGTTAATTCGCTTGATTTTTGGTTCAGTTGTCTAAATTATATTGGTGACGGGGGGTATTGCCGTTAGTTAGATCGTAGTCAAATCTGCACCTCCCACTCTTTGAAGTAATACGATAATTAACTAATCAAAGGAGGTAAGTATGGCGTTTTTAAATGCATTTAAAGGTCAATCTCACGCTGCGTTTCGCATAGTTTTAGGACTGCTATTTTTGTTCCATGGCACACAGAAGCTGTTCGGGTTTCCCATCGAGTTCACCTACGGAATGAACCCCATGCTAATGGCCGCTGGAGTCATCGAGTTGGTGGCAGGGGCGATGGTAATGGTGGGTTTTTACTCACGGTTCGCGGCTTTTATTGCGAGTGGCACGATGGCCGCAGCATATTGGATGGCTCATGGAATGAATGGATTGTTTCCAATAGCTAATGGAGGCGAATTGGCGGCTATCTACTGTTTTGGTTTTCTTTTTCTTGCTGCAAATGGGCCGGGAATGTGGAGCATCAATAATAAGTAGTTGATCACAGATGAGAGCGGAGGGATGCGTGCTTTAATGTCCGTTCCGCTCTCGCTTACTGCACTTGTAAATGGATAGACAAAACGATTGATTCGTAAGCCATGAATCATTAGCCTTACTCTATTGCCAAATCGATCACTAAACTTAATGAGTAAAGCTTCAAAAACCGCATTGATGCAATCGATGGTCCATGCTCTGGAGAGAAGTAATAAGCTCTCGAAGCGACGCAACAAACTAGCCAAAAGACAATATCAACAGTCGATTGCAGATTTTGAGCAAGCGGAGCGACTATACCTAATCGAGAAGAGTAAGCTTCAGCCTACGTTTCGATTGGACGTCACCGAGTTTCTGTTGTGCGAACCCGATTTTATGAATGACCCTGAGCAAGCGGGTGAGGCCAAATTTTTAAAACAAAGAGGAGTGTCGTTGGATTCGCGTATCCTTAGAATTCAACTGCAGGTTCGAGGAGAGAAATCTTACATGAGGCCGAGTATTGTTGCTCGACTCAACAATTCGGACGATGCTTCTGACGAAAGATTGGTGTCGATGACTGAATCCTTGTACTTCCTGCCGGTCGGGGATCTTTCATTTACGGAAGAATTAGGCACATCAAGTTTTTTCCTGGTCTACCGAGATAAGACTACCTTGCCTGTTGTTCATCGTTATAGGCTCACTCAGCAGCCAGAATCAGACTTACGACGATGGAGTATTGAGCATATTGATTCGGTCTTTGCTAAATCTGATGAACGATTCACGAATTTTCGAAACTCGATGAATTGTCTTGACCTATTCAATCTTCGAGAGTGATCTTAATTTACAGCTCATTCCAAATTTGGCCTATAAATCGCGGTCAAGTTGCTGACTTCAAACATCAATCCCTCCACACATAACTCTATAATGCGTAATACGATTCTAGTACTCAGCGTTCTTGCTGCTTTAACAGTCTTTCAGGAAAGTTTTTCTAATGAGAAAGACAAGCTGCAGTACCCCCTCGTTGTCAAACGTGGTGAGGTAGTCTACCCAAATAATCGTAGAAGAGATGCAAGCGGGGGCATAGTCGAAATCCTCACGATGGTTGATAAGCAAGGTAAACCATTTTCTCCGATGATTCTAAGGTCCACAAATAAGTATTTCGATAAAGCGGCTCTCAACGCGATTGAAGGATACGTTTTCGAACCGGCGACATATGGCGCTAGCCCAGTAGAGTCATTCTACGAGTTAAGACTCAGGTTTGTGATCAGCAAAGAAAAAGGCGCAGTGACTGAGGACTTTTCAAGATACTATCGTCGCGCGCTCGATGTACTAAATTCAGATGACGTTGATCTCAAACAGGTGGATGCCAATATGAGAAGAATGCGAAGCAGCAAAGGTTTATCTACGTACGCGCTGGCCTACTATTATTTGATCGCAGCAAGAAGAGCAGCGGCTGCTAGAGATGACATCGGCACGATTGAAGCTAGCAAAATGTTGCTTCTATTTGAAGATTACTTAGAGGATGCAAGCAAAATTTTAGATCAGAAAACCAAGGCCAGTATTCGGCAGTCCTTCATTGTATCTCTGGCCAAAACCCAAAGATACTCCGAGGCCTTGGAAGTTTATGCGGATCTCAAGTCAGATGGCGCAATGATACCCGAGCCAATTGAGCAACTGATAGCTAACATTAGATCGCATTTAGAGGCTGATGCCGCCTCAGTGATAGACGTTGTTATTTCTGAGTCTCACCCCGCAATTGAAGAAATATTTGAGAAGAGCTTTACAATTCTCGACGTAACAGGAGAGCTCACAGCTTTCAACCTGCGTTGCAATAAGAAGTTTCACTCAATGACCTATCAACCAGATGCTGAATATCAGATTCCGAGCGCCTGGGGACGATGTCGTATTGAGTTTTTAGGGGAAGAAGGTACCAGCCTTAAGTTAGCTCAGTACTGAATTGATCTCGCCTTAATTGGATAAAGAAGTCGCCTTGAGTGAACAAAAACAATCAGAGTATGTAATCAAGTCTTTTGAAGGCCCCAAGCTTTCTATGACACTAATACTTTCTGCCGTACTGAACGTAGGCGTTTATCTATACTTGGGTAAATTCAGATGGTTCTTAGCAGGGATTGGGGTATTTACATTTGCTGGCTTGCTTGACTATTGGTTTGATTCCTATTTCCTACCGGTTACATGGCTGCTGTTGATATGCCATGCGACTAGCGAGTGCTTAAATTTCACAAAAACAGAGACTAGACCTTGGTACACCCGAGTCTCCTCAATTTTGTTAATGTATTGCCTCGTTCTGTCTCTCTTTGTAGTTACCAGAGTATTTATTTTTGAGCCATTTCGCATTCCTTCTAACTCAATGAAGCCCACTTTACAGCGTGGTGACTTTATTTTAGTAACAAAAGTGGGTTACGGCACGTATGGCTTCTTGGGGCTAACGCTGGACAATCAAAGTGTGTCTGAAGATATCGAGATGAAGCGCGGGCACCTTTATGTGTTTTATCCGCCGGGCAAAAAAGGGGCCTATGTGAAGCGGTTGATTGGATTGCCTGGGGATACTATTGAGCTTAATGCGCAGCATGAAGTCATCGTCAATGGGGAGCCTCTCTCAACAACAAATATTCCCTACAATGTGGATCGAAATGTCGAGGAGACTCTTGGCGACACTACGTATTTAACGCGTCGATTTAGAAACAATAAAACCAGAGCAGTCTCTGCATTCAAAGTACCCGAGAAGTCCTTTTACTTACTAGGAGACAACCGAGACAACTCCATCGACAGCCGAAGTTTTGGATTTGTTGCTGATGACCGAATTATTGGCAAAGTCGTTTTACAGTTGAACGGCAAACGTGACTAGCTTCGCAGACGCGTCGACATCAGTTAGGCAACTTATGTCGACAGCGCGCGTTGATTAACTAGAACGCCTTTTGCCAACCTAATGTCAGCGTAGAGTCTAATTCCATTTGGGGGCCATCAACCGATTGGGAAACAGGGCTACTGTATTCAAGAGCAATTCGGTGGCCATTTTCAAATAGATAGTTGAGTCCAATGCCAGCGTCTAGACGCTCGAACGATTGCAGGTTTGTATTGGCTGTTTGCACCATCATTGGATTGAGGGCCGGGTTGCGTCCGTCGATGTTATCTTGATCTACGTATTCCAATCTTACTGATAAACTGATGCTGTGAGACACTTCTTTTGCGACCCATGCGGTGGCCTTATAACGATCACCCAGTGCGTACCCTTCATCATTATCGCCTGTTCGAATTTCCGCCGAAGCTTGAGCCCCGTAGGACCACAGCCCACGGTGTGCGACTACAGTGGCGGACGGGAGCAAATCATAGGTGCCAGAGCCCAACTGCATGGGATAGGGAAGAAAGGCATTCGACATGGCCGGTGTGTCATCGCGCTCATCAATGGAGCCGGTTGGTATACTGAGCCCTAGAGACCAATGAGCTTTCAGCTGAGGTTTATCAACTAGCCTCACCATGGCCGATACTTTGGTGTCTCCGAGGCCTGATGATTCGGTGGTGAATGTTCGGCCATTTCGGATCAAGTGGTCCATCTCGTTACTGACTATATTCACCATGCCCATCAAAGTGACCTTGTCTGTCAACCCGTACATGGCACCGAGCATATGCATGTCCATCGGCATTGAGGTTGGTGCAACCATAAACTGCCCGGGCTGCATCATTGTACCGACAATTTCACGTGCACTGATGCTGTCCGAACCAGTCAAGTTTCCTTCCATGTCCATTCTCATATAACGATAAGACATCATGAATTCGCCTTTTGAATGAAGGTGATCCCCCATTACACCCAATGGTGCATGTCCTATGGCTCTGATGCTTAGCGAATGTGATTCATCAGCCGATGCCGATTGACAGATTCCAGCCATTAGGGCGCTGGTAACCCATAAGAGTTTTCTCATTTGTAGTTTCTCTAGTTTGTTTGCCTCACAGAGGCGCGATTGCTTTTGCAAGCAAATAAGATTTGCTAAGTTGTAAAACTAGAGGAGTGTCGGTGGGCTTTGTGCTTTTGGTGAGGGAGGGGCAAGGGTGTTTACGATCGTGCCAAGACTGGGATACGTCGGTTTGCGTGTACCAAGAGCAAAGACAGTCGCTAATTCGGGGGTAATTAACGGGTCGCTTTCTGGATTCAGGCAAAAGGCACAGTGAAGCGTTGATTGCTGTGAATCAAGCTCCAGTGCATCTGAAGGTAGAAGTGTCTCCTTTTCAAAGCCCCTCTCGTAGCCCTGGGATGTGCAAATAAGTGGGGTATTGTCGCTTCCATCTTGGCTAGCCACAGCCACCGAGGGCAAAACCACGTTGGCCAACAGCACAAACAAGATGAGCTGGGTAATGAAGTTATTGGCTTGGTGTGAAAGTTTCAAAGGAGCCGAAACACAAATTTGTACGTCGGGCGGCAGTCTAGACTCAGATTCAACGTTTGTCTACCGCGGCAACATGATTTACCCTAAACAACACCCGGCAATATTAACCAACAGGATTTGAGAATGAGATTAGAACAGCCAACTTGGCAGGCCAATACATCTAGGTGTTCGAGCATACTGATTGCCTTCTCAATACTGATGTCTTTCAGCTCGGCGAGCATGGCCGAGACTGAACCAGAAAGCACTGCTGGAACTGTGCATATTGCTTTTGCCGGCGGTGGATGGCGAGCTCATTCTGGCCATTCGGCGTGGACGTTGTCGTTATTAGAAACAACGGAACACAGTCTCGATAAGGCGTTCAAAAATGTTGGCTCGGTATCATCAAATTCGGGTGGTAGTTGGTTTAGCTCAATGCTCTTTTACTCACCTTCATTTGTCGAGTCGATAGAAAATGCGAAAGCGTTGGAGACTTGGACAATCTCTGGTGAGAACGCGACCGGTTGGTTAGGCCAGCAGCAAACACATTTTGACAACGCTCCATGTCATGAAGCCAAGGGTGCGTTGTTCTCACTTTGTGTAGCAGCGTATTACTCTGGTGGACCCATCGAAGCCACGTATTGGCATAAAGTGGCAGAGGAGGTGGTGTTTCGAGACCATCAGATCCCACAATTATTAAGCGGAGAGAGGCTGGCCTGGGCGAAGAATAAGCCCTTACTAATGGCGTCGACTCTGCTGATCTCGCAAGCCGTAATTGGGCGTGTTGGTCTCGATGAACAGTATTATCAAGGTTGCTTTGCGCCGCAGGCTCCTTCGCTATTAGGAAGCCGTGGAGCATACTGCACCAAAGGTAGTGATGTGGATGTCACTTCGGTCACCTTTTCAAGCATGCCCAAAAATAGTACCTGGATTGCCCCACCGTTTCTTCCAGAAGTAGAAGTGGCTACCTTAAATTTAGGCTATAGCGAACATGAGTGGAGTAGGCCAGCCATATCTACTACAAAACTAACAAACGCGTTCATACCCAATGATCATACGCCGGTGATGACAGCCGCTTCAGCTTCTAGTGCCGCGGCCGGCTTTGCCGCCAGTAAATCCGTTACCGATTCGTGGCCTGAGTCGTACATAGCGTCTGATCAAGCACTGAATTTTAGACTGGACGGTAAACTGGAGCACGTTTTAGCGAATGGTATTGGTGCCAGGGAGCTAGCAAAACAGCAGATTGTTCAAATCGCGGACGGTGGCGCAATGGACAACTCGGCCGTGGCTCAATTAGTTTCGTTTTTGCAGCGCAATGAAAAGGACAATGAGTTCTCGATCGTAGCCTTTGATAACGTCCAATCTCTCTATCAGCAGAAGGTAGAAGGCGGTTTTGTGGGGCCCGATTTCGCGAATCTATTTGGTGAAGGCTTAGCGAATGGAAATCAAATTTGTTCTGGCCCAAATGGAACCGGTAATTGTGTCAAGGTGCCCGACCTTCAGATCTTTGAGGTAGAGGCACTGCATTCAACCCCCGTCACATGGAGACACTCCAATACCGATGACGGAAATGGAGAGATCAAGGAATTGCTGTACACAAAATTCCGAGTCAAAACTGTCGAAAATAAACATCTTGCGGTAGCAGCAGGAACGGAAGGAACCCTGCATGCATTCACTGCCGCTTGGTCGGCCGCTGCAACCATTCCACAAAATGACTCAGATGATGGCGATTTTATTGCCTACGATAATATGGTCGAGTTTATTCACTCTGGATTGCAAGCCGAGGACGGTGGCCGTACTGGAATATCTTATCTTCGAAGTGCTTTGGGTCTCTAAGCGAAATTGGTGTCGCTTATCGGGTATCAGTGTTCGTTTTAATTAGCAAAAAAGTTTTGATTACGCCCAGTTTAGTTTAACTCCATATTTCATTCATACTTTCTCCATGCTCTCCATATCTTTATGGATCAAGATTAAACCTACCTAATCTCTATTGTGCCCAATTTTTAATTGAGGAGGCCCCATGACTCTTTCGAGAAGAAAGTTTCTAAAGATGAGTGCTGCAGTTCCCATTATTAGCACCACTGCATGCTCTACAGCACGCTTCGGTAGTTCTGAATCCTATCTTTCACAAGTAGTCTCAGACAAAAACCGTTGCACAGTTTTCTATTGGTTGGATGTCATTCTTCAGCAAACCAGAGATCAACGTGTGGCCCCACCCAGAGCAGCCTATAACTTTGCCATGCCGTCAGCGGCGGGATTTGTCGCTGCCAATGCGGTTGAGTCCGCGTACAACGATGACTTGCAGGTGGGACCAGCCCCGGCCGGAGTTCACCCAGAAATAGCGTATGGTATTGCATTTAGTTACGCTGCAGCAGAAGTGTTCCAGCAACCATTTGTGGTGGAACGACGTCGATTCCTGTCCAAGTTTGCCAATGACGACCGTAAATCTGTCTCGATAGCTTGGGGCAAAAAAGTAGCAAAGCATATTATCCGACTTCGTAATGATGATGGCTCGGAGCCCAGTGAAGTAAATTATTATCTCGGTCGATATCAGCGCCGGAGCGATAGTCTTAAATGGAGTCCAACTGGTCCTTTCTACTCGGCTGCGCCAGGCCCAGCATTTGGCTCATTTGCGCGCGGCTTATTTCCGGGTCACGGCAAGATCAAACCCTGGACGATGACCTCTAGCTCACAATTTAGAGTTCGGCCGTTTTACGATGCTCGAAGTCCGGAATTTGCAAAGGAGTTCGATTTGATTAAGAACTTAGGCGGAGCGAATAGTCGACTTCGCACGGCGGACCAAGCGGAGATTGCTCTGTTTTGGGAGGATGGGCCCTGGGGCATCACGCCACCAGGGCACTTTCTCTACATTGCCGCACAGGTGCTGCAGGATCGCGATGACTCGTTTATTGATCAGGCAAGACACTTTGCCCTATTGGGTATGACGCAATGCGACGCGTCGATTAATGCTTGGGACAACAAATATTTCTATGATGTCTTGAGACCAGAGAGTGCGATTCGTCAACGTGCCAGTGCTTTGGCAAACCCTGACTCAAGAGTGATCGCTGATGAAACTTGGCGTAGCTATATTCCTACCCCCGAGTTTCCTGCCTATACCTCTGGTCATTCAACCTTTGGTGCAGTAGGCGTTGAATTACTCAAGCTGATTCGAGGTTCGGACAAAGTAAACATGAAGGGCCAGTCACCTGATTTGGTGCTATGGCCTCAGCTTCGTGGCATACAACGACACTGGACATCATTAGACCAAATAGCAGATGAAAATGGCTTGAGTCGACTTTATGGCGGCGTGCACTGGGAACTGGATCATACGCAAGCGATGTGGGCAGGTAGAGAGATAGCACGCCACGCCTTCCAAAACTCATTTCAAAGGAGGGCGTAACAATGAGACATCTACTTTCGAAACCAACGATTGTATTGCTTTCTATGGCATCAACATCCGCTTCTGCAGTCGATTTAAACTACGAAAGCTTGTCCTTTCTTGAGGAGCCCTTAGCGACTGAAATCGGCGATGTGACGCTCGAGTTGCAAGGAATCGTGGATACTCCTTACACATACAACACTGACCTAGATGATGGTGAATGGTCGCTAAAAAGTCTTGTCCAGTTAAAAGCGGAAACTCAGTTAGACAACTCCGTGACGCTCGGAGCGGTGTATTTTGGGGAATATGATACCGCTGAGGAATCGAACTATGAGGATAAGTTTGCTGTGTTTGCGCAAAGTTACTGGGGCGCCATTTCGGTAGGTGATGTAACCGGTATGGTGCGCGAAGAAACAAGACGATTACGCGGGGTTGGCAATTCCGTTTTGGCGTTTGACGATTTCATCGGACAGCTTGATGAGCACGGCATCACTTACACCGGTCGATTTGGGCCAAGTCGGTTTGCGGCCACTGTTGATGAACTTGGTCAGTACTCTATCGGATGGTCGTTCCAGCGACCACTGGGTAACAAGGACTATCGTTTTAGTCTGCGATACCAAGACGCTGAATACTTAAGTTCTGTTGATGCTGTTTATGCATCCCAGGCGTTGACGGGCATGGCTGAGCTCACCTACGGCAGTTCCACATTTGACTTGGCTATTTCCGCTGAGAACCTTGAGTCTGACCGGCACAGTCTGGATCGCTGGTTTGTATCAGTGGGTGCTAGGCGCAAACTTGAAGCATTCACGTTTTCTGCGGAGGCTCATGTTGGAGAGTTTGAAGGCGCCAGCGAAAATGCGCTGGCATTAGGTCTTCGCTATGACATTGCCCGCGGTCTGTCTTTAAATCTAGGCGTCAACTTGCGCGATTCTGAACTTTCTTTGGTCGGTTTTGAGGATTTAGCGCTAGACGATAAAGAGTACATTGGTTCGATCCGCTACACATTTTAATAACTCCAGGAGTCTTTCTTTCATGAATTAGGCTAAGTAAACTCTCGTTGGAGTAGGCCATTCAACTCGATTGAAAGTTAAATGCGAAGTTCAGTTTTTACTTATGGCTCGTTGATGAATCTGAGAGTATTCCGCGGTTTAATCCCCAGTCAAAAGCGATCCAGCGCCGCAACATTGCGTGGTTTCAAAAGAACCAAGATTCATGGAGTAGATTATCCTGCCATTAGGCCATCCGAGGATGGTCTAGTTAATGGAGTACTCTGGCACGATATTAATTCAGATGAGTTTGATGTTTTAGATCGGTTCGAAAGTATCGAGTACAGTCGTCAACCTGTTGAGGTAGAGCTAGATCAGGGGCGGACAGTACAGTGTCGAACATACGTTTACAGGCCGGAGTATTATCATTGTCTGATCGATGAACCCTGGTCATTCGAGGAGTTTGAACGATTGCATTTGGAAAGTTTTCTGAAGAGGCACCAGCTTTAGATTGGTGAATCAACAACTTGTTATGTAATTATCCGCCCTGGGCGTGAAACATACTATCGTATCGTAGGCTCTACACGAAATAGTTCGAAGCCAGTTGTGCCAGCGCGCAGCAATTGGTAGTTGTCTTTCAAAGCAACGCTATTTTGAAACCTCTCTAAATCTCCTTCTTTTTGCCACTCAACTAAGGTGACTCGATACCCTGAGTTTTCTCGTTCGGAGAATTTACTGACTCGGGGCGCCGTCATCTGATAAAAGTAGCGTGCATTGATTCCGTGCAAATAGCTTTCGATGTTCTTCAAGTATGTTTGGTAGTCATCCGGGCGTTCGGGATTAACCTTGGCAATTGCCAGAGTGTAAAACTTATCTTTTGAGAAAGTCAGTAATAATTTTGACAGTGTGCTCTGTTTAAAAAAGTCGAGTCGATTCCAGATTAACGGACGCATATCTTTATATTGCTGCAGCTCTGGTGTCTTCTCAAATTTTAGGTCGTCTAAATCACTTGGCCAGCTCGCTATTACAAAAGACTGTACTCCCGCTTTTCCAACAACTTGTTCTGTTACCCGAAGCGATCCAAGTGGGGTATATCCAGCTTTCCTAGCCATTGGGACGGCATTCGTAAAGTACTCTTTTCTCAGTGTTTTTGATTCTTCTGAATTTTTGAGATCGATAGCAATGAGTGACAGAAGTTGGCTTGGTTCTAAACTGATCTCCAATGCATTCTGAGCGTTTTCAGTAGTTTTAGCATAAGCGAATGAGCAGGATAGAAGGGCGATTGCTAACATTGCTGCGCTTGCACGCTTCCCATTAAAGTTAATCTTGTACATATTAAGCTTGAAAGTCTGTATTGCGTTTTCGCAACAATATCACCGTATTCGTCGCTGTATTTGGTTCTTTTTTCACAATTTATGTTGCAAAATTGCAACGATGAATGATTGGGATGACTATAGACTGATTCTAGCGCTGTCTCGCGCCGACTCCTTGCGTACAGCCGCTGACGAGCTAGGAGTTAATCACGCGACGGTTTCAAGGAGACTTGCAAATCTTCAGAGAAAGGCGGGCATCAAGCTATTTGAAAAGTCAGCAAATGGTTACGAAATAACGAAGTTGGGAGCCCCCTTATTAGCGGCGGCGCAACAGATGGAACATCAGGTATTTAGTAGTTCCAGATTATTACGGGCTGCCGATTCGAGCGATCCGGCTGGCAGCGTTAGTATTTCCTTGGCTGCGCCCATCGCACAGTACTTAGTTTTAGATCGACTTAGCGAGTTTCAAACAGCCTATCCCAATATAGAGTTAATTCTGCATACCTCAGAGCAAGTCGTTGACTTAGATCGCTCAGAAGCCGATGTGGTTTTGCGATCAGCGAACCTACCACCAGAACATTTGGTGGGACGCCGATTCTTTAGCTATGGAGTGAGGTATTACGCTGCAATCAAATATCTAGACAAGACGCCAGAAAGCCAACGAACTTGGATTGCAGCTGAGAACGACAACACCACTGCCGATTGGATTCTAAATAGTCCATTCCCAGAGCAACCTATTGGCTTTCGAACTCAGGGCTATCACGCTCGCCACCTTGCTTTACTGGCCGGTCTGGGTATGGCCAGAGGCGCCTGTTTTATGGCGGATCAAGAGCCCAGTTTACGTAGATTGGATAATGCATCGGTTACCTCAAGCTTAGACCTCTGGGTCTTGACGCATCCGGATCTACGCAACTCTCCCAGGGTACAAGCTGTTATGCATTTTTTGTATGATATCTTGCAGGATAAGAGAGCCCTAATAACCGGAATTTTGTGACGTTTGTGCTCATTCCATTCGTCGCCGCTACCAATCGAAGATGACATGACCTGGTTAACACTTTTAGATTTAGCTGGAGTATTTGTTTTTGCCTTGACCGGTGCATTGGCGGCAGCCCGGAAAAATATGGATATATTTGGTTACTGTGTCCTAGCGCTGTTGCCCGCTGTTGGGGGAGGCACAGTCAGAGATTTAGTATTGGATGTGCCGGTCTTTTGGGTTCAGGATTCAACCTATGTCCTTGTGGCTATCGCTGCCGCGGTTCTTGTTTACGTACAACCTGTGAGAGTTGGATTACGTTTACGCTGGATAGCTTGGGCAGATGCAGTCGGTTTGGCTTTGTTTTGCGTTCTAGGTGCCTCCAAAGCTCTACAGGTTGCCGATGATGTCACGGTCGCCATTACCTTGGGCGTAGTGACTGCCGTGGTGGGTGGTATTCTTCGAGATGTCGTGAGTAATGAAATACCGCTGATACTGCAGCGAGAGGTTTATGCAACGGCGGCCATGTTGGGAAGTGCTGTTTACTGCAGTCTATTTTTACTATCAGGTGAGCATGAGCTTGGATTGATAGCAGGAGGCGCTTGTGCCTTTGCATTAAGAGCCTTGGCTTTATGGTTCAGTTGGTCTTTACCTAATCGAGGAGGCAAGGCATGATGCTCAATCCGCGCACGGGTCAATGGGGGCCTTAGTTTATGTCTGAAGCATTACAAGCACTTGCTGAAGATGACTTGATCTACTTTTTTCTGCCAATCTTTTTTGCAGCCCTGTTGTTAGAAGGTCTTTATAGTCGTGCCAACAATAAAGGCTTGTTTAAGCGGCAAGATACAATTGCATCGCTATGGATGATGATTTTTGTGGGTGTCGTTGATGTGTTGCCAAAGTTAATGGCCTTTGCGGCTTTCCTGGTTTTAGCAGATATCAGCCCTTTGAAAGACGTTATTCAAAGGCAGTGGTGGGCCTGGGTTGTCCTCTTTTTTCTGGATGATTTTATCTACTACTGGTTTCATCGCTCCAATCATGAAGTGAGGCTATTTTGGGCGGGTCATGTTTCGCATCATTCAGCCATTAAGATGAACTTTGCTACCGCCTTGCGTCAGGGTGTTGGTGAGCGTGTTCATAAGTATTTATTTTGGCTGCCTTTACCATTACTTGGCTTTGATCCGTTGATGATTTTTACAGCAATGGCCTGGAACTTGTTTTATCAGTACTGGTTACATACTGAGCTGATAGGAAAGTTACCTAAATGGTACGAGGCGGTTTTCAATACTCCATCTCATCATCGAGTCCATCATGCTTCCAATATTCGCTATCTTGACTGTAATCATGGTGGTGTATTAATTATTTGGGATCGCATGTTCGGTACATTCTCTAGAGAAGTGGATGAAAAACCAGACTACGGATTAACAACTAATATTGATCAAGCTAATCCAGTTTATGTGGCAACCCATGAGTATCAAGGAATTTGGAATGACTTTAAGCGGGCGCGCAAGTGGAAAGACAAATTTTCTTACTTATTTAAGGCACCAGGTTGGAGTCACGACGGCGAAGATAAGCGATCAAAGGTACTCAGAGCTAAGATGTTAGAGAACAAGCCCCATTGAGGTATCAGACATGCAAAAGCAGTTAGCAATTAAGCAAGCGTCCAGATGGATTCGCTTGCTCTCTAAGTTTTTGAAGTTAGTGATGCTTTCCGTGCTGATATCCAGTGCACAGATCATTGCTGCAGAAGGTGAACAAGATATTGAATCAAACCAAGTCACGCTCTATTTAGTACGACATGCTGAGAAAGAAAAAACATCACCCGATCCACGTCTCTCGGCGATGGGAGCCCGTCGCGCACAGGACTTGATGAGAACACTCAAAGACGCTGGTGTTGATACTATTTACTCAACCAAGACCACTAGAACACGTTCGACAGCTCAGCCGTTGGCCGACTTGCTGGATAAATCCATTCAGAGTTATGACGCAACAGAGTTGTCTGCTTTTAGCAAACAGTTAAAAAGCTCAACGGGCCAGTATCTGATTGTCGGTCACTCCAATACAACGCCCTTGCTTGTAAAACTACTGGGTGGTGATCCGCATGGCGAAATAAATGAAGCTTGGGAGTACGATCGGCTTTACGTACTGGTATTTGACCAAGGCGAGTTAGTATCCAGTACGCTATTTAGGTACGGTGAAGCAAACAATAAATAGTCATTTTGGGTGCTCGCCATCTTTCGACTTGCTCGGAGTCCCCAATTTCTATTTTTTTCAGAGCTCTAATTAAAGAGCTCTGGAGTTCGATTTAACCAAACAAAGAAAGTTGGACACTTGTTAGGCTTCGCCCTCTTCTTCGTGATGGTTTCTGCGCATGTTATTTTCGGGTTTGCAGGCAAGCACCTTCGTTTGTAAATCTGGGCTGAAACAGATCCCTGTTAAGTCATGGCCTCGTGGTGTTGTAAACTGGCATTGATCCTCCAGGGAAAGGTTGCTACACGCTTCAATTGCTTCCGGCGGAGGGCCGCGCCGTTCTTTTCTTTCCCCCTCTTTTGCATTGGTGGTTGCTATGGTGATCATGGACAGAGAAAGGGCGATTGCGATAGTTGAACGGATATTGCGTTTACTCATAATTTACTCCTGACTGTAAAGTGAATCTTGTATGTTGAGAAGCATTATTGATACGTATCGTGGATGTAACTTGTATGAAAAATGAATTAAATATGAACTTGAAGTTCCACTACGGCATTTGCCTGTACAGCTAGGCTTTACCAGTCGGTTGATTTAGCAACTATTTCGATGGCACTATCAACTTCTAACTTTTTGATGAGTGTGCAATATGAATCTATCCAGACGTGGTCTACTAAAAGCTTCTTTACTAAGTTCAACGGCGACGACGAGCGGTTTAACTTGGTCAACTGGAAACTCAAGCAGCGATTTCGATGTCAAACGCGTGCTAGATGAGGCAACACAGTTGCTGATTCAAAGTTATCCAGAGACGGCCACCAGTGCTGGAATTGACACTGGTGAATATGCCGGGCTTAAGTTTAGACTGAGCGATCGAACATTCGCTGGGCAGGAAAAGATCAAGGCGACAACAAAGGATGTCCTTTCGAAACTCAATTCGCTGGATAGGCAAAATATGTCCGCGGAGCAGGCCTTGGATGTCAATGTAGTCCGATCGGTGTTTGAGTTAGCCAGCTCTGGTTTTGATCAACCATATGGAGATATGGCAATGCTCAATTACAACTGGTCGTATCGTCCCAGCCCGTATGTGATTGCTCAGAACACCGGCGCATTCGTGGAGATTCCATCCTTTTTGGACTCATCTCACAGCGTAAAGTCGCAGGAAGACGTGGACGCTTATCTGATGAGAATGCGCGCCTATGCTTCGCAGTTGGATGGTGAAACACAAAGAGCTCAAATGGATGCTGAACAAGGCGTGGTACTGCCCGACTTTTTAATGAAAAAAGTACTTGCTCAGCTCAAGACAACGGTCAAGAAACCCGCGTCGGAATGGGGGTTAGTGACGTCAATTGTCGCAAAGGGCCAAGCATTTGAGCCCAAGGTTCAAGAGATCGCAGAGCGAATCGTAAATGAACAGGTCAAGCCCGCATTACAGAAGCAACATGATACCTTGCTAGCGGCTGCTAAGAATGCAACATCAGATGCCGGTGTTTGGGCCAAGCCAAAAGGGGATGACTATTACGCTTGGGCATTACAAGCCGGGACCACAACCACCATGACTCCGGATGAGGTCCATGAAATGGGTTTGGATGAATTGGCCAGCTTGCATGCGAGAATGGATCCCATTCTTAAATCTATTGGCTATAAGGAAGGCTCTGTTGGTCAACGGATGGTCGCGCTGGCGAAAGACCCAAGGTATCACTTCGCTCCCGGAGATGAAGGTAGAGCTGAAATAATGCAGTTCATCGAAGACACTGTTGCGGATATTCGTAAACGCATGCCGCAAGCATTTGAGACATTAGTCCCAGGATTTTTGGAAGTAACTCGAATTTCCCCTGAAGTTGAGGATGGCGCTCCGGGTGCGTACGGCGGAGCAGGCTCCATCGATGGAACAAAGCCGGGTCACTTTTGGATCAATTTACGCACCACATCCTTACACAATAAATACTCCTTACCAGATCTGACTTACCACGAAGCGATTCCTGGTCATGTTTGGCAGGGCGAATACACCTTTAAGCAATCCTTGTTGCGCTCCTTATTGGCTTTTAATGCGTATTCAGAGGGCTGGGCGCTGTACGCGGAACAAATTGCCGACGAAGTGGGTGTCTATGATACTTTTCCGGTTGGGCGATTAGGCTACTTGCAGTCCTTGGCTTTCAGAGCGTGCAGATTGGTGGTGGATACTGGATTGCATGCGAAACGCTGGAGTCGTCAACAGGCGATCGATTGGTTTGTTACCAACAATGGCTCTAACCCTGACGAAGTGCAAAGTGAAGTTGATCGTTATTGCGCTTGGCCTGGGCAAGCGTGCGGATACAAAGTTGGTCACAGTGCAATTCAGAGGCTCAGAGATAAAGCCAAGACCGAACTCGGCGATCTATTTGATTATCGTAAATTTAACGATGCTTTGGTGCTCGGTGGTGCTGTGCCTATGACGGTGCTCGAATCCGTGGTTGACGCGTATATAGCTAGATCAAAAGTGTGAAAGACTGGCGCTGTAAATAATGGAAAAAATCGTAGCCGAGTGGATTAAGTCTTTTCCTGGTGTTTCAGGATATGAATCTCACTTTCTGATGTTTATTAAAGTGCTCGTCGCTACATTAGTGGCATTTGCTCTTTATTTTGTTGCAAAGAGGTTCGTTGCTAACTCGCTGAATAAATTTGTTAGCCGCACTAAGTCAAAGCTGGATGATGTTTTTCTTACGCATCGGATCTTTGATCGACTAGCTTTGTTTGTACCGCTGATATTTCTGTACAAAATCGTTCCGTGGATTTGGGGAGAACAAACCAATGCACTAACAAGCCTCTCGACCACACTCTTGGCTATTGGACTTGTTTTGTTATTTGCCATGGTAGTGGATAGCATTATTAATGCGGTATTGGAGGTCTACAGTAACTTCCCCATCTCAAAGCAAGTACCCATTCACAGCTTCGGCCAAGTAGCTAAGCTATTAGTGTATTTCTTAGCATTGATACTGGTGGTGTCTTTGGTAATCGGGGAGTCTCCGTTGAAGCTTTTCGCTGGTTTGGGTGCCATGACCGCGGTATTGATGTTGGTTTTTAAAGATCCGATTCTGGGCTTCGTTGCGGGGCTGCAACTTAGTTACAACAAGATGGTTCGCATCGGTGATTGGGTTGAAGTGCCTCAACACAAAGCTGATGGTGACATCATGGAGATCGGCCTTACCACAGTAAAGGTACGAAATTTTGACAACACCATTACTACCTTGCCTACTCAAGCGCTTATCAACGATTCTTTTAAGAACTGGCGAGGTATGCAGGAGTCGCCAGGTCGACGCATAAAACGAGCCATCTATATTGACATGAACTCAATCAGTTTCTGTACACCGAGCCGATTGGAACGGTATGGCAGAATTGATTACATAAAAGACTACATCGATGGTAAACAAAAAGAGTTATCGGAGCACAATGCTCTGAGAGTCCATAATCAGGAGTCTAAAGTTAATGGGAGACACATCACTAACATAGGCACTTTTCGGGCTTATATTCTGGCTTATTTGAAAAATCATCCACGGATAAATCAAGATTTGACAATTCTCGTAAGGCAGCTGGCACCCACCGCTGTGGGTTTACCCTTGGAGGTTTACGCCTTTTGTTCTGATAAAAACTGGCTGAACTACGAAGCAATACAGTCGGATATCTTTGATCACCTGTTTGCCGTCTCTAAGGAGTTCGATCTAGCCTTATTTCAGAACCCCAGTGGTACGGATTTTCGATCCTTGGGCGCCTCTGGGTCCACCTAATTTTTCTATCCTTACTCAGAGCTCCTTATCTAGAAGGAAAGACGGCCTCCCGTTTTCACGGGAGACCGCTTTCTGAGGTAAAGTGCTGCCTAAGCAGCTTGTGTACAACGCCTCGTCGCTAAACCCGGCGTTTGGATCCTCGGTACAGCTAAACTCGTCCTCTAGGTCCCTAGTTACCCCAACTTGGTTGACCCCCTTTAATCTCAGCTCATGATTGCTTCCCTGAGAGCAACTCAATTACTCCATCAACGTTCACCTTGTTGACCTATAACCCTAAATCGACTCGTGATCCTGTGAGTTCGATTGACTCGAAATTTATGTTTGGGTTATTTCGCAACGCTTGAACTAGTTGATCATGATCTGAAATTTCTTGCGCTAAGCTTTCTAATTCTTCGGTCGTAAGATCGTCGTTCAGTAGCTCTTCCACTATGGAGTTCAAAATGTTCAACATATCTACCTCGTTTCCTAAATTGAGCGGAAGAATCATTGCTCTGATTCGACTGCGTTAGTCATTTTCGTTGGTGCCAGCTGTGCTGACGATTGAAGTATCTGCGTTTTCTTAAAAACAGTCCTGTGGGGAATGTTGAAAAAAGGTGATGGAATTATGATGAGTTAAAAATCCTTTTAACTACAGTGGCTTAGCGTTGCCTAGATTTTATTTAATTGACGATAATTTGGCCGCCTGATCCGTCGGTGCCTGGCTTGGGTGCGATCGATTCTGGCCAGCCATGTTTCTGCCAAGCTCTGATCAATCCGATTTTTTCAGCAAACTGGGGAAAGTCGGCATGTTTTCTGACATTTTGTGATTCGGTGGTGGGTTCCCAAATTCGGCTTAGGGCAAATGCCACGTATGGATTTGGCTTTTCTAAAACGTGTTGAAAAAATTTCTCAGGGCGGTCGATCATAATAAAGCCAATGATGGTGCCGAGCGCAGGTTGATAACTTGGGTTGTTCATCCTCTTAGTTAGCACCCAATCCATCATGGATCTCGCCCAATCAGACTTTTGGAAAAACGCCGAATTGGTCAAGTTTCTTACGAAGGGAGATTTCAGTTGAGCTTGTGTCACGGCACCCAAACCATCAAAGCTCTCTTTCATGGTTTTGATGGCTTCTTTCGAATTTCCACGGTGTGCAAGCAATTGAGCTGACAAGATAGCCGCATAGCCCCAATTACAGTCGAATGCTTTTTTCATCAGCACTTCGGCCAAATCTAAACGGCCCATGGAAAATTGAACGGTGCCTAGCGCTCCATACCATGCTCCTATGAGGGGCTCTCGGTCTAGAGCATCGCGCATGAACTTATCTGCTTGCTGATGCAGGCCTAGCGCTGCCGAGATGTACCCCTTGATGAACATAAGTTCGGGGTTGCTGGGTTCTAACTCGAACGCTTTGAAATAAGCATCCGTGGCCTCATCCATCTTTAAATCGTAGGAAAGCAAGCCCGCTCTAGCCCGATGAGACCATGCTAGATTTGGATTTAACTCCAAAGCATATTCCGTTTGTGACCGAGCTTTTGAGATATGGTCGCGCCAGTTTTCGGTGGTTGAATACTCGGGTAATGTAAAGTTTGCGATCGCCAAATTAGCCCAAGCTTTAGCAAAGTTTTGATCCTCTTTGATAGCAGCTTCGAATGCAGCTACGGCTCTAGGAAGCGTACGCTGTCCGCTCAACTCATACATGAGATGCCGACCACGTAAAAAATGGTCGTAGGCTTCTTTGCTGGTGGTGAGGTCCTCGGTCAGTCGCTCTGCTTCTGGCTTTGGCTCTAAGTCACCACTGAATAAGGCTCTGAGTCTCTCTTCGACTTGTTGCGCGATACTCTCCTGTAGTTCAAATATGTCTTTAACTTCACCATCGAAGTTCTCCGACCAAACGTGTTTGTCATTTGAAGCCTCGATCAACTGAGCCGTGATTCTGAGTCTAGTGCCAGCTTTACGTACCGAACCTTCTAGTACATACGCAACGTTCAGTGTTTTTGCTATGTCTCTAACTGGGGTATCTTTGTCTCTGAAGGAGAATGACGACGTTCTACCAGCCACCCTCAAAAACTGCAGTGGAACGAGGGCATTGATAATTTCTTCTGAAACGCCGTCGGATAGGTACCCTTGATCTCCATTTTCGCTCATATCGACAAATGCCAAAACGGCGATGGATATTAAATCCTCCTGAGAATTCGGAGTGGCTGACGCTGCCGACGTATTTTCAAGGGCTTCACTTACTAGCGGCGCTACGAGTCGGTAACCCTTTTTAGGAATCGTCTCTATATACTTGATATCTTCACCGACCTTTTTGAAAGTCTTTCGAAGAATCGAAATAGCCCTTGTCACGCCCTCATCAGAGCCGTGTTCATCGAGCATATCTTCCCGCAGCACAACAGCTCCAGCGCTGTTTACCAAAAGAGAGAGAACCTCAATCACCCTTGGTTCAAGCCGGGCTTCACCATTGGGGCCTGAGAGCAGATTTAGGCTAAGGTCTACGTCAACCTGATCGATCCTGATGTTTTGGCGTTGATTCAATGGTCTAGGGTCTGAATTCATTTTCATAATTCAACGCGTAGTCGAGATCATTCTACGCAAGAGGCATGAAAGTAAGTATATGAATAATATTGAGTCTTGGCCCTGAGAGGGGTATTTATCCTCTCAGGATTTCAGACGTCAGTCTGTCACAGCGTTTTCAGAAATTCAATAAGCTGATACCGTTCTTCTTCTGACAAGTCCGTGGCGTATTCATGTCCTGAATTTGAGTTGCCATATAAACTGGTATCAAACTCAAAGCTACCTGGTTGATCGCTGCTTATCTGACCGACTTTGACTGGGTCAAATTCACGATTTCCAGTATAAAAAACCTTGTCACGTTGGTCTGCAGGAAGCAGTAATTGGTACAGATTAGGCACGCTGCCGTTGTGAAGATACGGAGCTGTAGACCAAATGCCATTTAAGGGCCGAGCTTTGTATTGATAGGTGTCTTTGACAAGTTTGCCCATGGTTCCAGTGAAGTCACGCATCCCCTGACTAATGGTGTCGAGTGGATGACGTACCATGGCACCTATCGATGCGATATTGAGTAAATTTTTGGCTGGCGTGGTTTTTCCCAGTTCTTCTCCAGCAATGTAGTACATTTTTGTTCCCTCGAGAAATCCGGTTTGCTGCACCGACTCTTGAACCAGAACTAATTCCGCGCGATCGGTGCCGACCTCGGTTTGCGGTACCATTACGGCAGAGTAGGGCTTCATTTGTTCTTCTCGAGTCAGCATTAGCTGATGACATTGCGCGCAATTTTTCTCGTAGATTGGTCTTCCTTTTACAGCCTTTTCGTTGTTGATGGCTGGTAGAACAAACTCAGGCCATCTGGGCGACTGAAGCACCTTTACCCACGCCAGCATGTCTCCAAGGCCCTTAAAGTCTGCTGAGGACTCAAACCCCGGAGGCCACAAACCACCATGCATATTGGCTCGGCCACCGCCACCCCAAACATCGCCAAGAACACGAAAAATGGGTGCAATGGGTGGTGTGTTTGGCGCCATACCATTCCACTGTAGAACATCCGATTGAGCTGATCCCCAGATATAGTTGTAGTTAGCGGGTGCAACTCCCTCAATGTGATTTTCAGGAATGCCTAAGAAGTTTACTCCGATGTTGTTATAGGCATAAGCAAACGCATCGACTCGACCAAACCCAAACTTAGAAGACGTGCGGTTCGCGTGGTTAAAGTCTATCTGGCGTTGAGTTTCCTTCTCAAACTTCGATCGTAAGCTGTTTTTACTGGCCTGCGTATATTTGTCATCCAGCAGGGCCTTGGCAAAGCGATCGAATTTAGCGGAGTCGTCCCTGGTGGCGATCATGGACTCTTCGAGTTCTTTCATCATGGTTTGAAAGTCACCCATTGTGGCCGCGCCATTAATGACCATTGATGTACCTTTATAGGAAATTTTGGTGGAGTGACATCCACCACAGCTTAACGCCATCCATTCGCTCTGATCGATTTGATCGACATTACGAGCAAAGCCAGCCGGCAAGCCATCTGGGTTCCATTTTGACTTTGGGATAGGTGTATAGCGCAAGCGCTCCATATTTTCGTCGGAGCGGAACAATTCCTCACTGTTGGCCTGTTCCAAGACAAGAAACCATGTGTATGGCACGATCATCGAGCCATCACCTCGATACCAGTAGCCAGCTTGTTCAGCTTGTGTCCAGCCCTGGTTGAGGCTTATTAGATCCTTGCCGGCTCCTACAATGGGCGTACCGTCTTCGATGATGTCGTTAGAAGGATTGGCACAGCCGGTAGCGGCGCTCAAAGAAACAAGAAAAGCAAGCTTGAGAAATTTACTGCTCATTACTGCTCCATATTTTTATTTTGACCCTTAGCTTAGTCTACACTAAAAAATAGGAACGATGCTGAGACAGCAATATGGTTTGATTGGCGAGTCTCGAAGCTCATTCGAAACTCGCCAGATCAATAAAAGAGAAGCAGAGAGTCGCGCTTATAGTGTCTTCATATACTCGATCACGGCCCATTTTTGTTCGTCTGTCCAAGTGGTGCCGAACTCATGACCGCGATTTGAATTACCCGGTTGAATTTCGCCACTTGAGTTCAAAACCTTGAATTCATTTAGACCTGAATCATAAAGGTAGCCGACCTTAACAGGATCAAACTCACGATTACCAACCCAGAAGCTCGTAACACGCTTATCTCCGGATTGCAGCATTTCCCAAAGGTTTGGCACCGATCCGTTGTGAAGATAAGGTGCGGTAGCCCAAATTCCATTGAGTGGGCGGCCTTTGTATACCAACTCAGAGTCTGGATCGCCACATGAGGTCGCTTCGGTGGATGGCGAAGAGCTGGCAATTTTTCTTCGTTCTTTCACGTGATCGCTTACCAGCTCTTCCAGAGACTTCTGACTGTTCGATGATGCAGCCTCCATTTCTGAGGACTTTTCAGAGCTGTGGGTTCTGACCGGTCGCAAGCCAGCCTCCAGAGATTCGACTGGATGATCAAGTATTAAGCCGACGGCTCCATTGACCGGGATGCTAATCGCCGCGGATTCGGCTCCAAACTTTTCGCCAGCCAATATTGCCTTTTTGGTACCTTCAAGTATCAGAGTTTTGGCGCAACGGCGGTCCGCATTCCAGGCTGTGACTGGGTCAGTGCCTAAAACATGCACTGGAGTTTTGTTTGAAACATACTTTTTACCCTCGTCCTGTCGCGGGACTACTTGATGACATTGGGCGCACTCCGCAGCAAAGAGTTGAGCGCCCGCCGCTGCTTTAGTAGCGTCAATGGCAGGTAGGTACTGCTCAGGCCATTGAGGAGAGCGGAGAACCTTTACGTACGATTCAAGATGTCCAAGTCCATTAATATCGACATTAGCCGAGTAAGATACTTTCAGGCCAAACAGCTTCTTCCACCATGGTGCGGGTTCCATGCTGAGGTTGCCAAACACTCCAATAACCTCTCCGACATTACGTGCAAGAGGGCCCACCACGGGGGTGTTGGGTGCTGATGCATTCCATTGAACAACATCGGATTGATGACTACCCCATAGAAATGGATACGAAACAGGACCGTCCGGGGTATTTCGATTCGACAGATCATGCAGAGCAAAGGCGGTGCCTGCATTTTGAATATTGCCGAATGCGTCGAGTCTGGCGTAACTTGTGAAGTCTTGAGGGTAACTCTCCGGTAAGGAATTAACCTGCTGCCTCTCTGCTGCCGCAATCGCGACGCTCTCGAGTGATTGTCTCAGGCTGTCAGAATTCTCCTCATTGTATTTATCACCAAGGACATTCTTTGCAAAACGATCGAATTTTTCTTGGTCTTGATTCGTCTCGCTTAGAGCCGCCACTAGACGGTCATAAAATAAGACAAAATTAGCCAATGTGGGAGCGCCATCGATCAAAAGCTTGGTTCCTTTGTAGTCCAGTTGATTGGTATGACATGCCGCGCAGGTCATACCCATCCAAGCCTGATTAGTATCGTCATCATGAGCAGCTACAAACCCGATTGGCAGTCCTGCGGGGTTACGCTCGCTGGTCTCTATCGGCAAATATCGAAGCATTTCCATATGATCTGAGTTTCGAAATAGATCTTCACTGCCGGGTTGTTCTAACCAGATAAACCAGGTGTAGGGTAGAATTCTGGCCCCCTGACTTGTAAACCAAAACTTATCTTTTGTCTCTTCATCCCAACCTTGATCAAGACTAACGCGCTTCGGTACGTCTCCAGATTGAGCTGTTGGTTTAATAAGATCTGACGCAGAGTGATAATCAGGGTTTGAAGAGCAACCAAGTGTGGCTCCAGCTAAGGTTGCAGCCATTAACAACTTTATTCCTTTAAACATGATTGTTAGCCTCGTTTTTTCGTTGATTTAGTTTGAGTGCTTGTGAGTATTTCAACAGCTTTCACGACACCTGTAAAACTTTTATCAGTTTTTTCCCATTGCAAGTATTACGAGACATTACCGAACTTATGTGCAAGCGATAGTTTCGTTAGAATTGGGTATTAGTTATTCCACTTTAATTGCTTTAGTTCCAAAGGATGTCCAACAAAAGAGAGCGCTGGCATTTCAAGCCTGACCTAAATAAACAAGTTTCGCCCTACTATCAATGGCCGCCGAAGTTTCGTGAAAGCTTACTGTGTATGTTTAAGGCATGGAGTCCTTTAGACGTCAGAATTTGGGTGTTGTTATTTTCGATTTCGATTTGGATGCTTTTTTATCCTGAAATTGAGTCGTGTGCTGTGATTGGATGGTCTTGTGTTTTGCCTATTTGGATCAGAAATGTGCTGACACTCCTAGTCGTCGCTGGTGGCTTGCATTTGTATTTCTATACGTACAATCGCCAAAAGACAGAAGAAAAATACGAAGCGAGATTTTTGGATCCAGCCTCTTCACGTTTTCATTTCAATAGCCAACTGGCCGACAATGTGTTCTGGGTTTTGATTGGTACCGCGGGTATGCTCACTTTCTATGAGGTGCTGATGATGTGGTTCTATGCCAACGAAAATCCCGCGCCCATCAAATTTGCCGACTCCCCATTTTGGTTTTTGTCTGTATTCTTGCTGGTCCCAGGTTGGACCAGTTTTCATTTTTACTGGCAGCATAGGGCGTTTCATAGTCCTGTTCTGTATAAACTGGGCCACGATTGGCATCATCGAAATGTTAATGTGGGGCCTTGGTCGGGCGCAGCAGTACATCCGTTTGAGGGTTTTGTTTGGTTTAGCGCAGTCCTGTTGCTTTTGTTTGTGCCGTCACACCCAATGCATGCAATCTTCTTAATGCAGCTTCAAGTGATCACCGCAGTGACCACTCATGTAGGATTTGAAAACGCACGTTTGCCTGGCGGCCTCGGCTTCCGTTTAGGCGATTTTTATCATCAGTTACATCACCGATTTTTCGAATGTAACTATGGAACCATGTCGGCGCCATGGGATCGCTGGTTTGGAACCTATCACGATGGTTCACAATCCGGGGATAGGCAGGTCGCTAAACGCAGAAATCACTCCGTAGTCCGATCCGATGATTGAGTCTTTGCCCGGCTTTTGGTAGTTTTTTACCTCGTTCTCGAAATTGAATCTCACACAGGAAAAGTGACGCATGAAAAAAATATTGATCGCCCTAGCAGTGCTGGTGGTTTTAGTTGGTGTTGGAGTAACGCTTTTACTCGGCAACCTAGACGAGCTTATAGCTGAAACCATTGAAAAAGAAGGTTCAGCCGCGCTAGGTACGCCCGTTGCTGTGGAGTCGGTAGTGACCGATTTGAAAGCTGGTAAAGCGGCTATCAATGGTTTGACAATCGCTAACCCGGCTGGCTACACGAAACCATTTGCAATCTCACTCGGGTCTTTTAGTGCGGATGTCGACTATGGCAACCAAGTAATCGAAGACATCAGCATTGCTAAACCAATTATTTTTGCGGAGTTGAATGGATCTAAAAATAACTTTATGGATCTTCTTGAAAATATGCCGGAGATGTCTTCTGATGAGACGTCAGAGCAAGAAACAAGTGAATCTGGTAGTGACTTCGAAATAACCATCAACCGTTTGGCGTTGACTCAAGCCACGGTTAGTTTGACGGCAAACAACTTTAAGCCACCCGTGGATATTGACCTAGGGCAAAGCTTTGATTTGGGTGAACGGAGTTTTGTGATGGATGACTTTATTTTGACGGGTCTTTCAGGGACCGCGGACCAGATTTCCACCGAAGTAACCAATAAACTAGTCAGTCATGTGTCGGCGCAGGTATCTGCCTACGTGAAAGAGCAGGTAGAGCTTGCTGTGAAAGCAAAAGTGGCAGCAGAACTGCAAGCGAAAGCCGCCGAGAAACTCGATGAAGCCAAGGAACAGGTCAATGAGAAAATTAAAGATAAGGTAGGCGACAAACTCAAAGGATTTAAGTTGAAGCTTAATCGCGATTAAGATCGGCTGTATAAAAAATAAGTAGCGTGGTTTCTGCACGGGTCGTAATGGCAGAAACCACACTACAATCAGGATTTGATTTGTCCTAAGGTCACACGTCAGGGTTGGAATGATGTGTACCAGAACAATCAATTGGCCAGAGGAATAGGCGAATTCGATTAGGCCCCCCAGCTTTATCTAACCGCGCTTATAACGGGTTCTTACACACTCGTTTAATAAGCAGATCGGAATAAATTTCCGATGATCTTTTCCTCTGCTAATACAATACGGTTGACTGACTTTTCAGACAAGATAGATTATTATGAAATCTTTATTCAGAAATACTGAAGAGTGTGGATAAGTTAGGAGATATTGAACTGTTTGTCTCGGTAGTCAAGCAAAAAGGTCTTGCAGCGGCAGGCCGCAGGCTCGGACTGTCGCCAGCCAGCGTCACCGCCAAGCTCAACCGACTTGAAAAAAGTTATGGTGTACGATTATTAACCCGTACGACCAGGCAGATTTCTCTGACTGAGGAAGGCGCCACTTTTTACCAACATTGCCTTAAAATTTTGAATGAAGTCCATCAGGCGGATGAAAGTCTTAAGAATTTAGGGGAATCTCTTCAAGGTCATTTAAAGATGACCGCTACCGTCGATTTTGGAAAACAGGCAATTGCACCGGCCTTAGCTAAGTTTGTTGAACTGCATCCAGGTGTAACGGCACATCTGCACCTAATTGATCATGTGGTAAATCTGATTGAGAATGAATACGATTTAGCCATCCGATTTGGAGGTTTGAGTGACAATCGAATGATTGCACGACGAGTCTGTGCAAATCATCGAGTACTCTTTGCAGCTCCATCTTATTTAGAGCGAAATGGAACGCCAACAACGCCATCCGAGCTAAAAGATCATCACTGTTTGGGGATCGCAAGAGACGATTTGTCCTTAAATACTTGGCACTTCGAGTATCAAGGTCTTCGCTCATCATTGGTGATTTCTCCAAGGTTAACATCCAATGACGGCTCTATGATTCGAGACTGGGCACTTGCAGGAGAGGGAATAGCTTTAAAGTCTTGGTTAGATATCCGAGATGATGTAAAGGCAGGCCGATTGGTCACATTACTAGATGACTTTAAGCCGGACTACTTTTCCGACCGCATGCAGGGTAGTTCAGATTTGTATGCTATCTATCCAAGTCGAGAGTATTTACCTAACCGAGTGAGCGAGTTCATTTTGTTTTTACAGCAAGAGTTGAACTCGCCCGCACAGTTCTAGTGTCACTAACTAGAGTGAGGCCCGAAGCATCCATGCGGCTTTTTCATGGACGCGCATACGGTCAGAGATAAGCGCAGCTGAAGACTCATCTTCCGTATCTTGAGCCACTTTCAGTGCTTCTCGACAGATTCGAACAATTTGTTCATTGTTTTGAATCAGGGTTTTAATCATTTCTTGTGCATCTGGTACGCCTTCGATCTCTTTAACTGATGCTAGCTCTGCGAAAGAGGAATAGGTGCCAGGTGCGGCGACTCCGAGCGTTCGGATTCTTTCCGCGATTTCATCCACGGCGAGTGCTAACTCCGTATATTGTGCTTCGAACAATTGATGAAGTTGCTGAAACAATGGTCCAGTCACGTTCCAATGAAAGTTGTGTGTTTGTAAATAAAGTGTGTAAGTGTCAGCCAAAAGCCCCTTTAATTGCTGTGCCGTGTGGAGGCGATCAGATTCCGAGATGCCGATATTGATATTCATGCTTTGTACCGCTTGTGTTCTTGTTGAGGTTATTGTGTTTCATTGAAATTAATTGGTAAAATAGAATAAATATATTTCTATGATCAATTTAATGTATCATTGACGGCCGTGCAGTAACTCCTTATATGGGTAATTCGGTTACGTTCTTTATTTGTGATAGCGCTACAGAGCTCCGGATCTCGGCTACTCCTTCGATACTTGAGAGTTTGTTAAAGAAGAATTGCTCGTATTCATAAACGTCCTTAACAACGATCTTGAGAAAGAAATCTTGATCACCTAAAACAACGAAACACTCGATAACATTGGGTAAGGCTCGAATTCTTTCTGCAAAGTCATCAAAATGGGCACGTCCATGCGCGGTCAATTTTACGTGCGCCAGCACCACGGTACCGCACCCAAGCTTTTCACCATCGAGCAGAGCGACTTGTTTTCTCACATAACCTTCTTCTTCCAATCTATTGATGCGCCGCCAGACAGCAGCCTGAGACAGTCCTATTTTTGCGCCTAGCTCAGAAGCCGTTATTCGAGAGTCACCTTGAAGGCTGCGAAGTATATCTTTATCGAACTTATCCATGTGTGAATTAATTATTATAGAAAGTGAACATATATGAATATATCATTCTAATTAAATCTATATTTATCATTTATTAGCGTAAATAAATGATTGATGCGCGATTATTATTTTGGTTCAACTTGTTCGCTAGAAAGAAAAATGTATTGGACCAATCTTGCTGAAGCTCAGCCCAAACTTTTGAATGTAAAACTGCACTTTGATGAGGATATCTTTGGGCCGAGCAAAGTAATGCAATTGCTCTCTGCACGGGGTCGATTGCCGGCGTTCTATCAACTTGAGCGTCGGACAATCCCATCTGGTTGGCTTGTTAGGGTGGACTTGGAGGATAACGATTTAAATCGAATCTTATTGTCGAAATTTGAAGTGATCTACGGCTTAATCGATATGGAGTTGAGGTGAATCGATTCTTTTGTGCTATTTTCGGGAAGTCGACTTCATTGTAGCTACACAGAATGCTTTATCGATCATCGGTTTTTTCCTCAAGCCCAAGAGTTGAGCTTATTGAGCGCTTTCTCTCGATTGAAGATTGCTCATTGTTAATAGAGCTCGGAAAAGAGAAACTTGCTCCGTCTTTAGTCATGGACCGACAGGGTGGTGAGGCTAAGAGTGAACGACGAACAAGTTCACATGCTTGGATCGCTCATACAGAGAACGACTATACAAAGAACTTGGGGGAGCGTATTAGTCGCCTAGTTGGCTTGCCATTATCAAACGCTGAAAGTTTTCAGTTAGTTAGCTATAAGTCAGGTCAGGAGTACCAACCGCATTTTGATTCATTTGATCCCGAAAGTATTTCCGGAAAAGTGGCATTAGAAAGAGCTGGGCAGCGCCTATGCACTGCATTGCTCTATCTCAATACCGTCGAGCATGGGGGTGGTACGTTCTTTCCTGAACTTGGCCTCAACTTTTCCGCAATAGCGGGAAATCTACTAATTTTCCAAAACTGTCTGCCCGGGACAGCCGTTAGGCATCCGAAAAGCCTGCATGCTGGAATGCCTGTAATTGAGGGCGAGAAATGGGTGATCAATTTGTGGTTTCGACAGCAGGTATTTAAGTAAAAGGAGGAGTGATGATTGCGAACCAGAATTCACGTAGCTTCATTGTTGTTTTGATCCTGGCAACTGTGGGGTTGATTGCTTCTACTGGTTGGTTGGACAAACGAGGTTATGACTACACGCAAGCTGGCCTTCAACGAGCTCTGGTGACGTTTGGCATATCGAGATCATTAAACGGGGTAATATCAGTAGCGCAAGGAACCGAAATTGCTGTTGAGCCGGTGGGGATCGGAATGACCTTTACGCCTGGGCAAATATTAGACCCGGTAAATGACTTAATCGAACGGTTTTCCACTGTGGTATTAGTTGCCGGAACCGCATTTGGCGCTCAGCACGTATTGCTTGATGTCAGCGCCTCTAAACTATACGCATGGCTTTATTGGTCCTTACTTGCCGCTCTTGTTTTGTCGCTTTTAATTCAAAGAGCATGGGCTAAACCCGTCCAGTCTTGGTTGATGAGGGTGTCCATTATGTTGGCTTTCATCCGGTTCGCAGTGCCTCTGTTCGCAATTGGAGGTGAGGTTTTTTACCAACACTTTTTGCAGCCTCAATATGAACAGTCAACAACACAGTTACAGCGCACTTCAGATCAGTTAAATGTCTTAAATGAACAGACTTCCGCGTCAGTGAGTTCTCAGACTGAGAATCGATCCTTTTTAGAGAGCGCGCGCGAGTGGGTGGAAAGTGCTGGCAATGCCTTGGATTGGAAAGAACATATGGCCGAGTTTGCAGCCGCGGCTGAATCGGCTAGTGAGCACGCAGTTAAGTTGATGGTGGTATTTGTTTTCCAGACCCTGTTTATGCCTCTCTTGGCTTTCTGGGTAAGTATTAAGGTTTGTCGCAGATGCATGCATTTAGATTAGTGCCCTCGAGTTCTATTGCCTTTTTCCTTGGATGCCGCCTGTGTGGATTATCAAGGGATTGTCTTCTTCAGATAGTTGTCCGTCCAAGATCAGTTGGCGAACGCTAAAAAGAAGTTTGCCGGTGTAGACTGGATCAAGCTCGATGCCGTGCTGTGCCTCGAAGTTGTCGATGAACTTCATCAGTTGTGGTGACTTTTTCGCAAATCCTCCTAAATGGCCAGCTATTATGTCGGGCTCAGCGCACCTATTTCGTGTCCAATTTCGCACTCTTTCCTGAGTTGCCGGTCCTTCAGCCACCATCTGCACTCCGATTACTCTGACGTCTTCCGGGGCCGCTAATGAGAGGCCGGCAAGAGTGGCCCCTGTGCCGGTTGCGCAAAATACATGAGTGAAACGTTTCAGCGACTGATTTTCGAAAAGAGATGCGTAAGCTTCACAGACTGACTTAACCGAGAGGTCAGAGCTGCCACCTTCAGCCAGAACGAGACCGAGAGGGGGCAGATTGAAGCTTTCCAGCAGTGTCATTTGGTGGACTTGAAGCAGACTAGTACGTTCAGTCAACGAGTCTTGAATTTGACGGTAGTTTGCGCGTGGGCAAGGGATTAATTTCATGCCCCAGTTCTCACAGTCCTGCAAGGTTGGTGTCAGTTGCTTATGCAATTCGCCTCGGACCAAGCCAATGACTTGGACGTTGGCGATTTTGCAAGCATAGGCTAGAGCATGAAGATGATTGGAGTAAGGCCCACCAAAGCTCACAATCAGTGGCGCATTTTGTGCTGTTGCGAGCTCCAACCCCGGCTTGAGCTTGTGGAGCTTGTTGCCGGAAACAAAGGGATGGTTGAGATCATCTCGAGCGATATGAATACGAACTCCTTCAAAAGTGATCTCGCTTATTTGTATGGGTTGGTGCTTATTCAATCTTTGAAGAAGTGCGGAGTTAAAATTCAAATAACGCTTTTGAACGTGAGCTGCGTATTACTCCTTCTAGCCCAACTGCCTCGTGGCTTAGCAGCTGCTCAAGAGTCGCGTCTTTATTATCTGTGGTGGCAAGACAGCGTTCACCCGATTTCATACGAGCGATGATGATGGCTTTCTCAGGTTGATCATTGCGATTGTACAACACTGTGTAAGTCTCAATTCTTGCCTCACCATTTGCGCTTTGGTTTAACACAGGCGCTTGATTGGAGTCTTGATAAATGGGCTCGCTTTGTTTGAACTCGGCTGATGGCATTTTCTTGGAGTATATCCCCATTGAATGCTTAGTTAGATACCAACCATTGGCGTTGAGAAACCCAAATTCATTTTCATTCTGACGGGCCCAGTTAACCATCTCAACAACAGCATGCATACTGTAATTGTTGCCGGGTCCGCCGAAGTAAGGCAGGCCGCCAGTCAGACTCAACCCCCGAGAGTCGAAGTGAGACAAACCCAAGGCGTCGCACGCTACTTGAACCGCCGAAGGAAAACAACTGTAGATATCAAAGGCCGCCATGTCGTCCAGGTTTTTGTTTGCCATTGAGAATGCGGCCTCTCCTAATGACTTTATTGCTGGAGAAGAATAATAGTTTTGGCGTTCACTGACATTCCAAATGTCATTGCCATCGGCGTAGCCATGCAGAAAAACCCATTTCTCAGGGTTGATCCCGAGAGCCTTAGCCTTTTCCACACTAGTAACAATACAAGCAGCAGATTGGTTTACCATGATCATCGAATTGAGGCGCTTTCGATAGGGGAAAGCGATGGTTCGGTTGCTTAAACTTTCTTCAAGAATCTCCTCTGCCGATCTGGCTTTGTTAAACCAAGCATAGGGGTTCTCTGCTGCTTTTTGGCTGATGTTGGAAAAAAGCTTGGCAATGTACTGTTGATGCTCCTCAAGATTTCGTCCGTTATTGGCTCTGAGCGCATTTTCGAACAATGGATAGACATTAGCGGGCAGGTTCATCCAGTATTTGCCTTCATAGTCTGAATTGCCGTCTTTTGCATCGCCAATCATGGTAGGCGCCTCACCTGACTTATCTTTCCACTTTCCCTTTGGGCGAAGGATTTTTGTCCAATGATTGAACCGAAGATTCATCGTATGTAATGCTTCACCACCTGCTAGTGCTACAGTTTCACACTCTCCTCGAGCAATTTTCTTGCAGTAATGGTTAACTAGCATTTGAGGCGTATTGCCCCCTGCCTCGGCATAAATGAAATGGTTTGCCTTAATTCCTACCTGCTTTGAAACCGCCAGAGGAACATTCTTAACCAGACCGGAAACCGGCGTGTTCACCTGCTTGGCATCTACGGTCAGACCACTGCAAGCAATTTCATCGACTTGCGTTAAACGTTCTCGACAACCCGCGTCCTCGAGCGCTTTCGTCAAGGCCATCGAGATCATTTCCACTGGTGTATCTCCGTTTTCAGAGTTCGACCTGTCGATGTGTTGTCCAACACCGATCAATACCGGTTGTCTTGATTCATCCATTGCTTGAGTAGAGTAGTTGGCGTGCCCACCAGTTTAGCGTATTCAAAGTCTTCAAGGTTTAACGCAAACTGTCGGAGGCAGGCTTAAAAATAAACGAAATGCCCATTTTTAGATTGCCCTAAATACGTGGATACATAGCCGAACAATTTGAACCGTTCAGGTTCAGGTGGAAAATGCTAGTTTGATTCAAGTATGCTAGCAGGCCAGCAAGCACTAGGAGAACCGAATGGGCAGTATTGATCCAAACAGAGAACAGTTCGATGATTTCAAAGCGTTGCCGCGCGACCAGCCTGTGATGATGATCAATCTGATCAAGCTAAATAAACAGGCTAAGTACAAGGATGGTCGTGTCCTTACAGGTGCGCAGGCCTACGAGAACTATGGACGTGAAAGTGGGCCTATTTTTCGGTCGGTGGGCGGCGAAATAATATGGCGGGGAAGTCCAGATTGTGTATTGATCGGGCCCAGTTCAGAAGCTTGGGATCTTGCTTTTATCGCTCGATATCCAACTGCAGGCGCGTTTTTGTCAATGGTTACAAACCCTGACTATCAAGCCGTCGTTTACCACAGGCAAGCCGCGGTAGAAGATAGCCGTCTTATTCGATGTGGTGAAACCAGTGGCGATCAGGGTACTTTTGGATAGACAGTTCAGCATGGCTACGGCTGCAGACGCCGTATTGACCATGCTTGACCTATTAGCGTGTACTCAAAGCGATCGTGCAGCCGGTGGTCGCCTCCTTGCCAGAATTCGATTAAGTTAGGTTCAATAAGGTAGCCACCCCAACGTTCAGGAAGTGGTACCGACTCTTTGAATAACTCTATGTTCTCAAGAAAGCGCCGCTCGAGTTCCGCGCGGCTATCTATCGGCTGACTCTGATTTGATGTGTATGCGGCAACTTGCGAGGCAATTGGCCTCGATTCGAAATAGTCTTTAACTTGCTGTCTATTCAAGGGTATCGCCCTACCTTGAACTCGAACTTGTCGCTCCAATGCATGCCATGGGAATAATGCTGAGACTAGGCTGTTTTCAGCTATTTGATGACCTTTGGTACTACTAGTATCTGTGTAGAATAACAATCCGTTTGTCTCGATGCCTTTGAGTAATACGTAGCGTTGGCTAATTACTCTATCAGTACCTGAGCTGGCCAACACCATCGCGGTAGGGTCGGGGTGGTTGGTTTCGACCACCTGTTCCAACCATTGTTGGAGTTGAAGCAATGGGTTTTCGTGCAAATCTTCACGAGATAACTTGCCCGCAGAGTAATTGCGACGAAAGTCTTCAAGGCGCATCATGTATTTGTCTCTGTATCGTGTTTTGCGTGGATTATAGTACGGTTTGATGATGCTAGAGTTGATTCAGATCAATTAACAGAAGAGTGGCTATACCCGAAAGAAAATCACCTTAGGCAAGGTTTAGGTGAAGGAACTGGTTGAAGTTACTCTGTTTATAGCTAGCAAAAGGGCGTCCGCTTACAAAGCCTGCCTTCTTGTATAGAGCAAGTGCAGCTTCAAATGAATCTCCTGAACCGGTCTCTAAACTTATACTTCGGCAACCTGTCTCGCGACCGCGTTGGATTAGGTGGGCAAGGATTTTTCCACCGTATCCCTTAGATAATGCATTCGGATGTGTTCTCATCGACTTGATTTCAGCCTCATGCTTTGAATGAAACTTTATCGCGCCAAAGGCGACTAGCTCTGAATTCTCCCAGCCACACCAAAACTCGATGTTGTCGGGTTGTAGTTCGGTCATATCCAGGGCAAACACCGAGCCTTGAGGGGAATTAGCCTGCATTTGATCTAAATGGTATTGCAGCAACCAGATAACCTGAGTGTTTTTAAAGTCTCCGGGAATAATCCTCATAATGCAGTGGACGTGATGACGAGATACGTAGATTTATCCGTGGAGGAATTTACAAAGCTTGTGCCGCCACGCAGTCTTGCCGAAAGACAATCTTTGGGCCCTAAAAGGTATTCTTTGGATCCGTAACTCAAATTAAGGGCGCCTCCCAAGACTAGTACGTGTTGCTCTAGCCCTTCTACCGGGGGTCTTTGATATGAAATTCTTGCACCACTGGGTAGCTCATTGAACGATATCTCAGTGTTGAAATTGGCGTTCGGGGGACACAATGCGGTGCGACTCAACCCGGTTTCTGGATCACGCCATACTCCAGCCTCTCGAAATTTAACCTGGCTTACGTCGCTTGTTTCGACCTGCATTAATAGCCGTGACATGGTTATCTCATAGGTACTGCATAGCTGACCGAGATTTTTGGCCGTTGCGCTTGTGGTGCCTCGTTCGATTCTTGATAACGTGGCCGTTCCCAAGTTTGAGCGCGCTGCTGCCACCTCCAAACTAAGGCCCAAGTTCTTTCTGATGCGTGCTAGGTGCGCGCCTAAGATGCAATCTATGGAGTCGTCCTTATTTTTCATATATGGAAAAGAATATCTTATATGGAAGTGTTGTGTCTAATTACTAGGCTGCTTTCAATCTCGATCATGGCTTTTTGGCTAAAATCGAGTTTTCCCTTACTGAGTGATTTACATGTCACACGGTATTGCTATTATGTTCGTACATCCTAGTTGTGGGGGTATGTGCGAGGGTAAAGGCCATGACGATGATGAAGTTTCCGGCGCATTGCGCTGGCATATTGTCGTGATACAAGGGGAAAGGCCATGTTTGGAAAAAGCACAGACCGTGAAAAACAACTCGCAACAAAAATTAAACTACTTGAAGAAGAAAACGCCGTTCTAAAAAACCAGAACAGCTATATGGCTGAAAGCTCAAAGCGCTGGGCTCGAAAGTTTCAAGATCCTCGTTATAGCGTTCCAGCGAAAGTCATCCAAAAAATGGAAGCCGAGGCCGAGCAGTATAAGATGCGCTCTCGAGCAGAACGCGAAGAGTTAAAAGCCAGATTGGCCATTCTAACCAACCGGGTTGTCGAGCTTACCGAAGAAAAGGCTAGCGATTTGTTTGGATCATCAACAGGAAATCGCGAGGTTTCCTATGAGTTTGCCGCCAGTCATGTGGATGCCAAACTCAGCGAAGAAGATCATCGCATCGTTAAGCTAGAGTTGAGTAAGGCTTGGGCAAAGCGAATGCGTGAGTTTCAACGTTAGTCTTTTTTCTCTACTGTTCGATTCGATCGACCTTATTCGGAAAACTCCTTCAGTTTCTGATAAAAATTTAAATTAGATGATATTAACTCAATGACTCGATCGGGTAGCCCATCTAGCCTTATCGCGCTTGGTTTTACGATAAACCCATTGCTGGCAATGGCGTCGACGTGCCACTCTTCACGGTTCGTCCAATCTGGTATTGATCCCCGTGGCCAGCATAAAATATTTCTCGGCATCTCAAGACCAATTGATTCGAAGTAAGTTTTCACGCATTTCTGCGGAGATATTTTTAACTGCTCACCATCAAGAACCAAGGGCGCTCGCCCCTTGATATCCCAGACTCTTTGAAATAAACGCCATTGACCCTCAAAACCGGTAACCGGTGCAGCAAAATCAGGTCGCATTTTATATAAGGAAGGGATAGTCAATCTTGGATCTCTCGTTAGGAAGGTATGATTCGCATGCTTGATGAAATCATCCGTGATAAAGGGCTGAGCGTGATATGCCATATCTTTGACGAAAACTTTTTCGTTCTGGCTTTGCTCCACCAAATCATCGCAGATCGTCCGTACTTTGTTGGTAACAGAGGCTGCTTGGTCAGAAGAAATTAAGCTTTGTTTGTAAAGGTCCAAAAACGGTTCACTGTGCACAGTGAACTGGCCTGAGTGCCACATCATTTTTTCAAACGCGGTGGATATAGATCGAGGGATACACCAAAGGATCGTTAGCATCGGGCACTAATTACCGAGTTTCGTTCTTATATATTTTACCTTCCTTCATAACAAATTTGACATCTTCTAGCCGGGAGATATCTTCAAGAGGGTTACCCTGAACAGCAATAATATCGGCAATATATCCGATATCAATACGGCCAAGTTGGTCACTCTTTTTTAACGCTGAAGAAGCCACCGTGGTGGCCGATTGAAGAGCTTGGGCAGGTGTCATACCAAACTCCACCATTCTCTTTAACTGCTTAGTGTTGTCACCATGTGGGTACACCCCCGCATCAGTTCCGAACACGATCTTGGCACCGGATTGCACCGCCTTTCTAAAGTTTGCGCGTTGCACGCCTCCTGTTTTACGTTCTTTGTTTAAGCTCTCTTCTGAAATGCCGGCTTTTTCACCCTCTCCCAATATGTATTCGGTAACGTAAATGTCCATCGATAGATAGGTGCCCATCTTCTTGGCTAACTTTATTCCACGCTCATCGATGAAGCTGGCGTGCTCGACAGTATCAACCCCAGCGCGAATAGCCTCATATATCCCCTCGGTGCCATGTGCATGCGCGGCAACAGTCTTTCCACGCCGGTGCGCTTCTTCTACCGCTCGTTTCATTTCTTCAAATGTGTACTGTTGAACCCCAACTTTAGTCCCTTTAGATAAAACTCCTCCAGTTGCACAAAGCTTAATAACATCGGCGCCATATTTGATATTTCTACGGACGATTTTGGCAACCTCCCAGGGACCGTCGGCAACGCCTTCGCTCTTGGCTTTGGCGCTGTAGGGAAGTAAGTTGTTATCACAATGGCCACCGGTGATGCTTAAAGATGGTCCAGAAGTAAACATGCGGGGGCCGATGATGTCTCCCGAGTTAATCGCATCTCTCAAATCGATGTCGACAAAACCGGGTGCGCCAATATTTCGAACCGTGGTTACGCCGCTTAGTAAGGTTTTTTCTGCATGTTTAGTGCCTGATAAAGCTGCTCGAGTTGGGCTAATTGCCAGTCTTTTATAGCCATGAGCACTTGCGCTAGAGGTTAAATGGGTATGCATGTCGATTAGTCCGGGCATGACGGTATGCCCCCTCAGATCGATCAGTCCTTCCGTGACTGGAGGAGCGCCGAAAGCAACTGAGGTAACCTTGCCCTCATTAATTTTAATTATTGGGTTCGCATCAAGTTCGCCAGTTTCACTGTTAAACAGATGGTCGGCCACGATCGTTGTCTCCTTTCCTGAAATCGTCGAAGAGAAGACAGATAAGATTACTAGTGTGAGTACATTTAGTGCTTTGAAATACATGATTTGGGCTACTCCAGCGGCCATTACCAATCTTGATCTTTCATTCTAGCAATAATCTGGTCAATGCCAACTATGTTTAAAAAATCCCCCTTTTGGGTGATTCGCTGGCCTAAGGAATTTCGTAATATGGTCTCATCAACGATGCTTCGGGATCAAAGTTGAAGCTGGAAATGCATCAAACATTGCACATGAGTGCACATAGTTGGATTAACACAGGAGAGTCATTATGTTTGGAAAAGTTACAGAACGTGAAAAGCAATTAGCCATCAAAATCAAATTGCTGGAAGAGGAAAATGCTGTTTTGAAAAACCAGAACAGTTACATGGCGGAGAGCTCTCGAAGATGGGCGCGCAAGTTTCAGGACCCCCGATATAGTGTCCCAGCTCAAGTTATTGAGAAAATGGAGCAAGAATCTGCACAGTTCAAGCAACGAGCCAGAGCCGAGAGAGAGGAACTAAAGGCAAGAATCGCTATTTTAACCAATCGAGTTATTGATCTGACTCAAGAAAAGGCCAGCGATCTTTTTGGTTCCGCCGGTGGTAACGAAGAAGTTTCCTACGAGTTTGCTGCAAGCCATGCCGATGCAAAGCTAACTCAACATGATCATAATGTGGTAAACCTTCAATTAAGCCAAGCCTGGGCGGCAAAGATGGAGCAATTTGCGAATTAATAGCTTTTGCAGATTGAAACTGAGAGCGCCTCACGATCGTGAGGCGTTTTTTGTTTCAGTGGTAAACCTAGGAAAATAGGCTAAACCTCTTAAAAATCCCCCCTTGGGGTGATTCGCTCGATAGTGACGATGAGTAATATGACCTTATTGAAAGCGGGTCACCGGATTCGCGCGAGGTACAAGTTACGGAGAGCGACAATGTTTGGAAAAGTTACAGAGCGAGAGAGGCAATTGGCTACAAAGATTAAGATGCTAGAAGAGGAAAACGCCATCTTAAAGAATCAGAATAGCTTTATGGCAGAAAGCTCTAGGCGCTGGGCAAAGAAGTTCCAAGATCCGAGATACAGTGTACCTGCCAAGGTAATTGAAAAAATGGAATTGGAGACTGAGCAATTTAAGCAACGAGCTAGGGCTGAGCGTGACGAATTGAGATCGAGAGTCGCTATTCTGACGAACCGAGTGGTCGAACTCACGGCTGAGAAAACTCAGGACCTTTTCGGGTCAGCAACTGGTAACTCCGAAGTGAATTATGAGTTTGCTGCCAGTCATGCCGACGCAAAATTGACCAAGCAAGATCACAACATTGTACACATTGAACTCAGCAAAGCGTGGTCTCAAAAGATGCAACAGTTTGCTTGCTAGTAATGAATTAAGGATAAAGAGGGTAAGCTCTCAAGGAAGAACGAAAGGGGCGCTTCGGCGCCCCTTTTCTATCTGAGCAAACTCAACACTGGTTGTGTAAGGCTTTATGGATTTTTATCTGAAGTTTGGGAATGACTTCTTGTTCAAACCATGCGTTTTTCTTGAGCCAAATATTGTTTCTCGGGCTCGGGTGCGGGAGGCTGATTAGGTTTTGATCTAAGTCCTGATGCTTGACCAAGTCTGTCAGATTTCCAACATCTTGCCCAACACGATGCCAATCATTGGCGTACTTCCCAATCAGTAATATCAAGCTATCATCATTTACATGGCTGAAAATCTTGTCTCGCCAAGTTTGCGCGCACCGCGGTGGGGGAGGGAGGTCGCCTGACTTACCCTTACCTGGATAGCAAAAAGCCATGGGTAGAATAGCGACCTTGCTAGGATTGTAAAACGTGTCTTGGTCAATGCCCATCCATTGTCTCAAACGTACGCCGCTTGGATCGTTGAAAGGAATACCAGTAGCGTGAACCTTCGAGCCCGGAGCTTGACCCGCGATAACGATTCTTGAGAGCTTACTGAACTGGAAAACAGGGCGAGGTGTGTGCTCGAATTTGTCCTCGCACAACCGGCACCGAGAAATTTCTCGCGTCAGAACTTCAAGCTCGACCATTAAAAATAACCGAACAGTTTTATATCAAACATCATCCCAAAGCCTAGGTAAGCGCTCAGAATAATAAGCCCAATTCCCCAAACCCACATCCACATTTGATGCCCTTTCCGACCTAGCCAAACGAGCACAATGCCGATACAAAAGCCGAGCACCGCTGTGATTAAAAGCATATCGTCGCTTGCGTGGCTTGCCAGTTGATCTTTGGGTATTTCCCCCTCTCGATATCGCACTTTTTTACAGATCCCTAGTTTTAGTCTTTTGTTCGCATGGTACAGAATTCTTCAGCGGTACTTGGGTGTATACCGACGGTTGAATTGAAGTCTGCTTTTGTAGCACCTGCCTTGATGGCAATAGCTATGCCTTGCATGATTTCAGCCGCATCTGGCCCGACCATATGTGCACCCACTACTTTGTCTGATTGGGCATCGACAATTAGTTTCATGAATGTTCGCTCGGTATTTTCTGTCAATGTGTGCTTTAGAATTTTAAATTCGGAAGTATAGGTGTCTACCTCAGCAAATTTGGTTTTTGCTTGCTCAGTAGTCAAACCCACCGAACCCACAGGTGGTTGAGAAAAAACCGCCGATGGAACGTTTTCATGATCAGCTAAACGTTCGTTATTGCCAAAAAACGTGTCGGCAAAAGCATGTCCTTCCATAGTGGCAACGGGTGTTAGAGCGATGCGATCTGTTACGTCGCCTACGGCGAAAATATTTGGCACATTGGTCCTTGAATACTCATCCACTACAATTTCGCCTTTTGAGCCAAGTTCCACACCCGCGGCTGATAAGTTCAAAGCGGCCGTTGCCGGAGTTCGACCAGTCGCAAACAAAATACAGTCGAAAACTTTCTCTTTGCCATTCGTGAATTTCACAGTCTTGGAATCGTCTTCATTCAAAGTGATGCTCGACACGTTGTTATTCAGGTCTAGATTGATACCTTTCTTAACGATTTCACCCGCCAAGTGGTTTCGGATGTCTTCGTCGAAGCCCCTGAGAATTTGGTCGCCACGATAGCTGAGTGTGGTTTGAGAACCTAAGCCATTGAGTATTCCGGCGAACTCCACAGCGATGTAGCCGCCTCCAACCACCAGCATTCGATCAGGTTTATTGTTTAGGTGGAAAACCTCGTTTGAGCTGATGGCATGCTCAATGCCTGGAATATCAGGCATGAACGGTGTGCCACCAGTAGCGACGAGTATCTTGTCAGCTTTCAAGGTGCTGTCGCCAACCTTTACAGTATGTGCATCGAGTAGTTCACCGGTCCCGTGAAGTATCTCGACTCCTGCATTCTCTAGCAACTTGACGTAGATTCCATTGAGCCTATCGATCTCTTTATCTTTGTTCTGAATTAGCGTATTCCAATCAAATCCCTTCACCTCGGTGGTCCAGCCGTAGCTGGCACTATCATGAAACTCTTCCGCAAAGTGTGACGCATAAACCATCATTTTCTTAGGGACGCATCCACGAATTACGCAAGTTCCTCCGTACCGATATTCTTCACAGATGGCTACCTTAGCTCCGTGGCTTGCGGAGATCCGAGCTGCTCGGACACCGCCAGAGCCTCCACCAATTACCACTAAATCGTATTTGCTCATTAAGAGCCTCCCCGTATATAAGTATTCATAGTCTTTAAGCCTGAATGATGGCATTCAATTATGCTTTGAATCAATCTGGGCTTATGGTTGATGTTCAATAAAAAAGCCCTTTCCGAAGAGAGGGCTTTTGAAATACAGCTTTATGGAATTATTAGACCTTAGGCAATGAGTTGTCCTTTCATTTTTTCCATGGCCCGTTTTTCAATTTGTCTTATGCGCTCGGCAGATACATTGTATTCAGCAGCCAGCTCATGCAGAGTGGCTTTGCTGTCATTCAACCAGCGACGTTGTAATATGTCCTTGCTGCGATCATCGAGTCCTTCGATAGCCTTGTACAAGGCTTCACGATTGTTCTCGCCGATTTGGTTTTTACTGACAACCTCTTCTGGGTTGTAGCGCATATCTGGCAAGTAGGCTGATGGGCTAGTAGAAAACTCGTCATCATCTGAGTCTTTACCGTCAAAGGCCACATCAGAAGAAGTCATTCTCAACTCCATTTCTTTCACGGTCTTGACAGGCACGTCTAGATCTTCAGCTAATTGCCTAGTCTCTTGCTCGGTAAGTGCACTTAGTGACTTGCGGGCCTTTCTCAAATTGAAAAATAGTTTGCGTTGAGATTTTGTCGTCGCTACTTTAACGATCTTCCAGTTTTTCAGAACATACTCGTAGATTTCGGCTTTGATCCAATGCACCGCGTAAGAAACCAAGCGGATTCCGCGATCAGGGTCGAAGTTTTTAACGGCCTTCATCAAGCCAATATTTCCCTCTTGGATTAGGTCCGCTACTGGCAGACCGTAACCTGTGAAGCCCTTAGCCACGTGAATCACGTGTCTGAGTTGCGATAGTACGAGTTGGCGAGCTGCATCCACATCTTCATCATCTCGATACTGGCGCGCCAACTGGGCCTCATGTTCAGCCGTCAACACAGGTGCGCTATTAGCAACTTTCAAGAAACCCGCTAGGTTCGCGTCTTGTGGTAGCGTTAATGCATGTGTTGTATTCGTCATTTTGTACTCCTGAGTTGAATCACTACTGCTTCGGAAGACCCGTCACTTGAGTTAATTCAAGGCTCCTGTTATCGAGCAAAATAAGCATTGCTCTTTGATCTATCGCTAATATTAGCACTCGACACTGTTGAGTGCTAATAAATTTGGTTTCTGTAAAAAGTAGAAGGATTTATATGGCTTTTTACCGAAACCCTTTTGTTTCTGCGTCTTTACTATGACTTAGATACGGTGAAGACAAATTCAGTTTCAGACATTACAGGAAATTAATGCTGCATAGGGTCAGCGCGGACGAATCTTCCATAAGTGTTGTGCGACAGACCATCTGGCGGATATCCAACCCAACAGGGTACCCACACCAAGTGAAACGGCTACTTCCGTGACGCTTAAACGATAAAGAAGAGATTGAGATTGGTATAGGGAAGAAAGTTGCGAGATGGGCTCGGCAATCAAAGCGCCGGCAACGAAGGCGAAAATCAATGCAATGCTGGCACCCATAAAGCCAAACAGAGCCCCGTAGTATAGAAAGGGACGCCGTACAAATGTGTCGGTTCCACCAACTAACTTTGTGATTTCTATCTCATCGCGCCGGTTATGGATCAAAAGTTTGATTGTGTTTCCTACTATAAGTATAAGCGCTATGGCTAACAGAGAAGATAACAGTGTGCCGACTCTGACCACTACATGCACGATGGCGCTAAACCGCTGCGTCCATTCGAGATCGAGGCGTATTGATTCTATTCCTTCAATCTTCAAAAGTTGATTTTGGAGTTCGTCTAGTTGAGCTTGGTTTGAAGCATCATCGGAAGGCATCAAAACGATCGATGGCGGTAAGGGATTGCCGCCGATGAAATCGAGTTCCTGCTCCAGAGTTGCGCTATCGGTGAGCAGTCTGAACTCTTCCAAAGCTTGCGCGGCAGACACAAACTCTGCCAGTTCAACCGTCGGATGCAGTTGTATCTCTTGATAAATTAACTGGGCTTCATGGTCAGAGACATCTTGTTGCAAGAATACTGAAATCTGAGGGCGACCCTCCCATGTTCCGCTTATTTGCTCTGCGCTTTTCACAACAATATATAAAAGCATGGGTAGCAAGACGGTTATGGCGATAATCAGTATCGTGTTTATTGTGGCAATTGGCGAACGGACCATATCTCCGATGGTTGCCAGTAAAACTTGGATGTGTCTTGCAAAGTAGTTGATCATGAGGATGTGTGCTCCTCATTCTTACGTGGCCGATAGTCGCCAATTAGCTCGCCATTCTCTAGGTGCAGTGTTCGTTTTGATAGTCGCTCCACCTGCCTAAGGTCGTGCGTGGCAATTAAAACCGTGACGCCGACTTGGTTAAAGTCAGCAAAAATATCAATAATTTCATCAGACAGCGCCTCATCCAAATTGCCGGTGGGTTCGTCAGCCAAGAGAATATTGGGTCGGTTGATCACTGCTCTGGCAATTCCAACGCGTTGTTGTTCGCCTCCCGATAATGTAATGGGTTTTTGGCTCTCTTTTCCCGAAAGGCCTACTTTTCCAAGAGCAGCTCTTACACGCTTTCTAATTTCCTCATGCGGCATTCCTATCACAATCAAAGGTAGAGCCACGTTATCGAAAACAGTTCGGTCCATCAAAAGTTTGTGATCTTGAAAGATGACTCCAATTTCACGACGTAAAGCCGGCGTTTTACTTACTCTGAGTTTTGTGATGTTCTTTTGATCAACGAAGATTTGCCCCGAAGTGGGTTTTTCGATGCGAGTGATCAGTTTGAATAACGTGCTTTTGCCGGCGCCAGAGTGTCCAGCCAAAAATACCATTTCGCCCGCGGGTATTTCGAAACTGACTTCCCGAAGAGCTTCATGACCGTTTGGGTATCGCTTGGAAATTTGGCTTAACTTGATCATGGTGAGACTTTAACCTAGCTTCGGGATTAAGGCATCCGCAAATTCCGAAGCAATGAATGGCTTTAAATCATAATAGCCCTCGCCGACACCAATGTATCTTATTGGCAGCTTGAATTTTTCTGTTAATGAAACAGCCACTCCACCCTTGGCAGATCCATCGAGCTTGGTTAGGCAAATACTGTTCACTCCCACTGCTTTTTGGAAATGCTCCAACTGAGAAAGGGCATTCTGGCCAGTACTAGCATCGAGAATTTGCATCACCTCGTGAGGCATTGAAGGGTCCAGGTTGTTTAGCACACGGTTTACTTTCTGAAGCTGTTCCATGAGATCCGATTGCGTGTGTAGCCGTCCAGCAGTATCGATGATCAGAACGTGCGAGCCTTTCACGATTGCAGAATTAAGGGAATCGTAGGCTACCGCAGCAGCATCGGCGCCATGTTTTTGGGCAACCACTGGAATGTTCATTCTCTCGCCCCATTCTTGTAGTTGCTCAACAGCAGCTGCTCTGAATGTATCTGCGGCGGCCAGCATGACTGAACGCCCTTGGTCTTGAAACTGTTTTGCAATCTTTGCAATTGTTGTGGTTTTACCTACACCGTTTACACCAACAACAACGAGGACGTACGGCCTCTGATTAAAAACTGCCCAGTCTTGTTCCGCAGCCGAGAGGATATGTGTTACCTCTCTCTTCAAGCCTTCGATTACGGCAGATGCGTCCTGAAGCTTTTCTTCCTTGACGCGCTGTTTTAAGTTTTCGACTAACTTGAGGCTTGCCTCTACGCTGATGTCGCTGGTGATTAATGCATCTTCTAGTTCTTCGAAAAGGTCATCATCGAGATCAAAAGATCCTTTGAATACCTCTCCTATCTTGTTCAACAAGCTTGATCGACTTTTATCTAAACCGTCCTCTACACTGACTGGCTCTCGAGCTTCATCCTGCTGATCGGTTTCTCCATTGTCCCTGGACTTTCCTCGTGAAAAAAAACGTGCAAAACCAGACCTCTTCTCGGTTTTTTTGGTTTCGTCTTCGTCGGTTAAATTCTTGTCACTCATGCTGTAGCCTTATGCTATGTTTATTGGACTTTTAAGTGTCGCCTAGTAATGCGCATATTGTAGAGATTAGAAACGAAATCACAATGAACAAGCGATCTAAAAATAACGCCATTCGCTTGATCTCAGGCAAATGGAAAGGCAGAAAACTCGAGGTGATGGATTCTGAGGGGTTAAGGCCAACCATCGATCGGGTTCGGGAAACTCTATTTAATTGGCTAATGTATGAAATAAATGGCGCTCGCTGCTTGGATTTGTTTGCGGGGTCGGGAGCGCTGGGGTTTGAAGCCCTGTCGCGCGGTGCTCGGTTTGTACAGTTTGTAGAGTTGAACAAGAAAGTGAGTAAGTCCCTGGTTACAAACATGAAGAAGCTGGAGCCTGAATCCACCGATGTAGATGTTACGATCGGGTCAGCTTTAGATTTTCTCTCTCGGTTTCAGGGCGTTGGTTTCGATATTGTTTTTTTGGATCCCCCATTTGGCGAGAAACTTTTACCGGATGTGATAGATGTCCTCGCTGAATCTCAGGCCTTGATCGAGGGGAGTGCGATATTTGTGGAGCAGGATAAGTCTGATGTATTCGATGAATTTCCACAAAGCTGGACTTTACATCGGCAGGGTGTCGCTGGACAAAGCGACTATCGTCTGTATTTTAACTCCACGTCATAAGGTATATACTGCGCGCATGAAAAAAGTCGCCATATATCCGGGTACTTTCGACCCGATAACAAACGGACACCTCGACTTAGTTGCTCGCGCTGAGCAAATCTTTGATGAGGTTATCATTGCTGTGTCTGATAATCCAAGAAAGAACCCTCTGTTCTCCACAAAGGAGCGTTTGGCGTTAGTGGATGAGGCAGTCAAAGATATTCCTCATGTGTACGTAGAAAGTTTTGATGATTTGTTGGTTAACTTTGTGGCCAGAAAGAATGCAAAGTTCGTTATTAGAGGCCTGCGCGCAGTCTCTGATTTTGAATACGAATTCCAGTTGGCTTCAGCGAATCGACGTCTTGATAGTAATGTCGAGACGATTTTTCTGACTCCACAAGAGTCAAACTACTTCATTTCTTCATCTCTGGTACGAGAAATTTCGTATTACGGCGGGGAAGTTGAGAGTTTTGTGCCTTCCCATATCAAGATAGCCTTGGATGAAAAGTACGCTAAGGTAAAAGCGAATTTGTAGCTTTTGGGTGATGTATGGCCTTGTTTATTACGGATCAGTGCATTAATTGCGATGTGTGCGAACCAGAGTGTCCTAATGATGCGATCTATCAAGGCGAGTTAATCTACGAGATAGAGTCATCCAAGTGCACTGAGTGCATTGGTCACTACAAGCAGGAGCAATGTATCGTGGTGTGTCCTGTCGACTGTATTCTAGTTGATCCAAACCATGAAGAAAGCCAAGATCAATTGCAGGAGAAGTTCACCAAGCTGACTGGCAGGGCCTACGATGCAGAGGCCGAAGAAGACAAAAGTTATTAACGTTTTCCATTGCCTTGTCATCTCTCAACGTCTGTCTCTTGATTAATGTGATAGTGCTCCCCGATGGAATACTAAACCGGAATCTTGAATGGGTGGTTCGGAATAGTCCGAGCAATTAAAAAAGCCAGCGATCAGCTGGCTTTTCCTTTCATCTATTGTTCCACCATTACTGGAACCCAAGATATCTTTTTCTGTTTTTTGTACTCTTTTCGAAAGTCCTTAGCAGACCAGGTTTTCATTTGGTCATGATATCCCGGTTTGATCATTTTCATCGAGACAGAAGTCGCTCCATCAAAAACGATAGACTTATTGATCACAACTGGAGTAGGACCCAAAAATATCCAATCAGAATCTTCTTGCCCTTTGTATTTGATTTGCATCAATGCATAAGCACCCAAAGGGTCCGAGTGAACTTTTAGTGGCACACTGCGTTTGTTGGCACCGCAAGCAGTTAGGGCGAATAAAAGAACAGCTACTAAACCGAGTTTTTTCATAATTATTATTTAAAGTTGTTTGCAGACATTTTCGTTTTTTAATCTTTCTCTGTCAGAACGATTTCAACGAGTTGAGAGTTGCCCTTTGCTTTCTCCAGCGAAGAATGGCGCATATAAAGCCAAAAATGAGAGATCTTTTCTTCGAATCCCGGCTTGCGCACTCTGAGTGCAACATATTGTCGGTTTGAACTCGTGTCCTTCCACCACGTTGTAAGCGGTGTGACACCGATAATCGTGCCATCGTCGAGGTTGATGACTTCAGCTCCTGCTGGAGTAGACACAATTTTTGCAGCGCCATAATGCTGAGAGCACCCCATTAGGATTATGGTAGCGGCAACTGTAAAGACAAGCTTAAGAGAGTTCGTGAGCATAGTTTGTAATAGGTTTGGTGCGCTAGCGCAGTAATTCTGCACTGTTCGTGCTGGATTAGCCAGTTCAGTTTCTTTGTTTGACGACGGAACTATAGCAACGATTTGTGTTTGCGTGTGTCACAAAAATACAAGAGCGCTTTCAGATTGTTGCCAGTCTATGTGACTAATTAAAACTTTATACTGTGCTCCCAGTAAAGTATATCGGCGGTTTGCTTTTCTTCCTCTTGTAGTTGCACGTTAGCTTGTTCAGCCTCATTTAGCAGTTCAGACAGGTGCTCTTGCAGAGCCCCTAATTCGTCATTTTGCTCAACTAATTTGGCATGTTGGACGTATAGCTCTGAGAGTCGAGTTTCTACCGTGTCTGAAGCTCGATGAATACGTTTTACACTCTCCAAACGTCGGCGTAACTGCGTATGATGTTCCCGAACATGAGTTTCCATCGGTACCATCAGATTATTATTCCACGTGTTTGCGTCCTTGAGTGCCCTAGAAAAAATCTTTCTAGAAGCGGAGCATACCGATTCGTAAAACTTATTTGTGATCGACATCTGCTCTCTAAAAAAGAGTGTTCGGGTCTCTTTCAGATTGCTGTGTTTGGCTTCTAAGCGGCCTATATCTTGCTTGTAACGCTCTAGCCTTAGCCGTCGCACTTTAAAATTGGCGATCCCATGATCTTGCTCAAAATCACGCGTTATATTTTCTGATAACACGGCGATCTCATTAGCTTGCTCGATAGCAGAATCAATATAATAGTTAAAACGCTCGAAGTATTTAGATATGGTCTTTTGTAGTGTTATTGATGTCGCGCACTTAGCCATATTGTGTTTGGTAACAGCAATGAGCTTTTCGAGTCTCTCAGGCGCCAATATGCGAGCGAGTTTCGTCGTTTCTTTGGCGTACACCGATCTCAGTGCTTGATATCTCTGCATATCCACTTCTAGCGAAGATTTTTCATCTTGAATCTTGACCATGATGTGAGAGATTACATCAGCGTTTTTACTGCTCAATTGCTTAAGCTCAGCAATGTGTTCGTCAGCATCTTTAAGTCGACTGTTCATGATCGAATCGGCAGAATCAAGTATGTTTTCCAGCGAGCTTCGAACTTTATCAACGACTATTTTTCTTTTCTCTGGGATCAGTTTTTCCGCGATGGCAGATTCGAGTGCCACTATATTACTGCGTTCGAGTAGCTCTGCATCGTCGTTTAACTTTGCTAATAATCCTTTCTGGGCTGAGACCGGAAAGATGTTAGATCTATCAAGATTAAGCGCCTTTGAAGTAGCGATTACCTGAGCATTAATCTCATTTTGAATATCGATGTCGGATCGAATGCCGTCCCACAAGGCGTCGATTTTGTTCAACGCAACAAGTTTTCTCTGATTCTTTAGCTCGGCTGCTTTCTTCTCTTTCTTGGACTTGCTTTTCTCCACCTGTCCACCTAGGTGGGTTTCCCATAGCTCTAAGTCAGTCGAGGTGACACCCGTGTCATGCGACAGAATAAAAATGATCGTGTGTGCGGTTGCAAGCTGATTTATCGTTAACTCTGGCTCGGCACCTATGGCATTGAGTCCGGGTGTATCCAGAATCACTAAACCTTGCTTAAGAAGCGGATGAGGCAAGTTGATGATTGCGTGTCGCCAACTTGGTATTTCGACCTCATCGTATTCGTTAACGGGCAAGCCTATTTCTGAATCCTCATTCTCTTGCAAGTCGAAGTTCAATTCCTTCGCATATGCCTTGCTGACAAGCTTATTGTCAGTCATACCATTTAACGCGGCACTTACGCTGTCTACATCCTCGGGGTCGAACTCGACCTCTTGCCAGAGCTCGGTCTCTTTTTTTAGTTCGAATAGTGGGCGTTCATCTTTTCTGGATTCGATCGGCAGTAGCCTGATTGAGCTGGGTCTGTTTGGGTCGTAAAGCAGCTCTGTTGGACACATAGTTGTGCGTCCTGAACCCGATGGCAGAATTCTGCGTTTGTAGTTTCCGAAAAAGATGGTGTTGATCATCTCCGACTTTCCGCGAGAGAACTCAGCCACAAAAGCCACGGACAAGCTGTCGTCAACCAAAGATCCAAGCACTGTCTCAAATTGGTGGTGCGTTCTTAGATCAGTTACGTTGTTATCTTTTAAAAACGTACTGAGTTGCTGTACAGATTCGCCAACACGTTTACGCCAATCTGAATATTGTTCTATCTGTGCGTCTAAAATTTTCGATGTCACCAGTTCACCCTCGCGATGGATTGAAGATGATAGCTTGCGGGGTAAAATTGTGTCAATAAAATACTAAAGTAATTATTTACATAAATTACATAAACAATTGATTTATATATAGAAAATATTATTTTAAAAATGTAGTATGTTAAATGGGGTTACATCAAGTTCAGTAAAGATCGCAAATTGGCACTAATATGGTTAAATCTGCCAATTATTGTCACCCTACATGCTCCCTCACGGAGCTCTCGCAAATTAACCTTATTCTTTTCAGTGACCCAAAAAAAAGTAAAACGTAAAACGGGAGCTAGTCAGCCACGACCATCAAAAGGTGGGAAGACACCCTCATCCAAAATTTCTGCAATCAAAGCGAATTTTTGGTCTGGAACAAAAGTCATTCTGACTCGGCTTGCGCTGATTAGCTTCGTGCTGTTGGTGGCATACACAGCTTATTTGGATGTGACTATTCGAGGACAGTTTGAAGGGCAAAAATGGGCATTGCCCGCTCACGTTTACACGCGGCCAATGGAGCTCTACATCGGCCAGAAGATCGAGCCAACTTTAATTGAAGACGAGCTTTTGGAGCTTGGTTACCAACCTGTGGATAGAGTTACAAGGGTAGGTACGTTCAGTCTAAGCAATGTTGAGCTTGTCATTCATCAACGCGCCTTTCGGTTTTGGGATTCGCAGCGTCCTAGGCAAATTGCTCGGATTACCTTGGACGACGGTTACATTGCTCGAATCTCTCTTGTGTCCGCCAATAGTGATCCGGTAGACACTGAAATCGTTAGGCTAGAGCCTAGGCTGTTTGGAAGCGTGTCTCCGATGAAACATGAAGATCGAGCGCTTGTGCTGCTTGATGATGTCCCTCAAGCCTTGATTGATGGACTGATAGCCTATGAGGATCGGCAGTTCTACACTCATAACGGGGTTAATTTTAAGGGTTTAGCGCGAGTTCTGGTTCGAGCTATTCAAACAGGGAAGATTTCCGGAGGTGGATCCTCTCTTACTCAGCAGTTGGTTAAAAATTACTACCTTAGCTCAGAGAGGACCATTAGAAGAAAGTTTGTCGAGATGATCTTAGCGGGCCTTCTGGAATTCCATTACTCCAAAGAGGAGATTCTTCAAGCTTACATCAACGAAGTAAATCTTGGTCAAGCGGGTAACCGCGCAATCCATGGATTCGGACTTGCAAGCCGTTACTATTATGGCCGCCCACTAAATGAGCTCAATTTGAGTGAGATCGCAACATTAGTAGCAATCAACAATGCACCCAGTCGCTATAACCCCCTTCGTCGTCCTGATCGCGTCCAAAAGAAAAGAGACGTCGTCCTCAAGGCCATGTTGGCGGACTCGAAGATTGATGAACGCCAGTATCAAGTTGCTCTAGAAGAGCCCTTACGATTGAGTCCCGTAGCGAGTAGGGCCGCCACGCTCACGTATCCAAACTTTATGGGGGCTGTCAGGAGTAGCCTGAAAGATGGCTATCAGCAACAGGATTTGATGAGTGAAGGACTGCAGATTCATACAACTTTGAATCCACGCATTCAGTCTTTAATGGAATCCGCTGTATCAACAACCTTGGAGCAGATCGAGAGGGGTCGATCCATGGAGTTGGGTAGCTTACAAGCCGCCGCCATTGTCGTGCGAACCGATAACGGCGAGATCGTTGCATTGGCCGGTGACAGAAACTCAAACTTCTCTGGGTTTAATCGTGCCATATCGGCTCGCAGACCGGTTGGTTCGCTATTGAAGCCCTTCTTGTATCTGACTGCATTGGAAAACCCTACCGCTTACTCGCTAGCCACTGAAATATTGGATGAATCGATTGTTGTTCAGCAAAAAGGCAGTGAAGATTGGAGTCCAAATAACTATGATGGCAAAGAACACGGACCAGTGATGATTATCGACGCTCTAGCAAGATCCTACAATCTCGCTGCGGTGAGACTGGGCATGGATGTTGGGGTTGAAAAGGTCATACAAACCTTAGATCGAGTGGGTAATGAGCAATCGATACCACCTTTCCCTTCGGTTCTTCTTGGCGCTACCTCAATGAGCGTTATGGACGTAGCGAAGATGTATTTAACTCTCGCCACTGGCGGATTTCGCACTCCATTAAGATCGGTAAGGTCGGTGGTGAGTCAGTCCGATGAGCCACTTCAGCGTTATGCGCTTGAGATCGAGCAAGTTGTTGAACCAGAGTACGTTCACCTGATCAACTACGCAATGCAGGATGCAATTCGAAACGGTACAGGGCGAGCGGTTTTAAATGGTTTTGAGTATGATTTTGGCCTGGCCGGGAAAACGGGCACTACCAACGATTATCGAGACAGTTGGTTCGCGGGTTTTAGCGGTAACTATTTAACCGTAGTATGGGTGGGTCGAGACGACAATAAGCCAACCGGTTTAACGGGTGCCAGCGGCGCGGCTAAATTGTGGGCTGCAATTATGCGAGAAATTCCTCAACAACGTCTGGCCTTAACGTTCAGTGAAAAAATCCTCAGTCAAAAGGTTAGATATACCGGGCTCGATGAGCCTTCGGCCTGTGCAAATCAACGCACCCTTCCAATGTTGATCGAGTCCATTGAGTCAGAAGCTTTTTCTTGCTCAAGCTTCATTGAGTCTGTACCAAATGACGAAAGTGACCACTTTGAGCCGACCGACGAGGAGAGCCCTGCGGATAGGCGGAAAAAGAAAAAGTCCTTCTGGCAACGTATATTCGGCTAAGATGTCAGTCGAAAGATGATTGCAAGAATTGATAGTATGCAAATTTTTTATAGAGTTGATCGGCGCCGTCGGAATCTATTGGGGTTCTGTCTACCATTGATGTTGAGTGCCTGTGTGAGCACTTCCTCGATTGATGTGCCCACTCAAGAACCCGCGGATATAGAAGAGCGTGTGGTTATTGATGGGCAAGCTCTACCATATCCAGATCAGCCATCGCTAGCGACTGAGTCGATGGGAGACTCTACTTCGGTGTCACCGGTAGTCAGCAGGTTGATGGCTTCCGCGCAAAGTAGCCGTCAAGCTAGAAACTGGGACTCTGCTGCAAACTCGATTGAAAGGGCTCTGCGAATAGAGCCAAGAAATGCCGCACTTTGGTCTGCTCTGGCTGAGGTGAAATATGACCAAGGTGATGATCGATCCACACTCCAGCTCGCGGCAAAGTCAAACACTCTATCAGGCCAGAACCATCAACTGCGTCGAAAAAATTGGTTGTTGATGGCCAATAGTCACCAGAGACTAGGTGACGATATAAAGGCTGAGGAACTCAGAAAAAAGGCCCTCAATAACTAACATCTTGCCCTCCAACTATTAGTCAACCGTTAAAAATCACCCATTTGGGGTATATCAATCTTAGGACGTTCGCGCGAAACTTATCCCAGACTGGGATGAGGTGGCACACATCTCAGTCTGATGACAACCTTTTTAATCGGGGGGTTAGGTCATTAGCAGGATGCTTTTGATCAGGGTTGTCGGCGGATGTATGGATCTTCCGCTAAGATAGAGGGGCGTAGAAACTGCGTTTTGAGTCATGGTCAGTTTTTACATAAAGAGGTCAAAAAGCAGTGGCACGCGCCACTGCTTTTTTATGGTCGAGATATCGGTAAGCGCCGTTCTTTTACTTCATCGGTAGTCATGCTCCACCTAGTTATACAGCACTATATAGGCGTTGAGACTAACAGCTAGAGTCAGCCATGCAGCATAAGGAACCATCAAGTAACACTCTAACTTTCTGTTGGCCTTGATTAGAAAAAATATCAAAGTGCAGACAAGCGACAACAGCAAAACCAGGTCGATCAAAGCCAATATTGTCAATTGTTGCCCGAAAAATAGCCACGACCAAATGGCGTTGAGTCCAAGCTGAACGAGCCATAGATGGTAGGCTTTTGAATATCCGAAGCCAACTAACCTAAAACCAACAATGGCGATGCAGGTGTAGAGAAATGTCCAGGCCACCGGGAATACCCAGTTTGGAGGGTTCCAAGGTGCTCTGTTTAGATTTTCATACCATTCTCCGGGTTGGAATAATCCACCAAACAGAAATACGGCTACGCATGCCCCAATGGGGAACCATTTCTTCTTCAACAAGCTCATTTTCTGTGTTCCGATTTTAATCACTGCTCGTGACGATACTCTTCAGCGAGTCGAACGTAGCGTTGTCGATTGATATCGAAGAATTCAAGATCGTTTTGATTGACTTCGCGAATTTTCTTGGCTGGTCTACCTGCCCAGACTTCACCGGCGGGTACGATTTTTCCGGGTGTCAATAAGGCTCCGGCGGCCACCAATGCACCACGCTCGACTATGCAGTCATCCATTACGCAAGCTTGAATTCCAATAAATGCATCATCCTCGATGCTGCAAGCATGCAGGACAGCGCTGTGTCCAACCGTTATTCCGTCGCCGAGGTAGGTGCCTTGACCAAGCTCAGCGCAATGGATCATGGTTAAATCTTGTATGTTAGTTCTTTCGCCAATTCTAATTTCATTGACATCACCCCTCAGCACGCACCCAAACCAGATGCCAGAATCTCGGCCTATAACGCAATCCCCAATAACGGTTGCTGTTTCTGCGATGAAGGCGGTTTCGTTAATTTTTGGAGTGATTCCCTTGTATGCGCGAACCTTTCCTTGTTTGTGGTTATTTGTTGCCATACTTTTGGCTTAGCCTCGATGATAATTGGTGTTTGAGTTACACTCTTGCGCCAACTTTAGCAAATCGGTGTGTAAATTGCCGAAAGTTTTATGGTCGATACCCCTCAATCCAGATATCTTGCTGATTTGCAGAAACCTGAATTCGAAGAGGATGAGGCTCAAAGGTTAGCTGTAGAGAATTTGCAGCGGCTGTATGACGATCTCATTGAGTACAACCCTCCAGCGAAGAACTTATTGCAAAAATTAGGCTTGGTGAGCACCCCTCAACTGCGTCCAGTACAGGGCTTGTATTTTTGGGGAGGTGTAGGGCGAGGCAAGACTTATCTTGTTGATACGTTTTTTGATTGCTTACCGTTTGAAAATAAACTGAGGATGCATTTTCATCGTTTTATGCATCGAGTTCATGCGGAAAGAAAGCAGCTCAGATATCAGGAGGATCCATTATCGATCATTGGAAAACAGCTGGCATCGGAGGCCAGGGTCTTATGCTTCGATGAATTTGTGGTTCATGATGTGGCCGACGCAGTGATATTGGCACGTTTAATGAAAGTGCTGTTTGCCGAGGGAGTATCGTTGGTTGCGACTAGTAATGTCGAGCCTAAAAATTTGTATCAAGGAGGGCTGCAAAGGGAGCTGTTTTTACCTGCGATTGACATGATTTATGACTACACTGATGTAGTCAACATAGATTCGGGAATCGATTATCGGTTGCTATTTTTAGATAAGGCTGAAACTTACTTTACTCCCGAAAATGAATCGGCTCTAGATGGAATGCGGCACAACTTCGAGCACCTAGCGCCGGATGAGGGCGTCGAAGAGGCAACCATCGAAGTGGAAGGTCGAGTTCTCACCACAGTGAAGCGTGCTGACGGAGTGATCTGGTTCGAATTTGACGAGCTTTGTGACGGCCCAAGATCGCAAGCTGACTACATCGAGTTGGCTCTGTGTTTTCATTCGATTTTGGTGTCTAAAGTCCCGATACTTGACCGGCTAAAAGAAGATCAAGCGCGCCGGTTTATTAACATGGTCGATGTCTTTTACGACCACAATGTTAAGTTGATTATTTCGGCTGCTGCACCCGCACAAGATCTGTATGTTGGAACCAGGAATGAATTCGAGTTCAAGCGCACGATAAGCCGTCTGCAAGAGATGCAGTCAACAGACTACCTAGCTCTACAGCACAAAACCGAATAGATATCTAATTTGATTTGTCGCCGCAATACCAGCTCTTTACTTTTTCTCCGCGCTCATGTTCGCTGACAGTGAACCAACTGTATCCCTGAGTTAGCTCAGAAGTTGGCTTATCTAGGTCTTTACGGGTAAACATCAATGCTGACTCCGTAGCGCAGTTTCTCTTTGTGTAAATACGACACATTGGATATCCAAATTGCACAGCTCTATGCAGACGAGACTTTTTGCGAAGGTTGTGGCAACCAGGTTCCTTAGATTTTTTGCGTGTGAACCAAAATCGATCAGAAATACCGTCTTTGTTTATCCGGTAAAGTCTTAAGTCCTGGCGGTGGTGGTAAGACGCTTCGACACCCTCGGAATCGGCCTTAGATTGACTAATGCCAGAACAGATTGTGCATACGGTGACTGCCGCTAGGCAGCACTTTACCAGGAGCCGAGCTTCCATTTTGGTAAGTTAGGTGTGTCATCAAAGTCCATTCCGTCGGAGTCCAATTCACCATCAGAGTCGTTTTCCTCGATATATTGTTTGCTTCCAGAAGAGTGCTCCAACTCAATTCGGTACACTTGTCCGCTTTCGCGACGTGACTCCCTGATGGTGGCCTTGCCAAGTAAATTAGTGGTTAGGGAGTCCGACGCATCAGCCTGTTCTTTTGCAGAGAGGCTTTCCATGGCCTTTTCTTTCGAATTGGTTTTTTTGGTTTCAGGAATAGCAGGCTTGCCCTTAGTCTCCTGCCCAAAGGTCGGGGGCGGGGCGGTCTGTGCCGAAACTGTATTGATTCCAAAACAAAGGCTTAAAACTGCGAACATCATCAATGCATTGCTGTGTAAAGATTTCATGACGGCATCCTCGTGTGGGTTTTCGATCATGGTATCATAACGATCCTTTATTCGGGCTTTCATTACTCTACCTCCTCGGCATTTATCACTTTTATGGATCAACCAAAACTTATTCTAATCGATGGGTCATCGTATCTATATCGCGCTTTTTATGTGCCTCAATTGAAGCGCATGCAGACTTCCGATGGTCAGCCTACTGGAGCTGTATTTGGAATAATGAATATGATTAAGAGTCTAATGCTTGAATACCCGGTTAGCACTATCGTGGCGATATTTGATGCGAAAGGAAAAAATTTTAGGCACGAACTCTACTCAGATTACAAGGCCAATCGCCCTGCCATGCCAGATGAACTTCGAAGCCAGATCGATTTTGTACATCGAGGTGTAAAAGCCCTAGGCATTCCCTTGATTGCTACGCCCGGCGTGGAGGCAGACGATGTAATAGGCGCCTATGCCAAGCTAGCCAGCGAAGCTGGTGACACCGTATTAGTAGCCAGTGGTGATAAGGACTTAGCTCAGATTGTAAATGCAAGGGTTCACTTAATCGATACGATGAAAAAAGTGATCTTAGACGAAGCTGGCGTGGTGGAAAAGTTTGGAGTAGCCCCTGATCAGATCATTGATTATTTGGCGTTAATGGGGGATACATCAGATAACGTACCAGGTGTCCCAAAAGTGGGTCCAAAAACGGCTGTCAAGTGGTTAACAGAATACGGTAGCTTGGATGAGATAATTAAAAACGCGGACAAGATCGGCGGCAAGGTAGGCGAGAACCTCAGGGAGTTTCTACCTAAGTTACCATTGTCGAAGGAACTGGTGACCATTAAGACCGACTTAGATTTAGACGTTCCTCTAGAACAATTAGCTAAAAAGGAGCCTAACAAAGCAGAGCTCATTGATATCTATCAGGCACTTCAGTTCAAAAAATGGTTATCTGAATTTGGAGAATCCATAGAAGTTCCCGCTAATGATCAAATACCCGACTTTGTTAAGGGGACGTACGAGATAATATTAGAAGAAGACACTTTTCTTGACTGGGTTAAGCGTCTCGAGCAGAGCGAAGGTTTTGCGTTTGATACAGAAACAACCTCGGTTTTTGCTCAGGAGGCAGAGTTAGTGGGAGTGTCCTTTGCAATAGAATCTGGTCATGCTGCTTATGTCCCGATAGGCCACAGTTATGAAGGTGCACCAGCTCAGCTCAACAAGCAATTAGTCTTAAGCGCGCTGAAACCGTTACTTGAGGATCCGTCGTTGCCAAAAATCGGCCAAAACCTGAAGTACGATATGAGTGTGTTAGCAAATGTGGGTATTAGTCTTAGGGGCGTGGCTTTTGATACGATGTTGGAATCTTATGCTCTGGATAGCGTTGCGAGCCGACATGATATGGATACATTGTCAGAGCGTTTTCTAGGCCACACACCAGTCGCCTTCAGTGACATAGCAGGGAAAGGTAAGTCGCAAGTAACGTTCGATAAAATTGAACTTGAAAAAGCCGGTCACTATGCCGCTGAGGATGCAGACGTTACCCTTAGACTCCATCATCGAATTATGTCTCAGTTAACCGCTCGTCCTGATCAACACAAGGTGTTTAATGAAATCGAAATGCCCTTAGTTCCAGTATTGTCGCGAATGGAAGACAGGGGGGTTTTGATTGATGACACGATGTTGCTTCAACAGAGTCAAGAGTTGGCGGCATCAATGCAAAAATCTGAACAGCAAGCCTATGAGTTGGCTGAAGGAGCATTTAACCTCGCATCGCCCAAACAAATTCAAGAGGTACTCTACGAAAAAATGGAGTTACCGGTGCTGAAGAAAACGCCTAAAGGCGCTCCGTCAACAGCCGAGGACGTCCTGCAAGAGTTGGCGGTTGATCACGAGTTACCCAGACTCATATTAGAGCATCGAAGTTTAGGAAAATTGAAATCAACGTATACGGATAAGTTACCGTTGATGATCAATACTCGAACAGGGCGTGTACACACTTCCTACCACCAAGCGGTCGCGGCGACTGGTAGATTGTCTTCGAGTGACCCTAACTTACAGAATATTCCGATCCGTACACACGAAGGCCGGAGAATTCGAGAAGCATTCGTGGCTGAGCCGGGTTCGCTTATTTTGGCGGCGGATTACTCGCAAATTGAGCTTCGAATCATGGCCCATCTCTCCGGCGATCAGGCTCTTGTTGATGCATTTACTAACGAACTTGATATTCATACCGCCACCGCTGCCGAAATATTCGGGGTTAATTTAGAAGACGTGCAAAGTGAACAACGTCGACACGCTAAAGCCGTCAATTTTGGGTTGATTTATGGGATGTCAGCTTTTGGTCTTTCTAAGCAAATAAATGTTGAGCGTCGGCAAGCACAGCAGTACATTGATGCTTACTTTGAGCGGTATCCCGGCGTTAAGCAATATATGGATAGTACTCGAGAGTCTGCCAAAGAGGCAGGGTATGTTGAAACAGTCTTCGGTCGACGTTTATATCTACCTGATATTAAATCCAAGAATCACAACATGCGACAGTACGCAGAACGTACTGCCATTAATGCGCCCATGCAGGGTACTGCAGCGGACATCATAAAATTGGCGATGATTGAAGTTGATAAAGCGTTTGCCGATTCGGCAGAGGTTCAGATGGTCATGCAGGTCCACGACGAATTGGTATTTGAGATTGCGCATGATGCGGTCACTGAAGCCTCCAAGACAATATGCGCAATTATGGAGTCAGTTGCCGCTTTGAAAGTACCATTGTTGGTCGAAGCGGGCACCGGAAAGAATTGGGCTTTGGCGCATTGATAGGCCAAAAACTTGAGCTAAGTGAACGATTGATAACTTCTCACTCTATGACGAGACAGTCAGCATAAGTTGGTTTAAACTCCGGTGTTTAACCGAGTTTTTATTAGAATAAAGCCGAAGCTCGGGTCTGAAATTTGGGTTGAACTTCATCGATGGGAAATTTGTCCATAAAATTTGTCGCTGTGGTGTTGGTGATAGGTTTGGTGTTTTGGTTTTGGCCAGCGTCCGAATCCACCTCGCCATCGCTTAGCGCTGCCGAAATCATAACCGATCAAGCTGAGGCGTCATCGGGTGCTGTTTCAGGCGACCTTCCGATGGCTTCAATAAGCCCATCAAGTTCATTGCTGAATCAGCGCGACAGCGATCAATTACTCGCCGAATTTAATTCGGCGATCCGTCTATTAGACCAGGGTAAATTGGACGAGGCAGAGCAGCAATTTACTCAACTTACTGTAAAATATCCTCATTTTGTTGAGCCGCACATTAATCTAGCGGCAATAGCAACGAAGAAGGGAGAGTTGGAGCAAGCTAGGAAGTTGCTGCTCTTGGCTACTAAGGCAAACGACAGTACTGCACAGCTTTTCGAAAGTATCAATCATGTGCATGGTGCTTTGGCTGCGCAAGCATATCAACGAGCCTTAGAGTCAGGTGAAATAGAGAAGGCAGTGGTCGAGCTTCCTGTTACACGTACCTTGACTACAGATTTTGAACTAGCTCAAAGAGTGGATACTTTAGAAAGTGAACTTCAGAATCAAGAAACACGATTGGCAAATGATACAGAATCATCCAAGGAGATTGCTAATTTAAAGAGAACTTTAGCGCAGGAGCGGGTGACTTTTTCAGCACGGGAAAACGAATTTAAAGCGCGTGTTTCTGACCTTCAGGTTGCGTTGCAAGAGAGTCAGAGAGTGAATCAGGCCGCTGAATCTGAACAGGTACAAATTGTTTCGGACAGTCAAACTGATAGGGACATAATCGCCAAATTAAGGATTGAGCTAGCAAATCTCGAAAACACGTTAGACGGTAATATTCAGGAATTAGCGAGATTAAAGAGTGAAAATCAAGATTTGCGAAGAGAGCTCGCCACAGTAGAGCAAGTGGCGATTGCCAGTAATGCCCAAGATCCCCAAGAGCAAGTCGCTTCTTCTGCTCCCTCTGCGGCGCAAGTAAAGGCTGCGATTGACCGTGTTAGAAGTTGGGCCTTGTCTTGGTCGAATCAAGATCTCGATTCATACGTATCGCATTATCTACCGAATTACTCCACCTCGCAGTTATCTAGAAAAGCCTGGGTAGACCAACGACGTACACGTCTGACAAATAAACGCTTCATACAGGTCAGAGTTAGCGATTTCGATGTGGCTGCAACGGAGTCGGGATATACTGTGACCTTTAGACAACATTATCGATCTAACACTTTGGATGATACGATTACCAAACGCTTAGACTTTCGAGTGAATGATGGCCAGGCTTGGTCTTCGGGCAAGATTTCGGCTGAACAAATAATTAGAAGGTAAGTGCTTTGTTCAATTGTTGTTCATATCTCTCTAGGGCCATGACTTTGATTCCGCCCTTACGCCTGCTTTGCTCATTGTTACTACTACCCTTTACGGTGTTTGCCAGTAATGAGCGTGAACTGCATGCACTGCTTGCCAATGGAAATTATGAACCAGAAGTCGTGCAGATCGTTGACGACATAAAACTGGGAAAATTGGATGCGGCTTTAGAAAAAGCTCAAAATCATCTGCAGCGTTTTCCCAAGAGTCGTATTGGTCATCTCTTAAAGGCTGATATCTTAGCGGCATCTGCGGGTGGACTCGCTGCCCTCGGCCAGACCAGTCAGCTTCCCGAAGAGGAAGTGGATGGTCTTTCTAAACAATTGAAAAACCGCTGGCATCACTTTAAAAAAGCGCACCATACTCATGGCTTGTTGCCCAGTTCGCTAATCGATATCGGCAATCATCCGTACGTATTGGTAGGTGACATGAAGAATGGCCGTTTGTACGTTTATCAGAATGTCGAAGGCCAGCCAGACCTCATTCGAGACTATTATATGTCTGTTGGTTCAGCTGGATACGGAAAGCAAGTTGAGGGCGATAATAAGACCCCCATCGGTGTCTATCATGTGAATAGATACATAGAAGGTAAAAAGTTACCCGATTTGTATGGAAAGGGAGCTTTTCCGGTTAACTATCCTAATTTGTACGATCGTTTCTTGAAGAGAACTGGGTACGGTATCTGGTTGCATGGTACTCCATCGACAACCTACGCACGCGCCCCCTGGACGAGTGAGGGTTGCTTTGTCCTAAGCAATGATGATTTGCTTGATGTTGCGCAGTTTATTGACCCAAAACTAAGCACACCGGTGATTCTCAGCGATGAGGTTGAGTGGATTAGCCGAAAAGAGCTCAATACCAGAAGGTCTGACTTGTTGTCGGTACTCAATCGATGGAAAAGTGATTGGGAAAGTATTGATACCGATGCCTACGTATCCCATTACAAATCCGATCGCTTCAATTTTGGGCGCCAGTCCTTCTCTTCTTGGGCGAAGCGAAAGGAACAAGTTAACTTAAGTAAAACCTTTATTCAGATAGATTTGCAGGTGGAAGATCTGTTTACCTACCCTGGCGAAAAGGACATGTTTGTTGTTAACTATACTCAGAGGTACTTAAGTAATAATTATGAGGGAATTGCGCGAAAAAGGCAGTTTTGGAAACGCAGTGAATCTGGGCGTTGGCAAATTCTCTACGAGGGCTGATTAGTTGATAGCGAATTGATCCTCTGCCTTTGGATTCAAATTATTCGGCAAGCGCTGGCGAAGTTGTTTGGTTTTGCAGATGCTTTTTAAGCCAACTGACTATGTCAATCCAGATCAGGTCACTTTCGTTTTCTGAAGGCATCTCCCAAGCATGCGGAAGCTCGAGTGTTATTACAGGGATATTCTTATTTATTCCGGCGTAATTTCCAAGCGATCCAGGATAAGTGCCAAGTAAATTGAGTCTGAGTTTGCCAAGGCTTTTAGGAGCGGTGTTCAAGACTTGAGAGTCGAAATCAACGACTCCGTAAGGTGCATGCACTGCGATAATTGCATCGGGTCGAAATAGTTCTATTTCATCGACTAACCAATGTGTTTCCGGCTCACTGTTTGGTACTTTTCCTGGAAACTTTCTGGGGTCGCTGCCTCCTTTGCTCTGCCAATAGGCAAGGGCATTTTTCTCCCAATCATCAGAAGGGAGGTTACGATTAATGTCGACACCATTCTGATTGGTTCTTTCTGCGGACCTTTTCAATAGACCATCAGGATTTAATACTGGGATTACATGCCAATGGAATAGTCCAGAGTGATGTTTATTAAGCTTTTCTATCCATCTAAATACAACGCTCACGGAAGTTAACTCATCGCCGTGCGTGCCGCCGATCAGTAGTATGCGACCCAGAGGTTGTCTTCGTGGCATAGGTGGGAATTCCCTCACCATTAACGGAATTCCATCTATTGAGTGACAGCCCGAATATTCGAGTTTTGCTGACTTGCAAGAACTCATGCTGACGCTGGCAAGCCTGTTTGAGACCTTACTGCAAAACTGGTCAGAGGTGATTTTCGGTTTGTTGTTCGGTGTTGTATTCGGAAATACATTGCACTGCGGTGTATAGCTTTCAGGGATTTTCTCAATCAGTACATTCAATGTTTCTGCTTCAGCAAAGCCAATCGCAGCTACTAGTTCATCGGCAGTGTTCAATTCATCGGCTTCGCGACTCTCTGTTACATTGGTCGAAATTTGGGTTTCGTCCATCGATGCCTCATTTATCTCTGAATGAGGATCCTGTTGAAGTGAAGTTGAACCGCTTTCCGTGGTTTGGGTATCGCAGCCATACAACAAGACTGAAAAAATGATTGGTAAAACCTTATACCATTGAGTCATTTGGTCACACTATCACCTCGTTGAGGTGGGAGAAAGATTGGATACAGGACACATAATTTACCGTGCGCCATAAAAGTATACCGCATCTAACTCAAGTCGAGTGGTTGTTCTGGGTAGAAGGCCGTGTTTAACGAGCGGCACTTATCAAGATTTGGTTGTTACGAATAGCTTTAGGAACATTTAGAGCCCAGATCAAGGCGTACGGTTCAGGGTGTCGTACATGAAAGCTAGAGGTTGAAAGGGTGCTAGTAGAAGCGTTATTTAAAAAGGGGTAGTTTTTAGGGGAAGGGGTAGTTTTTAGGGGAATAGGGGGTGTGATAATTAGGGAGTTTTGAGGAAAGAAGTCTAGGGTAGGCGAAATACCTGTGTGCGGTATTCCAAGGGGATGTCGTTTGGGGGGGACAGCCTACCCTAGACAATTCTTGCATTGACAAAGCCTAAGCTTTGCATTTTGTCATTGCCGTGGCATAACAAATTCTGATTCGAAAGAAAAAGCTATGGAGTCAGTTCCACTCCGCTAGGCCTCTCTTTACATAGTGACGCGTCTATTGTCGTTCACTAGGGATTCTCAACATTCTTGGGCGCCTAACCTCACCTTTCGGACATGACGTGATTAAGTTGTCACGTACATGAACATACTTCCCTCGAGGGAAAGTTGCAATTGGCCAAAGGTCGGGTTATTCGCTGAAATTGAGTCATCTACGAAGAACTGAGAAATATGCTAACACACTTCGCGTGTAAAAAACTCGATTCTTGTTGTTCGTTGTTGAACCCCCTCTAGTGGAGCCAAACGGTCACTGGACTCGTTAGCTCGATCCGATATGTGATAAGACTACCAACCTCCACATCATGGATTGGCATACATTAAATTAAAAGTGTTGCTAATACAAGACACTTTTATAAGATTAATGAATTGGCTTAAGAAGCAATCCACTCTGCGATCTGCGCTCTCATCGCGTCTACTCCGGTGTAGTCTAAGGAAGAAAACGGCTCGACCCCGAACTGCCCTGAGACTTTCTTCAATTCATTTTCAACTTTGGTTACCGTCGCTTTAAGTTTGCCTCGCTTTAATTTATCAGCTTTTGTAAGCAACACTTGGGTAGGAAGGTTTGATTCACTTGCCCAACGAATCATTTGACAGTCTAGATCAGTTAGCGGGTGACGAACATCCATTAACAGTACAAGAATTATTAAATTTTGCCGCTCGGTCAGATAGTTATGAATAGTTGATTCCCAATCCTTCTTTACGCTGAGTGGCACCTGAGCGAAACCATAGCCAGGCAAATCGACTAGACGGGCGTGTTCCCCGAGTGAAAAAAAATTGATCTGTTGTGTGCGGCCAGGGACTTTACTAGTTCTTGCCAGTTTCCTTCGGTTACATATGGCGTTTATTGCGCTTGATTTGCCGACATTTGAACGACCTGCAAACGCAATTTCTACTGACTCGTCCACAGGAAATTGACTGGGTTTGGCAGCTCCAAGAATGAACTTGGGTTCGCGTAAGACTTCGGGAAGGGCCTGCGGCGTCTTCCCTGAGTTTGGGGTATGCTTGCTCATGGCGCAATTCTAACAAAGAATGTGGATGTGTACGGTACTTAAAATTCGCACTTTGCACGTCAATCTAAGTCAAAATGTGGTAAAAAAGCAGGGCGGGCTTGAGGGAGTTTCCTCGGCATGATATAAAACCGCTCACTCTGAAGTTGAGTTACTCCTTGTGGGATTAAAACAGCTAACATGGCTAACGTTGGAGGCCTAAATGTTGAAGAATTTATTGTTTATCGCTACCGCAGCTATATTGTTTTCTGGCCAGGTTTTTGCGAGTGGAGACGCCGAAGCTGGAAAGGCAAAATCGGCTGTTTGCGCGGCATGTCACGGTGCTGAGGGAATCAGTGCCCTTCCAATGAACCCAAATCTGGCTGGTCAAGTTCCTGGTTATATTGCTGCTCAGTTACAAGCTTTTAAATCCGGTGAGCGCAACAACGCGATTATGGCAGGACAATCAATTGGTTTGTCTGACCAAGACATGGCAGATTTAGATGCCTTTTACTCATCTATGCAGCCAAATGTTGAAGTGAAACTCACCGAGGAAGAAGCTGAATTGGCTTTGGCTGGTGAAGCTATTTATCGTGGTGGCTACGCAGAGAGAGGCATATCGGCTTGCATGAGTTGTCATGGCCCTAGTGGTCATGGTATCCCGAAGAACTACCCACGCGTTTCAGCTCAGCATCGTCAATATTTAGAGCAGAGCCTTTTGGATTACAAGAAAGGTACTCGCAAAGGCTACAACGGCATTATGCATAGCATTTCCTTTGGCCTATCTGAGCAACAAATCAAGGAATTGGCGGCTTACATGGCGGGTTTGAATTAGACCACGGCCAGTTTAATCGATTCGAAAAGCAGCTCTAGGGCTGCTTTTTTTATTCTTCTTTAATTGAAAAAAACAATTTCAAAGAGCAGATGATAAACTCTTGCCATGGATTTTGGCTTGCCGGAAAAATTAGATTCAAAAGATTGCATTCTGGTGCCAACTGCCAGTCTCAAATCCCAGTACCAAGAAAGGTTTGCAAAACAGGCAATCGATCGTGGTGACCTAGTCTGGAAGTCTCCTACAATCGTCACATGGAGTGAGTTTTTGCGCCTTCATTGGCGGTACAATACTGATTTATTTCCCGATATAGCTGGTGTTCTCTCTGCATTGCAATCACAAGAATTGTGGACGCAGGTGATTGAAAACACAAAATATAAGGGGCATGAATTTACCTTGTTGAATGTTCCCCAGACAGTCAAGGCTTGCACAAAGAGTAATAAACTCATGTCAGATTGGCTTATTAGCGAAGAGCAACTTTCGCTAGAGGCAGCCGAAGATATTGAGCAGTTTTTGCGGTGGAGGCAGGCTTTTAATGCGCTGCTAGAGCTGCGTAAGTGTGCTGATGAGCCGACCATGCAATCCTTAATTCTGGATTGCCTATCAGAAGCTAGTTTACAGCTCCCTTTCAGTAGAGTTTATTGGTGTTCTTTTGATCTTATTACATCAGCTCAATTGAAGTTTCAGACACAAGCTGAAATCAATGGTGTCCAGTCGATCCCAATCGTCGCTCAGACTCCTCGATCAGAAACACGGTTTATGCGTTTTTCAACCGTGGAACATGAATTACGGGCGGTGTTCAAGTTGGTCAAAAAAGAGTTGATCGAGCAGCCTGATAAGCAAATCGCCGTAGTTATTCCTGATCTAAGCCATCGATATGGACAAGTTGAGCTAATCGCTAAGGAGATCTTCTACCCAAGTGCGGATTTGTTAGGGCAGCTTACGAATGACTCGATATACAGATTTAGTTTAGGAAAACCTTTAGCAGAGTGGGCACCGCTTGAGACAGCATTGAACTTGATCGATCAACTCGGAGGTCGAATATCATTAGCAAACTTTAGTTTTTTAATTCGATCAATTTACTTAAATAAAAGTCTAGAGTTTTCAGAGATATGGTACGCATTCGAATTATGGTTGCAGAGTCGAAGATTACGAAGCTTCGAAATTAGCGAAGTCAGAATCTTACTTGATGCATTTTGGGACGAAGCTCTTATCGAGTTTAAAGAGAGTGATGTTGAGGCGTTAGGGGCATTCATTCGAGCCCTCGCTGGCTTCCTTGAACATGTTCAAAGTGAACTTGATGATGCAAAAGAGAGAGTGGCACGTCGAGCTTTGAGTCACGCTCGTTGGAAGACCATCGTCGAAGAATGGTTGTCCTTATGGGGGTGGCAGTGTTATCCCATTGGCAGCGAACAATCTTCGGTAGCTTATCAACTTGAAAATCGTTGGAAAGGGTTGTTGGAAGAGTTTGCGAGTCTCGCTGCTGTACAAAGCGGTGTAGGAATGGCTCGCGGTATAATTTCGTTGCAGCAGTTGGCGCGTGATACTGTTTTTTTACCACAAGCAGCGAATTCGCCGGTCGTAGTATCCGGGATTCTTGAGGCGTTGGGTCGCGAAACCGATCTCTGTTTTTTGACTGGAATGACCGAAGACCTCCCCGCCGCGAATAAAAAAGATGCGTTTATTCCTAAGTCGCTTTTGATCGAAACGGGGTTTCCAGATGCTACGGCCCAAACTAGTTATAAACAGTTCGAAAAAGTGGTTGCTAGCCTTGTGCGCGGATCACAGGAGACTGTAATTAGCTATTCCATGCGGGACTCTTCGGATCCAGAGAGAGAGTGGTTTGCATCGCCTATTTTTCGAGACAAATTTGAAGGGGTAGAAACGTCAGTAGTTGAAGTTAATACTAGCCAGAGCGGGGAACTGGAAAACTATGAGGACCTGAAAGGCCCGCCTTGGAAACATCCTGAAAAAGCAAGGGGAGGAGCATCAATCTTTAAAAACCAGTCTCTTTGTCCCTTCAAAGCATTTGCAACGCATCAGCTGCGGTTTAACTCTGAGGCGGAGACTGAATTTGGTCTTGATTTCTTAGATCGAGGAAACGTGACGCATATGTTGCTAGAGGAGCTATGGTCGCAAGTAGAATCGAAGGCTACTTTAGAGAGTTTAACGGACGCACAAGTACAGCGGCTATTAACCACTGTAATCGATCGAGTAGAGGGTCAAATAGCTCAATTATTGTCCAATGAAAAACGTAGCTTGATTCAACTTGAACGCTCCAGATTTTTAAAACTATTGAATCAATGGATTGAGGTTGAGAAGGGACGTCCAGACGATTTTTCAGTCGTTGAAAGAGAGAGTAAATACAGCGCTGCATGGCGCGGCATTCGGCTGGAATTCATAATAGACCGGCTAGATTTGACTAGACAAGGACATTCGGTATTGGTTGACTACAAGACTGGACTCGTCAAACGAGCTGATTGGCAAGGTCAGCGCCCGCGAGAGCCGCAGTTGCCTCTTTACGCCTTACTAATTGACGAAATGAAAAGCAACGGTGTTTCTGGTTTCGCTGTGGGGCAGGTTAGACGCGGCGACTGCAAATACATCGAATTGTCCGAAGAAGGTATCTTTAGAAGTCCCTCGAGATTTTCCAAAAGCTATGAGGATTTGTGGAGAGATGGCCAGAGTCAATGGCGTGTAACTTTGGACCAGCTTGCCGATGAGTTCTTGGATGGTTATGCCGCTGCGGAGCCTATCGATGCCCGAGTGTGTGAAACTTGCGAACTCCATTCGCTTTGTCGTATACGAGAGTTCACCGCTCAGCAGGGCGTAAATTCCTCGCAAGGAAGTGACTATGATTGTTGATGCCAAGGCGCGGGAACAGGCTCTATCTCCGACCCAATCTTTTATTGTTCAAGCACCAGCAGGTTCAGGTAAAACCGGGTTGTTGGTTTATCGCTATTTAACGCTGCTGGCTACGGTCAATAATCCGCAAAACGTATTGGCCATTACATTTACACGCAAGGCAAAAAGTGAGATGCGAGAACGGGTTTTACACCTGCTCTTGCAGGCACAAGATAATGCAACGGTATCCGATACTTTTGAGCAACAAGGAATTGATCTGGCGAGGCGAGTTTTGGATCGAGATCAAACTCTCGGTTGGATGATACTAGAAGCGAGTCACCAGCTTCAGATACTCACTATTGATGCCTTTTCCTCAAAGTTGGCTGCGAGTATGCCGTGGCTTAGCCGTTTGGGTGATATGGCTCGAACCACAGATCTTGCCGAGCCACACTACGAGTATTCGGTTGATCAAGTGTTGGATACTCTTTTTCGCAGCGATAGCGAGCTCGGCGAGCATCTAAACAAGGTTCTGATGGAACTGGATTACAATTATGCCAAAGCAAAGGCGCTATTTGTGTCGATGCTGGCAAAACGTGATCAGTGGCTCAGGCATATCGTGCCGCACAATATCGATGAGATGCGAACTCAGCTTGATGCGGCTTGGGGAGACCTGTGTGAAGAGCAGTTGCGTGCGTTTGAAATGCAACTCAGTCCCGACTTGATTGCCAGTCTCATGGAAATCGGCTGCATGGCGGCTCGAAATCTTAAAGATTCTGGACTTCAATTGTCTGAGGGTATCGAAAGTCTCCTTCACGTCTCCCATGAAGACCAAGCATCCGTTCATATTTGGCAGGGGCTTGCTGACCTTATTTTAACTAAAGATGGAAAAATTAGGTCAAGGCTAACTAAAAAAGAAGGGTTTCCTGCCAACTCTGAGCTAAAGAACAAAACTATCAGCGTACTTGGCTCTTGTGTTGCGAATTATGATGAGTTTTCAACAGACCTTTTCGCTCTGAAGCGATTGCCCAGCTCTAACTTTTCTGAAACAGATTGGTCTTGTCTGGTGTCGGTTGTTGAGGTGTTAAAGTCACTCGCAGCGCACTTGCAGTTACGCTTTAGAAGCGTTGGCGAGGTGGATCACAGCGAAGTCACGCAAAGAGCTAATTTAGCTCTATCTGAGCTTGAGAATCCAACCGATCTGGGATTGATGATGGACGCACAGATTCATCACATCTTGGTTGATGAGTTTCAGGATACCTCAAGTAGTCAGTTAGAACTGCTACAAAACTTAACATCAGGCTGGGAACGAGATGCCGGACCGAGTAAGACTCTGTTTCTGGTAGGAGATCCCATGCAGTCGATTTATCGTTTTCGAGAAGCTGATGTGGGACTGTTTCTGCAAGTGATCGAAAATGAACGCACTCAAGTTTTCCCTGATTTGCAAATAACATCACTGGTTCTAAGGCAAAATTTTAGGTCCTCACAAGAGCTCGTAAGCTGGTTTAACAACACTTTCTCAGCGAGCTTTCCTCAGCAAAATGACGTGTTAACTGGGGCCATCTCGTATTCTGAGGCGGAAGGGTTAAATCAATCCGATTTTGACAAATCAGTAGATTATCTTCTCTTCGAAGACAAAGATCAGGAAGCACGACGTCTAGCCGAACTTGTGAATTCTTTATTAGCAGAGCAGCCAGATGATTCTCAAATTGCCATTCTGGTTAGAAGTCGCACCCACCTCGACAACATCATGCCGGCGCTTAAGCAAGCGGCGATACCCTATGTGGCTCTTGATATCCAAGCTTTGCATGAACACCAGGCGGTGATCGATGTGGTGACTCTGGCTTATGCATTAAGTCGGCCAAGCGATCGGATTGCATGGCTTTCATTATTACGAGGACCGTGGTGTGGCATGACACTGTCAGAGTTGAAGTCTCTGACAAATCAATTCGATGTGCCGATTTTCTCTCAGATTTGCGATCCATCCAGACAATCCGCCCTAAATGAAGTTTCCAAGGCTCGACTTGGTCGTTTTGTAGATGTGATCACAAAATCCCTCAATCAGTTTCAACAGGTTAACTTTGGTGCGTTGGTGCGGTGGACTTGGGAGAGACTTGGAGGGCAGCTAACCCTGGGTAACTTGGCTTTACAGGACTTAGATCAAGTCTTCTCCTTGCTCGAAGAGATACAAAGATGCGGTACGCTAGTGAGTCGCACTGAATTTGAATCTCGACTAAGAGCACTTACGTCTAAAAGCCAGGATTTTAACCAGGCGAGGGTGATCGTTAGTACTATTCACAAGGCCAAGGGGCTGCAATACCACACGGTGATCATTCCCAGTCTATCGAGCGCTCCAAGGAACCAGGATAAAGAGGTGTTGATGTGGGCAGAGCGACAAACACATTCTGGACGAAATAGCTTGTTGTTGGCGCCGTTGCTTTTTGATCAACCGAATCAGTCGCACTATTCGTATTTGCGCGATTTAGAAAAACAGCGCAGTCATGAAGAATCCAAGCGTTTGATGTATGTGGCTTGCACTCGTGCAGAACAGCGCTTAGTGATTTCTGGGGTGGCCAAACAAGATAAAGATGGAATGTTAGTAAAGCCCAGAAGTGGAAGTTTACTAGAAGTTATCTGGAGCGTGACTGAATCTCGATTTGCCCTTGAGGCCGATCAGAAACCAATGGAAGAGCCCTTAGGTTCAAGGCAAGTGCTTAGTCGTTTGGATCAAAATTTTGTTTTTCATGCAGAACCAAATTTTCAGTGGCGTTCGCAGAACCAGTTATCAAAGTCAGATAATGAAGACATTGATCAAGACGAAATAGATTACGATTGGGCGACGGAAGTAGCAAGGTCGGTAGGGACCATTTTGCATGAAGAGCTTCAGTTTAGAGGGTCTAAGATTCTCAATATGAATGTTGACCTCAAGCAATCTCAAAAGTGGCGAGCGCTTCTACAGCTTAGGGGAGTTCCTGCTGAGAGATTGGATTATGCAATCAAGCGTTTGATTTTGGCGGTACAAAACATTCAGGCAGATTCGCAAGCTCGATTTATCTTTAAGGATTATTTTGAACAAGAAAATGAGATGCAATTATCCGCCATGCAAGATGGAGCCGTCGTGAGCTTTCGATTGGATCGAACATTCGTTGATGAGACCCAGACACGTTGGATTGTAGACTACAAAAGTACCACCACAAATACTCAGGATACCGATCGATTTGTGGATGAGCAGGTAAACCTAAGACACAAGAAACAGTTAGAAAAATACGCGGAACTTATGTCACAGATAGATGCCAGACCGATTAAGTTGGCTGTGTATTTTCCACTGTTAAAACAGCTAAGAATTTGGGACTATTGTCCTCAGAAATAGACGTAGATAAATAACTGAGAATGAACAAAGTAAATTTAGGAAGTAGTGATATACAGGTAACGGAAATCTGCCTTGGAACCATGACATGGGGGCAGCAAAACACTCAAGAAGAAGCATTTGAACAGCTAAGCTATGCCACTCAGGAGCGGGGAATTAACTTTATCGATACCGCTGAGATGTATGCCGTACCTCCCTCGAAAGAAACCCAGGGATTAACCGAGCAGTTCATTGGAAATTGGTTCTCAGCTAACCCTGGCAAGCGTGAAGAGTTAATCGTAGCGACAAAAATTGCGGGCTCCGGCATCGCTTGGATTAGGGATGGAGGACAAATCGATGCAGAATCCATAATGCCGGCGATTGAGGGGTCTCTAAAACGATTGCAAACGGACTACATTGATTTGTATCAACTGCATTGGCCGAACAGAACGACGCCTCACTTTTCGCGCCATTGGCCTGGAATCGTAGATCCCACTTCCAACGACGTGGCACAAGAAACTGAAAATATGCTCGCGGTATTGGAAGCACTAGATACAGCCGTAAAAGCAGGCAAGGTAAAAGAGTGTGGGTTGTCCAATGAAACTCCTTGGGGAATATCTCAATACATCAATCTAGCTGAGAAACACAACCTCCCAAGAATGGTGTCGATACAAAACGAATTTAGTCTGTTGCATTTAAAAGATTGGCCGTATCTTATCGAAACCTGTGTTCATCATGATGTTGCTTATCTGCCATGGTCACCGTTAGCGGGTGGGGCGCTATCAGGAAAGTATGCGAATGGTCAAAAGCCCGCCGGTGCGCGCTGGACCATGGTGCAACGAAATGGAATCTTCCGAGACACGGCCTATTCACATGAGGCGATCGCACATTATCAGGAAGTGGCGACTAGACATGGTTTATCTCTTACACAAATGAGTTTGGCTTGGGTCTATGCGTTGACAGGTGTTACTTCAACAATCATTGGTGCCACGTCTATGCAGCAGCTCAAGGAAGATATCGATGCGTACGATGTCGCGTTGAGCGACGAGGTCAAGGGGGATATTCTGGGCGTTATCCAGAAGTATCCTCAGCCATTTTAAGTGTAGTTAAGCGCATCATCGATAAGCGAGGTTAGATTGTTGGCCTCGCTTGATAGATGATTAATTTAAATGCTGGTCAATTACTCACCCAGTTGAGTTAGGGCGGTCTCTGCATCGGAAACTTCAAAGCTACTCGGCGCTTCAACGTTTAACTGTGACACGACTCCTTGATCTAGGATCATCGAGTAACGTTGTGATCTGAGGCCTCCAAAATCAGCCGTATCCAGCGTGAGATCCATCGCCTGGGTCAGCGCACCGCCACCGTCGGCGATCATGGTGATGTTTTCAGCATTCTGTTGTTCTTGCCAAGCCTTCATTACGAACGCATCGTTGACAGATAGGCAAGCAACGCAATCCACGCCTTTGTTGGTGAATTCATCAAAATTAACAACGTAACCAGGCAAGTGAGCCTCTGAGCACGTTGGCGTGAATGCGCCGGGAAGTGCAAAAAGAACTGCCTTCTTATTTGCAAAGAATTCTTTTGCTGATATTGATTGTTGCCCGTTCTTGTCGATTACTGTGATAGAAACATCAGGAATGTTTGCGCCTACTTGAATCATGATTTTTTCCTTGGATTTTTGCTGATAGTTCAAAGGACTATCATGATATCAGAACAAATGTGCGGACAAATAAAGCATTGCTGTGGAAATGGGCCCGCCTTGACGAGCCCATTTTTACGAATCAAAGCCTATTCTGGATCCTTTTCCTTTATTTTGGATTTCTTTTTTGCTTTATCCCATTCTTTCTCTTTTGCATTTTTGTTTTCTTCCTTCCAGTCAAGTTTTAACTCATCTTCACTAAGCGATTTGGTTTCCTTTTTCATATCTTTCAAATCGCCGATATCCTCCTTTTTCTCGTGATGACCTGCTAGTGCGCTCGCACTAAATGCCAGCAGACCCGCTAGGGATGCCGTCTTCAGAAAGTTGGGTAGTACAGATAATTTAGAGTTCATTTTTAAAATCCTCTTTGTTGGTTAGGTTAGGTCAGCTCAACGGTAGGGTGGCCGACAAAAAAAGAGTCTATGGAAAGCAGACCATCGTGTATCCAGGTTTACGTTTAGTTAAGGTATCAGCACTTTAGATTGCTAAAAGTTAACCTATTTGTTTCCGATTTCTGCACGGTTAAATATTGCCAAACACGACTAACTACCTTGATTGTTTGAGTTTTTTTGGCCGCAGTGTTGCGCGAAAGTCATGTCCTAAGGGTTGATATTTAGTAATAAGTTGTTCATAAACAATGTCAAAGTATTGATCAGATTAAATAAGTGGGAATAGTAAGTGAACTCCAGAAAAATCGATTTGCACCCTTCTTGGTTACGAGAGCTGGAATCTGAATTTGCTTTGCCTTACATGCAACAGCTCTCAGAGTTTTTACGCCAAGAAAAGAACTCAGGGCAAACCATTTATCCTCGAGGAGACCTGATTTTTAATGCCCTAAATTCAACACCATTGGATCAGGTGAAGGTGGTTATTTTGGGTCAGGATCCCTACCATGGGCCGGGTCAGGCTCATGGTCTGAGCTTCAGCGTGCCGGAGGGCGTTAAAGTGCCGCCATCCTTGGTTAACATTTACAAGGAATTAAAGGCCGACCTGCAAATTGATGTTCCATTGCATGGCAATTTGCAAAGCTGGGCCAATCAAGGCGTCCTGTTGCTGAATTCTGTTCTTACAGTCAGAGAAAGCCTGGCAGCCAGTCACCAAGGGAAGGGATGGGAACGCTTCACCGATTGCGTTATAAAAACGGTAAGTCAGCAATGTCAGAATGTTGTGTTCATGCTTTGGGGTGGATATGCAAAGAAAAAAGGGCAGGTAATTGATGCAAAATCGCACCTAGTGCTCCATGCTCCACATCCTTCACCGCTCTCAGCGCACCGAGGGTTTCTTGGTTGCAAGCATTTTTCAATGGCGAATCAGTATTTGCAGTCCCATGGTAAGTTACAGATTGATTGGCAAGTTCGGTGAACCAAGATCGAAAAATCCTTCATATCGATATGGATGCTTTTTTTGCGTCGGTAGAACAGCGAGACAATCCAGCTTTGGCTGGAAAGCCTGTTATTGTGGGTGGCCAGCCGGATGGTCGTGGTGTGGTAGCCGCTTGCTCCTACGAGGCAAGAAAGTTTGGTGTTCATTCTGCGATGCCCAGTGCCAGAGCGGCAAAACTTTGTTCAACAGCTATCTTTGTGAAGCCAAGGTTTGAGGCTTATCGGGAGGCGTCAGCGCAGATACACAAAGTATTTCAACAATACACGCAATTGATAGAGCCACTTTCCCTAGATGAAGCGTACCTTGATGTAACCGAGACAGCCAAAATTGTTGGCTCAGCCACCGAGGTGGCAAAACGCATTAAACAAAAAATAAAGGACCAAACTAATTTGACGGCCTCAGCAGGCGTATCATTCAACAAGTTCTTGGCCAAAATTGCTAGTGATATGGACAAGCCGGATGGCTTATTTGTTATTCGGCCAGAGTCAGCGCAAGCGTTTATCGAACAATTAGAGATTCGTAAATTTTTTGGCGTGGGTAAAGTTACCGAAAGACGAATGAATGAGTTGGGCATCTACACGGGGTTAGATTTAAAGAACAGGACCAAAGATCAGCTATTTGATCATTTTGGTAAGTCAGCATCATACTACTTTAATATCGCTCGTGGGGTTGATGATCGGCCGGTGCGGTCAAATAGGGTTAGAAAATCCATCGGGGCGGAAACCACATTTTCATCGAATGTAGTAAATAAGTGGGAAATATGGACTACTCTGGTCAAACTTAGCGAACGAGTCGTTAAATCATTAGATAAACGAAATATGATGGCGCAAACCATCACCCTAAAAGTCAAATACTCAGACTTTCAGCAGGTTACTCGTAGTAAGACGATATCGAAGGCCATAAAAGATTGTGAAGATATTCTCGAGCTGTTGCCCGGCTTACTAAAGAAAACGCAAGTGGGTGTTCGACCAGTTAGGTTGGTCGGTGTCTCAGTCTCAAAATTGAACTCTCTGTCCTCTAGTCAGAATGAAAATTCATCTAGTGCCCGTTCTGCGCAATTGGGTCTCTTTTAGCACAATGTTTACACAAAAAGTTGCGTTAGCGCTTACTTGGTTTTAACTAGAGACTTCGGACTCACTCGATTAGAATGTCAACTCTTTGGTGCGCTTACTGCGCGGTATTTCTTCATGCTTCAGAAAATCTGTGCTTTTTTATTCTTTCGCGTATTCGGTTGGAAGGTGGTCGGTGATCCACCTGAAGTCAAGAAGTATCTGTTTGTAGTGGTTCCACATACGAGTAACTGGGACTTTGTATTGGGCTGGCTAGCAACGAAAGCGATAAATTTGGACGTGAAGATTTTTGCCAAGGACGTTTTCTTTATTTGGCCGCTCAACTACGTTTGTAACTGGTTCGGTGTTTTGCCTGTGAATAGAAGAAAGAGCACAAACTTTGTGGATACCGTGGCTTTGATGTTTGACAAGGCTGATGAGCTCGCCGCGGTTATTACTCCAGAAGGCACGCGAGGATATAGACCAGTGCTGAAAAGCGGATACTATCATTTAGCGAAGAAGGCAGGGGTGCCGATTGTAATAGCCGGCCCATGTTTTCGGCGCAAAATCTTTACTATTGTCCCTCCCAGAGAGGCCATGGAAACGTTTGAGCATGATGAAGCCAACGTTATTGAATTCTGCCGGGATCAGATCGGTAAGGGTGAGTTTGATAGTTTCAGATAAAACTAACAATCTTTTAACCTAAGCTTTTGAATGCCGGTGAATTGATTAAACTAAACGGTCGGGTAAGGGGTGTAAGCAAAGCCTTTGCTTAATCCCCGAGGTTGTCTTCATTCAACTTATTTTCATTACATATTCGGCAAATGCACGATAAACGCAAACTTGTTGTTGCCATCTCCTCAAGAGCGCTCTTTGATCTAGAGGACAGTCATCGTATGTTCGAAGAGGAAGGCATCGAAGCCTATTGTCGTTATCAAATCGAACACGAGAATGAACCACTGAAGGCGGGCGCAGCTTTCCCTCTTGTTAAAAAGTTGTTAGATCTTAACCTCTTAGGACATCCACGTGAGAGAGTAGAAGTCATACTATTATCGCGCAATAGTGCTGATACCGGACTTAGAATTTTTAATTCAATCCAAGCCCATAACTTGCCGATTACAAGAGCGGCCTTCACAAATGGTGGAAGCCCTTTCCGATATGTTGAGCCTTTCGGAGCAGACGTTTTCCTCTCGAGTGATCCAAACGATGTCTCTGGAACCTTAGAGGCGGGTTTTGCTGCTGCAACTATGCTGTCCAAAACCGACAAATCAGGAGAGGCTAACGAAGAAAAGCTATGCATTGCCTTTGATGGTGATGCGGTTGTTTTTTCCGATGAGGCTGAGCAGGTCTATAAAATGTCCGGATTAGATGCTTTCGCTGATCATGAGGTCAAGAAGGCCAAGCGGCCTTTGCCCGGTGGTCCTTTCAAGAATATGTTGGCCGCTTTGCATGAGATTCAATCAGAGTTTCCAATCGAAGAGTCTCCAATTAGAACAGCAATTATTACGGCTCGATCGGCGCCAGCGCATGAGCGAGTAATAAGAACCCTAAGGGCTTGGAATATACGCATTGATGAAGCGGTGTTTTTAGGAGGGTTGCCGAAGGGTGAATTCTTGAAAACGTTTGGAGCGGATATCTTTTTTGATGATCAGCACGGACATTGTGAATCCGCGAGAAAACATGTCCCAACGGGTCATGTACCCAGCGGCATCGCCAACATAGAATGAAGCAATAGAGAAAGCCATAAAGAGCTATCGAAGAAGAGAGTTTTTATACGAATGATGTTTTTTAGGTCGAGTCACAAAGTGCATTTGTTTTTTGCGCTGGTACTGAGTGTATATTCAGTCAGTTCAGCAAAGGCTGCGCTGCCGTTGGCTGTAGACGATGTTCCCATGCCGTCGCTCGCCCCCATGCTTGAGAGGGTGGAGTTATCATTGGTCACCGTGACCTCCCAGGCCACAGTTCAAACCCGACGTGACCCTTTTGATGATCCTTTTTTTCGACGCTTTTTCGACCAACGTCGATCGGCAACGCGTCAGCGGCAAACATCCTCTGTGGGAGTAATCATCGATGATCGTGAGGGCTATGTTCTCACTAATGAGCATGCCGTACGTGGCTCCAGTAAAATTACAATTACACTTTCATCAGGGCGTGAATTTGACGGAGTTTTGGTGGGTACCGATCCCAGTTTTGATCTCGCGGTGGTAAAAATAGATCCAGTGGGTCTTATCGCCATTGAAATGGGTAATTCAAAGGAGCTACGTGTGGGCGATTTTGTGGTTTCAATTGGTGACCCATTAGGCGAACAAAACACCATTGTCAGCGGAATTGTGAGCGCCGCTCCGACCCCCAATAGTTTGAAACAGTATCAGCATTTTATTCAGTCCGATGCTGCCGTCGGTTCAGGTGTACTGGTTGATCTTCGTGGGCGGTTGGTTGGCTTAAATATTGCGCAGTCAACGCAAACGGCCGGTAATTCGAGAATCGGATTTTCAACGCCAGTTAACATGGCTATGAAAGTAAAAAAACAATTAGTTAAATTCGGAACCCCTCAGCGCGGATTTTTGGCTATCCGAGTTCAGGATTTAACCTCTCAATTGGCTTCTGCGTTTGATTTGCAGCAGTCTCGTGGAGTGGTTATCACCAGCGTATCCGATGGGTCCACTGCTGAACAAGCTGGCTTGACGGTAGGTGATATCGTCGTGCAGGCCGGTGGACAGAACATCTCCACCCGAAAGGACCTGACCCAACTAATCAATCAGCAGTTTGCAGGCGAGTATCTCGATCTTGTGGTTCTCAGAAAAGGGCAAGAAATGACACTCATGGCTGAACTGGAGTCATCCACCAGAGCAGCCAAAGTTGGCACCTTGATACATCGCCAACTGGAGGGCGCGACCCTAGACAACTTAGATGCGCAAAAAGCTGACTTGGAATTGACCAATGGCGGAGTTTTGGTACGAAACGTTGTTAAAGGCAGTGTTGCCTGGGATCACGGTGTAAGAGCTAACGATATTATTACCTCAGTTAATAGAAAACCGGTCAACGATCTTGATAGTTTTCGTAAAGCGATTGCTGATCAAGAAGTGTTGATGCTGAATATTGTGCGTGGAACCGGAGCAATGTTCGTTTTATTACAATAAACCCAGTATTTAAGCGAGATTTGAAGCGACAAAGGCAGTCAATCCAGCTTTTTGAGGTTTTGTTAGTGCTGCGTCAAGTGTAAAATCGGCCGCACTAAATTATGGCCGTTGCGGCCGAGTAACACTTTCCCTCAAAATGTCTGAAAAGAATCTAAATAAGCATAGTTCAACCATCACTCAACCTAAGTCTCAAGGCGCAGGGCAGGCCATGTTGTATGGTACGGGACTTTCAAGGGCAGATATGGACAAGGCGCAGATCGGCATAGCCAGCGTCTGGTGGGAAGGAAATACCTGCAACATGCACCTCAATGATTTGGCTGGCCACGTCAAAGAGGGTGTTCAAGAGGCCGGACTGGTCGGTATGAGGTTTAACACCATTGGCGTAAGTGATGGTACAACCAACGGTACCGCTGGTATGTCTTATTCACTTCAATCGAGAGACATTATTGCTGATTCAATCGAAACTGTAGTTTGTGCGCAGTTTTATGATGGCCTTGTGGCAATACCTGGCTGCGATAAAAATATGCCCGGTTGTGTTATGGCCATGGCGAGAATCAACAGGCCTTCGTTGATGGTATACGGTGGATCGATTAAGCCTGGACATCATAACGGGAGAAAGCTGGATATCATATCTGCATTCCAAGCTTACGGAGAGTACCTAGTAGAGACAATCACGGATGATGAACGTCAATCGATAATAGAAAAGTCGTGCCCTGGTGCAGGTGCTTGTGGCGGGATGTACACTGCTAATACGATGGCAAGTGCGATTGAAGCGCTAGGTATGAGTTTACCGTACAGTGCGTCTGCACCGGCCGTAGACCCTGAAAAAATCGATGAGTGTGTTCGAGCTGGTGCCGCGATTCGTAATCTTCTTGAGCTTGATTTAAAACCTCGAGACATTATGACTCGAGAAGCATTTGAGAATGCAATGGTGGTGATTATCGCCCTTGGAGGCTCTACAAATGCTGTATTGCATTTGATTGCGATGGCACGTGCTGTTGATATAGATTTGACGGTGGACGATTTTCAAAGTGTCAGTGATCGCGTTCCGTTCATCGCAGACTTAAAGCCAAGTGGCCAATATGTGATGCAGGATTTACATGAAATTGGTGGCACGCCAGCGGTCATGAAGTTTTTGTTAGAACAAGGTTTGTTGAATGGAGATTGCATTACTTGCACAGGAAAAACCCTTGCAGAAAATCTTGAGTCCCTGCCAGCACTGCAAGAAGGTCAGGAAATTATTAAGCCATTGTCCGAGCCCATCAAGCGAACGGGCCACATTCAAATACTAAAAGGAAATTTGGCGCCTGAGGGATCAGTCGCAAAGGTAACTGGTAAAGAGGGTGAGAAGTTTACGGGCCCGGCCAAGGTTTTTGATGGTGAACAAGCCATGATTGACGCTCTTGAAGAGGGTGACATTAGCAAAGGTGACGTCATTATCATTCGATACGAAGGCCCGAAAGGTGGTCCAGGAATGCCGGAAATGTTAAAGCCCACTTCGGCAATTATGGGGGCTGGACTCGGTGAACACGTGGCGATGATTACTGACGGTCGCTTTTCTGGTGGTTCTCATGGGTTTATCGTTGGGCACGTAGTTCCAGAAGCCCAAGAGGGCGGGAATATAGCCCTGGTCGAAAATGGAGACCTTATTACGCTGGATGCGGTGAACAATAAGATTGAGATGGATGTCAGCGACGAAGTTTTGGAGCAGCGCCGGCAATCTTGGCAGGCTCCGCCACTGAAATTCACCCGGGGCACTCTTGGTAAGTACATGCGGGTGGTTAAAAACGCATCGATGGGCTGCGTGACAGACGAAGAGTAGCTAAGTTCTATGGGTTGGAGAACATATGCTTTAGTGGGGGGTATCGTCGTTCTAGTCGCCGCGTCAGCGTTAGTCTATCGATACTACCAACCGAATGATTTCTCTACCATCAGCTTAGAAACAGGGCCGGAAATAATAGCACCTCCGGCTGCAGAGCCAAGCTTCGACTCCGAGGATTCTTCGGAGTCATTCGTCCCATCGACAAGACCTGTGGTCCCCTACGATAATAAAGAACTAGATCGAGATCGCCTCAGTCCTGAGCAATTGCAAGCGCAAATTGAATTAGCTCAGGAAAGGTTACAGCAGGTTGAACGGCGTAACCTAGATCGGCAGAGACAAGTTGAGCAGGTGATTGCTCAAGCTGGCGAGGCGCATGATTCCTTAATTCATGCGGAGGTAGCTTATCAGCTACGATCTTGGCTAGACGCACGCCGAGCCGGAGATGTTACAGCCTACTTTACTTTTTACAGTAAAGAGTTTGTGCCAAGTGCTGATCTAGACTTCGAGGACTGGAAGCAACAGAAAGCCGCTGAGATAAGAACCTATCAGGGTCATGAAGTTAGACTAGAAGATATCCAAATTGAGATCGATGACTCTGATAAGAGAGTACTAGTGAGCTTTACACAATCGGTGTCTTCTATGCCGAAACTGCAATCCAGGCTAGTGCTGGATAAGGATTCGGGTCGCTGGCTGATCGTGAGCGAGCGATGATTGATTCTCATGTTGATCGAGCAATGAGACCGCTGGCTGATCGAATGCGGCCTACGTCTTTGGATGAGGTAGTTGGACAAAAGCAATTGGTCGGTCACAGCAAGCCCTTGCGAGTGGCCTTGGAAAGCGGCAGAGTCCACTCTATGGTCTTTTGGGGGCCTCCTGGAACGGGTAAAACAACCTTGTCTAGATTGGTCGCCGAATACAGTGATGCTGATTTCGTATCATTATCGGCCGTACTAAGTGGTGTTAAAGATATTCGTTCCGCGGTTGAAGGTGCTAAGCAAAGAAGAGCGGCGGGGCTAGGAAACACGGTACTGTTTGTCGATGAGGTGCACAGATTCAACAAAGCTCAACAAGACGCATTTCTTCCTCACATTGAAGACGGAACCATTATTTTTATAGGCGCAACCACCGAAAACCCCTCGTTTGAATTAAATAATGCCTTGCTCTCTAGGGTGCGTGTTTACGTATTGAAGGCTCTGGATACCGCAGACATAAGCGCACTGATTAGTAGAACGATACAGGATTCTGAACGAGGCCTAGGAAGTTTAGGTATTCAGGTAGCTGAGGATGCGATTGAATGGTTGGCTACCGCCGTCGATGGAGACGCGCGGCGTGCCTTGACCATGCTGGAGATCGCCAGTGATTTGTGCGAAGACAAACTCATCAGTCTTGGGTTAATTCAATCCATTATCGCGGGCGGTCAAACACGCCGTTTTGATAACAAAGGCGAGTCCTACTATGATCAAATGTCGGCCTTGCATAAGTCCGTTAGGGGTTCAGACCCGGATGCTGGACTTTATTGGCTTTGTCGAATGTTGGATGGAGGTGCCGAACCTCGAATGATAGCTCGTAGGCTAGTTAGGATGGCTTCTGAGGATATTGGTAATGCTGACCCACGTGCGCTTAGAATCGCGTTGGACGCGTGGGAAGCACAAGAAAGAGTTGGGAGCCCCGAAGGGGAATTGAGTCTTGCTCAAGCTGTGGTTTATCTGTGTGTCGCTGCCAAGAGTAATGCCGTTTACACCGCATTCAAGCAAGCTATGGCTCTTGCTAAGCAGAGTGGTTCATTAGACGTGCCGTTGCATTTGCGAAATGCTCCTACCAAGCTAATGGAAGAAATGGACTACGGTAAAGGATATCGTTACGCCCATGACGAGGAGTCAGCTTATGCTGCGGGAGAGACTTATCTTCCAGAGCCATTAATCGGCACGCAGTTTTATCATCCAGTAGATCGTGGTCTCGAAATAAAAATTGCTGAAAAATTAGCTTATTTGAGAAGTTTAGACCGCGAATATCCATGAATTTTGAATATTTGTGAATCCATTCGTATTTAAAGTTACATTCTTTATGTAATAAATATAATAGTCACTGTGTCTATTTAATGGCGCAAATAGAGCTAATCGGAGGCTATCGTGGTTGTATTAGAAAGTTTTACTCACCGTATTTTCCCTACTAACAAGCATGTATGGATAACCGTTGTTAATCCGCTGAATAAATCTGCTGTTATTTCGGCTTGCGATCATTGTGGAATAGTGAAGTCTCCCGATGCTATTGGATCGGACTGTACTGCAGATGCACCTAACTTTCTTCTTAGCCGCTCAAATTTAGCGAAGACGGCTTGAGCTAGGCTGTTAAGCCTATTGCCAATAAGCTCGCAGCAGGTAGTCCCCATCGCTTTGATAATCCTCTGCGGTACTCGGCACCAGGTTTTGCCAACGACTTAGAGTTTCGAAATAGGGCTCCAGTTGGTCTTGGATGCCCTGGCTTTTGAGCGCACTAGCAAGTTGCTCCAGCAAAACCGCGTCTATTTCGGGGTGCGCAACAAACACGTAATTCGCATAGAGCGAGCTTTGTTCTAGACGAATAAACTTGTTACCCAATCGGGCGTTGATTCGTTCATAACGATAATCTGAAATGACAAAAGCATCACAGCCGGCGTCATCGTAACGCATGGCTAGCTCAATTGATGGTCGTTCAATGTTAGTCAATGTGAGGCGATTCTCGCCTACGATTCGATTAAACCAAACGGTGCCAAGGTTCAATCCCGATTCTCTACAGACTTGTTTGCCGGATAAATCATTCACCTCAAATATTAGCTCATCCGACTTCCGTGCTGCGAGCACGTACTTCAAGTTTCCGTGTAGCTTTAAGATAGGTACAAATTGATGATTGCGGACCGCCCACGTAGCTAAATGTGGTTGGGCGAAGTAAATTCCAGGTCGTCCCAGCCTGAGGCCTTGTTGAAATGGGTGAAGAAAGCTCGAGTTTTCTACACGGAGTCTGGACACACCTTGTCGTTTAAACTCAGCTTCGAGCTCCATCGCTTTTTCTGGGCTACTGGCAGCGAAACGAGGCAAAAATAAAGAAGGAGATTCTGCAGCACATAGACTTGGTGTGCTGAAAAAACAGCCGATGATCAGTGTTAAAAGAGGAAGTGTATGTGCAGGTCTCATCATGAGCGAGAATAGCAGACAGTCGGCCAGATTGGATATTGATTCTGTTTAATAAAAATCGGAGCAGAAAAACTGGTACACTTGGCCCTCAGCATGAACCCTCAACCTATGTGATACCACATGTCCACAGCCAAAGATCTAAAAGAAGCCGGACTCAAAACGACTTTGCCACGACTCAGAATCCTCTCTGTATTGGAAGGGTCACAAGGACATTTCACCGCCGAAGAGGTTTATAAGGCATTGCTAGATGCCGGTGAAGAGATCGCATTCGCGACCGTGTATCGCGTACTTACGCAATTCGAGAATGCAGGTCTTGTATTACGTCACAATTTCGAGGGTGGGCGTTCTGTCTTTGAGCTTGATGATGGTCATCATCACGATCACATGGTTTGTGTGAAGTGTAATACCGTCACTGAATTTTACGATGCTGAAATCGAAGAGCGCCAGAAAGCCGTTGCTGAAAAGTACAATTTTCAGCTCGAGGATCACTCTTTGTATCTTTATGGCATTTGCGAAAATTGCCAAAAGAACTAGTCCTGATTTGTACTCGCTCGCGTTAGCAGTACCACTGGAATTAATCCCACGATTACGATGGTGATAGAAGCTAATGCAGCTTCCATTAGGCGCTCATCACTCGCTAGTTCGTATGCTCTCACGGCCAGTGTATTGAAATTAAAGGGTCGCAAAATAAGTGTGGCTGGCAGCTCCTTCATCACATCAACAAAAACCAACAGTAGTGCGGTCAATAATGAGGGTCGAAGCATCGGAAGGTGAACTCGGTAGGCGGTCTCTAATGGAGCCTTTCCCAAGGACCTTGAAGCCATATCCATAGAACTTTGAATATTGCCCAGCCCTGATTCCACGGGACCCAGGGATACGGCTAAAAAACGAACCAGATAGGCGATGATCAAAGCCACGATACTGCCGCTAAGGATTAATCCTGTTGATACATTGAATTGGGATCGCGCGAATGAGTCGATGCTGTTGTCTAGACTGGCTAATGGAATGAGTACGCCAATGGCAATCACAGTCCCCGGAATTGCATAGCCCAAACTAACTATCTTCTGACAATAGAACGTCAGTTTAGTGTTAGAAAGTCTAGTGGCGTACGCCAAAGCAAGTACAATCAGAAGGGCGATCAATGCGGTCATCATTGCCAAGGAAAGAGTGTTCCAGACCAGTATCCAAAATGATTTCTCAAACAGGCCGCTGTGGTACTTAATAGCCCACATTCCAAGCTGACTAACAGGGACAATAAAACCTAAAATCAATGGCAAAGAGACTGCCACGCTGGCTAGCCATTTATGCCAGCCATTCAATGGCGTTTGTGGTCTGGTTTCACCGCTTCCTTTAAATTGCGTGTGCTTTTGTCTTCTTGAGTGGTACTCAAAAAAGACAAGAATAATGATGAAACTAAGCAGCATCAACGATAGCTGCGCTGCACCTGCCACACTGTCGAGGCCATACCAGGTTCTGAAAATACCGGTCGTGAACGTAGTTAACCCAAAGTAGCTGACGGCGCCGTAATCGGCTAGAGTCTCCATCAGCGCTAGGGATACTCCAGCGATTATAGCGGGACGAGCTATGGGTAGAGTGACACTCCGTAAGACTCTAAATGAACCGGCCCCTAACAGGCGTGCTGATTGTTCAAGTCTCGCGGTTTGATGTAAAAAAGCGGAACGTGCGAGCATGTACACATAAGGGTAGAGGACAAAACTCATTACAAAGATGGCACCGCCAAGAGAGCGAATATTTGGGAACCAGTAAGAGCCAAAGGAAACGTTAAAAGTTTCTCGAAGCTGCGACTGTATCGGACCGGCCACATCAAGAAGCCCAGTGTAAGCGTAGGCCGTTATGTAAGTAGGCACGGCCAGCGGGAGTAATAAACCCCACGATAGCCAGCGTACCCCAGGAAATGTGAAATGCGTTACTAAGTAAGCTGATGCAACTCCCACGATCATCGTAACAATCGCCACACCGATCATCAGGCTGATCGATGTGGTTATGTAATCACTCAGAACTGTCTCCACCAAGTGAGACCAAATATCTTCAGTATTCTCAAGGCTGATTGTTATTAGCGCCATCAATGGCACAAAAACAAGCGTCGCGGCCAGAAAGCTACCAGTATTCCAGCCTAAATTACTCAGTTTCACATCGGAGACCTAGAGGGGTGACTTTGGTATAGCGGTCTATTTCCAGCCGGCACGATCAAAAAGCTTTACTGCATCTGCGTTATTGATGCCCAACTTTGCCAACTCAAGATCATCTGCTTTGAATTCTCCCCAAGCTTTGAGAATTGGGTGGATCTCGATACCAGGTTTGACGGGGTACTCGAAGTTTACGTTTGCGTAGATTTCTTGAGCAGCATCGCTGGCTAAATACTCAACAAGGGCTATCGCATTGTCGATATTCGGTGCCGTTTTCAATACACCTGCCCCGCTGACATTTACATGCGCTCCCCGGTCATCCTGGTTTGGCCAAATTACGGATAATGCAGAGCCGGCTGAAAAATCGGCTTGATTATCTGGGTCGCTGATCATGTTGGCTAAATAGTAGGTGTTAGCCAAGATAACAGAACATTGACCTGCGGCTGCAGCTCGAACTTGGTCACGATCGCCGCCTTGCGGATCTCTGGCCATATTGTTAACGACGCCCTTGGCCCAAGCCTCTACGTCTGTAGACTCGCCATGTGCTAGCATTCCTGCGACGAGAGATTGGTTATAAATGTTGCTCGATGAGCGTACACAGATCTTGCCTTTAAGATCTTCTTTGGCTAGGTCCTCGTAACGTGATAGCTGAAAATCTTTGCCCGCTTGTGTAACCATAATGGGACGTACACGAACCGATAAGCCAACCCAGTTCATATCTGGATCTTTATATTGAGCCGGGATATCGTTGAATTTTTCTGAAACCAGGGTTGAGAAAATCTCCGCTTGTTTAGCTCGATGCAAACGTCCCGCATCTGTCGTTAATAGAACATCCGCCGGACTGTTGATGCCTTCATTTTCGATTCGTTTTAACAGAGCGTCAGCCTTACTTGAAATTACGTTGACGGTTATGCCCGTGTCGGCGGTAAACTGGTCAAGGAGAGGTTTAATAAGTGCTTCCTTGCGCGCAGAGTAAAGGTTTACAACTGAGGATTGTTCGACAGGCGTTGGTGTAGCAGAGACCTCATTTTGGACCTCTGGTTGTTGACTGGTTTGGTTTGACTCTTGGCTGCAGGCGGCCAGAGTGCTGAGCATCACTAGCAACAGAGCGGATTTTAGTATCTTCATTTTAAGATTGGACCCAGAATGTGTGTTTTGATTGATAAGATAATGCGAATCATTCTCATTTTTGGATTGTACATCAATCATTCTATTTTGTGCTGAATATTATTTTGAATACGTTGCTGATGAGATGTTTCTCTAAACAAGATGTCGCTACTCCTAAAATTGCCGCCAGACGGACTAGGACTATCCATCACTGTGGCTATATAATGTCGCACAACACGAGAGCGCCATCCTTCGCTCTTTCACGAAACTAAAACTAGGAGCTCTCAATGAGTAACACCCCTGATAATTTATTGTATGCAGCCTCACATGAGTGGGTAAGACAGTTAGATGATGATATTGTTGAAGTTGGCATTAGTGACTATGCTCAAGAATCGTTGGGTGACGTAGTTTATGTCGAGCTGCCTGAAGTCGGTTCCGAAGTATCGGCGCAAGAAGAATGCTGTGCTGTTGAGTCAGTAAAGGCGGCGTCGGATATTTACGCGCCGGTTAGCGGTGAAATCGTTGCCGTCAATGAAGAACTTGATGGTGAGCCAGAGCTACTGAACGAGTCTCCGTACGAAGGCGGTTGGATCTTTAGAATCAAAGCCTCAAATAAAGGCGAGTTGGAGAATTTGCTCAGCGCAGAGGCTTACAACTCACAAGTGGAAGAATAGAGGAGATCGAAATGCAAGTAACTTTGAAGGGTAACCCAATAAACCTAAATGGCGACTTCCCTAAGGTGGGCGATTCTGCTCCTGATTTTCGTTTAACCACAAGCTCCCTTGCGGACGTGAGTCTTGCCGATTATTCGGGCAAAAAGAAAGTGATCAGCATATTGCCAAGTTTGGACACCCCCGTCTGTGCAACATCAACGCAGAAGTTTAATGCTGAACTCGCTGATAAAACTGATGTGCAATTGTTGATCGTGTCTGGGGATTTACCCTTTGCTGCGGGTCGATTTTGTGAAGCGAATTCGGCAGGTGCTACCACTACGCTTTCAACCATGCGGAATCAAAATTTTGCGAAAGACTATGGTGTTTTGATGGCAGATGGTCCCCTTGAAGGCTTAACTGCGCGCGCCGTTTTGGTTCTCGATGAAGACAACAAAGTAATCCATGCCGAATTGGTACCTGAGATAGCACAAGAGCCAAATTATGAGAGTGCTCTTGCTTCATTGTAATCAAATTAGAAATACTTAATTGAGCTAAGCCTCAGGTAAATCTGAGGCTTTTGCTTATCCAAATCCTTGGCGCCTCGTCGGCGTATTTATATCCTATCTATCATGAAAACTTTAATTACCGGATCCATGGCTTTTGACACCATCATGGTGTTTGAGGATCAGTTCAAAAATCACATCCTGCCAGATCAAGTCCACATCCTAAACGTGGCTTTTTTGGTGCCTGATATGAAGCGTCATTTGGGTGGGTGCGCAGGTAATATTGCTTATACATTAAAATTATTAGGCGGAGATCCGGTGATCATGGCTACGGTTGGCGAGGATTTTGGGCCGTACCAACGGTATTTGCAGGAGAAAGGTTTGGCTTCCGATCATGTGACCGTAGTGGAAGACACTTATACCGCGCAAGCCTTTATCACGACTGATATTGATAACAATCAATTGATTGCGTTTCACCCTGGGGCGATGAACTTTGCACATCAGAACAGAATATCTGACGCGCAGGACATCCAATTAGGCATTGTTGGGCCAGATGGGAGAGAGGCTATGATTCGGCACTCTGAGCAGTTTAGGGATTTAGACATTCCCTTTATTTTTGATCCAGGCCAGGGTTTGCCGATGTTCGACGGTAATGATTGTATGAAGTTTCTGTCCGAGGCTACCTATGCGGTGGTGAATGACTACGAGAGCCAAATGCTACTGGACAAAACGGGGCTCACTCTTCCTCAATTAGCCGATCAGGTTGAAGCCCTAGTCGTCACGAGAGGCAACGAGGGATCAGAGGTGTACGTAGATGGTGAGAAGCTTACCATTCCTTGCGCACCAATCTCTGGCGTTACTGACCCAACAGGTTGTGGCGATGCATATCGTGCAGGCCTATTGTACGGACTTAGTAAAGAGTTAGGCTGGAAAACATCTGCTCAAATCGCGTCTCTATGCGGTGCGATCAAAATTGAACAGTCAGGAACTCAAAACCACTTTTTTACACAGTCAGATTTTTCCGAGCGCTACTTAGAGGCGTTCGGAGAAGAACTGGTTCTATAAGTCTCCGACATTATGTTAGTCCATCCAAACTTCGATCCTGTGGCCATTCAAATTGGTCCCTTGGCTGTCCAATGGTACGGACTGATGTATGTCTTTGGCTTTGCAGGGGTCTATTTGGCGTGGTCTTATCGATTAAAGCATCAGCCGAGCGCAGTGAATCCTAAGTGGACACCTGAGCTGGCTTCCGATCTGCTTTTCTACGGGGCCCTGGGTGCTGTGATCGGCGGTCGACTGGGGTATGTGTTGTTTTACAAGCCAATGGAATATCTGGCCGAACCATTGACGATTATTACCGGGATCAGAGAAGGAGGAATGTCTTTTCACGGTGGCCTAATTGGTGTGATTTTGGCGCTTTGGCTATTCAGTCGAAAATCTAAGATTGGTTTTCTTGATATTGGCGACTTTGTAGCACCGGTGGCGCCAATCGGTTTGTTTTTTGGTCGACTTGGAAATTTTATTAATCAAGAGCTATGGGGAAAGCCCACTGACCTTCCTTGGGGGATGGTATTTACTACGGCCGATCAACAAGCTCGACATCCTTCCATGCTATATGAAGCCTTCTTGGAGGGTTTGTTACTTTTCGTGACACTTTGGCTAGTTTCACGAAAAAGAAGGGCTATCGGGCTATTATCGGGGTTGTTTTTGATTGGGTATGCAATCGCGCGTATGCTGGTTGAGTTCGTCAGAGTGCCCGATGCACACCTAAACTATTTGATGTTTGATTGGCTCACCATGGGGCATTTGCTTAGCTTGCCGATGTTGATGCTGGGTGTTTATCTGGTATGGTTCAGTCGATCAAAGAACGTTTAAATGTGATTGGGCAACCCTAGTTCTAGTCCTCTGGAGAGATAGAAATTATGAGTACGATTATGTCTAATAAATCTGTGTCTACGGCTATTTTGCTAATGACTTGTCTTTTAGCAACTCAGCATGCATTCGCCATTAAAAAGTGTAAAGACGAGGACGGAAATTGGCATTATGGCGATCACGCAGAGGACAAGTGCGCCACTACCAAAGTGACGACGCTTACTGACAGAGGGTTTATCGCAGAGACACTAGAAGCCCCAAAAACGGAAGAGGAAAAACAAGCTGAAGCTGAAAAGCTTCAAAGAGAGCAGGAAGAACTAGTTCGCTTGCAGAAACGTCAAGAAGAGCGGGATCGTATTCTGAGTATCTATGAGACCGAGGACGATATTGATCGGCAAAGGGACAATCAAATCGAATCCATCGATAGCAACATCAAAGTCCATGAAGCTTACCTGAAGCAAATGGACGGAAAAATTAAACGGCTTGAGACAAAAGCAGCTGCGGCCGGACCGGGCAAAATCAAAGATGATCTCGAGCAAGAGCTACTTCGTTCTAAGGGGCGCGTCGAGGAATTTTCAAAGGAGTTAGAGAGTTTGAAGATTCAAAGAGCCGAGACTGCTGATAAGTTCGCCGAAGAGAAGAGATTGTATAGAGAGTTAACTGGCAGCTGAGAACAGCTCTTAGCCGGATAAGCGATCAGCTTCGTCATTTAAGCATTACTAGTATTTCCTAGTTATCTTCAATGAAAAACATTAAGCAAAATGCGATCGCATTGATTGCGGGCTCCACATCCGTATTCGCTTTCGCGCCCTTTGATATCTACCCAGCAATTCTTGTTTCACTGCTGGTCCTAGTGTGCCTATCTCATAGTCTTAAACCGACCCAAAGTGCCTTGCTTGGAATGAGCTTTGGAATGGGTATGTACTTGACGGGCGTATCATGGGTTTATGTGTCACTATCGACCTACGGAGGCATGCCTTTATGGATGGGACTGATAGCTGTTCTTGGGTTTGCGGCGGTGATGGCGGCTTTTATCGCGATAACCCTTTGGGTTTCAAGTTGGATATCAAGCGGTGATCCCCGCCGTTACTTAATTGCTTTTCCTTTCGTTTGGACGGTTTTCGAGTGGTGTAAGAGCTGGGTTTTTACGGGGTTTCCATGGTTAGATATTGGTTACAGTCAAACTCAAAGTTGGTTGTTTACCCTCGCGCCCATCGGTGGCGTATACCTGATCTCATTTTGGGTGATGGTGATAGTCTGTATGGTCGCTGGAGCTATAATTCTTCGCTCGAGAGCATCTATAGTCTTTAGCCTTTTTCTGCTGGTTTTGCCTGCTGCTTTAAAGTTTATTGATTGGGTTAGACCGGACGGTAATTTGGTTCAAATTGGTGTCGTTCAAGCGAATATCCCCATAGAGTCAAAATGGGAAGGAGCGGCAAGAGAAGCGACGATCCATCAGTATCAGCGGCTTAGTCATGAGTTATCTAGGGGAAGAGATCTCGATTTGATCGTGTGGCCAGAGACCGCATTGCCACTGTATTTAAGTCAAACAGATCAAACGTTTTGGGAGGCGTTATTGCCGGATAATGTATCCGTGGTGACCGGACTGCTTGATCACGATGAAGAGTCGGCTTACAACGCAGCAGCATTGATTTGCCAAAGTGAACGAGCTAAGCCGCAAGTGTATCGTAAGGCCCATCTCGTTCCTTTTGGCGAATATCAGCCACTACAGTTTATCTTTGGTTGGGTCTTTGAGTATCTCAATTTGCCTATGTCGGGGTTCGCCGCTTGGCAGGGTCAGCAGGAGCTGGCTTGTGGTGACTCTCTTCGCTTGGGTATGTCAATCTGCTATGAGGACACTTTCGCTGAAGAGTATCGTCTTAGCTATGGCAGCTCAAATATCCTGTTAAATATTAGCGAAGATGCCTGGTTTGGCGATTCTTTGGCGCCACATCAACGAAGGCAACTGGCGCAAATGCGAGCCAAAGAGCTCGGAAGGCCGATGATTCGCTCTGCAAACTCTGGCCCGTCATTGTTTATCGATCACCAGGGGAAGGTGGTTGCCAAAACGGCTCAGTTTGAAGTGGCCAGTATGACAGAAAGTGTTCAGCCTATGACAGGAACAACGCCGTTTGCGCGATTTGGGCTCTGGATAGTTTGGATATCAATTGCGATGACTCTGGTTATGGTAATCATCAGAGTCACGAGGTTAAAGTAGGAAGCTCTCTATCGTAGTGACTTATAAAGTTAAGTGAGCACAGTTAAGCAAACACGGTTAGATTTCGCCGGCTTTCTGCAGTGCTCGATCAAGTCCAGAAAAGTTTGGTTTACGAATCTTGCGCGGTTCACCGTTAGGAGATATTGGCTTAGGTGATGATCTTCTGATTTCAGTTCGACCATTAATTTCTGTGGCAGAAGCAGTCGCGTAATCAAGATCTGAGTCGATGCTTTGGAAAGAAATTATCCCTTCGCTGCCCTTCTTTTTAACTAGGGGAAGTTTCTCTTTAGCACCATTTCTATCTAATAGAATTTCACCTTCTCTGATTTCATCAATTGAAACCCCGGCGCCTTGTATGCGATCTCCGACTCCATAGAGTTTGGCTGGCTTATTGCCGGATTGAATAATGGCCCTAGCTTGCTGTTGCTCTGAAGCCCACAATATTCCAATGGCCTTGAGCTGCAAGGTAGTAGTTGGAATATTTTTCACTACCTCTTTCTTTGGGGCAGGATCGCCAAAAAGATTGGCAGAGGTTATGTGCCGCACCTGATAAGCTGGTCCCGATCGTCGTGTGATTGCTCTCACGTCTTGCGGGGCTAATTCGGCCTGCTTGTTGCGCTGACTGGAGATTTCGGAATAAGCGATCCATGCTACAACTAGAACGAGCATAGCTATGCACACTACCCATGCAGCTTTGACGGTTTGCTTTCCACTCAACCGAATTGTAGAAAAAGAACTTAACGCTTCCATTTTTCTATTGTACCTGATTCCTCCCAAGTTCCATATTTAAACTCATGTTAGGCTTAGGTTGTACGTCCAGTGGAGTGGCTTAACTGTCCTTGAGGCGACCAACTTGCTAACATTTAGATCATGCTAAGAGTACTGACATTACTGCCCTGCGCCTACTTTACACTTGCGAAAGTAAAAGCGAGCCTCAAGAGGGATACTCTCTGGCTTAAAAACATGGTCGAGATAGATGGTGTAAGTCCTCCAGTCACCATGGCGACTGAACCGCATCTGTTAGACTTGTCTGAATCAGTGAGATTGGCGGCAAAACTCCAGATCAGTCCAACAGATTGTCTTCCTAGATCGATATGCGTAGCGGAACTTGCCAAGAAACAGGGTTATGACATCAGCGTTAAGATTGGTATCAGTAAAAGAATGGGGCAATTTTTTAGTCACGCGTGGGTGGAAGTTAATGAAGAGCAGGGGCGCAGCTTGCTTTGTGAGCCTGAAAATGTGGCGTTCGATTTCACCACACTGGGCACCAAATATTAGATTAGGCTCTGATAGCCGTGAAGCATCAGATAAGCTCTGATTATCATTGCTGATGCAATCAAAGTAACAGAACAGTAGCAAGCCCCAGAACGCTAAAGTATCCCACAACATCGGTAACAGTAGTTAGGGCAACACCTCCGGCAAGCGCCGGATCGATGCCCATCCTCTCTAAGAATATGGGTATGCATACGCCAGCTATCGCACCCATAACTAAATTGGCTATCATCGCTGCCGCTATCACCAGTCCTAAAAAGAGGTCCTGATACCAAGCTGCGGCGATCGCAGCAATTACGAAAGCCCAGATCAATCCATTTAATACGCCGACCATGCTCTCTTTTTTGAGCACGTTGATCATGTTTCCTCTCGATATGGTGCCCGTACTCATACCTCGAATAACGACAGTCAGTGTTTGTGTTCCAGCATTACCGCCCATACTGGCGACAATTGGCATTAACACAGCTAAGGCGACTAGCTTTTGAATTGAGCCTTCAAATTGCCCGATTACCCATGAACCCAAAAGGGCTGTTAGTAAATTGACTGCCAACCAGATAGTTCGGTTTTTTGTGGTAGTGGCCACCGGCTCAAAAATATCTTCTTCTTCACGTAAACCGGCGGCCGCCATAATGTCATGTTCGGCCTGCTCACGTATGACATCAACCACATCGTCCACGGTTATTCTGCCGATCAGTTTATGTTCCTCATCGACAACCGGGGCTGAAACCAAATCATAGTCCGCAAATGCTTTTGCTACTTCAACTTCATCGTCCATTGACTGAAAGGAAACTGGATTATCAACCGCGTGATTTCTTGCAGGATCATTGGCTGGACCGGTAATTAATTTCTCAATAGGTAATATGCCGGTCAATCTGTTCTCTCGGTCAACCAAATAAACCGTATCAGTATGTTCTGGTAGTTCCGTTTTCAGCCTGAGATAACGGAGCACGACATCCAGCGAGATATTGTCACGCACGGCTATGGCATCAATATTCATTAGGCCGCCGGCACTGTCCTCAGGATATGACAGAACCTCGCCTAAGCTCGCGCGTGTTTCGGTGTCTACAGCAAATAGAACATCCGCTAAAACCGACTCAGGCAGATCCGGAATAAGGTCGGCAATTTCATCAATGTCTAAAACCTTGATGGCATCGATTAACTCACTGTTGTCCAGTTCATGAGCCAGGTTTTTGAATACGCCCTCAGTCAGTTCAGAGAGTACTTCACCTCTGGCTACTTCCGGTATGTGTATCCAAGCATGAGGGCGTTTAGCTGGCTGTAATCGCTCAAGAGCGTCAGCTATATCGGCTGGGTGAGCGTCGGCAAACAACTCCGCTACCGCTGACGAGTTGCGTTCATCCAGCAGTTCAACGATATTTTCGATGGGCGGAGTGGCTTGTTGCACGGTAATACACTCAATCGATTAATGATTGATCGTATTATAAACGCGATTTTTTACATCGCACCGCTTTTATCGTCTGGGCTTGTGAAAGGGCGCTAATTAGTGTTCTTTATTGAGAAAATTCAATAACGGCACGGTAACGCATCTTGCCGCTTTCCAGTTTTTCAATCGCCTCATTTGCTTGATGCTTTTTAAACACTTCAACCTGTGGCTTGATGTTGTGTCGTGCGGCGAACTGAAGCATTTCATCGATAACGGCTGGGCTACCAACGGGTGAGCCAGAAATTTGTAATTGATTGCCGATAAGTTGATTCACTGAAATAGCCACTGGATCCACTACCACGCCGACAAAATGCAATCTACCCTTGGGCGCCAAGGTGGATAAATATCCAGCCCAGTTTAATGACACATTGACGGTGCATAAAATCATATCGAAGCGCCCACGGGCTGCTTTTAGAGCGTCGGGGTTAGTCGAATCGAGTACATGAGACGCGCCAAGCGTTTTGGCTTCTTCGGCTTTGCTTTCGCTACTAGTGAAGGCCGTTACCTCGCAGCCCCAAGCGGCCAGAAATTGAAGTGCAATGTGGCCTAAGCCGCCAATGCCGATAACCGCAACGCGGTCGGTTGGTTTGATGTCGTATTGAACCAGTGGGTTATAGACGGTTATTCCACCACAGAAGAGTGGGCCTGCATCCTCGGAGCTTAATCCTTCGGGGAGAGCAACAACCGCATTTTGCGATGCCTGCACATGCGAGGCAAAGCCACCATGTCGCCCGATGATGGTGGCTTGGCTTTGCGCGCATAAATTGTGTTCACCCGTATCGCAATACTGGCACGTATCGCAGTAACCAGCGTGCCAACCTAAACCCACGCGGTCGCCTATGGAATGCTTATTTACATTGGCGCCAATCGCCACTACTTTGCCAACCACTTCGTGACCTGGTACCAATGGATATGACGAAGCACCCCATTCATTATTAATCATGCTCATGTCGCTATGACAAAGTCCGCAATGAGATACCTCTATCTCTACATCATCTTTGCCAAGCTCTGGTCTCTCAAATTCAAATTCGACTAAGGCTGATTTAGGTTCAAGGGCAGCTAGAGCTTTAATCATAATTGGGCCTCACGCGGTCAGCTGGGTCGTGAGACCCAGCCATCGTTAATGTTGGTTTTCTAAAGACACATTCTTAACCTCAAGAACGTATTTTGCAACCGCCGCAACCGTTTCTTCTCCTAGGTAAGCCTGAGATGGCATCTCCGGATAATCCTCGCGCTTTTTCACAGGGTTGCTTATGTAAGCGGCCAGCCCCTCTGGGTTTTCAAAGTACAAGGCCTGTATCTGTTGTATTGAAGGGCCTATAAGACGTCCGTTATAGGAGTGGCATCCGGTACACACACCCAAATAGGCTATCTCACCTCTTTCTGATGGATCAATCTGTCGCGGTGCGACAGGGGTGTCCAAAAGATAGGTTACGACATCATCGGTGTTGGTGAAATCACAAACACTAAAGTCTTTTAACCCGACTACAAAATACTGTGAGCGATCTAAGATGCAGTTATCAGTCCCTTGGCTAACATGCACTATGTCAGGCGAACCCGTTTTTAACTCTAAGGCCATTAACGCCTTGACCTCAGCAATGGTGTCATAGCCATTGTTCATCATGGTGTTGTTTAAAATGGCAATATTGTCCGGATTGGGTTCAGATTCTGGATCATCGGTGACATTAGCCGCATTGGCATGGTCTACCACTAATATGCCGGCTGTTTTGTTATCGGTGATAATATTGTCCTCGACGATCACCTGATCGGCCGCCATGATCAAAATACCAGTCCCCGCGGGAATTCCAGCTACGGTAGACCCGGGCGCACCAAAATTCGGATGGTTGTTGCCCGTAACAAAGTTATTGCGGATGATCACATCGTAGGTAGTTTTGATGGGCAAACCGGGTGTGATAAACGCTAAGATTCCACCGGTGTTGTTGTGAACGGAATTGTTTTCGACAATAGCGTGGCGACTGTTTTCAATTTCAATCCCCGCGACTGAGTCAAACACATCGTTGTGAGCAACGTGCACATTGTCACTCATGCCAATGTAAATGGCCGCGTCTTCTATCCCTGAAATGACGTTGTGTTCAACAATGCCGTTTTTACCAAGTTGCGGGAAGATGCCGTAAACCCCAGTGTCGGCGATTATGTTATTGCGGATTTCGAAATTATTACCCGCTTGGCCCATGATGCCATTGCCTTTGTAACCGGTGATGTACATGTTTTCCACAACTACATTGTTGCCTGAGTAGAGAATGGCATCATTTAGCTTGCCTAAACCATCCATTACCGGGCGTCGGCTTTCCTGAATCACGCCAATAAGATGAATACTGTCTTTATCAATGTAAACTGTTTCACTGTAAGTGCCGGGCATTATTCGGATAGTAGTGCCAGGGCTAGCGGCTTTAACCGCTTCCTGAATGGATTCGCCGTCTTTAACGATCACCTCAATTTGATTTGCCGCGCCCGCTGGACCTTCTTTAGCAACATCCCCGGCAACTTGGGCGTCCGCGCTTGCATCGTAACCACCACTGAAGCTCTTTTCTTCTTTGATTGTGGGTACGTAGTTTTCCATTGCTGACTGCTGACCGTAGTAATGGCCACCCAAGCCTGCGGCGGCGATAGCCACTACTGCAAGTAGTTTCAATTTCATGATGATCTCCAGCTGGTGTTTAGTTTGTGTTTATTGTTATTTGACTGTTGATGTCGCTAAGGTTGGTTTCATTCGAGATGTTCATATCCAAACCGCTTGGTAACCGCTGAGGAATGCTAGGCATAAACTTTTCATCTCGAAGTGCGCCCATAAAAGTCACGAGTAAATCGATCTCTTCATCTGTCAGATCGGGCGAAGTAATATGCCAGTGCAAGTACAGTTTGTTGTTTTCTGGTTCGGCATGCCCGCGACCTTTGTTGTAAAACTCTGTAGCGTCTCGCAAAGTTGCAAAGTTACCCTGGTGCATATAGGGTCCTGTGCGGTCGATATTGCGAAGTGTTGGTACTTTAAAACCACCTCGCAGCTTGCGCATGTTGAATGTCGCTTCAGCACCGTTGTCAAACGGTCGGCCATCCGGCTCAGGTACGCCTATGACCGCTATCTGATTGTTTGTGAACAAAGGCGGTGTATGGCATTCAGAGCATCTAGCTACAAAGGATCTGAACACATTCATGCCCTCAATTTCTGGCTGAGTTAAAGCCGAGTGATTGCCGTGAGCGTATTGATCGTAGCGGCTATTCAAAGAAATCAATGAACTTTGAAAGGCGGCCAGAGCGATGTAGGTGTTCTTCAGGGTTATTCCATCAGAAAAAGCCTGCCTGAATAGCCGCTCGTACTCCAAGCTGCTCACCAAGCTAGCCAGCAAGGATTCGGGTGTGTTAGCCATTTCCATTTCTGAAAACAAAGGGGTTTGCACTTGTTGTTCAAATGAATTGGCGCTGGCGTCCCAATTAAACGTGTTTAGAAAAGCGCTGTTCCACAGAGTGGGTGCCGAGCGTTCGCCCACCCGACCACCAACGCCCACCGAGCGAGCCATGCCATCGGCAAAGCCTTTGCTGGGCTGATGGCAGCTTGCGCAAGACACTGACTTATCCGCAGATAAGATTGGGTCAAAAAACAGAAACCTGCCTAGATCAATCTGCTCAGGTGTAAAGCCATCTCGATGCGCAGGAAGTGAGGTTCGTGTGCCGCCGACTCCCCGGCCTTGGTTGGATGAATAAAATTGGTATAACGTACGCATCCGGCACAGGCCCTCGAGATCTTTCTTAAAACCTCTTGGACACTCGTTAGATAATGAAATGGTTGACTCGCTCGTTTGTTGGGCCTGGGTTTGTCCATTCGCAGTTAAGACTGTGGCGTCGACCTTGAGCGCTGAGGCAAAAAAGCCAGCGGCGAGAATGCCGATGATGATGGCAGCGTGTTTCAGCATTGCCTTATTCATCTCCTTCAGGGGTAAGGCTACTAATGTAAGCAAATACATCTCTGATCTTTTCTTTTTCTGTCAAGGTATTGGCTATCATCACCATCTGTCTACCAAATCGGTCCCTCTTGTCAGAACCGCGTTTGCCGTTCAAAAAATAGCTGTATTGGCGCTGCAGGTAATCACCATCAATGCCGGCTAATCTTGGTGAATTTAGGCTTTGGTTTCCCTCTGCCTTGCCGCCATGACAGCCACCACAACTGGATTGATAATACTTGTATCCCTGAGCTGTATCTCCATCGCTTCTTGCCGCCGTGGCTGCGGGCAGTTGACTTACATAGTTTGCTATTTGCTTGGTTTGTTCATCGTTGATAGTGCTGCTGATAGCCGCCATTTGCATGGCGTATGTGTCTTGCTTACCTCTGGCTTGCGAATTGAAATGCCCGATTTGCCGAACTATATAATTGGCTTGTTGAGCGGCTAAAGCGGGCGCGTTAAGAGTGGTATTTCCTTCTGCCTTTGATCCATGACAACTCGAGCATTTTGCCGTATAGATAAGTTCGCCTGGGTCATTGGCCGAGCTCTCTGACGTTACTGCGGTCAGTAAGACTGCACCAATTAACAATGATAGTGAATTTGAAAAACGAACCATCGTATAGCCACGTTGTTGTTTACTTCACACTATATTGGCTCCGGCCCAGTGTCTTTGGCTAACGGATTCTGAAAAAAAAGGTCACTTTTTAAAATCCGTCAGCGATTTCTGTCGAAATTCCGTTGGTGTTAGGCCTGTTTGCCCCTTGAAGGCTTTGTTGAAAGAGCTTAAAGATCGAAACCCAATATCCAGCGCAATGTTGACTATCGGTTCATCTCGCATTTCAGGGTCATTCAATATTTCTTGAGCTTCGCCGATTCTAAATTCGTTGAGGTAGCTGTTGAAGTTTCTGTATCCTAGGCCGGCATTAATTATTTTCCTTAATTGATGCTCAGGTATCTCGACTAAGTTCGCAACCTGCCCGATGGTCAGGCCCATTTTTCTGTACTCCTTCTGATCTTCCAGTAGAGTTTGGAGCTTTTTTAAAACTGGGGAAGGCACTCCTTCTTCAGGTTCTCGTGATGTGTATGTTGTACGAGGGATCCTCCTGCGAGTTTTCACTTCTTGTGTTTCGAAGAGTGTCTTTGGGTATTGCAACAAGAGCGCGTTGGTACCGAGACAGATTATTGCCGTGAATATGTATTGCCAGTCTTGCCACCACAAAGCTTCGGGAAACAAAACCTCCCTGACGGCTATCATGAGGAAGCTGTAGCCTCCTGCAGTCAAGCAAAACCAGAAACGCAGACCACGGCGTTCCGGGACCAAATCGTCTTGCCAATTACGGATGACAATAGCCAACGCCCACGCAAGTAATATAAATTCCAGAGCTTGAGGCAGCCAATAGACTCCAAAACCGACGAAGCCGTCATGATCAAAGTCGAAGAAGTTGCCAATGGTTGGAGGTACTACTGTCATGAGTACCAAGGATAGTTTCCAAGCCGCCAGGTCAAAATCATCATCAAACAAGCTTCCGCACAGTAGCCAAAATAGTCCGGGTACCAGAGTTTGCCAGGTTAAATGCAACTGAAAAACCAGCTCAGTCTGTATCAATGGTCCGCTTACATAGGCCAACACAGCGCTCATAAACAGAAACAACAACCATTGATTTCGTCTGATAGGTTTAGAGAACTGGATCAGTAAAACCATGCTCAGCAACAGTTGAGACACGGCAAATATTGCGGCTACGTTGTCCAGTTGAGTTTGCATTATGTGATGTTTAGTTTGATATTGCTCAATCGATAGTTCATTTATTGTTTTCAACCATGCCAATGGTCTTGCATCTATATTCCTAATGACTCGGGGTGTTTGTGCCTTCTTTTCTAGGTCAGTGATGGCATTGCGTCCAAAGCAAAGTAGTTACCTTTTTTAGCCAATCTGAGGTATAGCACGCATTGATATTCTGCACTACTTTCTAGCTACGTAAATCAATTTCAGGAATAAAGGATATGTCCAAAAAAAGAATGAAACTCACATTTGTTATCGCTTTGTGTACGACAGTGTTAACGGCTTGTCTAGACGACCAAGCAACCTCAGAGCAATCTACTACGACTTCAGCGGCCAGCAAGAAGCAAAAAGAAGATCGAATGCAGGCGATTAGTCTATCGATACGTGGTTCCGAAAACCTTGATTGGAGCTACAGCGGGATGTACTCATGTTCTGAAGGGCGTCGAAATATAGTTTCATTCAGCCAGGCTCCTAAGCTTAATATTTCGATCCCAATGGAGATTGGTTCCGGTAAAGTGCCAATGAGTGACTGGAATGCGTCTACGATGCAAGGAGCTATGATGTACGTGGTTGGCGCCATCACAGAGGAGAGAGCTGCGGCGGGCAAAACTTATGGTATTTCCTACACCAAGTATCGGTCAGGTGATTTTATCATTGAGAATTTGCCCACCCAAAGAGGGGAATATTTCGTTGCCACTTTTGAAGGAGAGATGGAGTCGAGTTCGGGTGACATTGCGAGTATAAAGCTCAAATTGAACGTTGAAGATTCCGGTTACTGTCCCAACTAAATCCCGTTGCGGTTTTTGTAAGTGACCCAGGGCTTGGCGCCTCGCTCGCTATACAATTCAGGAAAGTCCTCTACAACTGGACATGAAGTCTGCTATTCTGGTTCACAGATGTCATTCAATAGCTGAGGTGGGTTGTCAATTGTAGGGGGTAGTCTTATGCGAGTTGAGTTAAAGCCAGTATCCAAAGGAAGCAAGCTTCAAGTCGGACTTCTGGTGTTTTTGGTGTTGTCACTTTTATTTCTTCCAAATACGGCGGAGGCACGGCGAGCATTGCGTATTGAGTTCGCTGGTGATTGGGGTGATCAACTTACCTTGCCTGGGACGGAGTGCCCAGGTACCAGCTCTCAAAATGTTTCAATCTTCAATCCAGTGAAGGAGTCGATGGGCCTCAATTTGGATACGGTTTCCTTTGAGGTATCTGGTGCTTACACTACTTCTTCAGGCGCTACATCGCGAATTGAACAGGACTACTTACAAAACGCATATTGTCAGGATGGTCCTTTTCTCGAGGCGTTTTCATTTCCAGACGATGAGGATCCAGCACTTCGAAATTTGGTAGGTGACAACGACACTCAAGATGTTAAGGGCTTAAGGTATACATTTACACCTTCAGATTCACTGTTTGATGAGGGAGTCCTGGGCTTTCAATGGGTTTTTTATACCTTTCCAAACGATATTACTCTGGTCCGCTTTCGAGGATTAAATGGTGACGGTGAGAGTATTAGCCAAACAACAATTCAAGTTAAACAGAACGGCGCGGTGTTATTCGAGGATTTCTCACTGTTTACGCCCTACAATGGCGAGTTCTTGTGCTTTGAAAATCAGACCTATTTAGGTTTGTGGGACGAGCAGACGTTTAACTTTCAAGATCCATTGCCAGGCTGCAAGATTCCAGAGAACCAGGAAGATGACGAGGAGGAGATAGCCCCAGTGTCTGCGGGTCCTTCGACGGTCGACCCCGAGCAGGCTTCTAGAAGAGTAAATGGTGCGTTATTTTTGTTACTTGGAAGTGATATTCAAGAAGATTGATGACTACCTATAAAGCTTTTATCTCTTACAGTCATGTAGACTCAAAGTGGGCGAGTAAGTTGCATCGTAAGCTCGAATCATTTGAGCTTACAAAAGACATGAAATTGGCGACAAACTTTGTAACGTCTAGGCCGTTAAAGCCTGTGTTCATCGACCGAGATGAATTGGGTGCGGCCGAGGTGCTGTCAGACTCCATTCAAGCGGCTTTGAATGAGTCCGAACGGTTAATCGTCGTCTGTTCACCAGCATCAAGACAATCCAAGTGGGTTAATCGAGAAATAGCGTATTTCCGAGCCACGTTTCCGAACCGACCGGTATTTGCCTTTGTGGTAGACGGCGACCCTGGGGCTGACTCTCTAACCGACTCGCTGGCAGCGTTTCCAACCGCCTTGGTGTTAAGTGATCCAGAAGATGAACATAGCGCACGTTTAGAACCTTTGGCGGCTGATGCTCGAGAAAGTGCTGACGGTTTCAAATTGGCGTTCCTAAAACTGGCCGCGGGCATGCTGGGTGTTCGTTTCGATCAATTACGGCAGCGACAATTAAGACAGCAGCAAAGACGCTGGGCGTTAGCTGGCACCACGTCATTCATATTGATGTTGGCCTTTGCTGCGATTGCTTGGCAGGCAGTCGTTTCTCGTGACGCAGCCAAAGTTGCACAACAGCAAGCCGAAATAGAGCTGATAACAGAGCGAGAGACTCGCGATTTTTTACTGTCTGTATTTCAGCTTGCGGACCCATCGGAGACGAGGGGAAATGAGATATCAGTTCGCGAGATCTTAGATCGGGGCGTGAAACGAATATCTTCTGCCCAGTTTTCCTCTCCGGAGATCAAAGCTAAGTTTTTGAATACCATGGCGCAAGCCTATTCTAATTTAGGTTTGAACAAGGAAAGTTTGGAGCTATTTGCGTCATCGTCTGAAGCAATAAATAGTTCGGTGCCGTCATCTACACGTTCCCAATTAGTGATTGAAAATCTTGTCGCAGCCGCTGATGTTTATTACAAGATGGGAGACTATGATCAAGCTCGCTCGACGATAGAAAAAATCTTTAATGATCCAGCTATGTTGCGGCAAACCAGCGCGGCTCAACGAGTAAAGTTGTTCAATATCAAAGGCGATATACACTCTTATGCTGAGGAGGATGCTGAAGCTGACGAGGCCTATAAGAAGGCAATCTCAATATTGGATTCCGAAATTGTGCCAATTAAAGTGTCAATTTCGGAGCGCAGTCGTAGCCTTGGTGGACGTGCGTTGATTGCGCACTTTGCTGGTCAGGCGCAACAGGCGGAATCTTGGTATTTGCAGGCCTCGGAGTTATTGATTAACGAATTTGGTGAAGACCATCCTGATACCATATGGGCACTGTCTTCTCTTGCATCAGCGGCCTACGTCAACAACAACAGAGAGTTGGCAAGAAGCACGTGGGAACGGCAGCTGAAGGTGGCTACCCAAGTACTGAGTGCCGGGCACCCAGAAATCGCGACGATACTGAGCAGTTTGGGGCTGTTGGAATTAGAGTCAGGTGTATTTGGTAGTGCGAGACAATATCTGGGGCAAGCAATTAAAATTGATCGTGAGAAGCGAGCGGAACGTTTCGATGACTTAGTCTACCCACTGTCCAATTTGGCGTTGTTAAATATAGTCGAGGGTGACCTCGCGGCAGCCAAAGAGTTAGTGCAAGAGGCCAGGAATATCATAGGCGAGCGGGAACATCGTTGGCTAGGCCCTGTGCAAAATCATCTGGCAGATATTGCTTGTGCTGACGGGCGTTTTGCCGAAGGTATTACTTTTGCCACCTCTGCGGTTGAGATTACGGCCGCTGAGTTTGGTGGTCAGGCTTGGCGAACTGAGCAAGCCAAAATGCAGTTAATGCTTTGCCAATTGGCTCTCGGCCAACAGGTGTATCAGCCCTCTCTTACTGTCGCCTTTGACGCAATTTTCGATAAATGGGGCCCCAATTCAGTTTACACACAGCGGGCGATAAGTCAGCTACTTAGCCTTGAGTCAAAGCTCGATAGTGAGTCGTTCATCGAAAAGCTAAACGCTAGCAAACTTGGGTGGGGGGAGTCCTAATCACCCCCTAGCTTTGATTCACATCATCTCGAAGTAATTGAATAAGCAGCGAGCGCCATCGGTCCAAATACACGTCCCAGGTAGTTCTAGCGCTTTCGCGCGCTTGATGAGCCATTCTTCTTAGCGAAACCGGATCCAGTGATTCGATAGCGTCAATCAATGCCTCTTCATCATTAGCATTCACAACCAAACCGCAATCATGCGCCTGCTCAGGTAACCCGTCCACGTCGGTTACGATAATCGGTCTTCCGGCAGCCCTTGCTTCCAAGCCTACTAGACCAAAGGGTTCGAACCTTGATGGAATAACAACGGCATCGCAGGCGGCGAGGAACATAGGAACATTATAAACCTGACCGCAAAACTCAATGTTATGGCACCCGCGTGCAAGCCTTCTAAGAGTCTGCTCTTCAGGGCCCAATCCGCCCAACTTAATTTTCACATGCGGAAGCTTCTTCGCCGCTTTGATCAAAAGATCGAAGCCCTTTTGCGTATGAAAGCGTCCGTAGGCAGCCAGTACAAGTTTCTTTCGAAACGGTTTAAAGGGAACCAGCATAAACTGATCTACTCGACAGCTTTGAGGGATGACGCTTAATTTCTTCTTGGGTAATAGCTGACGTTGCTTGATCCATTTGCCTTGACCCTCAGAGACAGCCACTACCTTATCGACGAGTGCATAGTTAAGTCTGAGCATACTCAAAAATCGCTTGTTCTTAGGGACGCTTGATTCGAATGTCCTGGTGTAATGGTGCTCCTGAATCACGATTTTAGCCTTCGGGTTAATCAGTTTTACAACAGCTAATCTGGGTAGGGCCCGCCAGTTGCTGGCGTTATGAAACATGATGATGTCAGCGCCTAGTGGTTTAAGCCAAAGGCGGGGCGACAGTGCGTGATAGCTAAATTGAAACTGGTCTGCGAGCTTGGACTCAGAAATACTTTCAATGACCGTGCGAATGCCACCCACATCCAGATCATTAAGTACGTGAGCGATGTGCACGCGCTTCTCTGACGCGTGGTCATCGTTTGTCGAATCATAGTTTACCGAAACCCGATCCCCATCGAATTTGGTGGCCACGTTAACAATAGCGTCACCGATTTGATTGCTTGTCATGTCTTGGACCCCTTGGAATGCGTTTGGCATTTCCAGTTGTCCCCCTTTTCGGATTCTATTGAATCTATTTATGGGCTCTATCGCAATTCTGACTCGCTTGGTTTAACGATTTTTTACTCTTTTGCATTATTGAATTGACTGATTCTCGTCAATCACCCTCTTTTACCTCGCTAGTAATCATCGTATTCAAAGAAAACGACTGGCTTTCCATAGAAGCATGGCAAGAGCGACGTCAATTTGCTTCGCCATAATCAAAGCCACTCACTTTGTTAGGGTTAAACTACTGTCTAACTAAAACTGCGGTGGTGTAGGCTGGCACGTCAACCGAGTTTGCCGCTATCGAAACCTCTGACAAGGTTTTGTCAACGGAGCTTTTAAGCACTGGGTGAAGTGATAAGGTCTCTGCATTCTGGAGGTCAACACTTTTTTGTTTTGGGCTGTGATTGAAAATAACAATGATTTGCGACCATTGAGGGTCTAAGTTTTCCAAGTCATTATTCAAGTAACCGTCATCCAAGGCCATCAGTATTGTGCCGGCGGGCGACTCAGGGAAGGACAGCCGTTGCTGAATTTGTTCATTGCGGGCGAGTGAAAAAAGTGGGCTCTGACTTCGTATGGAGAGTAGGTCTTTAAAACCTTTATGGATGAAATTAATTTGCTCAGCAGTAAGCTGGTCACGACCTTGGTTATTTTTTATTAACTGACTAATTAATTTCCAGTTTCGCTGATCCTTGATCGCGGGTGGTAGGCCAACATGGTAGTTGTTGTTTTGAGCGGTGAAATCAACTTTGTTGAACCAATGTCCAAAGTCATAACTGTCTCTTAGAAAAGACTTGGAGCGCGCTAGCTCACTGCCCATGTGAATGAACGGAATTCCTTGAGCCAGCATGGGGTAGGATAGAGCTTGTAACTGCAGGCGAGCGCGATCATTGGCGCTCATTGCGTTGGGCAACCGATACTGATTGTTATCCCACAAGGTTTGGTTGTCGTGCTTTGATACGTAGTTGATGGTATCCGCCGGATCCAATGCATAACCAGCGCCAGTATTGCCATAGGGTATTTCTCTACCCAATGAGGTTTTTCCGTCTGGACCAGGTGTTGGAAAATCTCGAAGATTAGCAGCTAGCCCCAATTTCGTGATGGCCAGATAGTTTTGATAGGTCTGCGTTAGAGCGCCTTTGTCTGCATTAATGTTTAATTCGTTTGGGTCAAACAGTAAACCATTGCCAATCCCTTGGCCCATTCGCAGGGCGTCACCGTCCACAAATGAGCTGCCACCGCGTATAGCATCTCGCAGACGATCAGTGAAGGTACCAATCGATGTGCCGGCTAATTCATTTTGAGTTGCTTGAACAAACTGAGCATTGTTGGCAACTTCACCAAAGTTCCACCCCTCTCCGTAGAAGTAGGTATCTTCATCCACTAACTGAACGGCCTCTCTGGCTTTCAACATTAGCGACTTTGGTTGGTGCCCCATTAAATCGAAGCGAAAGCCGTCAATCTTATAGTCGCGTGCCCATACTATCAGTGAATCAACCATCAGCTTAGCCATCATGACTCGCTCGGTGGCGGTGTTGTCACAGCAAGTTGATTGCTCGATCTGTCCCGATTTTGGATTTAAACGATGATAGTAACCGGGAACCACTTTATCCAGCACTGAGGTACGTTCTAGCGCGGCCTCGTAGGTATGATTGTAAACAACATCCATGATTACTCTGAGGTCCATTTCATGCAGAGTTTGGACTAGTTGGCGAAACTCTAAAATCCGGCTGATACCGTCAGCATCGCTAGCGTAGCTGCCTTCGGGTACGGTGTAATGCACAGGATCATAGCCCCAGTTATAGTCATCCTGCTCATTGATTGCCTCTACTAATGCTTGCGCCTCGCTATGCAGCGGGTCGAATTCGTTAAGCACTTCCTTCAATGTTTTATTTGGACTTTCAGAGCGACAAAATTCAGCGTTATTGCTTAGTAAATTACATGTCGCTTCAACCGTCCAATCTAAGCTTATTCTTTCCGAGCGGACTTCATTTACCGTTCCAATGTCATAGACAGGCAATAAATGAAAAGTATTTAGCCCGGCATCGCGAAGCCCCTTCAAGTGCGTCATGGGCGCACTGCTAGCATGGCTAAATGCCGAGTACTTACCTCGTGATTCCTCTGGAGTTGATTCATCTAATGCTGAAAAATCACCAATGTGGGCCTCATAGATGATTTGTTGTTCTGGTCTATCTAAGGCGGGTATCGGATGTGCCTGCCAACCTTTTGGCTGGGTAGCAGGGCTATCCAGATCGACAATCAGGGAGTGTTCACCATTTGCCGATAGTCCAAGGGAGTAGGGGTCTGTCACAATGATTGTTTCTACTTTTTGCGATGCATAGTGGTGCTGGACTATTTCGTATTGATAGTAGGAGATTTCCTTGCTTGAAGCTGACTTGGAAACTGCAGTTCTCCAAACACCGCTTTTCTTATCCTCGACCATCTCAGCTTTGCCAATAAGCTTTTTGTCAGCGGTAAATAACCTGACCGCTACTGACCGTGCGCGTGGAGCCCAAAGAACAAAACTCGGGCCTGATTCGCTAACCGTTGCTCCATAGTCTGTGACCTCATCGGCATCCGCGTCGGAGGAGGTAAATAGATCATCGATTGCACCTCCAACCTGTATCGATAACCGTTGCTTTTCGTCAACGGAGATGACTTCCAACTTTCGCTTTAACAAGCTTCTTTGGTCAGCAACAGATCCACTGAAAGTAAACGCTTGATAATCAGCAAGATGAGGAAACTTGCTGCCTATGGAGGAAACTAAATCAGTCTTGGTTAACGGTATTGATTTCGCAAAGGAGTGCGATCGTTCAGAATCGCTACTTCTGAGCTCCCAGTCGGTGCTTTGGAGATTGTTAGGTAACAATATGGTGTTTTGAGCAACCCAATGAGCATCAGGATAGGCCGACTTTGACGTCTTCGATTCAGCAGCACTGACGGCTGCCAGAGCCATGACCAACCCAGTTGAAATGAGTAACAAAAACGAAGCTGCATTTTTAATTCGACTTGTTGAGGAATGCTTGGCGATGTTTTTTGACATAGTGGCTTAGCTTACGCATTTATTTTTACTTACAGATGATAGATGTACATCGGCGGTTTTTGATGCCTATGCATACGTATTCTTGGGACGTTGAGCGATAAATTAAGGAATTTATTTATCGTTAGGTTTAGATTCGACAGCTAAAGTTATAAAGCAATAACCCTCTGTCGAGTAAGTTGAAAGCCAACAGTCGGCAGAAGCTAAGGAGACGATTAAATGAAATTACTGAGCGGAAGAAGACAGGTCTTTTTATGCCTGATGGCCTTGGGTCTATCGGCTTGCGGCGGCGATGTGTCTGACCATCAAAGCTCTTCTGGTAGCCAAGATACTGGTAGCCCAGATACGAAGGCTGAAAAGAACCTTGAATCAGTGGGTGTGGGTCAACACATGACAGAAGAAAAAGCACCTGAGATATTCGGTACGGATCATCACTTCGCGAAAGAGTCTATCTACTTCTTGCTAACCGACCGTTTTGTGGATGGAGATCCCGCGAACAACTTCGAAGATCAAGGTGGTGAAGTCTATTTTACGTTTAATCGACATCTGCCCGGGCCTGATGGAGCCCACGCCAACATCGGGTATATGGGCGGAGACTTTAAGGGCGTATTGAATAACGCAGACTATATATCCGATATGGGTTTTACCTCAGTTTGGATGACGCCAATACTGGACAACCCAGACGCGGCCTTTTCCGGAGATAAAGAGGTAACCTATGGAGCTGGGTATCAAGATGGTTTCAAAACGGGATATCACGGCTATTGGGCCACTAACTTTTATAAAGTTGACGAGCATCTCGAGTCCCAAGATCTGGATTTCAAAACCTTTGTATCCAGGATGAAAAATGAGCATGATTTGAACTTCATACTCGATATTGTTGGTAATCATGGGTCGCCGTCTTACACCATGCCTGAGGCTCAGCCTGAGTTTGGCAAGATTTATGATGAATCTGGGAAATTGGTTGCCGACCATCAAAACCTGCACCCGGAAGATTTGGATTACTCAAATCCATTGCATCGCTTTTTTCGAAAGAGTACGGGTTTGGCTAAGTTATCTGAGCTTGATCCCGAGAACCCTGAAGTAATGGATTACCTAGTTAATTCTTACATTAAGTGGTTGGATCAAGGCGCGTATGCCATCCGTGTGGATACGATTAAAGAACAGCCTCATAGCTTTTGGAAAAAGGTATCGGATCGATTACGCGCTCATCGTCCCGATATTTTCATGTTCGGAGAGAGCTACTCTTTTGATGCGAATTTTATTGCTGAGCACACCAAGCCAGAAAACGGAGCCTACAGCGTTTTAGATTTTCCAGGCCGAGAGGCCATGATTAAAGTGTTTGAAAACCCATCTTCAGACTATTCCGAAATCAAAGACTACCTGCATCTTGAGAGTGGCGTTTATCAAAATCCGTATGAATTGGTTACGTTCTTCGACAATCATGACATGTCTCGTATGAACGCGACCGACGAAGGATTTATCAATGCGATAAATTGGCTATTTACCTCTCGCGGCATTCCCGCCGTTTACTATGGGTCTGAAGTTAACTTTATGACTGGCATGCCAGAACATAGAGGTAACCGGAATTACTTTGGGCAAGAAAGAGTCGATGCTGCAAAATCTCATCCGATTCGAACGGCGCTAAAATCAATCGCAAATATTCGCAAGAACTCGGTGGCTCTTCAAAGTGGCGTTCAAGTGAATTTGAAATTTGAAGGCGGTACGGCCGCTTTTTACCGAGTGTTTCAAAAAGATGGAGTTAATCAAACCGCGTTGGTCTTACTCAATAAATCTGCCGATGCAGCCACACTTAATTTGTCAGACATGCTTAACCCAGGAACTTGGACTGCGGCGATCGGTGAAGAGGTTCTTGAGGTGGTGTCCGGGCAATCATCACTGTCGATCGAGCTACAGCCTAACTCGGTGAAAGTGTTTATCTTGGATGAAGCAATCAGCAATCCCAAACTACTCCAGCGCGCGCAAACATTGAGCTATGCACGGAGCCCGAGCTAGAGCCCGATTGAATTGAACGTAGTCTCTCTTTTCGATATTGAACAACTTAAAAAAGGTGGCACTTTTCGACGGTGCCACCTATCTAAGAGTTCTTCTGTTATAGAGTCTTCTTGCGGACTTTTTCCCGAAAGATAGCCCGAGACATAGCTCGAGGCATAAATAAGCTGACGTATTGTTTAGTCAGCATTCTGCTACGCATTAAGCGAGATTATTCAACAATCACGCTTTGATTATCAGATTTCCAAGACACTTTAATTGTTAGTGTTGAGGATTCCTCATCGTATTTCCAATCATCGAGAATTGTGCCGTCGCTGTGGGTTATTGAGCTTGGTTTCTTAGTCCAGTTATGTGCCGTGATCGTAACCAATCTTTGTTCTGGCATTCCCTCATATTTACCATGCACCGTTCTCACTAGATTGAAGGTTGATGCCTTGTTTGACGTAGAGTAGCCGAACTTGAGTAACTCCGATTGGTTCTTAGAACGAGCATTGAGTGTTTTACCGTCATCTTCATACATTTTTCCAGTGGAACTCTGAATGGTTGGATGGGCATAAAAATGAAGATTCAGTGCTTTGCTTGTGTACTCATCGGTTGTCGAGACTACGTTGGTTTGAGGAATAAAGGCTCCAGCTTTAACGAAAACCGGAATGCTTTCTATATCGACGGCGACACTGTGTTTCTGCCCGCCCTTATATTGTGAACTTGAATCAAGTTCAAACCAGTAGCCGTCAGGAAGATAGATGTTCTTGTGTTTGGCGCCTGCCTCTGTGACGGGCGCAACGATCATATCGTCGCCCCAGAAATAGGCATCTTGATATTCGAAAAGCCCCTGATTGCTTTCTTGCGAAAAAAGAAGGGGTTGCATCAACGGTTTACCAGACTGGCTGTTCTCGTAAGCCATCGTATAAAGATAAGGCAATAGTTTGTACCGCTGATGAATCGCATTGCGAACGATTCGTTTTGTATCTGAATCGTAGAATACCGGCTCGGGGGCAATCTGCTCTTGACTGTGAGGGCGATAAATAGGTTGAAAGACGCCGTATTGCATCCAGCGTATGTATAGCTCTTTATCCAAGTCGACGAGATCAGTCTCGCTGTCGCCCTCTGGATCCAGTGCTACGAATCCACCTAGGTCCGAATGCGAATAGGCCAGTCCCAAGACACTCATTTGTAGTGCAATTTCAATCTGTGCCTGCAAAGCCGACCATGTTCGACTCACATCCCCAGACCACGGCACCATTCCATACCGCTGTGACCCTGCGAAGCCTGAGCGCATCATTATGAATGGGCGCTTGTTGGGATAAGTGTTCAGGTGATTTTCGTAAACCAATTTAGCCCACTCATGACCGTAGACGTTATGTATTTCATCCGCAGTCCATTCGCCAGCATGAAGTGTATCAGAGGGGTGCGCTTCAGGTTCGCCAAGGTCTCCCCAGATTCCTTCAACGCCTTGGTCTAAGAGTGACTTATGCTTCGACCAAAACCATTCCTTGCCCTTTGGGTCAAATACATCCACAAGTCCAGAAGTGCCAAAGTAAAAGTCAAAGATCTTGGTTTCAGCGTTAAAATTCGTGGCCAGCGCGTTTACTCGATTAGCCTCGTCCCAATTTTTTGAAGTATTGAGAATGAATGGCTCAGTGATCAATACCGTTTTTATTCCTTGCTGCTTGAATTCCTCGATCATTTTATCCGGTTCAGGGAAGGCCTTTGTGTCCCACTGCAGGTTACCCATATGCCCCTTGATATCTGGACCGAACCAAAAAATATCGAAGATGATTGCGTCAAGTGGTATGTCATCAGCTTGGAATTTGGCGATCACATTGCGCGCTTCTTCAGCGTTGCGATAGCCAAACCGAGAAGCAAAGTTTCCTAAAGCCCATCTTGGCGGCATGCTTTGTTTTCCAGTGAGAGAGACGAAGTTTTTCACAACATCCGAGTAGCTTTCTCCCGCGACGAATGCATAAGCGGTACGACCGCCTTTGGCTTCGAACTGCATGATATTCTGCTCGCTTTTGCCTAAGTCCATGTGTCCGCGAGCACTGTTGTCAAACAACAATAGGTATTTCTTACTAGACAGAACCGCTGGTATACCATAGTACATAACATCGGCATTGTCTGAGTAGTTGTAGGCACCTCGGTTGTCTAGCGGAAGTCGTTGACCACGTCGATTCATACCCAGAACTCGTTGACCTCCACCCATCAGTTTTTCATCGGCATCAAGATTAAACCTAAAGCCGCGCATCGTGTCTTGTATGAATAAGCCTTTTTCTTCACTCAGGAGTATTTGCCCATTGCGTTCAAACCGAACTCGAAGTGGCGCTTTGTCTATCACCACATCAATAGTGGAGCTGCTGAGTACTATTTGTTGTTGGGTTTCGGAAACCGATAATGGGATGTTTTCCGGGCTCGCTGCAATGGAGAATGATGGGAGTTGCTTGACTCCATCGACATCATAAACCACTTCAAAACTGTCTTTGCTATACGCGGTAATGGAAAGAGTGATGTCGTCGGCAGAGACTTTTAGCGTATGCTCATCTAACTCGTACCTGGATTCAGCGAACACAGAGGCGGTGCCAAAAAGTAGAACTAGGGAAGCCAAGAATAGGTGTACAAAGAACCTCATAAAGCGTTTTGTTAACTCAATGATACGCACTATTTGCTTGTCTGCATTGAATTGTAAATTAATTACATTTCTGGTCTGATAATTCATGATTTGACTCTGTTCTATCGTCTAGCTGATTATTCTAGATCTTTCTAGCTTATTGTTTTTAAAGTATATATATTCCAATAATATTGTGAAACATTTGCTTGATATATTTATGTAATAAAATTACATTTATTTATAAGGAATGTAATAAAACTATAAAATAGAGCGATGAAGCAGCCGAAAAGCGTATTCATAAGGGGTGTTAGAGCCACAGTTAAGCTAACCATGCTGGTAGGGCTAGTTCATACGAATGTAGCCCTCGCCGCGTCTGGCACAAACAAGTCTCCGGTTCCAGACGTGGTTAGCCCATCGGATCTGTTGTTGCATGTACCTTCGCCCGACTGGAGAGATCAAATTATCTATTTTGTGATGATCGATCGTTTTAGTGATGGGCGTAAATTGAATAATGATTTGGGTGTAGGGGTATTCGATCCAAATAAGAAAAGCCACTACAGCGGCGGGGACCTGGAAGGCATTCGTCAGCAGCTTGATTATATACAGTCGCTTGGAGCGACTACCCTTTGGATTACGCCGCCAGTCGCCAATCAATGGTGGGATCCCTTAGTCAATTATGGTGGCTATCATGGCTATTGGGCGCGTGATTTTTCAGCTGTAGACGAGCACTACGGCAGTTTGCTGGATTATCAACGTCTCTCAGACGCCCTACATCGACGCGGAATGTTCTTGATGCAGGATATTGTGGTGAATCACGTCGGAAACTATTTTAATTTTCCGGTTTCGTCCATCCAAGACGCCGATAAAACAACTGATCAAGTCGAGCATGGGCCATCTCGAAACTTAGAGTCGATTCCAACGACGACGCCTACCCAGTTTCCTTATAGTCTAAGTAACCCGCTTAACGCAGCTCATCTCGAGCAAGATGTGTACAACTGGACGCCTAAAATTTCCGATGTCACAGACCGAGTGCAAGAGTTGACTTATCAACTCTCCGGATTAGATGATTTAAATACGCGCTCTGTATTGGTTCGTGACAAGTTAAAAGAAGACTATGGCAATTGGATAAAGAACGTGGGGGTGGATTCATTTCGAATTGATACCGCGAAGTACGTAGAGCCAGAGTTTTATGATTCGTTTATGAATGATGACGATGGCATCCTAGAGTCAGCAAGGGTAACTGGGCGACACAATTTTTTTACCATCGGAGAGATCTTTTTAACCTCTGAACCATTGGATAACACAGCAGAGTTGGCAATGCAGCCTTATCTGGATTCGGATAATTTATCGAGAATTGATGCGCCTTTGGGATTTCCACTTTACAAGGAGATGGAGCGCGTATACGCCAAGGGAAAGCCGACCAGCTTTCTGAGCTATCGTATTGAACATCAGATGAAGTCTTTTCACCGGCCACTGCTTGTCGCTAACTTTCTGGATAACCACGACGTAGAGAGGTTTTTGACTCGAGGCGATATTGCCGCATTTAAGCAAGCGAATGTATTGTTGTTCACGGCGCCTGGCATTCCAGTTGTTTACCAGGGAGATGAGCAAGGGTTTACGCAGACCAGAAAAGCGATGTTCGCTGGAGGTTATGAATCTAAGCAGGATCACTTTGACCATAGTTCTGACCTGTTTAAATTTATTTCGAGCTTGGCGAAACTGCGCAAGGATTACGCGGTATTTCGTCGTGGTGGCTGGCAACAAGAAGCAGATACCCGATTGGGAGCGGGTATCTTCGCTTTCAGTCGACGCCACGAAAATAAGATCGCGTATGTAATTCAAAATACGGCTTCACATGCTGTTTTATTAGACAACCGAATCGCTAGCGTGAGGAAAATGAACACCTTAGACGTGGTGTTCACTGACGGCCTTAGCGAGGGGCCTAGTAACGCGCTTACAGAGGAAACGAGTAAGGCTGAAAGCTTGGCAAAAGCAGCTCTTGATAGCCGCGTCCTGCCACCCAAATCCACAATCGTTTTGCACGGAACAGTCGGCAGCAATGTCAGTGCCGCTGTCGATGAAAATCAACTCTTCGTTTCATCAATCAAAGACAAGTACATCAATGCCACTATCGCGACGATCGAGGGTTCGAGTGCGTTAGCCAGTATTGAGCTAAAGGGTGTTTTGGATGGCAATTATGACGAAGCACAGACAATCAAAGTCGATGACTCGGGGCAATGGTCTTTCACCTTAGATGTTGATAATCTGGGTTCGCGAAAGCGAAGCCTGGTGGTTTTTGACCCACGAACAAAGTCGTCAACTGATATTCACCACTTCGTAACCCAATTCGATCAAGCAACTTTGAGCAGTGACGTAGAGGATCCGTCCAAAGATAACTCTGGACCTTCAGGTAATTATCTAAACCCACTAAACGAAAGCCATGGATGTCAGTCAGACATCGAAAAAGTCTCTGCTAAGGCGCACAAATCCGGTTTGGTCTTGGATATCACTATGTGCGAGATTACATCCTATTGGAGCCCTCCCAATGGATTTGATCATGTCTCGTTTAATATTTTCTTTACCATCCCAAACGCCTCAAATCCGGCGATAGGTGATTTGCCGGGTTTACAGGCAAAGCATGTCTCTGACGGATGGAATATCGCACACGAGCTGTACGGCTGGAACAACACAATGTATTCCTCCCAAGGAGCCGACTTAAACGAGATTGGCGCCCGTTTTGGATACGCTCCGTCTGTAAAAGTAGATAAGGAGAAAAAGCGCATTCAAATTCAGTACGATGGAGAAGCGTTTGGCGTCGCCGACTGGTCTAACGTTGAGGTCTACCTTACCACCTGGGATCGTGATGGCGGAGATGGTCAATACCGTCCTTTAGCCAAAGATACGGGGCAATGGAATTTTGGTGGAGCGGTAAGCAGCGATCCATACATCCTCGACGACATTTTCTTCAGGATGAATAATGAGCGATAGATTCATGAGAGTACTGACTTCCGTATTAAGTAAAGGACTCTTGCTAGGTGCGATTGCCCTTACTGGCTCTGAGGTTTCTGTTGCCCAGGCGCCGCCCTGCGAAGACACAGAAGTAGGCTGCGTCGATGGTAAGTTGTTGCACGTGCCGTCGCCAGAATGGCGCGATCAGGTTATCTATTTTCTGATGATTGATCGCTTCAATGATGGAGATCCTACTAACAATGATCAAGGCTTCGGACTCTATCGCCCTGATGAGGAGGCGGCGTACAGTGGCGGAGATCTGCAGGGTGTGATCGATAAAGTTGATTACATCAAAGACCTTGGAGCTACTGCTGTTTGGACCACGCCTCCGTTTGCCAATCAGTGGTGGAGTGATTCTCAGCACTATGGGGGCTATCACGGCTATTGGCCTAGGGACTTTAGCGCGGTGGATGAACATTATGGAAACTTAGACATCTACCAAGAACTGTCGCATACGCTGCATAGTAAGGATATGTTCTTGATCATGGACATTGTCGTCAATCATGTTGGAAACTTCTTTGAGATAAATGATGACGATGCTAAAGAGAAAATCTATCGATCGGCGGGTAATAGCATTCCGAGTTCGGCGCCAACGCAATTTCCGTTTAACTTAAATGACTACGAAAACCTTGAGCACCGCAAAGCCTCAGTCTATAACTGGACGCCTACGCTAAAGACCTTTGAAGATCCTAGCCAGGAGCTCACCTATCAGATGGGAGGTCTAGATGACATCAATACGCTTAATCCGGTTGTTCGCTCAACATTTAAGAGGGTATTTGCTGAATGGATAAAAAAGGTAGGAGTCGACGCTTATCGTGTTGATACCGTCAAATACGTCGAGCCTTCCTTTTGGAATGAGTTTCTACATGATGAAGATGGCGTTCTCGCCAGTGCCGAAAAAACCGGTCGAGATGACTTCTGGATTTTTGGTGAAGTTAAAGAAAGCTCGCTGCCATTTTCGGCCATCAGTGAGCAGAAAATGCGACGCTATTTAAGCAGAAAGGATTTTAAACAGTTTTCGTCACTCATAAACTTCCCTCTACAAGAAGAGCTGGTTAGGGTTATTGCAGAGGGAGCGCCCACTTCTCAATTGACGTATCGAATTGAGACCATGCTCGAAACGTTTGATGACCCGACACTTGCGCCCAACTTTGTTAGTAATCATGATGTGCCTCGATTCGGTTCACAAGCTAGCGAACAGAGTTATAAAAACGCGTTAGCCTTAATGTTTACATTACCTGGGGTGCCTATTTTGTATCAGGGAGATGAGCAAAATTTGATCGATTCTAGGCAGGCAATGTTCAAAGGAGGGTATTTATCGCCCCACGATCAGTTCAACAGAGAGTCAAGCATGTTCGGGTACGTGAAGTCCCTGATCGAGATGCGCCAATACCAACCGGCCCTAAGGCGAGGAACTATCGAAGTTTTACACGATAATCCGGTGGGGTCGGGTGCATTCGTATTTGAACGTCGGTACCTTGATCAAGCTCTGATAGTCGCGGTCAATACTTCAGACAAGCGCGCGCTTATCGCTGATAAAAGTATTCGAGTGAAACTCTGTGATTTGCAGACAGTTTTCTCGAATCTGCCTCTGGTAGAACGGTCTGGTTTTGCAGATCAACACCTGACAGGCTTATTAGTATTAGAGCCACATGAGTTCGTTGTTTTCGCTCGACCTTCTCCTGATAAGGCTTGCAAAGAATTAACATCCGAAGCAGGCTTGATTAAGATGGACCAAAATATCAGTGGCAAAAAACTGAGTGAAAGCACTTCCTTGACCGGACACTTTGCAGGTAAAGGTGATCTCAAATTGGTGTTTAACGGTGATTTAGAGTCATCGGTCAACGTGCCAGTTAAAGAACAGGGGGATTGGCACGTCGAGTTACCGGTGGTTGATTTAGGGAATCACTCCAAGACAATACAATTGTATGCCCCACAGGCTGATATTTATGGAGAGCGGATATCCATTGAAACCTCCCGCTACCAAGCGCTTTGGTCATTTAAGATAGCCGATCCAAAAGGAGACGATTTAGGGCTTGATGGTAAGCTGTCTCTACCGAAAAGCGATGGTTTTAAGGGACAGCAAGATTTACTCGGAGTACGTGCAGAGGGAGCAGGGGATGTCATGGAACTTACTCTCTCGATGGATGAAATCACGGACGGGTGGATTCCAGTCAATGGTTTTGATCATGTGGCTTTCACAATTCTGTTTTCTTTCCCAGCCGCCAAAGCTTTTGGGCGAGACTACGCTGATCTCGATTTAACTTTGCCTAACGATAAGCTGTGGAGTCATGCAAGCGTGGTGTTTGGTTGGGGCAATTACTTAACCGAATATCCAAACCGCAAGTTGGGGCGAGCGCCTAAGGTAGAGGTAAACAAAGCCGAGCGCGAGATCACGCTAACCTACCGAGCCAGTGACTTCGGTCAGTCTGAATGGGAGGGCGTAGAGTTGATGGTGACAACTTGGGATCGCGCTGGTGAAGGTGCTCTTAGACCAATCACAACAACTGGCGGTGAATTTGATTACGCTGGTGATCCGGATAGTAGCAAGGTGCTAGATTACGCAGAACTAATTTTGAAAAAACACCATTAATGCTGTACATAATAACAGTGTTTCTGTATACTGCCTTTATTGAGTGATCACCTATCAGCATCCCGCTGAACCGCTCAATGATTAATAGAAGTCGTCGGTCAGAATTACGTCTAGTATTTGGTTTTTCGTTCAAATCGGAACTGAAAGGCTTAAGATTTTGCAGTTATATTTATTCGCGGTTAATTCGCAACACATTGTCTCCCGTGTTTATGGATGCGTTTTTTACATGGAGTATTTTAGTCGAATGATTTCTCTGCCTTCGCAGTCTCATCTAGGTAGTTAGCGACCCACCCAGTATTGAGACTCGGCCCTAATGTTGATGCTAAAAAGTATGGATAATTAAACGGAATTATTTGCGATGCCCAAAGCACGTATGTTCTGTACCGACGACGCTTTTAAGTCTGAGAAACCTAATAAGAAACCTAAGTAAGAAACGTAAGCCTAGAAACAAAAGCACCTTAACTAGTTAATTTCGCTTAGGCAGCTGTTTTAGACTTTGTCGAGAAGTTGCCAATTTGAGTGCCTCGAGCCTCTCCAACCGAGGCAATGATAATCTTTACGCCTTTACTCGCGGCGTAATTAATGGCTTCAGGTTGTATTAATTCGCCACCGAGATCTAGAGCGGTTTGATAGTCGACCTCGTGAATCGGGTTTGCATCTTCAAATTTGTTCGGATCCTTATCGTAAAGCGCGTCTACGTCCTTAAGAAGCCTTACGCTAGATAAACCAAGAGAATGCGCGATGAATACGGCACTGATGTCGCTACCCCCGCGACCAAGTAACACGGAGTCACCGACTGCATTAATTGCCGAAAAACCAGGCACAATTACGGCATCATACTGCTTGGTTAGATCTCGTAGTCTGTCTGTATTGATTGAAGCCGGGGTGGCCGAAGTGCGATCTTGTCCGGTGGCTAAGAAGTCTAACTCTTTTGGTGAAATGCTGATCGAGGCAATATCGTACGAATTAAGATGATTTGCTAGATCCTTAGCTGATATAAACTCGCCACTACCTACCAGTTCGGCGTAGCGCGCATCGTCAAAACCTAAATCAAGCTCTTTGGCTTGTTTGATCAGCGCTTCAGTCTTTCCCGTGTAAGCTGAAACAACAGATATGACTTTATAGCCTTCGGCAATAAAGCGAGAGATATCAGACTGCACGTCTTGAAAATCCTCGGGACCATGAAGTACCGATCCGCCAAATTTTAATACAATCCACTTACCTTGATTCATGGGGCAACACCTTACTCAATAAACTGCACTATTGGAAGCGTCCGAAAGAAGTCCTAACTCTACGGTAATGTGAGTTAATTACCATTATTGGGAAGGTGCAGAGGTGCGAAAAAGGGAGACTCACACAGACTGGATGCTGTGTCCTCTCTTTAGCTGAATTTAACTGCACGCCCGCAATCGGAGACAAATCGGCGCTTTTTGTTGCGCGGTAGTATAACAAAACTTCATATTATGGCTACTAAGTTTTGTATTGATATCTGAAGCATACCTGGATAGCAAAATCCTAAGCTTGGATTTGAAATGAGCCTTGATAGAACTACTTTTTACAGCAATACATTCAGAACATTTCGCAAATTTCAAAGATGTTGATCTAATACTCGATGGAGTTCCGCCTTTTTTAGTGGCTTTGACAAGCAGTCATCCATGCCATGCTCAACATACTTTTCTCGATCTCCAACCAAGGCGTTCGCGGTAAGGGCAACAATGGGAGTCTTAACTCGGTGAGCAAGGTCTTCATATTTACGCATCTCGGCCAAGGCTTCTAAGCCATCCATTACCGGCATATTAATATCCATCAGTACTAGATCGAATTTATTGCGTTTGAACTCTTCAAAAGCCTCGGCGCCATTGTTGGTGATAGTGAACTCCACATCTATGCTATTTAGTATTGCTGTGATTAGAAGTTGATTGACTTGATTGTCTTCTGCGACCAATATTCTGTTTCCCTCAAAGTTGGGTGACTCAATGTCATCAGCTACAAGCATTGGTTGAATATCAGTTTTCTCGAAAGTCAGCTCAAATGAGAAAGTGCTGCCTTTATGCACTTCGCTTTGAACTGACAGATGACCGCCTAGCTTTTCGACCAACTGATGCGAAATTGCCAGGCCTAGCCCTGTGCCGCCAAAGTGTCTCGCAGTGGTTTTTTCTGCCTGTAAAAACGGATTAAATATATCTTGCAGGCTGGCCGCATCTATCCCTATGCCTGAGTCCTGAACTGTGAACGCAACGGTCATATCAGTATCTGATTCTTCAACTAATTTGAGTGTCACGTTTACTTCACCTTCTTCGGTAAACTTGATAGCGTTGCTAACTAAGTTGCTGACTATTTGCTTCAGGCGCAAAGAGTCGCTCAGTATTCCCTGTGATAAGCCTGGATCAATTTCCGTTGTTAGTAAAATATTCTTTTCACTAGCCTTACATTTAAATAGCTCTATTGCCGGTTCCAAGGCGATTTTTAAATTAATGGGATGCAAATCTAATTCAAGTTTACCCGAATCAATCTTCGAAAAATCAAGGGTATCGTTGATTATCCCCATCAAAGTATCTGAGCTATGATTGATCACCTCTAAATAGTACTTTTGAGTGTCGGTTAACTCGGTGTCCGCCAGTTGTTCGATAAATCCAATAACGCCATTTAGTGGAGTTCTAATCTCATGAGCAAGTGTTGCAAGAAATTTGTCTTTGTACTCTTGTGCGCGTTGCAGTTCAATCAAAGACTGTTGTAGGTCACGCTCCTTCTCATGCAGGTCATTGGTGGCGTAGCAAGCCTGGATACTTTGATCGAGTTTTATACAGAGTGGATTTAATACTTTTAAGGATACTTCATCGAGTTCCTTTCGACGCCGGAAGAACAAGGTGCCGGTTGCAGGAAGGTTGAAGAAATAGATGAACTCATCGTCGAGTTCTTCGACCAAAAGAACATGTTTTTCCGCTTTACTACGACGCTTCTCAAACAAAGCATCATCGGCGAGGTCATGATAGATGCCTTGCCCCCGGGTCGGGATTTGCGCGATCGGTTTTTCCGGAGTCCGTTGATCGAATACCGCGATTCCAATACCATTTAGCTTTCTGAGCAACGCTGTCAATGATTCTTTTAAAGATTCATCCAGGTTCATCGAGTTACCAATAGACATGGCAATTTCATAAAGCAGACTGGTTTGTTTTTCTATCGGCAGCATAGTAACCAGCTAGATTAGTGAAACCACTGTGGTTTTATTGTAAAACTCTAAATAACCACTTCCAGAATTAGCTATTTCACCAAGCACTAAAGCTCCAAATACAGGCTGAGCATCAGTACTTTGACCAGACACAGCAGCGAGCTCTTCTTCAAATTTGTCCTCTAAGAAGAGAGCCCTAGAGATGCAATCAATTACCAGCAGTCCATTGTGCCGTTCGTTACTTTGATAAAGTTTCGATGTGGTTTCACTGGCTGCATTGATCAGGTTTTCGGGTTCACCTCTTAACAAATCGATGTGATCTCCTTCTGATAACTCTCCTACGCAGATGAGATGGCCATGCTCATTGATCGATATGGGGTCGCGAACCACGTAGTCGCCATCCATTTTTTTGATTCCGAGCGGGAAAGACTGAGCATAGCCAAAAAAATTGGCTTCCGTCAGCGGCTCGTTATCAATGTACGGGGACAGCATAGATTGATAAACATCCAATGCGTTTTTGTAGTCAATTTCTTGAATCACATTCTTACTCACACTGGTTGCAAAATGCCCTTTGCTCACCGGTTCCCAGCCGTGTCCGACTTGGACGGGTAGGGCGTCTTTAATTAATCCTATTACGGCTGCACTCTTGAACACGCCTTGGTTGCAAAGAATACACGGCGCTTGCTCAAAACTTAGAGAGCCGGCGCCACCACCAATGTAGCGCATGTCCGCACCGAAGATTGAAAATAAATCATCTACAAACCCGCCGATTCTTGCCGACAACCCGTCGACAAAAATGATCATAGATGCGACATCCAACTCTTCTGGTATCGAAGTGTCTAGCATTGACTCGAAATCAGCCGAGTCATCATCTAGGCCTTCAATCAATAGTGGAGTTATTGTGGTATCCAGCTTTACTAGTAGATATCCCTCTTTAGAGTGAATGTTGCCTTGAACAATTTGCGGAAACAAGCCGCCCATAATTGGTAGAGACGTATCCCTGAGAATTTCGTCTAAGAGCTGGGTATCCCAGTTGTTCTCATCACATGCGAACAGCAGTAATGACCCAGATGACCCCGTGCTGAAGGTTTTGATGTCGCGTTCCAGTGCAGCTAAATCTCCTTCAATATTAAATAATGTCTTCATACAATCCCCCCATTAAAAGAATTCTACGGAAGCGCCTTTGCCAGCACTTGTTCCGAGTGTCTTCTGATGTTGATCGAATCCTAGATAATTCGATCTAATCATACAGCTGCCGCTTGATGGTGTTAGTCGAAATTGAAAAAACGTGAATGAATCCTGCAATTCACCACGACTAAACCAAGTTAATAAACAGACCTAGTCCTTCCCCCAAAACACAGACTCTCACGAACCAAGCTATTTTTCAAGAATGCCTATGTGTCCAGATACGCGAGGCTTATTAAATTCCTGTGGGCTTCTGACGTTTCAGGAAGATTAATTTCTCCTAGTTGGCCATAATGAGGATGATTTAGACATAAATATCTTGAAATTTAAATTATTGTTCCATGGTTTCGAGGATCTGAGCATTTCAAAGAATAATCTAACCGGCGTCCGCGGCGTATAATCTTGCGATCATAATAAAAGTTCCTGCTCTAATCACACCGAGTCTGCGGACGATAATTCACCACAAAGGAGACTTCATGAGTACCACGAAGCCATTGAGTCTAAATGTTCCTGAGCCTGGTTGCCGGCCAGGTGATGAACCAGACTTTTCTGATTTTTCGATTCCCAAAGCTGGAGAAGTTGCAAAGCCAGAAATCGACGTCGATCCGAATGACATTCGAGATCACGCTTTTTCAATTATTCGAGTGCTCAACGCTGAGGGTGAAGCCGTTGGGCCATGGTCGGGAGAGCTGAGTACCGACGAGTTGATTGAAGGGCTGAAGCATATGGTCACCCTAAGGACTTTTGATGCTCGGATGATGAATGCGCAACGGCAAGGAAAGACCAGTTTCTATATTCAACACTTAGGTGAAGAAGCGGTCAGTTGTGCATTTCGCAAGGCACTTCGTGACGACGACATGAACTTTCCAACATATCGACAAGCGGGCTTATTAATCGCTGGTGGATACCCGATGACCGAGATGATGAATCAGATCTATTCTAACTCGGCAGATCCATTGCACGGTCGTCAGCTTCCTATCATGTATTCTTCTAAGGAGCATGGTTTTTTCAGTATTTCGGGAAACCTCGGCACGCAGTTTATGCAATCCGTTGGTTGGGCAATGGCTTCGGCCATCTCAGGTGATACGCGTATTTCTACTGGCTGGATCGGAGACGGTTCGACGGCAGAGAGCGATTTTCATGCGGCCATGGTTTTTGCGTCCACGTACACACCACCCGTAGTTTTGAATATCGTCAATAATCAATGGGCGATATCTACCTTTCAGGGCATCGCTCGCGGTGGAGTTGGGACATTCGCGGCTCGAGGACATGGCTTCGGTATTCCCTCAGTTCGAGTGGATGGAAACGATTATTTGGCAGTACATGCTGTCGCAAAATGGGCCAGTGAACGTGCAAGATTGGGTCTGGGGCCAACTCTAATAGAACACGTTACCTATCGAGCGGGTGGACACTCTTCATCTGATGATCCTAGTGCTTATCGGTCTAAAGACGAGGGCGCTGCTTGGCCCCTAGGGGATCCAATTGAACGCCTTAAGCAGCACTTGATCCACTTGGGGGTTTGGAGCGATCAGCTGCACAAGGAAGCTGAGGAAGAAGTTCTCGCTGAGGTGATTGCGGCTCAAAAAGAAGCCGAAGCTATTGGTACTTTGGGGTCGGGTAAGATGCCGTCCCCAAGGGATATGTTTGAAGGTGTGTATGAGACCATGCCTCCGCATTTGATCAAGCAACGTCAAGAAGCGGGGTATTAGGTCATGACACAGATGACAATGATTGAATCAATCCGCGATGCTCACGATATTGCTATGGAGCGCGATGACAAGGTGGTCGTGTTTGGAGAGGATGTTGGCTACTTTGGCGGGGTGTTTCGTTGTACCGCCGGTCTTCAATCTAAATACGGAAAAACTCGTTGTTTCGATGCGCCAATTTCTGAATTGGGTATTGTAGGCGCCGCAATTGGGATGGCTTCTTATGGTTTAAAGCCGGTAATCGAAATACAGTTTGCCGACTACGTATATCCGGCGATAGATCAGATTGTGTCTGAGGCGGCGCGTTTGCGTTACCGTTCTGCTGGAGACTTTACCTGTCCGCTTGTTATTCGAATGCCAACCGGTGGAGGAATCTTCGGCGGACAAACTCACAGCCAATCTCCCGAGGCGTTTTTTACGCACACGGCTGGCCTAAAGACGGTAATGCCATCGAATCCTAAAGATGCTAAAGGGCTACTGCTAGCCGCGATTGAAGATCCAGATCCAGTAATCATTCTTGAGCCTAAGCGTCTATATAATGGGCCGTTCGATGGGCATCATGAGAACCCTGTTGTGCCTTGGAAAAAGCACGAAGACGGCCAAGTTGACGAAGGCTATTACACAACACCCCTTGGCAAAGCCGCCATTCGAAGGCCAGGGAACGATGTCACCATTTTGGCTTATGGAACCATGATGTATGTCGTAGAGGCCGCGGCTGCCGAGACTGGGATCGATGCCGAAATCATTGATTTGCGAACACTTCTGCCTTTGGATATTGACACTATTGTTGAATCGGTAAAGAAGACAGGGCGCTGTCTGATTGTACACGAGGCAACAAAGACGAGTGGTTTTGGTGCTGAGCTAATGTCGCAGGTTCAGGAAAATTGCTTTTATCATTTGGAGTCACCAATTTTGAGAGTGACTGGATGGGATACTCCCTACCCGCATGCTCAAGAGTGGGACTATTTTCCGGGTCCGGCTCGCGTTTCGGCGGCCTTACACCAGTTGATGGAGGATTAAGCTATGGGAATTCACACTATACGACTACCAGATATTGGTGAGGGTATTGCAGAAGCCGAACTTGTAAACTGGCACGTGTCAGTAGGAGATTCCATTCAGGAAGATCAGTTAGTGGCCGAAGTGATGACAGATAAGGCGGCCGTTGAGGTCCCCAGCTCCGTCAGTGGCAAGGTGGTTTGGTTAGGCGGCGAGATCGGAGACATGATCGCAATCGGAGCCAAACTTATTCAACTTGAGGTAGAAGGCGACGGTAATGATGATGTGGTCGAGTCAGGCTCGAGCAAACCCGCTGAAACACCAGCACCCACAAAACCGGAGCCAGTTAATGAAGTTAAATCACAGCCTGAGGTCAGCGTAACTGAGTCGCAGCCTAAGGCCCCTGGTTCGTCACGTCGTCCAGCGCAATCAAGAACCGCAGGAACAAAGCCTTTGGCCGCCCCTTCTGTGCGGGCCCGAGCGAAAGAAGAAGGCATCGACTTACGAAATGTGCCTGGAACAGGGCCGGCGGGTCGTATCAGTCACCAAGATTTAAGTGACTTTATTGATCAAGGTGGCGTACGGCATACCGGCGCTTTCAGCCCGAAGCGCAGTGGTGTGAAAGAGACCAAACTCATCGGAATGAGGCGCAAAATTGCCGAGAAAATGGCAATGTCCAAATCCAGAATTCCCCATATCACTATTGTTGAAGAAGTTGATATGACAGAACTGGAGGAATTGCGGTCGACGTTAAATAAAAAGTACGCTGGTGAGCGTCCAAAGTTAACGATTTTGCCTTTTATGATGCGTGCGATTGCCGAGGCGGTCAAAGAGCAGCCTCAAATGAATGCGCGTTTTGATGACGATGCGGGGATACTGCGAGAGCATGGTCCGGTAAATATTGGTATCGCGACGCAAACCGACAGTGGTTTGAACGTGACTGTTGTTCATCATTCCGAATCCGGCAGTCTTTGGGAGAACGCGAGCAAGGTTTCCAATCTGGCTGAGGAAGCGCGAAATGGAACCATCAAACTGGATGATCTCAGTGGCGGCACGATTACGATTACGTCCTTAGGAGCATTGGGTGCAATCGCAACAACTCCCATTATCAACTATCCAGAGGTGGCTATTGTCGGCATTAATAAGATGCAAACTCGGCCTATGTGGGACGGCCATCAGTTCCAGCCTTGTAAAATGATGAACGTCTCATGTTCATTTGATCATCGAGTGATTGATGGTTGGGATGCAGCTGTCTTTGTTCAAAAGTTAAAGTCCTTGTTGGAGACCCCAGCAATGCTATTTGTGGAGGGTTAAATGTCCGATCTAACTTGTAAACTTTTAGTGATTGGTGCTGGACCTGGCGGATACGTCTGTGCCATTCGTGCGGGCCAATTGGGTATCGATACAATTATCGTGGATAGGCAGGCACCCGGAGGAACTTGCCTCAATGTAGGCTGTATTCCGTCAAAAGCGTTGATCCATGCGGCAGACGAGTTTCATAAGATCACTCATGCCAGCCAAGGGCCACTCGGTATTCAAACGAGTGGAGCAACGATTGACTTAGAAAAAACCGTCGCTTGGAAAGACGGCATCGTTTCCCGTTTGAATCAAGGTGTGTCTGGCCTGTTTAAAAAATCGAAGGTTAAATTCATTCAAGGTGATGCTCACTTTGTAGATGGTAAGACAGTCACCGTTAAGACGGACGCAAGTGAGCAGACGGTTCGAGCCGAAAATATCGTCATCGCTACCGGTTCAGCACCCATTGAAGTACCTTCTCTGCCATTTGGAGATGATATTTGGTCCTCAACAGAGGCTTTGTCGCAGACTGAAGTGCCAAATTCACTGGCGATTGTGGGAGGTGGTTACATCGGTCTGGAAATCGGCACCGCCTATGCCAAGATGGGGGCTAAAGTAACAGTGGTTGAAGCCACTGATCGAATTTTGCCGCAATACGATGCAGCTCTTACTAAGCCCGTCATGAAGCGCTTGAAAGAGTTGGATATCGAGGTGAAGTTAGATACTCTGGCTACCGGATTTGAGAGTAACCAATTGCTCACTAATCAAGGTTCAATCGAAGCTGAAAAGGTTCTGGTTACCGTTGGCAGAAGGCCGTGCACAGGGACTGTTGGAGTGGACGAATTGATGCTTTCTATGGATGGTCCGTTCATCAAAGTTAACGATGCCTGTCAGACATCCATGCGAGGTATCTACGCTATTGGTGATGTCACTGGTGATCCAATGCTGGCACATCGCGCAATTGCTCAAGGGGAGCTAGTGGCAGAGCGAGTCGCGGGCCACAAGCTTTCCTGGGATAAACAGTGCATCCCCGCTGTGTGTTTTACCGATCCTGAGATCGTAACTTGTGGGAAATTGCCGCATGAAGTTGATCACGCGTTGGTCTCTGAGTTCCCATTTGCAGCAAATGGAAAAGCCATGACTGCCGAGCGAGAGGACGGCTTCGTAAGAGTAGTTGCCCGAGAACAAGATCACGTTGTAATGGGCATTCAGGCTGTCGGTGTTGGGGTTGCTGAAATGTCTTCAACTTTTTCACTGGCCATCGAGATGGGCGCAACCCTGGAGGATATTGGAGCAACTATTCATGCTCATCCTACTCAGTCTGAGGGTTTTCAGGAGGCTGCTCTGCGTGCCTTAGGAAAAGCTCTGCATATTTAGTTTTAACCTGAATCGGCCATAATCGTCATGCAATAATCGGGTTATGGCCGATCGGGTAGATTTGAAAAAACAATTCTGAGTTTTGCTAGCTGGTTAGAGTGCTAGCCTCGATCTATCCCGCTGTAAAGTGTCCTCTCAGACTCCAAAAAATCTCTCCAGTTTGTTACCAAAAAACCAACCATACTCTTGTCTGACCTCCTAGTCTCAGGCTGTGCCTGCCTCGGTGTAGTATTCTCACACTGAAACAAGCCATTTCTCGGGTGGGCAAATTTATATGATTTTCTTTCGCATCTAGTCTGGTGAGCTCTATAAGGCAACGACCTCTCGAATTTCAGATGCTACCTGATCCAGGTTGAAGCAACCCCGGTACGTCTTAATTTTCATCCAGATAGATTTCGATTGAGATTGTTTGATGCTGCGCAATCGGCCTTTGTAATTTCTATGGGTTATTCGTAGACTAAGTGTCTGGAATATTAATAGTAGATCGACATGAATAAAATCCTTGGTGGAATACTGATATTGGCCGCCGTTGTCGTCGGTGCGAAATTTTATATTGAGTCCAAGTACAAAGAGGAACTCGATAAAGGCATAGCTACTGCAAAACTCTTCGCCGATGTATCTTACGATGATTTAACGCTTGGTTTTGATGGGTCTCTGGATCTAGAGGGATTGCGCGTCACACCAAACGGTTCTTTTGATACCGTCTCTGTAAAGTCTGTTCGCCTCGAAGGCCTAGATTTTTCTTTTCACATTAATGGTAAGAGTCGATTAGAGAAAGGAGAGATTCCGCCGAGACTTAGCTTTATTCTAGATCAGCTGAAATTTCCTACAGTGATGTATGAACAGCTGATTCAGGAAGAGGAATGCAAGAGCTTCACGGGAGTGATTCGATACAGTGCCGCAGGGTTTGATGAAATAGTTATGAATGCGCGCTTGAACCTAAATATTTCGGACCCGATGAGTGCGTATCTAGATTTCCGAGGTGATGATCAAATCTCCAGTTCAAACTTTTCAATGTATTTCGACGCCAAGCAAGCAAATCCGATCGCACTAGCCACACAAGGTCCTCCCATTCAAAGCATGAGCTATGATTACTATCTTGAAGAGCAAGCCGCAAAGTCAATGCTGGATTACTGTGCAAAACAGTTCAAACTGAGTACTGAGCAGTATTTGGAAAAGGTCGTGAAGTCCAGAAAATTTATGGTGAACTCCTTTCAGGCAGATTTGGGAGAAAAGGCACGCATCGCTTTGGCTGACTTTCTCAAAGGTGGAAAGGAAGTCAGTATTAGTTCCAGCCCAAGCAGTCGTCTGATGAACCCATCATTCGCGGCAAATGCCTCGCCGAACCAGGTATTGCGAATGTTAAATCTTAATATCCAATTAGAGGGCGAAAGTGTCGCCATCAATACCATGAACTTTGGAGGAGCTGATGAGCTATCCATTGAAGAAGATACGCTCGAAGATAGCGCTGACGGAGAGTCGCAGGAGATAGTTGGGTTTAAACGAAGAGATCTCGAGGAGCTTATGAATGCGCCCGATGGTACCGTTCAAGAGCGATCAAGGCCGCAGATAGTTAAAAAGAAAACGAATCACTACACCCATGTCAGTTTGAACGATGCAAGAAATTATATCGATGAAGATATCCGTGTTTTGAGAACCCAGGATCGAAGTCCCATCGAAGGTCGATTACTAGGTATCGAGGATAACGTGCTTTCAATAGAAATATTTAAATACGGAGGAGTGATGACCTACACCGTACCGTATACGGATGTGGTTAAGATGGAACTTAAAAAGAGGCGTTAATCGGGATCATTCTGATGCCGCCAGCACTAGATACCTTCCAGTTACAAATGGGGCCGATTAGCCAACTGGCTATGTCTGCGGCAATATTTGTGATGATGCTGGCTGTTGCATTGGGATTGAAGACCTCAGACTTTCAATTTATCAAGCAGGCACCACGGCTTTTTACAGCGGGTTTTCTGGGTCAGATGATTGGCCTTCCGATGATGACCGTTGCGCTTTGTTATTTATTACCTCCTCATCCGGGTATCGCGCTCGGTATGATTTTGATTGCTTGTTGCCCCGGCGGCAATGTGTCGAACATCTTGGTCGTGCTGTCGCGAGGAAATGCGGCTTTATCCGTGTCCCTGACCGCGGTTTCGAGTGTTATTGCAGCGTTCTACACACCGTTAGCTATTATCTTCTGGTCTAATCTGTATGAGCCGACGGCATCAATGCTGGATGAGATTCAAATAGATGTAATGGCTTTCTTGCTGCAGACCATACTCATATTAGCCGTGCCACTTGCTGTTGGTATGACCTTGGCTCATAGATTGCCGGATTTTTCCAGTATTGTTAGAGGGCCGCTGCTAAAACTTGGAGCCGCTGCTCTGGGAATTTTAATCGTCGTAACCACCGCAAAGGCTGGAGAGCTGATAATTATTGTAGGAAGCGCAATTATTGGTATCGTTGCCTTGCACAATGCTTGCGCTTATCTACTCGGGTATATGATCGGAGCGTTCATAAAGGCAGATCCAGCCTCCAAAAGATCGCTCACTTTTGAGATCGGTATTCAAAATGCAGGTCTCGGCATTGTAATAATCATGAGCCAAATGGGCGGCCTAGGGGCAACCGCCGCCATCGCTGGCTTGTGGGGAACTTGGCATATCATTGCCGGGTTTGCAGTACTAACTTTGTTTAGAACAATTGATAAGAAACGGGGAAGTAGTCATGTTTGATCTAAAAATAACTAACGGAACTATTGTTGATGGAAGTGGCGCGGAGTCCCGCATCGCAAATGTGGCCATATTAGATGGAAAGATTGCTGAAATCGGAGACTGTTTAGGAGAAGCTAAGAGAGAGATGGATGCCAAGGGCATGCTGGTCACCCCTGGGTTTATCGACGTACACACACATTATGACGGCCAAGTTTCTTGGGACGAAGAACTCAAGCCATCAGTTAATCACGGTGTAACAACAGCCGTTCTCGGAAACTGTGGCGTGGGATTTGCCCCCTGTCGAAAGCAGGATAGAAATAGATTAATTAGATTGATGGAGGGTGTGGAAGACATTCCTGGCACCGCACTTCATGAGGGCATTCAGTGGCAGTGGGAGTCATTTCCGGAGTATATGGATGCAATTGATAGCATGCCACACACTATTGATTTTGCAGTCATGGTTCCGCATGACCCGCTAAGAGTCTATGTGATGGGCGACAGAGCGATGTTCGATGAAAGCGCGACGAGTGAAGATATCAATGAAATGAAACGTTTGGTGCGCGAAGCCATGGAAGCGGGTGCGATCGGCTTTTCAACGGGTCGCAGTGATTCACACAAAACAGCAGATGGAGATTGGACGCCCGCGAGTGAAGCCAGTCGAGAAGAATTGGTTGGTATTGCCAGCGCATTTGAAAATCTGGATTATGGTGTATTACAGGCTGTAAATGACTTTGATATGGTGCGACCGGAAGACAATTTTGATAATGAATTTGATCTAATGGAAGCCTACTTCAGAGCCGGTGGTCGGCCTGGATCCATGTCGCTTATGCAACGAGATTTTGCCCCTGATGATTGGAAAAAAATCATAGCGGGAAGTGAGAAACTTAATGATGAAGGCATGGATATCAGGCTTCAAGTTGCGCCTAGGGCTATCGGTGTTTTCAATGGATTAAACTGTACTTTTCATCCACTAATGGGGCACCCTAGTTACTTAAAAATCCGAGATAAGTCACTGGACCAGCGCGTTCAAATTATGCGCGATCCAGAATTCAAGAAACAGCTACTTTCTGAGTCTCCTGTTGCCTTGGCCGGACCAGGGTCCTCCGTGCCACCTTTGGTGGATATGATGATAGAGCAGTATCCGCAGTTAGCTGAAAAGATTTTCAAGCTGGATTACGAAGGTAGGGTTGATTATGAGCAGGGAAACGACACCTCGATAGCGGGACGCGCTCGCGCTGATGGGGTGTCGATATGGGAAAAAACCTACGATCTGATGATCGAGGACAATGGGCACGCCTTATTGTATTTCCCGGTATTCAATTACACTGAAATGAATTACGAGAACGTCTACACAATGCTCACTCATCCAAAGGCCCTTCCGGGACTTTCCGATGGGGGAGCGCATGTGGGAACGATTTGCGATGCCAGTTTTCCAACCTACTTATTGTCTTATTGGACTCGCGATCGCGCCAGAAAAGATCGCAGTTGCATTTCTCTAGAACGAGCAGTGCAGATGCTAACAGCAGATGGTGCCGATTATCTAGGTTTGGGTGATCGAGGGCTAATTAAGGTTGGTATGAAAGCGGATATTAACGTGATCGACTATGAAGGCCTCGCCCTAGGAGTACCAAAGATGATTGAAGATTTACCTGCGGGTGGTCAGCGATTACTACAGCCAGTGAGCGGCTACAAAGCGGTTTTTGTCTCTGGTCAACAAGTAATCGAAAATGACCAGGTCACTTTAGCTCGACCAGGAAGACTCATTCGGCCCTCTGTGCATTAACAGCGAGCTTCTTTTTAGTGTAGTAAGTCAGTTTTTTAGTTTAGTAAGTCAGTCTAGTAAAAAGACGGAAAAATAGTGGCAAGTGCTTCCACCCAATACAAATAAATGCCATACGCCGTGCATGGTTGGGTACCAGTGATCTAATACGTAAAAAATAACGCCGATACTGTAAATTAAGCCGCCTGCTAGCAACAGATTGAATGCAAGAGGAGACATGGCTGCGATCATTGCGTCCAGTGTGAATACACAAGCCCATCCCATTGCAACGTAAATAATAATAGGGATAACACGCGGCCCCTTGATAGGGACGTGTTCGATAATCATTCCTATTACGGCTAGTGACCAAACGGTGCCGAACAGCCACCAACCAGTAGCACCCTCAATCGCCACGAGCGCAAAAGGCGTATACGTTCCAGCGATGAGCAGATAGATTGCTAAATGATCTAGGCGTTGGAAGATGTCTTTAGCTCTGCCTCTAAAGCTGTGATAGAGCGTGGACATGACGTAGAGTGTCGATAGTGTGACTCCATAAATGGTGTAGCTTATGATTTTTGTCGCGTCGCCAAAGATGCTTGCATACGTGATAAGAACCGACGACCCAATCACTGCGAACACGGCCCCCACCAAATGGCTAACACTGTTAAATATCTCGCCTTTATACATTGTTATTTCCTATTTTATCGCGTCTTTATACAGACTGTGCTTTGGTTCGCTTAACACGTTTCTAACCATAGATTCGAAAGTTTTTAATGACAGTTTCGGTTTGCTGCTGTCAAAAGCAAGGTCGTCGTAGCGGTCAACAAATCTCAGCGTTTGTTCATAATATGGATGGTCATGAAGTTGGTCTCTCAGATTGCGGTCCATGCCAATGTAATGGAAAAAATTGTATCCCTGAACGACCGCGTGGTTCTTAATCATCCAATGATTCTCCTCGCTGACGAATGGCTGAAGTATCGCCGCCCCAACGTCGGCATGGTTGGTGCTGCCGAGGGTATCACCAATATCATGGAGGAGCGCGCACACAACATACTCTTCATCCTCTCCCGCTTCAGCAGCAAGCTCAGCTGTTTGTAAGCAGTGTTGAAGTCGGTCTACAGGGAAGCCGCCATAATCGTCACTGAGTAGTTCCATATGTGTCAGGATTCGGTCTGGAAGGCCCCTCATGAAAGCCATTTGCTCCCCAATGATTGTTTGCCAATCTTGGGCTGTACTTTCCGACATTTTCTTAAAATGTGTTTTCGCAACCATAATCACCTCGATGGATACTAATAATGGACACATCATACATTAAATGAAGGAATTCAAAATTGTGTGAGGTATTTCTTTTGTGCATTATCGTAATATTAAACTAACAAATACTAGACTTGGGGGCGTGGTGGACAATGGCGGCGACGGGATTATGTTGCTAAGGCTTTTCTTGATAGTGATGATCTCGGGGTGCACGCTGCTAGTCCCATCTGCTAACGCAGAAAATGACTCGGTGAACTTTGACCAATTAGAGTGGAGCTTAAAGAAGGATAAAAGGGGTATACAGGTTTATACAGCGAAAGTTCCTGGGTCCCGACATCGAGCGGTCTTCACAACCATGCGGATAGAGTCAGACTTAAGTGAAGTGGTGGCGCTTCTGATGGATTTTGAGAACTGTGGTAAGTGGGCGAAAACCTGCAAAGGACTAGAGGTGCTTAGCTCTGACTCAGAATTAGAGCACAGAGTTTATGCGGTTGTTGATTTGCCATTTCCCGCCAAGGATCGAGACAGTATTTCTTTGATCAGGTGGGAGAAAGACCGTTGCTCTGGCATTGTCAGCATGGAGAGCAATGCTGATCCTCTGGCATCGGAAGAATTAAATTCAAAATACATACACATGACTTATGCTCGTGTACTCTGGCGTATTGTTCCATCCTCTAAAGGTCTGATCATTGAGAACTACGCCCACATAAATCCCAATGGCGCCTTGCCAGTTTGGCTAACGAATCTTCTGTCCACAGAAGAGCCTTATAAGACGCTTCGCAGAATGCGCGCTAGGCTCAATGAGGGGCACTATCAGAACGCCAATATATCTTGGCTCAACAATTAAAAATCAGTAAAGCAGTTAACACTATGATCAAGCTACATCACTTGCGGATTGGCCGCTCTTTATTCACCGTATGGCTTCTAGAGGAGCTGGGTGCCGACTATGATCTTGAGGTATACCTTAGAGATCCGGAGACGATGAGGTCACAAACGGATTTGAAAGAGATTCACCCGCTAGGTAAAAGCCCAGTTATCGAAGATGGAGAGTTAATGCTAGCCGAGTCTGGCGCTATAAATGCCTATTTAATGGCCAAGTATGATCAAAGTCATACGCTACATCCAGATCAATCAGACTTGAAGCGTTGGGCCGAGTATCAGCAATGGCTAGCCTATCCAGAAGGTTCGGTATTTGCACCTTTGTTGCTTAAAATGCTTACCTTACGAAGTGGTGTCGATCACCCGGTCATCACTCCATTCAGTGATTCTGAGGTAAGTCTGCACCTTGGTCACATAACTAATATGCTTGCAGATAAAGACTATATCTTAGGCGAATTTTCGGGTGCGGATTTTGGTATCGCCTACGTGGTTTCTATGGCAGATAAACTGGGCTTACTCCAAGATTTCTCAAGCTTACAAAACTACTTGAAGCGCTGTACTTCGAGACCAGCATTTCTAAAGGCAGTGGAAATAGCAGTCGAATAATCATCTGATTAAAGAAAAGAAGCTGGCTGAGTGTTCTTAACTTTATGGACTCTCGCCAGTTCAGACAGTTGAGATTGGTTTTTTAGGCGCGCGCTAGCCGTTAGTAACTGACTAAAAATATTGCAGCGTCCCTGATGTCAAAGACGAAGGAAAACATAATCACAAACGTCATCAGGCCTGACCATTTGGCGAAATATGATTTGTCTCCTAAGAATGGTCGCCGTGTCAGCAATATGATAAGCGCAGGTGTCCAACAAACAACGTGAATCAGCGCGATGTAACCGGACAGTAATGGCATGGCGAACAGCCGAGTCGAGAGAACTGTAATAATGCCCCCTGTGATAAATGCGCCTAAAACCCATCTTGCTTCGCTATGCTGCTTAACGAACAAGGCGCTGCTAAGAAAACAAATTGCCATAAAAGAGATCCATACCATTACCCAGGCGGGCGTATTAGCCATTCCCTCAGCATCAAATATTTGCATGGCACCGTGTCCATGATCATATTGTTTTTGAGCTAGTGTGTTTGGCGAAGTAACGCCAAACAACAGTAGTGAGCATATTTTCGTCATTCCCCTTTGTCCAGTCGCGCCCATGGTAACCCTCCAATGTTTTAAGATGTCTCTGTTTGCATATTAGTGAAGACACAGCGTAAAGCCAAATCCTCACTAGAAAGTGAGAAATGGCACCCGTTAAGTTTGACATAAAGTGTCGCCAGACAGCTTCTATCACATCGATATTTGAGTTGGATTCCTCTCAATCCATGTTCTGATGTCAGCTAATATACGTTTTGTCCAAAATGTTGTCTGACCCATCTGTTTATTACCACGTAAAAATATTTTTATTATCAGACCGAATATTCAACAATTGGCTTTTCCCTATGTAGTTAGAATTATCGTTTATAAATCAATCGCTTGTTATTGTTAATTTACGCCAAGGGCATTAAATTCTGTTCGTTTGCAGCGCTATCAAAGTATCCTAAGAGTTACTTAACTGTTGAATTTAGCAAATTGGTAAGACCAAAAAAAGCAATATTGTTATTACCAAAATATTGCAATGAGCATACTAATTTGTAAGAATCGTCTTGCGCTAAAGGTGTGAAGTTGTAAAACATAATAGTTGAGAACATAAAATGAAAAGATTACACAGAGGAGATAGAGGTGAGTCACTTTCAAGCTTAGTGACAAAACCTAAACTTTCAGCAATCGGACTGATGTGCTTAATGGCGACGGCATCAGGTGTTTCCCACTCGCAGGAAGCAAGCGGTCAGTCGGCCTCAGAGTTAGAAGAAATAGTTGTAACAGGAATACGCTCTTCATTAAGAAGCGCGTTGGCGGAGAAAAGAGCTTCAGATAACCTAGTGGAAGTTATCCAGGCAGAAGACATTGGTAAATTGCCTGACCAAAACCTGGCGGAAGTATTGGAGAATGTCACGGGTATACAAATTACGCGGACTGCGGGCGTAGGAACCGGTGTTCAAATTCGCGGTACCAATGCCAATAGAACCGAAATCAATGGTGTTTCCACCGTTGGTTCGGGTTCAGGTCGCAGCGGCATTAACTTCGAGGATGTTTCTGCTGGCATTATCGCGGGTGTGGAAGTTACAAAAGCTCCGGAAGCTAAAACTATTGAGGGTTCAGTGGGCGGCACGATAAATCTACGCACCATTCGTCCTCTAGATTTACAAGATCGAGTGGCTACCATACGCCTCCAAGCGGAGGATAGTAGTCTCTCAACTGACAGTGCCACGCCTCGTGTTTCTGGGACATATGGCGACAACTGGTCTAATGATAACGGCGATTTTGGTTTTGTTGTTAGCGCAAGTTATACAGAGCAGGATGTTACTGCCTTTCGTCCTCGTGCAGATAGAGACAATTTTATTGGAGCGACAAGCGGAGCAGCAAGTGCTCAGAGCTTTGACTTTCTCCCGATTCAATTCTTCGTTCAAGATTATGACAATTTTGAATATGAGACTAAGAACTTTGCAGGTACTTTTGAGTGGGCACCAAGTGAAACATTGAAGCTCTCTTTTGATGCCATCATCAATGATCAAGAGCGTCGACAAGAAAGTTCTCGTATCCAAGCTTCGGGTGTCAGTGCACTCAATAATATTTCCGTTCCAACCTCATTCCAAACAATCAACTTTGGATCATTGGATGGTTCGAACGGTGTTCAAAACTTGGGTAGCGTACAAGCGGCATTGACTGGTGTTATCGGTGTGGATTTGGCTGATGATGATGATGATCCGAACCTAAGATTCTCTTCAGATACAGGGTCAAGACTCACTGAGAGTGAGATTTTCAGTCTGGGTGCCGAGTGGCAGATTAATGATCGCCTATCTGCAAATTTTCAGTTTGCAACCTCTAGCTCAGATACAACGACTCCAAGCTTTAACACAACGTTGAACTTCATTAATCCGAATGCCCCCCTGGATCCAGGTGGCGCCAACGATAACAGTACGCCATTTGTTTACGATCTGACAGGTGGGTCATTAACGTTCGGAGTGGCTTTTGGCGAACCGTTTGCGCCGACGCCGGATCAGTTGCTTGATCCAGCTAACTCGGTGCTTCGAGATGTTAATATCTCGCGCAATATTGCTGAGAATAGTGAAGATGCACTGCGTGCAGACTTCTCATACGAGTTAAATGACACAGGCATTACTTCAGTGGATTTTGGATTCCGAAGAAATGAGACATCTAGCTTACGTGATCAAATCCGCACCAGTGTTGGTCTAAGAAGACTGTCGGATAGCCCACGCGCTAATTTGTTCTCTAACGTAATCGCAGTAGGTCCAAACAACTTCAATGCGGCTGACGGTCGAGCGCTGTTCGTTCGGGATTTTATTACCATTGATCCTGAGCTAGTAGCCTCCGATCCGGATGGCGTTTTAGCCACATTGAATGCGGCTATTTCAGCCATTGGAGGTTCTAGATCAATCAACTCGCCGACTTCCAGCACCAGTGCCTTTTTTGATATCGAAGAAGAAACCAATGCACTATATGCTCAAGCGAATTTCGAGCATGGTATTTTTCGTGGAAATGTTGGTTTGAGATATCTTGAGACTGATATTACTTCTAATGGCTTCTCTCAGTTAGATGGTGTTGTGTCTCCTACTTCATCGACCGGTTCTTATGACTTCTTGTTGCCTAGAATAAACCTAGTGGCAAATGTTTCTGAGGATGTGGTGCTTCGCTTTGGTTATGGGGAAGACGTTCGTAGGCCTGACTTTGATGACCTTTCGTCGGCGTTCTCTTTTAGCACCAGCCCAAATCCGGCGGTTGCACTTGGAAACCCTGGACTAGAACCTGAAGAGGTTAAGTCGATCGATTTGTCTGCGGAGTGGTACTTTGCACCAGCAGCGGTGGTCAGTATTGGTTACTTCAATAAAAAGCGTACGGGGCTTTTTGCCAGGAATAATGAAAGTCCATTCGAAGACCCGGTAACAGGATTTAGAGACACAACCGCTCCTTGTGAGGGCGGTGGTATCTTCAACCCAATTGCGGATGTGAACGTGTTTGGTCCAGAAGGCGGGGTTGGTGTATGTGTGCCATCTTCACAAACGATCAATGGAGCTGGTGAAACCACGCAGAAAGGTTTCGAGCTTGCGTTTCAATACGATCTCTCTGAGTTTGAAGACAGTCTTGGTTGGGCTTCCGGTTTCGGCATTGTAGCTAACTACACTAAGCAAGAGTTCAGTGGTGGCGATACGTTCAATGGCGCAACAAGTCGTGCATCAAATGTGTTTTCAAACATCTCTGGATTGAGTGATGTGGATCTGAGAGCCCAATTGCTGGATCTTTCAGAAAATTCTTACAACATCACCTTGTTCTATGAGAAGTATGGCCTGTCTGCAAGAGCACGTTACACATGGCGTGAAGCATACAGATCTGATGATTTCGGCAGCACCAGTAGTTTTCCATGGGGATTTCCGGTTGTACAGGAAGACCGCGGCCAGCTAAATGCCAGCATCAGTTATGACGTAACTGAAAACCTCAATATCGGAATTGAGGCCGTGAATCTAACGGAAGAAGATGTCGTGCAGTCTTGTGTCAATGAGGGGGCGCTGTTGTGTTTCCAGGGGTTGACTGATAGACGAATCACCGTGGGAGCTAGCTATCGATTCTAACGTGGTCAATGATCGATGCTAATATCCGAGGCGCCGCTTACGCGGCGCCTTTTTTTATGGGCACAATGTTTGGGTTTAGTTGGCTCTATTTGATGAATTTTCCGTCTTACTTCGACTGGTAAATGGCTTAGAGGGACTTGGATTGCCAATAGAAGTTTATCAATAAATTACTTTATTCAGGTTTCACTAATCGTGGTTATCTACACACCGACAGTGACAGTTTAATTGCCCAGCTTATGTAAAGCTCTGCCTGGGTCTCAGCAAAAATTGCCAATAGTTAAATTGATGTCTCGGAAAGCTGAGGGTAGGGAGGATTGGGGTTTGTATCTTACTATCCTAGAACTTCACAACCGATTCTAAGTTAGGGCTTTAGTGAGAGAGCTAGCTGCTTTCTATGTATTACGCAATTTTAAAACGCTCTCTCATTTTGGAAACTTTAAGCTTCGCTGCCTCTACGGCTTCTTGTTCTGAGGCGGCATGCATGGCTTCTAATATATCCGTGAAGTGCTCTCGCATTGCGTCGCGAGCTTTATTTGCATCTCCCTCGGCGATGGCATTGAAAATTGCGGCATGATCGGCAATGCGACGCTCGCGATCCTCTTCAAAACAAACGGCATTGTGCGCTCGATTGATGTGGCTTAGATTTTCTTGTAGGTCCCAAAGATAGTGTATTTGCTTAGCGACCACACGGTTGTGTGTTGCCTGAGCAATAACATTATGGAACTGCCGATCGGCACCTGATGAAGATGTGTCTTTAACATCTTCTAGCTCAATTTTCCTTAGTGCCTTACGAAGCTCATCGACTTCCTCGGGTTGGATCATGCGCGCCGCTAATGCAGCCGCTTCTCCTTCCAGAACCACTCTCGCTTCAAGTAATTCGAAAGCGGTAATTTCATGGCTGAAATCATCATTGATTAAATTATTGCCTAAAACGTATACGCCAGAGCTTGGCTTAACGCTGACTTCTTCCTTGGCCTCTAAGGCGATAATGGCTTCTCGGATGGTTGGTCGGCTAACTTGAAAGCGTTCGGCGAGTTCTCTTTCCGTAGGGAGTCGGCTTCCTACCGGAAACTCACCTTCCTTGATCAAATCAGAGATTCTGTTGAAAACCGTTATATAGAGTCTTTCTTTGCTCGCCATTGGAATATTTCTTTGGATTGACCTTTTTAAATTATAACCAAGAAACAACGTATTGTCATACAATGAAAGGTCAAATTCATTATTTAGTGCCGCAGACGCCGTATTGAAGACAAACTCTTGCTTCAATTGAGGTAACGGCAGATCAACAGGTTTCGGTTTTTCGACTTTTAGACTCTTATTTCTATGATTCGTCAACCATGGGTTTGAACTTTAAGGTATTGATTGACATACAAAATGGGTTTAATATTGTAAAAATATCATCGTAATATTGGTAATACCAATTTTGTGATGATACAGCTAGTAGCCGCACGCGCTGAATACAGTTGCGATGTAGGTGCAAACTACCGAGCATAAAAACGGTGACATAATGAAAATAAAAAATTTGCGGTGGTGGGTTATCACCTTGATCGCACTGGCGACCATCATTAATTACATAGATAGACAATCGCTCAATGTGCTTTGGCCAGAGATTGCCTCAGAGCTTTATCCAAACAAGACTGATGATGAGCGAAAGGAGATTTACGCGCTTATTTCTGTCGTCTTCGTATTTTCTTATGCCTTCGGTCAAGCCATTTTCGGCAAGATATTTGACTGGGTAGGAACTAGACTGGGTTTTGCGCTGTCCATTGGTATTTGGTCAATCGCGACAGCTTTGCATGCCTTCGCCAAAGGTGTGGTCTCATTCAGCATTTTCCGAGCCATACTCGGAGTGGCAGAAGCCGGAAACTGGCCCGGTGCGACCAAAGGCAACGCGGAATGGTTCCCTACCAAGGAGCGTGCGCTCGCACAAGGTATTTTTAACTCAGGGGCAGCGATTGGCGGCATCGTCTCCATCCCGCTGATTGCTTTCTTGTCGATCTACTTCAGTTGGAAGGCGATTTTCATCATTGTCGGTCTTACTGGCTTATTGTGGTTGATCCCTTGGTGGATTTTAGTAAAGGCTCCGCCTAAGGAACACCCATGGATCAGTGAGGAGGAGCGTGAGTACATTCTAAGTGGCCAGAAGAATCAAGACATCAATGAAGAAGGAGAATCTGATGACGGTTATAACCCGTCTACAGGCGTCATGTTGTCCCATAAGCAAAGCTGGGGAGTCATCATTGCCTCAGCGGCTATTGATCCTATTTGGTGGTTATTCGTCTTCTGGATTCCCATTTACCTAAGTGAAGTCTATGGAATGGACGTAAAAACCATTGGAATCTACGGCTGGGTTCCCTACGTCGGCGCGATGCTTGGCGCTTGGTTCGGTGGGCTTCTCGCACAAAATAGGATAAAAGCTGGATGGAGTGTAGATGCGACAAGAAAAATGATCATCACCCTAGGTTGTTTAATTATGTTGCCGACGCTCCTCGCCATGTCGAACCCTGGTTCGCCAGTGACGGCGGTTCTATTGATGGCCGTTATTCTGTTCGGCTTTCAAACAGCCATAGGCAACGTTCAAACGCTTCCAAGTGATTTTTACGGCGGGAAATCAGTGGGCACCCTGGCAGGGCTTGCCGGAATGGCGGCAAAACTTGGTGCTGTTGCACTTACATCGCTGGTTCCTTGGTTAACCTCAGGCGGAAACTACGCTCCAGCCTTTGTCATTGGAGCAGCCTTGGCCGTGATCGCAATGGCGAGTATCTGGATTTTGTGTCCGAAGATTGAGCCACTTAAACCGAAGGCGTAGCGGCATGCTGAACATTAGAAAAATAACATTGATGGTGGTGAAGCAGTTATGAGTTTGAAGAACAAAACAATAATGATTACTGGTGGAGTTCGTGATATCGGCCGAGAGATTTCGTTAAAGTTAGCGAAAAGCGGGGCTAACTTGGTTGTCAATTACTTCGGCAGCGAGGAGCAGGCTAATTCCCTTCGAGAGCAGTTAAGCTCGATGGGTGGTGAGGCTGTGGTAATCAAAGGGGACATGACCAGTGCAACGGACGTGGGCAATTGGGTAAACACTGCGTTGGATAATTATGGAACTACGATACATGGGCTGGTCAATGTCGCTGGCGGACTCGTAAAGCGTCAGACCATCGAGGAAATGGATCAAGAGTTTTTTGATTATGTCATGCGGCTAAATTTGACCTCAACGTTTTTGACCATCAAAGCAACAGTGCCACATATGGGAGAAGGGGCCTCGATAGTGAACTTTGCGTCTCAGGCTGGTCGTGATGGAGGTGGTCCAGGTGCTTCAGCTTACGCCACTTCCAAAGGCGCTGTTATGACTTTCACCCGATCAATGGCGAAAGAATTAGGTCCGCAGGGCATTAGAGTCAACGCCTTATGTCCGGGAATGATTAGCACGACTTTTCATGATACGTTTACCAATGATAACGTCCGAACTAATGTCGCTAATGGAACTCCATTGCGCAGAGAGGGCCGTCCCAACGAGGTTGCTGACGCCGTGGAGTATCTGCTATCGGAGAACTCTTCATTTCTTACCGGTGTGAACATGGATGTCAACGGTGGGCTTTTGTTCTCGTAGATAGTTGAGACATAGCAGAACCATAGCTACCCAGTCTCCTACTTCTATTTTGCTAACCTTGCTTTGATCAAAGGGGGCGTAATTGTCTTAGATCTTGATATATTGCTCACGTGTTGTATCGAAACAACATGACTTTTATAGTAGTCATGTTAGTACTCTGTTTTTGAAGTCGATGTTCCACATGGAGACTATTGGAGAGCCTCAATGAGAAAATACTTATCAGGAATCATTCTGTTATCGATAGTTGCGGTCAGTTCAAGCAGCTTGTCTGCTGATAGGGTGACGGGAGAAACGTTTGCAACCCGTTCCCCGGTATTAGCCCAACGCGGAATGGCAGCAACATCCCAGCCTTTGGCTACCCAGGTCGCGCTGGATATTCTTAAGTCTGGAGGAAACGCGGTAGATGCAGCGATCGCGGCCAATGCGGTACTTAGCCTGGTCGAACCAACCGGATGTGGTTTAGGCGGTGATTTGTTCGCTATTGTTTGGGATGCTCAAGGTAAACGACTCTACGGATTGAACGCGTCTGGGCGATCGCCACAGTCCTTAACTCGAGAATGGTTTATTGAAAATGGTCATGAGAGTATTCCTTCTCATGGTCCGCTTCCGGTGAGCGTGCCGGGTGCAGTAGATGGTTGGTTTGAGCTTCATAAACGATTTGGTAGCTTGCCAATGGATAGAATTTTAAGTCCAGCAATCGATTACGCTGAAAATGGCTTTCCAGTCTCTCAATTGATTGCCTACTACTGGAATCGATCAGTACCGATTTTGAGTAAATGGCCCGGTTTTACAGAGCAATTTACCATTGAAGGTCGAGCGCCGAAGGAAGGTGAGATATGGAAAAATCCTAACCTTGCGAACACATTGAGACAAATTGCGGTAGAAGGCAGAGATGCGTTTTACAAGGGCGAGATCGCTAAAACGATTGCTTACTACATGCAATTAAATGGTGGGCATCTCTCGTACTTAGATATGGCAAATCACACCAGCGAGTGGGTGGCGCCAGTATCAACATCATACCGTGGCTACAATGTTTGGGAGTTGCCACCTAATGGTCAGGGAATAGCCGCATTACAGATTCTGAACATCATGGAGCAGTTTGATGTTGCCAGCATGGGTTTTAATTCTCCTGAGTATGTTCATTTATTCACCGAGGCTAAAAAACTGGTATTTGAAGATCGCGCAAAGTATTACGCGGATCCTGCGTTCAACCAGATTCCGGTTCAAGAGTTGATTTCAAAAGAGTATGCACAGAAACGAGCGGCTCTTATCGATATGAACAAAGCCAGTAATGAATTTCCAGCGGGCGAGCTTCTTGAGAAAGGAGACACCATCTATCTGACCACTGCTGATGCGCAAGGTAATATGGTGTCGTTGATTCAGAGTAACTATCGCGGGATGGGATCAGGAATGGCACCCCCTGGGCTTGGATTTATTCTTCAGGATCGGGGCGAAATGTTCAGTCTTGAGGAAGGCCACTTCAATGCGTTTGAAGGCGGTAAACGACCATTTCACACCATTATTCCTGCGTTTGTGACCAAGGGTGACAGGGCATTTATGAGTTTTGGATTAATGGGAGGCGCCATGCAGCCCCAAGGGCATGCGCAAATTATTATGAATATGGTTGATTTTGGTATGGATGTGCAATCAGCTGGAGATGCGCCCAGAATTCATCATCGTGGCTCCTCTGAACCCACTGGCGACAAGATGACCAACGGCGGAATCCTAAACTTAGAAACAGGATTTCCTTATGCAACTATTCGAGAGTTGATGCGCAAAGGTCACAAAATTCAATTTGCGAATGGCCCATATGGCGGTTATCAAGCAATTCAGGTCGGAGATAATGGAGTGTATTGGGGTGCAAGCGAATCCAGAAAAGATGGTCAGGCTGCGGGCTATTAATGGTTCTCCTTGATGGGTGAATAACTGCTAAACTCACGCCTGACTTTTTGTGTGTGAGTTTATGAAGGCGTTCCATCGTTATCTTGGACTAGTGCTATCTTTGGCGCTGGTGGTTGTGATTATCACCGGCGTTATGTTGGTGTGGAAGAAAGAGTATCTCTGGGTATCTATTCCCGAGGCAAGAGAGCTGCCAGCAGAACCCACGGATAGGAACAGGGTGTTGGCAGATGCAGTGAAGAGCATACTTGCCGCTTACGAATCAAATGAAGTTCGATTTGTCCAGTTTTATTCAGAAGGACTGAGTATCCACAAAGTATTTCTAGCGGATAAACGCTATGCGTGGCATTCGCAAGAAGGTGAACAAATTCAGGTTTGGACTTCTAATGAACGTTTTGAAGACTGGCTGCTGGATTTACATCATCGCTTGTTACTGGGCAACACATGGGGGCTAAATACGGTTGGCTTTGCTGGAATTTTTCTGCTGATTTCCATGATGCTCGGCCTAGTGATTTGGTGGCCATGGCGTCGCAGTTACAAGGTCAAATTTATGCCGAACAATGGTAAGGCCGGTCAGCTGAGAAAAACCCATTTTGATACCGGTGTGAGTATTCTGCTGCCGGCCACACTTATTGCCATAACCGGAGTTGTATTAGTGTACCCCTCCGAATCCAGGCACGTATTAGCTGATGGATTTTCTGACCCGAAAGAGCCCATCACATCGACCGTACCGATGAATTGGCGAAGCAGTGTGGATAACGATGCAAGTCTAGATCAAGTGCAATACGCTGACAGCTCATTTCGTGATTGGTACACGGCCTTTGAATTTACCTCAGCCTCTTTTCCATCGTCGCAAATTCGTTGGTTTAGCCCACCTACTGCAGAGAGTGAAAACTACTCGGTTGGTATCTCTGAATCTGAAAGTTGGAATCGAATGGGGGGTACCAGCATTTCCTTTCAGTCAAATGGTACCGCTATATTGAAACGCCAGACCGAACAGCCGACCATGGTGCAGGCATTGAACTATGCCTACCCCTTACATGTAGGAAAATTCCCCATATGGTATCGTCTGTTACTCAGTGCCTCCGGGATTCTTTTATTTTGGCTTGGCTTACTTGGGTGTTTGGCGTTTATGAAAAGGACCAGAGCATCAAGGCTTAAATAGCTTGATCAGTGGATGTCCATTTGTCGATTATCGGTGACTGATAACAGGCCATGCTGGATAGCAATTCTTCTGGATCATTGCCCACCAACAGCAAACTTTGATGTATCTCCTTAACAAAACCGGCCCTTACTGAGTTGTCTAAAAAGTCGAGTAACCCGTCAAAATACCCATCGATATTCAATAGACCGATGGGCTTTCGATGGAAACCAAGTTGCGACCAGGTAAGCATTTCAAATAACTCCTCCAGCGTACCCAACCCCCCCGGAAGCGTTATGAAACCATCCGACAAGGATGACATTCGTGCTTTGCGTTCGTGCATGTCTTCGACTACTTCCAAAGATGTAAGCGATTGATGTGCAACCTCTTTAACGCACAGTGCTTTAGGTATTACGCCAGTAACCTTCCCGCCATTGGCCAGTACTGAATTTGCAATAGTTCCCATAATCCCTATATCAGCGCCGCCATAAACTAACTCAATGTTACCGGCCGCAAGCCTTCTTCCTAGAGACTTTGCTGCTTCAATGAATTTAGGGTCGTTGCCCGGACTCGAGCCACAATATACGCAAAGTCTCTTCATTTACTTGATTAATATGATGATTGCACCGATTGGCTAAATTACGATGCCTGCAAAATGAACTCAAGCAATTTTAAAGAGCAGGGTCTTTTCTATATTCCACAACCTCTATTTCTAGCGCGGGATCGGCCATAAAGTAAAAGCTCTTGCAATTGCCATAATCAATATGGCTATAGGTTTCAAATCCTCTTTTAATCACTCGTTCTTCTACAGCTTTCGCTTCTTTCACTCTCAGGCCGATGTGGTTTAGATTATTAATCCGACTTGTAACTCGGCCTCCAGGGATTGGTGCCCTTGGCCGATACAGAGCCAAGTACCTCTGTTCTGTACCAACATGAACTGTATAGCCATCACCAAGTGATGGGCCAGACCAACGAATATGCCAACCAAATAGTTCGCAGAATAAATCGGCCAGTTTGTCGGGCTCATTCGTAGTTAGATTGGTATGCTCAAGACATGCTAAAGACATGATGTTTCTCCAAAGTTGTCGATAATGGTGATTTACTTTAATATCTCAACTTAACTTTAGATCAAGAGTCGATCATGAAAATTGTTAAAGATCAAACGCTGACTATTGGTGCCGTGGCTAAGAGGGTTGGCTGCGCCGTATCGGCCATAAGGTTTTATTCAGATAAAGGACTGATTCGACCGATTCGAACTCAAAGTGGGCATCGAGTGTTTCCGCGATCTATTATTCGGAGAGTTTCTTTTATCTTGATTTCCCAGAAGTTGGGCTTCACGCTTGCTGAGATAGAACAAGCATTGGCTGCACTGCCGCAAAGCAGAACTCCCACAAAGGACGATTGGACGAAACTAGCCGAAAAGTTTGAGCAGAAACTCGATAATCGAATACGCGAAATGCAACAAATGAAGGAGCGTCTTACGGGGTGTATTGGTTGCGGATGTCTCTCACTTGAAAAGTGTCATTTGTACAACCCGAATGACAAGATCGGAGAGGTGCGCAGCGGCAGTGATCTGTTTTTCGATGGAATTGATTGAGCTTGCTTACTATAGAATGCAAAAAAAGAGCCTCAGTAAAGAGGCTCCAAATTCTAGGCGCTTAACTGGACGTTTTCTCGCCTTCGATTACCAATCCTGAGTGAGGAAAATCGCTAAAGGGGAATGGCCTTTGATCTGTATTGAACGTTACGTAAGCAAGAATTTCATGAACATATCTGCTTAAGCTATCACCTAACTTCATCAGTTGCGCATTGGGATTCCCTGAGAACAGTGTGAAGAGGCATTGGCCAATCGCCACTGCCAATAAAATAAACTGCGTTATATGAAACACAATCCAGAATAGCGCGACAAACAAGATTCTCGTCCACGTTGATTTATTTTCTAATTGTTCGTTCATAGCATTCTCCGCTTATTTTGTTGATGATCTATTAATAGGCTCTAGCCTTGTTCAGTTCAACAATGTCTCTCTGTAAGTTTATAAGCTAAATCCGAAGGTAAATGTCCTGGATATACGTTTTATCTATTATTTTTAATGCTTTATGAATGGATTCGTTCAACTGTATTTAACGCATTTTTAATCAAGCTGATTACGTTTCCGATTGCGATCCTACTTCATGCAAATTTGAGAGGCATCAGCAAGTTGCTTCTGAAGTCGGGGAAACCACCCAGTATGAGAAAAAATATCTACTCATGACAGCACGCAGTCTTTGCTCTGGTTTTCAATTTAAATCGATAATACTCGGTCTAATGATCAGCAATGAATCATTTGTTCGTGAGACGTGCTTAAGTCATCTGACGTTGCGATGGAAAGAGCTGCAAGAGACTCTAGGCTGTTCAGGTATAGGTGGTTATCAGCGAAGTATCTTTAAGTTCGATAAACTTCGGTTTGGCTTTGATAATGGCTCACAATCTAAGTGGTCGTCTTTGTACTACTTTCCTGCTACGAATAAAGTATTATTAAAGACTGTTCTTTGGCACTCCGAGCTTCCCGATTTTGGGTTTGTCTGGTAGTGCTTTTGACAATACTCAATTTGTCAAAGCTCAAAGTTGACCTAACTAATTCAAAATAAATTAGTTGTAAATCGGATTTTAAGCCACTCCCTTATGGGAACGAAACTACACAAATAATGAAGAAATTGACTCCCTCATCGACCAAGTGGCTTCGTTTGCTCCTATTGTTCTGTGTGGGTCTCTCGCTTTCCATTGGTTTGTACATGCCAGGTCTGAATGGTCCCTTTCTTCTTGACGATCTAGGAACTTTGCAACCATTGGCTGACTTACCTTTATCCATTGAGGGGTTGCGGGCCTCGTATTATCAAAGCGATTCAGGAATTCACCCCATAACACGCGTGATTCCTATATGGAGTTTTGTTGTCACGTTTCAAACTCTCGGTGACAGTACTTACGCGTTCAAGCTGAGCAATGTGGTAATACATGCCTTCATCGGAGCGGTGGTATTTCTGTTTGTTCATTCGCTCGTGGGTTTATTAAAGTCAAAAACCTCGAAAGATAGACTGGGGGTCAGCATTTCAGTCGCGTTACTTTGGCTCGTACATCCCCTTTTCGTGAGTACCGTACTTTACTCTGTTCAAAGAATTGCACAATTTTCAACACTATTCACTTTCATTAGTTTAACGCTGTACTGCTGGGCAAGAGCCAGTAATTCCGATAAGAGAAAACTGCTGATCTATCTCTTGTTTTTACCCATGACATTTCTGATGGCGCTGATGAGTAAGGAGAACTCTGTTTTGCTTCCATTGATGATTCTTCTCATCGAGATGGCGACAAGAGCATCAGAGCCCAAATCACCAAAGATCTATGAAAGAAGAATAATCTTTTGTTATACGATTGTGCCAATCATATTAGGAATCCTTCTAACTTTCTTGCTTGCGGATCGATTGTTTGATTATTCACACAGAGACTTCACTTTAGAAGAGAGATTGTTAAGCCAAATCTTCTATCTCGGTTTCTACATAAAACAGATTCTGCTTCCGAAGATTTCAGATATGACCCTTTTTTTTGATGGATTTAGGGCCTTTGGTGATCTGGATTTTCAGCTAATATTGTTGCTGCTAGGGCATTTGATTGTGATCATAACCTCCTTGCGGTATCTACAAAAAGGCAGTTTGATCGCCTTTGGATTGTTATTTTTCTATGTAGGACATGCGCTTGAGTCATCATTTTTACCTCTGGAGATGGCGTTTGAGCACAGAAACTATCTGCCTTCTGTAGGATTGCTCTTATCACTCGTTGTTGTAATTCATAAGTACATCGGTAGTCATCGAGGTATGATTCTAGTTGCAGGTATAGCGCTGCTTTTTGCCACATTGACTCATTTTAGAGTGGGGTTCTGGTCCACTGAACAAGAGTGGATAAAAACACAGATCGTGTATCAACCCAATTCCGTTCGCGCCAGATTAAGCTACTTGAGCTATTTAGGTTACAGTGAACAAGAAGAGGAATTTCAGAAGGAAATTGACCTTGCAGTTGAAAGCTTTGAAGGGGATGCCAGGTTAAGAATTGTGCGGCTTGTGGCGAATTGCCAGGGCACTAATATAAAAGAAGTTGTCGATGAGGATTTTGAAAAACTTAAACAAATAATTGTTAGTAATGGGGTCTCGATTTCTGTGGCTTCGCAGCTGGATGTGTTGGCTTGGCAATCGATATTAAATCGTTGCGAAAACTATTCAGTTGATCGTGTTCAGAGTGTGGTCAACTCTGCTCTGATCAAAGTAGAAGAAGATGGGGCCAATCTTTTGAAGGGTTACCTGCTGGGCACACAAGGCCTGATTTACTCAAGTAGGCAGCAATTCGAAGCGGCGAGAGTAAGCTATATGAGTGCTTATCGTCACGTGGGGAATCTATTCGTCATGCTTGATACTATTATTTTTTTTGCTAAGCGAGATGAATCAAGACCCATCGCAACTGCACTCTACGAACAGTTGAAGTCAATCGAGGCGCATTCGAATGAAGCTTATAGAGAAAAAATTGAAGAGATAGAAAAGCTCATCAATTCTCCCCAGACCATGGATTAGCCATCTGCTGCGCGGATCAAGAACAGAGTTCAACACGGGATGCTCAGGGTTAGTACTTTCTCAACAGTTGGTCGATGATGCTGGTCTTTTTGTCAGGTGAATTTGGCATTCTTCGCGAACCACAGATTGTCCGAGAGTAAAGATTCCTTTTTTTTAAAAACAATAATGATTTAAAGCCATTGCGTCGGAAATGGTTGTGAGTATACTCGCAATAATATTATTTATATTATAAATAGAGTTTGGGCAATGAATCCGAATTCGAATACTGCTACGTCAAAGTGAGGGGGCTTTATGCCTGAAATGAATCAATCGATGATCCAACAAAATGTGAATCAGGGCTTCCATCTTAGTAATGGGCGAGTTTCGTACATCTTAAGGGTATCTCCAGAAGGTATTCTTGAGCATGTTTACTTCGGGAAGGCGGTGCGTTTTGACAGTAATTTAGCGGCAGGGCCAAGAAGAGAGTTTCGTTGTACTGTACTGGAATATCAGGGTGTTAAAAACTACAGTTTGGATGACACACCGCAAGAATACCCATGGTTTGGGACCTCGGACACAAGACAACCCGCAATTCATGTGCTCAATGCTGACGGAAATACTACTAATACGTTTTTGTATAAAGAACATCAGATAACATCTGACAAGCCATCGTTAAATGGCTTGCCCAGTGCCAGAGGTTCGCGTAGCGAGACGTTAAAGCTGGTTTTGGTTGATAGTGTTAGTCAGCTGCAATTGACATTAAATTACACCGTTTATCGCGACCACGACCTTATTGCTCGCTCTACCGAAATTAAGAATCTTGGGCAAAAGTCAGTGCAGATTCAAAATGTGATGAGTTCCTGTCTAGATCTTCCCCAGGGTGATTATGAACTACTGCATATGCGTGGTAGTTGGTCGAGAGAGTTTGAGCAGGAACGTATGGACGTTCCACATGGAAGGTTTGTTATCGAGTCTACACGAGGTACCAGTAGCAATGCTCATAATCCATTCTTGGCTTTGATGAGCCGAGGAGCCAATGAAGAGCAGGGTAATGTTTACGCCACGGCGCTCATGTACAGTGGAAACTTCTCAATTTCAGTAGAGAAGAATGAGTTTGAAAGTGTACGTGTACTGGCGGGAATCAACCCATTTAACTTTCAGTGGCAACTTGATGCTGGTGATACATTCACCACACCCGAAAGCCTGCAGGTTTTCAGTGCTCATGGCTTAGACGGTATGAGTCAAACTTGGCATGCGTTTGTGAAAGAGCAGATCAGTCCCGAGCAATTTTACAATGTGTCTAGGCCCACATACCTGAACTCTTGGGAGGCAGCTTACTTCGATGTAGATCACCAGAAGGTGCTTGAGTTAGCTGACAAAGCAGTCGAACTGGGTGTTGAAATGTTGGTGCTCGACGATGGTTGGTTTGTCGGTCGAGACGACGACACGTCTTCTCTGGGAGATTGGTTCTCGGATCCAACTAAGTTTCCAACTGGGGTCGAAGAAACCGCAAAGCAAGTTAAGCAGAAAGGCTTAAAGTTCGGCCTTTGGTTTGAGCCGGAAATGGTGAACAAGGAGAGTGCATTGTTCCGAGATCATCCAGACTGGTTGATTCAGGTTCCCAATCGAACACTGTCCACAGGTCGACAACAAAATACTCTTGATCTGTCCAGACAAGAGGTTGTGGACTATTTGTATGAGAGGCTCGATAGTTTCTTAGGCAGCGGCATGATCGATTACGTCAAATGGGATATGAATCGAGTAATGACGGAAGTTGGGTCGCTAGCCTTGGCGTCTGGGCATCAACAAGAAGTCCCCCATCGGTATATGCTTGGGCTCTATGAATTGGTTGACAAGATCACATCAAAGTACCCGGATATTTTGTTTGAAAATTGTGCATCAGGGGGCAACCGCTTTGATTTGGGAATGCTGAGATACATGTCACAAGGTTGGGTGAGTGATATGTGTGATCCTGTCGGTCGCTTGACCATTATCAGTGGTGCCAGTCATCTGTTTCCACTCAGTACGCTCGCCAGCTACATCGGTCCGGTACCAAACCATCAAAACGGACGCGTAACATCGATCGCGATGCGCCGAGACGTTGGTTTTTTTGCTTCAGCCAGAGGATTGTCTCTTAACGAAGAAGATTTGAGTCAATCGCAAGACGAGATAAAGGCCGCGATCGAACTGTTCAAGTCCACAGCACAAGATATGGTCGAGGGCCGTTTTCACCGGATTAAAAACACGGGTAATGAGGTTTGTTGGCAGCTGACATCAGCTGATGGAAACAGAGTCTACTTGGGTTATTATCATGTGCTCTCGGCACCCAACTTACCCTACCGACGGGCCCAATTTCGTGGCCTTGATCCGAACAGTAACTATCGATTGCTCGGTTCTGAAAAAGTTTACGCTGGCGATGCTTTGATGAGTTTAGGTATTGATCTTCCCTATGTGGATGCCATGCAACATCAACCAGAAAAAGACTATAGCAACCATCTGGACAAAGGTGACTTTAGTTCCAGATTGCTATGCTTAAGCCGTGTCTAACCCTTATCATATCTGACGGTAGATGGGCTGGATCGGCTTTAAAAGGTCCGCATAATGTATGCAGAATCTTTTTGACATAGATAGTCATCTTTTGTACCATCATATTTATCATATAAATATACATAAGGGTGGATGGTGACTCGCGGGGGCGGTTCCTTCACCCAAAGCATCTCCCAAGAAGAGAAAGGGTAGACGATTTACGCATGAAGATAACCAATTTCCGGCTTTACTCGGTTCAACCACGATGGCTGTTTTTGGCCATTGACACCGATGAAGGCGTCACCGGTTGGGGAGAACCCGTCATAGAAGGCCGCTCTCACTCAGTGGCAGCCGCGGTTGAAGAATTGATGTCATACTTGATTGGTAAGGATCCAAGACACATCAATGATCATTGGCAAACGCTTTATCGAGGTGGCTTTTACCGCGGCGGCCCAATATTGATGTCCGCCATTGCCGGAATTGATCAGGCGCTTTGGGATATAAAGGGCAAGGTACTCAACCAGCCAGTTTATGAACTGCTTGGTGGCAAGTTGCGTGACAAGATGAAAACCTACTCGTGGGTTGGCGGTGATGATCCCGCTGAGGAAACTGAGCACATGCGCACACTCATGGGTAAAGGTTGGGACACTTTTAAACTCAACGGGTGTGGCCGCCTGAAAATGGTCGACAATCACCGCGCTGTTGATAAGGTCATCGAACGAATCGCAACCATCAGAGATTCTTTGGGTTCTTCTGTGGATTTTGGTTTGGATTTTCACGGTCGTGTCTCAGTGCCGATGGCCAAAGTGCTATTGCGTGAGCTAGAACCGTTCCGCCCCTTATTTGTTGAAGAACCAGTCCTGGCTGAACAGGCTGAACAATATGCCTACCTGTCACAGTCTTCATCAATCGTGTTGGCCGCTGGTGAACGAATGTACAGCCGATTTGATTTCAAGCGCGTATTTGAAGGTGGTGGCATTGGCATTATTCAGCCAGACCTATCTCACGCTGGGGGTATCACCGAATGCATGAGAATCGCCTCCATGGCCGAGGCCTATGATGTGGCACTGGCGCCACATTGCCCGTTAGGACCAATAGCACTCGCCTCTTGTTTGGCTGTTGATTTTGTCTCGTACAATGCGGTTCTACAGGAACAATCCATGGGCATCCACTACAATCAGGGCGCTGAAGTATTGGATTATGTGAAGAACAAAGACGACTTCGAAATCATCGACGGTTTTATCAAACCACTGGATAAACCGGGGCTGGGGGTTGAAGTTGACGAAGACTTCGTCAAGGAAATGGCTGAGAAAGGCTGTGACTGGAAAAACCCCATTTGGCATCACGACGATGGGTCGATCGCCGAATGGTAAGATATTTTATCGGGTTTTCGCCGCTTTTCTAGCCTCTCCAGGTCCCATTCCTAAAACACGTTTAAACGCTTTGCTGAAAGACGCTTCGGATTCATAACCGCTGCGGTTAGCGGCTTCGATCGTGGTTACACCTTCATCCGATAACAAGCGGTAGGCTCGCAGCATTCGCCATTGGGTTTGGTACTCGGAGGGCGGAACGCCTACCACTTCTTTAAACTCCTTGGCAAAGGCTGACTTGGACATGGCGGAATAAGCGGAGAGATCCTCAACGCTGATGGCTTTGCTTGGATTGGAATGTATCAATTCCACTGCCTTTTTTAATCGTGGATGAAGAATGGCGGCCAACACGCCCGAGCTCGCCGTGGCGTGGTCGCGCATCAAAATATAGAACAAGGCGTCGGCAAGCTTGTTAAGTACAAAAACGCCAGGTTGCGCCGGATTCTTCGCCTCTTGCATGATCAAGTTCACTACCGTAGCGCATGTAGGATGTTCATCGGCTCGGATGATGATCACTTCAGGTAGGGATTGCATAAGCTTTCCAGCTAATGGGTGCTGGCTGATTAGATTTCCACATACAAGCCCAGTCCCATTAGAAACCAATTGCTGGTCCATCGATAAAGATTCTTGCTTATTGGTAGCTGCCAAACTTTCACAGGAATCCTTGACTGTGTGCTCGGCGTCACTGGGAAGAAAAACGCTGTCACCTTGCGCCAGGTGATGGCTTTTTCCGTTGACTTCTATGACACACCGCCCATGAGTGACAATGTGAAAAGAGGTAGAGCCCTGACCGGAAGTATCTACAGAAAAGCTACCCACGTATTGCCCATTGTGAAAAACGTTCGCTTGTGTTTTAAGTTGTAAAAATAGGTCGTCTAGAGCAAGCATGGAGAATCGGACATAAAGTAGATTTTTTCGGACATAGAACAAAGCCTATGCCGTTCTTATGATTTAACCATGGTCACAGACCACATTTATCAACTGAACAATTAGGATAGAAACATGAAATTAACAAAGAGTCTATGGGGTGCTATTGCACTGATTGCATTAACCGTAAGTGTTGCTTCTGCAAAGCCAGCAGATACTGCTGTACATGTCGAAATAGACAAGCATGGCGTTATATTAGCTGGTTACGATGCAGTGGCTTATTTCACCCAAAATTCGGCGGTTAAAGGATCGAAGGAGATTACGGCACAACACGATGGCGCGACATATCAATTCTCATCAATTGAGAATCGTGACCTATTCCTGGCCAATCCAGCTAAATATGAGCCACAGTATGGCGGCTTTTGTGCGTATGGTGCTGCCTTGGGCAAGAAATTTGACGTTAATGGTAAAGCCTTTGAAATTGTAGATGGCAAACTTTACGTGAATAAAAACGAAGATGTATACGAGGTTTGGGTTGAAGATAAAGCTGAGAACATTGATTCGGCTGATCAGCAGTGGACCAATATTCGTAACGTTGCAGCGAAGGATTTATAGTCTTAACTAGGAAGAATAGACAAGCCTCCAGAAAGGAGGCTTGTTCAATATTGAATTAGTCCGTTTTTACTGATGTCTTAACCCACTACATATTAGGAGCTCAGAGGCTAGTAGCTCAGAGGCGTTGCTGATTGCTGTTCTAACCAACGCTCAAGTCGATTTCGATCTGGAAACCTTATTTTCCCATAGCCAAGTTCGATAAGTCCCTCGTTACTCAATTTCTTAACCACCTTGCCCAAAGAGACACGAGTTACACCAAGTGACTCAGCCAAGTCTGTTTGGCGAATTCTCACAAAGTCCTGCGAACCAGTTGTGTAGGCAATTGATAGTAGTAGCTTTACAGCCCTAGCTTTTAGGGGAAGCCTACGCATAGAGTCCAATAGTTCCAACAATAAATGCGTGCGCATCAGTGTTGAGCAAAGCAAGGCTTTGACTAGTTCAGGGTGGGAATCACAAAGCTTATTGAAGCGCTGTTCGTCTATTTGGTAAATTTCCGTCGTGCCTGAGGCCGTCACATCATGTGTCCTCGGAAGATCAGTGAAAATTGTGAACTCACCGAAACTTTCACCGGGTCCCAGTACGCCAGCCATAATGAAAGTTCCGTCCAAGCCATTGACACCTACTTTGGCGTATCCCGACTTCACAATGGAAACGCCTGGTTTAATTTGACCGCGAGTATGAATAAGCTGGCCGTCTGTATATCTTACGACGTTTGCGGCGGCGATGATCGCCTCTTGAATCCCATCGTCGACAAGATTAAACAGTGCTGGCGATTTACTTGGGGTAAAACTTGCATGTTCTTGGTTCATTTGTCTATTAAAGTCAAATGCTAAAAACTTATCAATCTGTTTTTACGGCTTTGATAGTCTAATCGGCGTTAAGATTCACGGGAGAGCGCCTTGAAACCAGAAGTCATCGTCGTAGCCAGCATATTTATGTTTTTCGTTCTTTTGGAACTGAAATTTACTGGCTTTTTCCACAAGCGGGGCCAACGCAAGGATGACGGTTGGGTAGAGTTAGCAAGTGGCCTAATGTTGGTGATATTTACCCAACCATTTGCGCTTGCAATGGGGGCTTTGCTCGCCTCCATAATCGCACCCGAATTCAAAGATGGGCTTACCAGTTGGCCGACCTGGGCAGTGTTCGGATTGTTTCTTATTTTTGATGATATGACGCAGTATTGGTGGCACCGCCTTTCTCACACCCTACCGTGGTTGTATAAGCTTCACAGGCCTCATCACAATGCTGAATATCTCTCGATTCGAGTTGTGTATCGGAACAATTTCTTCTATTACCTATTGATGCCTGGATTATGGTTTTCCGGTGCACTGATATATTTCGGAGGGGGATGGGTGTACGCGGTTTACTTGATCATCAAAATGACGGTGATCTATGGTGCGCACAGTGATGTTCGCTGGGATAAACCGCTTTACCAAATTAAGTGGATGCAACCTATCATGTGGGTGGTTGAGAGAGTAATTTCCACGCCCAGTACCCACAGCGCACATCATGGTAAGCACGCCAGTGATGGTATAACCAACTATAAGGGTAACTACGGAAATCTCTTGTTCTTTTGGGATGTGCTGTTTGGCACCGCCAAAATAACCCGACAATACCCAGAACAAATGGGCGTGGAGAATCTACCTGAGACCAGTGCCGCAGAACAGCTTATGTGGCCCTTGTTTCGAGTAAAGGGTGAGTAAACTGCATTCGACTTTGCTTGCGACCCGCGTAGATCCAATTAGTAGTTTTCAGGATGAAAGCTGCGTTCTATGAGTTCGATAAAGATATGCAGAATTTTAATGTGGAGTTCTTGAACGCGGTCAGCGAAATCGCCTCCTTTGGTACAAATATAGACGTCCGCCAGCTCTGAAAGTTGCTCCGCTTGTTTGCCGCTTAAAATGACGGCCGTAACGCCCATTTCTTTTGCGACTTTTGCGGCTTCAACCACATTTTTGCTTGTGCCACTGGTACTAATGCCCAGCAACACATCACCTTTGTCGGCATGGCTTTCTAGATACCTTGAAAAGATGTACTCATAGCCGAAGTCGTTAGCAACACAAGAAATATGACTCGGGTCGCTGATTGATACTGCCGCGTGACCTTTTCGATTTTTACGATAACGCCCGGTGAGTTCTTCGGCAAAGTGCATGGCATCACACATTGAACCACCATTGCCACATGAAAAAATGGTTTTTCCATTCTCAAGTGCATTGACCAGAATTTTAGCGGCGTTTTCGATGTTAGCCAGCTGCTCTTCATTATTCAGTAGGTTTTCAAGCGCGGTTTGCGCTTCGCCTAAGCTAGAACGAATGTGGTCTTTCATAATACGTCTTTTCTAAATGTGTTTACTTGCAGATTTTATGCTTTGTCGAGTAGTAAGGCCAATAGCGCCATGCGAAGAGGCACGCCATAACTGGCTTGTTTGAAATACAAAGCATTGGGAAGTGAGTCGACCTCGGTATCGATTTCATCTATGCGAGGCAAAGGATCGAGTATTAGGCATGAAGTGTTTTCAACTTTCTCTTTGGTCAATCGATATTTTTTGCGATTCTTTTCGAATAAGGCTTTGTCGTCAAATCGTTCTTCTTGGAGTCTATTGACGTAGATGATATCCAGCTCGTCATTGATTTCTAGGTTTTCATCAAAGGAGCATTCCACACCATGTGCTTGCAGACGGGCCAACATGGTGTTGTTGGGTTTGAGCTCAGCTGGGCCCGTAAAAACAAATCGATTGTTCGGGTAGTAGGACAGCAAAGTTGACAGTGAATGTATGCTCCGAGATTGTAAAGAATCGTAGCCAAAAGCCACGGTTAGATTGTCCAACCGGCCTTTGTGTTTATAAATCGTATAGGCATCAATCAAGCTCTGCGTTGGGTGTTCGTTACCACCATCACCGGCATTAATGAATGGCACATGACTGGTATCGGCCGCAATTGCAGCACTGCCGGGCATGGCGTGTCGCATAACAATGATGTCGGAGTATGCTTCAACCATCTTGATGGTATCTTCAAGGCTTTCTCCTTTTTCCAGAGATGTTCCTGCGGCGCTCTGGGCGAATACCATGCCCGCTTTCAAGCGTTGAGCCGCACTTTGAAAGCTCATCATTGTTCGTGAACTTGGTTCGAAAAAGAGCAAAGCCACTACCTTATCTTCTAGTAGATCAATCCGGCCACGAGATTCTATCTCCCCAGCCATACGGTCGGTAATGTCGAAGATATGCTCGATGATTTCTGGATTGAGCTGGCTGGCTGAAATCAAAGAATCAAATGGGCGCATAGTGGGACAATCCTGATGTTTTTGCTGGCCGAAGAATAGCACAAGCGCTAATCTTGGCTGAATCTATTCTGCGGATATTGTGAGGATTTTAGTCGGGAGCAAACCTGTGTTAAGTGGATTGCTCGTTGAGATACGTTTCAAGAATCAAACAAGCGGCGATTTGATCTCGAATCAGCGTCTTCTTTTTTAAGCTCATCGAGTAATCCTGAAGCTCGACATTGGCCGCGGAAGAGGTCAGTGTTTCGTCGATATCGCGGATTGGGATCTTATGGTTTTGTTGGATATGGCTTTTGACTCGATTGATTGCTTTGGTTAGGTGTGGGTCAGTACTGCCGGGATTGCCAATCAGGATCATCTCTGGTTGCCATTCGCTTATCAACTTATCCAATTTAGGCCAATCATGTCTGCCTTGATTAACGCTTATTTGACCCGCAGGACGAGCACTGCCGGATTGACTATGGCCGATGGCGGCACCTGTTCGCTTTAGGCCTATGTCCAGCGCCAGAATTGAACCACTCACTCAATTAACCTCGGCTTAGAGCGCGACTCTCTACCCGATTCTCTTTGAAGATAAATGCCCGTGTTACAACCAGAATATCAATCTTCTCGAAAAAGTCTTCTTCAGGAAAAACTTGATAAGGTGAGGCATCTCTGAGAATTCGTTGAGTGTAATCGTTGAGTAGCTTATGCGGAGATGGGTTGTTAATAATGATGCGATGCACGGTGCCATTGCGATTAACTTCTACGGTGGCGATCACGGTGCCACTTAATTCTCTTGCTCGCAGCTGGGTTGGATAATTTACATTGCCTAAACGCTCAACTCGTTGTTTCCATGCGTCAAGGTACTCGGCCGCGCCCAAGCCTTTGGAGTTAGGCCCAAGAAACTCCTTCTTGGGGCGCTTATTGTACTCTTCCTGGATGCGATTAATTTTAGCTAGTAGGCGTTCTTTTTCGAGCTGCCTTTGATTGGCGTTAATTTTGTCTGGGCCGTTAGTTGGCGTTGTTAGTTTGAGTTCGGTTTGTGCCGTGGCTGGTTTCGAAACCGATATCTCGCCAGTCTTAGCCATGATCAATTGATCTGGCGCAATCGTCGTTGTATTAACCTGTTTGGCCACTTTTTTAACAGACTGAATGGGTGACGGATCGACGGCCTTCCACGGAAGCGGGGTGCTGCCATCTTTGTCGTCCGTGCCACCTCCTTCATTGTCAAACTTAGAGTTGAACTCAGCATCCTCAACTTCGCGTTGATTAGCACTGTTGACTAACACCACATCAAGCGTGTGGTCGGTGTTGTCACGAGCCGCAATTTCAGGAAGTTTAAAGCTGATGCCCAAAATGATCACGGTATGCAAGAGCACCGAGAAAAATGCGGTAACGCCTAGGAGATCGTTTTGTGTTTGATCGACGGCTGTGCTCATTCTACGTGTGTTTGGGCATTAATTTCGAATCACTGATTATCAGCTAATTTTTGCTCGATGGCACGCATTAAATCCAAAGCGATGTTGGTGCCGAATTCGGCATTGATTTCCTTGATGCAGGTTGGGCTGGTGACATTAATCTCGGTGAGCTTGTCGCCGATCACATCCAAACCTGCAAAAAGGATATTGCGCTTAACAAGTTCTGGACCGACGATTTGTGCAATTGCTCTGTCCGAGTCGCTCAAAGGTTGTGCGACGCCAGTACCACCCGCTGCTAAATTACCGCGAGTTTCTCCTTTCGATGGAATTCTGGCTAGCACATAAGGCACGGGTTCGCCATTAACCATGAGAATTCGCTTGTCACCATCCACAATTTCGGGAATAAACTTTTGTGCCATGGCGAAGCTGGACTGATGTTTTGTCAGTGTTTCAATAATGACTCCTACGTTCGGCGATCCCTCTTGAACTCTGAAGATGGAAGCTCCTCCCATACCATCAAGAGGTTTTAAAATAATATCGTTATGCTTAGCTAGAAAGTCTCTAAAGTCGCTTTCGCGTCGGCTGATCAACGTATCAGGACACACTTCTGGAAACCATGCACAGTACGCTTTTTCATTGCAGTCACGCAAAGCTTGCGGAGAGTTTACAACCAGTGCACCTTGTTTCTCGGCCAGTTCTAAGATGTAGGTAGAATAGACAAATTCCATATCAAAGGGCGGATCTTTACGCATCAAAATCGCATCAAGCTCGCCCAATGCGATGGTGCGAGCTTCCCCAAACTCAAACCATCGCTCTGGATCCTGAAATACCGTCACCGAGCGCATTGAGCCTAGTGCTGTACCGTTATCGATGGATAGATCGTTCATTTCCATGTACTCAATGGTCCACCCCAGAGACTGGGCCTGCCACATCATTTCAAAGGTACTGTCTTTCTTAATATTGATGGATTCAATTGGATCCATAACCACGCCAATTCTCATAACCACTTCCTAATCGCACTGAGGCTGTCTTAATAAATTCAACGAATTAAGGCTTATATAGGGGCAACTTTTCGCGCAGCAATGTTAGCGCGTATTAACGTTAATGTAACCCAAGCCTTGAGTATTTTTGCCCCCGTAAAGCAAACATGATTTACTTTACGGAGTATTCATTTTTATACACGAGAGATAGATGGACCTTATTAAGACTCCCCGACTTACAATAAGAGGTTGGCAGGATAGTGATCTAATGCCCTTTGCCGAGCTGTGTGGTGATCCGCATGCCATGCGTTACTTTCCTAACACCTTGAGCGTGTCTGAGACTCAAAGTCTCATTGACCGTATTCGCGAATCAATTGTTGAAAATGGCTATGGATTTTGGGCAGCAGAGCTATCCGATACGCGGGAATTCATCGGCTTCATTGGTATTCATAAACTGGATGAGGCATACCATTTTGCTCCCGGTGTTGAGATTGGATGGCGGTTAAAACAAGAGTTTTGGGGCAAAGGGCTAGCTCCTGAGGGCGCCGCAGCGGTATTGGATTACGCGTTTAATCAACTGAATCTCGATGAAGTGGTAGCTTTAACAGCCGTTCAAAACACACCATCGCAGCGGGTCATGCAGAAGATTGGCATGACCGATACGGGTCAAAATTTTAATCATCCCAAGCTTGATTCAAATCACAATTTGGCCGAACATGTTTTGTATAGGATATCGCGCAAGGACTTTACGCAAAGCTAAGTTTCGGGGGGAACATGAGCATTCAATGGTTTTGGGAAGATTTTTCTGGCTATAGGCCAGTTCGAGGTCTGGCCGCATTATTGTTTCTGCTGTTCGCCAGTTTTAATGCAACGGCAAAAAACCAGCCGAGTAATTCAGTTAATTTAAACTGGCAGCAATCTGAACAATTGATAGAAGAGGCGACCGGCCGGCGATTCAAAAGTTTCTACGACTTTGTATTCGCACTTTATGACACCGAAGAAGATCTATTCACGCCTGAACAGCTGTCGTTAATGAGTCGATTCGTCCTCGGTGAGCACATCGTCGGCAAAGATCGAGAGTTATTGTTTCGTTTGCTCGGCTTGTATGCGCAACTCAAGTACGGTGGCGAAGCTCTACGAATTTTAGAGCAATTGGTCGTTATTCCGACCTTTGCAAAGCTCGGCCAGCCTCAGCACGCCAGTGAGCATATTATTCAGATCGGCAAGGAAATTGAGGATCTATCCAACCAATTTGGGCTTAATTTCAAAAACATAGATAACCGAGTGTTTGAGATTAGCTTACCCGTCCTGCGTGATTCGGGTGTTTTAATTGGCTTGCATGCTCACGCAGACGTGGTGCCAACCGCGGATGAGTTCTGGGTGCTAAGCGATGGCCAGACAATTGCTCCTTATGCCTTAAGCAAGAGGGCTGATGTCTTATACGGTCGCGGTACCCAAGACAACAAAAACGCCATTGTTGCCGCGCTAATCGCCCTGCGTGTCATTCGCGAGGAAAACATTCAGCTGTTTAACCGAGTGAAGTTGTTGATCGACACAACGGAAGAGTCAACCGCAACCGCGATACCTTACTACCTAGAGAGTCATCCAGCTCCAGACTACAATATTGCCCTAGACGGGGCTTATCCCGTGGTAATCGCTGAGAAAGGCTACGGTTTGGTCAAAGTAGCATTCGATAAACCAACCAACCCGAAGAGCGATGAGGCGCAGGAAGGGACTTTTCATCTTAAAGAGTTAACAGCCGCGTCCGCGTACAACCAAATTGCTGACAGGGCATCAGTACGAATAGAGGGAACTTTTTCAAACAAACAGCTGAGATTGGTCAAAAGAGCGGCCAAGCGATTTCGACGTAAACAAGATAAACCGATCAAGATTGAAGTTTTAAGTACAGAGAATGGAATAACAGTTACGCTCCAAGGTGTTTCGGCTCACTCTAGCCAGCCACAACAGGGAATTAATCCGTTACCGAGGCTATCGGCCTTGATTGAGGAGCTGAGCAAATTCCTGCCATTTGAGCCAAACGCTCATTTGGCTGCAGTGCATCATATCAATCACGTCTGGGGTCTTGGTTATTTGGGTGAGCAACTCGGGATCGAGTTTGAACATCCATTTATGGGGCCATTTACGCATTCGGTGACTAAGGTGTCCGAGACAGAGAACGAGGTTGTCGTCGGTATTAACCTGCGCGTTCCTATGGGGCTTGATTTGAATCAATTGGAGTCCAAGATTGAATCAAAATTCAAGTCGTCCGAGGATTTTGCGCAATTGCCAAGCACGCTAGACATACAATTAGATGCACCGATGATGCGTGACCCCAAAGGTCGTTGGCTTAATGCATTGTTAACCGTTGCTAGTGAAAACCTCGATATCGAGGCCGAGTTTCGATCTTCATCGGGTTCTACCTCGATTCATAACTTACCCAACGGAGTACAGTTTGGCTTATCACTTCCCAATGAGAAGTTCACAGGGCATACCTCACTCGAGCACAAATCTTTGGATCAGTTCTTGATCGATATACGCATTGTGACCGAGATGATTGTGCGCCTTGGTCAAATGCGTAACCTAGATTAATCCGTTGCTACAGAATCAGGAAGCAACCCGAAGCAATAATACAGGCGAACAGTAGATTCAGAGCAAAGCCTTCTCGCATCATCTGCTGAACGGTTACCAAATTGGTCGAATAGGCGATGGCATTAGGCGCTGTCGCCACCGGCAGCATAAAAGCGCAGGATGCCGATATGGTGGCTGGCACCATAAGTAGCTCTATCGGTGTATCAATCGAACTCGCTGACGCGGCCAGAATGGGCAGCACTAGGGTTGTTGTGGCAATGTTGGAGTTGATCTCCGTGAAGAAAGTCACGCTCAGGGCAATAATTAGCATCAAAATAAAGGGATGGACTCCGCCCAAATTATCGCTAAAGACCTCGCCAATGATGTCGGCCAAGCCGCTTTCAAAAAACGCTTTGGCAATAGTAATGCCCGCTGCGAACATCAGTAATATTCCCCAAGGAATCTTGGTGGCGGTCTCCCAGTCTAGTAATCCGTTGCCTTTACTGGATCTAACGGCAAACATAAGTAAGGCACCCGTCATGGCTATGGTGGCATCCCCGATCGAGCTGATCCCCAGTGCGCTTGTCCAACCGCCAAATGGCTGGGAACGGAATACCCACAACAATATGATGAATACAAAGATTAGCACCACGCGTTTTTCGTCCCGGCTCCAAGGTTGAAGATCCGGAAGTTGCACCTGGCAGTTTCCAGAGACTGAACGCGTAAGCCACAGCCAAGCCACCGGTATCAGTACACATACTATTGGGAAGCCAATCTTCATCCATGAAAGAAAACCAAATTCACTGCCTGATGCCTCTTCATAGATGCCGGCGAATATAATATTAGGAGGCGTGCCAATCAGGGTGGCGATACCGCCAATAGAGCAAGCATAAGCAACGCCCAGTACCAGCGGAGTATTGAGTCGGTTGTCATGCAGCTGATTTAAGCAGGCGATGACAATTGGCATCAGCATCAGAGTGGTTGCCGTGTTGCTGACCCACATGGATAACAGGGCCCCCGAAAGCATAAATGCCAAGACCAGTCGCTTTAAGCTGTTTTGCCCAACGAACCGCAATATCATGATGGCAAATCGTTGATGAGCGCCGCTTCTTTCCAGGGCTTTGGCCATTATAAAACCACCCAGCATCAATAGAATGATGTGTGAGCCTAATCCCGCCGCGGCCGTCTTGTGGTTTAGCACCCCAAACAGTGGGAATAAAGTAAATGGAATAATCGAAGTGGCCGGTATTGGCAGCGCTTCCGTGGCCCACCACCATGCGGTCAATAGGGTGATGCCTGCGGTAATCGCCGCGTTTTGCTCAATTTCTAAGCTGATTAGTAGTACCGTCAGCAGTACACTGCTGATGGGGGCGACGTATAAATGGGGCAAAGCGCTCTTTGTGTTACTCATGATTAACGCCGAAAGGTGTAATTTTTGTTATTATCCGACCTTAACACTGCAATCTTAGTAGCGCTACCGACCTGTGTGGCGGCAAATAGCATGATCAATATTACAAAAACAACTAAACGGTTCGTACCAGCCATTATCGTGGTCTCGATGAGTCTGGCCTTAAGTGCCTGCGCTGGTAAGAAAAAGCAAGAGGCCCAAGCGACAGCGCAGACTCAAGCGGCGCAGCCGGCGGCTACTCAAGACATAACGCGTCCTCCGCAGACCATCGTGGGCAGAAAAGAAGTCAAGCAACGAAACCCGGATGAAACTATTTCTTTTGATGAGTGGCGTAAAAAGCGTCTTGAAGAGATTGAAGCGGAGAAAAAGCCCTAATTTTAGGCTCGAAACTCAATTAAGCAAAAAAGGAGCTTGGCTCCTTTTTTTGTGCCTATTTGAAACTCGAATCGTGCAAAGCGGAGTGTGTGAAAGCCTTTTCACACTGTAATAAAAATGTAACTCAGCCTCGTCAGAATACGCTCGTCCGTTAAATCAGGGCATGTGAAGGCCGTTATTCACTCAGGCGGCCCCCGAATAAAACGAGGTTAGAGTTAAAATGAAAGTTAAATTGATTGCAGCTTTGATCGCTGCTTCAGCAGTTACAATGGCTCCTGCGGCTAATGCAGAAGTTAAAGTTTCCACAAAGGGCGGAAACCTGAAAGTTTCACAGGGCGATTCAACGCTGCAAATCGGTGGACGTTTGATGTATGACTACAATCGTTCTGAGAAGAACGGTGTCGTTGACGAAGATCAATTTGATGATCGTCGTGCGCGTATTTATTTCAAAGGCAACATCAATAAGGACTGGGGTTACAAGCTTCAGCCGAATTTAAGCGGGAATGGCTTTGAAGACCTTTACATCCAATACAAAGGATGGGGTAAAGCGGCAAAAGTAACAATTGGAAACCATCGTCAACCTTTCGGTTTGCAAGACCAAACTTCTTCAAATGACATCAGCATTTTAGAGCGTTCAGCTATGGCTGAGTTGTTCTCGCCTGGTCGTTCAGAAGGTTTGAGCGTCGGTGGTGATCTTGGCAACAATATCTTCTACACGGTTGGTGCATTCTTTGAAGACGTCGATTCTAACGACGAAGGTGAGGAACTTGGTGTTGCTGGACGTGTTACTTGGGCGCCAGTTAAGACCAAAACCAGCCTAGTTCACTTAGGTGTTGCCTACCTTGATGACGGCCATGAAAGTGATGCAATTGGTTTGGAGGCTGCAACAGTTTCAGGCCCATTCCATGCTCAAGTCGAATACAACGATGGCACGATCAATGGCAATGACGTGAGTGGCTACTATGTTCAAGCGGGTTACGTGTTAACCGGTGAGTCACGACCGTACAAAGGTGGAAAGTTCAAGCGCGTTAAGCCATCTGGCAAAGGTGGCGCTTGGGAAGTGGTCGCACGCTATGAAGACGGCGACGGAAACTTCAGCGACATCGAGCTAGGTCGAACTGACGCGACGTCTTTCGCTATTGGCTTGAACTATTATGCAAACAATAACATTCGCATTGGCGTTAACTACACAGACGGTGAAGATAACCTAAGCAATGACGATGGAAGCGAGTTCCGCGTGAGATTTGGCTTTGCATTCTAAGACTTTTTGGTTTTAGAGATCAAAGGCCTTGAGCGATAGCTCAGGGCCTTTTTTATTTTTATTGAATTCGTCTCTGCTACAATCTCGCGATGAAAAAGTCGACGCTAGAGGTTCGTGGTCTGCGAACCAATATTCAAGAATGGGGTGACCCAAGCAATCAAACCATAATTTTGCTACACGGTTGGATGGATTGTGGTGCCAGTTACAAGTTTATAGCCGAACACCTAGCTAACGATTACCATTTAGTGGCGCCGGATTTGCGAGGTTTTGGGGAGACAGAGCACGCGGATTCCTATTGGTTTCCAGACTATTTTGCGGACTTGGATGTCGTCATTGATAAGTTCTCTTATGGGCGACCTGCAAGGTTGGTGGGTCACAGTATGGGCGGCAACATTGTGGCCATGTACGCTGGTATACAGCCTCACAAAGTCAGCGATGTTTTAGTTTTAGAAGCGTTGGGGTTACCGCAAACCCAGCCGTCCGAGGCTCCTGAAAAGTATCGTCGTTGGATGCGGGAGAGTTTGAGTGACGAGCCAACGCGTATTTACCCCAATAAAGATGCATTGATGCGATCAATTACCAAGGGTAACCCCAGTTTGAGTTTTGAAATGATTTCAGAGCTGGCCGAATTGTGGGGCAAAACACTGGACGATGGTATTGCCATGAGTCTGAAGCATGACCACAAACACAGATTCGCGAACCCGGTGCGGTATAACTTTGATGATGTATTAGAAATTTGGAAAGAAGTTACTGCCAGAGTGGGTTTGGTGATGGCCAGAAACTCTTGGATGTTTCAACAATTTAGCCAGTCGGATCGTATTGACGTAGCGAAATCCGCGCTGCGAGTAACTGAACCTGATTACTACATTGTGGATGACAGTGCTCATATGTTGCACTTAGAACAACCAGAAGCAACGGCCAATTGCATACGTCAATTTTTTAGCTGAGGTTTAAAGCCTTTTTAGCTCCTTAATTTCGCGCTCAACCTCTTCGATTCGTGCTCCGAGGCTTTCCCTTTCGTACTCCGTGCGGGTCAAGATAAACGCTCGTTTATACTGTTCTATCGCAAACTCGTAGTTACCTCGCAGGTAATGATATTGGCCGCGCTCTATGTATGAATCCTTATTATTGCCTTGCGATGCATAGGCTCGGGACAATAGAAAATGCAGGTAGGGTTCATTTTGTGTTTTGCTTAAGGCTTTGCGGATAATCGGAATTGCTTGCTCATTGCGGTTAGTGAGGACTAGCGCATTAGCGTAATACACATCCACCAAACTGTTTCCTCGAGCGTTTTCTCGCTCGTACCAGCCAGCCAGTATTTCTAGCCCTGTTTCGATTTCTCCCGATTCCAACTCATTATCGGCATGCATTAGCGCCACGCTTAAATTAGTCGGATAGCTATTGACTAGTTTCTCGAACTCGGCACGGGCTTTTTTAAATTCGCCGTTTTTAGATAACGATATCGCATAGCCGTAATGTGTGGGCAGACTTGCGTCGCCGTTATCAATTTTTTGTTTGTATAGGTCTCGAGTAAGTTGTGGATTTTTACTGTAGGCGGCCGTTGCTTTCGCCTGCATTAATTTAAACTCACGCTCGTCTTGTTTTGGTGCCGGTGGATAGGCTCTGACTCGTTCGGAAGACTCTGTGATTCGACTGATAGTCAACGGGTGAGAGCGTAAGAACTCTAGGGCCCTAGATTCATTGATTCTATTTTCGGCAAGTAAGCGCTTAAAAAACTCCGGCATGGCCGCGGGATCGAACCCTGCACGACTTAACAAGCGGATACCAAGTGAATCGGCTTCGGCTTCAAAATCTCTCGAGTAAGACAGCTCTCGGTCCATTATGGTAGCTTGGGAGACACCTAATGCGGCTTGCGCGGCGTCGGCTCCCCCCGCAGCGGCGGCGGCAAGCAACGCACCCAGAGCAATCCAACTGTCGTATTTGGAGTTTTCTAGTCGTCTTGAAATGTGTGATTGCGTGACATGAGATATTTCGTGACCAATGACCGAAGCTAATTCGCTCTCGTTCTCAGCTTTGGTGAGGATGGCACTGTGCAATGCAATATGCCCTCCTGGAACCGCAAATGCGTTGATGACGTCGCTATCTATTAGGTAGAAGGAATAGTCTTTGCCCGCATCTGGGCTAACTTCCAGTAGGCGATTGCCCAGACGATTAACGTATTCCAGCAGTTCTGGATCAGAGATGTAGGGCATTCGATATCGTGACTGTCGTATAAACGAACGGCCTAACAGTTTCGCTTTTTCATCAGATAAATAGGTTTCGGCTTGAGAACCTAAATCCGGTAATTGATCATAGTGATCGGATTGAGCGTGAGTTGCAGTAGTCAAAAATAACAGGGCAAAGAGTGTGGCCACCCGATGTATCAGACCATTGCACATTGTCACAGCTTTGCGTTGTTTAATATTCATAAAGTTGATGAGAATTAACTCGACCACACGCGATTTTGTTACACTTATAGACCTAGTTTTCGATCTCTTTATCGCTTCAAAGATATCACTTTCTGTGGATTTTTACCCAATTCGCTCCGATACTACACCATTAGGCCTGCATAGAATCATTACAAGCATGACAGACAGTTTATCAATTACCGCGACTGTTGATGCCACTGGCACTCGATGTCCTATCCCATTGCTAAAGGCTAAGCAGGCCTTGAAAACAATTGAAGTGGGGCAGTACCTTGAGGTGCTGGCCAGCGATCCAAGCGCTCTGGGCGATTTTCAGGCTATGTTAAAACATCTGCCTCACGAGTTGGTGGAGTATGAGCTAGGAACGGAAGTGCCAAGAGTGGATCGATTTGTCATTTTGAAAAACGAATAAGTCATGAATTGTTACGTTTACAAAGGTCTGCAAAAGCAAGATCACTATGTATTTACTGGTCAAGAACTTGATAACCTAGATGATCCTGATTTGCCCGCAGCAATAGTGAAACACCTAGGCGGATTGAGCTTTGTCTTGGAGTTTGATCTCACCCCTGAGCGTTCCTTACAACAAGCCGATCCGGTTCAAGTTCTAAAGGATATTGAATCCCAGGGGTTTTACCTGCAAATGCCAAAAGAAGACGTGGCAAAGATAGAGCAAGAGTACTTTTCCTAGGTTTTTTGATCTCGGGACCATTCATTCAATGAAGATCAACATCATCGTTTCAGGCTCTGTTTTGGATTCGCAAGCGCATTTCTCTGCCTTAAAGTTTGCGGAGGCTGCCGTGGCAAAGGGTCAGCTCATTAGCCAAGTGTTTTTCTATCGTGATGCTATCAACGTGGCAAACGCAATGAACTTGCCGCTCGCCGACGAATTTGATGCGCAAAGTGCCTGGCTAGAGTTTGCCAGCTTTGCTAACTGTGATTTATCGGTCTGTATTTCGGCTGCCGAAAAACGTGGGGTGGTAAATCAGCAAGCGGCGAAAGAGAACGGCTTAGATACGTGTAATGCGCATTCAGGCTTCAACTTGGTTGGCCTAGCTGTGTTGCACGATGCCATTTTATCTGCCGACCGCACCATGACTTTTCGCTAGGCTGACTATGGAAGGAAGAATTCTCTATATATTCGATAACGCACCGCATACAAGCGCTCACGGCTTAGAGATGCTAGAGGCCTCAATGGTTGGGGCCAGTATGGAGCTTGGCGTTGATGTTCTGTTTATCGGTGATGGCGTATTTCAATTGAAGAGTCACCAAAAGACGACGGACTCACGAATTAAGTCAGCTACTAAGGCATTTCCCGCGCTGGTGGATTTTGGTGTAGAGACTTTCTATGTGCATTCACCCAGCTTAATCGCGCGTGGTCTTGATACTGCAGAGCTCATTGTTGAGTCGAAGCTTTTAGAGTCTGACGAGCTGGCCGCGGTGATCCAAAAGAGTGAAAAGGTGGTGACGCTGTGAGTACCTTGTTTACCATCAAGGAGTCATTGTTTGCTCGCTCGGCGTTGTATGAGCAGTTATTTTTTGCGTGCGCAGGCGACAGTATTGTGCTCATGGAAGATGCTGTATTGGCGCTGCAAAGCCCCATTGCGCTGAGCTCGTTCGTTGCCAAAGCGAATAGTTTTGGTATTCAAGTGTATGCAATGGCATCAGATGTTGAACTGCGAGGCGTTGAGACAAAGCAACCAGAGATAGACATAATCGATTACGATACACTGGTCGACCTGGTCCTAAACCACGATAAGCAGGTAGCTTGGTAATAACCATGTCGGAATTCTATTTAGACTTCAATGATCAGCGTTACGAGACCGACGCTCAGGGTTTTTTGAAACATCGTCTACAATGGTCTCCAGATTTAGCCGCTCATATCGCCAAACTTGATGGGGTAATCCTGACTCAAGAGCACTGGGAGATTATCAATTATTTTCGTGAGTATTACGACGACTACAACATCCCGCCTCCAATGCGTATGGTCATCCGCGTGTTTAAAAAGCGCTTTGGAGAAGAAAACGCCAATAGCCGTTATCTTCTCAAACTTTTCCCCGAAGGCGCGACCAAGTCCGCCAGTAAATTTGCTGGATTACCCAAACCGAAAAATTGTAAATAAATTATGACGTTTTTATCTGATTTCTTTCTGCTGGATTCCGCGGGCAACTATGAAGTGTCCGCTGAGCAGGGTAGTCGCTTCGCCAAGGAAGTTGCGGGTGACTTCAATCCTATCCATAACCAGGACTCTAAGCGATTCTGTGTGCCCGGGGACTTATTGTTCGCCATTGCCTTGAGTAAGTACGGTCTGTATCAATCAATGTCTTTTCAGTTTAACGACATGGTTTCCGGAGGATCAATACTGGAGTATTCAGAGTTGGACGCAGACGGTCATGGGCAGGTCTGCTATCAAAGCGGCAAGAATGTCATGAGCCTGACAGCTGAAGGTATGGTCAACAACAACCCAGAACTTATTGAAAGTTTAGTGAAAAACTACGTGGCCTTTTCTGGCCAAAATTTCCCGCATATATTGATGCCGTTGATGGAGTCAAACAGTGTCATGATTAACCCGAATCGGCCGTTAGTGATTTATGAGAGTATGTCGTTCAGTTTGGACAAGCTAGACGCCAACGAGCTAAAGGTAAAGCTGGTTGACTCATCTTTAGAGGTCAAGGGTAAACGCGGTCAGGCATTACTAAAGTTCGTATTCATGGATGGTCAAGAAAATATTGGCAGTGGCGAGAAGTCACTGGTATTGAGTGGATTAAGACCCTATGAACCGGAGGTCATGACAGCCCTCTGCGAAGAGTATCTTTCATACGCAAACCAGAAAAACAGTTAATACACATTAGGATTTTTTATCAGGAGATAACATGAAAAAAAGTATATTGTCGCTCGCGATAGTTGGTGTCGGCGTCGTGGCAGCCGCCCCTTACCTTAGCGGTTATCTAGCTCAATCAGAGACAGAAAGAATGGTGGCGGAGTTTAATCAAAATTCCGATGAGTACGGATTCACTACCATCAAAACCTACGATCGAGGTTATCGAAGTTCTCAAGTCAGTTACGAATATAAGTTACCAACCGGACTTGCCGCACTGACCGGATATGAAGAGGCCCTTAGCTATGATTGTGATTACACTCATGGCATTACTGGAATCGATTACTCTTGTGATCTTTTGACTAATCCTGGCTATAAACAGTTTGTTGATCAATATTTCGAAGGACAGGATCCTGTTTCGATAACGGGTGCCATTTCCGCTTTTGGTAATTTGACTCAGGACATATCAACTCGAGCAATCAATAAGCAGCTCGACGACGGTTCGGTGATTAACATTGAACCGAGTAGCATTACAATATCCACCGATGCTGACTTTGCTTCATACGATATGTCTGGGAAGCTCGGAGCGTTGGAATTGGCTGACCCCGATGGTTCCTTGTCAATGAGTGCGAGTCAGTTTGAATGGGACTTACGTCCAACGGAGTTGGGCTTGTTTGCTGGGGATTACTCGTTCAGAGCTGATGAAGTGAGTTTTTTAAGTGGCGCACAGAACACATTGATGTCAGGTGTCGATATAGCTGGTTCGACTACTGAAGCCGGCGACAATATGGACTCTGTTATCAAGTTCTCCATGGCATCGTTGAAAACGCAGGGTGATCAAGCCGTCTTGATTGAAGACGCTTCTTTTGGATTTGATGTTTTGGGGGTCAACTCAAAAGCACTTGTTGAGTACCAAGAGTTTGCGACTAATTTGCAATCCGAGATGATGAGCAATATTGAAGAAGGCCAACAACCGGGAATGGATCCTGCCAAAATGATGGAGCTGGTGCCGATTTTGGAGAAGATGCTAAATAAGGACTTAACCTTGAAAATGGATGTTGATGGAAAGTTGGAAGGTAAGCAAAATTCGGCTAACTTAGATATTAGGCTGTTAGAAAAGACATCGTTTACTCAGCTCAGTGCGATTGTGTTCAACCCCGAGTCTGTTTTGAAGAGTTTTGATATCAAGCTAAATGCCTCATTAGATGGAGAGTTGGTTGACTCACACCCAGTCGCAGGCGCTATGCTCGGAGCTAGCCCGTTGTTTGAGAAGTCATCTGGTAACTACCAGACCAATATACAAATCGGGGAAAGCTCAAAGGTTAATGGCAAGGAAGTCACATTCCAAGAGCTGCAAATGATGATGATGTCCGGAGCGGCAATGTAGTTTGCTTCAATATAACGATCGATTGAAAATCGGAACTTAATACATTGCGTATAAGCCTGTGCCGGGATAGCTCAGGCTTTTTACTGCACTCTATGTGCTTAAAAATGCGCGCAATAGCTGGCCAAAGCGGATAAAATTCGCTGCATGAAATTTGTAGATGAAGCTGAAATAACAGTCCAAGCCGGAAACGGTGGACACGGCGCCCTTAGCTTCAGGCGTGAAAAATACATTCCCAAGGGCGGACCGGATGGCGGAGACGGAGGGCGCGGTGGCAGCGTCTACCTCATCGCGACCCATGGATTAAATACGCTGGCAGATTTTCGCTTTGTTCGTCATTACCAAGCCAAGGGCGGTGAAACCGGTGGTGGAAAATTGAAATCAGGAGCCAGCGGTCAGGATTTAGTCGTTCAAGTACCTGTTGGCACCATGGTCTATGACGCGCAAACCGAAGAGTTGATTGCGGATCTAACCGAGCCAGATGACAAAGTTATCGTTGCGCAAGGTGGCGAAGGTGGTTTAGGAAACACCACTTTTAAGTCGAGCACTAATCAAGCGCCAAGGAAAATCACCAAAGGTAAGCCGGGTGATCACCGCACGCTGAGATTGGAATTAAAGGTGTTGGCCGACGTAGGTTTGTTGGGGCTGCCCAATGCCGGTAAGTCGACATTTTTGCGCTCAGTGTCACAGGCCACCCCCAAAGTTGCTAACTATCCTTTCACGACCCTCTATCCAGAACTCGGTGTGGTTAGCCTTGGAGTAGGCAGTAGTTTTGTGATTGCCGATATTCCTGGTTTGATCGAGGGCGCTTCAGAAGGGGCTGGGCTAGGCATTCAATTTCTACGTCATTTATCACGTACTAAGCTCTTACTGCATATCGTTGATATCGCTCCTTATGGTGATGAGCAAGCGGACTTGGCAAACGATATTCGCACCATCGTAGCGGAATTAGAACAGTATTCTGAGGAAACGGGTGCGGAGTTGGATCAGTTGGACCGATGGCTAGTGATCAATAAGTTAGATACCGTACTCGATGAGGATCGACAGCAGATTGTGTCTGAGCTCTTAAACGAGCTAGATTGGCAAGGGCCTGTTTTCGAAATCAGTGCAGTTGCTAGGCAAGGTACTCAAGAGTTGTGTAATGCTATTATGGAAGAGCTGAATCGCATGCAAAAGGACGCCGAAGAAGAGGTCTTTGTCTCGATTCCTAATGATGATAGTGAGCCTCCCAAGGAGTGGTATCCAGAGTAAATTTCGTCATGGAAAGGTCGCATTTGAAACACTTTCGTCGGTGGGTGGTCAAAGTTGGTAGTGCTTTGCTTACCGATGATGGCGCTGGTCTTAACACGCAGTTTGTCGACAGGTTAAGCGCTCAAATCCATGAGTTGCGATCTAATGGCATCGAAGTCGTGTTGGTTTCGTCTGGTTCAGTAGCGGCCGGTGTTAGTCAACTGGGCTGGGCGGCGCGACCGGATAAGTTGAATGAACTTCAGGCGGCCGCGGCGGTGGGGCAGGCTTCTCTGGTACGACAGTATCAGTCATCTTTTAAACCGCATGGCGATGCCATTGCCCAAGTATTGCTCACACATGCGGATATTTCTAACCGTGAACGGTATTTGAATGCGCGCAGTACTCTGTTAACCCTATTGAGCTTTGGCATAGTACCAATAATCAATGAAAACGATACGGTGGCGACGGAGGAAATTTGTTTTGGAGATAACGATAGTCTTGGCGCGTTGGTAGCTAATATTGTGGACGCCGAGTTGCTCGTCATTCTGACCGATCAGAACGGCTTATATAGCAGTGACCCAAGAAGTAATCCAAACGCCGAATTGATTAGAACGGGTTCTGCTGAAGATGAATCTCTACTAGAGCTTGCTTCTGGAGGTAGTGCCGTAGGAAGAGGGGGAATGATCACCAAATTGACCGCGGCGACCATAGCCAGTCGATCCGGAGCGCATACCATCATTGCATCGGGGCGCGAAAATCATGTGCTAAACAGAATATGGCAGGGAGAGCCTTTGGGTACATTCCTCGAATCCCGGAACAGGGTGGCATCGAAAAAGCAATGGATGGCTGGTCAAATGAAGGTCGCGGGAACGTTCATCATTGACCAAGGCGCAATAGATGTTCTAACTCGTCACGGAAGAAGCTTGCTGCCAGTCGGAGTAGTAGAAGTGAATGGACAATTTACACGCGGAGCCTTAGTTTCCTGTGTTGACCCACAAGGCAGGGAAATAGCTAGAGGACTAACCAATTACTCTTCGCAAGAGGCGGTCAAAATAATAGGTCAGTCAAGTGATAAGATTGGTGAGATTTTGGGATACGGTGGAGAGGATGAGTTGATACATCGAAACAACATGGTGGTGTTGTAGACTCTGCCCAAGAGTGTTCTCGCTAGATCAGCGTATTAGAAGTGATAAGGGAACGAACTAAAGCGCAATAAAAAAGGGCTCTCAGAGCCCTTTTTTTGGTGAATGAAACAAGCTTGGTTAAGCTGCCATTTCTTTCACACGTTTGTTCAATCGGCTTTTCAAGCGTGCAGCACGGTTTTTGTGATGCAAGCCTTTGATTGTTGCCTTGTCGATGATTGAGGCAGTCGCTTGATAGGCTTCTTTAGCTTGCGCTTGATCACCACCTACAATCGCTGCTTCCAATTTTTTGATCGCAGTGCGAACAGCCGAGCGTTGCGAATGGTTACGCAAACGGCGAACGGTATTTTGCTTTGCGCGCTTACGCGCTTGTGGAGAATTTGCCACTTTTCTGTACCTCGTAAAATCGAACGCGCAATATGCCGATGTGGTTAGTGAATGTCAAGCATTATTGCGCCTTTAATCCATTGAAATTACATTACATGCAAGAGTACTTGAACCTTTTCGCAATGCCTGCAGTTATACTTGCGCTTTTCTAAATATGGTGCTGATCGTTAAATGTCCAAAACGCTATTAAAATCTACGGCGATTGTGAGCTTAATGACCATGGTTTCGCGAGTATCGGGCCTTATTCGAGACGTGGTTATGGCAAATGTGCTCGGTTCGAGTAGCTTGGCGGACGCTTTCTTTGTTGCGTTTCGGATTCCTAATTTTCTCAGGCGTATCTTTGGCGAAGGGGCTTTCTCTCAAGCGTTTGTGCCTGTGTTCTCAGAGCTCACTGAGCAAAACACCCTTGCCGCTCGCCGATTTGTCAATTCAACGGCAACTGTTTTAGCATTAGTGACACTGATTTTGACTGGTTTGGGCATCTTATTTGCCCCTTTTTTGGTCTCGCTATACGCGATGGGGTATCAAGATGACCCAGCACAATTTCAAGCAACGGTTGATACCTTAAGAGTGATGTTCCCGTACCTTTTTTGTATCTCTTTAGTCGCCATGTCTGCCGGTATCCTAAATACCGTAAATCGCTTTGCCGTCCCGGCAGTCACACCAGTCCTGCTAAATGTTTGTATGATCTTAGCGCTCTGGCTCTTGGTCCCGCTAATGCAAAACGCGGCAAAGGCGCTAGCGGTTGGTGTGCTGGTGGCGGGTGTGGTCCAGTTGCTTTTCCAACTACCTGCGCTTTACAGAGAGGGATATTTACCCATCCCTTCATTTGATTTTGATAATGAGCCAATGAGGCGCGTCTTTAAATTGATGCTCCCAGCTGTGTTTAGTGTCTCTGTAGCGCAGGTTAATATGTTTGTGAACACAGTCCTGGCCACCTTTTTAGTCACCGGTAGTGTCTCTTGGTTGTATTATTCTGATCGATTGATGGAGTTTCCAGTTGGTGTGTTTGGGATTGCCTTGGCAACTGTCGTACTTCCCAGTTTGTCCAAAGAGCATGCCTCAGGTACCGCTGAACAATTTTCAAAGATGATGGACTGGGCTCTTCGTTGGGTGGTGATGATAGCATTGCCGGCGACCATCGCACTGATCATTCTAGCGGCTCCGCTTTTGACCACTATTTTTCAATACAACGCTTTTACGACTAACGATGTGATCATGTCGGCGTCGGCCCTAAAAGCATTTTCGTTCGGTATTTGTGGTTTTATTTTTGTCAAAGTATTGGCCCCAGGATTTTTCGCGCGCCAGGATACTAAAACCCCTATGCGCATAGCCGTGATTGCGGTCGTGGCCAATGTTGTTTTGAGTGTTGTCTTGGTTCAGTTTTTTCAACACACAGGTTTGGCTTTGGCAATTTCAATCGCCGCTTGGTTGAACGCCACAATGTTGTTTTTTACTTTACTGAGACGGAAAATTTATCAACCTCAAGGAGGATGGTTCGGGTTTTTGAGTAAAGTCTTGATGTCCGTGGCGATCATGGCCGTGGTGTTATTATGGCTTGATAAACCGGTGCTTCAGTGGTTTGAGTGGGGACTTTGGCAACGAGTAGTTTGGACCAGTGTGATGGTAGGTGCGGGAGGTCTGACGTATTTTGCTTGCCTTTATGGGTTTGGCTTGAGGCCTCAGCAGTTGTTACTGAAGCCGAGAGGGCAGAGCGAGTAAATGTCTCAAATCGGTCATGAGTCCAAATTCTTTAGTCTTGAAGAAGCCGAGAGGTTGCTGCCCCTAGTGAGGAAGATAACGCAAGGTCATGTGGATGCGGCTTCGCCAATACAAGCAAGGTTGGATACGCTATTGTCAAATGATCCCCGTCGAGCGGCGTTAGAGCGGTTGTTTGAGACACATATCGAGCAATGGCGTGGTAAGATCGAGCGCCTCGGAGCGATAACCACCGGGCTTTGGGTCGTCGAATTTGACGTTGGATCTGGATTCTTGAATTGGCGCTATCCGGAGCTCCGCGTGGGGCATTTTAGAGAACAAAGTGCCACAATCAGAAAAAAGTTAAGTGACTACATTGAAGAGAATGATCCCGATTGGGCTCTTTAGAATATGGAATTAATTAGCGGTCTAACCGAGTTGACTGAGGCCCACAAAGGGTGTGTAGCCTCGATTGGGAATTACGATGGCGTGCATCTTGGCCACCAACACGTGATCAAAACTCTTTTGGAAAAGGCTGGGAAGTTTGGCTTGCCATCACTTGTGATAACTTTCGATCCTCTAGCCAAAGAGTTTTTTAGACCGAATTCGGTTGCTCGAATAACGACCAATGAGAAGCGCGCAGAGCTCTTGGGTGGTCTGGGTATTGATCGAGTCCTAGCTATTGAGTTCAATTCACAATTTGCTTCTTACAGTCCTCGAGGATTTGTGGAAGATATTTTGGTTGAGACCCTTGGGCTAAAGTATCTGTGTGTCGGCGATGACTTTCGCTTCGGTAAGGATAGAGCTGGCGACTTTGAGCTATTGCAAAAAATGGGGCGGCAGTACGATTTTTCAGTAGCCGCTCACGATACCTATGAATTGGATGGCGCTCGAGTGAGCAGTGGTCGAGTAAGAGATTCACTGACAAATTCAAATTTCGAATTAGCCGAGAAGTTACTGGGCAGACCTTTCACTATTGAAGGCGAAGTCACTCAAGGACAACAGCTTGGCCGTACCCTCGATTTTCCAACTGCTAATATTGTTTTGCCCACTCACATGATGCCTGTAAATGGTGTGTTTGCAGTAAAAGTCAGTCTTGCTGATGAACAAAATTTGTTGGGAGTGGCCAACATTGGAAAAAGGCCAACCGTGGATGGAACGGAGAACCGACTTGAAGTACATTTGTTTGATTTTAATCAAGAAATTTACGGTCAGCGATTGTCTGTCGAACTGGTTGCGAAGATTCGAGATGAGTTTAAATTCGATGGTATCGAATCATTAAAAGAGCAAATTGCCAAGGACGCGAGCCAAGCCCGTAGCTTATTAGCGTAATTCATCGTTAAATTTTAGATTTAGAGGCATACAGTCGTTGGTCATTCTGCGCAGTTAACTTACAATTAAGGGTTAAATCGAAGTATTTCGATACGCTTGCGCATCGACTGAAAGTTTAATACACGCAGACTAAGAATAATGAGTAACCAAAAGCCGGGCAGCCAATACAAAGACACGATTAACTTGCCCAAAACCGCTTTTCCCATGAAGGCTGGCTTACCCAACCGTGAGCCACAAATCTTAAAAAAATGGGCGGACATTGATGTTTATCATCGACTGCAAAAGGAGCGTCAAGATGCGCCGACTTTTGTTTTGCATGATGGACCTCCTTATGCGAATGGAAACATCCATATTGGTCATTCGGTAAACAAAATTTTGAAAGACATTATTGTTAAGTCTAGAAACCTACAGGGTTTCAGGGCGCCGTATGTTCCCGGCTGGGATTGTCATGGTTTACCAATCGAGATTCAGGTTGAAAAAAAGCACGGTAAGGCTGGTCATAAAATCGATAAAAAAACCTTTCGCCAAAAATGTCGCGAATACGCCCAACGGCAAGTAGAGACTCAAAAGAAAGATTTCATACGGTTGGGTGTTCAAGGCGATTGGGAAAACCCCTACCTGACAATGGCCTACGAAACGGAAGCCAATATCGTCCGAAGTCTTGCCAAGATTGTTGAGGCTGGCCATCTTTATCACGGACTGATGCCGGTTTATTGGTGTCCAGCATGTGGCTCCGCCTTGGCCGAAGCAGAGGTCGAATATCAGGATAAGGTTTCTCCTTCGATAGATGTCAAATTTAACGTGGCCGACGTTTCTGACTTTGCTTCAAGAATTGGCGTTGAAGCGTCGATTCTTCAAAGTCCTGCTGTGGTTATTTGGACTACGACTCCTTGGACATTACCAGCCAATGAAGCCGTGTCACTTCATCCAGAGTTAACCTATGTGCTCGCACAGTCTGGAAACGAACAATTGGTGTTAGTTAAGGAGTTGCTCGATACCGCCATGCAAAGGTATGAGCTTGGTGATTATCAGGTTATAGCCGAGTTCTCAGGGGCAGCTCTTGAGCTAGCGAAGTTGCAGCATCCGTTTTACGACAAACAAGTTCCAGTCATCTTGGGCGATCACGTTACAACTGATGCCGGCACGGGTGCGGTTCATACAGCTCCTGGGCATGGGGCGGAGGATTTCGCGGTTGGCAAAAAGTACGATATCCCAGTCAATAATCCAGTTGGTTCAAATGGAACATTTCTTGAGTCCACGCAACTGTTCGCTGGACAGTTTGTGTTTAAGGCCAATCCAAATGTGATTGAAGTCCTGCAAGAACGTGGAGCCTTGCTAAAGCACATTGAGTTTGAGCACAGTTATCCTCATTGCTGGCGTCATAAAACTCCAGTCCTGTATCGAGCTACTGCACAATGGTTCATTGGGATGGAGCACAAGAACGGCGATGAAGCACTGCGATTCCAAGCCTTGAAGGCCATCGATTCGGTGAACTGGGAGCCCGATTGGGGGCAACGGCGGATTGAATCGATGATTGAGAACAGACCGGATTGGTGTGTCTCTCGGCAACGTAACTGGGGTGTGCCTATCACCATTTATCTCAATAAAGAGACAGGCGAGATGCATCCTAAGACCCTAGCGTTGATGGAGGTCGCCGCTCAACGAATAGAACAGGACGGGATCCAAGCATGGTATGACCTCGACGATAGTGAGTTATTGGGCGACGAGGCTGATCAGTATGACAAAGTCCTTGATACGCTTGATGTTTGGTTTGACTCAGGTGTAACGCATCACAGTGTTGTTGATGCTCGAAAAGAGCTCGACGGTCCGGCTGATTTGTATTTGGAAGGTTCCGATCAGCATCGAGGTTGGTTTCAGTCTAGCTTGCTGAGCAGTGTCGCAATGAAAGGCACGGCCCCGTATAAAACGGTATTAACCCATGGCTTTACCGTCGATAAAAACGGCAAAAAAATGTCAAAGTCGTTGGGCAATGTTATTCCTCCCCAAGAAGTGATTAACTCGATGGGGGCCGATGTGTTGCGTTTGTGGATCGCGGCTACGGATTATCGTAGCGAGATGACCATCTCGAACGAAATTTTACAGAGAACCTCTGACTCATACCGGCGTATTCGAAATACGGCTCGATATTTATTGGGTAATCTGAATGGTTTCGAACCATCCATGGCATTACCTTATGAGGACATGTTAAGCATCGATCAATGGGCGGTTCGATCGACCGCCAAGATGCAGAAACAAATTGAAGAATCTTACGAGAATTATCAGTTTCACCAAATCTATCAGCGCTTACACCAGTTCTGTGTGATTGATATGGGCGGCTTTTACCTGGATATTCTTAAAGACCGGCTTTACACCACTGGCAAAGATTCCAGAGCAAGATTGTCCGCGCAAACGGCGATGCAGCATATATTGGAGAGTTTGGTTCGAAATTTGGCTCCAATTCTTAGCTTTACAGCCGAAGAAATCTGGGGGCACATGTCGGGGTCACGAGATGATTCGGTCTTGCTTGCCACTCGCTATGAGGCGCTAGATGATTTTCCGCATGAACCAAATGCAGACGCGAAGTGGGATACTCTTATCAACGTTCGTAACGAAGTGCTTAAACAGATTGAGGCAGTACGTACAGAAGGCAAAATCGGTTCAGCCTTAGATGCCAGTGTGATTGTTTATTGTGACGGTGATTTGGCCGCGACGGTCAACGACTTGGCTGATGAGCTGCGCTTCGTACTGATTACTTCGGATGCAAGTTGTTTGCCCTTCGCCGAGGCTCCTGCTGAGGCCGTATCCGCTGAGCAGAATGGGCTGAAAGTGTTAGTCAGCGCATTGGAAGACACTAAGTGTGTAAGATGCTGGCATCGACGTCCAGACGTGGGAACCATCGAAGCTCATCCGGAGTTATGTGGGCGTTGTGTCGAAAATATCGATGGCTCAGGAGAGTCGAGAGATTTTGCGTAGCTTATTAAGTAATGAGGCGGTTGATAAAATAAAATGAACAAGGGTAAGGCTGAGAACCAAAGCGCCCATTTGGGTTGGTTGTGGTTATCCGCATTAGTGATAGTGCTTGATCAAGCCACCAAATATTGGGCCGAGCATATCCTCAGGTATGACGTAATCGAAATTTTGCCGATTTTTGATCTTTCTCTGGCTCATAATACTGGGTCGGCCTTTGGCTTCCTCGGCGGACTGGGAGGCATCCAGCACTATTTTTTCGTTTCTTTGGCTATCGGGGTAACAATCCTTTTCATCTTTTGGATACGAAAACTGGCGGACCATGAGCGTCATTTGGCGATCGCCTACTCATTAGTGATCGGCGGCGCCATTGGGAATGCTATTGACCGAATTGTGTACCAATATGTCGTAGACTTTATTCATTGGTTTTACAAAGATTGGCATTATCCTCATTTTAATATTGCCGATATTGCTATCTTCATCGGAGCAGCGCTGTTGATTGCCGAAGCTTTCGAAAAACCCTTTTTGAATATCAAACCCTCTTAGTTGGGAACGTTTCTTCATGAAAATTTTATTAGCTAACCCTCGTGGATTTTGTGCGGGCGTGGATCGCGCCATTGACATCGTTGAGCGTGCTTTGGAGCTATTTGGTGCTCCAATCTATGTTCGTCATGAAGTGGTGCATAATCGCTTTGTTGTCGATGATTTAAAGAGTAAAGGCGCAATCTTCGTTGAAGAGTTGACCGAAGTGCCGGATGGTTCAACCGTGATTTTTAGTGCCCACGGAGTGTCTCAGGCCGTTCAAAATAATGCCGCCAGTCGGGATCTAAAGGTATTTGACGCCACTTGTCCTTTGGTCACCAAGGTACACATGGAGGTGAAGCGCTATCGAGATAAGGGTATCGAGGTGGTATTAATCGGTCACCAGGGGCATCCAGAAGTGGAAGGTACGATGGGGCAAGCTGACTCGGGGATGTACCTAATTGAGGAGCCCGAGGATGTCGAGACCCTCGTTGTGAAAAACGAAGATAATCTGGCTTACGTAACTCAGACCACGCTGTCGGTGGATGACACAAAAATAGTGATTGATGCCTTAAAGGCTAGATTTCCGAAAATCATTGGCCCGCGAAAGGACGATATTTGTTACGCAACACAAAACCGGCAGGATGCGGTCAGAGCTTTATCGCGTGATGCTGATGTGGTGATTGTGGTTGGGTCGCCTAATAGTTCAAACTCGAATCGATTGAGGGAACTCTCAGAAAATATGGGAGTGCCCAGCTATTTAGTGGATAAGCCGGATCAAATTGATCAAAACTGGTTTGCCAATGTCGAGACGGTTGGAATTACCGCCGGGGCGTCAGCACCTGAAATTCTCGTTAAACAAGTGATCGATCAGGTCAAGGAGTGGGGTGGCAAAGTGGTTAATGAAGCAAATGGCCCCATAGAAAATGTTTCATTTTCTCTCCCAATTGAGCTGAGGTTAGGGAATTAATGTTTACCGTTTATCCGTCTATTGCTGCCGTTCATTTTGGCTGGTAGTTTTCAAAGCGGAACACCAGTGCAATGATTGGTAAGTTAAGTCTGAAGAAATCAAAGAGATAAGAAATGTATTCGTTGCGAAAAAACACACATTCTGGTTTTAGTTTGATCGAGTTGATGATCGCCGTAGCGTTGGTTGGTATTCTGGGCATGGTTGCCTATCCTTCTTATGTAAACTACGTGGAGAGAACCAACCGCACGGATGCAATGGAAACTCTGACCGAAATAATGAACCAGCAGCAAAAGTTTGCGCTGCGACAACGCCGCTATGCAACGGATCTGACTGAGTTGGGTTATGCTGCAAGTCCAGTCATTACCGCCAGGGCTCTATATAGTATTTCTGCCGCAGCCTGCGCAGGATCAACCATTCAACGTTGTGTCATTTTGACCGCGGCGGCTCAGGGGACTCAGGCTGGTGATGGGGCGATCACGTTAAACAGCCGTGGAGAGAAAACCTGGAATGGAAATGCCGGTTGGTTCCACAGAGAGTGATATGCGGATCAGTCATTTGAAATTCACCAAGGCTCAGCTTCACGCCGGATTTACGGTTGTTGAGCTGATGATTACGGTTGCTGTTTTGGCCATGATTTTGGCGATAGCGGCGCCGTCTTTATCCGACTTTAGTCAAAGACAAGCCATTCGAGGCGACATCGATCGTTTCAGCAAGTTGCTAACTACTGCACGATCGTTGGCGATGACAACTGACACGGCGTCATCGGTTGTTTGTTGGAATGGCACGAATGCCGATGCCAATATTAACGGAGTGCCTGTATCCGCTCTCACCATTGCGGTGTACTCTGGCTCGATTGGTGCTTTGGATGAACTGGAGGCTACCCAGTCTTTGGATGGTTCCAACACAGCCTATAGAGCATCAGAGGCTGATGGTTGTATCGGTTTTGATTCCCAGGGCCGCCTAGATGAAACGGCAGACGCCGTGGTTGCTTTTACGGTCTGCAAGGAAGCAGGCGATGCTGAAGACTCTAGGCGTATCGAGGTTGCTGCCACTGGGCGTGTGCTTACCCGACCAAACGACTCAACTAGAGGCGCTGGAGTCCAGAGCTGCAATTAGTAACAAGTAACCAAGCCCTAATGGTTAACTAATGCCCATCACGTGCACATATGCTTGAGTGCTCAGTTTTCAGACGCAATACCACTCGTCTAAGCATCCTTTCCATTTATCCCTAAACTTGAATACATGCTAGTCAACTGGGGTTAGATTAAGCTTTCGAAAATTTTGATTATTCTTATAGTTTTCTGTGAGCATGCATAAGACAAACAAACAAAGCGGTGTTTCATTACTCGAGGGTGTCGTCGCGTTGTTTATATTTTCACTCGGGGCTCTTGGACTTGCCGCCATGCAAATAACCTCTTTGCTGTCCAGTGGTGAGAGTCAGCAGCGGTCTATTGTCCTTTGGAAGGCTCAGGAGTTTGTTGACCGGATTCGTGCCAATGAATCGGCACTGGCTACGTATATCACCACCGTCAATAACAATACCCTAGACACAATTGGTGTCGATAGTGCGGATAACATCATCCAGTGCGGCGTAACGGCGGGCTACACCCAGCCAGCAACGATGTGTGCAGATACAGCATCAGCAGCGGGTGGAAGTTGCACGGCGACTGCAGACATCGTCGCTTATGATGTGTGGGATGTGTTTTGTAATCCAAACGGCGGACTGGGTACGGTTGCTGCTAATAATGGTTCTGTACAAGATGGCTCGGCAGGCGTATCGAATCTTGAGGTGATGTTAAGGCAAAACTCGGTGGCTGCAGGTGACCCGAATGACGATGTAATGTTGATACTCGAATGGTTATCTCGAGAATCTGAGGCAAATACCGATATTGCCTCTACCACGACCATTGCGGCGGATGTCTGCGATATTCCAGATTTCACCATTGCTTCCAGCCTGAACGTTTACTGTCTGAGGTTTTCGCTCTAATGAATAGACCTAGAATGATTGGCTGCAAGCCCTCCACCGGCTACTCATTGGTAGAGCTCATGGTTGGTCTGTTTGTCAGCCTCTTAGTGGGCGGCGTGGCGATGACCTTTCTGCTGACGTCGTCCAGGATAATGTCGACTCAAAATGCAGAGGACATAGTTCAAGAAAACGCTCGATTTGCTCTTGAGCTTTTAGCTTCATCAATTCGTTTAGCTGGCTCAAACACGAGCACGAACGTACAGACACAAACTTTGTCGCAAGGCATATTCAGAGACGCGATCTGCAGCAATAATGACTGCAATCAAAATAACACTCTTTTTGAAACCGGTACCACTGGCCTAAATGCAATATCCTCCAGAACTGATGTGGCCGCTTTTGAGCACATTACCGATACCGGGCGCACATGCAACGGCGTAGACATCACTTCAGAAAAGCAGATTGTTCACGTTTACTATATTGACGACGCCGACAATGATGGCGTGGCCTCGCTGTATTGTGAAGCGTATGAATCCGAGATTGACTACATCACACAAGACTTTGACTCGCACGTCTCTTTGGGCGCCGTGCCATTAATTGATGGTGTCGAGATGCTACAGGTTCAATATGGGATTGATGAAGATGGAACCACCGATGGAACCATTGACCGCTATAAGTCTTATAACAATATTGCAGCGGACGAATTCGACGATATTAAGGCCGTTAGACTGGGTCTTATCCTCAGTAATGTACAAGAAGAGTTCGACAACTTGTCGGTAACCGAAGTTACTCAAGCACGCACAGTAACCATACTCGATGGCGCCTTGACTTCAAATGACGGCATTTTTCGCCAAGCCGTTTCCACGACCGTCTTTTTACCCAATAGCAGCGCAGAATAACCAGCGCAACTAGGCATAGATTATGAAAAATATTCCTATCCAGCTTCACCGACAGCGGCCACCGAGTTTTGCGGCTGCCAAGCAACGAGGCATCGCTCTAATTTTGGTGATTAGTGTTTTATTCGCCCTCACTATGCTTGGCTTAGCCTCGACTGATTCCAGTAATCTGCAGTCTTTGATGGTCCGAAATAATCAGTTTCGCCTAGAGGCGTTTAACATCAGTTACAACGAAATAGAAGAGCAAATGGAGTTCTATGAGTCTTCGACTGGCAAGAAGCCGTTATTCTACGTGATTGATACTGGAACTTTATCCGCTGATAATTTGTCGACTACCACGGAGACCACCAACCCGGATGGCACCACAGAAACCGCTGGCACTGCTGAACAAAGCAGTGCGGATGCAACCGGTGCCGAGACTACCGTGACTGGTGCCGATGAATTCTACGTACGTACTGATAATGGCCTTTTTGATAAGACCATTACGCTTTCAAAAACGGGCGGCTGCGCCATATTCGCGAATACCGTTGGCGGGTTTAAAAAATGCAGCCTAATGCAGCTTGATAGTAATGCCGAATATCAAAAGACTAATATCGGCTCTGATCAAGCGCAGCAATTTTCTTTCCTTTCCTATTAGATTATCGGAGTACAGCCATGAATTCATCTCCCTTATCGTCTAATAGTAGCCTAAACAGTCGCTCCTCAACGCCCCAAATGGGTTTGCAAAAGAAACAATCAGAGGCATCAATTATGAAAACAGTTTCAAACTTTTCTCCAATTGTAGATCGAGCAAAACTGTTGTTGATGTCGGCGGCACTTGCTTTCTCAGTTGGCGCGCCGGTTAAAGCTGAAGACATCGAAATTTATGAAGGCCTCACGGATAACGACGCCAACTCCGGAACATCCACGACTTTTAAACCCAACATCCTGTTCGTACTGGATACATCAGGAAGTATGAATACCGGCGAGGCGGTTAGTAATCCGCGTCCAGAATTTGATCCCAACGAAGACTATGGATCATCTGGGATAGGTAGCGATATTTATGTCTACGATAACTCCATTACCTACACTGGTGTCAGTTTCACCCAAGCCGAAAGCAACTGCCAGGCTGGAGAAGATTTTCTGAACGATTCGGAGAACGCGAGTTCTCCCATTTACTTCGATAAGTTACTTTTATGGCAGTACAAAGCGCAGGAGACTAGCACTAGTCAAAGTTGTACTGGTGGTGGTGAGGTTGCAGACTTTTACGAAGATTCTACCGACTATCAGTCTTACAACTACATTGGTACGGCCTCAATAAACTCCGACGCCGATTATCAGCTTACAATGAGAGCACGCCGTGATGGACGCGCGGGCTTACTAGGATACAGAGCCGATGGTACGGCTTATGAGCGCGTCGAAGACGGTTCTCTACGAGAGGATGATCTATTTTGTTTCACGGAGTTGGACTCTAATCAACGCGAAACCTGTACAGTCACCGACATTCCTTCAGATATCGTTGAGTTTGACTTTTACTACTACCGGTCTGGCTCTGATAACAGTCGAAGAGGAAATAGGCGTTGGGTAGAAATGACGCTAGATCAAGAAGAGACCTGCAGTGATATTGTTACCGTCACTTCTCCAGCAGTAGGCGATTGGGCCAGCGAGGTTGCGACAGGCTATGACGCAATCACAGTTGAGTGCGAGGCGGACGACGGCGTACACGGTTCGTCTTCAAGTGGCGATCTTTACGCTCAATATCAAGAGGACGGAAATACCAACCTGCAATCGCCTAATTACGTTTCCAGCGCTTCAAATACCTTCGCCGTCAATTGGCGATCAGAAGAAGTTGAAGAGCAGTACTTAGTTTCTGAAAACTATCACCAGTATTTGCAAACCTCTGATGCCAGCCTATTAGGAGCCTCAGAGATCATTGACTTGGATGTGACTGAGTCCCCGACTGATCACTGTCAAGAAGGTGGATTTTCTGACCCCAGAAATTTAGGTGACTTTGTTCGCGACGCAGCTGGAACGATTTATGAGTGCGTCTCCAGGATAGAATCGTTGAAGGTGGCCACGCGCGAACTGTTTAGTACCCTGGACAACGCCAACGTGGGCATGATGCGGTTTAACACCAGCGAGGGCGGCTCGTTGCTGTCCACCGTTGAAGACATCGAAGGTGACGTTTCTGACACGTTGACAAAACGCGAAGATTTGATTGCTCAGCTAATGGCTCTGCCTGCGAGCGGCAGTACCCCGTTGCAGGAATCGTTTTACACGGCGTATTCTTATTACAAAGGAAATTCCTTAGTTAACCACACCCAGGCAAAACGGGTTCCAGAGGATCGCGACACCACGGATTTTCGACCTTCACCGGTGGAGACTATCTATACGGACCTAACGCCAGATACAGCAAAGAGTGGGGGTAGCTTTGTATCACCCATTGCCAGTGAATGTCAGGACAACAGTATTATTCTGTTTTCAGACGGTCTGGCCACCAGTGATACCAGTCATGCCTCTGATATTTCTAACTTAGGTGGCGGGACCTGTTCCAGTGACACAAGCGGTGACTGTTTGGATGAACTGGCTACGGTGTTGGCTACTCAAAAGGTCAATGAGAGCTTACTCAGAGACAATTTTGTCTACACCTATGGGATCGGCTTTGGTTCCGACTTGGAGGGCAGCACACAACTTAAAAACGCAACCAACAACGGATTGCGAGCAGGTGCTGCGGAAGACTCACAGTATTACGAAGCCAGCAGTGCTGACGCCTTGTCCACGGCCTTCCGTTCGATCATCCGAAGCTTGCAGCAGGTATCAAACGACTCGTTTGTGTCTCCGGCGGTAGCCGTAAACGCATTCAACCGCCTGCAGTTCCGAGATGATTTGTATTTCGCGGTATTTAAACCAAATAACTCGCCACGATGGAATGGCAACATTAAGAAGTATAAGGTCAACAGTGACGGTCAAATTGTTGATAGTCGCGATGTGCCCGCCATTGGAAGTAATGGTTTCTTTAGCAGCTCAGCGGTGAGTTTCTGGGATGACGACGTTGATGGTGAGGATGTTTTGCGCGGCGGTGCGGCCAGACAGTTAGACTTAAACCCAGCGAGAAAACTGTACGCCAATTTGAATTCTGACAGCACGGATATCACGCTATTAACCGAAACCAATTTCCTAGAGCAGATCATTACCGCTGGCGTTCCAACAATCGGCGAAATAGCCAATAACGGGGTTGATAATCCACTGAGTTCTCTCACCTCAACTTCGGCTCTAGATGCGACCACCAACATAGGTAAGATTATCCTTTGGTCTTTAGGACAAGACGTTGATTTAGAAAATGGTGGTTTGTCCAGTGATCCAAACTACTTTTTGGGTGAGAGTTTGCACGGTTCTCCGTTTGTGATTGACTATGGAACCGAAGACAATCCTGAGGACATTCTGTTCGCTGGAACCAATCAGGGCATGATTCATGCGATCGACGGCGATACAGGTCACGAATTGTTTGCTTACTTGGCCGACCCTTCGTTGTTTGAAAACTTAGGTGACTACTACAACAACACGGTCGGTGCTGACCACGCTTACGGCGTTGATGGCGAGATGGTGTTCGACGTGGTTCGTGATGGCACTGGCAGTATTGAATCCGCCAAAATGTACGTTGGGCAGCGCCGTGGTGGCAGCAAGTATTTTGCCTTAGACGTGACCAACGCCAACAGTGCTGATACGTCGGTCACTCCAATCTCAAAGCTTTGGACCATTGACGAGACCGATCTGCCGCGCATGGGCCAATCTTGGGCGACGCCCGTTTTGGCAACCGTTAATTTTTGTACCACTGCCAATTCTTGCGGTGAGAAAGACGTACTGTTTATTTCCGGCGGATACGACACCGCCTATGATGGAACCTCCGTTGTTTCTTCAGTCACTGACCCAGATACTGGGGAAACGGTGGTCAATGAACAACCCACAGCGTTAGCGGACTTAGCGGGTAACGTATCGGGCAACGCCATTTACATGATTGACCGAGAAACAGGCGATTTGCTTTGGATGGCGGGTCGTAGTGCCTCAGAAGTGAACGTGGCGGGTGGTCATGGCTACTCGACCAATGACGAAATGCAACACAGTTTTGTGGCGGCTCCAACGGTTATTGATTCGGATTTTGATGGCATTGCTGATTTCCTTTATGCCTTGGACATTGCCGGCAGAATCTGGCGTATTGACTTTAGAGGCGATGCAAACACTACGTACGTAAACGGAGAACCGGTCGTTGAAATTGATGACAATGACATCTTGAAGGGCAATAACGATAATGTATCTGGTGACCCTGAAGTGTCCATGGGCATCATCGCCGAGCTCAGTGCAGAAGCCGACGAAAGACGCTTCTACAATCCATTGGATGTGTCATTGACCGCGCGTAGCGGTGATGATTTAGCGCGCTACAATTTGGTTGTTGGCTCTGGCCTTCGCGCTCATCCATTGATTGATGAAGTGCCTGAAAATCGTATCTACTTTGCTTTCGATCGAAACGTGGTGTTTCCGAAGTTTACGGCGGATCAGTTTGGTAACCCGATCGCCGTCACCTATAACCTAAAGGATGATGATACGCGTACTAGCCCAAGTGACTTCGATCAAAAAGTTAATGACACCGCCTTGGATGTGACGCCAGCCGATGAAAATGGTGCTAATGAAGGCGTCAACCGTTATGGCTTTTACATTGCTCTTGACTTCACTTCCTCAGAGAAACTGCTGAATCCAACCCTAACCGATGATGGTATCGTTCTAGCGGTGAGCTATTCCCCAGAGGTCATTGTGTTGAATGACACTGGTGAGGTTTGTCAAAATGGTGTGGGTAGCTCGACCTTGTATCAAATTGATCTGGAGACTGGCGAGGCCTCGCGATTAGTGCTCTCAAGGTCTGGTATTGCCGCGCCGCCGGTGGTGATCGAGATTGAAGATCCGGATAATCAAAATGCCGACGGTACTAATGGCACCAAAAAGGTATTGATCATCGGTTCAGAGTCCTTTGATGCCAGCCAGCCGATTGTGATTGAGGACAGCGGCGGAGATATTGATGAGCTCAAGACCCCTGGCTTGAATGAGGGTGAGACCGGCCTTATCAAACGTGTCAACTGGTGGGAGCGTCGTAAACGATAAGTTAGGCGGACTCCACTGATTTAAATCTTTCACAGAAAGGCACCCTTGGGTGCCTTTCTTGTATGATCGCTGTATACGGATGCTAAATAACAAGAGTCTAAAGTTTTGAATGAGTAATACGGCAAATCAACAACCTGACTTTTTTCGCTCGAGCAATTTATTAATTGCCATGCTTGTGAGCCAGCTGGTTGTATTGGTGTTTTGGCTTCTCACCGATGCTTCGCTGCGTTGGATTAACCTAGGCTTGTATTCCTTTTATGTCATCTGGCTGGTTCTTCTTTCGCTCGGATTAATGCAGTTAGCGGCGCGTTTTACAGCCGAGAGCAACTCACTATCACGTTTTCTAACTCTGGCTCTGGTTTGCACTCTGGCGATATTCGTTGTTGAATGTGCGGCGGCCTATTTGTTAAGTGATGGGCGCGACAAGCTTCCGAACACATCTAGGTTTGTTCGGTATTGGCTTGCGGACATGCTCATTTTATTGTTGTTCTACAGAAGCTGGCAATTTCTGGACAGAGTTAAAGAACTTGATCGTGCGGAAGCGGAATCTCGTTTATTGGCGTTGCAAGCCAGGATACAGCCGCACTTTTTATTCAATAGCCTGAACACCATCGCTGAACTTACATCTATCAAGCCACAAAAAGCTGAGGAAGCCATTCAGTCTCTGGCGATGTTGTTTCGAGTAAGTCTTGAAAATCAACACAGTCAACATAGCCTGGAAAAGGAAGTGACACTGTGTAAACGCTTTGCTGACCTTGAATCGTGGCGAGTTAGTGGAGGCTTGGATGTGAAATACAAAATTCGTGTTAAGCATCCGGAAGCTTGGAGCGTGCCCAAATTGATACTCCAGCCGTTACTGGAAAATGCAATAAAGTACGGTAAGCCAAGCGAAACCGGTGTACCAATTAGGCTAAATATATCGGAAAGTGCAAATAAGATATCCATCAAGGTGGTTAATGGCATCTCCGATACCCGAGATGACTCAGGTGGAAGCGGCATAGCGGTGGATAATATTAGGGATCGATTGTTCGCTCTCTATGAAGATCGTTATACATTCAACCAACGAGAATTAGAAAATGAACATTTCGTTCTCGTTCAGATACCTAAACAGAAAGTAGCTAACTAAATTCATAACACGCGATGCAGATTAAGACATTAATTGTAGATGATGAGCCATTGGCCAGAGCAAGACTTGAGAGGCTGCTGCGTCAAATTGAAACAATCGACGTAGTTGGCTTATCAGAAAATGGTCGTGAAGCGATAAACCAGGTAGAAGAACTCAGCCCAAATTTGATTTTTATGGATGTTCAAATGCCACAAATGAATGGCATCGACGCGGCCAAACAAATCATGGACGATTATGCCGATGACCCACCAGCCATTATATTTTGTACAGCTTATGATCAATACGCTATCGATGCGTTTAAAGTCAGTGCATCAGATTATCTGTTAAAACCAGTTTCTGTAGACGATTTAGAAGCCGCCATACAGCGAGCGTGTCAAATTTCTCAGTTGCGAAGACCGGAAAATTTGGATGATTCAAATTTTTTGTCTATTAAGCACATGAACTTCGTCGAAAAAATCCCCATGCAGGACGTATGCTATTTCAGAAGTGAAGGTAAGCACGTCGTTGTGGGATTGATCGATGGCCAGGAGATTTTTGTGGATTCAACACTAAAAGAGTTGGAGCAAAAGTACTTTGCCTCGATGGTTAGAGTGCATCGTAATAGCTTGGTTTCGAGAGACAAATTGCTAAAACTAGTCAGAGATCCACAGGGTGATTTTGTGGAAGTGCAGCATACAGAAAGAACATTTATGGTGAGTCGTAGGATGCTCAATGATGTCAAAAATTGTTTTAAGTAAACGTTACAAAAAGAGAGCTCTTAGCATTGAATGCCGCTATTAAAGTTAGTGTCGGTGTAGCCTTGTGCGCCACGGTTGTTAGTGCTTGTGTTACCACACCCAAGAAGCCATCAAATACACAAAATTTATGTGCGTTGTTTGGTGAAAAGCCATCTTGGTACCGCGCCGCTAAGAAGAGCACGGAAAAGTGGGGCGGCAATATCCAATTGCCAATGTCTATTATTTATCAAGAATCCAGCTTTCGATCCGATGCCAAACCGCCGATGGAGTACTTTTTGGGTATCATTCCGACCGGTAGGCCCAGTGATGCTTATGGATACTCCCAAGCATTAAAAAGCACTTGGGCAGAGTATCGCAAAGACGTGGGAGGCAGGCATCGCTCACGTGATAACTTCGCAGCGGCCTTTGACTTCGTGCAGTGGTATATCCATAAGACGCACACCCGCAACGCGATCTCCAAATGGGACTATGATGCCCATTACTTAAACTATCATGAGGGTCAAGGAGGGTACTCGAGGGGCACCCATCTGAAAAAACAATGGCTGCTAAATACCGCTTCCCGCGTGGACTCCAGAGCAAGCCGTTATGGAGCTCAGTTGATTGCTTGTGAGAGCGAGCTTGAAAAACTGGAAAGCCGTTGGTAACAAAATAGATCGATTTTATCTCCAACGGTATGCAAAATCACCCGCCGGGCCTTGGTTAATAACGCTAGCCAAAGCCCGAGGTTTTAAGGTGCTTTAGAAGTCTATCAAGTCTTGCTATTCGTATTCGCTCATCGACGGACAGCTACACACCAAATTCTTATCGCCATAAACATTGTCTATTCTGCCGACCGGAGGCCAATACTTGACTGATTGATCAGATTTCGGATCCGGATGGCATGCACTAAGCCTTGAGTAGGGAACATCAAGATCTTCAGCTAGAACAAAATGCGTTGTGTGTGGTGCATTGCTTAACAAAGAGTTATCCGCAGGTACCACACCATTCTTTACGTCAAGATATTCATTGAAAATGCCCTGCATGGCTCGACAGAATCGATCTAGCTCAGCTCTTGATTCGCTTTCAGTGGGTTCGATCATCAGTGTGCCAGCCACTGGAAAGCTCATGGTTGGAGCGTGAAAACCATAATCGATTAGACGTTTGGCGATGTCGTCCACCGATACACCATTATCCTTCATTGGTCGTGTATCAATAATACATTCGTGCGCGACCAGTCCATCGTTACCGGTAAACAGAATTGGGTAATTGTCCTTCAGGCGTGAAGCGATGTAATTAGCGCTGAGAATCGCAACTTGTGTTGCCTTTCTTAAGCCTTCAGCACCCATCATGCGAATATACATCCAAGAAATTGGCAATATACTTGCGCTTCCAAATGGTGCAGCACTAATCAGTGCGCCTGTGCGGCTTTCACTAACACCGTCTTTAGGCAGAAACGGGGCCAAGTGAGAACCAACACCCACAGGGCCGACGCCCGGACCACCGCCTCCGTGTGGAATGCAAAAAGTTTTATGTAAATTTAAGTGAGAAACATCGCCTCCAAACTTGCCCGGTTGCGCAACGCCGACCAGGGCATTCAAGTTCGCGCCGTCGATGTACACTTGGCCGCCAGCGTCGTGAACAGCTTCACAGACCTTAGTGACATCCTCCTCAAATACGCCATGAGTGGATGGATAGGTAATCATAATCGCAGCAACCTTGTTGGGGTTAGCCGCAATTTTTTCTTGCAAATCGTCTAGGTCAACATTGCCTTGATCGTCGCATTTGACAACCACAACCTTCATGTTGGCCATTTGAGCACTGGCAGGGTTGGTGCCGTGAGCCGAACTTGGAATCAAACAGATATCACGTTCGAAATCACCACGAGACTCGTGGTAGGCCTTAATAGCAAGTAGACCAGCATACTCGCCCTGAGAGCCCGCATTGGGTTGCAAGGACATTGCATCGTAGCCAGTACAAGCGCATAGCATTTCCTCAAGCTGCGAGATCATTTCTCGATATCCTTCGGTTTGATCCAGCGGTGCAAATGGGTGAATGGCAGAGAATTCTGGCCAAGTGACTGGCGTCATCTCGGTGGCTGCATTCAATTTCATTGTGCATGATCCTAATGGGATCATGGCTCTGTCCAACGCGATGTCTTTCTCCGAAAGCTTTCGGAGATAGCGCATCATCTCTGTTTCAGAATGATAAACATTGAATACTTCTTGGGTCAGATAATTATCGGTTCTGAGTGCAGAATCGGCCAGCGTTTGAGTTAGATCAATATCATCCACGTTCACGCCGAAGCACTCTAATATATTGAGCACATCACGTTTGTCGCAGGTTTCGTCAAACGCCACTGATACCGTATTTTCGTCTCTAGGGTTTAGGTTGTATCCTCTCATCAACGCATCTTCCAATACCGCAGACGCGTTCACATTGTTGACGGTAACTGTGTCGAAAACACTTTCGTTGCAATCCAACCCCGCCGCTTTGGCCGCAGCTACGAAACCGAGTGCCAACTTGTTGGTGCCTTGGCCGATCAACTTGAGGCGTTCAGGCCCCTGATAGCAGGCATAAAGAGTGGCCATAATCGCTAGCAGTGCTTGGGCAGTACAGATATTCGATGTGGCTTTCTCTCGGCGAATGTGTTGCTCTCGCGTTTGTAGGGCAAGTCGATACGCCGGTTGACCATGCGCGTCGATTGATTGGCCAACAAGACGTCCAGGCATGGAGCGTTTGAACTTATCTCGAACCGCAAAGAAACCCGCGTGCGGACCACCGAAGCCCAGAGGAACACCAAAACGCTGTGAATTTCCAACCACAATATCGGCTCCCAGCTCGCCTGGAGGGGTAAGTACCGTTAGAGCAAGAAGGTCACTCGCCATAATAACAAGTGCCCCGTGTTCATGTGCGGTTGCGGATAAGTCACGTAGATCAGTGACTGAGCCATTGGTATCCGGATACTGCACGATGACACCAAACACATCATCCCAATCGTCGACCAGCTGAGTTTCATCAAATTCAACCAACTCGATCCCCAAAGGCGTAGCTCGAGTACGCAATATCTCAAGTGTTTGCGGATGGCAGTGGCGCGACACCAAACATTTGTTTCGTTTACCTTTGAGTGCACGGTGTGCAAGAGTTAAGGCTTCGCCAGCGGCCGTACCTTCGTCCAGTAATGAGGCATTGGCAATATCCATGCCAGTCAGTTCACTCACCAAAGTTTGGTAGTAAAACAATACTTCAAGTCGGCCTTGTGAAATTTCCGGTTGGTAAGGCGTGTAGGCGGTGTACCAAGCCGGGTTTTCCATCACGTTGCGCAAAATTACCTTTGGCGTATGCGTGTTGTAATAACCTTGACCAATCAATGATTTAACCAAACGATTCTGTTTAGCCAACGAGCGCAATTCTTCCAGCGCCTGTTCTTCTGATAGCGGTTCCTTGAGAGTCAAGGGTGTGTTATCAGCAATGCTGCTTGGTACGACATTTTTGGTTAGCTCATCAAGACTGGCAAAGCCAAGTTCGTCAAGCATGTCCTGGATATCGTTATCACTTAGGCCGATATGTCTTTCTGCGAAACTAAATCTGTTCATGATGATTCTCTAATTCTCTATCTCTCTAAGATTAAACGAATGGGTATTTGACGACGCGTGCGGACAAGCGTTTCTTCCTGACGGCAATTTCGACCACAGAGTCAAGTGCTGGTTTTTGGCTAGTTTTGACCCGCGCCAAGGCGATAGCCTTTTCAAGGCTTGGTGAGAAAGTACCACTTGTGGTTTCGCCTATGATGCTATCTCCTTGATAGACTTCTTGATGTCCGCGAAGAACTCCTCGATCCTCTAATATCAAGCCTATGGTCGAGTACTCAGCGGGGTCCTTTAATGCAGACTTGCCAACAAAGTTTCTCTCATCTGAAATTGATACCGTCCATTTGAGTCCGCAATCAATAGGCGTATGTTGCTCATCGAGGTCATTGCCATACAAGGCCATCCCTGCTTCTAATCGAAGAGTGTCGCGCGCGCCGAGCCCGCATGGCTGAACTTCGGCACTAACTAGCGCTTCCCATAAACTATTGGCTAATTGTGCTGAGACAATGAACTCCAGACCATCTTCTCCGGTATATCCAGTTCTGCCCACAAACTCATCGCCATAAAAAGCGCCTTGGAAACGTTTGAGTTTGCTAACGATTTCCGCAAATTCAGAATCCAATACTTGTGAAGCAACGGAAATCGCATTGGGCCCCTGCACGGCTAAGAGCGCCAACTCCGGACGTTCAACAAAACTGACATCGTAAGAAGCCGCCACATTATTCATCCAAGCCATATCCTTCTCGTTGGTGGCTGCATTTGTCACCAGACGACAGTGTTGGTCATTAATAAAATAGACAATCAGATCGTCTATCACGCCGCCTTGCTCGTTTAACATGCAGCTGTACATGGCCTTACCTGAAGTGCCGCTTATCTTACTGATATCGTTGGCCAGTAAATAGCTTAGCAAAGCGAGCGTGTCCTTGCCGGTAACATCCGAAACGGTCATATGCGATACGTCAAACATACCCACATTCTTACGCACGGCGTGATGCTCAATTACTTGTGATCCGTAGTTGACCGGTAATGCCCATCCGCCAAAATCAACCAGTTTTGCGCCCAGCTTTTGGTGTTGGGCAAAAAGGGGAGTTTGTTTTAGATCGCTCACAGTATGACCTCTTTATCAATTTAGTCGGTCATCATCCTTGTCCTGTTCGCGAAGTGAATGGCGTCGAGACAGAGATGATGCTGCGTGTTTGGGCGGCCTTCTAGCACACCAATACACGCTAATATCTCTGCTCCTCTGTCCGCTTACCTGAAAGATTACCTCTTCGGTGGTCTCTGTTAGACGTTGTGCTAACGAAACTCTCTCCAGAGACGTCTTAAACAGCCCATGAAAAACATTAGGCCAGTTTGTCTGCACGGTCCCCTTTGCCTGAGCGATTGCGAGCACGTTGCGCCTTCGGCGGGTTGTCATACATCCAAGCTATTTTCTAGCTGGAAAGTTTGACGGCCTCTCTCCCATGCAGGTCAAGACGTGGCGGGATTATACCTAAGCCTGGATGAGTCTGCCATCAAACTGTAATAAACAGTGTCAATGCCGGTTATCTTGCGGCTATTGTCTGAATGTTTGGGCCTCAATTCGGTGTTTCTTTAATAAACGATGGAATTCGGTGCGGTTCCGCTTGGCGATCTCCGCCGCTTTTGTGACGTTGCCATTGGTGGCCTTGAGTACGCGAGTCAGGTATTTGCGTTCAAAAGTACGTTGGGCAGCACTAAGCGGTGGTATCTCATAAAGTGGGCTGTTGATCCGGCTCTTGACGATGCTGTCGCTTATAATCTTTGTGGTAGTCAGCCTTGCGCATTGCTGGATTACATTTAACAGATGTCTAACGTTGCCAGGCCACTCGGCTTGCATAAGTACCTGCATTGCCTTTTTCGAAAACGTAAGTTCAGGTCGTTTAAGCACGTTGGCAAGATAATGGTTAGTGATTAACGGTATATCCTCCAATCTATCCACCAGTCGTGGAAGCCTCAGAATCGTGGCATTGATCGTCTGCGCATCACTGATAATTTTAGCTGGGTGTCCGGTCATATCAACTGGCGCATTAGTGGTGCCTATGATCCTTAGGTCAACTCGATGACTTCTGGCTCCGTTTCGATGTGCATAGTAACCTTCAACACTTGCGGTAAGGATACTTGCAAGTAGCTCATTCGATCCTTCATCGTAATCACTAACAATGAGAGTTCCTTTGTTTGCTTTTCGAATTAATCCTTCTTTCTCAGGCGCAGAATCAGTGCCGGTTCCGATAAAGCCAAAAACCTCATCCATCAAAATATGTTCTGGTAACGCAGCACACGAAAATTGCTTTAATGGCGCGTCTCGACGTAGGCTCAGACGATGCAGTGCTCTAGCAAACTGATCTTTGCCGGTTCCTGGCTCGCCTTCAATTAATAATAAGTTGTTAGTCTTTGCTTGGGTCTTGGCCTCGGACATCAGTGCTTTCATCGCATTGCTACGAAACAACAATGGACCGAACCATTCTGGAGAGTCTTCCTCTCTCTCTCTATTTCGTGAAAAACCGGTGTTCTCTAAGGTTTCGATGATGCGATTGATTAGTTCGCCACTCTCAAAGGGCTTGCTAATGTAGCCCGCTACGCCCGCCTGGGTGGCTTCTACCGCCTCGGAGATGGTGCCATGAGCTGTCAGTATAATGACCGGCATCAAGGGATTTTTGGAGTGAACAGTGTGGAATAACTCAATACCTGACATTCCAGGCATTTTTAGGTCTGTTAGCAACAAATCACAGGAAAAGTGTTCAAGAATACTAAGCGCTTCCTCAGCAGAATGAGCGAGCCTTAAATCGAACTCATACGGCTTGAGTCGTAGATCGATAAGGCGCAGAAGATCTGGGTTGTCATCGACCACAAGTAGCTTAGCGCCCTTATACAAGGACTGCTGCTCCGTCGGTATGTTCTTAGCTGGTTGCAAATTTGTGCCCCTCATTCAAACAAAACGTAACTCTGAACGACGCGCCCTTTAACGACTCCATTAGCTGAATTTTCCCTCCATGAGCCTCCACGTACTGTTTGGCCAGAGATAGGCCAATTCCTGTGCCTTTAACTGTCGCGTTGGTAGAGTCATCCCCCATAAAAAATGCGTCAAAAATTGAGTCTCTATGCTCTTTCGGCACTCCAGGGCCTTGGTCACGAATGGTGAATTCTGCTTTAGCGTTATCAGGCTTTGCCAGGCAAAGTTTAATTTCAGAGTTTTGAGGAGCATATTTGATCGCGTTAGAAAGCAGGTTGTCGAACACAGCAGAAATTTGTTTAACATCGCCAACAATTCTGACAGATTCTATCGACTTGCGAATCCTAATCCCGGTTCGCTTGAGTGCTAGATTGTGGTCACTTAGCACGTTCTCAACAATCATGCTCAGATCAATTTCCTCTCGGTCTTGGTTTTCAATAGTGGACTCTGAAGAGTTGTAAGCTAATAGGTTTTCAACGGATCGTTGGAGTTGGTTTGTTGCTCGAGCTAGGATTCGTGTTATTTCACGTTGCTCAGTGTTAATCGAGCCAAGAGATTGGTCGTCCAGCAGGGTAGTCGCTTCTTTGATGGTGGACAGTGGCGTTTTTATCTCATGAGAGACGTGACGTAGAAACAGAGTTCGCTGTTTTTTATTGTTTTCTAGACGCGATCTCAACTTTTCTAACTCTTTTGAAACATCAATAATATCCCTTGGTCCAGTTAGAAAAATGGGTTCAGACGTTTTTTGATCCGAGAGCTTACTTATAGTGGCTTTAACTAGACGAAAAGGTTGTCTTATTTTTGAATGAAGCCAAATCATGGTTACTACGAATAACGTTAATAAAGTCATTCGAAGGTATATCAGCCCCGTTTTTATGTCATAGAAGTCTTGTAGAGATGGGTTATACCCGGTTGCTGGATCTGCTGTCTTTGTAAATGGCGCGGAAAAACTTCGAAGAGTCCTACCCGCCAAGGCCAATTTTGAGTCTCTTACCTTTGGCGGAATGAGAGTGCTGAAATCTTGATCTTTGTGTTGCTCCAACTGAGCAACAAACTGATTAAACAAGCTTAAAGTGTGAACTCTCGAGCCACTACCAATGAGTAGGACCAAGATTGCCGCAATAATGCAGTATTGAGATATTGATGGTGACCATCGCATGTTGTTTCCCCCACAGTTGTCTAAATACTAGCGCAAACAATTTGGGCGCACAATTTTCTGGCAGTCTGGCTTTTTCTCGCAAGGTAGCTTTTGCTTGGGGCACCAAACGGTGTATTCTCGGCTGAGCTTAATTCACCAATCCTTTTCGCTTTATGTCGAACAACCAATCAGTGTCTCTGATCTTTTGGGGTAAGGCCAGTAATGGTGCTCAAAATGAGGTTGTTGATCTTATGATTGACCGGATAGGTCAGTCTGCCCAGTTAACACAATACTCGGATGATGATCACTTTTTCGTCCGTGCTGTGTGGAGACATGCTCCTGCTGACATGGATATCTCTGAATGTGGTCGTGAGTTTCAAGCGTTGGCAACCTCATTCGGTGGCGCTAGTCAGATAGAAGTAACACCCAAAAAACTATCGATTGGCTTGTTCTGTTCGTCCATGATGCACGTGGCAGAAAGTGTGCTCTCAAATGTCTATTCAGGCCGACTCGCTCATTTGGATATCGCCTTTTTGGCCAGTGATGATCTTAGGTGTGAAAAACTAGCCAATCGTTACGGCGTTCCTTTTTTTTCACTTCCAAATCCCATGCAGGGTGAGTCGTTAAACAAAAGGCAGCGAGAGTTGCTTACACGATATCAGCCAAACATTGTCGGCTTGGCTCGTTATGATCGCTTGATCGGCGCGCAGCTCGCCGCGGAAATTTCTGGGCGCATTTTGTCTGTTGAGAATGCGTTTGTTCCGAAGTTGAGATCGGAGTTGGCAGTAAAAAAGGCTCATGAATTGGGTGTAAAGGTATCAAGTGCAACAGCAAAAATAGCTCTGAATGGAAAGGGCGGAGTTATTCTCACTCAAGCATTTCATGAGTTGCCAGCTTTTCCTAGTCTCGACCAGGCTACAGAGGTTCAACATCATTTAGAGCAAAAAGTGTTTTTGACTGCCTTGCAAAAGCTGGTAGAGCATAAGGTGTTGGTGTATAACGCCAGATCGATAGTGTTTGATTGACTGCTGATTCTTCTTTTTTCATGTCCACCATATCCAATTCTGAATCTGCGCTGGCGCACGGAGCGTTGGCCTCACAACAAATAGCTGAGTTGATTAGCAACGGTGTCATTTCGCTTGAGACACCCGTTGATGAAGACCAAGTGCAGCCAGCCAGTCTTGATTTGCGGCTGGCGGACAGAGCTTACCGCGTAAGGTCATCATTCCTGCCGGGTAAGGGCCGAAGCGTCAGTGATTGTTTGAAAGAAATGACCATGCACAGTATCGATTTGACATCCGGTGCGGTTTTAGAAAAGTCCTGTGTCTACATCGTTCCGTTACAGGAAAGCCTCAATTTACCAGAGAATCTCTCAGCGGGCGGAAACCCAAAAAGTTCAACTGGTCGTCTAGACGTGTTTACAAGATTGATCACGGATCAAGGAATTGAATTCGAACAGGTTCCTGCCGGTTACTGTGGGCCGCTTTACGCTGAGATAGCACCTCTTACATTCAGTGTATTGGTTCGCAAGGGCTCGCGTTTGTCACAATTGCGCATCAGATCCGGCAGTCCTTCTTTGAATGATCAAGAGCACCTTGAGTTACAAGATCAAGAACGGTTAGTCGATCGGGATCTGACGCTAGATCAGATCAAGAATGGTGTACCAATGAGTGTTGATTTGCGTGGTGATAGCAATTCGGGGCTGATTGGTTATCGGGCGAAGCGGCATTCCGCTGTTGTTGATATGGATAAGCCTGGTGCGCATCCGATGATGGAGTATTGGGAGCCCTTATATGCTAATTCAAATCGTTTGATTCTAGACCCAGGTGAGTTCTACATATTGGTGTCAAAGGAAGCTGTGCATGTGCCATTTGATTACGCCGCCGAGATGGTTGCCTACGACACTCTGGTGGGAGAGTTTAGAGTTCACTACGCTGGCTTTTTCGATCCGGGCTTTGGTGCGGCCGCCGCTGGAGGTATGGGAGCTAAGGCCGTCTTGGAGGTCAGATCCTTTGATGTGCCATTCTTGCTTGAAGACGGTCAAAACGTGGGGCGCTTAGTTTACGAGCGAATGCTAGAGAGGCCAGACCGGCTTTACGGACAAGGCATTCCTTCAAACTATCAAGCGCAGGGCTTAAAGCTCTCAAAACACTTTTGTGAGTGAAGTATGCGTATACGGTCTAGTCAAGCAACTCAGCAATAAATATCCCGCGTTTAGGGGCTGGATGGCCCTCCACTGTTTTGCTTATGTCATCAGCTGAGAGAAACTCCTTTAGGGAGTGAAACTGCATCCAATCCGTCCGGCGTTGCTCCTCGAGGCTAGTGACGTTTTGATCGACGCATCTCGCATTTGAAAAACCAGCCTCTTTAAGCAATCCAAGGGTGAAGGGGACGGTAGTGATACTCCATACATTGCGCATCTGCGCATAGCGTCCTTCGGGCCGAAATAAACCATCCGTAGCCTCATCAACAATGAGCGTCTCTAGAACAAGTTGTCCGTTTGGTGCCAGTAGGTTTTTTAACTCAAGTATGTGATTTAACGGGTTGCGCCGATGATAAAGCACGCCCATGGAAAACACCGTGTCAAATATCGGGAGGCTGTCAGGCATGTCTTCGATACCGATGGGCAGAAAGTCGAATTGAGTGTTTTTCGCATATTTCTGTATCGCATTATATTGCATCACAAAGCGCATGCTGGGGTCGATTCCAAGCACGTAGTGTGCTCCATCACCCAGCATTCGCCAACAGTGATAGCCGGTTCCGCACCCCACGTCCAACACCGTTTTTCCATTTAAGGGCGCAATGTGAGGCTGCACTCGATCCCATTTCCAGTCCGAGCGCCACTCGGTATCGATGTCGACTCCGAACACAGAGTAAGGACCTTTGCGCCAAGGTTTTAGGTCGAAAAGAGTTTCGAATAATTCGGTTTGTAAATCGTTCTCAATCGGATTGTCTGTTTCAAATGTGATGGCGGGCCGGTCTAATAGTGCACGACTGGTGGCTATTTCGGGTAATCGATCCAAACACGACTGCCAAGTTGGCAGGTCGCCATGACGTTGAGGGCTGGCTCGCTCGAGAATTCGCTCTTTAAAGTGATCTAGATGTTGATGGAATAGAGAATTAGAAAGAAAGTTCTCTAAATGAGGTAAGTAATCGAAGGCGTTCATTTGACGGCCAATATTGAGAGAAATTGAAGGTTCTGAAACCATGGGGTAATAACATGGAAGCCCGCGGAAGAGAGTCTTTCTATATGGGTCTCTAGAGTCTCAGGAACTAACACATTTTCGATGGCGTCGCGTTTTCGACTTATCTCCAATTGGCTGTACCCTTGTTCGAGTTTGTATCCGTGGTGAATGTCGGTCATCAACGTCTGCGTCCTTTGGTCAGCGTATGAGACCTTTTCCGATAAGACCAGTGCTCCTCCGTTATTCAAGCCTCTGTAAATTTTTTCAATGAGTGAATCTCGATACTCAATGTCGATAAACTGGAGCGTAAAATTCATTAACACCATTGCCGCGTTGCTAATCTCGGTCTCCAGAATATCTTGCTGTTTGTACTCCACATTCAAGTTTGAATATGGGCAGCGACTTTCCATCGCTTTAGCGATCATGGCCTGCGAATTGTCGATGCCCACTAGACTGGCACTGATATCTTCTTTGTGTGGTAGAGGCTTTAAGCCTTCTGCCATGGCGTGCAAGCCCGCTCCTAGTGAACAGCCTAAATCGTAATAGTTCGCCTCATGTTGGCGAAACTCGCGAGTTAGGGTAGGCAGCATCTGAAGTATTGGCCGGTAGCTTGGTACCGAGCGACTAATCATGTCGCTGAATACATTGGCTACCTTCGTATCAAACTTAAAAGGCGCCACGTTTGCCTGATTATCGGAGTCAGCTTCTCGATAGATCGTATCTTTGTTGTCAGTCATCAGCAAATTTCAGCGGCGTAGGTGAGAGAAGAGTTAGTGCATTGAAAAGACTAAAGTGCGATTATATCCGATCAAGCCTGTTGCTCGCTATTCATGGAAAATCAACTAAACGATGTTCAGCCAAATATTTAATATTGTCGCACCACTGTTCATCATTGTGGGTGTGGGCTATTTCTATGGTGCACGCGTTCGGCCAGAAATGCGCATCACAAATCAGTTGGTGATGGATGTATTTGTACCGGCATTGATATTCCACGTGATGGTGCAGGAGTCCTTTCATCCAAGTCTGTACACTTGGCTAGTCGTCGGGGGCACTCTACTGATGTTGGGCTCAGGTGTGGCTGGTTATGTTCTTGCCAGAGTAGTCGGAATTTCTCCTCGAGCTGTGATGCCTCCAGCGATGTTCTCCAACTGGGCTAACCTGGGGTTGCCGCTTTATATTCTCGCTTTAGGGGAAACTGCTCTTGACGGTGGTGTGATGTTGGTGGTGGTCGGTAACATTCTATGCTTTAGCTTAGGTACCTATATTTACTCCGGAAAGATTAGCGGGCTCGAGGTTATTAAAACCCCAATCATTGTCGCCGTAGTTCTCGGTATTTTGCTAAATGCCTTGGACGTCACCATGCCATTTTTTATTGACAAGCCTTTAGAGATGATGGGGCAGGTTGCCATACCTCTTATGCTTTTTTCGCTTGGTGTGCGATTGACTCGAGTTGATTTTAGAGATGCCCACTATGGCCTGATAATGGCCGCTTTTTGTCCTTTGGTTGGCGTAGGAATGGCCTTACTTTTAGTGCAAGTTCTCCCTTTGAGCACATTGCACCAGCACATACTCATACTTTTTGGAGCGCTCCCACCTGCTGTTGTCAATTACATGCTTTCAGAGCAATACGACTGTGAGCCGGATAAAGTTGCGTCCATGGTGGTGATTGGAAATTTAGCAGCCGTGGCTACCTTACCGTTAGCGCTTTTATTGGTGCTCTAAGTTAACTGGATAAACTGTCTGTTTAAAGTGGTAAGGTTATGGCGATTTTTACAAATGACTTGCATTTTTCACGCCAGAAGATAGGCTTGCCCAGCATTGAAACGACCTATGATCTACACGCGATTTTAACCTATCACGGCGGAATTGACCGATGAAACAACAAAGTAGCTACACACACGAAGAAATTATTGCTCACGGAAACGGCGAGCTACCCGATCAAGGCATGTCACGTTTGCCATTGCCTCCTATGTTGATGTTTGATCGCATCACAGAAATCAGTGATCAAGGTGGAGAGTTTGGTAAGGGAAAGGTTGTTGCTGAATTAGATGTAACTCCGGAACTCTGGTTCTTTGATTGCCATTTTAAAGGTGATCCTGTCATGCCAGGCTGTTTGGGTTTAGACGCAGTTTGGCAGCTCGTTGGCTTTTTTCTCTCCTGGATTGGTGGTCCTGGCAAAGGTCGCGCACTAGGTGTTGGAGAGGTGAAATTCACTGGACAAGTTGAGCCCGATGCGAAGTTGGTGAGATACGAAATTGACATGAAGCGAGTGATATCTCGCCGCTTGTTTATGGGAATCGGTGATGCTCGCGTCTATGTAGATGGAGAGTTGATCTATACAATGACCGACCTGAAAGTTGGTTTATTTGGCGCAGAGGATAATAAATAGTAGCTTAAACCTCGTAGAGGCCTGAGCCACTCAACTTGATATAAACAAATTTGAACTATAGGCAGATTCTTAACGAGAGTTAGAAATCGTGTTCGACAAGCGCCGTAGATGCTTCGGCGGATCTAAACTGAGAGTAAAATATGAAAAGAGTTGTTATTACTGGAATGGGTGTTGTGTCTAGTTTAGGCAATGACATCACCGAAGTTACGAACAGCCTGAAGCAAGGGAAGTCAGGAATTCAATTTTGTGATGATTACGCAGAGTTGGGTATGCGTAGCCAGATAGCTGGCCGCGTCCACTTGGATCAAAAGGAGCTTATCGATCGAAAGCATCTGCGTTTTATGGGCGACGCTGCGGCGTATAGCTATATTGCAATGCAGCAAGCCATTGCCGACGCCGGGCTGGATCCAGAAGAAATTAAAAGCACTAAGGTTGGCTTGATTACTGGATCCGGTGGTGGATCACCCGCTAACAACATCCTCGCTGCGGAGATTGCTAAAAGCCGTGGCGTCAAGCGAGTAGGCCCATATGCTGTTCCAAAGACTATGGGTAGTACAACTTCTGCGTGTCTATCCACTATGTTTGGGATTAAGGGTACTAGCTATTCGATATCCTCAGCTTGCTCCACCAGTGCCCATTGTATCGGTCATGCTGCCGACCTAATTAAAAGCGGGCGTCATCACACGGTGTTCGCCGGTGGTGGTGAGGAGGAGCATTGGAGTATGTCTATTCTTTTTGATGCGATGGGAGCAATGTCAAGTAAATACAATGATACACCGACAGAGGCTTCAAGAACCTATGACGCTAATCGAGATGGTTTTGTGATCGCCGGCGGTGGCGGCATCTTAGTCTTGGAAGAGTACGAGCATGCTAAAGCACGTGGTGCCAATATTATTGCCGAACTTGTTGGTTTTGGCGCAACTTCGGATGGGTTCGACATGGTGGCTCCCTCAGGCGAAGGCGCGGTGCGCTGCATGCAGCAAGCGCTAGAAGGCGTTGATGCTCCAGTTGATTATGTTAATACTCATGGGACCAGCACCCCGGTTGGAGATGTTAAGGAATTGGAAGCGCTGAAGCAGGTTTTTGCGGACAAAATGCCATTCATAAGCGCTACAAAGAGCCTTTCTGGACATGCGCTTGGCGCGGCTGGCGTTCATGAAGCAATTTATTCCTTGATCATGTTGAAGGAGAAATTTCTTGCGGCTTCGGCGAATATTAAAGAGTTGGATGAAGCCGCTAAAGGTTTACCAATCTTGCTAGAGAATGCAGCCGAGAAAGTCAAAACAATGATGTCAAATAGTTTTGGTTTCGGCGGCACCAACGCAACCTTAGTGTTCCAAAGTCTAGATTAAGGTTTGGCCCAAGAATGCTATGAAAGTATTTGCTGTCTAGATATTCATTGATGAGCCTATGTGACTGATGCTCTTCACATAGGTCCATCTGCTATTCACGCACTTGCATTATCCTGCGCCTGCTTTTAGCTAACCTGCGATGTCTGTACTTATGGTTTCTACATCTCAATCTCAATCTTCAAACAATGCACTGCTTGGATGGTGGCTGTTGGGCTGTGCTGCGGTCGTGTACTTTATGATCGTAGTGGGTGGGATCACTCGGTTGACTCAATCGGGTTTATCAATGGTTGAGTGGGAGCCCTTGATGGGCGTCATACCCCCTTTGAGTCATGCTGACTGGATGGAAGTATTTGAGAAATATAAACAGTATCCAGAGTATCAAAAGATAAATGCAGGGATGAGTTTAGAGGCATTTAAAAGCATTTTTTATTGGGAGTATGGTCATCGGGTCCTAGGTCGTCTCATTGGGATGATCTACTTTATTCCACTGGTTTGGTTCTTGTTTAAGGGAGTAGTGCCCAGAGAGTGGAAGCCGAGGCTTTTCGGCTTGTTCATACTCGGTGGAATGCAGGGATTGATGGGCTGGTATATGGTCAAAAGTGGACTGGTTGATGTGCCTCACGTTAGTCAGTACCGATTAACCGCTCACTTGAGCCTAGCACTAGTGATTTACGGCTGCATGATTTGGTTTGCTATGGATTTCTTACGAGGACAAAAAGCACACAATCGCGCTTCCGATCGATATAAGACAACCACGTTAATCGCCGTGGCCTTGGTGTTTATCATGATGATGTCGGGCGGCTTTGTCGCCGGCACCAAAGCAGGGTTTATTTACAACACATTTCCGAAGATGGGGGACGAATGGATTGCCTCGGGCGTCATGGCCATGGAACCAGTGTGGAAAAACATTTTTGAAAACCCGGCTACGATTCAGTTGATACATCGTTGGCTTGCATTGCTTGTTGTCGTGACACTGGTTTGGAGTCTGCTTGCCTCGAGGGTGCAACCATTTTCCACGGCTCAATCTTGGGTGATGGCTGCCTTGGCTCTGCAGGTTGCGTTGGGGATTTCAGCTCTAGTGCTAAGAGTGCCGGTGTGGCTTGGTGCTCTACATCAAGCGGGAGCCGTAGCCCTGTTTACCGCCGTTCTGTTTGCAGCTCACAAGGCTAGAAAAGAAGCCTGAATCCTTTCTCCGCTTAGCCCTCGATCGGTCTAAATTCGCTCTGAGAGAGTCGTCATTACCTTTGCGGACAATGTCATTAAAGCTTTGACTGCGATGGGAAGTTCGGCGGCTCCGCTCTGTTCGGCCATATCGGCGTGCTTGGCTTCGTCGATCGCCATCTGTTCCACCACCGCTCGACTAACGGAGTCTTCCTCCGGGAGTCGGTCTAAGTGAGACTCTAAATGTTTTACCACTTGTCGTTCTGTTTCAGCTAAGAAGCCTAAACTCCATTTATCTCCTGCTAGCCCCGCTGTCACACCTATCGCGAAGGACCCTGCATACCATATCGGATTCAAGTAGCTGGTGTGCCCGCCCATCTCCTCAATGCGTTCTTGACACCAATTTAGGTGATCAATCTCTTCGTCAGCGGCTTCTTGCATTTTTAGCTTCACTTCCACCGAGCGCGACGTAATGGCCTGCCCTTGATATAAGGCTTGCGCGCACACTTCGCCGACATGATTCACTCGCATAAGAGCGATTGAATGCTCCCTCTGATGAGGCAAATTAGAAATCGGATCGTTGGTGATCTGCGCCGCCGGTGAAGCACGTGTTGCCTTGGGTTTTGCGAATACGCTCCTTAGCCCATTATCTAAACTCTCGATTACTTGATCCAAAAATAGGGGTGGATTATGTTTCATTGATATTGGGAAGCTCTTTGTGACGTCATCCAAATTATAGTCCATGACGTTTAGAAAGCAGATGATAAAAGTCTTATTGTGAATACTAAATTCTATTTATGGAGGAAAAAAAAAGACATGAAATATAGTTATAACATTGATTATTAGAAATAATAACTTAACTATAACAGTATCTTATGTGATTTTTGTGTGTCTGGTGTTGAATCTATTTGGATTGACTCACAAGGTTGACCTGCGGATAATACACCCATCGAGATTAAACAAGCCTTGCGCTTTATCTCAACCAGTTTTTTCGGTCAGTTCTTAGGAACTGGCTTGCACATCTCCTCCATCCTCCTTTGGTGGTTTGGGCGCGGCAAATCAGTCCGCGCCTTTTTTTTGTCTAAAATTTATCACTCTGCCCCCCTTTTTTACGCTTGAGTTTGCCGCTGAAGTAGTTCAATTACCCTGCAGAAACCTTGACTATATTATTGGTCAGTCTAGGGCGCGTTCTAAGCCTTGATGCGGTATAACAAATCTTTTATCAAAGAAATAAGTAGAATGCGTATTGTTTGTGTTGCTTATTCGAGTGCAAGCTATTATTATCGCGCGTCCGATCAGCTGTGCCTGTTTGTATATGGCTATGCTGGGAGGCAATTTGGTGTCGGCCACTGGTTTTTGAGCTCTGGCGACAATGAGATACTGTAAATAGATAGGTTCTTAACATGAAAACTTTTTCTGCAAAGCCAGCAGAAGTTAAGCGCGAGTGGTTCGTCATTGATGCGACTGACAAAGTGCTTGGCCGAGTCGCGACTGAAATCGCGCTCAGACTGCGTGGCAAACACAAGCCCGAATATACTCCTCACGTGGATACTGGCGATCACATCGTAGTGATCAACGCCGAGAAAATTGCCGTAACAGGTAATAAAGAGGAAGACAAAATTTATTATCGTCACACCGGATACCCAGGTGGTATCAAAGACATCAATGTTCGCAAGTTGCGTGAGCACGCTCCGGAGCGAATCATTGAGAATGCTGTGCGCGGTATGTTGCCTCGTAACCCATTGGGCCGAGCCATGTTCAAGAAATTACACATCTATGCAGGTCCAGAGCACAAGCATCAAGCTCAAGAACCTAAAGTGCTGGATATTTAAGGAGAATTATTATGTCTGAAGTTTATCTAGGCACTGGGCGCCGTAAATCATCCACGGCGCGTGTTCGTTTGCAAGCAGGGTCTGGCAGCATTACTGTCAATCAGCGTCCGCTTGATGAGTATTTCGGCCGTGAAACAGCCAGAATGGTGGTTCGTCAGCCGTTAGAGTTATTGAATATGCTTGAGTCATTTGACATCAAAGTGAATGTCCAAGGCGGTGGCGGTAGTGGCCAAGCTGGAGCGATCCGTCATGGCATCACCAGAGCTTTGTTGGCTTATGATGAAGAGTTACGACCAACACTGCGTGCCGCTGGTTTCGTTACCCGTGACGCTCGTGAAGTTGAACGTAAGAAAGTGGGCCTCAAAGGCGCTCGTCGCCGTCCACAGTTCTCGAAACGTTAAGTCGAATCGATTACAAGAAAAGCCGGCTTACATGCCGGCTTTTTTTTGGTCATCCATTGTTGATCGCATTTAATCGCGAGTGCGTTTGTTCTTATGGTAAGCCATTGGCTTGCAGCTTAAAATGAGGACCAAGTTCTCCAGGTTTTAATCCAGTAAGTAATTCCATGCAAAAGAAAAAGATAGGCATAATCGGCGGAACCGGCTACACCGGAGTGGAGCTGCTCCGAATCCTCTCAACTCATCCTGAGGTTGAGGTAATCCTGATAACGTCTCGAAGTGAGCAGGGTCGGGCCGTAGATGATCTTTTTCCTAGTTTGCGTGGCCAGATAAACGTTTGTTTTTCTGATCCTGAAAATGCTCAGTTTGATGAATGTGATCTAGTATTCAGTGCGACGCCAAACGGCATCGCTATGACGCATGCAAGGCGGTTAGCCGATCAAGGGGTGAAGCTTATTGATCTTGCGGCCGACTTTCGAATCAAAGACGTCGAGGTCTGGGAGTCTTGGTATGGTATGCAGCACGCGTGCCCTGATCTTGTTGAAGAGGCGGTATATGGATTGCCAGAAGTAAATCGGGATGCGGTTGCAAATGCTCGAATAGTTGCAAATCCGGGGTGCTACCCCACGGCGACTACGCTTGGCTTTTTGCCGCTTGTTGAGAATCGACTGATTGAGTTTAACGATCTCATTGCTGATGTTAAATCCGGCGTTACTGGTGCAGGCCGCGGCGCAAGTGTAAACAGTCTCTACTCAGAGGTCAGTGATAGTTTTAAAGCTTATGCTGCCTCAGGACATCGCCATCACCCCGAGGTAACGCAAAACTTAAGTCTTTTTGCATCAGGTTCGATCACCTTAAGTTTTATCCCGCATTTGTTGCCCATGCTTCGAGGAATACACGCAACACTGTACTCAACTCTGGTAGATCCAGCGATGAGTTTGGAGGATGTATACAGTGTCTACCAACACAGATATGCCAATGAGCCCTTTGTTGACTTGATGCCATTGGGTTCCCACCCTGATACCCGCTCGGTGAGAGGCGCAAATATCTGCAGAATTGCCTTGCACAAAGCAGTGGGTTCGGGCAAATTGGTCGTTCTCTCGGTCATTGATAACTTGACCAAAGGTGCGGCTGGTCAGGCCGTGCAAAATATGAATATTATGTTTGGCTTTGATGAAAAGCGTGGTCTTGAACAAGCTCCGCTTTTGCCCTAACCAAAGACTGCCTCAAGCCGATAAATGCATCGCTGTCATCAGCGCTTATTTAGAATCGAATTTATGTTACGACGCTCAACCAATGATCTGACTATTAGGCCTAAGATGTCTTCAACGGCGGTCATGAGTATGGTCGTGGGTGGCGCCTTTTTATTATTTCTGTTGTTGTATCTAGCGTACTCCAAAGGTGTGGAACAAGGGCACAATCGTCTGCAGCAAGACCAGGCGAGTATTGCGAGCCTTCAAAATGAATTGGCCGGAATGAAGCTAAGCCTAGACAAGGCACAAGAAGGCTTGATTTTCGCGCAAAGACAACAGCAGATTCAGGAAGAAGCTTACAAGCAAATAAGCAAGGCGTATTCTAACTCTGAACAAAAGAATGCGGTTCTAGGATCAAGACTGGACTTTTATCGAAGTATTATTTCACCTGAAGATGGCCAAAGCGGTCCAGCGATTCAGGCTCTTGACCACGATTTTGCTGAAGGAAAGCTCAGTTTTGATATTACATTGGTGCAAGCGATCAAACACAAGCATCAGGTCAGGGGTACACTCACAGTGACATTGTATGAAAATGATGTGGCTACAGGCCGGTGGCCCGTGAATAGTCCTAGGAGTGTTAGTTACCAGTATTTTCAGCAAGTCTCCGGCTCGATTTCCAAATCAGCTCTCACCGACAATGCCAAATTGTTAGTGGAGTTATCGATTCAAGACGGTGAGCCTTTGCAAAAATGGTTTAATGTGGCCCAAGTGTCCGCTGCAGCAGGTGTGTAAGAATGTTTGGTAAATCAAAGTCTGTTGAACTCGAAGACAATAATAACGAGAAAACTATGAAACGAAATAGAGAAAAAGTGAGCAAACCAGTCGAAACCATAGATACCCTTATTGGCTCAGGGTCCGTACTGCAGGGTGATTTAGAGTTCACCGGCGGACTTAGAGTCGATGGTCACATTCGCGGACATATCTCAGCTCAAGACAGTAACAATGGTATGTTGGTGCTCAGTGAATCGGGGATAGTAGAAGGTGACATTAATGTCCCGCATGTTGTGATAAATGGCACTGTGAACGGAAATATCTCGTCCAAAGGTCATGTAGAGCTCCAATCAAACGCCAAAGTACAAGGTGATATTCATTACAAGGCGGTGGAGATGGAACTGGGTGCTGTCTTGAATGGCAATTTGGTCTCTGACGCTGGTTCAGCCGTGTACGAATCAGGGCAAAGAGCTAACGCGCAAACAAGCTCCACAAAAGAGAAGAAAAAACTTGAGCCCACAACTTAAGTCCCTATATAGCGATTAGAAAACGTAACGGGTTTAATCATTATCATTTCGTAGTAGGTTAATCATGATAGAAGTAGAACAAGCAAGCCCTTTGGACTTTACCTCAGCCGCCGCTTCGAAGGTTGCTGAACTGATCTCCGAAGAGGAAAACGAAGCATTAAAGCTCAGAGTTTACGTTCAGGGCGGAGGTTGTTCTGGATTTCAATATGGATTTACGTTTGATGAAGATCAGCAGGCCGATGATACGGCTGTCGATACTGATGGTGTGCGCCTATTGGTTGATCCAATGAGTTTTCAGTACTTAATTGGAGCTAAGATCGACTATAAGGATGACATCGATGGAGCTAGGTTTATTATTAACAATCCGAACGCGACAACAACGTGTGGCTGTGGTTCATCGTTCTCTGCCTAGTGGTTAAGTCCTGTGGTGTCGCTTGACGGCTCGAACACTTTAAAACGCGAACACTGTAAGAAAGGCGCCATGTGGTGCCTTTTTTAGTCGGATATAATCTTGCTGGTTATAAATTGGTGTAAGTCAGGGTGCTGCTGAGCTAGTTTTATGTCTATCGCCTCTGACAATAGCTCAATGTCTATCTCATTGTCTTCCAGCAATAGCGGGGTCCCGGGGTGTTTCCCTGGTTGCGCGCCATCGTCAACCTTGTACAAGGTTACACCGTCAGTCTCTCCCCACTTAATGGCTGTTTCTATGTTTCTCTTTCTGAGGCTGAACTGAAACGCTTTTATTTCCTCGTTGCTATTGCTCCAAAGAAAAAGGTCGGAATCCAAATCGCTGAACCAGCGTTTGGTGAGGTCCGATGAGGACTGATGGACTCCTTTAATTTCACGCATGATTACTTATAGCATTGATTCTTTTCTAGTCATCCGCGGGAAAAAACACCTCACCCAGCACCTGAGCTTCATCAGCGCCAGTAACGCTGGGCAAACTACTAAATCGATTAGTAAGTCTGCAGTATCCAAGCCAGGCGAAGCCCACTGATTCAACCCAGTCCGCAGGTACTCCCAGCGCGTCCGTGTTTTCTAATGAGAAATTGGGTAATAGATTTTTGATTCGTTGTACGAGTATGGAATTTTTCGCACCGCCTCCACAAATGAAAATTTCCCCTGATATGGCCCCCAGTTGACTGATTTCTCCAGAAATAGTCAGGGCAGTGAGCTCTAACAAAGTAGCTTGTACATCCTCTTCTGGAATATCAGAAACATCTCCTAGCCAATTTAGGTTGAAATAGTCAGGGCCGGTTGATTTGGGAAATCCGAGGCTGAAGTAGGGGTCAGAAATTAACCTGTTGAGTAACTCAGCGTTACACTTACCCGAGGCTGCCCAATCGCCGTTATGATCATAGGGCTTTTTTTGGCAGGCATTGATCCACTGATCCATTAATGTGTTGCCTGGACCAGTGTCAAAACCAATGACTGTCTCGCCAAGGTGAGTCACATTCGCGATTCCACCGATGTTCAATAAAAAACGATCTGACCCGCCAAATATCGCGGAATGGAAAGCGGGCATTAACGGTGCACCCTGGCCGCCCGATGATAAGTCCGCTTGTCTGAAGTTGCCGATGGTCAACATCTTGGTTTGGTCGGCTATTATCTGAGCGTCGCCCAATTGAAGACTGTATCCTGGATCGGCATTGGGCTCATGCCTCACAGTTTGGCCATGATTGGCAATGGCATTTATTGAGCTTCTATTAATACCTGATTGACTAATCAAGAGCTCAGCCGCTTCGGCATACCTGTAAGCCAGCTGTTGATGCAACGATGTTTCGGAGCAACTTTCGATGGACTTCGATTGCGCAATCTTATTTATTTGGTTACGTAGCGGTTCGCTAAAAGGTGCGAAGTATGTATCGAGTACCTCTAAGTCACTAGCGCTATTAAACTTCACCAAGCTGGCATCAATGCCGTCGACGCTTGTCCCGGACATCATTCCTAGAATAATTTTGCTTTCCATGGCCAACTTTTGTTAAAGCTTGCTTGTCTTTGATTGTGAGCTCTTGGCAATCAGATACATGTTTTTAACCTTGTCGATCTTTGCTGTAAGTCCCGCGGTGATTTCTTGATATTTGTCTTTGTTAGCTTCAGATACCGAAGAGGCCTTGGGGGTTTTGTAGGACAAGGGGTTGCGGTGTACCCCATCTACACGGAATTCATAGTGTAAGTGGGGTCCAGTGGACATTCCGGTGCTTCCTACGTAGCCAATAGTTTGTCCTTGTTTTACTCTGGCTCCGCTGCGGATTCCCTTGGCGTATCCGTTCATGTGTGCATAAAGCGTCGAAAATCTCCCAGCATGTCTCAAAACCACCGTTTTTCCGTAGCCGCCTTTGCGGCCTGCGGAAACCACATTGCCATCAGCTGTGGCTCTGATTGGAGTGCCGCGGGACGCAGCATAGTCAACACCTTTATGCGCTTTCCACTTTTTCGAAATCGGGTGTTTTCGCTTGCCAAATCGTGAGGAGATACGACTGAACTCCACAGGTGACCTTAAGAAGGTGCCAAGCATGCTGTCACCGGCTTCATTATAGTAGCTCGGGTTTCCCTGTTGATCTTCAAATCGATATGCTCGAAAGGTTTCCCCTTGGGTTGTGAATTCAGCGGCGAGTATGTGGCCATCGCTAAGATATTCGCCGTCGGATACATTCTCGGTAAAGAGAATGTGGAATTGATCGCCTTTTCTAATGTCCTGAACAAAGTCTATATCCCAGCCAAAGATTCGGACCATTTCCATAATCAAATTGTTGCTGAGTCCAGCCTCTTGAGCAGCCAGATACAGTGATGAGTCGATTTGCGCGGAGACTGACTTCTCAATTGTCTGATACTCCAGCTCAACAATCTCAGAGTTAACAACCTCGTTGCCGTCAAGTTCGACGACCAACTCTTCTAGGGCATTGATCGGATAAATTATTTTCTTTAACTCATTATTAGCCGAGTATTGGAGGTCCAGTATTTTACCGCTTCTGATTGAAATCAGAGACTTTGCCGTTTTATCGTTTGAGATATTGTGGGCAACAACAGGGCTGATATCGTATTTTTTGAAAATCAGACCCAGAGACTCGCCATTCTTGATCTTGTGTGCTCGGCTTGACAGTGCTTCTTGTTGCTCTTCAATTGCAACATCAGGGGCTCCGAGGCTAGCGGTGGCAGCAGTTTCTCGTTTAGCGCTCGATACCAGGTCTTCATTCGATAACGGACTCTGGATTAATGTGGGTGTCGGCTCGAGGGACTTTAGGGAATCGGAAGCTCCTTCAACAGCGGGGGCGATGGTGGCGGTAGTGGTGTGTGTGATCCAGCTGCCTGAAAGGATTAATAGTGTTCCCAAAGCCCAATGACGCTTCTTTATTCTTCCCGCCTCTGAATGATATTTGCTGCGATTGATCTCCGTCTTGATTCCAGTGCCGCCGTCGTTGGGCGCCAAATATTTCTCAAGACCGGTTTTAAGAGCTGAGCTTCGTTTTTTATCAACCATTGCTGCAAGTACCAAAACGTCTGTGCGCTTTTTTTGAATTGGTTTACTAAGCGCCAGATTTTGCTATTCAACGGCTTCATAAGCAAACGAAAATTGTCAAAAGTAATCTTTATTTTTTACAAAACTTTTCAAATGACAAAGGGGGAGGTAAGGATCAGTAGTCTGATGATTCTTACCAAATTAGGATTTTTCTTACTTTAAGTCCAAAAAAACTTTATGATTCGGCGATGTAAAAGTGAATTGCGCAGTCTCAGTCACTGAGCACAGGATATAAGGTTTTAAAATGAGTGCAGAAGCGCCCTCAAAGGTAATGCAGCAGTTATTGCGCGGAGCCGATGAGATCATCCCTCAACAGGAATTAGAGTCAAAGTTAGCTACTGGTAAGCCATTGGAAGTAAAGGCTGGTTTCGATCCGACCGCGCCTGACCTTCATCTGGGGCACACCGTGCTCATCAACAAGCTTCGTCAGTTTCAGACTCTTGGGCATAACGTCACATTTTTGATAGGGGACTTTACTGGCCTTATCGGAGATCCGACGGGAAAAAGCGCCACTCGTCCACCCCTTACTGAGGCCGAAATTAAGGAGAACGCCGTAACCTATAAAGAGCAAGTATTCAAAATACTGGACCCTGACTTAACAAAAGTGCGGTTTAATTCTGAGTGGATGGGGAAGATGACTTCCGCGGACATGATCAAGCTCTCTGCTCAATATACGGTGGCTAGAATGTTGGAGCGTGATGATTTTGCCAAACGATATGCAGCACAACAGTCCATCGCCATTCATGAATTCCTATATCCTCTGGTACAAGGCTATGACTCAGTAGCACTGGAATCTGACGTCGAACTTGGAGGTACAGACCAAAAATTCAATTTGTTGGTAGGGCGCGAAATGCAAAAGGCCTACGGAAAAAAGCAGCAGGCTATTCTGACGGTGCCCATCCTTGAAGGCTTGGACGGCGTGCAAAAAATGTCCAAGTCCCTAGGAAACTATATCGCAATTGCCGATAAGCCCAACGAAATGTTCGGCAAGATAATGTCCGTTTCCGATGACTTAATGTGGCGCTACTTTGAGCTTTTAAGCTTCAGACCATGGTCTGAAATAGAAGGATTTAAATCGGATATTGAAGCCGGCGCTAACCCCAGAGATATTAAATTTCTGCTCTGTGAAGAGATTATTACTAGATTTCATAGCTCGAAGGATGCTGAGGCGGCAAAAATGGATTTTATTCAGCGATTCCAAAAGAATGCAATTCCGGATGAAATGCCGGACGTCGCTGTCTCCTTGGGGGATGGCATGCCAATTGGCTTGCTGACAAAAGAAGCGCAGCTTTGTCAAAGTTCATCGGAAGGTGGTCGCATGGTTAAGCAAGGGGCGGTGAAAATCAATGGCGAAAAAGTCTCCGACCCTAGGGCCATAATTGCAGAGTCCGAACCGTTCATTCTTCAAGTTGGCAAGCGCAAATTTGCCAGGGTTATCCCGGTATAGCTCTAGCTAAGTTTATGAATCTAAATAGGTTGCTAGTATTCACTTTGGTTTTACTGACGTTTGCGTCGAGTGACGCGCAGGCTAGACTGGAAGTGTGCAATCGGACGGATTTGGTTTTGATGGTGGCGGTTGGCTATGACACGACTGAGGACAGGGCCGTCAGTGAAGGTTGGTGGCGCTTGTATCCAGGCTACTGCGAGGTGCCCGTGGATGTTGCCATGCTGAAAGGCAATTATTATGTACATGCTGAATCAAACCCTCGATCGACCATGCCAAATGACGCATTCGCATGGGGTGAGGAAACGCCGCTATGCGTAAAAACGTCGGATTTTCGCAACGCCAATGGTCGGGAATGCAATGAAGGTGAGATATCGATCAACTTTAACGCACTTGAAAAAGACTGGCGTAATAAAAATGTAGTGAACATTTATTACGCTAAGCGCGCCTACGCCGATGAATTCCACACAAAAATAGCTGGAGTGCAAAGGCTGTTGTCTATTTTGGGTTATGAATTCGAAGAAATTACCGGTGTATTAGATGAATCTACGGTCGGCTATTTAAACGAAGTTGGTCAAGCCAATGGTATCTTTGGTTTGAATTTTGACCGACTTTATCCATTGTTAGAGCAGTTGGTGGTTCAGCGGCAAAAACTTAACAACTGACAAGTAGTTAATGTTGGTAATTTAAGTTTTAATCTAAAAAGATTAGGTAAATTAGCTAAGATCAGACTTAAGGACCATTGTCCTATGCTTTTGATCTTGCTAGTATATCAAGGCTTGGACTGTAACTTTTTGTTAAAGTTGTGCAAAAGACCTCTGGGGAGAGGCAGTTCAAAGCAAGAAAGAAAGGGGGCAAACAGGTTGAGCGCCGCTCAATATGGGAGTTCTTGGAAGGTTTGTGATGAGGTTGGGTAGTTTGCATGTGCAAGGAAAGGATTCAGGGTGAATTTCCAAAGCACTACTAGCCAACACCATCGGATATTAATAATTAAAAAAATTGAGGTTACTCGTACGTTCTTCAAGAACGTGGTTCGATTTCAAAGATAGGGGTGGACCGAGGGTCTGCTGGGTAAGTTTCTAAATTTAGTCGCCAAGATAAGAGCTTGGGCGGCTTTATCAGTTTTTATCTTTTCTATCTTAAGTTGATCTACGTCTGCAGAAGGATTTGCGTGAAAACATCGGGTCAAATTCAATGAATAAATTGTTGTCCGCCGTCAAAATGACTAATTCGTCTAACGTGAAAATAGATAGTGCGAGCTCACGCTCGGAGTTACTTATGAAAAATGCTGTCAAATCAGTTTCGATTTTTCTTGTATCACTTGTAATCGCAGCGGTTGCTGGCGTTGCTTCTGCGCAAAGCCTCGCCGTGAATGGTGATTTAACTGTTGAGAATACAGACGCCCCGGGAACTGGGGATCTAAGTGTTGCAGGAAATTCAAGTGTTGGTGGAAACAGTGACGTAACGGGAGATTCGTCTGTCGGAGGCAACAGTAGCGTTACCGGGGATTCTTCCGTAACAGGAAACGCTTCGGTCGGTGGTAACAGCGACGTAACAGGCGACTCTTCAGTAGGCGGTAATGCCAGTGTTGCAGGCGATTCAGCCGTAACTGGTAACGCGACTGTTGGTGGAAACAATGATGTAACGGGTGATTCATCAGTCGGTGGTGAGTCTTCAGTAACGGGTAATGCCTCGGTCGGTGGTAACAGCGACGTAACAGGCGACTCTTCAGTAGGCGGTAATGCCAGTGTTGCAGGCGATTCAGCCGTAACTGGTAACGCAACTGTTGGTGGAAACAATGACGTAACGGGTGATTCATCAGTCGGTGGTGAGTCTTCAGTAACGGGTAACGCCTCGGTCGGTGGTAACAGCGACGTAACAGGCGACTCTTCAGTAGGCGGTAATGCCAGTGTTGCAGGCGATTCAGCCGTAACTGGTAACGCAACTGTTGGTGGAAATAATGATGTAACGGGCGATTCATCAGTTGGCGGTGAGTCTTCAGTAACGGGTAATGCTTCGGTCGGTGGAAACAGCGACGTAACGGGTGATTCATCAGTCGGTGGTGAGTCTTCGGTAACGGGTAATGCCTCGGTCGGTGGAAACAGCGACGTAACAGGCGACTCTTCAGTAGGCGGTAATGCCAGTGTTGCAGGCGATTCAGCCGTAACTGGTAACGCAACTGTTGGTGGAAACAATGACGTAACGGGCGATTCATCAGTTGGCGGTGAGTCTTCAGTAACGGGTAATGCCTCGGTCGGTGGTAACAGCGACGTAACGGGTGATTCATCAGTCGGTGGTGAGTCTTCGGTAACGGGTAATGCCTCGGTCGGTGGTAACAGCGACGTAACAGGCGACTCTTCAGTAGGCGGTAATGCCAGTGTTGCAGGCGATTCAGCCGTAACTGGTAACGCAACTGTTGGTGGAAACAATGACGTAACGGGCGATTCATCAGTTGGCGGTGAGTCTTCAGTAACGGGTAATGCCTCGGTCGGTGGAAACAGCGACGTAACAGGCGACTCTTCAGTAGGCGGTAATGCCAGTGTTGCAGGCGATTCAGCCGTAACTGGTAACGCAACTGTTGGTGGAAACAATGACGTAACGGGTGATTCATCAGTCGGTGGTGAGTCTTCAGTAACGGGTAATGCCTCGGTCGGTGGAAACAGCGACGTAACGGGTGATTCATCAGTCGGTGGTGAGTCTTCAGTAACGGGTAATGCCTCGGTCGGTGGAAACAGCGACGTAACGGGTGATTCATCAGTCGGTGGTGAGTCTTCAGTAACGGGTAATGCCTCGGTCGGTGGTAACAGCGACGTAACAGGCGACTCTTCAGTAGGCGGTAATGCCAGTGTTGCAGGCGATTCAGCCGTAACTGGTAACGCAACTGTCGGTGGAAACAATGACGTAACGGGCGATTCATCAGTCGGTGGTGAGTCTTCAGTAACGGGTAATGCCTCGGTCGGTGGTAACAGCGACGTAACAGGCGACTCTTCAGTAGGCGGTAATGCCAGTGTTGCAGGCGATTCAGCCGTAACTGGTAACGCAACTGTTGGTGGAAACAATGACGTAACGGGTGATTCATCAGTCGGTGGTGAGTCTTCAGTAACGGGTAACGCCTCGGTCGGTGGTAACAGCGACGTAACAGGCGACTCTTCAGTAGGCGGTAATGCCAGTGTTGCAGGCGATTCAGCCGTAACTGGTAACGCAACTGTTGGTGGAAATAATGATGTAACGGGCGATTCATCAGTTGGCGGTGAGTCTTCAGTAACGGGTAATGCCTCGGTCGGTGGAAACAGCGACGTAACGGGTGATTCATCAGTCGGTGGTGAGTCTTCGGTAACGGGTAATGCCTCGGTCGGTGGTAACAGCGACGTAACAGGCGACTCTTCAGTAGGCGGTAATGCCAGTGTTGCAGGCGATTCAGCCGTAACTGGTAACGCAACTGTTGGTGGAAACAATGACGTAACGGGCGATTCATCAGTCGGTGGTGAGTCTTCGGTAACGGGTAATGCCTCGGTCGGTGGTAACAGCGACGTAACAGGCGACTCTTCAGTAGGCGGTAATGCCAGTGTTGCAGGCGATTCAGCCGTAACTGGTAACGCAACTGTTGGTGGAAATAATGATGTAACGGGCGATTCATCAGTTGGCGGTGAGTCTTCAGTAACGGGTAATGCTTCGGTCGGTGGAAACAGCGACGTAACGGGCGATTCATCAGTCGGTGGTGAGTCTTCGGTAACGGGTAATGCCTCGGTCGGTGGTAACAGCGACGTAACAGGCGACTCTTCAGTAGGCGGTAATGCCAGTGTTGCAGGCGATTCAGCCGTAACTGGTAACGCAACTGTCGGTGGAAACAATGACGTAACGGGTGATTCATCAGTCGGTGGTGAGTCTTCAGTAACGGGTAATGCCTCGGTCGGTGGTAACAGCGACGTAACAGGCGACTCTTCAGTAGGCGGTAATGCCAGTGTTGCAGGCGATTCAGCCGTAACTGGTAACGCAACTGTTGGTGGAAACAATGACGTAACGGGCGATTCATCAGTTGGCGGTGAGTCTTCAGTAACGGGTAATGCTTCGGTCGGTGGAAACAGCGACGTAACGGGTGATTCATCAGTCGGTGGTGAGTCTTCGGTAACGGGTAATGCCTCGGTCGGTGGTAACAGCGACGTAACAGGCGACTCTTCAGTAGGCGGTAATGCCAGTGTTGCAGGCGATTCAGCCGTAACAGGTAACGCAACTGTTGGTGGAAACAATGACGTAACGGGCGATTCATCAGTCGGTGGTGAGTCTTCAGTAACGGGTAATGCCTCGGTCGGTGGTAACAGCGACGTAACAGGCGACTCTTCAGTAGGCGGTAATGCCAGTGTTGCAGGCGATTCAGCCGTAACTGGTAACGCAACTGTTGGTGGAAATAATGACGTAACGGGTGATTCATCAGTCGGTGGTGAGTCTTCAGTAACGGGTAATGCCTCGGTCGGTGGTAACAGCGACGTAACAGGCGACTCTTCAGTAGGCGGTAATGCCAGTGTTGCAGGCGATTCAGCCGTAACTGGTAACGCAACTGTTGGTGGAAACAATGACGTAACGGGCGATTCATCAGTCGGTGGTGAGTCTTCAGTAACGGGTAATGCCTCGGTCGGTGGTAACAGCGACGTAACAGGCGACTCTTCAGTAGGCGGTAATGCCAGTGTTGCAGGCGATTCAGCCGTAACAGGTAACGCAACTGTTGGTGGAAACAATGACGTAACGGGCGATTCATCAGTCGGTGGTGAGTCTTCAGTAACGGGTAATGCCTCGGTCGGTGGTAACAGCGACGTAACAGGCGACTCTTCAGTAGGCGGTAATGCCAGTGTTGCAGGCGATTCAGCCGTAACTGGTAACGCAACTGTTGGTGGAAATAATGACGTAACGGGTGATTCATCAGTCGGTGGTGAGTCTTCAGTAACGGGTAATGCCTCGGTCGGTGGTAACAGCGACGTAACAGGCGACTCTTCAGTAGGCGGTAATGCCAGTGTTGCAGGCGATTCAGCCGTAACTGGTAACGCAACTGTTGGTGGAAACAATGACGTAACGGGCGATTCATCAGTCGGTGGTGAGTCTTCAGTAACGGGTAATGCCTCGGTCGGCGGTAACAGCGACGTAACAGGCGACTCTTCAGTGGGCGGTAATGCCAGTGTTGCAGGCGATTCAGCCGTAACTGGTAACGCAACTGTTGGTGGAAACAGTGACGTAACGGGTGATTCATCAGTCGGTGGTGAGTCTTCGGTAACGGGTAATGCCTCGGTCGGTGGTAACAGCGACGTAACAGGCGACTCTTCAGTAGGCGGTAATGCCAGTGTTGCTGGCGATTCAGCCGTAACTGGTAACGCAACTGTTGGTGGAAATAATGATGTAACGGGCGATTCATCAGTTGGCGGTGAGTCTTCAGTAACGGGTAACGCCTCGGTCGGTGGTAACAGCGACGTAACAGGCGACTCTTCAGTAGGCGGTAATGCCAGTGTTGCAGGCGATTCAGCCATAACTGGTAACGCAACTGTTGGTGGAAATAATGATGTAACGGGCGATTCATCAGTTGGCGGTGAGTCTTCAGTAACGGGTAATGCTTCGGTCGGTGGAAACAGCGACGTAACGGGTGATTCATCAGTCGGTGGTGAGTCTTCGGTAACGGGTAATGCCTCGGTCGGTGGTAACAGCGACGTAACAGGCGACTCTTCAGTAGGCGGTAATGCCAGTGTTGCAGGCGATTCAGCCGTAACTGGTAACGCAACTGTTGGTGGAAATAATGATGTAACGGGTGATTCATCAGTTGGCGGTGAGTCTTCCGTAACGGGTAATGCCTCGGTCGGTGGTAACAGCGACGTAACAGGCGACTCTTCAGTGGGCGGTAATGCCAGTGTTGCAGGCGATTCAGCTGTAACTGGTAACGCAACTGTAGGTGGAAATAATGACGTAACGGGCGATTCATCAGTTGGCGGTGAGTCTTCAGTAACGGGTAATGCTTCGGTCGGTGGAAACAGCGACGTAACGGGCGACTCTTCGGTGGGCGGTAATGCCAGTGTTGCAGGCGATTCAGCCGTAACTGGTAACGCAACTGTTGGTGGAAACAATGACGTAACGGGCGATTCATCAGTCGGTGGTGAGTCTTCAGTAACGGGTAATGCTTCGGTCGGTGGTAACAGTGATGTAACGGGTGACTCGACCGTCGGTGGTGAGTTCTCAGTTACTGGCAATGCTTCGTTTGGAAATAATGCTGATGTGGCAGCCGACCTTGGTGTTGGTAACAACGCAGACGTTGGCGTTGATCTATCGGTAGGCAACGACGCGACAGTAACGAATAACGCTGACGTTGGTGTTGACTTAACGGTTGGCAACGACGCGACGGTGACGAATAACGCGGACGTTGGTGTTGACTTGACGGTTGGCAACGACGCGACGGTAACGAATAACGCGGACGTTGGTGTTGACTTGACAGTTGGCAACGACGCGACGGTAACGAATAACGCGGACGTTGGTGTTGACTTAACGGTTGGTAACGACGCGACGGTAACGAATAACGCGGACGTTGGTGTTGACTTGACGGTTGGTAACGACGCGACGGTTACAAATAACGCGGACGTTGGTGTTGACTTGACAGTTGGTAACGACGCGACGGTAACGAATAACGCGGACGTTGGTGTTGACTTGACGGTTGGCAACGACGCGACGGTTACAAATAACGCGGACGTTGGTGTTGACTTGACGGTTGGCAACGATGCGACGGTAACGAATAACGCGGATATTGGTGTTGATCTAACGGTTGGTAATGACGCGACGGTAACGAATAACGCAGACGTTGGTGTTGATCTAACTGTAGGAAACAATGCCGATGTGGCAGTTGATCTAGATGTTGGTAATGACGCTACGGTAGGCAATAACGCAGATGTTGGCGTTGATCTGACCGTAGGAAACAATGCCGATGTGGCAGTTGATCTAGATGTTGGTAATGACGCTACGGTAGGCAATAACGCAGATGTTGGCGTTGATCTGACCGTAGGAAACAATGCCGATGTGGCAGTTGATCTAGATGTTGGTAATGACGCTACGGTAGGCAATAACGCAGATGTTGGCGTTGATCTGACCGTAGGAAACAATGCCGATGTGGCAGTTGATCTAGATGTTGGTAATGATGCTACGGTAGGCAATAACGCAGATGTTGGCGTTGATCTGACCGTAGGGAATAATGCTGATGTGGCAGTAGACCTAGATGTAGGTAACGATGCTACGGTGGGCAATAACGCCGATGTTGGTGTTGATCTGACGGTAGGCAACAACGCAGACGTTGGAGTCGACTTGACCGTTGGTAACAACGCTGATGTTGCAGTTGATCTAAACGTTGGAAATAACGCTGGTGTTGGTAACGACCTTCAAGTTAACGGTTCTGGAACCTTTGGCGCCGATCCAACGAACGCCACAGTTATTACAGATGGGACTACTGTTTCAACTCAGAGCGGTGACACAACAACGATCGGTGGTGCTAGCGTTGCGGTCGGTGGAGATCCTAATGATCAGACAACCATAAACGACAGCGAAATAGTTTCTACTTCTGCTGCGGGTCTAACCGGTACTATTAATGGTGACACTGCATCCTTTAGCGAGGGTGGCTCTACCACGAATATTGACGATAGCCGTATTCAATCTTCCACGGGTGCAGATAGTACGACCATCGAAGACAATGTCGTCGCTGTAACCGATGGAACAGCAAGTACTACCATTACAGATAGCCAGATTGCTTCAACGGATGGTGGAACTAATAACGCTACCATTGAGAATGACACCGCCAACTTTACCGACGGTTCAAGCTCGCTTGATATTGACAGCCAGGTAGTTACGTCAAGTGCTGCAGGTGCGGGTACTGGTACAGTTAACGGGGACATCGCTTCTTTCACAGAGGGCGGTTCCACCACGAACATTGATGACAGTCGAATCCAGTCGTCAACAGGTGCTGACAGTACGACAGTTGAAGACGACACCATCGCAGTTACGGATGGCACAAATTCACTAGATATAGACAGTCAAGTTGTGGTTTCTAACGCTAGCGGTGCGGGTACAGGTACAGTCAATGGCGATACCGCTAACTTCAATGACGGTACAAACTCTTTAGATATTGATAGCTCAGTGGTTGTCTCGAATGCGAGCGGCGCCGGAACAGGTACGGTGAACGGTGATACCGCGACGTTTACAGACGGTACAAACTCCACGACTATCGATAGTCAAGTGATTACTTCGACTGCCGCAGGCGCAGGGAATACTGAAATAGATGGTGGAACCATCACAGTGACGGAGGAGCTCGGAGCCAATGCTACGACCGTAACACCTGGTAATGGCACAGCGAATAATTCGACTATCATTACTGGTGATGACGTTACTGCAGATAACATCACTTCCAGAACTAATGTCTATGGAGATACCAATACGTCTAATGGCTCTTTCGATGATTCAAACGTAATCGTTGGTGAAAGAAATACGGCTAATGGTGACAACAACACAGTAGTTGGTTTTGGTCATTCAGTGACTGGTAACAGCAACGCGATCTTGGGTGATCCTGTAACCGTGGTTGGTAACGACAACGTGTTTAATGTTGCGGGTAACGGTACGGTGACTGGAGACAGTAACGTCGGTCAAATTGTTGGCACATCTTCCGTAAATGGCGACAACAACGTAGCCGTCGGTTCTGATGTGTCAGTGGCTGGTAACGGTGCGGTAGCGGTAGGTAACGCTTCAAGCGCTAATTCCAGCGGCGCTACCGTTATTGGTAATGATTCCACTGCTGATGATGAAGGCTCGATCGCTATCGGTGATAGTGCTAGAGCAGGAGTTGGCGCAAACGGCGCGAATTCAATCGCTATCGGCTCAGATGGTAACGATGGAGATACCCTAGGTGCCCGAGCTAACAACCAAAACGCAATAGCAATTGGTACGGACACAGTAGCAGCAACTAATGACGCTACGGCAATTGGTAACAGAGCAAGAGTAGGTAACAACTCAACTGGCGCTGTTGCTCTCGGTGATGATTCTGAAGTTAATGAAGATGCAGCTGGTGCAATCGCGATTGGTGATGCTGAAGTATTGGATAACGCTGAGGCTGGTATATCGATTGGTTTAGGCTCAGAAGTTAGAAATGCTGACGCCATCGCTCAAGGGAGAGACGCTATTGCTGATGACGTAGGGTCGATCGCAATTGGTGAGTCCGCTAGAGCAGGTGTTGGTGCTAACGGGCAAGGCTCAATAGCTATCGGTTCTGATGGAAACGATGGAGATGACTTAGGTGCCAGAGCGAACAATCAAAATGCAATAGCAATCGGTACTGACTCGGTTGCTGCGACCAACGATGCTACAGCAATTGGTAATAGAGCGAGAGTTGGGAATGACTCAACTGGTGCGGTTGCCATTGGTGATGACTCTGAAGTTAATGAAGATGCAGTAGGCGCTATCGCGATAGGTGAAGCCGAAGTTTTTGATAATGCCGAGGCCGCTATATCAATAGGTATGGACTCAGAAGCGCACGGTGCACGCGACGTATCGATCGGTTTTGGAACCACTACTTCTGGTGGAACAGATAACACTGCAGTTGGTAATGAAATTACAGTAGTGGGTAACCAGAACACGGTTCTCGGTGATGGGCACTCTGTAAATGGTGATCGAAACTTCGTTGCCGGTGATCCAAGTGATGTTGTTGGAAACGACAATGCCGTTACAGGTAACGACAACGCCATTAACGGTGATCGAAATATCGTCCTTGGTAATAACAATGGTAATGTTGGTGCCGTCGGTGGATCTGTAGATGGGGACGAAACCTTCATTAACAGTGATGACAATACTATTATCGGTCGTGATAACGACTCTATAACGTCCGACGACAACAACATTATTGGTGACGCTAATACCGTTGGTGGTGGTACTGAAAATAACGTCATTGGCGATGACAATACCGCTACGGGCAATCGAAACAACGTGGTTGGTGACGCAAGTACAGCAACCGGCGATGACGCTACGGCTATCGGTACGGGCGCGCAAGCTCTATCAAATAATTCCATTGCTCAAGGTACATCGGCGATTGCCGACGACGAAGGCTCAATCGCAATAGGTGATTCAGCAAGAGCGGGTGTTGGTGCAAATGGTCAAAACTCAATTGCTATCGGTTCTGACGGTAACGACGGAGACGATCTGGGAGCAAGGGCTAACAATCGTAACGCGATTGCAATTGGTACCGATACTGTAGCGGCTACTAATGACGCAACTGCAATCGGTAACAGAGCAAGAGTTGGCAATGACTCTACTGGCGCAGTAGCTCTAGGGGATGATTCTGAAGTTAATGAAGACGCCCAAGGCGCCATCGCGATTGGTGATGCAGAAGTTTTCGATAACGCGGACGCAGCAATTGCGATCGGTGCAGATTCTGAAGCTAGAGGAGTTAACTCGGTTGCTCTTGGTGAAGGCGCTGACGCGAATGCTGACGGTGCATTTGCCGCAGCAGAAGATGCTCAAGCAAGTGGTATTGATTCGATTGCAATTGGTGCAGACGGAGATGCTAATGACGTAGGCGCCAGTGCTACTGGTGATGCTTCGATCGCTCTGGGTCAAGATGCTTCGGCGACCAGTAACGGATCAACAGCTTTAGGTGATGCAGCTACTTCAGCGGGTGAAAACTCTACTGCCATTGGTACAGCCGCTAACGTAGATGCCGCAGCAACAAATGCGGTAGCAATCGGAAGTGGTGCGACCGTGAGTAATGGCGACGGAAATGTCGCTATCGGTCAGGCCGTATCAGTTGCAAGTAACGGAGACGACAACGTTTCCCTTGGTGGAGCAGGTAATGCCATTACTGACAACACGAATAGAAACGGAATTATAGGTGGCTCTGGAAACACCATAAATGGAGACGGCACAAACGATAACTTTATCGCTGGTGGCAGTAATAACACCGTTTCTGGTGCAAGCATTGGCAACTTAATTTCAGGTAGCACAAACACCGCAAGTAATGGCTCTAGCCAAAATACCGTTGGTGGTGTGTCGAACACGGTTGATAACTCCGACGGAAACTCAGTGGTCGGCTCAGGCAATACCGTTACAAATGCTGACTTTAATCAAATTGCGGGAACTAACTCTGATATCTCAGGAAATAACAATACTGTCTCAGGTAACAATGCAGACGTAGATGGAGATAACAATACGGTTTCAGGCGACAATACAACCACCAACGGCGACAACAATGTTGCTGCTGGCTCTGGTGGCTGGGTGTTTGGTAACTCGAACGTTGTTGCCGGAACCGACGCTTCGGTCAACGGTGATAATAATGTCGCCGCTGGCAACAATGCAGACGTAGTAGGAAACAGTAATGCGGTGGCTGGCGATAACGCAGTTGTTGCGGGTAACGCGAATACTGTAGCCGGTGCGGGTGCTGATGTAAGCGGCAGTAACAATACGGTTTCAGGTACTGATGCTTCAGTGAATGGAGACAATAACTCGGCAGCCGGCAACAATGCTGACATTGATGGTAGTAACAACAACGTAGCAGGCGATAATGCAGTTGTGGCCGGTAATGCGAATACAGTAGCTGGTACTGACGCCGACGTTAGCGGTAGCAACAATACGGTTGCAGGTGCTGATGCCTCAGTTAATGGGGACAATAACTCAGCGGCTGGTAACAATGCTGACATTGATGGCAGTAATAACAGTGTTGCAGGCGATAATGCAGTTGTTGGCGGAGACTCCAACGCGGTTGCGGGCACCGATGCTAATGTTAGCGGTGACAACAACACAGTATCTGGTTTGAGTAACACGATTACGGGTAACGAGAACTCAGTATCTGGTGACACCAACAACGTGAACGGTGACGGTAACCAAGTTGCTGGCTCGAACGGCGACATCGACGGTTCGAACAACACAGCGTCAGGTGAGAACAACACCACAGCGGGTGACAACAACGTAGCGTCTGGTTCAGGAAGCACGGTCACGGGTGACTCTAATGTTGCTGGTGGTACGACTAACAACACCACGGGTGACAACAACACAGTATCTGGTTTGAGTAACACGATTACGGGTAACGAGAACTCAGTATCTGGTGACACCAACAACGTGAACGGTGACGGTAACCAAGTTGCTGGCTCGAACGGCGACATCGACGGTTCGAACAACACAGCGTCAGGTGAGAACAACACCACAGCGGGTGACAACAACGTAGCGTCTGGTTCAGGAAGCACGGTCACGGGTGACTCTAATGTTGCTGGTGGTACGACTAACAACACCACGGGTGACAACAACACAGTATCTGGTTTGAGTAACACGATTACGGGTAACGAGAACTCAGTATCTGGTGACACCAACAACGTGAACGGTGACGGTAACCAAGTTGCTGGCTCGAACGGCGACATCGACGGTTCGAACAACACAGCATCAGGTGAGAACAACACCACAGCGGGTGACAACAACGTAGCGTCTGGTTCAGGAAGCACGGTCACGGGTGACTCTAATGTTGCTGGTGGTACGACTAACAACACCACGGGTGACAACAACACAGTATCTGGTTTGAGTAACACGATTACGGGTAACGAGAACTCAGTATCTGGTGACACCAACAACGTGAACGGTGACGGTAACCAAGTTGCTGGCTCGAACGGCGACATCGACGGTTCGAACAACACAGCGTCAGGTGAGAACAACACCACAGCGGGTGACAACAACGTAGCGTCTGGTTCAGGAAGCACGGTCACGGGTGACTCTAATGTTGCTGGTGGTACGACTAACAACACCACGGGTGACAACAACACAGTATCTGGTTTGAGTAACACGATTACGGGTAACGAGAACTCAGTATCTGGTGACACCAACAACGTGAACGGTGACGGTAACCAAGTTGCTGGCTCGAACGGCGACATCGACGGTTCGAACAACACAGCATCAGGTGAGAACAACACCACAGCGGGTGACAACAACGTAGCGTCTGGTTCAGGAAGCACGGTCACGGGTGACTCTAATGTTGCTGGTGGTACGACTAACAACACCACGGGTGACAACAACACAGTATCTGGTTTGAGTAACACGATTACGGGTAACGAGAACTCAGTATCTGGTGACACCAACAACGTGAACGGTGACGGTAACCAAGTTGCTGGCTCGAACGGCGGGTAACGAGAACTCAGTATCTGGTGACACCAACAACGTCGACGGTTCGAACAACACAGCGTCAGGTGAGAACAACACCACAGCGGGTGACAACAACGTAGCGTCTGGTTCAGGAAGCACGGTCACGGGTGACTCTAATGTTGCTGGTGGTACGACTAACAACACCACGGGTGACAACAACACAGTATCTGGTTTGAGTAACACGATTACGGGTAACGAGAACTCAGTATCTGGTGACACCAACAACGTGAACGGTGACGGTAACCAAGTTGCTGGCTCGAACGGCGACATCGACGGTTCGAACAACACAGCGTCAGGTGAGAACAACACCACAGCGGGTGACAACAACGTAGCGTCTGGTTCAGGAAGCACGGTCACGGGTGACTCTAATGTTGCTGGTGGTACGACTAACAACACCACGGGTGACAACAACACAGTATCTGGTTTGAGTAACACGATTACGGGTAACGAGAACTCAGTATCTGGTGACACCAACAACGTGAACGGTGACGGTAACCAAGTTGCTGGCTCGAACGGCGACATCGACGGTTCGAACAACACAGCGTCAGGTGAGAACAACACCACAGCGGGTGACAACAACGTAGCGTCTGGTTCAGGAAGCACGGTCACGGGTGACTCTAATGTTGCTGGTGGTACGACTAACAACACCACGGGTGACAACAACACAGTATCTGGTTTGAGTAACACGATTACGGGTAACGAGAACTCAGTATCTGGTGACACCAACAACGTGAACGGTGACGGTAACCAAGTTGCTGGCTCGAACGGCGACATCGACGGTTCGAACAACACAGCATCAGGTGAGAACAACACCACAGCCGGAGACAACAACGTAGCGTCTGGTTCAGGAAGCACGGTCACGGGTGACTCTAATGTTGCTGGTGGTACGACTAACAACACCACGGGTGACAACAACACAGTATCTGGTTTGAGTAACACGATTACGGGTAACGAGAACTCAGTATCTGGTGACACCAACAACGTGAACGGTGACGGTAACCAAGTTGCTGGTCGAACGGCGACATCGACGGTTCGAACAACACAGCGTCAGGTGAGAACAACACCACAGCGGGTGACAACAACGTAGCGTCTGGTTCAGGAAGCACGGTCACGGGTGACTCTAATGTTGCTGGTGGTACGACTAACAACACCACGGGTGACAACAACACAGTATCTGGTTTGAGTAACACGATTACGGGTAACGAGAACTCAGTATCTGGTGACACCAACAACGTGAACGGTGACGGTAACCAAGTTGCTGGCTCGAACGGCGACATCGACGGTTCGAACAACACAGCGTCAGGTGAGAACAACACCACAGCGGGTGACAACAACGTAGCGTCTGGTTCAGGAAGCACGGTCACGGGTGACTCTAATGTTGCTGGTGGTACGACTAACAACACCACGGGTGACAACAACACAGTATCTGGTTTGAGTAACACGATTACGGGTAACGAGAACTCAGTATCTGGTGACACCAACAACGTGAACGGTGACGGTAACCAAGTTGTAACCAAGTTGCTCGAACGGCGACATCGACGGTTCGAACAACACAGCGTCAGGTGAGAACAACACCACAGCGGGTGACAACAACGTAGCGTCTGGTTCAGGAAGCACGGTCACGGGTGACTCTAATGTTGCTGGTGGTACGACTAACAACACCACGGGTGACAACAACACAGTATCTGGTTTGAGTAACACGATTACGGGTAACGAGAACTCAGTATCTGGTGACACCAACAACGTGAACGGTGACGGTAACCAAGTTGCTGGCTCGAACGGCGACATCGACGGTTCGAACAACACAGCGTCAGGTGAGAACAACACCACAGCGGGTGACAACAACGTAGCGTCTGGTTCAGGAAGCACGGTCACGGGTGACTCTAATGTTGCTGGTGGTACGACTAACAACACCACGGGTGACAACAACACAGTATCTGGTTTGAGTAACACGATTACGGGTAACGAGAACTCAGTATCTGGTGACACCAACAACGTGAACGGTGACGGTAACCAAGTTGCTGGCTCGAACGGCGACATCGACGGTTCGAACAACACAGCGTCAGGTGAGAACAACACCACAGCGGGTGACAACAACGTAGCGTCTGGTTCAGGAAGCACGGTCACGGGTGACTCTAATGTTGCTGGTGGTACGACTAACAACACCACGGGTGACAACAACACAGTATCTGGTTTGAGTAACACGATTACGGGTAACGAGAACTCAGTATCTGGTGACACCAACAACGTGAACGGTGACGGTAACCAAGTTGCTGGCTCGAACGGCGACATCGACGGTTCGAACAACACAGCGTCAGGTGAGAACAACACCACAGCGGGTGACAACAACGTAGCGTCTGGTTCAGGAAGCACGGTCACGGGTGACTCTAATGTTGCTGGTGGTACGACTAACAACACCACGGGTGACAACAACACAGTATCTGGTTTGAGTAACACGATTACGGGTAACGAGAACTCAGTATCTGGTGACACCAACAACGTGAACGGTGACGGTAACCAAGTTGCTGGCTCGAACGGCGACATCGACGGTTCGAACAACACAGCGTCAGGTGAGAACAACACCACAGCGGGTGACAACAACGTAGCGTCTGGTTCAGGAAGCACGGTCACGGGTGACTCTAATGTTGCTGGTGGTACGACTAACAACACCACGGGTGACAACAACACAGTATCTGGTTTGAGTAACACGATTACGGGTAACGAGAACTCAGTATCTGGTGACACCAACAACGTGAACGGTGACGGTAACCAAGTTGCTGGCTCGAACGGCGACATCGACGGTTCGAACAACACAGCATCAGGTGAGAACAACACCACAGCCGGAGACAACAATGTTGCTTCAGGTTCTGGTAACACTCTCACGGGTGATGCCAACGTCGCTGGCGGTACTGGCAACACTACAACTGGAGACGACAACGCGGTAGCGGGTTCAAGTAACACGACTACAGGCGATGACAACTCAGTTGCTGGTGACACTAACAACGTAAATGGCGACGGCAACGCGGTTGCTGGCTCGAACGGCGACATCGACGGTTCGAACAACACAGCGTCAGGTGAGAACAACACCACAGCCGGAGACAACAATGTTGCTTCAGGTTCTGGTAACACTCTCACGGGTGATGCCAACGTCGCTGGCGGTACTGGCAACACTACAACTGGAGACGACAACGCGGTAGCGGGTTCAAGTAACACGACTACAGGCGATGACAACTCAGTTGCTGGTGACACTAACAACGTTAATGGCGACGGCAACGCGGTTGCTGGCTCGAACGGCGACATCGACGGTTCGAACAACACAGCGTCAGGTGAGAACAACACCACAGCCGGAGACAACAATGTTGCTTCAGGTTCTGGTAACACTCTCACAGGTGATGCCAACGTCGCTGGCGGTACTGGCAACACTACAACTGGAGACGACAACGCGGTAGCGGGTTCAAGTAACACGACTACAGGCGATGACAACTCAGTTGCTGGTGACACTAACAATGTTAATGGCGACGGCAACGCGGTTGCTGGCTCGAACGGCGACATCGACGGTTCGAACAACACAGCGTCAGGTGAGAACAACACCACAGCCGGAGACAACAATGTTGCTTCAGGTTCTGGTAACACTCTCACAGGTGATGCCAACGTCGCTGGCGGTACTGGCAACACTACAACTGGAGACGACAACGCGGTAGCGGGTTCAAGTAACACGACTACAGGCGATGACAACTCAGTTGCTGGTGACACTAACAACGTAAATGGCGACGGCAACGCGGTTGCTGGCTCGAACGGCGACATCGACGGTTCGAACAACACAGCGTCAGGTGAGAACAACACCACAGCCGGAGACAACAATGTTGCTTCAGGTTCTGGTAACACTCTCACGGGTGATGCCAACGTCGCTGGCGGTACTGGCAACACTACAACTGGAGACGACAACGCGGTAGCGGGTTCAAGTAACACGACTACAGGCGATGACAACTCAGTTGCTGGTGACACTAACAACGTTAATGGCGACGGCAACGCGGTTGCTGGCTCGAACGGCGACATCGACGGTTCGAACAACACAGCGTCAGGTGAGAACAACACCACAGCCGGAGACAACAATGTTGCTTCAGGTTCTGGTAACACTCTCACAGGTGATGCCAACGTCGCTGGCGGTACTGGCAACACTACAACTGGAGACGACAACGCGGTAGCGGGTTCAAGTAACACGACTACAGGCGATGACAACTCAGTTGCTGGTGACACTAACAATGTTAATGGCGACGGCAACGCGGTTGCTGGCTCGAACGGCGACATCGACGGTTCGAACAACACAGCGTCAGGTGAGAACAACACCACAGCCGGAGACAACAATGTTGCTTCAGGTTCTGGTAACACTCTCACAGGTGATGCCAACGTCGCTGGCGGTACTGGCAACACTACAACTGGAGACGACAACGCGGTAGCGGGTTCAAGTAACACGACTACAGGCGATGACAACTCAGTTGCTGGTGACACTAACAACGTTAATGGCGACGGCAACGCGGTTGCTGGCTCGAACGGCGACATCGACGGTTCGAACAACACAGCGTCAGGTGAGAACAACACCACAGCCGGAGACAACAATGTTGCTTCAGGTTCTGGTAACACTCTCACGGGTGATGCCAACGTCGCTGGCGGTACTGGCAACACTACAACTGGAGACGACAACGCGGTAGCGGGTTCAAGTAACACGACTACAGGCGATGACAACTCAGTTGCTGGTGACACTAACAACGTTAATGGCGACGGCAACGCGGTTGCTGGCTCGAACGGCGACATCGACGGTTCGAACAACACAGCGTCAGGTGAGAACAACACCACAGCCGGAGACAACAATGTTGCTTCAGGTTCTGGTAACACTCTCACGGGTGATGCCAACGTCGCTGGCGGTACTGGCAACACTACAACTGGAGACGACAACGCGGTAGCGGGTTCAAGTAACACGACTACAGGCGATGACAACTCAGTTGCTGGTGACACTAACAACGTTAATGGCGACGGCAACGCGGTTGCTGGTTCGAATGGCGATATAGACGGTTCGAACAACACAGCGTCAGGTGAGAACAACACCACCACAGGTAGCAACAATGTTGCTTCTGGTTCAGGCGGATGGGTGTTTGGTGATTCAAATACTGTTTCTGGCACCGGTAACATGACGAACGGTGATAACAACATTGCTTCTGGCGATGCGGGAACTGTCACTGGAGACGGTAACGTCGCGGCTGGTTCTTCGAATACAACCACTGGCGATGACAATGCTGTATCTGGTACGTCGAACACAACAACTGGAAATAATAACGCTGTATCAGGCTCGTCTAACACGACTACGGGTGATGAGAACATCGCTGGTGGTAGTTCTAACACCACAGCCGGTGATGACAACATAGTCGCTGGTTCGGGTAATACGGCTACAGGCGATGCCAATGATGTGAGCGGTGCCGGTAACACAGCTACAGGAGATAACAATGCTGTAGCAGGTTCTTCCAACACCGTTAGCGGTGACGACAACAATGTATCTGGTGAATCAAATTCGGTAACGGGTGATTCAAGTATCGTTGGCGGTACAGGTAACACCGTCGCTGGTGACGATGGCTTGACTGTTGGTACTAACGCTAGCTCCACTGGTGATAACAACCTAGTGTTTGGTGAGGGAGCTTCGGCAAACCTCGGTGAACAAGTTGCTATTGGTAGTGATGTAGACGGAGACGGTGCTGGTGCAACGGCATCTGCCACGAACGCTCAGGCGATTGGTAATGACTCGGTTGCGAGTGGAACCAATTCGAATGCAGTTGGCTTTGGAGCCAACGCGACAGGTCTGGATTCGGTTGCAATTGGTACTAACAGTGCCGCGACTGCTGAATCAACGACAGCCGTTGGTGATCGTTCACAAGCGAGTGCTCAAGACGCGAGTGCATTTGGTCAGGAGTCGAACGCTTCTGGACAAGCATCTACAGCAGTTGGTTTCCAAACCGAGGCATCTGGAGATAACTCGTTTGCTGGCGGTAATGGATCGGTAGCCTCGGGTGAGAGCTCGGTCGCTATTGGTGACATCACAAATAGCTCTGGTTCAAGCTCAGTGGCAGTTGGTGACGGCTCAGTGGCTTCTGACGACAATACCATCGCTGTGGGTACTAACGCGACAGCAAGTGATGAGTCAGCGACTGCGATTGGTAACACAGCCACTGCTAGTGGTCAGTCCTCAATCGCCGTCGGTGATAATGCAACGGCCACTAACAACAATGCGACTGCGATTGGGACCAACGCAACTGCGTCGGGTGATTCATCAAATGCCATTGGTAACAGTGCATCAGCGTCTGGAGATAACTCTGTTGCGATTGGTAATGGATCAGATGCGAGCCAAGTAGATACGATTGCTATAGGTAACTTCTCTAGCGCCTCTGGCCAAGAAGCGACAGCTGTTGGCGCTGGATCTGATGCAAGCGGTACAGGTTCTTCTGCCTTCGGTCTCGATTCCACAGCTAATGCGCAAGAGTCGACGGCTATTGGTTCTGGTTCTACGGCTAGTGGCTCAGGCTCATCTGCTCTAGGTGCCAACTCAAGTGCAACAGGCACAGCCTCTACGGCTGTCGGTCAAGACGCATTGAGTTCAGGCATGGCAGGATCAGCCTTTGGTCAAGGTTCAGCGGCGACTGGAAGTGGTTCTACCGCGGTAGGTGCTGAGTCAAGAGCGTCTGGTGCGACAAGCTCAGCGTTTGGTACTGACTCTAGGGCCACGGGTGAGAGCTCTTTGGCCGCTGGTCGAGGTGCTACTTCAGCGGGTACTGGCTCAACGGCTCTTGGTGAGACATCGTTTGCTACCAGAGATGGAGCGGTTGCAGTTGGTTCAAGAGCGTTTGCAACAGCTGACAATTCAGTTGCCCTTGGTACTACGTCAAGCGCTACTGGATTGAACTCGGTGGCTATCGGTCTTGGAGCACAAGCTGGCTTCAATAACTCAGTAGCCCTCGGCGCTGGTTCGATTGCGAGTGAACCAGGAACTGTTTCTGTTGGTGCACCTGGATCTGAACGACGAATTACTAACGTTGCTCCAGGCTTTAATGGAACCGATGCCGTTAATGTTAATCAGTTGAGAGATGTTCAAACTGAGGCGAGAAGAGGTATAGCTGGCGCAGTTGCTCTATCGAGTAACATTCAGCCTTCGAGACCTGGTAAAACCACGATTAATGCTGGTATCGGTCACTACAAAGACCAAACCGCACTGGGTTTAGGCGTTTCTCACTGGCTGAAGGTTGGCGAGGAAGATGACGATATGAAACGTATCTTTATCAATGCTGGCGCTTCGCTCTCTGAAGGCGGTGGTGAGGATAACGTTTATCGTGTAGGTGTAGGCGTCGAATTCTAAGCGTCTAAACTCCTACGCGAGCTAAAGACTCGTTAGTAATCAAAATCTGTTCAGGGGCCCAACACATATGATTGTGTGGGCCCCTTTTTACTTAATATAGGTTGGAATCAGTGTTCTACTTTGTCTTAGATTTTTTAGCGGCTTTGGCTTCAGGAATCACTGTTACTTTATTATTTCAGCCGGTTCAGTTTGATATTGGCCTTTACTTCAATTTGGTTTTTTCTATAGCCGTTCTTTTTTCCGTATCAAATTTTTCAATAACAAGTTTTGTTTTTAAGCAGCGTGATTCGATTTTGACGGTCACCTTTTCAGTGCTAATAAGCGTCGCGTTTTGCTTTTTGCTTATTACTTCTTATTTGTTTCTTATAAAACAAGGAAGCACCTATTCTCGTGGTTGGTTTGTACTAACGTGCACCGGAATAGTTTTATATTCAATTCTTCTACGAACCGGCTTTGCCGCTTTTCAAAGACGTAACTCTAAAGCCCGAAATGTCGTAATAGTTGGAACAGATGATCTATCGATTACTCTTCATCGACGGATGCAAGAATCCATCGAGGACAGCTTTATACCTTTGGCATTTTGTAACCTAAATGGACAGTCTCCCAAGGAGATTAAAGGCCTTCCCGTTTTATCCGGTATTAGTGAGCTTTTATCCTTCATTGAATCAGGTCGACGGGGAGAACTTGATTCTTCAGGAAATCTACATGTTGAAGAAGTTTGGATTACACTACCATTGTTGGAAAGAAACCGATTGCTGGAACTTCAAAAAGTACTTAGAAACACGGCTACCAGAGTCTATTACGTGCCACGTATGCACGACCTCGGTCTAAAAAAGTATCACCTTGATACACTTTTTAATCTCCCTGTCATGGAATGGACAGAGGTGAAGGAGCTCGGACTTAAGATAGTTTTAAAAAGATTTATCGATATCGTCTTCTCTATGATAGCTCTAATTGCTTTGAGTCCATTAATGCTATCGGTGGCCGTGGGAATCTACCTGTTCGATAGAGGTGACATCCTATTTAAGCAGAAGAGATACGGGTTAGATGGGAAGGAGTTTACGCTTCTCAAGTTCCGCTCAATGAAGCCAAATCAAAAAGAGTCTTCAGAACAAATGTTGGAACAAGTAAAAATAAATGATTCAAGAGTGACTCTAATTGGAAGATTTATAAGAAAGTATTCAATCGATGAGTTGCCTCAGCTACTTAATATTCTTAGGGGAGATATGTCTTTAGTAGGGCCGCGTCCTCATGCTAGCGAGCATAATGAGTACTATCGAGAAAAGATAGATGGTTACATGTCGCGACACCGCATGAAGCCTGGCTTGACTGGTTGGGCTCAAGTTAATGGCTACAGAGGTGAAACGCCTGAGTTAGCAGATATGCAAAATAGAGTGTTGCTTGACCTAGCTTATATAGAAAACTGGTCTCCACTTATGGACTTCAAAATTTTGTTAAGAACAATTTTTGTTATCCTAACCGCAAAAAATGCTTACTGACAACTGATAGAATTCCAGCACGAATACCGTAGAGATACATCAGTGCCTAACAATCTAGCTTATGCCGCAATAATATGTTGGCCGCTCTTCAGCATCTACTTCTTTTATAGATTTAAACTCCTACTTGCAGTTCTTCTTAGCGCGTTTATTGCTACTTTAATACTTCCGGCTGCATTTGGGATTAATCTGCCGGGTATTCCCAAAATTGATAGAGAAGCCATAATGGTTTTGACACTAATTTTTGGAACCTGCGCGATCAAGAAACAGTCGGAGATATTCGTTGTAGAGAGTAGATTGCTTTTTGTTCTATTGTCACTCTATGTGATAGTTCCTTTATTTAGTGTACCCACCAATCTCGAGCTTACTCGAGCTGGAGCAGAGTATATTCAGGGTTATGATCTCTACTCGGCTGTGAGTGATTGCTTTAAGCGATTACTGATTGCTGCCATGTTTGTACTTGGATTAAACACGGTAAGAACGCTAGAAGACCAGGTTCTGTTATTCAAAGCATTGGCCGTAAGCGGCGCAATATACTGTTTACCTTCCTTATTGGAGGTAAGGTTGAGTCCCTTCATACATCAAACGGTATATGGCTTTTTTCCATCATCTTTTGCGCAACAAGTAAGGTACGGAGGCTTTCGACCTACTGTTTTTATAGGCCATGGACTCGTACTGGCAACCTTTCTATCCGTGGCCACGTCAGCAGCATTCGGACTAATGATAACGAGTGATAGGAAAGAGAGGAACTTTTGGCTCTGCGCTATTATTGTATTGCTATTCACCTTGATTGTTAGTAAGTCAGCTGGCCCCATTATTATTTTTATACTTCTCTGTGTTGGGGTTCTGGTTTCTCGAGTTCTGTGGACTGGCAAACTGGCCCTATTTCTGACCCTATTTGTTTGCTTGTATCCCGTGCTGATGTACTTCGATTTCTATATCGGTAGGTGGGTCGCGGAACAAGTGGAGTTTATTGATTACACGAGAGCTAGATCTTTGGAGACTAGATTGGATAACGAATCCCGTTTATTCGAAAGAGCGATGGAAAAACCGATATTTGGTTGGGGCGGATGGGGACGATCAAGAGTAGCAAATGCAATTTCTGACGGTTATTGGATTTTACAATTAGGGCAGTGGGGGTGGCTAGGCCTTTCCTTGTTCTTCGCGATTGTCTTGTATCCGATGACACTGGCTTCTAAGACTATATCTAGACTAGTCTCAAAAAGATCTAAATCGCTTTTAATCGTTCATGCATGGATTATTGGTGTGTTATTTCTAGACCAAATACCAAACACGTCGATGGCGAATCTATGGATATATTGGTTTGTGCTTGGAGCCCTTGGCGGAAGATGTTTACATATCTCAGGCTATACGGGTGAGGTGCAAAAGATGATTTCTTCAAGCGTTCAATACAGAAGATAATTGTTATGAGTCGCTTTGATTATTTGAGAAGTAATCTTGGATCATTCATGTTGGTGATGATAGCCTCGTCAGCGGTTAGGTTTGTCAGTAACCTGATTGTTGTCTATATTCTGTCACCTGAGGATTTTGCCATATCTGGTTTGTTGGTCTCGATAATATTTGTGTTGATGATGATCAGCGACAGTGGATTTAGACCGTTTCTAATTCGGTATAGGGAAGAAGCTAACCAGGACTTAGTAAATACCGTTTGGACACTGCGTTTAGTCAGGGGAGTGGCATTATTTATTCTCTTGTTCGCTTCTTCACAGAAAATAGCTGAGTTTGTAGATATTCCTGAGTTGGAGCTCGTACTTAAGGTGTCTGCCGTTGTTTTCTTCTTAGACGGTTTCCAATCGTTGGCCCATGTAATCCATGAGCGCGGGAATAAAGTTGCGAGGCCTCTTTATGTGGAGTTTTTTTCTCTATTAATTTCCAGGTTAGTGACTATCTCTTTTGCTCTATTATTGGAAAGCTATTGGGCTTTCGTAATAGGAATCTTTGTAGAATATCTAATTAAGCTAGTAGCCTCCTATGTGGCTTATGGTCCAGTAAGCCGAGGACTGCATTTCGACGCTAAGTACGCGACTGCCTTGTGGGCAATAACAAAAGTGATTATTCCATCTAGCCTACTTACGGTGCTTATTATGCAAAGTGATAAGTATGTTTTGGTTAACTATCTTTCTGTGGCTCAATTAGGAGCTTACTTTTTAGCTATCAGTATCGTGCGTATACCTGAAACCTTCGTTTTAAAGTACAGTCGTAGAGTATTAGTGCCGTTGATGGCCTTTGAAAAACGAAATAGTGAACAGCTGGAAAATGCAAAGAGTAAAATTTATGGAAAGAAAACGAATATATTCGGTCTGTTCTCCTTTCTGATTGGTTTGTCTATGGTCATAGCGCCATACTTTGTGGGTCTAATCTATCCCTCTGAGTACTCAGAAACGGGAACTTTTATCACCATTATTTTGGTTAACTCGATTCTATTAACTATATCGATCCCGCAAGAAAACTGGCTGTTGATACTCGAGCGTGACTCTATTGTTTTGATCAACAATATCCTGCGGTGTTTGTGGATATTCGTTTTTGTTATTACTTTTTATAATATCTGGGGGGCTTTGGGTGTGATCCTCGCATACGCGACGAAAGAGACATTACCTTCAGTCTATTCGAGTTTCGTCGCTTGGAAATTTGGGATTTTTAAATTAAGAGAAGAGTGCCTCTCCCCCTTAGCTGGTGGACTAGGGTATCTAGCGGCTTTGGTTATTCTAAAAAGCTACATTCTGCCGATGTAAATATCGGACGACTTCCAAAGGTTGTCTCTTAAGCCTCTCAGTGCTTTCAATGGCTTTGATAGGCTTGAATAGTTATCGTATCTTTTTCTCGTTGCGATACCACTTGGAGAGCCTCTTTGAATTGAGAGTGTAGGTGAACAAATGAGTGTCCTGACATCAGACCTTAACTTCCTGAAATGGCTCAAGGCCCCGTCAATATACATTTTACCGCCTTCGGGATGACCTTGCGGACGATCAATAGTGCTGCGAAGGTATTCTACCAACTCATCTAAGCAGTTTCCTGAAACGGCGTAACAATGAGCCCATTTAAACGCCTTGTCGGTGTACTGGAATCTACCTTGCCGACCATCAGCGCTATCTATCCTAGGATGACCGAGGTAGAGAATATCCCATTCCAAGGAAGATAACTCGTCGACCAGCTCCGCTTGAAAACCTGGACGAACAAGTCTATTTGAAAAAATGGCATCATCCTCAAGTATCAAAACACTATCGACACGATCATCTCTTGCCCGTTCGAGAATATCTAGGTGGCTAAGAAAATTCCCATATACCGGCTTCGAAGCAAACCCGTAGGAGTCTGAAACAATTGGTGCATCTGGTATGTGTACATTTGTTGCGTCGGCGATGTCTACACCGACATGGTGTAGCTCACGTTCTAGCTGATCATATCTGTCTGTTCTAGACTTTAAATGAATGATCTCGACTCGATCGAAGTGGTTAAAAAGAGCGGCCTTATTGTTCATCGGTACTCAATAATCGAAGTATCTTTATTGGTTATTTTGTCAAATACGTATTCCACTAAGCCTATGGCTTGAGGGATCTTAGCTAATAAAATAAAAGTGGAATAAATCCAGTTTTCATTCAGTGTATGGCGGCTAAGAAAAGCAACACGGATAATTTGTACAAGCGGGATTAGGGTCAATAGAGCGGTTACATGGTAGGAGTAAAATAAGCTAATGAGCATCCCTAGTGGAACGAATATGCCCCAAAAGACGATTCCAGCACATCTACTTCTCCAATTTAGGTTTGGGTCATCGGAACAAAGATGCGCCCAGATGCCATAGGCGTAACCGCCTCTGCGCGCTCTTTTAGACCATTGAGTAAAACTACTTAACTTTGCGTCATGAATTGTCATTGGTGAATCAAGCCGAAACAGGCGGAAGCCCAATTTTCGAAGACGATATCCCAACTCGGGTTCTTCCCCAGCGATGAGCGTTACGTTAAAACCATGAACCTCAATAAACGTTTCTTTTCGTATGAGAAAGTCTCCTCCGGTAGCATCTGCATCGCCAACTGGGGTATTCCATTCGATATCACATAGAAGGTTGTAAACCGAACTGTCGCGTTTAACTTCCCTTCTTCTCCCACAAACAACATCGTACTGTGTGTTCGTTTGCAGAAAGGTTATCGCATCAACTATCCAGTTTTTCTCAAGAGTACAATCGGCATCGATGAACTGGATGAACTCCACCTTTGGAAAACGGCTTAACCCCTTTTCTGCACCTTCGTTTCTGGCACGCGCAGCCGTAAAGGGTTTGTCTTCGCTCAAGGAAAGAGTTTCCGCACCCATCGCCTGAGCTATTGATATGGAGTTATCTACAGAACCGGAATCGACATAAACAATGTTTTTGCTAAATGCTAAGCAGGACTCAAGACATGCTCTTAGCGAGGCAGATTCGTTCCTCCCAATTGCCACGAAAAGAATGTTATTGTGGCTCATCTTGTGAACCTGTAGTCTGAATCTAGATTCAGCACTTGAGATTGAAATTGATCACTAGTTAGCTCAGTGTTGAGTTTATCCCCAAGTTGCTTCAGGTCTTGGTCTAGTAGTAGCGACAATTTTAGTTTTGTCTCGGGTGTGAGGGATGGCCTTTCACTCATGGTAAAGCGGTTCTTGATTTTGGCGCGTACGTATCGAGGAACCAGAGCTCTGCGTAAAAAGGTGCCAAGTTTTGATTCGATTATCCAGGCGTACCCAAAAAAACGCTTAATTCGCTTAGAAGATACGTTTGATGGAGACAGCGAAGCATCCCATTGATGCTTAGATTCATTTAATCCTAAAAACTGATGAATTCTAGATATCTCTCGGTCTGGAAAAGCGCGAATACGCTCTAGAAAGACTGGAAGCACATTATCAGATCCAAAGGTATTTAAGTACGGGGAAATCTGCATGTTGTATTTGCTGAAGTCTACGTAATCGGGTACTGAGAGCACTTCTTGATTCATGCTCTGACTACTCTTGTTCATACTCCACTCATGAATAAAGTGAGACACAATCCGTTCAATAGGATCCCTCATAACGTAGATGATTTTTGCTTCGGAATTAAAAGCTGATAATCTCTCCAGGGTGTGAGGATGCCTCGGGAGTTTTGCATAGTGGGTGCTTGCCTCACCAACAACGCTTGTACTTTTGGCTGAATCAAAGAGACTGAGGTACCAGTCTAATCCGCGGTTAAAGTTTTCATCATCGCTGAAAAAGTTTGGTTCCTTGAGTTCGGGTAGAAATACTTCGTCGGACCTTCTGAGTTGATCATAGAGTGTTGAGGTGCCGCATTTCATTGCTCCAATGATGAAGAAGCTTGGGGCATTTATGTTTGATGGCGACTTCACCAGATGTTTTTTAGCACGTCGTGTCATACAAACTAACCCCTATTATTTGGATTACTAAAAGTCCAAATGTCTCGCCACATTCGCTTATTTTGCTTGTGATTAGAATTCATGGTCAGTCTTCTTAACCAGCTAATTAGAGCGCCTGTATGCCATGCTATGTTAGCAATAATAAGATAAGGCTTACTGTAATTTTGCAGAAAATATCGTGTGCGTGAGTAGTAAAAATACTTAGGCAGTCGCGATAGGTTCGCTTGCTTAGTCTTTAAATTGGAGCTTTTGCCTCTTTTGTGTAGGCCAGTAACCCTGTCGCAGTACACTAAGCTCCAACCATTTTTTTGTGACCTAAAACAGAAATCAGCGTCCTCAAAGTACAAAAAGAAGTTTTCGTCGAGTAGGCCTATATCCTCGAATACTTCTTTCCTTATGACAACAAATGCAAAACTTAACCACTCTGGAGGAGTGTCATTATCTGTTATTGCTATTGTCTTGTTGCCAAGTAGCCGGTCGATTAGGGATGTTTTAGCGGCTGAAATAAGCTCGGTTTTCCAAGAATGGTTTCTGAATCTACTCACATAATGGGTACCCTCTTGATCAACCAATCTAGGGCCTACTAACCCCGTTTCCTTTTCTTCAAAGTGGCTCATTAAAAGCGGTAAGGTATCCTTACTTAAAAATTGAGCATCACTATTTAAAAGTACGTAGTAGTTTGCATCAATACTACTGATACCGATGTTGTTTCCTGAGGAAAATCCTCCATTTGTCTTACTTTCGATGAGATAAACATTTTCGAGTTGATCGAACTCCGAGACCAATGCCTTCCTAGAATCAGGTCGTGAGCCGTTGTCTACGACAACCACCACCACATCTTTGCTATCAGTGTTTCTTAAAACTGAGTACGTCGCTTCAATTGTGAGCTCTGCAGTGTTGTAATTGACAATAACCACCGCGATGTTGGTGCTTGGAAGATTCATTTCACAAGACGATCTTTGTCTAACACTCTTGCTGGGATGCCGACTACGGTGGAGTCGGAGGGAACGTCGTGAATTACGACTGCATTTGCACCGATAACTACGTTGTCACCGATAACTATATCGCCCAGTAGTTTAGCACCGCTGCCAATGTTGACATTGCCTCCTAATCGTGGAACTCCAGTACCTCCCCGAGTACCTATTACAACACCACTCATAATCAAACAGTTCGGCCCCAACGAACTCTGCGGATGTATAACTACGCCTTGACCATGTTTAAGAATCAATCCGCCCCCGAGACTAGTATTTAGTGGTATTTCCGCACCACAGACTATAGACCAAAAACGGTGCTGGATTATCGCTAAGACTTTGGCGAGATAGGCAAATGGAAGAATATACTTGTTCAAATTTATTATTCGCTGGTATCGGCGGATAGTTTTGATGAGCTTTTTTTCTGGATTCCATTCAAAAAAATCACAATCTTCGCGAGCCATAGCCGGTTCGGTAGCTGAGGGCGGCTTAATGTTCATTTTCTCTGCTTAACTCCAATCATTTCAATAACAGCGATATTCTTTTTGATATCTCTGACGTTATAGATCGATGCCATGATCGCAGGACCAGCTTTCGAGATATTATCTCAAAGATGAATAGTTTTGGACCTAGCAATTTACACCTAGAATACAAAGAAAATAATTTGTTCTCGAGAGACCAGTACGCCAGACTTGCTTTTGCAAAATTTTCTTTAACGTCGTGAGATGGCAAATATTCATACCTTTCCATCCAAGGAAAACAGGAAAATTCTATTTTTTTGGCTTGTGATTTCGATACTATTTTTGACCAATCCTTTATGGTGGAGTCGATGGGATCGTATGTTGATTCTTGATGAAAATTCAACACTTCGGGCTCGAACTTTTCTCCGATAAAGCTGAATATTTTGCCAAGAGTGCCTTCAACATCCGCTAGAAGGTCCTCATACCGGACTTCCAGGTGTTGGTCGGTGGAAAGTTTTTCTCTTGTCTTGTCCCAGTCTTTCATGGCGTTGGCCCATACTAAACCGCCTCCGAAATGGGTTCCGGTAACTCCCATTTTTAAGCAAGAGTTCGCCACATGTCTTGGATCTCTAACTAAATGGATCATCTTTGCGTCGGGGAATGGATCCAGTGCTCGCCAGTAGTTTCTGTGCAATGTGCCAAGAACTTTTTGCTCTGGGCTAACCCTCCTTTTCTTTGCGATTTGTGAAAAAATAAAATTTGGGAATTCAGTAAGTGTTTCACATACGGGAACATCAATCCCTTTGCTCAAAAATATTCTGTTCTGAGATAAGTGCTCCTGCATGTCGAAGGGTGTTTCAATGGGCTTTAATGAACCTTCTTGGTCAAACATGAAGTCCACCTCACCAAAATGGTTCACTCGGGAGTGATGGTTCAGTATGAGTGAAAGTAGAGTGCTTCCCGACCGTATTGATGAGACTAAGAAATATGGTTTGATTTCCGTTGAGCCAGAACTAAGTTTTGTACTTTTCATCGATGACGTTGAGGCTTAAATCAGTAAATCAGGAATTGTGCTTACAATGTTGAGGCAGAAGATAAAATGAAAGGGTGTCTTGTTCAAACAACTCCAAAACCTTATCCTTCGATTCTACATGATCTATATGTTTTCTGACCATGATGAGTAATAAAATTGCGATCAAAGCTTTGCACCCATTGCACGTTAACACCTATGGGACCGGTTATGTCGCTTATTCGATAACGAGGTCGCTAAGAAGTCTTGGTGTCGATTCGACTTTGTTCTGCTTGTCCGCGGAGAACGAATTGGATCACTCGGTCTTACGTAGAAGCTTTGGAAGGGTAAGATCGAAAATTGCGTACCGCATCCATTCAAGGAGCAAAATGGTTAGAAGCATAGAGAGTAGTTTCTTTGATTCTTTAAAGAACTCAGATATTGCGTATTTGTGGCCAGGAGCTTCGTTGGAATTGTACAGGGCGGTAAAGGAGCGAGGAATCCTAATCGTCACAGAGCGAATTAACTGTCATCGTGGCACCATTGATTCGATTTTGAACCAGGCAGAGTCGGGTAGTGGGATTAAAGCGGCCAGACCTGTAAGTCGAGATAGAATTCTTGAAGAAAGCCAAAAAATGGCGTATGCCGATGCGGTGTTTGCACCGAGTGAGCTGGTCGGTGAGTCTTTGATTCAGAATGGTGTCGACAGAGGTAAAATTTTATTGACATCATACGGAATAGACGCGCAAAGAATTCGTTCTAATATTTCGAACCCCACGAATCAAAAAAGGGCTGTATTCGTTGGGCGTGTCGGATTGAGAAAAGGAGCGAATTTGCTCATAGATTACTGGCGTCGCTCCAACACAAACTCTGAACTCTGGTTCTTGGGCAAGATTGAACCTGGCTTTTCAGAGTTGGCTTCCAAAGCAGCAAGCGATTCCAGGATTAAGTTTAAAAGCTTTGTAGAAAATGTAGATGCTCTGCTCAAGGACTCGTCCTTTTACGTAATGCCAAGTTTAGAAGAGGGATCTCCGTTAACTACCTACGAGGCCATGGCAGCCGGTCTTCCGTGTTTGGTCTCTCCCATGGGAGGAGGGGGAATTGTGGTTGACGGGGACAATGGAAAAGTATTGGACCCATATGACGAAAGATCGTGGATTGATGCAATCGCATCTTGGACTTCTGAAGACTATCAACTGGACTCAATGTCCTTGAAAAGTATTGAAATAATCAAAAACTATGAGTGGACTGGTGTTGCTCGTCAAAGACTATCTTTACTGCTTGAAGCTTTCGGGTAGAAGTGTGACTTGAGGTTAATAAAGTATCTCTCGAAAGTATAAAAACTGATGCTAGAAACCACTACAGAGATACTCAGGACAGTAATAAAGAAAAGAAACGGAAACAACTCTAACTCTAATCTATTAATCACTAAATCCACAAAATTCGCGCCCAACATGTGAAAAAGATAGACGCCATAACTAACAACTCCAACGTGTCTGAATAGGGAGAAATTAGTGACGGAGACTAAGTTCTTATCAGTATGAAGCACGAAGCTGGCTACAAAAAGAGTCATAACGATCGGCGCTAAAAGTTTTACCTGAACTCCAAGCTCGTATGTGTAAACGAGCAGTGCAGAATAAATAATCACACTGTAAGGAAAGCCAGCTAGTTTTTTGACTATTCCGAAACCAAACTTGTTGTCCATCGTCAAGGCTAACAATGACCCTAACAAAATGGGTAGATGAATGGCGTTCATTAGAAGTTGATTTGGCTTTCCTGTTTCACCAAAACCCACTAAAAAATTAAATATAACGAGCGCCACTAATGCTGAGAGAATAATTATCCCCCACCGCCACCCTAGTAGTAAAAGTATTAGTGGCCAAACTAGATAGTATTGTTCTTCAACAGCAAGTGACCATGAGAAATAGAAAATGGTTCTCTCGCCTGTTAGTGGGACAAATAGATTAGATGTGTAGGTGAGAAAAAACGGTAGATTGTCAAAAAAAGAATCTTTGGCAGCGCCATCTGGCTCGAGTACTGAGACCAATACGACATAGAGTAGCAGCACTAGGTAATAAAGCGGAAATATTCTCAGTGCACGACGGATTAGAAAGAGTTTCAGATCCAGTGTTTTCGTGTTCCGTAATTCACGCAACAATAGGGAGGTTATTAAAAAGCCACTGACCACGAAAAAAAGCCATACGCCGGCAAAACCATAGCGAAGAACCCCGATGCTGGTTGGCTCTATCTTTTCGGCTGTGTGGTACCAAACAACGGTGGAAATGGCTAAAAATCGGAGGAAATCTAGATTGGGAAAATATTTTGTCTTTATAAACTCGGAATGAGTCATATCATGGTCGATACTAAAGTGTTGCGCTGATATCAATTAGAAATCCAATATACATAGACTCCGCCGAAATCATACTCTAATATTGCGCCAGAATGTAGAAACACTCTCCACCGATGTGATTCGGTTTAACTAATTTATGAAGCATTTAGTGATTTCCCTCGCGAAAAGATACCTAAGGAGTCATTTACCTCTGAGAGGGCTGTTATCTAGAGCGTGCAAAAAATATCAGGTTCTAACTCTTGAGGAGCAGTTTGAGCTCAATTTGCTTGAGCGCCCCCACTATTTCTTCTGCATGTTGCGGGGAGCAAAGTTGGCTGCTTCGTTAGGCTATGAACGAGCCTCTGTGTTGGAACTTGGTGTGGCAGGGGGTAATGGCCTAGTATACCTAGAAAGCATAAAGTCGGAAGTCGAGAGATTGTCGGGGGTTACCATAGAAATTTATGGTTTCGACACAACTGAAGGCCTGCCAGAACCGAGGAGCTATAAAGACTTACCCTATAAATGGAAGCAAGGGTTTTATAATATGGATGTTGATGCGCTTTTGACGAAACTGGAATGTTCTAAGCTTGTTATCGGCGATGTCGCCGAAACCTCCAAAACGTTTTTTGATGAGTACGATCCGGCACCAATATGTGCAGTGATGCATGACATGGATTTTTACTCATCTACGAAAGATGCATTGCGTCTTTTTGATTGTGATGACTCACGAATTCTACCCAGATTTTACTGCTACTTCGACGACACCGTTGGTGGCGTTGACGAGATGTACACAGAGTTTGTAGGGCAGCGCTTGGCTATCAGCGAATTCAATGCTGAGCATGAGGATGCGAAGATTGGTATTCCATTTCACCTTCGAGCTATTAATACCTCTCGGAATTGGCCTCAAAAAATCTGGATATATTCCAGATTTAGCCACAAAGACTTTTCTACGTTCATTGCTGAAGAAAACCAACAGCTAGAGCTTACATGAACGTGAAAGATCCTCTCGGGTTGACTGAGTTCTCTGAAAAGAACTTCATTTTCCTCGGCGGTATGCATCGGAGTGGGACCTCTCTGTTACACAGAATACTCAGCAATCATCCTGCTATCTCTGGAATACGTGATTCGAACGCTCCAGAAGACGAGGGACAGCATCTGCAAACGGTTTATAAACCTGCAATACATCATGGGGGACCTGGTCGTTTTGCTCTTGATAAAACCTCTCATCTGACCGAGGTTAGCAAGCTAATTACTCCAGAAAATAGATACACCTTAGCAAAAGAATGGATGCCCTATTTCGATTTGTCCAAGCCTTTTTTGATTGAAAAGTCACCCCCCAACATAGTGCGAATGCGTTTTTTGCAGGCACTTTTTCCGAACAGCCGCTTTTTGGTTATTTTGAGACATCCAGTCGTGGTTGCGTTAGCTACAAGTAAGTGGAACGGGCTCTCAATTCGGACGCAAGTGCGAAACTGTCTTGCAGCTTACGATATCGCCCTAAATGACAGTCGGAAACTAAACAATGTGATGTGGGTGCGATACGAAGATATTGTTGAGCAAGGTGAAGACCAACTGAAAGACATATTTGAATTTCTGGAACTAGACTATCAAAAATCTGATTTAAAGTTTGAAAAGGGTGTCAACCAAAAGTATCAAGAGAGGTGGAGTAAGGAGCGAGAAACCGTGATTGGTAGAATCAAGGCGTTGATTGGACCGCTAATGGTAAGACGGTTGTCGAAATGGGGCTACTCTATTGATGATTTCTCTTCAGTTAATAAGGGAAGTGAGTTAAGCAACGAAGTAAGGGAATTCCTATCGTGAGTGCAAAATCTAAATCATTAAAGCTTCTTCGACTCGTTACTAAGCTCGACATTTTCTTGAGTGAATCATCACCCTTATTTATTTTGAGTCATATGCGCAGTCGATCTTCCCTGCTCTCGCATATAATGGGAAGCAACCCTGAAATACTGGGCTACTCAGAAATGGCGATTGACTATGAGCGACGGTTTGCATATCAAAAACTTAAAGGTATGTTGTTGAGTGAGTTTCCTCAAAGGAACAAGCCTCGTTTTTACCTAGATAAAATCCTCCATGACAAATATCGATTACCAAATCGTATAATGCAGCGAGGCGCAGTCTTATTTTTGCTGAGAGAACCAAATGAAACGGTGATAAGTATTCAGAAATTAGGACGTCTGATGAAAAACGAAAATATGAGTAATTTGGAAAATGCGATGGATTACTATGTCTCTAGACTTACTGCGTTAGAGCGACTTGCCGAGCGGGCACCAGACAATTCCCGGTTTTTAGATTCATCTCGGTTGGTAGAGCAGACTGATGAGGTACTTTTGCTTATGACGCAGTGGTTAGGTTTGCGGCAATCTTTGGACTCTGAGTATGATTTGTTTCAGAACACAGGTCGTGCTGGCAGTGGAGATACTTCAAACCGTCTTAAGTCAGGTAGTATTCAGCGAATGAGCTCCACAGAGCAACCCCTTGTTAGTGTTGAAGGTATCGATCGTGCTGAGGCCGCGTATAAACGAGTTCGCCAAAGCATTGCATCTCGAGTAGAGATGCTCTAATTAGACGCGGGGGAGATGCTTGTCGTGGGCCAATCGGTTTCGAAAAAGTTCAGCTAAAATTTCGGCTTGTTCTTCGATGTCATGATTCTCGCGGAGCTTTTTCATTGCAGCATCAGTAATCGATCGTTGATCCCTGGGGTTCGTATTCATAGCTGACTGTATTGCTTCACTCAATTGTAAATGATCTCCTGCATAGGTTAGCCAACCAGACCTACCATTCTCTATTAACTCTGGAATGCCGGCGATGAAGGTTGATATGCAAGGTTTTGATAATGCCACAGCCTCCATTAGCACCACTGGCAGCCCCTCTGCGTAGCTCGGAAGGACAAAAACATTTGCAGTATTTATTAGTTCGCGGACTTCTTCTTGTGATCTCCATCCTAGAAAGTTGACTTGATCCTTAACGCCAAGCTGCCGACAAAGCTGTTCTAAAGCCTCTCTTTCTTCTCCGTCTCCAACCAAGTTCAAACTGTAGACACTTCCTCCGTCTTTCAGTTCGCTCAAAGCTCTAATCAATGTGCTTTGACCTTTCTGTTCAGCAAGCCTCCCCACACAAACCAGATCAGCACCGTTGCTGTGTTTTGAGAGAGGAGGTGCTTCAGCGTATTCATTAATGTTGATTCCACAACGAACTATATGAATTTTGTCCCAATCAGCCTTAGCACTCCAACGATAAAGTTGAGATCTTCCGTAAGAACTAACCGCCGCGACAAAACTTGCAGATCGAATCTTCTCTGCAAGGTGAATTTTTTCGACGCGATCGAACTCCTCCGGCCCGTGAACTGTCAGGCTATAAGTCAGATTTCCAATCTTTTTTGCAAGATGCGCTACGGTGGCAGGGTTGGTCCCAAAGTGCACATGAACATGGCCAAATTTTTCATACGCCGCGATCTCACTCAATAAGCACGCCTCTACAAAATAAAAAAAGTGTTTAAGTAAACTATTCGAACTTAAACCCATTGTTATTGCCGATCCCAAGGTCCGAGTGAACGAGATGGGTTTTTTGCACAAAGCGGACAAACTTAATTTAAGAATAGTCAGCTTTGGCATGTCAATTAAAACACGCGTTTTTCTTGCCTCTTCTTGATCATCTTTATTTATTTGAGAGAGGTCACTGCTCCGAATAGCTAAACGAACAACTTCAAATCCAGTGCGCTCTAAAGCGAGAATCTCTCTGCGAATAAAAGTGTGAGCTATATGCGGATATTGGTTAGTAAGATAAGCGATCTTCATTTTTTTCGTTGTGCTCGAGATGTTCTTTTCCAGTCTGTTTTCGTAGAAGCTGATTTCAATGTGGTCAAGGAGAGCCGGGCCTTCCACAAAATGTATCTGGGTAACTCGGAAACGATATCCACCAAGGCCACGGGGTAGATCGCTACCCTAGCCGCACAAATTACGTGTAGCGTAAGCACTAACAATCCGACGCCAGCAAGTGCGAATGCAGGACCGGAGAAAAATAATCCGAACACTGTAGAAATCAGAATTAGCAGTAGTACCATACTCAGTGGGGGTACTAACAGATCTAGTAGCGGCTCAAATAGGCGAAACTCTCCTCGGATTACCTTCATCGCCAGTTTGGGCACATACATTGTGACCAAACTTAATTTTCCAGCTTCCCATCGAGTTCTTTGGGTATCTGCGCCCTGGTTATAGTTTGGGACTGAAGAATAAATGTGTGTTGTGCCGACGAATTTAATCTTATAACCGCGAATTACTAAGTTTAGGTGATAGTGATAGTCTTCAACTAAAGAGTGTGTGTCGTATGGGCATTGCAAGACGAGCTCTTTGCTCAAAACAAAACCAGTTCCGAAAAGACCACAAGACAGACCAAGAGAGCTCCTTCCCAATGGTCTGAGGACATTCATCGCGATAAATCCAAGGCCAGTTAGATTTGAATAGCTATTGCCTTCTTCAGGCTTGATTACATTGGCAATTTGGATTCCATCGCAGGCGTGAATATGATGCTCGATTTCCGTTAGCAAGTTCTTTTGACACCTGATATCGGCATCTAAAACAACATAAGCGTCGAAGGGTAATTTAGATAACTTTTCAAATGCAAATTGCAATGCGTAGCTCTTGCCACGCAAGGTGGAATCTGATCGCACTAATGTTTGGCAGCCATTTTCTTCAGCGATTTGCTGTGTCCTATCTGAGCAATTGTCGACAATTACAAAAATCTCGTGCCCTCCTTTATTGGGAGTGGCAGCTTTGATGTGGTCTATAGTTTCCTTTAGCTCAGCCTCTTCGTTGTGGGCTGGAATAATGATGCAAAGAGACTTAACACGTTCGCTAGAATGTTTGGTAGGCTCAACGGCTCTATCAGCCTTGATCCACACCGCGGCTAATGTAACACCACTGAGGTAAAGCAAGCTGGGTAAAAGAGCCATGAACAAGATAGCGGTCATTCTATAAGTCCTCTTTTGCGGTGGTCAAAACAAGACCTTGTGAGACATCAACATTTCTGAGCGCTAATCTGTATTTGTGTTTGCCATTTGAAGGGGAACTTTCGAGAGAAACTTCGTTGTTCGGTCGGGCTAACTGAAGTCCGGAAACACTCGAATAAAACTCTATCTCGCCGCTTAGCGTCTCGGTCAAGATGTGCTTTTTTCCATTTAGTGAAACGGAGGACACGCGAGCCAGGGCGGTGATTAAGATCATTTTGGATTGGGATATGGGGAGATTGTCTAAAGGCGTAATGATCATGCTGGCGTTTGTTCGGTTTGACTTGAATCGACTTCCAGCCGCCGTGGTGGTTACAGTACTGGTATCTCCCAATACCCCCTGTATTTTGTCGCTATCCAGCAATATTTGGTTCAATTTTGGTCGACGCTCTATCTCACCAGTATCCGAAGTAATACTATTTGAGGCGGCCTCTTTGGTTATTGAATCGAGATCAGAAAGATGAATCACGTTTTCAGTTGTTAGTTTAGCTGGACTCGTCAAGGACAGTAAGTCTGAGTCATATGAGGGTGCGATTTTGGGGTGGTTTATCGCAATCCTAGATTGTTCGAATGGCAGCCGGAACTGTTGGTGGGTTGTTGAAGAATAATTTTTATCAAAAAACTCTTCTCGAGTGAGAGAGAGAACTTTAGGATCGTTTGATGCCTTTATAAAGCTTTGTCTGTATAGGAGCGCGCCTACTTGCGCTGCTCTTAAAATTACTGGGTTGTTATGGCTGGACCAGGCCGACAACTTTTTTTGTTTGAAGCTGTCTTGAGAATAGCCATAAAGCATTATTGCATCCCACTCTTGGTGACTTGCAACTGCGCTTGTGTAGATCGGAATGAAGTGAGAATCAACGATGATTCTATCGGCCTCTGCGTTGTATTCGCTGACTGTAAACGGTTTGTCAAAGCTCATTGAAGTTGCCAATCTGTGAATATAATTGTCTTTATGCAAAGGATGACTTGAGATGGCGTGAGTCTTCGCATATCCGTGAGCATCTATCATCGAACCGGTGGCGAGAGCAGGCAGTGAAATAATCTGTGTCTTTCCCCAGTTATTTGTCGTAGCAATAGGTACTTTGAGCCCAATAGATCTTAAGTGTTGAATCATTTCAAAATTAAAATCACTTTCAAGAAAATTTAGAAAAATCTTAGGCTTATTAGGTCTCCAAGGTTGCAAGAGTGTATTGGTTCTCGAATTCAGTGCTTTTGAGTACTCCTCAGCGCTTTGCTTGAATAATTCATGGTGAAAGGGAAATCGGTCTTGTTGTGCTAACTTGTGTGCATAGTGATTAGTTAAATCATTTTCATTGGTCAACAATACTCCCATAACGGCGGGTTCATTCACCAATGCCAATTTCGTGTAAGGGTTTGTAGCGAGCAAAAGTCTTTCATTAAACTCACGTGTTCTAGTTCGCATCGTCGAATTTAGGTAGATGAAGCCCTTCGCTCTATTGAACTTCTTAGTTCCTCTAGCTCCAGCAAGATCAGAACTCCACCCGTCTAGTCCATCTTGTGGCCTCCATTCACGACTGCTCTGCAGGTCAACCCAAATGTAAATCCCTTGTTCCTTAAGGCACTTTATCCACCAAAAATAACTGTCCAGTCGCTCCCTATAACGTTCTTCTTCGTCAAAGGTTTTGACAAGACCCTGATCCGCCCATTTTGCGTCATGGTGATGTAATCTGACAAGATTAAACCCCAAACTCGCTAGTCGCCTCGCATGTTCTTCAATTAGCTTTTTATCCTTAATAAACAGAGTCTTTGCCTGTATGTTTGTTCCATAAAACCGAATTCTCTCCCCGTTGCTAAACTCAAAGTTTGCACCGTTTGCCCTTACGAATCCAAATCTGCCTGCTGGTTTGTGATTAAGGTAAGCTAAATCGAGATCAGCGATTAGCGACTCTGACCTGCTAATCTTCCAATCCGTTGATGGTGTCGGTGGTTTTGCCGCAATGACAACATTGTCGTCGAAGGCAACATGTAGTGAGATGTTTCTTCTTGACGCTGAAGCGATCTTTCCTTCAGCAAAAAAAAGCCTGAACAGCCCGTTCTTTTGAGAGAGCTTTTTAATGCTACTTATCTGAGAGGGTTCAAATTGAATTGACGCTGATTTGTTAGTGTCGTACTTCCAAAATAGCTCGCCTTTATCGGCATTTGCCGTTTTCATTAGCTGTTTTGGTTCTACCAAAAATTCATTGAATTGAATTTGGAGGCCTAAGCCAATGAACTCTTCTATGCTCTGGTTGAATTCAAGAGAGATATCAAGCCGAAGTTTGTTGGGTGCTACGATGGTGGTGCTGACGGTCGAGTCCACCTTTAGTTTTCGATAATGAATAACACTGGTACTAGCAGGCAGGCTTGTCGGTTTTGTCACCAACTCTTTATTGGGAACCGGCCCGTCCCATCTCCAATCATTTGCCCAGGCTACTGGTTTTATCTCTATCAAGTCGGCATATTCTCTCTGAATACTAACAGCTCCGCGATCACTCAAAGTCGCAAAAAGTTCGACTGGATCCTCATTTAGAGGCGCTTGCGCCTCCGAAGAATCATACTGACACCCCCACAAGGAAAAGAATAATAGTAGGCTTGAGCAAATTTTGCCTTTGGAACTGACTAAATTCATAGCTTACTAGCGAATTGGATTGAGTTAGACGGCATCGTCGTTATTGGGGGGTTGAGTCAGGCTTTGCGCATGCCGCGCCTTTGCCTGATGACTGAAGCGGTTAGCCCAGGCGGAAAGCTCATTTTGATCAAACAAAAGTTCTGAAGTTTCAACAGCGGGCACGACAGTTGTGTCTCTCTCCAGTTCGCGGAATTTTTGAACAATAGACGGTGGCAATACTCTTGGAGGCTTACCTTTAAAATGATAAGTGAGATTGATACCGTCGCGTTTTACGGTATGTTCAAAGCTCTCCCTGGATTCGCTGAAACTTCTCCGTATTCCATTGACGGCACTTCTTATTGTCATTGACAGCATAAGTCTCATCAATATTAGTCCATCGTGGGTGTATCTTTTTGCCAATTTGGGTTCCATCAAAATTCTCCAGAGCCACTCGATGCCTAGATCTTGCCATTTTTTCGGCGCTCTGGAGATCTCGCCGGCGTAGAAATTAACCACTGCTCCAAGATGTGACACCACCGGCGTTTCAATTTTATCTTTATTCTGTTCTATCCAAGATTGGCCTTTTTTAGCACCGAGAGATACTACTAAAAAGTCGGCACCACTGTTATTGATTTCTGTAATAAACTCGGGCCGGCTCAGGTCTTCTACGGTACCAAATCCAGGAGAAATTGCACCGACACAATTCAAACCGAGCGATCTGTTATTCAAGCGTTGCATCGCTTTTTCAGCAACGCCGTCTTGCCCTCCAAAGAAAAAGACTTTGATTCGTCTATCCAATGGAAGTTCTCGAGAATCTAGGTGTGCGAATAATGTCGACCCTTGAACACGGTCAATCTCCACATTCGTCAATTTGGACAATAGCGATATTGGCGTGCCATCGCAAAGGCAAAGATCACTTCTCCAAATCGACTTCAGAAAGTCCTTGTCTTGATGTGATAAAACAAGCCAATTCACGTTTGGCGTAGAAAAGAAAAGTCGACGTCTATCAGAGATAGCACGGTCAATGATAGACACAGTTTGTTGCATATCGACGGAATCGAAAGGGACTTCCATCATGGTGCTCAGTCTCATCGGGCTGTTCATAAAGGCTCTTAGGTCAGACAAATGTCAACGTTAAATTAGACTTTTGTTTGTGTATTTGTTGAGTCTAGTTCTTTATAATATTCAAATTAGAAGCTCGGGTCACTTAAGTCAGCATTTTCGTGGAAACTTTACCGGGCTGATGAGCTAACGGAGTTGAGGTTAAGGGACTAGAGCTGGTTATTGGGTTGCTCTGGTGGGGCTTTTTATGGGTCATGTACAAATGAATATTTTTTCTATCAGATTTGTGGTTTTGGTAGCGCTTTTGTTGGCGTTGTCAGCGTGCGCAGGGAAGTCGACAAATCAGGTGTCGCGTCAGGCATTTGAAACCCCAACAGTCTCTTCTTCAAAGAGAATAAATCAAGAGATTAATGAGTCTGCTTTACTAGCCAGAGCAAACAGCGACAGTCAACCCTATGTGTTAGGCCATGGAGATAAGTTGTCAGTCGCAGTATTCAGAGTGGATGAATTGAACTCGGTGATCAGGTTGAATGCAGAAGGGTTTGCAATCTTACCTTTACTTGGTCGTGTCAAATTGGGCGGATTGACGGTATTGGAAGCTGAGGATCTGATAGCGAAAATGTTGAGCAAAGACTACATTCAAAACCCACAAGTCAGTCTTTTCGTGGAAGAGTATCGTTCACAAGAGATTACCATTATGGGAGAGGTTAAGACTCCCAATATATACAACGTAGAGCGGCCACGCTCGATTCTGGAGTTGCTATCTATGGCGGGTGGTGTCTCAGACAATGCCGCAGATTTAATCAGAGTTAGTACGAGCGAGTTAGACCCAAACTCTGGTGAGAGAGTTAGGCAGAACCTCTTGATCGATATTAATGCAATGTTGGCGAATGGAGATTCTTTGCTTGACCTGAGGTTGTCTGGGGGTGATTCAATTTATGTGCCGGAAGCTGGTGTGGTTTACATTGAAGGAGCCGTGGAAAAGCCCGGCGCTTACAAAATAGCTGGAAATTTGAATCTGATGCAGGCATTGTCGCTTGCGGGTGGTGCTGAATGGGCGGCAAATCAAAACAGGGTTCGTATCATACGCAACATTAATCAAAGCCCTAAAAGCCTTCAGGTGAGTGTTGCCAAGATTAGGGATCAAAAAGAGGAAGACGTCGCCTTGAAGGATGGTGATATTGTAGTAGTTGAGTTCAGCGGAATTAAAAAGATAGCGTCTCGATTCATGAGAGGCGTAGATTCAATTGTTGGCTTTGGCTACAGCCTAAACTGAGAATCCATGGCCAGAGTCCGGCTGGGAAAGAATATTCACCATGAAAAGAAGGCAAAACCAATTAGTTAAAGCAGAAGCGCGAAGCAATGATCTAAGGATCAATGATAGCGGTATATCAATTCACGACTTGATGCTGCCAAACTCTCAAGCCTCCAGCGACAGTTTCTTCGATGAAATCTTATGGATGTGGAGGGCCCTAGTCCGTTATAAGAAACTGATTGTGGCGGTTTTTGCTATTTTTTTCGTACTGGGTGCAATAAACACTCTATTGAAGAAGCCTGTTTATACGGCAACTTCAACGCTTGAACTCAATACATCTGGCAGTTCAGCCGTAGAGTTTAAAGGCATTCAAAGCGAGAACCTCTCTGATAGAAGGTATTTAAAGACCCAATCTGCGATTTTGGAGAGCGGCGCAGTCGCTGAGGCCGTTATCCAGTCTTTAAATTTAACTCAGGAAGATGAGTTTAAGGGAGCACTTCGCCAAATTAGCATTCGCAATGGGTTCAAGGCGCTAATCGGTTTTTTCTCGAGCGACAGTGATTCTAATGTAGCCAATAGCTCAGCGCTGATGACTCGTGCGAAGCGAATCTACCGCGGTAAATTAAGCGTTAAACCGATTAATAATTCGAATCTGATTAGAGTTAGCTTCTCCAGCTTTTCACCTCAGCTTGCAGCCAAAATTGCCGATGAGCACGTACGTGCTTTTGTGAAGTTAGGAAGCCAAAGAAGGATGGGGTCCACTTCTGAAGCTCAGAGTTTTATTGATCGAGAACTCGAAAATGTTCAAGTTAAACTCCGAGATTCTGAATCAAGGCTAACCAAGTTTGCTCGAGAAAACGACGTTGTTGATCTTGAGGACAACAATATTGTTCTTTCGAGACTCTCGACCCTAAATACGGCGCTAGCTGAGGTGCAAACCGAAAGAATAAATTCTGAAACTAAGTACCTACAGGCCAAATCATTGAATCCAGAAGGGCTCGGTGCGGTTATGAAGGACGAGCTCATAAAGAGCTTGGTTGCACAACGAGCGAGCCTTTCATCCGAATATGAGGAGCTATCGGAGCTTTATAGGGAAAAATATCCAGTCATGTTGGAGTTGTCTGCCAAGATTAGTAAGGTAGACGCTGAAATTTCTGAGCAACAACAGCGGATTGTGGCGAACTTAGAAAATGATTTTCGTCAAATTAGCGACAGAGAAAGACGACTATCGAATCAAGTAAAGAAAGTAAAAAATGAGCTTTTTGATCTTCAAGATAGAGCGGTAACTTACAATATCCTCAAACGTGAATGGGAGTCGAATAAGGCTCTGTACTCAGATCTTTTAGAGAGAGGTAAGAGAGTGAGTGCCGTCGCAGGGATGGATCTGAACATCGCTGCCATCGTTGATTCGGCGGCTGTCCCAAGCAAATCTTCTTCGTCAAGCTGGAAGATGGATATGCTCCTGGCGTCTGGGCTAGGTATCTTTTTGGGTATGGGAGTGGCTCTCTTTCTAACCTTGCTCGACAATCGAATTAATGACGTTCGTTCTCTTGAAGCCGCATCGAAAATCCCAAACATAGCGGTGTTGCCGATTATTGACGAAGTGTCTTCAGAACCCTCGAACTCAGTCGACCTCCACACGCTTAATGCTCCTAATGACATTTTCTCTGAGGCCGTTAACTCATTGAGAAGTTCACTCAAATATTATTTAAATTCAGACGAGATTGCGCCCAAATCGTTTGCGATAACAAGCTCAATATCAGGTGAAGGCAAAAGCCTGATTTCAACGAATTTGGCAATCTCTCATGCTCGCTCTGGATCTAAAACATTGCTCATTGAAGGTGATTTAAGACGCCCTAGAATCGGCAAGATCTTTGGAGTTGAATCATCAGAGGGTCTTACGCATTGTCTAAGCAATGGTGGGAGCGTGAAGCCTGCTAAGTTTAAAGAAATACCCAACCTCCATGTCATCTTTGCAGGAGCGATATCACCTAACCCAGTAGAGCAATTGAGTTCAAAGAGCATGCAGGCTTTGATTGCAAAATGCGAAGAAGAGTACGACATGATCATAATAGATAGTCCGCCTGTGCTTGGATTAGCTGACTCAATTGAAATTTCTTCTTTGGTAGACAGCGTTCTCATGGTCGTTAGTGCTCACAACGTCAGAAAAAGCGCCGTAGAGCATGCTATTGAGCGATTACGCGTTGTTGGTGTACCTCTGGTTGGGACTATTTTTAATCGGGCAAACCCTGAAATATCAGGATATGATTATTACGCTTATGGATATTACACAGATGGAAGTAAACAGAGCACAGCGGCTTAATCGTTTTTACCTGCACAATGGTTAGTGTCAACGAAAATGTGCGCCATTCAGAAAGCAGAGAGCCTGAATGGCAAGGAATATTGACTCGATCCTTGCGATTGGGTCTTGCAGATCCCAAGCTCTTTCCACATTTGGATGACATTCTGACTTGGTATGGTTCAGATACGGAGAACCCAGACTTGTTTTTAGAATCTCTTGTTACCGAATTTGGAGACAAAGAGTTTAGGAAGAAGTTTGAGGAGTGCATGGATAGATTGACGGTCTCAAACTTTTCGATAGATAGTAAACAGTTATTCGGAAATCTCACTCCCGATTTGGCAAAAGTCAGATACAGAAAGTTGATAAGAGTGTTCCATCCAGACCGCGGAGAAAATCAAGAAGATTGGCTGAATTATCGAGCCGAGAGATTGAATGTGTATTTCAAAGAGCATATTCAATCCATGGAAACTGGAGACACTTTTACAATTAAGACATCGCCGCCTGGGTCTAGACAAAGGCCAACAAAGAAAGCTCATCGGATGCTTCATGACAAACCTAAGAAGGACTGGCGCACACTCTTTGGAGATCCCAAACTTCTAGAGCGACGAATTCTGATGTTTATGATTGGAGTTCTGGTTGTTTGCACATTACTTCTGCTTCTTGCCGCGAAATAATGCCTCTTTGCGTGCCGCATTAGTGGTACTCTCAGGTTGTTTTATATTGAGAATGGAAAAATGATGAAGAGAGTATTGTTAACGAGCGCATTTGTTGCCGTGGCGAGTCCAACCGCCGGGTTTGCTCAGGCTAGCTCAACCGAGTTAGCTTTGGAGGAGATTGTGGTAACGGCTCAAAAAAGAGAGCAAAGCCTACAAGAAGTGCCTTCAGCTGTGTCAGCGATAAGTGCCGCAGAGGTCGAGGATTTTCTCGGCTCTGGAGAAAACATTAGAGCCCTTGCTGGTCGCGTCCCTAGCCTGCAAATTGAATCTTCGAACGGCAGACAGTCACCAAGGTTCTACATTCGTGGTCTTGGCAATTATGACTTTGATGTGAATGCTACTCAACCTGTCTCGCTGATTTATGATGAAGTAAATCTAGAGAACTCGGTTTTAAAGAGTCTTCCGCTGTTTGATGTCGCACGAGTGGAAGTCTTGAAAGGGCCGCAAGGGACATTATTTGGCCGTAGCACGACGGCTGGAGTGGTCAAAGTAGACTCTGTTAAACCGACTAAAGAGACTCAAGGGTATGTCAAGTTTGGCTATGGCAGCCGCGAAACATTGTCGTTAGAGGGCGCTTATGGTGGAGCTGTAAGCGATACAACCGCTATTCGAGGTGCGTTTAAGTACCTAGATCGCGGAGATTGGCTAGATAATACTATTAATGGTTCTGGAGACGATCGAGGTGAGTTTGATGAACTTTCATATCGATTTCAGGTTCTGTACGAGCCAAGTGATTCGGTGTCCGGATTATTCAAAATTCATGGATTTCATCAGGACGGCGATCAACCTCAAGTCTTTTATGCCAACGCGTTTACGCCCGGTACCGAAGGGTTACGGGCTGGTTTCGATGAAGAAACTTTCTCTCATGATCTTATTGATGAAGGCATGGAACTTGATCACTTTGGTGCTAGCGCTAAGTTTGAGATAGATTTGGCTAATGACAAGCTTCTCACCACGATCACGTCCTATGATGAAGTAGAGAACTTTAGCTTTGCCGATATTGATGGGGGTATTCAAGGTGGACCAGAGGCAATAGGAGAGCTTGGTCGACAAGCGTTCTTTAGCGTTTCTTCCGGCGATGGTTTGTCGGAACACAGTCAGTTTACTCAAGAAGTCAGGCTGTCAGGTCAGTCTGAACGGCTATTTTATCAGGTGGGTGTTTATTATTTAGATGAAGATATTACCGTAGACAGCGTCGACTTCGCCAATGACGGTTCACGAATTCAGCTCACCCAAGCAGTGCAGAGCACAACGTCGGCAGCTTTATTTGGCCAACTTGAATACGCAGTCAATGACAAAACCTCATTCACAGCAGGATTGCGGTACACCGATGACGATAAAGAGTTGGAAGTGGTACCTGGTCCTGGTTCGTTTGCTCCAGCGGCGCGCATCGAAGTCAACGATGATTATTTCAGTTACGAGTTAGCGGCCAACTACGATTTCAATGAAGACTGGGCATTTTACACCCGCTTGGCTACTGCTTCGCGTGGCCCCGTCACATTGGGGCGATTTGGGTTTACTAGTCAGGCTGATACTGAAGAAATCACTTCCTTTGAAATTGGGTATAAGGCGGCGTTATTTGACGGCCGTGCGCGTTGGAACTCTGCGCTTTACACATACCAAATTGACGATCAGCAACTGACTGCGACAGGTGGGACTGGTAATACCAATGAACTCCTCAATGCAGCAAAGGTCGATGGTGCGGGTTTTGAGACTGAGTTTGAAATGCTTTTATCTCAAAATTTAAAGCTCAGTGCTAATTTGAGCTACAACGATACTGAGATCAAAGACCCAAATTTGAATACTGAGCTATGCTCTTCAACCCCTCTTTGTACCTCGCTCGACCCAATCGTAGATACGTTTCAAGGCTTCTTCGGAACCGTTAATCTGGTATCAGTCAATGGTAACCCGTTGCCAAGAGCGCCTAAATGGCTAGCCAATGTTTCTCTGTCCTATGACCGAGAAATAGAAGCTGGGGCGTTATATATGAATACGGATTGGAATTATCGAAGTGACTCAAACATCTTCCTTTATGAATCCGTGGAATTCGTAGCAGAGTCGCGCTGGATTGGCGGGGTCCGTCTTGGGTACCGTAATGCTGAAGAGACATTTGATGTGGCATTGGTTGGTCGAAATATAACCAATGAAATCGTCGCTGACGGTGCTTTAGATTTCCTCAATCAGACCGCATTTATCAACGAACCTAGATTTTGGGGTATCGAACTTTCAAAGAACTTCTGATTTAATGCAGGCGTGTATTGCAGAGAGCCGCTACAGGTTGAGTAGCGGCTTTTTTGTAATCTGTTTTGAAGTGAAGAGGTCCATAGACTTAGAAGAAGTATTGAATGTTCTTTGTCGCAGTCGATTTTGTCTAAAGCTTATAGTCCGACAGGGGTTGTAGATTGATTAAAAAGTACGAGTATTGGCATCCCCGTGTGTTTGAGGCCCCGTTTTATGTCTACCTTGGGATTCAATGCCTTAAAAACTGGTTGCCGATTAAGGATCTAGCGAAAGCTAATTACGCCTTAAATCATGGAGAGATCGGAATTGGTTCAAAGTTTGAAACTCAGCTGGCATTCGATCAGACATATTTTATGCCTACCATCTTGCTTAGAGATTCAATGTCATCACTAGAAAAAGAGCAGGCCATGCATGAGTTTGTTCGTCAGCATGATTTCCCTGTGATTTTGAAATCAGATGTTGGCTGCGTGGGAAAAGGTATATGTAAAATTTCCAGCGAGGACGACATTCGCGAAAAGGCTCCCTTATTGTTAGGGAACTATCTACTTCAAAAGTTTACGAACTTACCCAACGAGTGTGGATTGTTCTATGTTCGTGATAACGGGGTCGGGCGCATCACAGGCATCAATGTTAAGCACTTCCCAACCGTTACTGGCAATGGTCAAGATGACTTACTCACTTTGGCCAAAAAGCATGAGCGCTTCACAGATCATTGGTACGCTTTTCTACAAACCGCGGATTTATCCGAGGTGCTAGAGCAGGGAGAGACTAAGCGTTTGTCCTTTATCGGCTCGCACACGCTGGGTTGCAAGTTCACTGATGATACTAGTCTACTAACCCCAGAATTGCAGCGTGCAATTTCGAAGTTCTTCGACAGTCAGCCTGGATACAATTATGGTCGAGTTGATATTAAATTTGAGACTCCTGAAGCTCTAAAAAGGGGAGAGTTCGTGGTTATAGAAGTCAACGGAATTGCATCATTGCCCACGCATATGTTTGATCCTAAATTTAGTGTGTTTGATGCTTATAAGATATTTTTTGAGCACGCGCGTCTACTGGCAAAGATTGCTAAACAGAACCAAAGTAAACAAATGTCTCTATTGGGTTATCGGGAAGTCATCGAAAAGGCCAGTGATAATCAGCGGTTGCTGAACACTGTTCATCAAAAACTGATGGGGCGATGAGAGAGTCATACGCATATAGATTTTTCTTGTTTTGTCGTCTTGGGCATCACATACTTGAGAAACCCTAAGATAAGTAGAATTCGATTGCGCAAATAGGTCCCTTTCTAATTTGTTACACGAGTTCGACGTGTTGGTGACTGTAGTCAACCAGTAAAGATGCAGCATACTTACCGAATTGTTTTTGATTGCCCAGATCGGGTGGGAATTGTAACCAAGGTTGGTGACTTTATTTCTCAGCATGGCGGATGGATAAGCGATGCCCATCATCACTCCGATCTAAAAACGAAGCGTTTTTTCTCGCGCGTCGTTGTCAATGCTGACTCTCTTGATTTTGGAATTTCTGAATTAAAAGAGCGTTTTCAACCACTAGCATCCGATCTCGACATGAATTGGAGGATCGAGGACAGCTCTCGACCTAAAAGGGTCGTGATTATGGTTAGTAAAGGCTCGCATTGTTTAAGCGACTTACTTGATCGAATGAGGTATCAAGAGTTCAACTGCGAAATCGTGGCCATTATCTCTAATCACGAAGACTTGAGAGGGATTTCGGAGTTCTATGGATATCCTTATCATTGTGTCCCTATCGTTAAAGATAACAAAGAAAAAGGCTTCGCTGAAACCGAGAAGCTAATCGCAAGTTATCAAGCCGACACAGTTGTTCTTGCTCGGTATATGCAAATCTTACCGCCCGGTATGTGTTCACGCATGCAACATCGGAGTATCAATATTCACCACAGTTTTTTACCATCTTTCGTTGGTGCAAAACCCTATCACCAAGCGCACGACCGCGGTGTTAAATTGATTGGTGCAACCTGTCACTACGTAACGGAAGAATTAGATCAGGGTCCAATTATCGAGCAAGATGTAAAACGCGTTGGGCACACTCACTCAGTCGATGACCTAGTTCGTCTTGGACGAGACATTGAGAAAACCGTATTAGCTAAAGGGCTCCGCGCCCATCTCGACGATCGCGTGTTGGTCCAGGAAAACAGCACAATAGTTTTCGACTGATTACAGCAATATTTTTTTGGGATGCCGACCGTCTATGTAACCCATAAACGGCGAATGGATTGAATAACCTATGAGCTCCTGCACGCGCTCGGGGAGTCCCTTAGCAATATTCTCTGGCACACCCAGCATGAAATTCTCTAGTTGACGGGCCCAGCCGGGACAGTATTGAGGGGTGATTAATAAACGTGGGCGATCAGAATTATTTGGCCCACCACGATGCCACACCGTCCCCTTCGCTATTACCAACGATCCTGAAGGAGCAATGGTTCTTGTGATGGTCAGGTCGGTTGAGAAGTCTCGGTCGGATTTGGTTTTTCTTTGAGTAAAGTCTTCGTCTCTCACGCGATTGCTGAATTGTTCATCGCCCCATTTATGACTACCAATCAAAAATTCAGTAGCACCATTGTCTGACGTCGTTTCGTCTATCATCCAAAATGCACTCAAGCCAAAAGGAGGGTGTGGCCTCGCGATATTAATGTGTCCATCGTCGGTGTGCCACGGCTGTGGAGTCTCACCGGGTAATAGGTTAATGGCAAGGCAGCTGGACAATAAAAAGCTAGTACCAAGCTCGCGTTCTGCGAACTTCATCACCAGGGGGTGCGCAGCAAGTTCTCCGAATTCCGCGCCCTTCGCTATTAAGTTGTAGACTCTATTTGTTTTCTGTCCTTCAAAATCGTTGCGTCCCACATAGCACTTGCGTAAGTGTTTGTTAGTCGCCAACCTTAGAGACTCAACTTCCTCATTCGAGAGAATGTCTTTAAAAGCAATAACGCCGTCTCGATCAAACTGCGCATACGCGGCTTGAATATCCTGGTTGTTGAACTGATGAAGTTCTATGTTTTTATAGTGGGCCATGACCTTTTATAGCTAAAAACCGTATCTTTGACCAGTCGAAGAAATCCTCACAGAGTTAAACGCGGAACAAGAGCCTGTTTTGGATATAACTAAATAACATAAAGATAGACAAAACCATTCTATTACAAGCAGATAAATGCTCCTTATACTACTCGCAATATTAGTGAAATTCTCCGCATTAAATGACTGATAAAGCCACAAAGCAAAAACGAGAAACGATGGCTGCTCTGCAAGCGCAGATTAGTCGAACTCGTCAACTTAGTGGCAAGGCAAGTGATAAAGCCGACACGGTCAATACAAAGATGCAAGGTAGCATGACTCAAAATAAATCCATTCCTGATTTCGTCGGCGTCGCCGGTTAATTCATTCTACTCTTTTGGATTGTTCTGCACTCAGTCCTTGAGTGCTACCCATAAGGCGAGCCTACTTGCTACCGTTTTTTCTTCTTATACTCGCTACGTAGCAAAGGTTGGCACAGATTATGCTTATTTTTGGTCATGAATACACATGATCCAATTACTCAAGCGTCTCCATCTGCTGCGAATCCAAGCGCGCCGCTAGGCAATCTGCTGTTAGTGGAGGCTCGATCTCAATCCGGCCAGACGAGAATGCAAGATAAATTGCTTTCACAAGGCTTAGGTATTTCAACCGCTTTGCAGGAGACATCCTCATTAGCCGAGACCGTTTTAAAGACTCAACCTTCAGTACTGGTATTGGCTATAGATTTTCTCGATGCTCAGACCTTGGCTCAGTTATCGTCCGTGCACTCTCAAAACCCGATGCCTATCGTTGTTTTCGCAGATCAGCATTCGCCTGATGTGGTGAAAACCGTTGTATCTGCGGGTGTGAGCGCCTACATCGTGGATGATGTTCAAGCTCATCGATTGCCAGTCATTCTGGATTTGGCGGTAGAGAGATTCAAGCAAATGAATCTACTTAGTAATGAACTTCAGCAGACTAAGGAAAAGTTGTCAGAACGCAAGATTATTGAAAAGGCAAAAGGCATCATCATGCAGCAGAAGCATCTCTCCGAGGAAGAGGCGTATTCGCAAATGCGCAAAACCGCGATGAATCAAGGTCAAAGTATGGTCGTGTTGGCGCGTCGGATTATTTCGGTTTTTGAAATGTTAGATTAGGTGCGAAGCCGCGCCTTGTTCAAATTTGGTGCACTAATATGGAGCACTTCTCAGAAAATTCTGGCTAAACCCCCCAAGAAAAAGTTGGCACGGTATGTGCTAAACAGCAATCGAAACAATTTTATGATCGGCAACGGCGCTGATTCGATTTCACCGAGGCTTGTGCCTCAGTCTATTTAACAACAAGCAGTAAATGAGCAACGACGCTTATCGAACGATTTCGGCGTGCGCTCGTTATCTCGGTAAGCATCCTTACATTCACAACGAGAGTAGTTATGTTTCGCAAAAATATATTCAGGTTGGTCATCGTGGCAATGGCTTCGATGGTTGTTTCTTCGGTAAGCGCTGAAATTGGTGAACCAGAGAAAGATGAGCTTACCTTCGGGTTTATCAAACTAACAGACATGGCGCCGATTGCCATTGCTTATGAGAATGGTTATTTCGAAGATGAAGGTCTATATGTAACCATCGAGGCACAAGCAAACTGGAAAGTATTGCTTGATGGCGTTATCGACGGCAAGCTTGATGGCGCACACATGTTGGCGGGTCAGCCGCTGGCAGCAACCATTGGCTTTGGCACCAAAGCGCATATCGTTACGCCATTTTCTATGGACCTAAATGGCAACGGAATCACGGTTTCAAACGACATTTGGGCCAAGATGAAGAAGTACGTGCCTGAGGAAAATGGCAAACCAGTTCATCCAATCAAAGCGGATTATTTAAAGCCCGTGGTGGACCAGTTCAAGGAAGAGGGTAAGCCGTTCAAAATGGGAATGGTGTTTCCTGTATCCACCCATAACTACGAACTTCGCTATTGGTTGGCTTCTGGCGGAATTCACCCTGGCTACTATGCACCGCACAAAGGCGATACTGCCGGTACGATTGACGCTGATGCATTATTGTCTGTCACTCCACCACCTCAAATGCCTGCGACTCTAGAAGCCGGCACAATCTACGGCTATTGTGTGGGTGAGCCTTGGAACCAACAAGCGGTATTCAAGGGTATCGGGGTGCCGGTTATCACCGACTACGAAATTTGGAAGAATAATCCTGAAAAAGTATTCGGGATGACAAAAGAGTTCACGGAAAAGTACCCGAATACCACAGTAAGGGTGGTCAAAGCATTGATTCGCGCAGCCAAGTGGTTGGATGAAAACAATAATGCGAACCGTCCAGCGGCTGTGAAAATTCTTTCTCAATCAAATTACGTGGGTGCGGACTACGACGTTATTGCTAACTCAATGACCGGAACATTTGAGTATGAGAAGGGAGATAAGCGTGAAGTGCCTGATTTCAACGTATTCTTCCGTTATAACGCTACCTACCCATACTATTCAGATGCGATCTGGTACCTCACTCAGATGCGCCGCTGGGGACAAATTTCTGAGCCCAAATCTGACGATTGGTATAAAGAAGTGGCTGCAGATGTATATAAGCCAGGCATTTACGCGATTGCAGCTAAAGAGTTGATCAAAGAAGGATTGTTGTCGGCCGAAGAGTTCCCCGATTTCGCCACCGAGACCGGCTTCAAACCAGAGCAAACCGAATTTATAGATGGTATTTCTTTTGATGGCAGTAAGCCGAACGAATACCTAAAGAAGTTCAGTATTGGCCTCAAAGACGAAGTACTTTAACCATCTATAGCTGAGCCAACGAGGGCTAGGAAAATGACTGTACCAGCAGACAATACGAAACCAGATCCGAACTTTATCGGCGACCTTGTGTCTAAGCTGACTTCCACAATTTCATCCATAGATATGAAAGACGTTATCTTCCCATTCGTGGGTATCATCGTTTTTCTGTTTATCTGGAGTGTGGCGTCAAGCCGTATTGATACATCGCTGGGGCAGTTTCCTGGCCCGGCTCAAGTTTATGAGCAATCCAAATCTCTGGTTCAAGAGTATAAGGATGAAAAAGTAAAAGAAGCCGCTTTCTATGAGCGGCAAGAAAAACGCAATGCCAAAAAACTCGCTAAGAATCCAGATGCCACCATCAAGATTCGGAAATACACGGGGAAAGAGACATTCTTAGATCAGATTATTACAAGTCTAAAAACAGTGCTCTTTGGATTTTTGGTGGCTTCGGTAATTGCCATACCATTGGGCATAGCTTGCGGGCTTAGTGATGCAATTTATAAAGCGATGAATCCATTGATTCAAATCTTTAAGCCAGTTTCGCCACTGGCGTGGTTACCATTGATCACGATGGTGGTTAGTGCGGTTTATGTTGCCGAAGACCCTATGTTTGAAAAGTCTTTTCTCAACTCAGGACTTACCGTCGCGCTCTGTTGCTTATGGCCAACACTAATCAACACAGCTGTCGGCGTGGCTAATGTGGATAAAGATCTGATTAATGTCAGTCGTGTGATACAGCTTCCCGCATTGACTCACGTCCGAAAAATTATTTTGCCTGCCTCTATTCCGATGATTTTCACAGGCCTCCGACTGTCGTTGGCGACAGGTTGGATGGTGCTGATCGCCGCTGAGATGCTCTCCCAAAACCCAGGTCTTGGTAAGTTTGTCTGGGATGAATTTCAGAATGGCTCGTCAAACTCACTTTCCAGAATCATGGTAGCCGTCATTGTTATTGGTTTGATTGGCTTTGCCTTGGATCGATTGATTTTAATGGCACAAAAATTTGTAAGTTGGGATAAACAAGCGGTTCTACGCTAGGAGACTTGGATCATGTCGAATATATTTTTAGAAGTATCAAAAGTTGGGATCGATTTTCCTACACCAACCGGTCCTTTCACCGCTTTGAAAGACGTGGATATACGAATTGACGAAGGCGAGTTTGTTTCCATTATTGGTCATTCAGGCTGCGGGAAATCGACAGTGCTGAACATTATTGCTGGGCTATATCAAGCGACCTACGGCGGTGTCATTCTCGAAGGCAAAGAAGTCAATGAACCAGGCCCGGATCGAGCCGTGGTGTTCCAAAGTCATGCACTCATGCCGTGGTTATCTGTGTACGAGAATGTGGCTTTGGGCGTCGAGCAGGTTTTTAAGGGGCAGAAAACTAAAGCAGAGATCAAAGAATGGGTCGAGCACAATCTTAGTCTGGTAAAGATGGATCATGCTATGCAGCGCATGCCGCATGAGATATCTGGTGGAATGAAACAACGTGTCGGCATAGCTCGGTGTTTAGCCATGCAGCCTAAGGTCATGCTAATGGATGAGCCGTTTGGAGCGCTGGACGCGTTAACCCGAGCAAGTCTACAAGACTCAGTTATGGAGATTCAAAAAGAGCTCAACACGACGGTCATTTTGATTACGCATGACGTTGACGAAGCTGTGCTAATGTCTGACAAGATCGTGATGATGTCGAACGGACCGGCAGCGAAAGTGGGGGAACTATTGGAGATTGATTTGGAAAGGCCTAGGGAACGTGTGGCTCTTTCAAAAAGCGACCAGTTTAATTATTACCGCCAACAAGTATTGTCATTCTTGTATGAAAAGAAGGGCGTAGTGAACTTTACTGCAGCCAAGCAAGAGAGCGAGAAGCATCAAAAAGAGAATTCAGAGGTGACTGAAGTCACTGAGAAAGCAAGCTAACGCTTGCGAAATATATAAGAGAGAAGCACTCAACGGCGAGTGTTTGGTCTGAAAGCCGCAACCAGCGAATTTCAGTAGAGGTGGAACTTAATCTTGTTCCTTAATCGATAAACCAACCAAAACTCGCTGATCCGAAGTGTTCCGTTTTAGCGAACGGGTTGGTTGAATTTGGAGTAAATACTCATGAAAAATCTAAACAAAGTATCAAAAGCAACCCTTGTCGCGCTCGCGGTTAATGCCGCAGTATGTGGATCGGCGGTTCAAGCGAAAGAAAACAAAAGCAAAGTTTATGGAGACTTTCGTCTTCGTTATGAAGCCGTAGAGCAGGACAATTTGTTAGAAGATGCCGACGCCCTGACGCTACGCAGTCGCTTGGGACTCAAAACTAAATCCGTAGAGGGGTTTTCAGCGGTTTTAGAGGTAGAAGCCAATGTCGAGTTGATTGACGATTTTAGCGTTCCGCCAACGGGCGACCGCACTGGGCAGTTCTCGGTTGTGGCAGATCCACAACACGTTGAAGTCGATCAAGCATTCGTTTCGTACAAAAGCGAAATGTTGACAGCAAAAGTTGGCCGTCAGGTAATTGTGCTGGATGGCCATCGTTTTGTGGGGCATGTCGGCTGGCGCCAGGATAGGCAGACCTTCGATGCCGCAGTATTGACCTATAAGCCTATGAATGGATTTCAGATTAACGCTTCTTACATTGATAAGCGTAATCGAATCTTCGCAGATGACGCAGATATCGATGCCAAAGACATGATTCTGAATAGCTCGTACAAGACACCAATCGGCAAGGTCGTGGCCTACGCTTATCTATTAGAAGTAGATAACAATACGGATAACTCTTTGGATACCTATGGACTCAGTTTTAAAGGCAGCCAAAAAACCGAATCCGGAAAGATTCATTACGCGGCTGAGTTTGCCTCACAAGAAGCTAATGATGCGTTCGATACGGACTATTTGATGTTAGAAGGTGGCGCAACAATAAATGGAATTACCGCAAAGCTTGGATATGAAAAGTTAGGGTCAGACGATGGTAAACGTGGCTTCATTACCCCTCTCGCTACTTTGCATAAATTTAATGGCTGGGCAGACCAGTTTCTTGGTACTCCAGCTCAAGGTCTAGAGGACGTCTATTTGACGGTTTCTGGAAAGGCTGTTGGTGGTAAATGGGTTGCGACATATCACGATTATTCATCGGATGTGGCACTGGCCGGTCAAGATGACCTCGGTGATGAAATCAACCTCCTCTACACCCGCAAGTTTGGTGATAAGTTTTCTGGTGGTATCAAATTCGCAGACTACAATGCTGGTGACTCCGGTTTTGGCAAAGTAGACACAAAGAAAACATGGATTTGGGCTGGTTTTAAATTCTAATTTTTTTCGATTGTCGAGTGCGCCGCCATGTGATCAAGGAGTGATTGCAGGCGGCGTTTTTTATGTCTGCAAAAGAGATTGCACAGAATCCCACTCAGATTGCTCTACGTGCTTTGATCTGGTGCGTCATGTCCAATTTGGCGCGTGGATTTGCGTGTATTTAGGTTGATTGTGCCGTTATGCAGTGTTTTTGGTCGGAATGTTTTGGCACGGAAATTGCTCAAAGAATTTCAGGCAGCGCTGCCATTCACTGGTGGGGTTGCTTTCTAACTTCTTATCGTCTAACTCCTTTAGATGTGATTTTAGCGGTGGTCAACGTCAGGCCACCGCTACTTTTAAATTATGAAAAAATTAAAAATTGTGGTCGTCGGTAACGGCATGGTAGGTCATCACTACGTGGAGACCCTGTTTATGAGCGATATCCCAGCGGATATCACGGTGATCGGTGGAGAGCCCCGCCCTGCCTATGACAGGGTTCATTTATCCGAGGTATTCGATGGAAAGGCACCCGAAGATCTCGCGATGACTACAAGAGAGACTTACCAAGAGTGGGGAGTCAAAGCTCACTTTGGAGATTTCGTGAGCGAAATTGACCGAGAAGCAAAACGAGTTATTACAGAGGGAGGCCAGGCCTTCGATTATGACAAGTTGGTTCTCGCAACTGGCTCTTATCCTTTTATCCCGCCGATACCAGGTAAGGACCTTCCTCACTGTCTAGCTTATCGAACCATTGATGATCTAGGAGAAATCAAGGCCTCGGCAAAGGGTAAAAAAGTCGGAGTTGTTGTGGGTGGCGGCCTCTTAGGCCTCGAATGCGCCAATGCTCTAAAAAATCTTGGGCTGGAAGCGCACGTAGTTGAGTTTGCGCCTGGGCTGATGGGTGTTCAGCTGGATGATGGTGGCAGCTCGATGCTAAAACGCAAGATCGAAGCGCTAGGCGTGAAAGTACATACCTCCAAAGCAACACAAAAGATCGTCGAAGGGGACGATCTGAGGCTCAAGATGGAGTTTGCTGATGGCTCTGAATTAGAGACAGACATGATCGTCTTTTCAGCTGGAATAAGACCCTATGATCAGCTAGCCCGAGATGCTGACCTTAAGGTGGGCGAGAGAGGCGGAATCGAAATCGATTATCAGTGTAAGACTTCTGATGAAAACATTTTTGCCATCGGTGAATGTGCGGTTCTTGGCAATTTTATCTACGGCTTGGTGGCCCCTGGTTACCGAATGGCTGAAGCCGCGGTATCTCAATTAAGCGAAGAAAAAGTATCTTTTACCGGCGCGGATATGAGCACCAAGCTAAAACTATTGGGTGTTGAAGTTGGTTCAATTGGTGATTCCAAAGGACTGGCGGAAGACAGTCGAGCCTACGTTTTCAGTGACGAACGCGATGATGTTTATAAGCGCTTGAATATCTCAGCGGATGGTAAAAGGGTGTTAGGAGCAACACTGGTCGGTGATACCAGTGATTACGATACCTTGCTACAGTACTTTCTGAATGATATTGAACTTCCAGAGCATCCAGAAGCCATGATTCTGCCTGCGTCTGAGGGCGCTGTTCCTGCCCTTGGTGCTGATGCTTTACCTTTGGCGGCGACTATTTGTTCTTGCCATAATGTCAGCAAAGGTGACATTGTTGACGCCATTGATACCGGTTGTGTTTCAGTTGGCGATGTAAAAGGATGTACTAAGGCGGCAACGGGCTGTGGAGGTTGTGCCGCATTATTAAAGAATGTGGTTGACAGTGAACTAAATGCTCGCGGTCTGGAAGTTAATACCGACATATGTGAGCACTTTCAGTTTACTCGTCAGGACCTGTTTACGATTATCCAATCTACTCAAATAAAGACCTTCTCTGAATTACTGGAAAAGCATGGTTCCGGTCACGGATGTGATATCTGCAAACCTGCGGTTGCTTCAATTATGGCGTCGCTGTGGAATGAGCACGTATTGGAGTCCGATCTGGTACCTCTGCAGGACACTAACGACACCTTTATGGCCAACATGCAAAAGGACGGCACCTACTCAGTTGTGCCGCGAGTTCCAGGCGGTGAAATTCTACCAGAGCAACTAATTGTGCTTGGTCAGGTTGCTCAGAAATACAATCTCTATAGCAAAATTACCGGCGGTCAGCGTGTGGACCTATTTGGTGCGAAGATGAATGATCTTCCCTCCATATGGGGCGAGCTAATCGAAGCTGGTTTTGAGACTGGGCATGCCTACGCTAAGTCATTACGAACGGTTAAGTCGTGCGTTGGCAGCACGTGGTGCCGTTATGGTGTGCAAGATTCAGTGGGTCAGGCAATTGACATAGAAAACCGTTACAAAGGATTACGGTCTCCGCATAAGCTCAAGATGGCCGTGTCAGGTTGCACCAGAGAATGTGCTGAGGCTCAAAGCAAGGACGTCGGCATTATCGCAACGGAAAATGGCTGGAATCTCTACGTCTGTGGTAATGGTGGAATGAAACCTCGTCATGCTGACTTGTTTGCAACGGATTTGGATACCGACACCTTGATCAAGTATATCGATCGATTCTTGATGTTTTATGTCCGAACAGCCGATCGTCTTCAACGAACTTCGGTTTGGTTGGAAAACCTCGAAGGCGGGTTGGAATACCTGCAAGATGTGATTATTCATGATTCTTTGGGAATTGCCGCAGAATTGGAAGCGCAAATGCAACACGTCGTGGACACATACCAATGTGAGTGGAAGACCGCAATTTCCAACACCGAAAAACTAAAGCGTTTTAGACAGTTTGTAAATGCAGATCAGGAAGACGAAAACGTAGTGTTTGTTGAAGAGCGTGGCCAGATTCGTCCAGCCACAACTGCAGAAAAAAATCGAAAGAAATTTAAGGCGGTGAGCTGATATGACCACTCAAACAATTTGTTCAGTTAGCGACCTTGTCGAGAATTCGGGTGTTTGTGCGTTGATCAACGATAATGGCATCAGTCGTCAGGTAGCGGTCTTCTACTTACCTGGTACTCAAGAGAAAGTGTTTGCCTTAGGCAATTGGGACCCAATTGGCGAGGCCAATGTTATGTCTCGCGGAATAGTGGGAAACATCGGCGACGATTTGGTTGTTGCATCTCCGCTTTACAAGCAGCACTTTAGCTTGCGCACAGGAAACTGTCTTGAGGAGGATGCATGCCTGCCAACCTATTCAGTCAAAATTGAAGGAGACTCGGTCGTACTGGCTGCCTGAGAGACCCATGATCTTTGGAAGGAAAAAACGCAAGCCGATCAGCATCCCTAAGAAAGACGTCGCGCAATGGAAATACAGTGTTTGCAATTATTGTTCGACCGGATGCGCCATTGAATTAGGCTTAGATGAGAAAGGCAAGCTGGTTACCAGCCGCGGAGTGGCTGATGCCGATGTGAATCGGGGTAAGCTTTGCATCAAGGGGCTGCTAGAGCATGATTTGTTTGATTCGCCAGGGCGTGGATCAGAGCCGCTACTTCGTGCCTCCATACATCAACCGTTTCAAGAATCCAGTTGGGACTCCGTGCTGGATACAAGTGCTGATAAAATCAAAGAGATTCAGACGAAATATGGCCGCGACTCATTCGCCGTTGTTTCCACGGGGCAGCTCCTAACCGAGGAGTTTTATACGCTAGGAAAGTTGGTAAGAGGGTGTATTGGAACCAATAATTACGACGGCAACACAACCCTATGCATGGCTTCTGCTGTGTCTGGTTACAAGCGGTCGTTTGGCTCCGATGGCCCGCCAGGATGCTATGAAGACTTTGAACACACCGATTGTTTGATGGCGTTTGGTTCTAATTTGCCTGAGCAACATCCGATTATCTATTGGCGTCTAAAAGAAGCGCGGGAAAAAAGACATTTCCCAATGATAGTGATTGATCCGAGGGTAACAATGTTGGCTCAATGGGCTGATATCCACCTACCCATTACTCCAGGGACCGATACCGTGCTGTTGAACTCCATGATGTACGTCATCCTTTCGGAGGGCTTGCATGATCAAAAGTATATAGACGCACATACCAACGGATTTGACGAAATGAAAGCCGCGGTGATGGAGTACGATCCAAAATCTGCGCAGAAAATCTGTGGTATTGACGAAGATACGATTCGAAGTGTGGCGCGAATTTACGCAAAATCGAAGGCATCGATGAGTATTTGGACCATGGGCATTAATCAAAGTACTCATGGCTCTGACGGCGTTTGTTCTATCAATAACCTAAACCTGATCACCGGTAACATTGGCAAACCGGGTGGCACTAGCCTCTCCATCACCGGCCAGTGTAATGCGATGGGAACACGGGAGTGGTCATCTTGTTCTGGTTTGCCAGGATATCGACTGCTAGAGAATGCTGACCATAGGCAGGAAATTGCTAACTATTGGGGGGTTGATGAGACGTTTTTTCCGACTCAAATAGGACTCAAGCAAACCGATATTTTTCCGGCCATCGAAACTGGGCAAATAAAAGGATTATGGTTAATAGCCACAAATCCGTTAACGTCAATGGCCAATCAACCTCGAATTCGTAAAGCCATGGAAAGTCTTGAGTTTGTCATGGTTCAAGACGTATACAGCGACGTGGAGACTACCGAATTCGCGCACGCCTACCTGCCTGCTTCAGTTTGGGCCGAAAAAGAAGGCTGCCACACAAACACAGAGCGCCGAGTTAATCTTACGCGCAATGCATTACCGCCATATAAAAACTCCAAGCCAGATTTTTGGATATTTAGAGAAATGTCCAAGCGTTTCGATAACAGTAAAGGAATGCAATTCGCCGAGACCCCAGAAGAAACGTTTGAAGAAATGAAAGTGTTATCAAAGGGTGATGGACGTACTCTAGATATCTCTGCGATGACCTACGATAAAATTGAAAAAGCCCGCGGTATCCAATGGCCATATCGCGATGCTTCTGAGGAACAAGGCGAGCCTCGTCTGTATACCGATGGTCAGTTCCAAACCCCGAACGGTAAAGCAAACCTGATTCCGGTACGTTTTTTTAACAACAACGAGTGTCCAGATGAAGAGTACCCATTTTGGTTAAACAGTGGGCGCGTCGTCGAGCACTTTCACACGCGAACTCGTACTGGAAAAATTGGCAATATCAATAAGTTCAGTCCGACGCCATACATGGAAATGAATCCAGATGCCGCTAAAGAACTTGGGATAGCGAACATGGAATACGTTCGTCTTGTTTCTCGTCGAGGCGATGCGGTGGTCATGGCGCAATTGACCCAACGCGTACCACGTAACATGGTGTTTATCCCTTTTCATTATCACGATTGCGTTAACAGACTCACACTCGGCTTATTGGATCCGTACTCCAGGCAACCAGCCTTTAAACAGTGTGCCACTCGCATCGAAAAAGTAGATCAGAAGGAAGCGGCGAAGCTGAACATGAAGCGGAGAACCTTTTAATGAATCACCAAACTGAATTAGAGGGCTTGGTTGCCGAAGCCGCGCAGGAGTTATCTGGTGCTAAAGGCGGTTGTGGCTCTTCATCAATCTGGGATCGACGTGCTCATGAACCAGGGTATGCCGTACTAAGTAATTTAATCGAGCAAGAAACTAATCGGTACGGGCAGCAAGTTGATTTACTGGAGGTTACCGAAGGCAAACTTCCCGCTGGGCGTTCCATGTATATCAATGAGAATCCGGCGGTGGGTGACAACCCTAATCGGAACAAGCAACACAGTTTTTACTTCAATGCGGATAATTGCATAGGCTGCCACGCTTGTGAGGCCGCTTGCAGCGAGAAGAACGAGAATCCTGCCCACATCGCCTTCAGGTCAGTTGGCTACGTAGAAGGTGGTTCTTTTCCTGACTTTCAACGCGTTAATATCTCAATGGCATGCAATCATTGCGATGACCCGGTGTGCATGAAGGGCTGCCCCACGAAGGCGTATACCAAACATGCCGAGTACGGCGCTGTGCTTCAGGATCCTGATACATGCTTTGGATGTGGTTATTGTACTTGGGTATGTCCCTACAATGCACCGCAGCTTGACCCCATTGAAGGTCAAGTTTCTAAATGCAATATGTGTGTCGATCGCTTGGAGGTCGGCCTAAAGCCAGCCTGTGTGGCGGCATGTGTTGGTAACGCACTGGACTTTGGCGTAGTCGAGACAGTACCAGAGAATCGAGTTCAAGCTGAGGTCTCCATACCCGGATTCCCTGATCCAGAAATTACACATCCGAATATTCGTTTCCAACAGCTGAAGCAGCTGCCGGACGAAATGCAGCGGACCGATTCTGTGCCTATTAAATATCAAAAAGATGAGGGCGGTCGTTATCGTCCAGCGGTTGATAAAAAACACGGTGTCGAGAAGTTTTGGAATTTCTCAAGGCTGAGCTCCAGGGAAAACCCCTTAGTGTTGTTTACACTGCTTACTCAAATGGCCATCGGGGCTTTTTCAATCATCTTCTTGGGCGGCATGTTTAGCCCGGACTTGCAGGCAATTCAGGTCAGCAACGCTTATTTACCACTTGTGGCTTTGTGCTGTGGGGGCATCATGTTGGGCTTATTTATGTCCACCGTACATTTGGGTAAGCCGCTAAAATTTTACCGAGGCTTTAACAATTTGAAATGGTCTCCGGTCTCGCGAGAGGGTTTGGGGGTAGCGATGTTTTTAACGTTCGCGGGCCTTCATTGGTTGACTCAGGTCCCGAGCAACCCGCTTCTACTGGAAGCTCTTCCATTATTGGCACCCTTATCATCCAGTTCACTGCTAAGCTTCTCTCAAATTGTAACTGGTGTCTTGGCGGTGATTTGTGGTGCGGTTGGAATTTACTACATGGTCAAGTGTTATCTAATAAAGGCACGACCGTTTTGGAATCATTGGCAAACCGCGACAAGCTTTTTAGGCTCCGCAATGAGCCTTGGTGGTGCCGTGATTATTCTGACTCTTAGCCTTGTTGCGTGGCTAGAGAGTACCGCATTGTCTGGATTTTCAGTGAAGGTTATCGGTGCAGCCATAGTGTTGGGGTTGGCACTCGAATTTGTCGGCCTATTGGCGCACGCTAAAGACATGCGACAAGCCAGTCATGAGGGGGCGGCTTCCTTCTATATTCAGGAAACAACTTTTGGTAAAACCTATTTACTGAGAAATGGATTGTTGGCAACAAATATCGTGTTGGTAGCTTCGACGTTGATGTTCGTTGAATCGGTGGGTTTAGCTGTGGCGCTTTCAGTGGCTGCGCTGGTAATTCTGGTTTTGACAGCGCTAATCGGAAGGGCTTTATTCTATGTCTTGGTTGTTCCAACAACCATGCCCGGTGCGTTTTTCTGGAAAAACAAGGGCTTCGAGGAACACGCGAAAGACATTGGGCTGGCCGCGTCTATGCCCAGTGCCGGTATTGTTGATAGCCATCACTGAGTCATTCATGTAATTGAGATATGACTAAGTGCACATTTATTGTTTAAATATGGACTGACTTATCGAAACTCGAGCGAGTTACTCAAACTTAGGATCATGATATAGAATGTTCTTTTTTGACGTATCTATCTAAAAAGAACATGAATAAAAGAAGTCTACTATCCAGCCTGTTTATCGCCCTGGTCTTTACGGCATGCCAGGAAAATCAATCAAAATTAGAGGACGTATCTGACTCTGATCAGTCTCTAGTTGCTAGTCAAGATTCGGAAAACGTTGAGTCAGTAAATAGCGAAGCAGCAAATAAAGAAGCGCAAAATAGTCGATTCGATATTTACTCTAAAGTTGCGCTTGATATGGATATCTCACATTTGAGCGAACGACAACGGGAAATGATCTCGATTCTGATTGACGCTGGTGAGATCACCGACGATTTATTTTGGCGACAAGTTTGGGGAGACAAGGAAGCGCTATTGAGCTCAATTGATGATCCTGCCACCAGGACGTTTGCCGAAGTAAACTATGGCCCTTGGGATCGATTAGACGCAGACAAACCCTTTATTCCGGAGTTTGGTGAGCGCCCAGCGGGTGCCAGATACTATCCGGAAGACATGACCAAGGAGGAGTTTGATGCTTGGGAGCAAGAGGGAAAAGATGGACTTTATTCTCTGGTTCGCAGGGATCTAGAGGGTAACCTCAAGTTGGTACCCTATACAGAAGCTTATGCACAAGAATTAAAGCAACTATCAGACCTGCTGATCCGAGCTGCTGAGCTATCCGAAAATTCGGAGTTTTCAAATTACTTAGAACTCAGAGCGGCCGCCTTGTTATCAAATGAGTATCAATTGTCTGATATGGCTTGGATGGACATGAAGAGCAACCCCATTGAAGTGGTGATAGGTCCCATAGAGACTTATCAAGACTCTTTATATGGTTATCGCGCCGCGTTTGAAACATTTGTGCTATTGAAGGATATGGAATGGAGCGACCGACTGGCTAGATTTGCCCAATACATGCCCGAGCTTCAAGCGGGATTGCCAGTTGAAGAAAAGTACAAGGCCGAAATTCCAGGCTCCAAGGCAGATCTGAACGCGTATGACATGCTTTATTGTGCGGGTGACTGTAACTCGGGTGCGAAAACCATTGCGATTAATCTGCCTAACAACGAGCAGGTTCAATTGGAAAAGGGAACTCGGCGGCTCCAGTTAAAGAATGCCATGCGCGCTAAGTTTGATCGCATATTGGTTCCAATCTCCGAGCATCTGATTGATCCAGAGCAACGCAAATACATTACTTTTGACGCTTTCTTTGCCAACACAATGTTTCACGAAGTGGCTCATGGTCTAGGTATTAAAAACACACTTGATGGAAAGACAACCGTAAGACAGGCTTTGAAAGAACATGCTTCAGCATTAGAAGAAGGAAAGGCCGACATTCTGGGGTTGTATATGATTCAAAAACTTCGCGAAAAAGGCGAAGTCGAAGAAGGTGAGTTGATGGACAATTACGTAACCTTCCTTGCAGGTATTTTTCGCTCGGTTAGATTTGGAGCGAGTAGTGCGCATGGCCGAGCGAATATGATTCGGTTTAACTACTTCAAGAATGCCGGTGCATTCACACGCAATGCTGATGACGGCACTTACACTGTCAATGTTCCAGAATTTGAAGAAGCCATTGAATCTTTGAGCCGTAAGATCTTAGAGCTCCAAGGTGACGGCAGCTATCCGAAAGTTGATGACTTGGTAAGCGAGTTGGGAGGAATGTCCTCAGAGCTCAAGACCGACCTGGATCGCCTTTCCGCCTTGAGCATCCCTGTTGATATTGTTTATGAACAGGGTAAATCGGTTCTAGGCCTTCAATAGAAAATCCAAGTAGTTTACCTGAGGGCCTTTGGCCCTCAGGTACCGAAAAAAACAACTCCATTCTAGTTTTCTAGCCTTCCATATAATTAAAAAGTATATCGTAATTACTTTTAATTATTATAATGCTCTCATCTGTAAGCACTTTTCTTTCAAGATGGGACATTCTAAACGCCCTCCAACACTGCCTGTCTTTGAAGATCGGGCCAATCAAAAGACCGAATACACGACCTGTTATATGTGTGCCTGTCGATGTGGCATCAAGGTGACGGTCGAAAATGAGAAAGTAAGGTATATCCAAGGGAATCCTGATCACCCAATCAATAAGGGAGTGCTTTGCGCTAAAGGCAACTCTGGCATCATGAAGCAAGAGTCACCAGCGAAGCTAAAGTCCCCTTTATTAAGGAGAGCTGGCACCGAACGAGGTGAAGGCGTCTTTGATGAAATATCCTGGGATGAAGCGCTAGAGTTACTAAGTACGAGGCTTAAAAATATTCGCGAGACGGATCCGAAAAAGCTGGCGTTCTTCACAGGGCGAGATCAAATGCAGGCCCTTACTGGTTTTTGGGCGAGTCAGTTCGGGACCATAAACTGGGCCGCTCATGGTGGTTTCTGTTCGGTCAATATGGCCGCGGCGGGCTTGTACACCATGGGGCATGCCTTCTGGGAATTTGGGGATCCTGACTGGGAGCGAACCAAGTACTTTATGATGTGGGGTGTTGCCGAGGATCATTCATCTAACCCCATCAAAATTGGGTTGAAAAAAATAAAAGAGCGCGGTGCGAAGTTTGTTGCGATCAATCCGGTGCGAACGGGTTATCAGGCCATAGCCGATGAATGGATTGCCATAAAACCGGGTACCGACGCCATGTTAGCGTTGTCTATCGTGCATGTACTGCTTGATACAGATCAGATTGATTACGAATTTTTGATTCGATATACCAATGCCGCCAACCTAGTTATCGATCAAAGTGGCTCCACTCAGCACGGTTTGTTTGCCAGAGACCAACAGGGGGATTGCTTGGTTTGGGATCAGTCTTCAAACGCGTTTCAGAAAGCAAATCGAACTGATGTAGCGCCAGCCATTTACGGTGACTATAAACTGAACGATGGGACCGCTGTAAAGACAGTGATGACCCTGCTCCATGAAAAGTATTCTGACCCAGCATATTCCCCAGAAAACGCGGCAAAAGTTTGCGGAGTGGATGCCGAAGTTATTCGCCGTCTAGCAGAAGAAATTGCTCATGTGGCTTTTAAAGAAACAATAAGCATTGACGTGGAGTGGACCGATTGGGCTGGTCGCAAGCAGACTCAATTTATCGGGAGACCAGTTTCAATGCATGCCATGCGTGGTATCTCGGCTCATTCCAATGGGTTTCAGACTTGTAGGGCTATTCATCTTTTACAAATCCTACTCGGGACCATTGACGTACCAGGTGGTCATCTAGCCAAGCCGCCATTCCCGAAGCATATTCCACCCCACCTTAAGCCCGCAAAGACCACCGCCGCCAATACGCCATTGGATTCTGCACCGTTGGGGTTTCCCACAGAGCCAGAGGATTTAGTGATTGATGATCACGGTAATCCCTTACGCATAGACAAAGCCTATTCTTGGGATGCTCCGATTGCCAACCATGGACTGATGCATATGGTTATTTCAAATGCTGTTAAGGGAGATCCCTACCATATCGACACACTGATTCTCTTCATGGCGAATATGGCATGGAACAGCAGTATGAATACGGCAAATACCATGGAAATGTTGGTGGAGAAGCATTCAAACGGTGAGTACAAGATCCCGTTTATTGTTAACGCAGATGCCTTTCATTCAGAAATGGTGAATTATTCGGATTTGGTATTACCCGATACCACGTTTCTGGAGCGCTACGACACCATCTCAATGCTCGATCGTCCCATATCTGAGCCTGATGCGGCATGCGATTCAATACGACACCCAATTATAGAGCCGGATCGTGATGTAAGGGCTTGGCAAGAAGTGTTGATTGATTTAGCCAACCGGCTGGAGTTTCCAGCCTTTATGGATCAGCAGGGTAAGCCTCTTTACGATAACTATAAAGACTTTATAGTGAATTTCGAGCGTGCTCCCGGGATTGGCTTTCTTGCGGGCTGGAGGGGGAAGGATGGTTCCAAAAGTTTGCGCGGCGAACCCAACCCCAATCAATGGGAAGCGTACAAGCAGAATCAAGGCTTTTTTAAGTACGAGTTTGCACAAAATCAACGGTTTTACCGGCATGCCAATAAAGATTATCTTGAGCTAGCTAAGGAAGCGGGCTGGGTAGGATCCACCGATCAAATTGTCATCGAGCTTTATTCGGAAACATTGCAAAAGTTTCGTCTTGCTGGTGAAGGAAATTACTCGGGTCCCCAACCAAGTTTGCCTGAACAGCGACAGAGGTTGATAGATCACTTTGATCCATTGCCTTTCTACTACAAGCCACTAGAGCAACAGCGTATCGAAGATGAGCAATATCCATATTTCGCTATTACGCAACGCCCGATGTTTATGTATCACTCTTGGGATTCACAGAATGCTTGGCTCAGGCAGATAATGTCACAGAACTACCTTTATATGAATCGTCTTGAAGCCGAACAAAAGGGCATCGAGGATCTCGCATGGGTGTGGGTAGAGTCTCATAATGGCAAAATCAGAGCGCAGGTCAAACTAATGGAAGGGGTGGAAAGAAATACTGTTTGGACTTGGAACGCAATTGCCAAACAACCCGGAGCCTGGGGTTTAGGCAAAAACGCTAATGAATCTCAAGATGCGTTTCTTTTAAATCATTTGATTTCTGAACTACTACCGCCTAAGCAGAGCTTTGCCGACGTTACTAATTCCGACCCGATAACCGGACAAGCAGCTTGGTACGATCTAAAGGTTCGGATTACGCCGTGCATCAAGAAAGAGAGCGGAACCTGGCCCAAGTTCGATGAGGTGAACCCCCTTCCATCCATGAGTAATTCGCCAACCAAAATAAGTTACACCACGCATTCCAACGTCAACTTATTGAGATCGATGCGGGACATCTTAAAGCGAGGTAAACACTAATGAAGCTTGGCTTAGTCATAGACTTAGACACCTGTGTGGGCTGCCATGCCTGCGCAACCGCATGTAAACAATGGAACACCTCTGGAACGATCGGCCCACTATCCGACGAAAAGCCTTACGACGAAGACCCTATTGGTTCGTGGCTAAATCGTATTCGATCTTACGAAGTCGATGATGCGCCTAATAGCAAGACTGTGCACATGCCGATGTCTTGCATGCACTGTGAGAACGCAGACTGCGTAACGGTCTGTCCTACTGGCGCTTCCTATAAGCGCGAGGAGGATGGCATTGTATTGATAGATCAGGATAAGTGCATGGGCTGCAATTTGTGTGCGTGGGCTTGTCCGTACGGTGCGCGAGAGCTCGATCCTGATCAAGGCGTCATGAAGAAATGCACACTTTGCGTGGACCGGATTTATGATGATCAATTACCTGAGGAGGAAAGACAGCCCGCCTGCGTACTAACCTGCCCAACCAACTCTCGAGTATTTGGCGATTTTGATGATCCAAATTCAACAGTGTCTAAACTAGTGGTGGAGCGAGCAGGAAAAGGTCTAATGCCGGAACTTGGGTATGAACCAACCAATCAGTACCTTCCACCTAGACAGCCTAGGGAGTCTGAGAAGAGCATCGGAGAGTCTGTCTCATTGGCTGAAAAAATGAAGCGCTTGGCCAACCGAGTCATATTTCGATAATTCTCAAATCGGTGAACTTATGAAACCTGCATTTTCTGTTCTCTTCTTTACTGTATGCGCTGGCGCGGGGTCAGGTCTTCTGGTTTGGCTTTTACTTGAACACCTTTGGCTAAACTGGGTTGCCGATGGTCAGGTGAATATTAAAGTGACCTTGATATGCTCCGTGCTGGGGCTGAGCATGCTTACTCTTGGCTTATTGTCCTCAACGCTACACTTAGCAAACCCCAAGAATGCTTGGAGAGCATTTAGTCGCTTCAGAACATCGTGGTTGTCACGCGAAGGCGTATTCGCAGTATTGTTCTATCCCGTTTTTTTTCTCTACTTAATGTTTTTGTACAAAGCCGACTGGGCAGTCAACCTTACGGCTACGGTCCTGGGGGTTGCAGCCGTATTGATATCAATAGCGACGGTTTATTGCACAGGCATGATCTATGCGAGCCTCAAACCGATCCGGCAGTGGCACAATTCAGTGACGGTGCCCAGTTATCTAATTCTTAGTCTCATGAGTGGTGCGGTACTCATGCACGCTGTCGCAATGATTCAAGAGTATGAATCGGTGTTTAACTACTCACTGATTTCGATTGTTGCTCTAAGTTTTGGGTTGGTTGTGAAATTTATTTATTTTCGTGTCATTGGCATGCCAGGTACCTCATCGATCAATTCGGCAACCGGATTTTCTCAGGCGCGAGTCAGGTTGATGGATGCCGGTCATACCAGTGATACGTTCTTGACCAATGAATTTGGTTTTGATGTCGCCACAATACGTCTGTTGCGCTTGCGATGGCTTGCATGCGGCTTGGCATTTTTGCTGCCTGCATTGTTTCTGTACTTCAGTGACGTATTTAGCATGTATTGGATTTGGCCGATGGCATTAACCATGCTCATTGGCCTATTGCTGGAGCGGTGGTTATTTTTTGCAGAAGCGCGACACGTGGTTCGTTTATATCATGGAGATCAGACTAACTAGTCTGGGTTTGTTGTGCATGATCATCGCGCATCGTTGTTATGGCCTGGAAACAAATAGCGGCAATAATAATTCCGCCACCGATCAGACTTGATCGAGACGGTGCTTCACCAACAATGAGCCATACCCAAATTGGACTCAGGACAACCTCTAGCATGGCAAGCAAAACGAGTTGGGCAGCCGGTATAGCTTTTGACGCTATCGTGAACATCAACATACCTAAGCCTAATTGAATTGCGCCTAAACTTAGGCATAAAACTAAATCATGTTTACTTATGCTTAGGTCCTGAATGAATATGGGAAGTGCAATAATTAGTACTAAGCCATGGATAACAATACACGGCAACATTTCTTTATCGCGGCCTAGTCGGAGCGTGACGCTAAAAATGCCGTAGCAGAAAAGCATGGCGAATGCATAAAGGATACCGACTATACCGTCAGTGGAGAGAGAATCACTGACGATGACAATGACACCGATTATGGAGGCTAATATGGCTTTCACGGTTGATGAACGCAATTTCTCGCCAAGAGCAATCCACGCAAATATCCCTGCTATTAACGGCGCCAGCGAAATTACAAACATGGCATTCGCAACCGCTGTATTCATTAAGGCTAGAACGATGAAAATCGAAGTGCCAACCAGACAAAGTGAAGCCACTAACTCGATCCAGCCGATTGATGTAACCGTTGCAGCTAGATTTGAACGATTTAAATAAAGTGTGATTGGCGCAAGAAAAGCAACTAAGCCTATAGAGCGATAGAAAACCAACTTAAAGGCAGAAGTGTCTTCAAGTAGACGGGTGCCGACGCCTAAAAGGCTCAGGAATATTCCGGCTCCGATTGCCATCACGACGGATTGCTTCGTGTTCATTTAAAACCTCGTGGGCTTTGTTGTTGATTAAAAGACCAAATGTTTAGATCGCTATGCTTTTTATAGAGTATTTAATAAACTATCGAGGCTCGAGAGTATTAATTATCAATAATTCAGCTGACTAGGTTTTCGTGAAAAAAGCATTAATAACTGGAATAACGGGTCAAGACGGATCCTACCTCGCCGAATTTCTTCTTGAAAAAGGTTATGAAGTTCATGGCATTAAAAGGCGAGCATCATCATTCAATACAGAGAGAATTGATCACCTCTACCAGGACCCCCATGTGGAAACTCGAAATTTGTTTTTGCATTACGGAGACTTAACCGACTCATCCAATTTAACTCGCATCATAAAACAAGTGGAGCCAGATGAAATCTACAATTTGGCCGCTCAGAGTCATGTGGCTGTCTCTTTTGAAGTTCCTGAGTACACCGCCGATGTTGACGCGCTTGGAACCTTAAGGATCCTTGAGGCCATACGATTTCTTGGAATGGAAAATAGGACTCGGTTCTATCAGGCTGCGACTTCAGAGCTATATGGTTTGGTGCAGGAAACCCCACAGTCCGAAGCAACTCCTTTTTATCCTCGCTCCCCTTACGCAGTTGCAAAACTCTATGCTTATTGGATTACAATTAACTACAGAGAATCGTATGGCATGTATGCATGCAACGGTATCTTGTTTAACCACGAATCTCCCAGAAGAGGCGAGACCTTTGTAACTCGAAAGATTACTCGAGGGCTTGCTAATATCGCTCATGGTCTGGAATCCTGTCTCTATTTAGGTAATTTAAATGCTCTAAGAGATTGGGGGCACGCTAGAGACTATGTGCGAATGCAATGGTTAATGCTTCAGCAGGAACACCCTGAAGACTTTGTCATAGCCTCAGGAAAACAGAAGTCAGTCAGAGAGTTCGTAGCCTTAGCCGCAAAGGCTGCTGGTTTCGGTTTGGAGTTTCAAGGTGAAGGCTGTGAAGAGGTGGGAATTGTTACGACTGTAGATCCCGAAGCCGACCTTTCTATAAAGACAGGCGACACGGTCGTAAGAGTGGACCCACGGTACTTTCGCCCCGCTGAGGTGGAGACCCTCTTAGGCGATAGTAGTCTCGCTAAGAAGAAGCTTGGATGGGAGCCGAAAATCAGTCTTGAGCAAATGTGTTTCGAAATGGTCGAGTCCGATATGGAAGTGGCTCGAAAAAATTCCCTACTCAAAGCTCATGGGTTTGATGTGAACACATCACAAGAGTAAGAATGGCTAAAAATAGAATATTTATAGCAGGCCATCAGGGTATGGTTGGTGCCGCATTAGTTGATGAGGTGCAAAATCTAGATAGCGTGGAGTTACTAGTTAATTCTCGCCAAGAGCTGGATCTACTCGACTCGAGAAAAGTCGATCGATTTTTTAAAGATTCAAGGCCAGATCAGGTTTACATAGCGGCGGCCAAAGTCGGCGGTATTCACGCAAACAATGAATACCCAGCGGATTTTATTTTTGAGAATTTAGTAATACAGAACAATCTAGTCTCCGCCGCTTACAGATTCGGCGTTTCTAGATTGTTGATGTTGGGATCATCATGCATATACCCAAAACTTGCTGAACAGCCAATATCAGAAACAGCATTGATGACGGGTCCACTAGAGAGCACCAATGAACCCTATGCAATAGCAAAAATTGCTGGGATAAAATTGTGTGAATCCTTCAACCGGCAGCATGGGACAGACTTCAGATCTGTCATGCCGACAAATCTATATGGTCCTAATGATAACTTTCATCCAGAGAATAGCCATGTCATACCAGCCATGATGCAGCGTTTTCATAAGGCCAAAGAGCAGAATGAACGATCCGTTACCA